>NZ_JAHXRI010000001.1 GCF_019923725.1 Zwartia hollandica
GACGTCCAAGTAGAGTGCCGTAGAGAGCGATGAGCACAGTAAAGAGCGTTGTCTGATGCCGATTGGCCAGAACTAGCAGCTGAGCAGTGGTCTGTGCACTGATCTCAATGGGCAGGTAGCGCGCAGCGCGGCTGCGACCCGCCTCTCTGGGGTGATCGGTCGGCAAGCTCAAGCGCTCGGGAATGCCTGCGAGCTGCGCTTGCCAGGACTGGCTTTGACGCGCGAGCTCGCCGCTGTCCTCTAACCATGCCCGTTGCCAGGCGGCATGGTCTGCGTAGGATACAGCGAGCGGAGTCCAGCCAGGTGCTTGGTCTTGTGCTCGAGCCCCATAGGCCTGTGTTAACTCTTTGCAGAACACCCCCATCGAGACGCCATCGCCCGCGATGTGATGCATGACTAGGGTGAGTACGTGTTGGTCACCACTGAGTTTGATCAAGCGAGCTCGGATCATCAGATCGCGGCTTAAATCAAAGGACTTAGTTGCATCGCGAGCAACGGTTTGCTCAAGCACCTCGGTACGCTCAGCTTCATTGAGTACGCTCAGATCCTCTTGCTCAAGAATCTGAGCGTGGCGATCAAGCGATCGCACATAACCCCGGGGCTCTCCGTCCTCGTTTGCGATCACCGTGCGCAGCGGCTCATGGCGCTCGATCACATCGCGCAAGGCAAGCCCTAGCGCCTGAGCCTGCAATGCACCCGAGAGCCTGAGCGCTGCAGGCATGTTGTAGTTACCACTCGCACCTTCAATCTGCTCAAGCGTCCAGAGTCGTATCTGACCGTAGGAGAGTACGCGTTGGGTTCCATCCGCCTCAGGATTAGCGACACCTTGACCCGGGATAATGGGCGGGCGCCAGACTGCCACCGCACCGCTTGCGGCAAGCGCCTGTGCTTCGGCTTGCACTTGGTCAAGTGCCTGAGCAACCCCGGCAACGGTGGGCTGCTCAAAGAGAATACGTAGCGCAAGCTCAAGCCCGGTGCGAGTCCTCAGCTGTGAGAGCAGGCGCATGGCGAGAAGCGAGTGGCCGCCTAGCGCAAAGAAGCTATCGTCTAAGCCAACACGTGTGGCGCCTGTGAGCTCAGCAAAGAGGTTGGCCACGAGTTGCTCGTGTTCAGTGACAGGAGCTCGGTACTCGCCTTCGCCCGTGATCTCGGGCGCGGGCAGGGCACGCACATCGAGCTTGCCGTTGGGCGTGAGTGGTAGTGAGTCGAGCACCACGAAGGCGGCCGGCACCATGTAGTCGGGCAGGGTACTGGACAGAACGCTACGAATAACCGCTGTCTCAGGGATGGAGACATCTGCACCTGTGCCTACAACCGCATCTGAACTCGCAACGAGATACGCCACCAGCTGCTTAGCCACATCCTCGCCTCGGGCCTGCACGGTGCACTGAGCGATGCCGGGGATGGCAACGAGTGCTGCTTCGATCTCGCCCAACTCAATCCTAAAGCCTCGGATCTTGACCTGCGCGTCCGCCCGCCCGAGGTATTCCAGTACCCCGTCCTCGGTCCAGCGCGCTAAGTCGCCGCTGCGGTACATGCGGGCACCTGGCGTGAAGGGGTTAGCCACGAAGCGCTCAGCGGTGAGCCCCGCACGACCGAGATAGCCACGCGCGAGGCCCGCGCCTGCGATGTAGAGCTCGCCGGCAACGCCCACTGGTAAAGGACTCAGACTTGCATCGAGGATATAGATCTGCGTGTTCCAGATGGGGTAGCCGATGGGAGGTGTATCTAATCCGTCACTTTTTCTGCACTGCCAGTACGTGACATCAATCGCGGCCTCGGTAGGACCGTAAAAATTCCAGAGTAGTGTGTTTGGTAGCTTATTGAGGCACTCGTGTTGTAACGATCCACTTAAGGCCTCGCCGCTTGTGACAAGATGTTTGATGGGTAGTGCGTCATGATTATTCTTTGACGCCAAGAAGGCATCGAGCATCGAGGGGACGAAGTGCAGGGTGGTAACCCCTTGTTCACGAATTAACTGCTCAAGGTATCGTGGATCCTTATGACCTTCTGGTTTAGCAACGATGAGTGTTGCGCCGTTAAAAACAGGTAATAGAAACTCCCATACCGAAACATCAAAGGACCAGGGAGTCTTCTGTAGTACACGATCAACTGATGTTAGTTGCAATTCGGATCGCATCCAATCCAAGCGATTGATAAGAGCTAATTGCGTATTACCAGCACCCTTAGGTGTTCCAGTCGACCCTGAGGTGTAGATCAGATAAGCGAGGTTCTGCGGGGTGAGCGGTGTAATTCGCTCGGCTTGCGTGATAGGTGCTTGATCAAGCGTGGCAAGAGTGACTTGAGTGGCGGCGTCATTTAGCTGCAGCACTGCAAGCGTAACGTTCGAGGTCTGTGAGGCATTGAGACGATGTGTGTCAAGCGCTTCTTGAATGACACCGACCTGGCTGATGAGTAAGCTCGCACCGCTATCGGTGAGCATAAAGGCTAAGCGTGCGGTGGGGTAGTCTGGGTCAACCGGCAGGTAGGCTGCACCGGACTTAAGCACTGCGATAAGGGCAACGACCATTTCGATGGAGCGTGGGAGCGCGATTGCCACGATCTGCTCGGGGCCGATGCCTAGGCTAATTAAGTGACGCGCAAGCTGGTTGGCGCGCGCATCGAGTTGCGCGTACGTGAGACTGTCCCCATCGAACACGAGTGCTGTGGCCTCAGGCGTGCGGGCGACTTGCTGCTCAAAGAGCTCGGGGAGCGTCGAATGGGATTGATCTATAGCAGAGTGTTTCCCTCGAAATAGCTCAAGAACGGAGCCAAACTCTATATCTCTGATTATTTTGACTGAGGCGACTGCCGTATCGTCATCGGGTAGATTGAGAAATAATTCGGTCAATCGATCTAGATGCTTGACGACCGATGATTCGCTGAGATAGTCCGGCTCGTATTCAAACCTAAGCTCAACGGGCCCGTCATCGAGATTGTCATAAATTCGTAAGGCGCTTTCACCTACGGGGCCAGTCTTCAACGTTTTTAACTGAGCCGCCAGAGATCCAAAATTGAGCTTCAAATTGAAGCTCAGGAGATTTATCTCTAAATTAAAAGGAACCAGCTCTCGATTTGCAATATGCAACTTATTGATGTCAGTTATTGGATAGCGACTGTGACGCAGCACGCCACGCATGGCAGCAGATGTTTGCTGCACGACGTCAGCAAAGCTGTCCTGAGGCGCTATTGCAATTCTGAGTACTACGGGGTTAGACATCATCCCGCCAGCTAAGCGAGCTTGTGTGTCGCGTCCTAAGGCGGGGATAGCAAGACAAATATCTAACTTGCCCGTCAGGCGCGACAGATAGATTGCATAGATTGCGGTTAACACAGCAAAGGGGGTGA
Organism: Zwartia hollandica; assembly: GCF_019923725.1. Lineage (GTDB taxonomy): Bacteria > Pseudomonadota > Gammaproteobacteria > Burkholderiales > Burkholderiaceae_B > Zwartia > Zwartia hollandica. The sequence goes on from NZ_JAHXRI010000001.1 coordinate 3,349, forward strand.
CACCTAAGCGGTGCCCCGTTGCAACGATTCGATCGTACTGTTCCCGAGAAAGCTGAGTGCTATACGATGCGGGTATATCGGGTGCATGAACAGCGACGGGGCGATTTGCGAGTGAACAGTTTGCCTCGATACCCTCTAGCCTTGATTGCCAATACTGTCGATCTTTTAGATAAGTCTCGCTGCCTCGGTATTCGAGTGCGCGTCTAACCGTCTGAGCCCAAGATACGCCTATGGGCTTGGTTGAGGCTGCCGAATCCAAATAAACCTCGGCCATGTACTGCATGGCCACTTGGCAGCCCCAGCCATCGTTGACCAAATGGTGCATGACCCAGAACCATTCCCACTGGTCATCGGCAATTTGTATCAAACCGAAGCGACAAAGGCGATCCAGTTTTAAATCGAAGGCTTGTTCAAACTCTCCGGTAATAATTTCTTGTGCGGCCAGCGCGGGGTCTCTTTGATCTCGTACATCCCATGTCAGGAATGGCGCTGTCACATCTTCGTCGATGATCTGAAACGGTTCGTCGTTTATCACCACGAAACGGCAGCGCAGGTTGTCGAAACGGTCGATAACTGCTTTGAGTGCAAAGGCAAGGCGCTTTAAGTCTAGGTGGCCCCTAAAACTTATCGACTGACCAATGTTGTAGCCAGTCGCTCTCGGGTCAATCAGTTGATGAAACCAGATGTTTAACTGTGCATCAGTTAACGGCAGTAGCTCGCCGTTAATCATGCTGCTTCGATCGGCGTGTACATCAAATCGCCTCGACAGTATTTGTGGGTATGACTAGGCTTCGGTCCGAGCCTAATTGAATAATCTCGTCGCTTGCATCGATTACGCCCTGCGCAAGCGTAGGCATGTTTTCTAAGCGAAGTGCGCGCTCAAAGAAATCTTGTTGTGCCAAATCTTCTAGTTCAGTGATGTCCTCAAGGACGAAATAAGTGCGTTGAAGATCCAACATGTTGTAGTCAGTTCTCATCACCCGATCGAGATCAAAGCGGATTAAGTTTGGCGTTTTGTCTTCTGTTGCGAACATAATTTCTTTAGGCGATGAAGCGACCGCGGCGCCATACACTTTTATATTCCCTCGCTCTTTAACTAAACCGACCTCGAGCGTGAACCAATACGCGGCAGCAATTTTTTTGACTAGATCTTGACGCCCCATTTTGATGGCTTTCAATATGCCGCGCGCACTAGACTGCATAAGCTTAGATACTTCGGGATACATGAGCATTGCCGTGTGCCCGTATATATCGTGAAACAGATCCGGATATTCCTGAAATTGCGATCCATCGAGCGATCGAATTTCACACGCCATCGGAAACCTTTTGTTCGCCAACTCAGTAAAAAATATTTCGTTTGGAATGAAGCCATGTGCACCCGTCACTTCCCAACCCGTTGAGCGCGAGAGCTGAGCGGTAAGATCGCTAAACTTAGGGATGTGCTTGGTATCTAGGCGAATGGCCTCTTGGCCTTGAAGAAGCTTGGAGCACGAAGTCTTAGCAGACAGTTCCTGCATTGAATTGATCAGGCTTGCCCATGTTGCATGTGATGTCTCGGAGTAGCGGGTCGCCCAGTCCTGTGCAATCAGCATGCCGTCATGGTCTAGATGGTGTTCTTCTTGCTTTGCGATCGTCATAGCCGTCATGGCGTCAGGGTTATACGTTTGTGTGCACCCGAGGCCCGACCCACGGAGGGGGTGCAAAGTCGTTAGGCGAGTGACAACTTTTTAGCTGAGGCTAAGTGTTGCGTATACCCATCGAACGAAGGGAATGCTACAAAAGAAAGTTTTGCTTAGTTATTTGGGCGATGTTTCAAGTCTAGAGTTCTACCGCGCGGGCGTAAGAATAGAACTAAGACTTGAGTGCTTGGGCTAACAGACGGGCTGTGTGTATGGCCTCTGTTTGTGCGCCATCATGAATTTGGTGACGGCAACTTGTGCCATCAGCGACCACCACAGAGTTAGGCTTGCGCTTGCGCACTGCTGGTAGCAGAGCAAGCTCAGCCATGGCAAGTGATGCGTCGTGATGTTCTGCCTCGTAACCAAAACTTCCAGCCATACCACAGCACGATGATTCGATTGTTGAGACTGTCACCCCTGGAATCCAGCTCAGCACGGTTTGCACAGGTGTCAAGGCATCGAATGCTTTTTGGTGACAGTGACCGTGCAACATCACGGTATCGGTATCAATGGCTGAGAGCGAAAGGCTGAGCCGATTCGCTTTATGTTCGCGGACCAGGAATTCCTCAAATAGAAGGGCGCTTTCACTCAAAGCCTTGGCTTCTTCACCCCAACCATATTGCAAGAACTCATCGCGCATGGTTAATAGGCAAGAGGGCTCTAAACCCACGATGGGCACGCCGCGTTTTACGAAAGGGGTGAGTGCATCCAGGGCGCGACGCGCTTCTTGTTTAGCCTGTTTGACCAATCCTGCAGACAAGAAAGTACGGCCGCAGCAGAGGGGTCGTTCGTTCGGGACGGTGTTGAAGTGCACGGTATAACCCGCAGCTTCAAGCACTTGCTGTGCAGCCTGTGCGTTTTCAACATCGATGTGATTGTTGAAGGTATCCACAAACAATAGAACTTCTTTGACCGCTGAAGACGCGCCTGTTGATGTATTGCTTTGTGCTGATTTCTGTATCGCCTTTAAAAAGCTAGGACGGAAAACAGGTAAAGAGCGTTCAGCAGCAAACCCCAGCATTTTCTTTACCGCGGCGCCAAGCACAGGTGTCTGCTCAAGCGCGTGCAGTACGCCTCCAACGTGCCCGGCTGCACCAGCATAGCGAGGCATATAGGCGACTAACTTCTCACGCAGGCTGGTGCCATGTTTTGCACCCCAAGCTGCTCGGGCCTCGATCTTCATCTTGGCCATGTCGACGCCTGTGGGGCAGTCGCGCTTGCAGCCCTTGCAGGATACACATAGGTCCAGCGTTTCTTTCACTTCTAAGCTTGCTAAGCCATCCGACCCAAGTTGTCCGGATAAGGCCAGACGCAAGGTGTTGGCGCGTCCTCTGGTGACGTGTTGCTCGTCTTTGGTGATTCGGTAGCTTGGGCACATGGTGCCGGCATCGAATTTGCGGCAATGACCGTTGTTATTACACATCTCAATAGCAGAGGCCAGCCCATTGCTTGGATCGACTCCGGTGCCAGGTGCAGTCTCGACGCCAGTCAGCGGGTCGCGCAACACATTCCAGCTAGACCAGTCGAGTGCGGTTGAAATATTGGCCACCCCATAGCCCGGCGCAAAACGGAAATTAGAACGATCATCCATTCTGGGTGGATGAATCATCTTGTTAGGGCTAAAGCGGTTATCTGGATCAAAAAGATTTTTGATCTCGGCGAAGGCTTGGTGGATTCGCGGACCATATTGCCACGCCACCCATTCGCCGCGGCACAAACCGTCGCCATGCTCACCCGAAAGGGCGCCTTTGTATTCCCGCACAAGCGCTGCAGTCTCTTCAGCGATTGCGCGCATTTTCTGTGCGCCGTCGCGGCGCATATCTAGAATGGGTCTAACGTGCAGTGTGCCCACGCTCGCATGCGCGTACCAAGTGCCCTCGGTTCCATAGCGATGAAACACTTCGGTCAATCTATTGGTGTATTCGGCCAGATTTTCAAGCGGGACCGCACAGTCTTCCACGAAGGAAACGGGTTTGCCGTCACCTCTCATGCTCATCATGATGTTCAAGCCCGCTTTGCGCACATCCCATAAGGCTTTTTGTGCGTTGGCCTCAGGCATCTTGACGACACAATTAGGTAAGCCGTGATCTGACAGCAGGGTGTCGAGTTCATCGAGCTTCTTAATCAATCCGGACTGTTCTTCGCCGGCAAACTCAACGAGCAGGATCGCAGCAGGCTTTCCAATCAGTGCTTTCTCGATCACGGGCCGGAAGGCGGGATTCTCAAGAGCGAGCTCAATCATCGTGCGGTCAACAAGCTCGACTGCTGTCGGATTCAGTTTAACGATGTGCTGTGCCGAGTCCATTGCTTGATAAAAGCTTTGGAAGTTCACCACGCCCAAGGTTTTATGCACTGGCAGAGGGCTTAGCTTGAGCGTAATCTGACGGCTGTATGCGAGCGTGCCTTCCGAACCAACCAAGAGATGCGACAGGTTGGCTACGCCATCGTCGGTGTAGGCGCGTGGGTTCTGACAATCAAATAAATCGAGGTTGTAACCCGCTACGCGTCGCAACACTTTGGGAATGCGCTCAGCGAGTTCGCCACGCTCCCTTGTTGCGATCTGTTTGAGTTGATCCAGGATGCCTTGCATCCGAGAGCCCGATACAGGCGCATTCAAGGAACCAAAGTACGCTTGCGTCCCATCTGGCAGAATGGCATCAATACCCAACACGTTGTGAACCATGTTGCCATATTCGATGGATCGCGAGCCACAGGAATTATTGCCCGCCATGCCGCCGATCGTGCATTGTGCGCTTGTCGATACGTCGACCGGAAACCACAAGCCATGCGGCTTTAACCACGCATTGAGATGGTCAAGAACAATACCGGGCTCGACGGTTACCGTGCACGCCTGGGGATCGAAGTCAATTACATTACAAAGCCATCGGCTGTTGTCGATGATCAGTGCTTCGCCAACTGTCTGCCCGCATTGACTTGTGCCAGCGCCGCGTGACAACACAGCTGCACCGAGATCACGCGCGACATCTAGCGCGCACAACACATCGGCTTGATCGCGCGGCACGACTACCCCAGTCGGTGTGATCTGATAGATCGAGGCATCGGTCGAGTAACGTCCGCGGCTTGCCGCATCAAACAACACGTCGCCACGAATTTCCGTGGCAAGACGTGTGGCAAGCGCTGAGGCGCTAGCCGTTTGCTTTCGATGAAAGACGATCGGCTTTGGGGGCTGCGGTGCGAGAACTGCGCTCATACGTTCTTTGCAAAATAGTCCATACCAGCGTTCACGCCACTTCCAGCAAGTTTGACTCCTGCCAACTTTAAGCCCATCTCAACACCAGCGAGAGTGGCTAACAAGGTGAGATCGTTGCTGTCACCCAAGTGGCCAATACGGAACATGCGGCCTTTCAGCTTGCCCAGTCCGGTGCCTAAAGACAGATCAAAGCGTTGTTGAATAAGTTTACGAATCGCATCTGCATCGACGCCAACGGGTGTGATGACGCCAGTCAAAATAGGCGAATACACGGTAGGGTCAGCACACTGAATCGGCAAGGCCCAGGCCGTCACAGCTGCGCGAACGCCAGCCGCCCAACGCTGATGGCGAGCGAAGACTTTGTCCATGCCTTCTTCGGCGAGCATGTCCTGCGCCTCAGACAAACCATAGAGCAGGTTGGTGCTCGACGTGTAGGGCCAGTAGCCATCCTTATTCATTTCAATGATTTCGTCCCAAGCCCAAAAGGCGCGGGGAAGCTTGGCCGTTTTCGAGGCCTCAATCGCACGCGGGGACACAGCGTTAAAGCTAATGCCTGGAGGCAGCATCAAGCCTTTCTGCGAACCACTGATGGAGACATCGATGCCCCACGCATCATGCTGGAAGTCTGCACTTGCAAGGCCTGAGATCGTATCGACCATCAACAACGCTGGGTGTTTGGCATCGTCCATCGCTTTACGAACAGCCGCAATGTTGGAGGTGACACCCGTGGAGGTCTCGTTGTGTACGACACAGACGGCTTTAATTTCATGATTCTTGTCCTGCAGCAGGCGTGCATGAATCAAGTCCGCTTGAACACCGCGACGCCAGCCTGGTGCGTTGGGCAGATGCTCATCCGTCCCTTGCCAAGACAAAATCTCGGTCTTGAGGCCAAGTCGTGTGGCGAGCTTATTCCACAACGAGGCGAACTGACCTGTCTCAAACATCAAAATGTGGTCGCCGGGGCTCAGCGTATTGGTCAGAGCTGCTTCCCATGCGCCCGTACCGGAGGCTGGGTAGATTACGACCGGATGTTTGGTCTTGAAGATGTCTTTCATGCCTTGCAAAACTTTCAGACCTAGGGCGCCAAACTCGGGCCCGCGATGGTCAATGGTCGGCAAGCTGATGGCGCGCAAGATGCGATCCGGCACAGGACTGGGGCCTGGGATCTGTAGAAAGTGGCGGCCAGTCGGATGAAAGTTAAGCTTAAGCATGTTTGCTCCGTCGAGAATAGGGGAAAATTACCACAATGTGACGCTGCGAGGGGCTAAAACACTAAGGTAATTGGAGGTTTAGTCCGGTTTGCTGACGGAGGTTTTCAATATCCGACAGGGTATCCATATCAGCCAGAAAATGGCCGTTTTGGCTGGGATATTGATGAACGAGCTCCCCGTGGCTCTCGATATACGCTCGGCAGGTGTCACCGGAGGCCAGCACTGCTTGCACCGCCTCAGGACCCAAGGCAACAGGGTTACCGCGCTTGCCGTCCACTCGTGGGTACGCGATGCAGGTGCGAGGAGGTCGACCGTTATATGCCTCGATACACTCCTGATAGTCTTGTGCAGTCATGAGCGGTTGGTCAACCAACACGACTAAGGTGAGCTCGTAAGGCGCAGCCAACGCTGTGAGACCGTGCAGGACAGAGGATTGTTGGCCGTTTTCAGGTGCTGGATTTCGAACAACTCTTACGGTCTGCGCCCACGCCGCGGTAGCGGCTGAGGTCCTCAGCAAGGTTTCGACCTCTGCGTGGAAGAAGCCCGTGACGACGACAATCTGTTGGATGCCGGCTGCATGGAGCGCCTCCAGCTGGCGCAGAACCAGAGGCTTGCCATTTACCTGCACGAGGCTCTTTGCGCAGCCGCCAAGTCGCGAGCCTTGCCCGCCCGTCAATAAAACGGCTGCGACGTGTGAGGGGTGCAGAGTGGCCATCTTGGTTCAGGTAATCGGTGCAGGGTTAAACAAGACCAGTGCATTGTGGATCTTCCATTGCTCGGCCCAGGTTTTGCGGCCGCTTGCGACCTCAAGCATGAGTTTGAAAATCTCCATGCCCAGCGCTTCGATTGATAGTTCACCATCGGCCACGCGACCTGCATTCACATCCATCAAATCGTGCCACCGCCGTGCGAGATCGCTTCGGGTCGCAACCTTAATCACAGGGCACTCAGCCAGCCCATAGGGCGTACCACGTCCCGTTGTAAAGATGTGGAGGTTCATGCCTGCCGCGAGTTGTAGCGTGCCACAAATGAAATCACTCGCTGGAGTGGCGGCATAGACGAGGCCGCGTTGCCCAGCGCCAAGTTTTTCACCGGGCGCCAAGACGCTTGATATCTGCGCGGAACCACTTTTGATGATGGATCCCATCGCTTTTTCGACAATATTCGATAGGCCGCCAGCCTTATTCCCGGGGGTCGTGTTCGCACTACGGTCGACTTTTCCGCGTGCCAAATAGTTGTCATACCACTCGAGCTGGTCGATGATTGCTTGCGCAACGTCAGGATTTGCCGCGCGAGCAGTCAGTTGATCGACGCCGTCGCGCACCTCGGTGTTTTCACTAAACATGACCGTCGCACCAGCGCGCACGAGTAAATCTGCCGCAATGCCGAGCGCAGGGTTTGCCGTCACGCCACTCAATGCGTCGCTTCCGCCGCATTGCATGCCCACGACAAGTGCACTGGCGGGAACGGTCTCTCGCGTGCGTTGATTCAGTCGCTTTAGATGAATCTCTGCCTCGCGCATGATGGCTTCGATCATCGACATAAACCCAACGTGCTCAGCGTCTTGTAAACAAATCGTATTGACGCTCGTGCTTCGATCGTCTTTGATGGGGAAGCTTCCGGGTGGCAACAGACGGTCTGGCTGCAATTTCTCGCACCCAAGGCTCACCACCATGACCTCACCACCAAAGTTTGGATTCAAACTAATGTTGCGTACGGTGCGAATCGGGATGATGGCCTCAGCGGCGTCGATCGCCACGCCACACCCGTAGCTATGCTCAAGTCCCACCACATCGTCCACATTTTTGTATCGTGGTAACAACTCGTTGCGGATGCGCTGCACGGCAAACTCGACCACGCCGGCGACGCACTGCACGGTGGTCGTGATGCCCAATAGGTTGCGAGTGCCAACTGAGCCGTCGTCGTTGCGATAGCCCTCGAAGGTAAAGCCCGTCAGGGGTTCAGTTTGATGGGGTTTGATCGTGGCAATCGGCAGGTTCTCAAAATTTCTGGCCGACGGCATCTGTAATAGTTTTTCATGCACCCAGCTTCCTGCTGCGATATCCTTAAGTGCATAGCCGATCGTCACCCCGTAACGGATCACGGGCTGACCGGCGGTCAGGTCTGTTAAGGCGACTTTATGCGCTTGCGGCACCTTGTCTTTGAGAGTGGGGCCATCAGGTATCGTAGTGCCTGCCGCGAGGCCACCGTCATTGCCAACGATGGCTACGTTGTCGCGAGGATGCATGCGAATAAGGTGAGGCTTACTTGGCGGCTTTGGGGCTGTCATGTTCAAAGATGTCAAAACGGCTTGTTTTGCGGGCCGTTGTTTGGTTGAATAGGATGCTTGGTTAGCTATGAGCTTAACCTTTTGGGGAAAAATATGGGTCAAACCATGACCGAAAAGCTTTACGCAGCGCACACGGAGTCGGGTGCTGCCAAGGCAGGGGACATCGTAATGGTGTCTCCGGATGTTGTATTAATTAATGATGTGAGTGGCACCATTACGATTGAGCAACTTGAGCGCATGCAAGAGGCTGGCCCGCGGTATCCCGACAGGGTCGTGCTTGTTGCCGATCATTTTTCGCCTGCAAAGGACATCATTAGCGCCCAGTCCATCCGCTTGCTCAGGCAGTTTGGACGCCAATTTGGAATTGAGCACTACTACGACGCGGGTAACGGCGGGATTGAACACACCTTGTTGCCAGAGATCGGCATGATTGGCCCGGGGGGGATAGTCTTTGGCGCTGATTCCCACACCTGTACCGCGGGCGCGTTCAATGCGTCAGGGATGGGCTTTGGTTCAACCGACTTGGCCGCGGCCATGGCGCTTGGTGAGTTATGGGTCAAGGTACCAGAGTCAATGCGCATCGATATCGTGGGTTCGCCTCGTCCGTACGTGACGGGCAAGGACATCATTCTGTCGTTGATTGCTGCGATTGGCTCGGATGGTGCATCCAATTTGTCGATTGAGTTTGGGGGGCCAGGGCTGTGTCATTTAAATGTCGATGAGCGGATGGCTGTCGCGAATATGGCTGTTGAAGCCGGTGCCGAGACCTGTGTCTTCGAGGCCGACGAGCAAGTGCATGCCTTTGCCGCAGCGCATGGCTGGCGAGCACGCTCAGCGGTGGCGCCTGACCCTGATGCGCACTATCAGTCGAGCCGTGTGATCGACTTGGATGCGCTGGAGCCGCTGGTGGCCGTGCCGCCATCCCCCGCAAATGGAACAGTGCTGTCTAAATTAATCGGCACGAAAGTCGATCAGGTTTACATCGGGAATTGTTCTAACGGAACTTTGACCGATCTTCGGCAGGCGGCTTCAGTGTTGCGCGGGCGAAAAGTTAGTCGCGACGTCAGGGTCATCATCGTGCCAGCCACTAATGCGATTTACCGCGAAGCGGCAGCAGAGGGGCTGCTCGAGGTGTTTGCCTCGGCAGGTGCTGCAGTGTCGTTGCCTACATGCGGAGCCTGCTTTGGCGGCCACATGGGGGTACTTGCGGAAGGTGAAACGGCTATCGCCACGACAAACCGTAATTTCAAAGGCAGAATGGGACATCCTAATTCGCGTGTCTATCTTTCCAACGCATGGGTTGCTGCAGCGGCAGCCGTCAACGGCGAGATCGTTGATCCAAGTATGCTTGCGGTTATCTAAATAGGTCACAGTCCATGATTTCATCCGTTTGTGTGCATCGTTATGGTGACAATGTCGATACCGATACGATTATTCCTGGCCGATATCTCACGTTAAGACGTCCTGAAGAGCTTGCTGGGCATTGCATGGAGGGGCTAGATCCGGACTTTGTGCGACGCGTCAAGGCGGGTGACATCATTGTGGCGGGTCGAAACTTTGGTTCCGGATCGTCCCGAGAACACGCGCCCATTGCGATTCGGGCAGCCGGAATCTCTTGCGTCGTAGCGACAAGTTTCGCACGCATTTTTTATCGCAATGCGATCAACATTGGACTGCCGGTGTTTGAGTGTCCGGAGCTCGTCGCCGCGGTGAGTACAGGAGATCGTATTGATGTGGACCTTGCTATGGGTGCATTTTTCTTTGATGCCAAGCGCTTTGAAACGCCGCCATTGCCGCCTGTCATTCAGGCGATTGTCGATGCACAAGGACTCGTCCCTTACATTGTGAACAAGAGCAAGCATGGTTGATGTCATGAGAGATCCTCTGACGCACACAATGACGGGTAGCAAGGCGCATCGGCGTGCGGTCGCGGATGCGTTGAATGTTTTTGCGCCGCGCAGAGTGTTGGATATATGTTGTGGTGACGGATGGTTGCTCAATGCGCTGCGACATCCCGTCGTTATTGATGGAATTGATTTTTACTCACCGGCTCCCCAGGGGTATGGCTTATTCGTTCGCGCAGATTTCAACGCTGGCGTCCCTAAAGAACTTGGACGTTACGATGCGATTGTTTGCTGCGAGGCAATGGGGTATTTGCAAAATCCGGGCAGTTTTGTCCAGAGCGTACGGCAACATTTAAGCCCTCGTGGACGTTTCGTGTTGTCCGTACCTAATCCGAATTATGTTGGTGCGCGGGTCAATCACATGATCCAAGGTTATCCCAGGTCTTACTCTTGGTTCGCGCAAAACGATACGCCAGAACCCCATATGCCTTGGTTGAGTCTCGGACTTTTTCAGCTTTGGTTGTTGTTGGGCCTGAATGGTTTTGAAGAAATTTCTGTACATGATGTGGATGAACCCAAACCGCGTCGAGCCTGGGAACATGGTTTAGGTTGGATCGTGAAAAACTATGCGCGACGTCAGTTTCGCAAGGCGGATTCCGAGAGCTTACGTATGTTGTGGTCGCAGGCCTTGTCGGATCAGGTGGTCTATGGCCGACAGCTCGTGATCTCTGCTGTCGCGAATTCATAGCGCCTTGGCTGTAGTTTGAATGCACGCTGTTGTCTAAAAGTTTGAATAACGAAGAAAAGAAGAATGCTGATGAGTCCCGTAGCTAAGGCAGTTCCAAATGTCTCGCGCCAACTAGCAAAATTCACCGCTGAGTTTGAATGGAATGACGTTCCCGAACAAGTGCGACATGAAGCGAAGCGTTCTTTATTGAACTACTTTGCAACCGCGCTTTCAGCTTGTTATGACCCCACGATTGAGAAAGCGCTGCGCGTATATGGTGCGTTTTCTAATTCGCAACAAGCAACGATTATTGGTCGTGCCGAGCGGATGGATGTGCTCACCGCTGCAGCGCTTAATACGATAGGTGCAAACGTTTTTGATTTTGACGATACACATATCCCCACGATTATTCACCCTACCGCCCCGGTGGCGTCCCCAGTGTTTGCTTGGGCGCAAGCGCGCGCGGTGACGGGTGCTGAGGCACTCTTGAGCTTCATCGTTGGGGCAGAAGTGGAGTGTCGTATTGGGAACGGGGTGTCGCCCGGGCACTACGCGCGTGGCTGGCACATTACCTCGACCTGCGGAGTATTTGGTGCGGCATGTGCGTCAGCCCGCTTGCTAGGCCTGACAGAGCAACAGTCTCTTTGGGCGCTTGGGTCTGCCTCTGTACAAGCGGGGGGCTTGGTTGAGTCGCTTGGCACGATGGCCAAGAGCGTGAGTATGGGTAACGCAGCGCGAAACGGAATGATTGCAGCACTACTTGCCCAGCAGAATTTTGATGGGCCTAAGGCCCCGATTGAAGGAGTGCGTGGTTTTATGCCGGTGACCTGCGATGCACCGGATTTCGATGCGGTGGTATCAGACTTAGGACGTCGATGGGAGCTCTTGCAGAATACGTACAAACCATACCCTTGTGGCGTTGTGCTTAACCCTGTGATTGATGCCTGTTTGGACATCGCCAGCGATGCACAGTTTGTGCAGCGTTCGGTGCAGAACATTTCCCGTATTGAATTAGTAGGTCGCCCCTTACTGAAGCAGCGTACCGATCGCCCTGGTATCCGAACGGGCCGAGAGTCGCAGGTGAGTGCGCAGCATGCGGTACCTGTTTCGCTCGTGCGAGGGCGGGCAGGACTGGCTGAGTTTAGTGATGAGGCTGTTGCCGATCCCGCTCTCCAGGCGCTGGGTCAAAAGGTTTGCTTTATCGAAGATAGCGCGTATGGTGTCGAAGCCGCGACAGTCAGAGTCCACTGGGCAGACGGTTTTGTCTTGAGCCGTACCGTGGAGGTTCCGCAAGGCTCGACGGGCAAGCCGCTGACCGACGCACAGATTGAAGAGAAATTACGCGCGCTCTGTTCGTATGGGAAATCAGGTGTTCAGGTTGAGCCCTTGATCGATGCGGTGTGGTCGCTGGATCGTGCACGTGACGCCGGCGCGTTGATGGCGTTAGTTTCTGGAAAAGCTTAAGGAGTTGTGATGTCAAATGTTCGCTCGGTCAAACAAAGGGGAGTCGCTTAATGAAGAATAAATTCTTGGTGACGGCATGTTCATTGCTCGCGATGACATCCGGCATGGTGCACGCACAGACGGCCCCGGCGAAAGCTTGGCCCACTCAGCCGATCCGCATGATTGTTCCGTTCCCGGGTGGCGCGAGCACCCTCGACGCGGTGGTGCGACTGTTGTCTGTTGAAGTTGGGCGCGATCTCGCTAATCCAGTGATCGTAGAGAACAAGCCTGGAGCGGGGACAGTCATCGGCGTCGATGCGGTTGCCAAGGCTACTGATCAGCACACCTTTGGTGGGGTGGCTAATAGCTTCACCGTCAACCAGACGCTCGTCAAGGCTTTACCTTACAAGACAGTGGATGATTTAGCGCCAGTGATTTTGCTGGCTAAGACAGCCAACGTGCTCGCAATCAAGCCCAGCTTGGGCATAAATACTCTGCAAGAGTTGATTGCGTACGCCAAGAAGAATCCAGGCAAACTTTCCTACGGATCTTTCGGTAATGGCACGACTCCGCACTTTGCGGGTGAGATGCTCAAAACGATGGCTGGAATCGATATGGTGCATGTGCCTTACAAGGCACAGGGCCCTGCGCTGACTGACTTGTTGGCGGGTAACATCGATCTGATGTTCGGAAATCTGCCGGATTTTATCGCCCACATTCGCAGCGGCAAACTAAAGGCGCTTGGGACTACCTATTTGACCCGAGCACCTCTCGCGCCAGAAATCCCAACCATTGCGGAGCAAGGTCTCCCGAAGTTTGAGACGGACTCTTGGTATGGAATCATCGCCCCGGTTGCGACCTCACCGCTTGCGATTTCCACAATGAATGCGGCACTCAACAAAGTGTTGCAGGATCCTGCCATCAAGAAAAATCTAGCTGAGCGTGGCATTGAGATTATCGGAGGCACTCCGGCTGCGTTTGGTGAGCACATCCGTGCAGAGGTGGCAAAATATGCACAGATCGTGAAGTCTTCAAATATGAAGATTGATTAAATTTGTTGGATAAAAATTTCTTGTTTCATTTTTTCTTTAGGTTGTAAAACTATGTCTCAAACACAAGCCTCGAAGCCATTGCGTGTTGCCATTGCAGGTCTTGGCGCCATCGGTAAGTCGATCGCGCAAAGTCTAGCTGCCGGCAAAATACCGGGGGTGGTCTTGACGGCCGTCTCGGCCAAGGATCATGTCAAGGCGGCGAGTTTTGTTTCTTCGTTTGCGCATCCAGTCAAGGTATTGACCATTGCCCAGCTAGAGCCCGAGGCCGATTTGGTGATCGAGTGTGCACCCGCGGCCTTATTGTCTGAGATCATCACGCCATTTCTAAATGCAAAGAAGCAAGTGGTGGTGTTGTCTGTGGGTGCGCTTCTGTTTCATCCAGAGCTCATCGAGGCCGCCAAGACGCAGGGTGGTGTGATTCATGTTCCTACAGGCGCATTGATAGGCTTAGACGCCATGATCGCGGCGGCCGAGGGCACGATTCACACCGTACGCATGGTCACGCGCAAACCACCGAACGGCCTGGCTGGCGCACCTCACCTAATTGAGAATAACATCAGCATCGAGGGCTTAACTGAAGCCAAGAAGGTGTTTGAGGGGAATGCACGCGACGCAGCCAAGGGCTTTCCTGCAAACCTGAATGTAGTTGTGGCGTTGGCGTTAGCCGGAGTGGGCCCAGAAAAGACCTTGCTAGAAATCTGGGCTGACCCAGGTGTCGTGCGCAATACGCACACGATCGTGGTGGATTCCGATTCAGCGAAATTCACCATGACGATGGAGAACATCCCCTCTGAAAACCCTAAGACCGGTCGAATTGTTGCGCAGAGCGTGATCGCTCTGCTGCGCAAGATGCAGTCTGGCTTTAAGGTGGGGACATAGCAAGAGGCAGATCAAGCGTGGTGACTCGTGTGAGTTCACGCTTGTAAGCCTTGTCATCGAAGGGTCGAGCGCGATGCATAGTGGTCCGGTTGTCCCAGATAACCAGGTCACCGAGCGCCCACTCATGGCTATATAAAAATTCTCTGCGCGTCGCGTGTTCGATCAGATCCTTGAGCAGCAAGCGTCCCTCTGGGATGGGCCATTCCGTGATGTGTGCTGCGTGTGACGCGAGGTACAGGGACTTTCTGTTTGAGTCAGCAAACTTTCTGACAAGCGGATGGGTTGCCCCGGGGAGCTTTGCGCTTTCTTCGGGCGAAAAATCAAAGCCCATGGTGTGGCGGGAGTAAACGATCGAATGATAAGCGTGAAGATCTTCGATAGTCGCCTTCGTACCCGCATCTAGCGCGTCGTAGGCTGCACGCATATCGGCAAACTCTGTGTCGGCACGCACGGGGGGAATGTTTCGGGCATAGAGCATCGAGTAGCGACCTGCCGGTTCTTCAAACGAGGCGTCGGTGTGCCAGATGCGGTTGCTAATGCCATTCATCCTTCGACGGTCGGCTGCTTCGAGAATGTTGCCGTCCTGGCCGACGTTTGAAATGTCGGTCAAGGCTTCGTTGCCAAAGCGGTTCTTGCTTAGAACTGAGGAGGATGTTTTGCTGTGCAGCACGCCGTCGAGGCGTTGCGCGAAATCAATTTGGTCATCGTAGCTAAAGTGCTGGTCATGGAAAACTAAGACGCCAAACTCTGTCATGGCTGCTCTGATCGATGCAAGCGTCCCTTGGTCGGTCAAGGTTCTTAAATCCACAGGGCTGACTTCAGCCATGAAGCTTGGATGCAGGTGTTTGAAGTGCAATGTCATACGCATGGCTCCAACTAGTCCGTTTTGGACGATCATACAAGCTATTTACGTACTAGTGACCATGATTTCGTGCACTTTACTGGCAATAAATTTGTAAGAAACCAGCTGCCAGTTAACCAAATTACTATCTCGTGCACTCTGCTTTGAATCCTTGGTAGGGCTGAAGTAAACAATCTCGGTCCGCCAAAGACTGGGAGAGTGATTTTTTGTCAAATGGGTTAAGGGCAGCTGTGTGCGATCAGTCATGCAACTTCAGTCGGTGTAACTATCGCGCGAACCAAACAATCGCTCTGCTTTTATTCCCATTGACAAACAGTGCTCAACTAACTGTTGCGCATTGACTGCGGGGACACTCTCCTCGGAGGGATCAATGCTCGTGACAAACTGCATCCATGGCTCTGCGCCCATGGCATATACATAAACCTTGTCACAACAAAGACTTTCTATGACTTTCATGCCCCTCTCAAAGTCTGACCCATTTAAGCGACGAGATTGATCTTTTTTTCTATCAACCGCCATGGGGAGATAGGGGCCGTAAGACCAGCTAAAAGGTGCCCCCAAGCATTCCATTCCAATAAAAATCGTTGCTATTTTTCCGTAGGTCTCTCTGATTAGGTCGTAGAGCTTGGGCTCAAGATTGTTACTGTCCGCTGCAAAGAGCAAAGTTTCAGCCCCTGATTTAACTAGCCACGCGGCTTTGGTGCGAATGTCTAAATCACCGTGCTCGCCCAAAAATGGAAGCGCTGTCAGCGTCAAGTCTTCTTTTGAGAGGTCCTGGAAAGACTCAAGAGAGATCACGTCTTCAAACCCAATCGATTCGAGCATCAGTTTTAACGAGGGATCGGCTAACGAGCTGCCACTAGAAGGGACAACGACGGTGCTGACTTTGTGCCTGATCGCTAATAATGTTTCGATCGATACATGGTCAGCATGATTGTGCGTTAAGACTACAAAATCCAAGTGATCTGGAAGGTCGTTTAACGTGAACCTATTGTTATCCCCTTCTCGATGGTAGGCAACGAAGGGATCAAGCAGAATGGTTACCCCAGACGGGGTGTCGACTAATACACAGGCATGACCAAAGTAGCGCCATCGTGTCTTATTGAGAGCTTGTCGGATGGGTCGTTGAGTCGGATGTTCAGTCAGGAGGCTGAGTAACAACTCAATTTTTTCTTCTGGAACTGAAAGTGCCTGTGTAATTTCGTCTAAGGACTTTGGTGCGGCGCGCAGTTCTGCTAAAAAGTCGTAGACTTCTGAGCTAAAGGGTTGATTGATTTCAAGCGCGCTGGGCGACGGCAAGCGCGGCGTGCTCATGGCAAACGGTCTGGAGTCGTCTTTAACCTGGTACATCAATGCGCTTTGAGTGTCTGGCCGATGCACCCCTTTCGCGTATAACAGAGCCTCGAAAACTTTGATATCCGGCGAGCCCGCGAGCGAGTAAGTTAATTCGACATATCCTTTGATGCTTTCTGGTGCTTCCTGATAGAACTTTTCAATGCTATGGCCATCTGCATTTTTCATTAACAGACGCAAAGCACCACGCAAGTCCGATCCAAACTGAATCATCTCCGTTAGTTCATGTTTTGATGTGGAGATAAGTTCTGTGATCTCTTGGGCGCGTGATACTGGGAGGTCAACAAAAGGACCTCCGCGCAGTTTGGGATCGTTGCAAGCTGCTACGTGAGCGCTTGGCGCCGAGATGAACGACTCCATCAAAGGCAAATAGCGGTACGCGATGTTTAGGCAGGCCGTCGCTGGCGACACCATATGAGACCAAGCGTACCAACGAGAAATCAGTGGTTCGACAACGACGTCGGGCCTAAGAAAATAGTGACAAGCAGCCATAATCGCAAATTTATTAAAGGTTAAAGGGAAAAGTTGTGCGATTGAGTTAGTTTTTTTGCAGTGAAAAGCGTAGTGGAGGAGATGCTTGGTTGATACCCTTCGAGCGGAGGGTATTGCCATAAGCCAAGCCGAGTTAGTTACGCAAACAATAAGCCCCACTCGTGTGGAAGCCACTCGGGCAGCTGCCGGACTTAATCACTGCCGGTTTGCTCGAGGCGCTGCTGGCCAAGCAATAGTTGCCGCTGGTGTGGTAGCCGGAGGGGCAAGCTCCAACTTTAGCGATTGCAGGCTTAGCGGAGCCCGAAGAGGGTGTACAGTAGTTGCCGCTTGTGTGGTAGCCGCTCGGGCAAGCCCCGTTTTTGATTAAGGGCTGTTGCGCGTGCGCAACTGTGCAGGCTAGGGTTAGTGCGGAGGCGATCAAGTAGAGGGCAGCGAAACTAGGTGCAGAAGTGTGGGTCATTGCGTCACGCCAGAAAGATTTTCTTAGTTAATAAAAAATGAAACTTATTCGGCTATGTTCTTTTATATTGCAAATAAAGCATCATTAAAAGTTGTTAACTATTGACTTTATGTTACGTCGCAGAAATACGCATATTTCGGCGGGGAATCGGTTTGTTCGGGTTGTCTACGATGCTAACATTACCGGCTATCGAGTTTTAACCCTGTCGTAATACTGAAACATTGACATGAATCTCTCATTGAACGCTCCTGAGTACGTCCGTCATCAAGGTCTGAAAGATTGGGTGGCCGCAGTCGCTGCCAAAGTCAAACCCGCCAAAGTTGTCTGGTGTGACGGATCCCAAGAGGAATATGACCGCTTGTGTGCGGAGATGGTGCAAACTGGGATGCTGCTCAAGCTCAACCCGGCAAAGCGTCCCAATTCTTTCTTGGCGCGTTCGTCTCCCGATGATGTGGCGCGTGTTGAAGACCGGACGTTCATTTGCAGTCAAGATAAAAATGCCGCGGGGCCAACCAATAACTGGATAGCGCCAGCAGAGATGCGCGTCAAGCTGGACGAACTTTTTGAAGGCGCGATGCAGGGCCGCACGTTATACGTGATTCCTTTCTCGATGGGGCCTTTGGGCTCTCCGATTGCTCAGATTGGTATCGAGTTGTCCGATTCCCCCTACGTTGTCGTCAATATGCGCATGATGACGCGCATGGGCAAGAAGGTTTATGACATTCTTGGCACGGACGGGGAGTACGTCCCTTGTGTGCACACTGTTGGTGCACCTCTGGCCGCTGGTCAGAAGGATGTGGTTTGGCCATGCAACGAGACCAAGTACATTGTGCACTTCCCTGAGACCCGCGAAATCTGGTCTTACGGTTCAGGCTATGGCGGAAATGCCTTGCTTGGCAAGAAATGTTTCGCTCTGCGTATTGCGTCGACCATGGGGCGGCGCGAAGCCAATGACAAGTCCGTTGGTTGGTTGGCCGAGCACATGTTGATTCTCGGTGTCCAGGCGCCCTGGGGCAAAAAGTATCACGTTGCTGCAGCGTTTCCTTCTGCTTGTGGGAAGACCAACTTTGCAATGTTGATTCCTCCTGCAGGACTCGCTCAGCAAGGCTGGAAGATTACGACGATTGGTGATGACATTGCTTGGATCAAGCCTGACGCACAAGGCAACCTGCGCGCGATCAATCCTGAGGCTGGTTATTTTGGTGTGGCGCCAGGTACGAATGAGCAGTCAAACTTCAATTGCATGGCTACGCTTAAGCAAGACACAATCTTTACAAACGTTGCATTGACCGATGATGGCGATGTGTGGTGGGAAGGCATGACGAAGGTGCCCCCCGCGCACTGCATTGATTGGCAAGGGCGTGATTGGACACCGGAGTCCGCGAAAGAGAAGGGTATCAAAGCGGCGCATCCCAATGCACGTTTTACCGTTTCAGCAACGCAGAACCCAGTGTTGGATTCGGAGTGGGATAACCCCTCTGGTGTTGTAATTGATGCGTTCATTTTTGGCGGTCGTCGCTCGACGACTGTGCCGCTTGTCACTGAAGCGCGTGACTGGGCCGAAGGCGTTTACATGGCCGCCACCATGGGTTCAGAAACCACAGCAGCGGCGGTTGGGCAGCAGGGTGTTGTGCGTCGAGATCCGTTTGCGATGCTACCGTTCTGTGGTTACAACATGGCTGAGTACTTTGAGCATTGGTTATCGCTGGGTAACCGTTTACAAAGCACGGGCACAAAATTACCAAAGATTTTCTGTGTCAATTGGTTCCGCACCGATGAGAACGGTAAGTTTGTGTGGCCTGGGTTTAGCGACAACACGCGCGTTCTTAAGTGGATGCTCGGGCGTATCGAGGGTGATGCTAAAGGCGACGAGCATGTATTTGGTATTACGCCACGCTATGAAGACATCGACTGGTCCGGCATGGATTTCTCCGCGGACAAGTTTAAGAAGATTACATCGATCGATGTGAGCGCATGGAAGCAAGAGTTCAAGCTACACGATGAGCTCTTTGAAAAATTAGCGCATGGACTCCCGGCGCATCTCTTGAAAATCAGAGCTGCGTTCGAGTCACGACTTGGCTAATTTTTAGTGGCGGGCGCGGTCTAGCATCGCATGCAACAACACGTTGCAGCCCGCCTCGAGGTGCTCTGGGCGGGCATCTTCGATTTCGTTGTGGCTAATACCGTCCTTGCATGGGACAAATATCATTGCTGTGGGCGCGACCCGGGCCATGTACACCGCATCGTGCCCAGCACCGCTCACCACATCCATTTCGCTTAAGCCAATCGTTTTGGCGCCGCTGCGCACAGCGCCTACGAGCTCAGTTGCGAACGCTTGTGGAGGAAAGTACACCACTTGTTTAATGTCGACGCTGACCTTTCCTTGCGTGGCGATAGTGTTTGCTTGTGAATGTAGTTCTTCGACCATCTTTGTCAGTGTTGCATCAGTATCTGCACGGAAGTCGACTGAAAACTTTACTGTCCCGGGAATCACATTACGCGAATTCGGATAGTTGTCTAACATCCCGACGGTCCCGCGGGCATTAGGTGCATGATCTAGTGCAATGCTGTTGACGGCTTGAATCATGCGTGAAGCTGCAAGCAGTGCATCTTGACGTAAGGCCATTGGGGTCGGACCGGCGTGTGCCTCCGAGCCTGTGACAACGACATCAAACCAACGTTGTCCCAGCGCTCCGGTGACGACGCCGATCGTGATGTCATTCGCTTCCAGTACGGGGCCTTGCTCAATATGTGCTTCGAAATAGGCGCCAAAAGTCTTTGGATCGATCACATCCTTTCCGGCGTAGCCAATTGCGTTTAATGCCTCGCCAACGGTGATCCCATTTTTATCTTTTTGCCCTAGAATCTCGGCCGTTTTAAATTCACCAATAAAGGCACCGGAGCCCATCATCACTGGAACAAATCGCGAACCCTCTTCGTTAGTCCAGACGATGACCTCTAAGGGGGACTCGGTCTCAATGCCCGCGTCGTTCAGGGTGTGTAGGACTTCTATGCCAGCCAGTACCCCATAGTTGCCGTCGAACTTTCCCCCAGTGGGTTGTGTGTCGATATGGCTGCCCGTGGAAACTGCGGGAAGCGCGTTATTGCGACCCGCGCGGCGCGCGAAAATATTGCCTATGGCATCGATACGAACCGTACAGCCTGCTGCTTTGGCTTGAGCCACGAAAAAGTCTCGCCCTTGTCGATCTAGATCGGTGAGTGCTAGCCGACATACGCCTCCCTTTGGAGTTGCTCCAATTTGAGCGAGTTTCATTAAGGAGTCCCAGAGACGCTTGCCGTTAACACGCAAGGTGGTTGATGAATTCTGGGCAACAGCAGACATAGTAAGACTCCAATAGTGTTTATCTTTGGGGACAGGTAATATGGTGGCAACAGTATGCCTGAAATCACCGACTAAACCGAATTAATCCAGCAAATCGAACCGATACGTTAAAGGCCCCGATACATGAAACTCGATGCGATTTCGCACCGCGACCGTAACACCAAAATTGTAGCCACTCTTGGTCCCGCAAGTAGTGACCCAGCAATGATTCGAAAGCTGTTTGACGCAGGTGTGGATGTCTTTCGCTTGAATTTTAGTCATGGCACCCATGCTGATCATCAGGCGCGGTACAACGCGATTCGCCAAATCGAGGGCGACGTCGGCCGTCCTGTAGGCATTTTGATGGACTTGCAGGGTCCAAAACTGCGCTTAGGTAAGATTGTCGATGGCAAGCTCTCTTTGGCTATCGGACAAAAACTGCGACTGGATTTAGACCCGACGCCTGGCACCTTAACCCGAGTGCCGTTGTTGCACCCAGAAATTTTTGCCGCTATCAAGGCCGGCGACGACTTGTTGATTGACGATGGCAAGGTGCGGTTGCGCGTACTTTCCTGTAGTCCTACGTTTGCAGATGTGGAGGCACTAAACGCCGGGGTGATTTCAGACCGCAAAGGCGTTAACGTTCCTGGCGCGATTTTGCCCCTATCGGCACTGACGACGAAGGACCGAGAGGATTTAGATTTTGGCTTAAGTATTGGTATCGATTGGATTGCATTGTCTTTCGTGCAGCGTCCTGAAGATATTGCAGAGCTAAAAGCGATCGTGGGCAATCGCGCATGGGTCATGGCTAAGCTAGAGAAGCCCTCCGCGATTGAGTCGTTAGAAGCGATTGTTGCAGCAGCCGATGGTGTGATGGTTGCGCGGGGTGACCTAGGTGTTGAATTGCCGCCCGAAGATGTTCCCGTTATTCAGAAGCGAATTGTGCGCGCATGTCGACAGGCTGGTAAGCCAGTGATCGTGGCGACCCAAATGCTTGAGTCCATGATTTCTTCACCTGTTCCGACTCGGGCGGAGGTCAGTGATGTCGCAACCGCTGTTTACGACGGCGTGGATGCAGTGATGCTTTCGGCAGAATCTGCCTCGGGCTCCTATCCGATCGAAGCGGTCAACATGATGGATCGCATCCTGAAGAGTACGGAATTGGACCCTCTTCAGCGGATCATGATGGATGCCGTGCACTCGCACAGAAAGAATGACGCACGTGATGCGATTTCTGCAGCGATTCGCACTGTTGCAGAGACCCTGCCCGTTGCGGCCACTGTAGCCTACACCTCATCAGGTGCTACGACCTTGCGTGTGGCGCATGAACGACCCCGCGCGCCTATCCTGAGCATGACGCCGGTCGCGGCCGCTGCGCGGAGGCTCTCTTTGGTTTGGGGGGTCCACTCAATACAGGCCGCCGATGTCGACAGTGCGGAAGAAATTGTGATGCGCGCGACGCAGGCGGCAGATAAGCATGGTTTTGGCAAGCCAGGACAAGCGCTTTTGATCATAGCTGGAACGCCTTTCGGGGTGCCAGGATCGACGAACTTGTTACGAATCGCCTGGATAGGCGATGAGCCGGATGCATCCTAGAAACCCTACTCACTGCGCGTGTAACCCTGTGCTATAAAACTAGAAAATAAACCAGAGGCGAAGGGGCATCGATGGCGCACGTGGGTTTAAGGTTCGGAATCTTTTTGGCTCCGTTCCATCGTTTGGGTGACAATCCAACGCTTGCGCTCGTGCGGGACCTAGAGCTTATCGAGTGGCTTGATCACCTTGGCTATGACGAGGCCTGGATCGGAGAGCATCACTCAGCTGGGTGGGAGACCATTGCTTCACCGGAAATCTTTATCGGTGTTGCGGCAGATCGCACGCGGCGGATCATGTTGGGTTCGGGTGTGACAAGCCTGCCTTATCACCATCCGTTTTTGGTGGCCCAGAGATTTGTTCAGCTTGATCACATGACACGTGGGAGAGTCATGTTAGGTTGCGGACCGGGAGCACTTGTGTCGGATGCCTACATGATGGGTATTCAGGCCGAGCGCCAGCGCCCCATGATGGATGAAGCCCTCGGTGCCATCATGCGCTTGCTAGCCTGTGATGAACCGGTCACGCTGAAAACGGATTGGTTTGAACTTAACGATGCAAGGTTGCACCTTGCTCCCTACACAAAAGGCGGCTTTCCTGTTGCTGTAGCAAGTTCGACCACACCTTCTGGGGTGTTGACGGCTGCGAAACACGGGGTTGGCTTGATTTCCTTGGGTGCTGGTTTGCCAGGGGGACCTCAGAAGTTGGCAGAGCAGTGGGCCTTAGGCGAGACGGAAGCTGCTAAGTTCGGTAAAACAATGCAACGTGAGGATTGGCGCTTGGTGGTCAATATACATGTGGCCGAAGATGATGAGCAGGCCGTCTCTGAGGTGCGTAAAGGCGAGCGACTCGAAACCCTCAGTTATTTTAGTGAGACCCTCGGTCGCCCGCCCATGCGTAGCGAAAACCCCCTAGCCGAAGGTTTAAAAGCCGGAACAACGATTGTGGGTTCTCCTGAAACGGTAGCTGCAGGAATAGAGAGACTGTTGTCTTTTACTAATGGAGGGGCCGGGGCCGTGCTGTTCAGATCGCATGAATGGGCCACGCGCGAGCAAACATTAAGAAGTTATGAGCTTTTTGCGCGTTGGGTAATGCCCCGTTTTCAAGGTAGTTTGACGACCCTGCAAACCTCCAGACAGTGGGCGAGCGATAACCGTAGCGGTATTTTTGGTCCTCAGATGGGAGCGTTGCGCAAGGCATTTACCGATGCGGGGCAGGAGGTTCCTGACCATATGCGCCTTCGCCTACATACAGGTAAGTCTCCCATTGATGAGTAACGCCTCTGGCTATCTTTATTCTGGATTGCGCTGTTGTTTTGCGCGGCCGAGTGCTAAATTTCGCCATCTTAAGTTTTTATCGATTGTCCTAATTTGACAGCCATGCCGGCATAGTCATATTACAAAGCGAGGTAAGTCATGAAAATTCGTTTGGTGTTATCCACTACAGCTCTGCTTCTTGGTTTGTCTGCAGCCCAATCCTACGCTCAAGTAGCCTACGGGACGACTTTAGGAGACGACAAGTACCAGCCGTCGGTTGGACAAAGCGGCAAGGACGTGATTTGGGTGCCGACCAACGATGCGGTTGCAGATGCGATGTTGAAAGCCGCAAATGTCGGTCCAAATGATCTGGTGTTTGACTTGGGTGCAGGCGATGGAAAAATTGCGATTGCAGCGGCCAAAAACTATGGTGCGCGCTCAGTTGGCATTGAATACAACAAGGACATGGCGGCTCTCGCGACACGCAATGCCGAGCGTGCTGGCGTTTCCGATAAGGTAAAAATTATTCACGGTGATATTTTTGTCGAAGACTTTTCAAAAGCAACTGTCTTGACAATGTATTTGTTGCCTGACTTGAATTTAAAGCTTCGCCCGACGATTCTCAAGATGACACCGGGAACTCGAGTTGCGACCAACTCGTTCAATATGGGTGACTGGGAACCAGATCAAGTTATCGGTACTGGTTACGCCCAAGGTTATTTTTGGGTTGTTCCCGGTAACGCTGCAGGCAAGTGGACCATCAAAGGTATTAATGGCGGTCAGAGTGATGTCCTCGAGTTGACGCAGCAGTATCAAAAAGTTGGAGGGACTTTGACGATAAAGGGCAAATCCCAGCCGATTTTAGGCGGCAAGCTGACCGGCAATCGTTTGAAATTTAGTTTTGTCGATGAGGGCGGTCAGTCGCGTCATTTTGATGTGGAGCTGAAAGGCAACACGATGCAGGGCAATGTGCTGGAGATGTCGCCTCTCTACGAGGTTTCCGGGACTCGCAGCTAATAAAACAACGTTTGAATCATTATGAACTCACCCGCACAAATCAACGAACCCACAAAACGATTAAGGCCGTTTAGCGCTATCGCGATTATTGTCGGCATTGTGATTGGTGCGGGTATTTTCAAAACTCCTTCCATGGTGGCAGGGGTGACGGGGGATGCTGGATGGTTGTTGGTCGCTTGGGTCGCGGGCGGGCTGATTTCCCTAGCGGGTGCGTTGTGTTAAGCCGAACTTGCCACGACGTATCCCCACGCCGGTGGTGATTATCACTTTCTTGCTCGCGCCTTCGGCAAACCAATTTCTTTTCTCTACGCCTGGGCCAAGGCAATGGTCATCAACACGGGATCAATTGCTTTATTAGCCTTTGTGTTTGGCGACTATATGAGTAAGGCATTTAGTCTCGGACCATACTCGACTGCGATTTGGGCGATAGGTGTCGTGCTTGTTTTAACGGTAGTGAACTTGATCGGCATATCGGCAGCGTCGTGGGTGCAGACATTGCTGACCTCGATTGAAGTGTTGGGTTTGATCTTGGTGGCGATTGCTGGCTTCTATGTTTCTGGCGATGCGCCGGCATCACCCGCTTATTTCTCGTCTACACCTAGTCTCGGTATGTTCGGTTTGGCGATGGTCTTCGTTCTACTCACGTATGGGGGTTGGAACGAAGCCGCCTACATCTCTGCTGAGGTGCATGGCGGGCGGCGAGCAATTGTGCCGGTTATTGTCATCAGCATTTTCATCTTGACGATCATTTATGTATTTGTGAATTTCGCGCTTCTGTCTGGCTTGGGATTAAAAGGTTTGGCTAGTAGTAATGCGGTGGCTGCTGATTTGATGGGACGTGCTTTCGGCCCATCAGGCGAACGTGTACTGGGCTTGTTTGTTGCGACGGCAGCCTTGACGAGCATCAATGCAACCATGATTGTTGGTGCGCGAACCAACTATGCCTTGGGTAAGGACTGGCCTGCCTTGTCCTTTATGGGGCACTGGGAGGGTGGCAGAGGCTCTCCTACGCGCGCGCTTTGGGTACAGTCTGGAATTAGTCTGGTGCTCGTTGTTTTTGGGTTGTGGCAGACAGACGGCTTCGGCGCGATGGTTGAGTTCACTGCGCCCGTGTTTTGGTTTTTCTTGTTTCTGGTAGGGATATCGTTGTTTGTGATGCGGGTGAAAGATCCGTCGGCTGAGCGGCCGTTTAAGGTGCCGCTCTATCCCTTCACGCCGATTTTGTTTTGTTTGACATGTGCGTATCTCACCTACTCGAGCATTACCTATGCTGCGAGTAAGAACGCCGTCGATGTGTCGTTGTGGGTGATGGCGTTGGGTATCGTGGCGCTTCTCTTAATGCAGTTACGCAAAAAGATTTAATCGGTCTTTCGTGAGGGTCAGTGCTTGATACCCAGCGCTGCTAGTGCCTCGCCATAGATCAACGCGTCTTCGCATAAGTAAGCGACGACGTCGCCGCTTTCCATATTCTCAAGAATCTGAACGATTTCCTCTGTGATGTCTGCGCCCCTGCTGAGTCCAGCCACATGGACCTGCGCATCGCTTTCAAAAATCCCTTGCGGAATAATTTTTTCCACAACACTTAGGTCAATTTTTGATATGACGATGTAGGCCTGTATGCTGAGGTCCTCCACTTTGATTGCGAGGACAACGCCGCCTTCGATTGTGTCTAAAACAGTGCTTTGGATCATTAGGTCCATATCAGCTCGCCTTTGCTAGGGGTTTTTCTTCTAGCGCATTAAGCAGTGCGCCGAGTAGTTGATTGAGTTCAGCGCACATCAAGGTCATGTCACTGTCGAACCTTTCGCTCTCATTTTCTGGAGCAGACTGCTCTTTCTCGTCAAGAACGTCTTGAGGTGCGAGTCGTTTGATGTCTAGGCTCTCTGTCAGAATGAAGGACACTCGGTCGTTCCAGGTAAGAGCAAGACGTGTGCATTGCTTTCCGTTTTTAATGTGTCTGTCGATATCTTCCGAATCGAGTGCATGCTTAACATATCGAACGGCAGCCGCCTTGTCTCCGCCAGCACGTAGTTCGGCGTCTTGGTCGATTGTGAAGTGACTGGGCGGTTGACCTGATGAAATCCATCCCGTCATCGCGACTGCTGGACTCGTAACGACTTGAATCGGTTCGACGGGAAATGGGTAAATCGCTTTGCCCAGTGCTGAGATGATCTCTTCTGCTTTTGTAGTCGAAGGCGTGTCGATGGCGAGCCAATGATTGATCGGATCAATCCAAATACGCGTATCTCTAATTAAACTGAAGGCGCGCGGAAGCAGGGCGCTTGTCACCTCTTCTTTTAGATCACGACGCTGCTTACGGCCAGGCTTGAATCCTTGCTGCTCTTCAAGCTCCTGAGCGCGGACTTTAACGAATTGATTGATAACGGAGGCCGGTAATAACTTTTTTTCAGAGCGAAACGCGCAGATGATCTGCTTGCCAATCGGGTAGGCTAGGCGTTGGTCATCTTCTCGAACAGATACCCAACCAAATGCTGAAGTCGCACTTGCATCTGCTTGAGCAAAACGTTCTTTTGATAGAAAGTCTTCAATCTGATCGACGGCCCAAGTCCAGTCGTTGGAGAGGCGGTAAAGCTTTAAGTTTTTAAACCACATGGTAAATCCGGCAAAAGAGATCGATTCTAGCTGAGGTCGAGTCTCGTCGCAGATAACGTGGTCAGGCTTGTCCGACCATACCTTGAAACGTAGTTTCAACGATTAGCTCGGTGATCTCGTGATCCGTGAATGCGCCGCCTTGCTTTAAAAAATCGGCAACAGGGTCACAGGAGCGAGCAAAGAGGGTGTAGAGCACGACCTCGCTCGGAAGTGTCACCGATAGCTCGCCCTTTGATTGGGCCTCGTGAATCCACTTCGCAAACTGCTCGATCAGTTTGCCTAGCGCTTGCATGTAGGGCGCATGATTTTGTAGGGCGGACTGAATGGTCGATCGCGTTGAGGGCAGCAGGGGCATTGTGCCTTGAAGATGGGTGGATACCGCCCAACGAACCACGGCCCTGAGGTTCTCAACTGCTGAATTCGTGTCGGGAAGATCATGCACGGTGTCGAGCGCTCGTTCCAGCAACCGCGTCATGCATGCGGCCGCTAGCGCTTCTTTTGAGGCAAAGTGTTTGTACAAGCTTGCTTTTGCGATACCGACATTCGCAGCCACTTCGTCCATGGTCATGAGATCAAAGCCCTTCTGCGAGAGCAGTTGATTGACGGTATCCAAAATAGCAGTTTCGCGAAATTGAAGCTGTTGCTGCTTGAATGAGTGTTTTTTGCTTGGGATTTCGGTGGGCAGCATGGTGATAGGGTCAATGTGCGATAAGCAAGCGTTTAAGTGTCAATAATAATACTATTTGGTCATAAAATATACTAATATGTTCATATTGTTTATTGAGTAGTATTAAATTCAAACTTATGACAGCACTAGCCAGGACCGCCGCGCGCGCATCCAAACCTACTCCTGCTCCAGCACTGCCCACCTGCGTCTTGAATGCACATGGTCAGCTGTGGCAATTATGCGGGCGTGGCATTTATGTTTGGACGGTTTTTCGTTGTTACTGGGCAAGTCTGTACACAAGAACGGGTCATTTCGACAGTCAGGAGCCTGCAATCCTGGACTTGGAGTATCTGCGTACGTTGTCAAGCGAGCAGACCGTCACAATTTCGGTAGATGAAATCCGTCGTTTGCGTCCAGAGTCTGCAGAGTCAACTGATCAGTGGCGTGCCTCGCTCAAGCAGATTATTCCGGACGTGACAGCAGGCGAACGATTGATCGGGTATTTTGATCCAGCGACGGGCGTGAGCTTTTATTCGGCGGAGCATGCGTTAGGGGATATTGTTGATAAGGACTTTGCCTCCGCCTTCCTCGCAATTTGGCTCGATCCGGCAACCCGGGCCCCCGACCTGCGTGCTGCATTGCTGGGCCATTCAGCCGTTCCCGCTCTGGCTCGAGAGGTCCGATGATGATGCGTAAAGCACCTCCACACGGAGCAAGAGTCGCCGTCGTTGGTTCTGGTATTTCTGGTCTGACCTGTGCTTGGTTATTGAAGGATAACTATCGCGTTACTTTATTTGAAGCGGGCTCTTATTTTGGGGGGCACTCAAATACGGTTGATGTCACGCTTGAGGGATTGACGTCTCCCGTCGATACGGGTTTCCTGGTTCATAACGAGCTCACCTATCCGAATCTCATCCAGCTCTTTAAACATTTAGATGTGGATGTGTATGCCAGCGATATGTCGTTTGGCGTTTCGATTGCTGAACCCGATATTGAATGGGCAGGTACGAATTTGGGAACTGTCTTCGCCCAGCGTAAAAATATATTGCGCCCCGCCTTTCTGAAGATGCTGCGGGACATCCTACGCTTTAACGCAAACGCCCAACGCTATCTAACCGAGACACGGTCCCAGCCGCTCTCTCTTGAGCAGCTTTTAGACCGAGAGCGTTTTGGTAAGGCGATGCGTGATTGGTATCTTCTACCGATGGCTGCGGCCATTTGGTCGGCACCGGTCCAGGACATTTTAGGTTTTCCCGCGGCGCATTTTTTAACGTTTTGCCTAAATCACCGTTTGCTTCAAGTACAAGAGCGGCCGCAGTGGCGAACGGTCTCGGGTGGATCGCGTCGTTACGTGCAAGCGATGGTCAAAGACATACTCGACGCGAGATTGAATTGCCCAGTTAAGCGTATTGAGCGTCATGCAGAGTCGGTCGCGCTGCACACGCACGATACAGTGCATTCTTTTGATGCGGTCATCTTAGCGAGTCATGCACCCTCAAGCTTAGCGATACTCGATGCCCAAGCCCAGGAGCGCGAGGTGCTAGGGGCGTTTAGGTATCAGCAGAATCGAGCGATTCTCCACACGGACACGCGTCTTTTGCCGCGCCGCAAAAAGGTTTGGTCTGCATGGAATTATTTGTCGACAGGGGTTGGCGGTCAAAACCAGCCCGTTGCGGTCAGTTACTTGCTGAACCAGCTACAAGACCTCCCGTTCTCGTCGCCCGTTATCGTGACGCTCAATCCTCACATCGAGCCACGTCTTGAGTCGGTATTAAAAGAGTTCATCTACGAGCATCCAGTTCTTGATCGTGCCGCCGCAAGTGCTCAAGGTCACTTACCATCGATTCAGGGACTCGATCGAGTTTGGTTTTGCGGCGCTTGGGCAGGTTTTGGCTTTCACGAGGATGGTTTGAAGTCAGCCTTGCGTGTTGTGCGGGATTTTGGAGTGGCTATACCTTGGGAGCCGGTCTATGACTGAGGCGGTGATCGAGCTGTGTAGCGGACGTGTCATGCATGCGCGACTACGACCGTTCGTGCATCGGTTTGTGTACCGCGTATTTTGTATTCGTGTGCGTATTGATCGCATGTCTGAACTGCTTAGCCACACAAGTTGGCTCTTTGGCGTTGAGAGGTCTAGGCCTGTCAGCTTTAACTCGAAAGATCATGGCGCTCGAGATGGTAGTGACCTGCAGGGTTGGATGGCCGGGATACTTCACCAGAGCGGCATCCGTCTAGAAACTGGAGCCATCTGGTTGCAGTGCTTTCCCCGAGTCTTTGGTTATGTTTTCAATCCCGTTAGCTTTTGGTTCGTTCACGACCAAGCGGGAGTCCTTCGAGTCTTAGTCGCTGAGGTCAATAATACTTTTGGTCAACGTCACCAGTATGTTCTGGCCGCAACGGAGCTAACCGAAATTACGGCTTCGTCAGAGCTCTCTTGTCTGAAGGTTTTTCATGTATCGCCTTTTTGTGAGGTGCATGGTGCTTATCGGTTTCGTATCGCTGGGACATCGGCTTTATATCGCATGGCGATTGATTATCACGATCCAGCTCAGGAGCAGGAGGCTCTGCTACGTACCGCGATTGTGACCAAGCAGCACACATTTACGGTACGCCGCTTGTTGGGCTATTTGGCTTCGATGCCAATGATGACATTTGGAGTGATGCTACGCATCCATTTGCAGGCATTCAAGTTATGGCGAAAAGGAGCAACGTATCACACGGTTCCGCCGTTGCCTGATCGTGAAGTAACAGGAAGTGATGTTGGAAAACAGAAATGAAGCTCAATGAGAATCCAGTAGGTGTTAGTCGTGATGCCGTGCCTTTGGCTGGCCGGCTGTTGACCCGAGTACTTGAGAAAATTTCGATCGGAAGGTTACGCCTCCTTCAGCCCGATGGAATTGTGCGAAACTTTGGACAGAGTCCAGCCCTTGTAGAACCGAACATCGTCGAAGCACAGCTGGATATCAACGACTGGCGCGCAGCGAGTTTGATTCTTCGCAAAGGAGACGTTGGCTTTGCTGAAAGCCTAAGGCATGGCTGGATAAGTTGTACTGACTTTGTGGCACTGTTTACGATTGCAATCCAAAATCAGCAGCTTTCCCGCACTGTTGATGGGCAATGGTGGGCGTTGCTGCTCAAGCGATTGTCGCATTGGGTATTCAAAGATAACAGTCGCTCAGGTAGTCGACGCAATATCTTGAGTCACTACGACGTAGGCAACCAGTTTTATAAGTGCTGGCTAGATTCCAGTATGACCTATTCCTCGGCCTATTTTGCGGGTGACCTGGGGATGGACCTCGAGCGCGCGCAATATCAGAAGTACGACCGAATTCTTGATCAGCTCAGCGCAAAGTCTGGAGATACCATCTTGGAGGTCGGTTGCGGCTGGGCGGGGTTTGCCGAGCGTGCTGCCTGCCGAGGCCTAAACGTCGTGGGTATCACGTTATCGGATGCACAGCTTGAATATGGACGTGAGCGCATTGCCCGAGCAGGCTTGAGCGACCTCGTTGAGCTTCGCTTGCAAGACTATCGTGATGTCCCAGAGCAGTTTGATCATATTGTTTCGATCGAAATGTTCGAAGCGGTGGGTCTGCTTCACTGGCCAAGCTATTTCAAAATGATTGCGCGCTGCCTCAAACCCCAAGGCAAAGCTGTCATCCAGGTGATTGACATTGCCGAAGATCGCTTTGAGGCGTATCGCAAGGGGACAGACTTCATACAGCAATTTATTTTTCCTGGAGGCATGTTGCCCTCGGCATCACGCTTTGCACGCGAGAGTCAGAGTTGCGGTCTACTCGTCAAAGACGTGTTTTCCTTCGGTCAGGACTATGCCGAAACGCTTAGAAGATGGCGGATTGAGTTAGATCGCAACCTTGACGGCATTTACGCACAAGGCTTCGATTCTGTCTTTATACGTATCTGGAAAATGTATTTGGCCTACTGTGAGGTGGGTTTTCGTTACGAACGAACGGACGTCAAACAATGGGTTTTATCAAGAAGCTAGTCTTACCGGTATTGTGCATGTTGGCAATCGGGTTCAACGCAAATGCGTTTGAACTCAGCGCGCTTATTCCGGACGCACGTCCGGTTGGCCAAGGGCAGTTCTCTCGCTTCGGCTTTAAGGTTTACGATGCACGGCTTTGGGCGCCGAGCGGCCACTACACGTCCTATCAGCCTTTTGCGTTGTCGCTGACCTATCACCGGACAATCGACGGTGCACGCATTGTTCAAGCGTCGATTGATGAAATGAACAAACTTGGTGTGGCGGTTAGTGCACACCCTCAATGGCTTGATCAGCTGAGTCAAGTGCTCCCCGATGTGGTTCCAGGAGATACTTTAACGGGCGTGTATCAGCCCGGAGAAGGGGCGAGCTTTTATCATCAGGGAAAACTGACGGGTCGCCTAGACGATCGACTGTCTCGCGCGTTTTTCTCAATCTGGCTCGACCCTCGTACAAGTGAGCCTGCCCTGAGGCAAGCGCTGCTCGGGAATAGTCCGTGAACCGTTACCGCCTCGCTGCGTACGGTGCGCTTGGGCTGCCCTTGGCCATGTCCATGATGCCCATCTACATGATTTCGCCAAAATTTTATGGGGAAACGATCGGACTAGATCTTGCTATCGTCGGAGTCATACTATTTGCGACCAGATTGTTAGATACAGCCCAGGACCCTTTCTTAGGCCGCATGGTTGATCACTTTCAGGCCAAGCGTTTCGGGTGGGTATACATCGTCGCCTTGGCCTCCGTACTCTTGGCTGTTAGTTTTGTTATGCTTTTTTCACCACCTGCGTGGTCGACGTTAGGGATATCGGGCTGGTTGATTGTTTGCCTCGTTGCCCTGTATGCAGCGCATAGTCTTTTAAGCATTTGTTACATCACTTGGGGTACCAGATTAAGTGATGAGCCTCTCGTGCGTTCGCGGGTTGTTGCCTGGCGGGAAGGCCTTGGCCTTGTTGGCGTTGTGTTGGCCTCGGTCGCTCCGGTTGTTCTAGTAGAAAGCTTGGGCGCGCGGTCCGGATACCAGAGTTTTGCTTGGGTATTCTCCTTTATTTTGCTGGTCTGCGTTTGCGTGACGTTGCTGTGGTCTCCTCGTCCCGAGCGACACGATTTGACGCAAGACTCAAACTGGAAAAGGGCACTTGAAGATCGTTCCGTGAGGCAGATCTTTTTCTTTTATTTGCTCAATGCGATTTCTGTGGCGATACCAGCAACATTGGTCTTGTTTTTTATCGACGATGTGGTTCAGAGGCCGCAGGATGCAGGTATCTTTTTAGCGGCCTATTTTGTCGCCGGCATTGTTACCTTACCGGGTTGGGTTGCCCTAGCCGATCGAATCGGGAAGCGGTTGGCGTGGCTAATTGGCAGCGGTATTGCAGCGACAGCACTTGCTGGGGCGAGTGCAGTGGGCGCGGGTGATGTGCTGCTGTACGGTATTGTTTGTGTCGCGGCCGGGACCGCGCTTGGTGCTGACCTTGCACTACCGGCTGCGATGCTAGCGGATGTGATTCCTTCCGCACAACGCCA
The DNA here is from genome assembly GCF_019923725.1 of Zwartia hollandica. GTDB lineage: Bacteria > Pseudomonadota > Gammaproteobacteria > Burkholderiales > Burkholderiaceae_B > Zwartia > Zwartia hollandica. Next base: position 36,841 of record NZ_JAHXRI010000001.1, read on the forward strand.
AAATACGGGGTTGTACATAGGGGTTTGGGTTCTGATTGGCAAGCTTGCACTCGCCGTTGCAGCCGGCGTGACGCTACCCACACTTAGTTTTTTTAACTATCAACCTGGCGTCCTAGGGAGTGTTACCCCGCTCGTTACCTTGTACGTGTTACTACCAATCGTTTTCAAATTTGCGGCAGCGGCAATCTTGTTTCGAGTAGCACCGACCGCACGTGCAAACCCTTAAGCTCTTTTGAAGGATTTACTGATATGAAACTAAAAGCATTCATTGCCTCGATCAGTGCAGCGGTCTTGACTGCCTGTGGCAGCGTCGATGTAGAGCATTATTCACGTGAAAAACCTGAACTTGAGCTATCGACCTTTTTTAATGGAACGATTGATGCCTGGGGTATCTTTCAAAAGCGCAGCGGTGCAGTGGCGCGTCGGTTTCACGTGACGATCGAAGCCAGTTGGAAAAGTCCTGATGAGGGCGTGCTCGACGAGCGCTTTATTTACTCCGATGGCGAGACTCAGCGCCGAGTATGGCATCTCAAACGTCAATCTGATGGGACGTGGCAGGGCACGGCTGACGATGTGGTTGGCGTCGCCGTGGGCAAAGTTTCAGGAAATGCTTTGCGCTGGACATACGTCTTGCGCTTGCCGGTTGATGGTAAGGAGTACCTCGTTGATTTTGATGATTGGATGTGGCAACTCGACGAACATTCCATGATGAATCGGTCGGTGATGTCAAAGTTTGGCGTGGATTTGGGCGAGGTGACTTTGTTCTTTAAGAAGCGCATACCGGGTGGGCAGTGATGCGAAATTTTTTGTCACCTTTAAATACGCCAATCCACCAGTGGTCTGAAAAAAGGGTTTGGATCGTTGGCGCATCAAGCGGTATTGGTCTAGCACTTGCCATGTCTCTGTTGGAAGCGGGAGCTTACGTGACGCTCTCGGCTAGGCGCGAGGCCGAGCTTTTAGCGTTCGCTTCAAAGTATCCACGCGCGACAGTGGTTGCTTTTGATTGTGCTGACCGGCAGATTTGGCCTGCAGCCTTAGGTTCGACCCTGGCGTCGATGGGGCATATTGACCTCGTGGTGCTGGGTGCTGCGCGCTACGACCCCATGAACAGCTGGGAAGTGAATGTCGAGCATGTCGAACAAAGCTTTGAACTGAACGTAGTAAGTGTCTATCGGGCGTTGGCGTGTCTGGTTCCTTATTTTTTAGAGCGTCAGTCGGGTGGCATTGCCTTTATCGCAAGTATTTCTGCATATACGGGCTTGCCTCGTGCCCTGGCTTATGGTGCAACCAAAGCGGCTTTAAATAACCTCGCAGAGACACTTTATTTTGAGCTTGCTCCCAAAGGTCTTAACGTTTATTTGATTAACCCTGGCTTTGTCGAAACGCCGATGACAGCCAAGAATGATTTTAAAATGCCAAGCCTGATATCACCTCAGAGGGCGGCGGCTCATATTGTTTCTGGGCTTGAGCGCGGAAAATTTGAAATTAGTTTCCCGGCTGGATTTGCTGGTTTTTTGCGCCTGCTGAGCCGCCTACCTTATCGGTTTCGGTTTCCACTACTGCACAAAATGACGGGGCTATGATGCTTGAGCAAACTAGAGAACAAATAGAGCGCTTTCAACGCATTGCACGATGGTTTGAACAGCTCGCGCCTGACTCACTAACGAAGATCGAGTCTATCTACGCCAAGCATGCTCGATTTGTCGATCCGTTTAATGACCTGCAGGGGATCGAGTCTGTGCGACAGGTGTTTGAGCACATGTTTAAGACTCTCGACGATTCACGATTTTTGGTCACACGTATTGCGTCGACAGGACCCCTCGGATTCATGACATGGACCTTTTCGTTTTCTTGTCGTGGGCGGGCACAGTCTATCGAAGGGTGCACGCAGTTTGAGTTGAATGACGAAGGCTTGATCACACTACACCTTGACTACTGGGATGCAGCCAAGCAGGTGTATGAGCAGATTCCGATTTTAGGCAGTGTATTGAAAATGCTGAGACGAAAACTGAGCTTGCCAGCCACGGTTAAATAGTCAAAAAAAATGCCCCCGAAGGGGCAAAAAAGCCGATTGAGCGCAGCAGTCTCGCACGGCGGGGGAAATATTCTCCTAACTAGGCACGAATCGTTGGGTAACGCACGTGATCAACTAGGTCTTGGATATCTTTGCGTGGCGCTGGTGTGACTAAGCTCACAAGAATGATCAGGGCAAAGCCAAGCGGTACACCGAATACACCTGCAGAAATCGGTAAGATCCCGTACCAGAGCTCGATTGGCGAGGTGACACCAAACACACCGCGCAGCCAAGGCTGAGTCGTCACCATGTAGTAGAAGGTGATGCCAAGACCGCCAATCATGCCGGCTACAGCGCCCCACTGGTTCGCTCTCTTCCAGAAAATCCCTAAGGTCAGGGCGGGGAAGAACGCTGCTGCAGCAAAGGAGAACGCTGCAGACACCAGGAACAGAATGTCAGCAGGTTTCTGAGCCGCAACGTACGCCGCAGCAAGAGCAACCACGAGCAGTAGGATCTTCGAGATCAACACCCGACGTGCGGTAGGCGCATTTGGATTGATCATTTTGAAGTACAGGTCATGGGACAGCGCGTTGGCAATGGTCAACAGCAAGCCATCGGCAGTTGACAGTGCTGCAGCTAAACCGCCAGCGGCAACCATACCCGACACCACGTAAGGCAAGCCACCGATTTCAGGTGTGGCCAACACGATGATGTCTCCACCGATCCGCATTTCACCGAGCTGCAAGATCCCGTCTTTGTTGACGTCAACCACTGACAACAAACCTGGATCCACCGAGCTCCACTGCGCAATCCAAGCGGGTAGCTTGTCAAAGGGCGTTCCGACCAAGACATGGAACACTTCGTATTTGACCAGAACTGCCAGAGCAGGTGCGGTGAAGTACAGCAAGAAGATGAAGAACAGTGACCACGTAACGGATTCACGCGCTTGTTTGACCGACGGTGTCGTGTAGTAACGCATCAGAATATGCGGTAATGCAGCCGTACCGACCATCAAACAAAAAATCAACGCTAGGAAGTTACGACGTGATGTGTCATAGGCCGCTTGTGCCTTGGCATCACCATTCGGATCTCCGGCAAACTGCGCAGCGTGGCGTGGCATTCCGGCCAGCGGAGCCGTTCTGGCATTATTGGCATTACGATCCGCTGTGTACTTGGCGCGCGCAGCGGCCTCTGTGGCGGGAAGGGCAGCCAACGCATTCGTTGCAGCAGTGATGGCAGCTTTTGATCCGTTCGCAGCTTTCAAGTCTGCCAAGGTTTTTTCTGCTGCTGCTTTGTCAGCAGCCATTGCGGCGGGGACATTCTTGAGTTTCGCTTCCGCTGCGTCAGCGCGCTGCTTAAAGATCGCGCGGACTTCAAGCTCTTTTGGATCCTTAATGAGCTCTGCTTCTTTTGCGGTTACCTTCTCAAGCTGATAGCCATAGATTGCCTGTGGAATTGGCACGCCTGTTTGTTTCACAGACAGCCACACCACGGGGATCATGTAAGCAATAATCAGAATGATGTACTGAGCGACCTGTGTCCAGGTCACCGCGCGCATACCACCTAAAAATGAGCAAACCAAGATGCCGCCCAGACCCAAGAAAATACCGATCTCAAACGGTACGCCGGACAAGCGCGTGGTGATGAGGCCTACGCCGTAAATCTGCGCAACCACGTACGTGAAGGAGCACAGAATCGCAGCGATGATTCCCAGCAGACGTGGCAGGTTGCCGTCGTAGCGAGCACCCAGAAAGTCAGGAATCGTGAACTGACCGAACTTACGCAGGTAAGGTGCCAGGAACAGAGCCACTAAACAGTAGCCACCGGTCCAACCCATAATAAAGGCAAGACCTGAATAGCCAGTCAAATACAGGGTGCCGGCCATACCGATAAACGAAGCGGCCGACATCCAGTCGGCGCCCGTCGCCATGCCGTTATACATCGCGGGGACACGTCGCCCAGCGACGTAATACTCCGCCGCATCGTTTGTACGGCTCATCACACCAATGCCGGCGTAGAGCAGAACCGTTGCGCCTAGAAAGATATATCCGATCCAGGCACGCGTTAGGCCCATTTGTTCAGCAATCGCCAACACGATTACGAAAGCAAGGAAGCCGCCGGTATACCAGGTGTAGACCTTGTTTAAAGATTTTTTAAAAGCTGCATTCGTCGTGTTTGACGAAAACATGCCGCCTTCATCAGGTGTCATTCCGGCCATGTTATTCCTCCTCTTCTTCGTCAACGCCGTGTTCGACGTCGAGCTTGTTCATGTATCGAGCGTAATACCAAATAATCAAGCAATAGACTATCAGGGAACCTTGAGCGCCCATCCAGAAACTGAATGGCCAACCAAAGAAGTTGAAGCTAAGGTCGCGAGCGAAATAGCTCACAACAAAAGTGACAACAAACCAGATGCCCAGCAAAATCGCTGTGACATTTAGGTTTTTTTGCCAGTACGTCCGATGTTTTTCGGTTAGTTGCACAATAATGCCTCCTCATCGTTTCGGGCCAGGTCCCCCTGGTTCCATTGATAACACTGGGTGATACAAAACTTCATTACTATTTCTTAAAACAAACACTACAGAACTACAAACAAGATCTTCAACGTACCCTGGCTGTTGATGCTGTTACGCCTAGACAGCCAAGCCTGTTTCACGCTCAAGCTGAGCCGCAAATTTTGGCTCAAAACCTTTCAAATGCTTAATAATTTTTGTGGTCTCGTCAGGTGCCTGGCGATCCATGTGCACCCGGCCCAGTTGATACCAAGCATAGGGGCTCATGGGCTGTAGTTGGGTGTTGCGCTCCAGGGCTTGAACGGCTTCGTCGAGCCTTCCTTGTTGTATCAGTGAGAGTCCGAGGCCGTACCAGGCTTGATCGAGCTGCTCATTGAGCGCTAAGGCTCGCCGAAACGCAGTCTCGGCCTCGACGGGGTGCTCTAGTTCCTGCTGCAAGAATCCCAAATTAAACCAAGCGTAGGCGGGCGCATTGTGTTGTTTGACGAGAGTCTCGTAGACAGCGACTGCACCTTTTTTATCACCAAGCTCTGCTTTGAGGTGGGCGAGACTACCCATTGCGTAGTTATCATTTGGATACGCTTGCAGCATCTCTTCAAACACGGCAACCGCGCGCGTGCGCTGACCGAGAACGATCCAGATGATCGCGTGCCATTTGCGCAGCATCCAGTCAACATTAAACTTCATTTGCAACCCACCATACCGACAGATACACAGTGTTCAATTTTGGCGACCGTTACGGCCAGATAAAGTATGGCGACAATACAAAACGCAACAAAAGCGTGGTGTCGTTTCGCGATCTGTTTCGGCGCGATGAGTGCCGCGATGTAGGTCCACGGCTTGTTGACGACGACAAACAGCTGATAGAACATATTGGTGTCGCGTTTAGCGCCAGCAAGAATAAAAAGAAGACCCTGCCCGAGCAAGGCGAGAATGCCGATGTAGAGCAACAACTGCGCCGCGTTCAAAAAAAGCAACAACCTGAGTCTCCATCCGCATGATTTTTACCTTCGAGTTTAGAAGGTGTTTTTATGCTGGTATTTAATTGCTCGCACTTTAAGAGAGCTAACTGACAGGTATCTGACAAACCGACAAAGCTAGTGAAACTCCCGATTAACAGAGTTGATAGGTGTTCAAGGCATGAATAATTTTGCAGTGCAGCAAATTTATCTGTGCAGACCGCCTCCAGACGCTAAGCAACGGCCAGAAAGTGAATCTCGATTCGTGCACCGGAATCATAAGGCGCCTTTTGCTTGGAGTCCGTGATTAAGATCTTGGCATGGTGTCTGATTGCTATTTCTCGAACAATCGCCAAGCCCAGCCCACTTCCCTCGGCTTTCGAGCCGAGTACCCTGTAGAAGCGGTCGAAGACGCGTTCCCTCTCCTCGGCGGGTATTCCAGGTCCTGAGTCCTCCACAGCGAGGACAACCTGACGGCCTTGGCTTGTAATGCTCACAGTGATTCGTCCAGGTGATGGCGTATAACGCAGCGCGTTATCAATCAGATTATTGATTGCTTCGCCAAGGAGAATACTTTGGCCCCGAACCATCACCGGTGAATCCGTGCCTTCAAAGCCTAGGTCGATCCCGTCCTCAATCGCAGTGTCGACCCAGCGCAGTGTTTGCTCTTTTGCAAGTTCGGCGAGATTGATGGGCGGCATCGCAATCGAGTTTGGGTTCTCTGCGTTGGCCATCAACAAAAGCTGGTTGACCAGACGAGTGGCGCGAGCCGTACCCGCGATAATTTGCTCGAGACTGACCTGCGTGTCTCCCGCAGGGGCATTGCGCATAGCGAGTTCGGCTTGAGTACGTAGGCCAGCAAGAGGAGTCTTTAATTGGTGGGCGGCGTCAGCGACGAAGCGTCGCTGAGCAAGCATGGTTGAATCAAGACGCGTTAACAAATCGTTCATTGCGATAATCAGTGGTCCGATCTCACTTGGGGCGACTCGTACATCAATGGGAGACAGGTCGTCAGGTCGGCGTGCACGCAGGCGTTGTTGCAGCGCGTTTAGGGGGGCAACACCGCGAGATAGTCCAAACCAAACGAGAAGCACTGCAATGGGCAGCACAACAAACTGAGGAATGATTACACCCTTGATGATATTGTTGGCGAGCTCTGTACGGCGATCCATGGACTCGGCAGCGACAAGCAGGATGGGTGTGGTGCTTCGTGTGCTGAGGTTAGTCCAGAGATAGGCTAGTCGAATTTCAAAGTCATGTAGGGTTTGTGTTTCGTAGTAGACGGTATTTATCTGTGTAGATGCCTTCAGTTCTGGAGTAGGTAAGTCACCATCCCCGCCAATCAAGTCACCCTGAGGGTTTATTGCTTTCCAAAAAATGCCGTCCTGCTCTCTGGTGCGCAGAGCGAGACGGGCGGAGGCAGACATGCGTAACGAAATAGTCCCGTGGTCTGTTTCTACCTGTTGCTCCAGCACCTGCAGTGCGTTGGCTAATGTATGGTCGTAGGGGACATTTGCAAGGTTTTGTGCCACGACGTAGGTAATGGCAATACTCATGGGCCAAAGCAAAAATAAAGGTGCGAGCATCCAGTCGAGTATTTCACTTAGGAGTGAGCGCCGTGCGGGGGCAATACTTGCGGTGTCTGAACTGGCCCGAAGCACCTCGAGCGCTTCAGGATTGCCGCTAAGGTTTTGGCTTGTCACGAAGCTGCCGTTTCACGCTCAAGGCAGTAGCCGAGGCCTCGGACGGTAGCAATTTTGACTCCGCTCGGTTCAAGCTTTTTACGGAGGCGATGCACATACACCTCGATGGCGTTTGAACTCACCTCGTCGCCCCATTCGCAGAGATGGTCAACGATTTGCGATTTACTGACCATTCGACCAGTGCGTGTCAACAAAATTTCAAGCAAGCTGACCTCGCGCGCGGAAAGCTCAAGCGCTTGTTGATCGACAGAAGCGACTCGTCCGGTTTGGTCGAACTCTAACCGACCATGTTTAAGAATTGTTCCACCACCTCCTGCTCCTCGTCTAGCGAGCGCTCGAACGCGTGCTTCGAGCTCAGAGAGAGAGAACGGCTTGGCCATATAGTCATCGGCGCCTCGGTCGAGCCCTCGCACGCGTTCTTCGATACTGTCAGCCGCCGTCAGAATGAGTACCGGAAGGTGGGAGTTACGTGCACGTAGTTTGGTGAGCACCTCGATACCCGACATGCGCGGCAGTCCGAGGTCCAAGATGAGTAGGTCAAACTCTTGAGAGGAAAGCGCAGAATCGGCTGCGACACCGTCACTTACCGCATTCACGGCATACCCGTTCTGACGTAAGGATCTCGTCAAGCCGTCTGCCAAGATGCTGTCGTCTTCGGCGATTAAGATTCTCATTGTGCGATTTGTCTTATTGGAAACCAATTGTCCCGTGTTTATTCTTGCACGATGGCAATGTAAATCCGACAATCCTAAGTCGAGTTAAGGGTAAGTACTTAGTTTGGAAAACGGATAGATAAGTATTGACACTGTTTATTTGTACAGTACAATCCAATGTAATAATTTTAACCAGCCTAGAGCGCAACACCAAAGGCGCTCATGTTTGCCCAGTTTGTATTCACCGTTACCAAGGATCCAGTCATGGACGACAAATCACTCAAGTCCGGCTCAGCCGAAAAAGGCAAAGCTCTTGCGGCTGCACTTTCCCAGATCGAAAAGCAGTTCGGCAAAGGCTCGATCATGCGCTATGGCGACAATGAGGTCGAACACGACATTCAGGTGGTGTCCACCGGATCGTTGGGTCTAGACATTGCATTGGGCGTGGGCGGGCTCCCAAGAGGGCGAGTCGTCGAGATCTATGGACCGGAGTCGTCAGGTAAGACGACCCTCACCCTGCAAGTGATCGCAGAAATGCAGAAAGTGGGTGGCACGTGCGCCTTTATTGATGCCGAGCACGCTTTGGATGTGCAGTACGCATCAAAGCTTGGCGTCAATCTAACCGACCTGTTGATCTCTCAGCCCGATACGGGCGAGCAAGCGCTCGAGATCACAGACGCATTGGTTCGGTCTAGCTCGGTCGACCTCATTGTGATCGACTCTGTCGCTGCTTTAGTGCCAAAAGCAGAGATAGAAGGTGAGATGGGTGATTCGTTGCCAGGCCTACAGGCGCGTTTGATGAGTCAGGCCTTACGTAAGCTCACTGCCAGCATTAAGCGGACGAATTGCATGGTCATCTTTATTAACCAAATCCGCATGAAAATTGGCGTGATGTTCGGTAACCCAGAAACGACAACCGGTGGAAACGCCCTAAAGTTCTATTCTTCGGTACGTTTAGACATCCGTCGTATTGGTGCCATTAAAAAAGGTGAGGAGGTTGTTGGTAATGAAACCCGCGTAAAGGTCGTCAAGAACAAGATTGCGCCGCCATTCAAGCAGGCCGAGTTCGACATTATGTACGGCGCTGGTATTTCCCGTGAAGGTGAAATCATTGATCTAGGCGTGACTGCGGGCATTGTGGACAAGGCCGGTGCTTGGTTCAGTTACAACGGCGAGCGAATTGGTCAGGGTAAAGATAATGTGCGCGAGTATTTGCGCGAGCATCCAGCCATGGCGATCGATATTGAAAACCGTGTGCGGGAAAAGTTAGGCGTGGTGCCTCGCACACCGGCAGTTGGATCCGTCCCTGCAGCGGCTCCGAAAGGCGCCGCCGGCAAAGCAACCAAAATCGCGGCTGCTGAGCCAGACAGCGAGGATGATATCTAAGGCGCGCCCGGGTCTTTCCCTCAAGGCCCGGGCTATCGGCTTGCTTTCAAGACGGGAACACACCCGTCTTGAGCTTGAGAGAAAGCTTACCCCGTTCGCTGAGTCTGCCGAGGAACTTGCCAAAGTGCTCGACGAGCTCTCAAAAAAAGGGTGGCAGTCCGACGAGCGGTATGCTCAAGGTTGGGTGCATCGTAAGGCGGCCTTACATGGCGCTGCAAGGATTGCGCAAGATCTGCGCCTGCGTGGCATATCCGCCAGTCAGGTTGCGCAAGCTCAAGAGCTACTTAAGTCAACAGAGCTCGATCGCGCGAGAGCCGTTTGGCAAAAAAAGTTTGCACAGGCCCCAAAGCAAGGCGAGGCAGCGGAATACGCCCGACAGGGGCGTTTTTTATTGTCGAGAGGATTTTCTAGCGATGTCGTGCATAAGATCTTAGGCGGATGGGAGCCAGCCGACATGTAGCGGCAAGGGAGGGCTCTGCGCTATACTCCTACGCTTTGCTGCATTGTGTCAAAAGATACAAAACGTCCGTATGCCTCTACCTAAGCCCGACTATCCGCGAAAGCCCATGCACAATCGCTCGATTCAGGTGCATTCCTTTGAGCGTGAAGACGGCCTTTGGGACCTTGAGGCTGAACTTATCGACGACAAGTCTTATTCCTACGTGAAGCGTAACGGAACGGAGCAGCCAGCGCGCAAGCCGTTTCATCATATGCATATCCGTATCACGATTGATACGAGTTATGAAATCAAGCGAGCCTTTGCCATGTACGACGCGTCGCCGTTCGGCGAGCCCTGCACATCCGTGACCACCGCGTATCAGGACTTAGTCGGTATGAACTTGCTCAAGAGCTTCAGACAGCAAGTGAAAGAGCGTTTTGGTCGAACCGCTGGGTGCACGCATATGACCGAGCTGGCAACTGTTTTACCAACAGCTGCCGTACAGAGTATGTCTGGCATGAAGCGTTCAGAGGCCGAAAACGCAGGACGAAAGCCGTTTCAGTTAGGTGGCTGTCATGCCTGGCGATTAGATGGCGTGGTGACGAAAGAGCATTATCCCCAATGGTATGTGGCGGAACAAACACAGACCTCAACCTAGGCCCTGGTGCATAGCTTTTTAATGGTCAGGCATCGTAATTAGTTTATTTGGACGGAAAGCAATCCCATGAAAATCCATGAGTATCAAGGCAAAGAGTTGCTAAGACAGTTTGGCGTGATTGTGCCCAAGGGCATCCCTGCATTTAGCGTCGAAGAGGCTGTTAGCGCCGCACAAAAACTTGGTGGTCCGGTTTGGGTCGTCAAAGCGCAGATCCATGCGGGCGGTCGTGGAAAGGGTGGCGGCGTTAAGCTCGCACGCTCCATTGACGAGGTCCGTAAGATTTCCTCGGAAATTTTGGGTATGCAACTGATTACGCATCAAACAAGCGCTCAAGGCCAGAAAGTGCGTCGCTTGTTGGTCGAAGAGGGCGCAGATATCAAGAAAGAGTACTACGTAGGTATCGTCACAGATCGTGGGACACAGCGCGTATGCGTCATGGCGTCAAGCGAAGGCGGGATGGATATTGAGGAAGTAGCCGAGCACCATCCAGAGAAGATTTTGAAAGTCTTTGTTAATCCTGGCGCAGGATTGACGGACGCTGAAGCGAGCACGCTTGCTCGTGGGATTGGTGTTCCAGAAGCCTCTGTTGCCAAGGCTGCCGCTGAGTTTCAAAAACTGTACAAAGCGTATTGGGATACCGACGCATCGTTGGCCGAGATTAATCCTCTGATTTTGACCGGTTCCGGTGACATTATTGCCTTGGATGCGAAATTCAACTTTGATAGCAATGCTTTGTTCCGTCATCCAGAAATCGTTGCTTATCGTGATTTAGACGAAGAAGATCCGGCAGAAATCGAAGCCAGCAAGCATGAGCTTGCCTATATCCAATTGGATGGGAACATTGGTTGTTTAGTTAACGGTGCTGGCTTGGCGATGGCCACAATGGATACCATCAAGCTGTTCGGTGGCGAGCCTGCTAACTTTCTGGACGTAGGGGGAAGCGCAACAGCAGAGCGCGTGACCGAAGCCTTCAAAATTATGTTGGCAAACAAAGGCACCAAAGCTATCTTGGTAAACATTTTTGGCGGCATTATGCGTTGCGATGTTATTGCTCAAGGTGTGATCACTGCGTGTAAGGCGGTCAATTTGAATGTGCCACTCGTTGTGCGCATGAAGGGCACCAATGAAGAGCTAGGCAAGAAAATGTTGGCCGAATCAGGTCTTCCTATCATCAGCGCAGATACGATGGCGGATGCCGCCACTCGCGTTGTTGCCGCAGCTAAATAATTTGTTACGGATTCCACTATGTCTATCCTAATTAATAAAGATACAAAAGTTATCACCCAAGGTATTACTGGCAAGACAGGGCAGTTTCATACGCGCACGTCACGCGCCTATGCGAACGGCCAGGCTGCCTTTGTTGCGGGTGTGCACCCTAAGAAAGCGGGTGAAGACTTTGAAGGTATTCCGATTTTCGCTTCTGTCAAAGATGCCAAGGCACAAACGGGCGCAAATGTCTCGGTGATTTACGTTCCGCCAGCGGGTGCTGCCGCAGCCATCTGGGAAGGAATCGAAGCTGAACTCGATTTAGTGATTTGCATTACAGAAGGTATTCCGGTGCGCGATATGCTTGAAATCAAGCATCGCATGGCTGAGCGCAAAAGTAAGACGCTGCTGCTTGGGCCAAACTGCCCAGGCTTGATCACCCCTGATGAAATCAAAATCGGAATTATGCCTGGGCACATCCATCGTAAAGGCCGTGTTGGGATTGTGAGCCGCTCAGGCACGTTGACCTACGAAGCGGTTGCTCAGGTGACCGAACTTGGCTTGGGTCAATCGAGTGCCGTGGGTATCGGCGGCGATCCCATTAACGGACTCAAGCACATTGACGTTCTCAAATTGTTTAACGAAGACCCAGATACCGATGCTGTCATCATGATCGGTGAGATCGGTGGTCCTGACGAGGTGAATGCTGCATTATGGGCCAAGGACAACATGAAGAAGCCGATGGTGGGCTTCATCGCTGGTGTCACAGCTCCTGCAGGTAAGCGCATGGGTCACGCGGGTGCTTTGATTTCTGGTGGTGCTGACACAGCAGACGCTAAACTTGAAATCATGGAAGCTTGCGGAATTCGTACAACGAAGAACCCATCAGAGATGGGTAAGATTCTTAAATCGGTACTGAAGTAAACGCAGGCGTATTGATGCGTGTGCGATCAGCATAGCGAACGGACTTCTCTGGCCGTTTGCCATGTTGCCTAGGTCCTGTGACCGTTTCTACCTATCGGATGCTATATGAATGCGCCCAAATCCCCACAACGTAGTCGCACTATCCTCCAAGGCTTGATGTTGTTGGCGTTGATCGGCATCGTCGTGACGATTGGCTTGAACTACTTGCGCTAAGAGCGACGATATTGGCAGACCGTAAACTCGTTATCGCAACGCGCGCTAGCCGACTGGCACTCTGGCAGGCGGAGCACGTACAGGCCCGCTTGGTTGCGCTGTATCCCGGTATCGAAGTTGAGCTACTGAAGCTTAGTACTCGGGGCGATGAGATTCTGGACCGTAGCCTTGCCAAGGTTGGGGGGAAGGGGTTGTTCATCAAAGAGCTAGAAAATGCTCTGTTGGACGGTCGAGCGGACCTCGCAGTGCATTCGCTTAAAGACGTCCCGGTAGACATTGCAGCTCCGTTTGAATTGTCGACGGTGCTGACTCGTGCGGACTGTCGCGATGCGTTTGTGTCAAACGCGTACGCAACGCTATCTGAGCTTCCCTCTGGAGCAGTGGTAGGCACGTCGAGCTTGCGTCGCGAGGCGCAGCTGCGTGCCCGATATCCTCTGTTAAGGATCGAGCCCTTACGCGGTAATTTAGATACGCGACTCGGTAAGCTAGACTCGGGGCAGTATGCGGCGATTATTCTTGCAGCAGCTGGTTTAGAGCGGCTTGAACTTGGTCATAGAATTCGTATGCGTATGTCCGTAGCCGATTCCCTTCCTGCCGCAGGTCAAGGTGCATTGGGTATTGAAATTTTGCAGACACGCTCCGATTTGTTAGAGCTCCTAGCACCCTTAGCCTGTCCGCAAACAACAGTCTGCGCGTTGGCAGAGCGCGCGGTGTCGCGAGCCTTGGGCGGTTCGTGTCAGGTACCCTTAGCTGCCTACGCTGAGGTGAGCGGAGTGACGGTTTCGATCCGTGCCCTCGTCGCAACGCCAGATGGGACGACGATTTACCGGGCACGGGGTACAGGCCCAAGTGACCAAGCCGAGGTTATTGGGCAGCGTGTTGCGCAAGAGCTTATTGACCAGGGCGCGGGGGCCATTCTGGAAAGTTTGGCGGTTTCGCCTTGAGGTCGTTCGAGTAATGGCCGCCGCTTTGCAGATCGCGGTCTTAACACGACCCGCTGGACGCAATGTTGATGTCATGCATGCACTGGTGCGCCGAGGATGGCTCGTACGAGAGTGTCCCGCACTCGAGATCCAGTCCAGTGCGGTCATCTCCAAGTGTGAGACGCCTGACCCAAACAACTTCGATTTGGTTGTTTTTGTGAGTCGCGCTGCAGTGAGTGGTTTTCAGCAGCAGCTCGGTTCAGATTATGTTTGGCCTTCTTTTGTTCGCATTGGTTGTATGGGGCCCGCTACAGCGGCAGCCGTCGAGCGTGCGTGGCCTGCTGCTCGCGCTGTTTTGCGACCTGAGGCAGAGCAGGCCCGAGATTCCGAAGCGCTTTGGCCTTTGCTGCAACAACTGCCCATTCCCTTGCGTAAAGTACTGATTGTGCGAGGGCAGGATGGGCGGGATTGGTTAGCTCAAAAGCTCGCGAACGCAGGTGTTGAGGTCGTGACGCACCAGGCTTACGAGCGTCTCTACGCAGGGTGGTCAGACGATACCGTTGCCCAGTTTAGGGAGTGGGCTGGATTGCAAGCCGAGGTGGTTTGGCTATTGACGAGCGCCCACGGGATTAGTGCCATCGTTCAACGAATTGCGGCACTTGAGTTGTTGGACTGGTTCAGATCGGGGCAGTTTGTCCTGACCCATGAGCGTTTGGCGCAGGCGCTTGCCTCGGCAGTCGACACGGACCCCTCCGCATTGCGTATGCGCGTGTGTCCGCCAGAAGATTCGGAAATTGTGTTGTGTTTTGATCAGATTTTGCCGGCTGGTAGCGTGCCATAGTCTTGTGCTAATGGCTGTTTCAGGTGCCTAGCGACTACAATAGGGGTATGACTGATATCTCGCCCAATGTATCCCCATCTAGTGCGTCGGCTGCCTCAAGCGTTCCGAATGAACCGGTTGTAACCCCTGTTCGGGCGCGTCGAAAGGCAACTGGCTTGTCCTTGCCTGCCACGCTAGCGATCATTTTCTTGCTGGTGGCGGTAGTGGCGTCGGCAGGAGCATGGTTCGCGCAACGCCGATTTGAGACCGCGACCAAGCAAATTGGCGCGCAAGTTCTCACGTTAAAAAATCAGGCTGATGACGCTCGACGCGATGCAAAACATGCGCTTGTGGTTCTCGATGCACAACAACTGCGCATCCAACAAGCCGAGGCGGCATTGCGCGATGCGCAGAGCCAATTCGCCGCACTCGAGCAAGTTTGGCAAAACTTTAACAGAGGCATGGAGGATTCCATGCTCGCCAATGACATTGACCGATTGCTAACGGTGGCTGGCCAGCAATTGCGCGTATCTGGGAACGTTAATAATGCCATTCTCGCGCTTGAACATGGTTTGTCAATGTTGGTGCGTGCTGAACGACCACGCTTTGCGGCATTACAACGCGCGATTAGTGCTGATCTAGACCGACTGCGCGGTGTTGTGACGGTCGATATTCCAGGCGTTTCAGCCAAGCTCGAGCAAGTTGCGACGTTGCTAGGGCGTGCGCCATTGCTCCTTCCGGATGCTGCGGTGCCGGAACTCATGTCTGCCCGGGATCGCAATGCCTCTTCTCAGGTCACAGTTGCAGGCGCGCCTGCCAATGTCGCCACGGTACAAACGACAGAGGCGTCTGCCGAGTGGTGGGAGAAAATTTGGCGACAGGTGCGTGCTAGTGTCAAAACTGGAGCAGCATTTGTGGTTCGCGAGCTATCGGATGTAATCAGCGTGCAACGTGTGACAGATAAGAACGCGCTATTGATGACTCCAGAGCAGGGGGCTTTGTTAAGAGCAAATTTGCGTGCGCGGCTACTGACCGCGCAGATGGCGTTATTAATGCATCAGTCGACCATCTGGCGTCTGGAGCTTTCAACGATTGAAAGTGCGGTGGCTTCTCGTTACGACGCAAAGTCTCCCGACACGATAAATGCGTTGCGGCTTTTGCGTGAACTTGGTTCGATCAATATTGCCGTTGCGATTCCTGATGTGATTGAAAGCGTCGCCGCACTTGAGGCTATTCGTCAAAGCGATATGAACCCCAAAGGCGGACAATAAGCATGCGCATTTGGCTATGGACACTTGTATTAGCCACTGTTGCTGTCGTTCTGGCAGTGATCTTGCGCGAAAACACTGGCCACGTGTTGGTGTTGGTGAATCACTGGCGTATACAAGTCTCTTTGCCGTTTGCGGCCTTGGCAATAGCGGCCAGTTTTTTTCTGTTGTACCTCACGGTTCGTTTGCTTTCCGTATTTTGGGGGCTTCCTGTCAGTGTTAAGGCCTGGCACCGCAGGCGA
The DNA here is from genome assembly GCF_019923725.1 of Zwartia hollandica. Classification (GTDB taxonomy): domain Bacteria; phylum Pseudomonadota; class Gammaproteobacteria; order Burkholderiales; family Burkholderiaceae_B; genus Zwartia; species Zwartia hollandica. The sequence continues at coordinate 52,762 of NZ_JAHXRI010000001.1, forward strand.
GCTCTGCGTCGTGACCATGAGCTGCTTGAACAGGGCTGGACCGAGCTTTTGGAAGGGCGCTATGCTCATGCAGAAAAAGATCTAACGCGACTGCTTGGTCGTAGTAAAAGCGTCAACCAGAGCGTACTTGCAGCACTGTCGGCGGCGAGGGCAGCGCATGCGCTTGGTGAATATGATCGGCGCGACGGCTTGATCTTGTCGGCAAAAGAAAGAGCACAAGGTGAAGTTGCTTTAGCAGAGGCTGTGGCCACCGTCGCAGCAGAGCTTTACCTGGATCAAGGCTCGTCCGATAAGGCCTTAACCGAACTTAAGACCTTACAGAAGTCGGGTGCCAAGCAAGTCCATGCGCTTAGGCTGTTCCTGCGAGCGTATCGCCAGTTGAACCTTCATGAGCAGGTATTTGTGCTCGCGCGTACCTTGAATCGTCGTGGTGCGCTTCACGATACTGAAGCTCAACAAATCATTGAGTTAGCGGTCGCGGCTCGGATTCGCGAGACTTCACATTCAGGCACATGGCAGAAAGTGTGGTCTGACCTCAAGTCCAATGAACGAATCTTGCCCGAGGTTGCTCTGGCAGGAGCACAAGCCTTTGAAGTCGTCGGACAGTTGGATGAGGCTTCGCGCGTTTTAGAGCAAGCGATACCCGCTTCCTTTGATCCGAGGCTTCTTGCTGCCTATGCGCGAGCGGAGTCTTCTCAAGTGACTCGTCGCTTGGAAAAAGCGGAGGCGTGGCTCCAAAAGAATCCTAGCGATCCAGATCTTTTAGCTACTGTGGGCAACCTGTGCTTGGCAGGGCAGATTTGGGGGCAAGCTGAAAGCTACCTGGTACGGAGTTTGGCGCGCCGTAGCGATGCGCGTGTCCATGTTGCACTCGCCTCTCTTTATGACAAAATTAATCGGCCCCAAGATGCGGCGATGCAGTGGCGGGCGGCAACTGCCCTAGGAGTGGTTTTGCCAGTCCTCGCACAAGAAGCCTTATTGCCTGCAGCAGATACCGACTCCGATCCTGGTCTGCTGCATGCGGATGGACTGACTTACCTCGCTGATACGGGCTTTCCTGTGGAGTGGAGCGAAGACCGCACTACGTTGCCTGGTTCTTCGGTGTTAGTGCCTGTTACTGATAAAACTGCTCCCGCTGAGGAAGATATTCACGACTATTTCGATAGCGCGCCAGTGCCTCATTTGGGTGAGCCCGCGCCTGTGAGCAGCTTGCCTGATCCTAAAAGAACCACACCTCACGAGAAGTAGTCGACTCGAGAGTGATCTCATTTTGTTTATCTCTTCGCAGTAAAAGTGTTAATCGTTTGCAGACCAACTTAAATCAATTATTACGGAAGCAATCTCATGTCTGATTATGTTTTTTCTCCTGAGCCAACCCAGGGCTTACCCGTGGTGGGAAGTAAGTCGTTATTTCCAGTGCGTCGCGTATATTGCGTTGGTCGCAATTATGCTGAACACGCCAAGGAGATGGGCTTTACCGGTCGTGAAGATCCCTTCTTTTTTTGTAAGCCAGCTGATGCACTCGTGCCTGTGGCTGCAGGTCAGGCAGGGAAAATGCCTTATCCAAGCAAGACATCAAACCTTCACTATGAGATGGAGTTAGTTGTTGCTTTGGGTAGTGGTGGTCGTGATATTCCTGTTGATCAAGCGAATAAATGTATTTTTGGTTACGCGTTGGGTCTGGACATGACACGTCGAGACCTGCAGAACGAAGCAAAAAAACAAGGCCGTCCTTGGGAAGTCGGAAAGGGGTTTGATCAATCAGGCCCTATTGGTCCAATTCATCCTGTCGCAACAACCGGTGTGATATCCAAAGGAAGTATTTCTTTGCACGTTAACGGCGTGCAGAAGCAATCGAGCGACCTGACGCAGTTGATCTGGAGCATTCCAGAGAGTATCTCTTACCTATCCGGCTTGTTTGAACTCAAAGCAGGCGATTTGATCTTTACCGGTACTCCAGAGGGCGTGGGTGCAGTGGTGAAGGGCGACAAGATGATCGGTCGCGTTGAGGGCTTGGGCGAGTTTGAAGTGCACGTCGTTTAGTCACGATTGCTTGAAAAAAATAGCCGCTCAGAGAGCGGCTATTTTTATTTGACGTCGCGTGTGTACTCTGGAGCGGGATGTAGGGCTAGGCGCGGTCCCGCTTTGAGTAGCTGACTTGGGATGTCATGCCCGATCAAAGTTGGTAGCGTTCTTGAGACTTCAAGCAATTTATTGAGGTCCACACCCGTATCAAAGCCTTCTAGTTCAAGCATGTGCACCATGTCTTCCGTGCAGGCGTTACCGCTGGCACCTGGTGCATAAGGACACCCACCGATGCCGCCCAATGAGGCATCAAAGCGATTAATGCCAGCGCTTAGTGAGGCGAGGGCGTTTGCTTGTGCCATCGAACGTGTGTTGTGGAAGTGCATGGTGAACGCCATGTCTGGGTGGAGTTGCTGCGCACGCGAAGCCATCGACCTAACTTGCGATGGATAAGCCATTCCGGTTGTGTCGCACAGTGTCGCCCGCTTAACCCCGATGTCTGCGAAGCGATCTAACCAACGCATCACTTCGTCTTCACTTACATCGCCCTCCATCGGGCAGCCAAAGGTGGTTGACAGCGAAATGTTGATGGCAACCCGACTACCGGAAATGGCTGCGACGACCTGACGTAACTGTTCGAATGACTGTTCGCGCGTCATCCTCAAATTGGATCGATTGTGCGTTTCACTCATAGACATCACGAGGTTGGCTTCGTCGATGCCACAGGATAAGGCGCGCTCGGCACCTCGTACATTCGGTACAAGCACGGTGTATTCAACACCGGGTTGTCGCTTAATTTGATGCATGACATCCTCAGCGTCCCGAAGGGCGGGGATTGCCTTGGGGGATGTGAAGGAAGTCACTTCAATTTTTGCGAAGCCACACAGACTTAGAGCGTCAACAACACGTACCTTATCTTCAGTCGCAATAAACTGCGCCTCGTTTTGAAAGCCGTCGCGGGTAGCGACTTCCTGCATGAATACCTTTTTTGAATGAGTCGCCATGGTGTTCTCTTAAATAATTCCGCGGGATTTCCAGTCGGCCTGCTTGGTCGCGTCAATGCCTAATGCATCTAGGATCTCGCTTGTATGCTGTCCCAGCGAAGGCGCCTCGCGAGTAATTTGTCCGGGCGTGGCGCTGAGCTTTGGAACAATACCCGGAACTGCGACGCTTGATCCGTCTGGTAGCTTCGCTTCCAGAATCATATCTCTTGCTTGGTAATGTGGATCGTTTGCGATATCAGCTGCATCGTAACTCTTGCCTGCAGGCACACCTGCTTTATTCATCAGTTCGAGCACTGAATCCAAATCATGCTGACAGGTGAAGTCAGAGATCGCTTGGTCGATGCGCTCAACGTTTGCTGCGCGCCCTACGTTATTTGCAAGCTCTGGATCGTTCGCAAGCTCTGGTCGTCCGATCGACTCCATGAGTCGCTTGTAAATACTGTCACCGTTCCCAGCAATGAGTGCGTAGCGCCCATCTTTGCACAGGTAGGCATTGGTCGGAACGATACCTGGCATGCTGGCACCGGAAGGCTGGCGTACTGCTCCAAACTTGGAATACTCTGGCAAAAGGCTTTCCATCATGTTGAAGACTGACTCATACAGGGCGACATCAACCTCTTGGCCCAAGCCACCTTGTTGTTCGCGGTGGCGCAAGGCCATCATCACACCAATGACGCCATGCAGCCCAGAGAGTGTGTCGCCGATGGATACGCCCACACGAACGGGTGGTCGCCCCGGCTCGCCGCTTAGGTAGCGCAGTCCACCCATCGCCTCGCCGATCACGCCAAAGCCCGGTCGGTCTCGGTATGGCCCCGACTGCCCATAGCCCGATACGCGAAGCATGATGAGCTTAGGGTTAATAGCGTGTAGGTCTTTGAATCCTAAACCCCACTTTTCCATTGCGCCTGGTCGAAAGTTCTCGATCAAAATGTCAGCATCACACGCTAACTGTCTAATGATCTCCTGACCTTCCGGGGTGCGCAAATCTAATGTCAGCGAACGTTTGTTACGTGCATGCGCAGCCCACCACACTGAAGTACCTTCGTGAATCAGACGCCAGCCCCTTAAGGGATCGCCCCCTGATGGTGGTTCCACCTTAACGACATCTGCGCCAAACTCAGCGAGGATCTTTGATGCGAATGGGCCAGCGATGAGTTGACCGAGTTCAATGACCCGAAGGCCTGTAAGAGGAAGTGACATAGCGTTAAGTGTGTGAGTGCGTTAACCAAGGTGCTGTGGATAGATGCTTAGCTTCAAATACATCGATGGATGCTTGATAGCTCAGAGTGAGGTCAATCTCATCGAGGCCTTTTATAAGACACTCTTGCCAAAATGGATCGATACTAAAGGATAAGGGCTTGCTGCTTTGAATCTGTTGGATCGTACAGGTATGCAAATCGACAAACATAGAAATCGGCTGGTGTGGCCTAATGCGTGCATTGCCTGCCTCGGGGTCTGGACGCGACAGAATATCGATTTCACTTTGTTGCAGTCGAATGGGAAGTAGGCCGTTTTTCAAACAGTTGTTAAAAAAGATATCACCAAAACTTGGCGCAATCACAGCGCGAATACCGAAGGCTTCAAGAGCGTAGACGGCAGCCTCCCGGGAAGATCCACAGCCGAAGTTTTCGTCTGCGATCAAGATATTTGTGCGACTGAATGCAGGCTGATTCAACACAAACGCAGGGTCTGCAAGGTTGCTTTCGTTAAAGCGCAAATCGTGAAAAAGATACTTTGCGTAATCGGGGTCAGTCCGACTCCGTTTCAAGAAGCGCGCAGGAATAATCTGATCCGTGTCGATATTTTTGCCGGGGATCGTGGCGGCTAGGCCTTGTAGTTGTGTAAACGCACGCATCAGGCTATTCCTTGGGTAAGCGGCGGACATCAGACAGCCTGCCAGTTACGGCTGCAGCTGCTGCCATCGCAGGGCTCATAAGGTGAGTGCGCACGCCTGGCCCTTGCCGTCCGACAAAATTGCGGTTTGAGGTAGAGGCAACGCGTTCTCCGGGCCTTGCGAGATCACCGTTGATACCCACGCACATTGAACAGCCTGCGTCACGCCACTCAAGCCCTGCGTCAATGAAAACGCGGTCTAAACCTTCTGCCTCCGCTTGACGTTTGACATCCATCGAGCCAGGAACAACCATTCCAGGGACAGAGGATTTGCGGCCGCGGAGAACGTTTGCGGCATTGCGCAAGTCGCTTAGCCGCGCATTGGTGCAAGATCCGATGAAGACCCGATCGATCTTGATTTGGTCAAGACGCTGTCCAGGGGTTACACCCATGTAGTGCATCGCGGCTACTGTGCTTGCGTCTCCGTGATGCACATCCGGTACACAGTCTGTGATTGGGAGCGCCTGCTCGGGGCTAGTGCCCCAAGTAACCATGGGCGATAACGCACTGACATCGATTGAAAGGCTGCGGTCGTAATGGGCGGTTTCGTCGGAGTATAGTTTTCGCCAGTCGTTGACTGCGGCGTCCCACTGCGCGTGTTGCGGCGCGAAAGGGCGTCCATGCAGGTAGTTGAAGATGGTGTCGTTTGGCGCCATGATGCCAAAGCGCGCTCCGGCTTCAATGGTCATATTGCACATGGTGAGACGGTCATCGATTGTCAGTGCTTGCAACGCCGAGCCACAATATTCAATCGCTTGGCCCGTCGCACCTGAAGTGCCTAAGGTGGCGATGAGTGCAAGAATAATATCTTTGCCACTGACGCCCGGAGCGGGCGTACCCTGTAGCTCGATTCGCGTGCAAGGAGGTTTGGTTTGCCAAAGTGACTGTGTCGTCAAGATATGGCAGCTTTCAGACTGGCCAACACCGAACGCGATGGCGCCAAACGCACCGTGGGTGGAGGTATGGCTGTCACTGCAGGTTAGGGTTGAACCCGGCAGGGATATACCTTGCTCCGGCCCAACGACATGCACGATGCCTTGGCGTGGATCCTGAAGAGAGAAGTAATTGGCACGGCTCCAGCGCATATTCTCGTCAAACTTGAGAATCATTTCTGTTACCTCCTGGGTAACAGCCCCTTGCGGGCTTCGGCTGGTCGTTGGTACGTAGTGGTCGGCCACACCAAAAATTTGCTTGGGGTTTTTGACGCTTAAACCTCGTTCTTTCAGCTGTGCGAAGGCATGAAAGGATCCTTCGTGGATGATGTGCCGGTCGATATAAAGGAGTGACGGGCCGGGCGCGCGCTCGACGATGACATGACGTGCCCAGATCTTCTCAAACAGTGATAGCGGCTTGTGGGTTGAGTTTTGCATTGTGGCTGATCAAAGGGCGACTTGGCCTTTAGTGGACGTAATATGGGCGTCTGTTTTTGAAGGCACAGGATCAATATGTGTCATCAGATTGAGTACGCGGTGTCTTTGCATTACAGCTTGACGAGCAGCGAGGCCAATATCGTGGCCGACCTCGACCGTGAGGTAGGCGTCAACTTCAATATGCGCGTCGACTAGGATCATATCGCCCATCTTTCGTGTGCGTACATCATGGACACCTAAAACGCCAGGGGTCTGGAGAAGTGTCGCGGTAATGGCGACAACCTCTTGTTCGTCTACCGAACGATCCATTAAGTCATGAAAAGCCGTTGAGCCAAACTCCCAACCCATCTTTCCGATCATCAGGCCAACAACTAAGGCTGCAATAGGATCAAGAATCGGGTGTCCTAAAAGATTGCCAATAATTCCAATTGCGACGACCAGCGAGGACGCAGCATCTGATCGTGCATGCCAGGCGTTTGCGACCAGCATGCTCGATTTAACTTGCTTTGCAATTCGTAGCATGTAGCGAAACAAAAGTTCTTTCGTCAGGAGTGCCCCACCCACGACCCACAAGGCTGAGGCGTGCACCGTCGGAATGGAGTCGGGGTCCTTTAGTTTTTCGAAGGCAGCCCAAAGCATGCCTACTGCGACGGCAATGAGCAGTGCACCCAAGACCATTGAGGCGGCGGTTTCAAAGCGCTGGTGCCCATAGGGATGGTCTTGATCTGCATCCTTCTGGCTGTGATGGCTGGCAAAAAGCACGACAAAATCACCGATTAGATCCGACAGCGAGTGAATGCCGTCGGCGATGAGCCCCTGCGACTTTGAGAAGATTCCGACTACGATCTGGGTGAATGATAAGACCGTGTTGACGCCCACGCTAACCCAAGTGCTTTTGTTTGCGGCCCGTCTGCGCTGTTCCAGTGTGGCGCTGGAGTCTTCACTGTCGTCTTGCAAATCGGGCAGATTCATTTTGTAAAGCACTTTTGTGCGGTGAACGCTAGAGTCGTATCGTAGCATTTGAGCGTGTTTTACAAGGAAAATCCTCTGTTTGGTGGGTTTGTGTCCGGTATGATTAGGCTTTTGCCTGATGCGTCGCTGCATCGTCGCTTTTTGGACTGAGGACTCACCGAATGAAAGCTGTGTTTATTGATGCAAACGCCTCGTTGGCCGATGTTGCGCAACGCTTGCACCGATCAGATGACATCCCTTACTTAATCAATCGACAAGCTGATATCAAGCCAGAAGAAATTCCTGGCGTCATGGGTGACGCTCAGATCCTAATTGTGGATCACACGTCGGTCCCCACGGCGATCGCTAAACAATGCAAGGGACTCAAGCATGTCGTATTTCTGGGAACCGGTGCACGGTCCTACATGAACCCAGAAGAACTCGCCGAAATAGGGATCGAGGTGCACATCATCAAGGGCTACGGAGATACGGCGGTGGCTGAGTGCGCGTTTGCCTTGATGTGGGCCAGTGCAAAAGGCTTTGCACTCATGGATCGCGGCATGCGTGCGGGTAACTGGCTTCGCACCGATGCTGTGCAGCTCACAGGCAAAACGCTTGGCTTGATCGGTTTTGGAGGCATTGCCTCCGAGATGGCTCGCCTTGCGCTGGGCGCTGGTATGGAGGTGCTTGCCTGGAATAGGACACCAAAGTCGCATCCGGGCGTGAAATTCGTGGAGTTGGATGATTTGTTAGCGCGCAGTCGGGTGATCTCGCTGCACTTACTCCTTAATGATGAAACTCGTGGCTTTGTTTCTCGCGCGCGCATTGCAAAGATGCAGGATGGAGTGATTCTGATCAATACGGCTCGCGGTGCTGTGATCGATGAGACTGCCTTGCTTGAGGGGTTGAAGTCGGGGAAGGTTGGTCACGCTGGTTTGGATGTGTTTGATGTTGAACCATTGCCCAAGGACCACGCGTTTACTAAGGTTGAGAACGTTACGCTATCTGCCCATTCGGCATTTCGCACGCCTGAGGCGAGCGATAACCTGATTGAGGCTTCCTTAAATCACTGCCGTCGGATTTCCGGTCAAGGCACCATTCGTTAAACGAGGTTTACATGAACAACATTATTCGTAGATTTAAAGTCGCTGCAGCCGTTGCACTCACAGCATTCACCGCGACAGGTTTTGCCCAAGCTGATGCGTGGCCAAGCCGCGCAATCACCATTATCGGTGGGTTCCCCGGCGGGGCAGGAACAGATATTTATGCCCGAAAGCTGGGTGACTTACTGACGAAGTCGCTGAATGTATCGATTGTGGTCGACAGCAAAACAGGTGCAGGTGGAAATATTGGTTCTGACTTCGTCGCGCGCTCAGCGCCGGACGGCTACACCTATTTATTAGGAACGGCGGGTACCCATGCGATCAATGCCGCTCTCTACAGCAAGTTAAGTTTCGATGTTGAGCGTGATTTCACTCGGATTGCATTGCTTGGCGATGTGCCCAATGTTTTACTAATCAATCCTAAAAAACATCCGGATATAAAAACCTGCGCGGACCTACTCGCAGCTGTTCGTGCAAAGCCAGGCACCTTTAATTACTCATCAACTGGCAATGGTGCTTCAACACATTTGTCCGCAGCACAGTTCGCGAACGCAGCCAAGATCGATATTGTGCACGTTCCTTATCGTGGTCAAGGACCCGCCATGTCCGCTCTGTTGGCGGGTGACGTAGACCTGTTTTTGAATCAGAGTGCGCCTGCGATTGCCTCAGTCAAGGGCGGGCGTACGATTGCGTTGGCAGTGACAAGTGCCCAGCGTTTAGCGGCACTTCCTGATGTCCCGACTGTTGCTGAGGCTTGTAAGCTCCCCGGTTTTGAAAGCAGCACTTGGTATGGGTTATTTGGCCCTGCAAAGCTTCCGACTGACGTAGCGAACAAAATGAGCGATGCTGTTTTAAAGATCGTGACAACGCCTGAGTTCAAGTCTTGGTTAATTGACACTCAGGGCATCACGCCTGCCGTCGATCCGAGTCCAGCGGCCTTCGCGAGAGTGCATCAGGCGGATATAAAAAAATGGGCCGAGATCGTAAAAGCCTCTGGCGCAAAGGTTGATTGAGCTAATTTTGCATCTAAAAAAGTTAACCTATTTATCTAAAATAATGTCGTATTCCATTGAAAAAAAAGGTAAATTTCTATTTACCTTTTTAGGGATGGGAATGTTGACGCTGTCGGGTTGCATGGTGGGTCCGGACTACGCACGACCGGACGCAAAGGTGCAGACACAGTTCAGCCAACCTACCAAGTCTGAGTTTACTGAAGAGATTCCGACGCACCCCGGAACACTGTTAAATCCCGTGCAATGGTGGATGGGCTTCAATGACCCCACCTTATCCACTCTCTTAGCGCGAGCAGCAAAGGATAACTTATCCCTGCAAAATGCCGCGCTTAGGATTTATCAGGCGCGTGCGTCGCTAGGCGTGGCCGATGCCACTTTGCTTCCGACAGTTGGTCTTGGCGGCAGTGGGGCGCGTACAAATCAACCCTCAGCCTTGACTCAAGCGACAGGGGCCTCTCCCTACTCAAATTCGCAAAGTTTGATTGTGCAAGCGAATTGGGAGATTGATTTTTGGGGTAAGTATCGTCGAGGCATAGAGAGCGCAACGTCTTCGCTTATTGCAACGGCGGCTGCTTTTTATGCCGCGGACGCCTCTCTGGCCTCTGAGGTGGCAAATACTTATATCAGCATACGCAATTACGAAGCACTCAAAGTTGTTGCAACAACCAACTTAGCGCTACAGGCCGAAAGCTTGCGTATCGCGCAGTCGCGGTATAGAAACGGCGCGACGTCCCTGCTCGATCTAAGTCAGGCTCAGTCACAGTACGAACAGACCAAGGCAGATATTCCAGCCATCATTGCTTCGCTGAAAAAGTCTCAATATGCAATGAGCTTGTTGTTAGGAGAGTTACCGAACTATTACGAGTTGAATTTCGGAAACACGAAAGGGACGATCAAGCCCCCCCGCGCCTTAGAGGTCGGTATCCCGAAAGACTTGTTGCGGCGTCGTCCTGATGTGCTGCAGGCCGAGTATGCAGCGGCAGCACAGTCAGCGCTGATCGGTGTGAATGTGGCAGCCCTTTATCCAAGTTTTTCCTTGAGTGGTTACTTCGGATTTCAGAACGCCACCTTTAACAATTCCACGCAGACGAGTTTGTTTTCCTGGGATAACCGAAATACCTCGATTTCTGGCAGCTTTATGTTTCCACTCTTTTATCGCGGCGCGATCATTGATCAAATCCGTGTGCAAGACGCCGTCTTTCAGCAAAGTGTGCTGACCTATCAGAATCAGGTTTTGCTGGCGCAGAAGGAAGTGGAGGACGCGTTGATCTCTATATCGACGACCCGCAGCTCAGCAGAGGATCTTAAGAAGTCTGTGACTGCTGCACAGCAGGCCGCATCGCTCGCGCTTGATCGGTACAAGGCCGGCCAGAACGACTACAACACAGTAATCATCGCGCAGCAACAGTTACTGGCCGTACAGAACAGCTTGGTGCAGACAACCACGAATAATTTGCTGGGCTATGTTGCTGCGTTTAAGGCCCTAGGGGGCGGGTGGTCAGGCAATATGTCCATGCCGCAATTACCAGAACAAATGGTTCAGACGATGCGTGAGCGCAGTGATTGGGGCACTGCGCTCAACGACCCATCTGACTTGAGACTAGTGAAGTCTAGCGAGACGATCAAATGAAGATGACGATGACCAGAAAACTCCATGCTGCAGTACTTGGTTGCGGGGCAATGCTCGCGTGTCTTTTTTTGGTGGGTTGTAAACCCCCCGCGCAAGCCCCAGTGACGGCGCCCGCGAAGGTCACGGTTGCAAAGCCCGTGCAGCAAAGCGTTCGAAGTTATGAGGTGTTTGATGGAAACGTATCTGCGTTACTTTCTGTGGACTTGGTTGCCAGAGTGCCAGGCTATTTAACCAAGATTGAATTCGCGGATGGTGCCTACGTCAAAAAGGATCAGTTGCTCTTTGTCATTGAGCAGGATCAGTACATACAGCAAGTGAATTTAACGAAAGCCGTTTTTGCAGAGGCTAAGATTGAAATCGATCGTCAGAAGGCGCTTTTGAAAGATAACGCGACCTCCCAAGCCTCTGTCGATAAAGCCAACTCCGCCTATTTGCAGGCTGAGGCGAACTTTAAACTGGCGCAATTGAACCTTGGATACACGGAAGTACGCGCACCCTTTGATGGTTTGATGGGTCGCCATTTGATCGATATTGGTAACTATCTTGGCTCGAGCCCCCAAGGCGTCAAGCTTGCGACAATCCAGAAGATAAATCCAATCTATGTCTATTTCTCTATTAACGAGCGCGATTTGCTCAAGTTCACGAGTTCCGTTGGGACCGCGGATCAGCGCAAGTCCATGATCAATAAATTACCAGTCTCGGTGGCGCTACAAGGGGAGCAGGGATACCCGCATTCTGGTGTGCTTGATTTCGCGGCGAATTTGCTCAATACCTCAACTGGATCATTGCAGCTGCGCGCGGAACTTCCAAATACGCAGGTAAAGTTATTGCCGGGCCTATATGCCAAAGTGAAAGCGGACTACGGCGATCCCCGGGACGCAATACTTATTCCCAATGCGACGATACAGACTGATCAGCAAGGTGACTATGTTTTTGTGGTCGATGAAGCAAACAAGGCACAGCGACGCAACGTCAAACGTGGTCAACGATTTAGTCATTTGATCGAAGTAACGAGTGGCTTGACTGCCGGCGACACGATCATTGTCAACGGCTTTATAAATGTCAAGCCTGGGCAAGTCGTTTCGGCAGAGACGACGACGCTGCAGCCACATTCTCGCTAGTGCGATCAGACTGGATTTTTCATGCTTTCTAAATTTTTCATCGAGCGCCCCGTACTCGGTAACGTAATCGCTCTGATCACGATGCTGATTGGCGCAGTATCGATATTTTCTTTGCCGATTGCGCAATACCCGCCGATGACGCCACCGACGGTTCAAGTCACAACCATGTGGCCCGGTGCGAGTGCATCGCTGGTGCAACGCTTAGTCGCGAGCAATATCGAAAATCAGGTAAACGGTGTAGAGAATATGCTCTACATGCAGTCGGACTCGACTAACGACGGTCGCTACACGCTGACGGTGACCTTTCAGGTGGGCACTGATCCAAACATGGCGCAGGTGACGGTACAGAACCGCGTGGCGATCGCGTTGGCTGCACTTCCTGCTGCGGTTCAAAAGCAGGGTGTAACCACTAAGGTGCAATCTACTGCAATCTTGCAGTTTGTAACTTTGACCTCCAGCAATCCTGAACATGACGCGTTGTTCCTTAGTAACTTTGCAAACCTCCAGCTGCAGAATCGTTTGGCACGTATTCCGGGGGTGGCGGCAGCGAACGTCTTTGGGGTGGGCAACTACAGTATGCGCATTTGGTTAGATCCTGCCCAACTGGCGATGCGGGGTCTTTCACCTACTGATGTGTCGACGGCGATTAGTCGCCAAAACGTCATGCTTGCAGCGGGACAAGTAGGTGCCCCTCCTGTCCCGATGGGTCAGGATTTTCAACTAACGCTCAATGTCACTAGTGCGCTAGATACACCCGAGCAGTTTGAACAAATTTTGCTTAAAGTGAACGAACAGGGCGAGACCACGCGCCTGCGGGATGTTGCGCGTGTAGAAATGGGAAGTCAGAACTATAGTCAGTTTTTTCGCTTAGACGAAAAGCCTGCTGGAGGAATCGCAATCTATCAGCAGCCGTCTGCGAATGCGATCGATGTCTCCAAGGCTGTTAGAGCTGAGCTAGAAAGGGTATCGAAGACTTTTCCAAAAGAAATCAAGTGGGAGATTCCGTTTGACACAACCATGTTTGTGTCTGCTTCCATTACTGAGGTTTATCACACGCTTTTCGAAGCGGGGATTCTCGTCCTGTTAGTGATTATGCTTTTCTTGCAAGACTGGCGTGCCACGCTTGTACCAGCGACAACCGTACCTGTGACGATTATCGGTGCATTTGCCTGCATGGCAGCAATGGGCTTCTCGATTAATTTGTTGACGCTTTTTGCAATTGTTCTATGTATCGGTATTGTGGTGGACGATGCGATCGTTGTGGTTGAGGGCGTTGCCAAAAAGGTGGAACATGGACAGACCCCTCGACAGGGGGCGATCAATGCCATGAATGAGCTCTTAGGTCCGATTATTGGTATCACGCTTGTATTGATGGCGGTGTTTTTGCCGGCATCTTTTATCGCAGGTATTACGGGCCAGATGTACCGTCAGTTTGCACTTGTGATTGCTGCCACGGCGCTGATCAGCGGAATCAACGCGGTGACGCTCAAGCCGACTCAAGCCGCTCAGTTCATCACTCCCAAGGCACCGAACGCCAAGAAGAACTGGTTCTTCAGTAAGTTTGACTATTATTTCGAAAAGATATCGAGCTGGTATGCCGGTTTGATGCATGTGCTGATGGCGCATCGCAAGACGACCTCTGTGGTCGGGGGGCTCCTGATTATCGGGGCAATTATTGGCTTGATTCGCCTGCCGACTGGCTTCATTCCCAACGAGGATCAAGGGTATCTAATCGTATCTGTTCAGTTGCCAGATGCTTCTGCGCTCGAGCGGACACAGTCTGGTATGGCCATGGTGGTTAAACAGCTTGAAAAGGTTCCAGGTGTGGATCGGGTTGTATCGATCGGCGGAGTCAATGCCTTGAGCAATAACAGCTCCCAGTCCAACACCGGTGTGATGTATGTCATTTTGAAGTCGTGGGAGGAGCGAGGCAAGGTCAAGGGACAGGACTTAAAGTCTATTTACATTGGGATGACGCAGGCGATAAAGGCGGTGCAGGAAGTGACGGCACAGGTATTGTTGCCGCCGGCAATTCCTGGTTTGGGTCTGTCTGGCGGCTTCCAGATGCAGCTACTGCTGACAGACGGTAGCAATAATTTCAAAACGCTTGAAGCAGCAACGGAGCAGTTTCTTGAGGCTGCCCGCAAGCTGCCTGAAATCCAGGGAATCTTTACTCCGTTTCGCAACAACGTTCCTCAGCTTAAATTGACATTTAATGCAACGCGAGCAGAGACACTTGGCGTATCACTAGGTGATGCTTACGATGCGCTTCAGGCCTCCGTTGGTTCTACCTATGTCAATCAATTCTTTAAGTTCGGACAGACGTATCAGGTGTTTTTGCAAGCTGATGGAAAAAGCCGCATGACTGCGGATCAGATTAGCCGCATCTATGTCAAAAACAAGTCCGGCAACATGGTTCCTCTAGGTTCCTTTATCGATATTATCGAAACAACCGGCCCCGCGATTGCATCCCAATACAACATCTACCCGACTGCGGCGGTGCTCGGTGCGGCAGCGGCAGGCTATAGCTCAGGCCAAGTGATTTCGGCGCTCGAGCAACTCGCGGCAGTCAACTTGCCTGAGTCCGTGACATACCGCTGGACGGCAATGTCCTACCAAGAGAAGTTGGTGGGCAACACGGTGGCGCTGGTATTTGCGCTATCCATCTTACTTGTCTACCTCGTTTTAGCCGGTCAATATGAGTCTTGGTCTGCTCCAATATCCGTCATTCTTGCTGTACCACTAGCCTTGGTTGGTACGGTAATCGCACTCTTCGCGACTGGTCTGCCGAACAATATTTATGTCCAGATCGGGCTGGTGTTAATGATTGCCCTGGCCTCCAAGAATGCGATTTTGATTGTCGAGGTTGCGCTGGAAGAGTGTAAAAAAGGTTTGTCCCCCATGGATGCCGCACTCAAAGCCTCTCACGAGCGGTTCCGACCGATTGTCATGACCTCGATCGCTTTCATTCTCGGTGTCGTGCCATTGCTGACCGCGTCGGGCGCTGGTGCTGCGGCGAGGGTCTCGATCGGCATCACCGTGTTCAGCGGCATGATCGCTTCGACGTGTTTAGCGGTGGCGCTGGTTCCAGTATTTTTTGTTCAAATTCAAAATATGACACTGAAGCGCCAGTCTAAGCGCGAGCAACAGGCGCTATCGGAGTCAGTGACAGAGCAGCCAAAGGAGTAAAGGATGACTAAAGTGATTCAAGCAGGTGACGCGGTGGGCTTAATCGGGCTAGGTGTCATGGGCCGTGGTGTGGCGTTGAACTTAATAAAGTCTGGTTTCAAGACCTACGGACGAGACGTTAATCCGGAGTCGCTGAAATGGTTGGAGTCGGTGGGGGGTATAGCTGCGAAGGATCCCCAAGAGCTCGCCGCACATTGCAAGGTTGTGGTGAGTTTTGTAGTGAATGACAAACAAACTGAGGATGTTTTGTTTGGTAAAGACGGGTTGGCCTCGCTGCTCGCCCCAGACTCAGTCTTTATTGCATGCAGTACCATGCCGCCCAAGTATGTTCATGATCTCGCTGCACGGTTGGCTCAGAAAAAAATTCACCTGGTGGATGCGCCAGTCAGTGGCGGTCAAGCGGGTGCACTCAAGGGATCGCTAACAGTCATGCTGGCGGGCGATCCTGTTATCTGTGAGCGTGTTCATCCCGTTCTCACCAGTTTTGGCGGAAAGATCTTTCCTCTTGGTGCTGAGCACGGTAAGGGGAGTCAGATGAAGGTGATCAATCAGCTGTTGTGCGGTGTGCATATCGCTGCCGCCGCCGAGGCTCTTTCGATGGCACAGCAGAGTGGCTTGCCTTTGGATGTGTCGCTCGAGATCTTAAAGAGTGGCGCGGCGTCTAGCTGGATGCTCGGTGATCGTGGCCCGCGCATGGTGACACAAGATTTTGATACCGTGACTTCAGCAGTGGATATCTTTGTTAAAGATATGAGTTTGGTGCTTGATAGCGCACGTGAAGGTAAGTTTCCTGCATCGATGGCGCACGCTGCGTACTTGCAATTCATCAAGGCCAGTGGGGATGGACTAGGCAAGTTAGACGATGCCGCTGTCATGCGTAACTACAATAAAAAATAATCAGAGCTCAAGGATAAGTAAATCATGGCAAGAATACCGTATGCAGACTTGAATAATCCTGAAGCCAAGCCGCTGGTTGAGCGCATCGTCGCAGAGCGTGGCGGAGTACTACACCTATACCAGATGCTTCTTCACAGCCCGCCCGTGGCAAGTGGCTGGTTGAACTATCTTACGGCGATTCGTCAGCAAAGCACGCTGAGTGGCGCGCTGCGCGAATTAGTAATCATGCGTATCGCTATATTAAACGGCGCACCCTACGAGGCCGAACAGCACGCACCGATTGCCTTGAAAGAAGGCGTGACGCAAGCGCAGCTCAACGATCTCGCATCCTGGCAAGAATCTGTTTTGTTTGATGCGACACAGCGTGCTGTGCTGGCTTATACAGACGCTATGACACGCGACATACATGTGTCACCAGAAATTTTTTCTGGTGTGAAGGCGGTACTCAGTGATCGCCTACTTGTTGAATTGACGGCGACCGTTGGTGCCTACAACATGGTTTCACGCTTTCTCGAGGCCTTGCAAATTCATTCTCACGATCCACGTTAGCGTTGCTGGTAGAGCCAGTCTGCGTGCTTCAGTTCGGGCTCGATGTGTGACCCCGGGGCCGACTCTACGCATAGAGCGATTAGATGCTCCGCTTTAATGCGCGCTTGCCAGATGGCCCAGTTTTTTTTACCTAGGTCTGGGTCATCCACACGAATCAGCGCGGGTGGCTGTGTGGCTGTTCCTGGCCTAAAGGCAAAGGACTCCAGTGGGCACGACAGTCCCATCCCTATTGCTTTGATGTATGACTCTTTGAGTGTCCAATACTCAAGAAAGCGCGCGCTTTTTTGATGTTCGGGCTGAGCAATGAAGTCAAGCACCTCTTCAGGCGCAAAAAATCTTTCTGCTATGTCTGCGTTGGTCTCTTGACGTCCAAGATACTCAACGTCAACACCAAGATCGCGACTGAAGGCTAGGGCAAGGACAGCCAGTCCTTGGGTGTGTGAGAGATTGAAACGTAGGTCTATCTGAGTAGGCAGATTTACGATGTGAGGTTTGCCATATTCGTTCACTGCAAACTGCCATTGCGCTGGCGCACGGTCTGCCAATAAGCTTAAGGCACCTCGCATTAAGGCGTGGCTCACCAAGTACGTGTGGCGATGCCTATCAAAACGAAACCGATCATGAACAGCGCGCTCTTGTGGTGAAAGCCAAGAGAGGAACTCAGCACATCGCTCTGGATCAGAAACCGATTCGGGCGCAATGTACCAGATCAGGACCCCTTCGAAGGGGGTTGTCAAAGGTTCTTGGTGCAATCGTTTAGTCAGCCTTAATGTTGGCTTTGCGTACAAGGTCCTGATAGGCATTGATCTGCGACTGAATGTACTGCCCAAAGGCCGCTGGGGTTGGGCTGGGTGCCATCTCAATGCCCAGAGCAATAAACCGCTTTTGTATTTCTTGGGACGTGAGGATTTTACTGATCTCGGCATGAAGCTTGTTAATAATTGCCGGTGGTGTGCCTGCGGGTGCGAAGATGCCATTAAAGGTTGAGTCGTTGAACCCCTTGAGACCTGATTCATCCAGTGTAGGTACGTCAGGCAAGATTGGGGACCGTGTTTTACTCGTTACACCTAAGGCGACAAGTTTCCCGTCTTTTACATATTTGGCAGAGGTGCTGACTTGATCAAACATAAAGGGAATCTGTCCGCCTAATAGATCAACCATTGATTGCGCATTTCCCTTGTAAGGAACATGCAAATAAGAGACTTTTGCTGCATCGCTAAAGAGCTCTGCCGCGATGTGACCGGTTGATCCGTTACCAGAGGAGGCATAAGCCATACTGTTTGGCTGTGTCTGCGCAAGTGCAATGAATTCTTTGAGAGTTCGAACTTTGACTTTTTCGGGGTTCACAACCAAAACCATTGGGATCTGGCAAGTTAAGGTAATTGGTGCGAAGTCTTTCATCGGGTCATAGCCCGCATTCTTTACAAGAATTGATGCTGTCACAAATGTCGTGGAGTGAGCCAGCAAGGTGTAGCCGTCAGCAGGCGCTTTAGCGACTAAATTTGTGCCAAGCAAGCTACTGGCGCCTGGACGATTTTCGACGATCACCTGTTGCCCGAGAGCTTTGGATAGTGGCTCAGCAATACTTCTGGCAACGATATCGACATTGCCTCCGGCCGCTACAGGAACGATCAGACGAATAGGTCGATTCGGGTAGTTCGCAGCATCTTGTGCGATGCCGCAGAAGGGAAGTAGACAGAGTGAGACGATGGCGAGGAAACGTTTCATGGGCATTCCTTCAGCAAAAAATTAAAAGTCGTAGAGGCGGGCAGGGTTATCGACTAGGATTTTCTTGGCGATATCCTGCGTCTTCGCCCAACGCGCAACTCGCCGAATGGCTGCCATATTGTCCTCAGGATGAGACTTTTCAATGAGAGCCGGGTTGCGCACCGTGCCCTTGGGCGGAAACGGATGAGGCCAATCTGTACCCCAGAGCATGCGGTCTGGGTTTGCAGCAATGAGTGCTTCGGCAAAAGGGTCGAGATCTGAGTAGCCAGATACTTCGGACACACGATAGCCAGCGGATAGCTTGACGTAGACTTTTCCCGAGCGTACGAGAGATAAGAGGGCATCAAAGCCAGGCTGATTCAGTCCCGCCGCAGCATTCAATCGTCCAAAGTGGTCAATCACAACGGTGGCTGCGGATTGCATAATCGTTTCGTGCAAGCCTACGATCACACCTAGGTTGGTATACATCTGAATATGCCAACCAAGCGGGGCAACTTGCTTTGCAGTGCGCAACAACTGTTGTTGGGCGATGCTAGGATCGTTTTGTCCAACGGTTTCTAAATTCAAACGCGTACCTCGCACGCCCCCTTGATGTAGCGTATTTAGCATCTCTGTACTTGTCGTGTCACTGATTACAGCAACACCGCGTGCGTTCTTACCGATAGTGCGCATTGCCCAAAGCAATGAAGAGTTGTCATCGCCATAAGGGCTGGGATGTACGATCACCACGCGCTCGACACCTATGTCACGATGCATCGCGAGCAGACTCTCTACAGACGCTGTGTCAGGGGTGTAGTGCCTATTGGCGGCAAAAGGAAATTGTGATGCGGGTGGGAACACGTGTGTGTGGCAATCGCAGATTCCGGCAAGAGCAAATGGAGGATTTGCGCGAAAATCTAACGTTGTAGTCTCGTTCATTAGGCGGTCCTCAAGAGGCGTAGTGTGGATAACCACCGGGCTCGGCGTCTAACAAACGCAGCATCGCGTGCCATTCAAGTTCGCCATAAGGGCGGCGTACATTAGGTTGATATAAGTGTGCCGATTTCTCCAAAACTTCTTTCGAAGGAAGGCTAAGCTGTGTCCCAGCCGCCATGGCGTCAACCTGCGCGCGGCAAGACATCTCGAGTTGATACATGAGGTTGAAGGCTTGAGGAACTGACGCACCGCTTGTCAATAGGCCGTGGTTACGCAGAATCATTGCGTTGTGGGCACCTAGGTCTCGCACTAGGGCTTCTCTTTCAGCTAGGTCTACTGCAGGCCCTTCAAAGTCGTGATAACCAATGTGATTATTGAAGCGGCTCGCGGTTTGCGTCATGGGTAAGAGGCCACAAGACATGGAAGAGACAGCCATCCCGGCGCGTGTGTGGGTATGGATGACACATTGAATATCAGGGCGGGCAGTATGAATGCATCCATGAATGACATACCCTGATTTGTTGATTCCGTAGTCGGTGTCTGGCTTGCGTACGATGTCACCTTCAACAGTGATGCGCACTAGGCTCGATGCCGTGATTTCCTTGTATAACAAACCGTAGAGGTTGATCAACAGATCTTCAGTGCCGGGGATCCGCGCGGTGATGTGGTTATAGATCATGTCGGTCATGCCGTATTTATCCATCAGACGATAACAAGCGGCTAGCGCAACGCGCGCTTCCCATTCCTCGGGGCTGACCTTTCCTTTCAAGGGTTCGAATTGAGTGGAAAACTTACCGGCCATGATGATCTCCTGATAGATATTTCGGCCAATAGTAAACCTTTGGCCGACGGGGTACTAGTTGTTACTTAGCGAGATTGTTATGCGGGCGATGCAACGACAATATCTGCTGCATCAAGAGGTTGTGATTGGTGAAATTGCTTAATATTACGGAACATGTGGCCGACAATATGTGGGACGTTGTCGTAGACTCCACCCGCAGAGTGGGGTGTCGCGACCACTTGATCCATATGGAACAAGGGGTTAGTTGCGCTCGGCGGTTCACCGCAAAAAGTGTCAAGACCAGCGCCGGATAGTTGTCCTGTTTCCAGTGCGTGAACAAGGTCCGGTTCATTAACCAGCTCGCCGCGTGCTGTGTTGATGAGGATGGAACCTGGTTTCATTTTTCTGAACGTTGCAGCATTGAAAAGCTGTCGCGTCTCGGGTGTGAGCGGTGCGTGAAGGCTGAGGAGATCGCTTTGTACCAGGAGTGTATCAAAGTCAACGTACTGCGCATGGAACTGAGCTTCGATATCGGCATCAACCCGGCGACGGCTGTGATAGATAATCTTGACTTCAAAGCCTCTCAAACGCTTAGCAACAAAACGTGCGATGTTGCCAAAGCCATAGAGTCCAACTGTCTTACCATCTAACATTGAACATTCTGTGCGCAGTTCGGTGGCAATCCACTTGCCTTCTTGCAGGCTTCGATGTGCGAGTGGTAGACGTCTTGACGTGGCTAGCATTAGCATTAGCGCGTGTTCAGACACAGGGATCGATGTTGCGCCAGCAGTGATTGCAACCGTTACCCCTGCGCTTCGCGCTGCGCTTAGATCAATCTTGTCTACGCCGATTCCCCATTTTTGAATGAGCTTGAGTTTTGGCGCTAGCGCAATAAGTTCAGCAGTCACATAGGTGCCGACAGCCATGATGACTGAAGCTTCCGGAACCATCTTACGATGCTCAGTCTCGTCGTTTGTTTGGGCAAAGGCGATTGTGAATCCATCGGGCAGCAAACTGCGTACAACCTCACGCGTCGGCTCTGCCATGGGCGTTAAAAAGGCGATGTGCTGCGACATAAGGGGGTCTTTACTGAATTTATGATGCCTGCTCAGGCAAGGTGAATTCACCGCGCTCGACGAGCAAGCTCTTTATATCTTTTTTTACAATTTTTCCGTAGCCAGATTTTGGCATGACATCCCAGAAAAAGAATTGACGTGGCCAACGATATTTGGCACAACGATCTTCAAGGTATCCGAGGAGTTCTACTTCACTGACGGCTGGTCCGTCAGCGCGACGTACGATAACTGCGACACCGATCTCACCCCATTTAGGGTCAGGCATGCCAACGATTGCAATCTCTGCAACACCTGGATGGGTCAGAAGTACTTCTTCGACTTCTTTTGGGTAGACATTCGAGCCGCCAGAAATATACATGTCTGATTCACGACCCGTGATGTAGAGCAGGCCTCGCTCATCCATTCTTCCGAGATCACCAGTATGGAACCAACCACCGCGCAAGGCTTTCTGCGTGGCTTCTTCGTTACCGTAGTAACCAGCAAAAACAGCGGGTCCACGTACGCAAATTTCACCAATTTCGCCGCGGGCAAGCTCTTGCATCTTGTCGCTCAGAATGGCAACTTCCATGCCAACGCGCGGGCGTCCGCACGATCCAATGTTCGCGTTCGGATCTGCATCGTCAGCGCTGTGCATCTCGGGGGGCAATACCGTGATGTTTCCAGTCACCTCGCCAAGTCCAAAGTACTGGACAAGCACCTTGCCGAGTTTTTCTAGAGCGCGCTTTTGGTCGGCTCGGTACATTGGTGCGCCAGCGTAGATGACATAGCGTAGTGAGCTGTGGTCATACTGATCCACAGCTGGGTGCTCGACCAACATTTTGATGATGGTAGGAACAGTAAAGAGATTGGTAACTTTATACCGCTCGACGCATTCCCAAAACATCGCTGGATCGAACTTTTCGCTAGGCATAAGTATGGTGGCAGCACCGCGCGCGACATTAAGCAAGGCATGAATGCCCGCACCATGTGAAAGTGGTGCAACAGCGATAGAGCAGTCGCGTTCGTTGGTTCCGGGAATCAGATCAGCTAGGTGATTGTTCACTACAAAGGCCATCTGACCGTGGGTCAAAATACCTGCTTTGGGTTTACCGGTCGTGCCGGAGGTATAAAAAAACCAGAGCGGATCGTCGTAGGTAACTGTTTCGGACCACTCGGGGGCAAGCGCATGCTGCGATATTAGCGTTTCGTACGACAGCTCGCCCGCGCGCGGAGTGCCGATCACAATGACATGCTGCAACGTGTCAGAAGCAGCGCGCACGGCATCGGTGTGCGCGTGAAAAACATCCTCAACAATCATTGCGACCGCACCACTCGAGGCGCCGAGATAAGCGACTTCAGGTGGGGTGAGCCGAAAATTAGTCGGGACCCATACGCAACCAAGTTTGAACGCAGTCCAGCAGTTCTCAAATGTTTGAAGACTGTTGCGCGATTGTAAAAGAATGCGGTCGCCTTTCTTTATACCTAACTTGCGTAGCGAGGTAACCATGGCGTTGACGCGCTGGTTCAGCTGCGCCCACGTCCAGGATGTATCACCTTGAATGAGAGCGCGATGGTTCGGGTAGAGTTGAGCCGTATGGGTAAGTAAACGACCCAGATTCATCGACTGCGCAAGATTCACACAGACTCCAAGACGCTTAGGTAGTTCGCGACGGACGCGCCGCCCATGTTGAATACCGCGCCAGCATGCGCGTTTTTAATCTGCATATCACCGGCTAGGCCAGAGAGTTGCATCGCCGCCATCACATGTTGTGACACGCCGGTCGCTCCGATTGGGTGGCCGCGAGACTTCAAGCCGCCGGATGGATTGACAGGCAGCTTTCCACTCTTTGTCGTGACGCCGTCCAAAATGACGCGTGCCCCTTGTCCCTTTGGCGCCAGCCCCATTGCTTCATACTCAAGCATTTCTGCAATCGTGAAGCAGTCGTGCGTTTCGACAAAATGGAGGTCATTCAATGACATTGATGCATCGCTAAGTCCTTTTTTCCAAGCAAGCGCGGCTCCTTCGAAAACTGTTGGATCACGTCGCGACAGAGGCAAAAACTCATTGACGTGTGTTCGCGAGCGCCAGCGTACCGCTGGGACTTTCGCACCGGGGAGAGGCTCATTTGAAAGGACAAGTGCGGCCGCACCATCGGATACCAACGAGCAGTCTGAACGCTTGAGAGGGCCGGCAACGAACGGATTTTTTTCGGATGGATTGCGACAAAAATCGAAACCTAAGTCACGACGCATGTGTGCGTACGGATTGTGTACGCCGTTTGCGTGGTTCTTCGCAGAAATCGCAGCAAGTGCATCGGACTGATCTCCGTAACGCTTAAAGTATTCTCCAGCGATCTGTCCAAAGACTCCCGCAAAGCCGCCTTCAGTGTGGCCTTCCTCCTTAACATAGGAAGCCTTGAGTAAGATTTCCCCAATCTCTTTATTCGGGAGCGTATTCATCTTTTCCATGCCGACAACGAGGGCGCGTTTGATACGTCCGCTCGCCAGCGCATCAAGTGCGGACCAAATAGCCGCTGAACCGGTCGCGCAAGCGTTCTCCATACGAACGGCTGGAGTATGTCTAAACTCGGGGATCGCAATGCCCATCAGCGCACCGCTAAAGTCTTGCTGAACGAAACCCGCGTTGAAGTGTCCGACAAATATTGCGTCGATATCCGAGGGCGTTAGTCCCGCACTTTCGATCGCAGGTAAGGCCGCATCGCGGATCAATTGGTCGAAGTCCATATTGTCTAGTTTTCCGAAGGGTGTATGACCCCAGCCGACGATATATTGTTGCTTCATGTGTCACCTCGAAAAATTAGTAAAGATGTTGTGTGCGCGCCAGGTTAACCAACGCTAGTCAGATCGAATCAGTCTGTGCTTTACGCAGTGTCGGTATGCCGACGCCCGATGCATCAAAGCCACCATCCACAGCCAGGCACTGTCCGTTGATAAATGCTGCCGCGGGGCTGCATAAAAAGCCAACGGCATTTGCGATCTCTTCGGGCGTACCGTATCGATTCATCGGAATTGTGTCGTAGTAGTCAGAACGGATCGCTACGCTGTGCACAAGTTTGGCCATTTCGGTATCAACAGGACCAGGGGCGACCGCATTTGAGCGAATACCCACTGTGCCAAGTTCGACAGCTTGCTGTTTGGTCAGGTGAAGTAGTGCTGCCTTACTAGTGCCGTACGCCACGCGTAAGGTACTGGCGCGTAAACCGGATATTGACGCGATGTTTACGATTGCGCCGCCGCCAGCTTTCTTCATATAAGGCACACAGGCCTGCGAACAAAGAAAAGCTCCATCCAAGTTTGTTCCCAGTACATGTCGGAATTCTTCAAAGGTGGTTTCGCCGATTGGCTTGAATACAGCGACACCAGCGTTGTTGACTAAGGCATCAATACGGCCAAACTTTTTCGCAACGGCGTCGATGCTGGCTTGCACTTGATCTGGTTTAGAGACGTCGCAGGCTAGCGCAAGCACGCGCTCAGGATTGTGGAGCTCCGCCTCTGTTTGCGTCAGGGTGCTCATCCCTATGTCTAGCAAGGCGACACGATAATCATGTGCTAAAAACCATTTTGCAATAGCCAAACCAATGCCTCGGGCGCCTCCAGTGACGACGGCAACCGGACGTGTAGTTTGCGTTGTGCTCAAAATTGAACTCCTGAAGGGTGAAGGAAATTAGCGAGCGAATAGTTCAGGGTCCAACTTTAACAAAATACAGGGCTAAGTAAATCCTTGTTTATTGGGTTTTTTTGCTCATAAAAGCAATTAAGTCCGTGAAGGTCTTTCCGTAGGCCGTCATCTCGGCATCCATTTGTTGCGGGCCGCCTACATCCAGTACGAGACCATTTGATTGGGCGAACTTTGCAAACTCCTCGCTTTTGCCAATCTTCAGTGCAGCGTTAACCAATTTGTCCAGTACGTCTTTGGGGAGCCCTTTGGGTGCGACGACGCCGTAGTCAGCTGGTAGGGTTACGTTGTATCCGGCTTGAACCACTGACTGCGCTTCGGGAAACATGAAGTACTTGTCTTTTGAAAATGCGGCGAGAACCCGCACAGTGCCAGCTTGCACATGGGCTTTGACCGTTGGGGCATAACCACTGGTTGCTTCAACGCGACCACCAAGCAGTGCGATAAGTGCCTCACCACCACCGCCCGTAAAGGGCACGGTTGCAATTCGAATATTGGCGACCTTGTTGAGCTCTTGGATAACTAAATCCGGTGCAGTGCGATACCCAGAGACAGCGACTCGTATTTTTCCTGGGTTTTGACGAGCAGCTTCAATAAAATCTTCGAACGATTTGTAGGGAGAGTCTGCCTTGACCGTGATGATCGCTGGAAGTTTTACGAGCGTTACGATTGATTGGTAGTCAGCGGGGGATTTCCACGTAAGAGCCTTGTTGACAAGAGGCTGGTAGGCGAGAGCGCTGTTTGATGAAAGCCCGATTGTGTAGCCGTCAGGTTTAGAGCGAATCACTTGCCCGACACCCACGGTGGCCGAGCCACCAGGTTTGTTTTCCACATTGACAGAGGCCTTGAGTTCTTTTTCAAGCTGGCTCGCGATTTGTCGTGAAATCGGGTCTGTTGATCCGCCAGGTGCGTAAGGAACGATAAAGGTGATGTCGCGCGATGGATAGTCTTGCGCGATGACCTGTCCCGTTGAAAAAAATATCGATCCAGCCAAAGTCGCGCGGATGAGAAAAGAAAAGGCTTTCATGGGTCTGCTCCGTCATGTTGTTATATGCATACTAGTATGCCTAAGAAAAGTCGCTCTTGCTAGCTCTGCAGATATCGTTACTATCCAAATAGACAATCTATAAGAGGAAAGATCTCGTTCATGACTACTCCCGCAAGCGATAAGATTGCGACGTTTATCACGTCGTTTAAAAGTGCCAATGTCACATCTGACCAGTACCACGTAGCCGCGCGCGCCTTGTTTGATACGGTGGTCTGTGCCTTGGCCGGTGCGCGCGAGCCTGCTTCAAGGCTCGTTGTTGAATATGCCCGCGGCCAGGGACCATCAGGAGGTGCCCGGGTTTGGACAACCGGAGAGCAGCTCCCAATTGAGCTCGCCGCGCTAGTAAACGGAACAATGGGGCATGCGCTGGATTATGACGATGTGTCTTCTCCATTGCGGGGGCATCCGAGTGTTGCAATGTTTCCTGCATTATTGGCTCTTGGTGAGACGATTAATGCCGAGGGAAAAGAGGTTCTTGACGCGTATGTTGTTGGTTTTGAGGTTTGTCTGCGACTTGCGCGCGCAATGGTCGATGACCACTACGCGAAGGGCTGGCACTCCACCTCTTCGATTGCGAGCCTTGGTGCAGTCGCTGCCTGCGCGCGGTTGCTTCATCTGCCTCATGGGCAGTGTGTCAATGCGCTCGGTATCGCTGTCGCACAGATCGCTGGATCGCGGCAAAATTTCGGCACAATGTCCAAGCCGTTTCAGGCAGGGCAGGCTAATGCACTTGCGTTGCGCTCGATCGGTCTAGCTAGACTTGGCTTTGATTCATCGCCTCACGCGCTCGATGGCGACCAAGGGTACAGCGCTCTTTACGCCGACGGAGCGGACCTGTGCGCGCAAATGGATCAGCTTGGAAGCCTGCCATTTGAAATTGAGACCGGCGGTATAGAAATAAAAAAATATCCGCTTTGCTACGCTACTCACCGCACGCTGGACGGTTTGATGGATTTGCTGGCGGAGTATCCTGGCCTTTCTTTGTCAGAAGTCGATCGTGTTGAAGTGCTGACAAATTTCCGTGCGACGGTGCCGCTTATTTACGATTGCCCACAGACAGGGCTTGAGGGAAAGTTCAGTATGCAGTACGCCGTGACGGCGGCTCTTTTAGACAAAAAAGTGGGTCTTAGTAGTTTTGACGATCAGGCCGTACTACGTCCAGAGGTCCAGGCCTTTCTCTCTCGCGTGTCAGTGCGCGAGGCAGAGCCACCAATGTTCCCGCGCTGGGCGCAACTACGCATCACCTTGCGAGATGGGAAGGTATTGGTCAAACGTATCGATCAGCTGCGCGGAAGCAAAGAACTCCCGCTGTCAGACGAGGAGCTCGTTGCTAAGGGCGTCGATTGCTGTGCCTACGGACAACCCGCCGTCGACGCAGCCGCCTTGGCTCGTGCATGCTTTAGCTTGCCCACGCAAAAACTATCATCCGTATTTGCAGCCCTTACGCCAAAGCCTTAAGTGAGGGGATAAGTTAGTACGTTTTTGGAGGCAGGCCTTGAATTAATTCTGTCGTACCAAGCCTCTATTCTTGGGCGTGATTTTCTTTCGAGGGGCAAGCCATACCAGCGATGGATTTCGCAAGCCATTGGAATATCCGCCATCGTTAGCTTGGTTCCGCCGACATATTCGTTCTGTGTCAGATGGTGTTCAAAACGATCGAGCAAAATATTTGTGGACGCAATCGACGCCTCAATTTTTTGGGAGTCTTGTTCTGGACCGGGTATTCGGATGAGTTGCCAGAAAGCATCCCGTCCCGAAGGGCTAAATGTCGTTTGTTGCCAATCCATCCATCGCTCTGCATTAAAACGCGCTTGTAGCTCGGCAGGGTATAAATCTCCCATCGAGTGCTTTGCGCAAAGATATCGAACAACGACATTTGACTCCCAAAGGGTGAAATCACCATCGACCAGTGTCGGTACGACTGAGTTCGGGTTCATCGCTAGATACTCAGGTGTCTTAGTCAGCCCAAACGTCCCACCAGCATCGATACGCTGATACGGTATGCCAAGCTCCTCTGCAGCCCAGACCGCCTTGCGGACGTTAATAGATGTGATTCTGCCCCAAATGGTGAGCATAGGTTTTTCTCCGTATTTTTATTCAGATTGAATGAAGTCAATAACCACTTCATATTGCGTCAAAGATAAGGTAATGCGGTCGCCGTGATCGGTCCATTGAATGCCAGCATTCTTGTCCACGGCCTGGATGATGAACTCGCGCACCTGACAAAGATCGCGTGCGAAGAGCGCCATTGCACCAAAAAAACTCTTGCGACCTTTTCCGGAGCAGGCATGCGTCCCATAAAGTGCTCGATACTCATTTTCGGTGACGAACACGAGTTCAAAGTCTTGACAGGTGACGCGGCTCTCGCCGTGTTGGCCTCTGCGCACGAAGGCATTAGCCAATGCAGCGTAGCGTTTTGCTTGGGCGCGGGGCTTTGGGTCAACGATTAAGATCGCCGCAATGGCATGACTGGTGTTGGGATGGCTTTGCCACTCCGGACGCCAAACAAGTTCTGGCGTTAAGTGCTGGCAGTAATAGAGCCTGCCTGCCTCAAACTGTCCTGGTTGTAGTCGGGTCGTCTTGAACTTGGCGTCCTTCACCTTTCCTGCTAGCTCGACCGGACGCCCAAAAGTTTGAACCTCTGTCAGCGCAAAGCCTTGCGTCTTGATTGCCTGGTACGTCTTTGAGGCGTTCGCCGTTTTAAATACAAGTCCATCGAGGCCTTGAGGACTTTGCAGGATTTCTCGTCGGACCTTGACCGAATCGGTTGGCACGCCAACCAGCTCTAGATAGTCTGTATCGAACGTCATAAGATGGTTGATCGATCCAAGACTATGAAACCCTCGTGTAGTCAAATAGAAACCAAGGTGCTCAAATATCCGTTGCGCTCGATCCATGTCGTAATGGACATTGATTACCAGGTGATCAAGCGAGAGGTTTTGTGCAAGAGACATGGGTTTCAGAAAGAAAGAGTCGCAATAACGGGGGTATGGTCAGACGGCTGTTCGTTACCCCTTGGGCCCTTGTCTATGATGCAAGACTGACAGTGAGGCACCAAGGACTCGGACAGCAGCACGTGGTCAATGCGCACGCCGGCGTTTCGCTTAAAACTATTCATCCGATAGTCCCACCAGCTAAATGATTTGGGTGGTTGCTCAAAAAGTCGAAATGCATCGGTAAAGCCCAAGTCGACTAAGGCGGCAAGCGCAGCGCGCTCGGGGTCGGAAACCAGAACCTGTCCAACCCACTTTTCAGGATTGTGCACATCCTCGTCTTTAGGAGCCACGTTGTAGTCGCCAAGAACAGCAATGTGTCGGTGGGTCTGTTTCTCGACTTTTAACCACTGGGCAAAAGCTTTAAACCAATCGAGCTTGTAAACATACTTGTCGCTATCGAGGGACTGTCCGTTTGGACAGTAGGCGCTAATGACGCGTATGGACTCCTGACCAAAGGGCAAAGTAGTGGCGATTACGCGCTGTTGCGGATCATCATAGCCTGGGATGTTTCTCGTTTCATTGAGGCCTTGTGCCCTCGAAATCACGGCAACTCCGTTATATGTTTTTTGGCCTGCCCAAGAAGCGTGGTAGCCGATTTCTTTAAACGCCTGTAAGGGGAACTTGTCATGATCAAGCTTGAGTTCTTGCAGGCACAATGCATCGACAGGATTTTGCGCAAGCCACGCAAGCACTTGAGGGAGTCGTACTTTAAGAGAATTAACGTTCCATGTAGCAAGCTGCATCGCCATACCTTTTAAGCCTTCAGCCAAGAACGCTGATTCTAAACCGCAATGCCACCGATATACTCTTTTGGAATTCGCTTGACATTGCACAGCAGCTCGTAGGAAATCGTGCCAGCGGCTTTCGCAATCTGGTTGACGTCAATTTGTTTACCCCATAATTCGACCTTGCTGCCGATGCCTGCGCTGAGGAGCGGGGTTAGGTCGACGGTGATCATGTCCATTGATACCCGCCCAATGATTCTCGTGACTTCTCCGTCAACCGAGACAGGCGTGCCGCTTGGCGCGACTCGCGGGTAGCCATCGGCATAACCGATAGCGACTAGGCCCACGCGCGTCCTTGCTTGCGTGACAAATTTTTCTCCGTACCCAATCGGCTCGCCTGCTTCGAGCCAGCGCTCGGCAAATACTTCGCTTTGTAAGGTCATGACAGGAGTCAAACGATCGATCGGATGAGGCAGGGGGTCGGCACCGTAGAGCAAAATACCTAGACGCGCCCAGTCTCGTGAGGCTTGAGGCCATGCCATCACCGCTCCGGAGTTACTGAGACTGCGTGCGCCAGGCAGGCCACGGGTCGCTTCTTCGAAGGCCTTGATCTGTCTGAGAGTTGTTTGTTTGTCGGGTTCGTCTGACGAGGCGAAGTGTGACATGAGTGTGACGGAGGCAACAGCCGGACATTCGGTTAGACGCTTGTGTGCCGCTTGTACGTCTTCAAGCGCAAAGCCTGCCCGGTGCATCCCACTATCCACTTTGAGCCATACATGTAAAGAGTTTGCTTCAAAGCTTGCAGTTTCTAGATCCTGAAGCTGACTGTCTTGGTGGATCACCACCCAGAGCGATTGCTGTTGAGCCTGCCGAAGTTCCGCGAGATTAAAACAACCCTCCAAAACGAGAACGGGGTTTGTGATGCCTGCGTTTCGGAGCTCGATTGCTTCTGCACAGAATGCGACGGCAAAGCCATCAGCAATGTCGGCTAAAGCAGTCGCGCAGGCGACTGCGCCATGACCATACGCGTTGGCTTTTACGACGGCAAGGGCATTACCTTGTTGTTGCGAACGCCCCCAAAGATAGTTTGCTCTAAGGGCTGTTAGGTCAATCGTTGCTTTGGTAGGACGCGTCATGCTTAGGACTGAGCAAAAATGATCTGCAATGATATCAGGCTGGAACGCTGGTGGCTTTGATAGGGTGGTCACTCGCGGTGCGGAGATAGCGGCTGAGACTTAGCCCATCTGTGCTGATCTCAGGGCGTTTGCCGGTGACCTGATCCGCTACGAGTTTTCCCGAACCACAGGCCATCGTCCATCCGAGTGTTCCGTGACCGGTGTTTAAGTAAAGGTTACTAATCGAAGTGGGCCCAATAATTGGCGTGCTATCCGGCGTCATCGGTCGCAACCCAGTCCAAAAACTTGCTTGTGTGAGATCGCCCCCCGGGAACAGATCGGTCACCACCTTTTCAAGCGTTTCCCTGCGTTGTGGGTTTAGTCCTAAATCAAAACCTCCGAGTTCGGCCATTCCCCCAACGCGTATTCGATTATCGAAACGCGTGACGGCGACTTTGTAGGTTTCGTCCAATACCGTAGATTGCGGGGCTAGCGTTTCATCGATCAGAGGAATTGTTAAGGAGTAGCCTTTCACAGGGTAGACGGGAATGTTCAGTCCGAGGTCGGAAAGGACGCTTCGCGAGTAGCTACCAAGCGCTACTACGTACCGATCAGCTCGGTATGTTTGCATGCCTGAGCGAACCCCAACCATCGATCCGTTGGCATGCAAGATTTCCTCAATCGCCGTGTCGTAGATGAACTCGACCCCAAGGTTTTGTGCCATGTGTGCGAGTTTGGTTGTGAACATGTGGCAATCGCCGGTCTCATCGCTTGGTAAGCGTAAGCCTCCGGCTAAGGGCGTATGCGCAAAGGCAAGGGCGGGTTCGGCTGACTTGAGCTCTGTCGCCGACAGCAGCTCGTAGGGTACGCCTAGTTCTTTGAGTACGTCGATATCGCGTCCGACGGCATCCATTTGTGCTTGCGTCCGGAACAGCTGCAAAGTCCCGCGTGTGCGCTGCTCGTAGGCGATTCCTGTTTCCAGTCGCAGTGTGTCTAAACAATGTCTGCTGTATTCCGCAACTCGCATCATGCGTTCTTTATTGATCGCATACCGCTGTGCGTTACATTGACCTAACATGCTGGCCATCCATTTGAGCTGCCAGAGGCTCCCGTCCAGACGAATCGCGAGTGGGGCGTGACGCTGAAACATCCACTTCAAGGCCTTAAACGGGATGCCCGGGGCAGCCCAAGGTGTGGAGTAGCCAGGGGACACTTGTCCGGCATTCGCAAAACTTGTTTCGTTTGCGACGCTTGGCTGACGATCGATAACCGTAACCTGTACACCTGCGTTGGCCAAGTAGTAGGCAGTGGTTGTTCCGATGACTCCGGCGCCTAAAACGATTACTTTCATGGGATAAGTACACTCAACCAGTGGAAAGTTAAAGTTTAAGACTAGTCTGTCAGTGGTTTCTTATGTTTTTTTGACCTTCATTTTGAGTATTCACTATATTTGTTGCTTTTTGAGCATCTTTTCAGAGAAAACTGCAAAATCAGGTACTTAACAGCAAAATCCACCAAGTTTTTGTTTGACTCTGTCAACCTTCGCCACTACACTCAAGTGGCAAGATTCTCAAGCGACGCGGTTTTTGTACCTAGGCTGTCGCCCTTAGTGGTAATCAGTGGTGTCTATCCCTTCCTTGATCATCTAGCACGTTGGGCGTTTTTGCCCGTTTTTTTATCTATCAAGGAAGTTTGAAATGGCAACTGGTGTCGTGAAGTGGTTCAATGCTGAAAAAGGTTATGGTTTTATCATGCCTGATGGCGGCGGCAAGGATTTGTTCGCTCACTATTCAGAAATTCGCTCGAGCGGTTACAAGACTCTCGAAGAAAACCAGAAAGTCAGCTTTGAAATCGGTCAGGGCGCCAAAGGCCCAAGCGCAACCAATATTCAAGTGCTGTAATTCTTAACCGGCTGGTTTGCTTAGTGCAAGCCATCGGTACTGAAAGCCCTGTGTCGCGAGAGTGATGCAGGGTTTTTTTAATTCATTCACCTGCGAGTATGTATGTCTAGTGTGCAAGAACTTATTTCCCGTCGCTCTCAGAAGCTTGTGCAAGCGCCAGGTCCGAGTGCAGAGCAGATCGATACTTTGCTCCGGGCTGCGGTGTGCGCCCCTGATCACTCAGCATTGCGCGCTTGGCGCTTCGCGTTGATTTATCGCGAGCACATCGATGCCTTTGCTGATTTGGCGATCGCAGCAACGCGTCGCTCAGGGCGCGAGGTCACTGCGCAAAAAGAGCAGAACACACGTAAGTGGCTTTCGACCGTGCCGCTGCTGATTGGGATGGCCTACAAAATATCCCACAATAATGAGAAGGTGCCTGAAATCGAACAGACACTATCGATGGGCGCAGCTGCAATGAACATTCAGAACGCAGCACACATGATGGGATTCTCTAGCTACTGGAGCACTGGCCTAGGCAGCTATACCGATGAGGTACCCGAGGCTCTCGGCTTTGACCCACTGGATTATCGCTTTGTTGGCTTTTTGGCAGTTGGTACGCCGATCAGTCTGCCATCGCCTGCCCAACGTCCTGCTCCCGAGACGCTCACGACAGTCTGGAAGCCGGCTTCTGCTGGTTAGCGAAGTTTGAGTTGTTTAAGACGCAGAGCGTTCGCCACGACAAAAACGCTGGAGCACGCCATAGCGGCCGCAGCAAAGGCTGGTGATAATTGGATTCCGAAAGTCGGGTACAACACGCCTGCAGCAATTGGAACCAAGGCAACGTTGTAGGCGAAGGCCCAAAACAAATTTTGATGGATGTTTTTCAGAGTTGCATGCGATAGCGTTATCGCATTGATGAGTCCGTTGAGATTATCAGAAATGAGCACCACGCTCGCGGATTCGATTGCTATGTCCGTACCTGTTCCAATAGCAATTCCGACATCGGCTGTGGCCAAGGCAGGTGCATCGTTGATGCCATCGCCAACGTAGGCTACGACTTGCCCAGCTTTTTGCATTCGTTGCAGGCGCTCAACTTTACCGACTGGTAATACATTAGCGTGGACCTCGTCGATGCCCAGGGTATCTGCGACTGCGCGCGCCGTCAGAGGATGATCGCCGGTGATCATGACTGTGTGAATGCCAGCTGATTTAATCGACTGTATCGCAAACTTCGCGGTTGGCTTGATGGGATCAGACAAGGCTGCGACCGCTACGATCGTGCTATCAATCGCGATCAGGATTGGTGTTTTAGCTAACAGCCCCCAATCTGTCATACGCTGCTGTTGATCCACTGTTTCAAGTCCTTGTTCGTTCATGTATTGCGATGTGCCGGCTGACACCCAGCGTCCTGCAACAAGGGCCTTCGCTCCCGCACCGGTCTGCGCTTCAAACTCCTGTGCCAAGGGAATGTTTAAAGAGCGTTCGTTGGCAGCCTGTACGAATGCACGCGCGATCGGGTGTTCCGAATGGGACTGCATCGCTGCAGTCCAACTCAGCACGGTCTCAAGGGAAAATGTTGGGTCAATAATTTCTAGGTCAGTGACTTGAGGTTTGCCGGCTGTCAAGGTTCCTGTCTTATCGAACGCGATTACTGTGACGTCCCGTAGTCGCTGAAGAGCATCACCGTGCCGAAAGAGGATGCCCGCTTGCGCTGCGCGTCCGGTACCCACCATCACAGAAGTCGGTGTAGCAAGGCCCATCGCGCAGGGACACGCGATAATTAGGACTGCAACAGCAGAAATAAGTGCATGAGAAAATCGAGGATCTGGTCCGATAAGATACCAAATCAAAAAAGTTGAGAGTGCACATAAGAGGATTGCTGGTACAAACCAAGCGGTAATTTGATCGACAACTGCTTGGATGGGTAGCTTTGCGCCCTGTGCGGTTTGAACCATGCGCACAATTTGCGCCAGCACGGTGTTTCGACCCGTATGTGTGGCCTGAAACGTAAAGCTGCGCGTCGTGTTCAGGGTGCCGCCTGTCACCGCGTCTCCGGGGTGTTTCTCGGATGCGACAGGTTCGCCTGTGATCATCGATTCGTCGATGTACGGCGTCCCTTGCGTGATGACTCCGTCCGTGGGTAGGCGTTCGCCCGGACGAACGAGTAGATAGTCTCCTGGCTTAATGACCTCTATTGCAACCTCTACGATTTCATTATCACCCTTGACGAAGTGTGCCGTGTGTGGCTGAAGTCCAATGAGATGTTGCACCGCATCCCCCGTACGACCTTTCGCTCGCGCCTCAAGCCAGCGACCAAGAATAATCAACGTAATAATCACCGCTGCAGCTTCAAAGTAAACAAAGCGCGCATTCTCGGGCAGCCAATTCGGTGCGATCAGTGCGGCTAAGGAATAGAGCCACGCACTGCCAGCGCCTAACGCGACAAGGGAGTTCATATCCGGAACGCGGTGCCATAGTGCCGGTAGGCCTTTGCGAAAAAACACACGCCCTGGTCCAAACATGACGAGGGACGTCAAGACTGCTTGCAAGGTCCAACTGAATTGCAGGCCAAGAGTGTCATGGATGAGCTGGTGTACCTGTTTCGAGGCATGGGATCCCATTTCAAGCAAGAAGACCGGCACAGTTAAGCCAAGCGAAATAAACAAGTTGGTTTGCAAGTGCTGTTGTTCGACGGCTCGTTGTTGAACCAAGCTATCGTCATCCTGCGTGTCGTCGGTAATTTCAGTAGCGGGGTAGCCAGCATGACTCGCTGCAGCAATTGCGTGCGTGACGATAGCGGCGGGGTCAGCGGGTTGCTCGGCAAAAGTTAAGGTTGCGCGCTGTGTTGCCAAATTTACTTGAGCCCTAGCGACACCAGGGACAGCGCAAAGCGCTTTCTCGACACGCAAGACACAAGAGGCACAGGTCATATCCTCGATATGTAGATCAACCGAGGCTACAAAACGTTCGTTGTTGATCAATTTATGAGCCATAATAAGTCGAGCATACCGAATGGAACTGTCATGATAAAACTTAATGTCCCCGAGATGTCGTGTAATCATTGCGTCAAATCAATTACAGCTGCAATTCTGGGCAAATACGATTCAGCAAACGTCGTTTGCGATCTCAGTCATAGAACCGTTGAGGTAAAGAATGGACCCAACGCGTCAGAACTGCAAGCGATCCTCAACGAGGCAGGTTACAGTTCAACGCTTAGTTTGGTCGAGTAGCTGTTTTAGGTCCGAAACGACTGTATCGATTTTCTCAGTATCTGAGGCAAGAAGTCGGGCGCGTCCAAATCGATCAAATATGAATACGCCTCGGCTATG
This sequence comes from Zwartia hollandica, assembly GCF_019923725.1. Lineage (GTDB taxonomy): Bacteria > Pseudomonadota > Gammaproteobacteria > Burkholderiales > Burkholderiaceae_B > Zwartia > Zwartia hollandica. The sequence goes on from NZ_JAHXRI010000001.1 coordinate 88,779, forward strand.
CGTGATGTCATACACATCAGCACTGTCACCCGGTTTAGGCTTTTCTATTTGGTAGGCAATACGGTAGCGTCGCGCGAGGTCAGCAACTTGCTTCTCGTTGCCGGTCAAGCCAATAGCGCTAGTACTAAATGCTTTGACATAGGCTTGCAGCACGTCAGGGGTGTCACGATGTGGATCAACGCTGACAAAAACAATTTTTACGTCTTTGGCGCGATCTCCTAGCTTGTTCACGACTTCGGTAAGCTGTGCCATGGTTGTCGGACAGATGTCTGGGCAACTTGCATAGCCGAAAAACATTAGCACAGTCTGACCAGTGAAATCCTTTTCGGTCATTGTTTGATTGCCTGCGGCTTGTAGCGAAAACCGGAGATCAGGTAGATGTCCGCTCACATCGTATAACGACCATTTTATGTTTGAGTCTGAGCAAGCGGAGAGCGCAAGCACAACCATCGTGGCACACGCTAGTACACCTCGCCTTAAGATGGTCAGCAACACAGTCAACGCGATCTTCCTAGGGTTGGGATGGGGCTTGGATGGGCGTCATGCCGTGATGTCGCAACAGTGCATCGAGCTTCGGTTCGCGCCCTCTAAAACTCCGAAAGGACTCCGCCGCAGGCCGTGCGCCACCTACCGCTAAGATTTCACGCCGAAAGCGTAAACCCGTCTCAGTGTCGAGTGTGCTGGCTCTGGCCTGCCTATGCGAAGCTGAGTTACTTGCAGCCTCTTCAAAGGCTTCGTATGCGTCAGAGGACAGAACCTCTGCCCACTTGTAACTGTAGTAGCCAGCGCCGTAGCCGCCTGCAAAGAGGTGAGAAAAACTATGGGGAAATCTGTGCCACGCGGGAGGTATAAGAACCGCTACCTCTTGGCGTACCGCTGAAAGCTGCGACATGACGTCTGCGATCGACACACCTTGGAGCTGCCGATGAATCAGAATATCAAACAATGAGAACTCGACTTGACGGACAGTCTGCATACCGCTTTGAAAGTTTTTCGCCGCTAACATCTTGTCGTAAAGCGGTCGCGGTAGGGGTGCGCCCGTATCGACATGGGCAGTCAAGCTTTGCAAAACAGTCCAATCCCAGCAAAAATTCTCCATGAACTGAGAAGGTAGTTCGATGGCATCCCATTCAACGCTTGAAAAAGCCGACACGCCGAGTTCGTCAACTTCAGAAAGCAGGGCATGTAATGCGTGGCCCGCTTCGTGAAATAGAGTGATGACATCGTCGTGGGTCAGTAACGCAGGACGTCCACCGTTCGGCCCTGCAAAGTTACACGTTAGGTAAATGATGGGGAGACGTACTTCATTGTCTACACGATGTCTGCTGCGCTCGCTGTCCACCCATGCTCCACCTTGTTTGCCAGAACGCGCATGCAGATCGATCATTAGGTAGCCAAGGGTTCGGCCTTCAAGCGTCTTGACTGCATAGCCGCTTACTTCGGGGCACCACCCACTTACAGGGTACTCAACGAGCTCGACCTGAAAAAGGGTGTTGATGACCTCAAAAAGACCTTTCAGAACCCGCGGCTCGGTAAAGTACTGTTTGACTTCATCTTCTGAGTAGTCATAGCGTGCCTCACGTAAGCGCTCCGATACAAAGGCGATATCCCAGGGTTGCAAGTCCGTCAGGTTAAGGGATGTGTGAGCAAACTCTGTGAGCTCGGCTAAATCCTGTTTCGCGAATGGTTTGGCTTTCTCGGTCAGTTGCCTCAAGAAGTCGATCACCTCTTGAGCGCCTTTGGCCATCCTGGTTTGCAAACGTAACTCGGCGTAATGTTTAAACCCTAGGAGCCCAGCTTCTTGAGCCCGCAGCGCGAGAGACTCCTCGATTAAGGTCGAGTTATCAAATGCTTTATCACCTTGTTCGGAGGCACGGGTGGCGTAAGCATGGTAGAGCGTTCGACGCAGCTCGCGATCTTGTGCGTACTGCATCACGGGTAAGTAGCAGGGCATTTTTAAATTCAATGTCCATGCCTGCTTAATTGGATCTTTGATCGCGCTGAGCACGTCAGCCGGCACGCCCGACAGGCGGCCGACATCATGAATCACAAGGCTCCAGGCGTCCGTTGCATCCAATACATTCTCTGAAAACTTTTGCGAAACTTGAGCTTGCTTGTCTGAGTTGGTCGCATACGCTTCTCGGGACTCGCCTTTGAGTTCGACGCCGCTGAGCTTGAAGTCGCGTAGTGACAGCGCTACCACGCGCTGCCTTTGTGGAGATAGTTGAGAAAACTCGGCACTGTCTCTTAGCTGTCTATATTTCGTATACAAGCCAGTATGCAGGCCAACCCAAGTTGAGTATTCACTAATAGCCGGCAGCATGGCGTTATAGGCAGCGCGCAACTCCGGCGTGTTGACGACTGCATTCAAATGACCTGCAACAGACCATGCACGCCAGAGTGGCTCGCTTGCACTGTCAACAGCATCCACCACTAGTTGCCAGGTCGCAGGACGATCATCCTGCGAGGCAAGCTCAACCGCAGCCCGCGCTTTAGCGAGCAAGGTGGGTATTGCTTGTTCGATATGCTCCGGACGCACCGCGGCATAGTCGACAAACTGTTGGATTGGAATAAGTAATGGGTTCATGGTGTTATGCCGGATGCGTTGGAGCGCTCGGCCGCCTCGATAGTGTTGACGAGCAGCATGGCGATGGTCATGGGACCGACGCCCCCGGGAACAGGTGTAATGGCGCCTGCGACTTGGCTCACCGAGGCGTAATCCACGTCACCGCAAAGCTTTCCGTCTGCCGTACGGTTAATCCCCACATCAATCACAATTGCGCCAGGTTTAATCATGTCACCGGTGACCATCCCAGGTTTCCCAGTGGCCACGACAACAATGTCAGCATGACGTGTGTGCCAGGCGAGATCGCGCGTCTTAGAGTTGCAAATAGTCACTGTGGCACCAGCCGCTTGCAGCAGCATTGCCATCGGTTTGCCCACAATATTGCTGGCACCGACCACTACGGCTACTGCACCACGCAAGACGACCTGCTCAGACTCAAGTATTTTCATCACACCGTATGGCGTGCAGGGTCGAAAGAGGGGCGTGCCGGTCATTAAGAGCCCAGCATTACTGATATGAAACCCATCGACGTCCTTCTCGGCGGCGATTGCTTCGATCACGCGATGCGCGTCAATATGCTTCGGCAGAGGCAGCTGAACTAATATACCGTGGATGGTTTTGTCAGCATTAAGGGTTCTGATTCGACTGAGTAGGGCGTCTTCGGTCAAGTCCGCAGGATACTGTTCGAGGACTGAGTGCAAACCGGCTTTTTCGCAGGCGGCAACCTTATTACGCACGTACACCTGTGAGGCGGCATCGCTGCCGACTAATACGACTGCTAAGCCCGGTTTGACTCCCTGCCTAGTGAGTACCGCAGCACGCTCAGCGACTTGTTCGCGAATGCTTGCGGCAAGTTTGACACCGTCAATGACCTTAGCTGTCATGTGTGCGCCTCAGGCTTTGCCAACGCAACTTTCATCAAGTCTGCGACGGTTGTGACCTGGAGTTTTTCCATGATGTTTGCACGATGCGCTTCTACTGTCTTAATACTAATGCCTAAGTCATCGGCTATTTGCTTATTAAGTCGCCCGGCCACAATGCGTTCTAAGACTTGTTGTTCGCGAGCGGTCAGACGACCTAACATCGCCTCATGTTCGCGCTGGGCCTTGGCTTGCGTTAGACGCTGGTTCGCTTGTTCAAACATACGCGCCACAATTTCGCGTAAGTCGGTCTCGTCAAAAGGCTTCTCTAAAAAGTCGATCGCGCCCTTTTTGATTGTCGAGACAGCCATCGGGACATCACCGTGACCGGTAATGAAAACGATCGGCATCGACGACTTACGCGCGATGAGCTGTTCCTGAAGTTCGAGTCCACTCATGCCAGGCATGCGCACATCTACTATCAACACGCCAGCAGTTTTCTCATCAAAGGCGGTAAGAAAGCTTTCGGCGCTTGAGAACGCACTAACGTGGTAGCCGTTCGCTTCAAGCAACCAGCGCAGTGAGTCTCGCACCGCCTCGTCATCGTCAACGATAAATACAGTGCTTGCGACGTTTGGGGTGTTCATACTGGCAACTCCTCTGACTGATGGCTGTGCTCTGCTTCTAGGTTAGAAGCGCACGGTAGTGTAAAGCGAAAAATAGTTCCGCCTACTGGGTTGTTTGTGGCCCAGAGGCGCCCGTGATGCGATTCAATGATGGTTCGGCAAATATTCAAACCCATGCCGAGTCCTTCAGATTTTGTGCTGAAAAAAGGTTCAAACAGCCGCTCGGGCTCTGCCAGGCCGTGGCCTCGGTCTTTCACGGCTACTTCTATTTGATTATCGTGTAACGAAACATCGAGTTCTAGAGTGTTCAGACCGGCTTGATCCATCGACTCAAGACCGTTTTTCAACAAGTTCAGCAATACCTGCTCAATTAGAATTGGATCTGCGTAGACATCCGGTAGCTGGTCCGGAATATGACGGACAATCTCAACTTGCCTTTTTCTTGCATGGATTTCTGCCAGACTGATCGCGTTATCGACGATCGTTTGGATGGGTACGTTCTGCCTGCGAGGCTCGCTGCGTTTGACAAAATCGCGGATGCGACTAATGATCTTTCCTGCGCGTTGCGCTTGCGCAGCCGCCTTTTCCAGGGCGGGAAGCAAGGTCGCCATATCAGTATGTCCAGCCTTCACCATAGCGACCGCGCCCATACTGTAGTTAGCAATCGCCGTAAGCGGTTGGTTCAGTTCATGGGCCAAGGATGATGCCATCTCTCCCATTGTTGTTAGCCGGCTAGTTATCTGGATTTTTTCTTGCTGCACGCGTGAGGCTTCTTCGTGTTTGCGACGCTCGGTGATGTCGCGCGCGACTTGGAGGCGTACACGGCGTCCATCTGTCCAGGCCAACATTCGATGTTGAACTTCGAACCACTTCTGCACGGACTCCGAAAAGACTTCGACGGACTCATCGGTATAACGACCCCGACGACCAGCAAGCATCTCTTCGTGCCCTTGTGTTTGTGATCCGAAGAGTCGCCGGTAGGTGCGATTGGCAAATAGTAGCTCGACGCCGTCATTGGTGTCCGCTGTGACGGAAATCGCGTCATCTAGACCTTCAAGCACAGTCATGAAACGCTCATGCGCCGCAGTGAGCGCCTCGCGGATACGCTTAGGCTCGGTGATATCGGTCATGGAGGTCATCCAGCCAATTTGAGTACCCTTTGGATCGAGTAACGGGGAAACATACATCCGCGCACTAAAGCGTGAACCATCTCGGCGCTGTGCCTCAATTTCTACCCCAGTGCTTGGGGCCTTTCCCGACAACACACTATCGAGAACCTGTTGCTGGCTATCGTGTTGGCCTGGCACCCAGTACGGGAAAGGCGGCATGCGTCCGATAAGATCAGCCTCGTTCCAACCGATCATTCGGCAGAAGGCGGGGTTCACATAAGCAATTCGACCTTCTAAATCAAGCACCCGCATCCCGGTCGACATGGAGTTTTCCATCGCTCGACGAAAGCCTGTCTCTGTAATGAGTGCGGCTTCGGCTTTCGATCGGTAGTGCGTATAACGCCACAGCATGAGCAAGGCAAAAACGATAACCACTGATAGCCCGATCACCACCCAGATTAAGCGCTGTTGACGCATTTCCTGATCGATCGTGATGAACATGACGCTGCCGTCATGTAGGCGCTGAAGCCAAAAAAATGCGCTCATCACACAGGCGTACAAGACCAATACGAGCATGGGCGTGAGCCAATACCATCGTCGTCGCCTGAGACGCGCTTGGTCTTGAAACGGAGTTGAAACAACCGACTTAGGAGAGTTGGACATTCGGGTTATCCATATTAGGGTTGTATTTTAGTCGGAGCTGAGCAACGAAATATTTCTTAAATTTCATAATACGAAAATACATACCGCTTGATGAAATTTTAGTTGCTCTGAGTTCAACTTCTACCTAGAATGCCAAAAATACGCAAAACAAAGTAGGCTTTCACAATACAAGCCCTACCTAATCAGGAGATGGTCATGGCACCACAAGCTGCCGCATTACAAGCTGCGAACGATGAAGACTCGCTCGAGACCCAAGAGTGGCTCGACGCTTTAGCTGCGGTTCTTGATCGTGAGGGTCCAGACCGCGCACATTATCTCTTAGAGCGGCTAACCGATTTAGCGCGTCGATCGGGTGCACACATTCCTTTTTCACCAAACACGGCGTACCTCAATACGATTCCTGCGGCGCTCGAGCCGGCGCATCCTGGCAATCAAGAGCTTGAGTCACGTATCCGACACTACATCCGTTGGAATGCGATGGCGATGGTTGTAAAAGCCAACAAGCATAATCCACCAGACGGTGGGGACTTAGGTGGACACATCGCCTCGTTCGCATCACTGGCGACGATGATCGGTTGCGGACAGAATCATTTTTGGCACGCAGACACGCCCGAGCGTGGAGGCGATCTTGTGTACTTTCAAGGGCACTCATCTCCGGGTGTATACGGACGCGCCTACCTCGAGGGCCGGCTGACCGAAGACCAATTGAATAATTTTAGGCAAGAGGTGGGTGGCAAGGGGCTTTCTTCTTATCCCCATCCTAAATTGATGCCTGAGTTCTGGCAGTTCCCAACGGTGTCGATGGGTCTTGGCCCACTCATGGCCATTTACCAAGCCAGGTTCTTGAAGTACCTGCATGCAAGAGGAATTGCCGATACGAGCCAACGAAAGGTGTGGGTGTTTTGCGGGGACGGCGAAATGGATGAGCCTGAGTCGCTTGGGGCTATTAGTCTAGCCTCGCGTGAGAAGCTGGATAACTTAATCTTTGTGATCAATTGCAATCTGCAGAGGCTGGATGGTCCTGTTCGTGGTAACGGCAAAATTATCCAAGAGCTTGAGGGTGATTTCCGCGGCAGCGGCTGGAATGTGATCAAGATGATTTGGGGTGGTTACTGGGATCCGCTATTGGCGAGCGACAAGGAAGGTATCCTGCGCAAGATCATGGATGATACCGTCGATGGCGAGTACCAAGCATACAAAGCGAACGATGGAAAATTTGTTCGTGAGCACTTTTTCGGTAAGCATCCCAAATTGCTCGAGATGGTGTCACGCATGAGTGATGATGATGTCTGGCGCTTGAATCGCGGCGGCCATGATCCCCACAAAGTGTATGCGGCATTCTCTGCCGCCACTAAGCACAAAGGGCAGCCCACTGTCATCCTTGCCAAGACCATTAAAGGCTACGGTGTAGGCCATCTCGTTCAAGCCAAGAATCCTTCGCACCAGCAAAAGAAACTTGATACGGAAACGATCCGCGAGTTCCGCGATCGCTACAACATCCCGATTCCGGATAGTAAGCTGGAAGAAGTTCCTTATTACAAGCCAGCAGAAGATGCGCCTGAAATGTTGTACCTGCATGAGCGGCGCAAGGCGCTTGGTGGCTATTTGCCAAAACGCCGCGTCAAGTCCGACGAAAAGCTCACAGCACCCGCGTTAGAGGTCTTTAGGCCTGTCTTAGAGCCAACCGCTGAAGGTAGGGAGATATCCACGACACAAGCCTTTGTGCGTGTGCTGAATCAGGTGTTGCGTGATAAGGACATCGGACCGCGTGTCGTGCCCATTCTCGCAGATGAGTCCCGTACTTTTGGCATGGAGGGATTGTTTCGCCAAATCGGCATTTATGCGCCTGAGGGGCAAAAATACATTCCGGTCGATAAAGACCAAGTCATGTACTACCGCGAAGCAGCCGACGGACAGCTGCTTCAAGAAGGCATTAACGAAGCAGGCGCTTTTAGCTCGTGGATTGCGGCTGCTACCTCCTATTCGACTAACAATCGAATCATGGTGCCGTTTTATATCTATTACTCGATGTTTGGCTTTCAACGCGTGGGTGACTTAGCTTGGGCCGCTGGTGACATGCAAGCCAGAGGCTTCTTGCTAGGGGGCACTGCTGGGCGTACGACGCTGAATGGTGAAGGCTTGCAGCATGAAGACGGTCATAGCCATATCTTTTCGGCCACGATTCCGAATTGCGTTTCTTATGATCCAACCTTTGCGCACGAGCTTGCCGTGATCATTCAGCACGGTCTTAAGCGCATGGTAGAAGATCAGGAAAACGTTTTCTACTACCTGACGGTAATGAACGAGAACTACCCTCAGCCTGGTCTAACCAAAGGTGACGAGGAGGGCATCATTCGAGGGATGTACCGTCTCAAGAAGGGCGGCAAGAATAAAGTGCGTGCGCAGTTGCTTGGCTCAGGCACGATCTTGCGTGAAGTCATGGCCGCGGCGGAGCTTCTCGAGGCCGATTGGAATATTTCCGCGGACATCTGGAGCGTGACGAGCTTTACTGAGCTGCGTCGCGAAGGGTTGGATTGCGAGCGCCACAATATGCTTCATCCCACTGGCAAGGCACACGTTCCTTACGTGACCAGCGCGTTGGACAAAACGGATGGTCCGATCATCGCCTCGACCGACTACATGAAGATGTTCGCCGATCAGATTAGACCGTTTGTTCCAAATGGTCGCCACTATCGCGTGCTAGGGACAGATGGCTTTGGACGATCAGATTTCCGCTATCGCCTGCGTGAGCATTTCGAGGTCAATCGTCATTTCGTTGTGCTTGCGACATTGCGCGCTTTGGCTGACGAGGGCAAAGTGCCGGTTGCTCAGGTGGCTGCCGCCATCAAGAAGTACGGTATTGATCCTAACAAAGCCAACCCACAATACGCTTGATAGAGAGACCCAATATGAGTAACACAGCCCCTATTCAGGTACCGGACATTGGTGACTTCGATACCGTTGAAGTCATCGAAGTTCTGGTCAAAGTCGGTGACGCCGTCAAAGCCGAGCAAAGCTTAATTACCGTTGAGTCAGACAAGGCTTCGATGGAGATCCCTTCTTCTCACAGCGGTGTCGTGAAGTCGATCAATGTAAAGGTCGGTGACAAGGTTAAACAGGGCAGCGTAGTTGTGCACCTCGAGCTAGGAGCGGCTAGCGCAGCGGCAGCCCCTGCGGCTGCGACAGCAGTGCCAACGCCAGTTCCATCGGCTGTGGCTACCGCTGCTCCCGAAGCACCACCTCCCGTTCCTGCCGCGGCGCTGAGTCTGCCCACAGCAATTCCAGCCTCGGCTGCAGGCAAGCTTGAAGTGCCCGTGTCCACAGGCGGGTTGCCGCACGCGTCACCGTCGGTTCGTAAGTTTGCGAGAGAACTAGGTGTCGACTTAGGGCTGGTAAAGGGTAGTGGTCCGAAAAGCCGTATTACACAAGAAGATGTACAAGTTTTCGTAAAAGCGGCGTTGGCTGGAAAAGGAACCGCAACCGGTTCTAGTGCATCGCTTGGAGGTGGCTTAGAGTTATTGCCTTGGCCTAAAGTTGACTTCACGAAGTTCGGTGCGGTGACGGCTCAGCCACTGTCACGAATCAAGAAGATTTCTGGCGCAAATCTGCACCGTAACTGGGTCATGATTCCTCATGTCACAAATAATGACGAAGCGAATATCACTGAGCTTGAAAGCCTACGCATCACACTGAACAAAGAGAACGAGAAGTCGGGTGTCAAAGTGACAATGTTGGCTTTCCTGATTAAAGCTTGCGTCGCCGCACTCAAGAAATTTCCCGAGTTCAATGCGTCAATCGATGGCGATCAGTTGATGCTGAAACAGTATTACCACATAGGTTTTGCGGCGGATACGCCGAATGGACTGGTCGTTCCTGTCATTCGCGACGCAGACAAAAAGGGCATCATTGAACTCGCGCAGGAAAGCAGCGACTTGGCGAAGAAGGCTCGAGATGGCAAGCTTGCACCTGCTGAAATGCAAGGGGGTTGTTTTTCTATTTCGTCGCTTGGCGGAATCGGAGGAACGCACTTCACGCCGATCATCAACGCGCCGGAGCTTGCTATTTTGGGTGTGTCGCGTTCATTTATGAAGCCTGTCTGGGATGGTAAGCAGTTTGGACCCCAACTGACATTGCCTTTGTCGTTGTCTTATGACCACCGTGTCATCGATGGTGCTGCTGCTGCTCGCTTTAATGCCTATCTGTGCAGCCTGTTGGCGGATTTCCGTCGTGTCGCACTTTAAGGAAAGACGATGAGCGATTCAATCAATATCGCAGTGCCGGATATCGGTGATTTTGACACCGTGGAAGTTATCGAACTGCTGGTGAAAGTGGGTGACACCGTGCGGATCGATCAGGGGTTGATAACCGTCGAGTCGGATAAGGCTTCGATGGAGATTCCTTCGTCCCATGCTGGTGTTATCACCAACATCCTGGCGAAGGTAGGCGATAAGGTCAAGCAAGGCACAGTCATCGCACAGGTAGTGGCCGCCAGTGCATCACCTGCAACCTCAGTGGCGTCGGCAGTGGTTGCTGCAGCGCCGGCTGCGAGTGCGGTCGAACCAAAGCAGGCACCAGCAGCCGTTGCGAGTGCCTCGACGCATGGAGCAGCAGTTTTTGGTGGGGCGGTCGATCACGAGTGCGACCTCGTTGTACTGGGTGCTGGTCCAGGAGGGTACTCAGCGGCTTTCCGTGCAGCAGATCTTGGGCTTAAAGTCATCCTGATTGAGCGCTACTCAACGCTGGGCGGTGTTTGTTTGAACGTCGGATGCATTCCATCGAAAGCACTGTTGCACACGGCAGCGGTGCTCGAAGAGGCTCAGGCGCTTTCTGCACATGGAATTACGTTCGGTGCACCAAAGATCGACCTCGACAAGCTTCGCGCATTTAAAGATGGCGTGATCGGGAAGCTGACCGGCGGTCTAGCTGGCATGGCTCGCGCACGCAAAGTGACTGTTTTGCAAGGGAGCGGTAGTTTCGTTGGCGCAAATCATCTGAATATACTGTCGGATGCAGGGACTTCTGTGGTGAAGTTTTCTCAGGCGATCATTGCTGCGGGCAGTCAGTCAGTGAAGCTTCCGTTTTTGCCTGACGATGATCGTATCGTTGACTCCACCGGTGCACTATTGTTGCGCAGTATTCCAAAGCGAATGTTGATCATCGGTGGTGGCATTATTGGTCTTGAAATGGGCACGGTTTACTCCGCGCTGGGTGCACGCCTTGATGTGGTGGAGATGCAAGACGGGTTGATGCAAGGCGCTGATCGAGACTTGGTCAAAGTATGGCAAAAGCTCAATAGCCCTCGGTTTGACAATATTATGATGGGAACACGCACGGTCTCAGCCGAGGCGAAGAAGGATGGCATTTACGTTAAGTTCGAGGGTGCGAATGCCCCGGCGGAACCGCAGCGTTACGACTTAGTGTTACAGGCTGTCGGGCGCACACCTAACGGTAAGAAAGTCGCAGCAGAGAAGGCGGGTGTGCTCGTTACGGACCGGGGCTTCATTGAGGTCGATCGTCAGATGCGGACAAATGTTCCGCATATTTTTGCTATTGGGGATATTGTTGGTCAGCCGATGCTTGCCCATAAGGCTGTGCACGAAGGGCATGTCGCTGCTGAGGTCGCTGCTGGTCAGAAGAGCTTCTTTGATGCCCGTGTGATTCCTTCGGTTGCCTATACGGATCCTGAAGTAGCGTGGGTCGGGTTGACCGAGGAGCAGGCAGCACAGCAGGGTATTGCGGTGACGAAAGGTTTATTCCCTTGGGCGGCATCGGGACGTGCTATCGCTAATGGTCGCGATGAAGGCTTCACTAAGCTGTTGTTTGATGCAACGTCCCACAAGATTTTGGGCGGAGGAATTGTTGGCACACACGCCGGAGATTTGATTAGCGAAGTAGCCTTGGCGATCGAGATGGGTGCTGATGCCGTAGATATTGGCAAAACGATCCATCCTCATCCTACTCTTGGAGAGTCTGTCGGCCTGGCGGCTGAGGCCGCACATGGACATTGCACAGACTTACCCCCCGTGCGCAAGCGTTAGTTTCTTGCGCACGCCGCCGTGGCACTTAGAGGTCTCTGTTTAAAGTGCCACGGTTGAGAACCAAGGTACGGCGGCAATCGCAATTAGACCGACCAGTAACGCTGCAATATACGGCCAGATCGCGCCCATGACCTCGTCTGGCGAGGTATTACCAATCCGGCAAGCGACATAAAAGCCCACGCCGATCGGCGGCATCATGAGCCCGATATTCATGGCTGTTACCACCACCATTGAGTAGTGGATGTCATGAATGCCCAATTTCTTAGCGATAGGGAACATGATCGGTGCCAGAATCAATATCGCTGGCAAACCTTCTAGCAGACATCCTAGGATCAAGAAGACGAGAATCGTGACGATCATGAATCCCATTACCCCGCCTGGTAGGGTTGTGAGGAATTGAGACAGGCTTTGCACTGCACCGCTTTGGGTAATCGCCCATGCCATTGCGGAAGCCGTTCCAAGAATCAAAAGTATTGCGCCACTCAGTGCCGCGGTTTCAACAAGCATGCTGTATACCTTGCGCCAGCCGATGCCACCGTAAAGCACTTGTCCGATGATCATGGCGTAGAGCACCGCGATTGTTGAGACTTCGGTCGCAGTGGCTACCCCACCGCCAACTGCGCTACGGATTAGGAAAGGAAGTACCAAGGCTGGGGCGGCGATCATCAAAGCACGGCCGATAACGGACCAGCTTGCACGTCGGACATTCTCCATGATTTCATGTCGTGCCTTCCACCGAGCTAACAAGGCCAGCGCCACAAGCAGAACAGCTGCAATGACGACTCCGCTTTGAAATAAACCGGCAATCGATACGCCAGCAACCGATCCCAACACAATCAAGACGATGCTCGGGGGCACGGTGTCAGCCATCGCGGCACCGGTCGCGAGTAGTGCAATCATTTCTTTAGGCTTGTGACCTCGCCGTTTCATTTCCGGAAATAGTGCAGGTGCAATCGTGGCCATGTCAGAGACTTTGGAGCCGGAGATGCCGGAGACAATAAATAACGAGCCGAGCAGCACATAGGACATGCCAGCCTTAATGTGCCCAAGCAATGAGGCAAGAAAGTCAACGATGGCCTTTCCCATCCCGGTCGCATCCAAGACACAGCCCAGCAAGACGAAAATTGGGACTGAGACCAGGATTAAGCTTGACATGCCTTCGTCCATTCGTCCGATAACCACCATCAGTGGAACGGTTGTCGTGAAGCCTAGGTAGCTCAGAGCACCGAGACCAAAACAAAACGCGATCGGGACTCCCGCGACTAGGCAAAGTGCTACCAGCACGACCAGAAAGATCATGATGTTGTAGAGGCCCAGACTTGTCAGAAAATCAGAGCCAAGCCAGCAGGCGCAGGCTGCCACCGCGACGACGATGCTTGCTGCCAACAAGTTGGCCTTGGTCACCGTGTGGCTGGCATAGACAACAAGCACGCCTAGCATCGCTAAAATTCCGAAGGCGAGTGCAGAGACGCGGAATGTATTGGGTAAGTCTAGTGCTGGCGTCTTCACAAACCACTCGTCCTCTGCGTAGATGATTGCCGGATGAACGAGCGCTAAGAGAAACGCCGCAATCGCAACCAGAGCAAGAGCGTGGACAAACCCTCTGACCCGTTCAGGCATCATCTCCAAAAACAGGGTTAGGCGTAGGTGCTCGTTACGATGCATTGCAATCGCAGTGCCCAGCATCGCAAGCCACAAAAAAGAGAGCGAAACGACTTCATCGATCCAGACGATCGGAAGGGAAAAAACATAGCGAGCCACCACACCCACCAGTAGCAACATCACGATAACAACCAAGAGTAACGCGCTTGCAAACTCGATCGGTTTGAGCAGGCGCGAGACAATGGGAAGGGGAGATGTGCTGATTACGGTCGACATGGCGATTCCGGCTTAGGTCATATAAAAAATCCGGACGCTGCACAAGGACAGACGCCCGGAGTTGTAGCAAACGGAGCAGAGAGGCTGTTCCGCTTGTGCGCTTGCCTTAGGACAGTTTGCCGCTCGACTTCTCGAGTAGTTCCCATGCCTCGGCGCCTAGTTTGCTTTTCCATTCCGAGTAGAAGCCACCAGCGCGCAAACGATCGCGGAAAGAGTCTGCTTTTGTCTGATTAAAGATCATGCCTTTTTCAGTTAAGCCCTTTTGCAATCCTGCGTTCATGGCTGCAACGTCAGCACGCTCTTTCATGCCAGCGGCGTTAATGTGACCGGCAACGATTGTGCGCATTTTTTCTGGCAGACGTTCCCAAGCGCGACGGTTTGCCAAGAACCAGAAGCCATCCCACATGTGGTTCGTGATCGAGCAGAATTTTTGTACTTCATTGAGCTTGGCCGTGTCGATAATCGCAAGAGGGTTCTCCTGGCCATCAACGATCTTGGTCTGCAAGGCGCTGTAGACCTCGTTGAAGTTAATTGAGGCGGGCGCTGAGTCGAACGCTTTGAACATTGAGGTCCAAAGTGGCGATACAGGCACGCGAATCTTGAAGCCCTTCAAGTCGTCTGCGGTTTGGATTGGCTTGGTCGACGAGGTGATTTGACGGAAACCGTTATCCCAGATCTTGTCCATTGCGACAAGGTTCGCTTTACCAATTTCTCTGCGAACATGTGCGCCTAAGTCGCCGTCTAGTGCCTTCCATACTGCGTCGTAGTTACTAAATGCGAAGCCAATACCGGTAATGGAGGATGCGGGAACAAGGGTCGCCAAAATCAAACCAGAAAGGGTGAAGAACTCGACGCCGCCGTTACGGACTTGGCTCAGCATATCGGTGTCTGAACCCAGTTGGCTGCTTGGGAAAATTCGAATTTCGACACGGCCTTGCGTATCTTTTTGAATTGCATCGGCCATTTCTTTGGCACGAATATTCATGGGGTGTGTCAAGGGCAAGTTATTCGCGTACTTATAGGAAAACTCAGCTTTGGACTGTGCCCAGACGCTGTTCAGCGGCGCGGCGAGGGTGATGACACCGGCGCCAGCGCCAGTCAGTAGGGTGCGTCTCGAAATGGACATTATTTGTCTCCAAGGTAAATAGATTACGTTGGTCATCATAGCAAGGATGTACTTAGCCTCATCCCTAAAATGCTGGTTAGAGAGCTAAAATGCGTGTTTTCCCTTACCTAATTCACCGGTTTTCACTGTGTCTGACATCCTGCAAATTCCCGGCTCGTCTGTTTTGTCCCCTTTTCGCCATGAACGCCTATTGTTGAAGATGCAGGAACTAGGCTTGCCGGTCGCCGAGGTTGCGGCCCGTTTCGAGCACTACGTCTGGTGTGATGAAGTCCTGTCGGAAGAGGCGAGAGCGAAGCTTTGGCAGTTGTTAGATTACGGTCAAGCGGCGGTGAATGTTGCAGATGCGAAGGACGCGCTCGTGTTAACCGTCGTCCCTCGGTTAGGCACCGTTTCGTCTTGGGCCAGCAAAGCAACAGACATCGCGCACAACTGCGGTCTACGCGACATTCGGCGTATCGAGCGCGGGGTTCGTTACACCATTACCCCCGAGCGCGGTTGGTTGAAGACAAAAAGCTTTGATCCCCAGATGCTAGCGCTAGTGGCAGACTGCTTGCATGATCGGATGACTGAAACCGTTGTGGACCAACGCTTCGACCCCAAAACACTTTTCGAGTCGTTGCCTGGCAAGGCGATGCGTACCGTACCTGTAACGACGGTTGGTCGAGCAGCGCTACTGGAAGCGAATAGCACCTTGGGTCTTGCTTTGTCGGATGATGAAATCGACTACCTGACGCATTCCTTTACGGACCTCGGGCGTGACCCGACAGACGTAGAGCTCATGATGTTTGCTCAGGCTAATAGCGAGCATTGTCGTCACAAAATTTTTAATGCGCAGTGGGTGATTGACGGTAAGCCGACTGACAAAACCTTGTTTGGAATGATTCGGGAAACGCATGCGGCTCAGCCTTTGGGTACGGTCGTTGCCTATTCTGACAATGCTGCCATCATGTTCGGTGGTCAAGCGCAACGCTTTGAGGCACGTCTGCCGCAGCCGGGACACGCGCCGGCTTATGCGAGCCGCAAACACCTCGTTCACACCGTGATGAAGGTAGAGACCCATAACCATCCCACTGCGATTGCGCCTTTTGAAGGAGCTTCGACGGGTTCCGGCGGAGAAATTCGCGATGAGGGTGCAACGGGGCGGGGGTCAAAGCCAAAAGCAGGCTTGGCTGGCTTTACTGTTTCGCACTTGCGTTTTGATGATGCCCCGCGTACCTGGGAATCCGATCACCACGGCGCGCCTGACAGAATCGCGAGTCCGTTATCCATCATGATTGATGGTCCCTTAGGCGCAGCCGCATTTAATAATGAGTTCGGTCGTCCAAATTTGCTTGGCTATTTTCGGTCGTTTGAGCAATCTGTTGGTGCCACGAGATGGGGTTACCACAAGCCGATCATGATTGCCGGTGGCTTGGGAAGTATTGACGAAGGCTGTACCAAGAAAGAACGGATTCAGCCCGGCGCCTTGCTGATACAGCTGGGCGGGCCCGGTCTTCGTATTGGAATGGGCGGCAGTGCCGCCTCGAGTATGGCGGTGGGCACCAATACGGCTGCCCTGGACTTCGACTCTGTGCAGCGAGGCAATCCAGAGATCGAACGGCGTTGCCAAGAGGTTATTGATCGCTGTTGGCAGCAAGGCGCTAACAACCCAATCGTTGCGATCCATGATGTCGGCGCTGGTGGTTTATCTAATGCCTTTCCGGAGTTGGTGAACGACGCAGGACGTGGTGCGACCTTCGACTTAAATCGTGTCCCGCTCGAGGAAACAGGTATGTCAGCAGCAGAAATCTGGAGTAATGAATCCCAAGAGCGGTACGTCCTCTCGGTGCTGCCAAAGGATCTTGCGCGTTTCGAACAGATCGCTAAGAGAGAGCGCTGTCCTTTCGCGATTGTTGGGGTTGCGACCGAAGAGCGTCAACTTAAGGTGGTCGTAGGTGAGGGCTTGCCTGGACTTGACCCCATCGCGGCGCAAGTTGGCACGAGGCCCGTTGATGTTCCGATTGACGTTATTCTCGGCAAGCCACCGCGCATGACACGGGACGTCAAACGTATGATTCCTGAGACGGTAGCGCTCGATTTGACGGTCATTGCGCTTGATGAGGCTGTTACCCGTGTGCTGCAACATCCTACGGTGGCTGACAAATCTTTCTTGATTACGATCGGTGATCGCACTGTCGGAGGACTCTCTAGCAGAGACCAAATGGTTGGGCCTTGGCAGATCCCTGTGGCGGATTGCGCAGTGACCTTATCTGATCACGACGATACGCGGGGTGAGGCGATGGCGATGGGCGAGCGTACCCCGCTTGCCATGATTAACGCGCCGGCATCCGGCAGAATGGCCGTTGCAGAGGCGTTAACGAACTTAGCGTCTGCGGACGTCGCGCGGATGGAAGACATCAAGCTTTCTGCCAATTGGATGGCAGCTTGCGGTGCGCCAGGACAAGACGCAGCACTGTACGACACGGTGGCTGCGGTGAGTGCCCTGTGTCAAGAGGTGGGTCTCTCCATCCCTGTTGGCAAAGATTCGTTGTCTATGCAGACGGCCTGGACCGAGGGAGCCGACGCGCGCAAGGTGATCTCACCCGTTTCGCTCATTGTGACGGCGTTTGCGCCTGTTGGGGATGTGCGTCAATCATTGACACCTGCACTACGTACGGATGTTGGCCCGACAAGTTTGATCTTGATTGATTTGGGTCGCGGTCAGCATCGAATGGGCGCCTCAATTTTGGCCCAGGCCTTTAATCAAGTTGGCGAGACTGTCCCTGATGTCGATGACGCTCAAGCACTGCGGACGATGTTTGTTACCATCCGCGCCTTGGCTCAAAGTGGTGTCGTACTTGCTTATCACGATCGCTCTGACGGTGGGTTGTTTGCCACGGTAACTGAGATGGCCTTTGCGGGGCACACTGGCGTTTCTTTAAATCTAGATATGCTGACAATCGATGCCCATGCGGCTGATTGGGGCGATTACAAAATTCGTCCTGAACAAGTGGCGGTGCAGCGTGATGAGTTGACGCTTAAAGCGTTGTTCAGTGAAGAGGTTGGCGTCGTCATTCAAGTCCCCGCAGCCGAGCGTGATAGCGTCATGCAGGTTCTGCGCGGTGCTGGTCTTTCTGCACACTCTCATGTGATCGGTTCCTTGAATGCGAATGATGCTGTAGAAATTTTCCGTGATGGCAAACTAATCTGGAGTAAGCCTCGAGCAGTCCTTGGTGCGATCTGGAGCGATGTGAGTTACCGCATTGCCTCGCGTCGTGATAACCCAGCCTGCGCACAGGCTGAGTATGATCTCTGGGCCGATTCAAACGACCCGGGTATGTCTGGTTTGGTCGGCTTTAATCCACAGGAAAATGTAGCAGCACCCTTTCTGAACATAGGAAGTCGCCCGCGCATTGCGATCTTGCGGGAGCAAGGCTGCAATAGTCAGGTGGAGATGGCCTGGGCCTTTGACCGCTCAGGTTTTGAAGCTTGGGATGTGCACATGACAGATTTGCAGTCTGGCGCGGTCGATCTCAAAGACGTTAAGGGCCTTGTCGCAGTTGGTGGATTCAGCTACGGTGACGTGCTTGGCGCTGGCGAAGGGTGGGCGCGGAGTATTCGGTTTAACAATCAACTTGCCGATCAGTTTGCGGCTTACTTCGGACGTAACGATACGTTTGCCCTAGGCGTGTGTAACGGCTGTCAAATGATGGCTGCTTTGGCTTCGATGATTCCGGGTGCAGAGCACTGGCCCCGTTTTACGCGTAATCAGTCAGAAAAATACGAGGCGCGGCTTTCGTTGGTTGAGGTCACGGAAAGCCCATCCTTGTTTTTTAAAGGGATGGCCGGTTCGCGCATTCCCGTGGCGGTTGCGCATGGCGAGGGCTTTACGAACTTCTCTAAGCAAGGCGACCCCCAGAAGGTCCTGCGCGCAGCGCATTTTGTTGATCATTACGGCACTGCGACGCAGCGTTACCCGTTTAACCCTAACGGCAGTGCCGATGGCTTGACCGCGGTCACAACCTCGGATGGCAGATTTACCGTGATGATGCCCCATCCGGAGCGTGTTACCCGAAATGTCATGATGTCATGGTCGCCCAAGCTCTGGGGGGAGAAGGATTCTTCGGGCCCATATACGCCCTGGATGCGGTTTTTCCAAAACGCGAGAGTCCATATCGGCTAGCTCCCTCTATCGTATAATCACACTTTGCGCCCGGAGCTTTTTGTATGCGTCTTATCCAAACTGCGCTCACCTTCGACGATGTGTTGTTGGTGCCTGCCTTTTCTCAGGTGCTCCCGCGCGACACCTCCCTAGTGACTCGTCTGACCCGAAATATTTCTTTGAACATTCCGCTTGTTTCAGCGGCGATGGACACAGTCACTGAGTCCCGCTTGGCCATCGCGATGGCTCAAGAGGGCGGCATCGGTATCATCCACAAGAATCTGACAGCGGACCAGCAAGCTAGGGAAGTAGCCCGAGTCAAGCGTCATGAATTCGGTATCGTGATCGATCCAATTACCTTGGCACCGGATATGACAGTGCGCGATGCCATTGCGTTGCAACGTCAACATGGGATCTCTGGCTTGCCAGTCGTACAGCACGGCAAGGTCGTGGGTATTGTTACGAACCGCGACCTACGTTTTGAAGATCGGCTTGAGGCCTTGATCAGTACGATCATGACACCTCAAGATCGATTAGTCACGATGAAAGAAGGTGCCACCCTTGCAGAGGCTCAAACCCTGATGCATAAGCATCGTCTTGAGCGCGTTCTGATCGTGAACGACGCCTTCCAGCTGCGTGGCTTGGCGACTGTCAAGGATATCGTTAAGAACACTGAACATCCCGCGGCGTGCAAGGATAGTCATGGGCAACTTCGCGTAGGTGCTGCGGTCGGTGTTGGCGATGGCACGGAAGAGCGCGTCGAGAAGCTTGTTGCCGCCGGTGTCGATGTGATTGTGGTTGACACCGCGCATGGCCATTCGGCTGGAGTCATCGAGCGTGTTCGTTGGGTAAAAACGAATTTTCCAAAAGTTGAGGTTATCGGTGGCAATATCGCCACAGCAGAGGCCGCGAGGGCCTTGTTGCAAGCTGGTGCAGATGCAGTAAAGGTCGGTATTGGTCCCGGATCAATTTGTACGACACGCGTTGTGGCCGGTGTTGGTGTTCCTCAGATCACTGCGATTTCAGAAGTATCGAAAGCCCTCGAGGGCACCGGTGTGCCACTGATTGCTGATGGTGGGGTGCGCTTTTCAGGCGATGTTGCAAAAGCCATTGCTGCGGGTGCCTCGACGGTCATGATGGGCGGGATGTTCGCAGGAACCGAGGAAGCTCCCGGCGAGGTTGTGTTGTTTCAAGGGCGTTCCTACAAGTCGTACCGCGGAATGGGCAGTCTGGGCGCGATGACGGATGGCTCGGCCGATCGTTACTTTCAAGATCCTGCCAATAATGCTGACAAACTTGTTCCAGAGGGCATTGAGGGGCGGGTGCCTTACAAGGGAAGTGTTTTAGCTATCATTTTCCAGTTGGTTGGTGGTGTGCGTGCCTCGATGGGCTATTGCGGTTGTGCCTCCATAGAAGAAATGCGTACTAAGCCCGAATTTGTGCAGATCACTGCCGCGGGTATGCGTGAGTCGCATGTACATGATGTACAGATCACCAAGGAAGCACCGAACTATCGCGCAGACTAAGTTGTTGGCCCGCTCATGCATTAGCATGCGCGGTATATTTTTTGGCACCGGCTCAAGAGCCGGTGTCTTTCATTCAGACAGGCTTGACTCGCATGCATCAGCGCATCCTAATTCTTGACTACGGTTCACAAGTTACACAACTTATTGCGCGACGCGTCCGTGAAGCGGGTGTGTATTGTGAGTTGCATCCCGGAGATATTTCCGCCGACTTTTTAAAGAAGCAGCTCGGCTTGGGGCTCAAAGGAATCATCCTTTCTGGCAGTCATGGCTCCGCCTATGACGATAGTTCGCTTAAGGTTCCTGATGCTGTTTTCTCTCTCGGTGTGCCCGTTCTAGGTATTTGCTATGGCATGCAGGCGATGGCACACCAACTTGGTGGCACGGTCAGCCACGCAGATCACCGTGAGTTCGGCTATGCAGAAGTTCGAGCGCGTGGCCACACAACCTTGCTCAAGGACATTCAGGATTTTGTCACACCGCAAGGGCATGGAATGCTGAAGGTGTGGATGAGTCACGGCGATCAAGTGACCAAATTGCCTGATGGATTTAAAGTGATGGCGTCGACGGACTCGTGTCCGATCGCGGGAATGGCCGACGAGGCGCGTCGCTTTTATGCTGTGCAGTTTCATCCAGAGGTAACGCATACTGTTCAAGGTCAAGCCTTACTGAATCGTTTTGTGACAGATATATGCGGCTGCGTGGGCGACTGGACGATGCCCAACTACGTTGACGAGGCGATCGCCCGTATCCGGGAGCAGGTTGGTGAGGACGAGGTGATTCTTGGACTTTCCGGTGGCGTTGACTCGTCTGTTGCCGCGGCCTTAATACACCGCGCTATTGGTGATCGTTTGACGTGCGTGTTTGTTGATCATGGTTTGCTTCGACTTGACGAGGGTAAGCAAGTGATGGAAACCTTCGCTCAGAATATGGGTGTCAAAATCATTCATGTCGATGCGACGGAGCAGTTCATGGGCAAGCTGGCCGGCGTGACGGATCCAGAGGCTAAACGTAAGATTATTGGTCGCGAGTTTGTCGAGGTGTTTCAGCACCAAGCGGCTAAGCTTAAGGCTGCAAAATGGTTGGCGCAGGGCACAATCTACCCAGATGTGATTGAGTCAGCCGGCGCCAAAACTGGCAAAGCTGTCGCGATTAAGTCGCACCATAATGTTGGTGGCTTACCAGAGACGCTTAATCTTAAGCTGCTTGAACCTTTGCGAGAATTGTTTAAGGATGAAGTCCGCAAACTTGGTCTCGCACTTGGATTACCTCACGGTATGGTTTACCGCCATCCATTCCCTGGGCCAGGGTTGGGTGTTCGAATTCTGGGCGCGGTCAGCAGCGAATTCGCAAATCTCTTGCGTCGTGCCGATGCCATTTTTATTGACGAGTTGCGCAAGACGATTGATCCCGAGACCAAACAAAGTTGGTACGACCTGACCTCACAAGCATTTGCGGTGTTCCTGCCGGTGAAATCTGTGGGTGTAATGGGCGATGGTCGTACCTACGAGTACGTTGTAGCGTTGCGCGCAGTACAGACCTCGGACTTCATGACGGCAGACTGGGCACCTTTGCCTTACCCGTTGCTTGCGAAGGTTTCTTCCCGAATCATCAACGAAGTGCGCGGCATTAATCGTGTTGTTTATGATGTGTCGAGCAAGCCACCCGCAACAATTGAGTGGGAGTAAATTTTTTATTGGGCATTGAGTGAAAAAACTTCTCGTTATTTTATTGCTCCTCTCTGCAAATGTAGGCTGGGCGCAAGATCAAGTGCTTATCGATAGGCTTAGGCAAGGTGGTCTTAATATTTTTATTAGACACGCTATCACCCCAGGCAGTGATTCATCTAAATTTAATCCGCCAAGCGAACGTCCTAATGATTGCTCTTCTGGATCACGTCAACTCAATGAAGAAGGGCGAGAGCAAAGTAGGCGTATTGGTAAAAGAATAAAAGAACTCGATATTCCAATCGGAGAGGTTTATTCGAGTAGTTTTTGTCGATGTGAAGAGACAGCAAAGCTTGCCTTTGATAGATTTACGACTGTGGAGTGGTTGTTGATTAAACCAGGAACCTTTCAGTCGCAACTAGACAGAGAACTCAGATCAGTACCCAGTGCCGGATTTTTTAGTAAAACTCCAACAGGCAAAAATAATGTATTTGTAGGACACGCGGTCACGTTCTTGCCTGGCACTCTAAGTAACGAGTTATCCCTAGTTAGATTATTGGCTGAAGGTGAAGCATTAATTATTGAACCTGGCTCTCCCCCTAAAAAATTAGGAAGAATCAAGTTCTTTTAGGATTCGTATTGCTTCAATGAGTAGGAGTCTCACTGCGTACACTTTAGGTACAGCACTTTGCAAAGGTAATATTGAAAGTAGCTGCAGCACACGGTCCAGAGCTTGATGGAACTTCGGTTGCTCAGCTAAGGCCTTAACAGTTCAAGTAGATCATGGCCGCTCGATACATCAAGAACCGAGCATACAGCTCTTACAGCTTTTGACCTGGAAACACGGATGATACGTGGAGAAATTAATGATTAAAAGTTTAATTGTTGTTCTTCTGTTTGCTTTCTCCAAATCAGGAAATGCTTTTTTAGTTCAAGGTTACGACGTTTCTAAAGCATGGGAAGGTGCGCAAATTTACGTACCTTCTAATTTTTTAGTAAAGCGTGTTACCACCGTAAGAGTCGAATCCCCAATGCCTGTTGTAGTTCTTTTGCATGGCTGTGGAGGGATTGGTGATCATGAAAAAAAGTGGGCACAACATTTAAAATCTGAGGGTTTTATTGTTGTTTTGCCAGACTCATTTGCAATACCAAATCGAGTCGTCAATTGTATCCCCTCATCGGACACACCGAATATTGGTAAAGTTCCAACCAATGACTTGCGACCAGCAGAGGCTGAATTCGCCATGAGAATGATTCAGGAGCAAGTTTGGGCAGATAAACGTAATGTTTTTTTGATGGGGCACAGTGAAGGTGGAGCTGGTGCTTTTTTGACGAAGGAAGTTGGTTTCAAAGGTATTGTCGTTTCTGGTTTTTCATGCGGAGTCCGAAGGAAAGTTGGTTCAGCTGATACAACGCCGTTTATTGCAATAAACTGGGAAATTGACCCTTATTTCTCTAAGGACGACATTCCTCAGAGACAATGTTCTGATCGTCCTTTTTGGAAAGATAGGACTGATAAGGTAGAGATCATTCTTAAGGGTAAAGGACATGCAACAGCATTTGATCATTTGGCAAATCAAGAAGTAATAAAGTTTTTAAAAGTACGGGTTCAGAAATAAAGTGCAATACTTTTCTTGAATTACTATGCTGCAAACACGACTTAATCTACCGCGTATTTACAATCTGAAGTGGAACTCACGATGACTCGAGAAACGAGCTTGTTGCTATTGCAGTCTGGATGGATCTATCTGGGATTAACCATCGCCGTTGTGATCGTATTCGGGTTGAGCTGGCTTTATGGCACATGGGTAAGGCGCAAACTCAACAAAGAGACGGTCGATGTCAGTAGTATTTTTATTACGTCGATTTTTGGTTTTTTTGCGATTCTGGTTGCGTTCCAGCTGTCTGGGTCGACGCACATCTACGAGAATCAGCGCAAGCTCACCGTAGATGAGATCTTAAGTATCTCAGCGGTTGTTGACTCAACGCAGATGCTAAGAGCAGACGATAGGCGAGACGTTTTAAAGTTGTTAATCGAGTACGTTGAGCAACGAGAACATCTTTACGACAGACCGATACATGCCCTGGGGCTTGAGGAACGTGGCCGTGCGCAGAAAGATGCTGGTCTACGAATTTTGCGTCATGCCTATGCCTTGCTTCCGCAATATAGTGGCGATGATCGCATCATGTTTAAAAGTTTTCTCACTCGAGTTCAGTTGATGAACTCAATTTTTGATCAACAGTATGCATCTATTTTTATGCAGACACCGCGTATTCTCTGGCAAGCGCTAGTCGTATTATTGATGATTATTTCTGGCATATGTGGTTATAAAACCGGGATTGAACAAGGACAGCAATTTGGGCTGACTGTGTTATTCCTTTTTGTTATTCTCGCGGCAATTGTTATTTGTCTGAATTTAGGCAACCCGCGTGTAAGTGCTATTAACTTAGACTTGGTTGATGCGCAATTTACAAAGTTGTTAGATCGTTTAGAGTCGTCTCGGTAGCTGTACTTATGGACAACAAAACAATGCCCGCTCCCAGCAGTATTCGCGCCGGAGTGCTTGACATCTTCTATCACGAGTACGGTCCTGCGAATGATAGCGTTGTGTTTTTGATGCATGGCTTTCCCTATGATGCGCATGCGTATGCAGAGGTTGCGCCGCTGCTAGCCTCGGCGGGATGTCGGGTGATCGTTCCGTATTTGCGTGGCTATGGAGAGACGCGTTTTCTCGATCCGGCGACACCACGTTCCGGCGAGCAAGCCGCGTTGGGTGCGGATCTGTTGGCCTTGATGGATGCGCTTGGCGTGCAAAACGCTACCCTTGCAGGGTACGACTGGGGCGGCAGGGCCGCTTGTGTCGTGGCCGCGCTCTGGCCTGAGCGCTGTCGCGCGCTCGTTTCGTTTAACAGCTACAACATCCAAAATATTGCGACGGCCTTAAAACCTGACTCCCCATCGAATGAGCACCGGCTCTGGTACCAGTATTATTTTCATAGCGAAAGAGGGCGCGCGGGTCTGACCGCGGATCGGCGCGGTCTCATCGAGCTTCTTTGGAGGCTTTGGTCTCCTACTTGGAACTTCGACGCTGCAACGTTTTTGCGTAGCGCTCCCGCGTTCGATAATCCCGATTTCGTAGCGGTCGTGATTCATAGTTATCGACATCGATTTGGACTTGTGCCTGGCGATCCGGCCTACGCTGAGATAGAAGCGCGTCTGGCAAGGTCTCCGATCATTAGTGTGCCTACGATTACGTTTGATGGTGCCGATGACGGCGTGCGTAGTCCATCGAGTGCCGCTGCGCATGCACACAGGTTTAGCGACAGACGCGAGCATCGCGTCATACCAGGAGTCGGTCACAACATGCCCCAGGAGGTTCCAGCTGTGTTTGCCCAAGCGATTCTCGAACTGAGCGGTAGGCCATGAAGCCAACGCCCCCCTCATTTTTCATTCGGGATAGTGCGGAGCACGATATTGGTGTCATCCAGGAGATTTATTCTCATCACGTGCAGCACGGTACGGCCTCCTTCGAACTGTCACCTCCGTCGGTTCCAGAGATTCAGCAACGTCGTGCGGATGTCGTCGCCAAAGGTCTGCCCTATCTAGTGGCGGAAAGGGACGGAGTCGTTGTGGGGTATGCCTATGCAACGATGTACCGTCCTCGACCAGCCTATCGCTTCACCGTGGAAGACTCGGTATACGTGAAGGAAGGGTTGTCCGGGCAAGGTATCGGTCGTGCACTTCTCGATGCCGTCATCGAGCGCTGCACGGAACTGGGGTATCGGCAGATGCTCGCAGTGATTGGCGATAGCAGTCCCGGATCAGTCAGGCTGCATAAAGCGGCTGGTTTTGTGGAAGTCGGTCTTTTTCGCTCGGTTGGCTTTAAGTTTGGGCAATGGCGCGATACAGCGATGCTTGAGCGGGAGCTCGGGGATGGCAATCGAACACCGCCCGGTGACGACCGTTAGCCGATTCAGTCGGATGATGATATAAATATACCTATCCGGTACATTTAATGAGTGAGCATGTCACATCCAAACAAAGGCACATTGCTCTCGCTGTTTAGCGACGAGGAGTCACAGATTCCTTCGGTCGGTGGGACCAAGGACGGTGATGAAAACCATGGGGCAAAACAACGCGCTCGACCTCAAGCCCTTAAAAACATTTCGAAGCAGCCCGCGAAGAGAGGGGGCTCGTCTCAAAAGTCCTCTATTGGGATGACGAGCCCTTTGCCTGGGCAAGGTTTTCTGCCTGGTCTGTCAAGGCGGGGACGACCACGCCTCGCCGTCGCCATTTCACCTGTGGAGCGCACGGCAGAGCATCGGCGCAAGCGTATTGAGGCGGGCGCGAAACGAGTCGAAATTATTCTCGATAAGGATGTTTCTCTCGCTCTGGACGCGCTGGCCGAGCATTACAAAGAGCCGCGCAGTGAAGTCATTTCCACCTTGATTGCTAAAGCAGCAACCAAGGTGCTGAAGAAATAACGTCGACAGGCTAACGCCTTAACGTGCGCCAGGACGGTTCGCAGGACCACCGCGGTTAGGACCTTCGCCGGGGCCTCGTGCACCGGCGGCACCGACGCCAGGGGCACCAACACCCGGCGCTACACCAGGTCCTGGTGCACCAACGCCAGGCGCGATTCCTGGTCCCGGAGCGCCAACGCCCGGTCCTGGAAGTACGCCGACACCGGGCGCTCCGCGATCGAGTGGGCGAGCAACACAGCCGACTGGCGCACCCTCTGCAGTGCAGTAAACAGCCTGAGCCGCAACGTGACTCGTGATGAATGCGCTTGCTGCAATAAATCCAACCGCGGCGATACGTGCTAGTTTGCTCATGAGCTTTTCCTACTCGAGGTGATCAATATGGCTGCAGACTCACAACTGAGTCTGAGATTCAATTGTTTGGATGCTAACGCCACCCAGCGGGGCTTTGCGCAGGAGACCCTCATTTTTCTCTAGATTGCCAGATCTTGCGAGGAGTCTGCTGCTATTCATGTCCTTGTGCTTACCGGCTGCGCGCATAGCGTTGGGCGTACTTCCAGCCAATTTCGGCTAGAGGTCTCGCTTTATTGCCAGTTTCGAGGGCATCGCTCGAGGCTGCTGTTCCGTCGGCAGCACGTCTGGCAATTCCCTGCAAAATTGCGGCCATCCTGAACAGGTTGTAGGCAATGTAGAAGTCCCAGTGTTCGGCGCCGTCAAGCCCCGTCGTTTGCGAATACTGCTTGAGGTACTGCGCCTCGTCAGGAATGCCCAGCGCTGAAAGATCTAAGCCACCGATACCTCGCCACAGGGACGCTGGAATATGCCAGCTCATGCAATGGTATGCAAAATCGGCAAGAGGATGCCCTAAGGTCGCGAGTTCCCAGTCCAACAAGCCTATCGCGCGCGGTTCGGTGGGGTGTAACACCAGATTGTCTAAACGGTAGTCACCATGAACAATGGAGGTCTGCTCTCCAACTGGAATGTTGGCAGGTAACCATTCGATTAAGGCATGCAGCGCGGGTATATCTTCCGTATTCGCCTCTTTGTATTGACGGCTCCAGCGCGCGATCTGACGACCAAAGTAGTTACCCGGCTTGCCGAATGTTTCTAGACCGACGGTCGCGTAATCAACGCTATGCAATGCAGCAATCACACGATTCATGTCCTGATAGACGAGGCTGCGATCCTCTCTGGAGAAGGTTGGGAGGGATTGATCGACAATCACTCGACCGTCTAGATACTCCATGATGTAGAACGGTGTGCCGACGATCTCCAGCTCTTCGCTAAACGCAAAAAGTCTTGGTACTGGCACGGCACTATTCTGTAACGCTTGCATGACCCGATACTCTCGATCTACCGCATGCGCAGACGGCAGTAGGGGGCCTGGCGGTTTTTTTCTCAGCACATAACGTTGCTGCCCGCTCGTCAAAAGATAGGTAGGATTGGACTGACCTCCTGTTAAGGGCTTCACCGCCAGTGAGGCCTTATCAAGCAATCCGTTCTCTTTCAACCAGGTTGCGAGCACGTTCTCATCAAAAGTCAGTGCGCCTGCTTCTGTCGATACGGGCGGCGTCATAGCGAGCTCACGAGATGGCCCCAGTCTACGGCGAGACTTGTTCCTGTCATCGCCTTTCCGGCATCCGAGGCAAGTAACAAGATCGGTCCATCCATATCCGACATCTGACAAAAACGCCTGAATGGAATGCGGGATTCCAATTTCTTTCCTGCTTCACTCGCTAAAAAGTCGCTGTTTAAGTCAGTGACAACGTAACCGGGAAGGACCGCATTAACACGAATGCCATAGCGTGCAAACTCAAGTGCCAGAGATTTTGTGAACTGTATAACACCGGCCTTAGAGGCACTATAGCCAACGACCGCGCCGGCGACACGTTCACCGAGTATTGATGAAATGTTAATAATGCTGCCGGGCTGTTTTTGTTTGACTAGTCGACGTGCTGCCTCGGTGTTCACAAGCCAGCAGCCTTTGAGGTTCGTGTCTAGAACCTGATCCCAGTCTTGTTCTGTTTGCTCAAGTGCTGGCTTTGCGACGGTAACACCCGCATTGCTGACAATGATGTCAGCGACAAGTCCTTGCGCTTCGATTGCATCGAAGCATGCCGAAACGCTTGCTGCACTCGTGACATCCAGAGGAACCGCGTAGGCATGCCCGCCGAATAGTTCAATCTCTTTAACAAGTGTATCGAGCCGATCGACTCTGCGTGCTGCGACAACGACTCGCGCTCCAGCTTGCGCCAAGGTGAGGGCGATGTGGTGGCCAATACCACTCGATGCGCCAGTGACCAATGCTGTGCGCCCCTCAAGATTAAAGAGTGCGCTTGTTTTGTTGTGGGCGGTCATACGCGCTTTTCTCCGGCTTCGATAATCTTGCGCGCCATGCTCCATCGGTGCACTTCACTCGGACCGTCGTAAATTCTAAAAGCTCGCATGTCCGTGAAAATTCGCATGACCATAGTTTCTCCGGTGACGCCCTGGCCGCCAAGTATCTGTACGCACCGATCGACAACGCGCCATTCGGCCTCTGAGCATACGACTTTAGCTCGACTAGATTCGAAGTTCGCACCATGTCCCTGGTCCAGAATCCATGCTGTGTGGGCAATGTGTAGGCGACTCGTCTGCAAGTCCATATCGTTGTCGGCCAACATGAAGCCCACGCCTTCGTGTTTGCCCAAGATTCTGCCAAACGCTTCGCGCTTACGCGCATACTCGGTCGCGATGTCATGCGCACGGCGCGCTTGTCCGAGCCAGCGCATGCAGTGTGTCAGGCGCGCCGGCGCCAAGCGAACCTGCGCGTATTTGAATCCTCTGCCGATTTCACCCAACACATCTGTCGCTGGGATGCGAACATTGTCAAAGCTCATCACGCAGTGTCCGCCAGTAAAACAGCTATCCATGGCATCCATTTGACGTGTCACCTTGATGCCGTCGCGGCTCATGTTACTGAGAAACATCGTAGCGGAGCCGTCTTCCATTTTCGCCATGATGATGACGTAGGTGGCACCCTCGGCACCCGTGATGAACCATTTTGTTCCGTTAATGATGTAGTGGTCACCGTCCTTTATTGCAGTGGTTTGCATCATCGATGGATCGGCTCCGGCCCCAGGACTGGGCTCAGTCATTGCAAAGCAAGAGCGGATATGACCTTGAACCTGCGGGCGCAGCCAGCGTTCTTTTTGCTCAGGTGTGGCCACCACCTCCATTAAGTGGATATTACCCTCGTCAGGAGCGTGGATATTCATGGCGGTTGGACCTAAGGTCGAATAACCGGCTTCCTCAAATACAACAGCCTTTTCTGCGTGAGTTAGCCCTAAACCGCCAAGTTCGACAGAGGCATGGGGCGTCAACAATCCCGCCGCACGCGCATGTGCAACTAGCTCGTTGCGGAACTCCTCTGTCGGACCATGAGAGGTAGCCCTTGGGTCGCGTTCGAGGGGTATGATCACCTCTGCGATGAAGGCGCGCGTGCGCTCCTGAAGCTCTAGTTGTCTTGCGGTAAGAGAAAATTCCATGCTTGCATCCTCGTGTAGAGTGCGCGCCTTAAAAGCTGCGCATCCTTGGAATTACTGAGTACGATTTAAAATACCTTTACGCCAATGTTTCCTATTATCGCAATTTCACAGATTTCCGCACACGCTAATTACTATGCGACGTATTGATCATCCCGGTATACCGGCAACGGAACGCCTTCACAGCGCGATCTGCCGGGTTGAGGCGTTTGAGACAGTGCTTGAACCTGGCTACAGTTTGATCGATTCTGTTGCGCTCGCAGTGGGTCGCTATGGAGTGTCGAGTGCGGTGATGCGCCTGAGTGGCGGCTGTTTGGATTGCTTTGCTTACTGTATGCCTGCGCTGTCCAAGACTAGTGAGCATGCGGTGTACTTTAGTGAGACCTTTCGTGTGCAAGGGCGAGTTCTCATTGAAACTGCCAGCGTCACCTACGGAGTCCGTGACGGTCAGCCTTGGCTGCATTGTCACGCGGTTTGGCTAGAGCCTGACGGAAGGCGCCACAGCGGTCATCTGTTGCCCGATCAAGTTAACGTCGTTAAGGGGATTGCTGCGACGGGCAGAGCAATATACGGTGCCGAGTTTGTTGTGACTCCAGACAGAGAAACGAATTTTTCATTGTTTATGCCGACGGTGACGCCATCCCGCTCAGTTTTATCGCAGACAAAGTCCTTTGGGAACGCGGCGGAGTCGCATATCGTTCGACTGTCACCAAATACCGATGTTTGTCTCGCACTTGAGAACTTCTGTCTGGAAAAAGGGATTATCGCAGCGACGATACAGGGCGGAGTCGGCAGTACAGTTGGCGCTGTGTTCGACGACGGTCGAATCGTAGAGCCTTTTGTCACTGAGTTACTCATTCGCTCGGGTGTTATTTGTCCGGACGCAAACGGCGACCTGAGGGCGCGAATTGACATTGCGATGGTGGATTACAAAGGAACAGTATCTGAGGGTGTCTTGGCGCGGGGCCAGAATCCGGTTCTGGTCACTTTCGAACTGGTTGTGGAGCCGCTCGACGCCTAGTGGCGAGCCGAGCGGCTTGCAGTCAGTGTTAGAACTTAAATGTTACGCCTAGCGTCACACCGTACAAACTTTGATCTGTTGTAACGTTGTTGGCTTTCTGTTTGTAGTACAGATTCTTGATGCCCAAGGTTGTGTCACCCCAGGCAAACGCTCGGCCAACACCGATCATTTGCTGGCTAGTGATTTCAGTGTTGCTGCTGCCCCCGCCCACATCGATATAAAAGGGCACGAAGTAGTCGCTAGCCCCTAATTGCACACGGCCCTTTAAACCAATGATTGGGTCAGTTGTTGTCGTGTTCTTTGTTTTTGATAAACCAAGTGGCGTCCCTTGTACGGCGATGGATGTTGAGGTTTTCATATCAAGAACCCGGACACCCACCAACGCATCAACATATGCGCTGGGACTGTTGTGCAAAGTGTAGGTGCCGGCAACGGTATAGATGCCTTGTTCCACGGAAGTTTTGCTGCCCAAGTCGACAGCGCCTCGAACAGCCGAGTCCTGGGCTGAAATCTTCGAGTAGACGAGGTCAGCCGCGAGACCGAGGCGACCTTTGTGCGCTTCGAGTGTGAGCATCCCCGCGCCATTCAGGTGAGACAAAAGTTCACTGCTATTTAGATTGACGCGTCCTAGCCTAGTGTTGTCATAGTAGACACTGCCATTGATATTGACAAGCCACAAATATGGTGTGACGTTAAAACGCCAGGTGTCTGACACCTGAAAGACGGGCTGTGGCTTATTTGCTGCTGTCTGTGCTGTTGCGACAGAAGTTAAGGTGGTAGCTCCTACGAGAATGCTTGCTGTTGCGGCGTACTTAATCGAAGTTAGGTAATTTGTCATGGTGAGGAGCGCTCGACTGAGTGGTGATGTGGTGAAGGAAGCAAGTAATTGAGAAAAGAAACAATTGTTTTACGCATACAACTGCGAGACATAGGATTTGGTATGGGGACCACCGTCAACGGTTAGCGCTGCACCGTTGACGTATATCGCTCGTGTGGAAGCAAAAAAAGCGACAACATGCGCGATGTCCTGCGGTTCCCCCCAGCGCTGACCCTTTGGGACTGCCACACTTTCGAGGGCGTCGCGCTTGTCAATGGCCTCGGCCTTCCATGCGCCACCATTGGCCTGCGCCTCCCAGAGTCGTAGTCGCTCTTCCGATTTCACTACCCCAGGAATGACGCAGTTTACTCGGATACCGAACTCAGCAAGCTCTGTGGCGAGGTCGGTTGAGAACCTGACCTCAGCAGCTTTCGCCGGCCCCGTGCAGCTTGACCCTGGTGGGAAGTTCCCCCGCAACGCTGTGCGCCCTGAAATGTTGATGATTGATGGGAACGCAGAGCGCTTCAGCAGTGGTAGAGCGCGCTGTGACACTCGGAACTGCGCGAAAAAGTTAATTGACATTCCATCTAGGAGCTCCTGATCAGTCACGTCAGCGAACCCTTTGTAAATACCGGTTCCTGCATTGTTCACGAGCACGTCGAGTCGTCCGTAGCGCGTGTTGATATGTGCAATCAACGCCTCGATATCGGAGACCTTCGTGACATCTGCTTGAAATCCCTCGATGGTTGCACCGTTCGAGCATATTGTTTCCTTCACTGCTTGTTCAAGCTTGTCAGGGCGACGGGCGCAAATAATGACGTGCGCACCCTCCGAGGCAAAAACACGTGCGCAAGCGAGACCGATGCCTTCGCTCGCTCCGGTGATGCAAACAATCTTTCCCGATAACTCTAAGTCCACAACCGACTCCGTTTATTGCACTTTAATATCGAGACGCTTGATGATTGCTCCGAACCGCTCAATTTCAGACTGTGCGAAGGACCCAAGTTGTGCAGCGCTCGAGTACTCAGGTTCTGCGCCTTGTTTAACAATGGCTTCTTGTATTTCTGGACGCGCAAGAACGACTTTTGCTGCGGCATTCATTTTTTCGATTGTGGCGGGTGGTGTACCAGCGCGTGCAAACAACCCGTACCATTGAGACACTTCAATCTTGTACCCCGCCTCTGCAAAGGTTGGCACATCTGGCATCGAGGAGGAGCGCCGCGAGCTTGCTACACCCAACACCTTAACTTTGCCACCTTTGTACAGCGACGTCGCTGAGGCCACGCCAACAAAGGACAGTGCAATCTGTCCCGCAGCGACGTCGCCTATGGCGGGGGCATCACCTTTGTAAGGAGCATGGATCATATCGATACCCGAGGCCGCTTTAAAGGCTTCGCCAGCAAGATGGCCAGTCGAGCCAATGCCGCTACTTGAAAAGGCGACCTTGCCAGGATTCTTCTTCGCATAGGCAAGAAGCTCAGCAACCGTATTGATGCCTAGACGAGGGTCGACAACCATCACTAACGGGACAAAGCCCACCATACTGATTGGAGCAAAATCTTTAATGGCGTCATACGGCGTATTGGGGTAGAGGCTAGGGTTCGTGCCTTGGGTCGCGCTGTTGCCCATCAATACGGTGTAGCCATCGGGTGCCGCTTTCGCAACGAACGTTGCGCCAACGATGCCATTAGCACCCGATTTATTCTCCACAACGATCGTTGTCTTCAGAATCGGTCCCATATGTTGTGCCATGAGGCGAGTCAGATAGTCGTTCGCTCCACCAGCTGCAAATGGGGAAATGAACTGAATAGGCTTGTCGGGAAACTGTGCCTGGGCAACGCCGCTAAAGCCTAGTGTCACAACGCCAAGAGCTGCTATTAGGTTAAGAATTCGTTTCGTACTGCTCTTTTTCATCATGATCTCCGTGTGTGTTCTTCGGCCGCTGATCGCTCGCGTCGTTTGTGTATCAGTTGTCTGAGGTACTCATGTCGGCTAGGATAAGGGAAATCAATCTAAAAATATTGCTGCGGCGCAACATTTCGAGCCTATTTGGGTGTGTGACATCGCAACGGCATCCAAGACCTACAGGAAGATAAGAATATGCATACAGCTCTTACCAGAGCCCTCGGAATTCGGCATCCCATTATTCAAGGGGGGATGCAGTGGATTGGGCGTGCCGAGCTTGTCGCTGCGGTCTCAAACGCTGGTGCACTCGGCACCTTAACCGCGTTGACCCAACCCACACCGGAAGCGTTGAGCGATGAGATCGCCCGGGTCCGAACACTGACAGACAAGCCATTTGCGGTCAATCTCACCTTTTTGCCCACGCTAAAGCCGGTCCCCTACGAGGCCTATCGCGATGTCATCATTGCCTCGGGTGTTCGCATTGTGGAAACAGCGGGCAACAACCCCTCGGCACATATGCCTGCGCTTAAAGAAGCAGGCATCACAGTGATCCATAAGTGCACGACTGCCAGGCACGCCTTGAAAGCTCAGCAAATCGGTGTGGATATGGTCAGTATCGATGGTTTTGAATGTGCTGGGCATACAGGAGAAGAAGATATTCCTGGTTTGATTTTGATCCCTTCAGCCGTTGCAAAGTTGTCTATTCCCGTCATCGCCTCAGGTGGATTTGGCGATGGTAAAGGGCTTGTGGCAGCGCTTGCGCTGGGTGCAGAAGGGATCAACATGGGTACGCGATTCATGTGTACTCAAGAGTCGCCTGCACACCTCAATATCAAAGAGGCCATCGTAAAGAATGCAGAGACCGATACGGCATTGATTTTGCGAAGCTTGCGTAACAGCAGTCGTGTCGCTCGCACTCAACTTGCGCAGAGCATCATCGACATGGAGAAGGCAGGCGCGACTATTCAAGAGATTGGCCCAAAAGTCGCGGGCGCAAAGGGACGTGCAGTTTACGAAGAAGGTGATACCGAAGGCGGCATATGGACGGTTGGAATGGTTCAGGGCCTGATTCATGACATTCCCACTTGTGCTCAGCTGGTGCAGCGAATTGTGGATGAAGCTGAACACATCATCAAGCAACGGTTGATGCTTCTTATTGAAAGTTAGTTTTACGGCTTCTTTTGTTTGTTTTCTCAAAGTAACTCGACATGACTGTTTCAACTATGAACGACCACGCGATCGTAAAAAAAGCGATTAGAGCGATTGCGTTAAACCGCACACCTGGTTACAGCTTTTGCGGAAATTTTTTTGATTTTTCTTATGACTCTGCTGATCAGGATCACTCGATAGTCCACGTCGCACCGGAAGGGCAGAGTGTGGGGGTAGATGGGCAGATCCACACCGTTGTACAGGCGATTCTTGCTGATATGGGACTAGCGACTTGTTTGCGCTACAACATCGGAGATCGCCATCGTACGGCGACTGTTTCGCTGTCGCTACAATTTACCGGAGCTGAGCCACGAGGTAATCTCGTCGCGACAAGCTATTCTCAAGCGCATTTGCGAGGCGTGCAAGGTCGTCAGGGTATTAGTCAAACGCGGTTGATGAGTGGTGATGATCTGGTGGCGATTGGGAGTGCCGCCTTCATGATTTTGCCGATGCCTGAGGGGACAATCTTGCCTCCGGTCCCCTGGGTCGCGCAAAAGCCGCCCGCTAACCCCCCGCTTGACCTCACGAGCCTGAATGGAACTGAGCAGTGGATACTTGACCGTGTACGACAGTCGGTGCAAGAGACGCAGCAGACAGGACAAAATTTCTTATCGCATTTTTTAAATTTGTATCCCCGTTCGTCCGAAACAGGAGCCGAATGTGATGTACAGAATGGACCCCACATCGGCAATCGAGTTGGACATGTGCAAGGAGGCATTATTCTTGCGATTGGTATGGTTTGTGCGAGGGCCGCACTGGGGGACGAGTGGTTGCTGTCAGGTGTTACCGCAACTTATATCAGTCCAGGCGAAGGCGAAGTCATTGGGGCCCAGGCTGTGATTATTCATCGTGGTCGAATGACGGCGGTGGTAAAAACATCGGTCAGATCGGGGTCTGGAAAGCTTGCACTGGAAGTGCTGTCTACGCACGCCCGTCGAGTCTAGTTTCCTGGTAATTGTTTTGTTGCTTTGGTTTTTGGTGTGCGGTAGCGGTTGTAACCCCAAAGGTATTGCTCGGGCATCTTATTTATCATCCCTTCCATTTCTTGGTTGATGATCGTCGCCGCCGATTGTGCATCATCGGGAAGAGAGGCCTCAAGTCGCTTGTAGTGAAGCAGGTAGCCTTTCCCAACCGCGTTTCTTTCTGCCGCCAGAACAAAAATCGTGGCTCCTGAAAGCTTCTGCAACCGCTGAACAAGTGTCATGGTGTACGCCGGCTTTCCGAAGAAAGGTGCCCACACCCCTTCGCCGTCAGGAGGAACCTGGTCCGGTAAGATGCCGATTATCCGCCCGCGCAGTAGGGTTTTGACTAGTGTTCGCACACCACTTTGATTCGCCGGTGCCATCGTCAGTTGACGGCGCGAGCGCATTTCGATGATCCAAGCGGTAAGCCATGCCATTCTTGGTGGTCTAAAGAGTACGGTCGCCGGATATCGTGCACCAAAGATAGGGCCTAGCAACTCAAAACAGCCGAGATGCGGTGATAGCAATATCACGCCTTTCTCGAGTGCGAGCGCTTCATCGAATTGTTGCCAGTTATCACATTGTAATAATGCATCCAAAGCGGGTTCGTCGCGTCGAGTCCACCAAAAGGTCATCTCAAACATTAATTGGCCGACGTTAATCATGGCGGCGCGGAGCATCAGCGGGCTGTAGTCTGGATAGGCCTGACGCAGGTTTCTAGCGGCGGATTCTTTATAGCTCCCTGGTACACACCACGCGATCCATCCAAAAAATCTACCCAACGTCTGAAGTAGCGTCAACGGGAGAGCGCCAAGCAGCTTAAAGATCACGGTAACAACCGGAGGGCCGATTTTTTGAAGCATGTTGTGTAAACGTAATTTATAAGGAAGCAAAGAGGAGCGTTTGTGTCGCGATCGCACACTTTTGACGCAACAGGCCACATCATAATGCCTTAACGATAAAATAAGGCATCGAGCCCTCTCTAACCTTTCTTGGATCTATTCATGAAGCTGTCTGATCTTATTACGCCCGTTGCCTTGATTGATGTCAAACGTATGCAACAAAATATTGACCGCATGCAGTCACAGACAAATCGGCTTGGCGTGGCGTTTCGACCACACGTGAAAACTTCAAAGTGTGTTGAAGTGACACAGGCCCAAGTCCAGGCGGGAGCCCGAGGAATTACTGTTTCAACACTGAAAGAAGCAGAACAGTTTTTTGATGCGGGGGTACATGACATTCTCTATGCTGTGGGAATCGCTGGGAATAAGCTGCCCCAAGCGGCTGCGCTCCTAAGCAAAGGTTGCGACTTAAAAATATTGACTGATAGCGTGCCAAGCGCGCAGGCGATTGTTGATTTTGCAAATGCGAAGGGTCTCGTTTTTAAGGTACTCATTGAGATTGATACCGATGATCATCGTTCGGGGATCAAGCCGGATGCGGCATCCTTATTGAACGTCGCAAAAGTGCTTGCTGATGGTGGGATGGCTATTCACGGTGTGATGACGCACGCTGGCTCAAGTTACGATCTCAACACGCCTGAATCCTTGGCAAACATGGCAGAGCAAGAGCGCTCAGGATGCGTGCATGCTGCTGAGCGCCTCCGTGCCGCAGGCTTTGCTTGCCCCGTGGTAAGTGTTGGGTCAACGCCCACCGCCTTGGCGGCCAGAAGTCTAGATGGAGTGACTGAAGTGCGGGCCGGCGTCTACGTTTTCTT
Source organism: Zwartia hollandica (assembly GCF_019923725.1). Classification (GTDB taxonomy): domain Bacteria; phylum Pseudomonadota; class Gammaproteobacteria; order Burkholderiales; family Burkholderiaceae_B; genus Zwartia; species Zwartia hollandica. The sequence continues at coordinate 126,613 of NZ_JAHXRI010000001.1, forward strand.
TGATCTGGTTATGCATAACGTGGGTGTATGCGACATTGAGGATATCGCGTTAAGTGTGCTGACGACAGTGATTGGTCACCAAGAGGAGAAGGGCTGGGCGATCGTTGATGCGGGATGGATGGCGATGAGTCGAGATCGTGGCACACAAAAGCAAACAACAGATTATGGTTATGGTCAGGTCTGTGATGAGAGTGGTAACGCGCTAAAGGGCTATGTTATCTCCGGTGCAAACCAAGAACATGGCATTATCTCTCGGGCTGGTGAGCCTGATTTAGACATCGTAAAGCGATTCCCTGTGGGGACTCAGCTTCGTGTCTTGCCAAATCATGCCTGCGCCACAGGCGCTCAGTTTCCGGAGTATCAAGCGCTAGCGGCTACCGGTGCTGTGACGACTTGGAGTCGTTTTTACGGTTGGTAAGCCTGATCAAAATAGCTATGCGGTGATCTGCGGATTGAACTGTATTGTGACTTGCATCACACTCATCACACGTTAATTCATGTGGTGAGTTATTGATGAGTGCACACTTTCAGTCCAGAAATCTTCAGAAGTCAAAACAACGCGCGCAGAGCGGTCAAGGTATGACCGAGTACATCATTATCGTCGCGCTTGTCGCCGTCGCGGCGATTGCTGTTTATCAGTACTTTGGCCAGGTGTTGCGCGCACAAACTGCCGCGATTGCCAAGGAGCTCGCCGGAGAAGACGGCACACAAGAAACGCGTACAGCTAGAACTGCTGCCCAAGGCGCTAAAGAGCAGGCCAAACGCAAATCCCTGAGCGATTTCACTGGAAACGCGGATAAGGCGAGCAGGTAGGGCTGCGGCAGATCGTGATCTTCAGCAATAAATACTCTGGCTGGCCTCTTAATGCCAGCGCTATGCACCCGCGCGCCAACCAGCAGAGCGGGCAAGCGCTGCTGGTTGGCGTGGGCATGCTTGCGCTGTGTGCCTTGGCCTGGTTTTTAATGTTGAAGGTGGGTAGCTGGATACACAACAAAAGCGCACTGCATCGTGCGACTGATGCGGCCGTTTATAGCGCCGCGCTCATGTACGCGCGCAACCTAAATATTCATGCTTATTTAAACCGAGCGCAACTAGCACACCAGGTTGCGCAGCTTCACTTGTTTGCGCTTGGATCAGCCGAACGCTTTCGCTCACGTTTGGCGCGACAGTCTACCGTACGAAATCCGCCGCCGGCATTACTTGGTTTTCGCTTTGGGCCACAGTATGCAGCGGCCTATCTTTCCTCTAAGCGAGGAGGGTCAACCGATACGTTGCATCGTAATGCGCTGCATCGTGCCTTTAGTCAGCACGATCAATTAATACAGACAGTATTAGAAAACATTCGACAGTCTAGGATTGACACGGCTGCGGAGACGGCACGCGTACTGAATACAACGCTCGTGGCTAACCTTGGAAAAAATGGTTCTGATGTCAGAGGAAACTCACTCGAAGAACTTGGTGTGAATTATCGTGTGTTGCAAGATGAAACCCGAGGCTTTGTGACTAGTCGTCTGACATCGGATGACGAGTGGTATCAAATGTTTCAGGCGGTTAGGAACCGCTATCGATTTCTGGATGATCGCAAGTCGATCGTCCGCAGCTTCAATGGCATTAATATTCGCTGTCCATGGAGGCAACACCAACTTCGGCGCCGCACAAGCTTGCAACTGTCAAACAACGGAGTTTGGCAAAGCGAAGAGACCCAGTCTTTCCATGCGGTGCGCTTTAACCGCTATATCGGTTGCTATTACCGAGAGTATCCGATGGGCTGGGCGAAGCTTGAAACGAGTGTCGATCCAGTGTCTACATCAAGCGCCTTTGATGAAAATGAGCCCATGCAATCATTTACACACAAGCCTTTTTGGCGCTGGGTCGGTGAGCGAGCATGGACTGGATGGAATCTCTTTGGTGGGTCGAGAAATCCCCTTGCCGCACGTTGGGCGAATCAAGCCCCTGTTGTGTGGCGAAGCAATTCACGGGCTCGTTATGCGCGCATCAATCCAGCCAATTCCAAAACCTCAGCGACTCTTGCTATCCAGGTCGTCCAACGCTGGCGTGATTTTCCTAGGTTAAGTTCTTCTGCTGCAGCCGAGGCGCATTTCGTCAATCCGACTGACGGGACTCGGTCGCGGCCACAGGCGCCCAGTCTCTTCCTGCCGTTTTGGCAAGCGAGATTAGTTCGGGTGCCAACACGAGGCTTAGACGAATGACCCTTTCACACCGGCAGAGTGGGCAAGGTCTTACAGAGGCGGTGCTTGCAATTGGTGCCTTGGGTTTGCTTGTGTGCTGCCTGCACAAGACTGCGAGCCTGCGCCAGCTAACCTTAGGGGCACTGCAAGAAAGCACACTACTTGTTTTTATGGGTGAAGGACGTATCTCCACCGAAAGCGATGAGGAACGAGCGATAGGAAATCGTAAGGGTTTAGAGAATGAGCTCTTAGGCGGCTTGTCGGGGATGTTGCATCGGGCCACATCCACAAAAACGCGGGGACACCTCCCACTAGACATGCTTCTTGGCAACGGACGCATTGTCAGTGAAATACACCGATTGAGTTATACGTACCTTGGAACAGGTCAGGCTAAGAGTAGCCAGTCAGCCCATACCAATATTGCAAACTCACGGCACTTCTGGGGGTCGGTCGCTGGACCTAGCCAGCGTATTGCAATGCAGACAGCTTCCCGAACGGTTCCTATCGATGCTGTGTGGCGAAGGGGAAAACCAAAAAGCAATTGGCTCGACGGATGGAGTGACGTGGTTCCGCCGGCGCCACGAAAGCGATAGCGTTATGAAAGCGATCCGTTTCAGTCAAGTCTGCTTACTTGCACTTTGCACCGCAAACATGGTCTCGGTAAAGGCGCATGAGGTGGTGTCGGCTCTTGCGCCGGACTTGAAATATCAAGCGGTAGTCGAGCGTATGTGCGTTCAAGGATTTGAGTTGACACTTTACCGACTAACAGGACGCCTGAACATTAGCCGTGCGATGAGTAAGGTTGCAAGCAGCATTCCTGAGGGCTCGTTGAGCGAGATCGATACAAATTACATGTTGGTGCATTGGGAAAACGACGGAAACCTTGCCTTGATTAGCCTATGGGCTGCGTCCGAGTCGTCCGTAGAAGGCTTCTATTCAATACTGATCAATAACAACCGAACCGCATCTCAGGCATCCGCGGCGACTTGTCATGGTGCTGAGCGACCGCCGACGTCATTGATTGAGTGGATCAACGCATCGATGGGACTTCGCTCGATATTTTTTGCTGTTGATTATGCGCGTACAGCACCGACCTACTCGATGGTTTACTCAAGCTGGCTGACCTCATCCGCATTGGCTGTCGCGGTCTCTACAGGACTCAAGAGTGCTGGATGGCTTGTTGAGGGCGAGCGACTGGCAGCTAAGTCAACAAGGCATGCGTACTCGATGCTCGCCACAAAAGCGTTGAGTCAACTTCGTCTCAAGATTCTGGATGCGCACGGACACACAATGCTTTTCATCATTAGTCACTAGGAGCGGGGAAATGCTTTCGAACGAGCGACATAAAAGATGGTTGTTGCTAGCGTTATCTATCGCCCTAGGGTGTTGCTCAGCCTGGGCGATTGGAAGTCACATCACAAACAAAACGCGTGAGCTTGAGAAACTGAATAGTGTGGAGTATGTGCGTTTGTTAGTGGCCTCGCGCGAGCTAAAGCGCGACACGATTATTCAAGCAGAGGACCTCTCGGAACATTCTTTTCAAGCACAAGGTGTTGCCAATGACGCTTTGTTCGCTCATGAAGTCGATGCAGTGATTGGAAAGCGGTTACGCGCAGATCTTCAGGCCGGTGCGTGGGTCAATGCCAGTGCGCTTGCTGAGCCGGCCGTGCCCACGCTAGCAAAGCGTTTGAAGCCCACCTTACGCGCGGTGACACTACAGGTAGATCCCGTCAATGCGATGTCTGGGTTGATTAACCCAGGTGACTATATCGATATATTTGTGTCGTTTGAGCATCTCGGAAAACGTGTCACCGCTCTTCTCTTGAAGTCGGTTGAAGTACTTGCAACAGACCGTATTACAAGCGATACGAGTGTGCGAGAAGATCAGAATGAGTCTCGATTCTCAACCATCACCGTCGCGGTGTCCTCGACCGACTCGATTCGACTGGTAGCTGCCAGGCAGAGCGGAGTGATTAGTGCGACGATGAGCGCGGACATTGCTCCAGAAACCTCCACGGGGCTTGAGCCAGGGCTGGTGAGTTTGGAGCAGATACTTGGTTTGCGTCAAGCCGAGACCAGCGAACCCATTCGGGTCATTTATGGAGATCGACTTGAGGGCGATCCCGATGCCTCCGGCTTAGGATTCAATAATCCTGCAGGCGAACACAACAGCAGATTGGATGCGCTTAGATGAAACACAGTTTGTTTGGAGGCTCGGCACTGGTATTGACATTACTGTGTGCAATGGCGTGTGCCAGTCCGGTACGCGATATCGAGCTTGAGGTGGGCGCATCCTTCGTTATCCGACATCCTAGCATTCAGCGTATTGCAGTCGGTAATAGTCAGGTCGTACAGGCATCAGCACTTAGTCCTTCCGAGGGAATTCTGTTTGGCAAACGCAGTGGCACAACAACTGTTACCGCGTGGATATCTGAGACCGCACATGTGGTCTACCGAGTTCAGGTCAGACCCGAAGGACATAGTCGTGTGTTAAAGGACGCGATGGCAATACTTAGCGCCATTCCAGGCGCCCGAGCTACGCTGGTTTCGGGTCGACTAATTATTGAAGGAGTCGACCTGTCGGATAAGGAACAGGCGACGATTTCGCGCTTGGTTGCACGCTATCCAGACTTGCTGGAGTTTACCAATCACTCAGACTGGGATCGAATGGTGATGTTAGATGTGCAAGTGATTGAAATTCCAACGGCTCGCATGCGCGAGCTTGGAGTGCGTTGGGACACCAACGCCTCTCTTGGTATGCAATCAACCCGATTCGCGTTGACGGCGCTCGTTTCGGCGCGACTTGCAGCGTTATCAAAGGCAGGAGAGGCGGTTGTGCTTGCGCAGCCTCAACTGCTTGCACGTAGTGGATCGACTGCGAGCTTCTCTGCTGGCGGCGAGGTCCCTTACACGACACAAGATAAAGACGGAAAGGCGCATACGACCTTTAAAAAGTACGGTGTTCATTTGAATATCACACCACACGTTGGCAAGAATCTTGGAGTGCGGTCAAAGATCGAAATCGAAGTGAGCACGGTGGATCAAAGTTTGGCCTCGGCAGCAGGACCTGCACTAAAGGTCAGACGAGCCTCCACAGATTTCAATGTGCGCTCTGGACAGACGCTTGTTCTTGGCGGATTTATTTCGCGCGAGCGCACTCAGGAGAGCGAGGGAGTGCCAGGTTTGTCCGAAGTTCCGGTTTTAGGTCATCTTTTCGGGGTTAATCGCGCACATCGCACACAAACCGAACTCGCCATATTCGTGACGCCAATCGTAGTGGATGCAACCAATGCTGACTTGTTGCAGCGAACGTCTAATGCGAAAGCGCTCTTGGATAGTAACTTTCCTGAAGGGGTTAGGCTCAATAACGCTGTTCGCGCGGAGGTCAAAGAGAAAGCGCTCGATATTTTCGATAGTCAGTGGGGTCCTTTGCCGAGCGAGTCGGGGACCCCTCCATTCGCGGACCAGTGGGAGTAGGATCTTGATCCATGTCGCTATCACCTACGAAGATGGCCACGCGGCTACGTGCACGTTGTGCCCACCTTTCTTGGTCGGCCGCTCAGGCGAGTGTGCCCTTCGCATACAACATTGGCGAGTGGCGAAGCGCCATGTTCGAGTGCATCTCGATGAGTCAGGCTGCCATTTGGAAGACCTGGGCTCTCTCTCCGGTACAACAGCCAATGGTTGCCGGGTCGTGCGTTATGGTCCAGTTCAGCCGTCAGACGAAATTGTCGTCGGTCCATGCCTGCTGCGGTTAACAGTGCTGCTTGAGGCAGCTCCTTTAAGTGCTGAGATAGAGCCTGAGAGTGCGGAGTTAAAGGCTTCTGTTGGTAATGAGAATCTACAGACAACAATGACTGGGTCGAGTACCACCTATCGCGAATTGCGCAAGTCGCTGCATATAGGGCTTGTCAAAGCTCTGGATTTGAGACGTCATGATATTGCTGCGTTGTCCACGAGTGCACTTCGTGAGTATGCGCGAAATTGCGCAAAGCAATTACCGGTTGAACAACTTGGTGGTGTCAACGATAAAGAGAGGGAGAATTTAATTGAGCTTGTTGTAAGTGAAGCAGTTGGACTTGGCGTGCTTGAGCCGATGCTGTCCGACCCAACCGTGTCAGAGATTCTTGTGAATGCTTTTGACGAAATTTATGTAGAGCGTGAAGGTGTGTTGACGCGCTCGGCCGCGGAGTTTAGTTCCGAAAGTGCGGTGCGTGGAATTATTGAGCGAATTGTTTTTCCGCTTGGTAGGAGGATCGATGAGCTTTCTCCAATGGTGGATGCTCGGTTAGCCGATGGCTCACGACTGAATGCTGTCATTGCGCCAATTTCATTGCGCGGTGCAAGTATGACTATTCGCAAGTTCCCTAAAAATCGTCCGACCTTAAGTGATTTAGTCGCGAACAACACCCTGGCACAGGCACTAGCAGATTTTCTTTCAATTTGTATCGTTCATCGAGTGAATATCCTTGTTGCCGGTGGCACCGGCTCGGGTAAGACGACACTGTTAAATGTTTTAGCGGCTCAGATTCCCCATACACAGCGCATTGTCACAATCGAGGACTCCGCCGAATTGCAAATCAAGCATCCCCATGTCGTGGCGCTCGAGACGCGTGTCGCAAATGCCGAAGGTCGGGGCGCGATTACGATACGCGATTTAGTTAGGAATGCTTTGCGGATGCGTCCGGACCGGATAGTCGTCGGCGAAGTGCGGGGCACAGAGTGTATTGATATGCTGGCAGCTATGAATACTGGCCATGAGGGATCGATGACAACCCTACATGCTAATAGCCCTCGAGATGCCTTGGCGAGGTTAGAAACAATGACCTTAAGCGCTCAAAGTGGCCTGCCACTTCCCGCGATACGTGATCAAATCGCATCAGCGATTCAGTTAATCGTTCATCAGGCTCGGCTACCTAGTGGGCGCCGCATCGTGCACGCAGTCGCGGAGGTGTGCGGGGTAGAGTCAGGCATCATTCAGACCCAAACGATCGCACGCTTTGATCCTGGGACTGGTCTTGCTACTGGGGTTGGTTTGGTTCCAATGCTGTTCGATCGGAACAATCTGCCGCTCGAAGGTGGCTTGAAAAACTGGTTTGCTTTGACATGCTAGCGATGGGCTTGTTGTTAGCCGGTGCTTCGACAGCACTCATCTTTGGGCTGTTGCATCGCAGCCTAACCAACGCATGGGTGAAATATCAGGAATCGCTGAGCAATGAAGCGGAATCTCGGCTAGCGGATATGTTTGTTTTTGTAGATTTATCGCAGCTGTGGCCACTGTTGGTTGCGTTGGCTTTTGTGATGGGGTTGTTGGGTTGGCTGTTGTTGGATAGCGTTGCGTTCAGCATGAGCGTTAGCGTGTTGGTGTTGACCGTGCCACGCCTACTTCTGGCTAGAGCCCACGCGGCGAGAAAGTATACGTTGGACCGGCAGTTGCCGGATGCCTTGCGGATACTCGCCGCTGCGTTGAGCTCTGGATCTAGTTTGAGCACCGCATTAAACGTTATGGCAAAAGATCTAAACCCGCCTCTGTCTCAAGAGCTCTCACTGATACTGCGGGAGCAACGCGTAGGCATACCGTTGCAGAGCGCCCTAGAGAACTTTCGCTTACGCATTCGCTCAGAAAGCGTGGCGCAGGCGACTACGTTGCTGCGCGTAGGTGCAGAGTCTGGTGGTTCGTTAGCATTGCTTCTTGACAAGCTGTCTTTAAACTTGTCCGAGCAACAGTATATGGGTCTGAAGGTTGAGATGTTAACGACGCAGGGGAAAATGCAAGCGTGGGTGATTGGCGTATTGCCACTTATCTTGCTTGGCGTATTGTGTGCGCTTGATCCCAATGCGATGCAACTAGCGATGTCTAACGTTATCGGGCAAGTCGTACTTGTGATTATCGCTGTGCTTGAACTCGTTGGTTTGTTATGGCTTCGCGCAATCTTGCGCACTGTGTGCAACTAATGCTGTTTTGGTGGGGCATCGTTGTTGGGGCTGTAAGTGTTGGAGCGGCGGTCTACTTGGGCGGTTCGCTATTACTACGCTTACGGTCGGCTCTGCGCTCCTCAGCCACGGTGCAGCCTGTTTTTTCAGATTCGTCTGGCAAGAGTATTTGGGTTGCGAGCCGCTATCTTGGCGACCGATTCCTTCGGCTAGTAACCTGGAACCAGCGCAGAAGCGGCACGACCTTATTAGCTCGTGCCGGGTTGGAGCACTTTAGCGTTGGGCAACTATACCTAGCCAAGCTCTTCCTCGGGATCATTGCTGCACTTGTGGTTGCGGTAGTTCAGAGCGTAGTGTGGCGCCAATTGTTTGACTGGGGTTGGGGCAATGGTGTTTTGTTTTTTCTCAGTGGATACCTCGGCTACAGTTATCCCAACGCTGCCGCGCTTGCACGGGTACGTAGGCGCCAGTCGTCGATCCTCAATGACCTTCCTGCTCTGTTGGACTTGATTGTTCTTGGACTTGAGTCCGGACAGAATCTGCAGGCGTCATTGCAACTCGCATTGCGGTATAGCCGTCCTGGCCCTCTACATTCGGAGTGGACTCGGGTACTGCTTGATATCCGCTCAGGGCAACCTCGCTCGCATGCGCTCGCGCAGTTATCTGCGCGGGTGAACTTACCAGCAGTCAGACAGCTTGTTTCGGCACTTAGACAAGCAGAGCGTACTGGCTTTAGTGTGGCGCCGATAATTAGAAACTTTAGTGATCAACAAAGAAGGGAGCGCCTGATGGCGGTTGAGAAGCTCGCCATGCAAGCACCAATTAAAATGCTCTTTCCTTTGGCTTTGTGCATCTTTCCTTGCACATTTCTCGTGCTTGGCATTCCTGTAGCGATTCAGTTAGTTGGACTGCAATGACCGAACTTGAACGAACAGGTGTAGATTCATTGAAGGTCTATGTGGCACGTGGTTTCTTTGCTCGGGCGAGGGGACTCCTCTTACGCCATCCAATGCCTTCGGGTTGCGTGCTGTACTTTCCTGACTGTCGCTCAGTGCACACATTCGGAATGACCTACCCACTGACAATCATTTTTCTAGACAGACAACATCAAGTTGTCGGATTTAAGCGAAAAGTGATGCCTAATAGAATCGTGACATGCCGGCTTGCAAGTGCCGTCTGCGAAATGACATGGCGTAAGGAGAGCGAGGAAACAGACAGCAAAATTAGTTTACTGGCTCAGAGTCTGAAACAACTGCTTGCTGGGTGTTAAAGACAGATACGAAGCTTGTGTAAAAACTGCAGTAGAGCACGGCACTTGCTACCACATTGATCGGAACTTGAATCGTTGCGCTCAAGCTTTTGGGAAGCCCGAGCATGCTAAGTGCGCTCAGAGCAGTATCTATTGCCAAGAATATGCCCAACCATGACAAGCCGTAAACAACGAAGGCCAACTTGTTTCGCCAGCAAGCGATACCGCTGTAAAAAAGGGCACGGGTCATTGGTATGGTGTGCCAGCCGACCAGCGCTGGCGCGTACCAAAATATCGCAGCCATCAGCACATATAACACCGCGAAAATTGCCATCGGGGTTCGAACTGCCTCGAGCAGAGGGAGTAGGTCGTTGCTGACGGTAACCGATTTGAGGGCTTCGGTGACTTCTGCTGAAAATGGCATGAATGCGATGAGTCCCAAAATCAAGCAAAACACCACGTACAACGCACCCATGCCGAGCAACCGTTTAAATACACCAGCTACGCGCAATGGCGCGATCCATGTGCCTAACAGAATCTTTTGACCTTGCTCCGCGTGGCGAGAGGCGCTCAGCGATAATAGGGTGGCTGTGGGCATAAGCACTACAAACAACAATGGCCCAATCGGTGGTGTCACACTTGCCACCATCAGTATTAAGCTGACAAACATAGCCCACGTAAAAAAGGCCATCGGCTGCTTACGAAAAAGCATCCAGCCGTCACGTACCCAGCGCCAACCGGCTAGAGCGGGTAAAGATACTGCTTGCATCAGAAATCCTTGGGTAAATTCGGAATTGCTTGAAGCGTCCGTTGGGTCAGGATACGCTCAAAGTGGGTTGGATCATGCGGCTTAAGTGTTTTGGCTGGCCTAGGTAGGTAAAAATCATACAGGCGAGAGATCCAAAACCGCAATGCCGCGGCTCGTAGCATCATCGGCCACAAACGATGCTCTTGCTCAGTAAATGCACGTACGCGACTATAGGCTTCTAACCAAGCGGTCGCAAGCTCGGGGATGAGTTCTCCTGATGTTTGGTCAATGCACCAATCGTTTAGGCAAACAGCAACATCAAATAGCCAGGCGTCTACACCGGCAAAGTAATAATCGATAAACCCGCCAAGCACGGGACTCTCGGTCGTGCCGGCAAACAAGACGTTATCTCGAAACAGATCGCAATGGGAGGGCCCTTTGGGCAAGGCGCGCCAATCTTCGGATCTTGCGACAGCAATTTGTTCTGCCAAGGAGGTCGACAACAGATTCTGCGCAGACTGAGACAGAAAGGGCATGACCACAGGCGCGGTTTCTTGCCACCACGACAGCCCGCGTAAATTTGGCTGACGAATTGTAAAATCCGCGGAGGCTAAATGAGCGCGGGCGAGGGTGGCTCCAGTCAAAGCACAATGGGCTGTGTTAGGCGATACGATATATGTGCCAGCCAGTTTCGAAACGATTGCGGCGGGCTTGCCGTGCAGCATGGTTAACCTGGCACCATCAAGTCTAGTTTGAGGCTTTGGGACCGGGATACCGCGCTCTGCCAAATGGTGCATGAGCTCTATGTAGAAAGGCAACTGCTCTACCTTTAGGACCTCAAATATCGTTAGAACGTACTCTGCCGCAGATGTGGTGAGAAAATAATTGCTGTTTTCTATGCCTGCTGCGATCCCTTTGAGCGACGCAAACTCACCAAGCGAGTAGTTGCTAAGTAGGTTGCGTGCATCTTGTTCGCTAACAGGAGTGAATACGGCCATCGCGCAATTGAATGCAAAGATTAAAAACGAGTTTTGGTGTGGTTTCTCCGTAATTCTACCAAGTCAGTCGCCAACTGCGCACACGAGCCTCTGTTTGACAACTAAAATCAAGCTCTTTGTGCTTCTCTCGATTTGTAGCGTTGTCCGTATTTTTCACCGTTGTTTATGAATCCTCTCTCTCCCCAGCCACCCTTAGCTTCAGATGACCTGACAATCGATCGTAATGGTTGGCAACTATGTGTCGCGCCGATGATCGACGTTACCGATCGCCATTGTCGGTACTTTCATCGGCTGCTCGCACCACGTGCGCGTCTCTATACTGAGATGATCACGACAGGTGCGCTCACGCATGGAGATGTCGCAAGACATTTAGCCTTTAGTCAGCAAGAGCACCCAGTTGCGCTTCAGCTCGGCGGCAGTGAGCCTCAAGCGCTTGGACTCGCTGCTAAGCTTGGAGAGCAATGGGGCTACGACGAGATAAATCTGAACTGTGGCTGTCCTTCTGAGCGTGTGCAGAAGGGTTCCTTTGGCGCATGTTTGATGGCTGAGCCAACACTGGTTGCTGATTGTGTGAAGGCGATGCAAGATGTCGTGAGTGTGCCGATCACTGTGAAACATAGGCTCGGACTCGACTGGGATGAAAGTTATGGTTTTGTACAAGACTTTGTGGGTGCGCTGTATGACGTCGGATGCCGCGTCTTCATCATCCATGCACGCAACGCCGTACTAAAGGGGTTAACTCCTAAGGACAACCGTGAGGTGCCAGCGCTCAGATACGACCAGGCCGCGCAATTGAAGCACGACTTTCCAGAGGCTGTGATGGTTCTTAACGGGGGCCTAACTTCGCAAGAGGATTGTGAGCAAGAGCGCCATCGGTTCGATGGGGTCATGCTTGGCCGTGCGCCTTGGCACAATCCCATTGTGCTTCGAGAAATGTCTCAGGCCTGGTGGCCCCTAGACACGTTACTTCCCGAGCAAGAAGTTATTGAAGCGCTAGCGTGTTATGCACATGCTCAGACTCAGGCTGGGGTGCCGTTGCGGGTGGTGGTTCGGCCTTTGCTTGGCCTGTTTAATGGTCGCCCGCGCTCTCGTTTGTGGCGACGGATGTTGTCGGATTCAAGCCTATTGAACGACAGCAAAGCAGACCTCATCCGGCAGGCCTACGATTTAGTGGGCGCACCAGCTTAGTCGGCTACTCGGGTCGGCTTTTCATCAGGCCAGTCCCTGATATAGGCCTTCAACATCGAGTTCTCGAACTTCTGCGCCGCGACGATCGCTTGCGCGAGGTCGTAGAACGAGATCACCCCTAGAAGAACACCGTCTTCCATCACTGGGACATAGCGGCAGTGGTTGTCGAGCATCAAGCGTTGAAGGGTGTTCGCGTCCGTGCTTGGCGTGACTGAAACAGGCTTGGACTCCATGATGGCTCGAATCGGCGTAGCGCCGACTGCCCCGTGATTATTGTTTACATGTCGAATAAGCTCTCGAAAGGTCAACATGCCGACAAGCTTGCCTTGGTCCATAATCACCAGCGAACCAATGTCATGGGTGCTCATGGTTTCGAGCGCTTGCACAACTTGTGTTTCTGGGGATGCGGTAAACAAGGTGTTTCCCTTTACACGCAAAATTTCACTGACCTGTAGCATGTTCTTCCTCCAATTTGCTGCCTGCTGATTGTAGTGTTTGTTGGCGCAGAAGCGGTAGGTTTGCGGCAACGTGACCACCAAGCAATACACCCAGCCACGAAAAATACACCCACAGCAAAAATACCGGCACCGCCGCAAACGCGCCATAAATGAGGGTGTAGGTAGAAAAACTCGTGATGTACAGTGCAAAGCCGAACTTCATTGCCTCTAAAAGCAGTGCCGCAACAAAACCACCCAGCAGCGCGTCACGCCAAAGTACGCTTGTATTTGGCACTACAACAAAAAGCACGGTAAACCCCAGGGTGCTCACGACAAAAGGCGATAACTTGAGAGATAGATTGAGCAGCGCCGGAATATGCGTGACATGACCAAACGATTCGCGCGCTAGAAAGGCGGTGGCCCAAAGTAAAACGCTAAGCATCACAGGTCCAACAACAACAATCATGACGTAGACAAAGAGCCGACGCAGGGCGTGACGTTGTTCCTTGATTCGCCAAACGGTGTTGAGCGCCTCATCAACCGAGATCACAAGTGCGATGATTGTGCCGATTAAAAACACGCCACCAATTACACTTAAATGGCTCGCTTGTGCGGCGAACGCGTTCAAGTAATCCATGATGTTGCTCGAGAGCTGAGCCGGCAGGAGGCTGTTCGTTAGATACTCCTGCAATGCACGGTTGAACTCGTCAAACTGCGGCAACGCGGTAAAGATTGAAAGCACCACGGCTAACAAAGGCACAATTGCAAAAACCGTCGAAAACGCCAAACTCGAAGCGAGTTGCATGGTGTTCGCTTTGAGTGACCGTTTAAAGGCAATCGCAATCGCCAATTGCCAAGGTTTAAGCAAGGTGTTTGAAGGGGTATGGGCTAAATTTGAGGACATACGGTAGGTGTACTACCCAAAATACCTGAGGATCGTTGGATAATACTAACCTGCGACGCTTAATTAATTCGAAGACCTGAATATGCAGCAATTGCGAAGTACTAACACAGCGCAAGCCCCTCGCTTAAATGTTGCGCTGCAGCGTTGCGCAATGGTCAGTTTGATCGCGCTGTTTATCTGGTGCGTGGTTTGGGAGATCTGGTTTGCACCCTTGCGCCCGGGAGGCACGCTCCTGTTCCTGAAGGCGTTCCCTTTAGCGTTTGCCCTCCGTGGAGTGGCGAAAGGTAGCCTCTATACAATTCAATGGGCATCGATGCTCGTGCTGTTGTATCTCATGGAAGGCGTCGTGCGGGTCATGTCAGATCCTCCGGGTCCAAGCATCTCGGCGGCCTGGATTGAGATCGTGTTGTCGAGCGTTTTTTTCTTTTGTTCGATCTTTTATGTGCGGCCCGCAAAGCGCGCCGCCAAGCTAGCCGCTGCGGCCGAAAAGGCTGCTTCGGTATCGCCACCGACTGACCCCCTTGAGGAACGAGGTAGATGAGCCAGTTTAGCGATTTGCAGGACAGCGCTTTTTTTCGGGTTCCGAAGGAAAACTCTTTTGCGGCATTGCCGACAGATTTTTTCACCCGCATCCCCACGACGCCCCTTAAAGATTCTATCTTGGTGCATGCCAATCCCTCCGTAGGCGAGCTTCTTGAGCTTGGCCCAAGGGAATTGGAGTCTAAAGAGTTTTTAAATATCGTGAGTGGTTCCACACCTCTTCCCGGGGGGGACACTCTCGCAGCGGTCTATAGCGGCCATCAGTTTGGCGTTTGGGCGGGACAACTGGGTGATGGCCGAGCCCATTTACTTGGTGAAGTTTCCGGTCCTCGTGGTAATTGGGAGCTTCAACTTAAGGGGGCCGGACCAACACCGTACTCTCGGCGTGGAGATGGGAGAGCGGTATTGCGCTCCTCTATCCGAGAGTATCTCGCAAGTCAGGCCATGTCCGGCTTGGGAATTCCGACAACGCAAGCATTGTCGATCGTGAGCGCCAAAGACCGGGTGATTCGTGAGACAGTCGAAAGTGCGGCGGTGGTCGCGCGTATGGCCCCAAGTTTTATAAGGTTCGGTTCGTTTGAGCATTGGGCTTCGCGTAATGCGCCACAACAGTTAACGGTGCTGGCTGATTACGTTATCAGCCGCTTTTACCCAGAGTGCCTGTTACCAGAGGCGGGCGTGACTGAAACGGGCGAGCAACGCTATGTTCGATTCTTGCGCGCTGTGGTGCAACGCACTGCGCGTTTGATGGCGCAGTGGCAGGTTGTCGGTTTTTGCCACGGTGTTATGAACACAGACAATATGTCGATTCTTGGCTTGACCCTAGACTATGGGCCATTCGGATTCATGGATGCATTTGATGCCAAGCACATATGTAATCACACCGATACACAGGGGCGGTACGCTTGGCACGCACAGCCCGCCGTTGCCCATTGGAATCTATATCAGTTGGCCAACAGCCTGCATGTGATTGCGCCCGATGCAGACGCCCTACGTGCTGCGTTGGATACCTATGACGGCATTTTTCTTCAAGAAATGCAGACGCGCATGAGTGCAAAATTGGGCTTAGGTGTTTGGCAGCTGGGTGATGAGGCACTCATTGATGATCTCTGGTCCTTAATGCAGGCCAATCACGCGGACTTTACACTGACCTTTAGGCAGCTGGCCTATGCACCAGGTGTTGCTGGGGTTGATACAGCACAGGCGTCGCGCGACCTTGGGGGCACAGTCGGTCCTGGACTGGTGCCTTTTGTTGATCTTTTTATCGATCGGGAGGCTGCTATCGCTTGGCTTGATAAGTATCAGGCTCGATTGCGATCCGCTCCCGCGCAAGATTCAGGCGCACGTGTAAATGGCATGCTCAGTGTGAATCCGCTTTATGTTCTTCGCAATTACTTGGCCCAGAAAGCCATCGAGAGAGCCGAAGAGGGGGATTTTTCGGAGGTTCAGGCATTGTTTGACGTGTTACGGTCACCGTTTACCTTCCAACACGGTAAGGATGCTTACGCTGCGCAGCCCCCGGCCTGGGCGACTACAATCGAAGTAAGTTGTTCGTCCTAGTGCCATAATTCAACATCAACCCTAGTTTTGTACGGTTTCTTTATGTCTGGCAACACTCTCGGCACACTATTTCGCGTCACCAATTTCGGTGAATCTCACGGCCCAGCGATAGGCTGTGTTGTCGATGGCTGCCCTCCAGGGCTTGCCTTATCTGAAGCCGATATCCAAATAGAGTTAGACAGGCGACGCCCGGGTACTTCACGACACGTGACGCAGCGGCAGGAGTCGGACCGTGTTGAGATCCTGTCAGGCGTGTTCGAAGGGCACACGACCGGCACCCCGATCGGTTTGCTCATACGTAACATCGATGCGCGTAGCAAGGACTACAGCAATATTGCTGAGACCTTTCGCCCCGGACATGCCGATTACTCTTACTTTAAAAAGTACGGCGTGCGTGACCCGCGTGGTGGTGGGCGTTCGTCGGCGCGTCTTACGGCTCCGACGGTCGCTGCAGGGGCTATTGCCAAGAAGTGGCTGCGAGAAAATTTCGGTACGCAGGTGCGCGGGTACATGTCCGCCCTCGGTCCAATCCCTCTTGATTTTGTTAGCTGGGAACATGTTGAGACGAATCCGTTTTTCGCGGCCGACCCCTCGCGGGTCCAGGAGCTTGAGGAATACATGGATGCCTTGCGCAAAGCTGGTGATTCCGTTGGCGCGCGCATTGAGGTAATCGCTGAAGGTGTACCAGTGGGGTGGGGTGCACCAATTTACGACCGACTAGATGCCGACATTGCGCATGCCATGATGGGGTTGAACGCAGTCAAGGGGGTCGAGATTGGAGCCGGGTTTCGCAGTGTCGCGCAGCGCGGCTCTGAGCATGGCGACGAAATGACGCCAGACGGGTTTCTAACCAACAATGCAGGGGGAGTTTTGGGCGGTATATCGACCGGTCAACCTGTTTGTGTGAGTTTAGCTATCAAGCCAACGTCGAGTATCAGAACCGAACGTCGTTCGGTGGATAAAGCCGGGCAGGCGGTCATGGTTCAAACCCTAGGTCGGCATGATCCCTGCGTGGGCATCCGAGCAACCCCCATCGCCGAGGCGCTATTGGCTTTAGTCCTCGCAGATCACGCGCTGCTTGATCGTGCTTTATGTGGAACTGTTTTGCGTCGCTGATCTATTCGGAATCTTTGCCGTTAGGGGGTTGTCCCTATGGCATAATCAAACGCTGATTTATTAACACTAGCCTGTGACTGACAGAGACAACGTCATGAAAAAAACCCTTTACGACAAGCTGTGGGACGCTCACGTGGTCCATGAAGAGGCCGACGGCACCACCATCCTGTATATCGATCGCCATCTTTTGCACGAAGTCACCAGTCCGCAAGCCTTCGAGGGATTGGAGTTGGCGGGGCGCAAGTTGTGGCGCTTGAACGCGAACCTTGCGGTGGCTGATCATAATGTCCCCACCATTGACCGCAGAGATGGGATCACCGATCCGATTTCCAAGCTGCAAGTGGACACCTTGGACGCGAACTGTGCAAAACACAATGTCATCGAATTCAAGATGAATGACTTGCGCCAGGGTATTGTTCATGTGATTGGCCCAGAGCAAGGCGCAACATTGCCAGGCATGACGGTTGTCTGTGGTGATTCACACACAAGCACGCACGGTGCTATGGCGGCGCTAGCTTTCGGTATTGGCACATCCGAAGTTGAACACGTGATGGCGACCCAGACCCTGCAGGCTAAAAAGAACAAGAATATGTTGGTGCGTGTCGAAGGCACGCTCCCAACAGGCTGCACCGCAAAAGATATTATTTTGCATGTTATCGGCGTCATTGGCACTGCTGGCGGCACTGGGCACGCCATCGAGTTCGCTGGGAGCGCGATCCGTGACTTGTCAATCGAAGGTCGCATGACTTTGTGCAACATGTCGATCGAGGCCGGTGCGCGGTCCGGAATGGTGGCTGTAGACCAAAAGACCCTTGACTACTTTGTTGACAGGCCGTTTGCGCCAAGCGGGGCGCTGTGGGATGCTGCGGTCGCCTACTGGAAGACGCTACGCTCGGATGAGGGTGCTCATTTTGACCGTGTGGTTGATATTGATGCAAAACAGATTGCCCCCCAGGTGACTTGGGGAACATCGCCAGAGATGGTGTTGCCCGTCACTGGTCGAGTACCAGATCCTGATCGCGAGAAAGATGACATGCGTCGAAGCGGCATGGAGCGTGCTCTCGAGTACATGGGCCTCAAGCCCAATACTCCGATCGAAGATATCAAGATTGATCGCGTGTTTATCGGTTCGTGTACGAATTCACGCATTGAAGATCTTCGGGCAGCTGCTGCTGTTGCTCGGGGTAAGCGCGTTGCGAGCACGGTGCGTCAGGCGATGGTGGTTGCGGGCTCCGGCTTGGTAAAGGCGCAGGCTGAGCGTGAAGGTTTGGACAAGATTTTTATTGAGGCTGGTTTCGAGTGGCGTGAGCCTGGTTGTTCAATGTGTCTCGCGATGAACGCCGATAGGCTCGAGCCAGGTGAACGTTGCGCCTCCACATCCAATCGAAATTTTGAAGGGCGTCAGGGGCAGGGCGGACGCACACACCTCGTTAGCCCCGCAATGGCTGCTGCTGCAGCGGTTGCTGGCCACTTTGTCGACGTACGTAACTTCCGGTAATCATCATGGACGCATTCACAACACATCAAGGCCTTGTGGCCCCTTTAGATCGTGAGAACGTTGACACCGATCTCATCATCCCTAAACAGTTTCTGAAGTCAATTAAGCGTACTGGATTCGGACCTAATTTGTTCGATGAGTTGCGCTATTTGGATCATGGCGAGCCAGGAATGGACAATTCCAAGCGACCACTGAATCCGGATTTTGTACTGAATCATTCCCGCTATCAAGGTGCTTCAATATTGCTTGGCCGTAAGAACTTTGGATGTGGCTCGAGCCGTGAGCATGCACCTTGGGCGCTGGCTCAGTATGGCTTCAGAGCTGTGATTGCGCCTTCGTTTGCGGACATCTTTTTTAACAACAGCTACAAGACCGGGTTTCTTCCGATCGTGTTATCCGAACTTCAGGTAGCACGCTTGTTCGATGAAGTGCGAGGGTTTGTCGGCTATAAGTTGACGATCGACCTGGAGAAGCAAGTAGTAATTGCCCCTGATGGTCGAGGCATGGAGTTCGACATCACACCTCACCGCAAATACTGTCTTGTAAATGGGTTGGATGAAATCGGTTTAACGCTGCGTAAAGAAGAAAAAATTCGCACGTTTGAAGCTGAACGTCTTGCCCGCCATCCTTGGTTGGATGTTGTGCCGATTGTCCGTTAGACCTCGTTTAGACGGGCCGGTTTTCCGGCCCAATATTTTTGGATGTACACATCATGACAAAAAAAATTGCGGTGTTGCCTGGCGACGGCATTGGTTCCGAGATTATCGAACAGGCCGTTCGCGTACTTAAGGCACTGGATATACCGCTTGAAATTGAACATGCCCCGGTTGGTGGAACAGCCTATGATTTGCATGGGCATCCTCTGCCGCCCAGTACACTGAAGCTTGCGCAAGAGTCTCATGCCGTGCTGTTTGGAGCGGTGGGTGACTGGAAGTATGACAAGCTCCCTCGCGAACACCGACCTGAACAAGCGATTCTTGGACTGCGTAAGTCGCTAGGTTTATTCGCGAATCTACGGCCGGCTATTTTGTACCCGGAACTCGCAAACGCTTCTTCGCTAAAACCTGAAATCGTATCTGGTCTTGATATATTGATTTTGCGCGAACTGACTGGCGACATTTATTTTGGAACGCCCCGTGGTATTCGTACTGCGACTGATGGTCCGTTTGCTGGAAGCAAAGAAGGTTTCGATACGATGCGCTATGCGGAGCCGGAGATTCGACGTATTGCTCATCTCGGGTTCCAGGCGGCGCAAAAGCGCAGTCGTAAGCTTTGCAGTGTTGACAAGGCCAATGTTCTTGAAACCTCGCAGCTTTGGCGCGATACCGTGATTGAAGTTGCCAAAGAGTATCCAGACGTTGCGCTGACGCATATGTACGTAGATAACGCCGCCATGCAACTGGTTCGTGCGCCACGCG
Source organism: Zwartia hollandica (assembly GCF_019923725.1). Taxonomy (GTDB): domain Bacteria; phylum Pseudomonadota; class Gammaproteobacteria; order Burkholderiales; family Burkholderiaceae_B; genus Zwartia; species Zwartia hollandica. The sequence goes on from NZ_JAHXRI010000001.1 coordinate 146,392, forward strand.
ATTTTGATGTCATTGTCACGGGCAATTTGTTTGGCGACATCCTGTCGGATGAAGCAGCCATGTTGACGGGTTCAATTGGGATGTTGCCCTCTGCGTCCATGAACGCCTCTGGTCAAGGCTTGTATGAGCCAAGCCATGGCTCGGCACCTGACATCGCTGGCAAAGGCGTCGCAAATCCTCTCGCCACAATTTTGTCGGCTGCAATGCTGCTACGGTATTCACTCGATCATGATGCCCAAGCCAAGCGCATCGAACAGGCGGTCCAGCGCGTCCTACAGCAGGGTTTCCGTACCGCGGATATTTATGAGGCTGGTATGACAAAGGTTGGAACAGCGGCGATGGGTGACGCAGTTCTCAAAGCGCTCGGTTAAGTTTTAATTAGCGTTAAAATGGTTATAAATTCGTCATTCTTTTTTAACAAAGCTCTGAAATGAAACACTCTGTCGGTTTAGTCGGTTGGCGCGGTATGGTTGGATCTGTGCTCATGCAACGCATGCGCGATGAAGGTGATTTCGCGCTCATTGACCCAGTCTTTTTCTCCACTAGTAACGCTGGGGGAAAAAGTCCAACTTGGGCCGGTGAAACCGCTTTGCAGAGCGCTTATGACATTGATGCCTTAAAGAAGCTAAACACGATCGTGACTGCGCAAGGGGGAGATTACACCTCAGAGGTGTATCCGAAGCTGAGGGCGGCGGGGTGGAAGGGCTATTGGATTGACGCTGCAAGTACGCTCCGCATGAAGGACGACGCGATTATCGTGTTGGATCCTGTTAATCGGTCCGTGATTGACGCTGCGCTCACGCGCGGGGTGAAAGACTTTATAGGTGGGAACTGCACGGTTAGTTGTATGTTGATGGGCCTGGCGGGCTTGTTTAACCAAGGCTTGATCCAATGGATGACGTCTATGACTTACCAGGCAGCATCTGGTGGTGGGGCCCAGCACATGCGCGAATTACTCACACAGTTCGGGCTAATTAATGCAGAGGTGCATGCAGCCTTAAGCGATCCTGCCTCTGCAATCCTCGACATCGACAGGCAGGTACTTTCGATTCAACAGTCCGGTCGTCTGCCTACAGAACAGTTTGGAGTCCCGCTGGCCGGCAATCTGATACCTTGGATTGACAAAGACCTGGGCAATGGGATGTCCCGCGAGGAGTGGAAAGGCGAAGCGGAGACCAATAAGATTCTCGGCCGTGGAGAAGGCTTCGGCTCCACAGCGATTCCCATTGATGGGTTGTGTGTTCGTGTTGGTGCGATGCGTTGCCATAGTCAAGCGCTGACGATCAAGCTTACACGAGATGTACCGTTAGACGAGGTGGTTGACATTGTTGCAAAGGGGACGCAGTGGGCGAAGGTCATACCTAATACAAAGGAAGATACGCTAAGAGAACTCTCACCTGTTGCGGTAACAGGCACACTTGATATCCCCGTGGGACGTATGCGCAAGCTATCCATGGGTAGTGACTATTTGGGCGCGTTCACCGTAGGCGATCAACTCCTCTGGGGAGCTGCCGAGCCGCTCCGTAGAATGCTTCGCATCACGTTGGGCCAGCTGTGATGTTTAAGGATAAGACCATGCGTATTGGATCTCAGTTGGCGTTGGTGTGCGTGACGCTGTTGAGCGCTGCAAGCACTGCTTGGGCAGCAAAGCCTGGGCACGGAAGTGTTATGTCACCCGCGGGTGCCCCCTTGCGTGTCGAAATACCGTTGTACGATTTGACAGCATCGGACTCTGACGCTTTAAAGGTTACAGTGGCTGGAGCGCAGGCTTGGGCCGCTGCAGGGCTGACTGCCCCTGCACCTTTGTCAACCTTGTCGGCAAGTGTAGAGCCTGGTTTCAGTCCGGGTTCACGGCGATTAGTGCTCCGCTCTTCACAGCCAGTAAATATACCGGTTGTGGATGTCTTGCTTGACGTGACGCTCGCGAACGCGCGTTTGGCTGTGCAATCGAGCTACCTGGTTCTGGTCAGTGCCTCTGGTCAGGGAAGTGTCCTTGTGGTCCCCGGTGATACCTTGTCTGGGATTGCACAGCGTTACGCGGTTGCTGGTGCGGATTTATATCAAGTGCTTTGGGGCATATACCAAGCGAATCCGAGTGCGTTCCTATCGCAGAATATGAATCAGCTTCGTGCGGGAACCACACTGTCGATTCCGGATGCAAAAACGATACTGACTATCGATCCAAAGTATGCGTATGGGATGTTCTTAAAGCATGCGGCGGCCTTCAAGCAAGGACGGGGAGCTGCGGGACGTGCTATTCAAACCGGAACGGTTGCTACTGTTTCGGCCCAGTCTGAGTCGTCGATGCCACCCGCTGTTGTTGCGGTACCGGCGCCAACGCCAGCACCAGCGCCAACGGTAACGCCAACGGTTCCCCCGGGCCCGACCCAGTCGGGGTCGGTTAAGCCACCAGCAGCGGTCGCGCAGTCGGCTCCAATGGGTGATCAATTGCGCCTGAGTTCAGCGGCACCAGGTAGCTCTGATGAGGACGCGAAGGTAGCGGCCGCACAAGAGCTAAAGGAAATGCAACAGCGTATCGACATGCTGCAGCAGAACTTGCAGCAGCTGCGTGATGCTGTACGTACACAAACTGAGCCAGCGCGAACGCCACAGGCCACGCAAAATACAAGCAGCGCTGCGGTCGGATCGGCATCACGGCCCAACGGTGACGCAGGACAAGTCGATCGCCCGAAGGGTACAGATATCACACGTCCCCCTGCAACGGGACTGGCTCGGGTGCAGCAAGTCGCAAACGACAATGTACTGTGGGTTGTACTTGGCGCTTCGGGCGTGTTGGCACTACTCATGGCTTTGATGCTGCGTCGCGCCGGTACCCGAGAGAGCAATGGTGATTATCACGCCACCAACAATGCGGAAGTGTCAAAAGCCTTCGATCAAAAGCTACAGTCTCTTGATCTGAATTTAGACTCCCCGGCAAGCGATACAAAACCGACTCCATCTTCATCGGGGAAGGTGTAGTTGGACCAGCGAGTCAGAGCGACACCGTGAAGCGAATTGCTTTAGGTATCGCTTATAACGGCCACGCTTGGCAGGGTTGGCAAACGCAGCCGCACGGGCAAACAGTGCAGGACTGTCTGGAACTGGCCTTGTCGCGTTTTGCGGCGCAACCTATCGGCACAGTTTGTGCCGGACGGACAGATACTGGCGTACATGCGCTAAACCAGGTTATTCACCTAGATACGCCGATTGAGCGTGCACAAGAGTCCTGGGTGCGTGGAACGAATGCGCACCTGCCCCCGAGCGTTGCTGTGCAATGGGCGCGTGAAGTGGATACTGCATTTCATGCGCGATTCAGTGCGGCATCGCGGACGTATACTTATGTGATCTTGAATGCCCGCGTAAGGCATCCGCTGTGGGATGGGCGAGTGGGTTGGGTGCATCAAATGCTAGATGTGGCTGCAATGCGAGAGGCGGCTAACGCGCTACTCGGCGAGCATGATTTTTCTAGCTTTCGGTCATCTCAATGTCAGGCGAAGTCGCCAGTGCGACTGATGCATAAAGTAGATGTGGCCAGTCATGGTCAGAAAATTATCGTTCGCTTAACAGCCAATGCGTTTCTACATCACATGGTTCGTAATATCATGGGTGCGTTAGTGCAGGTTGGGCAAGGTCGGGAGGATGAGGGGTATATCGCACGGCTATTACTCGCACGAGATCGAACGCTTGGCGCACCAACGTTTTCTGCGCACGGTCTCTATCTGACCGAGGTGGACTATCCCGGTTACGAGTTCCCACGCGTCAGTACAGAGGGCTTTAGTCTTGACAGCATAAACTTTGAAGACAAACTATGAGCAATAACAAACGTACGCGCATCAAGATTTGTGGGATTACCCGAGAAGAGGATCTTTTGTGCGCCGTTGCCGCTGGCGCAGACGCATTAGGATTTGTGTTTCATCCATCTAGTAAGCGTTGCGTTAGCCCGTCGCGTGCAAGCGAACTGTGTGCCGCATTGCCTCCCTTTGTGACGAGCGTGGCTCTGTTCGTTAATCCAGAGCGCTCTTTCGTTAATGAAGTCATTAACAAAATGTCGCCCTCTACGCTGCAGTTTCACGGCGACGAAGCGCCAGATTTTTGCTCAAGCTTCGGAAGGCCGTATTTGAAAGCGTTTCGAGTCGGGGCACCGGGGCTTGACACGAGTGCAGGGCTCGCTTTACGTTGCGCGGACTATGGTTCTGCTTGCGGATGGCTGTTTGACAGTTATTCACCATTATTTGGTGGAAGCGGGCATGGTTTCGATCACGGTTTGCTTGGCGGCGTCAAGCAACTACGCGAAGCACAACCCATTATCCTGTCTGGTGGCCTTAGCGCACTGAACGTGCAAGCAGCGATCGAAGCCACCCATCCTTGGGCGGTTGACGTAAGCAGCGGTGTTGAGTCAAGCCCCGGCATCAAGTCTGCGGAAAAAATGTTGGAGTTTGTCTCTGCGGTCAGCAAAGCGCGTTTGAAGATAGCCTTTTGACAGGGGGGCTGCTAAACCGATATAATCGTAGTCTTTACAGGCGGTTAGCTCAGCTGGTTAGAGCGCCACGTTGACATCGTGGAGGTCGTTGGTTCGATTCCAATACCGCCTACCAATTTTGGCCCGTAGCTGGTTGGCTGCAGGTATATGCAGGTGCAAAACAGCGGCTTAGGGCCGCTATTTTTTTGTTCACAGGATTGCTGATGGTCACGATCACACTGCCAGACGGTTCCCAACGACAGTATCCCGAGCCCGTTACCGTTGCCGAGGTTGCACAATCGATCGGTGCCGGCTTGGCGCGTGCCGCGCTCGGTGGACGAGTCTCCTTGGCGGGTCAATCTAAGCTCGTTGATACGACGCATCGCATTGAACACGACACGCAGCTTGCAATCATTACAACGAAGGACGCGGAGGGTCTGGATCTAATTAGACATTCCACCGCCCATTTATTGGCCTACGCGGTCAAAGCATTATTTCCTGACGCACAAGTCACTATCGGTCCGGTCATTGAAAACGGCTTTTACTATGACTTTTCTTACAAGCGTCCGTTTACACCTGATGACTTAATTGCCATTGAAAAGAAGATGGCCGAGCTTGCTAAGAAGGATGAGGTTGTTACCCGAGAAGAGTGGCTGCGTGACGAAGCGGTTGCGTATTTCAAAGGTATTGGCGAAACCTATAAAGCAGAAATTATTGGCGCTATTCCAGGGAACGAGCCGATTAGTTTGTATCGCGAGGGTAACTTTATCGATTTGTGTCGGGGGCCGCACGTACCAAGCACGGGCAAGTTAAAAGTATTCAAGCTAATGAAAGTCGCTGGCGCCTACTGGCGTGGTGACAGTAATAATGAAATGCTCCAACGCATTTATGGCACGGCGTGGGCAACGAAAGAAGAGCAAGATGCTTACTTGCATATGCTCGAAGAGGCGGAGCGACGTGATCACCGTAAGATTGGTCGAGATCTTGATTTATTCCACTTCCAAGAGGAAGGCCCGGGACTGATTTTCTGGCATCCCAAGGGTTGGACGATCTGGCAGCAGGTCGAGCAATACATGCGCGCGGTGTATCGCGACAACGGCTACCAAGAGGTTAAGGCGCCACAGATCCTGGATATTTCTCTTTGGAAAAAGACCGGTCACTGGGATAACTATCGCGAGAACATGTTCACCACGGAGTCCGAAAACCGTGTCTATGGACTCAAGCCCATGAACTGTCCGGGGCACGTGCAGATCTTTAATTCTGGTTTGCACTCATACCGTGATTTGCCGCTGCGCTATGGTGAGTTTGGTCAGTGTCACCGTAATGAGCCATCCGGTTCTTTGCACGGAATGATGCGTGTGCGTGGCTTTACGCAAGACGACGGACACATTTTTTGTACAGAAGATCAGCTCCAAGACGAGTGCGCAGATTTCACCGCGTTGCTTCAGAAAGTCTATGCTGATTTTGGTTTCCATGAAGTGTTGTACAAGGTAGCGACTCGGCCTGAAAAGCGTATCGGTAGCGATGAGGTTTGGGACAAAGCTGAGACCGCACTCATGGAAAGCCTTCGTCGTACTGGGTGTGCGTTCGAAGTTTCGCCGGGAGAGGGCGCATTTTATGGCCCCAAGATTGAATACACATTGAAAGATGCGATCGGACGTCACTGGCAATGCGGCACCATACAGGTCGATTTTTCGATGCCTCAACGGCTTGGCGCAGAGTTTGTGGATGCATCCGATCAACGGCGTGCGCCAGTCATGCTGCACCGTGCGATTTTGGGCTCGTTTGAGCGATTCATCGGCATGTTGATTGAAAACCACTCCGGCGCGATGCCGGCTTGGTTGGCGCCAGTGCAGGCGGTTATCTGCTGCATTTCGGAACCTACAGCCGATTATGCGGCGGAAATAGCACAATCCCTGAAAAAACAAGGCTTTAGAGTAGAATCTGATTTACGTAGTGAAAAGATTAACTATAAAATCAGAGAGCACAGTTTGCAGAAAGTCCCCTATATATTGGTTGTTGGCGACAAAGAGCGTCAGGCCGGGGCTGTAGCTGTACGCGGACGCGGTGGGGTCGAGCTAGGCGTTATGCCATTAGCCCAGTTCTCTGCCTTATTGTCCGAAGACGTGGCATTACGCCGCAATTCCGGTTTGACTGTATCCCAGTCAGCCTAATCGTTAGGAGTCGTCAACATCGCAACAGAAAAACCCCATCGCATTAACGGTGAAATCCGAGTTCCCGAAGTGCGCTTGCTTGGAATCGAAGGTGAACAACTCGGTATCGTAAAAATATTCGACGCCATTCGCATGGCCGAAGAAAACGAAATAGATCTCGTCGAGATCGCGCCAAACGCAGAGCCGCCCGTGTGCCGCCTGATGGATTATGGCAAGTTCAAGTACCAAGAGCAAAAGCGTCTGGCGGAGGCTCGTGCGAAACAAAAAATTATTCAAGTCAAAGAAGTGAAGTTCCGCCCAGCCACCGACGAAGGTGACTACCAGGTGAAACTTCGTAACCTTAAGCGCTTCCTTGACGAAGGCGACAAGGCTAAAGTCACACTGCGTTTTCGTGGTCGTGAGATGGCGCACCAAGAGCTCGGAATGCGCGTGCTTGAACGCGTGCGGGATGATCTGACGGATATGGCAGTCGTTGAAGCGATGCCTAAACTCGAAGGCCGGCAAATGGTCATGGTGCTTGCTCCTCGCAAGAAAGCGCCGGGCAAGGCCGAGGCTGCGGCTTAATCGATGCGGGTTCTATTTGTACTTGATCCGCTCGAGAGCCTAAACGCCTACAAAGATAGTTCTGTGGCGATGATGCGAGCCCTCGTGGCTCGAGGCCATACGCTTTGCGTAGCGATGCAGGGTGATTTGTTTATTGAGGCTGGAGAGGTTCGCGCCAAGGCAAGCTCGATAGAACTTGTTGATGGTGCTGACTTGCACGCCCGAGCGTGGTGGACTGAGACGCAGGCAGGGGTGGATACACCTTTGCATGCATTTGGTGCCGTGCTCATGCGTAAGGACCCGCCATTCGATATGGAGTATGTGTACGCAACGCATATGCTCGAGTACGCACAGGCGCAAGGCGCGAAAGTGTTCAATAGTGGTGCCGCCATTCGTAATCACCCTGAGAAGTTGGCTATTACAGAATTTACGGAATTTACTGCTCCAACTCTTGTGAGCCGGGACATGTCGCGTCTGAAGGCGTTTCACACTGAGCATCGCGATGTAATTGTTAAGCCACTAGACGGCATGGGTGGGACCGGCGTTTTTCGGTTGACTCCTAATGAAACGAATCGCAACGCAATTCTCGAGACCTTGACCAACGACGGTTGCCGAACCATCATGGCCCAACGCTATATTCCCGAGATCACGCAAGGTGACAAGCGGATCCTGTTGATTGGTGGAGAAGCGGTTCCTTATTGCTTGGCGCGGATCCCTCTTGCTGGAGAAACGCGCGGTAATTTGGCAGCGGGCGGGCGGGGGGTCGCACAAGCTTTGTCCGAGCGAGACACCTACATAGCGGCTCAAATCGGGCCTAAACTCGCTAAGCGCGGTTTGTTGCTTGTCGGCTTAGATGTTATCGGCGACTACGTCACCGAGGTGAACGTGACAAGCCCGACGTGTTTCGTGGAGATCACCGAGCAAACGGGGTTTGATGTTGGTGCCCGTTTCGTTCAGGCGCTTGAGGCCGCAGTTAGCCTAGCTGCGTAAGCGCAATGATTTCCATTCTGGTCGTTGCCCATGCACCACTCGCTACCGCGTTGGTATCTTGTGCGCGCCACGTGTTAGGCCGTGACCCCGAGGTCATTGCTTTAGATATCGAGCCGAACGAGTGCGCCCAGGATTGCTCGCCTCGGGTAGCTAAACTCATTACGCAGGCCGACCGCGGCGATGGTGTCTTGGTGCTCACTGATCTTCCTGGCGCTAGCCCCTCAAATATTGCAGTCAAAGCGAGTGAGGTGGCCCGTCTTGAAGGCACACCTTCCTGTGTGCTGGGCGGTGCGAACGCGGCGATGTTGCTGCGCGCCATAAACTATCGACAAGGCAGCCTCGAGGATGTGGCCGCGAGTGCGCTGGCGGGTGCCGCTCACTCCGTGTTGCGTGTAGACTAAGCAAAATTCGTAAGCCATCCTGTAAACGGATCTCCAAACCTTATGCCTGCAATCGATATCGTTATCTCTAATAAGCTCGGACTTCACGCTCGAGCCGCGGCGAAACTCACACAATTGGCGAGTCAATTCGCCTGCGAGGTCTTTATCATTAAGTCTGGGCAGCGGGTGAATGCAAAAAGTATTATGGGAGTCATGATGCTTGCTGCAGGGCTGGGGACGACCGTGACAATTGAGACCAGCGGGAGCGATGCCGACCAGGCCCTAGCAGCCGTTCAGGCGTTATTCAATGACAAATTCGGCGAAGGGCAATAATCCGCTAGCTGACCCAGCAAGCGCACCTATGTTGTGCTTGTCTGGTCAGCGGGCCGCTCACGGCTACGCAATTGGCCGAGCGGTCGTGATGGGTGCAACCGCTCTTGAAGTTGCGCACTACAGAATTTCTGCAGACACCGTCGCTGCGGAACAGTCGAGACTCACTGTTGCCCTAGACACTGCACGTCGTGAGATGCTCGAGCTAGCAGAAACGCTTCCGGAGGATGCACCACGTGAGCTTGGCGCGTTACTCAATGTACATGGAATGTTGCTTTCGGACCCACTCTTGGCTGATCAGGCCTTATCGTTGATACAAGAGAAGCTCTATAACGCTGAATGGGCGCTGACGACGCAAGGGCAATTGCTCGGGGAGCAGTTTGCGGCGATGGAGGATGAGTATCTGCGAGAGCGCGGAGCCGACGTTCGGCAGGTTATTGAGCGAGTCTTGCACGTGCTTGGTGGCTCACGTCCGATGTTGTCTCTAGAACGTGTTGGCCAATCTACTGAGCCGCTGGTGGTTATCGCCCATGATATTTCTCCGGCGGACATGATCCGCTTACGGGGCGGACGTTTTGCCGGCTTTGCCACCGACTTAGGCGGGCCAACATCGCACACAGCTATCGTTGCTCGCAGCATGGATGTTCCTGCTGTGGTGGGACTCGGGCAAGTGAGAAGCCTGGTGCGTGATGGCGATGTTGTCGTAGTCGATGGGGTTCGTGGCACGCTGCTCGTGAATCCCTCAGTCCAGGCCTTAGAGCAATATCGCGTATTACAGAAGCGGCACGCCCAAGAGCGAGTGGTTTTAGCCCAACTTAAAGATGTCCCAGCAGAAACACAAGATGGGATAGCGGTTTCCTTACAAGCGAACATAGAGTTACCTGACGAGGCAGAGAGTGCGCTTGCTAATGGAGCGACTGGGATAGGTTTGTTTCGTAGTGAGTTTCTCTTTATTGGACGTAGTGAGCTCCCAACAGAGGAAGAACAGTACCAAGCTTATGCCTCTGTCGTAAGAACGATGCAGCACCGTCCGGTGACAATACGCACATTGGATATCGGTGCGGATAAGGCACTAGACGGAGAAGCGACGGTGGCGACGAATCCTGCTCTTGGATTGCGCGCTATTCGTTATTGTCTTGCACATCCTGATTTATTCGCGACGCAGTTACGTGCGATTTTGCGCGCGTCTGCGCATGGCACCGTCCGGATTCTGATTCCAATGGTTGCCCATATGCATGAAGTTCGTGCAGCGCGAGCCGCGATCGCCAGTGCGATGGCCGAGCTCGACTTACGTGGTCAGTCCTACTCCAAGAACGTTGAGGTTGGAGCGATGGTCGAGATTCCTGCAACGGCGATTGCGATTGAACCGTTCGCCGACGCGCTTGATTTTCTATCGATCGGCACAAATGACTTAATTCAATACACATTGGCGATTGACCGAGCTGATAATGAGGTTGCAGGTTTGTACGATCCCCTGCATCCCGCGATACTACGACTCATTGCAAACGTTATTAACGCAGGGATCCGAGTCGGCAAGTCCGTTGCCCTTTGTGGTGAAATGGCGGGGGATCCACAGCTTACGCGCTTGTTACTCGGCCTAGGACTGACCCAGTTTTCGATGCATCCGCAGCAGCTTCTTTCAGTCAAGAGAGAAATTCTTCGCGCACATTCGAATGCCTTGCGTGTACAGGTCGCAACATCACTGAACCGCGCTAGCCCAATCGATCCGGCTTCATTGCATTAATTTACGGCCGATGGCGAGACCGAGCTCCGCGCGTGCCAGCGCAGGGGGCTAAAATGCGTTAACGAAGACCCAACTTGAGAGTATGCGATGCAAAAGAATCCGTGGTTTGAGGAATTTCAAAAAAACGTGGCTGAGCTTATTGCACGTAGCCCAGCGGCAGATATCGAACGCAACGTGAAAGCGTTTATGGGCCAAGCCTTTACACGCATGGATCTCATTACACGCGAGGAGTTTGATGTTCAAGTTGCTCTCCTAGGTAAAGCCCAAACGCGTATCGAGGCTTTAGAGGCTCAGCTTCAGGCACTTGAACACCGCATTTCGATTTTGGAAACAAGTACGAACTAGTCCGCTAGGCTAAGGCGAATCAGTCGACGACAGATTCGTATTCACACCGCTTCATAATCGACCTCTTTGCGGAGGACGTATGTCGCTGGCGATTTTATTAAGTCGTTCCTTAGTCGGTTTAGATGCACCGCTCGTCAGAGTAGAAACACATCTCGGTGTGGGGCTTCCTGCCTTTCATATTGTCGGACTCGCAGACGCGGAGGTTAGAGAGAGCCGAGAGCGCGTCCGAGCCGCGATCTTAAGCACTGGTCTAGCGTTTCCAAGCGGCCGGCTGATTGTCAATTTGTCACCCGCTGATTTGCCTAAAGAGTCCGGACGCTTTGATTTACCTATCGCACTGGGTGTGCTTTTGGTGTCAGGGCAAATTAAAGTTGTTGCGCCTGGAATGTTGTTATCGATGGTGTTTGCCGGAGAGCTCTCGCTCACGGGCGCCCTGGTACCCACGCGCGGTGCGATAGCGCTCGGTCTCGCCGTGGCTCGCACCCAGCCCGATTGTGTGTTGATTCTTCCCATGAGTAACGCGATAGAGGCTACAAATATTCCAGAACTACGCGTGTTGGGTGCGAACAGTCTTGCCGAGGTAGTTGCCCATATTCAAGGGGTCTCCACATTACAAAGGCTCAGACCGCGTGATGTCAGCGCGTCTCCACAAGAGTCTGCATGTTTGTCAGATGTTCGTGGTCAGACAATGGCGAAACGAGCCCTTGAGGTTGCAGCGAGTGGAGGGCACAGTCTGCTGATGTGCGGTGCCCCAGGCGTCGGAAAAAGTATGCTCGCTAAACGATTGCCAGGGATTCTTCCGCCACTTACAAACAAGCAGGCATTAGAGCTCGCAGCAATCTCTGCGTATGCTGGCTTAGATACAGCGATATCCAACCAAAGGCCAGTGCGCAGTCCGCACCATTCGGCCTCGGCAGTAGCCATCATCGGTGGCGGAGCTCGACCAACGCCCGGAGAAGTCTCGTTGGCGCATCATGGCGTGCTATTCCTTGACGAACTACCCGAGTACGATCGCAAAGTACGGGAGGGCCTACGTGAGCCGCTAGAAAACGGTGTTGTATGTATTTCTCGTGCAAAAGGTAGGTGTGAGTTTCCAGCAAAGTTTCAACTGGTCGCCACGATGAACCCGTGCCCATGCGGCTGGAGAGGGCATCTTAAGCGTCGCTGTCGCTGCACCGAGACCCAGGTTCAAAGTTATCAGGCACGCGTGTCGGGTCCCGTGCTAGATCGTATCGATCTGTTTGTTCCGCTGTTTCAGGAAGTAGAAGATCTAGTTCATGAAGGGATTTCGGAGGCGTCGGCGCAGGTGGCGTCTCGCGTTGCGGCAGCATGGCGGGTGCAGGTTGCCAGGCAAGGCGTGCTTAATGCACACTTAGCTGATTCATCCTTAGACCTCCAATGCGGACTTGATAGTAATGCTAAACAATTATTAGCTTCTGTTGCAGCCCAACATCATCTGTCTTTGCGAGCAGTCCAACGGACGCGCCGGGTGGCGAGAACCTGCGCTGACCTAGACGGATGCGTTGCAATATCTAGGACTCACCTTTCGGAAGCGTACAGATATAGGCTCACTATTGGCGTGCAGTAACTAAAAAAATGTCATATAATCAAAGGCTTTCCTGCGTAACTGCATCCTAAATAACTACGGGGCGGTGTGCAAGGAAGCGGATAGATGAACGAGCGTTACTAAGAAGTGGCTCTAGGGTTTCCAAGACTTGCGATTGTTGCTTGCGACAATCAGGCAAGGCACCTTCAGAACACAATTTTAAGCAATAGGAATAGCAATGCCTAAGATGAAGACGAAAAAGAGCGCTGCAAAGCGCTTCCAGGTTCGCGGAAGCGGATCGATCAAGCGGGGTCAGGCGTTTAAGCGCCACATCCTTACCAAAAAAACCACGAAGAACAAGCGCCAATTGCGCGGTTCAGCAGCGGTCGATAAAACCAACGTGGCTTCTGTAAAAGCCATGATGCCTTTCGCTTGATAGGAGAAACTAAATGCCTCGCGTAAAACGTGGTGTAACGGCTAGAGCCCGTCACAAAAAAGTTATTTCGGCAGCCAAAGGCTACCGTGGCCGTCGCGGTAATGTATTCCGTATTGCCAAGCAAGCAGTTATGCGTGCTGGTCAGTACGCATACAGAGATCGTCGCAACAAGAAGCGCACTTTCCGCGCCTTGTGGATTACTCGTATCAACGCAGCAGTGCGCGAGCACGGCGTAACGTATAGCGTGTTTGTCGCAGGTCTGAAAAAGGCTGCGATCGAGCTCGATCGTAAGGTCCTTGCTGATATGGCCGTGCACGACAAAGCTGGTTTTGCAGCTGTCGTTAATCAGGTCAAATCTGCGTTGGCTGCGTAAGCACCGCGCGATCTACGTGTGGACGGGGCCTGCTGGGCTCCGTTTGCATTTTTAAGCAGTGTTTCCTGAAGGCTTTATAAAGATGACTGGATTAGCTACCGACCTGATTGAACAGGCGCGTGCGCAGTTTGAACAGGCTGCCGACGCCGCTGCTCTTGAGAATGCGAAAGCAAAGTTCCTAGGTAAGCAAGGCTCGCTGACCGAAATGTTGAAAGGGCTCGCGAAGCTAGATGCTGATGCTAAGCGCGCGGAAGGCGCGCGGATCAACCAGATTAAGCAGGAAATTGAAGGTTTGCTTAACGTCCGCCGTGCTCAATTAGCGCAGGCAGAGTTGAATATGCGCTTGGCGAGCGAGACGATTGATGTGACGTTACCAGGTCGTGGTCGAGGCAAGGGCGGCATTCACCCAGTCATCCGAACATGGCATCGCGTTGAAGAAATATTTAAATCAATTGGTTTCGACGTAGCGGATGGTCCCGAGATCGAGAACGATTGGACTAACTTTACAGCACTAAATAATCCAGAGAACCACCCCGCACGCTCAATGCAAGATACCTTTTATGTTGACATGAAAGACGATAAGGGCCTGCCTTTACTGTTACGTACTCACACGAGTCCGATGCAAGTCCGCTATGCGCGGATGAACAAGCCGCCCATTAAAGTCATCGCACCAGGACGCACATACCGTGTCGACAGCGATGCGACGCACTCCCCGATGTTTCATCAGGTAGAGGGGTTATGGATTGATGAGAATATTTCGTTTGCAGACCTCAAGGGTGTGTATACGAACTTTTTGCGCTGTTTTTTTGAAACAGACGATTTGGTTTTGCGCTTCCGGCCATCCTTCTTTCCTTTCACGGAACCATCCGCTGAAATTGACATGATGTTTACGTCAGGTCCGAACAAAGGTCGTTGGCTAGAGATTTCGGGCTCGGGTCAGGTTCATCCCGACGTCGTGAGGAACTTTGGGTTAGACCCTGAGCGTTACATTGGCTTTGCGTTTGGCTCAGGCCTCGAGCGCTTGACGATGCTGCGCTATGGTGTGAATGACTTACGTCAGTTTTTTGAAGGCGATCTGCGCTTCTTGCAGCAGTTCAACGATTAATTAGTTTTAAACCGGTACGGTTCAACATGCAATTTCCCGAATCTTGGCTACGTGCGCTGGTCAATCCTAAACTGAGCACGGACGAGCTCTCACATCGGCTTACGATGGCGGGTCTTGAAGTCGAAGAGGCCAATCCTGTTGCCCCAGGTTTTTCAGGGGTCGTTGTAGCACGCATCGTTAGCGCCGAGCCTCATCCCAATGCCGACAAGCTACGCGTCTGCCAAGTGGATGCCGGTACGGGCGCGTTATTGCAGATCGTATGCGGTGCACCGAATGCCGCTGCTGGAATCAATGTGCCGCTTGCAACTGTGGGAGCTGTGCTTCCTGGCGAGTTGAAGATTGGTGTCGCTAAAATGCGCGGCGTTGAGTCCTCCGGCATGCTTTGTTCTGCACGTGAGCTTGGTCTTTCTCAAGATCACGGTGGACTGCTTGTGTTGGATGCGAGTTTGGCTCCGGGTACAGATATTAGAAAGGCCTTGGATTTAGACGATACGTTATTCACTCTGAAACTCACACCGAATCGCGCAGACTGCCTGTCAATTCTTGGCGTCGCACGTGAAGTATCTGCGCTGACTGGGGCTGAGCTAGTTCCGCCGACCCCCCGTGCGATTAAAGCCTCTATCCACGACGTGTTGCGCGTCACGGTCACTGCCCCTGACCTCTGTGGACGCTTTGCAGGGCGTGTGATACGCGGCGTGAATGCGCGTGCTCAGACTCCTGCGTGGCTAGTGCAGCGCCTCGAGCGAGCAGGGCAGCGCTCGGTCAGTGCCTTGGTCGATATTTCTAACTACGTCATGCTCGAGCTTGGCCGGCCGACGCATGTATTTGATCTTGACCAGATCTCGGAACAGAGCCTCGAGGTACGTTGGGCTCGTGAGGGTGAGTCGCTCACATTGCTTAACGAGCAAACGATTAAGCTCGATGCCTCGATGGGCGTAATAGCAAGCGGCGCACAGCCCGAGAGTCTTGCTGGGATTATGGGTGGTGCGAGCACAGCCGTTACGCTCGACACGTCCAATATTTATGTGGAGGCGGCGTTTTGGTGGCCGCAGGCAATTGCAGGTCGGGCGCGCAAGCTCAAAATTAGCTCCGAAGCTAGCCACCGCTTCGAACGGGGTGTCGACTTTGAGCAAATCCCTGAACACCTCGATTTGATTACGGGGCTGATTCTAGACATTTGCGGTGGACAAGCTGGTCCCATAGACGATCAACACGTCAATATGCCACAGCGACAGGCGGTAACCATGCGGTTAGCACGCTGTCAACGCGTGCTAGGCATACCTGTCTCGCATGCTCAAGTTTCAACAACGTTTGAGCGTCTTGGATTCGTTTTTAACGCGACCGCAGATGCGTTTATCGTGTCCCCACCATCGTTTCGCTTCGATATAGCAATTGAAGAGGATTTGATTGAAGAGGTCGCCCGCATCATCGGCTTCGATAACATTCCAGCAAATCCACCGGTTGCCGCTGCAGTCATGCGACAGGCGCCGGAGATCCAAAGATCGGCCCATACCATCCGCGCTGAAATGTCCGGCTTAGACTACCAAGAAGTTATTAATTTTTCATTTGTCGAGGATGTCTGGGAGCGTGACATGCTCGGGACAAAAGATCCCATTCGGCTTCTCAATCCAATTGCGAGCCAGTTAGCGGTCATGCGTACGTCCTTGCTTCCAGGACTCGTTGCCAACATCCGCTATAACGCGAACCGCAAACAGTCTCGTATACGTGTATTTGAACTTGGTAGAGTGTTCTCTAGGAACGATCAGGTCAAAGATGGCCCACTAACCGTGGCAGGTATTGAACAACCGCAAAAGCTCGCAGGCGCTGTCTGGGGTGGGACAAATCCTGATCAATGGGGGCTAGCGACGAAGAATGTTGACTTTTTTGATGTAAAACGGGATGTTGAGGTCTTGCTCGATGGGCGGACGGCCGACTTGCGTTTTGCGGCTTTGGCACATCCGCTGCTGCACCCTGGCCGTAGCGCCCAAATTATGCTGGACGGAAAACAGATCGGTTTGATAGGTGAGTTGCATCCGAAGTGGGTCCAAGAGCAAGAGTTGGGTACTGCGCCCGTGCTATTTGAGCTAACCTACGATTCGCTCTGTACGATTGCGATGCCCTCGATAAAAGAGCTCTCAAAGCAGCCAGTGGTTCAGCGGGACTTGGCTATATGGGTTTCTACCGATAAAACAGTGCAGTCCTTATTGGATACTATTGGGCGTACGATCGCAGCTGACGAAAGTTTGAGGGTGGTACAGGATGTGCGACTCTTTGACCAATGGAAGGATCCGTCTAAGCAAGCGGCAGAGGAAAAGAGTCTTGCTTTCCGCTTTAGTTTGCAAGACACTGAAGTGACGCTCGATGATGCTCGTGTGGATGCGTGCGTAGTGAAAATCCGCCAAGCACTTGAGACCGAGCATCAAGCACGTCCTCGCTAGACGCGCCCCGGTAACTATAAAACGTTTTAAAGTTGATCTGACTTATGATTGAACCTCGCACACTGACCAAAGCGGAGCTCGCAGAGCTATTGTTCGACCGCGTCGGGCTGAATAAGCGCGAGGCCAAAGACATTGTTGATACTTTCTTTGAAGAGATCCGTGACGCGCTGGCTCGGGGAGAGCCTGTCAAGCTTTCCGGATTTGGTAACTTTCAAGTTCGTCACAAGCCCCCACGTCCCGGGCGAAACCCTAAGACCGGTGAAACAATCCCAATTGCAGCTCGCCGTGTCGTAACGTTTCACGCTAGCCAAAAGCTCAAAGGTGCAGTGGAGCACCCAGAGCAACCGTCGATCTAATCGGTTGCGGCCTTACTACCGACATTCGTATTAAGCTCAGGTTATGACGATTTCAGACAAGCCGTTTGTACTACCACCGATTCCGGCAAAGCGTTACTTCACAATCGGTGAGGTGAGTGACCTTTGCGGCGTTAAGCCTCATGTGCTTCGCTATTGGGAACAGGAGTTTACGCAGCTCAAACCTGTGAAGCGTCGGGGTAACCGACGCTACTATCAGCACCACGAGGTCCTACTGATTCGCAAGATCCGTGAGCTGCTATATGAGCAGGGCTTTACGATCAGCGGCGCACGGAATCGTTTAGGGGAGGGGCGCGAAGTTCCGCAGCAAGATCCCGATGCGGCCGTTCGCCTGACTGCGCAAGAGCTCAATGCCTTGCGCACGGAGCTCAACAGTATTCGTGATATGTTGATCCACGCACAGAGCCGCCATCCACCGAGTGGTCAGCTCAAGCTCGGCTAGTCGTTGCGACTCGGCAGGACCTGATCGCCTCTGCTATACTTTCAACCTTTCGGGGCGTAGCGCAGCCTGGTAGCGCACTTGCATGGGGTGCAAGGGGTCGCGAGTTCGAATCCCGCCGTCCCGACCAGTATTGTTAAGGGGTTAGTGTTCACAAGACACTAACCCGTTCTTTTAAGATAAGTACTAATATGGTTTCAGTTGATTAAAAAATAGTTTTCCTTAGGGTTGGTGCAAAGCTTTTGATATTGAGTCTAACTTTGTGACGAGGAGTTCAAAATTATGTCCATCGCAAATTCGAAATTTGTCTTATTTAGTTTTGCTCTCATGTTGTTAAGTTCTACAGCTAGCGCCGATACATTTAGGGCTAACGTTCAAACGACGACTCTAAAAGGGCACTCAATCCTTATTCAATACGAATTGAAATACACTGTTTCTGCTGATAATATCGTTTCAGGAAAGCTAAAAAACTTTACTCAGAAGAATCCATGCCTTCAATCTGAAGGTAATGACATCACTGGAAAAATTGAAGGTGACTCCTTGTCATTTACGGTAAAGATGTCATTGCAAGGCTGCGAAGAAAATAATTTTGTTGGCAAAAAGCAAGCCGACGGATGGGCGGGAAAGATGCGAATTACTGGTGCTGAAAGGGAGATTTTGTTTACAAAGCAATGAAGCTTTTCTTTTGGCTCATTCAATGACGGTTTTATTCTGAGCTTTCGACTCTCGATCTCGTAGCCACTTATCATTCCATACTCAAAACCGATAGCTCCAAGCATGGGGTGCAAGGGGTCGCGAGTTCGAATCCCGCCGTCCCGACCAGTATTATCAAGGGGTTAGCTTTCAAAAGAAGCTAACCCCTTTACAATTCAGCTTTCAGTTCTCTGGTAGGCGCTCAGGCTTTACTAGGGCTTGTCTAAACTGCGAAGCGATCGCTTCTCATCAATGTGAGTCACTCCTTGAGGCTAGCGATACTCGTACCAACCTATAACGAGTCGAAAAATATCGACGCGTTGCTCGGTGCATTGGCACAGGTCGGTCAACTCAATCCAGGAATCGTCATTGAGGTCTTTGTGCTCGATGATTCGTCTCCGGATGGTACGGGTCAAGTTGTCCACGATGCGGCTCAGCGTTTGCTTTCCAACAGCTTTCGCGCGGAGCTCATTGAGCGCCCTAAAAAGGAAGGCCTCGGCAAAGCCTATATCGACGGCTTGAGTCGGATGCTACTGCTACCCATGCCACCAGATTATGTTCTGCAAATGGATGCCGATCTATCTCACAACCCAAAGTACATTTCTGAGTTTATTTCACTCGCACGTTCTGGCTGCGACTTTGTGTTGGGATCGCGGTATATCCCCGGTGGGTCAAGTCCAAATTGGCAGTGGCACCGTAAGTTATTGAGTCGGGGCGGCAACATGTACGCACGCTTTGTACTCGGTAGCCATGTCTCTGACTATACCGGTGGCTTCAATATGTACTCGCTTGTTCTTTTGAAAAAAATTGATTTAACACGTCTGAATCATACGGGTTATGGCTTTTTGATCGACTTAAAGTACAAAGCGGCAAAAGCGTGTGAATGTCTCGGACAAGTCCCCATTGAATTCACAGAACGAGAGCATGGCGTTTCTAAAATGCCGGCAAGCACCATCTGGAGAAATTTCTTCATGGTGCTCTCCATCAAAATCAACTCCTTGATTTCGCGTTAACACCATCGACACGAATGTCAATGAATACTAATAGACATCCTCTGCATGCCACTCTTGTACTACTGACCATCTGTTCAGTGATCGGCACATCGTTACTTGCGGTAGGACATCTCTTGAATTCGCGCTGGCTGGATTTGTTTTTGTTCAACGGCGACTCGCTCACCCTCGCACTCTACGCAAAGTCTCTCTTCTCCGGAGAGGTCAGGGACTGGACATTTTCGTCGCAGATATTTTTCTTTCCAGAAATCTTCATTTACTTGCTTTGTTATGCACTCACTCCAACCATCGAGTGGTCATTCATCTTAAATGCATTAATCAATTACTGGTTATTTGCTTTCTTCCTGTACAAGATTGCGGGTGCAGTCGGTGCAGCAATTTGGGTCCGTACTGGCTTTGTCGTGCTGGCCTCCTGTTTATTACTTTTATATTGTTCGCTTGAACAGAAAGCTGAGGTCAATGTCACGGCTCTTGTGACATTGTTCTTATTCAACACATACTACTTTGGCGCAATTCTTTGTGCGTTGTTGATAGCGTGGTTGAGCTGTTGCGCGCTAAATGGGACTCGGTTTGATAGAAAGCCTGTTTATGGATTGGTCGCAGTGTGCAGCGCCATGACATATTTTTCAAACCCCATGTTTCTTTTACAAGGGGCAATTCCGTATGTAGTGTGCCTGCTATATATGCGCTGGTCCCGTACTATTGAAAACGGCGTTTCTCGATGGCTGATCGTTGCGATGGTTCTTGGTGTCGTCACCGGTCAGCTCATGCGATTGTATTTTTCAGAACACGTTGGCAAGGCTATTGGAAAGTACGTGCACCTTAAATCGTTTCTTGAGGGACTCCAAGGTGTTGGCAATAACCTAGGTCGCGTCGCTGAGACTTCGGCAGGTATTCTTGAGTTCTCGATCATCGGTGGTCTATTCATGCTATCGACCGTGCTGGCTTGTGTTTACATACGATCAACGGCACGACGCCCTGCGTTTTCTATTACCTATCCCGGGTCGGCCTTTCTATTCTTGGTGTTGTTTTCAGCTTTCTCCGCGTGCATCACACTTGTGGGGACAATCGTGTCGGGTAATTTTTTGATGCGCTATTTTTTACCAATCGCATTGCTACCTGTATTCGTTTTGTTAACTGCGGTTTTGGCTTTGCGTGCAGAGCATGGTGCAAAAGGGAAGGCGTATTTCTTGGTATGCGCAACACTCGGTTTAGCCATGGTCACTTTTGCCTGGCGGTCCTCACCCGCTCTGGGAAACTTCTCTTGGTTATCTGCCGCGCCCAATAGTGAGTCACATCCAGGTGTTCGTTGTTTTAACGAACTGATGACGAAGAAATCCTTTAATGTCGTCGGTACTTTTTGGAGTACGCGAACATTAGATGCGTATAGCAAGACTGAAGCTCGGGCCTTGCAGGTCAACGAGCGTTTTGAACCCACGCTGTGGTTGAACAATCGAGATACCTACAGAAACCTGGCGGTCAATGGCGTGATTGTTAGTCGTCCTGCAGATAATGTTCGGCAAAAGGGCGCGATTTATGCTGAACAAACACAGGCATTAGGCGCACCAGACTCGATTGCTACCTGTACAGATTTTGATATCTATTATTATGCTGAGGGTTCGAAAGGGTACAAGCTACTCGCCGAACAAATGAAGAAACTTAAACGCTAGCAAATGGCTCGCTAGCACAGCATGATCGATGGGCGCGCTATCGACACGGGTAGGCATTCTTTAGAGCGAAAATCAAAATAATTGAAATTTCGTCCGTGGGCTTGAAATTGTTTCTGCCGATAAAGTTTTCTAGGATCTGATTCGTTAGATCGCCAGTGAGTGGTAAATCGCCAGGCGGGCAAAAAATCTGAGGTAAGTTGTAGGACTTGTTGTGTACATTCGAAAACACAACGCCTTGCCCCATACCCGCTGTGTAGGTCGTTAACATCTCTTTCTTTATCGAATCTTTCTTCCATTCGCGGTATTGCGCAAGCGTGAGCCCCGACGATGCGTACGCATCTTGCAGCACCAAGCCAATTGAAAGTACCGCCATCAGTACGATCGCTTTCATGCAATGACTCACTGTCCTCTCCTTGACTACCCAGTCTCCACGGGCCACGCCTAACTATTTTGCAGCAGCTGCTTGCTGTATGCGTGCAATCAATTGTTGGATCTCCTGCTGCGTTGTATCCCAACGACATACAAGGCGAGCGAGATCAGGCCCTCTACGATAAAAAAGTACACCACTCGCAGCTAAGTGATCGAGTGCTGTTGAACGCATGGAAAGGAACAACTCATTTGCCTGAACAGGGGCGACGATACGAGTGCCTTCGATTGCTTGTATGGCGAGTGCAAGTGTGCTGGCTGCGGCATTGGACTGGGTAGCTAGTCGCAGCCATAAGTCGTCCTGAATATACGCAAGAACTTGCGCAGAGGCGAAACGCATCTTTGACCAGATCATACCGGCACGCCTGAGGTGAAAGCCGATGTTGTTTGCAATTTCGTCATTGAACACAACAATTGCATCGGTTAAGAGTCCACCGTTTTTTGTGACTCCGAATGACAGAATATCAACACCTGCCTTCCAGGTGAGTTCGGCCGGAGTACACCCCAAGTGCGCCACTGCGTTTGCAAAGCGTGCGCCGTCCATATGCATGACCAGGCCGTGGCGCTTCGCAATATCGCCAAGTTGAGCAACCTCATGGCATTGATACACAGCGCCAAGATCCGTTGCTTGAACCAGATTGACCGCAGCAGGCTGACTCTTGTGCGCCTGCCCTCGACCAGCTGTTGCAGCCGCTCGATCTAGTGCGAACGGATCAAGCTTGCCGAATTGGCCCGACAGGGATGTGACTTTTAATCCTGAACCAAAGAAACCCGCAGCGTTACATTCTGAAGTGTTGATGTGCGACTCGGGGCTGCAATAGACTGCGGAGAAAGGCGTGGTGGTTGCCGCTAGTGCCAAGGCGTTCGCGCCAGTTCCGGTAGGTATGGGGAATACCCGGACAGGGCGCTCAAATAACGCACCCATCTGCGCTTGTAACGCAATCGTTAGCTCATCGGCTCCATACCCGAGTGCAGTACTTTGATTGCTTTTGACAACCGCCTCAATGATTTCAGGTGCGGCGCGTCCGCAATTGTCACTACGAAATTCAAGCTCTAGGTTTGACATGGCTCTCAAATTACAAGTTGTGTACCAAGCTCTACAACGCGGTTTGCAGGAATCTTAAAAAAGTCAGTTGCACTGGTTGCATTCTTGGACATGATCCTGAAGAGCTGCGCACGCATTGCCCAGACACTGCGCTTGCCAGAAGGGACAACCGTCTCACGTGATAGATAGAATGTGGTCGACATCATGTCAAAGGTCTGACCGAATTTCTCACAAAGCGTGAGTGCTTTGGGAACATCTGGGTTTTCCATGAAACCATAGCGCACTACAATTCGGCTAAAGCCTTTGCCCAAGTTCTCGTAGGTCAGACGTTGATCAGCCTTCACAAAAGGCGTGTCAGCCGTGTGCACAGTCATCAGCACAACCCGTTCGTGCAAAATCTGATTATGTTTTAGGTTGTGGAGAAGGGCGGTGGGTACTCCACTAGGAGAGCTCGTCATAAATATGGCGGTACCGCGCACGCGATGGACATCATCGATCGCCTGAATGAACAAATCCATCGGCATACTTTGCTTGGCAACTTCAGCGCCGAGCACTTTACGCCCTCTAAGCCACGTTGTGAGTACGACAAAAGTGATCAGGCCAATACCGATGGGGAACCAGCCACCCTCTGGAATCTTGATTGCATTGGCGAAAAAAAACGCAGAATCGATGATGAGCAGAAAGCCGCCAACAATTGACGTCTTCAACCACGACCAATCCCAGATCAGTCTCATCACAAATACGATCAAAATAGTGTCAATTAGCATCGTCCCAGTCACTGCAATGCCATAAACAGCTGCAAGGTTTGATGAAGTTTTAAACCCAAGGACGAGCGCAATCACGCAGAAAAACAGCATCCAGTTTGTGAAAGGCACATAAATTTGTCCTTTTTCCTCGCCCGAGGTGTGCACGATTAACATACGGGGTAACAGACCCATCTGTATCGCTTGGCGAGAGATTGAAAATGCGCCCGAGATCACAGCTTGCGAGGCAATAACTGCTGCCAATGTCGACAGGATCACCATGGGTATTAAAGCCCAGTCAGGGGACATTTTATAGAACGGATTGTCGATGGCGCTTTGATCTGCAAGCAGCAAAGCTCCTTGCCCAAAGTAGTTCAGCACAAGCGCTGGAAGTACAAACCCAAACCAAGCCCAACGAATGGGGCGACGGCCAAAGTGTCCCATGTCTGTATAGAGAGCCTCTCCACCCGTGACAGTTAGCACAACAGCAGATAAAGCAAAAAAGGTTAAAACCGGGTAGGCGATCGCAAACTTAAAGGCGTAATAAGGATTCAACGCGAACAAAATTTGTGGATCATGGGCAATATGCACGATGCCAAGCAGACCCAGCACCGAAAACCATAGCACCATAATCGGTCCGAAAAACATTCCGATAAAAGACGTTCCATGTTTTTGAATCAGAAACAGTCCAGTCAAAATGACAACAGCGATTGGCATGACGAAAGGGGTGAGCCTCGGCGTAACGATTTCGAGGCCTTCCACCGCGGACAGAACCGAGATTGCAGGTGTGATCATGCTGTCGCCAAAAAACAGACCGGCAGCAAATACGCCAAGCGTCGTCACAATGGCAGTCAACCCTAAAGCTTTCGTGCGCTCCGTCATCATCGCAAGAAGAGAAAGTGACCCGCCTTCTCCTTTGTTGTCAGCGCGCATGATGACCGTTACATATTGGAAAGACACAACCAACATAATCGACCAAAACACAATGGATAGCATACCCATCACATTGTCTGGCGTGACCGGCACGGGGTGTCGACCATTAAAAATTTCTTTGAGTGCGTAAAGTGGACTTGTTCCAATGTCGCCAAATACGACACCCAGCGCTCCAAGCGTTAGGGCAGGTAGAGCTTGACGATTATTCATGCGTGCCGCGAGTCTTCTTGTAATCGATTATTGTAGAGCACGAACATCACT
Source organism: Zwartia hollandica (assembly GCF_019923725.1). Taxonomy (GTDB): domain Bacteria; phylum Pseudomonadota; class Gammaproteobacteria; order Burkholderiales; family Burkholderiaceae_B; genus Zwartia; species Zwartia hollandica. Next base: position 170,849 of record NZ_JAHXRI010000001.1, read on the forward strand.
TACCTGCGTACGGGTGTTGCGATTTCCAGTGTCGAGCGATATCAATGCGTCGACAGACCCAAACACGGTCATGTTTCTCAATGTGATCTAAGAACCGTATGAGGCCCGCCATGCGTCCTGGACGGCCCAAGAGTCGACAATGCATGCCGATCGACAGCATCTTGGGGCAATCTTGGCCCTCGGCATACAGCACATCGAAGCTGTCACGCAGATACTCAAAGAAGTGCTGCCCCGTGTTGAAGCCTTGGGGCGTGGCGAATCGCATATCGTTCGAATCAAGCGTGTAAGGCACGATCAATTGTGGCACCGAGCTGCCGTCGGTTTTTGTAACGTTGGTCCAGAAGGGCAGATCGTCGCCATAGTTATCACTGTCGTACTCAAAGCCGCCGTGGTCCGCAACTAGGCGACGCGTGTTGGGGCTATCTCGGCCGGTGTACCAGCCTAGCGGCCACTTTCCATGCGTGAGCGCTTTGAGCATCGTCGTGGCTGCCGCCATGTGTGCACGCTCGGTCGCTTCATCCATGCCCTGATAATGGATCCAGCGCAACCCATGCGAGGCGATTTCATGGTCCTGCTCTAGCAAAGCGGCTGTCAGCTCAGGGTGTCGCTTTAACGCAAGTGAGACGCCGAAAACTGTTAGCGGTAGTTTTCTACGCTCAAACTCGCGCAAAATCCGCCACACACCTGCGCGCGAGCCATACTCATAAATCGACTCCATGCTCATATGCCTGGCCGGATAGCTCTCAGCCCCAACGATTTCAGACAAAAACCGCTCGGAGCCAGGGTCGCCGTCCAGGACCGTGTTCTCTGAACCTTCCTCGTAATTCAGCACGAACTGGACTGCGATCTTGGCACGTCCAGGCCAGTTTGCCTGTGGGGGATTGGCTCCGTAGCCGACTAGCTCGCGGGGGTAAATATCTGAATACATGCTCGGCACCTTTTGAAAGAACTCAATTAGATACGATCTTTCGCTTTGCGTTAGTGCGAACTAGGGATTACCCTAATAGCAACTGTTTTCGGCAATGCGGTGGCGAGGCAGTCTTGGAAAGAAGTTTGCGCGAGATAGCCAAAGCCTCGTGCTAGTTACACACCTGTCGATACTGGACGATACGACCGTACTGATCGTACACAGGCACTTGTGATGTTTGGCATGCACGTTGTGGCGCATAGTAGTACGGAGGCTGCGTGGCGTAGTTGCGCTGTTCGTAAATGTAACTAGGCGTTTGTTGGCTAATGATCGCTGAGCCGATTGCGACTCCCACTACTGCCCCGATGGCCGCTGCAGCCCACCCGTTGGCATTGTTATTGCCGTGGTAAGAATGACGACGTCCGCCGGCCTCTGCAGGGAGCGCCATTGTGAAAGCTAACAGGGCGACGAGGGCCAACTTCGTAAACATACGCTTCATGATCCATTCCTTTAAAAGGAAACAGTTTTGACAGCGCAATCATAGATGTTTGCACTGAAAAAACGGGTCAAATTGCGTCGCCGGCCCAAAACAGTTATTTCAATCTGTTACAAAGCACCTTACTTTAAGCCCTCAGCCGCCAACGCCGCTTGCACTGCCGGATCCGCAGACATGCGCTTGAAATGGGCTTGGATGTTTGGCATGTCGGCGATGTCGATTTTCTTCGCACTTGCCCAACGCAGCGTGACATACAGGTATGCGTCGGCGACGGAGCGCCCCTCAGATAACCAGTCACGACCGGAAAGATGCTTGTCAATGATTCCGTACATGTCCCGTAAACGCTGTGAGGCGTTACCACTCAGCTCCGCCTGACCTGCGGCGTCATTTAATAAGCGGGCGGCACCAAAAATCATACTGTAGGTTTTATGGATATCTGAGTTACAGAACGCAAGCCAGCGTCGTGCCTCGGAACGCGCTTTGAGTGAGTCGCCACCAAGCAAATGTGCCTCAGGATTTTTCTCTGCTAGGTATTCAAGAATCGCGCAATTTTGCGTCAGGGTAAAGCCTCCGTCATCGATGGCAGGCACGGCACCCATTGGGCTTACCGCGAGAAACGGTGCTTGTTTAAGAGCGTCGCGACCAATCGCAACGTATTCAAACGGTTTTCCAACCCATTGCAGTGCAATGTGGTCTACCAGTGAGCAAGCGCCGGGCAAGCCGTATAGTTTCATGTTTGTATTCCTTGATGAAGATGTCCCAAGCATACCTCTAAGTACTCTGAGCTTGGATCCCGATTGTCCATAAGCATTGCTTTAGTCCGGATGGGGCAAAAAATTGGGAAAAGGTTAACATCGCGCTATCTTATTCACTCCGTTTTATACAAGAGGATTCGCGCATGAGCCGCCCATTTCGTATCGCAGTGCTGCCCGGTGATGGTATTGGTAAAGAAGTGATGCCAGAGGGACTCAAAGTCCTGAAGACCGCCGCGGACAAGTTTGGTTTGAATTTGGAATACCGCCACTTCGAATGGGCATCTTGCGATTACTACGCGCAAACTGGGCAGATGATGCCTGATGACTGGAAGTCACACCTGCAGGATTGCGATGCAATTTATTTTGGAGCAGTCGGCTGGCCCGCAATTGTGCCCGACCACACCTCGCTGTATGGTTCGTTGCTGAAATTCCGTCGCGAATTTGATCAGTACATCAACTTGCGTCCAGTTCGTTTGTTTGACGGTGTTCCATGCCCGCTTGCCAATCGCAAAGCAGGGGACATTGACTTCTTCGTCGTGCGTGAAAACACGGAAGGCGAGTACTCCGCTGTTGGCGGAAAAATGTTTGAAGGCACCGATCGCGAGATCGTTCTGCAAGAGTCGATTTTTACGCGCATTGGCTGTGATCGCGTGTTGCGCTTCGCCTTTGAGATGGCCTCGCGTCGTGCGCGCAAGCACCTCACGATTGCGACGAAGTCGAACGGCATTGCGATCAGCATGCCTTACTGGGATGAGCGCGCGGCGGAAATCGGTAAAGAATATCCGGGCGTTACAACCGATAAGCAACACATTGATATTTTGTCCGCACGTTTTGTTCTAACACCTGATCGTTTCGACGTGGTGGTTGCCTCAAACTTGTTTGGAGACATCTTGTCGGACCTCGGACCAGCCTGCACGGGCACGATCGGCTTGGCTCCTTCGGCCAACCTCAATCCAGACCGCAAGTTCCCATCACTTTTTGAGCCTGTTCATGGCTCAGCGCCTGACATTGCAGGCAAGAACATTGCAAACCCGATTGCAATGATTTGGTCCGGTGCGCTGATGTTGGATTATCTTGGGCGCGGTCTGACAGGTGCAGCGCAAAAGCCTTACTTGGATGCACACGATGCGATCGTCAAAGCAATCGAAGACGTCCTCGTTCAAGGACCACACACTCCAGACTTGGGTGGTAAAGCAAGCACCAGCCAAATCGGTGATGCCTTGAGCAAAGTACTGGCGAAGTAAATCACCGGAGACCCACATGCCTGACTATACGAATCGATTTAAAAAATCACTCAAAGCCGGAGAGGCAAACATCGGGCTGTGGATCTCTATTCCTGATCCGTTTACAACGGAAATCTGCGCGACCGCTGAGTTCGACTGGATGCTCTTGGATGGGGAGCATACGCCGACCGATCCACTAACAATCCTGTCGCAGCTACAAGCCTGTGCCGCCTACAACACACAAGTCGTTGCACGACCTCCAATCGGCCAAACGCATCTAATTAAGCAGTTACTCGATTTGGGTGTGCAGAACCTACTGATACCCATGGTCGACACGGCCGAACAAGCACGTGAACTTGTACAAGCGGTGCGGTACCCGCCACATGGTATTCGCGGTGTCGGGTATGGTTCAGCTCGCGTATCGCGCTGGGACTCACGCAAAGACTATGTCAAGATAGCGAACGACGATGTGTGTCTGTTGGTTCAAGCAGAAACTGCTACGGGCCTGAGCAATTTAGACGCGATCTGTGCAGTGGAGGGCGTAGACGGTGTGTTTCTCGGCCCCTCGGACATTTCGGCAGCACTTGGCCACCTCGGTAACCCGGGTCATCCTGATGTCGTTGCCACCATTGAAAGAGGTATCACGACTATTTTGAAGCATGGCAAGGCCGCCGGAATCCTCACGCCCGATCGAACCTTGGCACAGCATTATTTGAAGCTGGGTTGCACGTTCGTCGCGGTTGGTGTCGATGCGCGCACCCTCGCGCTTGGTGTACGCGAATTGCGAGCGTCCTTTAAGAATTAAGCGTCATCGATTCAGCCAAACCGCGCATCAAGCCAAGCATCAATTCGCAACGAACGGCTTGCACGCCGTGCTGGCGTGCAAGTGCGACTGTCTGACCTAAGATCGCTTCAACCTCAAGAGGGCGTCCCGCCAGAACGTCTTGCAACATCGAGGCACGGTTAGAGCCCGAACGCTTGGTTGGTGTGACCGCCTCGTCAAGATCAATCTTGCCCCGCAAATCAGTGCCGCAAGCTAACGCAATATCAATCACCTCAAGCATGATCTGCTTACGTAAGGCAATGACATCGGGATTAGCGTTCATATTTGCCGTGGGCAGTCTTGTAAGTGCTGCAACCGGGTTCAGCGCGTAGTTAATGAGTAGTTTGTACCAAGTCTCATACCGAATGTCCGTCGTTGCTACGCCTCGGATGTTTGCGGACTGAAGAAGGTCAGCTACTCGATGCGCTCGAGGCGAATCCGATCCGTCAGGCTCGCCAATCATCCAGCGATCTTTGATATTGCTGCGGATTACACCTGGTTCGATCACTTCGTTGGGCGAATAAATGACACAGCCCAACGTTTTGTCCCGTAAACGGCTCCAAAGCTCGCCATCAGGGTCTAGCAAGGGAAGAGGGGTCTGAGGGACATCAAGTCCCTTGTTCCACCACCAAGGGATGCCATTGGTCGCAAACACAGCAACGCCGTCTGGTGCTAATAAACTCTCAATCGTTGCAGCTGCAGCGGGCAACGCGGTGGCTTTAAGCGTTACCAGCACGATGTCCTGCGGTGGTAGGCTCATAGGGTCATCGGTAGCGGCACTTGGACGACCGGTAAACACCTCATCGCCACGATAAAGCGTCACGCCGTTGCGTTTGATTGCCTCGAGCTGTGGACCACGACAAACGAGGGAAAGCTCGTGAGGGCCTCCGGGGGGAAACTGAGCGGCAATCCTAGCGGCGAGGTGCCCGCCGACTGCGCCGGCGCCATAGATACAAACCTTCATTTCGGTATTTCCATTACTTTACATAATATACATTATGCGGTTATTACGGATGGGCAAATGTGTACCCGCCTAGTTGTCTAAACCTCAATTTGTTGCCCCAACAACGGCACGCTTGCCTCTAATTTGAGCTCATGTTTGATCCGTAACCGCAGACCGTCTGCCGCGGCTGGTTCACCATGATTCAAAAACACACCACGCGGCTTCACCTTCGCCGTTTGCAACCAAGCCAGGATTTCGTTGGAGTCTGCGTGTGCTGACATTCCGGTAATTGAAATAACTTCTGCATTGATCGGTACGTCTTCGCCGTATATACGCACCGTTCGTTCACCCGCAAGCATTTTCGCTCCACGGGTCCCTGCAGCTTGAAATCCGGCAAACAAGATCATATTGCGGTGGTCTGGCGCCAAGGTTTTGATGTGATGCAGTACCCGACCCCCCGTCGCCATTCCGCTAGCCGATATGATGACCGACGGATACCGGATGGCATCAAGCGCCCTTGATTCGTCCGGTGTACGAACCATCTTTGCGACCGCCCCAAGCGCCTTGCAATCCTTCGCCTCGAGGCGGTGTTCATCGCAATGGCGCTGATAAATTTCAGTCATGTCGATCGCCATCGGGCTATTCAAATACACCGGTAAGTTCGGTATTGCGCCGCGCTGTTTGAGCCGGTGCAAGGCCAACAGTAATTCTTGAGCGCGACCGACAGCAAATGCCGGAATCACCACAATGCCGCCACGCACAGCACAACGGTTGACTGCATCCGCAAGCTGCGCTTCAGGCTCGACCGTTTCGTGCACCCTATCGCCATAGGTGGATTCGACAACAACATAATCCGCATGCTCGATAGGTGCTGGTGCCCGCATGATTTTGTCATTAGACCGACCAAGATCACCTGAAAACAAGACAGTTTTACCTTCAGCAGTGAGCTCCACTGAGCTCGCACCTAAGATATGTCCGGCCGGACGTAGGCGCACCTGGATACCTGCCGCGACTTCTAGCTTGCGATCAAACTCTAATGGTTTAAACAAGCGTAATGTCTTCTTGGCTTCGGCTACTGTATACAACGGCAAGGCTGGTGCATGCACTGTCGTGTGGTGACGATTTGCGAAATCAGCTTCTTCTTCTTGTAGCTTTGCGCTATCGAGCAATAGTCCATGACATAGGTCTATGGTTGATGGCGTGGCATAGATAGCGCCATGAAACCCTTGCTTCATCAGTATTGGCAATGCGCCGGAGTGATCCAAGTGTGCATGTGACAGCACGACCGCGCCTAATTTAGAGGCGTCTAGCGGCATCTCTGTACGGTTCAGTGCACGTAGATTTTTAAATCCCTGAAATAGACCGCAATCAATTAACACTTGCGTGTTCGCGGCACTGACCAATGTCTTAGATCCGGTGACTGTGCCGGCGGCGCCCAGGAAAGTAAGTTTCATCTTATGCCTTTGGTAAGTCGTATGCATGCATGATACAGACTATTCCCAGGATCAATCCGCCCTACTTTCTTAACGATTCTCAAACTTTGGTTTACGTTTTTCCGCAAAGGCGGTGATCGCTTCGCGATGATCAAATGTTGTCTGCACGAGTGCCTGATAGGCTGAAGCCATGTCAAGTGAAACAGGCAAGCTTACGTGCTGGGAATCGCGCACCAATTTTTTACTTGCGCGAATTGCATGTACAGGATGCGAGGCAATTCGAGCCGCCATTGCACGTGCTTCATCCATGAGTGCAGCGTCATCGACCACCTTTGAAACAAGCCCAATGCGCGCCGCCTCTTCACCGTCGATGAAGTCGCCTGTGAATGTCATTTCAAACGCTTTAGACAGACCAACAGCTCTGGGCAAAAACCACGCACCACCATCGCCGGAAACCAGGCCCACACGCGCGAAGCTTTCACCAAACTTTGCACTGCGCGCAGCAATACGAATATCGCACATCGTCGCGAGATCACAGCCTGCTCCGATTGCAGCGCCATTCACCGCTGCAATGATCGGTGCTTCGAGGTTGTATAAGGCGACCGGCACACGTTGGATTCCTTCCGTGTAATAGCGGCGCACATCGACCGGTGCCTTTTGCACAGAAGCTGTACTGCGATCTTGCATCTTCTTGACGTTTCCTCCGGATGAGAACCCCTCGCCGGCTCCGGTCAAAATGACACAGCCTACGCTGTAGTCTTTATTTATCTTTGCAGCGTACTCAACTAGGGCATCATTGATTTCCGGCGACAACGCATTACGCGTGTCCGGTTCGTTCAGCGTCAGAATGACGATCCCACCTTCTTGTTCATACTTTACGGGCACCGCGCTCATAGAAATCTCCTACGGGAAGAACCCCGCGTGTGTCATGTGTCCAACGAATTAAATCGTGCCTTCCTGCTTTAACGTTTCGATTGAGGCGTCAGACAAGCCTAGCCATTCCCCATAGATTTCTTGGTTATGCTGACCAAGCTTTGGACTGGATACGGTTGTAACCCGATCTGCACCATGAATCATCAATGGACTACCCGGCAGCACCACACGGCCGAGGTCCTGATCTTCAAACCACTCCAGCATGCCACGCGCATGCATGTGGGGATCATTCATGACCTCAATTAAATTACGCACTGGTGCCGCGGGAAACCCGTGTTGCTTACTTGCGGCAATCAACTCATCCCGTGTGCGTGAGCGCGCCCATTGCTGTACGACCTCATCCGTGTGAGCGAGGTTCTCCACCCGCGCTTTATTCGTTGAAAAGCGAGGGTCATCCTTTAAATCTTCGCGTCCCATCGCAGCGAGCATCTTGTTCCAGTGAGGCTCGGTGACACATACGACAGCAATGTGTCCGTCTTTAGCTTCGTAAACGTTATACGGCGCCAAGGCCAAGCCGCCATGGCGATTACCGACTCGTGGTGGCAAAGCGCCGCTGCCCCGATAAGTAAATCCAAGGTTAGACGCAAGCGTTGGATAAGCGGTATCTTGCATCGCAACCTCAACCAACCTGCCCTCACCTGTCTGCGACCGCTCATACAACGCCGTCATAATTCCCGCATAAAGATGTACGCCACTCAAAAAATCGACGATCGACGCACCCGCTCGCATCGGTGGACCGTCTGGCATTCCTGTCACACTCATCATCCCCGAAGATGCCTGAATCGTGACGTCCATTGCCAAATTGTCTCGATCGGGCCCTGACAGCCCGTAGCCTGTACCGGATCCGTAAATCAGTCGTGGGTTGATCTCGTGCAATACAGACCAGCCCACGCCTAGGCGGTCCATGACACCTGGTGCAAAGTTTTCAACAACGATGTCTGCGCGCTTGACCATTTCCTTGAACAAGTTGCGGCCGCTCTCCGTCTTTAGATTAAGCGTTATCCCACGCTTATTGGTATTGAGCATGGCCATCGGAAGAGAGGCGCTGCCACTAACCTTCGCACGGATGCGAGACGGCTCACCATTCACAGGCTCGATTTTAATTACGTTCGCCCCAGCCTTTGCCATCAAAAATGTTGCATAAGGCCCTTGATAGATCTGTGTCAGATCGATTACGGTAATTCCATCTAACGGCGTGTTCTTTCGCACTAGCGTGCCTCTTTCAAAATCTTTTTAGCAATCGACATGCGGTGAACCTCAGAGGGGCCTTCGTACACACGCATCACACGAATCCGCTGCGCCATTAAATGCAACGGCATTTCTTTCGTGACGCCCATCGCACCAAACGTTTGCATGGCATGATCAATAATCTCAGCTGCCATTTCGGTCGCGTATACCTTGATCATCGAGGCTTCAAATTTCACATCCAAACCTTGATCCTGTTTGCGCGCGGCATCAAGCACCATCAAACGGCATGCATGTATTTTCATCGCTGCATCGGCAATCCACCATTGAATTGCTTGGCGATCACTCAAGGGCATTCCAAACGTGACACGCTGCTTGGCATGCGTACACATCATATCGAGTGCACGTCTCGACATACCAATACACCAGGCCCCCATCTGCAATCGTCGGATCACGAGCCTAAGCTGCATCGGCGCAAAACCTGCACCGACTTCACCCAATAGGTTATCTTTAGGGATGCGGCAATCTTCAAACGCGAGTTCGTAGGTGCGGTGACCGGCGAGCATGGGAATTTCGCGCAAAATCTCAAAGCCCTTCGTGCCCTTATCCACAATAAACGCAGTGATGCCTTCATGACGCTTGCCCGAACCAACACGCGCCATGACAACCACGAAATCAGCTGCAGGTACACGGCTCACCCAGATTTTGCGACCATTGATCACCCAGCTATCGCCATCCAACACGGCCCGCGTCAGCATGCCAGAGGGATCGCCACCCGCATTGGGTTCTGAAATAGCGATCGCTGATTTAGCATCACCACTCGCGTAGGGTTCAAGGTACTTCTTTTTCTGCTGTTCGTTCGCAGTCGCCATCAGCATGTGAAGATTAGGAGAATCAGGAGGGAATGTGAACGGGACGACAGTGCGACCAAGCTCTTCGTTTAACGCCATTAAGGTCACCGCAGGAAGATTCGCACCACCCATCGACTCGGGGGCATCCAAGGCCCAAAGTCCTAGTTCCTTGCACTTCGTGCGTAAGCTTTGGTCCTCGGCTTTTGTGAGCGCACAGTGCTCACCCGCGATCTCACGACTCAGGATTCCTGCTTCGAGCGGCATTAACTCTTGATCGACGAACTTTGCCACCAGTTCAACAATCATCTTCGCTTCTTCGCTCTCTTGTGCGCTTGCGTGACCCATTTCCACCTTGTGCTCCTAATGTTTGAATCTTGATGAGCAATCATACCGAATACTCAAAAAAGTAATCCTTAAGTCAGTCATGGGATTTGTATGCATTGGAAACTCAATTTGGACCGAATGGAGCCTCGCTCTGTTAGCATTGACCGTACCTGGTTTCGTCGATCCCCACTGAACCAAGGGCTCCCCTTCGAGAGGACAACGAATGAATCGTTTCGATGATGCTGGCAAATTGATACTGCGCCTGACGGTCGGCCTGTTAATGCTGTCGCATGGCCTGCACAAGCTAATTAACGGTATTGACGGGATCAGTGCGCTGATCGCGACAAACGGGTGGCCCAGTCTGCTGGCCTACGGTGTATACATCGGTGAAATTGTTGCACCAGTCCTAATCATTCTGGGCGTGTTAACCCGCCCAGCCGCGCTGATCGTGGTGGTGAACATGATTCTTGCCGTCTATCTTGCGCACAGTCATCAATTGTTCCAACTGACTAAAACGGGTGGTTGGTTCCTTGAGTTGCAGGCGTTTTTCTTATTTGGTGCGCTTTGTGTCGCCCTGCTAGGAGCGGGTAAATTTAGCCTCGCAGGCCCACGGGGGCGTTTCAACTAGCGAATATCACCAAACCGCTGCCGAATAACTGCCATTTCGGAATCAAACACGACGCGTGCTTGCGCTAGACAGAGACGCTGATCGTCTACGGGCATCGCCTTACAGGCGTTCTGAGCGTCCTGATGAGCAGCTAGCGCTTCAGCGCGCGCAGTTTTGAACTTTTGCTCTGGTGTAACGTCCTCCTCACTCCAACGAGCAGGGTCAGAGTCGCCTGAGCCCGGCCATACAATCTCGGGAACGGGTGGCAACGCTCTTTGAGCAAAACAGATAGGTGCTAGAAAGCTCAGACCGAAAGATAACAGCAAGCCCCTTGTGAGGTGGCCAAAACGCTTTGAACGAGAGCTACGCATCATCATTCCTTTGTTCAATAACGATCACTTGAGTTACTTTACGCTGATTTCCCAATAAAACGACTCTTCGAGTTTGATATGACGCAAAAACATATTACTTGGCAGGCCATCATCAGCTTAATGATGGCGCTCTGCCTAACGCCTGTCGCAATGGCGCAACTTAAGCCAGGCGCCACCGCTCCGGCTTTTAATGCGCCCGCTGCCCTGGCCGGTAATACTTTTACGTTTAGCTTAGTGGAAACGCTAAAGACTGGGCCAGTTGTTGTGTATTTTTATCCGAAGGCCTTTACTAGCGGCTGCTCCATCGAGGCCAACCTCTTCGCTCAGGCGACTGAGGACTTTCAAGCGCTCGGCGCCACGGTCATCGGTGTCTCTGGAGATGACATTGAAACCCTCAAAAAATTCTCACTTGGTCCCTGTGGCGGAAAGTTTGCAGTGGCAGCAGATCTCGATCGAACGACAATGAAAGCCTACCAGGCAACCTTGTTTTTTTCCTCAGAGATGGCGAGTCGGATCTCATATGTGGTGACACCGGATCTAAAGATTTTTTTTACTCATGCGAGCCTGAGTCCTGATCAACATGTATCCAGTACCCTTGCTGCGGTCAAGCGCTGGCGCGAGCAGACCAAATGACGAGTATCTGTTGGTTTAGAACCGATCTCCGAATAGCAGACCAACCGGCTCTTTACGCTGCGGCCGCTTCGGGTTCGGCTATAGGGTTGTTCATCATCTCGGAAGAACAGTGGGCCTCTCATCAAGATGCGCCCGTGAAAGTGGATTTTTGGTTGCGGGCGCTCAAAAGCCTTTCTGACGAACTGGCCACACTAAATATTCCGCTCAAACTCCTTACTATTCAGCAATGGAGAGACATACCGCGGGCTCTGCTTTCATTTGCGAAGCAACATGGCGCGACCTCCATTCATTGCAACCGAGAGTACGGTTTGAATGAGCGCAACCGAGATCGAGCGAGCTACAAACTACTCAAAGAGCATGGCATCGACCTAACCGGTCACTTAGGGGCAACCCTATTAGAACCCGGTACCATCAAGACGGGAGGGGACAGCTACTACCGTGTATTTACACCTTTCGCGCGGGCTTGCCGTAGCGCGCTCGAGGCGCGTCCATACGTCCTGACACCTGCACCGGCTAAGCAAGTTAAGTTGGCTTCAGTGACGACAGATCCCGTCCCAGCAACACTCTCTTATTGTGAGGATGTATCGCAGACAATTCGGCAGGGCTGGCCTGCGACTGAGGCAGAGGCGTACAAACGCCTCGAGCACTTCTCGCAAGAAGCGATCTATCACTATCAGCGTGATCGCGACATCCCCTCTCTTCCTGGAACCAGCACACTTTCCCCTTACCTAGCAGCAGGCTTGGTCTCGGCAGGTCAATGCTTATATCGTGCCATGAGTTGTAACCAAGGTGAGACAGGGACAGGAAAGCCGGGGGTTACAACTTGGATCACAGAGCTTCTTTGGCGCGAGTTCTATCAGCACCTTCTTCACGGCTATCCAGAGCTCTCCATGCACCAGCCTATGCGACCGCAAACTAACGCAGTGCTCTGGCGTGATGCTCCAGACGATTTTGCTGCGTGGACAAAAGGAGAAACTGGCGTACCGTTGATCGACGCAGCAATGCGGCAACTTCTGCACACCGGTTGGATGCATAATCGCTTGCGCATGGTAGTGGCGATGTACTTAACAAAGAACATGTTGATCGACTGGCGACGAGGAGAAGCCTTTTTTATGCGGCATCTCATAGACGGTGAGCTTGCTGCGAATAATGGGGGCTGGCAATGGAGTGCCTCTACAGGAGCAGACTCTGCACCGTATTTCAGAGTCTTCAATCCGATCAGCCAATCGGAGAGATTTGACCCAAAGGGAGCTTTCATTAAGCACTGGCTGCCCGAGCTGACGAGTGTTAGCACCAAAGAGATTCATGACCCCCTGCCCCTGACCCGCTCAGCCATCGGCTACCCCATGCAGCGCGTCGATCTTCGCAGCTCTCGGTTGCGTGCGATCGAAGCGTTCTCTTCTCTTAACCCGTGAGTATCTCTATGCGCCTTGAAAATTTGAGTGCTACCAAAATCGATGGCCAATTACAACAGCTCAACGTCTACGCAGGCAAAGTGCTCCTTATTGTCAACGTTGCCTCGAAATGCGGATTTACAAAACAGTACGCAGATCTTGAGATGCTGCAGCAAGAGTTCGGTGCTCAGGGTTTTACGGTGCTAGGCTTCCCTTGCGACCAATTTGGTCACCAAGAGCCTGGAGATGAGGCGCAGATCGCCAAGTTTTGCGAAACGCAGTTCAAGATCTCCTTTCCGATGTTTGCGAAAATAGCGGTGAACGGACCGGAGGCTAGCCCTGTGTTTGAGTGGCTAAAACAAGAGAAAGCTGGTCTCCTCGGCACTGAGAGTATCAAGTGGAATTTCACTAAATTTTTAGTGGGTCGGGACCAACGCGTCATCGATCGCTACGCTCCTACGACGAGGCCAACGGAGCTGCGGGGCGACATCCAACAAGCACTATCACTCCCGTATACTTCCGCTGACAAATAACCTGGATTGCCAACGTGCGTCGATTTTTACTTGCCATCGCTGTGACCACTTTGACGTTTCTCGTCGCCTGTACCTCACAACCCTCGGGTGGGGACATTACGCTAGCGAGCTCGCCGCAGCCGTCCAGCGCAACCTCAAATAAACGTTCCCAACCCACCATTACAGTGAACGAGGCGACCCCAGCGGCCCCCACGAACTTCCAGACTGGCTCCGGCGCGACAATCAACATCGGCACTCAATACAACGACACAGCCGGAGCCGCTAAGCCTGCTGCCCCGATTGTTTCCACTCAAAGTGTTATTCAGCCATCGCCGCTGCGCTCGCCCGTTCCCCTACCTCCAGTTGCTACCGCACCGACTCCACCGAAAACGGTCAGTTCAACATCAGCCACCCCAGTTGCGCGTGTGCCGGCCAGACCAAAACCAGAGGCTCAGACTGCAAGCAATCAGCAGGGAGTCCAGCCATCGAAAAAACAGGTTCTCGTCCTCACAAAACCGGCCTGCACCGGAAAACAGTGTCCAACAATCAAGTTCGAGCGGCTCATTTTTACCGAGCACGAACGGTTTAGTAATTTCGTTGAACAGTCGCTCCTCTCAATGGCACAAATTGAGTCGAACCAGGCCAAAAACTTCGAGACCTTGAATCAACTTAGCGACTACTTTTGGGCAACGGCAAGACCGCGGAATGAAATTCTGTTGCGTGCAACGCTTAAGCGCGCAAATCCGGCGCTAGTCGTCGTGCAGCTTGATAGCTATCTTTACTCTGGCGGTGCGCACGGGAACTCCACAACACAATATATCAATTGGCTGCCCCAATCGGACATCGTGGTCAATCTACCGATCATGATCCCTTCAGACAATATGCCTGCGTTCGAGGCGGCACTCAAGCGGCAACATGCTCGCTGGTTAGAGACGAACGCGCTTGCAAAAGCAGACCCTCAGGCCTACAACAAGATGTGGCCCTTCCGGCTTTCTGAGAATGCAGCACTCTTAGAGGAGGGTATCGCAGTGACCTACGACCCCTTCGAGATCGGTCCCTATGCCTTGGGTATGCCCACCCTGGTGGTACCTTATGCTGAACTGCAAGGCATACTGCGCCCTGAGTTGATGCCGCGCTAGCTTACTGAGTTGCGGATTGTTTAGCACGACGCTCGCGCGCAATTTTTTCGAGCGCTTGGGCCAGAGGTATGTTGCCTTTTTCGCGAGCGGTGTCAATTGCGTCTTGGGCCTTGAAGTTCGACGCCGTGGGATCTGACCCCGCGTTGATAAGTGCCTGAATCACTTCGACATTTCCCGTACGAACCGCCAGAATCAAAGCCGTATCACCATCGGGATTCAACTCGTCGACAGAGGCGCCGTTGGACAGTAGTAATTTAACCACTGGGACTTGGCTCTTAATGGTCGCGTAATGCAACGCATTCCACCCTGGTTGACTCACGCGCGCCCCTAATTCGATCAGCTTTTTGGTACGCGCGAGGTCGCCTAGCAAAGCTGTGTACATAATCGGCGTCTCGTTGTACTGATTTCCGAGATTAATGTCTATTTTCGGATGTCCCATCAGCAGATCGAAAGCTCGCCAGGAGTCCTCGCGAGCAGCGTAGATCAGAGCCGGTTGCTGATCCGGATTCTTTCGATTGGGGTTAAATCCCGTACGAAAGAGCTCTCGCATCTCGGCGTCACGGTCATTTTTGATCATCAGCCAGTACTCCTTTAGCACCGCTGGACTCGAAGGCTGAGCCGAGACGCTACTCGCAGAGATTATCAAGGCACAAAATATAAAAAAACCGGAAACATATTTGTTGAATTTCTTTCTTAAGTTTGACATAAAAATATTATTCATCCGGATAAATTTAAAAGAAACGTAAGAAATACTATCTAAAGTGTTACTTGAAGTAATAAATAGCGAATATTGCACTTTAAATAATCTACTAGAGCTAAATTAGTTTAAATAATTGACCTTAAACTAACTTTTTAACTTACTGAATAAATTGAAGAAATTGTTAGTTGAAGCAAGCTCGATCTCGGCAAGCGGCACGCCTCGAAGTGCAGCCAACATCTCAGCTACGTGCACGACTTTTGAGGGATCATTTATTTGCCCGCGATATGGAACTGGTGACAAGTACGGAGCATCTGTCTCGATCAAGATGCGCTCAAGCGGCATCCGTTTAGCAACTTCCTGAAGGTCTTTCGCGCTTTTAAAAGTCACAATCCCTGAGAAAGAGATATAGAAGCCCAACTCCATCGCTTGGCAAGCGACCTCCCAGGACTCGGTAAAGCAATGCATCACCCCACCAACCTCTTGAGCTCCCTCTTCTCGCATAATCTGTATGGTGTCGGCCGATGCGGAGCGAGTATGAATAATCAGGGGCAGCTGGGCTTGGCGCGCTGCACGGATGTGCGTGCGAAATCGCTCTCGCTGCCAAGCTAAGTCTCCGGTTAAACGAAAATAATCGAGCCCTGTCTCGCCGATCGCTACGACCTTTGGATGCTGACTTTGCTCAACAAGTCCGTCAACGCTAGGTTCAATCGTATCTTCATAATCTGGATGCACGCCCACGGACGCCCAGAGTGCATCATTCTGCTCAACAATTTCTATTAAGCCAGGCCAGTCGGGCAAATTAACGCTCACGCACAACGCGTGCGAGACTCGGTTCACGCCCATTTTTTTTAGAATTTCTGGTAGCTGTGCTGCCAACTCTGGAAAATCTAGATGGCAGTGTGAATCCACATACATAAGGAATTGTTCCAGACAAGGGTGTTAAAAATTAAAAGATCTATCTGTTGGTAACTTGCTGGCAACTTAGACTCACGCGTTGCAAGGCAGCCTGAGCAAACAGCTTTGCATTCAAGGGATGCCCTGCGACGCGCGATTGCTCAGCAAGCCATTTGCTCAAATCGCTTAGTTTCCTGGGGTCGCCCTTACGGGCGATTGCCTCAATACTCTTACTCAATCCTGGGTAATAACGCGGTGCCAAGCAATGCGCGGCAAGATTCAAATCTACCGTAGCGCGAGACAGCGCGTCCAACCAAGAGGGCGTGGGAAACTTCGCAACAGTATCTGCGAGTGTCCCCAGGTCAAAGGATCGGGCCGACTCAAGGGATTGCAACAGACCACCGAGCCACGAGGGACACGCCTGCTCATCAGAATGCGCTAGGCGCCGCGCTTCTACTGGAGCACCTCCGGCTGCGGAGAGCCACTGTTCAGGCGACGTCACGCCTTGACCCGCCAGCCACTGCATTGCTTCAATATGTCCGGGTGTAGGGAGTGCAAGCCGACGGCAGCGAGACAGTAACGTGGGCAAAAGCCTGTCTGGAGCGCTGGCTACCAACAAAAACACTGTCGACGCGGGCGGCTCTTCCAGCACTTTCAGCAACGCATTGCCAGAAATCGTCGTCAAGGCCTCTGCGGGATAGATGACTGCGACGCGCCAACCGCCACGGTGAGTCGCATGGTTGAACCAAGGTTCCATCGAACGAATTTGATCAATCCGAATGTCCTTAGAGGGAGTCTTTTTAGACACCACACTCCCAGAGGCGACATCCCCAGACGCCTCCAACGCGTCCTCACCCGTTGCGTCTTCAGCACCCTCTTCTAGCGCCATGGCCTCAGGCCGAATGCGCTTGAGATCTGGATGGTTGCCGTGTGACATCCAACCACAGGCGAGACACTTGCCGCAAGCTAGGCCGTCGGTTGGACTCTCACAAAGTAAGGCGGCCGCAGCGGCCAACGCAAACTCTCGTTTACCAATGCCAGCCAGTCCATGAATTAACCACGCGTGCGCAAAGCGCTCACGCGCACCTAGCCATTCGCGAGCCAAGCCGGTTTGCCATGGAAGGAACAAAGCCTGACTCATTGAAGTATCCGAGACTGCACCAAGCGTGTTAGTGCCTCGCTCAGATCAGTGCGTATTTCGTCAATTGGTCGTGTCGAATCAATGACCGTGAATCGATTGGGCTGTTTGGAGGCCCGCTCTAAATACACCTGACGCGTGCGCAGAAAAAACGCGTCTGCCTCAGTCTCAAAACGGTCCTGGTCTCGCGTGCGATTCAGGCGTTCGCGGGCGACCTCCAGTGGAACATCAAACAACCAGGTCTTGTCAGGCTGCAAGGTCGGATGCACCCAATTCTGGAGAACTTCAATTCGAGCCGTCCCGAGCTCTCGACCCCCGCCCTGGTAGGCAAAGGTCGCATCCGTGAAGCGGTCGCAGACCACCCACGTTCCTGCCGCAAGCGCCGGCTCAATCACTGTCCTGATATGTTCAGCGCGTGCCGCAAACATCAGCAAGGTCTCGCATTCAAGTGTCATTGGAGTGTGTAACAAAAGATCGCGGAGTCTCTCTCCGATGGGAGTCCCACCCGGCTCACGCGTGCAAAGCACGGGCTGGCCAAGTGAGCTGAGCATCTCAACAATCCATTGCACATGCGTACTCTTACCAGCACCATCAACACCTTCGAGCGTTAAAAACAATCCGCGTGCGGGCATCATGGCTTGCGTCCCAAAATATATTGCGCCACGTTACGATTGTGCTCTGGCAACGTCTTAGCGAAGGCACTTGTCCCATCTCCCTTCGCTACAAAATACAGATAGTCATGCTTTTCAGGCTGCAATGCAGCCTGAAGGGAGGCAAGCCCTGTACTTGCAATTGGCGTTGGCGGCAGTCCATTACGTGTGTATGTATTCCACGGCGTGTCGGTTTGAAGATCAACCTTACGTAACCTTCCTGTATAGGCCTCCCCCAAGCCATAAATGACCGTTGGGTCTGTCTGCAAAGGCATATTTAACCTGAGCCGATTTATAAAAACGCCAGCGATTCGTGCCCGATCCGACGCCTTACCCGTCTCTTTTTCTACAATCGAAGCAAGAATCAAGGCTTCATAGGGAGACCTAAGTGGGAGCCCTTCTTGTCGCACCTGCCAGGCCTTTTCTAAGACTCTCTGTTGTGTACGAGCTGCTCGCTCTACAATCTCTGTGTCGGGCGTACCAATCGAAAATATATATGTATCCGGAAACAACAAACCTTCGGGAGGATAGGATTTAAGCGCCGTTCCCCCTTGTATTAACCGTGGTACTTCTTGGTCCGTCCAAGGAGGATCGGATTTTTTTATATCCGGATTAGATAAAATGGCTGCTCGTACTTGCCTAAGCGTCCAGCCTTCCACGATTGTGATCTGCCGTGACGTGACTTCCCCAAGCGCGATACGACGCAGCACATCCCAGACGCTATCTCCACGGGCTATCTGATAGCCACCCGCCTTAAGTTTCTTATCAAGCTCCGTGGCTCTGGCAAGCATCGCAAACGCGCCCGAATTAACCTGAACGCCAGCCTGGTTGAGTAGCCGCGCAATCGTTGCAGGCGTGGCACCCGCTGGGACTAGCAGATCTACCTTGGCGCTCGGTAGTTCCAGCGGGCGCGTGACCCACTGGTAACCCACTGCAGCTACCGCGCCAAGCAGCACAACGATAGGCAATACCAGATAAAGGAGAAGTTTATTGAGCAGTTTCATGAGGTTCACAGTTTAATATGCCTTGCGTAGGTTCCAATCGTTTTGCCCATTAAAAGTCTCATGCATCCATTTTTTCAGCACACCGTTACTCATACCGAAACGCATCCAAGCAGTGAAACGCCACCGGAAGCTATCACCGTCCACCGTCTCGAGGACGAGCTCACCGTGCTGTCTGTGACGGGTGAAGATGCGCTTAGCTTTCTTCAAGGCCAAATTACCAACGATCTCGCCGCCCGCGGCACAGATGCCGCATGTTTAGCTGGCTACTGCACGGCGCAGGGACGTTTATTGGCAACTGCAATTTTCAGCCAAGACAGATCACGCGCCTCGACACAAACGGCACAGCCTGCACAATCGCACGAGATTTCCATGCTTTTGCGCAGCGATATCGCGACAGCGGTAGCCAAGCGCCTATCGATGTTTGTACTTCGCTCAAAGGTAAAGATAGCGCCATCCGCTTACGCAGCCGCTGGGGTATGTGCACCCAACAGCAAGCTAGACATGCTCACTGCAGCCTTAGGTCACGACCTACCTCTTACGCCGTGGCAGACCATGCACGACAAGACCGGCACTTGGATCGCAGCACCGACACGGCCTGGCTTTCATCGCTGGTGGTGGCTAGCGTCGAAAGAAGCCTCTGAGCCAAGCCAAATCAACTGGCCAAGCTTGAATGCGGTCCTAGCCTTGGCAGATACAAAAATCTGGTTCACCATAGACATTCAGCTCGGACTGCCCTGGGTCGAAGCAAAAACTCAGGATCTTTTCATTCCTCAAACGCTCAACCTCGATTTGATTGAGGGCGTCAGCTTCACTAAGGGCTGCTATCCCGGGCAAGAGATTGTGGCGCGCAGCCACTACCGGGGCACGCTTAAACGCCGCATGACCCTCGCCCGAGTAGACACCTTGCTCGGCGCTGAAGTAACACCTGGCCAAGATATCTATGAAGGCGATCAGCCTTGCGGACGCGTGATCAACCTATCAAGCTCGGGCGAACAGTCCTGGTTACTTCTTGAGGCGCCCTTCGACGCAATGGATCGCAATGCGCTGTTACTCGGCAGCGCAACCGGACCTCGCGTACTTCTAGAGTCGCTTCCTTACGAGATCCGCCCGACAAAAACCTAACGTGACTTATTGTCAGTCACGCTTGATCAAATTAACAATGCTCGAGAAGTCCAGCTTTCCGCTGCCTTGGGCGCTGTGCATTGCAAACAAGTTTCGTGCGAGCTCGCCCAACGCAATGACCGACTGAGTACTGACGGCCGCTTCAGCAGCCAGACCAAGGTCTTTGAGCATCAGGTCCACGCCAAAGCCACCGGCATAGCCCTTAGATGAGGGAACGTTCTCCATCACACCTGGCCATGGGTTGTAGAGCTCAATCGCCCAGTTACGGCCAGAGCTCTTAGCGATGATCTCAGAAAGTACTTTGGGGTCCAGTCCGTTGGCTACCCCTAGGGCCAACGCCTCGGCGGTGCCTGCCATTGCAATACCGAGCAGCATATTGTTTGCAATCTTGGCAACCTGGCCAGCACCGGCTGCACCGGCGTGGAAAATGTTCTTGCCCATTTTCTCTAACAGAGGGCGGGCGCGGGCTAGATCAGTAGCCTCGCCGCCGACGATAAAAGTCAGTGTCCCAGCAATCGCGCCACCAGTGCCACCCGAGACTGGGGCATCGATCATTGCGAGGCCACGCTCCGAAGCAGCGCGTGCAACTTTGCGTGCGGAATCAGCGGCAATGGTGCTGCAGTCAATAATGAGGGCCTTCGATGGAATCTTTGTCAGCAAACCCTCGGCACCCAGGTAGACCCCTTCGACGTGCTTGCTTGCTGGCAACATCGTGATCACCACATCCGCATCTATGACGGCATCGCTTGCCGACTTAGCCGCACTCGCACCGCCGGCGACTAGCTGAGCGACCGATTCAGCAACCAAATCGAACACCTTAAGGCTAAACCCACCCTTGATGAGATTCAGCGCCATGGGGGCGCCCATATTTCCTAATCCAATAAAGGCAACACGTGTCATGACAACTCTCCTAGTGTGTGTAATGGGTGCTTGAACGGCGGTATGGGCAAGGTGAAGAATTTTTCGACCCAGTCTGCACTTGCTTCCTGGAGTGTCGCAGGATTCCATTTGGGTTGTTTATCTTTATCGATCAACAAAGCCCGTATCCCCTCAGCAAAATCTCCATGTGATGCGGCCATCAAACCCGCAATCCACTCGGTGCGAAAAACCTGTGCAAGCGACATGCGCTTCGTGCGCTCAAGCAATGCGAAAGTTAGTCTTGCCGAACCTGGGGAACCAGACGCAAAGGTTTTGGCCGCACGTTGCAGCCAGGGGTCTTCTTGCGCGGCAAGCGCCAAGAGGTTTGCTGCCACTTGATCCAAATTCGACGAGACACAAGAGCGTTGAATCAAGGCTTGATGTGTCTGTAACGGACCGACTAACGGTGTAGGTTGCGTGGCCAACTGGGCAATTAACTGATGCAGCTTCGCATGATTATTTGTGAGCGCCAAATCGCGATCATCGCGAAAGTTCGACTGCTGTCCGGCAGCGCACGCGGTCCAACTCACAGAAGCAACTGCCTGCGTCAGCTGATCCCACTTGCCGCGTTCAACGTGGTAATCGGCTAAGCCTGCAAATAGCGCATCGGCCGCACCGACCTGAGCACCGGTTAGCCCCATGAATAGCCCAGTTTTTCCCGGTAGTCGGTTTAGGAGCCAAGTGCCTCCTACATCTGGAAACAAGCCGATTGATATCTCCGGCATTGCCAAGCGGGAGGTCTCGGTGACTATGCGGTGACTTGCTCCCATCATCAGACCCATTCCGCCGCCCATGACAATGCCATCTCCCCAAACGAGCACAGGTTTGGGAAAGGTATGCAGCCGATAGTCTAGGGCGTACTCTTCCGCGAAAAACGTACCTGCATACACATTTGCAACAGGCGCAAGACCCGCATACTCGAGCATACTGTGATGCAGCGCGTGAAGATCACCACCTGCACAGAAAGCTTTGTCGCCTGCGCCCTTTAAAATCACCAACGCTACCTTCGAGTCGCTTGCCCAATGTTCAAGCTGGGTCGCCAACAAACGCGTCATATCCAGCGTCAACCCATTTAAGGTCTTTGGAGCGTTAAGCGTAGCAACACCCGCACACATTCCGCCTGCACATGGAATAGTCGAAAAAACGACAGGGCTCTCATCAAGCTGGCTCATTCCAGTATCAATCCTCTCTCTAGTAACTGTTGCGCAATAATGACGCGCATGATTTCATTCGTGCCCTCAAGAATTTGATGCACGCGCGTATCGCGTACCAAGCGTTCAAGAGGATAGTCCTTAAGGTATCCATATCCGCCGAGCAGTTGCTGCGCGTCCAAGCAGACAGAAAAACCTGCGTCCGTTGCAAAACGTTTAGCCATCGCGCTGTAAACCGTCGCATCCGACGAGTCGGCATCAAGCTTGCAAGCTGCTAAGCGAACCATCTGCCTCGCGGCGACGACTTGAGTTGCCATGTCTGCATACTTAAACTGCAATGCTTGGAACTGAGTCAGGTCCTTGTTGAATTGTTTCCTTCCTCGCATGTACTCTCGGGCGACGTTCATTGCACCTTGCGCAGCACCTACAGAGCAGGTTGCAATATTGATGCGCCCGCCTACAAGCCCCTTCATTGCGAGTTTGAAACCCTCCCCCTCCTTTGCTAGCAAGCAATGTGCGGGCACCTCTACGTTGTCGAACGTAATCGCGCGGGTCGACTGACTATTCCAGCCCATTTTGAGCTCTTTGCGACCATAACTGATGCCAGGCAAGTCAGCAGGAACCGCAAAAGCTGAAATACCACCAGCACCGGCCGCCCCAGTGCGTGCCATCACTACCAGCAATTCGGTCTCGCCAGCGCCTGAAATAAACGCCTTCGCCCCATTTAGCAGGTAAAAATCCCCTTGCTTTTGGGCCGAGGTCTTCAAAGAGGCCGCATCCGAGCCCGCGCCCGGTTCGGTAAGGCAGTAAGAAGCCAACTTGTTACCGCCGGCTAATGCCTCTCCCCACTGCTCGAGGAGTTTTGGCGATCCCCAGGTTCCAACCATCCATACGGCCATGTTGTGTATCGTAAGAAAGGCGGTGGTCGAGGGATCCACCGCAGCCAACTCTTCAAATACAATAGATGCATCCAGACGTGACAATCCTAAGCCACCCATTTCCGCAGGCGCATACAGACCACAAAAGCCAAGTTCACCAGCACGCCGAAAGGCGTCAACGGGGAATATGCACTCTTGATCCCAGCGTGCTGCGTGCGGGGCGAGTTCGCCTTGCGCAAACTCGCGTGCAAGCTGTGCGAAAGCTTGTTGCTCCTGACTCAGTTCAACATCCATTCAACCTCCGGTCTACTTTTAAGCAAAACAAGTCAAACAGCGGTAACTACTTCATCTTGCCTCAGACAGTGCGATCCGCTATTGGGACTCTATTTTTTGTTTGGCGTACCTTCTGACGATGTGCAGCGCGTCTACGGCGCGCCACCTTAGGCTCAACCACAAGCGCCCGATACAGTTCTACCCTGTCGCCATCGCTAAGCAGAGCGCAAAGATCGCACTTCACTCCAAAAATGCCAAATGTCACAGCCTCATCGACGAGCATACCAAACCCGGAGTGCTCTCGCGCCCTACTGAGTGCATCCTGCACTAGGGAGCCCTTGGCTAGCATTAACGTGACTTCTCGACATGATTGGGCCAGGGCGTAACACACGGTGACCTGAATCAAGGTACCGGGTAGCGAGGGCAAGCTCAAGAGCCATCTCCGTAGCACTGGGCTGCGCGTTGCGTGAAGGAATCGATGAAGCTTGTCGCGATTCGATTAAAGACCGGCCCGACAACAACCTCAAGCGCTCGGCTAGAAAACTCATAACGCAAGGTAAACAACACCTTGCACGCATCCTCTGCCAAAGGCATAAATCTCCACTCGCCATCGAGCGCCGAAAACGGCCCTTTTACTAAGGACAACGCGATACGGCTGGGGAACTCGTGGGTATTGTTGGTTGTAAAGGTATGCTTAAGGCCGGCAATCGCGATCGTTATTGATGCCTGCACTCCAGACGCATCCTGCTTGTCGACAGAGGCGCCACCGCACCAAGGCATGAATTCTGGGTATTTTTGAACATCCGCAACTAAGTTAAACATCTGGCTTGCGCTGTGCGGAACCAAAACGGAGCGCTCGACTGTATGCATGCTGTGTTGTGATTGGCTAGAATGCAGACATTTTAGCGGCAGTCGCACGATATGTGCGCTCGGCCCTTGCCATTTGACCAAGGTTAGAGGCGATCATGACTGTGCGCAACAACCGACGTTCCGGCATCTTGCTTTCGGCTGCAATTGTGGCCCTCGGGTTATTAACCGGTTGTTCCATGAAGGACTGGCCAGCGTTTCTAGGCTTGATGGAGCAAGAGCACACAAACCCAAGCGATGCAGGACCCTCAGCGCCAATCTGGCCAAGTATCACGCAGCACTATCGATTGCCAGCGATCAGTACACCAATCGTCGCACAGCAGGCCAAACTCTACGCCTCGGGAGCCAATCATTTCCAAACGGTGCTTTCAAACGCGACACCCTACTTGTATTTCGTAGTGCAGGAGCTAAAGCGCCGAAACATGCCCGTTGAATTGGCGTTCCTTCCCATTATCGAGAGTAGCTATTCGCCAAGAACAAAAACGGGGCTCAACCCCGCTGGGCTCTGGGGCCTCATGCCGGTCGCGGCTAAACATTTGAACTTAGTGCGTGACGAATTTAAGGATGAACGCAGAGACATTATTCGTTCAACTCAAGCGGCACTGGACTTGCTGCAAGAGCTCCATACCCAATTTGGCGATTGGAACTTAGCCTTGGCGGCTTACAACTGGGGGCCAGGCAATGTCACTCGTGCGCTTTCTAACAATGCAAAGCGTAAAGTACCCATAACGTACGATCACTTGTCTATGCCTAGGGAAACACAAGTATTTGTACCTAAGCTGTTCGCAATTCGCGACATCATCGCACGCCCAGACCTCTACAAAATCGCCCTCCCTAATATCCCGGACGCTCCCTATTTTGAGGTGATATCTGTCGCGCAAACCATCGATATTCACATTGCCGCTGAATTAGCTGACATGACACTTCAGGACTTTGTAGACCTTAACCCTGCATTTAACAGACCAGTCATTGTTGGTGGCCCAACACAGACAATCCTTTTGCCGATCGATCAAGCAAAAAAATATCGAGCAAATTTGAACCTCCGAAAAGAGGCGCTGTCTGCGTTCACGTCAGTCGTACTTGAAACAGTGGAAACACCGGAAAGCCTAGCACGCACCTGGAAAGTTGATGCAGCACGTGTCCGAGCGCTCAATCACTTACGTTGGGGTGTCCGCCTGAAGGTCGGCACCGTCGTTCTCTTGCCAATCCCAAGCGGACAACGCCCTTGAGCACACACCATGCGCGGGACCACTCGCGCATGATG
Source organism: Zwartia hollandica (assembly GCF_019923725.1). Taxonomy (GTDB): domain Bacteria; phylum Pseudomonadota; class Gammaproteobacteria; order Burkholderiales; family Burkholderiaceae_B; genus Zwartia; species Zwartia hollandica. The sequence continues at coordinate 196,237 of NZ_JAHXRI010000001.1, forward strand.
TATGTTTATTGTGCGCGATTAAGCGACAGTACGTGCGGTGTCTTCCTCATCAAAATTGCGCGCGCATCGATCGCCGCATTCGTTGAATCCATCCATGACTGCATAAACGTTAAATAAGCGCTGTGCCCAACAACACCAAAATCCGGAAGATCTCGCATGCGATCACCACGCGTTGCCGCGACGAGTAAGTCGCGCTTAACGATCATGTCGAAGAGACAATCGTAATCATTCACATACGAATAGCCCGTCTTCAAAGAGCAGGCCTCAAGGTCTTTTCGCGCTTGTGCACTAAGTGAAGCACGTGTTTCTGCCCCCTGCATGACATCCACACCACGCGCGAGCTCCTCGCCAGTGAAGCGGCCAACCGACACACTGTCAAGCATGACGTGGTAACTCGCTTGTGCTTCTAGCCCACTCACACGCCAAACGAGCGACTTAAGAGCACTGAGTTCAGCACTTGCGACCGATTTAACCTGAGCGTGGCTTAAAACAAAGGGGACCGGTGGTAGAGCCATACCAACGTCGACGGATACTCCCTTTCCTCGCGTTAAGGCAGTCTGAAACTTAAGTGCTTTCTTTTCGTTTGCTCCGGCAGGGAGAAACTCTGTCTCAACAGTTCTGTCCGAAACATTGCTTTGAATCACAGCGGGCGCCAAGTTTGCTCCAATTTGCCTTAGAAACTCAACGGCCATCAAACCATGCCCTATGGCACTGGGGTGTATACGATCAGGGATCAATTTAATATCTTGAGACGACGCCGTAAGCGCTAGCGCGTTCTTTAACGTCTGATGCCACTGAACCTTCAGTACGTCTGCGCCAACTGCCTCAGCTTGCATCGCCGCAACAAGCCGTTCGAGCTGCCTTTGTCGGTCAATCAACTTTGATGGGGAGGCAACACCTGCGATATTCGCTGGACTCGGTTCGACCCAAATAATGCGCTTGACCCCCGCCTCACGAAGGCGCTCAATAATGGCTTGAACGTTCTTTATCAATGCAGCGTGCGGGCTGTTCAGAGGATACGCCGCATCATTCATTCCAAAATTAATCACAACAACGGTTGGACGATGAACCAGTACGTCTCGATCTAATCGATTGAGACCATCGAACGCAGAATGTCCACCAATCCCCGCATTCACAAACGTCAAATCCAGGTCTGGCCGACGTAGCAAGAAAAAAGTTTCGATGTATCGCCCGTATGTGTATGCAGCGGTGATGCTGTCACCAAGCCAAACAATGCGATCCCCTTGGGAAAAAGCCAAGGGTTTGGTCTGAGCAATTGCAGTGGTCAACGGCACACACAACATCACACATACCATCAAAAACTGGCGTAAATTTCGAATGCGTTTCACCCTATTTTCTTCCACCAGACCACACGGTCTTGTCACTCGATCTATCTTCATGGTTCACTCCTAGAGCCAAAAGGGTCATTGACTAGGTGCGCTATTACTTTTTGCTGCTGCCGCTGCAGCCTCTTCCTGTCTGATGCGCCGCTTCTCTGCCTCGGTTTGCCATGCAGTGCTTGTACCACGAGCAACTTGACGCATACGCTCTTGATGAGCACCTGAATTAGCGGTAATCGTCGCGTTAACAAAAACCAAATCCGTGACCCCAAAGGTCTTGACAATATCCTGGATATTGCGGAACACATAGCGATAGTCGACAACGACAACCTTATCGAAATGCGGCAACAGGTAGGGTGCAAAGGCATTGCCATAAGAGTTCTTGACCACAAGTGCCGTTCTACCCGTTCCGGCGCTTGTCGTGCCAACCAACAGCGGCACATCTCCGCCAAGAAATACGATATACCCACGGCTCTTCTCTGCGAAGAACTCGTGCGGCGCAGGCGTCTTTTGCTCCGGACCAACATATTGAGTGCTCTTAACAGTCACCGTTGTTGGCACGTAGTAGTCAGAGACCTTATCGGCTTGTCTGAGCTCGGGCGCTTGGGTCAGACTCCAAAATGACCCTGCGACTCCTGCAACCGAGCGCTTATCGAACGCGGAAAGCTCAAGTGGCGTAAGCCCCATCACTTGAGCCCACGCACGATAGGCATAATAGGCGCCCAGTCCAGTCCAGTGATGATCAGACTTGAAAAACATGGGTTCGGACGTATGGTCTTGCATTTCGGTGATGACATCGGCAAAGCGTACTTCAGGGTTCAGCGCTAACTTCATTGCCTCTAAGTTGCGCGCCTCCGAGGTCGTGCGCGCTCGCGCCGCTGCAGGCAGATAAAAATGGCTGCTTGTCGGAGTCACAACAACACTGACACTTTGCATATTATTTGGCTTCGCGACCTGGTCCACCCACGTGTTCACCGCATTCGCATAGCCTTGTGCAGACTTGTCTGTGCCCCCAAACATAAACAACGCCTGTCCCTCGTGTAGTAATACGCCTCCCACCACATTCAGTGGCTTGTTGCTGGGTGCCGCAGCCTGAGCTGTCAAGCTAGGCGGGGCGGTCTCCCGCGAGCGTGCCACTTCGGGTGAGGTCGACTGAGGAACCGCATTGACTTGTGGGGCCGTCTCTTGGGCACTAAGCGTGTCGCTCTTCTGTACACCTGTCGCTCCCTCAGCGCGCTCTAGGGGCTCAGGGGAAGCATTAGACTCACGATCAAGCCCTGGGGTAACCAGTGCGATCTCGGCTTCTGCCCCAACTTCTTTAGGCGATTCGTCCTGATCGGTACCGGTCTTAGGCTTAGCCCAGCTGTTTATATCCTCAAAGCCGGTATCACCACCCTTCACTTGGACAATGCGACCATCTAGCGTCAGACCGCGGTTGGTCCGCACGAAGCTCGCAACCTGGGTGAAGTACTCACGAAGGGGGAAATGATCGGCCACATACGACTCAATGCCGCGAGCAAAGCTTCCGTCTAACAAATTTTCTTGCGTCAGCTCTGGCCATGGGGCCAGCCGACGATTCTCAGTCTCGGAAACAGCTTGCCGAGACTCGTATTGCGCAAGAAAAATGACACCTAGCGAAGAAAGCAAAAGAAAAATCAAAAGTGCGTGCAGAATCCGTGCCGACCGACTTGCATGCGGATAGTGAACACCCGAGGCTTGTGTTGATTTTTCCATCAAAAACGAAAGTATAAAAACGGGTTGTAACTTTGACCGACTAGCAAGGCGGTACAGGAAAGCAACATGACCAAGTCGACAGCTAAGATTGCGATCGGTCTCCAACTAACAAGTGACCGCACGATGTCCAAACGCACGAGAATGGACGACGACCAAGGCGCGACGGGTGTGCACGCAACCAATGCCAGCGGTAGCCAGAGCGCGTGCGCCTGGATATCAGTGAAAGTTTGCTCACCAAACAATGGTGCCTCGGTAAAGCCAAACAAAATCATCGAAAACAGTTTCAGTTGCTGCAAATCTGTGAAGTAAAAGAGTGCCCATCCCAGCGTGACGATGAGTAGTAAATATAGGTGCCCGAACAGTCCTGGGAGCCTGGCGAGCAAATTGCCCAAAAAGAGACGCTCGATCGCGATCCAAACGCCAAAATAGAGCCCCCAAAGCATAAAGTTCCAACTCGGACCATGCCAAAAGCCGGTTAACGCCCAAACAATAAACAAGTTTCTATAAGGCCAACGTGCTCGCCCTCCCAAGGGGATATAGACATAGTCTCGAAAAAACGTACTGAGCGAAATATGCCAACGTCGCCAGAATTCGGTGACCGATTTGGAAATATAGGGATAGTTAAAGTTCTCGTGAAAATGGAAGCCGAACATCATTCCCAAGCCGATAGCCATGTCTGAATACGCAGAGAAATCAAAGTAGATCTGCAACGCAAACATAGCCAAACCCAACCAAGCGTCACCGGTAGACAACGTTGACAGGTCCCCTCCCATGGTCCGCTCGGCCCACTCGCCAGCGACGTTGGCAATGAATACTTTCTTGAATAGCCCGACACACAGGCGATGTAAACCCCGGCTAAACAAATCCCAGGAGTGCCTACGTCCGCGGATCTCCGCTGCGATATGAACATACCGCACGATTGGACCCGCAACCAGCTGAGGGAAGAGGCTTACAAAAAGCAAGAAATCGGTGAACCTACGCTGCGCACGGACATCTCCACGATAGACATCGATCGAATAAGACAGCGTTTGAAAAACATAAAACGAAATTCCGATCGGCAATGCATAGCCAGGCAAATTGAACGAAGCGCCAAAAGAAGTGTTGACGTTCTCGACCACAAAATCACTGTACTTAAAGACACCCAACAACGACAGATTTGAAACAAGAGAAAGGGCTAATGCAAGTTTCGGGCCATTTGTGCCACGCGTGCGCTCCATCCACAATGCCGCCAGCCAATCAATCGCTGCGGTGAGTACCAACAAAGACACCCAAATCGGCTCGCCCCAAGCATAAAAAAATAGACTGACTGCGATCAGGATATAGTTTTGCGCTTCGGTTGGGGCACCGGTATCTGTGGTTCCATCCGCGCCAACGCCATGACGAAACTTTGAGCCAAAAAAATAATAAAGGATCAAACTGCAGGGTAGAAACAGATACAGAAATACCAAAGAGGAGAAAACCATGGCAAGGAGGGGTATCTGTTACGGGGAGTTTGAGTTGGTGACTGGTGGAGGCAAAAACACGACGCATTATTCAAAAAAGCAACGAATTTTACCTAGATAACTGTCCCACTGCACCACGGGTTAAAATGAGGATCCTAGCTCTACGAGTGTGTAGGCTTTCTAAGCCCTCTGATAGAAACAATGAGCATCATCGAAAACCGCAAAGCGTTCCATGATTTTTTGATAGAAGAACGCTTTGAAGCAGGCTTAGTCCTGCAGGGGTGGGAGGTCAAGGCCATCCGCGAGGGGCGAGCGCAACTTAAGGAAAGCTATGTTGTGATTTTAGAGGGTGAGCTTTGGCTGTTGGGTATGCATATTAGCCCCCTCCACTCGGCCTCTACACACGTTCTACCGAACTCCACCCGCACCCGCAAGCTGCTGCTCAAGGCGGAGGAGATCAGCAAACTGATCGGCAAGGTAGAGCAGCGAGGTTACGCCCTTGTGCCGATTAATTTACATTATAAAAATGGTCGGATTAAGCTCGATTTTGGACTAGGAAAAGGCAAGAAACTGCACGACAAACGCGATGCGTCTCAAGAGAAAGACTGGGCTCGCGAGAAAGAACGCCTCATGAAACATGACACCCGGAACCGGGACTAGTAAAAATGGGGCCATCGGCCCCATTTTTACACTTACTACTAGTTTCTCTTTTTTACTGTTTTAAATAGCGAGCTTCTTCCAAGTGTCGACAACGGTATCTGGGTTTAGCGACATAGATAAGATGCCCTGGTCACGCAACCAAACCGCGAAATCGGCGTGATCGCTTGGACCTTGCCCACAAATACCAACATACTTACCCGCTTTCAAACATGCATTAATGGCACGACTGAGCATAAATTTCACTGCCTCGTCCCGCTCATCAAAGTCGGCTGCTAACAGCTCCATTCCCGAGTCACGATCTAGACCTAGCGTCAACTGCGTGAGGTCATTGGACCCAATTGAAAAGCCATCGAAATGCTCAAGAAACTGTTCCGCCAAAATTGCATTGGATGGAACTTCGCACATCATGATGAGGCGTAAACCATTCTCCCCTCGCACCAGCCCATGCGCTGCCAACAAATCGACTACGCGCTTGGCTTGCTGAACGGTGCGCACAAAGGGCACCATGATTTCAACGTTCGTCAGACCCATCTCATTGCGTACGCGTTTTAAGGCTTCACACTCCATTTTGAAGCACTCTGCAAAATCTGCAGAGATGTAACGAGATGCTCCGCGAAAGCCCAACATCGGATTCTCTTCCTCGGGTTCGTAACGTGCGCCGCCTACAAGCTTTCGGTATTCATTCGATTTAAAGTCTGAGAGACGGACGATTACAGACTTAGGGTAAAAAGCGGCGCCGATTGTGGCCACACCATCAGCAAGCTTTTCTACAAAGAAGGCGCGAGGGCTGGCATGGCCTCTCGCTGCAGACTCCACCGCCACCTTGAGCTCCGCATCCACATTGGGATAGTCAAGGACAGCCTTAGGATGAATCCCGATATTGTTGTTGATAATGAACTCAAGGCGCGCAAGACCAACCCCATGGTTTGGGATGGACGAAAAGTCAAACGCGAGCTGTGGATTGCCAACGTTCATCATGACTTTAAGTCCAATCTCAGGCATCGCACCACGTTGGACTTCTTCGATTTCAGTTTCGATCAGACCGTCATAAATGCGACCCTCGTCACCTTCAGCACACGACACGGTCACTTGATGACCGTCCTTTAAGCGATCGGTCGCGTCGCCGCAGCCAACCACTGCTGGAATACCGAGCTCTCGGGCGATAATGGCAGCGTGGCAAGTACGACCACCACGATTAGTCACAATCGCAGACGCACGCTTCATGACAGGCTCCCAGTTTGGATCCGTCATATCGGTCACTAATACATCCCCTGCCTGTACCTTATCCATATCCGAGATGTCTGCAACAACTCGCACTGGACCCGCGCCGATTTTCTGTCCGATCGCGCGACCTGTCACCAAGACCTTCCCGGTAGCCTTAAGCTTGTAGCGCTGCTGCACGTCACTGTGGCCTTGCTGAGACTTCACGGTCTCGGGACGGGCCTGCAAAATGTATATTTTTCCATCTACACCATCCCTGCCCCATTCAATATCCATGGGGCGTTGGTAATGCTGCTCGATGATGACTGCGTACTTTGCGAGTTCAATAACTTCGGTATCAGTTAAAGAAAAACGATTCCGTTCGGAAACCGGCACATCCACCGTGCGCACCGCTCGACCTTCCGATCGTTGTGCATCAAACTCCATTTTTAAGAGCTTTGAACCAATGCGTCGGCTAACAATCGGGTACTTCCCGCTAGCCAGTGTCGGTTTGAAGACATAGAACTCATCCGGATTCACTGCACCTTGTACGACCGTTTCACCTAGGCCATAAGAGGATGTGATAAAGACGACATCCGCAAAACCAGATTCGGTGTCAAGAGTGAACATAACCCCTGCGCTGCCCTTATCCGAGCGGACCATCCGTTGGATACCAGCAGAGAGTGCGACATCTGCGTGGGCATAACCTTTGTGAACGCGGTAGGAAATAGCTCGATCGTTATACAACGAAGCGAACACGTGACGAATCTTGTCGATGACGTCGTCAAAGCCGACGACATTCAAAAAGGTTTCTTGCTGGCCCGCGAAGGACGCATCGGGCAAATCCTCCGCAGTCGCAGACGAGCGCACCGCGAACGAGCCTTTGCCATCCGCATCCAGCACGGCAAACGCCTTCCTAATATCATCATGCAACTGTTGGGGAAGAGGCGCTTCAACGATCCACTGCCGAATCTGACCTCCGGCCACGGCTAACTCACGGACATCGTCCGGATTTAAGGTGCTAAGCCGGTCGGCAATACGCTTATCCAATCCCGTGCCGGAAAGGAAGTCACGAAAGGCCTGAGCGGTGGTCGCAAAACCGCCCGGTACACGAACGCCCGCATGTGCGAGCTGGCTGATCATTTCGCCTAGTGAGGCGTTTTTTCCCCCGACAGAGTCAACATCCGTCATACGGAGCTGCTCGAATGAAACGACATACGACATGAAAGTCACCTTTAACAATATTGAAAGCGAGTTTGGTCAATGTGCGATACACGCTGACCAAACTGGCCTATCCCGTCTTCAAACTCCAGTGTTGTGACGCAGTCTTAGGGACGGTTTTTAGGTGACGTTTCAGAACAAATTGCTGCGGTGCATTATACTACTTCGTACTCTTGTGACGGATACTTTTCATGTCGACGCCAGCCACCGAACGCACCGTTTTTATTATTTCTGACGGCACAGGCATTACCGCTGAGACCTTTAGTCATTCGGTTTTGTCACAGTTCGAGTCCGTCACGTTCAAGCAGGTGCGCGTACCCTTCATTGACTCAGTTGAGAAGGCTGATACGGTCGTCCAGCGTATTAACCGGTGCGCGGCCGATCAAGGTAAACCCCCTATCGTCTTCACGACCCTGGTCAATCCAGATGTTCTGGCGCGTGTGCGCATTGCAAATGCCCTATTTTTGGACTTATTCGGTGCCTTCGTCGAGCCGCTTGAACAAAACCTTGGGATGAAGTCCAGTCACTCCATCGGAAAGTCCCATAAAGCGGTTAGCTCCCTACAGTACCGCAACCGCATTGAAGCCATTAACTTTAGCTTAGCCCACGATGATGGTCAGTTTGTCTCAGGGCTTGCCCAAGCCGATGTCATTCTGATTGGTGTGTCGCGTTGTGGGAAAACACCGACAAGTCTCTATCTCGCAATGCAATACGGCGTAAAGGCCGCTAACTTCCCGTTGATTCCGGAAGATTTTGACCGAGGCGCCCTACCCAAAACGATCATGCCATATCGGACAAAATTGTTCGGCCTGACAATTCAGCCCGAACGATTAACAGAAGTCAGGCATGAGCGCCGACCAGACAGCAAATATGCCTCGCTACCACAGTGTCGTCACGAAGTCGCCGAAGCAGAAAGACTAATGAGACGTGAAAGTATTCCCATGCTATCGACCACCACAAAGTCGATCGAAGAAATCTCGACAACTGTACTTCAAGAAGTTGGCTTAGACCGGCACTCTGCCTATTGAACTGCTCACCGATGTTGTCTGCGTTGCTCAAACAGACAGATAGCCGCTGCTGCAGTGACATTGAGCGAATCCACCGCTTGCGCGTGGTCAATCCGTATGCGGAGCGCCGCCAAATCAATCAGTGACTGGCTCACGCCCTGCCCCTCGTGCCCAAACACCCAAGCGGCTTGAACTGGCAACTCTACTTCAAACAAGTCGTTCGCCTCGCTTAGCGTAGTCACAATAAGCGGAACCACTAGCGTGCGTGCAACGGCAAGTAAATCGATGTGTTCATGCAGATGCATGCCAAAGTGCACACCCTGACCGCTCCGCAGCACTTTCGGCGACCAAAGTGATGCCGTACCCGTTGACGCCAATACACGCGTTATACCAGCCGCCGCAGCGGTTCTGAGAAGCGTCCCAACATTACCTGGGTCCTGTACACGGTCAAGCCACAGCATGTTTGCATTCAAATGCGTGGGCAAAGTGGCCACCGCTGGCCTCACCACGAACAAAACACCTTGCCCCGTATCGACGTTCGACAGATTAGCCAGCAAGCCTGCAGGTAGGAGGCAACAAACCTCCTCGGACAAATTCTCAATCAATCCGGCGAGATGCGGTTCAGTAATCCGTGTTTGATCGAATAATGCATACTGCGGTTGGCGCCCGAGCGCCAGAAATGCTTCGCATAGATGGACACCTTCCAAAAGAATGGGTTCATCCCTGCGTCCAGCGCTCGACTGCCATTTGAAAAGCTGCTTGTACAAGGGATTCGAGCGAGACTCAATCGTTTTCATTGCTTATCCAATAAGGTACGAACAGGAGCAAAGCTTCGCCGGTGTGCAGCACAAGGCCCGTGGAGACGAAGCCGTTCTAGATGCAGTGCAGTTCCGTAGCCTTTGTGTTGATCAAACGCGTATTGGGGATATTGTCTATGCAGTTGCACCAGCGTCGCATCGCGCGCGGTCTTGGCTAAGATGGACGCTGCAGATATCGCAGGCACTAACGCATCGCCCTTAATGATTGTTCTCACTGCACAGTTAAGAACGGGTGCGCGATTTCCATCGATCCAAGCTAAATCCGGAACCACCTCTAAACCTTGAACCGCACGCTGCATGGCAAGCAACGTCGCTTGCAGAATATTGAGATGATCGATTTCCTCGACACTTGCACTTGCCACACACCAAGCGAGCGCATGCGCTTTAATCTCGGTGGCTAGCAACTCACGCTTAGCTTCGGTCAGCGTTTTCGAGTCCGCTAACCCTGTAATTGGATGTGCGGGATCGAGAATGACAGCCGCTGCATAGACATCGCCCGCCAACGGGCCACGCCCGGCTTCGTCTACCCCCGCACAATGCGCAAACCTCTCTAAATCATCACCAAACAAAGCCACTTGCCGCAGCCCAACCTCAGAGGCATGCCGCGAGGGACGCTTAGACTCCGTCATGAACGATATGCTCAAGTGCCTGCGCCACTCGGGTTGGCGTATCGCACTTCAAGGTATGGTGCATTTCAGCAAAGCGATTTTGAATCTGTTCGCAGAGCGACGCATTATCTAATAGGCCCCACATCGCACTTGCAAGCTTCTCCGGCGTAGCATCCTCTTGGATAAGCTCCGGCACGACAAAATCATTTAACAAAATGTTGGGCAGTCCCACCCAGGGAAGGTAGGGACGCTCTTGACCGGACTTCCAGCCCATAACACGACGAATCATGGGAGACACTGCGTAAGAAATCACCATCGGCCGTTTAAATAGTGCAGTCTCAAGCGTTGCCGTACCGCTCGCAACTAAAGCGGCATCACACGCTTCGAGTGCAAGCCATGCCGTCGGATCTGTCTGAATACCCGATTGGGTCGAAGACAACAAAATCTGTAGATGATTAACTGGATACTGAGCCAACGCAGTCTCAAACTCGAGTTTCCGCGCCTCGTTGACCATGGGTACAACAAACTGCAGCGAAGGATCCCGTTTTTGCATGATCTGGGCTGCTTGCAAAAAACGAGGAGCAATCAAACGGACTTCGGATGACCGACTGCCGGGAAGTATCGCAAGCACACGGGCGTTATCTGAAATCTGTAGTCGGCGTCTTGCCGCTGCTCGATCAGGCGTCATGGGTATAGCGTCGGCCAAGGGATGGCCCACATAGGTCACCGGGATTCCTTCCTTTCGGTAAATCGCTTCCTCAAAGGGGAACAGAACTAGCATGTGTGACACGGATTCGCGGATGTGCCGAATGCGCTCGTAGCGCCATGCCCAAATGGAGGGACCCACAAAGTGTACGGTCGGTATGCCTGCGCGTTTTAAGCGATTCTCTAAACGAAAATTAAAATCTGGTGCATCGACACCAAGAAACAACTGAGGGGGCTCACGCAACCATCGAGATTTGACATCATGGTAGATCCGAAGCAAGGACGGTAAGCGCTTGAACGCATCTACATACCCAAATACGGTTAAAGCGTGCATTGGATGCCAGACATCCATCCCCTGCGCACTAAGATTTGGTCCTCCTATCCCTTCTGGGCGCATCGCTGGATCACGTCTCGACAATCCAGCTAAGACTCGTGAGGCAATCAGATCCCCGGAGGGCTCACCAGCCACTAAGCCAAGCCGCCAAGTCATGGGCGGATAATGCCCCGTGTGCTCGCCGCGATGAAGGCAAGTAAAGGTTCGATCGCCTGCGCTACAGCCGGTTCGCTCTTCTGACGCGCACGCAACTCTTCGCAAGCGTCGCTAAGTGACAAACCCCTGCGATAGATGATCTTATAAGCGTCACGCAAAGCCGTAATCGCTTCTGGAGAGAACCCTCTGCGCTTCAGACCTTCTGCATTAATCCCAACTGGCACGCAAGGATTGCCTGAGCCCATGACATAGGGTGGAATGTCCATATGCAGAGCGCTTTGCCCACCAGTCATACTGTGCGCACCAATGCGTCCGAACTGATGCACTGCAGCCAGACCTCCGACGATGGCCCAATCGCCAATATGCACATGACCACCCATCTGAACGCCATTCGCCAAAATCACATGGCTGCCCACCTGACAGTCGTGTGCGACGTGCACATAGGCCATTACCCAATTATCAGATCCCATGCGGGTCACACCCACATCTTGTGTCGTGCCAATGTTAATCGTGACATACTCACGAAACATATTACGGTCGCCGATTTCGAGTCTTGTCGCCTCGCCAGCGTACTTCTTATCTTGAGGAATTCCGCCTACCGAACAAAAGCGATAAAACTGATTGTCACAACCAATCGTCGTGTGGCCGTCGATAACGCAATGCGAACCTACAACCGTATTAGCACCAATCTGAACGTGCGGACCAATAATGGAATAAGCGCCCACGCTAACCGTTGGGTGTAACTGGGCTTGTGGGTCGACCAACGCAGTGGGATGGATCTGGGCAGACATTATTTTTCCAGTGGTCTGATCGCACACATAAGCTTTGCCTCGGCTACTACCTCACCGTCAACAAACGCTTTACTTTGATACTTACAAATCGTACGGCCTAACCGCTCGGCTTCAACTTCAATAATTAACTGGTCGCCTGGTAAAACTGGCTTACGGAAACGCGCTCCGTCGATGCCAACGAAGTAATACACGGCCTCGCCATCTACGGGCTTTAGTCCGGTTTCATCTGCGAAAGAAAAAATGGCGGCGGCTTGTGCCATTGCTTCGAGAATCAATACGCCCGGCATCACAGGATGATGCGGAAAATGACCCGTGAAAAACGGCTCATTGATCGATACATTCTTGAGGGCCTTGATCGACTTGCCAGGCACCATATCCAAGACCCGATCCACTAGCAACATCGGATAACGGTGAGGAATTCGATCGAGGATCTCTTTAATATCCAGCTGTATCGCCATATTGATTCAACGCTTTAAGAAGGCGACATCAAAAAGACATCGCGATTAATCGTAGCTAAACTATTCACGCTCAAGCGCCCGTAGGCGCTTACGAAGACTCCATAGCTGCGTAACTACCGCTGCATTACGCTGCCACTCCGCATGCTCACCGAAAGGAAACACGCCGGTATACCTACCGGGTTTTGATACATCATTGGTAATGCCTGTACCGCCAGACACGTGCACATCATCGCCAATGGTGAGATGCCCAGCGACACCCGCTGCACCACCAATTGTGCACCGTGAACCAATCACCGTCGAGCCAGCAATAGCGGCGCAAGCAGCGATTGCTGTGTGCGCACCGATGCGAACGTTATGTGCGACCATCACCAAATTATCGATCTTGACACCATCATCGATGACCGTGTTTTCAAGTGCGCCACGATCAATGGTTGTGTTGGCACCGACTTCGACATCGTTCCCGATGACCACGCCACCAAGTTGAGGAATCTTTCCCCACGCGCCCTTGGCAAGGCTCGGATCAGGCGCAAAACCGAATCCATCTGCACCAATCACCACGCCGCTATGCAGAATCGCGCGCGACCCGACACGCACACCTGAATAGATAGAAACATGCGCATGAAGTCGACCAGAGACGCCGATTGACACATCATCACCAATGACACAACCGGGCCCAAGATAGGTCATCGCACCGATCTCACAGCGCGCACCCACAACACTATTGGCACCAATAGTGACTCCAGCGCCTAAAACTGCAGTAGGGTCCACAACTGCACTCGGGTGCACGGTAGGTTCACGTGGAGGCTGTATCGCCCACTCGAACCACTGCGCAATTCGTGCATAGAGTAAATAAGGATGCTTACACACCACGCGAGCAAACGATGGGGGTGGTGACTGCGTGGCGAGGTGCACCTCGATCTCAGGCAGCACGATCACAGCGCACGCATTTGTGCGCGAAAGGTGCTCTAAATACTTCGCATGAACGATAAAAGAAATTTCAGATGGACCGGCGCTAGACAGCGCCCCTAGCCCCGCGATGCACGGATCTGAATCTTGTTCGGAACCGGCAACAATACTTTGCACAAGGCCGCCAGGAATGGCGCGCAAAAGCGCCGATAACGGAGGAGCGCGATTGGCGTCTAGCAATACCGGCATGCCTAAACCCTTTAATTACTTGCCAAGGGCTTGAATAACTCTATCGGTGATGTCAACACGAGGACTTACCGTCACGGCATCCTGCAAGATGACATCATAATTTTCCTGTTCAGCAATACGCTTAATCGCCGCGTTGGCTTTTTCTACGATTGTTGCGAACTCTTCATTGCGACGACGATTGAAGTCCTCTTGAAACTCACGACGCTTTCGCTGTATGTCCGCGTCGATGTTCGCGAGTTCACGTTGACGCTTATTACGGTCCGACTCAGACAAAACCGGCGCATCTTTCTCGAATTTTTGAGCAAGATTTCGTAAGTTAGCGGCTAACTTTTGGAGATCATCTTCGCGTTTTTTAAACTCAGCCTCTATTTTGGTCTGTGCGGCTTTAGCAGGAATCGAATCGCGTAAGATCCGCTCGGTATTGACGAAACCGATTTTCGATCCTTGAGCTTGAGCCATTGCGCTAAACAGCAGGCCAAGAGCCAATAGCCCAGCGCTCAACAACCAAAAGAGTCGGTTGCCACGAGCGTGAGCTTGTTTTGCGATCGCAATCTGAGCGGTTGAAGTGTGATTTACAGACATGATTCCATTTCCACAGTAAACAAAATTGCAAGTTGGCATTGTGCCACTAAAAAATTTTAAACAAATCTAGAACCCGGTTCCGATCTGGAACTGAAAGACCTGTGTGTTATCACCTGGTTTGGCGTTAAGCGGCTTGGCAAGCGATAGCTGTAATGGTCCGATTGGCGAAATCCAAGACAAACCGATACCGGCCGAATAACGTAACTGGCTTAGGTCAATTGAGGTGTCGTTACCAAACCCATCGGTTCCGTACACTTGGCCACCATCACCAAAAATATACCAACGCAAACTACGATCTTTCTGGGTTCCAGGGAATGGCATGTACAACTGAACGTTGCCAACCACGCGCTTGGAGCCGCCAAGGTACGTCCCAGTGATCGGATCAATCGGGCCAAGCGAACTCTGTGAGTAGCCTCTCACCGTCCCGATACCGCCGGCGTAGACGTTTTTAATGATCGGGTAAGGCAAATCGCTGTAGCTCTTACCATAGTCAAACATGGCATTAAATGCGATCGTGTAGTCACGCGACAGGGGCAAGAATAGCTGTTGCTGAGCGCTTAACAAGTAATACTCTAGGCTGCCAGTACCCAAGTCTGCTTTGAGTCGAGTAAACGAGCCTTTTGTAGGTGCAAGCGCGCTATCTCGCGTGTCTTTCGCCCAACCAGTATTCAAAATCGCAGCGGTTGTGGTGTCGCCATAATCGCGTACGTATTCCCGGTAGGCGGCTGGGGAGTTAGAGTACAACCCGATCGTGTTGCGCTCAAGGCTCACCCCAGCATAAATCCGATCAAATTCGGTGATCGGCACCCCAAAGTTCAAGCCTAAACCCGCTGTAGTTACTTGGTACATCCCAGGGTTATTTGAATACGGAGTCACGGTGCGGTAGTAAATCGAACTCGTACGGCTGATGCCGTCGTTCGTAAAATATGGATCCGTGTGCGCTAGCACGGCAGTCCGGTTGTATTGGCTAGTGTTCAAATTAAGCGTTAAGTTGGTCCCGCTACCGAACGCATTGTCCTCTGAGATGCCCGCAGACAAAATAATGCCATCCGCCTGTCCATAGCCAACACCCAAGTTGACCATGCCGGTTGGTTTTTCCGCTACGACTACGCTGACATCAATTTGATCCGGCGCGCCTGGCACAGGCTCAGTGGTCACTTTGACTTCTTTAAAGTAACCGAGTCGATCTAGGCGATCCCGAGACAGCTTGATCTTGCCGGAGTCATACCAAGCGGCCTCCACCTGACGAATCTCACGTCTAACAACCTCGTCCTTGGTCCGATGATTACCACTCACTTGAATCCGACGTACATAAACACGGCGGCTCGGATCGACGTAAAACGTTACCTCAGCCGTTTGGTTCTCGCGGTTCAATACAGGGTTAGGATTGACGTTCGCGAACGCGTAGCCCAGATCACCAAGGTAGTCTGCAATTGCCTTCGCTGTACCATTGGTTTTTGCGCCAGAGAAGAGCTCGCCCTCTTTCAGTTGAACGAGCTTTCCAATTTCCGCATCTAAACCGATCAATTCACCCGCAAGCTTGACACTCGTTACCTTGTAGGGCTTGCCTTCATTGATGGTCAGCGTAATAAAAATGTCCTTGCGATCAGCCGATATCGTGACCTGAGGTGGCTCCACCTTGAACTCTAGGTAGCCTCTGTTCAAATAAAACGACTTCAGCTCTTCAATATCTCGTTCAAGTTTCTCGCGTGAGTACTTATCAGCGTCCGTGTACCAGGTCAACCAGCCTGGAGTTGTCAAAGAGAATAGACCTCTCAACGTGCTCTCAGAAAAGTCCTTATTTCCGACAAAAGAAATCTCTTTGATTCGCGCCACACTGCCTTCAAACAAGTCGAAGTTAATGCCGACCCGATTACGGGGCAAAGGCGTCACAGTGGGGGATATTTCGACGGCGTACTTGCCTTTCGCTAAGTACTGTTGCTTGAGCTCAAACTGAGCTTGATCCAACATGGACTGATCAAAAACTCGACCTTCGCCAAATCCGACTTGTTTAAAACTATCAATCATATTTTTGGATTCAAACTCGCGCATCCCGGTAAACGAGATCGATGCAATCGTTGGTCGTTCTTGCACCTGCACGATTACTACGCGACCCGTAGTCTGAATCCGTACGTCGGCATAAAGACCAGTTTCGTACAACTTGCGGACCGACTCGGTTGCTAATTCCTCGGTAAAGCGCTGGCCGACCTTGAACGGTAGACGCGCAAAGACAGAGCCCGGCTCCGTGCGTTGCATACCATCGACTCGAATGTCGCTCACCACGAAAGGATCGAACGCAGACGCATTAGGAAGCAACCCAAGCGAACTAACCGCTAACGTCACCCCAACGAGTCCCAGACGAACGGAAGCTATGACGCGACGCGCGCATCGACCCAATACACACAACAAGCTAGCGGACATCCTGACCAATCCTTGAAATTCAATTCATCTATGACGCGGCTGAGGCGCACGTATCATGGCGTAAGCCACTGCGTTAAATACCTCATCGAGTCGTTAAATAGTGCAAGCGCCATCAGCGCAGACAACAGCCCAAATCCTATCCTTTGCCCCCACTCCATAAATCGCTCGGGGGGCGGACTTCCACGTACGATCTCTATGAGATAGTACAGCAGATGCCCTCCATCTAGCATCGGTATCGGCAGCAGGTTAAGTACCCCAAGGCTGACGCTCACGAGCGCAAGATAGCCAATAAAGGAAACCCAGCCAATCTTTGCGGACTGGCCAGCATAATCAGCGATGGTGACCGGCCCACTGATGTTCTTAACCGAGACCTCCCCCAAGATCATCTTGCCCATCATCCGGAGGGAAAACCAAGCCGTATCAAAGGTTTTGACTACACCCTTGACCACACTATCTATCGGACCATAACTCACGGCTACGAGCTCAGGATCTCCACCCAATTGGATGCCGATCCGGCCAACAATCTGCCCATCTGCCTGCACAACCGCCGAAGGAACTAAAGTAATACTTAATTTTTCAGCATCCCGTTCAATCTCAAGCTGCAACGGCTTATCGGCGTGTTGTTGAATAAGTTGAATCAACTGACCTACATCCAAGTTCCCCTGTCTTTGAACTGCTAAAACGCGATCCCCGATCTTTAAGCCAGAGGCCATGCCGACACTATCGGCGACGATGCCGCGTATCACCGGCGTACCTGTTGCCAACCGCAAACCGAGTACGCGAAGTGGGTCTACCGCTGACGGATCCGCCAAGACAGGCATCTGCAGCGCCCGACTGAGCGTTGAGCCGCGTTGCTCAATCGTCAGCTCGATCGTGCCGCCGTCCCCTACCTTTTGCAGCAAGCTCCAGCGCAACTCTGACCAAGATTTAATCGGTGCGTCATCCACAGCAGTAATCCGATCACCTGACTGCAAACCCGCATTTGCAGCGGGCGACTGAGCGACCGGCGTCGCAAGGACGGCCGCCGGTTCTTCGGTCCCAACAAAACTCAACAAAGCGTACAGAAAAGCTGCCAACAGCAAATTAAAGATTGGACCAGCGGCAACAATCGCAATGCGTCGCGACACCGGCTGAGCAGCAAAACTCTCTGGCGATTGCTTGGCTTTCGTGTCTGCTGCACTGGACGCCGGCGCTAAATCCGACTCATCCAGCATCTTGACGTAGCCGCCCAACGGAATCGCAGACAGGGCCCATTCCGTGCCATGTCGATCTACGCGTTTGATTAACACACGACCGAATCCGATTGAAAATCGCAATACCCGCACACCACACCAACGTGCAACCCAGTAGTGACCGAGCTCATGAAACGTGATCAACACACCAAGTGTGACGACAAAGGCCAAAAGGGTAACAAGCATAGTTTGCGCCAGAAAAATCTTCAGTTCGACTGTATGGATACGAGCTGTTGTGCGTGCCGCCTAGCCTCAAGATCAAGGCTTAGGACATCATCAATCGCGCAAATCTGAGCGCCATGCATTGATGACATCTGCTCAAGAACGCGCTCGATGATTGATGGTATCCGAGTGTAGGAGAGTTTGTTGGATAAAAATGCTTCTACCGCAATTTCATTCGCAGCATTTAGCGCGATACAGGCGACTTGTCCGCTGCGTAAGGCTTCAAAGGACAGCCGCAAGCAAGGAAACTGTAGCAAATCTGGCTCAGCAAAATCAAGGCGTCCCGCAGCCGCAAGATCAAGCATTCCCACGCCTGAGTTGATGCGCTCAGGAAACCCGAGCCCATACGCAATAGGTGTGCGCATGTCGGGCTGCCCAAGTTGGGCGATCACCGAGCCATCCTCGTACTCGACCATGGAGTGAACCACGCTCTGCGGGTGAATGACTACGCTAATTCGATCTGCAGGCATGGCAAATAACCAGTGCGCTTCGATTACCTCAAGCCCCTTATTCAACATCGTTGCCGAATCGACTGAGATTTTTCGCCCCATACTCCAATTAGGATGGGCGCAAGCCTCCTGGGGAGTAACTGTATGCAAGTCTTCCCAACGCCTCGAACGAAAAGGTCCGCCAGAAGCCGTCAAAATCAATCGACGTACGCCTGGTGCTGGCTCTAACGGAGCACTCGCTCGACCGTGATGGGGGAGACACTGAAAGATCGCGTTGTGCTCACTGTCGATGGGCAATAGCTCAGCGCCGTTTGCCTTCACAGCAGCCATGAACAACGACCCCGCAGCAACAAGGGCCTCTTTGTTGGCAAGCAACACTCGCTTACCCGCTTGTGCGGCAGCTAAGGCCGCAGGCAGGCCCGCAGCACCCACAATCGCAGCCATCACGATCTGACTCTGATTATCGCCAGCCGTGTCCGTCAGGGCGTTGGCTCCCACCCTTACCTCTGGAGGTGTCGTGTTTTCACCCCACAACCGACGAAATTCGCGAGCAGTCGCGTCCGTTGGCACAACGACGACTCGAGCAGTCGCTGCGCGCGCTTGTGCAACCAACACATCGATGCGGGAGTAAGCAGACAACGCGTGAACCGCAAACTTATCAGGGTGCCTTGCAAGCACGTCAAGCGTGTTTTGCCCAATTGAGCCGGTAGAGCCAAGGACCGTCACGCGCTTCACCACGGAGAGTGTCCCAGAAAAAGATAAGCCAACGGCACGACAGCAACAACCGCATCAATTCGATCGTATACACCACCATGGCCTGGAAGAAGACTACTTGAGTCTTTCATCGACGCACGTCTTTTTAAAAGCGACTCGAACAAGTCCCCACCGATAGAAAACAGAGCCAAAAACACCGACAGCACAGCTGCGCCAAACAAACCCCAGCGTTGCGCCAACTCAAAGCCGAAGCTGTCGGGCAAATACAGGGCTGTTCCAACCACCCAAGCTACAACACCTATGACACCGACCAGTGCGCCCTCGACTGTCTTTCCAGGACTAATGCGCGGGGCAAGCTTGCGACGTCCAAAGGCCCTGCCGGCAAAATAAGCGAAGATATCAGCGATCCAAATGACCGCCAACATCGTGAGAACGAACTGAGCGCCTTTGGCCAAAAAGAGCCAAGCCAGACTAGACCATGTCGCTAAAAGCGTGATTGCGGCAAACAGGCTCCACAACAATGCGGACTGGCGAACATGCGTTTGAGCTCTTAGCAGCGCAGCACTGACAAACACGAGCCAACCAAAGACACAAAACAGAGTCGACCAAAGCAGCAACCTCTGGTCACCGGAACCGGATGGCATCCACATCCAGGCCTGAGTGACCGTGATGACAAAAAGCAGAAGCCCCATGAATAATGGCAGCTGCGTACCGCGTCCCCAAAGCAAACGACCCCACTCCCATGCGGCAAGCGCGCAGGTCAAGGACAAGAAGATAAGAAAAGGCCAAGCTGAAGGGATCGACAACAGCACCGTCAAGAGACACAGCAGCACAACGGCAGTGATCACGCGCTGTCCGAGCATGATCTACGTCTTCGCTGTGCCATGCACCTGAGCGCTAGTGCGACCAAAGCGTCGCTCGCGGGTGCTGTACCAGTCAAAGGCCTGGCGTAACTCTTGTTCGCCAAAATCGGGCCAGTAGCAGTCGGTAAAAAATAACTCGGTATAAGCTAACTGCCAGATTAGAAAATTCGAAATTCGTTGCTCGCCACCCGTCCGAATAAACAAATCGGGCTCTGGAGCCCATGCCATCGAAAGATGATTGGAGAGCAGTTGCTCGTCTAGTTGTTCTGGGTTGGCCACCAACTCTGGGTGAGCAGCGAGCATACGACGGGTCGCCTGCAAAATATCCCATCGTCCACCGTAATTGGCCGCGATGGTTAGGTGTAGCGCATCGTTTTGAGCGGTGCTGTCCTGAGCTTGCGTAATCAACTCCTGCAGCTTAGGCTCAAAAGGACTGAGGTCTCCGACCACACGTAATCTCACACCCTGCTCTTGCAAGCGCGACACCTCTCGCTCAAGAGCCTGCACGAATAATCGCATGAGCAACGAGACTTCATCCGCAGGCCGTCGCCAGTTTTCAGAGCTGAACGCGAAAAGTGTTAAGTAGCGTACACCTGCGTTACCGCAGGTCTCGACTGCGCGACGCACGGACTGCACACCCTTAGCATGCCCTGCCGTACGAGGGAGAAATCGCTGCGAGGCCCAGCGGCCGTTGCCATCCATAATGATCGCAACGTGTTCTGGGGTCGCCGACGTACTCGGCACGGTTTTAGTTGAGCTGATCGCCATAAATAAGACGGATTAAACCGTCATGATCTCGGCTTCTTTTTGGGCGACCAACTTGTCTATTTCTGTGACGCAACGATCTGTCAGTTTTTGTACGATATCTTGCGCGCGACGCTCGTCATCCTCAGAAATTGTCTTGTCTTTAACGAGTTTTTTGAAGCTGTCATTTGCATCGCGACGCAAATTACGCACAGCAATCTTTGCATCCTCACCCTCAGACTTCACCACCTTATTGAGGTCACGGCGGCGCTCCTCGGTGAGGGCCGGCATCGGCACGCGGATACTGTCTCCCATTCCAATCGGATTTAAGCCTAAATCGGAGTCCCGAATCGCTTTCTCTACGGTCCCTCCAAGGTTCTTTTCCCAAACCTGAACGTTGATCGTGCGAGCATCCAAGAGTGTCACGTTAGCGACTTGTGAAATTGGCACAGGAGAGCCGTAGTACTCAACTTGAACGTGATCAAGAATCCCGGTGTGGGCACGTCCCGTACGAATTTTCGCAAGATTGCTTTTAAGGGTCTCAAGCGACTTGCTCATCCGAGCTTCAATCGATTTCTGTATTTCGGCAGTACTCATCATTTATCCCTCTAGACATGAACGAGCGTACCCTCGTCCTCACCACTTACAGCGCGCTTAAGCGCACCAGGCTTATTGATTGAAAACACCTTGATTGGCAACTTTTGATCACGACACAATGCGAAAGCCGTCGCATCCATCACCTCGAGCCGACGCATAATGACCTCGTCGAAACTAATCCGCGCATAACGCGTGGCGGCGGGATCCTTTTTTGGATCGGCCGTATAGATGCCATCGACCTTGGTCGCCTTGAGCACAACTTCCGCACCAATTTCAGCGCCTCGTAGGGCCGCTGCAGTGTCGGTCGTAAAAAACGGATTACCCGTTCCAGCGGCAAATATGACGACTTTCCCCTCTTCGAGGTAGCGCAACGCTTTGGGACGAATATAGGGTTCGACGACTTGTTCGATATTCAGTGCAGACTGAACACGGGCGTCAACACCCCTGTGCTTCAGTGCGTCCTGTAAGGCCAAGGCATTCATCACTGTCGCCATCATGCCCATGTAATCGGCTGTCGCACGATCCATACCTTGGGCGCCCGGCGCTACGCCGCGAAAGATGTTGCCGCCACCAATCACGATGGCCAACTGCACGCCCATGGCGACGACCTCGGCGACCTCATCGGTCATTCGCATAATCGTCGCGCGATTGATACCGAAAGCGTCATCACCCATGAGCGCTTCGCCAGACAGTTTGAGGAGAACTCGTTTATGCATTCTGCTGGTCATATGCGTTATTTTTCCGGGATATTGATCACGAACAAAAGTGTAAACGAAAGCCGGGCGGCCATTACTGCGCCGCCCGGCTTAGAGTACAAAATTATGCGTTTCCGGCAGCAGCGGCAGCCACTTCAGCAGCAAAATCGCTGGTTTTCTTCTCGATGCCTTCGCCCACCACAAAAAGTGAGAAGCCTGCAATCGATGCGCTTTTTTCTTTCAGCATCTGGGCAACTGACTGTTTATCGTTTTTAACGAACGGCTGCGATAGCAGTGCCACTTCCTTGAGAAACTTCTGAACCGAGCCCTCAACCATCTTTTCAACGATTTCCGCCGGTTTACCGGACTCGGCTGCCTTTTGGCGCGCAACCGAACGTTCGGTCTCTTTGTCTGCCTCTGAAACGCCGGTCTCGTCCACTGCGCGTGGCTTTGTCGCGGCTATGTGCATCGCCAAATCTTTGCCCACCTCGTCCGGACCAGAAAACTCCACCAACACACCAATCTTGCCGCTGTGAACATAGCTAGCAAGCTTGTTTGCCGTGTTGTAGCGTTGAAAGCGTCGAACAGAAATGTTCTCGCCGATTTTGCCAATCAAGGCTGTGCGCACTGAGTCAACCGTACCATCACCAAAAGCAGTTGCCGACAATGCAGCTACGTCGGATATTGAAGACGTTGCCACAAGTTTGGCGATATTAGCGACAAATGCGACAAAGTCGTCATTCTTAGCGACAAAGTCCGTTTCACAGTTGATTTCGACAACAGCACCCTGCTTTGCATCGGGTGAAATGTACAAGCCGATTAGTCCTTCAGCGGTCACACGACTTGCTGCCTTGCTAGCTTTGCTGCCAAGCTTGACACGCAAGATCTCTTCGGCGCGTGCCATATCGCCAGCCGCTTCTGTCAAGGCTTTCTTACATTCCATCATTGGCGCGTCGGTTTTCTCGCGCAGTTCTTTAACCATTGCGGCGGTGATTTCAGCCATAACTACTCCAGATTGTGTTGTGCCCGCCCTAAGCCAGCAGGCTCAGGGTCGGGCAAGATAGACAAGCGCCAAATAACCGCGCAGAGCGCGGTGGCTACCTAGGCTTTCGCCTGATCGACTTCGATGAACTCTTCGCCCTGCGCGAGTTCTTCAACCAAACCGTTCACATTGTCTGTACGCCCGGCGAGTACTGCGTCAGCCACGCCTTTCGCGTACAGTGCGATGGCCTTGGCAGAGTCATCATTACCAGGAATGATGTAATCAATGCCATCTGGGGAGTGGTTGGTATCAACCACAGCAACCACAGGGATGCCCAAAGCTTTAGCTTCTGCAACCGCAATCTTGTGGTATCCCACATCAATCATGAAAATTGCGCTAGGCAGACCGTTCATGTCCTTGATGCCGCCGATCGACTTGTTTAGCTTATCGAGTTCGCGTTGAAACATCAGGCCTTCTTTCTTGGTCATGCGCTCCGTACCGCCTTCGGCGATCATCACTTCCATATCTTTTAAGCGCTTGATCGAGCTCTTCACCGTCTTGAAGTTAGTGAGCATTCCGCCCAACCAACGGCTATCAACGAAAGGCATACCTGCACGTTGCGCTTCAGCCGCAACGAGTTCGCGCGCAGCGCGTTTTGTACCAACAAACAGAACGTTACCGCCCTTGGCCGCAACCTGGCGCAGAAACTTAGTCGCCTCTTGGTAGTTTGCGACTGTTTTCTCGAGGTTGATAATATGGATTTTGTTGCGATGGCCGAAAATAAAGGGGGCCATCTTAGGATTCCAATAACGGGTCTGGTGACCGAAGTGCACGCCCGCTTCCAACATTTCACGCATTAACGACATAGTAAGAGCTCCGAGGGTTAGGTCTAGTGAGACGCCTGCACCAGCAACAGCCTTGAGGCTGCGCACTGGCACCCTGGCGGCGCATCACGCGATTTACAAATAAACCGTTAAAAAACAACGGTAAGCCTATAATTCTACTATCTTTCACCCTCAATACTCAAGTCAACATGGGTTTAGTCACCAATTCGATCGATTTAGACCGCATGCGGGCGGCCTGCAAAGACGCCGCGCGAGTGCTGGATTTCATTACCCCCTACGTAAAGCCCGGCGTCACGACCGGAGAGCTCGATAGGCTTTGCCTAGACTTCCTGACAAACGTGCTGCAGGTCAAATCGGCGACGGTGGGCTACGCCCCACCCGGTTACCCCCCGTTCCCTGGCGCTATTTGCACGTCGGTCAACC
The DNA here is from genome assembly GCF_019923725.1 of Zwartia hollandica. Taxonomy (GTDB): domain Bacteria; phylum Pseudomonadota; class Gammaproteobacteria; order Burkholderiales; family Burkholderiaceae_B; genus Zwartia; species Zwartia hollandica. The sequence goes on from NZ_JAHXRI010000001.1 coordinate 220,635, forward strand.
ACCAGGTCTGCCATGGAATTCCCGGAGACAAGGTCTTGAAAAATGGCGACGTGTTGAACATCGACGTGACAATCATCAAGGAAGGCTGGTTCGGTGACACGAGCCGGATGTATTACGTCGGGGAGCCCTCGATTCTAGCCAAGCGTCTGACTGAGGTCACATTTGACTGCATGTGGCTGGGGATTGCTCAGGTTAAGCCCGGCAATACCCTTGGAGACATCGGCCAGGCAATTCAGCGACACGCCGAGGAGAACGGTTTTTCCGTTGTGCGGGAGTTTTGCGGACACGGAATTGGTAAGGTGTTTCACCAAGACCCTCAAATTCTGCACTATGGTAAAGCCGGCACTGGTCAACGCCTTGAACCAGGGTTGATATTTACGATCGAACCGATGATTAACGCTGGACGACGTGAGATTCGACAACTGGCTGATGGCTGGACCGTCGTCACACGCGATCACAGCCTCTCCGCGCAATGGGAGCACAGCGTGCTCGTGACCGAGACCGGTTTCGAGGTCATGACGATCTCTGACGGCATGCCAGCGCCTCCCGCATTCATCACCACATAGTTTGATTGAACTTCGCAACGCCTGCTTCGACAACATGACTGATACAACAACACTCGCTTCTATCCGCAGTCACGCTCAGGCCGCGCGTTTATCAGCCATCGAGGCCTATCGCACCAAGCCACAGGCAGACAAGTTACTTGGTGCGCTACGTCAGTGCGCTGATCAGGCCCTGCGCAGTTTGCTTAAACATCTACCACTCCCCAAAGGTGCAGCGCTTGCTGCCGTTGGTGGCTACGGCAGAGGAGAACTGTATCCTTTCTCCGATGTCGATCTGTTGATCTTGCTGCCCAAAGAGCCAAGCGAGAGTGATGAATCAGCGCTCAGCGCACTTGTTGCCGCGATGTGGGACATCGGCCTAGAGCCGGGTTGCAGTGTTCGAACAATCGAACAATGTGTATCCGAAGCAAGAGGCGATATCACTGTAGAGACGTCACTGCTCGAGACGCGCTGGATTGCCGGCAGTCGTAAGTTGACGCAGTCACTGCATCAACGCATGACCGAGCACCTTGATGCCCGTGTTTTCTTTCAAAGCAAGCGGGCCGAGATGCAGCAACGGCATGCGCGTTATCAGGATACTCCCTACTCTCTCGAGCCGAACTGCAAAGAATCACCAGGCGGCCTGCGTGACCTGCAAGTGATTATGTGGATGGCACGTGCGGCAGGCTTTGGTAATAGTTGGCAGAAAATCGCCAATGCCGGCCTGCTCACCTCCGCAGAGGCGCGTGACTTAAGACGCGCGGAGCAGGCCTTTAAGCGAGTGCGAATCGAAGTACATCTCTTGGCTAAGCGTCGTGAGGATCGCTTGTTGTTTGATCTACAGCATGGCCTAGCACAGGCGTATGGCATCGAAGCGACCGCAACACGGCGCGCGAGTGAAATTCTGATGCAACGCTACTACTGGGCGGCAAGGTTGGTGACACAGCTCAACACACTCCTCGTCCAAAATATCGAAGAAAACTTGTTTCCTCCAAATCGCGATGAAGTCCGACCGATCAATAGCTTTTACGTCGCGCACCGAAATCGGTTGGACATCATCGACGACGAGGTTTTTGAACAGCACCCCGAGCAGCTCTTAGGCGTGTTCTTGGTGATGCAACAACACCCTGATTTAACAGAGCTCTCTGGACGAGCACTGCGTGCAATTTGGCACGCACGTCATCGTATTGACGCGCAGTTTCGACGCTCGCAAACCAATCGTGCTTTGTTTCTGCAAATATTGCAACAGCCACATGGCATTGTGCATGCGATGCGACGCATGACAATGCTAAACATTCTGCCCCGTTACCTGCCCGTATTTCGCCTTGTTGTGGGTCAGATGCAGCACGACCTGTTTCACGTATACACGGTTGATCAGCATACGCTAGCCGTCTTGCGCAATCTGCGCCGGTTCACAATGCCCGAACATGCGCAAGAGTATCCACTCGCAAGCAGACTGACGGCCAGCTTTGATCGCCACTGGTTACTCTACGTTGCAGCGCTATTTCACGATATCGCGAAGGGGCGAGGCGGAGACCACTCCACCTTAGGTGCCGAGGAAGTCAAGCGCTTTGCTCGCGATCATGGCCTGTCTAAAGAAGATACAAACCTGGTCGTATTCCTCGTCCACCGCCATCTGCTGATGTCTCACGTCGCACAGAAAAAAGACTTGTCAGACCCAGAGGTCATCAAAGAGTTTGCAACATTGGTCGAGACTCCGAGGCGGTTAACGGCGTTATACCTGTTGACCGTCGCCGATATTCGCGGCACAAGCCCTAAAGTCTGGAACGCTTGGAAAGGTAAATTGCTTGAAGACCTTTACAACCAAACCCGCGCGACCTTCAGTGGTACAAGCGACGATGCGAACACTGTGCTGCGACAGCGGATGGAAGAAGCGTCCGGCCTTGTTCGCCTCGCGGGTTTACGTGACGAAACGAGAGAGGCATTTTGGAAGCAGTTGGATGTCGCCTACTTTTTACGCCATGAAGCAAGTGAAATCGCCTGGCATACAAGACACTTGTATCACCGCGTCGGGACAACCCAAACGATTGTGAAGGCACGACCTACTGACGGGGGCGAAGGCATACAAGTCCTGGTCTACACAAAGGATGTTGCAGATCTTTTTGCACGCATCTGTGGCTATTTTGCGCGGCGTCTCATCAGCATTCAAGATGCGCGCATTCACACGACGCGCGATGGCTATGCCTTGGACAGCTTTGTGGTGCTACCGACTGATGGCAACGAAGATTTGCGAACGATTGCGGCACTTATTGAACACGAACTTACACAGCATTTAGATGCACCACAAGACGCAAGCGGAGCCGCTGATGCCTTTGGCCTAAGGCCATCCCGGCTTTCCAAAGCCTTTCCCTTCCCACCGATCGTTGAGCTCTATCCCGACGAGCGCAGCCAGAGCTGGCGCCTAGACGTCATCGCCAGTGATCGCCCCGGCCTGCTCGGCGACATCGCTCAAGTGTTTGTGTCCTATGCAATCAACCTGCAAACGGCTAAGGTCATGACGCTGGGCGACCGGATCGAAGATGTGTTCGTCATCAGTGGTGACACCCTCGCACAACCACGCACACAGCGACAGTTCGAACGTGCTCTGCTAGCTGTACTAGGCGTGGAGCAAAAGAATGCAGCCTGATCAACGCGCTCAGCTATACATCGCATCGATTAGTTTGCTTGCAGTGCTTATTGCGCTGGTATCGCAACATGTCTATGACATGCAACCTTGTGCCTGGTGTGTGGCCCAACGCATGCTGTATTTGCTCATTGCAGCCGTTGGTTTTTTGGGCTCACTCGGACAAGCGCAACGAACAAAACTCGCATTATGCTTTGCGCTCATACTATCGATTGCCTTAGCTGGCATTACGGCCGCGATCTACCAAGCACAAGTTGCATCGCAAAGTTTCTCATGCGCACAGAGCCTAGCAGATCAATGGATGACAAAGACCGGGCTAGAGTCTGCGGTGCCATGGCTGTTTGGCATCTACGCAAGCTGCATGGACGCTCGCATTACGCTGTTGGGCATCGAATACGCTTATTGGAGTCTGACGTTGTTTGCGTTGATTGCGCTTGCCTCGGTCTATCGACTCAGTTGTCTTCTGCGGCGTAACCCATATTAAAGAGTAGTCCACTCGCCTCATCTTGCGCATTGTGTCGGCTGCGACCCAGTCGCTCTAAGTATTCGGGCGTAATATCGCCAGTGACATAGTCTCCGGTAAAGCAAGAATTATCGAATCTTGTTAATGCAGGATTCAAGTCAGTGACGGACTTTTGCATTGAAGCAATATCTTGATATACCAATGCATCAGCACCAATAATTTTTGCAATTTCCGCCTCATCGCGTCCGGTCGCAATCAATTCCTTTTGGGTGGGCATATCGATGCCGTACACATTCTGGTAGCGCACGGGTGGCGCAGCAGAGGCCATGTACACCTTGTTTGCACCAGCGGCGCGCGCCATATCCACAATCTCTCGACTCGTAGTGCCTCGAACGATCGAATCGTCTACGAGCAGTACATTTTTACCTTTAAACTCCATCCCAATCGTATTCAGTTTTTGACGCACAGATTTTTTTCGGACAGCCTGCCCGGGCATAATGAACGTGCGACCGACGTATCTATTTTTAATGAGTCCTTCGCGGTAGTTCAACCCAAGTCGATCTGCGAGTTGCATAGCGGAAGGACGCGATGAGTCAGGGATAGGCATCACAACATCAATGTCACCGAGTCTAAGAGTCTTGGCTAATTTATCTGCCAAATACTCGCCCATTTTTAAGCGCGAGCCATAGACCGAGACACCATCCAAGACAGAGTCAGGCCTAGCAAAGTAAACGTACTCAAAAATACAGGGCGCGTGCACCGTGGAGGCCGCACAAAGTTCACTGCTCAACTTGCCATCCAGAGATATAAAAATCGCCTCGCCTGGCGCCACATCCCGCACGAACTGAAAGCCTGAGCCTTCTAACGCAACCGACTCGGATGCGACCATCCATTCCGATCCCTGATCCGTATCAAAACGCCCCAAACACAACGGCCGAATGCCATGTGGATCGCGGAACGCCAGCAATCCATAGCCAGAAATCTGCGCAACGACTGCATAGGCGCCCTTCACCCGCTGATGGACCGCCTTAACCGACTTGAATATTGCAGTTTCATCCAGAGACACGCCATTCGCAGCCCGCTGCAACTCATGCGCGAGAACATTGAGCAGCACCTCGGAGTCAGAATTCGTATTGATATGCCGCTGGTCTACTTTAAACAACGATTCGCGCAGCTCGTGCCAGTTCGTCAGATTACCGTTATGTGCGAAGGTGATGCCAAATGGCGCGTTGACATAAAACGGCTGAGCTTCTTCTACGCTTTCAGAAGAACCCGCCGTAGGGTAGCGGACCTGCCCAATGCCAGAAGTGCCAGGCAATGACCGCATATTGCGTGTACGAAAGACATCACGAACTAAGCCATGCGCCTTGTACATATTGAAATGATTGCCGTTCGATGTCGCAATGCCTGCAGCGTCCTGACCCCGGTGCTGCAGCAACAACAAGCTATCGTAAAGCAACTGATTAACCGGTCCGCGACCAATGACTCCGACAATTCCGCACATGAAAATTCCTGATATCGGTTAAACCGAAAAAATAAAGCACGAAGACCACATTCAGTAGGGCAACCATCCCGCGATCGGTTCAGGCAGCCGCACTTTAATTTGTTGAACTGCCGAGACGACCTGCGCCGAAAACATCGCGTTCTTCCACCACGATTCGTTCGGCAATGGCGTATAACCCGCCAAGGTCACTAAAATTAAAACAAACAAGGCGCCTCGCACTAGACCGAATAGCCCCCCCAGACCGTGGTCCGCGGGAGTCAAGCCTGTCTTACTAATCAAAGCACTCAAGGTCATATTGACGAGCCCGAGCGTCAGTAACACTGCGATGAAGATCCCTAGGTAAGAGACAGCCATTCTTAAAAAGGACTGTGTAATCCAGGCCTCTACCCAATCAGAGACCTCGGGGCCCCACCAAATCGCAGCTAAAAATGCTGAAATGTAGGCGACTAATGACAACACTTCTTTGAGCAGCCCTCTCAACAATCCCAGCACAGCCGAGACCCCAAGTATTGCAATCAGAACGAAATCGAATCCGGTCACTGCGAGGCTATAAAGGCGCCGCTATACCCCAACGTGCGCAACCGAGTCTGAGCAGCCTGTGCTGCCTCGCGGGACGGGAACGGACCGATGCGCACACGATACTTGGGGTTACCGTTCACATTCACTGGGCCATCAACAAAAGCATTGCTCACACCGGAAGCTAACAACTTCCCACGCTGTCGTTGCGCATCATCTGCTGAATCAAGCGACATGGCTTGTACAACGAAATTGCCTGCTGCCGGTGGGGGACGAGGTGCTGCAGTCTGAGCGGGTGTTGGGCTTGCGCCAGCGGGTCGGACAGGCCTGCCTTCAAGCAAGGCGAGCGCACGCTCGCCGTCTGCCGAGCGTGCGCTCAGCGCCGGGCTCGCGGCTTTTGGAGGCTCCGTGCGAGTAGGAGGATCGGTACGCTTGGGATCCACTTTTAACTCAGGCTTCGGATCATCCGAAACTGCGGCTGTTGCTCCCGGAGCTGGGGCGGCGCCAGGAGTCGCCTGCGCGACCGCAGTGGGTTCAACCGCCGCAGGCGGCTCTGGCGCATTCGGCCCAAAGGGAGCTGCCTGACGATCAGGGATGCGAATCGGTATATTTGTCGCGACTGGGGCGGGCTCTGAGTCAAGCAACATTGGCAGGACAATGACCGCAGTTAAGACCAACGCCACTGCGCCAGCGAGACGACGACGCGCCCGTACACGCATTTCAGCCGCTTGGGCCTCACTCGTAACCGAGGGACGAGGCTTGACCGCTGGCTTGCGGGCGCTGGCACTATCTTTTCTAGAAAACAGTCCCATTATTCACACATCCTGGCCGTAAAACTGATCGCGCACATAGTCACCAAAAGTGATTGGACTTTTTTTAAATGCGTCCGATTGCAGTAAGTGCCTCGGCAACTGTTAAAAACGATCCGAACACTACGATTCTATCATCCGGGTTAGCCTTGGCGACGGCCGCTTGATAGGCTTTTTCGACATTGACAAAACCAGAAACTTGTATGTTTTTAGCGCCACTTGGATCATAACTTTGCACATATTGCCGCACACGCGACTCTAACGCTTGGCCGGTTACCCCTCGAGCCCCGGGCAGTCCTGCGCAAAACCAGTGGTCTACCCGTCCAGCCATGTGCCCCAACACGCCCTCAATATCCTTATCGGCCAACATTCCGAACACTGCGTACGTGTAAGGGTGAAAGCCCATATTTCCAAGGTTCTTTTCCAGTACAGCCGCCGCATGGGGATTGTGTGCCACATCCAAGATGGTTGTTGGTTGGCCGGGTAAGATTTGAAAACGTCCTGGCAGAGACGCCTGCAACAGCCCCTGTCTTACGGCCTGCTGGGGCACCGCGAGTCGCTCACGTAACGCTTCAAGTGCTGCGAGTGCTGCAGAGGCGTTCAACAGCTGATTAGCCCCTCGCAAAGCGGGATAGGCTAGAGCATTGCGCCGCTGCTGTCGGCCTGCAAAAGCCCATTGCTGTCGATCACCGGAATAATTGAAGTCGCGGCCAAATAGCCACAGATCTGCACCAATATCTTGCGCGTACTGCAGCAACGATAGAGGCGGCGCCGGATCGCTGCATATTGCAGGACGACCTGAACGATAAATGTGTGCCTTTTCGAAGCCGATTTTTTCACGTGTATCACCGAGCCAATCGGTGTGATCAATATCAACACTAGTCACGATAGAACAGTCGGCATCCACAATATTGACCGCATCCAATCGACCACCCAAGCCGACTTCTAGCACCCAGACATCGAGCGCCTGGGTGGCAAAGAGCGCCATCACAGCAAGTGTCGTGAACTCAAAGTATGTCAGGGAGACGCCTTGGCGTGCGGCTTCGATCCGTTCAAGTTGATCAACGAGCATGGCATCATCGACAATGACACCGTTCAAGCGCGCACGTTCATTAAAGGAAATCAGGTGCGGAGACGTATACAACCCAACCCGATAGCCCGCCGCCAACAAAATTGACTCGAGCATGGCGCAGGTTGAGCCTTTACCATTCGTGCCACCAACCACAATTTTGACCGCCTCCGCCTGTAAATCGAGGCGATGGGCAACTTGCTGTACACGCTCTAGCCCCATATCAATCGCGCTGGGATGAAGCGCCTCGAGATAAGCAAGCCACGCTGCGAGCGTAGAACCTTGAGGTGGGTGCGTGGAAACCATAAACATTGCTATCCGGATTGTTCTTCGTAGATTGCAGTTTAACAGTCGGGCTACAGGCACTGCGCCCACCAGCCTAGTTAAGCGTGGTGTGTAAAATCAGTTGTCAACAAGGAAATGTATGTCCAACTCCCGCAAACCGTTAGACGGCACGGCCTTCGCCTGTATTGTTTTTCTCTGCACACTTTGGGGTGGACAACAAATTTTTCTAAAACTCGCCGCACAGGATATCGCTCCAGCGATGCACATTGCCTTGCGCGGCTTCATCGGTTGCGTGCTGCTCGCGCTGTTTATGTGGCACAAGAAAATATCACTCGCACTATGGCGTGGGCCTTGGGTGGTTGGTTGCTTGGTGGGCCTATTATTTGCTGCCGAGTGGTGGATGATTGGTGAGGGGCTCGCACGCACCACCGCCTCTCACATGGTGGTGTTTCTATACACAACACCCATTTTTACTGCGTTAGGCCTGCATTACTGGGTACCGGAAGAACGCCTCAGTTGGTTGCAATGGTGCGGCGTGCTGACTTGCTTTACCGGAATCGCGGTCGCGTTTCTTGGCGGTGCTGATCAGCCACATTTCAACCTTACGACAATATGGGGTGATCTTTTAGGTTTGGGCGCGGGTTTTCTATGGGCAATGACAACGGTCATCATCCGTTGCAGTGAACTGGCCAAGTTGCCTCCAGCACAAACAACTTTCTACCAGCTCTTTTGTGCGTCAATCGGGATATTGTTGGTCTGCTTAGCCACGGGAAATGCCAGTGTGAACTGGACCCCGTTCGTCATCACTAGCGTTTTAATACAGGGTGTCGTGATTGCCTTTTTAAGCTTACTGCTTTGGTTTTGGTTATTGCGTCATTACCTGGCATCCCGCGTGTCCATTTTTACGTTTCTCACACCCTTGCTGGGAGTCACGTTTGGGGTGTGGATCTTGGATGATCCGCTCCATCCAGAATTCGTCTGGGGTGCGCTGATGGTGTTGAGCGGAATGATTCTTGTCAACATCCCTAAGAAAAAGCAGCAGGTTGTTTAATGTGCTTGGCAATTTTCTCCCTCAATCGCTTACCTGACTGGCCACTTATCATTGCGGCGAATCGCGATGAGTTGCACACCCGCCCTACCCTAAGCGCTGCACCTTGGGATAACGCCACACATATTCTGGGCGGACGTGATCTTGAGGCTGGCGGAACTTGGCTCGGCATGACGCTTTCAGGACGGATCGCATTGCTGACGAACTACCGTGAGCCGACCCCTCGTAAACTCGATGCGCCTTCGCGAGGACAACTCACAGAAAACTATCTGCGGGGAAACCACACCGCCCAAGCGTACGCGCAGACCGTACATCAAGACTCATCACTCTATAACGGCTTCAACCTGCTTGTGGGGGATCATCGCGAACTTTGGTATTGCTCAAACCGCAGTGCTACACCACCACAGCAATTAACGACCGGAATCTTTGGGCTCTCTAACGCTGTACTGAATGCTCCTTGGCCGAAAGTATTGCGCACACGCAACGCGCTTGAAAACCACCTGCGTGATGTAACAACCCCTTCGGCAGAAGTATTGTTTAGTATTTTGCAAGACACGACGGCGGCCGCTGAACATGAACTGCCTGACACCGGTGTTGGGCTTGCACGCGAAAAAATTTTAGGTAGTCCCTTCATTACAGATCCCCGGTACGGCACACGCTGCACCACGATTGTTCTGCAACACGTTGATGGAAAAGCGATTTTTCTTGAAAAACGCTATAACTCATTAGGCCAAACCGAAGGTCTTGTTCGCTGGGAAATCGACACGCAGCAACAAAAAATTATTGCTTGAAGTTTGTTTGAAAAAGAAAATAATACTGTATATTTGTACAGTATTATTCTTCAACTCTTTCAGCCTTCAGTATGCTTTTCTCCTCGATTTCGACGCAAAACACCCGTGCTATCGCTCAGCCACAGCACATTCATCCAGACCTTTGGCGAGGCTCTGAACTCAGTACATACACACGCCCCACCATTGGCACAGGGCACGAAAGCCTTGATGCCGAACTACCTGGTCGTGGCTGGCCAACGGGTGTATTAATTGAACTCCTGATCGCGCGTGCGGGAATTGGCGAACTACGTCTATTGCGCCCTGCGCTCGCCTCGCTCGACCCGCTGCAGACGATCGCGCTCATTAATCCACCGTACATCCCCAACATTGTTTGTTGGAAAAACTGGTTAAAGACGCCTCGTTCCATTTTTTATGTGCGTACAGCACAGCGCCGTGATCAATGGTGGGCAGCGGAGCAAACACTTAAGAACGGGAGTTGTGCGGCGCTGTTCTGCTGGACAGACAGCATCCCACAACTTGCACTCAAACGACTACAGCTAGCTGCACAAACAAGCCAAACCCTTTTCGTGATGTACCGACCACTTGCGGTCAAGGCAATCGCTTCACCCGCCAGTCTACGGCTCACACTAGAACCCGATCGCGCAGGGAATTTGCATATTTCTGTCATCAAACGACGTGGTGCATTGCACAGCAAGTTGCTTTGTCTCCCGCGTGACACGCATAACGACTTTATGAGCACTCAAGATGGCGATATGGATCGGCTTGCGCCTACACGCACTCGAACGCTGGCAACCGCCTTGGCACTCTGAACCCGAGCCCTTAATCGCTAAGCGTTCCGTGCAAGCGCAGCAATCGATTTTCGATCACTGCGCTCAGCATGCGCTCGCCTATACACCAGCGGTTTATCAAGCAGAAGAACATACCCTGCTGCTAGAGGTTGAGGCAAGCTTACGCTTATTTGGCGGCCTACGAAAAATTCTCTACAACATACGAAAGGGTACGAGCACATTGCATGGTCAGCTCAGCACCAGCGTGGCTCCGACCCCGACAGGCGCATGGCTACTCACAAACGCTAGGCAAGTGCCTTTCCGCTACGCTTGCTCATTCGCCTCGTTGAAGCGAGCACTCGACCCACTCTCCTGCCTCGTTCTGCCCGGCGCGCAAGAGCATCGCAACTGGCTCGATGCGATTGGTTGTAAAACATTCAAGGATTTGCGTGCTTTGCCGCGTGCAGGGCTAGCGCGACGGATCGGACCAGCACTTCTAAAAGAGCTCGATGCTGCGTACAGTCAAGCACACACGGCGCTTAAAGCCTATGTGCCTCCACCTCGATTTGTGCAGTATCTCGATTTGACTGAGCGTATGGAGCATACCGCAGCCATTATGCACGTTGTGGAACACGTGCTATCGCAGTTGTGCGCATGGCTTGTTGCCAAACGTAGTGCCCTCACGCGCTTACGCATTACCTTGCACCACGAACGCTACAAAGAGAGTGCCGTACACACACAACACGATTTAGCGTTCGCCGAGCCGGTATATACGCTTGGCAGCCTCACCCTGCTAGTACATGAGCACCTTGAGCGCTTACCTCTAAAAGATTCTGTTGTAGCTTTAACAGTAGAGAGCCTCGATATCACCGAGCTACAACACACCGCAGGGGGATTGTTTCCGGAAACGCTTCGCACGCCCGCAGAGCGACGCAAACTTTTTGATCTGCTCACATCAAGGTTAGGACCGAAATCGTTATTACACCCCGCACCAGTCGCGGACCATCGTCCTGAGATCGCAAACAGCTGGATATGCACACCCATCAATCATGAAAAGCCCACACAGGACGACGCACTCCAGTTACTCGATCGACCTTTCTGGCTGCTACCCGTTCCACTTGCACTGCGTCTAGAACGAGATCGGCCGTTTTATCAAACGACACTTGAGCTACTACGTGGCCCTGAGCGTCTCGAGTGTGGCTGGTGGGATGGACCAAGTATCGCAAGAGATTATTTTGAGGCCCGCGATAAAACTGGTGTGCGTTATTGGATTTACCGTGAGCGCGATACGGATCCCGCGCATTGGTATTTGCATGGAATCTTCAGTTAGCGCCATGCATATAGAACAACCGTCAGGGCTACCAGAGTACGCAGAGCTCAGTGCATCCAGCCACTTTTCTTTTTTGCGTGGCGCTTCTGCGCCAGAAAGTCTCGTTGCGCAAGCCGCTGCCCTAGGCTATCACGCGCTTGCCCTGACAGACGAATGCTCCCTTGCAGGGATTGTGCGCGCACATGTTGAAGCCAAGAAAATAGGTCTAAAACTTTTAGTCGGCTCAGAGTTACGCATCACACCCAAGGTATACGGATCCTTCCGAATAATTTTGCTGGCGCAAAATCGCGAGGGCTATGGCAACTTATGTGAAACCATCACGCGTGGGCGTATGCAAGCCCCAAAGGGTCAGTACTTATTACAACCTGACGATGTGCTCACCCAGTGTTGCCTGGCTGTTCTAATGCCCGATTACTTTGCGACACCTCAAGAGCTAGATCAACGCTTGAAGTGGCTTAAGACAGCCTATCCCGAACGCGCTTGGGTGGGAATCAGTTACCTGTATCGCAGTCACGAACGATCTATTAATCAACAAATCGAACGTGCAGCAACGCACCATGCCTTACCTTGCGTCGCACTAGGGCAAGTTGAAATGCACAAGCGTTCGCGCAAGCCGCTGCACGACACGCTCGCAGCAATCCGTCTGCGCAAAACAGTGAGCGAGTGCGGCTATTTGCTTGCCTCAAATGCAGAGCAACATCTGCGTAGCCGCATGCGGCTGGCCGCGCTGTATCGTGCAGAGCTACTGCAAGAAACCGTCCGCATTGCACAGCTCTGTACCTTTACCTTGGACAGTCTGCGCTACGAATATCCTGAGGAAGTTGTCCCGAACGGCTATACCGCTAAGCAGTATCTGTACGAACAAACCATGTTGGGAGCGCAACAACGCTACCCAAACGGCATACCTATTCAGGTACAACAGCAGCTCAATGCAGAACTTACGCTTATCGCAGAGCTGCAATACGAAGCTTACTTTCTAACGGTTTATGACTTAGTGAAATTCGCTGTGAGTCGAGACATTCTTTGTCAAGGCAGAGGCTCTGCAGCAAACTCCGCTGTCTGCTATTGCTTGGGCATTACCTCGGTCGACCCTGCAAATGGCAATGCACTCTTCGAGCGATTTATTAGTCGCGAGCGTAATGAGCCTCCCGATATCGATGTTGACTTCGAACATCACCGTCGCGAAGAAGTTATTCAGTATCTATATAAAAAATACGGTCGCACTCGGGCGGCTCTCACTGCTGTGGTGACGTCTTATCGACCACGCAGTGCGCTGCGTGATAGTGGTCGTGCGCTAGGCATTGATCCAGGGCGTATCGATCAAGTAGCCAAATCTTATCGCTGGTGGGATGGCAAACAAGAGCTAATGAAACGCCTTGCTGAAGCGGGCATGGATACCGAAGAAACTGTTACCCAACAATGGGCGCAACTTGCTCAAGCCCTCATGGGTTTTCCGCGTCATTTATCCCAGCATCCAGGCGGTTTTGTTCTTGCGCGCGGCTTGCTTTCGCGCATGGTACCTATTGAAAATGCCGCAATGCCCGAACGCAGTGTCGTGCAGTGGGATAAAGATGACTTGGATGCCGTCGGGTTACTCAAAGTAGACGTATTAGCCCTAGGAATGCTGACCGTTATTCGTCAAGCATTGCATTTAACCGCCCGACGCCGGGGCGTAACGCGTTTCGAACTGCATGAGGTTCCGCAAGAGGATCTTGCGACCTACGACATGATTTGTCAGGCAGATACCGTCGGCGTGTTTCAGATCGAATCGCGCGCGCAAATGAGTATGTTGCCGCGACTCAAGCCACGCTGTTTTTATGACCTAGTGATCGAAGTTGCCATCGTACGACCAGGTCCGATCCAGGGCGGCATGGTCCATCCCTATCTCAGGCGGCGTCAAGGTCTTGAAGCGATTGTCTATCCCAGTCCTGCGGTACGTGAAGTTCTGCAGCGCACCTTAGGAATACCGATTTTTCAAGAGCAAGTCATGAAAATCGCTATGGTTGCGGCTGGCTTTAATGCAGGTCAAGCGGACGCACTACGCAGATCAATGGCTGCTTGGCGGCGCAAAGGTGGCGTAGATCAGTTTCGAACACGCCTAATTAATGGCCTACTCGCTAACGGTTACACATCAGAATTTGCGGATGCAATTTTTAAGCAGATTGAGGGTTTCGGAGAGTACGGATTTCCTGAAAGCCATGCGGCGAGCTTTGCCTTGTTGGCATACGTCAGTGCTTGGCTTAAATGCCACGAGCCCGAGGCTTTTCTGGTGGCCCTACTCAATGCGCAGCCAATGGGCTTTTATGCACCTTCGCAGTTGATACAAGACGCACGTCGCCATGGCGTTACTGTTTACCCAGTCGATGCAGAAAAGAGTATGTGGGACTGTACGCTGGCGCAACCTAGGTCAGCCGCACGACCTGCGGTGCAGTTAGGTCTGAATCAAATCAGTGGCCTGGAGCGCGCCTCTGCACTTGTTATTGAGCGGGTCCGCCGCGAGGCTGCCTTTGCCAATCTACAGGATTTCGCAAAGCGGACTGAACTTAGTCACAGTACGCTACAAAAGTTAGCGCAAGTTGGCGCTTTCGATTGCTGGTCTACTCATCGCCGAAACGCTGCCTGGGAAGTTACCGGTCACATCGCGACCAAAGGCTTATTGCGCGAAGCACCGATACAGGATGACATTTCGCTCGATTTACCAGCACCGAGTGAAGCGGAGAACATGTTGACGGACTACCGCCAACTTGGCTATACACTCGGCCGCCACCCGCTCGCTTTATTACGCAGTCAATTAAGCCGACTGCGATTTTTTTCAGCACAGTCACTTTCTGACTTCGAGGACGGTCGACTTGCACGTGCCTGTGGGCTCGTCATTTTAAGACAGCGCCCTCCTACAGCCAATGGTGTTCTGTTCCTCACTCTCGAGGATGAAACAGGCTCTGTAAACGTAATCGTACGAGCCTCGTTACTAGAACGAGAACGTCATCTGCTTTTGCATGCCCCATTACTGGGCGTAGTTGGAGTTTGGCAACATATACAGGGGGTCAAACATCTTTTGGCAGGTCGTCTGGAAGATCAGACGGCATTGCTGCATACGCTCCAAAGCGCGCACACTCTATAATTCGTTTATCCCTCGTTTTTCGGAAAGCACAATATGTCAGACTTAAAACTGCGACTCGCCAATTCCGTCAAGGACGCTATGCGCGCCAAAGCCTCTGAACGCCTCAGTACCTTGCGTTTTTTGCAAGCTGCGATCAAGCAACGAGAAGTCGATGAGCGTAAAGAGTTAAGTGATGCCGAAGTAGTCGCCATCATTGAAAAACAAGTTAAGCAACGCCGGGAGTCAATCGCAGCCTTCGAGCAAGCGGGCCGCACCGAAACCGCAGCGCAAGAGACTGCCGAGATGGCCGTCCTAAAAGAATTCCTGCCCCAAGCAGCTAGCGAAGCCGATATCGCAGCAGCCATCGATGCTGCCCTAGCTGAGGTCCAAGCACAAGGCATAACAGGTGCGCCCGCAATGGGCAAAGTCATGGCTATTTTGAAGCAAGCGCTAGCAGGACGCGCAGACATGTCTGCGCTTTCCGCTCTAGTAAAAGCAAAGCTAGGTTAAGGCGTGGAGGTGATTACGCCTTCACCTTCAGAACCTTAAATGCAGCGGAAGCTTTAGCAATCAACTTCCCGCTCGTATCCAGAATTTCACCTTCGCAAAAGGCAATCGAGGCGCCGCGTCTAATGCAACGCGCCTCGATGGTGAGGTCTGTCATCGCAGGCTCGATACAGCTCGTGTGCATGTCAATCGTTGCCATCCCGATCCCTAACGGATCGTTGGCACGACCTGCTGCGCTTAGTGTGAAGTCTAGAATACTCATGAGCGCACCACCATGAATATGCCCACGACTATTTAGCAACTCACTACGGATACGTAGCCGTGTCATCGCGCGATCGTTCTCGCACAATACCGGCTCAAGTTGCAGAAAGTCGAGATAGGGGATCTCAAGTCCGAAATATTTTTTTTGATGATTTGAAGATGACACAGCAGCTCTACGAAAGAAAAAATATAAACAAAAACAAATATGCTTCACGCACCTAGCGAGGCGCTGCCCGCGGCATGTAACTTGAGCAAGTAGGCACGCCAAACTGCATGACCTCATGCAGCGCAGAAAGCGATGCGCGATTCCACATATTCACGCCCATGACTGTTGCGACGACCTCAGTGTTCCGCTCCCCCAGAGAGCGCATATCAACCTGCGCATAAGGTGTCGAACCCAGCACTCCGGTCACCCAAACCCGCGCAGAACCACTGGCTTGATCACTCGAAGACTTAACTGGAAACTCGCCGTCAGCACTCCAACACTCTTTCGCTTGCGCCTGCGCACGTGCGAAGACCTCCTGAAAAGCTACGGGGACTGTAAAGCTATCTTTAGGCGAATTTGTCGGATTGATCCCTAAACAGCCGCCCAACAGAATTGGACAAATGAGAGTGAGCCAATGTCGTTTCATCTTGTGTTCCTTGGCGCTGCCCAGCGGGCGTTAAAGGTTGCATAATACGCTGAGAATTTTAACTATATTTGTAGCCCACCATGACCAACCTCATTCCGACACCCCGCTTCTGGCGCTTGGTAGCGGCCGCGCTTGGTCTAACTGCGGTAGCCTTAGCCGCCGCAGCAGCCCATGCGATCGCAGACCCAAAAGCCGCGCTGTCTGTGGAGCGCGCCGCAATCATGCAACTTATCCATGCGGTCTTGCTTGTCTACCTTGCGAGTTTGCCAGGCAGCTGGATCCGCCTTGCCCGGTGGGCCACTCTGTTAGGACTCGTTCTCTTTTGCGGTGGGATTTACACAAAATATTTCGCAGAGATCGTGAGCGCGGGCGCATTGGCACCCGCAGGGGGCGTCATGCTCATGCTAGGCTGGATGCTCTTAGGACTATCAACCTTCACCAAGGACAACTGAGGCCAAAGCTGCATCCTTAAAACAAGTGCATACAACAGTGGTACAAAGCTATTTCACAATTTTTCAACTACCAAAATATCGCATATGAGCATACGAGACAAAGCCTATATCGTTGGCGCCTACGAGCACCCAACACGCAAAGCACCAGATAAATCCGTTGCGCAACTACACGCCGAGTCTGCACGTGGCGCACTAGAAGACGCTGGACTGACACTGGGTGATATTGACGGCTACTTCTGTGCTGGAGACGCGCCAGGCCTGGGCATGCTGAATATGGCCGACTACATGGGGCTAACTAAACTGCGTCACGTAGACTCAACCGAAACCGGTGGTTGCTCCTATTTGATCCACGTGTCCCATGCTGCGCAAGCGATTGCAGCTGGCAAGTGCGATGTCGCGCTAGTGACGCTAGCTGGCCGCCCACGTTCTGCCGGCTCCTCTGGACTCCAGCCACGCAATTGGGGATCTGACCTACCGGACGTTCCTTTCGAGGCGCCTTTTGGATCGGTCACAGTTAATAGTTATGCCATGGTGGCAGCCCGTCATATGTACGAGTTCGGCACGACCGCGGAACAACTGGCGTGGGTAAAGGTTGCTGCGTCTCACCATGCCCAACATAATCCACATGCGATGCTACGAGATGTTGTGACTGTGGAAGATGTGGTTAATTCACCTCTCGTCTCTACGCCCTTACACCGTCTAGACTGCTGTGTCGTCAGCGATGGTGGTGGTGCACTCATCATCGCCCGGCCAGAAATTGCAAAGTCACTGAAGCGACCACTCGTAAAGTTACTGGGTGCTGGCGAAGCTGTAAAAGGTCAACTTGGCGGTCACGTTGACCTCACCTACTCAGCTGCGCGATTTTCTGGTGCAGCCGCTTTCAAAGAAGCAGGCATCACTCACCAAGATATCAAATACGCTTCGATTTACGACAGTTTCACCATCACCGTCATCATGCAGCTCGAAGACTTAGGCTTCTGTAAAAAAGGCGAAGGTGGAAAATTCGTGGCCGACGGCAACTTAATTTCTGGTGTGGGTAAACTTCCATTCAACACGGACGGTGGCGGCTTGTGTAACAACCATCCGGCAAACCGAGGTGGAATCACCAAGGTGATTGAAGCGGTCCGCCAGTTGCGCGGCGAAGCGCACCCAGCAGTACAGGTAAAAAATTGCGATATCGCCCTTGCTCACGGCACGGGTGGTTTCCTCGGCTCGCGCCATGGTAGCGCGACTCTGATCATGGAGCGTAACTAATCATGACGATGATGTATCAACCCAACCCGATTCCCGCACCGGCCCAAGAAAAAGGCAATGAACCATTTTGGGATGCGGCCAAGCTCGGGAAATTTCTAATCAAGAAATGTAAGTCTTGTGGTCAAACTCATTGGTATCCGCGTGAACTCTGCCCCTTTTGTATGAGCGACACAGAATGGATTGAAGCCTCTGGCAAGGGCACGATCTATTCCCTAAGCGTCATGCAGCGTGGCAACCCTAACCCGTATTGCATTGCCTATGTTTCGCTCGACGAAGGGGTCACGATGATGACTCAAATTGTAGATTGCGACCTCGAAGCGCTGAAAATTGGGCAAAAGGTGAAGCTCGTTTTCAAACCGACTGAAGGCGATGGACCACCTGTACCGATGTTTACCCCTGTATAAAACAGAGCCGAATAAAAAGCCGTGCGTAGTCAATTAAATTGACCACGCACGGTTTTTTTTGCACCAGCCTGTGTGCGAGCCCTCTCAACGACTCGTTATTACTTCAAGGCCTCATTGATCAGCGCATCAAAATAATCAAGATTCGCTTTTACATCAAAGGTCTTCCCATTCGCTTTGATCGAGCCACCCGCAAGCTCAAAACTAGCGCGTAAGCCCTCTTTGGTTGGAACCACCAAACCAAACAACATCGCCAATGATCGCTGCTTGTTGTCTAAGACCCGACCATTCGCATCGATTTGCCCAGAAGCGCGAATCGAATCTACCGTTGAAAACTTCGCAGCTTTGGCAGGCAAGACCTCAAGCTTGAGTGCGCCTTGAACGGATCCTGCGTCAGTCTTCGCTGCAAGCGTTGGAATACCAATTGAAAAACCATCACTAATCAATGTGCGTAACGCTTGTTTCACACGAGACTGCTCATCAGCTGTCAGCATCCGAAAGTCATTGGTGTCGTGACCTACAGCAGACAAAGCCTCGACGCTAGCGCTGTTCATTCCAGTAACGGCAAATTCAAGAGAAACATCCCGTAGTTTTTGCCCCGCAACATCAAGCGATGCAACCTTGGGATGGACCGTCAAATCAATGCGCTTATCCTTTTCTCCAGTCGTGCTCGTCAAAACAAAGTTCTCGGCAGTGAACTCTTTAGTACTAACCTTTGCAATCGCCAAGGAGCCAGAACCAATCCCCTTTTGTCTGTCGCTTACCTCTGACTGCATGTTGACACCCTGCACATCTAGGACATACTCAGCAGTACGCATAGTAAGACGATCGAGCTTGAAATCAGCGGCAAGTGTCTTGGCACCCCATGCAATATTTCCCGTTAGAGGACTGAAGTCAAATGAATCTCTGCCCTGCCGGACGGCAAGCTTGGGCAGACTGAAACTCGATCGAGCCGCCCCACCATAAGCAAGCTTGCCGTGACCATGAAGATCAAACTCTTGACCAAAGAAATCTTTCAAAGCCTGTGCGCGTGGTCCAGCTGGCTTGACGTGCCAGTCAAACCGCATCGCCGAGTCTGGTAACAGTAAGTTCGATACCTTATAGGTAGCCTGTGCCGTGTAAAGTGCTGTGCCATCCTTCGCGTCAGCACTGACGTCTGCGAACTGCAGATCAAAAGAACCCTTTGCCGACAACAGTGACTGCTCGTGTTTAACGTTCACAATCCGTAGAGCGGCCCCAGGCTTATTGCGTTCGGTAATCGTAGAGACAAACTTCTCGGTGCTGCGCCCGACGTAGACACTTGCGCCAAGCCAAACAGCTAGGAGCACTACGATCAAACCGCCTACTGCAGCAAATAGCTTTTTCATTAGGTCATTCCTGTTATTAAAATTTACTGCTGAATCTACTTCCCGAATTCAATCGAAAGCTCCGCCGCGCGACGATCTGCTGCTGCCATCGCCTGAACCACTGTTTGACCAAAAGCCTGTTGCGCAAAAACATCCAGCGCCGCCGCAGTCGTTCCCCCCTTGGACGTGACCCGCTCCCGGAGCACGGAGGGAGCTTCCGCAGACTGCTGCGCGAGTTTCGTCGCACCAGCAAGCGTAGACAAGGCTAAGTCCCTTGCCTGTTGCTCTGACAAACCGAGTGCAAGCCCCCCTTTAATGAGAGACTCGAGGAAAAGGAACACGTAGGCCGGTCCACTGCCAGACAGTGCCGTTACGGCATCAATGGCCTTGTCGTTATCCACCCAAACCACTTCGCCTACGGTAGAAAGCAATGCAGTCGCGCGCTCCCGATCGGCTGCGCTCGTTGTCGCGGGTGCGCTCATCCCGGTTACTCCAGCTCCGACAAGTGCAGGCGTATTGGGCATGCAACGCACCACATTACCAAACGGTTTGGCATCCTCACCAAGCCATTTGCCAAGTGAGTCAATTGAAATCCCCGCAGCGATACTAATGACTAACGTGTTGGGTTGTAGCCAAGCACGGCACTGTAATACGACATCCCGCATCTGTTGTGGCTTGACAGCAAAAATCCAGACCTGGCGCTGACTGAGCAGCGTATCTGGTGCGGCGCTCACACTGACAGAACGCGCACGCCATTGCTCTCGTAGCACCTCGGCTACCTCAATTACATGGACCTTTTCGGCGGGACAGCCCTGAGCCAGCATGCCCGAGACCAAAGCGTTCGCCATGTTACCGCCACCAATAAATGCCACCGAAGGAAATGTTGCCATCATTCATCCAAAAATCAATAGAGTGTGAGCTGAAGTCCAATACCGCAAAATACCGCAGCGCCAAGCCAGGTGTTATGTAAAAAAGCCTTAAAGCAGGCTTGGCGGTCACGGTCTCGTATCCAGTAAATGTGCAACGCGGAAATACCAAGCGCAAGCAACAAGCCTAGGAAATAAGGCCATCCATAGCTAAGCAAGTAACCGACAACGCCTAGTAAAGCGATTGCTAACAGATAACAAAACGCAACCAAAGAAACATCGTAGCGACCAAATGTGATCGCAGATGTCTTGAGTCCGAGTCGTAAGTCATCGTCACGATCAACCATGGCGTATTCCGTATCATACGCAATTGCCCAGCATACATTGGCGAGAAGCATCACCCAGGCTACGCTGGGTACCTCGTTCTGTATCGCAGCAAACGCCATCGGAATCCCGAAGCCAAAAGCAACGCCTAGATAGGCCTGCGGGATCGCGAAAAACCGCTTGAACAACGGATAGGTTACTGCGAGTATTGCCGCAATAAGCGCCAATAAAATAGTCAGTACATTCAAAAACAATACCAGTACGAAGCTAACCAAACCCAACACAGCAGCGACATATAAGGCTTCGCGTGGCTCGATCAATCCAGCTGTCAACACACGCTTTTCCGTACGTGCGACATGTCTATCAACATCTCTGTCGAAGTAATCGTTCATAGCACACCCTGCAGAGCGCATCAAAAATGTGCCTAGTACAAAGATGCATAGAATCGCTGGCTCTGGCCACCCATCTGCAGCGACAAAGAGCCCCCATAGTGTTGGCCAAAGCAAAAGCAAGGTACCGATAGGCTTATCGAGACGTACTAGTTTGGCATACAGACCGAGACGTTCAAACACAGCTAACCGCGCTCCTTCTCGTGCAGGTTATCAAGCATATGGACATCCTCTAACCCGCAATGGAATACTGCTTGAACCAGCGCATCAATTGCAACCGTACGAGGAAAGCTTTTCCGCCACGCGAGCACAACACGACGATTAGGCACGGGTACATCAAACTTGATGTACTTGAGCAATTTACTACTGCGGTCCACAGATGACACCGAACTGGCGGGCATCACAGTGATCCCTATACCGGCTGCAACCATATGGCGAATGGTCTCCAGTGACGAGCCCTCAAACGTCCGCTGAATACCTTCGCTCGTCGCAGCAAACCTGGATAGCTCGGGACAAACTTCTAATACCTGATCGCGAAAGCAGTGCCCACTGCCAAGCAACAACATGTTTTGTTGCTTGAGATCTTCAGCAGAAATAGATTTTCGGGATGCCCAAGGATGCTGAGACGGAATAGCGACGACAAAGTCTTCATCATACAGGGGCAAAACACTTAGACCGGAATCTGGGAGCGGTAACGCCATGATTGCGCAGTCAATTTCTCCTTGACGCAAAAGCTCCAACAAGCGAACGGTGAAGTTCTCTTGCAAGATCAATGGCATTTGGGGGGTACGTTCGATCTGTTTCGGCACAAGTTTCGGTAACAAGTACGGGCCTATCGTGTGGATCACTCCAACGCGAAGCACACCGGCAAGAGGATCACGACCAAGGCGTGCAAGCTCTTTGATACTGGCGCTTTCCTCAAGTACCTTTTGCGCCTGCAACACAATTTGCATTCCAATCGCAGTCACACCGATCTCCGTCCCTCCCCGCTCAAACAGTGTGACACCTAACTCATCTTCTAGCTTCTTGATGGCCACAGACAAAGTCGGTTGACTGACAAAACAGGCATCGGCCGCACGACCAAAGTGCTTTTCACGAGATACTGCAACGATATACTTCAATTCTGTAAGAGTCATAGCTATTTCGCCCAATCAATCAGCAAATCATTTAAGTTCGTAAATAATCTTCTTTCCCACGCATCCACCGATCTAGGTGTTTGCGAACCGTTTGCGGATCCGTCTCACGCAATACGATGGCTTGTTCCCGTGCAACAACGACCAACCCACCATCCTGAGCCAGATCAGCAAACTTCAATAACGTGAGTCCTGACTGCCGCGATCCCAATAGCTCACCAGGACCACGCAAGTCTAGGTCGCGCTGTGCGATCTCAAACCCATCCTGTGTTTCGTACATTGCCCGCAGTCGCTGACGAGCAAGCATCGACAGAGGAGTTTGATACATCAAGACACACACCGACCGCTTTGCGCCTCGTCCAACGCGACCCCGTAACTGATGCAACTGAGCCAAGCCAAAGCGCTCAGCGTGTTCAATAATCATCAACGAGGCGTTAGGAACATCGACACCCACCTCGATAACCGTCGTCGCAACGAGCACATCAAGCTCAGCGTTCCTAAAGCTATTCATCACTAAAGCTTTCTCGGCAGGTGTCAAACGACCGTGTACCAAGCCAACACGCCGAGGACTCAACGCTTGAACAAGCTCCGCGTATGTGTCGACGGCATTTTGCAAATCTAACGCCTCGCTCTCTTCGATCAGGGGACAGACCCAGTAGGTTTGCTGACCTTCGGCACAGGCCTGCGCCACGTGCGCAATAATATCCATGCGACGGTCTGAGGCAAATAATTTGGTGACGACCGGAGTTCTCCCAGGCGGTAGTTCATCAATCGATGACACCTCAAGGTCGGCGTAAAAAGTCATCGCGAGCGTACGCGGAATGGGCGTCGCACTCATTGTTAACTGATGCGGGATCAGATCCAGTGTTGTCCCCGCCACTGAGCCTCGGACTGCATCCTCGCCCTTACGGGATAAAGAGAGTCGTTGGCTAACGCCAAAGCGATGTTGCTCATCGACAATAACGAGGCCTAAGGCACAGAACTCTACGCCCTCTTGGATGAGCGCCTGCGTGCCCACGACTAACTTAGCCTCGCCGGAGCGAATCGCCTCAAGCGACTCGCGCTTGGCCTTTACTGGCATGCTGCCTGCTAGCCAACAAACCTTCACCCCCAGAGGCTCAAACCACGAGTGCATCTTATTGAAATGTTGCTCGGCAAGAAGCTCGGTTGGGGCCATTAGCGCTACTTGGGCATTGTGTGAGATCGCTCGCAGCGCTGCGAGGGCAGCAACAATCGTCTTGCCGCTACCGACATCCCCCTGTAGCAATCGATACATCGGAAAGGAGCGTCCAAGATCGGACTCGATTTCTTGTAACACGCGCGCTTGTGCTGCCGTGAGTGCAAATGGCAGACTGGCGAGTAGGCGCTCGGTCAAAGAGGCGTCTTGCTTACCAGATACCACCGGACCCAAGGGACGGGCACGCCTAACTTGTCGTTGGTCTCTTGCTGCAGCGAGAGACAACTGCTGTGCTAGTAGCTCATCAAATTTAATACGCGTCCATGCGGGATGCGTGTGCTCGAGCAAACTGGTCGGGTCTAAATCCGCAGGTGGAGAGTGAATCGTTTGCAACGCCTCACGCAATTCCATCAGGCCAAGTCTGGAACGGATTGTGTGCGACAAGGTATCACACAAATCTACCGTCGTCAGGGCTGAGCCAATCGCCTTGCGCAGACTGGCTTGCGATAATCCGTCAGTGGTAGGATAGACTGGTGTGAGCGCCATCGACAACGGCGCACCGGCGACACTTACCTTCGGATGCACCATCTCGAAGCCGTGACGAACCCCACGAACTTCGCCGCGCACGCGCCAGCGCTTTCCTGGCGTCATCTGTGCTTGTTGACTTGGATAGAATGTCAACCAACGCAAGTGAATCTCGCCTGACTCGTCGCGCAGAACCGCCGTCAACTGCCGACGGGGTTTGAGGACGATTTCGCTACGCACCACCTCACCTTCGATTTGCGACATCAGCCCAGGGCGCGCGGAGGCGATCGGCATAATTTGCGTCTCGTCCTCGTATCGCAGCGGGAGATGCAATACAAAATCTTCGGCGCTCATCAGCCCTAAGCGCAAAAATTTAGACTCGAGGCTAAGAGCGGGTGTCTTAGCACTCTGGCGTTTTGGTGCAGAACGAGCACTCACGTCAGCGACAAGCGACGAATGGCGAGTTCTTAAACGACGATAATCGCTTCAATCTCAAATTGCGCACCCTTCGGTAGGCTCGAGACGCCGACCGTTGAGCGTGCAGGAAAAGGCTGTGGCAAGCGCTCAGCCATCAAAGCATTCACGATGCCAAACTGTCCCAAGTCCGTGAGAAACAAATTCAGTTTAATAATATTTTCAAGCGAACCACCGGCAGCCTCAATCACCGCCTGCATGTTTGAAAACGCTTGTTTGACTTGATCTTCAAACTTGTCAGACACCATTTCACCGGTGCTAGGTACTAGACCAATCTGACCAGACAAGAAGATCATCTTGCCGGTTGGCGCCTGGACCGCCTGTGAATACGGACCAACCGCAGCGGGAGCTTTGGCTGTGTGAATGATCTGTTTGGACATGAGAGACTCCTGGATTTGACTATCAAAATTTTATAGACAATAGTTTAATCCAATTGCTCTGGAATGTCCCCTACAAACACGCCTTCACGCAGCGATATCGGCCCCGCCTGCATCCATCCCTAGTTCCCGCAATTTACGGGTAATCGTATTGCGCCCCATCCCGAGCCGCGCTGCAGCTTCTACACGTCTGCCGCGACACACATCTAGGGAAGCTTGCAAGATGGTGCGCTCAAACATCTGGGTCAAAACCAACCAGACCTCAGGATCGGAGCGTGATAGACGTAGCGTCGCATCAGTGGCTAACAGCTGCTGCCAAGTTCGGTGCTGCGCCTCGGGTTGAACACTCATACCAACCGCAGCGATTGGCAACTGGGCCGCGCGAACTTCTGGGGGTAAATCCGCTACACCGACAGTCTGGCCCGGTGCCATGACAGTTAACCAATGACAAAAGTTTTCGAGCTGCCGAACATTACCTGGAAAATCGAAATGCGCGAGCGCCTGCATCGCGGGCTCAGAGATGCGTTTAATAGGCACACCTACTCCACGTGCCGACATCGCCAGAAAGTGTCTAGCCAATTCTGGCACGTCCTCGCGACGCTCCCGCAAAGGTGGCAAACGGAGTCGTATCACGTTTAGTCGATGAAATAAGTCTTCACGAAACTTTCCTTCACGGACACGATCTTCCAACGGCTGGTGCGTAGCGGCGACAATACGCACATCCACTCGGACAGGCTGAGAACCACCCACACGGTAAAACGTACCATCGGACAATACCCGTAGCAGTCGCGTCTGCAACTCGAAGGGCATGTCACCGATCTCATCTAGAAAGAGCGTACCGCCACTTGCTTCTTCAAAACGCCCACGCCTAAGTGCGTTCGCGCCAGTGAAGGCGCCGCGTTCGTGCCCAAACAACTCCGCTTCGAGTAAGTCCCTCGGAATCGCAGCAGTGTTTAAAGCGATGAAGGGGCCTTTTGCGCGCGCGCCATGACTATGAAGCGCGTGCGCGACGAGCTCCTTACCGGTTCCAGACTCACCGGTAATCAGCACCGTGACATTTGACTGAGCCAAACGACCAATGGCTCGGAATACTTCCTGCATGGCGACCGAAGAAGACTGAGTCAATATTCCCTTGTCTTGAGATATATCCGATCTTCCAACACCGATAGCGACCTCTTCGGCTTCGGGCTCCTGCACAGCGCGTGATATCAATGCCACGGCATCATTGATATCGAATGGCTTGGCCAAATAATCAAACGCTCCACCCTGGAATGCCGTCACCGTACTATCTAGATCACTAAAAGCGGTCATGATAATGACCGGTAAGCTAGGATACTTTTCCTTCACGTGCTTGAGCAGTTCGAAACCATCTGTGCCTGGCATGCGAATATCGGAAATCAACGCGGCCGGTATCTCGGTTCGCAAGGCTGCTGAAACTTCGTTCGCACTGACGAAACTTCTGGTGACCATACCAGCACGACCCAACGCTTTCTCTAATACCCAGCGAATGGCCTGGTCATCATCAACGATCCAGACAGGTTTCATAACGACTCCAAAGGTAACATCAGCCGAAACTCGGTGTGTCCGGGTTTCGAGTCAAATTCAATTACGCCACCATGCTGTTGGACGAAATCCTGCGCAAGGCTCAGGCCTAAGCCCGTTCCACCATCACGCCCAGTCACAAGTGGATGAAAAATCCGGTCTTGAATTGTCTCGGGCACGCCAGGTCCATTGTCTAGTACAGATACGACAACGGCCATGCGATGTTGTTTATGTCGCAATAAAACTTGTCGTGCGACTCGCGTTTTGATTGTGATATGCGGCGATGCAATTTGTGCTGATCCTGTCAGCACTTGCGCAGCGTTTCGCACGACATTTAATAGCGCTTGCATCAAGCGTGCAGGGTCTGCGCGAAACTCTGGCATCGACGCGTCGTAGTCACGCTGCAATGCGACGCTGCGAAACTCGGCGCGTACCAGTGCACAGACACGCTCGCACACCTCATGGATATTGACTGACTGCCATTGCACTGGCATGCGTTGAGGCGCCGCTAAGCGATCTACCAAAGCCTGCAAACGATCCGCTTCAGAAATAATAACTTGTGTGTACTCCTGCAACGCAGGGTCGGGCAATTCAGACTCGAGCAACTGCGCAGCGCCGCGTAACCCCCCAAGCGGATTCTTCACCTCATGCGCCAGGTTGCGCAACAACTCATGCTGCGTTTCGATTTCGTCAACCAAGCGAATACTGCGATCGACCAGCACACGCTGCTCGATATCTTTAACTTCAATGAGAGCGGCCCAAGGTCGCCCAAGGAGCGCAATCGAAGTCACACTGACTTCGACAGAATCTGCACCTCGACGTGTGTGTGCGAACTGGCGGCAATCATCCACTGCACCCGAACACGCTTGCCGGAAAGACTGCTCAAGCGCAGCATCACGCTCAAACAAATGGGCGGCTGGCCACCCTACCAGGGAACGCCTAGACCGCCCGAACATCACTTCTGCCGCCGCATTCGCTTGTGCAACTTCGCCGTTCTGGTTCAGTAACAGAACCGTCGTGGCGAGTAGATCGAAAGCTTCAACGGAGTTCATGGGTATCAGGCCGGGAGGCCCGACCCCAAATTTGTCGGCAGTTTAGAGGCTGTAGTAAAGATCAAACTCAACAGGGTGCGTTGTCATGCGCAGACGGTTGACTTCCTGCATCTTTAATTCAACGTATGCATCAAGCATCTCGTTTGTGAACACGCCACCACGGGTCAAGAACTCGCGGTCTTTGTTCAGCTCTTCAAGAGCTTGTTCCAGTGAGCTGCACACTGTTGGGATCTTTGCATCCTCTTCAGGTGGCAAGTCGTACAAGTTTTTGTCTGCTGGATCGCCAGGGTGAATCTTGTTCTGCACACCATCCAGACCCGCCATCATCAATGCCGAGAAAGCCAAGTATGGGTTGGCCAGTGGATCTGGGAAGCGCGCTTCAATGCGACGACCTTTGGGGTTTGCAACATAAGGAATGCGGATCGAAGCAGAGCGGTTGCGTGCCGAGTAGGCAAGCTTCACAGGCGCTTCGTAGTGTGGGACCAAACGCTTGTATGAGTTCGTACCTGGATTGGTGATTGCATTCAGTGCACGTGCGTGCTTGATGATGCCGCCGATGTAGTACAGCGCAAACTCAGACAGACCGGCATAACCATTGCCTGCGAACAAATTCTGACCGTCTTTCCATATCGACTGATGCACGTGCATGCCCGAGCCGTTGTCACCGACAATTGGCT
Source organism: Zwartia hollandica (assembly GCF_019923725.1). GTDB lineage: Bacteria > Pseudomonadota > Gammaproteobacteria > Burkholderiales > Burkholderiaceae_B > Zwartia > Zwartia hollandica. The sequence goes on from NZ_JAHXRI010000001.1 coordinate 248,892, forward strand.
TCGGCATGAAGGTGGCTGTCTTGCCGTAGGCATGAGCAACGTTGTGAATCGTGTACTTCATGATTTGGTTCCAGTCCGCACGTGTAACGAGTGTGCTGAACTTGGTGCCGATCTCGAGCTGACCAGCGCCAGCCACTTCGTGATGGTGCACTTCCACTGGAATGCCAGCTTCTTCGAGCAACAAGCACATCTCTGAACGCATGTCTTGCATTGAGTCGACCGGAGGAACGGGGAAATAGCCGCCCTTCACCTTAGGACGGTGGGCCAAGTTACCGCCTTCGAATTCCATGCCAGTTGACCATGAGCCTTCTTCGGACTTGATCTTGACGTGGCAGCCGGACATGTCGTCGCCCCAGGTCACGCCGTCAAAAACGAAGAACTCTGGCTCAGGACCAAAAAAGGCTGTGTCACCCAGACCACTGGACTTCAGATAGGCTTCTGCGCGTTTTGCCAACGAGCGTGGATCGCGTTCGTAACCTTTCATGTCCGAGGGCTCGACCACATCACATGTCAGAATCATGGTCGACTCTTCACGGAACGGATCCATGTGCGCTGTCGCTGGATCTGGAATCAACAGCATGTCTGAAGCTTCAATGCCTTTCCAGCCAGCGATCGACGAACCGTCAAATGCATGACCGTCCTTGAATTTCTCTTCGCCCATTTGGCTGACAGGCACCGAGACGTGTTGCTCTTTGCCCATTGTGTCCGTAAAACGGAAATCAACAAACTTGACTTCGTTTTCGGCAATCTTCTTCAGAACATCTTTAGAGGTGGTCATTATTGACTCCGGATATGAATTAGAAGGAATGACTGACTGCTATCGTGGTTGAAACTGACAAGCAATTTTACCTTGGCAGAACCAAAGCAATTTTTGTGCCAGCAAGCAAGTCATGAAATAGCCCTGTTGCGGGGCTTTTATTTGCACTAATATAGTGCAAATGCGCACTTCATGTGCATTTAATGCACTTTTATGGTGCTAATCAAGAAAAGATTCTTGCAACTCGTTTAGAAAGCGCCAGCCTAGCGGAGTTGCTTGATAGCGGTCCGTTATGTCCGCTAATAGCCCTTTCTGCCTGGCTCCAGCTAGCATCTTCGCAAAACCAGCAGGCGCCTGACCGCAACGCTCGGCGTAAAACGACTGAGGCACACCTTGCCTTAGGCGTAGGGCGTTAAGCATAAACTCGAACGGCAGCTCACTTGGAGCGAGGGTACGTAATTCGGACACCTGTGACCCATCGCGGCGCAGCGCCGCTTGCATCCAGACCTCGGGATTACGTGTTCGGGCCTGCCTGAGTATTTTGTCTGGAAAGGACAATTTACCGTGAGCCCCTGGGCCCAAACCGAGGTAATCCCCAAACTCCCAGTAGTTGAGGTTGTGTCGTGCTTGCGCCCCTTTTCTAGCAAAAGCGGACACTTCGTATCGCTCAAGACCCGCCTTTTTGCACAACCCCTCAATCGCCTCTTCCATTTCCACAGCGAGATCATCCTCTGGCAGCGCTGGAGGGAATTTCGCAAATACTGTGTTGGCTTCAATCGTTAATTGATACATCGACAAGTGTTCGGTCCCGAACGCTAACGCTTGGGTCGCATCGTGCACACACTCTTGCAGCGTCTGTTGGGGCAAGGCGAACATTAAATCGAGATTGATGCGCGGCACAGCTTGTTGCGCCATATCGATCGCGGCACGCGCTTGATCAGCATTGTGGACTCGACCAAGTGCCTTGAGTTGCTTGTCATCGAAAGATTGAATTCCCAAGGAAATTCTGTTGACACCGCTACGACCATACTCTTTGAATCTATGCGCCTCCGCTGCCCCTGGGTTCGCTTCGAGAGTGATCTCGGCGTCGGGCCATACATTTAAGTGCGAACGCAACATCGACAGTAGACGATCAATTGCGCGCTCACTCAGCAGACTAGGCGTCCCGCCACCGATAAAGATAGTGTGAACCTGACGACCCCAGACGTCAGGTAGTGCTTGCTCCAGATCGGCTTGCAGTGCATCAAGGTACAGATCTTCTGGCAGAACGGCCGCAACTTGATGTGAATTGAAATCGCAATAGGGACATTTGCGCACGCACCAAGGAACATGAATGTAAACAGATAACGGGGGTAAGGTGGCCAACAGCGATCTCGCTGTGGGCCTGGCCAAAGGCGCTGAGCCGCGCACGCCATTTGGTGTCTCAGGAACGATGGGAATAACACGCGCCATCAGACCAGCATCCCAGTTTGCCTGAGCTGAATCAACAGCGCACGCATCGCCATGCCGCGATGGCTAATACGATTTTTCTTGTCTGGTTCGAGCTGGGCGGCACAACAGGCCTCTTCTTTCAAATAAAAATAAGGATCGTAACCAAACCCATTGGCACCACGAGCCTGGTCAACAATTTCCCCCACCCAGTTCGCCTGCGCAATCACAGGTTGTGGGTCATCGGGGCGAGTAACGAGCACCAACACCGCCACATACCATGCGCGTCGATCAGTCACGCCCTGCAGCATCTTGATTAATTTCTCGTTATTGGCCGCATCCGAACGTGGGCCGTCCAACACTTGCGCATAGCGAGCCGAATGCACGCCCGGCTCCCCGCCGAGCGCCTGTACGCAAAGACCAGAGTCATCTGCTAGCGCTGGCAGGCCGGACAAGGCACTCGCATGCCTAGCCTTGGCCAGCGCATTCTCTATAAACGTGACATGAGGTTCAGGGGCATCCGGAATATTTAGGCTCTTTTGCGAAATCAGAGTCACTCCCAGAGGTGCGAAGAGAGCCTCGAACTCTTTGATTTTTCCCGCATTTCCAGAGGCTAGAACAATCGACGACAGTATCATTCTCGCTCCTGCAAGTCTGCGAGTGGAACATCCTGGATCAACATATTGACCAAGTCGCGCGCAAAGCCTGGCAACTGGTCCAATTTGCGCACACAAATCTGTAGTTTTCGATCCGCCCACTCGTCAGACAACCTGACAATCTTTATCTTTAGGCGTTGAGCATAGCGCCTTGCCACGAGCTCGGGGACCACGCCGATACCGACCCCCGCCTCAATCATGCGACATACCGCCTCAAAGCTACCCACTTCAACCCTGAACCGAAACGGATGTCCAAGCTTATCTGCAGCTTGTATCAAGAACGCATGGATCGCGCTCCACTCAGACAGCCCCACATATTCGTAACGCATCGTCTCGCCGAAAGCGACTTCGGGTCGCTCGGCGAACTCATGATGATCAGACGTGACAAGAACCAAGCGATCCTTCCGGTACGGCAGATACTCCAGCTCCGAGGACTCAGGACGACCCGCGACAATGCCAATGTCGGCCGACCCCTCCGACACGGCCTTGATCACCAAGTAACTCAAGCGCTCGCGTAACTCGACCGTGACATCGGGGTGCGACGCGAGGTACCGGCTTAATACGGCAGGCATGAACTCCGTCATAGCCGTCGTGTTCGCCAACACCCTCACCTGCCCCTTGATTCCGCGTGCGTACTCGTGAATATCGCCCCGTAAATGGTCAATTTGTCTTAAAACTAACCGTGCATGGCGAAGAAATGCCTCGCCTGACGGTGTCAATGTGACCCCCTGGCTGTTACGGTTAAATAGCCTAGTCCCAAAGTGGTCTTCAAGGTTTTTGACCCGATTACTGGCGGCTGGGAGCGACAAATGCGACTTTTCAGCACCACGGGTCAGACTACTGGCATCGCCAATATTGACGATCAGCTGCAAGTCCGTCAGGTCGAAGTGGTTTGCCATGAATTGTGCGTCGCTTAAGCAATCAAAAAGCCCGGGTTAACCAAACAACAATAGTCAGGCGGTCCGCGCTCGGGCACAGTAACGTTTTCGCCATACACGCCATCATAAGACAATCATGCAAACAACTCACTCAGACCAGTACCAAGACATTCGTGACGCTATCCGGGATCTCTGCAAGCAGTTTCCCGACGAATATTTTCGCAAAATCGACGAAGCACGCGGTTACCCTGAAGAGTTCGTTAATGCCTTGACTCAAGCTGGCTGGATGGCAGCCCTTATCCCGCAAGAGTACGGTGGCTCTGGTCTCGGACTTACCGAGGCCTCTGTCATCATGGAAGAGATTAACCGCTCGGGAGGCAATTCCGGCGCGTGCCATGGCCAACTCTACAACATGGGTACCCTGTTACGCCATGGCTCAGTCGAGCAAAAAAATCTATATCTGCCAAAGATTGCGGCGGGCGAGTTACGCCTGCAGTCCATGGGGGTCACCGAGCCTACGACCGGCACCGACACCACCAAAATTAAAACGACTGCGGTTAAAAAAGGGGATCGTTACGTTATCAATGGTCAAAAGGTGTGGATTTCGCGTATTCAGCACTCGGACCTGATGATTCTGTTGGCTCGAACCACGCCACTTGACCAAGTGACAAAGAAATCTGAAGGGATGTCTATTTTTCTTGTTGATCTGCATGAGGCGATCGGACATGGCTTAACTGTGCGCCCCATTTTGAATATGGTTAACCACGAAACAAACGAGCTCTTTTTCGAGAATCTCGAGATCCCAGCCGAGAATCTCATTGGCGAGGAAGGTAAAGGGTTCAAGTACATTCTTGACGGCTTGAATGCCGAGCGCGCCTTGATTGCAGCCGAGTGTATCGGTGATGGCTACTGGTTCATCGACCGTGTATCTAAGTATGTGAAAGATCGTATCGTTTTTGGTCGACCGATCGGCCAAAACCAAGGTGTGCAATTTCCAATCGCGCGCGCCTTTGTTAACGTTGAGGCGGCAAGCTTGATGCGTTACGAGGCGTGTCGTTTGTTTGATGCGAAACAGGCGTGTGGTACGCAAGCAAACATGGCTAAGCTGCTTGCAGCTGATGCCTCCTGGGAAGCGGCGAATGCCTGTTTGCAGTTCCATGGAGGCTTCGGCTTCGCTTGCGAATACGATGTTGAGCGCAAGTTCCGCGAAACACGTCTGTACCAAGTCGCACCGATTTCTACCAACTTGATTCTGTCGTACGTTGCTGAACACGTACTCGGTCTTCCACGTTCGTTCTAAAGGATAAAACATGACTGCCGTTCGCTCGCCTGCCCCCACTGCTGTCTTGCACCCTAGCGCTACGCTAGCCAAGTTTGCCTCTGAACTAAAGTACTCCGATATTCCAGAGTCCGTGCGGATGCGCTGCGAAGACTTGTTTTTAGACACGATGGCCTCCATTTTGGCGGGTTCGTCTGCGCGTGCGGTTCAAGCCATGGCGAAGTACACCGCACTGATGGGGCCGTCGGAGGGAAAGTCAGAAGACTTCGTGAACCGCCGAATGACGAACCCATTCTTTGCCGCGATGGTTAACGCGGCTGCCGCGCACGTCGTCGAGCAAGACGACGTCCATAACGGCTCGGTATTTCATCCGGCTGCCGTGGTATTCCCACCAGCACTTGCGGTGGCGCAAGCAATTGGCGCCTCAGGCGAGGAGTTCATTACCGCGTCTGTCGTTGGCTACGAAGTTGGCATTCGCGTAGGCGAGTTCCTAGGTCGCTCCCACTACAAGATCTTTCACACAACGGGAACAGCTGGAACCGTGGCCGCTGCAGTGACAGTTGGGCGCCTGCTTAAACTGAATCCCGAGCAGATGCTCAATGCGATTGGCTCTGCTGGAACACAAGCGTCCGGCTTGTGGGAGTTTCTGCGAGACGCTGCTGACTCGAAGCAGCTGCACACTGCGCACGCCGCGTCGACAGGGTTGAGCTCAGCCTACTTGGCCAAAGAAGGCTTCACCGGCGCGCGTCGTATCCTTGAAGGCGTTCAAGGGATGGCCGCCGGTATGTCCACAGATGCTGACCCCGCCAAACTCACAGACCGCCTTGGCGTGCGCTGGGCGCTACCTGAAACCTCCTTTAAATACCACGCCTCGTGCCGCCATACGCACCCCGCAGCGGACGCACTTCAACACGCCATGAAGACACATGGACTCAAAGCGGGTGACATCTCGCGTGTCGTGACCCATGTGCATCAAGGGGCGATTGACGTACTGGGTCCGGTCGTCGATCCACAGACTGTCCATCAGTCCAAGTTTTCGATGGGTACCGTGTTGGCGCTCATCGCACTGCGAAACTCGGCAGACCTGGCCGGCTTTGACCAGGCCCTCAAAGATGGTCAGGTTGCTGCGTTCCGCGACAAGGTAACCATGGAACTCGACGAAGAAGTCGACACTGCCTACCCGCAGCGTTGGATCGGCAAGGTGACGGTCACTACCAAGGATGGCCGTAACCTTGCAGGTCGTGTAGACGAGCCAAAGGGTGACCCAGGCAACACGCTATCGCGTCCGGAAATTGAAGACAAAGCCTTGCGCCTTGGCACTTATGAAGGCAATGCAACTGAAGCACAGGTTAAAAAGCTGATTCAAACTGTTTGGGGAATTAGCAAACAACCTGTGATGGGCCGTGTCTTAGCCGACTGATGTCAATCAAGAAAAAATCCAGGAGACCACCCGTATGCGTTTACAAAACAAAGTAGCAATCGTCACGGGGGCCGCGAGCGGTTTCGGTGCCGAAATCGCTCGCTATTACGTCCGTGAAGGTGCAAAAGTCGTCATCGCCGACCTAAATGAAGCCGGCGCCCAAAAGGTTGCCGCGGAAATTGGTGCATCCGCCGTAGCCGTCAAGTGCGATGTCAGCAAACGTGCCGATATTGATCTAGCAGTCAGCACAGCCGTTCAAAAATTTGGCTCTGTCGATATTGTTGTAAACAATGCGGGCTACACCCATAAGAATCAGCCGTTCTTAAATGTCGATGAAGCAACCTACGACCGATGCTTCGATGTGAACGTCAAAGCAATCTATCACATGATCAATGCGGTCGTGCCCATGATGCGTGCAAAGAAATCAGGTTGCATCATTAACGTCGGCTCAACCGCCGGCATTCGCCCACGTCCCGGATTGACTTGGTACAACGCCTCAAAAGGAGCCGCCAACCTACTGTCTAAATCGCTTGCAGTGGAACTCGCAGGCGACAACATTCGCGTCAATGTGATTTGTCCGGTTATGGGTGACACTGGGATGTTGGGCGATTTCATGGGCATCCCTAACACCCCAGAAAACCGAGCAAAATTCATTGCAACGATTCCAATGGGTAGACTGAGTGTGCCGCGCGACATTGCTAATGCAGCGGTGTTCTTGGCCTCTGAGGAGGCATCCTTTTTGACGGGCTTAGAGTTGCCCGTAGATGGTGGCAGAACGATCTAGCAACGCACCAACACCAAGCCCAGCCTGTTCAAGCAGGCCCACAGAATCAGCCCAAACGGGCTGATTTTTGTTTTTGTGCCAAGAGAGCAATGCCGTCTTCTGCCAACGCTAACAGGTGGTTTAGTTCAGTGCGATCAAAGGTGTGTCCTTCTGCAGTGCCCTGCACCTCGACGTAACGCCCCACGCCGGTCATCACGATATTCATGTCTGCATCGCAGCCAGAATCTTCTGGATAATCAAGATCCAGCACTGGCTGTCCGCCCACCATACCGACCGAAACCGCTGCGACCGAATCGATGAGAGGATTTTTTGTCAGCAATCCCTGCTTGAGCAACCCGTCCACTGCGTCCGCAACAGCGACCCATGCACCGGTAATACTCGCGCAGCGCGTGCCGCCATCCGCTTGCAACACATCACAATCAATCTGTATCGTACGCTCACCGAGCGCTGTCATGTCCATCACCGCACGCAAACTCCGACCAATCAGACGCTGAATTTCTTGGGTCCGACCAGACTGCTTTCCCTTGGCCGCCTCTCTGTCGGAGCGGGTATGGGTCGAGCGCGGCAACATACCATATTCAGCTGTCACCCAGCCTTGGCCCTGGCCTTTTAGAAATGGAGGCACTTTTTCGAGTACGCTTGCTGTGCACAGCACTTGTGTATTGCCCATACAAATCAGAACAGACCCCTCTGCGTAGCGCGTAAATGCCCGCTGCATGGAAACAGTACGAAGCTCGTTGGCGGCACGGCCTGACGGACGCGGTTGAACGGCGGCGGTTTGATGAGTATTGATAGTTGACACGATGTGCTCTCACAAAAATCAGATAGTGGGTCGACCATGAATCACAGCAGCCAATCCCTAGGTTTACAGCGACACAGTATACGCAGCGCAGCGCAGCGTGTCCTGCTGAACGCCTTCTGTCTGTGGGTGGTCGCTGCGACCTTCACCCCACTTGCCGCACAGCCTCGCTCCTCAGCAACGACCCTGCCGGGATCGGCAGTCCCTGGGCCAGCAAACAACGAGACGGCGGTGGTGCGATATGACGGATCCTTCGAAATATTCCATCCCGTTGTCTCGACCGGCGGCATGGTGGCCAGCGAGCACCGACTTGCCAGTCAGATCGGTGCTCGGATTCTGGAGCAAGGAGGCAATGCCACAGACGCGGCAGTCGCAATGGGGTTTGCGCTGGCGGTCGTCCTACCCAATGCCGGCAATCTTGGTGGCGGCGGCTTCATGCTGGTCCACGAGGCTACACATGCAAGAACAGTCGCCCTCGACTTTCGTGAAACGGCTCCTGCCAGTGCTCGCCCAAATATTTTTCTTGATGCAGAGGGCCAAGTCATTGCGGGTAAGTCGACCCGCACACCCTTTGCGGTTGGCGTGCCTGGATCAGTCGCCGGCCTTGCCCAGGCCGCACGCGACTACGGCAGTCTTCCCCTCGCTCAACTTGTGGCCCCGGCAATTGAATTAGCCGAGAGCGGCTTTATTGTCAGTGCAGTGCTCGAAGAGCAATTTAAAACTCACCGGGCACATCTGATTCGCTGGCCGGGCACGCGAGAAGTCTTTTTTAAGCGCAAGCAGCACGCATCTGCTTGTGCGCTTGAGCACTGCCCTCATGATGCACTCGAGACCTATAGCCGCGGCGATCGGCTGATTCAAAAGGACTTAGCAAATACCTTGCGTCTCATCGCGCAAGCTGGCGCGAACGGGTTTTATACCGGTCCCGTTGCTCAGCAGATTGTGGCCGAGTTAAGCAACGGGGTGGATACCTCACCCATGACGATGCAAGATCTAAGCAACTACCGAGTCGCACTGCGGCAGCCCGTTCAAGGTACCTACCGCGGGTATCAGATACTTTCGATGCCTGCCCCAAGCTCGGGCGGCATACACTTGGTTCAAATGCTGAACATTCTCGAACGCTACCGGCTCGCAGACTTCGGTGCCGGAAGTGCACAAACGATTCATTTGATCGCCGAGAGCGCCAGACTGGCCTATGCCGATCGAGCAGAATTCCTTGGGGATCCAGACTTTGTCAAGGTTCCACAACGGGGGCTAAGCGCCAAGGGTTACGCCGACCAAATAGCGTCCGGCATTCATTTAAGCAAAGTGACGCCAAGCAATCTCATACGTCCCGGGCAGCCCCAGCCGTTCGAGAGCGATCAAACGACCCATTTCTCGGTGATGGATCGTATGGGCAATGTCGTGAGTTGCACTTACACACTCAATTTAAACTTCGGATCAGGAATCGTCGCACGGGGTACCGGTGTACTTCTAAACAATGAAATGGACGACTTTGTTGCAAAGCCAGGTGTCCCCAACGCCTTCGGACTTCTAGGCGGTGATGCGAACGCGGTCGAACCAGGCAAGCGACCCCTCAGCTCAATGACTCCCGTCATTGTCATTAAGGATGGAAGCCCCTGGTTAGCGACAGGTTCGCCAGGTGGCTCGAGAATCATCACAACCGTCTTACAAAACCTCATCAATGTTATCGATTTCAATATGAATATCGCCCAAGCGATCTCAATGCCTCGTGCGCACCATCAATGGATGCCCGACTATCTGAGAATCGAACGAGGCATTAGCCCTGACACCATTGGACTACTTAAGCAAATGGGCCATGACGTCAGGATAATGCCGACGATGGGCCGTGCACAAACCGTACAGCACGCACACGGTCGCTTTTTTGGCGCCTCTGACCCTCGCAATCCTGATGGCGCAGCAATAGGCATAGAGAGAAGAAATGATTAAAAGTATGACGGGTTTCGGTAGTGCAAAAGCGGAGCAGCCCTTCGGCTCAGTCACTATCGAGCTAAAAACCGTAAATAGCCGGTATTTGGATGTGCAATTTAGGATGCCAGACGAGCTGCGACTGGCAGAGCACCCCATACGCGAGCGCATCGCCAACGGTCTTACCCGCGGCAAAATTGAAGTGCGCGTCAGCTTTGCCCGCACAGCAGGCGTACAAGAGACAAGCTTCGCACCAGCATTATTACACCGCGTCGCCGAGCAACTCGCACAAGCGCGCCAGTTGTTACCTGAGACCCCCACTCCTACATTGCCTGAACTGCTCTCTTGGTCTGGAGCAGCGCAACAACACATTGAGCCGGAAAGCTGGGCAAAGCTCTGTCTCGATGCGTTGGAACCCGCACTGACGCAGCTAGTGGAGGGACGCCAACGCGAGGGCCACCGATTAGCCAACGTCATGCTTACAACGGCCGCACAAGTACGCGAGATTATTGAGGTCGTCCAAGCACATATGCCTGCGCTGGTTCTCGCACATCGAGAGCGGCTCGCGAACAAACTTAGGGAAACACTACAGGCCGCTTTTCCGGCTGGATTCACCCACATTACCGGCGCAGAACTGTCAGAACGTATCGCAAGTGAAACGAGCCTCTTCGCGATACGTATTGATGTCGCGGAAGAGCTCGCGCGCTTGACATCACACTTGACCGAGCTTGAGTTTTTGTTGAACCCTGGCGAGACTCCATCAGCCAAAAAGACACACTCAGCAGGCAGCGTCGGTAAACGGCTTGACTTTTTGTTTCAGGAGATGAACCGTGAGGCGAATACCCTTGGTTCTAAAGCAGGCAGCTTGGAGATGACGCAAGCGGCTATCGATTTGAAATTGCTGATCGAACAAATGCGCGAACAGGCAATGAATATCGAGTAGCCGCTATGTCTGTGCCTATAAACCAGCGTTAGCTTAGCCTCGTCCGACAAACGGCATCGTCGTCGCCATAATCGTGACAAACTGCACGTTGGTCTCAAGTGGGTAGCTCACAATCTGTGCAACCATTTGGGCAACATGATCGACATCCATGCGAGGTTCAACACGTGTTGTGCCATCCGGCTGAGGAACACCTTTGGTCATACGTTCAGTCATCGGTGTCGCAGCATTACCTATATCAATCTGTGTACAGGCGATGTTGTAATGGCGCGTGTCCAGCGAGATGGACTTGGTCAGACCAGTTACTGCATGTTTTGTGGATGTATACCCAATCGAAAACGGACGCGGTGCATGTGCCGAGATCGACCCGTTATTGATAATCCGTCCGCCTTGCGGCTTCTGATTCTTCATGATCCGAATCGCAGCTTGGGCGCACAAAAACATACCGGTCAAATTAATGTTGACAATATCTTTCCAGATATCCACAGGTAGATCTTCAATTGGAACCGGCGGACCACCACGCCCGGCGTTGTTAAATAAAACATCCAACCGCCCAAAGCGCTTACTTACCTCTGCAAACAGTGCGTTCACTGACGCCTCGTCGCTAACATCCGTCACTACCGGGTGTAGCCGCGCACCATGTGCACCTCCAAGACTACGTGTTTCCTCGAGGGCGTCCGCACGACGCCCAGCAAGCAAGACCTCATAGCCCGCTGCTGCCAAAGCATGTGACACTGCGCGCCCAATTCCGGAACCCGCTCCAGTAACCACTGCAACCTTCAAGTCAGACATTATTTTCCCTTTTATATAAAAACAAGACATACCTACATGCTGAGCAAAGCGGCAATCACGAGAGCCTAGGCCTTGGCCGCACCCAATTCGATTGACGCATCTGGCTGAGCACTCCATTCACTCCAAGAGCCGCCATAGAGCGCAGCACCGCTCAACCCCGCGAGTTCCATCGCTAACAAGAGATGGCAAGCCGACACACCAGAGCCGCAACTCGCCACCACTTCTGCAGGCTTGCGGTCACCCAGCAAGCGTGCGAACTCCGCACGCAACACCTCGGGAGATTTGAGTTTCCAGTCTGCGTTCAAGTTATCCTTCGACGGGCGGCTCAGGGATCCGGGGATATGCCCAGCCTTTGGGTCGAGCGTTTCATTCAAGCCTTGAAATCGATCGCCCGGACGTCCATCAATAATCAATCGGTCAGCGCGACCGAGTCCGGCACGCATGTTGGCCAGATCAACGGATTTCGTCAGGGAAACACCTTGCTTAAAATTTCCGCGCGAACGCGCTGCGGGCTTTGTGGGCGTGAGTTCAAAGCCCGCCTTGGTCCAGGCGTCGATCGTGCCATCTAACACCACGACCTTGGAATGTCCCACCCAGCGTGCTAACCACCACAAGCGGGCAGCGTACGAGCCACCTGGGGCATCGTAGGCCACAATCAACGTGTCCGCATTCACACCCAGCCCAGCAAGTTGCTCGGCGAACACACGCTGATCAGGTAAAGGATGACGACCATTTGAACCGTTTTTCTGGCCACTAAGTACGCGACCAAGATCGACGAACACCGCGCCAGGTATATGCGAGGCCTCATAAGCTCTGCGTCCCAGCTCGGCATCGACCAAATCATAACGACAGTCACAAACGAGCACTGAGGCCGGATTGCTTGCCAGTAACTTCTGCAGGTCTTCGGGCGTGATGAGATGCTGACTAGTCATGTAGGGGTCCTTCCTTTTTTCTAACATTGATAACCATGGTAGCGAGTGATGATTCTAGCGACTCTGCTATGCTTTTGTTTTGTCCTATTTTGCCATTGTCACCCATGTCCTCGGTCGCCGGAAACGTTTTTATGGTCGTGGCGCCTAGCGGCGCTGGAAAGTCCAGCTTAGTCAACGCACTGCTGGCGCAGGACAATTCGCTCTGGCTGTCCGTCTCTTGCACCACGCGCGCTCCCCGCGCAGGTGAGCAGCATGGCAAAGACTACCGGTTTGTCACACACGCCGAATTTGATGCACTGCGCCATCACAACCAGTTGTTGGAGTGGGCGGAAGTGCACGGCAACTACTACGGAACGCCACGCGATCACATTGATGCAGCCCTAGCGAGAAATCAGGACGTCTTGCTTGAAATCGACTGGCAAGGTGCGCGGCAAGTCAAAAAGCTCTACCCAGACTCTAAAGGCATCTTTATTCTGCCACCTTCCATAGACACGCTACGCCAACGCCTGACTGCGAGAGGTCAAGATAGTCTTGAGGTTATCGAGCGGCGTATACAAGCTGCGGCCGAGGAGATTTCTCATGCACCAGAGTTCGAATATGTTATTATTAATCAAGACTTTAGCTTGGCGTTAGCGCAGCTCGCAGAGATCATACGCACAAATCGTTTGCGCTACCGCTCCCAGCAGGTACTCCATGCCGCCTTGTTCAGTCAACTTGGCTTGGCGGCACCCAAATAGGTTTGAAGTCAAATCCGCATTACCTTTTTGAAACAGGAACTCCATGGCCCGCATCACCGTTGACGATTGCCTCGATCACATCCCAAATCGCTTCAAACTCACGCTGGCCGCAACCTACCGTGCGCGAGAACTTGCACAAGGTCATGCCGCCCGCCTTGAGACCAAAGACAAGCCCTGCGTGACCGCTTTGCGCGAGATCTCTGCTGGTTTGACCGGCGTAGAAATGTTGCGCAAGGTTCCGACCTAAGTCAGGCAGGTATGGCCTTCCCCGGCTTACGATACGCGTCATCCGGGTTGTTGGCTGCCCTAAGGGTCGGCTCGCGCTTGACCCGCCGCAATGAACCTGTGGTCGCACTAGGCACTGTCTCCGGTGCCGCGACCCCGGTTGGTACCTCTACCGAGCCCGCGATTGCTTCCATGGCATCGCTACAAAGTTTGCTCGATGGCTATTTAGATCCCAAAGACGTCTCCCTGGTTCGCGACGCTTATCGATTTGCTGATCAAGCCCACCTTGGTCAGTTTCGCTCTAGTGGGTCACCTTACATCAGTCACCCCATCTCGGTGGCAGAGATTTGCGCCGGCTGGAAGCTTGATGTCAATGCGATACGTGCCGCACTATTGCACGATGTCATGGAAGACCAAGACATCGCAAAGCAAGAGCTACTCGAAAAATTTGGTGATGAAGTGGCAGAACTGGTGGATGGTCTGTCGAAGCTCGACCGTCTAGAGTTTGCGAGCAAAGCGCAGCAACAAGCAGAGAGCTTTCGCAAGATGCTCTTGGCCATGGCACGCGACATCCGTGTCATCCTGATTAAGCTCGCAGATCGGCTGCACAATATGCGTACGCTCGATGCAGTTTCACCAGAAAAACGTCGCCGTATCGCTACCGAAACGCTAGATATCTATGCACCGATCGCCCACCGCTTAGGTCTTAACGCCTTATACCGTGAGCTGCAAGATTTGTGCTTCATGGCGATTTTTCCAAATCGCTATCACGTGCTCGAGAAAGCAGTGATGGCTGCACGTGGTAACCGCCGAGAAGTTCTAACCAAAATCGATGAGCACGTTCGCGCGGCGTTACCTGCCGCAGGAATCGAAAGCGAAGTAACAGGCCGAGAAAAAACCTTGTACGGTATTTATCACAAGATGGTCGAGCAAAAAAAATCGCTATCGAGTGTTTTGGATATCTATGGTTTTCGAGTCATTGTTCGGACCTTACCCGAGTGCTATATGGCGATGGGAATCTTGCATCAACTGTACAGACCTGTACCTGGAAAATTCAAAGACTACATTGCTATTCCGAAGGCAAACGGCTATCAGTCGCTCCACACTACCTTGGTGGGCCCTTACGGCACACCGATAGAGTTTCAATTCCGCACGCAGGATATGCACCAAGTTGCTGAGGAAGGCGTAGCCGCGCATTGGCTTTATAAATCCAACGCCTCGAGTATGCAGGACATACAGCAACGCACGAGTCAATCGCTGCAATCACTGCTCGACATTCAAAGCCAAACAGGTGACTCGACGGAGTTCTTAGAACACGTAAAGGTCGATCTTTTCCCCGATGCGGTCTATGTCTTTACACCCAAGGGAAATATTGTTTCCTTGCCGCGCGGCGCAACCCCCGTGGACTACGCGTACTCTATACACACGGATGTCGGTAACCATGCAATTGGAAGTTTGGTCAATGGCGAAGAAGTGCCCTTGCGCACCGAGCTGTCGAGTGGTGATACCGTGAGTATTACAACTGCCCCAGACGCACGCCCGAGCGCGCAATGGCTAAACTACGCAAGAACCGGGCGCGCTCGTTCCGAGATCCGACACTACTTACGGACCGTCCAATATGACGAGTCCGTTGCGTTCGGTGAGAGAATGCTTGCACAGGCGTTAGGTGAGCTACAACTCGCGTTGCCCGACACGAAAGACCCCATATGGGAGAAACTCGCACGATCAAGCGGTGCAACATCGCGCCAAGAAATCCTCGCTGATATTGGCTTAGGCAAACGTCTTGCCGCCGTCGTTGCGCGACGCTTCACCCCAGACCACCCTCTCATTGCAACCACTGCAGCTGCCGACGACGAAATTAGCGCGGCACGCACAACCCCAATCCTGATTCACGGCCACGAGGGCCAGGGTGTGCAACTAGCGCCGTGCTGTGGTCCCTTACCGGGCGACGAAATTATCGCGGGAATCCGCGTTGGACATGGGCTTGTTGTGCATACAGCCGAGTGTCCTATCGCTCTTCGAGCACGCGCAAAAGAACCCGAGCGCTGGATTGATATTGCCTGGGACTCGGAAACAGCAAAACATTTCTCTGCTCGCATAGAGATCATCGCGGTTAACGAACGTGGGGTACTTAGCCGTATTGCCGCCGAAGTCGCACAGGCAGATTCAAACATTATTCACGTGACCATGCATGACGACGCGGCATCGACAGTGATCCTGAACCTAACGGTGCAGGTTGACAGCAGGCGTCACCTTGCACAGGTGTTCCGCTCAATCCGACACGTACCTCAAGTCAGAAAAATAATTCGAACGAAAGGCTAACACCCTCGTCTCACACCATTTTGAAGGATCTTCATGCCGCACCACCACACTATTCAACAAACAAGCGACGCGATGGGCGAATTGTTCATTTGGACCGATGTCGATCCCGCACACGAACAAGATTTCAACCGCTGGTACGACCTTGAGCATATGCAAGAGCGCGCCGCGATCCCAGGCTTTCACTGGTCGAGACGCTATCACTCAAAAACTTGTACACGCCCTTACCTGGCGCTCTACCGTACCGAGAGCCTTAAAGTGTTCACTTCAGATACCTATAGGCAAGCGTTTACCAAACAAACAGACTGGTCTGTACGGAATTTTTCTCGGATGCACAACACACAGCGCCGGGTAGCCGCCGTGACGCTCGCCTATGGGGCGGGCACGGGCGCAGGTATTGCTCTCATTTGTCTCGGTTCACTCGCAGTCGCAGAAAAGGCGCTCCCGCTGTGCAAAACACTTGCGCAAGCTGCTGAAGGAATTGTGAGCGCAAAAATACTTACGCCCGATCCAGTACTGTCTACCCCATTGCCCTCAGAAAACACCACACAACGCCTGTTAGAGCCCTACCTCATCATCGACGCTACGAAGCTGAGCGAGGCAAACAAGGCTGCCGCAGCGATTGCCGCGCAACTGGGCTTACCTGAGCAGGCCTGTCACAGCTTTGATTTATTGTGGGACTTGCAGGCGGGCGACCTTTAGTCGCTCAAGGCTGTTTGACCACGGTGCGCAATACCTTACCTGCCGTGTTGTTGAAATCAGTCACACATTGCCCTGCGCACCTAGAACCCCACCTGTCTAAGCCTGACTGAATAGCAATACGTCGAACAGTGGCGAGATCTGCCACTGACGGCTGAACCACCACCATCTGGCCTCGCGGGGGCTGCGTGCAATGGCGAGCGCCAGCGTTGCATGCCAGCGCCTGGACATACTGTTGCTCAGCGTAGGTCCAGAGATTTTGCAATAACAAATCAATATTGGACAGAAGAAAGCTTTGGACCGGTGCAGAAAGCTGATCCCAGACTTTTTGATTAACCGCGTGTACCTCGTAGTTCCAACCCAAGGGCAATGCATATAAGTGTGTTGCCGCCAAATACCACTGCGCCTCAAAGCCGGAGTGCGCGCCACCGACAGCACAGTTGATTGTTTTCTTTTTGAACGCCCCAAGCACCTCACTAAAACTCATCGCCACACTTTTTGCACCAAGTGCCTCGATTAAGTCGGCTTGTGTACGCGAAATCGTGCGCACCACTTTACCCTTTAAGTCGGACAGCGCGGCGATCGGCGTCTGACAAAACAATACCTGAGGGCCATAGGGTGTCACCCCCAAAACTTTGATTTGCTGTTGCGTCGACATGCTCTGGGCGACGACAGCAGTCATCGACTGCACGACTTGGCGCGCGGTCGCGCTGTCTGGCACAAGCCCTGCAATGTCTAGCGCCTCAGAGAGCGGAGACTCGGAGGCCAGATACGAGAGCGGCACAATACCAAACTCAATAATCCCTTGACGCATTAGCTTTAGCAACTCTGGGCCTTTTAAGCCGAGCTCGTCATAGCCCTTGATCGAGGCAGTGACTCGCCCCTCGGACTTTTCCGGCAGCGACTTGATCCAAAAGGGTTTCTCAACCTCTTGAAAAGATGCCCTCGTGCTTCGTCCGCCTACGACCTTCAGCTCAGTTTGCGGTAGCAACTGAGCGAACGCGACTCCAGACGAGGTGATCGCACAGAGCAGCGCTAAAAACTTGAGGGCAAGGTGTTGTTTAAAGGTCATAGAACGAGATTTTAACAACGCCTAGATGTTATACAAGGACTATCGTATAACTGCCATACCGTTACTGAGCTTCTATGCAACACCCCAAAATGCCGATTACCAAGCCGTTTCTTGGGGTTGCCTGTTTGCTTCTGTCCATGTTGGCCTTGACAGGACTAGATGCCACCGGGAAATGGGTGATGGCAACCGGCGTACCGCTACTATTCTTTTGCTGGATCCGCTACATCGTCCACTCCGTCCTCGTATTAGCGATTGCCACACCGAGCCTCGGGTTAAGCGTTTTTAAAACCAAACAGCCTAAGCTACAACTAATACGTGCTGTGGCCATGCTGTGCGCCACTTTGACGTTTTTCACCACGCTCAGTTACCTCCACCAGGCTGAAGCCACGGCTTTGATTTTTATAGCTCCCCTGCTGATGCTATTAGTTGCACCCTGGCTACTGAAAGAACGCAGCTATCCCTCGCGCTGGATTGCGGCGGCTTTTGGATTGCTCGGTATCATTATCGTGGCGCGGCCAAGCGCTGGTCTACCTTGGATAGGCGTTTTATATGGCCTAATTACGGCATGCCTCTTTACTGGACAGCATTTAGTGTCGCGCATGCTTGCAGCAGACAATGCGCTGACAACCTCATTACTCAGCGGCACCTTCGGCGCCGCGATTCTAAGCTTAACAATGCCCTTTGTTTTACCTGAAGCTTGGTCGATGATCTCGACGCTATCTTGGAAAATGTGGGCGCTCATCCTACTAGGAGGTATCTGTGGCGGTATGGGACAGCTCTTACAAATCCAGTCCTACCGCTTCGCCCCCGCATCGATGCTTGCACCCTTCATCTATCTACAAATCACCTTTGCAGCGACATTTGGGTGGCTCATTTGGTCTCACATGCCCGACGGCCTCACATGGGTTGGAATCGGTATCATCTGCGCAAGCGGGGTGATCAACAGTCTAGTGGAGTGGCGCAGAAGTCAACGCGGATGACTATCCCTCACTAAAAGTTGGCGCTGAGGCTAAGACCCGGCAAGCCGCCCCCCTTGCATCACTAGCTGTCTGTCACAACGGCTTGCCAATTGAGGGTCGTGCGTGACCAAGACAAGTGTTGTTTGCTGCGTGCGCTGAAACTCAAACATCAGGTCAATAATCTTTGCACCGGTCACCTCATCCAGACTTCCCGTGGGCTCATCGGCAAATAAGACGGAAGGTTGCTGCGCGAAGGCCCTCGCCAGGGAAACGCGTTGCTGCTCTCCACCCGATAGCGTGGAAGGGAAATGATGAAGGCGCTCGCCTAGACCGACGCGCTGTAAGAGCGCCGTGGCAGGCGCCAGAGCCTCTCGACCGGCCAACTCCAAGGGCAGCATCACGTTCTCCAGCGCGTTTAAGTTGGGAAGCAAATGAAACGACTGGAAAACGAAGCCAATACTTCGTGCACGCAAGGCTGCGCGTCCGTCCTCGTCTAGGGCAAAGAGCCCCTGTCCGAGCAAATTAACCTGCCCTGACGTAGGGGTATCCAATCCAGCTAGCAAACCCAATAATGTAGACTTTCCCGAACCGGAAGCGCCAGTAATCGCAAGAGATTCGCCTGCACGCAGGCAAAAGGTAATGTCATCTAAAATCGTCAACATCCCAGCCGCGTCTTGAACGCGTTTGCTTAGCTGTTTGACCTCAATTGCGTTAACTTCAGCATCCATGTCTTCATTCTCTCAGCGACGTCGATTAGTCAGTCTAGCTCTTTTCAGTTTTCTGCCCCTCATCACCCTCACTGCGTGGGGGCAAACGGGATCACCAACGGCTATCCGCATTCTAATCGTTGGAGACAGCCTGTCCTCCGAGTATGGCATTACCCGAGGCACTGGCTGGGTAGCCCTGCTCAAGCAGGCACTCTCCGCCCAGCGTGTTGAAACAGACATCCTGAATGCAAGTATTAGCGGCGACACAACAAGTGGCGGCGTCACCCGCCTCAAGCGTTTACTTGATAAACACACCCCTGCACTCGTGATAATTGAACTCGGTGGAAACGATGCGTTGCGAGGACTGCCACTTGAGATGACACAACAAAACCTGCGAACCATGGCCAAACAAGCCACTGCAGCCGGCGCTAAAGCTGTTGTGGTCGGGATGCAAATTCCGCCGAACTACGGCCGGGAATACGCGACAGGTTTCAAAGACGTATTTGAAAAGGTAGCCAAAGAAAGCGGAGCAAGTCTAGTGCCGTTTCTTCTTGAGGGGGTCGCTGCCGACCCAAAGTATCTGCAAACAGACAACCTCCACCCAAACGAGCTTGCACAGCCGCGAATGATGCGTAATGTGCTGGAGGTCATCCTTCCATTGCTAAAGCCGTAACTACAACCTCGCTGCGTCCAGTTCACCGCTGATGACTTTTGCGGCATCCGGTAACACTTTGACTTTGTAGGTTTGACGCAAAATCTTTAAGGCAGCCTGCTCTTCAGCAGCACCCCAAGCCTGAGCGAGTTGTAACTGAAGCTGAGAGACTTGCGCTGCATCAGGTGCCGCGGCTTCCTCCACCTTAGTGAGCATCAAGATACTGTATTGATTGCTACCCTTAACACCTAAATACAAAGGCAACGCTTTCGCACTGGCTGACATCACGACTTCGAGCTCTTCGCGTGTCAGTTTGTCAGGGGACTGGCGCGTAACGGTCATTGGTGGAGCAAAACCAGCCGGCTCAGCAGGCTTATCTGCCTTGAGCGTGTTTAGCTCTTTGCTACCGGCGGCTTCCGCGGCCGCTAACGCACGCTGCTCTACCAAAATATCGCGTATACGCGCAGATACTTTGTCTAGAGCAGGCACACGGGACGGATGCACTTGATCCACACGTAACGCCACGATGACATCCGGAGAGAGCTCAATGACACCAGAGTTGAGTTTTTCTTTAAGCACATCGTTTGAAAATGCGGCTTGGCGCACTTTCGGATTTCCAAGAATCATTTGCGCTGCTTCAGACGGCTGGCTAGAACTGTCGCGTTGCTGGGTCGGCAGCAAACCGTCTCTACTCAAGCCTGCAACCGTTTCGATCTTCAAATTCAATGCATCAGCGATCGGCTTGAGGCTATCTCTCTGGTCATAGACCAAGTTGGTGAGTTTGCCTGCCAAATCAGCAAAACGCTCGGCCGCAAGTTGCTTTCGAATCTCTAGGGCAACATCTTCTTTGACATCGGCCAGTGGCTTAACTGAGGCCGGCTGAAGCTCAAGCACATTTAGCACATGAAAACCAAACGGACTCTCAATCACACCAGAAATCTTTCCGGCTTCGAGCTCAAAAACAGCCTGTTCGACCTGGGGGACCAACATGTTCTTGCTGATCCAACCAAGATCCCCACCTTGACTCGCCGATCCACTATCTTGCGAAAACTCTTTGGCAAGTGCTGCAAAATCTTTGGGAGACGCCACCGCTCGCTTAGCGATGTCTTCCGCACGCTCTTTTGCCTTCGACTTCGTTGCCTCATCTGCAGAGGCCGGCACCTCAATCAGAATATGACTCACACGCCGACGCTCGGGCTGACCATAGCGCGCCTGATTCTGTTTGTAAAAGCTCTCGATGTCGGCCTCCGACACTTTCACATCTTTCGTGGCAGCCTCTTCATTTAACACAAGGTACTGCACATCCACATTCTCAGGAATCCGCAGCTGATCTTGGTTCGTGTCGTACCAACTTTTGATATCGGCATCGGACACTTCAACCGACTTGACGAAGCTTTCGGCTGCAAACACTTGGCGGGACACCACACGCTTCTCGGTGACTAAGGCGAGAATATTTCTAGCCACCTCAGTGGGTACGCGAGCAGTAAGGCCAATCGGCTGCAATACCTGTGCAATGGCGAGGTCACGTCGTAGACCCAGCTCGAAGGAAGCGGGCGTCATGCCTTGCGCAGCAAGGACTTGCCGATAGCGTTCTGAGGAAAACTGACCATCTTGTTGCACAGCCGGAATACCGGCAATCGTGCGGCGAAGCGTTTCGTCTGACACGGAATAGCGACCCTTGCTCGCGGCGGCAGCCACGGTGCGCTGATCGACAAGCGTGTTAAACAACTGCTCACGAAACAGAGGTGTGTCAAAAGCGGCTGGATCGAACTGCGCCCCCAAAGCCGAGCGATATTGCTCGAGCTGTGCAGTACGGGCACGATTGAACTCGCCCAAAGTAATGGGCTGCCCATCCACCGTGGCCAGATCAGGCTCTTTGGACATGAAGCTGGTGTAGCCTTCCAAACCAAAAAATACGAAGGACGGGAGGATCAGCAACAACAAAATGAGCTGCATCCAACGCCGGTGATTGCGGATAAAGTCAAACATGTAGAAATCGCTTACCTAAAGACTGAGCGGGGGCAAGTTTACCACCCAGTGCGTTATGCTTGTGCCCTTACCCCGCAGCTACTACATGTTTTTCGATGACTCCCTCCCAAACTTGGCAATACCCCCAGCTTGTCGCCCATCGGGGCGGCGGCTCGCTCGCACCAGAAAATACCCTTAGCGCCCTGCGTGCCGGGACCCAGTTCGGCTACAAAATGGCTGAATACGACGTTAAATTGTCCAAAGACGGGGTTGCGATCTTGTTGCATGATGCCGCCCTGGATCGGACGACGAACGGCAAGGGAGCCGCCGGTGACCTGGATTTTGCGGCCTTGGCGACTCTTGACGCCGGTAGTTGGTTTGCCCCATCCTTTGCAGGCGAAGCAATTCCGACGCTTGGCGCCATCGCTCGATATACCCAAGCGGTAGGAATGGCCAGTAACATCGAAATCAAGCCTACCCCTGGACTTGAAACCGTGACAGGCATGCGTGTGGCGGAGCTAGCCCAAACACTCTGGTCTGGTGTCTCGCCGCCCCCCCTGCTTTCGTCTTTTTCACTTGAAAGCCTACGCGCGGCCAAACAAGCGGCACCCTCGCTGCCTCGAGGCTGGATTACTGACACCCTCAGTGCCGGGTGGCAACAAGCCTTGGCTGAACTTGAGTGCGTATCCTTACACCTGAAACACACACTCGTCACGAAAGCATTGATCGCCGAACTGCGTAACCAGGGCCTACGTTTGGCTGTTTGGACCGTTAACGACCCGGTTCGAGCAAACGAATTGTTGGGCTGGGGCGTTGACGCCGTCATCACTGATGCAATCGATCGTATCCACCCTAAGTAGTATCTTGTATTAATTGCTCCGGAGAATACATTGTTCAGTTACCGCCACGGCTTCCACGCGGGCAATCATGCCGATGTGCTCAAGCACATTGTCTTGACCCAAATTCTCCGTTATTTCAATCAAAAGGACACGCCTTACTGGTTCATCGACCTACATGCAGGTGCTGGCCTATATGACCTAGAAGGACAGTGGGCACAAAAAAAGGGAGAATACTTAGGCGGCATTGCGTCAGTCTGGGGTGCGAAAAATCCACCCGCTGCTGTATTGCATTATCTTGACGTGATCAAAGGCTTGAACCCTGACGGTGAGTTACGCATCTACCCGGGTTCGCCGTGGATCGCTTTCGAAAGCTGCCGGGAACAGGACAAGCTGCGCCTTTTCGAAATGCACCCTAGCGAAGCGGACATCCTTCGGATGAACGTCGAGCATCGCGGCACCCAAAGTCTTCGCCAAACAAACATGTACGCCGAAGACGGCTTCGCTGGCCTGAAGGCGCACATTCCCCCACCAAGCCGCAGAGCGATCGTCCTAATCGATCCCTCCTACGAAGATAAAAACGACTATCGACAAGTTGTCGTCACACTGAAAGATGCGCTTGCGCGCTTTCCAACAGGTTGCTATGCCGTGTGGTATCCCCAAGTGTTACGCCGAGAAGCGCAGGACTTACCTCGACAACTCGAACGTCTGGCCGGCAAAAGTTGGACCCATGCGAGCCTGTCAATACAAAAACCAGCACCTGATGGACTAGGTCTTTATGGTAGCGGGATGTTTGTCATCAACCCGCCGTGGACGCTCAACGCCGAACTCAAACAAACCTTACCGTGGTTAGTTAGCCACCTTGGGGTTGATGCTCGCGCCGCGTACAAGTTGGACTTTCTAGACAAATAAGGACGACAAGCATACGACTGTGTTTGGTGTGCGTTAAAAACGCTCGTGTGCGGCAAGGTAGCGCCATTGTCCGACGGGTAGGTCCGCCAACATCACTTGGCCAATCCGCACACGCTTGAGACCTAAAACGGTCAGACCGACTAGCTCGCACATACGTCGAATTTGTCGCTTCTTCCCCTCACGCAAGACAAATCGAAGCTGATCGTCGTTTTGCCACTGTACCTGCGCCCGCTTTAAGCGCTTACCATCGAGGGACAAACCTTCATTGAGTAACTCTAGTCCACCGGGACGCAACTTTCCCTGCACCCGAACTAGGTATTCTTTCTCAACCTCAGAGTCTTCGCCAATCAGAGTGCGTGCGACGCGACCGTCCTGTGTCAGCACAAGAAGACCGGTCGAATCAATATCTAAGCGACCAGCGACCGCTAAGCCACGAAGCTGGTTACGGTCAAAGCGCAAAGGGCTGCGGTCGGTACGCGAGCGATTTGCAGCCGTGATGAGCGCCACAGCGGGTGTATAGCCGTCTTCAGCTTGGCCCGAAACATAGGCCATTGGCTTGTTGATCAAAATTGTGACGCGCGCGCTCTGTTGCGAAGCAACATTTTTATCAAGAGTGATGGTCTGAGAAGCGGTCGCGCGCTCACCCAGAGTCGCCACCACACCATCGACCTTTACCCACCCGCGCTCAATGTAGCTGTCAGCCTCTCGGCGGGAACACATTCCGCGCTCCGCCATCAGTTTCGAAATCCGCACTTTTTCCATAAGTTGCGATAATACAGCCATGCAGCCCTCACCTTCAGGCCTTCGTTGGCGTAACACCCCGCCTCCTGCACTTACCATCTGCCAGAAAAACTGGCTCATGCGTCCTGGCGCCCTCACTGCTGCCCTACGACAGTTAGGTGCACTAGACTTGCGCGTGCTCTCAGAGAAAGTCCGTCCACTGACTAGGGAGGATAGCAGTCTAATTGGCTTAGCTGTGGGTCAACCGGCTTGGGTCCGGGAGGTTGCGATGCGCCTAGGCGGTCAAGACTGTGTCGTAGCGCGCAGCCTGACACCCTTGGGTCCATCGCACGGCGTCTGGCAAGGGATCCGACGATTGCGCACGCGCCCTTTAGCAGACATGCTCTACCAGGATGCCTCAATTCATCGCTCAGATTTTGAAGTCGCACGTTTAGGTCGCCGTAGTGCATTGTTTCAGACAGTACAGCGCAACCTAACAAAGCCCGTGACGCATACTTTGCTCGCCCGCCGTTCAGTATTTTGGCGCTCTGGTCAACCCTTGCTCGTGGCCGAGTGCTTTCTACCTGAGTTTTGGCGGCAAGCTCAATAGACTAGAACCTTACACGTCGGATCGAGTGCGAGCTCAAGCATACTGACCATTCCGATTATCTCCGTTGCATCAGGAATCATGTCAGCGGGGGCGAGAGCACGATCACGCATCGCCGTTGAGCAAAGCGCGACACGCACACCGCTACGTAATGCATCATCGATATAAGCAGAGAGCGCCCGACCGAGCGGCGCAACTGGAGTGTGCCTCGCGTGATTGCTCTGTTCAAAAAGCTCAACGCTTGATCCTAGGGCGTGTATGCAAACCTCAACATCCATCGCCGCGGCACTCGCCGCGATCATGAAAGGGGTCGCACTATGCTGAGCGTCGTGCGTGCCACTTTGCCAGAGCTGAATGACCAACCTCATCATGCGCCCTGATCAGGTTTGAAGTCAGCAAACGAAGTCATTTGATGCAAATCCATCAACTCGGTCGCTCGTACAGACACCCCCGTGCCTTTTAACAAACAGGTATGCGCTGCCGCCACATCCGACACCGCAAGTCGTGACAACCAGTTCATGTACGGGCTGCGGCTGATCTTCATAGGAGTTGCTGTCAAGGGCTCATTAATCTCTACCACCTCACAGGCAAAAGGCACGCGAACCGACAACACCGTTTTCGCCACCTCGACAAGAGCGAAAGCCTTGCCCGCTTCAATCTCACGACCCACTGGGCGCGGATTGAACATGTACAGCTCCCCGACTAGCGCTAGACCAAAGGACGTGAGCCCAGCTTCAAATTGCCCAGCGCCCAAGTCTCGAAACCAGACATTGAGCTCTTGGTCGTAACTTAAATCGTCTGGAAACTCGCACCCTCGAACTTCAGCCACACACACACTCCGTCAAGCAAAGAATTGGCGGAAGAGTATGGGAGTCGAACCCACCAAGGACTGTACGACAGCCATTCCCGGATTTGAAGTCCGGACGTCCCACCCGGGAGCGACACTCTTCCTACACACCACACATTAAACCAACACGTACCACTTAAGGCTGTACGTCTTGCTGCGCGCCACGAAAAAGCGCTGCATTTCTAAGTATTCTATGATCCTTTTCTACCGCGCGACCGGTTCGACCTAAGCTCACTAAACGGCGTGTCAGCCCAACGCGATCGAAGGCCTCGAGAATCTGAATGGCTCGCTTGCGTCCGATTCCAAGCTTGTCACGGAAATTGATCACGCTCACGAAGCCCTGTTCGCCTACGGTTTCTCGAATCATATCCGCCATTCTAGACATCGTTGCGTCAGGATAGAACAGATCCTTCACCAGCTGGGTCAGTGCTGAGGTACGAGCCTGCTTTTTAAACAGCAATCGGACCTCCTCCTCGCTCGCACTCACCATCAGAGCCACGTCGCGCACCCAGGGAGGATCAAACTCTCCATCCAAAAGCTTAGGAAGCGCGCGCTCCCACAAGATACGCTCGGGACCGGAAAGCTCGACTTTATGTCCAACGGCGTGGACGAAGCTTCCAGTCAGGGCAAATGTCCCCGCACTAATCTGCGCCGTCAACCAAACCTTAAAAACAGAAGCTTGCAGGTCCGGCACAGCCATCCGCCTCAAACGCTCAAACGCAAGCCCTGGCTCGTCCGGATCAGATATATGAAAAGCATCAAGGCAAGCGCGCACACGTTCGGTCAGCCCCGACTGCGCCTCCATACCCAAAATTAACTGATGCGCACCATCCTGCAACTGTAGAGCAAGCCTCGGCTCAAGCGCACGCAAGAGCAGCTCGGCACTGCGGTTCATCGCAGCCGCCCAATGCGTGAGATCCAGAGGGCCACGAGCGCGGTCCATCAGACCGAGCAAAGCAGTGACTGGATCAGCTTGCTGCAACGTAGCCAACACATCGAAGCGTTCTGGCTTTTTCCGCCCACGCACAGGTGGTGCGATATCCATGACTTGCGCGCCCGCCAACGTATGGCGTGCACTCGCGTCACGCAACACGAGCCGATCCTGCCAACAGAGCGCAAGAGGCCGATCCAATACAATTTGTGCCCAGGCCTCTTGTCCAGCGCCGATCTGTCCACGATCCAATAAAATCAACCGTGCCGAAACTTGTTGGCAACCATGATGCAACAACACGAGTTCACCATCCTTGATCACACGCTCTGCATCGTGGGGAACAGACAGTAGGCAATCTACACGCACAGTCTGTAGGTCGAGCTCTGGCCCAACAAGCCAGTCACCACGCGTGACTTGCTCAACATCCACACCCGACAATACGATGCCGCAACGCTCGCCTACGGTTGCCTGCTGTGCCGACTGATTCTGCGCATGAATGGAGCGTACCCTCGCCTCAAGCCCGGCATGCGCAAGTCGTACCCGATCCCCCACAGCAATACGGCCGGCGATCACTGCACCCGTCACGGCAACACCCATCCCCTTCACAACAAAAACGCGGTCAATCGCGAGACGGAAATAGCTAGGAGCTTCGGAAGGCTGGCTCAACCTCAACGCAAACAGCGCTGCTTGTAACGCCGCAACACCAGCTTGGGTACGAACGGAGACCGGGTAAGCCTCAACTTCACCAAAGCGCGTCAGCCCAACATGGTCAAGCACTTCGCGTGTAACGGCTTGCACACGCTGAGCGTCGACCAAATCTATTTTTGTGATGGCAACCGACAGTTGGGGGACACCAAGCAAGTCAAGTATGCGTAAATGCTCACGCGTCTGCGGCATCAAGCCGTCATCGGCCGCAACAACCAGCAACCCATGATCCATCCCGATCGCACCGGCTGCCATCGTATGCACAAATTTTTCATGACCCGGTACATCCACAAAGCCTACGACCGAGCCCGACGCAGTCGGTGCGTAGGCGAAGCCGAGGTCAATGGTGATGCCGCGCGCCTTTTCTTCAGGCAGCCGGTCTGCGTTGACACCCGTCAAGGCCTCTACCAGCGAGGTCTTGCCGTGATCGATATGACCCGCCGTACCGATAATCATTTTGTGGTGGCCAACCGCTGTGCGGCAGCCAGCATCGTATCGCGCAACACCGTGACTTTATCTTCGGTGAGGCAGCGCAAATCTAACAACAAAGTCTTATCGGACAAACGCCCGATCACCGCAATGTCTGAACCTCTCAAGAGCCGCTCCAAGCGAACGACCCTTTTCTCATAGGAACGATCAACAGCTGAGATCGCCAACGCAACGGAGGGCAGCCGCTCGACAGGCAAAGAACCCGAACCAATTTGAGACTTTACCGCCTGCGCGGCAATGCTTAACCCGCAGCCGGCGAGCGCCTCCTCAAGAGCAGGAATCAGACCATCCGCTTGTGCTTGCATCGACGACGCCGTGCGCGTCAATAACTGAATGACTTTCACCCGCTCGGGTAAGGTCGCAGGATTTCGGTACATCCGCAACACCGACTCCAACGCAGCCAGGGTGACTTTTCCGACACGCAAGACACGTTTAAGCGGATTTTTTTTGATGCGTTGGATAAGATCCTTACGTCCGACCAAAATGCCCGCCTGCGGACCACCTAACAACTTATCGCAACTAAAGGTCACCAAATCGGCGCCGTCTGCAATCGCCTCGGCCGGGGTAGGTTCTTTTGGCAACCCAAACTGTGTCAGATCGACCAACGTACCTGAACCGAGATCCACCACAAATGGCACCTCTCGCTCGTGCGCAATCTTGGCTAACTCATTCTCAGGCACTTCTGCAGTGAAGCCTTGAACGACATAGTTACTCGTATGCACCTTCATCACAAGCGCGGTCTTCGGGCCGATCGCCTCAGCGAAATCACGAGCATGCGTGCGGTTCGTCGTACCGACTTCAACGAGCCGTGCCCCTGCGCGCTTCATGATGTCGGGAATACGAAAAGCGCCTCCAATCTCGATCAACTCACCGCGCGAAACAATGGTCTCCTTGCGATTGGATAACGCATGGAGCAAAAGAAAAACAGCTGCTGCATTATTGTTCACGACGGTTGCGGCCTCTGCACCCGTTAGCTCGCAGAGCAGTTCCTCAACCAGCTCATCGCGGTCACCGCGTTTGCCTTCACCGAGGTCATACTCGAGCGCGCACGGCTCTGCGGCAGCGCTCGCCATCGCAGCGATCACCTCATCGGGCATGACCGCCCGCCCTAAGTTCGTGTGTAGTACTGTCCCGGTGAGGTTAATCACACGACGCAGATTGGGACGGGCACGAGCGACCAAGCGTGCATCAATCAGGGCATGCAATGATTGATCAGAAGGTACAGCATCGAGATCGTTAGAACTGATTTTTTTGCGGATTGCGTCTAAGACCAGACGAATACAACGCAATAACTCATCGCGCCCATACTGCGTAACCCAGGCGGTGGCTGGGTCAGACAACAGCAGCTTATCGACAGAAGGAAGCTGGGCGAGCAACACTGACACGGGCGCACGCGCCACGGACTGAGGTTTCATATTGAGATCACATGTTGGTGTGTAGGCTAGTCACTCTTTGACGGCTCATCCTGACCCGTCACAAAAAACAAATTTCTACCCGTTCGCTGATAACCCTCAGAGGCTAAAGCAAGATCGAGGTTTAACGTGGCCAAGTCGTCAGCACTCGGATCCATCAACGGCTCTTTCGATTGAAACATGATTTTGATGTAACCACCACAATCATCGCAGCACTCGCCTTGCACAAGACTGTCAGGCGTTTCACCCAAACGCGACACTTCTTTCGGTGTGTCACAATTTGTACAACGCGCACGCGGTGCATACCACTCCGACGCACACAGCGAACAAACTAGATAGCGATGACCATCACGATCACCCACGCGCAATACACTGGTGACGGGGTGCGAGCCACAAACCGGGCACAACCCATTCTCGCCTTTATGCAAGTGCGTAAAGCTCGACACCAGCTTGGCCTCGCAGGTCCAGAGCAGTTGTAACGCAGCGCCGATAAACGGTGCCAAGTCAGCCGCCACCAATTGTTCTTCTGCCGCCAGCAAGGCTTGAGCCTGCTTATGTTGCTCAGAAAGGGGAAGCGCGACCAACCGATCGAGCGCTGCGCGTACACCGTCCGGCAAGCCCTGCTTGCGCAGTGATGCTTCGAGCGCCGCCAAAACCACGGACCAGCGCGCGTCAGGCTTCCAGGTAGAAATTGATAAGGGTGGTACCGAATGCTTAAAGGATTCTTGGACAACCGTCTCATCTAGCGCGACCGTTTCAACCGAACCCAACGCATCCACCTGCGCCTGCGCGAGCTGTGCGCAAAATCCCAACCAAGCAGAGTCCGTGTGCGTCGCCGCCAACTGAGCTAGCCGAGTCGCGCGATCTTGGAAAGCCTGCCGAGCGTCCATCACCACCAATAGTGGCGTATCGTCTTCAGGCATCCCCTGGATTTCACCAGGTTGAATCAATTTAATCGCAGATACAGTCATTTCTTTATCTCAATCACTAAAAGAACAAGGGGAAGAATATCAGTCTTCCCCTTGGTTTCCCCTACGAGTCCGCAAAGCGGATCGGGTTACTTACCGCCTGTAACTTCCTTGAACCAGCCTGGATGGTGCTTGCGCGCCCATGCTCGGCTCACGATACCCGTGCGCATGGCGCCAATCGTACCCTGAACCCAAATTGCGGCATACACGTGCACGATGATGGTCAGGATCAATACCCAAGCCGAAAACGCATGCACAAGCGCAGCAACACGATTCACATCCACGGGAACGTAATGTGAAAAGTATGGGCGCCAAAAGGCAAAGCCCGACACGGTAAGCAAGAGCATCGAAACAACCATTACCCAGAACGCGAGCTTCTGGCCGCCGTTATAGCGACCAACCTCTGGCAGTTTCTCGTGATGCCCATTGAGCACATCGCCAATCTGGCCAAGCCACTTGCGATCGTTCGCATTCAGGACATTGTGATGCCAGAACTTGAACATGATGCCCACAAACAAGACGAACATCGCCACACCGATGAATGGGTGCAGGATGCGTGCCCAAGAGCCGCCGCCAAACAGACCAACCAAGAAATACATGGAAGGATGAAAGAGCGCGAGGCCCGACAAAGCAGCCAGAACAAATAGCAGTGCGACGATCCAGTGGTTCGCACGATCCGAACCACTGTAACGCACCAAACCATTTTCGTTAGACATGATGGTTCTCCTTAAGCCTTAGGATCATGGTCGTCTTCAACCTTGTCCGGACCTTTGATGGCGTAGTGAATCACGCCAGCAAATACGGTCGCAGCCATGGTCAGCAGAGCGATTGGTTTCATGATTCCCTTCCAAATACTGACCGTCGGCGAGATCGTTGGATTCGCCGGCAAGCCGCTGTATTCAGTGGGACGATCGCCATGTGGCAACACGTACATCACATGTGTTCCACCAACACCTTGTGGGTTGTATAGCGCTGCTTTGCTAAAGCCACGGCTGTTCAGATCCTTGATGCGCTCGTTTGCGTATTGAATCCGCTCTTCCTTCGGGCCAAACGTCAGCGCCTGGGTTGGGCAGGACTTCACGCAAGCTGGCTCTTGACCAACCGAGACGCGATCCGAACACAAGGTGCACTTTGTCGCCTTGTTTGTGACTTCGGAAATCTTGGGGACATCAAACGGACAACCGGAGACACAATAGCCGCAGCCGATACATTTGTCAGAGTTGAAATCCACAATACCATTGTCAAGTTTGACAATCGCACCGGGACTTGGGCAAGCCTTCAAACAGCCTGGATCCTCGCAGTGCATACAACCGTCTTTACGGATCAACCAGTCCAAACCACCCGTGGCGGTTTCGACCTCGTTGAACTTCATGACAGTCCATGCTGCTGGACCTAACTCTGCTGGGTTGTCGTATGAGCCGTCATTGATACCGATTTCAGGACGGGTTTCATTCCACTCCATACAGGCAACCTGACAGGCCTTACAGCCGATACAGGTCGATATGTCGATCAGCTTGGCCACATGCGTGGTTTTAGCCGCAGCAGCGGGGGGGGTCATAGTCGTGGCGGACTGAGCAACGACGTGTAGTGCTTGAGTAGCCATGTCGTTCTCCTTAAGCCTTCACGATATTGACAAGGAACGCCTTAAATTCTGGCGTCTGTGAGTTTGCATCACCAACAAACGGTGTCAAGGTATTGGCCAACTGTGCTTGCTTGGTTTGGCCCTTGAAGCCGTAGTGAATTGGAATACCAACGTGATAAACCGTCTGTCCATCCACTTTCATACCCTTGAAGCGTTTGGTCACGACCGCTTTCGCATTAACGAAACCACGCGCTGAGGTCACTTTTACCTTGTCACCGTTTGCGATACCTTTCTCTTTTGCAAGAGCTTCGCTGATCTCAACAAACATCTCAGGCTGGACAATGGCATTCAACTTTGAATGCTTAGACCAGTAGTGATAGTGTTCCACCAAGCGATAGGTCGTAGCGGCGTACGGATAGTCCTTGGGTGAACCAAACACTTCCATATCCCCTTTGTACACACGCGCAGCCGGATTCGACTTGGCTTTCGTGTTGTTGGGATGCATGGGGTTACGTGCCAACGGTGTTTCAAACGGCTCGTAGTGCTCAGGGAAAGGACCCTCCGCCATCTGTGGCGCAAACAAGCGAGCAACACCCTCAGGGTTCATGATGAACGGCATCACGTTCTCTTCAGGTTTTGCATTGGGACGCATATCGGGGATGTCGTTACCACCCCAACGATCGCCCAACCACTTCAGCACGGTACGTTTCTCGTCCCAAGGCTTACCACTGAGATCGGTTGAAGCGCGGTTATAAAGAATGCGACGGTTAGCCGGCCAGGCAAAGCCCCAGTTGGCGCTCTGACCCAAACCTTGATCCGAGGTCTCCCGTGGATCACGACGCGCTGTTAGGTTACCGGCCTGGCTCCAGCAGCCAGAGTAAATCCAGTTACCGCAGGCTGTCGTGCCATTGTCCTGCAGCAGCGCAAAGCCCGGAACCTGCTGACCCGCTGCAACAAGCACCTTACCAGAAGCATCCTTAATGTCTGCCAAGGCTTTACCGCTAATCTCACGCGTGAGCTCGGCAGCATCTGGGTTGTTGGGGTTAGCGTAGGGCCATGTCAAGTTCACGATGGCGTCAGGGAATGCACCGCCCTCTTTCTTGTACATATCACGCACTTTATTAAAGAGCGTTGCCATGATCTCGCAGTCGGACTTCGACTCACCCGGACCATCCGCAGCTTTCCAGTGCCACTGAATCACACGACCTGAGTTCGTGAAGGTACCGTCTTGTTCAGCAAAACACGTCGCTGGCAAACGGAACACTTCTGTCTGAATCTTGGACGAATCAACATCGTTGAATTCGCCATAGTTCTTCCAGAACTCGCTCGTCTCGGTTTGTAGAGGATCAATCACCACCAAGTACTTCAGCTTGGCCAGTGCAGCGCCAATCTTGTTCTTGTTAGCAACCGCGGCCAAGGGGTTAAAGCCCGAGGAAATGAATCCTTCCATCTTGCCTTGGTGCATTCTTTCAAAAATAGCCAGAATGTCGTAGGCACCGTCCCGCTTAGGCAGGTAATCAAAGGCAAAATCCGTCTCTGCCGTTGCCTTGTCGCCGTACCAGGCCTTCATCAAGCTGTTAAACCACTTGGGGAAGTTCTGCGGGAAGTTCATCTGATTAGGCCGAAGCGCCTTGGGCGTGCGCGCATTACGGTAATCCGCGTACGTCTTGTCCGCTTCGAGCGGCGCGGACAGGTAGCCTGGCAACACTTCGGAGTACAAGCACATATCAGTAATGCCTTGTACGTTCGCATGCCCACGCAAGGCATTCACACCGCCGCCGGCCATACCCATGTTGCCTAGGAGCAACTGGATCATAGCCATCGTACGAATGTTTTCCGAGCCGATCGAGTGTTGTGTCCAACCCAGCGCATAACAAATGGTCATGGTCTTGTCAGGCGCGGAGGTTGCAGCAACCATTTCGCACACTTTCAGGAACTGGTCCTTAGGTGTACCGGTGATGCTGCTCACGAGGTCAGGTGTGTAACGCGAGAAATGCTTCTTCATCAGTTGGAAGACGCAATTTGGATCTTGCAAAGTGGTGTCCACTTTGGCGAATCCGTCTTCCATTTGATAGGTCCAAGTCCCCTTCGCATAGCTGCGCTTGGCTTCGTCGTAACCCGAGAAAATGCCCTCCTTGAATCCGAACTCCGGATTAATCAAGAAAGATGCGTTCGTGTAATTCAACACGTAGTCTTTGTGGATCTTGTTGTTCTCAAGCAGGTAATGAATCAGCCCGCCCAAGAATGCAATATCCGCACCAACACGAATCGGCGCGTAGTAGTCAGCGACTGCTGCTGAACGCGTGAAACGCGGATCCACCACAACCAGCTTGGCTGCGCGTTTAGCTTTAGCCTGAATCACCCACTTGAAACCACAAGGGTGCGCCTCGGCTGCATTGCCGCCCATAATTAACACTACATCGGCGTTCTTGATGTCAACCCAATGGTTGGTCATCGCACCGCGCCCAAACGTCGGGGCCAGACTGGCCACCGTCGGAGCGTGTCAGATACGCGCTTGTGTGTCGAGTGCTACAACGCCCATCGAACGCAAAATCTTGGCAGTCATATAGCCAGATTCGTTGTTCGACGCAGAACTCACCAACATACCAAAGGTGTTCCAACGGTTCACCGTTAGGCCATCAGCATTCTTGGCGACGAAATTCTTATCGCGATCAGCCTTCATTCGCTTGGCAATGCGTGTCAGCGCCTCTTCCCAAGAAATACGCTTGAACTCTTTGCTGCCTGGCTCACGCACTTCAGGAAATTGCAAACGGTCAGGACTGTCGATCATGTCGAGCAAGCCAGCGCCCTTGGGACACAAGGTGCCCTTATTCACTGGATTATCTGGATCGCCTTCAACGTGCATCACTTTCTGTTTGCCCTGCGCGTCTTTCGCGCTGTAGAGCAATACACCACAGCTCACGGAACAGTAAGGACAGGTGCTACGCGTCTCTGTTGTCTTTTCAAGTTTGTTCGGTTTCTTAAACACCGGATCAGCAGCATTCGCAAGACCCATGACGGTCATGCTGCTAGTTCCGAGTCCTGCACCGGTCACCTGAAAAAACTGACGCCGGGTCAGTTTAATTTGGGACATTTTGAAGGCTCCTAGGTTTTTTGTAACAACGTGGTAATTTTAAGACTTATCGCGTTAAAAACTAGCTAAATTCGCACAACACTCAATAAAAAGCGGACTTTTAGGGAAAACCCTAAAAGTCCGCTCGTCATGCGTTACAACCGTTTAATTAAAACCCGACCGCCTGCCCGTCCCGGCGACTGTCGCTTGCGACAACATACCCATCTTCCAAATCGCGCGATAAGCGCCAGATGAACTGACCGGAACCAAAGTCCATGTAAGGATCATCAATCGCCTTCAAGGTATGTCCTAACCCCTTGAGGCCTTCAATCGTTTGGGCACGCATCGAGGACTCCACATCGAGGGTGAAATCGCGATTGAGCTTCCAGCGCGGTGCGCAACAGGCAGCCTGCGGTTGCTGGTCATAGTCCAGCATGCGCACTACCGTCTGAACATGGCCTTGCGGTTGTATATCGCCGCCCATCACGCCAAAGCTCATCACGGGCTCCCCACCTTTCGTGAGGAAGCCAGGAATAATGGTGTGGAACGGTCTTTTGTGACCAGCAACCACATTCGCGGATTTCGGGTCCATTGAGAAACCCACACCGCGATTCTGGAAACTGACGCCAGTACCAGGCACCACAACCCCGGAACCGAACCCCATGTAGTTCGACTGGATGAAAGACACCATCATGCCGTTTTCATCAGCGGCGGTGAGATAAATCGTTCCACCCGAGGACGGATTGCCCGGGGGAAACTGTGTGGCACGGCTCGGATCAATCAACTTGGCGCGGGAGGCCAAATAGGCATCATCGAGCATTTGCTCGGGCGTGACTTCCATCGTGCGCGGGTCGGCCACATAGCGATACAGATCTGCCATCGCAAGCTTCATCGCCTCGATCTGGATGTGTTGAGATTCAACGGAATCGACTTTAAGCGACGACAAATCAAAATGTTCGAGCATGCCCAACGCCATCAGCGCCGAGATACCTTGTCCATTTGGCGGGATCTCGTGCAGCGTATAACCGCGGTAATTCTTCGAGATGGGCGTGACCCAATCCGGACGGTAGCTACGAAAATCGTCCAGCGTGTGCGCGCCACCATTGGCGCGAATGAAGGCAACTAGCTTTTCAGCGGTTTCACCTTCGTAAAGGTCACGTCCCTTGGTCGCTCCAATCTTGCGAAGCGTTTGCGCGACGTCCTTAAACACAAACCGCTCACCTACGTTGGGCGCGCGTCCATTCGGCATAAAGGTATGCGCAAAACCGGGTTGGTCTTTGAGCTCATGCACGGCCGCCGCCCATTTCTGTGCGACCACGGGCGGCACAGCGTAACCACGCTCTGCAATTTCAATGGCCGGAACCATCAAATCAGCAAACGGTAGCTTTCCGTAGCGCTCGTGCAAGGCTGCCCAACCCGCAACTACGCCAGGCACAGTAATTGCGTCGACGCCGCGTTTGGGCGCCTGGGCCAAGCCATTTGCACCGACACCGTACTTGTTCTTAAAGTAGTCAACATTCCAAGCCTCAGGCGCATAGCCCGAGGCGTTCAAACCTTGTAGCGTCTTACCGTCCCAGACGATGGAAAAGGCATCGCCACCTAGCCCGCAAGAGACCGGCTCAACTAACGCGATTGTTGCCGCCGCTGCGATCACAGCGTCAACCGCACTGCCCCCTTTGAGCAACATCC
Organism: Zwartia hollandica; assembly: GCF_019923725.1. Taxonomy (GTDB): domain Bacteria; phylum Pseudomonadota; class Gammaproteobacteria; order Burkholderiales; family Burkholderiaceae_B; genus Zwartia; species Zwartia hollandica. Next base: position 285,595 of record NZ_JAHXRI010000001.1, read on the forward strand.
GCAAACCGGCCTGCGCAGCCAGAGGATGCGAGGTGGAGACAACGTTGCGCGCAAATACCGGTATCCGAATGGTTGGATAAGGGTTATTCCAGTTAAATTGTTTCATCAGAGTGCCGCGTCGCCGCTTTCGCCAGTACGAATACGTATTGCCTGTTCGACAGACGATACAAAAATCTTTCCGTCACCAATCTTGCCGGTACGCGCCGCTTTGACAATCGCCTCAATGACGCTATCAACCGCAGCGTCAGCCACGACCATCTCTACACGAATCTTTGGCAAGAAATCTACGACGTACTCGGCCCCACGATATAACTCGGTGTGACCTTTTTGACGCCCGAAACCTTTCACCTCAGTGACCGTTAATCCGTTCACGCCAACTTCGGCAAGTGCCTCACGCACTTCATCAAGTTTGAATGGCTTAATAATTGCAGTGACTTGCTTCACGATGGGTTCTGTCCGTTTAAGGGTGGTGAGGTAGCTTCACGAAAGCCATTAGATAAAGGATACCGCCAATCGCGACCAAACGCTCGTTCTGTCACTCTGGGGCCAAACGGTCCTTGACGGCGTTTGTACTCATTAATACGAATCAATCGCACAATTTGCTCGACCGCCTCAGGTGCGTAACCCGCGGCAATCACCTGGGCCACCGACTGATTTTGTTCAACGTAGCGCTCAATGATGGCATCGATCACCTCGTATTCCGGCAAACTGTCTTGATCCGTTTGATCTTCACGCAGCTCTGCTGAAGGCGGACGTGTGATGATGCGATCCGGAATAACTTCACCGGTCAGATTGCGCCACTTAGCCATGCGGTAGACCAAGGTCTTCGCCACGTCTTTGAGCACGGCAAACCCGCCAGCCATATCTCCGTATAACGTGCAATAACCGGTCGACAACTCCGATTTATTACCCGTTGTCAGCACCAAATGGCCAAATTTATTGGAAAGAGCCATCAACAACATTCCCCGCAAGCGCGCTTGAATGTTTTCCTCAGTCGCGTCGGGCGCACGTCCGGCAAACATGGGTCCCAAAATGTCGTCAAAGTTACTGGCCAGCCCCGCAATTGCGATTTCCCGATAATCGACTCCAAGGCGCTTGACCATCTCGCGTGAATCAATCAGCGAAATATCGGCCGTGTAGCGCGACGGCATCATGACCGCGTGTACGTGCTCAGCACCTAGCGCATCTACAGCAATTGCTAAAACAACGGCCGAATCAATTCCACCGGATAACCCCAGTATGACCGAACGAAAGCCATTCTTCTTGACGTAATCCGCCAAGCACAGCTTGAGTGCACTCCAAACTTGCGCCTCGACGCAGTCTGGTGCGACGATCGTTAAAGGCTGCTCACCGCGGGGTTGGGCCACAGCCTGCACAGCAGCATCCGGATAGACATCGACAAAACCCATGTCTGGACCAAAGTCTGAAAGGCGCGTTAACACATTCCCCTGGGCATCCAGCACAAAGGACGCCCCGTCAAACACCAGCTCATCTTGCCCACCAACCATATTGGCATAGAACAACGGCACGCCCGTGCGTTGCACACAACGCTGTGCGATGTCAGCACGCTGCGCTTGCTTCGTCACACTGAAGGGGGAGGCATTGAGCACTAACAGAGCCTGTGCGCCATCGGAACGCGCTTGATCAGCCGATCCGGCGAGCCAGATATCCTCGCAAATATTGACGCCAAAACGTACCCCGCCGGCGACAAAAACCAGGGCCTGGTCGCCAGGCGTGAAATAACGCTTTTCATCGAAGACGGAATAATTGGGCAGCTCTCGCTTGAAATAAGTGCCAAGCACCGCTCCGTCACACAACACCGAAGCCGCGTTGCGCAGGCCCGCGGGGGTCGCAACAATATGGCCCACCAATACATGCATACCCTTAAGCGTTGCCAAATCCTGACAAAGCTCCCCGAGCGCGCGTTGGCAAGCCTCAACAAATGCTGGGCGCAGGAGCAAATCCTCGGGCGGATAACCGGTTAGCATGAGTTCAGGCGTGAGAAGCACGCGCGCTCCTTGCTCGTGGGCACGACGTGCAGCCTCGAGGACTTGGGCGGCATTTCCAGCCAAATCCCCTACCAAAGCGTTTAATTGCGCAATGCCGACCCTTACCGCAGCCATGTTGATTCCGGACTTTTTGAGTTGTAACGTTAAAAAATTATCGCATGGACACAGGGTTAAAGCCCCCGTTCTATAATTTATCCCTATGAAAAATAACCCAAACTCCAATCAGAGCCAATTTGACAAGAAAGGGCAAGCGTGGTCCGCCCGCTTTTCCGAGCCCGTTTCGGACCTTGTCAAACGTTACACAGCCTCGGTCGACTTTGATAAGCGACTGGCCATGTTCGACATACAAGGCTCGCTCGCCCACGCCCAGATGCTGGAAGCGGTCAAAGTCATCAGCCCCCAAGACCGGGCAGACATCGAACGCGGCATGGCGCAAATTCAAAGCGAAATTCAAGCTGGCACATTCATATGGCTGCTCGATCTGGAGGATGTGCACCTCAACATCGAAAAACGATTGGTCGAACTAGTCGGCGATGCCGGTAAACGTCTACACACGGGCCGCTCCCGTAACGACCAGGTGGCCACCGATATCCGGCTTTGGTTACGAGATCAAATTGATCAATTGATTGAACTACTCAAGCAATTACGCCGTGCGTTGGCGACCGTCGCACTTGAGCACTCCAGTACGATATTGCCAGGCTTTACGCACATGCAAGTCGCGCAGCCAGTTACTTTTGGCCACCACCTCCTGGCCTACGCCGAGATGTTCGGACGTGACACCCAGCGTCTCATCGACTGCCGCACTCGTGTCAACATCCTCCCCTTAGGTGCTGCCGCTTTAGCGGGCACGAGCTTTCCCATCGATCGTCCGCTGGTTGCGAAACTGTTGGGCTTCGACGGAGTCTGCCTGAACTCACTTGATGCCGTATCGGATCGTGACTTCGCCATCGAGTTTGTCAGCGCCTGCGCCCTAATCATGACGCATATATCACGCCTGTCGGAAGAAATCGTGATTTGGATGAGCCCGCGCGTTGGTTTCATTGATCTGGCCGACCGCTTTTGCACAGGCAGCTCCATCATGCCGCAAAAAAAGAATCCTGATGTTCCCGAGCTTGCGCGCGGCAAAACAGGTCGGGTGAATGGCCATCTGGTGGCGCTACTGACTCTCATGAAAGGGCAACCACTCGCCTACAACAAAGACAACCAAGAAGATAAAGAAGGCCTGTTCGACACAGCGGATACTGTGCGCGACACGCTCACAATCTTTGCGGATATGGTGCCTGGCATCACAGTCAAGGCAGACAATATGCGGGCTGCGGCGTTGCAAGGTTTCGCGACAGCGACCGACTTAGCCGACTACCTTGTCAAGCGCGGCGTGCCTTTCCGTGACGCCCATGAGGCAGTCGCTCATGCTGTGCGTGAATGTGAAACAAAAGGCTGTGACTTAGCCGATTTAAGCGTGGCGGAATTACAAAAATTCCATCCTTCAGTACAAGACGATGTACATGCTGTCTTGACGCTAGAAGGCTCGGTCGCCGCACGCAACCACATCGGCGGCACAGCGCCCGAACAAGTTCAACGGGCAGCACAAACTATTTTGACTGCGCTCTCCTGATTAGATGTCGAACACGGCGATGGATTCAACATGCCCCGTATGCGGGAACATGTTGACCACGCCGGCGCTACTAAGTTGATAGCCACCCTCGTGCACCAAGATTGCGGCATCCCGCGCAAGCGTCGCCGGGTTACACGATACGTACACAATGCGGCGTGGGCGTTGTTCTGGGGTCGTTTGCACCAAAGCTTGCGCTAGCGCCAAAGCACCCTCTCGGGGAGGGTCGATAAGCATACGGTCAAAATACCCAAGCGACTGCAACCACTGGGCAGATACTTCAAACAAATTGAGAGTTGAAAAACTCACGTGCTTCAGTCCATATGTGTTTGCCGCAGTCTGCGCACGTTGAGTCAAGGCCGGGCTGCCCTCAAGACCGACCACCTCACGACATTTGGTCGCAAGCGGCAAGGTAAAGTTGCCCAGACCACAAAACATGTCAGCAATACGATCGGTCGGAGCGGGCTCGAGCAAGCTCAACGCTCGCGATACCAACACTCGATTTATTTGATGATTAACTTGGGTAAAGTCAGTTGGCCGAAAGGGCATCGTCAACCCGAACTCTGGAAGCGTGTACGTTAAAGCTGTCTCGTGCTCAGGCTCAAGTGCATGAACTGTATCGGGCCCTTTCGACTGCAGCCACCACTGGATATCATGCTCTTGCGCAAAGTGGCGCAAATGCACAAGATCGTCCTCTGTTAACGGCATCAAATGGCGCAGCACGAGGGCTGTTACCGCCTCACCCACCGACACTTCAATTTGCGGAAAGCGATCGGGAGCAGATAAGGACATGATCAAGCCGCGTAAGGGCACAAGCAACGCAGCGACATGCGCAGGAAGAACATGGCAGGTTCGGATATCTGCAACGAAACTACTCTTTCGCTCATGAAAACCAACGAGAATCGTCCCTTTTTTTGCTACCCAACGCACTGCCAAGCGCGCACGATAACGGTAGCCCCAGTAAGGACCATGCAAAGGCGCAAGCATGCGCGCTGGTTTGACATTCGCCAGATGCGACAAGCCGTCCTCGAGCGCGCGCTGCTTAATGGCAACTTGTGCGCTCGGCTCTAAGTGTTGCATCAGACAACCGCCACACACACCGAAGTGCGGGCAGCGCGGGGTGACCCTTTGTGCAGCAGAACGGTGAATCTGCTCAACCCGTGCGACTTCATAAGACGGCTTACGCCTAAACGTATGCACGCTGACGCGCTCGGTGGGCAGAGCCCCTTCAATAAAAACAACTTTGCCCTCGCGCCGAGCAACGCCACGGGCTTCGAGGTCGAGAGCGTCGACCTGCAATACATCTGAAGTCATCATAAAAACGAAATGATTTGTTTAAACGGGCGGAGAGCTTGAATGCAGCTTAGCCTTTACCGCGTGCCGCAGAGGCAGTGCCTTGTTTGAGGTGCTGCTCCTTCATGTAAGCAACCAGCACTTTTTTCTGTCCTTCATTCAAGGCATCCCAAAAAGCTAGCCATTTTTCCTGTACAGCATCAAAGCGCGCATCAATCGCGGCGCGGGTCTTCTTTCGTAGGGCAACCGCTTCGCGTGGATCAAAGGCTTTATTGTTGAGCAACTCTGTCAAACCTGCATATTCGGCCTGACGGCTCTTCCGGTTAGCAGACCACATTGTGCGACGCGCGTCATGCGCGGCATCGAGTTTCTGTTTTTGTGCTGGATTGAGTTCTAGCTGCGCAATCACTGCCGCAGGAATCTCGCCCAAACTGGATGGCGTACTGGCTTGGCTAGCCGCCGCAGGGGCTTTAGGCGCGGCGGTCTGCGCTTGGGTTGCACCAAGCCAGAGCAACGATGTCATTGTTGCCAGAGCAACTAAGCCCTTAACCGAACAAATTAAAACTGTAGCAATGCGACGCATAGCGAGCGCTCCTGTCAAAAAATTGCATACGGCACAAACCGATTACTTCCATGCCGCGAGATATTCTGCCCAATGGGGCTCTGTGCTTTGTTCAAGTGTCGAGCGCACGAGCTCAATTTCCGCATCATAAGACTTGGTGTCGAGTTCACCGCGCAAAAGTCTAAAACGGCAATACACCAACCACGTATTGACGACATCTGTTTCACAATAGGCTCGAACTTCGGCTGCACGACCGTCGGTCCACGCCTGCCATACCTGGCTGCCATCCATACCGAGTTTGCCTGGAAAACCGCAAAGCTTTGACAAGTCATCTAAGGGTGCATTTCCGCGACCGTTATATTTTGCAAGCACATCCATCAGGTCGAGATGGCGTGTGTGGTAACGACTGAGATAATTGTTGTACTTAAAGTCGCGATCTTCCTCGCCCATATCCCAGTAGCGTGGGGCCGCAACGCCATGAATCAAACTGCGGTAGTGCAGCACCGGGAGATCAAAGCCCGAGCCGTTCCAACTAATGAGTTTTGGTGTGTAACGTTCAATTGTTTTGAAAAAACCCGCCAGAAGCGCTGGCTCAGGGTCATCTTCTTGTCCTAAGCACTTGACCCGAAAGCCTTGGTCATCGCGAAAGACACAGCCTACAACCGCGACGCGATGTAAATGCAAGGGTAGGAAATCACTCCCTGTAATCTCTTTGCGTGCAGCGAAGGCGCGCGTCGCAACCTCGCTATCCGGCACCTCAGCGGACCAGCCATTCAAACGGCGCAACCCAACAATGTCAGGAATAGTTTCTAAGTCAAAGACAAGGGTGGGCGTCATCGCAAGCAATCAACGCGCAGGCAAGTACTGCAGGGGATCTACAGGCGTGCCCTGTCGACGCACCTCAAAGTGAAGCCGGACTGAGGTTGTGTCTGTCTGACCCATTTCCGCAATCTTGAAACCTTTCCTGACCTCTTGCCCTGCTTTAACCAGCAGCGTACGGTTGTGTGCATACGCAGTGATGAAGCCATCGCTATGCTCAATGATGACTAAGTTCCCAAGCCCTCTTACACCATTCCCGGCGTACATGACTTTGCCACCCGCTGCCGCTTCGATCGCATCACCAGCAGCGCCTGCAATGTCAATTCCTTTAGTCGCTGGTGTGAAACCTTGAATCACTTTGCCCTTGGCTGGCCAACCCCAGTTAATGACCCCTGCATCCGCTGCGCGCGGAGGTGGCGAGCTTTCACTTGAGGTCGATGCAGACGCTTGCGGTGCAGGACGCGACATTCCGGCGCTGCTAGGCTTGGGTGCTGGCGCTGCTCCGTCTGACAAGCGCAACACTTGTCCCACAACCAACAGGTTTGGGTTGGAAATTTTATTCAGTCGCGCAATCGTTGCCTCTGACACGCCAGTTGCCCGCGCAATCTTGTTGAGGGTGTCACCTGCTTTCACGGTGTAGGTCGCTGCCGAGGAGGCCGAAGACCCGCTCAGGTCCGTAACAGGCGCCCGCGATCCAGACTGGTTGGCACAACCCGCCACTAAGGCAGCAGCAGCCACACACGCTACTAGCATCCATCGAGAGGCACCATGACGCACAACCCCTGCGGTCTCACCATCTTGTTTATCGTGGGATCTGTAGCCACCCTGCATTCTCTTCTCCTGTGTCATCACGTCTGTACCCCCGCTTTAAGCGGCACAAACCGAACTTCTTCAAGTTCTTGCCTTTCCCAATTTGCCACCCCGGTGCGCTGAATCTTAACGAGACGCTGCGTACCTGCCCCCTCCGGCGCAATCAAAATGCCACCGACTGCCAACTGACTCAACAATGCTTGCGGCACTTTCAAACCAGCCGCTGCAACAACGATTGCATCAAAGGGGGCTGCACTAGGTAACCCCGCCATTCCATCGCCATACGTAAGCCGAATCCGCGAAAGCTTTAACGTACGTAAATGTTCTCTAGCCATATCGTACAACGCCCGGATACGCTCGATCGAGTACACCTGCGAAAAAACTTGTGCCATCACCGCCGCTTGGTAGCCGCAACCCGTGCCAACCTCGAGTACTTTTGTCGCGCCAGCGACCTCCGCTGCAATCGAAATCATTCGTGCCACTACCCACGGTTGAGAAATAGTTTGGCTGTGCCCGATCGGCAAGGCGGCATCATCGTAGGCGCGACTAGCGAGTGCACCATCGACAAACGCGTGGCGCGGCACGAGCTGCATCGCTGCAAGCACGCGGTCATTCGTGATGCCCTGCGCGAGCAGCCTTTCAACCATGACCGTGCGCATACGCTCTGAGTTCAGCCCCTGATTGCCCAAAGCCGATCTTTCCGCCGGTGGTGGCGTCGCCGAGGTCCGTAAGCGCGATGCTGATATTTTTGTATTGCTGTTCGTTGCAGTAATGCCATGCAAACCTTTGCCCGCACCCAAGGCTGAGCGCCCTGGCGTCGGTGTAGGCTTATGACGGCTCTGCTCGCTCATAGCGGATTGACCCATCGACCAATCTGATCGACCTGCGCTTGCTGAGTCAAGTCAAGACGCAGAGGCGTGACGGATACATAGCCACGCTGCAAAGCATAAAAATCTGTTCCCTCCGAATCATCATTTGCCGCTCCCGAGGGGCCGATCCAGTAGACCGTCTCGCCCGAGGGTGTACTCGTTGGAATCACGGGCTGGGAAGGGTGGCGCTTACCGAGGCGTGTGGCTTGAACACCCTTTGTTTCGCCAAAGGGCAAATCGGGGATATTGACGTTCAATAACACCGGACCGGCGATTGGATTCTTCAGTTGGTGGGCAACCATGCTCCGTGCGTACTGCGCCGCAGCATCTAGATTGGACCAGGCCTTAGACACAAGTGAAAAAGCGATGGAAGGAATGCCGAACAAATAGCCCTCTGCCGCGGCAGCAACCGTGCCCGAGTACAAGGTGTCATCGCCCATATTGGCACCATTGTTGATGCCGGACACGATGAGGTCTGGACGACGGTCGAGCAGACCTGTTAGCGCGACGTGCACACAGTCCGAGGGTGTCCCGTTCACATAGGTAAAGCCATTCGGTGCCTTCCTCACAGCCAAGGGCCTGCTTAGCGTGAGTGAATTAGAGGCGCCGCTGTGGTTGACCTCTGGGGCAACCACAGAGATCTCAGCAAGATCGCGCAGTGCATGCACCAAAGCCTCGATCCCTGGGGCGGTGTAGCCGTCATCATTTGAGACCAAAATATGCATATGCGCGCACTAAATACCTTTTATGAATCAAGTTGGATTGTACTCGCTGCTAGGCGACTAACCCGCTATTTTTATAGGATGAGCGCAAGGTCGCGCTAGAATCCCGATAACAGATTTCATCATGGGAATATCATCAAATGAGCCTACCAAACGACTGGCTGTTTGCAGTCTCTTTAGTGATCGGGGCCTACTTAGTGGGCTCCATCCCCTTCGCGGTTGTATTTAGCAAGCTTTTTGGCCTGGCTGATCCAAGATCCTACGGCTCAGGCAACCCAGGTGCGACTAATGTGCTGCGCTCAGGCAACAAGGCTGCCGCCCTGCTCACTCTTGTCGGAGACGCTGCAAAAGGCTGGTTTGCCGTTTGGTTTGCGTCAGGATTGGCAAGCAATCCAATCACTCTTTCCTGCGTAACCCTTGCGGTGTTTTTAGGACATCTCTACCCACTATTTCTGGGCTTCAAAGGCGGCAAAGGTGTCGCCACCGCTTTTGGGGTTCTGATTGCAGTCCAACCGGTCATGGCGTTACTCACCGCGGCTGCCTGGCTTGGCACAGCAGTCTTTTTCCGGTATTCGTCTTTGGCGGCCATTGTCAGCGCGTTCCTAGCCCCACTCATCTACATCGTCGCGGGACAATATTTTTGGAAGGCAACCTTACCGATGAGCCTCGCACTCTCCGCAATGGGCTTGCTGCTGCTCTACCGACATCGCGCAAATATCACTCGTCTGCTGCAGGGGACTGAGCCACGCCTAGGCGCAAAAAAAACATCTAAATAGAGGCGAGATCCCAACGAGGGCGCACGTCAAAGCCATGACTGCGCGGAGCGCGCAGGTCAACGAGCCCGCGTGACACCCGTTGTGCAGCTGCAAAAGCAATCATTGCACCGTTATCCGTACAAAATTCAAGCGGTGGAAAAAAAACTTGTGCGCGCTTTTTTGCCAAACGCTGCGCAAGACGCTCACGAAGCAAACGATTTGCGCCCACCCCACCCGAGACAACCAACCTCGTGAGTCCTGTCTGCTCCAGCGCTGAAACCGACTTGGCCACCAACACATCAACAATAGCAGCCTGCGTTGCCGCGGCTAAGTCGGCCTGCATGCTCTCAGTGACTGGCCCATGCAAAGCCTGCACATCCCGCAACCGGGTCAACACGGCCGTTTTAAGTCCACTGAAACTGAAATCCAAATTGTGGCTGTGTAGCATCGGACGTGGCAAAACGATGCGTTCAGGGTCCCCCTGTTCGGCGAGTCGCGCCAATGCCGGTCCGCCGGGGTAGCCCAACCCAAGCAGCTTGGCCGTTTTATCGAAGGCCTCACCCGCCGCATCGTCCAAGGTTTCCCCCAACAAGATATAGGCTCCCACATCATCGACACGCATCAACTGCGTATGTCCGCCAGACACTAACAACGCAACAAAGGGAAACTCTGGACACGGATCTACCATGCGCGGCGAGAGCAGGTGCCCCTCAAGGTGATGAATCGGAATGGCGGGTAAATTCAGGGACCAGGCAATAGACTGCGCGACACTTGCTCCCACCAGCAACGCACCCGCAAGGCCCGGTCCAGCCGTATAGGCGACCGCGTCGACATCAGTCAGATTCAGGCCTGCTTGCAACAACACCGTACGCGTGAGCGGCACGACGCGACGCACATGATCACGGGAGGCGAGTTCCGGAACCACTCCGCCATAGGCAGCGTGCATGGCCACCTGCGTATGCAACGCATGAGAAAGCAGCCCGCGCTCGGTGCATACGAGCGCCACACCCGTTTCATCACAAGAGCTTTCAAAACCCAGAATAATCATTACATCAACGCTGTCCGAGCACTAGTGATCAACGCCTTTAGAGGCAAGGTACTCTTCGTAAGGTCCACGGTAGTCGGTCACTTCGCCATTTGACTGGATTTCCCAAACCCGTGTCGCCAACGCCGAGACAAACTCTCGGTCATGCGACACAAACATCAATGTGCCTTTGTACTTGTCTAACGCGAGTTGCAAGGACTCAATCGACTCCATATCCAGGTGGTTGGTCGGCTCGTCTAGCAACATCACATTGTGCCGTTTGAGCATTAACCGACCGAAAGTCATCCGATTTTTCTCGCCGCCAGACAGCACACATGGCGCCTTAGGCAAATCATCCGCCGAAAAAAGTAATCGGCCAAGTACCGAGCGGATCGACTGATCGTCATCACCAGGCTGGCGATAATGCGTCATCCACTCAAAGAGGTTGCTGTCTTTCTCGGTAAAGAGCTCGGACACATCCTGCGCCATATAACCAATATCCGCATTCTCTGACCACTTGACAGTGCCTTTGTCAGGACTCAAGTCAAGTGCGAGCATACGCAACAGCGTGGTCTTACCAACACCGTTCGCACCGATAATGGCGATTTTCTCACCCGCCTCGACCATTGCAGAGAAAGGACGGATCACCGGAGCCTCAAACGCCTTGGCGACATTCTCTAAGGTCACCGCTTGCCGGTGCAAGACTTTGAGCTGTTCAAAACGAATAAACGGGTTCTGACGCGACGAAGGTTTGACCTCGATCTGCGACGATTTGAGGCGATCAATTTGCTTTAGTCTTGAGGTTGCCTGACGTGCCTTGGACTTGTTAGCCGAAAAGCGACGTACAAAGTCCTGTAGCTCCGTCACACGTTCTTTTGCTTTTGCATTGGCACTCGATACACGCTCTCGTGCCTGAGTCGAAGCCAACATATAGTCATCATAGTTACCGGGATACACCCGTAACTCGCCGAAATCAAGGTCCGCCATGTGCGTACACACCTGGTTCAAGAAGTGGCGATCGTGGCTAATAATAATCATGGTGCTCTGATAACCATTGAGCACATCTTCCAGCCAACGAATGGTGTTGATATCAAGGTTGTTGGTTGGTTCATCGAGCAACAGGACATCTGGGTTCGAAAACAAAGCCTGCGCAAGCAGCACCCGAAGCTTCCAGCCTGGCGCAATTTCGCGCATGGGTAACTGATGCTGTTCTACGGGAAACTCGAGCCCAAGCAACAACTCGCCCGCACGCGCTTCTGCTGTGTAGCCGTCGTACTCGGCAAACTTCGCTTCGAGATCGGCTGCGCGCATATAGTCTTCATCACTCGACTCTGCGCAAGCGTAAATCGCATCACGCTGGGTCATGGCTTCCCACATTTCGGTATGGCCCATGAGCACCACATCAAGTACACGTTGATCTTCAAAAGCGAACTGGTCCTGGCGCAACTTACCTAAACGCAAGCCAGGCTCAAGATGGACGTTACCGACCGTCGAGTCTAAGTCTCCGCCAATAATTTTCATCAATGTGGACTTGCCCGATCCATTTGCGCCGATCAGGCCGTAGCGGTTGCCCTCGCCAAACTTGACGTTAACGTTTTCAAAAAGTGGCTTGGGTCCAAACTGTATTGCAAGGTTTGATGCTGTTATCACGGTAGGCTGCTTATGTAAATATTGTGGTTACATCTTGATAGATATGTTTTCAGTGTAACAACTCGGATAAATCGGCCTATTTTTAGCCTCGCCTGCCTATCATGCGACGGGACTGCTTCAGGGCATGTCTCGATCACACAATACGAGGAGAAAAACTTGGAATCGCTGACTATTTTATTTCACACACTGGGGGGCTACGTCTGGGGCCCGGTCTTACTTATCCTGTTGGTCGGCACAGGATGCTACCTCACCATACGACTAGGGGCATTGCAAATCCGACTGCTGCCAGAAGCACTGCGTATGGCTTTTTCACCAAAGAGGCACCCCGACATGCCTGGGGACATCTCGCAATTTCAATCACTGATGACAGCCCTTGCGGCAACGATCGGCACAGGAAACATTGCAGGCGTCGCCACGGCAGTCGTTTTGGGCGGTCCAGGCGCAATTTTCTGGATGTGGCTCAGCGCCTTCTTTGGCATGGCCACCAAGTACGCAGAAGGCTTACTGGCCGTCAAATATCGCGTCAAAGAGGCTGACGGAACCATGTCAGGCGGTCCGATGTATTACATCGCGAATGGCCTGAAAATGAAATGGCTCGCAATCTGCTTTGCGGTCTTTGGCATGATTGCTGCGCTAGGCACAGGTGCCTCCGTGCAGTCGAACTCGCTTGCGCAATCTGCACAAGCGAGTTTCGGGATGCCAGGCTGGCTAACTGGCGTGATCCTGACAACAATCACAGCGCTTGTCATTCTGGGGGGTATCAAAAGCATTGCACGCGTGACCGCCGTGATCGTGCCCTTCATGGCCGCGACATACTTACTTGGTGGTTTGGCGGTCATCCTGTTTAACATCGAAGCATTGTTGCCCGCGCTCGCCGTGATCTTTCAAGACGCTTTTACAGGGCAAGCTGCAGCCGGCGGTGCGATTGGCACAGTCATTCGATATGGCGTCGCACGTGGTGTGTTCTCAAACGAAGCTGGCCTAGGAACCGCGCCCATCGCCGCCGCAGCCGCCAAAACGGACCAGCCAGTCAAGCAGGCACTGGTATCCATGACGGGAACCTTTATCGACACAATCATTGTTTGCTCGATCACCGGGATCGTCTTGGTGATGGGTGGTCAATACCAGTCAGGCACAACCGGTGCAGCACTCACCTCGCTATCGTTTGACAACATGTTGCCCGGGCCTGGCGGTTGGATTGTCACAATCGGACTACTGTTCTTCGCTTACTCAACCATTCTGGGCTGGAGCTACTACGGCGAAAAGTGCACCCAATACGCCTTAGGCAAACGCTTCGTCACGCCCTATCGCTGGGTCTATACAAGCTTTGTGATGATTGGAACGGTGGTGTCGCTTGATCTTGTCTGGGCAGTTTCCGATGTCTTTAACGGACTGATGGCCTTCCCTAACCTGATTGGGATTGTGTTGCTATCCGGCGTTGTCATCAAAGAGACGCAGGAATACCTCAAAGCACGCGACAAATAGTAAAGGGCGGCTTGTCGCCGTCACTCTGCACCGCGATTAAGGCTTAGTCGCGGTGCTCATCAAACACGATATGAGCCAAGCCGTCTTCAGTCGCGACACCTACCTTTGCGCCGACCGGTAGCGTTGCCTTCATCGGCGTATGTCCAAACGGCAATCCCGTAATAACAGGGATGCCCACAGACTGCTTAATAAAGCGAATAGCCGACTGCAAATCGTAGCCCCGATCATGCTCAGCCAACCTGTAGTCGGTAAAACCTCCAAGCAACAAGGCTTTCTGCTTACTTAGAATTCCCGATTGAGCAAGTTGAAGCAACATGCGCTCGATGCGATACGGATGTTCACCCACGTCTTCAATAAACAAAATGCCTTTTTTTATCTTAGGCATAAAAGGCGTACCAATGAGCGCAGTAATCATTGCCAGATTCCCACCCCACAAGACGCCTCGGCAATCCACCGCGTCTGAGTCATCAGATTCAAAACTCAGGATCTCGAGCTCACCACGCATGACTTCACCAAAAATCTCAGTCGTCAAAATCTCTGGCTTAGGTGCTCCAAAGTCATAGCAAACAGTCGGCCCGGCATAACTAACTAAACCGGTCTTGGCGAGCAGAGCCAGATTAAAGGCGGTGAAGTCACTTTGTCCGACAAAACGTTTGTTGGCTTGAGCCATCAGGTGCCAATCAATGTGCGGCAATAAGCGTGTGATCCCGTAGCCACCGCGCGAGGCCATGACAATCGGCAAGCTTTGTTTAGCCGCTCGATGCAAGCCTGCCAGGCGTGACTGATCTGAGCCAGCAAAGCGCTGCTCGCGCGCAAGCGTATCGCGGTCAAGTGCAACTTTAAAACCCATTTTCTCTAGGCGTTTAACGCCGCGCACCAGGACCTTCGCATCCGCAACCGCACTTGAGGGTGACACGACATAAATACCCCGCGCCCGAGCATCCAAAGCTTGTTTTTTGTTACTCATACGGCCTCGTGTGTCATGTTGCATCCATCGGGTCAGCTTGCTTGGTCTTGCCACGTCTATCTTTAAAGAAATCCCGTAAGTACGTCCCGCACTCCTCCGCCAAAATACCCGACGTCAGCACTGTCTGATGGTTGAGTGTCGCGTGCTCGAGCAGATTGACCACGCTTCCGCAGGCTCCTGTTTTGGGGTCAGCTGCCGCAAAGACAATACGACCCAAACGTGCGTGGAGCATGGCACCCAAGCACATTGCACAGGGCTCTAGGGTGACATAAAGTGTTGCGCCGGGCAGACGATAGTTCTGCACTTCCCGCGCTGCCGCCCGCAAGGCGACGATTTCAGCGTGGGCTGTTGGATCGTGGTCAGCAATGGTCCGATTAAAGCCTGTCGCGATCACCTGCCCCGAGGCATCTAACAACACGGCACCAACCGGGACCTCTCCTAGGTCTTTTGCGCGGGCGGCTTGCTCCAGGGCAAGACGCATGATGGCTTCATCCGCGGTAGACACGAGATTTCAGTGCAATCCGACCTGCCAGGCTGGTCAAGGCTTCCTCCAGCCATTGATACAGCTCAGCATCATCATCGTAGCGTGCTTGATTAAGATTGGACACGCGCCCGTCCTCAATAAATCCCCATGCGCGGCTGCGCTTATCCCGGTGCTTGGGATCCCAGACGCCAAAAGCGAAACCGCCAGAACTGCGGATCAAAGAGAAACACGGGATGTCGGTGTAGCCGTCACCCACAAACACCATTTGATCAAACGGTACGCGCAGACGGTCCTCAGGGACTTTACGGTTCACCTCAAAAGGCTTGCCAATGAAAGCAGGGCCAACAATCCCTTTTTGGATGTGAAACAAGTAACGCGTTTTATCGGTGAAGCTGACAATCCGCCTTGGAAAAGCAATCCCACCATCCTCGCCATAGATAAACTCGGAGGCCCAAATGGCATTAAATTCAGAAGCAATCGCCGTGTGGCGCACGACATCACCGATGCCGCTGGAGATCAGATAAAACTCGAGCTGCACCTGCGGGTGCGCACGGCGCACTTGCTCTCGCAATCTTGCAAACAATGTTGTGACGCCCGTGTGCAGGGGCAAAGTGCGACCCCAGGCCTGCAGGCGTTCTTGGGTAATCAGCCCACAATCACCCTTTTGCGACAATGCAATCATCTCGTGCAAATAGGCGGGCACAGGATCCCAGTCCTGGGCCAGTAGCGGATCGACCCGACCAGACCAAAATTGCTGTGTATCGACACCTATGCTTTCCAGAAAGCCCGAAGTGCTGTCCGGAGCAAGCGTATCGTCAAAATCGAAAATTAGCGCAATGACGTCAGACATCGTCTCTACCGCTTTATTCAGAATAGGCACATTGTACCGAGCATTTGTACGATAATCTGGCACCATGACTGCACCTGATATCCGTCCCGAACAATCCCCAGAGCTGCTAAAAGCCCTGCACATCCTGACGCGCGACGGCAAGCTGAATCAAGATAGCCGACGCAAGCTCAAACAGGTCTATCATCTGCACCAATTTATCGAACCCTTACTGAAAGAGCTTGCGCTTGAGCGCCCGAATTTTAGCGTAGTCGATCACGGCGCAGGCAAGTCTTATCTGGGTTTCATCCTAGTGGATTTGTATCTCAGACACCACGCGAAGCAAGCCACGATGCTCAGCATTGAAAGTCGCCCAGAGCTCGTCACACACGCGCAGGATCTTGCAAACAAACTCGGCTTCACCCAAATGCGGTTCTTGAATCAGACGGTGGCACAAGCGATCGCATCCGAAGACATCAGCGATCGTATTGATATGGTCACGGCCCTCCACGCCTGCAATACCGCCACGGACGACGCCATTCGCTTCGGCCTCACAAAGCAGGCGCGCTACATGGTCCTCGTGCCGTGCTGCCAGGCCGAAGTGGCGAGCGTCTTACGCAAACACAAAACAGCCCAACTTAAGGACCCCCTGACCGAAATCTGGCGTCATCCGTTACATACGAGGGAATTTGGGAGCCAAGTCACGAATTCGCTACGCTGCCTCCAACTCGAAGCGCATGGGTATCAAGTGACCGTGACCGAACTGGTGGGATGGGAGCATTCAATGAAGAACGAGCTGATCATCGCCGAACGTAAAGGGCCTCCGAAACCGGTTGCCGCTGCACGCCTACAAGCAGTGCTTGAGCGCATCGGATTGACTGAGCTACAGGAGCGTTTCTTTGTGCCGACCACCGGAGCACAAGCGACATGAAGTCCTCACACTCAGACCCCTTAGCCAACGCAAAGATACTCATCGCGGGTTGTGGCGACCTGGGCATTCGGCTGGCGCATCAGCTTGGTGTTTTTAACGCTACGCAAGTGATTGGGTTCCGTCGAACGCCGCTCACAACCGCTGCCATGCCGAAAAACTTTGAATGGCTCAGTGCGGACCTCACACGTACCGAGACCTTGCAGACACTGCCGAAAGACATCACACATCTTGTCTTTGCCGCTGCGCCAGGCGCGCGTACACCGGCGGACTATCAAGCGGTCTACTTGCATGGCTTGCAACAAACGATTCTGGCCTGCGCTTCTCCCGAACTCAGGCGTATTGTTTTTATTTCATCTTCTGCTGTGTATAGCGATCAGGAAGATCGCTGGGTGGATGAGAACACACCGACAGCACCAAAGGGTTTTAATGGGGAGGTTCTATGCGAGGCTGAGCAGTGGTTAAGCGGCTACGGGCTGAGTCATCAAATTCAAACGATTAGTTTGCGTTTGTCCGGTATTTATGGCCCGGGTCGCAATTTCTTACTAGATCGCCTACGCCTTGGACAAGCCTCTGCGCCACTTGGTGACAGCCACTGGGTCAACCGTATCCATGTCGAAGATGCGGCTGCGGCGATACTTCACATGCTCTCACTTCAGAACCCGGATTCTGTATATATCGTGTCAGATTCGACGCCGCTACCGATGCGAGCGCTTTACGAAGCCTTAGCGCAAGCCGTAGGAGGACCCTGCCCGCCGGTTGGCCCAGCGCCCGCAATGGTTGGCAGCAAGAGGCTTAGTAACGCTCGCTTAGTTGCAACAGGATTTAAACTCAAATGGCCGGATAGTCGCGATGGCTATGCCGCCGCAATCGCTAAGCCGGATAACTGATCTCTAGAATATCCAACTCTTCGATCCCGCCTGGGGTGCGCAGTGTCACTAGGTCCCCTACTCTGCTTTTGGTCAACGCCCGTGCTACAGGCGACACCCAGCTGATTTTTCCCTGTAGCGGCTCCGCTTCATCCACGCCGACGATGGTCACGCGGTGCTCCTCACCGTCTTGGTTCACATACAAAACGGTCGCACCAAAAAACACCTGATCTCGATTCGTTTGTGCCGCGGGGTCCACCACTTCGGCAAGCTCAAGACGCTTAGTCAAAAAACGCATCCGCCGATCAATTTCCCGCAAACGCTTTTTACCGTACAAATAGTCGCCGTTCTCTGAGCGATCGCCGTTCGAGGCAGCCCAAGAAACAACCTGTACCATCGCTGGCCGCTCTTCATTCATCAGTCGAGCTAATTCTTCACGCAAAGTCGCATAGCCCTTAGGGGTCAAATAATTTTTTGTCCCCTTAGGCAGAGCCAGTGCTTCAGGGAGATCCTCGTCCTGATCCCCATCTTGTTCTTTCACAAAGGCTTTGTTCATATACGCTTAACTCAATACATTCCACACTGGCGTCAAATCGCTCGGTAACGGTGGCAAACTGCCCAGATCGTAGCGGCCTTCGCCCGGACCATGAAAATCAGAACCACACGAGGCGAGAAACCCATACTGCCTCGCCACGCTAGCGTATGTTTGGTATTGACCCGGGTGGTGACTACCCGTGATCACCTCGATTCCCTTGCCCCCGAGTTCCTTGAAGGCAGCAAAGAAAGCATCGAACTGCGTTTGTGTAAATTCATAACGTCCAGGGTGCGCAATCACCGCAACGCCGCCGGCGTGACTAATCCAGGTAATGGCTTGATCCAACGCAGCCCAACGCATCGGTTCATGTGCTGGACCCCCATCGTGCAGGTAACGATCAAACGCTGTCTGTACATTCGGAACGAATTTAGCCTGATGCAAATACCGCCCAAAATGCGTACGACTAATGAGTTCAGGGTTGCCAGCAAGACTCGCTGCCCCTTCAAAAGCACCCGGCATACCCAATTCGGCTAATCGTTCACCGATGCGTCGTGCGCGCTCTGACCGACCACTGCGCGTGACCCGTAGACCTTCTGCCAAGACAGCGTTTTCGGCATCAATTCCCAAACCAACAATGTGAACTGTCTTACCCGCCCACGTCACCGAAATCTCGACACCACCAAGATAGTCCATGCCAATTTCTTGAGCCGTTTGCTTCGCAAGCTTCTGCCCAGCAAGCTCGTCATGATCAGTCAAGGACCACAGCGTTACACCACGCTCTTTTGCACGCCGCGCCACCGTATCTGGCGAAAGTAGTCCATCAGACACTGTCGAATGGCAGTGCAGGTCAGCGCAAAATAAATTGGATCGCTCAGACATACAACCTAGTACTCCAGATACCACTAATTATTCAAAAATGTTTGAACATGTTGCACTTGATCGTCGGCCATGAGCGTTGGCGCATGGCCGACTCCTGCAACGCGGAACGCTTGTGCATTGCGATTACGGCTAAGCATTTGTACAAGCGTTTGCTCTGACAATAGGTCGGAATCGTTTCCGCGCACAATCAGTGTTGGGCAGCTAATCGAATCAAACGCGGACCACAAGATTGCCTCGCCTTGCGCAGCCGACTCTGGCGTCATCGTTTTAAATGGTTCGGCTAGCGCTAAATCGTAGTGCTTCACCCACTTACCGTTCTGTTCGATATACGTATAGCGTGTCAACGCCGCCCACTGCTCAGCAGTGTGAGGTCCGAAGGAGGCTGCTGTTTGTTTGACATAAGCCACAGCCATCTCAAACGAGTCGAAGCTAACCGACTCTCCGACATACTGCCCAATCCGAACAAGAGACGCGGGCTCAATATGTGGCCCAACATCATTCAAAACCAAACGATCTAGACGCATCCCGCTTGGCGGCAACTCTGTGGCCTCTCGTGCAGGCAAGAGCTTAGTCGCATGCACCTGGCTTGCGGCTAGAGCGCCTGCGTAAACCAAACCGATTAGCCCACCCATCGATGTGCCAACCCAAGATAGACGTTGCGGCTGCAACCTGCCAATCAGAGTCACCATATCACTGGTGTATTGCGGCACCGCGTAAAACATTGGCTGCGTTAATCGGTCAGATAAACCCCTGCCCACAACATCCGGGCACACAACACGATAGCGACTCGACAATGCTTGGGCAAGCACATCAAAATCGCGACCTGTCCGCGTCAGACCGTGCACACACAAAACAACATCTGGATTATGTGCATCACCCCATTCCCAATACGCCATGCGGTGTGTCCCCGCAGGACTCACGCAAGAAATCGCCTTAAGACGGGGTGAGGTATCTGCCATTTATTTCTTCAACATACCCGCGTTACGCGCGTCTTCCATGACCAGAGGCTCTTTCTCTTTCATGAAGGCCGGGATTTTTTCAAGCGGGATGTCCACGAGCACAAAGCCACCCTCTTCCAAGCGCTTCTTGGTTGCCGCATCGGCATTCAACTGCGCCATGTAATCAGACATTTTTTTCTGGATGTCCATTGGTGTGCTCTTGGGCATGCCAATACCGCGATAGGCGCCATCCACCCAGTTCAAGCCTAGCTCTTTAAAAGTCGGAACATCAGGCAAAGCAGGATGGCGCGTCTCGGTCGCGACGGCCAGAGTACGGACGCGAGCTTTTTGCTGAATCGCTAGGGGCAAATAGCCCATCGCACCGTCTACGTGCATGCCGATCAGTGATGAAATCAGGTCCCCCGTACCTTTGAATGGGACATAGTTCACCTTCACGCCAGCAAGCTTATTCAAACGCTCCGTAGCCATGTGATTAGCGGAGTACTGGGCCGAGCCTGCCAACGTCATTTTGCCCGGGTTCTTCTTTGCAGCAGCCACAAAATCTTGATACGTCTTGTATGGACTATCCGCAGACACCATCAACGCATCTGGCGTGAAATGGTAGTAATAAACCGCATTAATGTCTTGTGTTTTGTACTGGGTACCGTCCTGCAAAGGCTGCAACATGATGTGTGGAATATTCACGCCGACAATGTTCGTGCCATCCGCTGGATAGGTATTCATTTGGCTCCAAACTAGCGCACCGCCCGCACCCGCCCGATTGATCACGACCATTGGCTGCTTAAACTGTTTAGCGGAGATGTCTGATTGGAGACGCGCCACCACATCGGACTCTCCGCCGGGTGGAAATGGAATGATGTATTGAATTGGCTTGTCAGAAAAAACTTGCGCCTGTACCGTCACCGAAGTGATCAAGGATAGGCCAGCCAAGCTTGCGGCCGAAACGAGTTTTAAGAATTGCATGCAGAATCTCCGTTATTGTTAGGTCATACTTATTATTGCTAGCTTGAGTTTAGCTTAGTCTAGTAAACACGTATCACAAACATGATATCCAAAAAACCAGCATTTAAAAGAAGCTCGTTATTCCTGACGGTGCCAATAACGTTGGTTTAACGCCCGTTGACTGCGAACAATTAGCGCAGGGTGCACAGACTGCACCTCGATCGCACCTTGACGATCGGAGCGCCAAAGCGTTGAGCCCACTTGTCGCCAACGCCTCTCCACCAGAGGATCCGGATGCTGAAAGCGATTCTGATAGCCAACCAGCGCGAGCGCATGCCGTGCACGGACCGCGTCAACAAACTCCGCACTTGAGGAAGTTGCCGACCCATGATGAGGCATCACGACGACATCCGCTGCGAGCGCATGTCTCTGCCACCCCACCAACGCACGTTCTTGTTGCGCTGGGAGGTCTCCGGGAAGCAAAGCGGTGTGATGTTGTCCAGAAATTTTAAGAACACAACTCTGAGCATTTGTCCGTATTTTTGACACTGCTTTGACGCCTTGCTCACCCGGAGTTAACACGTGACTTGTCTCTTTCGGATGCAAGAAAGTAAAGGTCACACCATCCCAATGCCAGGTCATCCCCGCCATACACCGCTGAATGTTTAGCGAGGCGTTTCGTCTTGAACTAGCCTCATCCATCGCTAGCACATGAGCGCGCATGCGACGACGACGCAAGCGCTCTTGCAAAAACAAGCCAACGTCAAAAGACGCATAGGTTAGCGGGATTGTAAGTTCCGCATACAGAGACTCCAACCCGCCCGTGTGATCGATATCAGCATGGGACAAGACGAGTGCATCAAGCGTTCGTACACCAAGCGCTCTGAGCACCGGAATAACGATACGTTGCCCTGCATCAGTCTGACCCATCGCTGGCCCTGCATCAAACAATAGATGATGTTGTGCTGTACTAATTAATATTGCAGTGCCTTGGCCAACATCCAATGCCAGAAGACTCCAATCACCTGAAGCGGGTCGCTGCGGTTGCCACGCAAGCGCGGGGAGCATAAACACCCACCCCGTCCAGCGCACAGGGGTTCCACGCGGCATTAAGGCCCATGCGGCGCCCACCAAGGCCACAAATAGCCAGGTCATCGGCATCGCTGACACGCTAACCGCACCCCACGGCGCTTGCGACAGCCAGGTAATGGGGATCAAGACCGCCTGGAGCGCTGCATGACCACACCAGGCAAACCAAGAGGTGAGAGAGTCAATACCTGGAAAGACCGAGAACAATGCAAGCAATAGTGCCAAGGGCGTAACGACGAACGTCACCACCGGAATTGCCAACGCATTGGCAAGGGGTGAACTGAGCGACACTTGTTGAAACAAAAATGCTAAGGGCGGTGTCATCGCAACCGTAATTAGCCACTGTAAGCGCGTCGCCTGACTCATTGCGCTCCACACGCGCTGCTGCAAGCTCTCAGACCGATTACTTGCGCGCACTCCGTGCGCGGCGCTAAACAGCACAGCAACCGCTCCAAAAGAGAGCCAAAACCCAGTCGCAAGTGGTGCCCACGGATCGATCACCACCAACACACCTGCGGCAAAACACAACACTCCCGACATCGAGACTGGCAATCTGAGTGAAAGTGCAGCACCAACTACGAGCAGCATAAAAAATGTCCGTCTTGCTGGCACACCCCAACCCGCAAGCAAGCAGTAGCAAAAGGCGACTGCGACTGAGGCCATTGCAGCTAACACGCGTGCAGGTATCCATTCGCACAGGGCCCTGCGTTGCCAGCGCACCCGGCGACTTAACCAAAACATCACAAGGCCACCCATTGCCGCAATCATCGTCACGTGCGAACCTGAAATGGATACAAGGTGTGTGATACCCGTCAGGTTGAAAACACGCCAATGCCTCTGATCAACGCTATCTTGATCCCCAATCGCCAGTGCGATCAGTACCGCACCGTAGCGCTTATTTTCTAAGTGCCGGCGCATGCACGTACGCAACGCTTGACGCACCCTGCCCACAACAACCACTAGGCTGGCCCACGATTCGTCCCTCTGCCAGATCGGAGCGCCACGCACGCGACCGAGCGCGCGCACATTACGGGCAAACGCGTGACCTTCATAATCAAAACCGTGCGGATTAGAGAAACCTCGAGGTGCACGCAAAATGAGTGCGGCACGCCACACCTGCCCTGGCATAAGTTCCCGCTCTTGAGGCTGAGGCGTAGATCGCCAAACAACTTCAAGATGACGTGGAACACCCAACGGCACTGGATCGAGAACTTGTGCATCAAATCGAAAACTATCGGACTGGTCTCGCACCATAGATTCAATACGGAAGGCGACACGCGTAACCACATTCTCCAGGGCGGGATCGAGCCGGTCCTGCAGCCGAAGGTCAGCGCGCCACACCACCCACATCAGCATGACCAACCCTGCAACAAGTAGGACCAGCAGTCGCTCGCAACCTCGCCGCCATTTAGCACCCCGGATTCTTGTGCCCGATCGCATACGATCGAAGCGTCGCAACGTGCAAAAAAACGCTAGCAGTGCCACTAAAGCGCCAGTCACCTGACTTAGCATTGCCCAATCCGGCAACACTGCTAGTGTCAATGCGAACGAACTGACGAACACGCACAATAAGCCAAGAGCCCTTCCCATTACCCCGCCGCGCAAAGCACAAAATAGTGCAAGCGATCGAGAAGTAATTCAAGCCCTAGTGGATCGACCTAGCAAGGTAGCTCTACGAGGATGCTCGAGGTAGGCGCAATGTAAGCCTCAAGCCCCGGTGCTCAGTATTTTCTGCATGCAAGCTGCCACCATGCAGCACGGCGATACTGCGCGCAATGCTCAACCCGAGGCCTGTTCCACCAGTATCTCGACTACGCGAACCCTCGACACGATAAAACGGCTCAAACAACATGGCGAGCTCGTTCGCAGCCACGCCAGCACCCTCGTCCTCAATCACGATCTGTAGCATCTGCCCTGAGTCGGTTATCTGTACATGAGCGACTTCACCGTACTTCACCGCATTTTCAATCAAGTTCGCAAGACAGCGTTTAAGCGACTGGGGCCGGCATAATAGTTCGCTGTGAGCCTGACCATCGATATGAACGACATGCCCTAACTCCCCACTGTCAGTTTGGAGCAACTTCAACAGCAAGTTGATATCCGTTGTCTGCAGAGGCTCACCATCCTGCACACCACGCATATAGTCAAGCGTACCACTGACCATCGCTTCAAGCTCTGCAAGGTCTTGTTTGAATTTAGCTTGCGTGACCTCGTGCTCAAGTAGCTCAGCACGCAGCCGCATGCGGGTGATGGGCGTTTTTAAGTCATGCGACATAGCGGTCAGTATGCGGGTGCGGTCACTCAGATACTTCGACAAGCGCGCCTGCATCTCGTTGAGTGCACGGGCGGCGCTGACAACTTCAGTAGGGCCTTTTTCCGGAAGCGGCGCACGATCAATGTTTTCACCCAGCCGCTCGGCAGCTTGGGCAAAGTCCTTTAATGGACGCGTGACCCAACGCACACCAAACCAAGCAAGTGCGATAACCGCCATCAAGAGCACTAACGCGCTGACGAGAGCGCGATATGGCCAAGACATTGTTTGCGGCTCCAGCGTCGAATCGACGCTTAGCCAAACACCGTCTTGCAATCTGATATGCGCAACGAGCACTGGGGAACCGCCACGACCTTCAGTGCGAACGCGGTGTGCTCCATGTTCTAGCGCGGGCGCGCCCCGCGGCATAGCGGATGTGCGCGCACGGATATTGACCCACACCTCTCTGTCACTTCCCAGTTTATGTCGCAACATCGACAGAAACACAGTTTCTTGTGCGCTAGGATCAAGCATCTCGCGCTTTACCTGAACTGCGCTTGCCTGCAGACTGATCTTTAATTGCGGAGAGCGGAGCACCCGAATAATACGGTCACGCTCTGACGCATCGCTGGAATCCAGCAACTGTAGGATATCAACCACCCGCATAACCGACTGCATACCACTGGCGCGGGCGAGAAACTCACCCCGATCTTGCAATAGGATGCTTAAGCTCACAAGTTGCGCAAGGATGAGTCCGCCTACAAACACAATCACCAAGCGGCCGGACAAGGAGCGAGGCAGCCAGCGCATCAGTGCTCAACCGTCACTTCACAAGCCAGCACATATCCTTGCCCACGAGCTGTCTTGATGAGGGAGGGTTCCTTGGGATTATCCAGAAGCCGGCGTCGAAGACGGCTCACTTGGAGATCAATACTGCGATCGAAGGGATCCGCCTCTCTGGACTGTGTCAGATCAATAAGTTGATCACGCGTTAAAACACGATTCGGGTGCTCTAGAAAAATACGTAATAGGCGAAATTCCGTACCACTCAGCAGGAACCGCGAGCGGTCAGGACCAATCAGATCGCGCGTGATCACCTCAAGCGTCCAGCCCGCAAAATGAATCACTCGCGCCTCATCTGGGCGAAGATTTGGCGGTAATGCCCGTGCACGGCGAAGGACACTCTTAATGCGAGCGACAAGCTCGCGCGGGTTAAATGGCTTGGCAAGATAGTCGTCTGCCCCCATCTCCAGCCCCACAATTCGATCGATTTCTTCTCCGCGGGCGGTCAGCATCAATATCGGAACATCTGACTGACTGCGCAGTTCACGGCATAGCGTCAGACCATCCTCACCCGGCAGCATTAAGTCAAGCACAATCAGATCTGGCATGGCATGCGAAACTGCCGTGCGCATAGCTCGACCATCTGCAGCGACAGACACGCGATATCCTTGCTTTTGGAGATATTCGCTCAGTAGCTCTCGGATATCTCGGTCATCATCTACGACTAGTATGTGATCCATAATGCCATCATGCCTTTGAAGCCCGACTCTGACCAGCTTCTTTTCCGAAAAATTGTATTGCAATGTGTCAAAGTACGAATTTCGACCTTAGCGTTACAAATCGCCGCTTGTCTGACATAAAAAAATCGTACGTGACTGATTGAATACGTCTTGTCCGCAGCACACAATTTGCTGAGACATTTCTTTCACTTCAATAGGAACGCAACATGAACACACCACGTAAATTCGCAGCTCGCCTGATGGCCACCGTTGGTTTTGGCCTGGTGATGGTAACCGCCCAAGCACAAACTAGCCCACCTCCAGCTGCAACACCCGCTCCAACTGCTACTCAACCGCAGTGCCAAGGAAAAGGCCATGGCGACAAGGGGCACCGAATGGGAATGGGCCAAGGGATGGGGCAAGGCATGGGCTCAGGGATGCAGGGAGAAGGCGGCAAAAAGGCTCAGTCATGTGATGGCGAAAGACATGCTGCGATCCGAGAGCTCATGACCGAGCAGGAGCGCCAAGCGATGAAAGAAAAAATGCGTGCAGCGAAGTCGCCCGAGGAGCGCAAACAACTCATGGCTGAAAACCGCGCTGAGATAGAGAAGCGTGCTAAAGAAAAAGGTATCACCTTGCCCGCACCACGCTCAGGTCAACATGGCCGAGGTAATAACCAGTCGGGTTAACACCGACTGTCAGGGCGTTGCGTTTCTTTAGGCGCGACGTCCGTGGTGATCCTCTTCGTGATAAGGTTTAAGCATCTTCTATTAAGGGATGTTTAAGCATGTCTGAATCAACCAAGCGCAGTACACGGCTGCTGCGAGCTGGACGAAACCATACGGGTTGGGTCAATGCCCCCGTTTCAAGGGCGAGCACCTACGTGTTTGATACGGTCCAAGACTGGCGTGACACCCGCAAGCGCCGAGAAACTGAACGACTGCCGTCCTATGGCGCGCGCGGGACTGACTCGACGTATGCGCTTGAAGATGCATTGGTCGAACTCGAAGATGGCCATCGTGGCTTTCTATTCCCCACAGGTCAAGCTGCGATCGCGGTGACACTCTTAGCGTTTTTAAAGCCGGGTGATCATATTTTGCTGAGCGATGCTTCGTACGAACCAGTCAGGAACTTCTGCAAGCATCAACTCGCCGACCTTGGAATCAGCCATACTTTCTACCCGCCGGACGGCAACGGTATCGAGGCCTTGATTCAACCAAATACAAAGGTCTTGTATGTCGAATGCCCAGGCACAATCACCTACGATATGCTTGATCTGCCGCGTATTTCCGAGATTGCAAAGAAATCTAACTTATGGGTGATCGCCGACAACACATGGGGGTCAGGCTGGCTGTACCAGCCACTCGCACTCGGCGCAGACGTCTCTATTACGGCTATTACAAAATATATCGGAGGTCACTCTGATTTGATGATGGGGGCCTCCGTCGCCAACGAGCGCGCTTGGCCTGCATTACAAAAAGCGACCTATGGCTTTGGACAGACCGTCGGAGCAGATGACGCCTTCATGGCACTGCGCGGTGTGCGCTCGATGCCGATACGATTACACGCCCACGCTGCAAGCGCTCTGCTGGTAGCGCAATGGCTTGAGTCTCGGTCCGAAATAGCGCATGTGTTTTGCCCAGCACTCCCTAATGATCCTGGTCATGCGCTTTGGAAAAAACATTGTCACGGCACGAATGGCCTCATATCGTTTGAATTACAAAAGCGGTATTCCCAAACCCAGGCAGAAGGTGTCATCGATGCACTCGCGTTATTTGGTTTGGGTGCCTCATGGGGCGGCTTTGAAAGCTTGGTCATTCCAACGGACCTCGCAGGAACGCGTGTCTTGACGGATTGGAGTCAGCGCGGAGCTGTGATTCGCTTGCATATCGGACTCGAAGACATCGAGGACCTGATTGCTGACCTGAATCAAGCCTTGAACACGCTGTCATAACCACACCCAACCGATCCCCAACAATTGATTTCATTTACAAAAGGATGTCTCATGAATTTAAGTAACACATCACGCAACTCTACCCGAGCTGCGAGTGCTGCGCTGTTTGCCACAGTCGTGCTTAGCTCAGTTCTGAGCTCCGCTCAGACACTTCAACCCTTGGCAGACTTCCCCAAGCAATCGATTACCATTGTCTCTCCCTTCCCACCGGGCGGAGGTAACGACAAGATATCCCGCCTGTTGGCTGCCGAACTTGCAACCATTGTGGGCCAAGCCGTCGTCGTTGAGAATCGGGGCGGTGCGGGTGGCAACCTTGGGACCACATCGGCCGCCAAAGCGAAGCCGGATGGCTACACCATTCTTACTTCACAGACAAGCATCATCGGCGTGAACCCTGCGCTTTACCCAAACGCAGGCTTCGTGCCCCAAAAGGACTTTGAACCCCTTTCACAGTTGACGAGCGCACCGGTTGTATTTGTAGTTCGTGCAGACAGCCCCTACAAATCGATGAAAGACTACATCGCAGACGCACGCGCACGCCCTGATGTCGTGAACTTCGCCACACCCGGTAATGGCACGCTCTCGCATTTAACAACTGCGCGTCTAGCCACGCAAGAAAATATCAAACTTACCCACATCCCATATAAAGGCGCGGGCCCTGCTACGACAGACCTACTGGGTGGACAAATCGCTATGCTTGTCACCTCACCCTCCTCAGTTGAAGGCTTAGTGTCCTCAGGAAAACTGCGTGTTCTCGCAGCCACGAATGACAATTTGTTGGGCGTCTTCAAAGGAACACCGACACTAGAGAGTCTGGGCATCAAAAACATGAATGTCGCAGACTGGTATGGCGTGTTTGTACCTAAAGGAACGCCGGCTGATCGTATTGCGTATCTCGAACAAGCCGTGCGCAAAGCGATGTCCACAGCGGACATGAAAACCAAGGTAAATCAAAGTGGGTCGGAAGTTGTCGGTAATGCCCGAACCGATTTTATCCAAACCGTCAATAAAGAGATCGCCGACTGGGGCGCCGTCGTCAAGGCCTCTGGCGTAAAGGTCGACTAATCCCGAACGCTAGGCAAGGACCGCCGTATCCTGAGTGCCAAACGCACGGCACTCAGAGTATTGCGTGAAGTCTTGGAATCGCACGAAAAGCAGCCTGTGCCGTTTTCGCTAGAATGTCCTCGTAAGTCTCCTGCCTTAGCTGCGCAAGCGCTTGTGCGACTCCCGCGACTTCCGCTGGCTCGTTGCGACGTGACTCAGTTAACCACGCAGGCGGAATATCTGGAGCATCAGTCTCAAGAGCGATTGACTCCAGTGGTAGTGCACACGCCAGTCTGCGAATTTGCAGTGCGCGCGTGTAGGTCATTGCGCCACCGAACCCAAGTGCAAATCCCGCAGCGACGAACTGCTCGGCCTGCTGCAAGCTGCCATTAAACGCATGTGCCAAACCACCGCGAACAGCATGGCGCCTAAGATATTTGAGAAGCACGTCTTGCGAGCGCCTGACATGTAAAATGACAGGCAAATCAAACTCGATGGCGAGCTTTAATTGCTCCACGTAAAAGCGCTCTTGTTTTGCTCGCTGCTCGCCCGCAGAAATTTCGGCCACGAAAAAGTCTAAGCCAATCTCACCGACTGCAACGAGTCGAGGATCATCACGCTGCGCCTCTAGGGCGCGGCGCAGTTGCACTAACGCCTCATCTTGGACATTTTGTACGTAAAGAGGATGAATACCGAGTGCATAGGCGCCGCCCGGAATTCGCTGCGCTAATGCGCGTACCTGTTCAAAGTTAGCCGGCTCAACCGCGGGGATCAAGATGCTCTTGACACCCGAAGCGAGTGCTCGCGCGATCACTACCTCGCGATCTAAATCAAATTCACGCGCATCCAGATGGCAATGCGTATCAAGTAGCATCAACCAGTCGTCCGGCATCCATCAGCAAACGCCTGTCGGCTAGCGCCGCTAACTCTGCATCATGCGTCACAACCAAAAACGCCGTTTTGGAGTCTGCATTAACCTGTTTAAGCAGATCAAACATGCGATGTGCCGTGTGCCTATCCAAGTTGCCTGTCGGCTCATCCGCCAGAACACAGGCGGGCTGGTTAACCAACGCGCGGGCGAGCGCAACACGCTGGCGCTCGCCACCCGAGAGCTGCCCTGGGTAATGCAGAACACGGTCCTTTAAACCCACCATTTCGAGAAACCGTTGAGCTTCGGCACGCGCACTGTCCCGGTCTTGCCGTCCCACGATGCGTGGCATTGCCACATTGTCGAGCGCTGTGAATTCAGCTAGTAAGTGATGGAACTGATACACGAAACCTAAACCACGATTACGCAAACGACTGCGCTGCGCTTCAGAAAGCCCCTCGCTTGACTGTCCAGCCACCTCGATCGAACCGGAACTCGGGATGTCTAAGAGTCCAAGAATGTGCAGCAGTGTACTTTTACCAGAGCCCGAAGCGCCCACCACAGCAACCATCTCACCGGGGACAATCGACAGGTTCACCTGATTCAACACATCGATCCGCACGCCACTCTCAGCGTAATGCTTGCAAACATTCTGTGCGCGCAAGGCGTAATCAGTCATTACGAAGCACCTGAGCAGGCTGCAAGCGCGAGGCGCGCCAGCTTGGGTACAGTGTGGCGAGAAGGGACATCACCAAGGATGTCAAACCAATCGACACAACGTCATTGAGGCGGACATCGGAAGGTAGCGCACTAATAAAATAAATTTCTCTGGGTAAGAACTGCACACCCAACAAGCGCTCTATTGCGGGGACGAGTACATCAACATTCAATGCGATCAAGGTGCCGCCAATCACGCCAGTCAACGTTCCCAAAACGCCGATCATCGCTCCCTGCACCAGAAAGATCCAGGCAATAGCAACCGGTGTTGCGCCAAAACTTCTAAGAATCGCGATATCAGACTGTTTATCTTTAACCGCCATCACAAGCGAGGACAACAAGTTAAACGCCGCAACCGCCACAATTAGGGTCAAGATCAAAAACATCATTCGCTTTTCGGTCTGCACCGCAGCAAACCATGTCCGGTTATTGCGCGACCAATCTGCAACCATCACACTGCTGGGCAACAATGGCAAAAGAGACTGCGCAATCTCGGGCGCGCGGTGCATATCGTCTACACGCAAACGCACACCGGCCAGTGCACCATCGCGAAACACTTTTGCAGCATCGACAGCGTCAACAAAGGCAAGCGAGGAGTCGTACTCGAAATGCCCGGAACGGAAGGTCCCCACTACGGTGAACTGCCGCATGCGAGGCGAGAAGCCTGCGGGGCTAATATTCGCAGCCGGTGCAAGCATCATGACCGTTTGCCCCACCCGCACCTGCAACATGTCTGCCAAGTCCTGTCCGAGTACGATACCAAAAGCGCCAGGCTTGAGATCAGTCAGACGACCATCCACCATTTGGCGGCCTGCATCCGACACCTCTTTTTCAGCGACCGGATCAATGCCCCTGACCTGCACACCACGCAAGCTCTGGCCGCGCATGAGCATGCCTTGCGCCGCCACAAAGGGCGCACCTGCCAACACCGCAGGCGAGCGTTTCGCACTTGCGACAAGTGCCTGCCAACCGTCGAGGGCAGCAAGGGGATCGGAACCTGGAACAAAAATTTCAATATGCGGTAATACCGAAAGCATTCGGTCACGCACCTCTTTCTGGAAGCCGTTCATCACCGATAAGACGACGATGAGCGCCGCAACACCGAGCCCAATACCCGCCATAGAACTGGCTGCTACAAACGAAACAAAACGATCGCGCCGACCACCCCGGCCGCGCGAACTGCCCAGCCCCGCATAGCGGGCTCCAATCCAGATTTCGTAAGGTAATTTCAGCACAGTAGCATTATGGCATCAAACCCCCGCAAAGCGAGGCATCCCACTACAATGAAAACATGGAAATTCTGATCCCCGGCGGCTTAGTGCCGACCTCCGTTGCACCAGACTTAGCGCATGAACTACAAAGGCATTGTCCTGCCTTGGTTGACCTATGTGAGCATCGAACTGCTGAAGTCGTTTTACTTCCTCCTGAGCAGACTGGCTGCACGCCCGACGAGGCACTACATTTACGCAGACTTGGTTACGCCGAAGGCGTGTACCTGGGCGATAAGGAGACCCTGGGAACTAGGTTGAATTTAGGTGCTGGACTGGCTCCACTTGCCGCCAGCATTCACTCAACCAAAGAGCCAGTGTGGGTTGCACAGCTTTGCTCTATTACGATTGGGCGTGAAGGTGCGCGTATGATTGCCCCCTCTTCCCTGCGCATTGAACAGCACGAGGCCGATGTCCTCTTTGAAGCGGCAAGCGTGCTGTGGGCCGGTTCAGAAATCTCTGCCTTGGCGCTGAAAGCGGACCTTTGGCGAGTTTGGCCCGGTGAAGCCGCACAAGCACCGTCTATGAGCCCTAATGCAGTGTGCCAAATGTCATTATCTGACTGGTGGCCACAGGATCCTAGTTTTAAAGCCTGGCGTCGCCTACTCAACGAAATCCAAATGTTGTGGCATACCCATCCTGTCAACGAACAGCGCACTCAAAGGGGTCTGCCGCCAATCAATTCCCTCTGGCTGTTCGGTGGGGCGAGGGGCTGGCGGCCAGCTGCAACGATTTCGCCCGTTCACACGCTTAATGCGCTCGCTGACGCCTGCCTAGAGGGCGACTGGGCGCGATGGATTGCGCAGCTCCCTGCTTTGTCGTCCGAACTTGAGCTCGCGCTTCTTCAACGCACAGACACAACAATACAACCAACCCTTACCTTGACCGGACAACGTCACGCAGTCCGTATGAACCCCTTCATCCCGCGTTGGTGGCAGCACTTGCTTCCACGACGCAAGCAAAATTGGACCGATTGGTGGAATCTCCAAAACTAACCATTCGTCGCAGTAACGATGCTGCAGCACAACGCCTAGCCGGCTCGGGTCTACACCCCTTGCTCGCACGCTTGTGGGCCGCGCGCGGCATCACGCAAGCTGACGACATTCGCCTGGAGTGGCCTGCGATGTTGCCACCTAATACCCTGACACAAAACGAGCATGCCGCAATCCTCTTAGCCGATGCGATTACAGCGGGCAAACGTATGCTCATCGTGGCAGACTATGACTGCGACGGAGCGACCGCTTGTGCCGTAGGCTTAAGAGCCCTGCGTTCCATGGGAGCCATTGTTGACTTCTTAGTACCGAATCGCTTTGAGACCGGTTATGGCTTGTCCGAAGCCGTAGTGGACCTTGCACTGGTACACAAAGCGGGGCGCCCTGACTTACTCATAACCGTCGACAACGGGATCGCCAGCGTAGAGGGAGTAGCCGCTGCAAATCGTCACGGCCTTGGGGTGGTTGTTACCGACCATCACCTCCCGGGACAGACGCTCCCGGATGCACTCGCGATCGTCAATCCCAACCAACCGGGTTGCGACTTCCCCTCCAAAAACCTTGCGGGCGTCGGCGTCATTTTCTACTTGATGATCGCCTTACGCGCTGAACTCAGACGTCGCAATGTGTTTACCCAAGCGACTGCACCAAAACTGGAGGCGCTTGCCGATCTCGTCGCGCTTGGGACGGTAGCCGACGTTGTAAAGCTTGACTCGAACAACCGTTTACTCGTAACGAGAGGTTTAGATCGCATGCGACGCGGCCTGATGCAGCCCGGCATACGTGCACTCTTTGCGGTGAGCGCCCGCGACCCGCAGGCTGCCAGTGGTTTCGATTTAGGCTTCGCCTTGGGACCTCGCATCAATGCTGCCGGGCGTTTGGCTGATATGGGGTTGGGCATACGCTGCCTCACCACCGACGATGACATGGAAGCGCTCGAATTGGCGCGTGAACTCGACACAATTAACCGAGAGCGCCGTCAAATCGAAAGTGTGATGAAAGAGCAAGCGCTGAGCGCGACAGAGAATGTTGAAGCTGGGCAAGTGGGCGCCTCAGTCTGTGTCATGCACCCTGAGTGGCACCAAGGCGTGGTGGGACTCGTCGCCTCACGGCTCAAGGAACGATTTTTTCGTCCAACCCTTGCGTTCGCGCCGGCAGGCGATGACGAGCTCCGCGGCTCGGGACGCTCGATTCCGGATGTACACCTTCGCGATGTGCTTGATCTGGTCTCAAAGAGGCATCCAGGTCTGATCCGCAAATTTGGCGGCCATGCCATGGCAGCAGGGCTGACGCTTGGACGCGATGACTTTGAGCGCTTCGCGCCAGCCTTCGAACAGGCGGTCATTGAAATGACGGGTCGCAAAAGCTTTGAACCGGTGATCGAAACCGATGGCTCCCTTGAAACGGGCTATGCCAACGCACAGGTCGCGGGTTTACTGGCTCAAGAGGTTTGGGGCGCAGGTTTTGCAGCTCCATTATTCTTAGACGAATTTCGTATTCGAAATCAAAAACTCGTAGGTGACAAGCACCTAAAGCTCGTTTTGGAGCGAGGCTCGCAGCGCTTCGATGCGATATGGTTTGGACGCACCGATAGCCTGCCCGAGCGTATACAGGCGGCTTACCGACTAGAACAGAATGTATGGAATGGCATGGTTTCGGTCCAACTCGTCCTCGAGCATGCACAGGCGGCGTAATCCCTCTCCACGTCCGTTAAAATACAGTGTTTATTAAATCAAATAGCTGGAAATATACGCATGGAAGCCGAACGTCAGAACCAAATCGCCTCAAGACTCGCGGATTACACTGCGCGCGAGTCTGCACTTCGGGGGTATCTTTGACTTCGATGTCAAAGCCGAGCGTCTGCACGTTGTCAATGCCGAACTAGAAGATCCAAACGTCTGGAATGATCCCAAGCGTGCCCAAGATTTAGGCCGCGAAAAAAAGAGTATTGAAGACGTCGTCGTTACACTCACCGCTCTTGCACAAGCCATTGCCGACTCGCGCGAGCTCTTTGAACTCGCAGCCTCGGATAATGACGATGCAACGCTCGAGGCCATTGAAACGGATGCTGATGGCTTTCAAAGCACTCTGGAAGGCATGGAATTCCGTCGAATGTTTTCTAATCCGGCAGATCCACTGAACTGCTTCTTAGATATTCAGGCCGGTGCCGGAGGTACGGAAGCGCAAGATTGGGCCTCCATGTTGCTTAGACAGTATCTGCGCTACGCCGAACGCAAAGGATTCAAGGCAGAACTACTAGAAGAGTCAGAAGGCGAAGTGGCTGGTATCAAGTCCGCCACCATCAAAATAGAAGGCGAATACGCCTTTGGTTTTCTTCGCACCGAGAGCGGCGTCCACCGACTAGTACGCAAGAGTCCTTTCGATTCCTCAGGCGGTCGTCACACCTCGTTTGCGAGCGTCTTTGTGTACCCAGAAGTCGATGATTCGATTGAAATCGATATCAATCCTGCCGATTTACGTATCGATACCTATCGCGCCAGTGGTGCAGGCGGACAGCACATCAACAAAACCGATTCGGCAGTGCGTATCACGCACTTACCCACCAACATCGTCGTGCAGTGCCAGAACGACCGCTCGCAGCACCGTAACCGAGCAGAAGCCATGCAAATGCTGAAGTCGCGTCTCTTCGAACTTGAAATGCGCAATCGTATGGCCGAGCAACAAAAAATGGAAGATGCGAAAACGGATGTGGGCTGGGGTCACCAGATCCGCTCTTATGTACTAGATCAAAGCCGCATCAAAGACCTCCGCACGAACGTTGAGATATCGAACACGCAAAAAGTGCTCGATGGGGATCTCGATCCGTTTATCCAGGCAAGCCTCAAACAAGGAGTCTAAGCGTATGACAACGATCACTATTATTACTGGCACAACCCGCGGTCTGGGCGCATCGATGGCAGAGCAGCTCGCCACCTCGGGTGAACACCTTGTCACCCTCTCGCGCAAACCTTCTGATGCACTTGCCAACATCGCGAGTAAACATGCTTCAACACTGACGCAGCTCAATGTCGACCTAGGGGATGCGAAGGCCTTGATGCAGGCGGTAGAAGCGCTCAAACCCTTGATTTCCGGACACGACCGCGTACGTTTTATCCATAATGCTGGGATCGTGACCCCTATCGCTCAGGCCGAAAACCTGAATGACCTTGAAGTGATCAATCACGCTTTCCAAGTCAACATTACCTCGGCCATGGTGCTGACTGCCGCGATCCTTACTGCCAGCGACAAGGCCACAGACCGTCGCATTATGTTGATCTCGTCAGGTGCAGGTCGTAACGCCAGTTCGGGCTGGGGTGTTTACTGTGCGACCAAAGCAGCGATGGATCGCTATGCCGAGGCGGTAAAACTTGACGTGGGTGAGCGCGCGCGGATTACATCGATGGCACCAGGTGTGATTGATACGGATATGCAAGTGACCATCCGCAGCACGCCTAAGGAGGCGCTACCCTCGCTTGATCGCTTCCTTGGCTTTCATCAGAACAAACAACTGGGGGTCCCCGACACGATCGCAAAACGCATCTTGGCAGCCCT
The DNA here is from genome assembly GCF_019923725.1 of Zwartia hollandica. Lineage (GTDB taxonomy): Bacteria > Pseudomonadota > Gammaproteobacteria > Burkholderiales > Burkholderiaceae_B > Zwartia > Zwartia hollandica. Next base: position 321,831 of record NZ_JAHXRI010000001.1, read on the forward strand.
CGAAAGCGACACCTACGGTGCCACGATCATCGACGACATTCGTCAATACCCAGCATAATCATGACCGAAAATCAGACTCCACAGCACGACGAAAATCATCTAATCGCTGAGCGCCGCAGCAAGCTCGCCGCCATGCGCGAGCGAGGTGTTGCGTTCCCGAACGACTTCGTTCCTGCCGATCGCGCTGAGCCCTTACACAAACGCTATGGCGAACAAGATCAAGCGACGTTAGCCGCAGCAGCCCATCCAGCAAGTGTGGCCGGTCGCATGATGCTCAAGCGCGTCATGGGCAAAGCAAGTTTTGCAACGCTGCAAGACAGTACAGGCCGCATCCAGATTTACCTGGATCGCAACTCGTTGGGGGAAGAAAACTACGACGCCTTCAAACACTGGGACATCGGCGACATCATCGCAATTACCGGCCATGTGTTTAAAACAAACAAGGGCGAACTTTCGATTCATGCCGCCACAGCGCGAGTCCTCGCCAAGTCGCTCAGACCCCTGCCCGATAAGTTTCACGGCATCGCGGATCAAGAGCTGCGCTACCGCCAGCGCTACATTGATCTCATCATGACCGAGCAAACGCGCCAAACCTTTGCTGCTCGCAGCAAAGCCATCAGTGCGATCCGGCAAACCATGGTAGATGCAGGTTTTCTTGAAGTCGAGACACCGATGCTGCACGGCATTCCTGGTGGGGCTGCCGCAAAGCCGTTCATCACCCATCACAACGCACTCGACATGGAAATGTTCTTGCGCATCGCGCCAGAGCTCTACTTAAAGCGACTGGTGGTGGGAGGCTTTGAACGGGTCTTTGAAATCAACCGTAACTTCCGTAACGAGGGTGTCAGCCCACGTCACAATCCGGAATTCACGATGATGGAGTTCTACGCCGCCTATACCGACTATCAGTGGCTGATGGACTTCACAGAAAAAATTATTCGCGCAGCAGCCATGCATGCGTGCGGCACTGCAACGCTCACCTATCAGGGTCGGGAGCTTGATCTATCCAAACCGTTTCATCGCCGCACCATCGTTCAAGCCATTCTTGAACATGCACCCCAGTTTACGGAAGCGCAACTCGGCGATACAGACTTTGTACGCACTGAGCTCAAAAAACGTGGTGTGGATGTCGCGGCTCCAAACCTTGCACGTGCCGGCTTGGGTGCATTACAACTGGCGTTATTTGAAGAGACTGCTGAAGCGCAACTTTGGGAACCGACCTACATCATCGACTATCCGATTGAGGTCTCTCCCCTCGCCCGTGAATCGGACACACGCCCAGGTATCACCGAGCGTTATGAACTGTTCATAACCGGTCGCGAGATCGCAAACGGTTTTTCGGAGCTCAACGACCCGGAAGATCAGGCAGCACGTTTTCATGCACAAGTGCAAGCCAAAGACGCTGGAGACGAAGAAGCCATGTACTACGATGCCGACTATATCCGCGCCCTCGAATATGGTTTGCCACCAACCGGTGGCTGCGGGATCGGTATTGATCGCCTCGTGATGCTATTAACAGACAGTCCCAGTATTCGAGACGTAATTCTGTTCCCGCATCTGCGCAAAGAAGACTAGACCGAAAAACTAGCCTACTAAGCTGTGAGGTAGGGCTTGAGCCACTTCAAGCCCTCTTCCACTGTTGTTCTAGGCCGATATTCACAGCCAATCCAACCTGTATAGCCCAGAGCTTCAATGCGTTCAAAAACTGCGGGGTAAGCGATTTCACCCTGATCGGGCTCGTTACGCGTTGGCACTGCGGCGATTTGAATATGTCCGATATGGGGCATGTACTGCCCCAGCTTCATCAGAATATCGCCCTCGGAGACCCCAACGTGATACACATCAAACATTAGTTTGATGTTGTTACGTCCACAGGCTTCACGGATGGCATTTGAATCCGCTTGCCGCGAATAAAAGTACCCTGGCTTATCGCGTTGATTAATCGCCTCAAGCAAGAGCGTAATGCCATGCGGTGCAGCAAGATCCGCGGCCCACTGCAAATTCGCGATAAATGTTTGACGTGCAGCGGGCTCCATTTGGCTAGTCGCCAGACCCGGCATCACGTGAATCGCCGGTGCGCCACTGCCTAGACACCATTGCAACGACTGATTAAAGGCTTTCTGGAAATCCGCCTCGCGACCCGGCAGCGCACCCAAGCCAGACTCGCCAATACTCGCATCACCCACCGGCGTGTTGACTGCAAGTAAGGTTAAATTCAAGCGTTTAACGGCTGCGCGAACCTCTTCGGCAGGCGTGTCATACGGCCACTGCAACTCGATCGCTTTAAAGCCGTTTTTGGCAGCAAGCTCAATGCGCTCTAGCAGCGGCAATTGCGACCATAAGAAACCGAGGTTTGCAGAAAATCGAACCATGGGAGACGCCTTTTTCAGTAGCCTGTTTTTGATGCGGTCGGCGCTTTGGCGCCGCGTGCCGTCGCTACAGCAGCCTTCGCGGCAGCAGCCATCAGAGCGGCTTCATTACCAGGCGTCACCATCTGAAACCCTTGGCTAATACGCATCGCAGCCGCCTCACCAGAGGAGCAGAAAATACCAGCGATTTTTCCGTGTGCAATCGCACGCTCACGAATGTGTGCAACTGCTTGCACAACAACGGGATCATCAGACTCTGACTTAGGAACCGAGCCCAGCGCAAGAGCCAGGTCATTCGGTCCGATATAGATACCATCTAGACCTTCCATCGCCAGAATTTTGTCTAGGTTATCCAAGCCCGCCTGCGTTTCAATCATTCCCAAGGTCAACATTTCTTGATCCGCGTGGGGGTAATAGTCAGCACCGGCATATAACAACGCACGTGCAGGCCCAAAGGAGCGCTGACCGCGAGGTGGGTAGCGACATGAAGAGACAAAGCTCGCCGCATCATCGACCGTCGAGATCATTGGACAAATGATGCCATACGCGCCGCTATCGAGCAGCCGCATGATTTGGGCAGGATCATTCCAAGGCACACGGGCCAACGGGATCGTAGGGGTTGCAGACAACGCCTGGAACATCGGCAACGCTGCGTCAATACCAATCATGCCGTGCTGAAGATCGACGGTCACAGAATCGAATCCTGCATGTCCAATCACTTCAGCCGAGTAAGACGAAGGGATTGCGAGCCAGCCATTGATAACAGGTTGGCCAGCTGCAATCTTTTTACGAATCGTGTTTTCTCTCATGATGTCTCCGACCACATATATCAAAGGGTCATTCTAATGGTTTTCTTTGGCGTGATTAATCGTATAGCGAGGGATCTCAATCACCAAGTCGGCTTTTGCCACTTTAGCTTGGCAAGCAAGCCTAGACGTGGTTGACAAACCCCAAGCCCGATCCAACAAGTCTTCTTCGGAGTCCGTCGCCTCAGCCAGAGAGCCAAAACCCTCTCTCACCAAGACATGACAAGTCGTGCACGCACAAGACAATTCGCAAGCGTGCTCAAGCTCGATGTGATGATTCAATAAAACACGACAAATAGACTCGCCGACCGGTGCGTCATCAATGACAGAACCATTAGGACAGACATCAGGGTGAGGAAGAACTGTGATTTTTGGCATAGAGGACCCGCGCTTATTTATGTACGTACTAGGTGTAAAACGACCACGCTGATCTCACAACGCGTCGAGTGATTTTCCAGTCAGGGCTGCACGAATACTGCGGTCCATCCGCTTTGCAGCAAAATCATCGGTTGCATCTGACAATGCTTTGATCGCAAGACGAATTTGTTCTACATCGTCCTCACTCGCAGCCTGTGCTGTCGTTTGCAATTGCTGAGCAATACGCGTTTGCTCAGCGGCGCTGAGTAAATCGGCATCAGTCGCCATTGCTGCACGGACTGATTCAATCAATTGCTGTGCATCGACTTGCTGCTCTTTGAGCATGCGCATGCGCGCATCGTAATCGGCTTGTTTCAGTCCTTCGGTGAGCATACGTGCAACCTCTTCGTCGCTCAGACCATACGAAGGCTTAACCGTCACAGACGCCTCCACTCCGGAGCCTAACTCACGTGCGGTCACGCTCAGCAAGCCGTCGGCATCGACTTGAAAGGTGACCCGAATCTTCGCCGCCCCCGCCACCATGGGCGGAATCCCGCGCAATTCAAATCTAGCCAGTGATCGGCAATCGGCAACAAGGTCACGCTCGCCTTGCACGACATGCACAGCCAAGGCAGTTTGCCCATCTTTAAAAGTTGTGAATTCTTGTGCACGCGCAACAGGGATCGTACTGTTACGTGGAATGATGTGCTCCACCAAACCACCCATCGTCTCGAGCCCTAGCGTCAATGGTGTGACGTCAAGTAGCAACCAGTCTTCGCCTGGATTGCGGTTGCCCGCCAATAAATTCGCTTGTAGCGCTGCACCCAAGGCAACGACCTCATCGGGATTCAAGTCAATCAACGGCTCGGAACCAAAGAAGGCACCTACTGACTTACGTACGATGGGCATGCGCGTGGCACCGCCCACCATTACCACGCCATTGATATCCTTCACCGAAAGTGATGCATCCTTGAGTGCGAGTCGCGCACAGTCTAGTGTGCGCTCAATCAAAGATGAGGCCATCGCCTCGAACGCTTGACGCGTCAGGGACAAGGCTAGCCTAACGCCTTCAAGTGTTACGTTCACGGTGTGATCCGATCTCTCCGTCAAGCCTTCACGCAATACACGTGCAGCGCTTAACATTGCACGTCGTGATCCGGGTGACAAATCATTCAGGCAAAGCGTGCGCGTGAAGTACGCCACAATGAGCGCATCAAAATCATCGCCTCCCAGACGCGTATCACCACCCGTGGCAATCACCTCAAAGACGCCACGCGTCAAACGCAGGAGTGATAAATCAAAGGTGCCTCCGCCCAGATCGTAGACTGCGTAAACGCCCTCCGACCCATGATCCAGACCATACGCAATCGCCGCAGCTGTGGGTTCATTGAGCAACCGCAGCACATTCAGTCCGGCCAAGCGCGCAGCATCCCGAGTCGCTTGACGCTGCGCATCATCAAAATACGCTGGAACAGTAATAACTGCACCCACAAGTGAATCTCCGAGTGTGCCCTCGGCCAAGTATTTAAGCTTGTCTAAAATTCGTGCAGCAACTTCGACAGGAGATACGGTCGCATGCGCAGTCTGGATTCGAACGCTTTGTCCGTCCGCCACAAATACATAAGGAACATCAGAGGCTGCGGCGTCATCGTAGGAGCGCCCCATAAAGCGCTTGATTGAAACCAAGGTATCAAGAGGATGCGCAGCCTGCTGCGCAAGTGCATCCACCCCGACCAGCGCCCGATCAGTCGCTTCATAATAGACAGCCGACGGCACCAGCATGCGCCCCTGCTCGTCTGGCAAGACTTCTGGCACGCTACTGCGCACTGCGGCTACCAACGAGTGGGTCGTACCTAAATCGATACCAACTGCCAAACGGCGTTGATGGGGAGCAGGCGATTCGCCGGGCTCAGAGATCTGCAGTAACGCCATGTGTTTGCTTCAGTTGCGTAATGAGTTTGTCTAAAAACATCCATTCCCGAACCCGCGCCGCCGCTTGGTCAAACTGTTGTTTCTCAAACAGTTCTGTCAAAGTCTGGACGAACGCGTGACGAGTCTCATCAAATTGTTTAGTCAGCGCGATATAGTTTGCCGGATTGGGATGAGAGGCCAACTCTTCGAGTGCTTCGTGCCATTCCATTTGCTGCATCAAAAATGCGGGCGCCATCGCTGTGTTTGTCTCTACTTGCAAGTCGACACCTGATAACTCACACAGATAGCGTGCCCGAGAGAGTGGATCTTTGAGAACACGCCAAGCCTCGTTCGCTTGTGTGCTCCATTGAAGCGCCACGCGCTTCTCGGCAGCCGAGCCCGCTGCAAAACGATCAGGGTGGACTGCCGTTGCCACACGTTTCCATGCCGCTTCGAGGACCTGCGGATCTACAGAGAATGCGCGTGGCAAACCCAGTAACGTAAAATGATCCGTTGCGTTCACGACTGGTTATACGGTGAAAGATTCACCGCAACCGCAGGTGGCCTTTTCGTTCGGGTTGCGGAATTTAAAGCCCTCATTGAGTCCCTCGCGAGCATAATCAAGCTCGGTACCGTCGAGATACGACAAGCTCTTCGGATCAATAAAAACTTTAACCCCAAAGCTTTCAAATACCTGGTCTTCAGCGGCCGCTTCGTCAACGTACTCGAGCTTGTAGGCCATACCCGAACAACCTGTGGTGCGCACACCTAGGCGCAAACCAATACCGCTGCCACGTTTTTGCAGATATTTACCGATGTGATCGGCTGCCTGAGAAGTAAGTGTGACGGCCATGATTATCCCGTGTGCTTATCTTTGTAGTCTTTAACCGCAGCCTTAATCGCGTCTTCGGCCAGAATGGAACAGTGTATCTTGACTGGCGGCAACGCAAGCTCTTCGGCAATCTGTGTATTGCGAATTGTCAACGCTTCGTCCAGCGTCTTACCCTTCACCCATTCCGTGACCAACGAGCTAGAAGCGATCGCCGAGCCGCAGCCGTAGGTTTTAAAACGCGCATCTTCGATGATGCCCGCCTCGTTGACACGAATCTGCAGCTTCATCACGTCGCCACAGGCTGGTGCACCGACCATGCCAGTACCGACCTGGTCATCGCTCTTATCAAATGTCCCGACATTGCGGGGATTCTCGTAGTGATCTAAAACTTTATCGCTGTATGCCATGTTGTTTCTCCGGCAGAAAAAATCAATGTGCGGACCACTGAACTGAATTCAAATCGATGCCCTCTTTGGCCATCTCCCAAAGCGGCGACATGTCGCGCAGCTTACCAACACGCGCCTTTAACAGATTCACCGCAAAATCGATGTCTTTCTCTGTCGTAAAGCGGCCAATCGTAAAACGGATTGAGCTGTGCGCGAGTTCGTCGTTACGACCTAGGGCACGCAACACGTACGAAGGCTCAAGGCTTGCGGATGTACACGCTGAGCCGCTCGAGACCGCCAATTCTTTGATCGCCATGATCAGAGATTCGCCCTCGACATAGTTGAAACTTACGTTAAGGTTATGCGGCACGCGGTGTTCAAGATCCCCATTAAGGTAGACCTCCTCAATCTGGGACAACCCTGCCCACAAGCGATCGCGCAACATGCGGATACGCTCGTTTTCTGTTCCCATCTCCGCTTGCGCCAACGCGAAGGCCTCACCCATACCAACAATCTGGTGCGTTGCCAATGTGCCCGAACGAAAACCGCGTTCGTGTCCACCGCCGTGCATTTGAGCCTCGATACGAATCCTTGGTTTGCGACGCACGTAAAGCGCGCCGATTCCCTTAGGCCCATAGGTTTTATGTGCACAGAACGACATCAGGTCAACTTTCAGCGTCTGCAAATCAATCGCAACTTTCCCCGTCGCCTGAGCAGCATCGACGTGAAAAATAATATTTTTAGCGCGACAAATCTCGCCAAGTGTAGCGATGTCTTGGATCACACCGATTTCGTTATTCACAAACATCACCGATACCAACACTGTATCGGGACGCAACGCAGCATTGAACGCTTCAAGGCTGATCAGACCATTTTCCTGCACGTCAAGGTATGTGACCTCAAAGCCTTGACGCTCAAGTTCACGGCAAGGATCTAGGACCGCCTTGTGCTCGGTTTTAACGGTAATAATGTGCTTACCGCGCTCTGCATAAAAACCTGCAGCGCCTTTGATTGCCAAATTATTCGACTCCGTTGCGCCCGAGGTCCAAACAATCTCCCGGGGATCGGCGTTTACGAGTGATGCAACTTGCACACGCGCACGCTCGACAGCCTCTTCGGCTTCCCAACCATAGGCGTGGCTGCGCGAGGCAGGATTGCCTGCATGCTCGTACAACCAAGGAACCATCTTGTCCACCACGCGTGGATCAACAGGTGTCGTGGCCGAATAATCAAAATAAATGGGACGTGTTGACATATTTAAATCCTGAATCTGAAATCGTTAAGCAGTCACTGGTAGAGGCTGTTTCACAGCCGCTGCGCTAGAACCCACAACATTGACGCGTACGCCTGCGGCTTGGTTAGCTTCCTGCAGTTGCCGAACGCGCTGTTGGTCAACCAGATCTTGTAGTGAGACAGAGTCAAGAAAATCAACCATTTTCCTGTTTAGTGTTGACCAGAGTTCGTGTGTCATACAGATGCCAGGCTTGCCATCTGTACCGTTCGCACAGTCCGTCTTGCCACCACAGTTGGTTGCATCAATGGGCTCATCGACGGCGAAAATAATATCTGCAACGGTAATCGTGCGTCCGAGGCGAGCGAGCGTGTAGCCGCCACCTGGGCCACGCACACTCTCGACAAGCTCGTGGCGACGCAGCTTGCCAAACAATTGTTCAAGATAAGAAAGGGAGATATTCTGGCGCTGGCTGATTGCGGAAAGCGTGACTGGACCGCTTTGCTGGCGCAAGGCTAGGTCAATCATGGCGGTAACCGCAAATCGTCCTTTTGTAGTGAGCCTCATGACGGAATCCTTAAGAGAGAAACGTTGCGAATGAATTGGCTTACCCGACTAAACAACTCAAGTATAACCAATTCCCGACTAAATTACTAGGGTATGTCCTTAGGAGTTCAAGGGAAATAGCAGGATTTAAAAAAAAACCGCGCTGTCGCGCGGCTTTTTGTGTGGCTACTACCTAAACAACTACCTTTAAGCCGCCTGATACTGCGTCACGCGCTTGCGTACGAGCTCAAGCACGCCCTGACAGGCGTCTTCCAGGTAATCTAATACCTTGCCAAAGCCCTCTGGGCCACCGTAATACGGATCGGGCACCGTGGCTTCTTCGAACTCATTGGCAAAGCGCATCAGCAGCATGAGCTTGTGATGATGAGGCTTTGGGCACTGTTGCTGCAATGCAGAAAGATTTTCCCAATCCATCGCTAAAATCAAATCAAATTCACGGAAATCTTCCGCCGTAATTTGACGAGCTTCAGCATGAGCGATTTCATAGCCACGCTTTCGAGCGGCCGCCTGCGCGCGCGCATCTGGCGCTTCACCGACGTGAAAGTTATGGGTGCCGGCAGAGTCAATGCCCACGACGTCTGAGAGACCCGCGTCATTGATAAGGTGGCGAAAAACGCCTTCAGCACTGGGCGACCGGCAGATATTGCCCATGCATACGAAGAGGACTTTTGTCATGATGGTGCACATTGTGCGGGAAAACCCGTAACATGTCTAGAGTTTTTTTTCTTAATCGCCAGCAAGGTCATAAGAAACAATCATCAATTAAATATATTTATTATCAATAACTTACACAAGTTATCTTACTTAATTTATAGAAAATTGAAATCAAACAACGTGTAAATTTTATTGAAATATTTCAACTTTATGCACCGCAACACAGCAAAACTGCAACATTTAAGCACCAGAAAGTAGCACGCGTTCCTTTAACACCCTGAGTGCATCCCGCGCAGCAGCCGCCTGCTCAAACTCCAGATTCCGCGCATGATCCAACATCAGTTTTTCTAAACGCTTGAACTCTTTTGCGAGCGCCTTCTCATCGCCGAGCAACGATAAATCTACCTCTTGATCTGGTTGATCTCTAAATGCGGGCGCGACAATGCCATCGATCAGTTCTCTGACTGCCTTACGCACGCTACGCGCTTGAATGCCATGCTCGGTATTGAACGCGATCTGCTTATTTCGCCGACGCTCGGTCTCTCCCATGGCGCGCTTCATGGAGTCCGTCATGCGATCTGCGTACAAGATGGCACGACCGTTTAGATTGCGCGCCGCTCGGCCGATCGTTTGAATCAAGCTGCGGTCCGAACGCAAAAAGCCCTCTTTATCTGCGTCGAGAATTGTCACAAGCGAAACCTCGGGGATGTCTAGCCCTTCGCGCAGCAGGTTGATCCCAACCAGCACATCGAACGCACCAAGACGCAAATCGCGAATAATTTCGACGCGTTCGACGGTATCAATATCCGAATGCAGATAGCGCACTTTAACGCCATGCTCAGCGAGATAATCGGTTAAATCCTCGGCCATCCGTTTGGTCAGCGTCGTAACTAACACTCGCTCTTGGACAGCCACACGTAATTTAATCTCGCCCAACAAATCATCGACCTGGGTACGCGCAGGCCGTACCTCTACGATCGGATCGACCAAACCCGTGGGACGCACGACTTGCTCGACAACGTTATCGGTGTGGGCCTGTTCATAGTTGCCAGGGGTCGCTGAAACGAAGACGCACTGTCGCATACGCGTCTCAAACTCCTCCATTTTTAGTGGGCGGTTATCCATCGCCGAGGGCAAACGAAAGCCGTAGGTGACCAGCGTCTCTTTGCGCGCGCGGTCGCCGCGATACATACCGCCTAACTGTCCAATCGTCACATGACTTTCATCGATGAACATCAGCGCATCACTAGGCAGATAATCGATCAGAGTAGGAGGAGGATCACCCGGTGCAGCACCAGACAAGTGTCTGGAATAATTTTCGATGCCCTTACAGAAGCCGAGTTCTGCAAGCATTTCAAGATCGAAGCGCGTGCGTTGTTCAATCCGCTGCGCCTCCACCAGATGACCGGAGTCCACAAAAAATTTGACGCGCTCGCGCAGCTCTTGCTTGATGGTTTCAATCGCACGCAAGACCGTGTCACGCGGCGTGACGTAATGCGATCCTGGGTAAACAGTAAAGCGCGGGACCTTCTGCCTGACGCGTCCCGTTAATGGATCAAAAAGTTCGAGGCTCTCGACCTCGTCATCGAACAACGATAGTCGTACCGCGAGCTCTGCACTTTCTGCTGGGAAGATATCAATCGTTTCGCCACGGGCACGAAAGGTACCGCGTGTAAATTCTGTATCGTTGCGCTCATACTGCATCGCCACCAAGCGTGCCAGTACCTCACGACGCGCGATACGGTCGCCCGTTCGCAGAATCAAGACCATCGCGTGATAGTCCGAGGGGTTACCAATACCGTAGATACAGGAAACAGTGCCCACAATGACGGTATCGCGCCTTTCAAGCAAACTCTTGGTGGCGGACAAGCGCATCTGCTCAATGTGCTCGTTAATCGACGAGTCCTTCTCAATGAACAAATCGCGTGTTGGAACGTAGGCTTCCGGTTGGTAGTAATCGTAGTAAGACACGAAATACTCGACCGCATTGCGCGGGAAAAACTCCCGCATCTCTGCGTATAGCTGCGCCGCCAACGTCTTGTTCGGAGCCAGCACCACCGCGGGCCTACCCAGGCGTGCAATGATGTTGGCCATCGTGAAGGTCTTGCCCGACCCGGTTACCCCGAGCAGGGTCTGTGACATCAAGCCATCGCGTATACCCTGCTCTAGCAGATCAATCGCCCGAGGTTGATCTCCTGCAGGTGGATACGGTTGGTAAAGCTGAAAAGGGCTATCCGGATAGGAGACAAACTTGCCCGGTTCATTGCCGGTAGAAATCGTCGCGTGCGGCACCACGCCTAAGCTTGCAACCTCATGCGCAATAGCAGCGGGCAAGGCGGTTGATGAGGGGAGCGACAACATTGGATTATCACTGTCCAATGTTGTCTGGTCATTAACTGGGGTTACTTCAGGTTTCTTGGTCGAGGCCATGCTAGACTTATTCGGGTTAGCCCTTGGATTTAGGCCGAACCGGACATTATGTTCTCTCTTATCCAAAGCGTCCACTCGAATTGCAAACACCACTACTTTTTCTCACTCCTGTCCTTTTTTTGACTGCCATCCACTAAAAATGAGCACCCTCTTCCAAGCCGTAGAACTTGCCCCACGTGACCCTATCCTAGGTCTGAACGAACAATTCAATGCCGATCCGCGCAGCACCAAGGTAAACCTTGGCGTGGGTGTCTACTACGACGACAACGGGAAAATCCCACTGCTAGCAGCGGTGCATCAAGCTGAAGTCGCGCGTGTGCAACTGGCAGCAGCACGCGGTTACCTCCCAATCGAGGGAATCGCAGGCTATAACAAGGGCGCGCAAGAACTAGTGCTCGGCAAGAACTCGCCCCTCATTGGTGCCGGTCGGGTTCTAACCATGCAAGCGCTAGGCGGCACAGGTGCCCTCAAAATAGGCGCAGACTTCATCAAACAGCTTGTCCCTGACGCCAAGGTCGCGATTAGCGATCCAAGCTGGGAAAACCATCGTGCACTCTTTGAACGCGCAGGCTTCGAAGTTGTGAACTACCCCTACTACGATGCGGTCACGCACGGCCTGAACTTCAAAGGCATGATAGAGGGGCTGCGCAGTCTCCCACAAAAAAGTGTGGTTGTGCTGCACGCGTGCTGCCACAACCCGACCGGCGTAGACCTCACGGTTGATCAGTGGCGTGAAGTTGCCCAAGTTGTCAAAGCCTCGAACCTGATTCCATTCCTTGATATCGCCTACCAAGGTTTTGGCGATGGACTCGAGGCTGATGCCTCAGCGGTCCGCCTATTCGCCGATTTGGATATGACGATGTTCATCAGCTCGTCGTTCTCGAAGTCATTCTCGCTTTACGGCGAACGCGTCGGCGCCTTGACAATCGTGACAGGAAGTCAGGATGAGTCTAGCCGCGTACTGAGCCAAGTCAAACGTGTTATCCGTACCAACTACTCCAACCCACCCACGCACGGTGGCACGATCGTTTCGACCGTATTGAACAATCCTGAGCTGTTTGCCCTGTGGGATAAAGAACTTGCTGGCATGCGTGACCGCATCCGACTAATGCGCAAGCAGTTGGTTGAAAAACTGACCCAGTACGGCGTGAAAGAGGACTGCAGCTACGTCATGAAGCAACGCGGCATGTTCTCATTTTCAGGGATGACCGCCCCTCAGGTTGAGCGTCTGCGCGCCGAGCACGGGATTTATGCAGTCAGCACCGGTCGTATCTGCGTTGCTGCGTTAAACAGCAAGAACATCGACACCGTTGCCAAAGCCATGGCCGAGGTGATGAAAGCCTAGGTGCATTGCCCGTCGGGCAACCAACCGTGGTTTGAGCAAAAAAAACAGCCTTCATAAAAAAGGCTGTTTTTTTATACAGATTTATTTGCAACTTCATGTTTTTTAGTGCAAAATATAACTGTACAAAAAAACAGCGCTGTGTGCATCGACAGTTTAATCACTGAATAATCGCAGCGAAACTACACCCGCTAAGCTCACCACAGGCTCGACGATGTCTATCAAACTGACCGACCGGCAACAACAGATTCTGGACCTGATACGTGAAGCCGTGGTTAACACGGGCTTCCCTCCTACCAGGGCTGAAATTGCCCAGACCCTAGGTTTTAAGTCAGCCAATGCGGCAGAAGACCACTTGCGCGCACTCGCCAGAAAAGGAGTGATAGAACTCACAGCCGGTGCATCACGCGGCATTCGCCTAACCGAGGCGGCGGCTGATTTCTTTGGCGATACAGATATCAACCCAGAACGTGTCCGATCACAACCCACGCCTCTCAGCGCGCCAACCGCAGCACCTGGCATGGGCCAAGTCCTCCTGCCGCTTATCGGACGCGTCGCTGCGGGCTTTCCTATGCTTGCAACTGAAAACATCGAACGAGAAATCCAAGTCGACCCAAATATGTTCACACAAACACCTGACTACCTGCTTAAGGTCAAAGGTTTGAGTATGCGTGACATTGGGATACTCGATGGTGATTTGCTCGCAGTCAAAAAAACTAACGTCGCCCGCAATGGCCAAATTGTTGTCGCACGCATCGATGATGAAGTCACGGTCAAGCGTTTAAATCAGCAGGGTTCACGCATTGAGTTGTTACCTGAAAACACTGACTTTGAGCCCATCATCGTCACAGCGGATCAAGACTTCTCTATCGAAGGTATTGCTCTGGGATTAATTCGCAGCACGCCACTGCAATAACACGCGTCGCAGCAAGCTAGGTCTCACGCCAGCGCTCAAGCGCTCGTCGGTCGCGTTTTGTTGGACGACCTTCGATATTCTGTGATGGTTCAACGTAGTATTTGCGTCGCTCTGCAGCCGTCTGCCGCGCCAGCATACTCTCGGGTGTTTCTTCGTATAACAGACGCGCAAGTGTGGCTGCGCGTCGAGTCTCAGAAATACCACGCACGAGCAATTCAATATGCTCTTGCTCTCGATGAATCTTAAGCTTATCGCCAACCTTGATTAAACGAGCGGGCTTGGCACGATCATCGCCTACATGCACACGTCCCGCCTCGATTGCCGAGGCGGCAATCGTGCGGGACTTGTAAAAACGTGCAGCCCACAACCACTTATCAAGCCGCACACTATCGACGAACACTTGCACTTAGTGTTTGATCACCGGATCCGTCGCAGTGCCTGTGGGCTTAGCCACAACGTCCTGCGCAACCGGCGCTTCCTCAGGCAAAGGTTTTGTTGGGCTCGATAAAGCTACTTCCAAGACTTTATCAATCCAACGCACTGGTACGATCTCTAGATGGTTCTTAACGTTATCCGGAATCTCGGCAAGATCCTTAACGTTTTCTTCGGGGATAAGCACCGTCTTGATACCACCGCGATGGGCTGCCAACAGCTTCTCTTTAAGGCCTCCAATCGCCAGCACTTCTCCACGGAGCGTAATTTCACCGGTCATCGCCACATCGGCACGTACGGGAATGTGCGTGAGCGCCGACACGATGGCTGTGGTGATTGCGATACCCGCAGACGGACCGTCTTTAGGTGTAGCACCTTCAGGGAAGTGCACGTGAATATCCCGCTTCTCAAAAATAGAATCTGCGATCCCGAGACGCGCCGCACGAGCACGCACCACACTGCGCGCAGCCTCGACCGACTCCTTCATCACATCGCCGATAGATCCCGTACGCTGAATCACGCCCTTACCAGGCATGTCTGCAACTTCAATTGTCAGCAAATCGCCACCGACTTCTGTCCAAGCCAAGCCCGTGACCTGTCCGATCTGGTTTTCCTTCTCGGCCATGCCAAAGTTGTAACGACGCACGCCCAGGTAGTCACTCAAGTTTTCAGACGTGACAACAACTTGTGGAATCACGGCATTAGACTTTGCCGCCTTATTCGCCTCGGATTCCGCCAAAAGTTTCTTCACAACCTTCCGACAGATTTTTCCGACATCACGCTCGAGCGAGCGCACGCCAGCTTCACGTGTGTAATAACGCACAATGTCACGCATCGCAGATTCGTCGACTTTCAACTCTTCAGGTTTGACGCCATTGTTCTTCATGACCTTGGGCAGCAAGTGGTCGTGCGCGATATGAATCTTCTCATCTTCGGTATAACCCGAGAGACGAATCACTTCCATGCGATCCAGCAAAGCGGGTGGGATGTTCAAAGTGTTACTGGTTGCCACGAACATCACATCCGATAGATCAAAATCAACTTCAACGTAGTGATCTTGAAACGTGTGATTCTGTTCTGGATCTAAAACCTCCAGCAATGCCGACGCAGGATCTCCACGGAAATCCATGCCCAGCTTATCGATTTCATCGAGCAAGAACAAGGGATTGCGCACAGCAACCTTGGACATGTTCTGCAAGATTTTGCCTGGCATTGAGCCGATGTAAGTGCGACGGTGTCCGCGAATTTCCGCTTCGTCGCGCACACCACCTAAAGCCATACGGATGAACTTGCGATTCGTTGCCTTTGCAATCGACTGACCCAGCGAAGTTTTGCCCACGCCTGGAGGGCCTACCAAACAAAGGATAGGCGCTTTGACCTTATCCACGCGTTGCTGCACCGCGAGATATTCAAGGATGCGCTCTTTAACTTTGTCCAAACCATAGTGGTCGGCATCCAGGACGCTTTCAGCGTTCGGAATCGAATTGTTAACCTTGCTCTTTTTGCGCCAAGGCAAACCGATCACGGTATCAATGTAATTACGCACCACGGTCGCTTCGGCAGACATTGGCGACATAAGCTTTAATTTCTTGAGCTCACCGTCCACTTTCTTACGAGCATCTTTAGGCAAGTGCGCGGCTATAATTTTCTTTTCAAGCTCTTCAATATCTGCGCCCTCTTCGCCCTCGCCTAACTCTTTCTGAATCGCCTTGACCTGCTCATTCAGGTAGTAATCACGCTGGCTCTTTTCCATCTGCTTCTTAACGCGGCCGCGGATACGCTTCTCGACCTGCAAGATATCAATCTCAGTCTCAAGCTGGCTCAATAATGCCTCTAGGCGCTCAGAGGTCGAAATGATCTCCAACATCTTTTGCTTTTGCTCAAGCTTAAGCGGCAAGTGTGCAGCAATGGTATCGGCCAAGCGGCCGGCATCATCAATTCCCGCGAGCGAAGTCAGAATTTCTGGTGGTATTTTCTTGTTCAGTTTGACGTACTGCTCAAACTGACTCACGATCGCGCGGCGCAAGGCTTCGATCTCAGCGCCCATCGTCACATCAGGTGTAATCGGCACTAACTCAGACGTAAAGTGTGTCTCAACATCCTGTATCTCGGTCACGCGAGCACGCTGCGCGCCCTCGACCAGCACCTTCACTGTACCGTCAGGCAGTTTGAGCATTTGTAAAATGGTGGCCACACACCCGATTTCGTAAACATCCTCTGGTGTTGGATCATCTTTGCCAGCGGACTTCTGAGCGGCGAGCATGATGCTCTTGCCGGCTTCCATGGCGGCCTCAAGCGCACGAATCGAGCGCGGACGTCCCACAAACAGGGGGATCACCATATGGGGGAACACCACCACATCGCGCAACGGCAGTAGAGGCAAATTAATTGCTTCAGCAGGCAGGATCTGATTTCCAGACATAGCGACATCCTAAGAAAAACTCGACAAATCCGAACTGATTCATCGACACTTCAATCGCAATTCTGCGAATAGACTTGTTATGTGGACAATAGCCGAAATTTCAAGATTCAGCCTCTAGAATGAACAAAAGCCCCTAAAAAGGGGCCGAAAACCAGAGCTACCTCTAGGGTCTAATTTGTTCAGGCAGCAGCGTCTCTTAGGCTGGAAGACTTTTGGGCAGGTTGTTGCTCCGTTTCGTCTGCGTAGACCAACAACGGCTTACCCTGTCCCTCTATCGCAGCTTCGTCGAGCACGACACGCTTGATATTGCCTTGCGTCGGCAATTCGTACATGGTGTCTAGTAAGGCAGACTCAAGGATTGAGCGCAAACCACGTGCACCCGTCTTGCGCTTAATCGCCTTTCGAGCAATTGCGTGCAAGGCACCAGGACGGATTTCAAGCTCAGCACCTTCCATGGCGAATAATTTTTGAAACTGCTTAACCAACGCGTTCTTCGGTTCCGTCAAGATCTGAATCAACGTCTCTTCATCGAGCTCTTGCAAGGTTGCCACAACTGGCAGGCGACCAACAAGCTCAGGAATTAAGCCAAACTTCACTAAATCCTCTGGCTCAACATCAAGGAAGGTGTTGCCGGCGGACTGCTCAACCTTGGAGTCGATCGACGCACCAAAACCAATGCCAGATCGCTCGGTGCGATTGCGGATGACTTTTTCAAGACCATCAAATGCACCGCCCACAATGAAGAGGATGTTGGTGGTGTCGACTTGCACGAAATCTTGGTTCGGATGCTTACGACCGCCTTGAGGCGGTACCGAGGCAACCGTACCCTCAATTAATTTAAGCAGCGCTTGTTGTACACCCTCACCAGATACGTCTCGCGTAATAGATGGGTTGTCGGCCTTGCGAGAAATCTTATCAATCTCGTCAATATAGACAATAGCCCGCTGCGCCTTTTCTACTTCGTAATTGCAATTTTGCAGCAATTTTTGAATGATGTTTTCAACATCCTCGCCGACATAACCTGCCTCAGTTAGCGTGGTAGCGTCTGCCATGACAAACGGCACGTTGAGTTGTCTTGCCAAGGTCTGTGCAAGCAGTGTCTTACCCGAACCCGTAGGTCCGATCAGCAGGATATTACTTTTCGAAAGCTCAACGTCGTCGCCCTTGACTTCCCCATGACGCAAACGCTTGTAGTGGTTATAGACCGCTACTGCGAGCACACGCTTGGGTGTCGTCTGTCCGATCACATATTGATCGAGAAAGGCTTTAATCTCGGCCGGAGTCGGCAAGTCTGTACGGATCGAGTCACGCGCTTGAGCCTGCGCTTCTTCACGAATGATGTCATTGCATAAGTCAATACACTCATCACACACGAAGACAGACGGGCCGGCGATCAGCTTGCGGACTTCGTGTTGGCTCTTGTTGCAAAACGAGCAGTACAAAGTCTTTGTAGGGGCTGATGCTTTCTTATCTGTCATGGCGATCCATTACCGTTTTAATCCGTACGTGATCTTTATACGGGATCCGCACGCGAAGTCAGGACCTTGTCGATTAGTCCATACGTTACCGCATCGGCGGCTGACATAAAGTTATCCCGTTCGGTATCAATACCAATGCGCTCAACTGTTTGTCCAGTGTTCTCAGCCAACATCTGGTTTAGACGTTCACGCAAATCAAGAATCTCACGCGCCTGAATTTGAATGTCAGACGCCTGGCCTTGTGCACCACCCGATGGCTGGTGAATCATGATGCGCGAATTAGGCAAGGAAAAACGTTTGCCCTTCGTGCCAGCGGCAAGAAGGAACGCACCCATACTCGCTGCCAGACCCGTGCAAAGCGTCGAGACCTCAGGCTTGATAAAGCGCATGGTGTCGTAAATCGCCATGCCGGCGTAAACCGACCCGCCAGGTGAGTTGATATAGAGCGCGACGTCTTTGTCAGGGTTCTCGGACTCAAGAAACAACAATTGAGCCACAACCAAGTTTGCCGACTGGTCGTTGACCGGGCCGACAAGAAAAATCACACGCTCTTTAAGCAGACGGGAGTAAATGTCAAAGGCGCGCTCTCCGCGCCCCGACTGCTCAATCACCATTGGAATGTATCCAAGTCCGGTTGGTGTCACAGAGGACCCACCGTGCATGGATGCATAGAAGTCGGTAAAACGTTCCATTTAGGCCGTTCCCATGATTTGATCAAAAGGTACTTGCTCGTCTTCAACCTGCGCTTTTGCCAAGGCGTGCTGCACGACATTATCTTCTAGCACAATGCCTTCAACTTCGGCGCGGCGAGCACGATCTGACAGATAGTAGCTGACGACTTCAGCGGGCTTTTCATAGTTGCCGGCAAACTCTTCGATGCGGGCACGAACCTGCTCTGGCTTGGCTTGCAATTGCGCTTGCTGAACAAGCTCCGACACCAGAAGCCCCAAACGCACACGACGCTCCGCCTCAGCAGTAAATGCATCAGCAGGGATCGGCATTTTGTCGGCATTTGGGACGCCGCGCTGGGTCAGCTCAGCGCGTGCGGCTTGCACGCGAGACTGACATTCGCTGTCGACCAAGGCTTTAGGAACATCGAAACTCACAGCGCCGATGAGTGCATCCATCACGCTCGTTTTTGTGCGAGCCAAGGTGCGCGCTTTGACTTCGCGTTCAATGTTGCCACGGATATCGGCGAGCAATTTCTCGACATCACCCTCTGGCTGACCGAGTGATTTTGCAAACTCTGCGTCAATCACGGGCAGAACTGGCTCGGCGACTTCTTTGACGTTGATCGTGAACTCGGCAGTCTTGCCTGCTACGTCTTTGCCACCGTAATCGGCTGGGAATGCCAAGGGGAATACTTTCGATTCGCCGGCTTTCATGCCGCGCGCAGCTGCTTCAAACTCAGGCAACATACGTCCCTGACCCAAAACGAAAGGAAAAGCGTCAGCCTTGCCACCTTCGAAGGGTACGCCATCAATCGTACCTGCAAAGTCCAGCGTCACGCGGTCATCGTCCTGTGCAGCACGGCCATCGCGGGCGGCGTACTCAGCACGCTGTTTGCGCAAGATATCGACGGTGCGTTGCACTTCTGCTTCGCCAACCGTTGTAACGGCGCGCTTGATCTTCAAACCAGACAGATCTGGCACTGTTACGGCAGGATAAACCTCAAACGTCGCGAAGAATGCCAAGGTGCCTTCTGGCGTACCTTCAGTCTTTGGCTCGAGCTTCGGTGCACCCGCTATGCGCAGACCCGCTGCTTCGATTGCTTTTTCAAACGCCTGACCAACTTTATCGTTAATCGCGTCGTAGCGAATGCCAGGGGCGTGCGTACGCTCCAACATTGCCATCGGCACTTTGCCGGGGCGAAAACCAGGTGCCTTCGCGGTGCGCGCGGCGCGCTTGAGTTCAGCTTGAACAGCTGTTTCAACGTCGGCCAACAAGACCGAAAGTTCTAGGCGGCGCTCGAGGCCGGAGAGGGTTTCAACCACAGGTTGCATGAAAATCTACCAAACAAAGAGGACGGATAGCGCAATACAGCCCGCGCCGGATAAAAAAACGGGGTGGTGCGAAGGGCGGGACTCGAACCCGCACACCTGTTACGGCGTCAGGACCTAAACCTGGTGCGTCTACCAATTTCGCCACCTTCGCAGTAGCCGAGCATTGTAGCGCACACCGGACGGGTTTTCCGTTCCCACGGGGCGGGCAACTGGTTAAAATACGCGGATGAACCCACGCCTTGACAAATTACAGCCCTATCCCTTCGAAAAACTTCGTGCTTTGCTGGCTCAGGCCGGTCCATTGCCCGAGGGTATCCGCCCTATTAACCTTTCGATTGGCGAGCCAAAGCACGCTGCGCCCGATTGCGTCAAACAGGCCATTATCGGGGGGCTCGCGGGTCTGTCCGCCTACCCGCCAACCAAAGGCGACCCGGCGCTGCGTCAGGCGATTTCGGCCTGGCTCGCGCGCCGCTACGACATCCCTGCCCCAGATCCTGAAACGCAAATCCTCCCGGCCTTAGGCTCGCGCGAGGCCTTATTTGCTTTCGGGCAAGTCGTCCTTGACTCAACGGCAGACGGACTCGTTGTCTGCCCCAACCCCTTCTATCAGATCTATGAGGGCGCAGCATTGCTTGGGGGAGCGACGCCTTTTTACGTGAATTCCGATCCAAGCAAGAATTTCCGCTGCGATTGGGCCAGCGTCCCCGCTGAAGTCTGGAAGCGCACTCAACTGCTGTTTGTCTGCTCGCCTGGCAACCCAGCGGGCGACGTGATGCCGCTGTCGGACTGGAAACTCCTGTTCGAACTGTCAGACCACTACGGCTTTGTCATCGCCTCCGATGAGTGCTACTCAGAAATCTACCTGAACGAGACCTCTCCACCCCTAGGTGGAATGCAAGCGGCGTACCAGCTCGGGCGTACGGACTATAAAAATCTGATGTGCTTTTCGAGCCTGTCCAAGCGCTCAAATGTCCCTGGCATGCGTTCTGGCTTTGTAGCGGGTGACGCGCGCCTGATCGCCAAGTTCCTGTTGTATCGCACCTACCACGGCAGCGCTCTGTCTCCCGTTGTATCGACAGCGAGCATTGCTGCCTGGAACGATGAGGCACACGTGATCGACAACCGCCAACAGTATCGTGCAAAGTTTGATGCTGTGCTGCCCATCTTGCAGCCTGTGCTCAATGTCAAAAGACCAGACGCTTCTTTCTATTTATGGGCGGGTACGCCAGGACCTGACCCAGAGTTTGTCCGAGATCTGCTGGCACAGACCGCGGTCACTGTTTTACCCGGTAGTTACGTCGGCCGCACCGTCGACGGCGTTAACCCAGGCCAGAATCGTATCCGCATCGCATTAGTGGCGCCCCTGGCCGATTGCGTGGAAGCCGCGCATCGCATTGCCCACTTTGTACAAAAGAATTTCAAGAAAGGTGCTTAACGCTAAGACGCGCATCTCTTAACATTTTTTGCTTTCATTTCTCTTTCTTTTTTATTCAGGATTGTCATGACGACAGATTTGCAAAACACCATCGAGCAGGGTTGGGAAAACCGTGCGAACCTTTCGCCTTCCGCTGCAGACGCGGCCGTGCGCGACGCAGTCGAACACACTATTCATGCACTGGATGCCGGGACGCTGCGCGTTGCCGAGAAACTCAATGGCAACTGGGTCGTGCATCAGTGGATCAAAAAAGCAGTTCTTTTATCCTTCCGCTTGTACGACAACGGCGTGATGGGACAAAAGCCTGTCCAGTTTTACGACAAGGTACCACTCAAGTTTGGTGACTTTAGCGAAGCGGACTTCAAAGCCGGCGGTTATCGCGTTGTTCCTCCCGCAGTTGCACGCCGTGGAGCCTACATCGCTCGCAATGTCGTTTTGATGCCCTCTTATGTCAACATCGGCGCCTATGTCGATGAAGGCACGATGGTCGACACTTGGGCCACAGTCGGGTCCTGCGCCCAGATCGGCAAGAACGTGCACCTGTCCGGTGGAGTTGGCATTGGTGGCGTACTCGAGCCATTGCAAGCCAATCCCACCATCATCGAAGACAACTGCTTTATCGGCGCGCGTTCCGAAGTCGTTGAAGGTGTCATTGTTGAAGAGAACTCCGTGCTGGCCATGGGTGTTTTCCTGTCACAGAGCACACGCATTTACGATCGCGAGACCAAAGAGATTCATTACGGCCGCGTGCCCTCCGGTTCCGTTGTCGTGCCCGGTTCTTTGCCGGCAGCTGACGGCTCGCATAGCCTGAACTGCGCAATCATTGTCAAACGTGTCGATGCGCAGACACGCGCCAAGACCAGTATTAACGATCTCCTGAGAGCCTGATGCCGCAATCCCGGGACGCACTGTGCACCGTACGCGATTTAATTCGCTACGGTGTCTCACGCTTTAACGAAGCCAAGCTTTTTTTTGGTCATGGCTCTGATAACGCGTGGGACGAAGCGGTTTATCTGGTGCTCTTTGCTCTGCATTTACCACCCGATCAGCTCGAACCCTTCATGGACGCCCGGATCTTGCCGCAGGAGCGCGAACGCGCGCTTTCCTTGATTGATCTTCGTTGTGAACAACGCCTTCCCGCGCCTTACCTCACGCATGAAGCGTGGCTCCAGGGATTTCGCTTTCATGTTGATCAACGCGTCATTGTGCCGCGCTCGCCCATCGCCGAACTCTTGATGAATCAACTAAGCCCTTGGGTAGGCGATCCGTACGAGGTAACCAGCATTCTTGATCTCTGCACCGGCTCAGGTTGTTTGGCCATCATTGCAGCCCATCAGTTTCCTGAAGCCTTCGTCGATGCAACGGATATCTCTCGAGATGCGCTAGATGTCGCAGCGATCAATGTCGCACAGCATGGCATGGGCGATCGGCTAAACCTGCACCATGGCAGCCTGTACGATCCGTTACCAGTTGCCGCTCGTTACGATCTGATCATCAGCAATCCACCGTACGTCAACACGACCTCCATGGGCAAGCTGCCAGCAGAGTACCGACACGAACCACGCCTTGCCTTAGCAGGTGGTGATGACGGCATGGACATCGTTCGTACCATTCTTGAACAAGCCCCTGCTCACCTCAGTGACGAGGGCTACCTCGTGGTTGAGATCGGGCACGAGCGCACGTTCTTTGAAGCCGCCTTTCCAGAGCTAGAACCAATCTGGCTAGACACAGCTGAAGCTTCAGACCAGATTCTCTTACTTAGCCGCGGGCAACTGCAGCCGTGATTCGCGCGTCTGGCTTGACGGTGCGGCGCGGCACCAAAGTTCTCCTCGACCAAACAGAGTTCGTCG
Source organism: Zwartia hollandica (assembly GCF_019923725.1). Taxonomy (GTDB): domain Bacteria; phylum Pseudomonadota; class Gammaproteobacteria; order Burkholderiales; family Burkholderiaceae_B; genus Zwartia; species Zwartia hollandica. The sequence goes on from NZ_JAHXRI010000001.1 coordinate 345,252, forward strand.
TGCACCCCGGCGAGAGAGTTGGTTTTGTAGGAAAAAACGGCGCAGGTAAATCGACACTATTTGCATTACTACAGCACGAGCTCGATGCGGATGCTGGCACCCTAGATGTCCCTTCTGGCTGGCGGATTGCGAGTGTCAGGCAAGAGATTGCCTCCACAACCAACGCAGCACGAGAGTTCGTCATTGACGGGGATACCCATCTTCGAACCTTGCAAGCAGCACGTGCAGCAATTAACGCCGAGCTCGAACAACGTCCAGAGCGCATCGAGGCCTTCGGCGCAAAGATTGCAGAGCTCGAGTCTGAGTTGATTGAGGCGGACGCCTGGACTGCACCCTCACGCGCAGAACAACTTCTCGCTGGACTTGGCTTTACCCCAGCCCAGTGGGAACAACCGGTCGATAGCTTCTCCGGAGGCTGGCGTATGCGTCTCGCACTAGCACGGGCACTCATGGCACCGTCCGAACTCCTGCTATTGGATGAACCAACCAATCACCTCGATCTCGATGCCATGCTTTGGCTTGAGCGATGGCTCGGAGCTTACCAAGGTACAGTTCTGCTGATCTCGCACGACACTGAATTCCTCGATGCAGTCGCGCAAACGATTTTGCATTTCGATCAAGGCAAACTCAACCGCTACAAAGGCGGCTACCAAGATTTTGTTTTGCAACGCGCCGAACGACTACGTCAAACTACGATTGCTTACGAACGCCAAACGCGCGAAGCCGCGCGACTACAAGGCTTTATCGACCGCTTTAAAGCGAAGGCTTCCAAAGCCAAGCAAGCGCAGAGTCGCGTTAAAGCGCTGGCGAGAATGGAACTGCTCGCACCCATACATGCCGAATCGGGAATCGATATACGCATCCCCTCTCCAGACGAGATGCCAGATCCGCTCTTAGTTCTAGACGACATGCAGGCGGGCTACACAGACGAGGCAGGCACGTCTATTCCCATCTTACGAAACGTCAAGCTTATGGTCCGTGGTGGCGATCGCATTGGCATCCTGGGCGTCAATGGTGCCGGCAAAAGCACACTCGTCAAAACACTGGCCGGTGAGTTAGAAGTTCAGGCGGGAAGTCGAAAGGCCTCGCGTGGGCTTGAAGTTGGCTATTTCGCACAACACCAACTAGACATGTTGGATCTGGATAGCAGTCCATTGCAACATCTCGCACGACTCGCCCCCCAGACTCGCGAACAGGAACTCCGTAACTACCTAGGTGGTTTCGGTTTTGGTGGCGATCGCGTGATGGATAAAGTCGAGCCCATGTCTGGCGGAGAAAAAGCTAGGCTTGCCCTGTCACTGATCGTCTGGCAAAAGCCGAATCTGCTACTCCTTGATGAACCAAGTAACCACCTCGATGTCGAGACACGCGAGGCGTTAACCACGGCGCTGGCTGAGTTCGGTGGCAGCATGTTGTTGGTTTCGCACGACCGACACTTACTGCGCACCACCGTCGATAGTTTTTGGATTGTTGCCGATGGCGGAGTACAAGAGTTTGATGGAGATCTAGAGGACTATCGGGACTGGCTCGCCCAACACCAGGCCAATGCTCGCAAACAAGACGCAATCGCGCGCGATGCAGGCAAGCCGGCCACGCTGGGCACCGCTGCCGTACAAGATACGCAAGCAGCCCTGGGGGACCGCAAGAATCAAAAAAGAGAACAAGCGCAAGAACGTCAGCGCTTGGCGCAACTGCGTAAACCGCTTGAAACCAAGCTCAAAGCTGTTGAAAAAGAACTCGAGCAAACACAGATGCAAGTGCGCACGCTCGACGAACGTATTGCCGACCCAGATTTATATAGCGATGCCCGCCGACAAGAGCGCATGAAAACGCTCGCTAAACACGGCGAGCTTACGAAGCTAGCCTCTGAGCTTGAAGATCGCTGGCTAAGTTTGCAAGAAGAACTCGAGCAGCTTGACGTTAGCTCTGAATAATATCGAGCTTGGCTACACCTAGAGCCAGCGTTTTAGCGCCCACCTCACGAAACTGAATTTGCGCTTGGGCATCAATACCACTGCCAGCTAGGCCGATGATCGTACCCTCGCCAAAACGAGCGTGACGCACCCCTTGTCCTACCCGAAACTGCTGTGCGCCCACCGTCACACCGCTTGTGACACTGCGCGGAGCCGCGGAGACAACGCTAGATTTTGGATTCCTTGCGTAGGGATCAAAACTACCCCCACCGCTCTTCCATCGTGGTTCAGAATCACTCAAGCCCTGCTTGGGTGTCAACCACTTCAAATGCTCGTCGGGAATTTCAGACAGGAAGCGCGAGCGCATCGCGTAGCGCGTCTGGCCGTGCAACATCCGACTCTGCGCCAAACTGAAGTACAAACGCTCCCGCGCGCGGGTAATCGCCACATACATTAAGCGGCGCTCTTCCTCGAGCCCTGCTTGCTCAAGAATACTGTTTTCGTGCGGAAACAAGCCTTCTTCAATACCGGTAATAAATACCGCATCAAATTCCAAGCCCTTCGCTGCGTGCACGGTCATTAACTGAACCGCATCTTGACCTGCCTGCGCCTGATTATCACCCGCCTCGAGTGCTGCATGCGATAAGAACGCCATCAAGGGAGACAAGCCATCAAAGCCAACCCGCAAAGCATCGCTTGCCACTGAAGACTCGCCTTCACCTGGCTCCGTCCCCATGAACTCACCAGTCGCAGGAGCTTGAAGCGCTACACCCGCTGGCAAACCATCTAAATTCGCTTCGGAGACAAAGGCGGCCGCTGCCGTCACAAGCTCTTTTAAGTTTTCGATCCGATCCGCACCTTCGCGATCTTGCTGATAGTGGGCAATTAGGCCGCTTTGATCGATGACATGTTCGACCATCTCTGGCAAGGGTAACTCACGTGTTTCAGCAGCCAGACGTTGGATCATCGTGGCGAATTGAGCCAAGTTCGAGCCGCCCTTGCCTGGCACACGCGCCACAGCAGACGACAAACTCGTGTCATACGCGCGAGCCTGATCACCGAGCAACTCAAGCGTACGCGCACCGATGCCACGGGGTGGGAAATTCACAATCCGCATCCAGGAGGTGTCATCATCAGCATTCGCCATCAAACGCAGGTATGCCAAGGCGTGCTTGACCTCCTGACGCTCAAAGAAGCGCAAGCCACCGTAGACCTTGTACGCAATTCCCGACGAGAACAGTGCATGTTCGATCACGCGTGATTGCGCATTGCTGCGATAAAGCACAGCGATCTGACTGCGATCTCGTCCATCAGAAATCAGCCCACGCACTTCGTCGACTAACCACTGCGCTTCGAGCAGATCCGTGGGTTGCTCCACCACGCGAATTTGTTCACCTTCACCCTGCTCAGTCCACAAATTCTTGCCCAGACGACCATTGTTGTGGCTAATGAGCGCATTGGCCGAGTCAAGAATATGACCAAACGAGCGGTAATTTTGCTCCAGCCTGATCACAGTTCCGCGGGCATAGTCGCGCTCAAAGTCAGCCATATTGCCCACGTTGGCGCCGCGAAACGCATAGATGGACTGATCATCATCCCCCACGGCAAACAAACTTGCACCGCCGCCCGCCAAGAGCGTTAGCCACTTGTACTGCAGCGTGTTGGTATCTTGAAACTCATCAACGAGCACATGTCTGAAGCGACGCTGATAATGACTGCGGATAGGCTCGTTTCGTGCAAGCAATTCATAGGCACGCAGTAGAAGCTCAGGGAAGTCGACCACCCCTTCGCGCTGGCACTGTTTTTCGTACAGTGTGTAGATCTCGATTAACCGACGGCGAAAACTATCATGGGCCTCGACATCGCCAGGACGCAAGCCGTCCTCTTTCGCGCCGTTGATAAAACGCTGGACATCGCGCGCTGGATACTTCTCGTCATCGATCCCGTTCGCTTTGAGCAGCCGCTTAATCGCTGCGAGCTGATCGGCTGTATCGAGAATTTGAAACGCCTGAGGCAAGCCCGCGTCGCGGTGATGCGCGCGCAGCATACGATTGCACAGACCATGAAAAGTGCCAATCCACAATCCACGCGTGTCGATCGGCAGAATAGAAGACACGCGCGCGACCATCTCACGCGCAGCCTTATTGGTAAACGTAACAGCGAGGATTCCTAAAGGGCTCACTTGACCCGTCTGAATCAACCACGCCATGCGCGTGGTGAGCACCCGAGTTTTTCCGCTCCCTGCACCCGCGAGTACTAACGCATGCTGCGCAGGGAGAGTGACTGCCTCGCGCTGTGGCTCGTTAAGCTTGTCGATCATGCCGCATAGCGGCGCAGACGCAAGGCGAACTCCTCAAGACTGGCGATACCGCTTTGTTGTGCGCGCTGACACCATGCTTGCAAGTCATGCAGCAGTTGCTCGCTCGACGACGTAGAGCTGTCCCAAAGTTTGACGAGCTCATGACGCATTTGCACCATAGTCGACAGGGATTCATTTAACGAAATCGCTTGATCTATACGCGCGCGCTCAGCTGGCGCGAGGTTCTCTTCACCGCGCCCCAGCCAATGGGTTGCTGCGGCCAATGCTTGCGCCTTCTCTTCGTTGCGAGACGCCTGCAACCGCGAAAGCTCGTCGCGACACGCCGTTTTCATCAAGCCTGTGTAGCGTGCCAAGATTTCGTAGCGGTGCGCAATCACACCTTGCAAGGTACGCTGATCAATACCGGTTTTACCTGTGGCCTCCAGTCGCAACTTCGGCGCCACCTTTTTAATCTGCACCAGACCCAGCGCTTTCAAACCCAGTATGTAGACCCAACCGATGTCGAGCTCATACCACTTGCTTGAAAACTTGGCTGAGCTACCAAACGCGTGGTGATTATTGTGCAGCTCTTCGCCACCAATCAAAATCCCCCAGGGAAAGACATTGGTGCTCGTATCAGGGCTGGCGAAATTACGGTAACCCCAGTAGTGACCAACACCATTGACCACGCCAGCGGCCCAGAACGGTATCCAAGCCATTTGAATCGCCCAAACGGTCAAGCCAAGTGCGCCAAACAAACTCACATCAATAATCAGCATCAGCAGAATGCCGCGGGCACTGAACTTGGTGTAGACGTTGCGCTCAAGCCAATCATCAGGTGTGCCATGACCAAACTTACTTAAGGTCTCGGCATTTTTAGACTCGTGCCTGTACAGCTCTGCACCACTAAATAAAACCTTACTAATGCCATACATCATTGGCGAATGCGGATCCCCTTCACGCTCGCAACGGGCATGGTGCTTGCGATGAATGGCCACCCATTCCTTCGTGACCATTCCAGTGGTCATCCAAAGCCAAAAACGGAAGAAATGCGCCACAGCTGGGTGCAGATCTAGACCCCGATGTGCCTGGCAACGATGCAAAAATATTGTGACGGCCACAATGGTGATGTGTGTCACCACCAAGGTGTAAATCACCACTTGCCACCAGGATGCTTGCAGCAAACCACCTGCGCCAAACGAAATGAGTTCTTTCATGTATCAGTATCAAAAAACGACAAAATAGTCATATTGATTTTAGCCTACCGATCACCGGTGACCATACAGTGACCTTAAAGTTTTTGCGCAAAATCAACAATCTAGAGAGTTTTCTGTTTCAGCCTTCTTTTTACTAGGCTCTACACCAACTAAGTCTTTCTTTCTTTCCATCACGGCAGCAAAGAAGCCATCTGTGCCATGTACATCGGGGCGAAGACTCAGATAAGGCCCTTCAATCTGAAGAGGCGTGCGCGCGGCCAACAGAGGCGCGGCATCAACCAGTTCAAAATCAGGATGTGCCGCCAAAAACCGCTCGACCTGCTCCTGATTCTCTTCGGCCAGAATGCTGCACGTGGCATACACAAGACGCCCGCCTGGCGCTACACACCGAGACGCACTGTTTAAAATTCGAGCCTGCAAATCGACGAGCTCAGCCAAACTTTGCGCTGACTGGCGCCATTTCAGATCGGGATTGCGGCGCAACGTACCCACTCCGCTACAAGGTGCATCGACCAATACACGTTGCGCCTTGCCCGTCAACCGACGCACGCGCTGATCGTTTTCGTGATCTATCGCCACAGGCACCACATTCGATAAGCCACTGCGCGCAAAACGCGGCTTAGCTTTTGCTAAACGGGTTGCTGAAACATCAAAGGCATACAGCCGACCAGTCGATCGCATCAAGGCACCAAGCAACAGCGTCTTACCCCCTGCCCCTGCACAAAAGTCGATCACCATCTCGCCACGCTTAGGACCAACCAGTAAGGCAAGCAGTTGGCTGCCCTCGTCCTGCACCTCAATTAAACCGTGCTCAAACTGATGCCACTTATTCATTGCGGGACGACCCGTCAAACGTATCCCCCAAGGAGAGTAAGGCGTCGCAACGGGTGCATGACGGACGGCATTGCCGCGTGTTAGGTCGGCCAGCATCTCATCGCGCTCGGCCTTGAGCGGATTGACCCGAATATCCAGAGGCGCTCCTTGATTCAAGGCCGCAACAAGGTTTTCTAGGTCGGGCAGCTCTTTGATCCGTTCATACAACCAATCAGGCAAACTGCCGCGCACTTGCAGCGGCATGGATAATTCTTCGATCTGTGCAATACGGTCCAACCAAGCGATCTCGCCTGAGTCCAGCACAGCACGCACTTTTTCGGGATCCATGGTGACAATGGCACCCTGGATAGCTAAGCGTCGTACCGCATTCCCAACGCCGCTTTCACCAAGCTGCCGGTAACGACGCAAATGCCGCAGCACGTCATAGACCACCTCAGCGACCTCTGCACGATCGCGGATCCCCAGTTTCGGATGCGCGCGAAACCAGTGAGAGACCACCGAGTCCGCGGCAAAGCGCCAGGTCAACACCTCGTCGAGAACCTGACGAATCTGATCCAAACGCGTCGTCATTACCGGCGCGCGCGGCTTAGGCACATAGGTGGATACAGGTTTCTCTGGCACATCAGTGCCTGCAACGGCGGGACCACCGTAGCTACCGGACCCTGGCCGACGAGTCCCATGGGGCTCGGCCTTCATCAGACGGTCTGTTGCCGAGCCTGGCCTCGCAGAATGGGGTGACGCGCCAAGCGCTGCCTGTCTCGCTAGATCTTTTTTATTTAGACCGGAGGCCTTGGAGGTACGCGCCGTATGACGACTTGGCGGCTTAGGGTTGCTCATAGGGATTCCGATGTAAATAGTCTGTTTTCAACGCCGTCGACCTCAACGCGCTGATCGGCGCATAAATGCACACGCCCCTCTGCAAGCCAGCTGGCAACTGTGGGGTACACCTGATGCTCAACGGCCAATACGCGCGCCGCTAACGACTCCGGCGTGTCGCGCGCGAGAACCGGCACGACTCCCTGCGCAATGATCGGGCCATGATCTAGCACCGGGGTGACGAAGTGTACGGTACAACCATGGGTCTGCACCCCCTTTGCCAACGCTTGCGCGTGGGTATGCAAACCCGGAAAAGCAGGAAGCAGAGAGGGATGGATGTTAATGAGTCGACCCGCATAGCGCGCAACGAACGCGGGGGTCAGCACCCGCATAAAACCCGCGAGCAAGACATAGTCGGGTGCATAGGTGTCGATTTTTTGTGCCAAAACTTCGTCGAAGGCTTCCCGAGTGGCAAAATCGGTATGTGGAACGATTTCTGTGGGAATGTCCTGGGTTGCGGCCCACGTGATCCCGCCCGTTTGAGCGCGGCTTGCCAAGACCGCGACAACCTCTGCAGAACAGCGCCCGGATTGGCAAGCCTGAACGATTGCTTGCATGTTTGAGCCCTGTCCGGAGACCAAAATAACGAAGCGCGCCCGAAAATTAGGGGTATCTGGCATGGAAATCTACTTTGTGTTCGGTATGAAATTGTAAACTGTCACCCGTGAAAACCTCTTTATGTATTTTTCGGCAAGCGCCGGTCCCGCCGCTCACCCAGCCCAGCGCCCTTTCCATTGGCAACTTTGATGGTGTCCACAGAGGCCATCGGGCGATGCTCGACCAAGTGTGCCAGGCTGCACGGGCACACGCGCTCTGCCCCACGGTTCTGACCTTCTCACCGCATCCACGACAGTACTTCGCAGGGGTGAATCATCGGCCAGAGCTCTCGCCACCACAAATTACCGGACTCCGTGACAAAGTCACCGAGTTGGCCGACGCAGGGATACAGCGGATCATGGTCGCGCGTTTTAACCGCGCGCTCGCGGAGATGTCAGCCTCGGAATTTGTCACCCGCTTACTGATCCGAGAACTCAACACCCGATGGCTTTTGGTCGGCGAAGACTTCCGCTTCGGTCGCCAACGCGGTGGAGATATCGACCTGCTACGTGCCCTGGGGCGTCAGCACGGCATGCAGGTCGAGGGACTTGGCGACATCACGGACGACAAGGGATCGCGTATCTCAAGCTCAGCGGTACGGGCCGCGCTCGCAGCCGGTGATTTGCTACAAACCGCGCACTTACTCGGTCGGCCCTACGCCATGACAGGGCATGTCATACACGGCAAAAAACTTGGCCGCACCTTGAATATGCCGACAATGAATATGCGCGTCACACCCCGTTGCGCTGCACGCTCCGGAATCTATGCGGTCCTGGTGCACGGCTTAGGAGCCCGACCACTTCCCGGTGTCGCCAGCTTAGGCGTGCGCCCAACGGTCGAAGACGACGGCCGGATTTTGCTAGAGACCCACCTATTCGATACCAATCTCGACGCTTACGGTAAACTCGTGCGCGTCGAACTCCTGCAGCACTTGCGGGACGAAGAAAAGTTTCCCGATTTGCCCACCCTTACCGCCGCCATGCACGCCGATGCCCAGCATGCGCGAGCCTATCTTGCGCGCCATGGACTATAAAAACACTCTGAATTTACCCGACACTCCATTTCCAATGCGTGGAGATCTGCCTCGTCGCGAACCCCTATGGGTTGCGCAATGGCAAGAAAAAGGTGTGTATCAAGCCATACGCAAAGCCAGCAAGGGACGACCGACCTTCCTGTTGCACGACGGCCCGCCCTATGCCAACGGTGACATCCACATTGGCCATGCGGTCAACAAAATTTTGAAAGACATGATCGTTAAAAGCCGAAACATGGCAGGCTTTGACGCGGCTTACGTACCGGGCTGGGACTGCCACGGTATGCCCATCGAGATTCAGATTGAGAAAAAATACGGTAAGCATTTACCAGTTCCCGAGGTTCAATCTAAGGCACGCGCTTATGCCTTAGAGCAGATCGAGCGTCAAAAGAAGGACTTTGAACGTCTGGGCGTTTTGGGAGACTGGACACGTCCCTACATGACGATGAACTTCAGCAATGAGGCTGATGAGATCCGCGCCCTCGGTCGCATTCTCGAAAAAGGCTATGTCTTTCGAGGACTCAAGCCAGTGAACTGGTGTTTCGACTGCGGCTCAGCACTCGCGGAAGCAGAAGTTGAATATGCAGATCGCAGCGATCCTGCAGTGCACATCGCATTTCCGTTTGTGGACCACGCAGGGCTTGCCAACGCCTTTGGCTTGCCCTCAGTTCAAGCGGGTGCGATTGTCATCTGGACAACAACGCCTTGGACGATACCTTCAAACCAAGCCCTCAATATTCACCCAGAGTTTGACTACGCGCTTGTCCGGGTCAGGCCGGCACCGGCCACTGGCGAACTGCTGTTACTGGCCGCTGACCGTGTCGAGCACTGCCTTAAAGAATGGGGTCTAGAAGGCGAAATCATCGCGCGTTGCAAAGGTACCGCGCTCGACCACATTGCTTTTGAGCACCCCTTGGGTAGCTTTGATGCGAGCTACAAGCGCCTATCACCAATCTATCTCGGTGACTACGTGACCCTTGATACAGGCACGGGTGTCGTGCATTCGGCCCCTGCCTACGGGATTGAAGACTTCCAGTCCTGCAAAGCCAACGGCATGAGAGACGCTGACATCCTGAGCCCAGTCATGGGCGATGGAAAATATATCTCTAGCCTAGCCGGCTTTGGTGGGCTGACGATCTGGGACGCTAATCCTAAAATTGTCGACGCCTTAAAGACCGCGGGCACACTCCTTAAACAAGAGCCGCACAAGCACAGCTATATGCACTGCTGGCGCCACAAGACGCCCATTATCTACCGAGCAACGAGTCAATGGTTTGCAGGCATGGACCTCAAACCCAAGGACGGCGGACACACACTGCGCGAAAGCGCCCTAGCTGCCATCGACGCCACAGCGTTCTATCCGTCCTGGGGACGTGCGCGGCTACACGCGATGATCGCCAACCGACCCGACTGGACGCTCTCGCGCCAACGCCAATGGGGTGTCCCCATGGCATTTTTTATCCACAAGGAAACCGGCGCATTGCATCCTAATACGCCAGCCCTCCTTGAAGAAGTCGCCAAACGCGTCGAGCAGTGCGGTATCGAAGCGTGGCAGACGCTCGAGCCGGCCGAGCTGCTTGGTGAGGCGGATGCCAAACTGTACGAAAAGAATCGCGACACGCTTGATGTCTGGTTTGATTCAGGCACAACACATGCAACAGTGCTTGGTGGACCAAACAATCAGAACAAAGGATCGCATGGCGAATTGACGTGGCCTGCCGACCTCTATCTGGAGGGCTCCGATCAGCATCGCGGTTGGTTCCATTCCTCCCTACTTACCGGTTGCATGCTCTCCGGTCGAGCCCCCTATAACAGCCTGCTGACCCATGGTTTTGTCGTAGATGGACAAGGCCGCAAAATGAGTAAGTCGGTCGGCAACGTGATCGCGCCGCAAAAGGTGTCTGACAGCCTTGGTGCGGAGATATTGCGTCTTTGGGTTGCCAGCACAGACTACTCTGGCGAACTATCTATTTCTGATGAAATCCTCAAGCGTGTTGTTGAGGGCTACCGCCGAATTCGCAACACCCTACGCTTCTTATTGGCAAACCTCGCAGACTTCGACGCCGCAAAAGATGCAGTCACTGTGGACGCAATGCTCGAGATCGATCGCTACGCAGTGGCAATGACTGCAACCATGCAGTCCGAAGTGCTTGCCGCTTTCGACCGTTACGAATTCCAACCGGCAATGTCGAGACTCCAACACTTCTGCTCGGAAGACCTCGGTGCCTTTTATCTAGACGTACTCAAAGACCGTCTTTACACATCGGCACCGCGCAGCATCGCGCGCCGCTCGGCGCAAACAGCACTCATGCACATTACGCAAAGTTTGTTAAAACTGATGGCACCGGTGCTTTCGTTTACCGCCGAAGAAGCCTGGGGCGTCCTAACCAACTCGACTCTCAAGTCGGTGCAAGGCATCGGAACAGAGACAATTTTCACAGAGTGTTATTACACCCTTCCCGCAATCACCGACAGTGAGACGCTGGGAACACGCTGGTCGCGCCTGCGTGAAATCCGTGGACTCGTCATGCGCAAACTCGAAGATTTGCGCACCACAGGGAACATCGGGTCTTCGTTGCAAGGCGAAGTGGACCTCACAGCAAGTGGTGCCGATTTAATGCTGTTGCAAAGCGTGGCGGATCAACTGTCTTACATCTTCATCGTGTCTCGTGTTGGTGTTCATGCCGGTGAGCAATCAGAGTTGTCAATTTCCATTGCCGCCTCAACGCATAAAAAATGCGAACGCTGTTGGCACTGGCGCGACGACATCGGTCACGATGCAGAGCACCCTCATATTTGTGGGCGTTGCGTCTCGAGCCTGCAGGAAGCAGCTCAGGATAACCACTAAACAAAATGAAAGCGCCCTTGCCCCAGAGTGCGTCAACTCACGCCACACCCAACTTGTGGCGCTGGTTACTCATGGCGGGCGTGTTGATCATCTTAGATCAAGTCACCAAACTGTATTTTGACGGTGCGTTGCGCTACGGTCAGCGCATTACCGTCCTACCATTTTTTGACTTCACTCTTCTCTACAACCCGGGTGCTGCGTTCAGCTTTCTTGCCCAAGAGGATGGCTGGCAACGATGGTTCTTCACGATTTTAGGGTTGCTTGCCTCGGTTTTTATTGTGACGATGATGCACAAGAGCCGCTCAAACAAGCGACTGATGCTGGCGTTAACACTAATCTTGGGTGGAGCCTTAGGCAATGTGATCGACCGGATCGCCTATGGACATGTCGTAGATTTTTTGCTGTTTTATTGGAAAGACTGGTACTACCCAGCCTTTAATATCGCCGACACAGGCATTACGCTCGGTGCTATTCTTTTGATTCTGGACGAACTATTGCGCCTTCGGGGTCAGCATGCAAGATCTACATAATAAGCGCATCGTATTAGGATTAAGTGGCGGTATCGCTTGCTACAAGTCGGCTGAGCTCACACGCCGCCTAGTAGAGCGAGGAGCCCATGTGGATGTTGTCATGACCGAGGCAGCCACACGCTTTATCACGCCCGTCACAATGCAGGCAGTTAGCGGCCACCCGGTCTTTACAGACCAATGGGATGCACGCATCTCGAACAATATGCCGCATATCGATCTTAGCCGCGGGGCTGACGCCATTTTGATTGCACCTGCTTCAGCAGACTTCATGGCAAAACTCGTGCACGGACGAGCCGACGACCTTCTTTCACTCCTTTGCTTGGCCCGTGCCTGTCCCCTACTCGTTGCCCCGGCAATGAATCGTGAAATGTGGCTAGCAGCTCCCACCCAACGTAATGTGGCTCAACTGCGAGCCGATGGCGTGAGCATTCTCGGTCCTGGAAACGGTCAGCAAGCCTGTGGCGAAACCGGCGACGGACGTATGCTCGAACCATTGCAATTAGTCGCGGAACTCACTGCATTTTTTCAACCCAAGCGACTAAAAGGCAAGCGTGTGTTGATCACTGCAGGACCAACCACTGAAGCAATCGATCCCGTTCGAGTGATCACCAATCGCTCCTCGGGTAAGACCGGGTATGCCCTGGCAAGTGCTGCTTGGGAAGCAGGTGCAGACGTGACCCTAATTTCCGGACCCACTGCGTTAGAGACACCTTATGGTGTTGTGCGTACCGTCGTGGAATCAGCACAGCAAATGCATGATGCGGTGATGAGTCAGATTGCGCATCAAGATTTGTTTATTTCCGTTGCAGCCGTGGCCGACTGGCGCGTCGCAAATGTCTCTGGTGAAAAGCTAAAGAAAGATGGCTCAGGTGCGCCAAAGATCGAATTTGCGCCCAACCCAGACATTCTCGCAACCGTTGCTGCGATACCCAATGGGCCTTGGTGCGTTGGTTTTGCGGCCGAAACTGAGAATCTTGCACAATACGCCGAAGAAAAACGTAAACGCAAAGGCATCTCGATGCTTATCGGCAACCTCGCGCAGCATGTCATGGATGCGGATCACACAACGGTCTCGATCTTTGATGACGCAGGCGAACATCGCTTACCCAAGAGTTCTAAGCAAGCTGTCGCGCGTCAGTTGATCGAGGCCATTGCCCAGCGCCTGCCACAAGTACCTCCATGCAAGGCTTGATCGACCACAGTCTGCAGTTCATCGAACAGCACCAAGCGTGGGCTGGACTTGTCGTCTTTCTCATGGCTCTTGGTGAATCTCTTTTTATCATTGGCATTTTATTGCCCGCTACATTTTTGTTATTTGTAATCGGTGGCCTAGTCGGCAACGGCACACTCCCTTGGTTACCTATTGTCACCTGGGGCTTTGTTGGTGCCGTTTTAGGCGATGCAATCTCGTACTGGCTCGGCTGTTGGGTTGGACCAAAAGTATTGCGATGGCGCTATCTCAAAAGCCATCGCAAGCATGTAGCGCGCGCACGTTTGTTTTTCTACCGCTATGGCTTCCTGGCTGTGCTCATTGGACGTTTTCTAGGCCCCGTTCGCAGCGTCATCCCAACGGTCGCCGGTGCGATGGGTATGCCTCAAGCGCGCTTTCAGCTCGCAAACATACTCTCTGCGGCGGCTTGGATGCCCGCTCTGCTCGCACCTGGCTACCTTGCGGCAATTAGCGTCGATGCAGCAAAACACGCTCAGCACTCAACCCTGTACTCTGCAATTGCCCTATGCGTCATTGCCGTCGTTGTTTGGGCAACCGTCAAACAAAAACGCGCAGTACAAGCTCGCCGAAAAATTTCCCATCGCCCCATGCGCTAGGCCAACTATGAAACCAATCGATGTAAAGATTCTCGATCCGCGCATGCGCGATCAACTCCCTAGCTACGCCACACCAGGCTCTGCCGGGCTAGATCTGCGAGCCTGTCTGGAACAGCCCCTGATCATTGAACCAGGCGCCACCCATCTAATTCCAACGGGGCTTGCGATTCATGTCGCAGACCCTAGCTACGCGGCTGTCATTCTTCCTCGTTCCGGCCTTGGACACAAACATGGCGTCGTCTTAGGCAATCTCGTTGGCCTCATCGACTCGGATTATCAAGGCCCCCTGATGGTCTCTGCTTGGAACCGAAGCGCCGTTGCCTATACGCTCCAGCCGATGGAGCGCCTAGCGCAGCTCGTAGTGCTACCCATTGCGCAAGTTCAGTTCAATATTGTCGACGAGTTTGAGCAATCAAACCGCGGTGCCGGCGGATTTGGTAGCACCGGAAAAGCCTAATCTACTGACACGCGACGCCCGAGGGGGCAGAGCGGCGCATCAGCGTCTGTGCAATTTGCTGGGATAACGCCTGAACGTTGCGTTGCTGACCAAGCACAAGAGCCGACACGCCGATATCCACTGACTGCGTCAAACGGCTGAAGCAGGTCAACGCAAGCTTTGCGCCGGGAAACTGCACACGCCAGGCGGCACTGAGCGCGACGTATTGCCCAGGCACCATATCGAAGCGCTGCACGTCGACAAAAACCTGGGTCACTTTGCTGTCGCGCGCGCCAAACGCGAGGTTTTGTACCGGGGGAGTACCTAGCCGCGCTTCGAGCCCTTGAGAGAGAGCCGTCTGTAACTGTGCACCGAGCGGAGCAGTCCAGCGATCATCGTTCAATAGCAACATGAGGCCTTCTTTCTGTTGTGCAACGATTGCATCGCGGTCAACTTGAGCGGGAACTGTCACAGCATTCAACGCATAAGGCGCCACACCAGAAGCATCAGCGACAGCCTGTGCAGGCTGGGGACTGCTTAAGGTGTAATACTGGGGTGGTGCGCTCGCACAACCACCCAACACAACGCAACTTGCCGCAATCCAACCTCGCATCATTTTCCTGGTGCTCCTAGAGTTTCCCTCGAGTATGGCTGAGTGCTACGCCCTCGAATTAACGAATCTGGATTCGCGCTCAGAGACTCGGTCAGGTTGGTCAAGGACTTCAAGCTGCGCCTTAAGTCCTCGAGCATCGCTTCCGTATTGGCCACGACGGGGCTACCCGGCGCAATCAAACTGTTTAGACTCTTAGTGGCTCGCTCAATCTCAGCTAACGTACTTGACAGCTTAGGCGTCACGCTTTTATCCAAATTAGCGCTTAACACCCGAATTTGCTTGATCATCGCATCGAGCTCTTGGCCGATAGTTTCGAAAGGAATCTTGTCGAGCTTACTCACGATACTCGTGACTTGTTGTTGGAGCTTATCTAGATCATCTGAGGCAAAGGTTGGTATTTTGAAGGGAATCTCTGCAACAGGAGCTTCGCCGACGGGCGCTTCCGGGAATGTGGCCAACGCAACGTACAGCTGCCCAGTCAAGATATTGGAGGTCCTTAATTGCGCACGCAAGCCACGCTTAACCAACACGCTCAAAGACTCCGCCAGATCTTGGGGCGTGTTTTCTTTCAAAGTCGTTTCGCTATAGATCTTTCCCAGACGTTCTGGGTATAGCGTCGCTTCCACGGAAGTAAAAAACCGTCGAGTCGTGAGATCTAAATCTAAGTCGACTGAATTAATTATTCCAATGTGCACCCCATGAAAATCAACGGGAGCACCCACTTTCAAACCACGCGCTGGCTGATGAAATTTCATAACGATTGGAACAGCTACCCCTTCAGGAACAAGCTCTGCCATGCGTTTTGAATCGTAGAGTTTGAAGATGTGGGGGTCACCCACTAAGGGACGAGATTTTCCAAAAGACGAAAATGACAAGCCACCAGCAATCAATGAAACTAATGATTGCGTATTTAGCTGCATTCCATCTGCAGAGATCGTGACATCAAAGCCACTTTCATCCCAAAATCGCGTACTGCCATCCACATAAGCATCAAACGGTGCATCAATAAAAATATCCAGATCCACACTTTTACCGGCCTCGGCGACCCGATAGCCCGTCACGAGTCCAACCGGAATCCGACGATAGAACACCGGAGACCCTGCTGCTAAAGATCCTAGGTTCGGTGAACGTAAAACAAATCGTTTACCCGGCCGATCACTCGCAATCGGCGGGGGCTGTTCAAGGCCAACAAAACTCTTCTTACTTGCTTGACTAGCCGACGATTTTCCCGTGTCGGACTCGATATAGGATCCCGAGATCAGTGTCGACAATCCCGACACCCCCCCCAATCCGATGCGGGGCTTAACCACCCAAAACGTCGTGTCCTCACGTGCAAAGCCAGAGGCATCGTTCGTTAACTCGGCCGAGACCAGTACCTTGTCGCGATCAGGACTCAGTCGAATTTCCTTAACCGTACCAATCACAACACTGCGATAACGTATTTGAGTTTTACCAACCTCAAGACCATCTGCGCTTTGAAAACTAATCGTAATGCGCGGACCTTGCTTAGAAACTGTGCTCCAGATAATGGAAGCGCCCACGACCGCAGCGACGATAGGAATAAGCCAAACCCAGGCCAAATTGCGCTTGGGCCGATGACCCACCCTCGGCAATGGCTTTGATGACACAGAATTCGACTGCTCCGGCATGCCGGACTCCTTCAGGGTTGAACAGATAAATGCTTACGATAGCCAGCCCGTCTCCAGGCCAACCGAGGGTCAAAACTCATGGCCGCAAGCATCGTCAAAACGACCACCGCACCGAAGGCAACCGCTCCGGCGCCAGGCTGAATACTCAATAACGCACCAAAACGACCGAGCGCGGACAGAAGAATAACAACAAATACATCCAACATGGACCACTGACCAATAAATTCAACCATCCCATACAAGTGCGTACGACGGCGCAAGGCCTGACCATTTTTTTGTTGGGCCAGCCAGACCAAAGTAGCCAGACATATCAACTTGAACGAAGGCACCACAACGCTAGCAATAAAAACGACCAACGCAATGTCCCACGAACCCATCCCCACCAGCTCAATGACGCCACCCATAATCGTGTGCGCAGACGACCCTGTTATTGCGTCAATGCTCATGATGGGCAAGAGGTTGGCTGGGATATACAAAATTAAAGCCGCGAGCAACAAGGCCCAGATCCTCGTAAATTGCGCCGGAGATGGCGGGCCCTGTTCGTGGACTGGCCCGACAGGCAATGCTGCATCAAACGCTATTGTGCGCAATCTAAAAGCAGACAGGCGAGATAGTGAAGTAATCAACACAGCCGAAACCGCTGTCGCAAACAAACCCACTCCAGGTACAAGCGTAGCTAGTCCCGCTAACTTCACGACTGAAACCAGCACGCCCATCAAAAAAACCGGGACCATGCACCAAGGCTTGATACGCTCTAGCCAATCGAGCAAACGATCAAATTGCGGAGGGAGACGCCCGCTCACTAACCAGCACAGGACCCACGCAAGCAAACCGAGATGGAGCGCCGGGAGTACAAACCCCGCCGCCAGGGTGAGTAGCGCGACCTCTGGATAGCCGGTCTGCCAGGTAATGACGACTGCATCAAAAAAAGACGCTGGCTGCGCAGCGCCCTGCACAACCAAAGTCGCCACTGGGTAAGCATTGGCCAGAGCCAAGGTCAGAATCGCTGCACAAACCACAGCTAGCCAAGCGCTAGGCGTAAATGTTGCGTAGGTCTCCAACACACTATCGCAGCGCACACATTGCGCCCACTGACCCGGCACAAGCTGAACACGCTGAAACGACGCGCCGCAATGATGACAGGTTAAGACAAGCGGCGTGCCTGACATCAATGCACGAGTTCAGCTTCCTGATCAGACCCCTTGGGCGCATCAGGCGACTTTGGAAGCTTGGCATCAAAATTTAGAACCACCTTACCCTCCGCATCAATATCCACCAACACAGAGCCGCCATCGACAAGCTTACCAAAGAGCAACTCGTCAGCGAGTGCTCGGCGCAAAGTATCTTGAATCAGACGCTGCATCGGCCGAGCGCCCATCAAGGGATCGAATCCGTGCTTTCCTAAATGTGCGCGCAGTGCATCAGTGAAGGACGCCTCGACACGTTTGTCGTGCAGTTGGTCCTCGAGTTGCATCAAGAACTTATCCACCACGCGCAAAATCACATCCTGATTTAGCGCCGCAAAGGGCACGATCGCGTCCAAACGATTGCGGAATTCTGGAGAAAACAGCCGTTTGATATCGGCCATTTCATCACCGCTCTCGCGCGTGTTCGAGAAACCGATGTTGGGCTTATTCAGTGCCTCAGCGCCCGCATTGGTGGTCATGACCAAAATAACATTCCGGAAATCAGATTTCCGTCCATTGTTATCGGTCAAGGTGCCGTGGTCCATCACCTGAAGAAGTATATTAAATACATCCGGATGTGCTTTTTCAATCTCATCCAGTAGCAGTACGCAATGAGGCTGCTTAGTCACAGCCTCCGTCAACAAGCCACCTTGATCAAAACCAACATAACCGGGAGGCGCGCCAATCAGTCGCGAGACCGTATGGCGCTCCATGTACTCGGACATATCGAAGCGCAACAGCTCCACGCCCAGCGTAAACGCTAGCTGGCGAGCAACCTCAGTCTTACCGACCCCGGTTGGGCCAGAGAACAAAAATGCGCCGATCGGTTTTTCCGGACGGCCAAGCCCGGAGCGTGCCATTTTGATGGCGGCGGCAAGCGCTTCAATCGCATTGTCTTGACCATACACAACAGTTTTAAGGTCACGCTCAAGCGTCGCAAGCTTACTGCGATCATCACTCGATACCGTCTGCGGTGGGATACGAGCGATTTTGGAAACAATCGATTCGATCTCAGTCTTACCAATGACTTTCTTTTGCTTGGAGCGCGGGAGCAATCGCTGTGCAGCACCCGCTTCGTCGATTACGTCAATCGCCTTATCTGGGAGGTGACGATCATTAATATGCCTTGCTGAGAGTTCAGCCGCAGCCGTCAACGCTGCACTCGAATACTTCACGCCGTGATGCTCTTCGAACCGCCCCTTGAGCCCGCGCAAAATCTGAATCGTTTGTGCAACCGAAGGCTCGACGACGTCAACCTTTTGGAAGCGACGCGACAGCGCTGCGTCCTTTTCGAACACGCCCCGAAACTCGGTATACGTCGTAGCACCGATGCAACGCAACTGACCAGAGGACAACGCTGGCTTGAGCAAGTTAGAGGCATCAAGCGTACCTCCCGATGCAGACCCCGCTCCAATCAAGGTGTGAATTTCATCGATGAACAAAATCGCCTGCGGATTGTTCCGCAATTGTTTGAGCACGCCTTTGAGTCGTTGCTCGAAGTCTCCGCGATACTTGGTGCCTGCAAGCAGTGCGCCCATATCCAACGAATACACCTGCGCGTCTTGCAACACCTCGGGCACTTCGCCCTGTGTAATACGGTACGCCAAGCCTTCGGCAATCGCGGTCTTACCGACGCCTGCTTCACCGACTAACAGAGGATTATTTTTACGGCGACGGCAGAGCGTTTGAATGACACGCTCTACTTCGTACTCACGACCAATCAAAGGATCAATGCGTCCCGCCGTCGCAGCAGCATTCAAATCTTGCGTGTACAAATCTAAAGGGGACTGCTTAGGCTCGCCTTGCTGCTCTTCGGCACCACCTTGCTGCTCCTTGTTTGTCGCAGGCGCATCGCTCGACGCTTGTTTACTGATGCCATGCGACAAAAAGTTCACAACATCTAAACGCGATATCCCCTGCTGCTGCAGGTAGTAGACTGCATGCGATTCTTTTTCTCCAAAAATCGCAACCAAGACGTTAGCGCCTGTCACAGGCTTTTTTGATGCACCACCCGCAGACACGTGCATGATCGCACGCTGAATCACACGCTGAAACCCGAGTGTGGGCTGCGTATCAACCTCAGCACCGGCCGGAATAACGGGCGTGTTGTCCGTGATGAACTTCCGTAGATTCGTACGAAGCTCATCCATGTTGGCCGCACAAGCGCGCAAGACTTCAATCGCAGCTGCGTTATCAAGAAGCGACAGCAACAAATGCTCGACGGTGATGAATTCATGGCGCGCGGAGCGCGCTTCCACGAATGCCATATGCAGACTTACTTCAAGCTCTTGGGAAATCACATTTCCTCCGACATTCTTTCAATTGGTTACACCGTTAATCTGCATTCTATGCTTTTCAGAAACGAATAATTGAACGGCACGTAAAAACCTTTTTTCTTACTGGGATTCACTTGATCAGAAAAGCGCATTTTTAGGAATCGCCAGCGGGCTCCATCACACACTGCAAGGGGTGCTGCCGGGCACGGGCAAACTGCGCGACTTGCGCAATACGACTAGCAGCAATATCGTGCGGGTAAACCCCACAAACACCCTTTCCTTCGTGGTGTACTTGCAACATGATGCGCATCGCCTCCTCTTGGCCCTTGCCAAAGAACTTTTGCAGGACCTGCACGACGAACTCCATTGGGGTGTAATCGTCATTGAGCAAAATCACTCGGTACATAGGAGGTGGGGCCGTTTTGGAGGCCTGCTTTTCCACCACGAGATCGGGAGGTAACGACGTGCGTGTAACCATGAGGGAGTAACAGTTCTAAAGAGAGAAAATTAGTTTTTTGTAACAAACTAGCCAGTAAATCTGCAAATCTAAGCTCACCCTAGGCAAACCGATACTTGACGAATTCACCAAACCTGCCCAATATCTCAACACACTCAAGAAATTTTGGGTGCCTGGATATCAATCGCTTGAGCTTACGGCATCATCATAAACTCGAGTGTGAGATTTGATTTGTACAAACTTAAGAAGAGGCAGTCGGCATGTCAGATTCGACGAGTAATGGCCCTAAGGTCACCGGAACAGTTAAGTGGTTTAACGACGCGAAAGGTTTCGGGTTCGTAACGCCAGACGATGGTGGTGAGGACTTGTTTGCTCACTTTTCGGCAATTCAGATGAATGGCTTCAAAACCCTGAAAGAAGGCCAAAAAGTTGCATTCGAAGTTACACAAGGCCCCAAAGGCAAACAAGCGACTAATATTACTGCCGCTTGAGAAACAGGGGGTGAATAACCCCTCGGATACTGTTGATGTGTAAATGGCTCTGCCTTTTCAGACAGCGCAGCCTTTGGGTTGCGCTGTTTTCGTTGCTTGTCGCACTCGCCACGATCGGCGCCCCTCCTTTGGCAAGCGCACAGACGGTTATACCGTTGCCGGTAAAACAGCTGAGTGCGGGAATGCATGTCATTCGCGCCGAGGTTGCATCCAACTACGAGACCCGCGCTAGGGGCTTGATGTACCGCAAAGAGCTCGCACCCAATGCAGGCATGCTCTTTGTATTCGTGGAGCCAGGCATTCAGTGCTTCTGGATGCGTAACACCCTGATTCCTCTTTCAATTGCCTTCATGAGCGATGATGGCACGATCACCAATATCGCCGACATGACTCCCATGACAGAAAACACACATTGCTCGAGCGTCCCTGTACGACTCGCGCTCGAGATGGAGCAAGGCTGGTTCACCAAGCGCGGGATCACCGCGGGCAAAAAAATAGGCGGATTGCAATAATCCGCCTACGTTCAGTAAAGGGCGCCTTTAAACGCGCTCAACAATCAGCGCAATACCCTGCCCCACACCAATGCACATCGTGCAAAGACCATAACGGCCTCCGGTCTGCTCCAGTTGATGCACCGCAGTCATCACTAACCGCGCACCACTGGCGCCAAGCGGATGTCCCAACGCAATCGCGCCGCCATTTGGATTAACGCGCGGATCGTTGTCAGCGATTCCAAGCAGGCGCAGCACAGCCAAACCTTGTGCAGCGAAGGCTTCGTTCAATTCGATGACATCCATCTGCGACATCTTCAGCCCAGTCATCGCAAGAACTTTCTCGGACGCAGGGGCGGGACCAATGCCCATGATGCGTGGTTCGACACCAGTCGTTGCCATCGCCACAACACGCGCGCGGGGCTTTAGCCCGTGTGCCTGTGCCGCTTTTTCGCTTGCGACCAGCATGGCAACCGCTCCATCATTTACACCTGAGGCGTTACCAGCCGTGACAGAACCGCCTTCCCGCACCACCCCCTTCAGCTTCGCGAGTGCCTCGATGCTGGTTTGACGCGGGTGTTCATCGCACGCGACCACAAGGGGATCGCCCTTCTTTTGTGCGATCGACACTTTCACAATCTCACTGTCAAAGAATCCTGACTTTTGGGCTGCTGCAGTTTTCTCTTGACTCGCCATTGCAAAGAGATCTTGGTCTTCACGTGAGACCTTAAATTGATCGGCCACATTCTCCGCAGTCTCTGGCATAGAATCTACGCCGTATTTAGCCTTCATCAGTTTGTTGACGAAGCGCCAACCGATCGTTGTGTCAAAAATCGAGGCACTGCGCGAGAAGGCTGAATCGGCTTTGCCCATGACAAAGGGCGCACGTGTCATGCTCTCTACGCCACCGGCTAACATCAAGGACGCATCTCCGGAACGAATGGCGCGTGCCGCTGTACCAACCGCATCCATGCCCGAACCGCAAAGCCGATTAATCGTGCCGCCGGGCACCACATCAGGTAAACCAGCCAACAGCGTGGCCATGCGCGCCACGTTACGGTTGTCCTCCCCTGCTTGGTTTGCACAACCCATCAAGGCATCATCGAGTTTGGTCCAGTCAACCTTCGGATTACGCGCAACCAACTCTCGGACGGCAATCGAGAGCAAATCATCAGGCCGAACTGACGCCAACCCGCCACCATATCGACCAAATGGCGTCCGGATTGCATCACAAATAAAAGCGTCGATTGCCATGACTTGTTCCCCTTTTTTTTAAGAATTCTCAATAAAGGAATGTTAGCGCATCACGCAAAAAAAATGCCGGCGCGAAGCCGGCATCTACGCTGCAGAGAATGCTTAACCGAAATTCTTAGCGGCGAACGACCAATTCGCAAGACTCCAGAAGCTCTCGAGATACTTTGGGCGTGCATTACGAAAATCGATGTAGTAGGCGTGCTCCCAAACATCACAGGTCAACAAAGGCACGTCAGCTGTCGTCAATGGCGTAGCGGCGTTACTGGTGTTCACGATGTCCACTGAGCCATCGGGCTTCTTAACCAACCATGTCCAACCAGAGCCAAAATTGCCTGCGGCCGACTTATTGAACGCTTCTTTAAAGGCAGCAACACTGCCCCATTTCGCTTTGATCGCATCAGCAAGCTTGCCTGTCGGCTCTCCGCCGGCATTCGGTGCCATGCTGTTCCAGTAGAACGTATGGTTCCAGACCTGCGCTGCGTTGTTAAACACGCCGCCTGTCGATTTTTTGACGATTTCCTCAAGTGAAGCCGACTCGAACTCTGTGCCGGGAATCAGGTTATTGAGGTTGGTGACATAAGTCTGATGATGTTTGCCATAGTGGAATTCGAGCGTTTCTTTCGAAATGATCGGTGCCAAGGCATCCATGGCATAGGGCAAAGCTGGAAGTGTGTGGGCCATTGCTGCAAATCCTCTTGAATGAAGGTAAAACAAACACGCTATGCCTATTGTATCGAACACCACCTGAAGCGGCACACATCCCTTAATACGCTAGGGGTTAAGCTTAGGACTCCCTTACGACGGTGTCTTTCGGATATGTTCGACTTGCACGGTTACACCCCCTTCCGAAAGGGTGACGTCTAGCTGATTGCCAACCGTTAGGCTGTTAGCTTGCCGAACAATACCGCCCTGGGCCGTGCGCACGATTGCGTAACCGCGTGCCAAGGTGTGCGAAGGGCTTAGTGCGCGCAATTGGGCTTGTACAGCCCCAAGCCTGGCTCCTTTGTCCATCCGCAAGCGTTGCTGCGCCGCAACAAGCCCGCGCGCAGCGCGCTCCAGCCGAGCCTGCCGCAATGTCAAATCTGGCAACTGCACCTGCAGACGATCTTGAACTCGACTAGCCAATGACTGTCTGCGCTGCGCCGACTGTTGCCAAGCTGTCTGTAAACGAAACTTTAGCCCGCTTAGTCTTTCGGACTGATGAACCAAACGCTCGCCGGGCGACACCACCGCAGCGCTGGCGCGGTCTAGCCTCTGCGCTAGCCGCTCAAGCTTACGTTGCATCTCTCGCTTGAGCTGCTCAGCGAAACCCTGCACCTCGGACAAGAGCTCAGCGCGCGTCATGCATACTAGCTCTGCCGCAGCCGTCGGGGTCGGCGCCCGCACATCCGCCACAAAATCTGCAATGGTGAAGTCCGTTTCGTGTCCGACCCCTGCAACAACGGGTAACAAGCTCGAGGCAATATCACGCGCTAGCCCCTCATCATTAAAGCTCCATAGATCCTCGATACTGCCGCCCCCGCGAACTAACAAAACAACATCGACTTCGCGACGCTCATTGGCTTGTGCGAGCGCTTGGCGCAATTGCAACGCGGCCTCGGCACCTTGCACAGCAGCCGGATAAATCACCACCGATAAGTGCGGCGCGCGGCGCGCCAAGGCCGTTAGCACATCACGTAACGCCGCCGCAGCCAAGGAAGTAACAATTCCGACTGACCGCGGGTAGAGAGGCAGACTGCGCTTTTGCCCAGGGTCAAACAAGCCCTCGGCTTCGAGCTTAGCTTTGAGCGCAACAAACGCCTCGAACAGCGAACCCAGACCTGCCCGACGCATCTGCTCAACCTGGATCTGATATTCACCGCGGGCCTCATAGAGCGTGACACGGCCCCGAATTTCGACCGAATCGCCTGACCTAGGCGAAAAACCCACCGCGGAGGCACGCCCCCTAAACATCACTGCACGGACAGAGGCAGCGTCGTCCTTAAGCGTGAAGTACCAATGCCCCGAAGCGGCAGGCGTAAAGTTGGAAATCTCGCCGCGCACCCAACTCACATCAAAGCTTTGCTCAAGCAAACGCGAAACAGCGCGATTTAACTCGCTAACTGACAAAATATCCCGCGTCTGGCTTGAGTTTTCGGTCAATAATTCTTTATTCATGAGGCTCTGCGAGGCATATATGTCCACAAACGCAATAAAATCCAATTAAGTCATTGTGACATAATAAAATCTAGCCACATGTACTAAACTCAATTACAATTTCTCTATAAGCATTTGAATTAATTGAGTTTATTAGTATTGCCCTCAAGATTGCTCATTTTTTGATCAACGAAGGGAAAGCCATTGTTTTCCGTAACTTCCAAAGATACGCACATAATTATCCACAACTTCTGTGGATAGATTTATCACCCCTGCCATGAGGTAAGTTTTGCATTCAATCGTTATCCAGGCTGGCTGGCCTATTTGGCTCTTAATTTTAGTGTCTATCGCAGGAATGGCGATTGTGATCGAGCGTTCGCTTAGCCTCCAAAGTCGCAGAATCGCACCGCCAGAGCTCACCACTCAAGTACTTCAAATGGTCCGTGCTCAGGCCGACAACCCAGAGGCGATCGAAAAACTTCGTAAATCCTCACCGCTGGGCCAGGTGCTTGCCGTCATACTCACCCATCGTGCTCTACCGCCTAACGAACTGCGCCTTGTGGTTGAAGATGCAGGACGAGATGTCGCGTTTCAGCTCGAGCGCTATCTCGCCGCCTTGGCGACGGTCGCAACCATTGCGCCTCTGATGGGTTTATTTGGGACGGTTGTAGGCATGATTGAAATTTTCGCCGCGTACCGTCCCGATGGTTCAGACCCTACGGAGCTCGCGCGAGGCATTTCGATTGCGCTTTACAACACCGGCTTCGGCATTCTGATCGCCATCCCTGCCGTGATTGCGCATAGGCACTTTAAAACGCGTGTCCAAGGGCTGTTGATACAGCTGGAGCAGGCCGCTCGCCAAGTGGCTGCAAACCTTCGCTAAGACTCAATAACCATGAACTTTCGTCATGCCAACCAGAGCGATGATGGTCCAGACATCAACCTGATTCCACTGATCGATGTGCTGTTGGTCATGCTGATTTTTTTGGCCGCCACCACTACATTTACTCGCCAACAAGCGATCAAAATCAACTTACCGCAAGCGAATGCTGAGGCAAGCGATGCCGCGCCCATCGAGCTTGCCATCTCCCAAGATGGACGCTTTGCAGTTGCTGGCAAACTCGTCGCAAGCAACGAACTCGTCCTCACACTTAAGGCCGCTGGACAGCGGACAGATCAGTCGGTCGTACTCATCCGCGCCGACAGCCTTGCCGCCCATCAATTCGTTGTATTCGCGATGCAGGCCGCGCGCGAAGCTGGGATAGGACGGGTGCACTTCGCGACCCAGGCGCGCGATTGAAAGCGCCCAGCCCCGGGCCTCGTCTAGTAGGCTGGTTACACCAACAATGGCAACATAAAGGTTTATGGGCCTGGCTAACTTCGCCATTCTCTTTGTTGGCCTTCATTGTGTTGTCGTTGCGTCGAGTACTGTTACGCTCGATCGCCGAGTGCACAACGAGGGCTCCCGTTCCTCTCATCGTCGTGGGCAACCTCTACATCGGGGGTACGGGCAAAACGCCGATCGTTATCGCGATTCTTGAAGAACTTCGCGCCAAAGGGTGGCGGCCAGGCGTAATTAGCCGAGGCTACGGGGTCAGAGCAGGCTCTGAGGCCCGAACGGGCTCCGGCGCCCTTGACCCTTCGCATTTTGGGGACGAACCCGCACTGATCGCACAAGAGTCTGGTGCACCAATCTCTGTACACCCGAATCGTCGCCTTGCTTGGCAAGCGTTAATGCAGGCTTATCCACAGACAGATGTGATTGTGTCTGATGACGGTCTACAACACGCCACCCTGATGCGTGACATCGAACTGCTCGTACAAGATGTGCGTGGGGTTGGCAATGGTTGGTTATTGCCTGCAGGGCCTCTACGCGACCCGCCCTCGCGTTTACGCACGGTCGATGCACTCATCACTCGGTTGACTGAAACCCAGATCGCCCCCCCCAGCTTGAACCTTGCGCCCAAGGAGCTCGTCGCCCGCATGCGCATATCGGGATTTCAACAAATGCAAAGCGGGCAGCGACTCGACCCCAGTCAGTTCTTACAGTTTTGTAAAAACAAGTCGCTGGCCGCTTTCGCTGGAATCGGAGCGCCAGAGCGTTTTTTTGCGGATCTGCGCGCGCTAGGCTTGCAGGTTCCACTAACCACAGCGCTTCCCGATCACTGCGCCTTCAACGCCAACACACTTGACGCGCCCGAGGCTGATCTCGTACTGATCACCTCCAAGGATGCCATCAAGTGCAACCTTTTACTAGACAGCAAAATCTGGGTCGCACAGACGCACAGTACATTTTCAGATCCAAGCTTCGCTGACTGGTTGCACGAGCGGCTGCGCCGAATACAGACAGCCTTACGCTGAGTGATTACAATACCGTTATGCAAACCCGTCTACTCGATCTCTTAGTCTGCCCCCTGTGCAAAGGGCGCCTCTATGCAAATTCCGATCATACAGAGCTAGTCTGCCGAGTCGATCGCCTTGCGTTCCCAGTGCGTGATGGCGTGCCAGTGATGTTAGAGGGCCAAGCACGCGTTCTTTCAGCACAAGAACCCGAATTTCCAGCCTAAACGAACGGGTCAATCTTCATGCACCCGTTTACGGTCCTCATTCCCGCCAGGCACGCCTCGACCAGACTTCCTGGAAAAATGCTGGCAGACGTTGGGGGCAAACCGATGGTCATTCGAGTTGCTGAACAAGCGTCTCAATCTCGCGCCTCGAATGTCGTTGTCGCCACGGATCATCCCGACATTGCAAACGCTTGTCTGACCTTTGGGGTGAAATGCCTCATGACGCTAGAGACTCACCCTTCCGGTACAGATCGCCTTGCAGAAGCGGCAAGGCTTCTCTCACTTGCCGATGATGCCATCGTTGTCAATGTGCAGGGCGATGAGCCACTCATTGACCCAGCCCTGATTAATCAAGTAGCCGACCTCCTTGCGAGCGACAGCGCAGCGGCCATCGCAACGTGCGCTGCACCCATCGTCGATGCAGAGTCCTTGTTTAATCCAAATATTGTTAAGGTAGTGTGCGACCGTCAGGGTCGCGCCCTGTATTTTTCCCGGGCTCCTATACCGTGGCATCGAGATGCGCTGGCAAAAGGTGAAAGGGTGTTGGCTCCAGGCCTTCCTGCCAGGCATCACATCGGGCTCTATGCCTTGCGCGTCAGTTTTCTGAAAGTATTTCCCACTCTGCCTCCCGGAACGCTTGAGCAAATCGAGTCCCTTGAGCAGTTACGCGCGATGGAGCACGGATATTCGATTGCGGTTTTACCGCTCAATAGCCACCCCGGCGCTGGCGTGGACACATCAGCGGATCTTGAGCGCGTCAGAGAAACCATCCTGCAGCGCACCAAGCCCTCAGGGTAAGCGCTTAGAGCCTCCCTCTGCACCCCCTGCTGCAATGCGGCATAATATCAACCGTCCTCTCTACTTAATGCTTCAGGAGTTCACATGCGTCTTATCCTGCTTGGACCCCCAGGCGCCGGCAAAGGTACGCAAGCGGCGTTCATTACTGAACACTTCGGTATTCCACAAATCTCGACGGGCGACATGTTGCGCGCAGCGGTTAAAGCTGGCACACCCTTAGGTGTGGCCGCAAAGAAAATTATGGATTCCGGCGGGCTTGTTTCCGATGACATCATCATTGGTTTGGTCAAGGACAGATTGCTTCAACCAGACTGCCAGTCCGGCTACCTGTTCGATGGCTTTCCGCGGACCATACCCCAAGCCGATGCACTAAAGCATGCCAACGTGGCGTTAGATTTTGTAGTCGAGATCGCAGTACCTGAAGAAGACATTATTGAACGCATGAGCGGAAGGCGCGTACACCCCGCAAGTGGGCGAAGCTACCACGTACGTTTCAATCCACCCAAAGTGGCAGAGCGAGATGATCTCACTGGCGATGCACTGGTTCAACGCGATGATGACAAAGAAGAAACCGTGCGCCATCGCCTGCAAGTCTACCGAGATCAAACACGTCCACTCGTCGACTACTACTCGGCGTGGGCCACTGCCGATAGCAAAGCACCACGCTACCGTAAAGTCGAGGGAGTCGGCTCCGTTGACGACATAAAAAACAAAGTTTTCAAAGCGCTTGCCTAGAGCGCGCATTAATCCCCTATTTCAAAGCACTCACAGAATCCATGGAAATCAAAGATAAAGTCTTCATCGTCACCGGTGGCGCATCAGGCCTAGGCGCTGGCACAGCCAAAATGCTGTCGCAACACGGCGCGCGAGTGCTGTTGGCCGATGTACAAGACGAGGCCGGCCAAGCCCTCGCCACGGAGCTAGGACAACGGTATATACACTGTGACGTCACGCAAGAAAAAGACGCCCAAGCCGCTGTCGCTACAGCTCTCGAGCTCGGCAAACTATTTGGACTCGTAAACTGCGCGGGTATTGCACCAGCAGCGAGAACAGTCGGAAAAAATGGCGCCCACCCGCTTGATATGTTTCAGAAAGTAATTAGTATCAACCTGATCGGCAGCTTCAACATGATTCGCGTAGCGAGCGAAGCAATGAGTAAAAACGACCCAGAATCAACCGGTGAACGTGGCGTGCTGATCAACACGGCCTCGGTCGCCGCTTATGACGGCCAAATTGGGCAAGCGGCTTACTCCGCTTCAAAAGCGGGCGTGGTCGGGATGACCCTGCCCATTGCGCGCGACTTAGCACCCTCGGGCATTCGGTGCTGCACGATTGCACCAGGTATTTTTGGTACGCCCATGATCTTCGGCATGCCACAGGCCGTCCAGGATTCATTGGCTGCCAGCATCCCCTTCCCCTCACGACTCGGGCGCCCCGATGACTACGCCAAGCTTGTCCACCAGATCGTGACCAACGAGATGCTTAACGGCGAAACGATTCGTCTCGATGGTGCGATCCGCCTCGCTCCGAAATGAACCTGCTGCGCGCTGCCGCGACCGTCAGCAGCTTTACGCTGCTTTCTCGGATCACCGGCTTGGCGCGCGACATCATCATTGCGCGCACCTTCGGCGCAGGTGCACTGACCGACGCGTTTTGGGTAGCGTTTCGTATTCCCAATTTGTTGCGACGCTTATTTGCTGAAGGTGCTTTTGCACAGGCCTTCGTACCAATCCTCGGGCAAGTGCGGACCGAACATTCTGAGCAACCGGAGGCCATTCAGGTTCTACTCGATCGAGTCGCAGTCACTTTATTCGTTGCCTTATTTGTCATCACGCTGATCGGCGTCATAGGCGCGCCCTGGGTTGTCATGGCCATGGCCAGTGGACTGACAAGCCCTGCACGGGCTGCCGAGTTCGATGCCGCAGTCTGGATGACGCGGTTAATGTTCCCCTACATCATCTGCATGTCGCTCGTGGCCTTCGCCTCGGGGGTACTCAATACTTGGCGTAAATTTGCCATCCCCGCCTTTACGCCCGTGCTTTTAAACCTCTCTGTGATCGGCAGTAGTTTTTTACTTGCGGGCCGTCTGGAACAACCCATCTACGCGCTTGCAATTGGCGTGATGGTCGGAGGCATTGCTCAGTTCACCATGCAATGGTGGGCCTTATCGCACATGAAGCTCAGACCACGCTTGCTCACTCCGATCGGTCCGGCGCTCAAAGACCCGACGGTTCGGCGAATCATGCGCCAGATGCTGCCCGCCACCCTTGGTGTATCGGTTGCACAGATTTCATTACTCATCAATACCAATATCGCGACCTGGCTGACACCCGGTAGCGTCACCTGGCTTTCCTTTGCGGACAGATTGATGGAGTTTCCCACAGCCTTGATTGGTGTGGCACTCGGAACCGTCTTATTGCCGAGCCTAAGCAAGGCCAATGCCGATCCGGACAAGACACAGTACAGTCAGCTTCTAGACTGGGGGCTACGCTTGGTTCTTGTACTAGGTTTGCCCGCAGCCCTATGCATGATACTGATGGCCGATGCGATGGTTGCTACCCTGTTCCACTATGGTGCTTTTACCGGGGCGGATGTGATGCAAACGCGTACCGCTGTCATGGCCTATTCGGCCGGACTCATTGGCCTGTTAGCGGTAAAGATTCTGGCTCCAGGCTTTTACGGAAAGCAAGACATCCGAACACCGGTCAAAATTGCGGTGGCGGTTTTATTGTGTACACAACTCTTTAACCTGGCATTGGTGCCTTGGCTAGCGCATGCTGGCTTGGCGCTCGCGATTGGCCTAGGCGCTTGCCTCAATGCCCTGGCGCTATATGTCGGGTTACGTCGCCAGGGCATCTACCAACCCGGCGCTGGATGGACCCTATTTATAGCTAAACAATGCTTTGCGCTTCTTTGTATGGCCGTGCCACTTTGGCTTGCCTCCCAACATATCGATTGGCTTGCACTTCAGGGCACTCCCTTTTTGCGAATTGCGTTGCTGGCGGCCGTATTAGGGGTGAGCGTGTTCGTCTATCTGCTTGGGCTCGCCCTCGTTGGCATACGGCCCCGCCACTTCCGTCGCGCCCCCCGTTGACTCCCCAATGTTTACATCGACTTATCTAGCAAACAAACCAAAAATTGATTTGGCATTTCATGCACTTAGTGCTAATATTATTGGCTTAGACTTTTCTACGCTGTTTTTCACCGTAACTTAATAAGACAGACAATTCATGGCAAATACCGCCCAAGCCCGCAAACGTGCACGCCAATCGGTCGTTCGCAACCAGCACAACTCGAGCCTGCGCTCCATGTTGCGTACCGCTATCAAGCGCGTTCGCACTGCGATCGAATCTGGCGACAAGGCTGCTGCCTCTGCCGTATTGCAAAAAGCAACTAGCGTGATCGATAGCGTGGCTGACAAGAACATCATCCACAAAAACAAAGCTGCTCGCCACAAGAGCCGTTTGTCCGCTGCGATTAAGTCGCTAGCCTAAGCTCGACAGGCCGCGCAACGCGTGGCAACATAGTTCTGTAGATCCCAAGCGCTTACGTACTTGGGGCATCTAAGCAGTCAAGCAGCCCTTCTGGGCTGTTTTGTTTTTTTGTCGCGACATAGCCTTGTTCATTGCCTAGTTATCTCAACTCGACTGGATGATTCGCCCCACCATGACCAAACCTCGTATTCTGCAAATTGGCTCCTATGCGGGGCATCCACCGGCCGATGCCGAAATCGCTAGCAAGTACGATGTACTGCAGTACTGGAAGGCCACAG
The DNA here is from genome assembly GCF_019923725.1 of Zwartia hollandica. Taxonomy (GTDB): domain Bacteria; phylum Pseudomonadota; class Gammaproteobacteria; order Burkholderiales; family Burkholderiaceae_B; genus Zwartia; species Zwartia hollandica. Next base: position 377,353 of record NZ_JAHXRI010000001.1, read on the forward strand.
ATCCAGATGCATTTTTGCGCGAACATGCGCAAGACATCGAAGTCATCGCCACTTCTGCCAATCATGGTTGTCAAGCCAAAGTGATCGCTGCCCTGCCAAAGCTGCGCGCCATCTGTAGCTGGGGCGTGGGTTACGACACGATCGATATCGATGCGGCGCGTGCACGCAACATTTTAGTTAGCAACACACCAGATGTCCTGAACGATTGCGTCGCTGACTTAGCTTGGGGCTTACTCATTGCAGCCTGTCGCAACATCGCATGGGGCGATCGCTTTGTGCGCGCCAACAACTGGGAAAACAAAGCAGGAAGCCTCACGCTAGGTACACGCGTTAGCGGCAAAAAACTTGGCGTGGTCGGCCTGGGGCGCATCGGCGAAGCAATCGCGCGTCGTGGTCTCGGTTTTGATATGGAGGTCGCCTACCATAATCGCAACGCGCGCAAGGATGTGGATTACCGTTACATCGACTCGTTAGTCGAACTCGCGCGCTGGAGCGATTTTCTGGTGATTGCGACCGTAGGTGGACCAAGCACAAAAGGGTTAATCAATGAAGAGGTTCTTCGCGCTCTCGGCCCCAAAGGGATCGTGGTGAATATTGCCCGAGGCACCGTCATAGACGAAGCAGCAATGGTTCGACTCCTAGCCGAAGGCGCGCTCGGTGGCGCGGGTCTCGACGTCTTTGAAAAAGAACCAAAAGTTCCAGATCAACTCAAGACCATGAACAACGTCGTCCTCATGCCGCATGTTGCAAGCGCCACAAATGAAACCCGACGTGCGATGACAGACTGCATGCTCGACAACATTGAAGCGTTCTTAAAGAGTGGCAAGGTTCTGACCGAAATCGTCTGAATGCATGACGAGCGGCCTCCAACTTAATCGTGTCGATTCAGGGGGTCTTCGGTCAGATCGCGTTTAGTCTGAAGCTGGTTATCGTTTGCAAAGTCTTGTACAAATTTCCAGGCGAGCGGCTCAAGCGCTCGTAGCCGCTCATCAAAGACAACACAACGCATACCGTCCAATGTCGTCGGTACGGCATAAGGGGAATAGGAAAGATGTCCACCGAGGGTGGCTGGTGGTCGATACGGAGCAAGAACGCCAGCCAACCGTTCGGCCCAGTCACTGGGGCGAAAAGTATTGCCAGAGTTTGTGACGCCATAAATGACGAAGTAGCGGACTTCAGATGCCATGCCTAACCCGTAACGCCGAAATCAGGGCCCGCAAACTTCTGATTCACAAGCCTGAGTCTTAGATTGTATATGATTGATGTTTTACACCTTCCAAAGCAATCCTGTTTTGAAGGTATTTTCACTAAGGAGTCACGACAATGAGTTCAGCCATTTCGAATACGTACGGCCGTCTACCAGTCGCCTTTACACACGGTAAGGGTGTTTGGCTATGGGACACAAATGGCCGACGTTATCTAGATGCGATGGCTGGCATTGGCGTCTCTTGTTTAGGTCACGATCATCCAAAGCTCGTTGCAGCAATTAGCGAGCAGGCTGCGCGCGTCATTCACACGTCCAATTTGTATCAAATTCCGCAACAAGAAGCCTTAGCCAAGCGCATTAACGAAATCTCCAACATGACCGAGGTTCTGTTCGGTAATAGCGGTGCTGAGGCCAACGAAGCCGCTATCAAACTCGCGCGCTACTACGGCTACAAGAAAGGCAACGATCTACCAACCATTATCACCATGGAATCCTCGTGGCATGGTCGTACATTGGGCACCTTGGCGGCCACAGACAGCGAAAAAGCACGGACCGGTTTCGGTCCACTGCCCGAGGGCTTTGTAAAAGTTAAATACAACGATCTCGAGGCTGTACGCAACGCTGGCGATAAAGAGCCCCGGGTGGTTGCCGTGCTGCTTGAGGTTCTGCAAGGTGAAGGCGGCATCCGCCCATCTGACATTGCTTACATGAAAGGCTTGCGTAAGCTTTGCGATGAGCGCGGCTGGCTCATGATGATTGACGAAGTGCAGTCTGGCATTGGACGTACCGGCAAGTGGTTGGCGCATCAATGGGCTGACATCCTGCCCGATGTGGTCGTGCTTGCAAAAGGCTTGGGCGGTGGCGTGCCGATTGGCGCTATTGCGGCACGAGGACCTGCTGCTGGCGTACTTGGTCCTGGAAGCCACGGCACAACCTTTGGTGGAAGTCCCTTGGTCTGCGCAGCTGGGCTCGCCACACTTGGCGCACTCGAATCAGAAAAGCTGCTCGAGAACGCAGCCATTGTGGGTGCCCATCTGAAGGCAGGCCTAGAGAGCGCCCTAAAAGGCACCCCTGGCGTCCTGGAAGTGCGCGGGCAAGGCCTGATGCTAGGTGTAGAACTCGAGAAGCCCTGCGGCGTCTTAGTGGGTCGTGCGCTTGAGGCCGGTCTACTCATTAACGTCACACGCGACCGAGTGATTCGCATGCTTCCCCCATTGTTGATCAACAAAGCCGAGGCGGACGAAATCGTCAAGATCCTGGTCCCCCTCATTAAGGCGTTTAACGCCGAGCAGTAACCGTCAAGTCCGAGCTTGGCCGAGCTCAAACAGGGAGCGGCCAAGCCAGGTCACGACACACAAACCTATCGGGTGCTTTATGTCTAACGCCACTACAACTGGTCTTCTGCGGCATTTTCTGCAGTTCAGCGACTTTTCTCGGGATGAAATTTTGCACGTCTTCGAACGAGCAAAACTTATCAAAGACAAGTTCAAACGTTACGAGCCACACCGCCCCTTGCACGACCGAACCCTCGCAATGGTGTTCGAGAAAGCTAGCACGCGCACGCGCGTCTCCTTTGAGGCTGGGATGTATCAAATGGGTGGCTCTGTCATTCATCTGACCACGAGTGACTCACAACTTGGTCGTTCCGAACCCATCGAGGACACCGCGCGGGTTATTTCACGCATGGTTGATATCGTCATGATCCGCACCTTCGAGCAAACACGCATCGAGCGTTTTGCTCAGCATTCACGTGTTCCAGTCATCAATGGTCTGACTAATGAGTTTCACCCTTGCCAGATCTTGGCTGACATCTTTACCTTCATCGAAAATCGCGGCAGTATCGCGGGTAAAACGGTGGCCTGGGTAGGCGATGCGAACAATATGGCTTACACCTGGCTGCAGGCCGCCGAACGACTAGGCTTCACATTGCATGTCTCTGCGCCCGCAGGCTACCGTCTCGATCCCAACAGAATCGCCGGCACCTCTGCTCAGGCACTTAAAGAGTTCAGCGATCCGCTCGAAGCCTGCAAGGGTGCGCACCTCGTCACAACAGACGTTTGGACCAGCATGGGTTACGAGGCCGAGAACGAGCAACGACGTAAGGCGTTTGCTGATTGGTGCGTCGATCAAGAAATGATGGGGTCTGCGGCACCAGACGCCCTGTTTATGCACTGCCTGCCCGCACACCGCGGTGAAGAAGTCACTGCGGATGTCATCGATGGACCGCAAAGTGTCGTTTGGGACGAAGCAGAAAATCGCCTGCATGTCCAAAAGGCGCTGATGGAATTCTTACTCTTAGGTAAAACCAGCTAGCACCCGATTACCTCTACCAAACCGTTAAAATCAAATTACTTCACTTACGCAGAGCTTCTCATGAGCGACATTAAAAAAGTAGTGCTTGCCTACTCAGGCGGGCTGGACACCTCGGTTATTCTGAAGTGGCTACAAGACACCTATCAATGTGAGGTTGTCACCTTTACGGCCGATATCGGCCAGGGCGAAGAGCTTGAGCCAGCGCGCGCTAAAGCTATTAAGTTTGGTATTAAGCCCGAGCAGATTTTCATCGATGACCTGCGCGAGGAGTTCGTTCGCGACTTTGTGTTCCCGATGTTCCGCTGCAACACGGTATACGAAGGCGAGTATCTGCTGGGCACTTCCATTGCTCGCCCCTTGATCGCAAAGCGTCAAATTGAAATCGCGCGTCAAGTTGGAGCCGATGCCGTCTCGCACGGCGCAACAGGCAAGGGTAACGATCAGGTGCGCTTTGAACTCGGCTACTACGCGCTTGAGCCTGGCATTAAAGTCATTGCTCCTTGGCGCGAATGGGATCTCGTCTCCCGCGAGAAACTGCTGCAGTACGCGGAAGATGCGGGCATTGCGATCGACATGAAGCACAAGCAAGGTGGTGCCCCCTACTCCATGGATGCAAACCTACTGCACATCAGCTTTGAAGGACGCCACCTCGAAGATCCAAAAGCAGAAGCAGAAGAATCCATGTGGCGCTGGACAGTCTCTCCTGAGGCCGCTCCAGACAAAGCCGAGTACCTCGACCTTGAATTCGAACACGGGGATATTGTCGGCTTGAATGGGGTACGCCTCTCACCCGCTCAAGTTCTCACGAAATTGAACGAGCTCGGTGGCAAGCACGGGATTGGACGACTAGACCTCGTAGAAAACCGCTACGTCGGCATGAAGTCCCGCGGGTGTTATGAAACACCTGGTGGGACAATCATGCTCAAAGCACACCGAGCAATCGAGTCCATCACACTAGATCGGGAAGTCGCCCACCTCAAAGACGACCTCATGCCTCGTTACGCAACACTGATCTACAACGGCTACTGGTGGTCACCCGAACGCCGCGCCTTGCAAGCGCTGATCGATACCACCCAGCAAGACGTCAATGGCTGGGTGCGAGTCAAACTGTATAAAGGTAACGTCTATACCGTGTCACGTGATTCGAAAGACACCCTGTTTGATCAGACGATCGCTACATTTGACGATGACGGTGGTGCGTACAACCAAGCGGATGCGGCAGGCTTCATCAAGCTCAATGCCTTACGCATGCGTATTGAGGCACGCGCCGGCCGCAAGTAGTACCGTACGTCGACACGCCTGGATCAATGCAAAGATTGCAACCGATCCAGGCGTTTAAATAGCGTACCTTTGCGCGGCCCCGGAAACACGACAGTGATACGCACGCCAGCGAGTTGGGGGCTGCTGAGCAGGTTCCACCAAGCACCGTGAGCGCGCGCAATCTCGCCTACGATCGCCAACCCAAGCCCTGAGCCACCCTCTTGGGCCTCGGGGGAACGATAAAACGCTTCAAAGACGCGCTCCTGCTCCCCAGCCAAAATACCCGCGCCATTGTCCTCTACCGAGAATGTGGGCGGCGTGGACGTGACAATCAACTTGATCGAATCAGCACCTTTTGCGTAGCGCAACGCGTTATCGATTAGATTTGCCAACATCTCGGCCAAGAGAATCGGATCGCCTTCGACCCAGACCGGTTGCTCAGGTGCTTCCAGCTGAAGAGAAATTCCCGCCGCTTTTGTCGGCTCAAGCCAATCGGCACCAACGGTACGTATCCACTCACATAAATCAAGCATCACAAAATTATCTTGTGGCCTAACCTCGGGATCGACCCTCGCCAAGATAAGCAGTTGCTTACCCATGCGGATCATTCGATCAGTTACATTTTTTATTCGCTCTGCTCTCTGACGGATGTCATTGGGCAGAGGCTTGGCCAACATGAGTTCAGATTCGAGTTTTAAGCCGGCAAGAGGCGTTTTAAGTTGATGCGCTGCGTGACCAACAAAACGGCGCTGCGCAGCGAGGGTGTCGCTTATACGATCAAGCAACCCATTGGTATGTTGAACCAATACTTGCAACTCACGTGGCAAGCCTGGGACCTTCATGCTGCCGAAATCTTCTGGTGTTCTCGAGGCGATCTGCTCAGACAACTCACTAACCGACTGCATCCCGGCACGCACGCTGCGCAAGACAACCACCACCAGTGCAACAATTAAAGCAAGCTGCCCGAACAACATCAACCAAATGATGTCCCCGAGTTGCCATTCCTCGATATCAAGCTTGTGTGAAACAAACCAAGTCAGGGCAAGATTTAGGGAAATAAGTAGTAACAAAGGCGGCAACAATCTGACCAACAAATGCCGCGCCAAGCTATTCGGTGCACCAAACGGCATCCAACTCACCGCTGGCCTCGCCGCACGCTTGACCATTTACGAGGTGACCTCCTTGAGCTCGAGGGAGTAACCAAAGCCCCTAACAGTCTGTATCGCAACGCCCACACCCTCGAGACGTTTACGTAGCCTGTAGATATAAACCTCGACTGCATTCTCACTGAAATCCGCATCAATGACAGAAAGCTTTTGAACGATCTGCTGCTTCGTCACGATCTTCTCGGGACGCAATAAAAGCATCTCAAGAACGGAAAGTTCACGAACCGATAACGCTAAACGTTGCCCTGCCACACGCAGCTCACGATGCACACCATCAAACGTTAACGAGCCAAACTCGATTAAGGACTGCGCGTTACCGTTGTGACGCCGCGCCAAGGCCCGCACACGAGCCGCAAGCTCCGCTAACTCAAACGGTTTGGTGAGATAGTCGTCCGCGCCAGCGTCAAGGCCTGCGACGCGATCGGCTAAATCGTCTCGTGCAGTCAAAATCAACACAGGTACCGGGTTCCCATCGGCACGTAAGGTACGCAACACCTCAAGACCATCCACACCGGGAAGATTTAAATCAAGGACGATTAGGTCATATGCATAGTTTTTTAGCGCTGAGAGCGCGCGCTCTCCGTCCGCTAACCAGTCTGTAGCGTAATCATGGTCACTCAGGAATTCTTGCAAGGCTCGACCAAGCGTTGCGTCATCTTCGATCACAAGTACTTTCATGACGCAATTTTATACTTGCTTACCGAAAGCGGTAAGACAAACTATGCCGATGGATGGCGAGGGGGAGGAGAATAATACTGGTGGGTGCTACAGGGGTCGAACCTGTGACCTACGCCTTGTAAGGGCGCCGCTCTACCAACTGAGCTAAGCACCCTAAGAAGTTTTTACGAACCATCCCCTAAAACACGCAAAGGGACGATACATACAACGAAGGGCCACCGAAGCCAAAAAAAAACAATGCGGTTCGCATTATAGCGAACCGCACATTTTTAGCAAACTGAATCAGTCTAGCAAAAGCCAGTTTTGATTAGTTCAGTGCATCTTTCAACGCTTTGCCTGGACGGAACTTAGGCACTTTAGCTTTTTTGATTTTGATCGCTTCGCCAGTGCGTGGGTTGCGGCCTGTACGAGCAGCGCGCGACGACACGGCAAAGGTACCAAAACCGACCAACGTCACAGTGCCACCTTTTTTAAGGGTTGTCTTGACGGCTCCAATGATGGCGTCGAGCGAACGTGCCGCGGCAGCTTTAGAGATGTCAGCCTTGCTGGCGATGTGATCGATCAATTCGGTTTTGTTCATATTGGATTTACCTCAAATGGTTTAAAAGAAAGCAGAGTCTTGGTAGGACACATACTTTAAACATTTTGCATATCAAGTTAAAGCGACATTACTGCAATTACTTATGCATATCGTCATTAAGCCTCGACTCGATGCGGCTGTCAAGCGAAAACCATCGCAAAACCCGCAACTTACTTGGCTGTAAGTTTATAAAACTGCTCTAAAAGCTAATGGATTTCCCTGTAGCTTCAAAAAAAAAATTACGCTACAAGGCGACCCAGTAATTGTAATTACGCAGCCTTTGTTTGACATTGCTCAAACGCCTGCGCGAAGTCAGCGAGTAAATCCTCCTGCTCTTCGATCCCGATTGAAAGACGAATCAGCCCATCGGCGATGCCCATTTGCTTGCGCAGCGCGGGGCCCATTTCGTAGTAAATCGTCTGCGCTGCAGGCAGTGCCAATGTACGCGTATCACCGACATGCGTCGCGAGAATAACAATCTGTAAACGGTTCAAAAAGTCGAAACTATCGATTCCCTCGGCTAACTCGACGCCAAGTAAATTGCTGTACTTGCCACCAAATAACTTACGAGCACGCTCATGTTGCGGATGGCTCTCGAGTCCTGGGTACGACACCCGTGCAACACTTGGATGCGTGGAGAGAAACTTAGCCAAGGCCATTGCATTACTGCTGATCTTATCCAAACGTAAAGACAACGTCTCGGCGCCTACCGCAAGACGATGCGCCGCATCAGCCGAGAGCGTTGCTCCCATATCACGTAGGCCTTTTTTCTTGATCTGCGTGATCCCCCAACCCACGGAAGGTCCTTTTTTGTAGACGTCCAAAATATTTGGAAACTGCGTCCAATCGTATAGCCCAGTATCCGTCAACGACCCGCCCAAGGCATTCGCATGACCCCCAATATGTTTGGACAACGAGTTCATCACGAGAGACGCGCCAACCGTGCGGGGCTGGAACAGCCAGGGCGATGTCAACGTATTGTCGACCACGTACACAAGCTTGTGCTCTGCACACAAACGCCCTAACCCCTCGAGGTCAGCGACTTGTGTGCCTGGATTTGCAATTGTCTCGGTAAACACCATCCGAGTATTCGGTTTAATTGCGGCCGCGGCAGCCGATACATCCGTCGGATCGACGAGCGTGATCTCAATGCCAAGATGCTCTAGCGTTCCAAACAAACTATTTGTGTTTCCAAAAATAAACTGACTGGAAATCAAGTGATCACCTGCGCGCAGCAAGGTAGTAAACAACGCAGATAACGCACCCATTCCTGTTGAGAAGGTCAGACTGGTACCCCCGCCCTCCATTGCAGACACTTTCTTTTCTAAGGCATCGGTTGTGGGAGTTCCCTGGCGCGCATAGGTATAGCCCGCTTTGCCTTGAAAGACCGCAGCTAACTCGCGCGCGTCGGAATAGGCATACTGCGAGGACGTATGAATCGGCTTGTGGACCGCTCCATGCTCTACGGAGAGGTGGCGATCATTATGCAAAATTCGAGTAGTAAAACCGTGCTTAGCCATTAGCATCTACCTACAAAACTGTGTTGATTAGTGTGATCATAAAGCACTCTAGGCGCCTCGCTGACGTACCGTTTCGTACAGACACACGGCAGTCGCAACACTGACATTCAAACTCTCTACGCTACCAAGCATCGGGATGTGCACTAACTCGTCGCACGTGTCTCTAGTCAGGCGTCGCATGCCCTCACCCTCAGCCCCCATCACCCAGGCCATCGCGCGACATCCATCGGTCTGGTGAATGCCCTGCGGTGCTTGATCATCCGTACCAACTAGCCAGATGTCGCGATCCTTCAATTCTCGCATCGTCCTAGCCAGGTTCGTCACCATCACATAGGGCACAGACTCGGCTGCGCCGCAAGCCACCCTCTGCACGGTGGTGTTTAGCCCAACGGCGCGATCTCGCGGCGCCACGACGGCGTGAACCCCGGCGGCATCCGCCGTACGCAGGCAAGCACCTAAGTTATGGGGGTCTGTGACCCCATCTAGTACAAGCAAGAACGCGGATCCCTCTAGCCCATCCAAGACTTCATCGAGATCGTCTGCCAGCTTGCGCGCATCCGCAACGGCCACAACCCCCTGATGCCGAGAGCCTCCCGCTAATCCATCCAGACGGTCCGAACCCACTGGATGAACCGTGCGCCCCGCTTTGGTGACTTGCTCGATGAACGCCTGCATCCGCTTGTCACGGCGCTGTGATTCAACGTAGACCTCACGGATCGAATCCGGTGCTTGGCGCAAACGCGCAATGACGGCGTGAAAGCCGGCCAACATCTGAGTCGCTGCCATCGTAAATATTCCCTATCGTCCTTTCCGAACTGCTTTTTTAACGCCCGCGCCCTTTGTGGCGCGCTGAATCTTTTTTGAAGGTCGCGCAGATTCTGACTTGGCGGCCTTCTTGGCTTGCGCACGCCGAACCTTCGCTATTTGACCTTTTAGTTCAGGCGGCTTTGTCGATGCCGCCTTCTTGACTCGACGCATACCAGGATCTTCGACACGACTAGCCGCTTTACGTAAAGCGACAAAGCTCGTGCCCGCCACCAACCGAAACTCGATGCGACGCGCTTCAAGATCCACACGCGCGACCTGGACCTGCACAGAATCCGTCAGTCGATAACGAATGCCTGTGCGTTCACCGCGCAGTTCGTGCAAGGCTTCATTGAATTGAAAATACTCACTCCCGAGCTCCGATACGTGTACTAAGCCCTCTACGTGCAGCGTGTCTAAGGTCACAAAAATACCGAAGCTCGCAACGCCCGTGACTTTGCCGCTGAAAGTCTCACCCACACGTTCTTTCACGAACCAACATTTCAACCAGGCTTCGACATCCCGCGACGCTTCATCAGCGCGACGTTCCGTCGCTGACAAGAGCAGGCCCAGCCTCTCCCACAGATCGTGCTCATGCTCACGTTGAGTTGCGCCCGGTGCGGAAACCAACCCGTGCAAGACAGGCTGATAGCGTTCACCCTTAAGCAGCGCTTTGATGACGCGATGCGTCACCAAGTCAGGGTAGCGTCTAATCGGAGAAGTAAAGTGCGTGTATGCAGGATAAGACAAGCCAAAGTGCCCAGCATTATCCGGTCCATAAATCGCTTGTTGCATTGACCGCAGACACATCGTTTGAAGTAATTGATAGTCTGGTCGGGCTCGCGCACGCGCAAGCAATTCACCATAATCTTTCGCGGTAGGATCTGCACCGCCCCCCAGATGCAACCCTAAAGTGCGTAAAAATTCACGCAAAGATTGCAGCTTATCTGGCGTGGGCCCCTCGTGTACGCGGTATAGACCAATATGCTTGCTGCGGAACATAAAATCTGCAGCACAAGTATTGGCTGCGAGCATGCACTCCTCAATCAAACGATGTGCATCGTTACGTGTCACGCCCACGATCTTTTCGATGCGTCCCAGCTCGTTGCACATGATTTTTGTTTCGACAGTGTCAAAATCAATCGCACCGCGCTCCTTACGAGCCTGACCCAGTAACTGAAATACCTGGTACAAGTCTTGTATTTGAGGCAGGACGTGCGACAAAGCGCGCGCAGCCGGACCTTGCGGTTGCTGTAACGACTCCCAGACCTGGTTATAGGTTGTTCGCGCATGGGAGTGAATCACTGCGTTATAAAACTGATAGGCTGCGACGGTGCCGGCCTTGGCACCCGTCAGCGGAATAACCATGTCGCACACCAACACTAAACGATCTACCTGCGGATTGAGTGAGCACAAGCCATTCGAAAGCTTCTCGGGCAACATCGGAATAACGCGGCGCGGAAAATAGACACTCGTGCCGCGCTCTCGTGCCGCTTCATCCAAGGCATCTTCAGGTGTGACGTAGTGACTCACATCCGCAATAGCAACCAGCAAGCGCCAGGCCAGACGCTTGCGTCCTGTTCCTAGATCTACTTGCTCGCAATACACAGCATCATCAAAATCTCGCGCGTCCTCGCCGTCAATCGTGATAAACGCCACATCACGTAGATCGACGCGATCTTTTAAATCACTACGACGCACCGCCTCGGGAAGCTTATCGGTCTGCTTGAGGGCTGCATCCGAGAAATCAACCGGGACATCAAACTTACGCACAGCGATTTCGATCTCCATGCCGGGATCATCGATCTCGCCGAGAATTTCTGCTACGCGTCCCAAGGGCTGCGAATGGCGTGTAGGCTGCTCAACGATCTCAACAGAGACCACTTGCCCGTGTTGTGCTCCACCCGTATCGCCTGGTGGAATCAACACATCGTGCTTGATCCGCTGATCTTCAGGTACAACAATTGTCGCTCCACGCTCATTAAGAAAACGACCGACTAATTTATTCGTGCGCCGCTCAATCACTTCTACGATTGTTGCCTCAGGTTTTCCGCGATATTCACCCGAGGGCTTGACCAACACACGGTCACCGTGCAGCACCTTAAGCATTTCACGCGGCGACAAAAATAAATCCTGTCCACCACCATCACGAATCAAAAATCCAAAGCCATCGCGGTGTCCTTGAACACGACCCGCGACAAAATCAAGTTTGTTCGCAAGAAGCAACACACCCTTTCGGTTGGGAAGTAACTGCCCGTCGCGTTCCATGGCAGCGAGACGACGATCGAAACCCTTTAGCGTTTCGTCTGAAGACAGCTCGAGGCGTAAGGCAAGATCCTCGGGCGACAGCGGCACACCGGCCGAACGTAATGCCTCGAGAATTTGTTCACGGCTCGGTACAGCCGGGTCGTAATCTGGTGGCAATTCTGCAGGGACCGCAGCATTGCGGTTGTTCTTTGAATGAGGAGGTAGGCGATTTGCCAAAGCTTAGATCTCGCTTATAATGCGGTGCTTCTGGAGTACAGATAGGCCCAGGTGGCGGAATTGGTAGACGCGCACGGTTCAGGTCCGTGTGCCGCAAGGTGTGGAGGTTCGAGTCCTCTTCTGGGCACCATCGCAGTGTAAAGCATATTAGCTATCGCTTAAAGCTTCAAAGCGTTTTGCGCATCAGGATGTGAGCAATATTTGCATCCATATACTCCTCTCCTTCTTGTGTAAAGCCATATTTGGCGTAGAAGCCCTTGGCGTGCGTCTGGGCGGACAGCACAACCTGCAAAAAACCTTGGCTACGCGCTTGCTCAATGAGCTCCAACAAAATGGCAGCCCCCGCGCCCTTACCCCGGCTAGGCCGCAGCACGGCCATCCGACCAATATGACCATCAGGCAAAAGACGCCCAGTGCCGATGACGTCTCCTGTCGCATCAATTGCTAACGCGTGCAAACACTGTGCATCGGCAGCGTCTAGCTCCTCTTCGAGCGGGACCCGCTGTTCGTTGACGAACACTTCAAAGCGTATCGCACTCGCCTGTGAGCCAAACTGATCCCATGTACCCGTCTTAACTCGGAACAACTCGGTTCCAGCGCTCGCTGAGCGCTTTAAGCCGTCACCAGACATATTCATTGACTTGCCTTTCTGAGTAAAAGTCTAGATTTTGTAAATTATCCATGTAATTGCTGGCAAGTTACACTTAAAAGTTCACAGGCTTAAACAATTACGATTCATGTTTACTGCGGTTATTAATGCTGCCTTTCCAGTCTTTGCGCTGATCCTCACGGGGTGGCTCTGTACAAAAGCAGGCGTACTCGGAGTAAAGAGCCGAGAAGGACTCAATCGTTTTGTTATCTATCTTGCGCTACCGGCCCAGCTTTTTTCCACGATGTCGGCGACACCTCTTGGTGAGCTCGCAGAGCCCGGCTTTTTTGCAGCCTATGGGTTGGGTATTTTTGGAACGGCCGCGCTGTATGCGCTTATCGCGCGTAGCAAAGGGGAGTCGGGGTTAGACCACATCATTAATGGCATGAGCTCTGCCTACAGTAATGTGGGCTTCATGGGTATACCGCTTTGTTTGATGGTGTTTGGAAAAGGCGGCCTTGGACCTTCGATCATCACAACGCTTTTTACGGTTTCAGTGCTTTTTGCTGCCACGATCATGGTTGCAGATCTGCATAGGTTTTCGCACACATCCCCACTGACTGCGTTTAAAAATGTTGCACGCTCGATGCTACGCAATCCGTTGTTGCTTGCGCCTGCACTTGGTTTAGCTTGGTCTTACTTTCAATTAGAGATGCCGCTGGCAGTCGGGCGCTATATCGAGCTGGTGAGTGACGCTGCGACACCCTGCGCCTTGATCGCGATTGGCCTATTCCTCGCAGAGACCTCAGGCTGGGGCCGCAACCCCATCGTCATCCGTATTGCCGTGCTCAAACTCCTTGTGCAACCAGCCCTAACAGCTTTCTTGGTACTGTATGTATTTGAGATGCCTCGCCTCTGGCAACTAGTCGCGATCTTGGCCTCGGCACTTCCCGTGGGCACAGGCCCCTTTATGATGGCTCAGATCTACGATCGTGATGCTCAGGCAAGCGCACAAGCCATCCTCGTTTCAACCGTTCTTTCGGTTTTTACCATTTCTTTACTGATCGCTTGGATCAGCCAGCAACTCCCGACTTAAGATACCAATCAAGTTTTTTTGGAGTTTTAACGATGCATGCGCTCCTCTCCCGTTTTGCAGTCTTCGGTCTTTGTGTGGCGCTCAGCCTGTTTGCACCGTTCATCGCGCTCGGCTCACCAGCACCCACAGGATGGTGGCTCTTAAGCATTGTCATGTGGAGTCTAACTGGCTTAGGCATTTGGGATATTTTTCAAACTCATCACGCCATTTTGCGTAATTACCCAATCATCGGCCACTTGCGCTACTTGTTTGAAGAGTCGGGGCCTGCGATACGACAATATTTTATTGAAGGCGATCAGGCTGAAACACCTTTTTCGAGAGCCGATCGTTCTTTGGTGTATCAGCGCGCGAAACAAGAAATCGATAAACGTCCCTTCGGAACTCAGCTCGATGTTTACAGTGATAGCTACGAGTGGATCAATCACTCGATGACACCAAGCAAGATAGCGGATAGCGACTTTAGAATTACCGTGGGAGGTCCTGACTGCAGCAAGCCCGTCTCTCTGTCGGTTCTAAATATTTCGGCAATGAGCTTTGGGGCACTCTCTGCTAACGCGATACTGGCTTTGAACCAAGGAGCACGAGCTGGAAATTTTGCGCATGATACCGGTGAGGGAGGCATTAGCCGCTACCATAAAGAGCATGGAGGAGACTTAATCTGGAACATAGGCTCAGGTTACTTTGGTTGTCGGGATGAAGCCGGACGTTTCTCTGAAGCCCACTTTGCGGAGAACGCCACCCGCGATCAAGTCAAAATGATTGAAGTCAAACTGTCTCAAGGAGCTAAACCAGGCCACGGTGGAATCCTTCCCGGCAGTAAAGTAACCGCTGAGATTGCCGCTGCACGAGGAGTGCACGTCGGTCAAGACTGCAACTCACCTGCGACACACTCCGAGTTCGACAGCCCGGTGAGTTTATTGCAATTCATTGCGCGCCTACGACGCTTGTCTGGTGGAAAGCCTGTCGGTTTTAAGCTTTGCATTGGGCATCCGTGGGAATGGTTCGCAATCGCCAAAGCCATGGTCAAAACAGGGATCACTCCAGACTTCATCGTGATCGATGGCGCCGAAGGTGGTACGGGCGCAGCACCGATCGAATTTGTAGATCATGTTGGAACGCCGCTGCGCGAAGCGATTCGCCTTGTACACAACACCTTGGTAGGTTTAAATCTACGCGGCCGCGTGAAGCTCGGCGCGTCTGGAAAGGTCGTCTCGGCTTTTGACATGATGCGAGTTTTTGCGCTTGGCGCCGATTGGTGCAACAGTGCGCGCGCCTTCATGTTCGCGATCGGATGCATCCAGGCACAGCAATGCCATACCGGCCGATGCCCGACTGGGGTCGCCACGCAAGACCCAGACCGCCAACGTGCGCTTGTACCCGAAGATAAAGCCGTGCGAGTCGCCCAATTTCATCACAACACATTGCACGCCCTGGCTGAGCTTCTGCAGGCAGCCGGGCTTGAGCATCCGGCTGAGGTGACCACAAGCCATATTGCCCAACGCAAAGTCGACGATCGCGTTGCGCTGATGTCTGAAACCTACAGAAACATTGCGCCTGGCTCACTTTTGAACGACGAGCTCACGGGACGCGTCTTCGAGACTTGTTGGCCCATGGCTACCCCCGATAGCTTCAAGCCCCTGCGCTCACTGACTGAGCACATCACCCGCGCCTAAATGACTAGTCGTTTCTGAAACTCAGCGATCTGCTCGGATGAGTAACCAAACTCGCGCATGAGCGCTTCGGTATCAGATCCACGCGCAGGGGTCGCCGAGCGAATCTCGCTGGGCGTGCGTGACAAACCTACGGGTTGACCGACAACTTTAATATCGCCAAGCTCCGGATGATGGACAGGTACGGCGATTCCTAGGTGCTTTGTTTGCGGGTCATCAAACACCTCATCCATGCGATAGATTGGACCACTCGCAACGCTCGCCTCCTCAAAACGTCGAATCCACTCCTGCGTAGAACACAAGCGCGTGATCTGCGATAGCTCTGCATTCAGCGGTACGCGATTAGCGGAGCGCAGTTTGCCCGTCTTGTACTCTGGGCGCTCCAACAAGTGCTCAGCATGCATCGCTTTGCAAAGTCTTTCCCACATCTGCTGCGCGCCAGCACCAGCGATATTGATGTAGCCGTCTGAAGTCTCAAACACACCGGTCGGAATGGAGGTGGGATGATCATTGCCCGCCTGCTCTGGAACTTCTTTGCCAATAAGCCAACGGGCCGCTTGAAAATCTAGCATTCCTATCATCGACTCAAGCAAAGACGTCTGTACCCACTGACCTTGCCCAGATTCCTCGCGTTCGAGCAAAGCAGTCAAGATACCGAGCGCACAATACAAACCCGTCGCCGAATCCGCCACCGCAATACCCGCGCGAACAGGCCCTTGTCCCGGCAAACCCGTGACAGCCATCAAACCACCCATTCCCTGAACAATTTGATCGTAGCCGGGACGCTTTGCGTAAGGACCATCCTGCCCGAACCCCGACACACTCGCATACACCAGACCAGGATTCGTTAGCTTGAGCGACTCATAGTCAATGCCCAATCTGAACTTAACGTCAGGCCGGAAGTTCTCGATAATCACATCCGCCGTATCAGCCATTTTTTTAAAGATCGCCAAGCCTTCAGGATCTTTAAGATTTAGCGTCAGACTTTTTTTATTACGATGCAAGTTCTGAAAATCGGGTCCTAGACGACTATCTCCCCAGCCGTCACTAACGCCTAAGCCCTCGGGTGTTTCAATCTTAATAATCTCGGCGCCCCAGTCACCCAATTGACGCACTGCTGTGGGTCCAGAACGCAGCCGTGTTAGATCTAGCACTCGAAATCTTGCAAGAGGCCCTTTTCTGACGCCCGCACTCATGGTTGGCTACCCCGTTGTTGCTTGGCAACCTCTCCCCATCTTTTGTAATCCTGCCGAATAAGCTCAGAAAAACCCTGAGGCGTTGAGGTCTCAACGTCGAAACCGGCAGCGACAAGTGAGGCACGAACGTCTGGCATTGCAAGCACTAAATTAATATGGTGGTTTAACTTTTGTACGATTGGCGCAGGTGTCGCTGCAGGCACCGCCAAGCCATACCACCCCTTGGCTTCAAACTCGGGGAATCCTGACTCCGCAGCCCCTTTCACGTCTGGCAATGCGGCAACACGCTGATTACCCGTTACCGCCAACGCTTTCAGTTTTCCGGCCTTTACCAACGGGATAGCAGAAGGCAGGCTTGCTACCATGACATCAATATCCCCCCTAGACAACTCGACAACGGCTGTCGTTGCGTTTTTATAAGGGATGTACAGCATCTTTGTTTTGACGATCGTCTGAAACAAAACACCAATCAATTCAGTCTGGGACGACGTTGAAGCAAATGTTGCACCACCTGTCTTTTTACGTGCGAAGTCCGCAAACTCTTTTAACGAGTTATAGGGTGCATCGGGATACGTCACGATAAGATACGGTTGCGTTACACCAAGTGCCACGCCTGCAAAATCTTTTAACGGGTCGTAGCCTAAATCCTTATGCACAAAAGGATTGACTGCAAACGTACTCGTGAAGGCCAATGTCATGGTGTAACCATCGGGTGCCGACTTGGCACCGAAAGTCGTCCCAATACCGCCTTGTGCGCCTGGCTTGTTTTCAACGATGACGGACTGTCCTAATTCCTCACCGAGTTTGGAGGCGACCACGCGAGCGAAGGCGTCGGTCCCACCGCCAGCCGCATTCGGAACCACAATGCGCAACGGCTTGCTAGGGAACCCAGCCTGTTGCGCCAGCGCGTTACTGCCCACACAAAAAACGAACATCAAAAGTGCGATAAAGTGTCGCATAGCTTGTCTCCCTGGGTCATAGTATTTTTTATGCTAACGAGCATACAGGACTGCGTAGCGTTCTGGAAACTATTTATCGCAGCAAAGGAACACCCTCAATGTCCGTTCGTCCGAGCACTCCCGAGCCCGCTAGCGCCGAGCCTACTACGCCAGAACTTAGGATCAACGGATCCATCGCGACCATTCGCTTACGCAATCCCGCCTATGCAAATAGGTTAAGTCCTAACGACTTGGATGTAATCCGGGCACATATCGATAAAGTGAACAAAAGTGCGCAAGTGCTCGTGCTTAAATTCATTGCAGACGGGAAGTATTTCTGCAGTGGCTATGACATATCGTCCTTGGCGGCTGACGCTGCCCCCTCCTCCCTTTATTTTGGGGACACCGTTGATATCGTAGAGCGCGCCAGACCGGTCACGATCGCGGCAATCAATGGTGGCGTCTATGGTGGCGGCACTGACTTAAGCTTAGCTTGCGACTTTCGCGTTGGCGTACCAGACACCAACATGTTTATGCCTGCGGCAAAACTAGGCTTACATTTCTACCCGGGTGGGATGATTCGCTACGTCACACGCCTGGGCCTGAACAATGCGAAGCGGCTTTTTCTAACCTGCGAAAAAATTCTTGCTCCCGAAATGCTATCGATCGGGTTCTTAAATGAAATCGTAGCGGCTGACGCTCTCCAGTCGCGGGTTGACGAGCTAAGTGCCCAACTCGCCGGTATGGCACCTCTCGCCTTGTTAGGCATCAAAAAGCACCTTAACTTAATCGCCCGAGGTGAACTCGACGACGCAGCGATTCGTGCTGCAGTATTGCACTCAGAGCAGTCTGAAGACATGAAAGAAGGCGCGCTAGCCTGGAAGGAAAAGCGCGCTGCGAAGTTCACTGGCGACAGCCTTAAAAGTCAATAAAAAACTTCTTGGACTATCTCTCAACCGTGAGGACGTAATGACCAAAAAACCTAAAGTTGCACTGATTAGCACTGGTGGCACCATCACCTCAATGAGTACGATTGGTGAGCTCGATGTCTTTGAGTACAGTTCGACTGGAACTCGACTTGATGCGAATCAGATGTTAGAAAAATTCCATCACTGTAAGACGATCGCCGACGTCATCGCCGTACCCTTTGACACACTGCTATCAACCGCCGTGAGCTTTCCCGAATGGAAACGCCTCGCGCAAACCATCACAGATCTACAACAAAAAAATCCTGACTTAAGTGGCGTTGTTATTCTTCATGGCACCTCTTCCATGGAAGAAACTGCCTATGCACTGAGCCTCACGCTCAAGACTGATTTGCCAGTTGTGCTCACGGGATCTCAGCGACCTGCGAGTGCGATGTCCTCTGATGCAGGATTCAATATTTTTAACGCAGTACGTATTGCGAGCACGCCCGAAGCACGTGAAATGGGCGTGATGATTGCGCTCAATGATGAAATCCATGCTGCTCGTGAAGTGACGAAAAGCTCAAACGGGAGATTACAGACTTTCGTTTCACATGATTTCGGCGTACTTGGTCATGCGGATGGCGACCGCATTGTGTTCTATCGCAAACCTACTCGACGCCATAATCCAGACACAGAGTTCGACATTCTTAATATGTCTGCATTTCCCCGGGTTGATATCGCTTACAGCTACGCGGGTGATGACGGGGCTGCGATCAATGCTTTTGTGCAAGCCGGGGCAAAAGGTATTGTTGCAGCAGCCTTCGCACCAGGCCTGCTCACTCCGCAGGAAGACATCGCAATGCGAGCGGCTGTCAAAGCCGGTGCACGCGTAGTGATTTCTTCTCGCGCGGGTTCAGGTCGAACCTTCGCGCCCACAAAGTCGAGAGAGGCTGGCTACCTGCAAGCCGACAACCTCAATCCACAAAAAGCGCGTGTACTGCTAGGCTTAGCCTTGGCTGTCACCCAAGACCCGGAGCAGTTACAACGTATTTTTGATCAGTACTAACGCAAACAGGCGGCCTCTAGCGAAGTGCCGCCTCGATGAGTTGTCGCGCAATACTGACTGGATCTGGCAGCAAAGGTAAAGCCTCACGCGAGAACCAGTCAGCCGCTTCGATTTCGGACGGATCCGGAGTAATCGTGCCACCAGCGTAGTCTGCGAAGTAAGCAATCATCAAGGAGTTCGGAAATGGCCAAGGCTGACTCTTGAAATACCGCAGGTTTGTGATCTCGATGCCAACCTCTTCCCTTACCTCACGCACCGCACATTGTTCAAGCGTTTCGCCGGGCTCTACAAAACCGGCTAGTGCGCTGAACACGCCTGGCTTGAAGTGCGGGCTACGTGCAAGCAACAAGTCATTACCGCGCTCAACAAGAACCATGACCGCAGGCGATATTCTTGGATAGGCGATCAACCGGCAGGACGGGCACTCCATGGCAAACTCGGTAGTTTTCATTATCGTAGGGGTCCCGCAATGCCCACAGTACTGATGGTTCTTTTGCCAATCAATCATCTGGGTCGCACGACCCGCTAACGCGAAGGCCTCTGCCCCCTCCGAGCCAAAAATACTACGAACGGGTCGTAATTCACCCACAAGATGTGTGGGTATTTGATCTGCTTCGATGGCGTAACAAGGTTTGCCTTGCCACTGGCCAATCAATAGCGGGCTATGGGGCAAATCGAAATCTGAAGCCCGTGCTAAAGGAAACACATCCCCAGATTCAGCTTGCGTTGATATAAAAACCTGATTGCTATGTCGAACAATCCAGTAGGTTAAGTCGCTCATTAAGGTTCTCAAAAAAAACAATGCTCGCTAAGCCTCACGCGAGCCTTAGACTGGGAATCTGCATATTGTATTCTTACAGCCACACAGAATCACGCTTAAAGTCACTCTATCCGGGCTGACACGAGCACTAAGGCAACCATGAACGCACCACTCAACAGCACTTCTCAGGCAGCCCTAGCAAAGGTATCTCTAGAGGACAAGTACACACAGTCTGAGGGGAACGCTTTTATGAGCGGGATTCAGGCCCTTGTTCGGTTGCCCATGTTGCAGCAGGTTCGCGACGCCTCTTTAGGTTTAGACACTGCGGGTTTTATTAGTGGTTACCGCGGCAGTCCCCTCGGTGGTTACGATCAAGCCCTGTGGTCAGCAAAAAAACACTTAGCAAAACACAATGTCGTTTTCCAACCTGGGGTGAATGAAGAGCTTGCCGCCACTGCAATTTGGGGCACACAACAGCTAGACCTGTTCCCCACCAAAAAGAAACATGACGGTGTCTTCGGGATTTGGTACGGCAAAGGCCCCGGCGTAGACCGATGCTCAGATGTATTCAAGCACGCAAACATGGCAGGGACTGCTAAGTTTGGCGGGGTAATTGCCATCGCAGGCGATGATCACGCCGCGAAGAGTTCGACGGCGGCCCATCAGAGTGATCACATTTTCAAGGCCTGCGGTTTTCCGGTTTTTTTTCCAAGCGATGTCCAAGGAATTTTGGACATGGGTGTGCATGCCTTCGCGCTCAGCCGTTTCTCTGGCTTATGGGCGGGCATGAAAACCATTCAAGAGGTCGTCGAATCGAGCACAAGCGTCGACATCAACCACGATCGCGTCAAGATCGTGATGCCCGAGGACTTCATCTTGCCTGCAGGAGGTTTACATCTGCGTTGGCCTGACAGTCCACTCGAGCAAGAAGCGCGCATGATGGAGTACAAATGGTATGCCGCACTGTCTTATATTCGCGCAAACCACCTTAACCGCACAACTATTCAAGGCCCCAACGATCGTATCGGTATTATTGCCAGCGGTAAAGCGTATCGCGACACATGCCAAGCCTTATTAGATCTCGGCTTAGATCAGGCTGCTTGCCAACGATTAGGCATCCGACTCCATCAAGTAAACGTCGTCTGGCCGCTTGAACCCACCATCACACGAGAATTCGCACTCGGTTTAAAAGAAATACTCGTTGTCGAAGAGAAGCGACAAATCATTGAGTACCAAATTAAAGAAGAGCTCTACAACTGGCGCGCAGATGTACGCCCTGACGTCCTAGGTAAATTTGATCAGACACCTGGGGATCACACAGGTGGAGAATGGTCTCTCAGCAACCCAGCGGGTAACTGGCTACTGCGTGCAAACGCAGATCTAACGCCCTCACTCATCGCACAGGCGATTGCTCACAGACTAGAGCAACATGCATTGCCCGAGGATATTCGGGCTCGCATTCAAGCACGGCTTTCGATCATTCAAGCGAAAAAACAGTCCTTGCTACACGTTGATCCAAGTACGGGAGAGCGGCCACCATGGTTTTGTAGCGGCTGTCCGCATAACACCAGTACGCGCGTCCCTGAAGGCAGTCGTGCCCTCGCCGGAATCGGTTGCCACTACATGGTGATCTGGATGAATCGAGATACGGTCACCTTCACCCAAATGGGTGGAGAAGGCGCACCCTGGGTTGGCCAAGCACCTTTCATTAACGAAGAACATGTCTTTGCCAACATTGGCGACGGTACCTGGTTTCACAGTGGCTCCTTAGCGATTCGGCAAGCGATCGCCGCGGGCGTCAATATCACGTATAAGATCCTTTACAACGATGCAGTTGCGATGACCGGAGGACAGCAAGTTGGAGAGCGACCTGAAGGGTTATCGGTTCCACAAATCGTCAAGAGTTCCGTGGCAGAGGGAGCACAACGCGTTGTCGTCGTGACCGATGTTCTTGAACGCTATGAAGGAGTCAAGCTCGAGGCGGGTGTCGAGGTTTTTCACCGTGATGAACTTGACCGTATTCAGCGCGAATTACGGGAAGTGCGCGGCACCACAATCATCGTCTACGACCAGACCTGCGCGACGGAAAAACGCCGACGTCGTAAGTCAGGCAAACTCGAAGATCCCAAGCGTGTTGTTGTGATTAATGAACTGGTATGTGAAGGCTGCGGCGACTGCTCCAGTAAAAGTAACTGTCTTTCTGTGGAACCGCTCGAAACAGAGTTTGGGCGTAAGCGGCAAATCAATCACAGTAGCTGCAATAAGGATGAGTCTTGTCTGAATGGGTTTTGTCCAAGCTTTGTTGTGTTAGAGAACGCTACCCCGCGCAAACGTACACCAACATCAATCGCCACGAATAATGAGCAAGTACTCTTTAAGGATCTACCTGAACCAGTACTGCCAGATTGCCAAGCGCCCTATCGTATTGTCGTAGCGGGTGTCGGCGGCACGGGTGTCATCACCATCGGGCAACTCTTGGGAATGGCTGCGCATATTGAAGGCAAAGGAATCATCACGCAAGACTCCGCTGGCTTGGCGCAGAAAGGTGGCGCGACCTGGAGCCATGTGCAGATTGCAGATAGTCCGGCCACACTTAGCGCAACCAAAGTAGACATCGCCCAAGCAAATTTGATTCTGGCTTGTGATGGAATCGTCGCGGCAAATGCCGCCACACTCACGTATATGCAAGCGGGACGCACAAACGTAGCGTTGAACACTCATGCGACGCCAACAGCTGGCTTTGTTCAAAGTCCGGATTGGAAAGCACCTAACCATGCTTGCGCAACAGCCATCGAACAGACTGTCGGTGCGGAACACCTAGCTAGCCTCAACACGAGCGCCCTTGCATTGTCCAAACTTGGTGATTCGATTTATGCCAATCCAATGCTTCTAGGGTTTGCGTGGCAGAAGGGATGGATTCCGCTTTCGAGAGAAGCCTTGCAACAGGCCTTAGTCCTCAATAATGTTCAAGTCGAGCGCAATTTACAGGCGTTTGATTGGGGGCGTGCAGCCGCACTCGGTCGCCTCGAGAACTTACTAAGCCTCCAAGAGACGCCAGTGAGCTTCACGCCTCGCAAGAGCCTTGAAGAGTTGATCGCCGTACGTGAGGAGTTTCTGACACACTATCAGAATGTTGCCTACGCTAAGTCCTATCGTGATTTTGTATCGCAGGTTCATCAGGTTGAACAACAGCTAGGCTCAGGCAAACGCTTATCGACTGCTGTGACGCGCTATCTTTTTAAGCTAATGGCCTATAAAGATGAGTATGAAGTCGCACGTCTACACACACAGACAGCGTTCGAAGAAAAGTTACGCGCGCAGTATGAACCAGGCTTTCAAATCGCCCATCATCTCGCACCGCCATTGCTCTCAGCGAAAAACACCAAAGGTGAGTTGATCAAGCGCCGATTCGGCCCATGGATACGACCGCTCTTGCGTGGCGTTGCCATGCTGAAATTTTTGCGAGGAACGCCACTTGACCTTTTTGGTTACAGCGACGAGCGGCGTGAGGAACGTGCCGCGATCGACGCCTACAAAGAAACAATTCTAGAATTGCTCGCTTCTTTGAACCAAGATAATCTCGAGCTAGCGGTTCAGATTGCCTCGATCCCTGAAAACATTCGCGGTTACGGACATGTCAAGGCGCGTCACGTTGCGAGCGCGAAAGAAAAACAGACCGAATTATTGTCACGCTGGCGTGCGTAGCGAACACACAACGGACACGGCAACAAATGGCGCTAAGCAATCAGCGCAGCGCTACATCGTTTCTGCAAACAGCTCGCGACCGATCAGCATACGCCTGATTTCGCTTGTCCCTGCACCGATCTCATAGAGCTTTGCATCACGCCAAAGCCGGCCGACTGGATATTCGTTTGTGTAGCCGTTGCCACCCAGTAGCTGAACAGACTCGCCCGCCATCCATGTCGCTTTTTCAGCGCAATACAAAATAACACCCGCTGCGTCTTTGCGCACAGAACGCTGATGTCCGCCACCCTGAGCATCGAGGCGATCAAGTGTCCTTCCTACCGCATAACAATAAGCACGGCAGGCCGAATAAGTCGAATACATATCTGCCAGCTTGCCTTGAATCAACTGAAACTCACCGATGGACTGCCCGAACTGTTTACGCTCATGTACATAGGGCAAGACGACATCCAAACAGGCACCCATGATGCCAAGTGGTCCAGCGGCCAGCACCGCACGCTCGTAATCTAGACCACTCATTAATACCTGCACGCCACCGTCGAGCGCACCGAGAATATTCTGTTCGGGGACAAACACATCTTGGAAAACCAGTTCACCCGTGTGGGACCCACGCATACCAAGCTTATCGAGCTTCTGCGCGATAGAAAACCCAGGCATATCCTTATCGACTAGAAAGGCAGTGATCCCTCTCGCACGTTTGTCAGGATCGGTTTTCGCATACACCACTAACGTCTGCGCGTCTGGCCCGTTGGTGATCCACATTTTGTGGCCATTGAGGTGATAGCCGCCCTGCACCGCTGTCGCACGTAAAGACATATTGACGACGTCAGAGCCTGCGCCAACTTCACTCATTGCTAGCGCACCCACATGTTCGCCAGAGATTAAAGACGGCAGCAGTCGCGCACGTTGCTCTGCGGTGCCATTGCGCGAGATCTGATTAACACAGAGGTTGGAATGCGCACCGTAAGATAGTCCGACTGAGGCACTGGCGCGCGAGATCTCTTCCATCACGATCATATGGGCCAGATAGCCCATCTCTGCGCCTCCATACTCGGCACTCGCTGTCACGCCCAGCAGTCCCATCGCACCCATCTTTTGCCAAAGGTCCATGGGAAACTGATCGGAGCGATCAATCTCGGCAGCACGCGGCGCAATCTCTTTGCGTGCAAACTCTCGAACCGCGTCACGTAACGCTACGAGATCATCAGACAAACCACAGTCCAGTTCGATTGACATCATTGTCTACACTCTGCTCTATTCGCGTCCATTAAACGACTATTTTGCCACGCCCATCATATAGTCTGGCAGCCAAGTAGACACAATCGGGATATAAGTAATGACCAGCAGTAGACCGATCATCAAGATAAAGAATGGCATCGTGCCACGCAACACCTGAGCCAGAGGAATCTTTGAAATATTACTAATCACAAACAAATTCAGTCCCACTGGAGGAGACATCAAGGCCAATTCCATGTTGATCACCAACATCACGCCAAAGTGAATCGGATCAATCCCCAAGGGCTCGAGCAGAGGAATCACAATCGGCACCACAATAAGTAAGATTGAGAATACCTCCAGGAACATGCCCAAAAATATCAACAGAATATTAATCGCCAGCAAAAACTGCCAGGGTTTGATGTCTAAACGCTGCATCAACTCAAGTGTCTTCTGCGCAATGCCTGTCTCGGTAATGAGATGACCAAACGCTAGAGCCGTGGCGATGATGATCATGATCCCTGCCGCATTGCGGATCGAGTGCGTCATCATCTTGAGGAAGTCATTGATTTTGACTTCACGGTAGACAAAGAGCGCCAAGATAATCGCGACCACAGCCGATAACGCTGCCGTTTCGGTTAGCGTGACAAAGCCTCCGTACAGCCCCCCCAACACGATGACTGGCACCAACAAAGCAGGAATGGCGTAAACCGTCTTCTGAATCTTTTCACTAAGCGGAACAGCCACTCGATCTACATAGCCGTTTTTACGACTGAAGTAATACACGTATACACCCATCATCCCAGCGCTGATTAAACCAGGGATGACACCGCCCAAGAACAAACGTGGAATCGAAGCATCGGCTAAGACTCCGTACACAACGAACGCCAAGGATGGCGGGATCAAAATCCCGAGTGTGCCTGCTGAAACAAGAATCCCTCCTGCAAAGTGGGGAGCATACCCAGCCCGCAACATCGCAGGGATCATGATCGTTCCCATAGCAATCGCGGTTGCAACAGATGAACCACACATCGCAGCAAAAATTGCGCAGGTCAGCACAGACACCAACCCCAAGCCGCCATGCATGCGGCCAATCCAAGCTACAGCAGCATTGATCAAGGCCTTTGCGACGCCACCTCGCTCCATAAAGGTTGCCGCAATCACAAAATATGGAACAGCTAACAGTGTCGGTGAATTTAGTTCATCGATAATCTTTTGGGCGAGTGGCACCAAACTACTCTCGAGACCAAAAACTAGACCTGCCGTCAGCCCCATCGTTAAAAAGATTGGAATCCCAAGCAACAATAGGACCAAAAAAATAGGAGCCATCAAACTAAGCATGATTGACTCCTACGCCGAACAATTTACGCTTGAGGCGCACAAGGTACGCGATTGCCATCAGCAAGGCACCCACTGGTAAAGCCGAGAAGTAAATCCACAATGGGACGCGCAGGACAGTGGTCGACACATCACCAAAATCCCAAGCTTGATAGGACACAACCCCACCGAAGTAGACTAATCCGACAGAGAAGATTAGACCTAGCACATCCGCGAGTAAGGCCACGGCTGCCTGCATCTTTGGTGAAAACATATTCACAAAGAAATCAGACTTGACATGGCGATCCATCATCGTGAGCGTACCTAATGACAGAAACACAGCCCAAATCACCATATAGACCTGCACCTCCTCAACAAAATCTAGTGTCAAGGCAGGAGCAACAAGACGCATCACAACGTTGTATGAACAAAACAGCAAAGCAAGCGTAGCAAGCCCGCCGACCACCCAAGACTCGAGGAGGTGTGATTCAACTACGTCATGAGACTCTGCATCAAGGTCGGCCTGCGCCTTTTGACGCAAAGTCTCATAGATCTTGTTACCCGAAGTTTCAGGTGAGGCGGGAGGGCTGTTGCTATGCATAATTAGAACTTCACGCCCGCTTCTTTTAGATTTTTGAGTGCTTCAGCCACAACATCTTGATCCATCTTGATGTTCTTGACTAATTCAGGCTGTATTTTCATCAGCAAGCGACGCGCCGCTAATAGTTGTTCCTCTGTAGGCACAACCACCTTCAAGCCCGCTTTAACCAGAACTTCCTTTGCTTTTAGCTGCGCCTCGGTAGCGTTCTTACGCTCTGCAGTGGCTGCAATATCCCAAGCCTCAAGTATGGCCTGTTGCACTTCTTTAGGCTGCTTGTTAAAAAAGTTGGCGCGCATCATAGGCACATACTGATTGAATTGGTTGTAATCCTCAAAGGCAAACTTCATGCCAGAATCCATCAATTTGGAAGAGAAACTACTTTCATACGTTGTGACCAACCCATCCATCACGCCTTGGCTCATAGCCAAAGGCACATCTGGCCACGGCACAAGTAATGCTGTTCCTCCAAGAGTGTTGATACGCTGCGCATTCGCGGTGCCACCTGCATAGCGAAGCTTCATACCTTTCATATCGGGATAGTCTTTAATCTCCTTGTTGATGGTGTAGGTGTGTTGCATACCCAAGTCCATCCACTTGCCAAGGATCTTGACACGCATACGCTCTTCAAACTTTTTGTTTAAGAAATCGCCGAGCTTACCGTCCATCACCTTGTAGACCACATCGCCCTTCACACCGTAAAACATCGGCAAGCTCTGTAGCGCAGCGTTCGGTTCGGCACTGTCAAGCTGCCAAGTACCGGGAACCGCCATTTCAACCGCATCCTGACGCAACGCTCTTGGCACATCGCGATCACGGAATAACTGGCCGCTTGGATATACCTCGATCGCAAAACGATTTCCAGTTCTCTTTTTAAGCTCTTCAACAAAAATCTCAACGCCTTTGTTACGTACATGGACAGGGTTCGTATCCAAGGCAATCCGCAGTTTCTCTTGTGCGAGGACCGAACTTGCGCTCAAAGTCGAGGCTACCGTTGCGATCGCAATCGCAGTGAGTTTTATAAACTTATAAGACATGTGATTTCCTTATTTTGAAGGCGCTGCTAAATAACATTTTATGTAACGCGTTGACTGTAACGAATATGCTCCACCCTGTAAACAAAGAACATAATGCGGTGCATTAAAACATCGGGTAATCACTAGGGTATGCACTCATCCTACATTGCGATCTAAACTCGCCACATTATCTAGATCTTTCAAAGGCGTTTACTGTGACTAAACCTTTAGCAATCATTATTGGTGGCTCGCGTGGAATCGGCGCAGCTTGCGTGCAAACCCTACACCGCGATGGCTTTCGTATTGCATTCACTTATGTTTCGCAGCCTCAGCAAGCAGCCAAGTTAGAAATCAGTAATGAAATCAAATCCTATGCACTAGATATTCAACAACCCGAATTTGTGTCCAAATTATTTACACAAGTCCAACAGGACTTTGCTAGCCGTCCCGATCTGATCGTCATGAATGCAGGTATCAACCTGCCTTATGCACCCATGGGACAGTATAGCCACGAGAATTTTAAAAAAATAATCAGTGTTAATTTATTTGGCGCATTTAATGTCTTATATGAAGCTGCTAATCACGTGAAAGATGGCGGATCAATCATCGCCATCACTACATCGATGGTACGTCATGCAGTGCCTGGTGCAGCAGCGTACACCGCATCTAAAGCTGGAGTCGAGGCAATCATTCGATCGATGGCGAAAGAGCTCGCACCTCGTCAGGTGCGCGTCAATGCTGTAGCGCCTGGATCCATCGACACAGATCTCTTTCATGCAGGAAAGACTGAAGAAGCGAAAGCACGCTCCGCTGCACTCAGTCCTTTTAACCGCATCGGCACCTGCGAAGAGGTCGCCGAGGTCGTCAGCTTTGTCGCTTCTGACAAAGCTTCATGGGTGCACGGCCAAATCATCCAACCAAACGGAGGGATGGTTTAACGTTGCACTAAAGCGTGCGACCGAGCGCCTTAAAAAACAACTCAGATTGCAGGCGCTCGCCAATAGTCTGCGCCCCAACATGGGCAGCCAGTCGCGGGGCAACGGGTGCTAGCGGCAGACCCGTAGACATCGCTAGCACCTGCATCATGCAGGCGCGTTCAAGAAAATATAAATCATCGTAGGCGTAGTCCATGCGTTCAGCGCAGACCACGACACCATGATTGCCTAAAAACACAACATCCGCACCTTGCATGGCATTGGCGATACGCTCGCCTTCCTGCGCATCCAAGGCAAGACCGTTATAGTTCTTGTCGACTGCAATACGACCATGAAAACGCATCGCATTTTGAGATAATGTGGTGTCTAGCACTCTTCGCTCAGTTAAAGTGAGTGCGGTGGCGTACGGCATATGTGTATGCAGAACACAGGCCTTACCCGCAATCTGATGCACAGCGGCATGAATAAACATGGCCGTAGGTTCTACGGGATGACGACCAGCGAGCGCTGCCCCCTGCGTATCAACCATCACGATATCGTCAGCTTGCACTTCACTCCACAACAGGCCACGAGGATTCAGCAGGAAACGGCCACTCTGATCCGGAATCTCAACGCTAAAGTGATTGCACACGCCTTCCGATAAGCCATGAAAGGCTGCCGCGCGCAACGCCAAGGCTAAATCCTCCCGCAGTTGACGCACTGAGGGGCTTTCGAAATCGGTTTTGTGCTTTGTATTGGACATTCCAGACTCCTGATCCTAATTTGTATACGTTTGTTGCAAGGCGCGTTCGATACGATCGAACGCGACCGTTGTTTTTGGAACTTTAAAAGAAAACCAACTACGCACATCTTCTTCGAGTGCAATGCCGTGCATGTAGTTGTAAATTGCCTTTTTTAAGCCAACGCCTAGTGCCGCGTGGTCCACACCCGTCGGATCAATAAAGCCAACATCGTTCTTCGCAAAACTCACTGGCGGGAGCGGCTTGAGTGTTACACCATATTCCGCTGGGTTTTTGCCAACCGGTGAATGCACGGTTGCCGTAAACCGATGGAAAAAGCCACTTTGAATGCAGCCATGCATAAATAGTTGTCGTACCAACTCCAGCGCATCAACGGTATCTTGCACGGTCTGCGTTGGGAAGCCGTACATAAGATAGGCATGTACCAAAATCCCTGCATCACTGAGCGCCCGCGTTACGCGTGCAACCTGATCGACCGACACACCTTTTTGCATCAGCTTCAGCAAACGGTCGGAAGCCACTTCAAGCCCACCCGACACAGCGATACAACCACTGCGAGCCATGAGTTCACTCAACTCAGGTGTAAAGGTCTTTTCAAAACGGATGTTC
The DNA here is from genome assembly GCF_019923725.1 of Zwartia hollandica. Classification (GTDB taxonomy): domain Bacteria; phylum Pseudomonadota; class Gammaproteobacteria; order Burkholderiales; family Burkholderiaceae_B; genus Zwartia; species Zwartia hollandica. The sequence continues at coordinate 407,723 of NZ_JAHXRI010000001.1, forward strand.
CCCCACCAAGAAATACCGATATCTCGCGCGATCAGTTCAGTGGCCAGGGATTTCAAGGCTTTAGGAGGGGCTGCTTCGTCGACGAAATGAAAGCCCGTCTGACCGGTCTCCCGCACAATCGACTCGACACGATCTACCAACAGGCTTGCAGATGCTGTTTCATATCGACTGATGTAGTCGAGGCTCACGTCACAGAAACTACATTTCTTCCAGTAACAACCATGCGCAACAGTCAACTTATTCCAGCGACCATCGCTCCATAGACGATGCATTGGGTTTAGCATATCGAGTAGGGACAGATAATTCCCTAACGGCAAGCCGTCCCAGGTGGGCGTTCCAACTTCTTCAAAAGGGACCTCGGGTTCAACCATATTGATATAGCGAACAGCCCCGCTATCCTCATCGCGCAAATAGGTGCGCACGAGACGCTGGCTCGAACGCTTACCAGCCAGATGTTCTAACAAATTAAGCAGCGGTCGTTCCCCCGAATCCAAGGTCACGAAATCAAAGTAATCAAACACTCTAGGGTCTGAGAGTTCCCGTAACTCCGTATTGACGAACCCACCACCCAACACAGTGATGATATCGGGGTATACAGACTTAATCGCCTGAGCGATGCGGAACGCCGCATACACCGTGCCAGGGAACGGCACCGACAGCAGCACAATTGTTGGATTATGTCGCTCAATTGCTGCCGATGTCAGTGCATGTAATGTTTCATCGACATAGTTTCTTGGTGCAGATAACGCCTGTGATAGGGCATCAAAAGTAGGCTGACTAGCTGCAAGCGCTTCGCCATACCGAACGAATTCAAATCGGCTATCAATCGACTCTCGAACCACGTCAGAGAGGTCGTTGAGATACAGCGTTGCCAAATGTTTAGCACGATCCTGCATACCAAGCGCACCAAACGCCCACCCAAGAGGATCACCACCCTCCTCGTCCACATAGGCATCTAAGCTTGCAAAACGCGGCCCCTCGGGCAGATACTGTCGGCTCACGATGCGATGGGCTAACGTTGCATCCCGTCCCTGCAGGAAGGTAATCACACGGTCGATCGTAGATAAGTATCGTGGCAGTTCGCTCACAAAATATGAGGAGGCGGGACGCGAGCGATCTGATTTTTTAATCGCTGTCATTCGGGCCGCTACCTGCCCTAGCCCATTTTGCGAAAAAATCTTTAACACCAACTGCAGTGCGAGATCCTCCTGCACTGCAGCTACGCCACGCGACCTTAGAAACCCCGTCAGATAGGCTGTCGAAGGATAAGGTGTGTTGAGCTGCGTCATCGGTGGTATGACAGACAGCACGCGGACCGCTGGCGAATTCAAAGGAAAAACTCCCTACATGGATTGCAGGGAGTGTACCAACACCTGGTCAACCGTTCGCTTTCACATAACGCACGATGTCCGCATGGGTAGCGAACCAGACATCTGAATGCTGTTGAATATGGCGTATCAAGGCATCCAAAATCCACACGCGCGATCGATAGCCAATGACATGCGGGTGCATCGTCAGCTGAAACAAGCCGCCCTCGGCATAAGCCGCATCGAACTCTCGCTTAAAAATATCAAAGACATCTGTCGGCGGTGTGTAGGGCCTAAGTGCCGCAAAACGGTTCATATTGAAGTAAACCGCGTCGTCACGAATCCACTCTACCGGCAACTCTACGACACCGGTTGGCTGCTCATCCATCAACAACTCGTAGCAATCCACGTCGGCCATCAAGGAACTGTCGTAAATCAAACCAAGTTCTTTCGCCAAGCGCAGGGTATTGGGACTGAAGTCCCAAGAAGGCGTGCGCATCCCCACAGGATCAACACCGGTGATTTTCTTGAGCACGTCAAAGCTGCGCTGCATCAGATCACGTTCAGCATCAATAGGCAGAACCGAGTTCCGCTCGTGAATCCAGCCATGAATCCCGATCTCATGTCCCTGCGCAGCGAGATTTCTTTGCTCGTCGGGATACAACATCGCAGTCACTGCTGGTACATAAAAGCTTGCCGGCACATTATGACGTTTGAGGATCTCAACAATACGCGGCACACCCTGCCGATTTCCATATTGACCTTGCGACAACTTACCTGGCGAGTCCCCGCCCTCACGAAGCTCATTGGTTTCATGATCTGAATCAAATGAAAGTGCAACCGCGCAGCGTGCACCACCAGGCCAAGTTGCGGGCTTCAAACTGCGCCCAGCACGCACACGGTTCACAACTTCGCGCCATTGGCTCTCTGGCCACTGCCAGGGCTCCAGTGGTTGCTCGATCATTTAGACACCTCTTGAGGAAGACTCTTGGCAATTGCAGTTGCCGCTTGTGCTTCTTGAGCAACAAACTTAGCAAAGTCTGCCGGGGGCATACCCACCCCGTACAGGCCCTGTGCCTCAAACTGTTTGATCACGTCAGGATCTTTGATCGCTTGCTGGACCGCATCATAAATCTTATCCACAATAGGCTTAGGTGCCCCAGCAGGCAACCACAACCCGAACCAATTCACCACGTCAAAGTTTGGAATGCCTGCCTCTTGCATAGTCGGTACGTTAGGCAACCCCTTCCAGCGAGTGTTACCGGTTAGAGCCAATGCGCGCAGCTTGCCAGCCTCTACGTGTTTGATTGCAATCTGGGTTCCGACAAAGAACATGTCCACACGCCCACTGAGCAAGTCGCTCATGACCTCGGCAACACCCTTATAGGGCACCATCAGGATGTCTGTCTGCGTCTTGGCCTTGAACACCTCTGCTGGTATGTGGCTCGCAGTGCCTAAGCCAGCACTGGCATAACTCAACTTACCCGGGCTCTTTTTGGCTAAGGCGACGAGCTCTGAAACGTTATTCGCGGGCAAACTGGTGGGAATCACCAACGCTTGCCCATAATTTTGGGCAACGAGTGACACATGCGTGAAATCTTTCACAGGGTCATACGCAACGTTTTTATGAAACGGTGGAATATTCACATGTGACGCGGTTGTAAAAAGCCACGAATAGCCATCCGCTGGAACCTTAGCTAAATAAGCCGTACCAACCAAGCCGCCCGCCCCAGGCTTATTTTCAACAATAATTGACTGCCCCAGCACGCTCGACATCTTGGGGCTGATGATGCGCATGATCAAGTCTGGCGGACCACCTGGAGGCGAAGGGACCACGACACGGATCGGCTTGGACGGAAAGTTTGGGTCAGCCTTCACCGCGCCGGCTGTTTGTGCGGCGGTACCAAGCGCAGTGCATGCCAATAAGGCGCCAAATATTGTTCGAGTAATTGCTTTTACTTGCATAGTGACCTCAATTTTTGTGTTGGATCCGTTACTAATCGACCGTCACGGTACGACGCTCGGCGGAAGACTGAATGATTGCCTCCAGTACCCTGGCATTACGCACTGCATCACCCTGAGGCGTCACTAAAGCTTTCTTCTGGGATATTGCTCTAGCGAAATCCTCAAGCTCAAGTCGCTCTGTACTGACCGCATCATATTTATGCGTGACAGGCTTTTGCTTATTGGTCACGTTCGTCTTGTCAATCATGCAAGTCGTAAGATCCCACGTATGCAAATGCTCGACGTCACCAACTTGCACCCAGCCATTCGATCCAAATATCTGCATTCTCCAGGTCTCAGCGGTTGCGATGACCGTACCGAGATAGGCGGTCGCTCCACTCTTGAAGCCCAAGAGCATCGATGTCGTATCGTCCGAACCGAAATCCTGGGCAAGCCGGAAACTCTTCGCAGTGACTTCAGTGATCGGGCCAGCCAAATACATCATGGCATCAATCACATGCACGCCACGTCCTGTCATTCCACCAGCAGGTGACTCATCTCCAGCGTGGCGCCAGTGCCCTTTGGGGAATCTGTAAGCGCTTGGGCCGCAGAAGTTGCCTTCAATGTGAAGGACCCTACCCAGTCGTCCATCCTCGATCATCCGACGTACCTCTTGCAAGGCTGGCTGAAACCTCCAGTTATACCCAACACCAAGAACGATATTATTTACTTGCGCCGCGCTAGCTGCAGCCAACGCGCTCGCACTGTCAAGCGCCAATGGTTTTTCACAAAACACATGCTTACCCGCACGCGCCGCTTGTTCAATTTGTGCTGTGTGCATTGAATGCGGGGTAGCCAAAACAACTGCATCAATTGAAGCATCTGCCAGGATCTGCTCGAAGGTGTCAACCAAAGTGATGCCCTGTTGCTTTGCAAAGTCTTCTGCTTTTGCACGCGTGCGCGTTGCGCCCGCAACAAACGTAATCTCCTGGCTCTTACCTTGTACGCTGCGCACGAGATTTTGACCCCAAGTACCCATACCTATAATTGCTGCTCGAATCATTACCATTTCCTTATTTCACGAATAACTATTTTTTTAGAAAACAACTCAGGGGTGTTTTGCCAAAAACTTCATCAAATGATCAACACACAAGTCAGGGTAGCCATCACAAATATTATGCGCAGCCGTATCGACTCGAACTAACTCAGAACCTTTAATGCGCTTCTGCATTTCTTCGTACGCGTTGGCATGACCGATCGACTCCCGCCCAGCCGCCACGATCAGCGTCGGACATTTAATCGCAGCGAGTTCCTCCATGAAGTCATGGGTGCACATGTGTAAGACAAAGCGCGCAATAAACGCGGGGTCATTAGAGCCAGCTTGCTCAATAAACCAAGCAACGAGTTGCGGATCCGCTGTTTCATCGAAACGCTCATAGATCGTATCTGCCAGAAACTTCTTAAGACCGATTTCCTTAATTTTAGGAATCCATGTTGTGGCATGGCTATTTTTTAAACCCGGCGTCGCACCAAACAATGAAAGCGTCTTGACCAAGCTAGGATGCTGCAAAGCCAACTGCTGGGCAACATAACCGCCAGCTGAATTACCCACAATGTGCGCCTTCGGGCATCCGATCCGCTGCATTAATTCAGCTACATCCGACACCAGGTGATTCAAAGAGAAATCATCCGTTACGGCCGGGGCCGCAGACGCACCATGACCGCGCAGGTCTAGGCGCACAACCCGATATTCGGCACTCAACCGTGGCATCCAGCTGAACCAACGTATTGAACTCCCCATCGCCGCATGCAGCAAGACGATCGTTTCAGGCTTCGTCCAGGGTCGAGCGAAATCGTCGATGTAATACTCAAGTTCAAGACCGTCTTTCGTCTTCATGCGCATTGCATGATCTCCCAATGCATTAGTTAATATTAATTTTTGCGGCAGTGATAATCTTCTTCCACTTGGCAATCTCATCAGCGATCAGCTTGCCCGCTTGGTCCGCACTACCTCCTGCTACGGTGTAGCCAAGATCCGCGACTCTTTTCTGTATAGCTGGATCTTTCATTGCTTGATTAAACGCGGCGTTCAATTTTTTGGTCACATCGGCTGGCATACCGACTGGACCTAGCACGGTCCATTGCGAACTACTGTCGACCCCTTTTAAGCCAGCCTGAGCAAAGGTAGGGACATCTGGCATTGCTGGATTACGCTCATTACCCGTGATGGCCAGCGCCTTGAGGCGTCCCGCTTCGATTGGAGCACGTGCCGAACTAATGCCGGTAAAGGTCAAAGGTACGGTCCCTGCCATAACGGCCGAAAGTGCTTCGCCCGTTCCTTTGTATGGCGCGTGGGCAATGTTTACACCTGCTACCAAGTTAAACAATTCGCCGGCCAAATGGGTTGAAGCGCCATTGCCACCAGAACCATAAAACAAACTACCTGGCTTATCCTTTGCCAATTTAATGAGCTCTTGCAAGTTATTCGCAGGCAAGGATGGATGCGCCACAAGGATCACTGGCCCCGAAGCCAAATGGACGACAGGTGTAAAGTCTTTCTCGGTGTCATACGGCAGTTTACGCAACCCGGGGTTCACAACAATCGACGAGTCCACAGCCAACAGCGTATAGCCGTCTGGCGCGGCTTGGGCAACCTGCTGCGTGCCAATGATGCTCGAACCGCCTGGCTTGTTATCAATCACCACTGGTTGACCGAGGATCTCGGTTAACTTCGGCACCATGATTCGGACCAAAATATCAGTTCCGCCACCCGGCGCGAACGGAATCACAATCCGGATCGCTTTTGTCGGCCACGCCTGAGCCGACGCTGATGCGCCAATTACGCTTCCTAGCAAAACAACGCTTGTCACCAAACACTTAAGCGATATCTTCATGCTTTCTCCAGAACGTTACGCTAGACAATCATCTTAATGCGCTAGGGTAACGAACAAGACAGTCTTTTACTAGTTATCAAAGAAATGCAGCGCCAACTCTTTTGGTGCGACCCCTAAACATCTTTTATGTTTTGAACTGCCTGCGCAGGGCAGCGCAGTGATAGACTTCAACGCAGCAGGAGACTAAACATGACAAAAATAATTGACGCTCAAGTACATGCCTATGAACGCGACCACCCAGGCCGCCCTTGGGCGGCGGTGTTACACGGCCCCGCTGCCGTCACAGGCGAGGACATGATCGCAGCGATGGACGCCGTGGGCGTCGACGCAGCAATTCTCGTCTCCGTGTTCACAATGTACCGTTTCGACTCTAGCTATGCAGAACAAGTCTATCGCGCGCATCCAACACGGTTTCGTTTGATTAAGCCAGTTGATCCAACTGACCCCGGCGTCAATGAAACGATCGATGACTGGGTTAAGACGCCTGGTACAGTCGCCATTCGAATTATGTTGAACCGAGGCGTCTCCGAAGATGCGACCGACCCAGGCATCAATCGTGTGCTGGCAGGCGCAGCGCGTCACAATATTCCAGTGAACTTACTTTGCTGGGGCAGGCTTGACCAAGTCAAGCAACTTGCAGCTCGCAACCCAGACACCCGCATCGTGGTGGACCACGTTGGACTCCAGCAGCCCTACGAGCCACCCCTGCTTGAGAACCCTTTTGGAGAGCTTGCGAAAGTCTTATCGCTCGCTGAGCATCCCAACATCGCAATCAAAATTACAGGCGCGTGCACGCTTTCGCAAAAGACGTACCCCTATCCTGATATCTGGGACCCACTCGCACGTATTTTTGACGCCTACGGCTTTGAGCGTTGCATGTGGGGCACCGACTGGACCCGTGCGGTTCAGGTGTTAACTTATAAGCAAGGCGTCGATTCCTTTAAGCTCACAGACAGGTTGTCCGTGGGCGAGCGCGAAGCGCTGATGGGCGGCTCATTACAAAAAATCTATCAATGCAGTTTTGATAGCTAATACACCGCGCCGCTCGCTGTTTAAATCACAAGGTTGAATCAATGAATGCAAATCCTCAAGTGTTTGATCTCCTGATTAAAGATGCGATCTTCATCACAGCTGACCCAAAAGAGCCGTTGATCCGAGATGGTTATCTAGGGGTAACAGACGGAAAAATTACTTATCTCAGTCGCAAAGCGCCTGCCAGCTATAAAGCTACAACAACCCTCAGCCTTTCCGGCCACTTCGTTACACCGGGATTTGTAAATCCTCATGCACACTCGATTCTATCGATGGTGCGCGGTGTTGCCTCTGACCTCGGTTTTGCGCCCTCCTACACACCTGGCATACCCAAAGGAACACAGGTTAACTCCGAACAAGCCCGTGCTCTGGCGCAGCTTGGAGCACTTGAGGCATTGCTTTTTGGATCCACCGTACTCGGCGATAATTTTGTACACGCCGACACCGCCGCACAAGCGATGTCCGAACTCGGCATGCGTCTGTGCCCGAGTTGGCGCATTCATGATGTAGATTTTGCAAAAGTTGCACACGGCGAATGGCATCACGATCCGGCAATAGGAGCCCGAACCTTAAGTGCCGGCATGGCGCTTTATGATAATTGGAAGGGAAATCCGCTTGTCACAGTAAATCTCGCAGCACACGCTGTCGACACTTGTTCAGAAAGTTTTTTGAAAGAAGTGGCTGAACTATCGGCCAAGCACAATCTCGTTGTGAGCACACATCTAGGACAAAGCAAAGTCGAGGTGCAGCGTGTAAAAGAACGGACGGGCTCTACTTCGACGGAGGTGTTAGAAGAAACAGGACTACTCAATGAAAGACTGATGTGCGGTCATTGCATCTATGTGACCGATACAGATATCGAAAGAATGGCTAAGTCTGGAGCACATGTCGTTCATATTCCAAAACCAAATGCAACCTCTGGTCGTTTGGCACCTACACCGAAGCTAAAGGCGGCAGGGATCAATATTTGCTTGGCCACTGACACTCAACATGCCGACATGGTTGAGTTAATGCGCTGGGCACTCATCACTGCACGGGTACAGGAAGGCGGCGTCGATGAATCCTGGCAACCGCAACATGTTTTTCATATGGCAACGATGGGCGGGGCGAAAGCGCTCGGGATGCAAGAGACCCTCGGGTCGCTAACTGTCGGCAAAGCCGCTGATTTTGTGGTTTTTAATGCAAATCGCCCCCATCTCACACCGCATGTCAATCCTGTTGGAAACTTGGTGCACACCGGGCAAGGTCGCGATGTCACGCACGTCGTGGTAGCCGGAGAGTTCGTTGTACGTGACGGAATGCCAACACGTGTGGACATGGATCAAATCGTACGAAGTGCCGAGAAGGCATCAAGAGAACTTTGGGGCGCAGAAGGCGTGCAATATTGGCTAAACTAAATTAGCAAACTTGGCATGTATCTTGCTTGTATTTATTGGATCGTTCCAACAACTAGAGAGAGCACCAAATGAAACTGTTTAGCAAAATACTCTGTATCGTCGGGCTAATTGGCGCGACCGCATTTGGCAGTGCACAGGCGCAGCCAACCTCCGCAAAAGACTATCCTGATCGCTCGGTTAAGTTCATTGTCCCATTCCCGCCAGGCGGAGCTGCGGACGTATTCGCCCGTCTTGTGGCGCAAAAGTTAACGGACAAATGGAAACAAACAGTACTAGTTGAAAACAAACCGGGCGCTGGGGGTCGGATCGCAACACAATTTGTTGCGACTGCTCCGGCAGACGGGTACACCTTTTTGGTAGTCACCGTAGGGCACGCCGTCAACCCAAGCCTCTACAACAATCTGCCTTACAAGACTGAGCAAGACTTTAAAACCGTAGCGATGTTGGCAGATCTGCCCAGCATGCTGGTGGTCAATAACGACCTTCCCGTTTCAAACGTCAAAGAATTAATTGCGCTCGCAAAAGCCCAACCAGGCAAACTTACCTACGCATCGTCTGGGAATGCCACGACCAGTCACGTTGCGGCGGCCATGCTCGCAAATGCCGAGAGTGTGGAACTTGTGCACATTCCTTACAAAGGCTCTGCACCCGCTATTACCGATATGATCTCAGGTCGAGTAAACATCATGATCGATCCTATCGCTACCGCACTTCCACACGTGAAAAGTGGGAAGTTAAAAGCGCTTGCAGTCAGCACACCAAACCGCTCGCCCTTAGTGCCACAGCTTCCAACCATTGCTGAGTCCGGCGTACCTGGTTATGACTTTTCAGCCTGGTTCTTGTTGCTCGCACCGTCAGGCGTTCCCAACAATCTGATTAACAAAGTCAACGCCGACATCGCCGAAGCCATGAAAGACCCAGAATTGTTAAAAACTTATGAGACACGTGGCGCACAAGCTGGCTCTGGCACCCCGGAGTCGCTATCAAAGTTTTTAACAAATGAGATCAAACGCTTTGCCACCTTGGTAGAGAAAACAGGAATGAAAGCAGAATGATTTTTCCGCCACGCGATCTTGTTGGCTATGGCCCAACGCCACCCAAGGTAAGTTGGCCGAACAACGCTCGCGTGGCGGTGTCTTTCGTACTGAATTTTGAAGAAGGTTCGGAGTACAGCATTGCCGATGGTGACAACCGCAATGAAGCGGTCTATGAGGTCATCGATAAATTAGAAGGTATTCCTGATCCCTGTATACAAAGCCACTTTGACTATGGAACGCGCGTAGGTTGGTGGCGAATTATGGATCTGCTTGAACGTCACGGCGTGGCGTGTACGGTCAGCTCCTGCGGTCGGGCCGTTGAGCGATACCCTGAACTCGCACAAGATGCGATTAAACGCGGCCACGAGGTGTCGGCACACGGGTGGCGTTGGGAAAGCCATGCTCGCATGAGCGTTGAGGAGGAACGGGCCTCCATTCAGAAAACGATAGATGCGATTAAGCTTGCTACGGGAGTCCGTCCAGTAGGATGGCACACACGATCTGCGACAACGATCCACACAAGAAAGCTCTTGATCGAGGAAGGGGGCTTTCTCTATGACAGTGATGACTATAGCGATGACCTTCCCCGATTGGTGCAGCACAATAGCAAGCCCCATATCATCTTGCCATACGCCTTCGATACAAATGATATGCAGTTTCAACACACTCATCGCTTTGTTCGAGCGAAGGACTTTTCAGGCTATGTCAACGACGCGTTTGATTGGCTTTGGGAAGAAGGAGAGACCCATCCAAAGATGATGTCCGTTGGACTACATCTCAGGATGCTGGCCAGACCGGCAAGAATGTGGGCCCTTTTACATATGATCGAACATATGAAAGAAAAAGGACAAGTCTGGTTTGCACGGCGCGATCAAATCGCAAAGCATTGGCTACAGAACTACACAGAATAATACTTTGAGACAAAGTCATGAAAATTTTTAAAAAATTTATTTGCTATCCACTTGCATGGATTTTTAGCTTTGCCTGCTGCACACACGCCTACACGCAAGAGCTACCCAAAGTCATCAAGATGGTGGTGCCTTTCGCACCTGGGGCAAGTAATGACTTGTTTGCGCGAGCGCTAGCGCAAAAGCTCAGTACAAAACTCGAGCTCACGGTCATCGTTGAAAATAGGCCCGGCGCCGGTGGAGTCATTGGCGCAGATTTTGTTGCCAAAGCCGCACCGGATGGCGCAACCTTACTCTTCACCTCGAATGCGCTGACTACCACGGCGGCCGTGCAACGCAAATTGCCATACGATCCTGAAAAAGATCTTGCGCCAATCGCTATGGTCGCAAGCAGTGGGCTGATCTTACTGGTTCGCACAGATGGGCCCTACACCGACACAGCAACGTTGGTGCAAGCGATGCGGGATCCAAAAAACAAAATGACCTATGGCTCTTCGGGTATTGGCTCAGTCAATCATGTCAGTACCGAACTACTCCATTCAATGGCGGGCACCACCGCCCTGCACTTGCCGTACAAAGGATTAAGCCTCGCACTCATCGATATGATCGGCGGGCGAGTAGATTTCTTGATTACCACGGTTGCATCCTCAGGAAGCCAGTTGCGCGCGGGTAAAGTGAAGGCTTTGGGAGTGACTTCGCTCGGCCGCAGTCCTTTTAATCCAGAACTCGCACCAATGGCTGACATCGTGCCTGGCTACAGCAGCGAAATCTGGTGGGGCGTTTTTGCACCCGCGGCGACATCGAAAACGATTATTGAGCGCCTAAATAAAGAGATTCGACAGGTCACCGCAGAGCCAGATATGCAAAAGCTTTTTGCCCAAGAGGCAGCACTGGCGACCACTTTGACGGCGGCGGACTTTGCGCAACGCATTAAAACTGAAATTGCCTTGTGGAAAAAAGTCGTCCAAGAACGCAACATACAACCTGAATAGAACGAGGAGAGACAACATGCTAACAATGCCTAGCCAACAAGCCTTACCGAACAGAAAAATTTCAAAGTCACCTGCCAACGGCGCACCACGCTGGCGGACGGATTATTTTGGCACCGTGGGAGGCGGAAAAGTCACACAGGATCCTCAAGCGTTTTTAATTGAGATGCCAATTAATGACACTATCTTGCCCCACTTTCATGTTGTCGATCAATTCCAAGTCTTCGTGTCAGGAGCAGGAAAAGTAGGCCGCTCGGATGTGTTGCTTCCACTCACTATCCATTACGCCGACCGCTTTACCGGATATGGTCCAATTGATGCGGGCCCACAAGGCTACTCCTACTTTACGCTTAGAGCCAACACCGACTCTGGACCCGTGTATCTACACCAACCAGGGTACAAAGAAAAACTGCAGCCATCCAAGAAAAGACACTTCTCTGCACATGCGGCAATTAGCACGGAGGCGGTGCTCGCTAATCGAGAGACCGTCACGTCCGAGCGCATTAATGAGAAGACTACAGAATATACCGATGGCGTAGACGCAAAGCTGTTTCGGGCTGGCAAAAATATGTCTATTGTCTGCGACGATCCAGCACAAACAGGTGGCCAATATTTTTTAATTGTTAATGGCAACCTGACCCACGCGGGACAACAACTCGCAAAATGGTCGGTGATGTTTGTTCATCCGACTGATGCCCCCCTGTCCGTGCAAAGCGGGCCAGAGGGCTGTGAGCTGCTGATGCTGCAATTTGGCAAACAGTAGTCGCCTAGGTCACAGAAGCTTGCCTGGATTCATCAACTGATTTGGATCAAGTGTGCGCTTAATCGCAATCATGAGATCCATTTCTACAGATGACTTATAGCGTCGCAGCTCATCGCGACGCAACGTTCCAACGCCGTGCTCAGCACTGATACTGCCATTGAACTGAGTGACCAAATCATGGATACGTTTGTTTAAATCAGCGGTCTTTTTTGCATAGTCTTCGTAGGCAACATCCAAAGGCAGTAGAACGTTGTAATGAAGATTGCCATCACCGATATGGCCAAAGTTGATGATAGGCAGACCAGGGAAATCGTCTTGTACAGCTTGATCCGCTTCAGCAGCAAAGCGAGCAAGGCTTGAAATCGGGAGAGCGATGTCATGCTTAACGGCCTTACCTGCTTTCACTTGTGCCATCGATATCCCTTCGCGCAACTTCCACATCGAGATACTTTGCGCCTCACTCATCGCGACGACACAGTCATCGATAAGTGCGTCTTCGATTGCTACAGCTAATCCAGCCTGCAACATATCTTGCACCCCTGACATATTGGTATCAGCCAATTCAATCAGTGCATAGTAGGGGTATGTTTTATCGAGTGGCGAAGCATGCCCCGGCAGTTGCTGTGTCACGAGGGCCAAGCTGGGCGCTGACATCATTTCAAAGGCACTTAGTCGCGGACCACAGTCTGCTTGCAAACGATTCAGCAGCGCCACAATATTGGTTAGATTTTGCGCGCCCACCCACGCCGTCACACGTCCCGCAGGTGCAGCAAATAGCTTCAAGACAACGCCTGTAATGATTCCCAGAGAACCCTCAGAGCCAATAAACAAATCCTTCAAGTCGTAACCAGTGTTGTCTTTCCGCAAGGCTCGCAAACCATTCCATACACGGCCATCCGGCAACACCACTTCAAGACCTAGCGTTAAATCGCGTGTGTTGCCATAGCGTAAGACCCCCGTACCACCCGCGTTCGTTGCCAGGTTTCCACCAATCGTGCAGCTACCCTCGGCCCCCAGACTCAAAGGAAAGTAGCGATCAACGTGACGGGCCGCCTGCTGAATGTCGGCCAAGATCACGCCAGCGTCGGCTGTCAGGGTATTGTTAATCGGATCTACATCGTGAATGCGCTTCATCCGATTCAACGACAACACGACTTGAGCGCCGCTCATATCGGGTGTTGCACCACCACTCATTCCTGTATTGCCCCCTTGAGGAACAACAGGCGTATGCGTCTGATGACAGAGCCGCATCACCGCCGCCACCTCTGTGGTGTTGCGAGGACGTACCACCGCGACAGTTCGGCCGTGGGCTTTGCCTAACCAGTCATTCACGTAGGGTTCTTGATCAGCGGGATTCAGTACTACCCCCTCCTCGCCGACAATGTGCAAGAGCCGTGACGTTAATTCTTTTTGCTTCATGGGATCTTGCACAGTGAGCGCCCTACCAGCCTAACAATGTTCGACCAATCGCCATGGCGGTCGCTGCCTGTGTGGGCTCAACCACTGGAACACCCAGTTGCTCTTCTAACCATGCTCGGTGTGCTGCCATCCCTGCGCAACCCAAGACTACAACATCAATCAGATGCTCATCACGCAAAGCTTTTCCGGCCCGAAGCAAACCCGCACGGGTGCGCTCCGCATCCACCAAGTCCACCACATTCATGCCTAGCGGAACCTCTGCCACGACCCGTTCAGTCAAACCCATCGCACCAAACATCCGACCATGCCTTGGGATTGACTGGCGCAAAATCGCAATCACACCGACTCGGTGGCCTCTGGTCAGCGCAGTGAGCGCACCACACTCACTGATTCCCAACACGGGTTTCGTCGTTGCCTCGCGTACCGCATGCAACCCAGGATCACTAAAACAGGCTAAGACATAAGCGCCGGCACCTGCACCGTGTTTTGCGTCAAGCCCCTTGACTAGATTCACTAAAGGCAGAGTGACCTGTTCCACGTCCATCTGTGACTGAATCCCAGGTGGGCCTTCAGCTAAGGTCAAGCACTCAATCTTTGGTCCACCAGGCAGTCGTAACGCATTCAACGCTTCATCAAAAGCGTCTGTCACGGCTTGGGTTGAGTTTGGGTTGATGACAAATATCGTTTTGACCATGGCTAAATCCCCTTTTAGACAAGAATAGCAGTGACTAAACATGTTTTGCATTGTCAATTTATGCGTGATCCTTAACATGGTGTTATGGTTGCACCACAGATCTGGATTCATCCCACACCACCTCGTGGTGCCTTTCTTAGGGGCTCAGCACGATGCAATTGAACCTGCGACAAATCGAAGTCTTTCGGGCGGTGATGACCTCCGGCTCAATTAGTGGCGCTGCCAAACTACTTTTTGTGTCCCAGCCAGCGATCAGTCGCTTGTTGTCCCACACAGAGCAGAGACTCGGTTTTGCCTTATTCGAGCGTATTAAGGGACGCCTGTACCCTACACCCGAGGCCCGTCAACTCTTCAAAGAGGTCGAAGCCGTCTACGACGGCGTGCGCCGCGTTGAAGAGTTAGCCAGTGAACTCTCTGAGAAACGCAGCGGCATCCTGCATCTGGTGTCGAGCCCCAGCATTGGGCACATGCTCATCCCCATGGCCATCGCCCAGTTTCACCAGACGCACCCAGAGGTCAAGGTGACGTTTCAGCCACTCACGGTCGTACCACTTACCCAAATGCTGCTCGATCATCGTGCAGATCTCGGTGCCGTCATCCTGCCTTCACAACACCCCAACTTACTGTCTGAGCCAATCGGCCAGGGTAACCTTGTCTGCATCTTCCCCTACAACCATCCGCTCGCAAGCGGTTCCATGCTAACGATAGAAGATCTCTTGCCTTACCCTCTGGTGTCC
>NZ_JAHXRI010000010.1:0-146083 GCF_019923725.1 Zwartia hollandica
CAGGGTAACCTTGTCTGCATCTTCCCCTACAACCATCCGCTCGCAAGCGGTTCCATGCTAACGATAGAAGATCTCTTGCCTTACCCTCTGGTGTCCTATCGTAGCGAAACACCTTTTGGAACATTGGTCGAGCAGATGTACCAAGAGGCTGGGCATGTGCGGCGCGTCGCCATAGAGGTGAGCTCCCCGCATAACGCCTGTTCATTAGTTAAAGCCGGTGCCGGCATTGCTATCGTCGATGAATTCTCTGCGCACAGCGCGGAGGGCGACTTTGTGGTCCGTCCCATCGCGCACACGAAGACCTTAGCGATCAATCTTGTACAGTCTCGCTTCGAACCTTTGTCTCAACTCGCGCAAGACTTTGCTGTGGCCTTGCGCGACACCGTCAAGACACAAGGGTTTGCAATACCCAAAACGAACAAATAGCTACGCACCACTCACCCATAACCTAAGGTTATAGGTGGGCAATAAAAAAACAAGTGATGTTCTAGCGCAACCGCTTTAGGATAAAGCATCACAGCAACAAGCAACTCAGCTTGCATCGCTATCAAACGGAGACGTCATGCCTGCCCCAACAAACGCCAAAGGTGTATTTACGATTTGCCCTACCCCCTTTGATGACGCACTCAAGGTCGATACTGAAAGCATCAAAAGCTTGGTAGATTTTTTGTTAGATACGGGGATCACCGGCTTGGCTATTCTCGGGTTCCTAGGCGAACTGCACAAACTCAACAACGCTGAACGCCGCCTAGTGACAGACACCTTTATTAAACACACAAAAGGTCGCGTACCGGTTTGGGTTGGCGTGCGCGCCCATGGCATCACTGGCGCAATCGAACAAGCACAAGAAGCGCAAGACTCCGGTGCTGCTGCCGTGTTTGCTGCACCCCTTGATAACGCGAGCGATGCACTGTTGTTCGACTATTACAAGGCCGTTGCAGACTCCGTCAAGATCCCAGTTGTCATTCATGACTTTCCGGACTCGTTCGGCACAGAAATTCGACCGGAAGTTGTCGCGCGCCTGGGGAAAGAAGGTGGCGTAAACATGATCAAAATGGAAGAGCCTCCTGTTGGTCAAAAGATTAGTCGCATCCGTGATCTCGCGGGCGATGAAGCGATGAAGATCTTCGGTGGCTTAGGCGGGATGTTCTTCCTCGAGGAACTCCAGCGCGGAGCTGTCGGCACAATGACTGGCTTCGCGTATCCAGAAGTGTTGGTAGAAATCTATAACCGTTTTGCAGCAGGCGATCACAAAGGTGCGGCAGCCGTCTTTGACCGCTACTGCCCACTGATCCGCTATGAATTTCAACCAAAGATTGGCTTGGCGCTTCGCAAATACATCTACCAACAACGCGGCGCAATCCGCAGCAATGCAATTCGCTCGCCAGGAATGCGTATTGACGCACTCACCATCAAAGAACTTGAAGCAACCGTTGCTCGCGTTGGTTTATCGACGACCGCACGCGGCAGACAAGTCGTAAAGGCTTAAGAGAAACAAGGATGAGTGCCATGAGCAATTTTGACGTCACGATTCGGAATGGTCGGATCTGCACCGCTAACGAAACCTACTATGCGGACATCGGTATTAAGGACGGTGTGATTGCTGCGATCGCGAAGAGTCTGCCAGCCGGCAAACAAGATATTGATGCAGCGGGTCGCTGGGTGCTTCCCGGCGGCATCGATAGCCACTGCCACGTCGAGCAGCTATCAGGCATGGGAATGATGTGCGCGGATGACTTTTACAGCGCAACAGTCTCGGCGGCCTTTGGCGGTACAACAACCATTGTCCCGTTCGCAGCGCAACATCGCGGCAACCAGATCCCCGAAGTGGTTGCCGACTACGCTAAGCGCGCAGCCGAAAAAGCAGTCATTGATTATGGCTTTCACCTTATTCTGGCAGACCCGACAGCCGAAGCCATAGAGAAGCACCTGCCCGCAGTCATCAAAGATGGCATCACGTCATTCAAAATCTATATGACGTATGACCGCATGAAACTTGATGACTATCAAGTGCTGGACGTTCTGGAGTGTGCAAGTAAGGAAGGTGCACTGGTTATGGTGCACGCAGAAAATAACGACATGATCCGTTGGATCGCACGTCGCTTGGTCGAGCGCGGGCTCACCGCACCGAAGTACCATGCGGTTGCGCATACCAGCATCGCCGAGAGCGAAGCCACCAATCGCGCTGTCGCTCTTGCAACGCTAGTGGATGTGCCCATATTAATTGTGCACGTCGCGGGTCAGGAAGCCGTGCGCGTGATCCACTCTTCGCAAGCACTGGGACTTCCCATCCACGCCGAAAGCTGCCCACAGTATCTGTTTCTAACGGCGAAGGATATTGACCTTCCCGGCCTGGAGGGCGCAAAGTTTTGCTGCAGCCCACCACCCGGTGACGAAGCGTCTCAAGAGGCCGTCTGGCAAGGACTGATTAACGGCACACTGCAAATGTTTTCGTCGGATCACGCTCCCTACCGCTTTGACGAGTCCGGAAAATTGCCAAAGGGTGATGCGACGACCTTTAAAGACATGGCGAATGGTGTACCAGGCTTAGAAGTACGCATGCCCTTATTGTTTTCCGAAGGCGTACTTAAGGGTCGCATGACCATCGAACGCTTCGTTGCAGTGACAGCCACAAACCATGCGCGCACCTACGGGATGTATCCACAAAAAGGAACAATCGCTGTCGGTAGCGATGCAGATCTTGCGATTTGGAATCCAGAGAAGGCCGTCACGATTTCGACCAAGATGTTGCATGACAACGTGGGCTATACGCCATACGAAGGCAAGCAGATCACGGGTTGGCCTGAACAAGTATTTAGCCGTGGGCGTTTGGTTGTGACCGATGGCAAATTACAAGCCGAGCGCGGCTCCGGCAAATTCATCAAGCGGTCAACACCCGAACCTGTTCTGCGTCAGCGCTTGACCGGCAATCCCAACTCGGTCATGCGTAAGTATTTTTCTGTCGATCCGTCGGAGAAGCATTGATCATGAGCAAACGCCCCTTTGGTCTAGCCGTCGCTCAACTCGGCCCAATTCAGCCCAACGATACCCGCAAGCAGGCTGTTGCGCGCTTATTGGAAATGATGAAAGAGGCTGCAAGTCGTGGCGCAAAGATGGTCGTGTTTCCAGAGCTCGCGCTCACAACGTTTTTTCCACGGTATTGGATGACAGAAAAAGAAGCGATCGATCGCTACTTTGAAAAATCGATGCCGGGACCAGAAACGCAAGCACTGTTCGATACAGCAAAAAAACTCAGCATTGGGTTTTATCTCGGCTACGCAGAGGTATCGACAGAGGGGAAGTGTTTCAATACTTCGATTTTGGTCAATCAGCAGGCAGAGATTGTTGGTCGCTACAGAAAGATTCATCTGCCTGGACACAGCGATAACAAATCACATGCGCCCTTTCAGCATCTAGAAAAGAAATATTTTGAAGTCGGTAACGAAGGCTTCAATGTCTGGGAGACGATGGACTCCCGTATCGGCATGTTGTTGTGTAACGATCGCCGTTGGGGAGAAGCTTGGCGTGTGCTTGCTTTGCAAAACGCCGAGATCGTTGCCGTGGGCTACAACACCCCCTCACAAAATATTCATTGGAACGAGCCGCCTCACCTAAGAATGTTCCATCACATTCTGTCCTTGCAAGCGGCCGCTTATCAAAACTGCGTGTGGGTCGCCGCTGCTGGCAAAGCTGGCAAGGAAGATGGCTTTCACTTATTTGCGGGCTCTGCGATTGTGGCCCCCACTGGCGAGATCGTCGCCCAAGCCCAAGGCGAAGACGACGAAGTTATCTTCTGCCAAGCAGATCTCGCGCTTGGCGATGCATTCAAACAACATATTTTTAATTTCGCCGCCCATCGGCGTCCCGAACACTACACACTCATCACAGAGCGTGTAGGGCCAGGTGCCGCCTTGGGCAAACCTCCACTGCTCTAAAAAGGACTGATGATGACTAGCCTTACTTCTTTGTCGAATCGCGCCGGACGTTTTGGTCTGGTGCTGGCTCTCAGCGCTGCCTGTGCATCGGCCGCCTGGGCAAATAAACCACTCGCGACGGGCGTTGATGCAACTTTCGCGCCGCACGCCATGCCAAAACTTGGCGGCGGTATTGATGGCTTTAACGTTGAGTTGGGTCACGCTCTGGCTAAACAACTCGGCACGACCATTACGATCGATGGCACAGAGTTTTCAGCGTTGATTCCTGGCCTCAATGCCAAAAAATACGACTTTGTATTAGCACCGACTACAGTGACCGAGGCACGTGCCAAGGCGCTTCTTTTCTCTGAAGGCTATCTAAACACCGACTTCGCATTTGTACAAGACAAAAAGACAGCTGACATGAAGTCGCTTGACGACCTCAAGGGCAAAACGATTTCCGTGAACAAAGGTTCTGCCTACGAGTCCTGGGCCCGTGACAACGCAGCCAAGTACGGCTTTAAATTTGATGTCTATGCAACCAATGCAGATGCCATTCAAGCTGTTCAATCTGGCCGTGCTTATGCCAACATGGCCGGCAACACCGTCGCCGCGTGGGCTGCTAAGCAAAACCCAGCAGTCAAAATGACCTATGTCATGTCGACAGGATTGGTGTGGTCTCTAGCCTTCCGCCTGGATGACAAAGAAGGGCGCGATCGTATTTCAAGTGCTTTGAAATGCTTGAAGCAAAACGGGACTGTTTCTAAGCTTGCTCAGAAGTGGTTTGGCTTTACACCAGCCCCCGGTTCAGCAGCCGTGACGATTACCCCCGGTCAAGGTGTTCCAAACATGCCTGGCTACGACCCAACCCCCGTTAACCTCAAGTGCTAAGACGTTCCTGGACCGCATGATGCAAAGCCCGATTCTGAAAATTACCGGCCTCCACAAGTCCTTCGGTGACAACGAAGTGCTCAAGGGTATCGACTTGAGCGTCACGAAGGGACAGCTGGTTTTCATGATCGGGCCGTCCGGGTCTGGCAAAAGCACTCTCTTGCGCTGCTGCAATCGACTAGAAGAGCCAAGTGCTGGCGCGATACTGGTCGATGGCGAAGACATCACGGCTGCTAAAGCAGATCTCAATCGTATCCGCCAAGACATTGGCATGGTGTTTCAGCACTTCAATTTATATCGTCATATGTCGGTACTCGACAATGTCACCCTAGCTTTGCGAAAAGTGCAAAAGCTTTCAAAGAGCGAAGCAAATGAGCGTGGTCTTGACGCCTTAAAACGCGTGGGCCTAATCGAGAAATCAGCGTCATTTCCAGACCAGCTTTCTGGTGGTCAGCAGCAACGTGTTGGCATTGCGCGCTCGTTAGCGCTCCGCCCCAAGGTTGTTTTGTTTGATGAGCCGACAAGCGCGCTCGATCCAGAATTAGTCGGTGACGTACTGAAAGTCATGCGTGAACTGAAAGACGACGGCATGACCATGGTCGTCGTGAGCCATGAGATGGGCTTTGCCCGTGCTGCCGCAGACCATGTTGTGTTCATGGATGCCGGCGCCATCGTTGAACAGGGCACACCTCAGCAGATTTTCGGTGCACCCCAACATGTGCGGACAAAAGCGTTTCTCGCTCGTCTAAGCGATCACTCGGCATAACGATGGGTGACGCCAGACCATGGATCTAAAAGCGCTAGTCTTCTCTTTTTTCAACCTAGAGATCGCCTGGGAGTACCTGCCTGACATCTTAAAAGGCATGGTCGTAACTGTCGAGTTAGGCATCGTTGTTGCGCTGACAGGCTTGTTTGTCGGGATGTTGCTCGCCGTCGTGCGTGCGCTCCAACTCAAACCAATTAATTTTTTCATCATCTGCTTTGCCGACATCATGCGGTCTTTGCCTCCGCTGGTCGTCATCATGGTGTTGTTCTTTGCATTCCCGTACATCCAGATTTCCATGTCCGCATTTACTGCCACCTGGCTCGCCCTTTCGCTTGTGCTGGCAGCCTTTGTCGAAGAAATTTGCTGGGCAGGTATCGTATCCGTTCCCAAAGGCCAAGCTGAGGCGGCACGCTCCACAGGCCTGAACTGGTTGCAAAGTATGTTGTATGTGGTGCTACCTCAGGCTGTGCGCCTGACTGTCGCACCGCTGACTAATCGCGTGATCGCGATCACAAAGAGCACGGCACTTGGCTCTGTCGTTGGTTTGAGCGAAGTACTGAGTAACTCCCAGTCTGCGATGAGTAACAGCGGCAATGCCACACCACTCATGCTTGGTGCGATTGGATGCTTGTTTATCTTCATCCCTGTCGTGTTGCTTGGTCGTTGGACCGAAACGCGTTTCCGTTGGAAGCAATAGAGAGCGCCATGGACGAGATACTTAATAATTTCTTCAATATCCCGATCTATATTCAGGTCGCGCCATTTCTGTTGCAAGGGTTGCTCAATACCCTCTTGCTCTCCGCGCTTGTTATTCCGTTTGGACTAGCTTCAGGGTTATTGGTCGGTGTGCTGTCTATCACTCTCAAAAACCGTTGGGCGCGTGGGATCCTTGCGATCTACATCGACGTCTTTCGTGCACTACCGCCACTCGTTCTACTGATTTTTATTTACTATGGCACGCCATTTTTTGGTTGGGAACTCCCCAAGCTGCTTGCCGTTGTGATCGGCTTCATGCTGAACAACTCGTCTTATTACGGTGAAATTTTTCGCGCTGGCCTGGAAAGCGTCCCAAATGGCCAAGTTGAAGCCGCGCGCTCGACGGGGCTATCAGCCACACAAACCCTTCTCTATATTCAGATTCCCCAAGCAACGCGCAACGTCATGCCTGACTTGATCAGCAATACGATTGAAGTGATTAAGCTCACAACCCTTGCCAGCGCAGTCGCGATGCCGGAACTATTACGCGTCGCGCGAGACGCACAATCACTCGTCTACAACCCATCGCCGATCGTATTGGCAGCTATCTTCTACCTCGTCTTGCTATGGCCACTCGTGCGCTTACTCAGTCGCTTCGAGCACAAGAAGATGGGCGGTGGACATTAACTACAAATACACATCATGAAGATCCTAGTTGCTCGCATGAACCACGAGACCAATACGTTCTCGCCTATTGCAACCCCCTTGAAGTCTTTCGGTGACAACGGCCCGTTGTACGGCACAGAAGCGTACGTAGCATCAAAAGGCACGCGCACCGGAATCGCCGCCTTTATTGACATCCTTGAAGCAGCAGGTCACGAAGTTGTTGTTGCCTGTACGGCCACAGCCAACCCCAGCGGTTCTGTTTGCGCTAAAGCCTATACCCATTTATGTGACACGATCGTTGCAGCAGCCAAAGGCTGTGATGCCGTCGCGTTGGACCTCCACGGCGCCATGGTCGCTGAAAACTCTGATGATGGCGAGGGTGACTTACTTGAACGTGTACGTAAAGCACTACCGAACGCACCGATCGCAGTCGCACTCGATCTGCATGGCAAGATGACCGACAAAATCATTAATAACAGCGATATTGTCATCAGCTTTAAGACCTATCCGCATGTTGATATGTACGAGACCGGTGAACATGCGGGACGCCTGTTAGTAGACATGATCAATCAGCGCATCAAACCAACGATTGCTTGGCGTCGTCTTCCGCTGATTTTGAACACGCTCTGTAGTCGCACAGATATTGGCCCTATGCACGAAGCGGTGAAACTTGCCCGTGCGGCTGAGGCAAAAGGTATTTTGGGTGCCTCGGTGTTAGCCGGTTTTGCGTTAGCCGATATTGCGGCACCTTGCATCAGCGTTGTTGTGGTCAGTAATAATGACCAAGCAGCTGCCGAAGCTACCGCACAAGAAATCGCCGATTACATCTGGACGAATCGCGAAGGCTTCATTTACAAAAACGAGCCACTCGCGGCTTCTATTGCACGCGCCAAGGACCTCGCAGCCGCACCGGGCTCGGGCCCAGTCTTACTGTTAGACCATGGTGACAACTGCATGTCGGGTGGTACCTGTGACGACATGAACGTGCTGCACGAGGCGCTGAAGCAAGGCTTAGAAGATATCGTGGTGGGCCCAATTTGTGACCCTGAGGCAGTCGCGCAACTAATCGCTGCAGGCTTAGGCGTCACAGTAACCTTGCCCATCGGCGACAAGGTGCCCCTGACCCAACTCGACATTACGAATCCACCGCGCTTACTGACTGGTGTGGTGTCAAAGATTACTGATGGGCAATATGTGGTCTCAGGCCCAACCTATACAGGTCAACGTATCCACATGGGCCGGACAGTTTGTCTGGATACACCACAAGCAAAAGTGATGGTCACTGAAACACCGCAAGAGCATTGGGATCTGGGGATCTTCAGTCACATCGGAATCGATGCACCAAAACACCGCTTTATTCTATTGAAGTCGCGCATGTACTGCCGACCCGTTTTCGTACCAATCGCCAAAGCACTCGTCGAGTGCGATGGCGGTGGTGTCACCGGTGCGGACTACTCTCGCTTCCCCTACAAGAAGCTAGACCGCCCGGTTTATCCGTTTGACTCCCAGACAACCTGGAAGTAAACGCTTTTAATTACTCGCCGGCTTCTCGAGTTGCTGCATGATCTGGTCGATCGAGAAGCTTGCCGCCTTTTGACGTGGTGGAAACTCTTTGAAGGTCGAGTAAAACTGCGCGACCATCTCTTGCGCTGGTACGAATAAGAACGCGTGATCGATCAACCAATCATAGTAAGTATTGGA
The DNA here is from genome assembly GCF_019923725.1 of Zwartia hollandica. Classification (GTDB taxonomy): domain Bacteria; phylum Pseudomonadota; class Gammaproteobacteria; order Burkholderiales; family Burkholderiaceae_B; genus Zwartia; species Zwartia hollandica. Next base: position 8,635 of record NZ_JAHXRI010000010.1, read on the forward strand.
TGTTTGATCAGCGCGCTCGTACGGATCCAGCCGCAAGTTAAAGAGCTTAGGAACGCGCAGCGGTGTGAAAGGCTGTGCCCACAAACGCATCGTTCCTTTGGCTTCTTGCTCAGAGAAGACAACCTTCCAGTTGTCGTAACGCAAGGCTACAAGCTGACCATCATCGTTGAAGTAAAAGAACTCATTACGCGCACTCTTGCCCGACTTACCCGTCAGGTATGGCAACTGGTTGTAGCCATCAAGGTGCACCTTATAGTCTTTGGCACCAACTTTTGTACCCTTCTTCAACTTCTCTTTGATCTGATCATCGCCTGCTGCGGCCACCAAAGTAGGCAACCAATCCAAGCCTGAAACGATACCGTTCGAAACCGAGCCTGGCTGAATCTTGCCTGGCCACTTGATCATGGCGGGGACACGATATGCACCTTCCCAGTTTGTGTTCTTCTCAGCGCGGAAAGGTGTCATGCCCGCGTCTGGCCATGAATTCATGTGCACGCCATTGTCGGTTGAGTAAATAACAATGGTGTTCTCGGCCAGACCAAGATCTTTGATCTTTTGCAATACACGCCCTACCCGCTTGTCATGCTCGACCATCGCATCCGCGTACTCGCCTAGCCACTTGCCTGCCTGACCAGCAATCTTTGGATCAATGTGGGTACGAAAATGCATACCTGTGGTGTTGATCCACGTAAAGATTGGCTTGCCACTTTTTGCGCCGCGCTCAAGAAACTCGTTCGCGCCTGCCACGATCTCATCATCGATCGATTGCATCCGCTTCTTTGTTAACGGTCCAGTGTTCTCGATTCCACCACCTGCTTTGCATTTCAAGACACCGCGTGGTCCATACTTCTTTTTGAACTCTGGGTCTTTGGGGTAGTCGCGGTGCTCTGGCTCCTCCTCAGCATTAAGATGGTAGAGATTGCCAAAGAACTCATCAAACCCATGATTACAAGGCAGATGCTCATCCCGGTCACCAAGGTGATTCTTACCGAATTGGCCCGTGACATAACCACGTGATTTGAGCAAGGTCGCAAGCGTTACGTCCTCTGTTTGCAAGCCAAGCTTCGCACCAGGTAAACCGACTTTCGACAAGCCAGTGCGCACAACGGCCTGACCCGTAATGAAAGACGAGCGACCCGCTGTCGAGCTTTGCTCAGCGTAATAGTCAGTAAACAGCATGCCATCTCGCGCAATGCTGTCAATATTAGGTGTGCGATAGCCGACCAAGCCGTTAGAGTAAGCCGAGATATTGCTCTGGCCGATATCATCGCCCCAAATCACGACAATATTTGGCGGGCCCGCTGCAATGGTGGCCGTGGAGATCAAACCCGTCGCTAGCATCGCCGCCACGAGAGAGGATTTCTGAAATTTTTTAAGCATTTGAATCAAATCCTGAAGTTGGGTGACCAGCATCGAACGAAACCTAAGTTATTCCGTCTTTGCTTTTTTATGTGGTCAACCCTATTAAATTCCTTATTTCCAGAAAGGGAAATAGACTAATTGGCGTATACAGCCCTCTCAATCATTTTTCTGAGGAATGCGCACACCCACATCTTTGATCAATCGCTGAAACTCGGGCGACGCCATGATGATTTTGCCTGCCGAGGCACGCAAGCGATCAACCGCTTCATCGGTCAGCACAAACGAAGTCGGCTGCTGATTTAAATAAAACCGCTCTTCTTCGCTTTTGATTTGTTTGAAGGACACATCAATCGTGTAGATCTCTGCATTCGGCACTTTCATCAAGGACGCAATCGCAGGATCTTTGTTCGTCTTCATTGCGGCGGAGTCTCGAATCTTACGCAAAGCGTTCCAGCGCGCCGACGTATCCTTGAGCAACTCTACTGCTTCGTAAGAATAGTGATCGATCGGTGTGCCGGCGGCCTTGAGCAAGACAGTGAGACTATCAGGAGGACGCTCGCGCTCATCCCAATTAGTCTTGGGCTCAGATAAGGAGTTCACGACGAACACGATTACCCGACGTATGCGATCGAGTGAGGTTGAGGTGCCCGTGTCGTAGAGTGCTTCCATTAACTCAAGGGAGTCTAGAACACCACGCATGCCGACGTTGTCTGAGACGCCGCCGTCTACAAGGTGAAGATATGGCTTTTTGGTGCTGTCACTTAAGCTATTTTCCGCCTGAATTGATCGCGTGGCTCGGGCCGCCGGGCGCTTGACGTTGCTATTATCTAAAAAAGGTGCCATCCATACAGGTGGCTTCCAACCACAACTCCCCCCATAATTGTTAAAAGTCACTGGCGACAGAACCACGGGGACAGCTGAGGACGCCGCCGCAGCACGCGATAAGGGCACCGCACTCAAATCCGAGCACATGGTATCGAACACGCGTTGATTAAATACAAAGCGCGAACCAGTCGAAATATCGGTCGCAGATGCTACGACAAACGGACCCTTGCGCTTTGCAAGATCCCCAAAGGTTGCACCTTCAAACAAAATTTCATCGTAGAGTTGCGCGGCCAACTCGGACCTACCCCAACCACTTGAGGACAAACTCGGCCAATAAACAGGATTCAATACGCGCGAAACGATTTCTCCTTGCACATCACGCTTAAGGAACCGTTTTTCGTATTCATCAAAGAGTTTGTCGCCATACAGGCCATAGGAAAGTGCTGTGAAGCTTCCCCCAGATACACCGGTGATCAAGCCAACGCTATCAAGCAAGCGCATCTTTTTGCCTTTTGGGCCAACCATCTCGGTGTTACGTAAAAATTCCAACACGCCATACGAGAAGGCAGCTGCCCGCGTGCCACCCCCTGAAAACGCTAGCACCACAAGGTTCTCTTGATCCTCTGCTTTGGCGTGCATGGTCTCAAAACGATACCCGGCATTGTCGTCGACGGTGGATACTTGCTTGTTCACTGGGCGTGAAGCACACCCAGTGAGTAGGATTACAGAAAAAAACAATGAAAAGAATTTAACGGATGTCATGAAGGGCGAATTAAAAAAACAAGATGAATGTTATGGACTGCGTCGAAACCATAGCAGAGAAAGAATGAATGCCAACAACACAAAGACGAAGCTTACCCCTCCAAAAAGAGAGGTGATCTCTGTTTCGCGTCGCTCTAACGAAAACTTGCTAGATAGATGCTGATAAACCTTTGTTAAATCACTTGAGTTTTCAGCACGAAAAAACTCTGCCTCAGTGATACCTGCAATCGCTTGCAAAGACCGTTCATCGACCTGAGCATAGAAATTACTGCCACCCCATCCTGGAATAAATCCACCGGCCGTCCCGAACGCAACGGTATAGACGCGAACGCCACGCTCTGCAGCCTGCTTCGCTGCTGCGAAGGGATCAGGACCGTGCGTACGACGTCCATCCGAAATCAAAATAATGGCACCGTTGCTATATGATCCTGGCGGCACAGCAGCGCTCGGGCGATTTTTACTGACGGGTGGTGAAGGCTTGGCCGATGGTAAGGGAAACCCGTCACCCCAGGCTCCAAAGTTCTCACCATAGATCGTGGCTTGCAAGTCCACACCCGATTCAGGCAGCAAGGTGGCAAGCGAAAGTAACAAGCCACTTCCCGTCGCGGTCCCTCGCTGCAGTCGAAAACGATCGATGGCCTCTAACAATATCTCTCGGTTGTCCGTCACTTGCTGGACAACTTGAGCGGTGCCCGCAAACGTGACCACACCCACACGAATGTTATTTGGCAATTCTCGTAAGAATTCTTTAATTGTTACTTGTGCTGCTTGAATACGATTGGGTTCAACGTCCTCTGCCAGCATGCTGCGCGACACGTCAACTGCCAAAACAATTGTCATATAGTCTGCCGGCAAAGTGACCTGCATGACAGGTCGCGTCAAGCCAAAACAGGCGATCAAGAGCCCAATCCAGAGCAAAGCGGGTGGTGTATGACGCCGCCAGGCGCCTCGCGGCCCAAGGGCCTGACGCACCATCGCTACGTTTGAAAAAACCACCGCCTCCCGGCGTTTTCGACGCAGCAGCCATACATACCCCAATGGCAGACATGCCATCACGGCAAAGCACCATAAAAATTCTGGCCAAATAAAGCGCATAAGCCTAGTCTCGGCGGTATGATAAATCACACTTTATCACCGCTTGCGGGAATTGAGTCCATTATGAAACGAACCGCACTATACAGCCGTCGTTTAGACTCCTTGCCGAAGCAAGATGAGCCCAGCTGGGACTCGTCACAGGATCACCTCCCTGCGCTAAATAAGAAAAAACGCTACCGAATAAACCGCAGACAAGTCGAGCGCGCTTTCCTTCTGTCCTTAGGCATCTTGCTCGGTATCGTTGCAATTTTGGGTTTTAACCATCAAAACCAAGCTCTCAATGCCTTAACGCAAGAGCAAATCGACGCGGCCGTATTGCACACACTGAGCACGAAAGATTTGCCCTCGCGTACGACGCGTGCGGCCACCTTAATCGCGCCCTCAATCGTCAGAATCAGGACTGATATTTTTGCAGCCTCAGGCGGGACCCAGGTTTTTGATGGTGAGCTTGGCGTTGGTACCGGAATTGTGATTAAGGATGATGGGACCATACTGACTAATCTGCATGTTGTGGCAAATGCGCCTCGACTCATCGTCACTTTCGCGGATGGCATGGAATCGCCAGCGGTCATCATTTCAGCACAGAAAGACAAAGACCTAGCTGTGATTAAACCAACCAACATCCCAGATGATCTCGAACCAGCCACACTAGGCTCGAGCAAAAATATTATGGTGGGCGATGAAATAGCAGTTGTTGGGTATCCCTTCGGGCTTGGACCGTCGGTTTCAGCGGGGGTGATATCTGGGTTAAATCGCGAATATAAGCCGACAGAAAACTTAACACTAAAGGGCTTAATTCAATTTGACGCTGCCGCTAATCCAGGCAACTCAGGCGGTCCATTAATCAATATGTCTGGAGAAGTACTTGGCATTGTGACTGCGATTCTAAATCCAACAAAGGCAAAGACCTTTGCAGGAATTGGCTTCGCAATCACGATCGAAAGTGCCGGAGATAGCTTAGGTATCCCACCATTTTAAACACCGTGTTTGAGGGCATCACAATGCAAGAATCAGAGATTTGGAGCGCTGGTCGACCCACTCAGCCAATCGCAGAGGCCGCCTCCTTGATGGAGCGCGTGCTCTTCGAAGTCAAGCGCGTCGTGGTCGGTCAAGATGTCTTTCTAGAAAGAATGTTGATCGCAATATTGGCTCAAGGCCACCTTCTGATTGAAGGTGTGCCTGGCTTGGCAAAAACATTGACCGTAAATACCTTAGCCAAAACGATTCAAGGATCGTTTAAGCGCATTCAATTTACGCCAGATCTTTTACCTGCTGACCTAGTGGGTACACAGATCTTTAATCAAAAAGAGAGCGAGTTCAGCACTGTACTCGGTCCCGTCTTTACAAACTTACTCCTTGCAGACGAAATCAATAGAGCTCCCGCTAAGGTTCAAAGCGCGCTATTAGAAGTGATGCAAGAGCGACAGGTCACAATCGCCGGAACGTCGCACAAAGTACCCTCGCCCTTTCTAGTGATGGCGACACAAAACCCAATCGAAACAGAGGGCACCTACCCCCTTCCCGAGGCACAAGTCGATCGCTTCATGATGAAAGTACAAATCGGCTATCCAAGCGACTCTGAAGAGTTTGTCATTGTGCAACGCGTCATTGGAGACCCTATCCACGTGAGTCCCGTGGCTTCAACAGAGCAGCTTCAAGCACTGCAAGCGCAGAGCCGCCAGGGTTATGTTGATCCTGCACTCATTGAGTACGCGGTCAGAATTGTTGCTGCTACCCGAGATCCAAAACGAAGTGGGCTCGCAGAGTTAGAGCGATTCATCACTTTTGGAGCAAGTCCTCGCGCAACGATCGGTTTAATTGAAGGCGCAAGGGCACTAGGCTTCTTGCGCGGACGAGCATACGTTCTACCTCAAGATGTTGTTGATCTTGCCTTTGACGTGCTTAGGCATCGAATCGTCTTATCGTACGAAGCGCTCGCCGAGGGAATTACAGCCGACGAGATTATTAGACAAATTTTAAAGGCCGTCCCTCGACCAGAGAAACCGCTTGAGAACCATGTTCAACTTCCTTAGGCGGTTTGCGAAGTCACCTACCGTTGACGTGACCCCGCCGCCCTTCAATCCCGATCTGTTTTTACGACAGCTCGAGTGGACGGCTGTTCGTAAATTAGACGGTCAATTGCAAGGGGACTATCGAACACTCTTTCGCGGTGCGGGGCTGATGCTCGCAGACCTCAGAGAGTATCAAATGCATGACGATGTGCGTCACATTGATTGGAATGTGACTGCGCGGATGCGTACCCCATACGTGCGTGAGCACGAAGAAGACCGCGAGATCTCAATCTGGTTTCTTGTCGATCTTACCGGATCTATTCATTTTGGCTCCAGCGCAGTGACCAAGCAACAACTAGCAATGAATTTTGTAGCAGTGTTGGCGCGGCTATTTACACGTCATGGGAATCGTGTTGGCGCAATTCTTTACGCGGGACCTTCATCACAGGCGTCGCTTGTTATTCCAGTGCGATCTGGCCGAAAGCAGGTTTTACATATCATCGAACAGATGCATCAGTTGTCTGAAAAAAAACCACAAGGCGAGACAAGCCTGAGTGATTTATTCCAACTGGCTAGCATGGCGATCAAGCGTAGATCCACTGTATTTGTCATATCAGACTTCATCAGTTCGCCGGGCTGGGATAAGCCGATACATCAGCTTTCGAATCGTCATGATGTGATCGCCGCTAGACTCTTAGATCCAGCCGAGAACGAACTACCAGCCTCTGGAATCATGCTGATCCAAGATAGTGAAACGGGTGAACAAGTATTTGTCGACTCGGAAGACAAGGGCTTTCGGCAACGATTTATCGAACATGCCGAGGCACATGCAACACGCCTCTCACACATCTTCGCGCAATCTAGCGTGGACTGTATCGAGTTAGACACGTCGGAGTCTGTTCACGACGCATTAATGCGTTATTTACTTTTAAGAAAACGTAAAGTGTCGCTTACGCGTGGCTCAAGCTTGCACAACAGCACCGCGAATCAGTCGCACGTTCAGCAGAATAAAAAAATATGATTGCGTTGAACTCAATCAGCTTTCTATGGCCTCAACTTCTTTGGCTTTTGTTTATTTTGCCGCTTCTCTGTGGCATCTACCTTTTCACTAACATCCGCTACCATCACGCACAGACGTTTGGTCAGCCCCGTCTTTCAGGACCTAAGAGTCGTACAAGATGGCGCAACACAATCGTAGCGGCGCTTATACTCATCGGCCTAGCGCTCTTGATCCTGAGTCTAGCCAGGCCCAGAGCGGCCCTTTTGCTTCCGACTCGCCTGGACAGCATTATGGTAGCAATCGACACATCAGGCAGTATGGCGGCTACCGATATTGCTCCCAGTCGAATTGAAGCGGCACAGGCCACAATAAAGAAATTTATCGGAGCTCAGCCACCCAACATGAAGGTCGGTGTCGTGACGATAGCAAGCACAGCGGCTATTGCGCAGGCACCTACAACGGATCGAGACGATTTGTATCGGACCATCGAGAGCCTGCCCTTACAAGCGGGCTCCGCTGTGGGCAGCGGCATTCTGATTGCGCTTAGTGAACTTATTACTGGAAGCGGCCTGGACGTACAAAAAATCCTAACAGAGTCAAACCGCTCTACTGGACCGACCGACTCCGGTCAACCGCTTGATCTCACTCCGCGCCCAAAGGCCGCCTTAAGAGTTCCGCCTGGCTCAAATAAATCAGCAGCGATCGTGTTGATCTCCGATGGTCAGAGTAATTTTGGACCAGACCCATTGAAGATGGCTCAACTCGCTGCCGATTTTGGGGTGCGCATCTATACCGTCGGGATGGGTACGCCAGAAGGTGTTGTCTTAAAAGCCCAAGGCGTCTCAATGCGCGTCAAACTCGACGAGGCACTACTTAAAAATATTTCCGAACTTACCTTGGGTAATTACTATCGGGCAACCAATGACATGGACCTGACAAGTATTTATCAATCCTTGTCCAAGACAATTAGACTTGAGCGCCATCAAGTCACTGAGGTTTCTGCTATTTTTCTGGCATTAAGCGTACTCTTTCTGCTCATTGCCGCGCTCATATCGATTAACCATCGCGGCCGAATAATCTAATAGGAGCCCTTATGGATCTGGGAATCAAAGGTAAAACAGCAATGATCACGGCCTGTAGTTCTGGGCTCGGACAAAGTATTGCTCAGCGTTTGGCCATGGAGGGCTGTAACCTCACCTTACTGTCGCGCTCGGCTGAGAAGCTGGAGTCCTTAGCATGTGAGCTGCGATCGAAGTATGGTGTAGAAGCGATCGCGATTCCTGGAGACATGACGCGCGAGCATGATATGGAACATTTCACTCAAGTAACCCAAGAAAAACTAGGCGGGCCTGACATTTTAATTTTGAACACCGGACGTCCACCACTAAAAATGACCACGGTCTTGGGTGAAACCGATGCACAACGATGGGAGCAGGCTTACCAGACACAACTGTTAGCGGCAACAATTGCCGTTCGCGTGATTGTGCCCAAGATGGTCGGTCGCGGATGGGGACGCATTGTCGGAGTCACGTCTGCCTCTGTTGCGCGACCAATGACCAATCACGCGCTATCTACCGTATATCGCGCAGGTGTAACGGCCCTCCTCAAGCATCTTGCAAACGAAATTGCACAGCACCAAATTACCGTCAACACCGTGCAACCGTCCTCAATCCGCACCACTTCATTGGCTTCCTCTTATGACATGAGCGAACGCATCAAACGCATACCGTTGGGCAGGCTCGGCACACCTGAGGAATTCGCTGCAACAGTCGCATATTTGGTTTCCGAGCCAGCCGGTTTTATTACCGGTACCCATTTATTGATTGATGGTGGCATGGCGAGTAGCCTCCAATAGCTGGCAAATGATTAAAGACTAGCTTAGGTAGCGACTCAGGCCCCCGAAGGCTTCCCAATTTGAGATCCACAAAGCTTGCGCAAAGCTTACAAAAAACTTGCATAAAGTTTACGCCTCTGGTCTCATAAAGAAAAAACCCTTTGGAGACAACATGAACGCGATAAAAAAACTCTTATTAGGCTGCACGCTGTTGCTATCTATTTTTAAAGTCAGTCACGCTGCCTATCCAGATCAACCCATCAAAATCATTGTTCCGTTCCCTGCCGGGGGAACAACCGACGTCTTAGCGCGAATCTTAGCGGCTAAGCTTTCTGAGCGCGTCGGGCAACCTGTCGTTGTTGATAATCGCGCCGGTGCAGGCGGGACAATCGGTGCAGCTGCGGTCGCAAAAAGTCAGCCAGATGGTTACACCTTTATTCTCGGAACCTTTGGGACCCACGCAGTCAATTTTGCACTGACAGACAAACCGACTTATCACCCCTTGAACGATTTTGCCCCTGTCACAACAATTGCTGAAGTACCCAATGTATTGGTCGTTTCGTCCAAAGCGCCATACAAGACCCTCGCAGAACTGATTGCGGCGGCAAAGGCAAAGCCGGGGCAGCTAAGCCATGGCAGTACGGGAATCGGCGCCTCACCGAGCCTCAGTTTCAATGTACTTAAAAACATGAGTAAGATAGACATGATCGAAGTCATGTACAAAGGCGGTGCGCCCGCCCTCCTCGCTACGATGGGGGGTGAAGTCACAATGACCTTTGATGGCGTCACGACTTCAACTCCGCACATCAAAGCAGGAACGTTAAGACCCCTCGCCGTCAGCAGCAGTTATCGCATCCCCACCCTGCCAGACGTGCCGACGGTCGCCGAGAGTGGTTACCCAGGCTTTGATGTTGCTGCATGGTACGGCATCTGGGCGCCGGCAAAAACTCCTCCGGCCATCATCCAAAAAATGAATGCTGAGTTCAATGCCATTCTCAAAATGCCTGATGTCAGAGAGAGATTCGAGAGCAATGGTGCCAAAATTTTAGGTGGCTCAGTGCAGGACTTCGTCGCCTTCAATAAGAAAGAGTTCGAGCGTTGGTCAAACTTTATCCGTACCAGCGGCATCAAATTAGAAAACTAAGTAGGCATCAAATCAAATGCTTGGCATCGCTTCTCAGAGTACAGACAATCCCTTCGATACCGTTGATCGCATCAGTGCCACAAACTGGCTGAACACTCTTAATTCAGCCTTAGCAAAATCTGACGAAGGTCTGATCAAGACGCTCTTCGCAGACGATTGCCATTGGCGCGATCTGCTCGCGTTTACTTGGTCTCTTACACCCACAGCAGGTGGTGCCAACATAGCAAGCTTAATGTTGAGTAAACAAGCCCAAGTGAAGGCGCGCGACTTCAAACTGGCAGAAGGTCGACTTGGCCCACGCCGGTTGAAGCGAACAGGCATAGATGTCATTGAGTCAGTTATTCAGTTTGAAACAGAGCTTGGTCGTTGTTTTGGTGTTCTACGTCTTTTGCAAGACCATCCTGAAGAAGCATTTCAGTTACTGACAAGTATGCATGAACTGAAAGGACACGAAGAAAAAATTGGGGGGCGTCGCCCAACAGGAGCAGCCTACTCACGAAACTTTGGCGGAACTAACTGGCAAGATCAACGTATCGCAAGCCAAGCCTATGCGGACCGAGAACCCACCGTGCTTGTGGTGGGTGGCGGCCAGGCAGGGCTTAGCGTCGCAGCGTCTTTGGTCTTGATCGGTGTTGATACATTGGTAATCGATAAGTATCCAAACATTGGCGATAGTTGGCGCAAAAGGTATCACTCACTCGCGCTGCACAACGTCACGGATCTCAACCACCTGCCCTATTTGCCATTTCCAGAAAGCTGGCCCTCTTATCTACCTAAAGACATGGTGGGTAACTGGCTCGAGATCTATGCTCAGACGATGGAAATCAATAACTGGACGAGTACTGAGTTAGCTACTGCCACTTATAACGAAGAAACCGCAAGCTGGACTGCAGTACTCAAGAATAACGTCACAGGCACCGAGCGCACAGTACGACCCAAGCACATCATCTTCGCCAATGGACTCGTAGGGCTCCCACGCATCCCGAAACTGCCTGGGCTCGAGGATTTCACCGGCGAGGTCATGCATACAAGCTCCTTCACGAGTGGCGCGAAATGGAAGGGAAAACGCGCACTAGTTCTTGGCACTGGAACCAGTGCACACGATGTCGCCCAAGATCTCCATAGCAACGGCGTAGAAACGACAATGATTCAGAGAGGATCAACGACCGTTGTCAGTATCGATCCTAGCTTGAAGTTAACTTACGCACTGTACGAAGGTATTGCACTAGAGGACGGCGATCTACTTTCTAGTGTGAACACACTTGAAGTGACCAAACGCAATTTCAAGCAAACCTCGGCCAGAATGATCGAGCTCGATAAAAAATTAATTAACGATCTTATTGCCTGCGGATTTAAATGGGATAACGGCGAAAACGATACCGGCTATCAAATGAAAATCCGTACACGCTACGGTGGCTACTACTTAAATGCTGGCTGCTCTGACCTTATCATCAGCGGAGCTATAGGCTTGTGTCAGTATGAACAAATTGACACGTTCGTAGAAAACGGCGCTCTATTGAAAGATGGGACCATCAAACAAGCAGATCTCATTGTTATGGCCACTGGCTTCGTCCCACAAGAGGAAGTCGTCAAGCAACTACTGGGTGAAGAGGTGGCGCAAAAGATTGGCCCGGTTTGGGGCCTTGCGCCAGATGGCGAAATGAACAACATGTGGCGCCGCACAAGTCAAAAGGGACTATGGTTTGTAGGCGGAAGCTTTACGAACTGTCGAATTTACTCCCGCTATGTCGCCATACAAATCAAAGCACTTGAGGAAGGGCTTCTGCATTAACGCTCCTCAAACGAAACACCGTTCACCACTTCTCAACGCTTGGCCTTAAATCTAACTCAAAGGTCCAAGCATCGGGAGTTTGCTCGTGCAGCCACAAGTAGGCGCGAGCGATGCTCTCCGGATCAAGCAGTCCTTGCGGACCAAGCGCCGCAACACGTTCTGGCTGAGTGGTACGCACTCGCTCAGAATCGATCACACCATCGACAACTACATGTGCAATGTGTAAGCCCTGCGGCCCAAATTCACGCGCCATACTTTGCGCGAGCGCCCGTAAGGCGGCCTTACCTCCGGCAAAGGCACTGAACCCAATACCGCCCCGCAGGCTAGCCGTAGCACCCGTAAATAGAATCGTGCCGTGCTTTCTCGGCAACATTGCCCTCACGGCTTCACGCCCCGTCAAGAAGCCCGCCATTGCGCACATTTCCCAAGTCTTGAAGTATTTTTCTGCTGTCATTTCCAGCAACGGAAATCGCACATTACCGCCTACGTTGAAGACGACCACTTCAAGAGCGCCCACGTCGGCCTCTATTTTCTTGAGGAGCGCGATGACCTCCTCCTCGCGTCGTGCATCAAGTTGATAGGCAATGGCACGACCACCCGCGTCTTGAATACTTCGCACAAGCGCAGCACTGGCGTCGGGCGTGCGACGCGTCACACAGACGGTAAAACCCGCTTGTGCGAAGCGTTTTGCAATGGCACTACCTGTCGCATCGCCCGCGCCTACAATCAAACAAACCTTCTGTGAGGTTGTCACCGCAGGTGAAGTGCTCATGCTAAGCCCGGGCCGTGGGACGTGCGACGACCGAGGTGTACCAACGAGTCAGCTCTTTAAGCTCGGGTGGGATCTTTGTACCCGTCACCTTACCCACCAAAAACCCACATTGCGCCACGATATCTGCAATGCTGTATTGATCTCCGGCAATAAACTCGCGACCAGCTAGCTCACGATCGAGCCACGCAAAGGAGTCATACGCGCGATTGCGCGCATGCTCACCACAAAGCGGCTCTTGCGGAATGCGCCCTTCCCAATACTGCCCTGTGTGTTGAAACGCTGTCACGATCGGGGCGACGATTTCAAATTCCATCCGTCGCATCCACATCTCGATTTGCGCTTTCTCAAGTGGTGTACTGCCAAACAAGGGTCGCTCAGGGTGCAGGGCCTCAAAGTAGCGGCATATCGCGATCGATTCGGTCAGCAAGGTGCCGTCATCCAGTTCTAGCACAGGTGTCTTACCCAGTGAATTCAACTTCAGAAAAGCTGGAGATAGGTTTTCACGATTCAGACCATCGACTTGCTTCGTTGGTACGGTGATGCCCTTCTCAGCCAAAAAGATCCGCACGCGACGCGGATTCATTGCCGTGGTCATGTCATACAGAATCATGTGAGTTACCTTTGTGAAGTCAAATATCAAGCGCGACGCAGGACTAAGCCTTGAGTCCTTATTATGCTTGAAACAAATCTCTGTGAAAGACCCTACGAAGAAAATCGTTTTTTCGTGCTAAAACATCGACTTACCGTAAACACCTAGAGGTCCTATGATCCGAGCTCTAACGCTTCGCGCACTAACTTTTTGGGCGACGACATTTTTTGCCTCGGCGATCACCGCTAGCGCCCTTGCACAACAGGTATTACGTGTCACAACAATACCTGAAGAGGCCGCAACAGAACAGGTTCGTAAGTTCGGACCGTTAACGAAATACCTCGAGCGCACCCAAGGCATGAAGGTTGAATTCATCCCGGTCAATGACTACCCAGCCGCAGTCGAAGCCTTGGTCAACAAACAGGTCGATCTCGTTTGGTTTGGTGGCTTCACACACGTTCAGGCACAAATTCGTTCTGGCGGAAAAATTATCCCAATCGCTCAACGCGAAGAAGACACAAAGTTTCGCTCAGTATTTATTGCGCAGAAAAACTCCGGGATCACGAAACTCTCTGACTTAAAAGGTAAGCAATTTAGCTTTGGCTCTCAATCCAGTACGTCGGGTAGCTTGATGCCACGCTCGTTTCTGCTAGAGGCAGGCATCGATCCAGAACGTGACTTCAAACGTGTCGCCTACTCCGGTGCGCACGACGCAACAATCGCCTCAGTCGTTAGCGGTCGTGTCGATGGCGCTGCACTAGACATTACCGTTTGGAATAAGTTTGTCGCAGACAAGAAAGTCGACACAAGCAAAGTTGATGTGTTTTTCACAACGCCTCCTTACTTCAATTACAACTGGTCTGTACATGCAGATATGCCTGCGGCGCAGCGCGAAAAAATCAAGGCTGCCTTATTGGCCTTGAGCATGGACAATCCTGAAGGTAAAGAAATTCTCACCTTGAATCGAGCAACCCGCTACATTGCGACTTCGCCTGAGAATTACAAAGGCCTTGAGACCGCCGGACGCAGTGCAGGACTGATCAAATAGCCGGCTGTATTTTCATCAAGCACTTTCGGCTCACAGATGCGTGTCAGACTCAGTCATGTAACAGGACATCATCCCGCCGCCGAGCGGGATGGAGTGCCTGCTGTTCGTGATCTGAACATCACGATCGAGCCAGGCGAACAGGTTGCAGTCATCGGTCCGTCCGGCGCAGGCAAGACAACCTTCCTGCAAGTCATCTGCGCCGCGATCAAACCGAGCGCCGGTGAGGTCTGCTTAGATGATACGGATATTTGGTCGTTATCCACAAAGCATCTGCAGGAGATTCGAGGACGTTTAATCTGTGCACCACAGGTTCCACCGCTCCCTCCGCGGCAACGCGTGATCACCTCGTTAATTGCGGGGGCACTCCCGGCAATGTCCTTGACGCAAAGCTTAGTGAATCTGATTTACCCGTTAAAAACCTCAGAGGCTTATCAAGCACTCGAAGCGTTTGATGTGCAAGACAAGCTCTGGAATCGTGTTGATCGTTTATCCGGCGGAGAGCGCCAGCGCGTTGGTTTAGCCAGGATATTGATGGCGCCCGCTTCGCTTTGGCTTATTGATGAGCCCCTTTCTGCTCTCGATCCCACACGGGCAGAGCAAGCAATCAATTCTTTAGTCGATCGCGCAGCCGCAAGAGGCGTCACGCTGATTACAACCTTGCACCAAGTCGATGTCGCTCGGTCAAAGTTTTCTCGCGTCATTGGACTGCGCGACGGTGCCGTGGCCTTTGATCTGCCGGCTGCCCAAGTCACAAATGGTGAGCTTTCAAAGCTTTACGCTCAACACGAGCACGAACTAAGCAGTCTTCATGTCCAGCACGACGCACTCTCCACACCTGCGTGACCCTGCGTGGCTTAGCCGCGTTTTTTGGGCAATGGCAGCCTTAGCTTTGCTCATGCCTGCGCTAGTCGCAACCGAATTTAAGCCTTGGATTTTTTTTGATCCTGACAACCTTAAAGTCAGCATACGTTTTTTGGCGGATTTTTTTCCACCTGCGCTTGGCTCTGAGTTTCTATTACTCGTTGTGAAAGAAACGTGGCGCACCGTCGCTATCGCCACAGCAGGCTTGACGCTCGCGATGATCTTAGCGATTCCCTTAACGATAGTCTCAACACGGATCCTGTCGATATCCGCACTGTCTGGTCGAATGCATTTTCTTCCCTCTTGCGTGCGACAGCTCGTTCGCTGGCTGCTTATTTTTTTACGAAGTATTCCAGAACTCATCTGGGCTCTTGTCTTCGTTCGCGTCGTCGGTTTAGGGCCTGCCGCAGGCGTGTTGGCCATTGGGTTGACCTACGCTGGAATGCTGGGAAAAGTCTACGCAGAGATCCTTGAAAGCGGTGATGCGCACAGCACCCAGTCGATCCTAAGAAATGGTGGCTCTCGACTCCAAGCACTCTTCTTTGGACTTCTGCCCCAAAACTCGGCTGAACTCACGAGTTACTCCGTCTATCGCTGGGAGTGTGCGATTCGCTCCTCTGCAGTATTAGGCTTTGTGGGTGCCGGCGGCTTAGGTCAACAAATGGATAATTCCATGAAGATGTTTAATGGCGGTGAAGTCGCGACCCTATTAATCGTCTTCATGCTGCTTGTCTGGCTGTCGGACTTACTAAGTGGCTATTTGCGGAAGGTCATGCAATGACCCGCGCTCACTTACCCGTCCACGCGCGACCTCGACCACCGATCCGCTGGAATAGCTCGATTTACTGGGTCCTCATCGGCATCGCCGTACTGATTGCACTCAGTTTTTGGACACTCGATTTACAGCTAGCGCGGATGCTCTCAATAGATAGCGCTGTGCGAATGGGAAAGTTTTTAGGTGAACTGCTGTCGCCAAACCTTGACCCGAAGTTTTTATCAAAATTAGGCATCGCGAGCCTTGAAACCTTGGCCATGTCTGCTCTAGGCTCCCTAATAGCCGCCGGTCTTGGACTCTTGCTTGCCTTGCCAGCAAGCAAGACCACGAACGGGGTAAAGTCTGCTTGGTATTCTATTACTCGGTTGCTCTTGAACGCCTTTCGCTCGATCCCTGAATTGGTCTGGGCGGCACTGCTTTTAATATCCGCAGGCTTAGGGCCTTTTGTAGGCACACTCGCTTTAGCCTTACACACGACTGGCGTGTTGGGGCGTCTCTTTGCGGAAGCCATCGAGAATGCCCCCCAAGGTGCGGCGCAAGCCTTGCGCATACAAGGCGTGAATGAAGGACGTATTTTTCTCTTCGCTACGTTGCCAACGGTTCTACCCCAATTGGTTTCCTATTCGCTTTACCGTTGGGAAAACAATATTCGCGCGGCAGCGGTACTAGGCGTTGTGGGCGGTGGTGGGCTGGGCCAAATGCTAGCTTTTCATATGGGTTTATTTCAGATGCGCGAAACCAGCAGCATCCTGATTGCCATGATCATTTTGGTTGTACTTGTTGACGCCCTATCCTACGTCGCCCGTCGACTCATGTCGCGATAGCACGAATAGCTAATGCAGCTTCAGTCACTTTTTCTGCGGTGATACCAAAGTGATCATAGAGTGCATCTGCAGGCCCCGACAAGCCGTAGTCATTCATACCAACAAAACTTCCGTGATTACCAAGATAGCGTTCCCAACCAAGCTTCACTGCGGCTTCGATCGCCACAGTCGTGGTACCAGGGCACAAAACCTCTGCGCGATAGGATGCTTGCTGACGATCAAAGAGCTCCCAGCAAGGCATAGAGATCACCGCCGTCGACAGACCTAAAGCTTCAAGCTGCTCACGCGCCTTTAAGGCAATGGCTACTTCGGAACCCGTTGCAAGCAAGCTTACTTGTCGCGGTAAATTTTTTCCTTCTGCCAAGACGTAGGCACCACGTGCGGACAGGTTATCGGCCGCCGCTGACGTGCGCACATGAGGGAGTGCCTGTCTAGAAAAAATCAAGGAAACAGGGCCTTGCTTATGCCTGAGTGCAGCCTCCCAGCATTCGACAGCTTCCACAGCATCGGCGGGACGCATCACCAACATGTGAGGCATCGCACGCAATGAGGCTAAGATTTCAACCGGTTGATGCGTGGGTCCGTTTTTTCCGATACCGATCGAATCGTGACTAAACACAAATTTGACCGAAAGCTTCATGAGCGCTGCATTGCGTAAGGCTGGGCGCATGTAATCTGAAAACGCTAAATACGTGACACTGACCGGTATGGCACCGCCATGAGCTGCAATGCCATTACACATAGACCCCATCAAGTGCTCACGGACTCCACAATGAATATAAGCCCCGCTTGGATTTGAAGCACTAAAGGCATCCAATCGTTTTTTATGATCAGTAGGTGCCTCCAAATCCGCGCAAGCCACGATACGCTCTGGCAAGTGATCGGTCAGGCAATCATTAATTGCGGCAGATAAATTGATGCCGCCGCGCGGGGGCTCAGCAAGAAGCTTCTCTTTCAACGCAGCGAGTGCAGACTCAAGCGCAGGCGGTAGTTCACCTCGCATCACACGCTCAAACTCTGTTCGTTTTTCTGGAGAGAGCGTCGCAACACGCGCAAGCCATTTTGATCGGCTCGACCGATTCACACTCGGGCTAGCCCTCCAGACACTTAAGATCCTCTCAGGGATCTCAAATTCTGGATCAGACCAATTCAAATCCTTGCGCATCTGCGCGGCATCCGCCTCAAAAAGCTTGGCACTGTGTCCACCGCGTTGCCCTTGGAGTCTTGCGAGTCCCTTAGCGATGGTCGTCCGCGCCAAAATAATCGATGGACGAGAATCTGCGCGTGCAGCAGTGATACAGGAAGACACCGCTTCCAAATCATGACCATCCACACGCTGAACATGCCACTGTGCAACCTCAAAGCGTTTAGCGACATCCTCACTGATCGATAACTCCGTGCTCCCATCATCTGTGATGGCATTGTCATCCATCAATAAAATCAACCGCCCTAGTCCAAGATGACCCGCGAGGCTAATCATCTCCTGACCGACCCCCTCTTGTAGGCATCCGTCACCGACAAACGCATAGGTAAAGTGGTCCACCAGATCGTTGCCAAAGCGTGCGCGCAAAAATGCTTCAGAGACAGCCATCCCCATCGCATTGGCAATACCTTGCCCGAGCTGACCCGTCGTGACTTCGATGCCAGCCTCAGGATCTAACTCAGGATGCCCGGCACAATGGGATCCGAGCTCTCGAAACGACTTGATTTGCTCAAGTGAAATTTTTTCGTATCCCGTCAAGTACAAGAGGGAATACAAAAGCATTGAACCGTGGCCATTAGATAGAACCACCCGATCACGATCCCACCATGTCGGGTAGGCGGGATCGTGCTTGAGATGCTTCAGGTATAACGCGGTGGCAATTTCCGCCATCCCGAGAGGGACACCTTGGTGCCCTTCCCCAGCGCGAACGATGGCATCAACAGAAAGGAATCGAATCGCGTTCGCTAGGGATTGAGGAGATGACGTAACAGTCATAAGACTAGATCGCAACTTAATGAATCAACATGCCACCGTTGACATCCAACGTAATGCCTGTGCAGTATTTCGATAAATCGCTGGCTAAGAACACGACACAGCCCGCAACATCATTCGGTTCACCGATACGATTCATCGGGATGTTCGACAAAATATCAGTCATGCGATCTGCGGGAATGAGACCTTTATTGATATCTGTTTCGATGAGTCCTGGCGTGATGCAATTCACGCGAATATTATCAACTCCGCACTCCCGCGCCATCGCACGTGCCAAACCCAGCACCCCGGCTTTCGCAGCAGAATAATGTGGCCCACCTAGAATTCCGCCACCGCGTTGTGCAGAGACCGACGACGTACAAATAATCGAGCCTTGCTTGCGCGCACGCATGTGCGGCAAAACTGCTTGGGACATATACAACGCGCCACGCAAGCTCACATCCAAGACCGCCTCGTAGTCAGCGGCAGTGATCTCCATCGTCTTACGCGGCTGAGTAATGCCTGCGTTATTAAACAAAATATCAATCTGCCCCATTTTCTCCATAACGGCCTTAATTGCCGCGTCACAGGAAGCCTTGTTCGTAACATCGGCGACAACACCCATATGCTGTTGCCCTAAGGTTACGGCCACAGAAGCTGGCTGTGCTTTGTCGAGGTCAAGAATGACAACGCGTGCACCCTGTGCAGCCATCATGCGCGCAGAAGCAAAGCCAAGCCCGTTGACTCCAGCACCACCAGTAATAATCGCCACTTTATCTTTTAACAGCATGTTTCACTACTCCGTCAAATGTCGTATTAATCAATAAAAAAGATTTACCTTAGTACATCGTTAAAGCTGGGAAATATGTCATCAACGTAAGCACAACAAGAGCGACGAGGTAGAAAGGCCCAAGCTCCTTCACAATCGAACCGATCGATTCCCTAGAAATAGCAGCCGCCACAAAAAGTGTGGTGCCAACTGGCGGCGTAAACAACCCAATACTCAGGTTGACTGCCATCATGATCCCGAGTTGAATCAAATCCAAGCCAATGGCGTTACCGATAGCGACGAACGTTGGCCCCAGCAGCAAGATGGCAGCCGGCAAGTCCAAGAACATACCCACCACAAGCATGATGATGTTCAACATCAGCAGGATAACGAGAGGATTTTTAAGCGTCTCCAGCGCCCACTCAGCCACCGCTTTTGGCACGGCCTCAACCGTCAGTACATAGCCAACGATATTTGAGGCTGAAATCACCAACATGACTACGCCTGTTGTCACTGCTGTGTGGACGAGAGCGTCAAACAGACGCTTCATATTGACGTCACGATAGATCACTAAGCTAACCACGAGCCCATAAAACACCGCCATCACACTGACCTCGGTCGGCGTCGCAATACCTGCTCTTAACAAAATTACGATAAAGAGTGGCATCAGCAGCGCAGGCAAAGCGTAGAAAGTGATTTTCGAAAACTCAACAGCAGTGACTTTGTTCATAAGCCTAGGGAAATTTCTAATCCGGCCAGACAAATAGCACACCACCATAAAACCAAAGCAAAGCATCAAACCCGGAACGATGCCCGCTAAGAATAGAGCCGCGATTGACTGATCGGATACGGTTGCGTAAATGATCAAAGGTATTGAAGGTGGAATCAAACCAGCAATCACCGAAGAGGATGCAATGGCTGCCGCGGCAAACGGTCCGGGATAGCCTTCCCTCTTTTGCCATGGAATCAACATCGAGCCTAGTGCTGACGCTTCTGCAACCGCAGAGCCAGACACCCCGCCAAAAATTGTTGAACCCACTACGCTGACTTGTGCCAACCCACCATGCATGCGACCTACCAACGCCGTCGCAAACTCAATCAATTTTTTCCCTAAGGTACCGCCCATCATCAAATTTCCCGACAGTACAAAAAACGGAATCGCTAGTAGCGGAAAACTTTGTGAGGGTTGAAATATTTTGACAACAATTGTCGCACTGGGCATCGCACCGACAGTAATCGCGGCGATGCCGGAGCTGACAACCAAAGCATATCCAACCGGAAACGCTAGCACGAGGAGCGCTAAAAAAATACCGAGCATTAGGAAAGTCATACACTGTCCTCCGGAGCAGGCGCACGCACCGATAACGGATCATCCGCAAGAAGCAGACGAAAGAAAGTTGTAATTCCAGTCAGACCCAACGCCACAAAACCAACGATGATTGACAGATATGCCCACTTTGCCGAAACCTTCGTCACGGGATAAACCTCTGAGCCCGTTATCTCGATTACAAACAAGCCCACTTGAGCCAAGTAAAAGAAAGTACAAATGATTACTACCTGAAGTGACATCAGCAGTACACGATTCAGATTTTTACCAAGAAATGCACGAATCGTTTCGACCGCAATATGCTTGCCATATTGGGCTGCAAGCACGATTCCACTCATCATTAGCCAAGGAAAAAGCAGGCTTGGTATTTCTGTCGGCCAGCCCATTCCCTGGTTAGTGACGTAACGCACAATAACTTCAGCCATGAGCGAAAGAAACATGACAACCAATGTGATCACAGCAATGATCTTACTGCTTACCTCGATCGTCAGATCGGTGATGTTAATCAGCGAATTAACTAAATAATTTCCTCGAGCGCTCATGGCAATCCCTTTAGATCAATTATGGCTTAGCGGCTTCTTTGACCATTGCATCAACTAGGTCTGGAAACGTTTTGCGCCATTTGTCGTAAACAGGCTTTGTTGCGGCGATGAACGGAGCTTGATCCACTGAGTTAAACGTGACGCCTGCGGCGGCTAATTTACCTTTCAAATCCGCATCGGCAGCAAGCGAAAGATCGCGGTTCAACTTAGCGGCCTCTGTCGCAGCTTCTCGCACTGCTTGCTGATCTTGCTTCGACAACTTCGCCCACTCAACCTTGCTGGCAAACAGAGGAGTCGCTTCATACTTATGACCGGTTAGCGAGATGAATTTCTGCACCTCAAAGAGCTTGGAAGAGAAAATGTTGACCAAGGGATTCTCTTGACCATCAAATACGCCCTGTTGCAACGCAATGTAAAGCTCAGAGAAGGCCAGTGGTGCTGGGTTCGCGCCCAGAGCATTGAAGATGTCTAAGGTGATTGGATCGGGTGGAGTGCGAATTTTGATCCCTTTCAAATCCTCAGGCTTGGTGATCGCACGCTTGTTGTTACTGGTGTGGCGAATGCCGTTATCCCACATCGCGAGCAATACTAGACCCTTTTTATCAGCCGCATCAGCGAGCTGTTTTCCAATCGGACCATCCACAACTTTATAGGCGTGCGGCAGATCTCTAAACAGGAACGGTAGGCCAAGCACCGCAAATTCAGGCACTGCACCGGACGTTGCGCCTTGGGAGTTAGCACTGAAAGCCAGGGTACCTAAGCGAAGATTGGTGATGGACTCCGCGTCATCTCCGAACTGAGCGTTGCCACCCACGTTGACTTTGACGCGTCCGTTTGTTTTTTGCGCGACGAGCTCTGCAAACTTATCTGACGCTACAGCCTTTGGGTTACCAGGCGCCGCATTATGAGAAAGGCGCATCACAGTTTGCGCAGAGACTGCAGATACCGATAGCGCTAACCCAGCGATTGCGACAGCGAGAAATTTTTTCATGTTGTGTCTCCAAAAAGTAGTTTTGTTATTACTTATACTGACCCTACAGGCTCAGCACGAAATAAGAATTAACTCGTTCAACTCGTAGTGTTTAAGACCCTCCCTCTTGACTCCTCCTGATTAAAGTTCATTTTTAATACGGTGCGACATTGATTCGGTTGAAATCCCGTAGCGGTCATGCAAGGTTGGTAATGCACCTGCGTCCAAAAATGCGTCCGGCAATGCAATCGACAAAAACTTCGGTGCTAGACGTGAGCGCAACAACAGACTCGCGATAGATTCGCCCAAGCCACCAATCACCGAATGATTTTCCGCAACGACCACGAGGCGATCAGCGCGTTTAACTTCCCGCAGAATTGTTTCTTCGTCTAAGGGCTTGATGGTCGGCACATGTAAGACACTTACGCCGACACTGTCTTTTTGTAATTGCCCAGCTACCTCTAGCGCACGCATTGTCATCATTCCAGAGGCGATAATCAGCACCTCTCTGCCTTCTCGCAAGAGCTTTGCTTTCCCTAATTCAAACTGATAGTCATACTCATCCAAGACAAGCGGCACATTGCCTCTCAGCAGACGCAAATAGACGGGGCCCGTGTACGCAGCGATCGCAGGAACAGCCTGCTCTATATCCAAGGCATCACAAGGATCAACAATGGTGAGACCTGGAATCGCGCGCATCATGGCAATGTCATCTGTTGCTTGATGACTAGGTCCATAACCAGTGGTCAGCCCTGGTAGGGCACCACAGATTTTCACATTCAGATTTTCTTCGCAAATCACCTGATGAATGAAGTCATAGGCGCGGCGCGTTGCAAAGACTGCATAGCTCGTCGCGAAGGGTGTGAGCCCAGTTTTTGCCATGCCGCCTGCCGCAGCGAGCAATAACTGTTCAGCCATCCCCATCTGGAAAAAGCGTTCTGGGTAGGCTTGCGCAAAGATATGCAAGTCTGTGTATTTACTCAGGTCAGCTGTCATCCCCACAATATCAGGGCGACTCTCACCAAGCGCGGCAAGGGCTTTACCGAAGGGTGCAGCACGCACGCGCTGACCTTCTGACGCAATCGAAGCAATCATCGCAGACGTCGTCAGCCGGGGCTTAGCTGGTGTATTGGCATTCATGGCCGCTCTCCACTTGCGTAGGCTGTATCCAAAATTTCCAACGCCTGTTGCCACTCGGGCGGGTCAACACGAATGAAATGGTTTTTTTCACGCGCCTCTAAAAATGGGACGCCCTTACCCATCAGCGTGTCACAAATGATCACGCGGGGTTTCTTTTCTGTCACGGCCCGCGCGACATCAAATGCATCGCGTACGGCAAACAAGTCATTGCCGTCGACGCGTTGTACATGCCACCCAAACGACTGCCACTTATCAACTAAGGGCTCGAACCCCATGATCTTCGAAGACGCGCCATCTGCTTGCTGGTTGTTGATATCAACCAGACAGATCAAGTTCGAGAGTTGGTGGTGGCTTGCGCCCATCGCCGCCTCCCAAGTCGCGCCCTCGTCCAACTCGCCATCTGACATCGAGTTATAAACAAAGGCTCCAATTTTCTGATGACGTAGACCCAGCGCCACGCCCACGGCAATCGCTAAGCCTTGACCAAGCGAGCCTCCGGACATCTCCATTCCTGGGGTATAGGACGCCATGCCAGACATCGGGAGACGACTATCGTCACCTCCATAGGTCTGCATTTCGTCTTCAGGAATGACCCCAGCCTCGAGCAGCGCAGCGTAATGGGCGATCGCATAGTGGCCATGAGAGAGCAGGAATCGATCGCGTTGCGGCCACTCAGGATCCTCGGGCTTGAAATTCATTGCATGACAATACGCCACGGCCAGCACATCGGCATAACCAAGTGCTTGGCCAACATAGCCTTGTCCCTGAATCTCACCCATCTGAACCGAGTAGCGCCGAATTCTGTAGGCGCTCTGCGCCAATGCGCGATCGGTTGGTTTTTGCTTCATGACTGTCTCCGTGCAGTTGCCTGAGTTTTCTCAGTGCTTGCGTGTTATGGAGCCATACTAGCAACTTGACAGAACGAAAACAAATGAATAATTTAGGCATATAGATGAATTAAATTCACCCAAAAAGAGAACAATGAGAAAGATCCCGCCACTTAAATCAGTGCAAGCTTTTGAGGCCGCCTCACGGCTCGGGTCCTTTGTAGCGGCAGCGACTGAGCTGCATCTCACCCCTTCGGCCATCAGCCACCAAGTACGCATGCTTGAGCAGCGCCTCGGGATTGCGCTATTTCACCGGACGCATCGAAGCGTCGAACTCACTGATATTGGGCGTCGCTATGCTGAGTCCGTCTCCGAAGCCTTCAGTCTGATCGAAGCCAGTACCCGCAGCATTGAGCGAGCAGGCAAAAGTGACATCTTGACGATTCATAGCGTACCTAGCATCGCCGCCCAGTGGCTCATGCCTCGTCTATCGCGCTTTTCTGCCATGCATGCCGACATCGATGTACGACTCAACGCATCCTCTGCGCCTGTTGACCTCGCAGCAGGAGAGGCCGATTTTGATATTCGCTATGGGAATTTTTTCCCAGATGCCGGCGTCATGGTCGAGCCCTTCCCAGCAGAAAGGATCGTCGTAAATTGCTCGACCTCGATGCTGCCAGGGCGTCGCTTGCCTAAAAAAGGCTTCACCCTAACGGGAAAAACCTTAATCCACACAGAGGTCAATCGATACACCTGGAGAGACTGGTCTAAGGATCACCCTGAGCACAGCATTGATCTCGAAAGAGGTCCTCGCTTCGACCGTTCATTTATGGCGATTAACTGCGCAGTGGATGCTCTAGGCGTTGCGCTAGAAAGCACTTTGCTGATCGAACGAGAATTAGAAAGTAAAAAACTCGTTCTACCGCTTGGGTTAGTCGGTCCACAGATCGTCTGCCATCAACTGACTTACCTAAAATCGAAGGGGCATATACAAAAGATGAAAGCCTTCCGAGAATGGTTGTTTGAAGAGCTCAACCAATCGATGACAAATCTTAGCTAGTAAGCCACGCGACTTACCCAACACGATCTAGTACAAATTTTTAAAATAGAAATACACCTTTGCCTGAGGTTTGTTTATCAAAAAGTTGATAGGCCTGCACGGCATCCTCGAATCCCCAGCGATGCGTAAAAAGTGCATCGACATCGACGCCTCGGTCAGCAACAAATCGTGCGCAGTCGCCTTGCCCAACAGTTGAAAACGTCCATGAACCAATGATCGTGACTTGACGCCGCAACATATCAGGGCTGACATCAATCGAGACGCTTCCACCCTCACCCACATAGCACGCCTTTCCCCAAGTCCGAACGCACTGAACGGCTTGTTTGCGAGCCGAGGCAGAGGAAGAGGCATCAATCGACGCATGTGCACCGAGCCCGTGCGTCAACTGCCTAATGGCCTGGACGGGATCATCTTTCAAGGGATTGATCACAGCATCAGCACCCAACTCTTGCGCTCGCGCCAAACGTTCTTCGCTGACATCCAGGGCGATGACGCGCGCTCCCATCGCATGCGCTAACTGCGTCGACGAAAGCCCTACCGGTCCTTGCCCAAAAATCGCAATGGTTTGATCGCCCTTTAAGTCAAGACGATTTAAGGCCCCCCACGCGGTCCCTGTGCCGCACGCAATTGCCGCCCCTGTTTCAAACGTCAACTCCTCGGGTAGTTCGACGATCGTACTGGCAGGACACTTCATGTATTTGGCATGTGCGCCATGGCCGGTCAGACCATAAATTTCTTTGACACCTTCGTCACAAAGCTGCATCCATCCCGTTGAGCAGTGGGGGCACGCTCCACACCCTCGGTAATGGTGCACCATGGCGCGCTGTCCTGCATAGGCACGCTTAGGGTTGACGCTGGCGCCAACCGCAACCACAACGCCGCAGGGTTCGTGTCCAGCGACGACCGGCGGTGCGTCGTTATAGCCAAGTGCCTTGAGCCCCTCGCCGCGGGGAGCGCGATAAAACTTAAGATCGCTGCCACACATCCCAGAGGCCTTGATTTCCAGCACCACCTCATCGTGACCCGGCGTCGGATCAGGGAAATCGAGATACTCAATTTTGCTATTGCCTGCAAATACGATCCCTTTCATTGCTTTTCCCCTCGGCATTCAGTCTTATTAAATTTAGTTTTGTTTGCGAATACTAATGATTGTAGAGAATCATACAACCCCAGCAGAGCAACACTTGCCAATCGATTGGTAGTCAGTTACCTTTTGCTGCGGAGACACTGCTCTTAAAACAATCGCACCACAACAATAGAGTTCAACATGAAAAATTCTAGTGAATCGCTACTAGACAAGACCTACTCTGGCCCCACGATGGGCAGCATGATTGTAAATTTGCTGAGCCGCTACCCGACGCGCTCAGCCTTCGTCAATCCTGATGGCACGCACATCACCTACGAGACCATCGCACGACGAATCGCTTACCTGTTGCAGCGCTTTGAACAGTTAGGGTTAAAGCGCAGCGACACCGTGGTGCAGATGTGCGGCAATCGAGCAGATGTTTTTGTCGTGATGGCGGCTTGCTATATCGGCAGCTTCAGATCTGTTGCGCTGCAGCCTCTCGGTGGTATTGAGGACCAACTCTACATCTTGAATAACTGTGAAGCCAAGATACTGATCGTAGACGAGGCTCGGTCACAACGCGCCCACGAACTGAAGCAACGCTCCACACAAGTATTCGATATTTTTAGTCACGACACCGGCCCAGATGCAACAGGCATTTGGGATGACTTTGACCCCGCGATCAGCTCAATCTTGACTGACCTCAGCGAACCCGACGATATCGTTCGTTTGATTTATACAGGCGGTACAACAGGCAAATCGAAAGGGGTGATGGGTACGACCTGTTCGCTCGCAACCAATGCGCTCTTTAGAATGGCGGGTCACAATTGGGTCGATCTGCGCCTACTGTGCTCCACGCCCCTATCGCATGCCGCCGGCTCAATGATTGTCCCCGTGCTTTGGCATGGCGGCACGATCGTGCTTCATGATGGCTTCGACCCAGACAGACTTATTATTGATGTTGAAGCCGGAACTGCTAACGCCTTGTACCTAGTTCCAACCATGATCTATCGCCTGCTTGATCATCCCAAGAGCAGTCGTTTGGCCAAAGCAGGCCTGCGCATGCTGATGTATGGCGCAGCACCCATTTCGCCGCCAAGGCTTTTACAGGCCAGGCAGCTCCTTGGCCCTATTTTGATTCAGCACTACGGGCTCACTGAAGCACCTAGCACCGTACTGAGCTTGTCCGATGTTGATCACTTAGATGATTCCTTGCTTGCTTCGGCTGGAAAGCCATACCCCGGAGTCACCGTAAAAATATTAGACAACGACGGGCACGAAGTCCCTCGAGGCACGGTCGGTGAAATTTGCATTCGTGGCGACCTGGTGATGAAAGGCTACTTTAAAGAACCAGAGCTCACAGCGCTTGCACTCAGGCACGGATGGCTCTACTCAGGCGACCTGGCCTATCAGAATGAGCGTGGTTATTTCTTTATCGTTGATCGTGCAAAAGATATGATCATCAGCGGTGGCTTTAACGTGTATCCCAAAGAAGTAGAAGATGTCATCGCCTCTCACCCTTCTGTCGCCTCGGTTGCCGTCATTGGCATCCCAGATGCAGACTGGGGCGAAGCGGTTAAAGCAGTCGTCGTACTCAAAGCGGGTTGCGATGTGTCTGCACAAGAACTTACCCAAAGAGTGAAAGCGGCAAAGGGTGCGGTCCAAGCACCTAAGACAGTGGATTTCGTCGAGACACTGCCCCTGACCTCTCTTGGAAAGCTAGATAAGAAAGCGTTACGCGCTGTGTATTGGAACGACAAGACACGCAGCATCAATTAAACCAGCACCCTTGCGGAGAGCATGATGACTAATCGACCATTCAAACAGTTTTTGGCTCTACTCACGCTATGCATCAGTCCTGCGATCGGCATGACGCAAACCTATCCGGATCGACCGATCAAGATGATTGTTCCCGCACCCGCAGGATCCTTTGCTGACATTATCGGTCGAGAGTTCGGCACACGCTTGTCAAAAAAACTTGGACAGCCTGTCGTGATCGATAACAAAGGTGGCGCAAGCGGCGCGATCGCCTACTCTGCTGCGGCCAAATCACCCGCGGACGGCTACACCATTTTGGTGACCAACACCGGCCCCTCTGCCATCAATCCAGAGTTGTTTCGCAAAAAAGGCCTCACCTACAACCCGATCGCCGATCTAGAGCCTGTCGCCCTCATCTGTCTGACGCCCGTTGCGCTGCTTGTCAAAGCCGACTCACCCTGGAAGTCGGTGGCGGATATTGTTAGTTTCGCAAGCAAGAACCCAGACAAACTATCGTTTGGTACGACCGGTAGTGGTCAGTTGAACCACTTGTCGGCAGAGTATCTGAATTCGGTGGCAAAGATACGCACGACGCACATCCCCTACACCTCGGGCCCTGCAGCCATTACAGACTTGATAGCCGGTCGGATTGATTATCTGTTCTATCCACCCGCCAATGGCAAACCGATGATTGACGACGGTCGCTTACGTGCTCTCGCGGTCACCACTATAAAGAGAACGGTTGCGTTACCTTCGGTGCCCAGCCTATCTGAACAGGGATACAAAGAATTCGATCTCAGCGCTTGGTTTGGTCTTGCCGTGCCCACGGGAACGCCTAACGATATCGCTCAAAAACTATGGACGGTATCAAAAGAAATTGCCTCAGATCCTGAGTATGTAGCGAGACTGACTCAATTGGGTATTGACGATGTTCTACATTGGCAAAAAATGTCACGCGCCGAGTTAAAGAAGTTTCACAGTGATGAAGTCAATCGCTGGGGCGCTATTGTGAAGCTCGCCGGCGCCAGTGCTGAATAATTTTTATTTTTTAACAGAGTGGTTGAAAGCGTGAAGCGAAACGATAAAGCCTATATAGCGGGAATTTTTGAGCATCCAACTCGACATGCTCCAGATAAGTCGCTGGTTCAACTGCATGCAGAGTGCGCCTTGGGGGCATTGAAAGATGCTGGCCTAAGCCCTAAGGATGTTGATGGATTCTTTGGTGGGCGAGATATCCCAGGCTCTAACGCAAACTGGTTCATTGATCACATGAATCTGAAGCTTCGCCACATCGACTCAACTGACGCAGGTGGCTGCTCTCCATTAATTCATGTTTCACATGCGGTAGATGCCATTTCGTCCGGGCGCTGTAACGTTGCACTCATCATCCTCGCTGGTAGACCGCGTAGCGAGCAGATGAAAACAGGCACCGCACCCAGACCTTGCGAGCCAGACCGCCCTGATGCACTGTGGGAGGCGGGTTACCGCCCCACCATATCGACAGCCTACGCCATGATGATGTCTCGGCACATGCATGAGTACGGCACCACCTTAGAACAGCTGGCATGGATCCGTGTTGCCGCATCCGAGCATGCCAAGCACAACCCGAATGCCATGTTCAACAAACCCGTAACCGTTGACGATGTCATGCGTTCTCCTTTAGTGGCGTCGCCTCTGCGCAGAATGGACTGCTGTGTCATTAGTGATGGTGGTGGTGCGATCGTTCTAGTGAGCCCTGAAATTGCCAGATCACTCAAGAATCCGTTGGTGCGTGTGATTGGGTCTGGCCATACCGTACACGGCCAAAACGGCGGCTACTCGTCCTTGACCACAACGGGCGCTTCCGTCAGTGGGCCAATCGCTTTTGCCGAGGCGGGTGTTACCGCCAAAGATTTTAAGTATGCCTCCATCTACGATAACTTTACGATCATGGTGCTGATGCAACTGGAAGATCTCGGCTTTTGCAAAAAAGGCGAAGGCGGAAAGTTTGTGGCAGATGGCAAACTGATCTCTGGGAACGGGCCCCTTGCCATCAATACAGACGGCGGCGGCCTTTGCAATAATCATCCAAGCAACCGTGGTGGCATCACAAAGCTCATTGAGGCGACGCGTCAGTTGAGGGGTACCGCCCACCCTGCCGTACAAGTCAAAAACTGCGATCTGGCGTTAGCGTCTGGCCCTGGCGGTTTCATCGGCACAGGTTATGCCCACGCCACTGTCGTTCTTGAGAGGCTCTAGATGAGTAACGAACATATCACCCTGCATACGCAAGCCCTGGCAGCTAATCCCGATCTCGCATTTTTCTGGGAAGCCACAAAAAAAGAGAGCATGCTGCTGCCGCATTGCGCCGACTGCGGCAAAACGCATTGGCATCCGCGACTGTTCTGCCCTTTTTGCTTCAGCAACAAGCTCGAGTGGAAAGAGTCTGCCGGCAAAGCAACGCTCTACGCAGCAACGACACTGAGCAAGGCCTCAGAGCCATACATCGTTGCGTATGTCGAGTTAGCCGAAGGGCCTTTAATGCTTACCAATATTGTCGACTGCTCGCTGGACGATTTGCAAATCGGTGCCCCGTTAACGCTGACGTTTTCACCGATGAGTTCAGGGCATTTCTTGCCGGTCTTTCGACCGAAAAAATGAAGTTCTCGTAAGCTCGGGGGATATTCGGCTTTTCGAGCGGTTAGCTCGGGCATTCCAGCCTAGCGCCTCGCTTCCATTCGACCGTATTTGTGCTGATACGTCTGCCGATACGTCTGCCGATTTTAATTGTTATTTATCAATTACTTATTAACATTTTTTGATAAAAATTGCCGATCTAGTAAAGAGGTGAGTCGCTAACACCATCCCCCTCGATAAGTGACCAATTTGTCCGATTCGAGGATCCCATCATCGGCCAAACAAAGTAATAATCAAAAAAATCGAGTCGATTCATCGGCTCAACAATAGATACCCAGCACATTAAATCGTTTTGCAAAGCGTAACGCTACACGATACAATTCATGATTAAATCTTTTATACATAAAGGCCTAGAAAGTTTCTTTGAAACCGGTAACAAATCTGGGATCCAAGCCGTGCATGCCTCTCGCTTATCGCGAATGCTCGCCAGGCTAGATCAATCAACAGCAGCCAATGATATGAACCTGCCGGGATGGAAACTTCATCCACTCAAAGGCCGAGATCTAAAAAAGCACTTTTCAGTGTCGGTCAGTGGGAATTGGCGAATGACCTTTGCCTTTGAGAAAACTCACGCTGTATTGGTGAACTACCAAGACTACCATTAGGAAAAAAAATGACACGCATGCACAGCCCACCACACCCAGGATTAACGATTCGAGATGATGTGCTGCCGGCGTTGGGATTGAATGTCACACAAGCTGCCGCGCAGTTAGGCGTCTCACGTGTAGCCTTTTCACGCATGATAAATGGTCATGCTGCTATCTCGCCCGAGATGGCACTCAGGATTGAGGCATGGCTTGGTGTCGAAAGAGGTGGGGAGGCCCGACTATGGTTGGCGGAACAATCCGCTTATGACATGTGGCAAGCCGCTCAACGATTCAAGAAAAAGCCAATGAAGGTTACGCCGGCACCTGCTTTTCAGACGCTCAGTTAATAGCAGATGCCAGGCAAAAAGGTAAAGTCCCTAGCAAATTAATCACTCCCGCTTCAAAGTAAGCGCATAGAATATAAAAAACATAAAGATGAACCACCTTAGGAGACATGTATGACCAGCAAGCGCTATTTCATTAAAGAATCTGACGTAACACCTTATAGTCCTGCCAATCATGGTGACACGGTTAATCGTCGTTTGATTGGCCCGGAAACAGTGGGCGCCCAACAACTTGAGGTTTTACTTGGTGTGGTGGGTGGTGCGCTCAACGCCGAAGGCGGTGGCGCATTGCCGCACCGTCATCCGGGGATTGAGCAGGTGTGCTACATGCTCTCGGGGCGTGCGCGTGCCGAAGTCGGTGGCCAAGTGTGTGAGCTCAATCCTGGGGACACCTGTTTTTTCCCGGCGGACGCAGTGCATTCCTTTACGCGCATCAGCGAAGAACCCGTACGCGTCTTGGTGATTTACTCGCCTCCTTATGTCGAATCAAAAGAAAAAGGTGTCGCCGCATGAAGAAACTTTCCTTATGGATAGCTAGCGCGGCGATAGGCATTGGGTTATCGCAAGCGGCCGTCGCACAATGGACGCCGACCAAGCCCATCAAAATGGTGGTGCCGTATGCCCCAGGCGGTGCGGCTGACTTAACCGCTCGTTTAATGGCAGAGCAACTCGGCCTTGCGCTTGGTCAAACCGTGATTGTCGAAAATAGAGCGGGCGGCGGCGGCATTATTGGCGCAGACGTCTTAGCAAAAGCAGTGCCAGATGGGTACACCATTAGTTTTGGTTCTGATCCGCCTTTCACGATTAACCCGCACCTGCAGAAAGTTCCCTACGACCCGCTCAAAAGTTTTGCGCACGTTAGTTTGGTCGCAAACTTACCTTTGGTCTTAGTCGTCAACCCACAAAAAATGCCAGTAAAAAACGTGGCAGAGCTTGTTGCGTTAGCCAAGGCTAATCCGGGGAAATTCACAATCGCTTCGTCGGGGAATGGCTCTTCTGGTCACTTAGCCGCGGAACTATTCAAGCATGAAGCGGGCATCAGTCTTGTGCACGTCCCCTACAAAGGGCAAGCCCCCGCTAATACCGACATGATCAGTGGTCATGTGGATGTGACATTTAGCTCTATCGGCGCGGCCGCACAGCACTTTACCAGTGGGCGCTTAATTCCCTTGGCCGTGTCGACAAAAGATCGGTTCTCTGGGCTGCCGAACGTTCCCGCTTTAGCCGAAACTATTCCTGGCTTTGATATCGGTGTTTGGTTAGGTCTGACTTACCCCGTGGGCACGCCACAGGCGGCGATTGATCGCATCAATCAAGAGTCCGACAAGATTTTAAAAACACCTGCTGTCATCCAACGCTTTGAAAAACTGGGCTACGTACCGGTGGGTGGCAAGCCCGAGGTGCTGACCAAGCGCGTTGAGACCGACTACCGAACTTTTGGCGATTTAATTCGCACTAACAACATCAAAGGCGAATAAGCAGAAGGGGTTTACCGAACATCCTAAACCCCTTCCCTCGGCGAACCTCTAGTTAAGCTTGATATTGCCATTCTTAATGACGTTCGCCCACTTTGTCAGCTCAGCAGGCACGCGTGCCTGTGCCGACTCCGTTGTACCGCCTATCGTGATGATGCCAAGCGTCAACAGCTTTTCCTTCACATCGGCCTGCTGAAGGACGGCATTGGTCTCGCGGTTGAGCAAGGCGACGATATCGGCAGGCGTACCGGTGGGCACAAACACGGTGTAGTTCGTGGCCGTTTCATAGCCAGGCAATCCCGCCTCGGCCATCGTTGGCACATCAGGCAACATTGGCACTCTTGTACGTGTCGCAACAGCCAAGGCGCGAACCTTTCCTGACTTGATATGCGGCAAGTGTGCGGGCATGCTGTCGACTGACATCTGTACACGCCCAGACATTAGGTCAGGTAAAAACTGCGTAGTACCTTTATAGGGTACGTGCACAAGATCGACACCGGCCATCTGCTTAAACATCTCGGCATTGAGGTGCTGTGAGCCTCCCACTCCCGATGAGGCATAGCTCAATTGCCCGGGATTCGCTTTGGCGAACGCAATCAGCTCTTGGAGATTCTTAACCGGCAAGTCGGCATAGACGACCAAGCCCACTGTACCAAAAGCGACTTCGACAACGGGTATGAAATCGCGCTTCATATCAAACCCAAGATTCTTGTGCACGTGTGGCGCAATAGCGTAGTCCGTAATGCTCCCCAACATAAGGGTGTAGCCGTCTGGTGGGCTCTTGGCAAGCGCATCCGCGCCGATCGTGGCACCAGCACCGGGGCGATTCTCAACTGCGATGGTTTGTCCGATACGCACCGAGAGGCGCTCGGCTACGAGACGCGCCACGGTGTCCACCCCACCGCCGGGCGGATACGGCGCAATCATCTTTATTGGCTTGTTGGGATAAGACTGCTGCGCGAACGCACGCACTGACGTACCTAGCAGTGGCGTACCAGAAATCACCGCAATAGCAGAGATCAAACGACGACGAATTAATTGAGACATGGAACACGCTCCTTTAGTTTGACTTACCCGTATCCGTCCAAGCGGGGACACGCCCTAGCTGCTCAGCTTCCGACCAAGCGAAGTTGAGCTCTACTTTTATTCCATTAATGGGTTCGCGCATAAAAAGTTGATAGAGGTTTGAATTGTGGGCCTTGCGCTCACTGAACTCGACACCATTGCTGGTCAAACGCTCGACAAACTCAGCCAAGCCATCGCAGTTAAAGCAAATGTGATCGATACGCCCAGAACCCAGCGCACCTGCGGCAGAGTAGTCCACATCCTTTTGGTCGCTCGGCGTTTGCAAATAGGTATTCTGATGTGCAGAGTGCCTAGCCTTACCGATATGTAAGACATCTTGCTCACCGATATAGAGCCAGTACACCGGGAACCCGAAATCAGGGTGAAACCCATTTGTGAAACCTAGATTTGTACAAAACCAGTCACGCGTGCCTTCGGGATCATGCGTCAGGATGAGTGCGTGTTCTAAAAATCTTAAGCCCATTTTCTTTCCCTATACAAAGCACGTTCATTCAAATGAATACTTACCATTCAATCCCGTTACGCATCAAGATAGTGTTGCACCATTGGCTTAGATAATGTTTGGCGCTCTCGTTCAATAATATGAGCCGTGACACTTCGCATTGCTCCCATGTCGAGATCTGAACTCGATGTGATTTGAACACCTCTTTGCGCTAGCTCAGTGAGCAATGCGCTATCTTGTTGCGCTGCAAGGGTACGTTGCTGTTGCGTTGCCCTTGCAGCCGCAGCGTCTACCGCATGTTGCTGCTTTGCCGACAGACTATCAAACCATTGTCGATTGCAAACGAGCAAGAGCACACCAAAAAAATGGCCGGTTAGGCTCACATAAGGGTGGTTCTCATAAATCTTGAAGTTGTTGTAATTGGTAAGCGGATTCTCTTGCGCCTGAACTTCACCGGACTTCAGCACCCGCTTCAATTCACTGACATCCGTTGTGACCGCGGTGAACCCAAGTGCATTTAAGGATTCACGATAGATTGCACTGTCCAGTGTGCGAATCTTCAACCCCTGCATATCAGTAGGCGTACGCAAAGATCGGACCGAGTTAGAAATATGTCTAAACCCGTTATCCCAAAACCCCAATACCTTGAAGCTTGAGTTTTGTCCGAGCTGATCACTTAACCACTGCCCAGCCGAATGATCTAGCGCGGCCAAGGCAGCCTCACGATTTTTCACGGTGAATGGCAAATCAAGCGCGGCTAAGTCACTTGCGTAAGCCGTCAAATAGCCTGATGCCGCATAACAGATTTGCCGAGTACCTAGATTGACGCTTTGGAATAGTTGCCCAGCCGTTTCACCCTGCGCTGTGACGTCAAGTGCTGTGGTGATGGGGCCAAAGAGCTCGCAGGCCTTAAGTGATTGCTCAAGGGAGGTCAACGAAGCACTTAGTATCGACCCACTCCCCTGATAACCGCCTAGGCTAACTGCCGCAAGGTTCGACATCGATCAACCGCCCTTAATATTTGCATCCTTGATGATGGTTTGCCACTTAACGAAATCATGTTGCATGATTTTACTAAGTTGCTCAGGCGATTTAGGCCAAGGATCCAAGCCGGCATTCGACATTTTCTGTTGAATCGCAGGATCATTGACGACGCTCTGTGTCTGCTTACGAAGCTCGGCTAAGGCAGCAACGGAAATCCCTTTCGGTGCGAACAGAGCAATCCAAGAGGAGTAGTCATAATCCTTCACACCTTGCTCAATCAGCGTAGGAATGTCTGGATATTGTGGATGACGTTCGGTGCCGCAATAGCCGATCAAACGAACGCGCTTGTCTGCCAAAAACGGTTTCGCCAAAGACAACGCCATGGGCATGACCTGAACTTCACCTGAAGCGACTGCAAGCGTCGCTTGGCTCGCACCACGATAAGGCACGTGCGTGAGCTTGACCTTTGCATAGGCACTGAACATCTCAGCCGCCAAATGCTGCGGACTACCAATGCCACCCGAGGCGTAATGAATACGGTCCGGCTCTTTACGCGCGAGCTGCACGAGATCCTGAATATTATTAATTGCAGAGCTGCTCGGCACCGCAAAAAAGGTCGGAATATTCGCAAGCCCGGCAATGGGCTCAAACTCTGTGAGCGTATTGACCTTAACGTTTTGCGGTTGCAGATGGGGCAAGATCGTCAAGATGCTGTTGTTCAGCGCAGCTAACGTTTGACCATCTGGCTTGGCTCGCGCCATCCGATCCAAGCCAACAATTCCGCCAGCGCCCAGAACGTTCTCAACAACGAAGTTAGTATCCATAGCTGTCGACAGTGCTGCGGTCACATAACGAACCGCAACATCAGATGCGCTTCCCGCTTGAAGGGGAAGCACCACTGTCACCGGATTACCAAAGACATGCTTTTGAGCGATGGCCAAGGTAGGCCAAAGAGCCGCACCGAATGTTGCTGCACCGAATTTTAGAAAAGCTCTTTTTAGCATGGTGCCTCCGGGCGCCTGAAACGGCTAGATAATAAATCTATTCTCGTGCATTGAATTTACTCTGTTTTATAGCGAGCAACAACCACCCATCCTGCACCGCATCGCCATCACTGAGCCAAATCAGTTGAGACAACTCACCCTAATCGATCTGCAACTTCAAATCCCCAATCAACCCGCCCCAGACTCGCGCTTCGCTTTCGGCGCGCTTCTGAATATCCGCAGGTGTGCCAGGAATCGGGAAGAGGAACTGGTCATTGAGTTTTTGCGCGATCGGCGGATCCGTTAGGAATTGATTAACCGCTGCAGAGATTTTTTTGGTCACCGCTGCGTCCATTTTTGCTGGGCCAATCAAGGCATACCAACCAGGAAGCGCTGGCATGTTCGGCGCCAGCTCTTTCAGTAGCGGCACCTCTGCCAACTGAGCGGAGCGACTTTCACCGGACTGCGCTAGGGCAATCACCTTGCCCCCTTTGATTTGGCTCAGACCTGTCGCGGTCGTGACAGTCATCAAGTCAGCCTCACCGGCAACCACAGCCATCAAGGCAGGTCCTGAGCTCTTGTAGGGAATATGGCGGATCTTGATGTCGGATCGCAGGCCAATCATTTCACTATAGAGATGGGTGGAGTTCCCGACGCCGGCACTTGCAAACTTTACGACATCAGGCTCAGCCTTCGCCTTCTTAATCAGATCACTCCACGATTTGATGCCACTATTCACGCTTGCTACAAGAACAAAGCCAGCATCGGCAACCGGAGAGATGAACGTGAAATCCTTCAAGGGATCAAACGGCACGTTCTTGTATAGAAATTGGTTGAAACTCACCAAAGAAACGCTGGTAAGCATAAGCGTATAGCCATCGGGCTGTTCACGCTGCACAAGCTGCGAGGCGATGATGCCATTTGCGCCGGGTTTGTTATCGACGACAACAGATTGCTTCAAAGATTTCGACATATGCTCAGCAAGCATGCGCCCCACTAAGTCAGCACCCGAACCTGGCGCCTGCGGAATCACGAGCTTGATCGGACGCGACGGGTACTCCTGACTATTTGCGAGATTCACAACAGTCGCGGACCACACACACAGAACAGACGCAAACAAACGACGGAATACATTTTGCATTTAAGTCATCCTAACAAGTAAGCAAAGTTTAGTTACTAGGGTAATTTCCATTTACTGCATATAGTATGGGTTATCTAAATATAAAGCGATCAATCATGTCTGACAACGATGCACTCAGCCGCGCCTGGAACGTTACCCCTTCCGAATATCTCGCCAAGCGACCCTCCACCTACACAATTGGAACACCCGATTCAAGGTATCTCACGATGCCCGATGGTGTGCGACTGGCCATCGATGTTTATCTTCCTGAGAGCCCAACGCTCAAACCCGGGACGCGCTTCCCGACGGTTGCCGTGCTGACACCTTATTACAGACGCTTTAAAGTCACTGGCCCCGGTGCTGAGCCCTCACCCAACATTGCAATCTATCGGGATTTCTTTATTCCTCGCGGTTATGCAGTGATCACGGTCGATGTGCGTGGCACCGGGGCTAGCTTTGGCACACGTGATTGCTTTCGGTCTCCGCGAGAGCGCGAGGACTATCGCGAAATTGCAAATTGGATCGTCGCCCAGCCTTGGTCTAACGGCTCGATCGGCTCCACCGGGATTTCCTACCTGGGTGCTGCCGCATGCTTTTTAGCCAGTACGGGTCATCCAGCAGTCAAGGCGATTGCACCATTATTTTCTGTGCATGACACGTACGCTGATCATGTCTTTCCAGGTGGCATTAAATGCACAACCGTCACTGAAAATTACGATGATCTGGTCTCAGCCTTAGACCTCGATAGACGCGACCTCTTGCAGCCCTACCCTTACTTCAATGACAAGCGCTATGCAGGTCCTCAGCCGGTGGATGAGGATAAGGATGGTGCACTGTTGGCGCAAGCACTTGTACAGCATCAAGGCAGCTTTCGGATGCGTGACTTAGCACCTGAGTTTGCGTTTCGCGAAGAAGCTGCAACGCACGACCCCAACATGCATAGCGGCTCGTTCAGCCCGTATTGGTATTTGGGCCAAGTGCCTGGGCAAGTCAACATACTGTCGGTGTCTGGCTGGTATGACGGCAGTGCGTTTGCAAATGGTTCTATCGCTCGCTTCTTGAGCAACCCCGGTGCAGATAACCGCTTACTGCTTGGTCCGTGGGATCACGGCGCGCGCACGAATGGCTCGCCATGGCGCGGTGGCGGCTCCAAGCCTGAGTTTCAGATCTTGGCTGAGGTCTTACGCTTTTTTGATGAGCACTTAGCAGGGATGAATACTGGGATCAAAAACGAATTGCCCGTGCACTTTCACACCCTGCACGAAGAAAAATGGCAAGCCGCCGCGACCTGGCCACCGCACGCCAAGAGCACACGGCTATTTTTTGCAGACCAGGGCCAACTTTTGCCGCAAGCGCCAAGCGCGGCATCCACCGCGCCCTATCAAGTGAGTTTTTCCACAAACACCGGACAGCACAGTCGCTTTGAACGTCTTGGGGCCTTGCCCGTTGAAGACTACTACGACGATTGGAACGCACACGAAAAACGCTTACTTTGTTTCTCGACCGAGCCCACAAACAATGCGCTTGAACTCTCTGGACATTTAACGGTTCAATTGCGTATGTCTTGCTCAGAGCATGATGCAAGTGTGTTTGTCTATATTTCTGAAGTCGATCAAGCCGGTCACTCTTGGTATATCACTGAAGGTAGCTTGCGCCTACTGCACCGTGCCGAGGCCAAACCGCCTGCAAGTTACAACGCCAACTGGGTATACCGAAGCTTTCACCGCGAACAGGCAAAGCATATGCAGCCCGGTGTGTTTGCTGACGTGAGATTTTCTTTGCTACCGATTTCTTGGACCTTACAGCCGGGTAGCCGTCTGCGTGTGTCAATCGCTGGCACGGATGCAGAGCATTTTGCTCAAGTGCCACATGGTCGCCCGCCCTTGCTGAACTTCGCGCTAGGCGGAGAAAGCGGATGCTTTATTGATGTGCCGTATAGAAGCGAGTGACAACCGAGATCTTTGACTAAGCGCACTCACGCGCGCCGCTGGTACGGTTGTCTTAACTTTATTTATTTTTTGCCAACAGTGCCAGCAAATCAGCCCGTACTGTTTCAATGTGTTTGACTAGCAAATCACAGGCTGGCTTAATTTTTTTCAATTTAGCCGCTTCAATTAAATTTGCATGCTCTTTTTCGGCGCGTTTCCGAGCGGCATTTGAAGAAAGCTGGACTCGTGTGTAACGATCACTTTTTTGAAGCAAGGCTGCGACCACGGCAGCGGTTTGCGGCAACTCGGCGCGACCATACAGCGTTGTATGCAATTCCGTGTTGAGCTTTCCCCACTGGGTTAAGTCTGCATCTCTGATTGCGATACCAAACTTTTTCTGAATCTCATCTAAGGCGGCAAAATCCGATTCAGTCAATTTCTGTATGGAATCCTCAAAGAGCCGAGCCTCCAAAAGTTTACGCAAGTCAAACACATCATTAATCTCCGCACGCGACAGGCTTGTGACCACAGCACCTTTGTGCGGAATCATTTGAATCAAACCCTCCGCCTCGAGCTGAATCAACGCCTCTCGCACCGGAATCCTACTGGCTCCAAAAGCTGTGGCGAGCGCGTCTTGGCGCAGCTGTGCGCCGGCCTCGTGAATGCCGCTCAGAATATCTTGCCTGAGCTTATCCGCGATGGCGTTGGCGACGGTTTTGTGTTTCATGATTCTAGAAGTATTAGATGTAACCCTGATTTTATGGGATATTTCTTGACTTGCATATTTTATACAATATACAATTTATAGCATTAAGTTTTACTTATGTACACAGGTCAAGTCATGCAACACCTCACGACAGAACAAGCGCATGCAACACCGACCCCACCGATTGCTGTACGCGCCGTGCTGGCAACCTCAAAGACAATCCTCACTGTCGAGAGATGGTTGATCACGGGGCTGATGTTCTTATTGACCTTCCTCATTCTGCTGAATGTTGTGACCCGCTACAGCGGGGCATCGCTTTATTGGGTCGATGAGTCCGCCGTCTATTCCGTCGTCTGGCTAACCTTTATTGGCGGCTCTGCCATGACGCGGTTACGTATGGATTTCGCAGTTGAAATGCTCACGGAAAAACTGCCAGCGTCCTATAAAAAAATTGCAAAAATTACTGCGGGTCTAGGTATCGCTATTTTTTCAATCGCGCTGGCATGGATGTGCCTGCTCTGGTTTGATCCGATTGGCTTTGCCCAAGCAGGTTTCGAGCCAAAGGCCTTTGCGGCTAAGTCTTTTAACTTTCTCTATACAGAACGAACGCAAACACTGAATTGGCCAAGCTGGGCCGTCTACCTGATCATTCCAATATTTTCGATAACGATGGTGATCCATAGCGTAGCGAATCTGCTAGAGGACATGGGTTTCGTACAAGTATCGAAGTTCAAAGAGTTTGGTCTAAACAGTGCAGAGAGTGTTAACTAATCATGATGACTCTCTCTGCCTTCTTAATCATGATGCTAGTCGGGATCCCAATTGGCATTTGCTTATGCTTAGGGGCCTTGGCCTACATCATTGACTCCGGCAACCCTCTATTGTTTTCAAACTATCCACTACAGCTATTCGGCGGCGTGGATAGTTATGGCTTGATCGCTATTCCTCTGTTTATTCTGATTGGCG
The DNA here is from genome assembly GCF_019923725.1 of Zwartia hollandica. Classification (GTDB taxonomy): domain Bacteria; phylum Pseudomonadota; class Gammaproteobacteria; order Burkholderiales; family Burkholderiaceae_B; genus Zwartia; species Zwartia hollandica. Next base: position 50,040 of record NZ_JAHXRI010000010.1, read on the forward strand.
AAATCATGAATGGCGGCGGCATTACCCAGCGGATCGTCAACCTCGCGATGGCTTGTGTCGGTGCGTTAAAGGGCGGACTTGCCTACGTCAACATTTTGGCCAACATGATGGTTTCCTCAATCTTGGGGTCGGCAACAGCGCAGGTTGCCATCATGTCGCAAATCATGGTCCCAGAGATGGAAAAAAAGGGCTATGACAAAACCTTTGCCGCCGGACTCACCGCTTATGGCGGCATGCTCGGGCCCATCATCCCACCCTCAGTTATGTTTGTGGTGTACAGCACGCTCGCACAAGTTGCTGTCAGCGACATGCTCATCGCAGGAATTATCCCTGGGCTCATCCTAACGCTCATGTTCTTTTTCATCATCATGGTGATGGGGTTTTTCTATAACTATCCTCGCGGTGAAAAACAATCGCTTAAAGAGCGCTTCAGCATCTTCCTTGACGCGTCCCCCACTCTATTAATTCCCATTGTGATTGTTGGCTCGATTCTTTCTGGCCTAGCGAACCCCACTGAATCGGCCGCAGTCGGCTCCATCGTAGCCGCCTTAGTAGGACGCTATTGGACGCGTGAATTCGATCTTTCACAGTTACCAAAAATGATGTTGCGCGCTGGGATCTACTCAGCGATTGTTTTGTTTTTGGTGGCCGCCGCCGCAGTGTTCTCGTGGGTGTTGATCTACGGAAAAATCCCACTGATGATCGCAGAGAGCATTAAGAATGTAGCGACCAGTCCGATCGCATTTCTATTGATCGTTAGCGTGGCGCTATTACTGATCGGAACAGTCATTGATGGAATTCCCGGACTCATCATGGTTGTCCCAATCTTGTTACCGATCGCGACGGGCGTCTACGGGATCGATCCGAGACACTTTGGTGTGGTGGTCGTCATCAACTTAGTTCTTGGACTACTGACTCCGCCTGTCGGCTTGTGCTTTTTCGTTGCGTCCGCGGTGACAGGTGCAAAGCCTGGCCCTATGTTTATTGTCACGATTCCATTTTTTATCGTTTCATGTTTATTGCTCGTTTTACTTTGTTTTTATCCAGAAATTTCAACCGCGTTATTGAAGTAATTCACATTGTGTACAGGAGATTGAAAATGAATATCACACGTCGTCAAGTCATCATTGGTGGATCAGCCTTAATGATGGGTACACCTGGCATGCTGCTTGCTCAAACTAAGCAATTACGTCTTGGAATTTTGACACCGAACGGTCACCCTTGGAACGTCGCTGCTGAAAAAGTAGCCGCGAGCCTGAAAGAACAAACGAACGGGCGTCTGAACTTAACCGTCTTCGCCTCGGGTCAGCTTGGCAACGAAGGCGCCATGCTTCAGCAAATGCAGTCAGGTGCTCTGGATATGGGCTGGATCATGGCGGCCGAACTCGGCTCACGTGTGCCGACTATTGCTGCAATTACCGCACCCTACATTGTTGACTCAACCGACAAAATCGCAAAACTCGTGCGGCATCCTGTTGCGATGAAACTGTTGGATGTACTGCCTGCTGAAACTGGAACGATCGGTCTCGCGTGGGGTATTACGGGTATGCGTGCTATTTTCGCAGCTAAAGATATCAATAAGATTGCAGACATCAAAGGCATGAAACTGCGCATCAATCCAACGCCTGCCTACCGAGATTTTTATCAATTATTGGGCGCAGCGCCAACACCCGTTGCAACACCACAAGTGTTTGATGCGATGTCTAACGGACAAGTAGACGGACTTGAAGCGGACTTAGAGTTTTCGTGGAACCAACGCTTTGACAAAGTTTCAAAATCGATTCTTCAGATGAATGCGATTTTCATGCCTGTTGTCGCGTTGGTATCCGGTCGCTTCTGGCAAGGCACTCCAGCTGGAGATCGCGAGTTAATCACCAAAGCCGTACGTGCCGCCCTCGATGTCCAAGTCGACCAAATAGCTCTAAACGAACCCAAGCTTATTGAGCAATTTAAAGCGACCAAGATCCCCTTCCGCTATGCAAATGCTGCGGACGCGCAATCTGTGATTGCTGACTACGACAAGATTTGGCTTCCTAAAGCACCGATCTTGGCTGAGCTCAGAAAAGTCGGCAAAACACTGTAATTCACTCCTTTTGAGAAGCTTCTGTCATGACAAATAATGTTTTCCTAGGAGTCATTCCTGCGCTGATGACCCCCTGCACACAAACACGTCAACCCGATTTTGATGCGTTAGTGCGTAAGGGGAAAGAGCTCGTAGCGGCCGGCATGTCTGGGGTCGTGTATTGTGGCTCGATGGGCGACTGGCCTCTCTTAACCGATGAACAACGCATGCAAGGGGTCGAGAGCCTGACCAAAGCGGGCGTGCCCGTGGTGGTCGGGACCGGCGCGCAAAGCCCCAAGCGCGCGGCAGCACTTGCCGCGCATGCCGTGCGATCCGGCGCGAAGGGGCTGATGGTGATCCCTCGCGTATTGTCACGTGGAACGTCTTTGGCCGCGCAGCGGGCTCACTTCGAAGGAGTCCTTCAGGCGGCGGCTGGCCTTCCAGCCGTTATTTACAACAGTCCGTACTATGGGTTTGAAACACGTGCTGACTTGTTCTTTGAACTTCGCAAGAAATATTCAAATCTTGTGGGATTTAAAGAATTTGGCGGCGCTGCTTCATTGCGCTATGCGGCTGAGCACATCATTGGGCAGGATCCAGGTGTCTCTTTACTAGTCGGTGTCGATACCCAGGTTGTGCATGGTTATATCAACTGTGGTGCCGTCGGGGCTATTACTGGTATTGGCAACATCTTGCCTAAAGAAGTGTTGCACTTGGTAGAGCTGTGCAAGAAAGCAGCCAAGGGGGACGCAGTTGCGCGAGCCCGTGCGACCGAGCTTGATCATGCACTAGGCGTACTGTCTTCTTTTGATGAGGGTGTTGATTTGGTTTTGTACTACAAGTACCTGATGGTTCTTGAGGGTAATCCTGAGTACGCACTACACTTCAATGAGACGGACGCCTTGTCACCGAGCCAGCGCCATTATGCGGAAACACAATTGCGCTTATTCAAAGCTTGGTATCAGGCCTGGACGAAGTAAATCCTTGTAATAAAGACCTCAAGCCAATGGCTTGAGGTCTTTAATTAATCCTACGCAAGCTTACGCTTTAACTAAAAGTGCTGCGCAAGAGTTTGCTGTTTCAGAAGTGAGTTTGATTGCGCCGGGCATTTTTCCCCAGCCTCCCTTCTCGATATAGGCAGAACGCGCCCATTCATCCGTCTTTTTAAGTTCCACCAAGTTCGCCGTAAAGTTTGGATCTCGCTTGAACATTTCAGCGCAAACAGGTGACAGAGCAGCCACAGTCGCCTTGTTTGCCTGAGCCTGTCCAAGCGCAGCTGAACCACCTTCAGTGCTCCACCCCGCAAAGCCAAACCCGATCATCGCGATCAGTGCTGCACCACCAGCGGCACCCCATAGGGTCGGTTCGGTGTCTTTAGGAAGTTTCATAGAAGGCCTTTGAGTGTCAAACGGAAAACCGTCCGTGAACGGTGAGACCCACTCTACGCCATAAGAGAACTTAAAACAGTTTTATTATTGTTTTAGTTGATCTTCGAGGGAATACCCTCCTGTTGAGACAGCGTCATCCTGATTTCTGCGTTGATCTGAAGCTCCATATCAACGCGCGGTTTGCCGTCTCGATTACCGAACATACTCGAACGTCGCAGGCTATCGCTGATTTCTGCCGGAGCGGATTCGTAGACTACTTTATTGAGCAACATCTCTCGCTCAAACTCCTCACCACCGATGATGCAACTTCTAGCGATCAGTTTGATGTTGTAGGGTGCGACCTCTTCTTGAAAGCGATCGAAATCACTAATCAACCAGTGCCCGTAAAGATAAAACTTGGTCGACTCATCTCGCTCAACGTTCACATTCAACAGGTAGATCCCTATCGCCGCCGCACACAGCGCGCCCCCAACTACCGCCCTAGCCCACGCGTTCTTCATCGACTTCCCTTAACCGATTAATGACTTTCTTAATTTGGGCGCCATACAACTCAAAATTCGCCTTTAGCTGGGCGTTCCCTTGGGCGGTCGTCAATTTCTGAGTCAATAACGCGACATATAAAGCATCCATTCGCTCGTAATGCTCGATCAGCACTTGGCGTAACTCATATTCTCTAAACGCTTGCAGCCTAAGCGCGCGGCACGCTTTATTTTTTTCAATGAACTTCTCTAACCCAGCGCGTTGCGCATCACTTAGCGTGTTGTTTGATACTAGTAACTCGGTGCGTTCAGGTGCGACCGTCTCTGAATAGATGACTTGCGCAAAAATAAACTGCCCGACAGCGCTGCAATCTACATCTTTGCTGCAACGGGCGGATTGCTCAAACGTCACTCGCTCCGCAGCCTTAACACCTTGCCCGCGCCACAGGTCTCAGATGCTTTCAACAAGTCCACGAAATAGTGGTCATTAATGGTATGGTTATATCAGCAGGTGGGAATTACCGACGCAAATCAACGGTGTGGTCAAAATGCCAAACATAAATGCTGATGACGAAATCACGTTAGTTCTGTTCATTATTTTTGTATTTATCGCTATTGCGGTGATGATTACTGGCATTTTTCTATCACCAAAAACCCGGCCCTTGATGCTGCAGTACGAGGGCGTTGTGGCTCCTTTCTTTGGCTTGCCGGCGGTGTTGTTTTCCTTATCTATTGCCTTGATGGGCACCTCAATTTGGGAAAACTACAACGTCGCGTCGCAATCCATCAAGACTGAAAGTCAGGGTCTCATTCAGATCATTAGCCTTGCCAGTACGATTCCGGAGCTAAAGGATAGCAATCTAGCCAATGCGACTCGAATCTACACAAAATCTATTGTCGAGGAAGAGTGGCAAACACTAACCTCAGAAAGAACAGACGCCTCGGAAACGGTAGAAAAATTTATAGCGATGCGTGCTGATTTATTTAAGGCTGTGAATCAACTGAACAATAATGCCGAATCGAAAGTGCTCATGAACGCCTTTCAGATCGTCAATAACGCTCGCAGTATCCGTTTGGCCTATACCTCGTTTGATGTTCACCCCTTACGGATAAGCGGAGTTTTATTACTCGCTGTACTGGTTCTACTCGCCGTTGCATTTATTCATGCAGCGAAACCAAAGTCGTTAGTGGTGGCGATGTGCATTGCAACTACTACCGTTCTTACTCCAATTTGCATGATTGCTTTAACATTTAGTAGCCCATATATTGGGGTGATTTCCATATCCAATAAAGCCTATCTTCTGATTCAGTAATTGTTGGATCCCTATTGTTTAGCCGCTTAAGGAGCCCTTATGAAACCAATCAAATTTACTTGTTTGGCCATTAGCATTCTTTCAATAGGTATATCTGGCTTTGCTAGTAATGTCGCGCTCGCCGATCCAGACCCTATCTCGATGGTCAATCAGTTTGAAATGACTGCGGGAAAGTTTGAGGGTTTTAGACGATCCGGCGCAAAAGGTGTTTGCGCAACCGGTGAGTTTGTAGGTAGCCCCGAAGGCAAGAATATTTCCAGCTCCTCTGCTTTCAGCGGCAACGCCATCCCAGTGATTGTGCGCTTTTCAGTAGGTGGCGCAAATCCAAAAGCGGCTGACAATACGAAAACACAACGAAACTTAGCGTTGCAGTTTAATTTGCCTAACAATGAATTCTGGCAGATGGGAAATATATCGGCTCCTGTCTTTGGTTCTGCGACGCCTGAGCAATTGTTCGGGCGGTTGCAGTCTTCACAGCCCGACCCAACCACCAAAACAGCGGACCCCGCCAAAGTTAAAGCTTTTGCAGATGCCAATCCAGCAGTACTGCTTCAAGGGAAATACTTTGCGTCAAAGCCTGTCCCCGCGAGTTACGCTTCAACGAATTATTGGGGAGTCCACGGGTTTGGCTTTACAAATGCCAACAACGAGAAAGTCTGGGGCAAATGGGTGTTTGAACCAGTCGACGGCGTGCAAACACTATCGGATGAAGATGCGAAGTCAAAAGGCCCAAACTTTTTGTTTGATGAGTTACGTCAGCGCGTAGCCTCGGGTAAAGCGTCTTTCAATTTCAATCTGGAAATTGCTCAAGCAGGAGATGTACTTGACAATGCGACAGTCCCACTTCCTGAGGGCAGAAAGAAAATCACTCTGGGTGTATTGAAGGTTGTTTCGGTTTCAGCAGACGGCACAGGCCCCTGTTTGAGCATAACCTTTGATCCAAACATCATGCCTAAAGGGGTTGAAGGAGCGCCAGATCCGATGTTGCGGGCAAGAACAGCCCCTTACGCTATTTCGCTGGGGCGTCGGATTACCGAGGGTTCGAAGCAATAAGCGCTAACGCCCATGCGGTTGATTTAGCCTCTTTTTGCTTCTGGCGCAGCTTCTTGTTGTCGGTAAATTATTCGGCCTTCACTCCGACTGTTTTAATCAGGTTGCCCCACTTCGCGATTTCAGCCTTTAGAAACGCATCGGCCTCGGCGGGCGTGCTACCAACCGTGATAATGCCTTGATCCGACAGGCGTTTGATAAGCTCTTCGGATTTCAGCGACTCTCTGACCGCTAGCGATAACTTATCAACGATCGCCTTGGGGGTGCCTGCCGGTGCAAAAAACATCACCCAACTCGAGGACTCAATTTTAGGGCCGCCCGACTCAACAATCGTAGGCACGTCTGGGTAGCTCGCCAGGCGCTTATCCGCGAAAACCGCCAGAGCCTTAATCTTACCGGCACGAATATTTGCGCCGACACCACTTGGTGCGTCGACCAACACCTGGATGTTGTTAGACATCAAGTCAGTCAACGCTGGGGCTGTACCTTTGTAGGGGACGTGAACCATATTGATGCTAGCGGTGTGCTTCAGTAGTTCAGAGGTCAGGTGAGCCGCCGCACCTACCCCCGAGGAGCCAAACGAGAGTTTGCTTGGATTGGCTTTAGCATAGGCAATTAACTCGCCGATTGATTTGACAGGCAAATCCTTGTTAACCGACAGCACCAAAGGCGTAGTCGTCACCAAAGAGATCGGTATTAACGACTGATAAGGATCAAACGGCAACTTGCCTTCGTACAACGTGACGTTGGCGGCATGCGCGGTGATGGTCGTGAGCATGGTGTAACCATCAGGCGCGGCTTTGGTGGCCTGATCGACACCGATAATCGAATTAGCACCAGGCTTGTTTTCGATGATGATCGGCTGCCCCAGGATTGTCGCCATGCGAGCGGTCACCAAGCGAGTGACGTTGTCGGTGTAGCCGCCCGGTGTGTAAGGAACAATCCATTTAATGGGTTTGTTGGGGTAGTCTTGCGCGAAGCCCGCCCCTGAAGAAAAAATGAGCGCGGTCGCCGCGAGCGCGTGTATTAGGTTTTTCAAGGGAGTCTCCGAATTGTTCAATTCAATGGGCAACAATAACCGCAAAGGGAGAGAGACTCCACGTCGCGTGTATTGGGTATAACCCTGATTGGAGTGGGCTACTCGCCATGGAATGACACCTTCGTCAAACCGCGTGTGCAGCAAGTATTTAGTTAGGTATTGTTTGCGGCTGTTGGCTTTTGTAACAACAGCAAGCCTGATAATGCCGCCAAGCCGCCCACGCAGGCGTAGGCCAGGCCGAAGTCATCAAAATATGTCACCGCTACCGAGAACAGCGAAGGTAGTAACAAGACCCCAGCAAACATCAAACCGGAGCCCAAGCCGGTCGCCTCGGTTCTCTGTGCGCCCCCTAAACGTGCCCACTCGGCATAGGCTAGGCCTGTAAACCCGCTTGCGGTTGCCCCCGCGACTGCGCACAGCACAAGCACGACGACATGCGTCCAGCTCTCGGTGAACTGGCCGGCTAGCACGGCGGCTGCACCCATGATGAAGCCCTGCCACGCCAGTAAGAACTTGGCGCTTAACCACTTATCCGCCAACCAGCCCCAGATCGGTCGGCTCACCACTGCGGCGAGTTGATACACGGCCAAAGCCCAGCCGGCTTGCACAAGATCAAAACCGGTCTTGCTCGTTAAGTGCACGGTTAAGAAGGCGATGAAACACAGTTGCAGGCCGCTGTAAATAAAGCTCGCGAAGGCCAGGCTTCGAAGCTCTGGGCGCTCAACCAAAATCTGTACGGGTGCCAAGAGGCCTTTGCTAAATATTTGGCGGGAAGGATCGCGATCAGCATCCCAATCGCGACGCGCGACTTCAAGCAGCAACACGACGACCAACACGGGCAAGGTCTGCCACAACAGTGCGGTTTGCCAACCGAGGCTTAAGGTCATAGGAGCCATGATGAGTCCGGCCAACACACCACCAAGTGGTACGCCGATTTGCCGGATTGAAAGGACCAGATTCATCACAGGAGGTGGCGTGCGCGGCACCAGCAGATGAGCACTAGCGGGGGCAGTTGCCCCATAGGCCAAACCCAAGAGCGCCGCACCAAGGACGACTGAAGCAACATTGCCAACAGAACACGCAAGCAGCATCGCAAGCGTTGCGACCAAGACAAGTTGGCTCACCCTGACAGCACCAAAGCGTCGGATAAAGCGTGGCGATAGCAACGCAGAAATGATACCGACACCGTAAACAGTAGAAATAAAGAAGCCCACTAATGTGCCTGGGACTTGCAGGTCTTCTGCGATGACCGGAGCGACCACGGGAAACGAATACGCTGCCATCGTCGCTAAGCTTTGCGTCGCAAGCGTAGCAATTAGCGGAAAAACCGGAAACCTTGGGCTCTCAGGAATCTTCGTGGCGAGTGGTGAGTGGTTGACACCCATGCTGCTCTCTTTGATAGAACACAACACCTACTCTTGTGATGTGATCTTTTAAGTCGGGATTGTCTATGGTTTCAAGCAAAGAGAGATCAAACACATAGGGCAGCAAAGTATCGTCAAGTGCTTCCGATACTTTCCATACCAACTCTTGATTCAAGTCCTTGCCTAGAAAGCTAAGATCGATATCCGAACCAGCTTTGTAAGTCCCCAATGCTCGCGAGCCATAAAGGATGGCGGTCTCAAGCTGTGGGAATTTTCTGAATTCAGTCAGAATCTTTTCTACAACTTGCGGACTCAGACCGGTATCCATACTTTAAATTAGCGGGCTAAGTCGCCAAACTTTTGGGCGAACTGTTTTAACGCCGGATAAAACTGGGTCAAAATACTTTCAACAACAGCTTGGGCAATTTTAAGATTGTAGGTGTGCGATGTTTGATTACGTGCAGCAATCATTTGCATCCATACCTCACCATCTTGAACAAGTGAGTTTTGAAAGGCAAGCCGACTGGCGTCACGAGACCCCACAATCTCTGCAACACCTTGGTATTCCAGGTAGTCCTTGAGCACTTTCCACGCCAATTCGTGGGTAAATTCAAAGCTTTGTATCAGCCCCTGTTGCTCGAGCGCAGAAAGTTCTCTTTCCAGAGAAAGATCAACCGCTTCAGTTAATGACTGAAAGGCTTTTGTGTAGTTAGAGAATCGCTGTTTCCAGCGAATATCCTCAGTCATCAATGCACATTCCAAATTGATTTAACCGCATAGCGTGCGATTTTAAACGCTTTGAAGGGCCACGACACTCAAAACACCGAAAACACCGCAAGACTTACCCGAACGAAGCGTTGCCCATGGGCCCTAACGCTTAAACCACCAGACGGCGACACCGCCCACCACACCGGCCACTACCGGCCACAGCCAACCGAAGATCTTCGCTCTCTTGGTCTTTGCTACATCACTCTCTGTAGAGGCCCCCTCTTCTGGTGCGTTCGAGGACTGTGTGGGTGCAGACTCGGGGTATTTTTCTTGCAGAGCCAACTCAAAGCGTTTGAAGAAGTCTTCTGCCAAGGACTTGGCCACGCCATCAATCAAGCGTTGTCCAAGCTGGGCGATCTTGCCGCCGACTTTTGAGTGTACGGTATAGCGCAACTCACAACCCTGCGCGTTGGCTACGAGTTCTACTTTGGATTCGCCTTGACCAAACCCTGCAACACCGCCTTGAGCTTCAAACTGCAAGGCATAGGAGTTAGGCGCTTGAATATCGGCTAATGTGACTTTGCCGTTGAATTTCGCAGCAACAGGACCAATCTTGACAGCAACGAGGACGGCAAATTGATTCTCTGCAATCAGTTCAAACTTTTCACAACCGGGGATGCACGCCTTTAAGATCGTGGCGTCGTTGAGTGCGTCCCAAGCTTGTTGTTGTGAAACACCGAGCTGACGATTACCTTGCATATCCATAAGATTCTCTCGTATCTGTATCTACTGTTTAACTAACTCTGCCAAGGACTGGGCTAAATCTTCTAAGTGCGCTAAGTCGTGAATCGCAAGCATGCCATCTGCATATTTCTTTAAGACGCTCGCGCCACCCGCACTTGGCGCATAGTGCTCAAAGCGTAGCAAAGGGTTTAACCATAACAGACTTCGACAATTGCGCTTCAACCAAGCGAGCTCTTGGGCTAAGGCAGTTGGCTCTCCGGTATCGAGGCCGTCGGTGATTAACAGCACGACTGTGCGGCGGCCGATCAACTGTCGGTGCTGGGTTAAACGTAGTTGTTCAAGTGAGTGCCCAATTTGTGTACCACCCGCAAAATCTTGAATTAGTTCATTCGCGGTCGCAAGCATCACATCCGAATCGGCGTGCCGAAAAGCACTATTCAGCTCCGTTAACTGGTTTCCAAAGGCATAGACTGACCTGGCTAAGCCGCGTGTGCTTTGATGCAAAAAGGCGAGCATCAGCCGGGCATAGCGCTCCATCGAACCCGACACATCAATCAAGATTAATACTGGTAACGCTTGGGTGCGCCTGGCCAAATAAGGTAAGGACAGTAACTCGCCATCCAAACGGGCCGATTCTCTGAGCGTATGCGCCCAATCTACCCGTGCACCAGAACGACTGCGTTGTGTTCGACGTGCAGGTACGCGTGGCCAAGGCAAAGGGATTTCACAAGCAAGCCTCTGCACAAGTTTGAATTCACTCGCACTCAGGCTTTCAAAGTCAGCGTGGCGCAGGCGCACTTGCGCACTCGCCGTCATGGCCGCATCAAAGTCAATGGTGTCTTCTTCTACACTCGCCTTTGAATTGTTTAAGATGATCGCAGCCAAGGCCTCTTGCGTGCGCGCACGGCGCTTGGGTGATGGTGCCGCTTCAGTCGTCTTAGGCAACATCTGGGCTAAGAGATGCTGGGTGAGCTCTGGATTCCGAAAGTAGGCGTCAAACAACTGCTCGAAAACTTCTCGGTCTTGCTGCCTGCACACCATTGTGGCTTCTAAAGCCGCCCGAAAATCTTGCTTATCATCAAGCCCAATCAATAAAGCGGACTCAAGCGCTACGCTAATCCGTTCGCTATCCATCGGGAAGCCGGCACGACGCAACGTACGTGCAAAACCGACGATGTTGTCGGCCATTTTTCCTACGCGAGCATCACCGAGTTGCATAGAAAAGCGCTAAGCGTCAGGAGCCGGCGCAAGTAATGCTTCAAGCATCGGCTCAAGCGCAGCGAGATCCTCACGTTGTTTGAATAAGATTCCAACTGTGCTTTGAACCACCTCTGGATCAAGCTGCAAGGTGTTGAGTGCAACCAAGGCCTTCGCCCACTCCACGCTTTCAGCGATACCAGGTGAACGGCTCAAGGCATTCGCAAAAGGCGCAGAACGCAAACGTTCTACAAAACTTGCGACTTGTTGTGCCAGGGCTTCACTCGCTTGGGGAACACTCTGGCGAACAATCGACAGCTCGCGTTCGCGATCGGGATAATCCATCCAGTGATACAAACAACGTCTTTTGACTGCGTCGTTTAAATCACGGGTTCGGTTACTTGTCAGGATCGTGACCGGTGGGATCTGTGCACGCACCGTACCGAGTTCTGGAATACTGACTTGGTACTCGCCCAAGTACTCTAATAAAAAAGCCTCAAACGGCGCATCCGCACGATCGACCTCGTCGATCAACAGCACCGCACCCGGCGCGGGTGTCTGCAAAGCCTGCAGCATCGGACGACGTAACAGATACTTCTCTTGATAAATCGCGTGTTCAAGCTGCTCGGGCGTCGCGCGATCCTGTTGGGCACGCATATGCATCAACTGCGCTGCATGATTCCATTCGTATAAAGCTTCGCGTTGCTCCATGCCGTCGTAGCACTGCAAGCGCACCAGTGGACGTTGCAACACGTTGGACAACGCTTTTGCGAGCTCTGTTTTACCGACACCGGGCTCGCCTTCCAACAACAAGGGGCGTTGTAGGGTCAGGCATAAATAGACAGCAGTCGCCAAGCGTCGTTCGGCCAAGTAACCAACTGAAGCAAGCGCTTCAGTTAACGCTTGTACCGAACCGACGCTTTGTTGCGACACGTTAGGCGAGTGCTTGCTGGACCGCAACACGCGTCTGGACTTTGATGAGCTGGGCGCGATAGCTGGCTGAGGCATGAATATCGCTATTGAGCTCAGCGTCATCCACCGCGACACCCGCAACCGCCTCCGGTGCAAAGTTTTTAGTCAATGCAGCCTCAAGACCGGCATGACGAAACACCCCGCTTGATGCGCCGGTGATCGCAACACGCACACCTTGTGCTGTATCAGCCACAAACACGCCCACCATCGCAAAACGCGAGGCTGCTTGCTTGAACTTTGCATACGCCGCACGCTTAGGGATGGGAAAGCTCACCGCAGTAATGAGCTCTCCGGGATTCAACGCTGTGGCGTACATGCCTTGAAAGAAGTCTTGCGCACTGATCTTACGGGCATCGGTATGAACCGTTGCGCCTAAGGCGAGCAAGGCACTGGGGTAACACGCGGCAGGGTCGTTGTTGGCAACTGAACCGCCCATCGTTCCCATTGCACGTACTTGTCGATCGCCAATACCACCCGCCAAAGCCGCCAGAGCTGGAAGGTGTTGTTTCACCAAGGCGTTGTTCTCGACATCGCAATGTTTGGTCATCGCGCCAATCACCAGTTGATCGCCCTCTTTACGCACGCCCACAAGTTCTGGGATTAAGCGCAAATCCACGAGTTGCTCTGGTTGCATTAGGCGCTGCTTCATCGAAGCCAACAGGGTTTGACCACCAGCCAAGGCTTGCCCACCAGCTTGCACTAGCTTGCTTGCTTCGGCCAGAGTTTTCGGATGCTCATAGTTGAATGCATACATATCCAATTTCTCCTTAGGCTTTCACAGCTTGAATGGCTTGCCACACGCGGTGTGGGGTCGCAGGCATATCGATGTCTTTCACACCCAAGGGTGCTAAGGCATCCAACACTGCATTGATAATCGCGGGAGGCGAGCCAATCGCACCGGCTTCCCCGCAACCTTTGGTACCAAGCGGGTTGTGCGTGCACGGTGTGCAAACATGACCGATCTTGAACTCTGGGAAATCATCCGCGCGCGGCATGGCGTAGTCCATGAAAGAACCCGTCAGCAACTGCCCTGTTTCGCGGTCATAGACGCAGTTCTCAATGAGCGCCTGTCCGATGCCTTGCACCAAACCACCATGCACCTGACCTTCCACAATCATCGGGTTGATGATCGTGCCAAAGTCATCGACGGCGGTGAAGCGGTCTAAGCGGACCACGCCCGTTTCAGGGTCGATTTCCACCTCGGCAATGTAGGTGCCCGAAGGGAACGTAAAGTTAGTGGGATCGTAGAAGGCGGTTTCATTCAAACCAGGCTCTAAGGTCTCTAACGGATAGTTGTGCGGGACGTAGGCTGTGAGTGCCACGGTACCAAACGCAATCTTCTTGTCGGTTCCGCGCACAGTAAATTCACCGTTCGCAAAATCGATGTCGGTGTCAGAGGCTTCCAGTAAATGAGCTGCAATCTTTTTGGCCTTGGCTTCGATCTTATCCAAAGCCTTCATGATGGCCGCACCACCCACGGAGATCGAACGCGAGCCGTACGTACCCATCCCAAAGGGCACGCGTCCGGTATCACCGTGCACGATATCGACCGCATCCACAGCGATGCCCAAGCGCGAAGCCACCACCTGCGCAAAAGTCGTTTCATGACCTTGGCCATGGCTATGCGAGCCCGTAAAGACTGTCACGCTACCGGTTGGGTGTACGCGGACTTCACCGCATTCAAACAAGCCAGCGCGCGCGCCCAAGGCACCCGCAATATTGCTTGGTGCAAGACCGCAAGCTTCGATGTAGCTCGAGTAACCAATCCCACGCAATTTGCCTTGGGCTTTGCTAGCCGCCTGTCGCGCTTTAAATCCCGCCACATCGGCCAGTTTCTGCGAAGCATCCATGCAGGCAACGTAATCGCCAATATCGTATTGAAGCGCCACAGGTGTCTGATACGGGAACTGGGTAATGAAGTTGCGACGACGGATCTCGTCTTGTGACAGCCCAAGTTCAAATGCTGCACGGCTAACAATACGCTCGAGCAAGTACGTTGCCTCAGGGCGTCCCGCGCCACGATAGGCATCGACAGGTGCGGTGTTGGTAAACCAGGCATCCACCTCGGCATAGACCAGCGGTGTCGTGTATTGCCCAGCCAACAAGGTTGCGTACAAAATTGTTGGGACGCAAGTTGAGAATGTAGAGAGATAAGCTCCTAAGTTTGCGTCGGTATGCACACGCAAGGCTAAGAATTTGCCATCTTTATCGATCGCAAGCTCAGCATGGCTTGAGTGATCCCGGCCGTGCGCATCTGACAAGAACGCCTCGCCTCGCTCACATATCCACTTGATGTTCCGATTGAGCTTTTTAGAGGCCCAGGTTAGGCAAACATCTTCTGCGTACAAATAGATCTTTGAACCAAAGCCACCGCCTACATCCGGAGCAATCACTCTAACTTTATGCTCAGGCAGACCCATCACGAACGCTGTCATCAACAAGCGTTCAACGTGTGGGTTCTGGTTTGAAACGTACAACGTATAGTCATCGTTTGCGCGACTATAAGAACCAATCGCAGCGCGCGGCTCCATCGCGTTCGGCACGAGACGGTTATTAATCAGATCTAGTTTGGTGATATGCGCAGCACCGTTAAAGGCTGCATCGACTTGGGCTTTGTCGCCAATCGCCCATTTGTAGCAATGGTTGTCTGGTGCGATATCGTGCAGTGCTGCACCACCCTTCGCATCACGCACATCGACGACTGCCGACAAGGGCTCGTAATCGACTTCGACCAACTCGGCTGCATTCTTTGCTTGCTCAAGCGTTTCAGCTACGACCATTACAACGTGGTCACCCACGTAGCGCACTTTATCCAATGCCAAAATAGGATGTGGCGGCTCTTTCATGGGCTGGCCGTCTGTGCTGGTGATTAACCAGCCGCAAGGCAAGCCGTTGATCTTATCGTTCGCAACATCTTTGCCCTCGAGCACGCCAATCACACCAGGGGCGCTTTTAGCTGCACTCGTATTGACGCTCTTGACGAGCGCGTGTGCGTGCGGTGAACGCACAAACACGGCATGTGCCATGCGTGGCAGAGTAATGTCGTCGGTATATTGACCAGCGCCAGTCAGGAAACGGTAGTCTTCTTTACGCAAGACTGACTCACCAATGTGTGGCAACTTCGCGAAATCATTTGCACCCATGTTCGTCTCCTTAAGCTTTCATGGCGGCAGCACCTTGCTGCACAGCCTTGACGATGTTTTGATAACCGGTGCAACGACAAATATTGCCTTCTAGTTGCTCGCGGATCTGTTGTGCGGTTGGATTAGGATGCTTGCGGCAGATATCCACTGCATTCATCACCATACCGGGGGTGCAATAGCCGCACTGCAAACCGTGGCAATCTTTAAAGGCCGCTTGCATCGGGTGCATCGTGCCATCGGCTTGCGCCAAGCCTTCGATGGTCGAGATCTCGGCACCCTGCGCTTGTGCCAGCAGCACGTTGCAAGATTTGATTGCATTGCCATTCATCAAAACTGTGCAGGCACCACACTGCGCGGTGTCACAGCCGACGTGGGTACCGGTCAGGTTGAGGTGCTCTCGCAGCGCCTGAACAAGCAAGGTGTTGGGTGCGGCGGTCAGTGTCACTGCCTGCCCGTTCACCGTTAGTTGGATCTGCATCATCAAGCGGTCTCCTCAGGTAACTAAGTAAAGTTTTAATGCCAGCCATATGGTTGATCGAGTCTATACCGGTTTATGCTGAGAACCAATCCAGTAATACCCTAGAGATGACCACCACAAAGGCGGCGCTACCGAGCGAGCAACAACTCGTAACTCGTGCTGCGGCCGCTGGCCGCTGACTTCTTCAACGCGCCACGCTCGACGAGCTCAGTGATGTCACGCAACGCAGTGTCTTGTGAGCACTTCGCGATAGCACCCCATTTTGTCGTGGTGAGCTTGCCTTCAAAGCCATCGAGCAATTTATTGAGCAACTTAAGCTGCCTTGCATTGAAAGGCAGCCCTGCCTGCTGTTGCCAGAAACGCGCCTTTGCAAGGACAGACTCAAGCGTCTGTTCAGCACCCTGAATTGCTCTTAACAAGCAGGACAGAAACCATTCAAGCCAACCGGTGACATCCATCCCACCTTTCTGCGTGGCTTCTAAGCGCTCGTAGTAAGCCTTGCGCTCTTTTTGAATCTGGGCCGACAGACTGTAGTAGCGATAGCTACTGTTCTCTGCACGCGCAAGTGCCATGTCGCCGACAGCGCGTGCGATGCGGCCATTGCCGTCATCAAAGGGATGAATCGTCACAAACCAAAGATGTGCAAGCCCTGCGCGAAGGACGGGGTCCTCGGCTTGAGTGTGATTGAACCACTTTAGAAATTCTGCCATCTCAGCATCTAACACTGAAGCCGCTGGCGCTTGATAGTGAATCGTTTGACGGTGCAGAGGTCCGGATACAACCTGCATCGCGCCCAACGCATCATCGCGCCAGGCTCCAACTTTGATGGTGGCGAGCCCGCTGTAGCCAGTTGGAAACAGGGCCGCATGCCAGCCAAAGAGTCGCTCGGCAGTCAACGGCATGCGATGGCGCTGGGTCGCATCCAGCACCATATCCACCACACCTTCAACCTGTCGATCTGTCGGCGCCAAACCACCGATGTCTACTCCTAGACGGCGCGCAATTGAAGAGCGTACCGAGTCAGCATTGAGTATTTCACCCTCGATTTCGCTGGTATTGAGCACGTCTTCGGTCAAGATTCGCAATAAGGCTTGATCGCGTAGATCTAGTCCTAGGTCGACCATTCGGCCTAACAAGTAACCCTGGGCCCTATGCACTTGCGCAAGCAATGTCGCCAGCCGCTTGGTGTCAAACACCCAGTGCGGCCAGTCGCGTTGCTGCCAAATATAGCGTTTATCTCCGCTTTTCATGCGGAGATTATGAGGCCTATTCTCCGCAAGGTCAAGGAGACCGGTTTATGCTGAGAACCAATCCAGTAATACCCTAGAGCTTAGCGCTATGAATATTGCAAAACCATTTCTACTGAGAGCCCTCAGTCACCCCCACTTAAACGCCGTGACGCATCGAGGGCAAACGGTGTCCTATGGGCAATTAGCCGCACGCATCCTCGGGCTCGCCAGTACCTTACAGCAGACTTACCAACTAAAGCCAGGCGATCGTGTCGTACTTTGCATGGAAAATCGTCGCGAATTTCTTGAGGTGTTGTTTGCTTGCTGGGTTGCTGGACTGTGTGCGGTACCGGTTAATGCAAAGCTGCATCCCAAAGAGATCAAACCCATCGCTGAAGACAGCGGGGCAACCCTGCTTTTCACGACCGCTTCGCTCTACCCGGGACTGGCACTTGAGCTTGCCCAGGCCGTACCTAACTGCCTATTGATCAATGTCGACAACGCACAGTACGAGGCCGACGTGCAAGTGCCACCAACCTCTTGCGCAAGCGTAAGACCTGACGACTTAGCCTGGATCTTCTACACAAGCGGGACCACGGGTATACCCAAAGGTGCAATGCTGTCCCACCGAAACTTAATGATGATGTGTTTGCAATATTGCACCGATATCGATCAAGTGATCGCCGGGCAAACCATGCTGCATGTTGCCCCACTGTCGCACGGTTCGGGTCTGTATGCCCTGCCCCATCTATTTGCCGGTGGGCATCAAGTGATTGAAGACGCGTTTACGACCGATATTGTGTTTGAGTCTTTTAAGCGCTTTCCTGGTGTGTCGATGTTTGCAGCACCAACAATGTTGTCACGCTTAGTGCGTTCGTCTAACGGCATCAGCAATCCGGCGGGCAATCTATTGACCATCCATTATGGTGGTGGCCCGATGTATGTGAGCGATTTGCTCAAGACTCTCGAGCTTTTTGGGCCGAAGCTTTATCAAGTCTATGGTCAAGGGGAAAGCCCAATGACCATCGCAGGTTTATCGAAACAAGACCATGAAGGTTCGATGGATACGGCACACCTCGCGCGCCTAGCCTCTTGCGGCACGGCACGTACGGGCGTCGAGATGCGCGTAGTTGACGAGCACGGCGCAGACGTCCCGCCTGGCGAGTTAGGTGAAGTGATCACCCGCAGCGATACCCGTATGCTTGGCTATTGGAATAACGCCAAAGCCACGGCTGCTGCCATACGCGATGGTTGGCTATGGACGGGCGACATCGGTACCATGAACGAGCTCGGTTATCTGACCCTGCGGGATCGCTCTAAAGATATGATCATCCGAGGTGGCAGCAACATCTACCCACGCGAGATCGAAGAAGTGTTGTTGCGTCACCCCGCTATCGTCGAAGTCTCTGTGATCGGCCGAGAGCACGCAGATCTTGGTGAAGAACCCATCGCTTTTGTCGTTGTAAGAGCAGAGCACGAAATCACAAGCGACGAAATGGACGCACTATGTCTAGAAAATATGGCACGCTTTAAGCGACCACGAGAATATGTTTTCGTAGATAGCTTGCCGAAGAATAACTATGGAAAAATCTTAAAGACGGAGCTGCGAAAGACGCTGAAGGGCAAAGTGAAATAGGTTATGAAGGGGGTATGGAGGAATTCTCGCAAAATCACGCAAAGCACTTTCTTATTGTTGACTGCTGAAAACTAACCACCTTATAAGAAAGGCACTAGTCAGCTACCACTCACTAGTTCCCCATGACCACACGGAGATGGGTATACAACCTTGGAGTTAATAATGAATATTGAACTCGATGAAGTAGTTGTTCAGAGTATTTCTGACGATGCACTGGAACAAGCTGCGGGCGACTCGAAAGGCGGACAAATCAACTACACCATGGTCAAAAGCTACGCAGGGTGTAACTGCTAGTCCCAATTAGACATTGAACCCCCTCCACTTGTAGATCGAGGTCTTCAAGTGGTTTTTAGAGATAGTACTCTCGACGTTGGATTGATCTCTTGGACAAAAAAAATAGTTACGACGACTTGTGCGCCTATTCCGAGAAATTTTTAAACGACTGGGAGAATAAATCAACGGTTCGCACACAAAAGCGCAGTCGATTTAGTAAACAGCTATTGGCGAAAGTCGAGTTTGCATATCACCTAAAATCCTATGCCCACTATCCTGAAGTACAAGCGCTTACAAAGAAACAGCTGCAGCCCTTTTACCTGCAAAGCTTTTGCGACATGTTGGGAACTGTCGCAATTTTTGAAGTTAGCTTCGTCACGGATCAATGCGGCAAGTTAGCAACGCAGGATCTTGGGGTTGAGCTAAGCGACTCAGTCAAGCGAGCCGCTATCGCCATCGGCACCGACGAGATGTACCACGCGCTTGTCGCTCGGGAGCTGCTATCGGATATCAAAACGCTCACTGGCATGGAGCCAAGCCATATCGCAACCGGTGCAGTCAAGAAAAAATCTGTCGGTACTAAAAAAATTAAATCCTCTGGAGTGCAGCTTGCGCCACTGGATTACTTTAAAAGTGCGGTGCCGCCAAAACTACAAAACATTGCCGCAGCTATCGTGCTGTGCATCTCCGAAAATTCAGCAGTAGATGATCTGATTGTCATGGCAAGAAATGCCAATAAGGACAATCCAGCAGACCTCTATATTAGAGAACATCTGGCAGATGAGAGTCGCCACTCAGCTTTTTTTCAACGTTTGTTGAAATATATGTGGTCGATCGTGACAGAGAAAGATCGGATTGTTTTAGGCCGTGCTATCGCAGGTTATTTCGTTAAATATATTTCTTCGAACGAAGATCAACGCTATCGCGTTCACTACAACGAACTAAGACGCTTGGAATTATCTGAGCAGACTTGTCAAACCATTGCGCGAGAGGTCGCGCAGAATGAGTGCAACACACCACTCTATGATGTTGAATTCAACAAACCTGCAATGCAGTTAATGAAAATTGCCGGAGTGCATGATCATCTGCCAACCCGTCGATTATTTGTAAGAAATAACTTATTAGCCGCATGAATCACTCGCGCTCACCACAGAAATCATAGAGCGGATTGATCAATTTATTACGTGTTTGGCCATACAAATGACGACACTCTTTGCCATTATTGGCTTACTCTCAAAGATTGCGAACATTTTCTAATTTTCAAAAGGCTCGAACACCATGTCCACATCCCTTTACAACGCCACAGTCCCTGTCTTCAAGCAAATGCTCTTAGCCCTTAGTGACGTCTTAAAAAAAGGCGAGGAGTATGCTGAACAGAAAAAATTTGACTCGACAGTCTTATTGCAGGCGCGTTTGTTCCCCGACATGCTTCCACTGGTTCGCCAAGTACAAATTGCCTGTGATTTCGCCAAGAGCGTCCCTTCGCGTCTTGCCGGGGTAGAAGTTGCCGCGTATGAAGATACTGAACAAACTTTTGCTGAGTTGCAGCAACGTATTGCCAAGACACTTGCGCTCATTAACGCGTTCACGCCCGCGCAATTAGACGGTAGCGCCGTCAAAGAAATTGTTTTACGTCCAGGCACTCCAAAAGAGAAAAAACTCGCGGTCGAAGACTACGCCTTGAAATACGGCATGCCGCAATTCTTCTTTCATGTCACCACCGCATACAACTTGCTACGCAGCAATGGTGTCGAAATCGGCAAGAAGGACTTTATGGGTTCGTACTAGCATTCTTTAGCACTGGCATTATTTAGCACTGGTATTAATTAGCACTGTCTTTATGCGCGATGTGTAGCCACTACAAACCAGTCTCCCATATCAACCAGCTGCGCCAAGCCTTTGGGCTGGGCCCGCTGGAGGATCTTGGCAGGCCAGATATGTGGCCGGGTTACCAAGGCGTGTTTATCCGCCCTCACCCACACGCGGATGTCGGTGACGAGGCGGTTCCCGCGCGCGAGGCACTTGCTGGTCACTGGGGTCTGATCCCCCATTGGTCTAAAGATGGCAAGGTCAAGGGCACGTTCAATGCCCGCAGCGAAACCATCGCAGAGAAGCCAACGTTTCGTGATGCCTGGAGAAAAGGCCAACGCTGCATCATCCCGGCACTATCAGTATTTGAGCCCGACTGGCGCTCAGGCAAGGCCGTGCCCGCCAAAGTATCACGTGCCGATGGTGAACCGATGGGTATCGCGGGAATCTGGTCGACTTGGCGTGGCCCGACCGGCTGGGTAGAAAGCTACACCATGCTGACTGTTAACGCGGACGATCACGCTGTCTTTAAGCTCTTGCACAAACCGCAAGACGAAAAGCGCATGGTGGTGATCCTGAACCCCGACAGCTACGAGACTTGGCTTAAAGGGAATGCTGCGGACGTCGCGCCACTTATTCGGCAGTGCCCGGCAGAGGCGCTTAAGTTAGGTCAAACCTAGCAACCTAGCCCACCCGCTCTTCATCAACTTCTTTTGAGCGGTCAAAGAACTTTCGGACTTCAGCTTGGTAGCGGGCTCTAATTACATTGGACTGTTTATTCCCTTGACCAATGGTGATCCGCTTGTTCTGCAACTCATCGAACATCTGATCTATTTCATTATGAAAAATCGTCAGTTGAACCTTAAGCTCATATTCCCTAAAAGCTTGAAGCCGTAGCGCTCTGCACTCTTTATTTTTCTCACGAAACTCTTTAAGCAACTCGACCTGGGTATCGGTTAAGTACTGCGTAGAATTTTCGAGATAAGAATACTCTCTCGCGATTGCCGGTGAGTACAAGATTTGAGAAAACACACGCTTCCCCACGTCTGAGTCATTCAGGTCGTCCAGACAGCGATTCGCTTGAGCAAAAGTGACAACCGTAGCCGGCTTAGCAACGGGGGTGGCGGTCTCCTGCTTTGTTGCAGAACTCTGGCATCCGCTTAAAACAAAGGCGATCGCTAATAATCCTAGCTTCATTCGCAGGTTGGTTTGGCGCATTTCACGCAGTCGTTTCATTCAAACTCTTTAATTTGGTTGTAATGCACAAAAGCGCTTAGCGACGTGCACCATCGCTAGGGTATCTTGATAACAGTACTTCAATAAGTCCTCATAGAGCGCATCGCGCCGCAAGACTGGTGTTGCGCGATCAATCAGCTCTAGGTACGCGACCTGTGCCAAACCACCATTTCCAATTGCTAAATTGACGTAGTCCAAGTCTGACAAAGTTGGTAACACTGCTTTGATTGACCACGACCCCATCATTGCTGGGTGATAGTAGTTTTTCTGTGCCAACGGCAAGAGATCAAAAATTCGCTCTATCAACGCCAACAACCGCGGAGCTAGGTCCGGGAAATGCGCAGCAAGCTCTTCTATCCGGGAACTCTCAAAACCTGCGTTATAGACAAGAATGCTCCCCTGCGCCCCCAAGGTATTGAGCAAAGACTCTGCAAAGACGCGCCTAGGGTCGCTCGCGTCTCGGTGCAAGAACTGCTGATGTTGTAACGCCGCACCTGCACCCGTCTCGATATGGCATGACCACTGAAAAGGTATTTGTTGATACGGACGACTGTCTAGCCAACGTGGCACCGCCGGTGCAACGGTCTCAAAGTCTAGGTAATAACGGGGATACGGCAACTGATCCAGCGCTTCTTTGGCCAAAGGATTCAAATACGTCTGACCGGACACAGAGACTTGGCGCACACGCTCGTGGTTCTCTTTATCTAGATAGCCGTCGGGGATTTGTCTTACATCGCTGATGCCCTTTTTTGCAAACTGTTCTAACTGCTTTGCACTGACTCGCGGCAAGATAGAGACTGGGTACTCGGTTTGCTTCTCTAAGGATTTGCAATATGCAAGGTAGCCGCACTCAAAGGGCTGTTTGCACTGACGACCCGTCTTTACTTCTGGGAGCTCAGTTTGTTCGCTGGTT
This sequence comes from Zwartia hollandica, assembly GCF_019923725.1. Lineage (GTDB taxonomy): Bacteria > Pseudomonadota > Gammaproteobacteria > Burkholderiales > Burkholderiaceae_B > Zwartia > Zwartia hollandica. Next base: position 73,073 of record NZ_JAHXRI010000010.1, read on the forward strand.
GCCTTAGCTGAGGCGATCCAGTCGGGCACTTGATCAAGACGCTCTTTGACTGAAGCGGTAATGTCGACTTCAGTAATCAAGCCTTGGTACTGCCCTTCCGTTTTGTACTCAAACGTATTATTGATATGACCTAACGCTACGCTTGTGGGTACCAAGCCTGCTTGCTGCATTACCCAGTACTGAACGCTCGCGTCCTCGTAGTGATAGTCCTTCACCTCAGTTGAGGACTTCACTTCAACAAGCCGATAGCTACCTTTTTGTGGCAAGAGTAGATCGACTCTGACTAAGACATCGCCTGCAACAAACGCAGGTTCAAACACGGGAACCGTTTTTTGGTTTAGCGCCTCTTGCGTGCGCACCAAGGCCTGGGGAAGATGTAGGGTATCTATCAATACACCGCCAGGGTGCAATTGACGCGAGACATCCCCAACCCGATTGCCCTCAGCCAGGCGCGCGATGGTCGCGTCGTCGTATTGCGCCAAAGAGCGTCGGTTCAGATCAAGCCATAAGAGCCTGGGGCACTGTCGATGCTTCGTGATCTTTGATTTTGTTAACACTGGCGAGCGCTTAATAAAGCTGTGACATTTTTTGTACGGTCTCTTTAACTTTCTTTTTAAGTGCAGGTGGCCCGAGGACTTCTACGTCAGGCCCTTGGCGCAAGATATCTTGGATGAGCTCCCAGTCTTCGCCATACGGCACTTCTAAGGTGTAGCTGCCATCTGGGTGCACTTCACCCACTTGCTCGGGATGCCAGACCTCGCGCGCAACCCATTGCGCTCTGAAGGGTGTGAACTTCAACTTTGCAAGCTGGCTATTCTTGCCAGAGAAAATACCGTAGCTCGTCTCAAACATTTCGCGTAACTCGCCTTCGGGAACGTTCTTCGCGATTTGCTCTGTTAACTGTGCACCATTCAAGGCATCGAGCGCAAAACTGCGTAGACCATCGCGTAGATGACAGTAAGCATCAAGGTACCAATTGTCGCGGTAGTACACAAGCCGCTGCGGAGATACTTGACGCTCGGTCGCCTGACCCGTTTGACGCGCAAAATGTTTGAGGTCGAGACGCTTGCGTTGTACCAACGCATGGGTGATCACTTGAAAATGTTCACCCAAGACCTGGCGCTGCGCCATCGGCAAAATCCGAATGCGCGACATCACCTCTTTGGAACCACCAACGCCCCCGTCTAATAAGCCCTCAAGACGGCTCTTAAACGGTGAAACGTGTGGCAGTAGCAAGCCACCCGGTTCGAGTTTTGAAATCAATTCAATCATCGTCAACAATGAATGGATCTCTTGCTGGTTAAACCAAACACCTGGCAGCTCGAAGGTTTTGTCCTCCGACGGTTGCCGTGTCATGGCGTAGCCGCGTAGCGTCGCATCCCAAGCGAAGGGGATATTGAGCCGATCACGCATATAGGCCAGATCACGATTTAAGGTTGCGCGCGAGACTTCAAGCGCGTCCTGCATTTGCTTCATTGTGACTGAGGGCTTGGCCATCAACATGGCTTGAATCTTGTAGAACCGTTCTGTGCGATCCATCGTTCTTTTTCACCAATCTTGTGTCAAGGAGCGTTTAACAAGGACGTTTGTTAAGTAAATATTAGACTACTTCTGACAACTATTTTGCACGTTGCGGTGGCTCACCACGCGATACATCGACAAATTGCAAGGAGGCGCCGCAGCGGCCAAGCGCGCACGGCGTTTAGACCGTCGCTTCTCTAACGCCAAGACAAAGTCCCGCCGCCATCGCTTGGCGTGCGCCCCCTCAGGCTTAATGACGAGGACGAGCATTCCCAGACTCGGCGCAACCCATTGCAGTGACGCACAACAGTCGTAGCCCTGTGAGTATGGCGTGAGGTACATCAATCGTGGAGAACTAAGCGCTAACACACAGATACTCAGGAGCGCTGTGAACGTTTTAACCAACTTTCGACCCCACAATTCCTTGCCATTAACCTGGCGGTTGATCCATCAAACTGAACATAGTCAGGATTCGCTCCTTTTCTGAGCAGAGCTCTTACGGCCAATTGATCTCTCCGACGAATGGCACCAGGCAGTCGCTCCGTCGCTAAATCCGCTTGACGCTGCCGAGCACGTATCAACCGCTCTCGCTCCTTGCGAGCCGCTAATCTGGCACGTTCAAGACGCAATGCATGATGTTCAATCATTCGATCAAGAATATTTCGAACACCATTACGCGCGAGAGTGTTTATTTCAGCCTCACTTAAGTAACCTGCTTCAAGGTAGATCAACACCGATCGAATCTCAACCTCATAGCGTTTTACCTCGTCGTATCCAAGACTTCCCAAGTCGCTTAATATTTCCGCTGTACTTGACGCTTCAAGATACTTACGTAAGTTCCTACCACCACAAGTACCGCAACTTAAATCGGCACACCCAGATAAACTAGCTTGAAAAAAAGCAGCCAAGAGCGGGTTGATTCTCAGATGTAGTAACTTTTCTATTTGTCGCCGCCTATTTGCAGCTCTTGCACGTAGTTCAGAGTAGCGCTCGTTATATTTATCTTTCTCGGCCATTTCGATTTGAACCATAGCTCGAGCCGTCCCCATACGCACTCGTTCTTCTACTTGCGGTGACGTCGGTTGCATAAATAGCTTCCAAACAGTCAAGCCTTGATAGGGTCGAGATGTTGGAATTTTTTTGACAACTTGACTGTACCAACGCCAAGGTGACGATGCATCTTGCCCTTGCAAACTGCTCACTAAATACTTAGGCGGCATAAGCGGATGAGCCATCATGACTAGGCTAGCTAGCTCGGCTTTATCGTCACGAAATGCAGTCCAGTTGCCAGTAAAGCCATCACAGCGAACGAGTGCAATGGCATACGGCGAAACATTAAAACGCCAATACAAAGACCAATAGGCAGAAACAGCCTCACCACCGATATAAAGCAAACTGAATCGCTCGGGACCATGTTCGGGTCCATAAGTATCAAGTCTTTCAAACACAGCCCACAACGCGTAACTGAAATAGGGGGAGCGGAACCTAAAATCTCGGCGGTCACCTTCTTCAACATACCGATGGGGTTCGAACGATTTGATGCCGAGAGTGTTTTGCTCGATATTTTTTTGAAACAGAAGTCTGTAACCCTTAAAGGTATGTAGCGCTTGTTCTACATAATTACGAGGACAACTTTGATCAACATACACAAAACTATGCACTGCTCCAGAAAAATACTGCACAGGTCTTCCGTCGTACCCGCAAGCTGGATAAAAAAACGAACGCCATAGGATGTGTCTTAAAGGCAATGCATCCTCGAGCGAGGCTTTCATCAGCCAGTCTGGCGTCGCAATAGTCTGATCCGCAAGTTCGACCAACATACAGATCTCTTTAATTAAGCGTCACAGGCTGTGACTCGCGTCGATACAACTCGCGATACTCACGGCTGGCGCTAATGACGAATTCAGCTGCAGACACCACGGTTCTGCTGTATTCCGCCGCCTCAGCGCAGTGGGTTTCGTAGGTGACCCAGACGGTGTTGTTGCTGTTGACGAAGGCTTTTACGCAGCGTCGGTCTGCGTTGAGATCGTTTGCAATGTCGATGCACTTGGTGCGCTCGGCCGAGTCCAGTTCCCAGAATACGCAGCAATAAAGGCGAAAGCCACCGCCCGCTTGATACGGGTCTAGATAGAGCTTCCACCCTTCGCACTTAAAGCCAATCGAGCCGTCTTCATCGATCTTTGGCCGAAAACCTTCTTGCGCTAGGTGTTCATAGATTTGCTGAAGGCTGACGTCGACGTCAATTTTTGGGACGGGTAAAGCAATGGTTGCGCTCTCAGCGCTGCGGGCTTCTGCCATGGTGGGGCTCCTGTTCTGTTGTCCTGAATACGTGGTGTAGTCAGTATTGAATTTTTGGTGGCTCACTGCATGAGCCACTCAGCGACTTATGATCTTATTTTAATTAAGACAGTTTATTTGTACAGTAGTAGTGTTATTATAAACACATGAACACTGCCAATCACACCCAAACGTTCTCGCTTGACGAGCTCTGTGCCCTCACTGACCTCACCAAACGCACGGTTCGCTATTACGTCCAAATCGGACTTGTGAACCGGCCTGAAGGTGAAACACGGGCAGCAAAGTATTCGCCACAGCATCTTGAACAACTCTTGCTCGTCAAAAAATGGACAGCTGCCGGGGTGTCGCTTGACCGTATTCGTGAACTGCTTCAAGGCGGCTCAGCGCCAGTACCTGAGCGCGGGCCCGCCCCCGGGTCTATCGAAGTCTGCAGCCATTTGCACGTGGCGAACGGGGTCGAACTCGTGATTGAACCGACACGTGCAGGGCTCAGCCCAGAACAACTGCGTCAGTTTGTGCGCGCCGTCATGCAGGCCTACGCGCAGCTCGACTCAGACAACACTAACAGGACAGAAAAATGAGCATCGACACAATAGAAGATCTGATGACCGCCACCGTCTGCAATAGCCTCGGTGACCCCATCCCTTTAAAAAACGTAGCGATTACGGGCAACCTAAAAGGCGCCTTGTTTGAAGCCCAAGTACGTCAGTCGTTTCACAACCCTAGAAAGATCCCGACCGAAGTGGTCTACAGCTTTCCCCTACCGATTGGGGCAGTCTTGCTGGGGGTTGAGGCGCAACTCGGTCAGGCCAAGCTCAGCGGCTCTGTCATCGCAACGCCCGAAGCGACAGAGCGTTATGAGGAGGCGCTGTCTCAAGGCGACGCAGCCATCATGCTCGAGCAAGCGGGCGATGGCACCTATGTTTTGAACCTAGGCAATCTTCTGCCGAAGGAAGAATGCATCATCACCCTCACCTACGGTCAGCTATTGGATTTTGAGCAAGGGGGTTTGCGCTTGGCGATACCCACAGTGATTGCGCCGCGCTTTGGTGATCCAATGCGTGGGGGTGGTTTAGCACCCCATCAAGTACCCGACACGAATGTGCTTGCCGAGTACGGTTTTAGCCTAACCCTGACCTTGCACGACGCACTCGCCAACGCGCGCGTTGCCTCGCCTAGCCATCCGATTAGCGTGGCTCGTGGTGCAACGGGCCAGCAGCTCACCGTCTCACTCGCAAAACAAAGCTATCTAGATCGCGACTTTATTTTGGTATTGGATCAGTTGGCAGAGACGTCTCTGCTAACCGTCGGGGCAGACTATGCGGACCCAAGCAAGTTTGTTGCGACGGCAAGTTTTTGTCCGAGCATCCCCCAAGCTGGCACACAACCCACGGCGGTCAAGATTTTGGTGGACTGTTCTGGCTCAATGGGTGGCGGGAGCATCACGGCCGCTCGCCGGGCGCTGATGTCGGTGCTTAAGCAACTCAAAGCGGGCGATAAGTTCTCGCTCTCTAAGTTTGGTACGAGTGTTGAACATGGCTCGCGCGCGCTTTGGTCGGTGTCGGATCAGTCACGTGTCAGCGCAGAAAGCTGGATCACGCAACTAGAAGCCAACATGGGTGGCACGGATATCCCCGACGCACTTGAAAGCACCCTCGCTCTAGGAAGCAACAGTAACTGCGACGTGCTGCTCATTACCGATGGTCAAACACATGAAGTCAACAGCATTATCGAGCGCGCAAATAAATCGAAGCACCGGATCTTTACCGTGGGTATCGGCGCGAGTCCCAGTCAAGGTGTGTTGGAGCGCTTGGCTGCTGCAACAGACGCGACTTGCGACTTTATCGCCGCGGGCGAAGCGGTCGAGCCTGCGATCGTGCGCATGTTTAATCGCTTACGCTCCCCTTCCTTACAGAACATTCAAGTTCATTGGCCCAAAGACTGCGTACCCACCAAAGAGATTCCGCTTGGTCAAGCGCTGTTTGACGGCGACACCGTGCACGTCTCGGCTTGGTTCGATCAAGCCCCGACTGGTCGCGTAACGCTCAGTGGCCACGTCGCTGGGCAAGAGATCGCACAAGAAATCGGCGTGGTTGAATTTAAACCTGCCACACAGGACAACGCAGACGCCACCGGCACGATAGCGAGCGCCTTATCCCGCATCGCTGCCGCACAGAGCCTTAAAACACTCGACAACGAAACGCTTGAAAACGAAGCGCTCGCAACACAGATCGCTGTGGCCTATCAACTCGTCACCGAGCACACCAACTTCTTGATGGTGCACGAGCGAAGCGCCGCTGACAAAGCCACGCAAATGCCGGTGTTGCACAAAGTGCCGCAGATGTTGCCGGCGGGCTGGGGCGGGACGAGTCATGAAGTCAGTTTGATGTGTGACTCCATCAGCTTTGCACACTCATCTGCCTCTGCCGCACGAAATCTGCCACAGACGAGTATCCAAGAACTTCGCGCCTCGGTAGGCGACTTCTCAATGCCAAGCCTGCTGCGCAACCCAAGAAATAACCCACCCGCTTCAGACAAAAAGATCGTGCGTGACACTACGCATTACGAAGTCCCTGCGTTTTTGCGCAGAGAGGGCTATGACCAAAAATCTGGGTACAACCTTGGTGATGTCTTAAAGATCAAAGCAGATTCTATTTGGTTCGTCATCAATGAGAATCAAGAAAAAATCCTCGCCTTGATCACCGACCACCCCAGCGATCCTGGCATCCGGGTTTGGTTCACCAACGCGCAGCACGAAGTGTTTGATTATCTCGATTTCGACACCCTCGAAGAAGCACTCACCACCCTTCGCGTGCACGGCTTTGAAGATCAAGTAAAAAAACGCGTCTCGCTCCTAAGCCGCTTCCGGACTCGTTACATCTGGAAATGCGAGGATCACACGAGAAGGTATAAGCGCTAAAGCCATTGTTCCGGCTTTGAGAGCAGGAACTCGGTCAAGGGTATGCCGCCTGTGCCCACGACCAAGGGCTTGCTTTGCTTGTAGTTGTTCGTGAAGTGCTTCAGCCCTGGATACTGACCTTTATCGCGACCGCTCTTTACCTCGATCGCGGTCAGTCTCTCGCCTTGGCTGAGCACAAAATCAACTTCGTCGGCACGCTCACGCCAATACTGCAGGGCCACACCCGAAGGCTTGTAGTTATGGAGGTGGGCGCCGACAGCGGACTCAACTAAGCGCCCCCACAACTCGCGATCTTTAAGCGCGGCCTCAAAGTTTGTCCCGAGCTGCGCACTCACCAGCGCTAAATTCAACGCCTGCAGTTTTGGGCTCGACGCACGACTGCGAGCCTGATCACCTGCGAACTTCTCAAGGCCTGTCAGCAGCCATGCGCCGCTAAGCAGTGTGAGGTAACTCGAAAGCGTTGTCGTATTGCCAGCATCTTGCAATTGCCCGATCATTTTTTGATATGACAAAATCTGACCCGAGTAATGGCACCCCAATACAAACAAGCTTCTTAACAACGCAGGCTTGTCGATGCGCGTGAGTTGCAATACGTCTTTTGCGAGTGTTGGTTCAATAATCGAGTCGAGCACATAATCGCGCCACCGGTTCTCGTCAGAAATCAGGGAGGCCGCGCCGGGATAGCCACCGAAATAAATGTACTGCTCGAGGTTCCAGTCAAACGCTTCGCGCATTTCCGCGAAAGACCAGTGCGGCACGCGGATTAACTCAAAGCGCCCTGCGAGACTTTCGCTCACGCCTTGTTGCATCAAAAACTGAGACGAACCCAGCAGCACGACACGCAAAGGATTAGCCGCTTCAGAATTAAAGCTGTCCTCGTCCCACAACATTTTGATGACTTCAGACCAACGCTCTACTTTGTGCACTTCATCCAATACCAGCACACATGGTTGGCCTTGGGCAGACCGGCGAGCGACAGCCCACTGCTGTTGAAGCCACGCTGCGTCAGGCTTACTCGGCAGATCAGCAGACGCGTAATGACTCACCCCCTGAAAGCTCGCCATCGCTTGGCGCGCAAGGGTTGTCTTGCCGACCTGACGCGGCCCGGACAAAATCTGTATGAAGCGTCGGGGCTCAACTAGGCGCTGACACAAGGTGGCGTACTGAAGACGATTAAACATAGCTTAGTCTTTAATATTACAATTTGCTCAACATGGTGAGTAATTTTACTCAATATATTGAGCAAATTGTAAATTTTTACTTACTCCCCGTCAGTTTCTGCTGCAAACCTCTCCTGCACCATGTCGCGCAAGGTCTCGTCTAAGCACGGATAGAACTCAGACTCCGCCTCAAAGAAACACTGCATTTCTTCTACGTCGTCGGGGTAGTTCATCTTCAGACACCCCATCAGATCCCAGGCGTGCAAGAAGAAGTCAATCAACTGCCCCATTGTGAGCGGCCTGGCAGAGGTGCGCGTGGTGGGTTCTTCTAAGGTCTCGCCCTCGTACTCATCCACGACACGGTAGTGAATGCGTTTGCCAACTAGGCGCGCGTAGACCACGGTCACATCAAACGTTGTCGAGCGGATACTAATGCGCGCGATTTCTACCTCCTTAGGCTTTAAGCGCGCCAAGAACTCACCGCCTAAAAACATGGGATGCATACGACCGAGCATCGTCCGATCAAACGATTCGAGTTCGGGCTCTTTAAGGAAGTCCGGCAGCTCGTCGATGGCGCCGTTCTCGAGCGCGCCTTTAATCATCTCGCGCCGGGCTCGGCCTTTGACGTGCGTTAAGAGCTCAGCCTGTAAGTCATACCGTGCGAAGTAATCGCGCGGACGATACTGCAACGAGCTGACCGGTAACGCCTTGGGTGTTTGCGCCTTAGACATGACGGCTCTCCTCGCGCAACTCGGCAACCCAGGACGGTGGCATTGAATCCCCCTTCACGGTGAAGACAATATGCGGATTGTGTTTGAGAGGACCTAGCCACATATCGGCTAAGGCCACCCAGTCATCGGGCTCAAAAGACTCGGTGCGCAACGCGTCAAGCGCGCTTTCAAGATCGCCGCCACTCATTGCCACAAGGCAATAGAGGTCGGCATCGCCAACGCCCAAGAACTGCTCACTTTCGAAGGCACGACAGTCACCCGGATAGTGGGCTGCGATATCGGTTTTACGAAAAAAAGCCGACAAAAACTTCACTTGCACAGTCATTGCAATCTCCTGTTTAGCCAGTTTGGCAATACGCCCGGGTTGGCAAGTTGGATATAAATCCCCCGTCCTACTTCACTCTACCGCCCATAAACGTTATACCCACCCACGCCATTCGGTATGACTTGAGTCGAACCATTTGGACCGTACACGTTATAGCCGCCGACGCCGTTTGATTGAATCTGCGTCGTGCCATTAGGACCATAGCTGTTGTAGCCGCCCACACCGTTGGGTATGACCTGCGTTGAGCCTTGTGGGCCATAGACGTTATAACCACCGACACCGTTTGACTGGATCTGGGTCGTGCCATTGGGACCGTAGGTGTTATAGCCCCCTACGCCATTAGGGATCACTTGCGTTATGCCCTGCGGGCCATACACGTTGTAGCCACCTACCCCGTTGGGTATCACTTGGGTCTGAGCCAACACGAGCCGATCACAGAGGGCAAGGCTCCATACAGCCAACACAACGACAGCAAGCTTTTTCATAGTCGATCTCCTGTTTAGGAGATGATGCGCCATTGAGTGCCTCACTGGATGACACACTTAAAAAGCGTTGAAATCACAGGCAATCACGTACCCCCTCCCTCAGCCTGGCAATTAACTCTTAGCATTGATCCGTTGAGACTTTCTTAGTCATTGAAGCATTGCAGTTATAGCAAAAAAGAGATAAATTACCTATGCGACCGGTAAGCAGTTAGTGGTGCTGCATATCTTCACCAAAAAGACTGAAAAAACACCGAGTCGAGCCATTGAAACGGCAAAAGACAGATTACGGAGAATCAATGTTAAATGACTTAAAAGGTGTCAAAGCCCGCCTCTTGAAGGATCCCGAGGCGAGTGCCGAGTACGCAAAGCAAGCACCTGAGTTCGCGATCGCACGCGAGCTTATCGCTGCACGTGTTCGAGCAGGCATGACACAAGCCGAATTGGCCCAGCGCATGAGCACGACTCAATCAACGATTGCCAGACTAGAAAGCGGTCGTATGTTGCCCTCAATGCGGACATTTTCTAGGTATGCTCAAGCCACGAATAGCCATCCAGTATTGCGGCTAGTTGCAAAAACGTGAAGGTTTTACCCACCCACGCCATTCGGCATGGCTTGGTTCGAGGCGTCTTCCTGAAAAACGCCAATTATTTCGGACCCGGCCCACCTGGTTTGTATTGCGGATAGATGACCGCGATCGGCAAGCCAAGCTGCGTCATGAATTTTTCTAGGTAAGGCTCCCATATTGCGCGACCATCTCTGTGGCCAAACAAACTGTGCGCGTCTTCACCAAACACACCGAAGGCCACAAGCTGCGCCTTGGGGTTTGCTTTGCTGTAGCGCTCAAACATGTCTGAATAAATCTCTTTAGAGAAATAACTATCGTTATCTCCATACAGCCAGAGCGATGGGATGGTTGTTGCAGCCCCATAGCTTGCAGCACCTTTCGCCAGATTAGGCGCCCACCCAAGGCAATTTGTTTGACGCAGCCCACCCGCGAAATTCACTAAACCTTTAACGGAGGGATCGGGCTTAGAGGCACCATAGGCAAGCGTGGTCCAGCCACCATGAGACTGCCCTAGTACCAAGGTTTGTGTACGATCAACATAGTCAAGAGTGTGCGCATAAGCGACTGTGGCTGCGACATCCTCCGCTTGCTCGAGACCATTGGACTCGACATTGCATTCACCGCCGACATAACTGCCGGTTGATTTTGAAAATCCCGAGCGCATTGGTACAAAGACAACATAGCCGCGCTCAAGAAAAAATCTCGCCGCCCACCCAGGCGTATAGCGAGCCTGCAACCCGGGCGGCCCAGCTTGTTTTCCATGGTTAATGACAATCAAAGGAAACGGTCCATTTCCCTTGGGCTTGTAAACGGTTGTTTCTAGCTTAAGTGTGCCAAGCAATATCTTTTTAGGGATAAAGATGACTTCCGACGGCAGGCTTATTTGCTGAGCCCAAACCAAGGTCGCAGGTGCAAACAGCACGATTGCTAAGCCCAAGGCACAAAACGTTTGTGTGAAAAGCTTGATCATTATTATCATCCAACGCCACCACGAGGGCGCCCCTCGCATACGGTAACACCCATTACACTTCTTCCCAGTCGTCGTGCACTATGGGGTCACCCGACACATCCCACACCATCGAATGGTATTGCACCTCAAACCACTGCCGAAACATCCCTAGAGTACGACGCTCTGGCCACATGCTTTCATCCATAAACCAAGAGAATAGAAATTGTGTGAATATTGCATCCCAACGTCGTTCAGCCCAGCGCTGTGCTGCCTCTGGCGTTTCGACCTTACCCTCCGGAATAAGAAAAGCGTCTTGCTCTTGCCGAAAAGCGTCAAGCGTGAGGTAAGTCATAGGCTCTGGGTCTACACGCAAGATCCAGTCGAGTGCGGGCTGCTTAGGTAGTAAGACAATCAGATTGCGGTTTATCAGTGCACGTTTCATAGGAGCCTGTTAAGTTGTAAAAAAACAGTACGATCATGAGGATTTTATGAAAAAAACACTTGTTTAAATCATAAATCCGCATGACCATGCGGATCTGTTTCCAGCAGTTAAGGCATTTGGGTTTTAACCGTACCCCCAGACTTTGTACTCTGACAGCTTTGCTCTACCTGCGAAACGACCATTGTTGATGCGTCTAGTGACTTACCGAACTGCCGTTGGAAGGATTCACCTCCTCCTGCTTGCATATGTCTATTAGATGTTACGTAACAGATTAAAGCTTAACGAGTTGGCCACTGAGATAAAGACCTCAAGCGGACGGACGGTCAAATGACGACGCGATATATTTATTTGCTTCATTTATATATAGATAGAAAATAACTATAAAATCGAACAAACATAGCACTATGCTTACTCAAAAAAGCAGATCAGGCAAGAAGTCGTCATGACACCTAAGGAGACTGGAAATGAATCAAGCCGTTGCCTCGCCTAAAAGTATAAAAATTACACCGCTGAATGGACCACTTGGAGCGGATGTCGAGGGTGTTGATTTTTCAACGCCTTTAAGCGAGACCGATCGCCAAACAATAGAGCAAGCGTGGACCAAGCACCTGATACTGCGCTTTAGGGGGATTGGCAAGCTTTCGGCAGATGATTTGATTCTGTTCTCCAAAAACTTTGGTAAGTTGGATTCTCGCCCCATTGGTACCTCTGACAGGAATCCGTATTTTGATGTTGATAAACCAGAGATCACGATTATTTCTAATGTGGTGATGGATGGGAAACCAATCGGTGGGCTAGGCTCCTATGAGGCGGTATGGCATTCAGATATGACCTATGTCGATCTGCCCCCAAAAGGAAGCTGTCTCTACGCAGTTGAAATTCCGCCTAGTGGCGGAGATACGTACTTCACAAACATGTACGAGGCTTACGAAACACTCAGCCCTGCGATAAAGGAAAAGATCCAGAACCTTTTTTGCATTCACGATGCCAGTCGTAATAGCGCCGGGGAATTAAGAAAGGGATTCAAAGATATTGATGACCCAACGCAAACGATTGGTGCACGACATCCCTTGGTCCGCCTTCATCCTTTGAGTCAACGTAAAGCTTTATTTTTAGGTCGTCGCAGGAGTGCCTATATTTCAGGCTTGTCTTTGTCTGAAAGCGAGGACCTGCTAAACCAATTATGGGAACACGTCACGCAACCGAAATTCGCTTGGGGCCAGCAGTGGAAACTCGGCGACATGATCATGTGGGACAACAGATGTACGATGCACCGCAGAGAAGCATTTGACACATCGAGCCGCAGGTTGATGCTTCGCACTCAAATTTCGGGCGAACCAGTGTTGGCAGCTTGATTCTTTTAACCTACATATCGCGGACAAACTAAATGACACACCGTTTCAATAAATTTCTGATATTGCGCGGACTTACTGTCATAGCAACGTGTGTCATGACTATGTTGGGCATGACGGTTCAGGCTCAGTCTTTTCCTAATGCGCCTGTCACTTTTGTTGTCCCTGGGCCAGCAGGGAGTGGGACTGATCAGATTGCAAGACTTTTGGCTGAGCAGTTCACGAAACAGTGGAACCAATCTGTCGTCGTGGAAAACCGTGCGGGTGCTTCGGGTTCGCTCGGGGTGCAAATGTTGATGCGCGCCAAACCTGACGGATACACCATTATGATTGGCCATGTATCCACGCACGGTATCGTGCCAGCGCTTCGCAAACCTAAACCCTACGATCCATTTACGGACTTTGCACCGATCGGCGAGATTGGCTCCTCGTCCAATATTCTCGTCATTACAGCTGAGAAAAACATTAAGACATTAAATGAATGGGTTGCCGCGTCTAAAACAAAGAGCACTGTTTCGTATGGTTCGCCCGGGATAGGCTTGTCTCAACACTTTGATGGTTACTCTTTCGGCAAACAATTTAATGTAGAGGTGCTGCATGTTCCTTACAAAGGAACCGGACCCGCGGTGAATGATTTGCTTGGTGGCCGAATCGACATGATGTTTGTGACCCCCCCGGCTGTGATGCCTATGGTGAATAGCGGAAAACTGGTCGCGTTAGCGCAAACTTCTGAAACCCGCCAGATGGCCTTTAGCAACGTACCGACCTTTAAAGAACTCGGTTACGGTGAGTTAGTTAATAAAACTTGGTGGGGTTTGTTTGCACCCCTTGGTACACCTAAAAATATTGTTGAAAAACTCCATGAGTCACTTTTAAGTGCTCTCAAGAATGATTCGGTCCGAAAGGGACTAGAGTCGCTCGTTGTTGATCCAGCACCGCCCAAATCATCCGCCGAATTCGGTGATTTTGTCCGGACGGATTTCCAGCGTTGGGTGGAACTGGTTCAGCAGTCAGGCATCACTGTGAACTAATGCCAACGTCCCTACGCCTTTAACCACCGATCCAACACCGTGGTCACATAGTCTTTAGGCAGCATATGCCCTGCCTGCGGTACGACCGTAACAGGCACACCCAATAACTGACCGAATTCACTCACGTTTTCTGGATTACTTTGCCAGTCTTGCTCACCGACATGTATCTCGCAGCGCATGGACGTGGGGTACTTCTTGGCAAGGGCTAACTCTTTTAGCTTGCGTGCGCGGGGTGGCACAAAATGTGTTCCGGTCTCGTTATTTGAAAATTCACCAACAATCGGGGATAGCAGCAAGACCTTGCCGGTATACGCTGGCATCAGGGTCTGAGCGTGTAAAAACAAATAGGCACCGAAGGAATTCGCCAGAATCCTTGCGTGTTCGTGCCAAAAGTGCGTTTGTATGTCTCGCGCGACGTGTTCCACCTGCTCCTGAAAACTGAGCGCAGCAAACGCACCAACGGTCTCACGACCTACCACAGAGAGCTTGCGCTCAATTAAAGCGGTACCAAGTCCCGACCCTAGTCGCCCGCCGCGACCGGGTAGGTAATACAAGGCACTATCTTGCATAAAGAAGATCACTCAAGATGCGCTTTGCAGTTTCAGGCTCGCCATTCAGATACAACGAAATAGCTTCGTCAAACATAGCGCGAGCGAATGCGGAATCGCTCTCAACGCGTGCTATCACTGTTTCCTTGAAGTTCTTTGTAAGTACCATTTAATTTTTTATCTTTAAACCATCACACTTTGACTCTACCCGCAAGCTCTGGTCTAGTGCGGACTACGTAACCTCTTCGCAGTCTTCATGCTCCGAAAGATCAACTTCAGAGACTTTAGCTTCCCAGCCGTGTTTCGTTTCTGTCATAACGAAGTGAGCCATCCTCTCAACACCGCTCATTGCGTCAATACTATTTGTGACTTGCTCATTGCCGTCTGAGTATGCCGCAATTGCCTCAAGTGTCGGTTGCAACAGGAGCATCGCTTGACGTAAGTAGCGGGACTCTGCATCCGTTAAATTGCTGTTCTTACGAGTTAAGACATCGCAGATAGCTCTTGAGAGTCCTGGCAAATCACGGATGGCGATAGCCATTCCATACGGAGTTTCCGAGCGTTCATAGCCGTTTGCCAACCAGAAATTACTCAGGTCCCCATCCGTGTAGTAGTACATGCCCTTCCCTAATTTTTACAGGTTTACCAAGAGGTTTTCTATATAAACGCATCAGCATATTAGGATCAAGAGGATTTACAAACTTTTACATCACTACCTCGCATAAACAACCCCCGCTCCACCCCTAGGATCCGCCCCACCCCGCATGCGCCCACCGATCGTTGAGATCACGTGCGCCCTCGACATACTAGGTTCAAAACTATGCGCACTCTGATGCACGGTATGCCCCAGCGCCCGTAACTCTTTAATCACTGAGCGTGGTACGGTGGCTTCGGTGTGTATCCCCAGTCCCTCGCAATGTATGCGTGGCACCGTGACCGCTTCGACCGGCGACATCCCAAAATCCACGACGTTCAAAATAGACTGTAAGGTCGCGCTAATGATCACGCTCCCACCCGGGGCTCCGGCTAACAACACAGGCTTACCGTCCTTAAGCAACATGGTCGGCACCATCCCCGTGGTACGTGCTTTACCCGGAGCCATGGAATTCTTTTTATTCGGCACTGGATCAAACAGCTTCATCGAGTTGTTGTAGTTAAAACCCAAACCTGGGGTGACGACACCGGCGGCTGTGCCCAGCGTATGGGTCATTGACACCGCATTACCCTCGGCATCCATGACACACACATGCGTGGTGCATCCTGGTGGCGCCTCTTCCTGGCCCCCAGCATACTGCCCAGACTTGATGCGGTCAGCCCAATAGGCTGCACGTTTCTTTGAAATCAACATGTCGGTAGGCACATCAGCAAAACGTGGGTCACCAAGATAGGCATTGCGATCCACGTGGGCAGCGCCCATCGCACGGGCAACTAAATCGATGTGCCTTGCCGAGCCATGGTCGAGCGCACTCAGATCAAAGTGCTCCAGAATCTGCAGCATTTCAATCAAAGTTGCGCCACTGCCTGGTGGCGGATTAGAACGGACCTCGTAACCGCGATAAGAGCCGACCAAGGGTGCGCTTTCCTCCGGTTGATAGTCCGCTAGGTCCTCGCGAGTTACGAAGGCGCCATTGGCTTGTAGGTCGCGGGCGATTTCATCGCCGAGCGCACCTTGATGAAACTCCCTCCAACCGCCTTTAGCCAGACGCTCTAAGGTACGTGCATAGTCTGGCAAGCGCATCACATCGCCGACCTTGAACAAACGCCCCTCAGGGTGCAGATACACACGCGCACATTCAGCCGTCTTACGAATACGTGTAAGGCCATCCGGAATACCGGGCTGTGCGTAACCACTCCAGACACTCGCCAGGTTTGGTGTAACCAAGATGCCTTCATTGGCTTGCGCAATCGCCGGTGCGATCAGATCGGCCCACGGCATGGAGCCAAGCTTTGCATGAAAAAGACCGAGGCCCGCTGGTGTGCCAGGCGTCATGACGGCGGTGTAGCCGATCTCGCTGCGGAAATCATCGAACAAGCTATAACCAGAAATCGGGGTGCGACCTTTGCAGTCTTTCTCCCACATATCGGGACGCACTTTGGAGCCCGCGCGGTTATAGAAGTCGATCATCCCACTTGTGCCAGTCGCAGCATGGAAGTAATGCAAGGTCCCCATGCCACCCAAACCGCACATAAACGGATCATTGACCATCTGCGAGAACGCAGTCGCCAAGGCCGCATCAAAGGCGTTACCGCCCTTCTCTAGAATCTCTGCCCCCACCTCGGCAGCACGCGGCTGCGGACACACAACAACGCCTTTCATGAGGTCTCCCGTATTTTGTGATCGTTTGAACAAAAATTAACACGGTATCGGGTAGATCGTCCCACTAGGCACAGAGGTATCCGTGGCGGGCATACATTTCGCCTCTAAAGACCAGAACGTGCGTCCGGCACTGAAACCACTACTTATACGTCTTGTAGTCCCTCGTACCTAACGTGCATCCCGTGTCCGCGATAGAGGGGCATACAGTTCCCGTTAGTAACAGCTTGAGGATCAAACGGATCATCCACAGACGCCATTGCCACAGACGCGAAATATCCAGAGTTCCCAAGTTTCTTGAAATGCGCTTTTATCTCGGCGTAATTAACTGGCGGAGAGGCCTCTGCCTTGGGATATCGCGCCGCACGTACCACCACCCACTGTGGTCCTGCATCACCAACAAACCATATTGAAGGGTTGACTCGCGGGTCGCCATTCCATGACATCAACTTTCGCCCTTCTTTGACCAATTGATCACGAACTACTTGTACCGCCATGTCTTGAAGCTCCCATTCTGTCATCACGATTTTCACATCCGAAATAAGACCCGCCGGGTTGACCGGTTTGCGCGTGCGAGCGTCCAACAAGCCCCAACCAGGCTCTGTAGGTTTCCATTCAGCGCCAACCTTACTCATGGGCATAACACAGGCGTGTCCGGCACAGCCGTCCGCGATGGCGAGCAGTCCCTCGGGGTTGCCTGGGGTCTGCAGGCGCCCGTTAACATCCTCGAGCTGCAGGTAGAACAACTGATTACCGAGCCTGAAGGATAGGTGCTCGAGAAAAGGTGGATTCAGGTGCGATCGCAACCAACTTTGTAAAGGCCCCTGTGCCATTTTCTGTATGTGTAGCCCAGCAGCGTTCCAACACCGAGCGAATTCTTCGGTTACATCGGCCATGTGAATGTCGTGCATATGAATGAACTCTCGTCCTAGCGCTTGTTAAATTTAGGTGTAAAAGAAGTTCAACCAGAGCCTAGCAAGTGCCTAGTAATTTGGTGGCGATTCAGATCGGACTTTAGCAGCTGCTGGCCATGAAAGCTGCACTACATCCAAATTTAGGTCTTGAGCGCTGATCTATTTGCGGACCATACGACAGGCTCACCTCCTGAGGCACTGGCCTCCGTATGCTGAACGAAGAAACAGTACCAACCCTCGGTCTACTCCTTCGTCAGCCCCCACCATGTCCAAACCCAAACACCCCACGCGTGAGCAGTGGCTACAACAAGCCATCCTGTCACTTACGCCGCTCTTTAAAGAGAAAGGCTATGCCGTGCCCAAGTGCCACGTTTCCTGTGGCTTTGCCAGTACGGACGTGAAGCGCGGCCACATCGGCCAGTGCTGGAGCACCAAGGCCTCTACCGACAAGGTCAATCAGATCTTTATCTCACCCGCCTTAAGCGATAGCGTGCAGGTACTCGACACCCTGATGCATGAGCTGATACACGCCGTAGACGACTGTGAGAATAAACACGGTCCAGTGTTTAAAAAGATGGCGCTTAAACTTGGCTTAAAAGGCCCGATGCGTAGTGCCGGGGCTGGGCCAGAACTCAAAGTCAAGCTACAAGACATGGCCCTAACCCTTGGCCCCTACCCCCACGCCAAACTCAGCGTGCCAGCAAAAGTAGTCGACAGACGCCCTCGCCCGCGGGCAAAATGCAGTGAATGCGGCTTTACAGTGCCTATGCTTAAAGCCTTTATCCATTACGGGCCGCCGATTTGCCCGAAAGATAAGATTGAAATGGCAGCCGTTGGTAATTGGGAGGAATCGTATTGATTAGCGCAAACATCGCCACAAGCCTTGCCATCGACACCAACGAGTCTGTGCACGGCGAGGTCTATGACAAGCAAGGCATGATCTCTGCTATTCGGGAGCAGTTCAAGATTAGCTGGCATGGCATACACGGCGCAAACCACTGGGCCCGTGTCCTGCGTCACTGCATGACCATTGGTACTGAGCGCGGCGCGGACTTACTCGTGGTGGAGCTCTTTGCCTTTTTGCATGACAGCCAACGCCATAGCGACGGAGGTGATCACTTCCATGGCAAACGCGGTGCAGAATACGCCCGCTCGCTCAATACCACTTACTTCGAACTCACCCCATCGCGTATCGATGCATTATGCGAAGCGATTGAGCACCATAGCGGTGGCAAAGTGCACGATCAGGCGACGATTCAAACCTGCTGGGATGCAGACCGGCTAGATCTTGGGCGAGTCAATATCATGCCCAGCCCTAAGTTCCTGTCTCAAGAGGCGACTAAGCATATAACTAGGGCTTATCGGTGGAGTCGGGAGAATCGGAAACGCATCGAGATTGAATAGCAGACAATCTGCATTTACGACCAACGCACTGTGTGTAAGTAGCCGATCACCTCTTTGTCCCAGGATTGCCACTAATCGGCCATGCAGTTGGAACTTTCGCGTTGGTGTAGGTTATTTCACCTGAACGCACGTTTCCTTGGATAAATTTTGCAACCCGATGCGCCTTATCCAATTCTTCTTGCGTGATACCTTGACTCGCTATCTTTGGATAAGAAAGCACGGCTAAAACTAGTGAATATCTTTTGGACGATATTTTAGGCAAAACTAGTCGGGCATATAAATTTTCAAAAAAAGGATCGTTAAGTAGAGCGTGGACTATGCTCCAATCGGGTTTGACCTTCTGATCTAGCGGCATGCTATCAACTGGTTTATCCAACAACGCTGTTTCTTTATTCACAGCGTCTGGGCCAAGAGCTTTCAAAATCTGTATAAGCTGTTTTTTCAGTGGATCTTTCTGAGTCATCACGCTCATTACCTTTATGTGCTGCCTTAAAACTGAATGAAGTTGACCTATAACTTCCCGAAACGTACCTCATCTAGCATTCGACCCAGCCTCGAATAACTTTCCTCTGGAACTGTTTTTAAAAAACGTATTAAGTGTTGATCACCACTTTTAAGAATAAGTCTTTTCAATTCAGGAGCCATTTCTTCTGATCCCTGAACTTCACACTCATCAAGCTCCATGCCTCTGACAATCGCACCGACTCGCAAGGCTTCTTCAAGTGTTAAAGTAAATTCGGTTGAAAAGCTTTTGCCACAGGCGTGACAAGTCTCGGCATGCCGTAAGTTGAGTGCCCCGCAAGACACACATTTTTTAATTTGCTTTATTTTTGCCTCAACTGGAAATTCGTACCCACACTCACATTCGGTTGTAGACAGCGGGTGTGTTTCACCACAGTTAGGACAAATCTTCTTTTTTGGAGGGCCAGGATCTACTCTGTGTGCCGGTGACATTTCCGCCTCTACACGTTTAGCGTACTTCTCAAAAGTCTTGAAGGCCGGCATCACCACGTAAGCACGAGAGCAGTCATCGTATGAATCGGTTCTAACGACTCGCCCCATGGCCTGCCTGAAGGCAAGCTCAGTTAATGCATTGGGCAAATAAATTAAGACCCTAAGACGTCGAATATCAACACCCTCGGATACCATAGCAACAGAAACCAACCATCTACGCGTTGTATTACGAAATTGTTTAATTTTGTCTTCTGGGTTAGCCAACTGACTATGGACAATTAATGGCCTCTCGCCATCCAAATTCTCCAATAAGGAAGCCATAAACTCCGCCACTTCAATATTTGGAGCTATTACCAATCCACCAGCCTCAGGCATAGTAAGACGCAACTGATCTAACTTTTCAATGCCCGACTCAATCATCGATGCCTGATAGCCAGTCATCAACGGTTTTTCGGTTCCAGTAACATACTGCGGAGTCTTGGCAAGCTTATAAAAATCAAGTGCAGTCTGCAATCCAGGAATTCGGGCAAGATTTTTAGGTAATGAAGACTCTGTATCACCAGAAACCTTTACTTCTTCGCCGCCGAGGTCAACAGTAAACTTGCCTTGATGCTTGTGAAACGTAATTGGCCGGCAGTATCCAAGCTCAACGGCGTCACCGTAAGTTAATGTATACGTGCCATCTTCAGGGTGAGATATCGCACCACTATCGTCATAGGCTAACCAAACGGACTCAGCACCATCCGAACGAATAGGCGTTCCAGTTAAGACTAGTACATACTTTGCAGTCTCAAAGGCACCGCCAGCACTCTCACCCCAGGCAGCCTCAACAGCGGCATGATGATGTTCGTCGCAAATTACCAATACATTTGAAGACTTGCATACGGCTTGCAGTTCGGGCCATAAGCCTTGTATGGCAGACCACGTCGCGCAGATGTCCATATCTAAGGCACCTAACTCTCCATCTTTCGCAGTGACCTTACCCATATGCAGTCCAGTTACACGAGTAAAGTCATCGGCCCACTGAGTTACCACTTGCGTCCGTGGTGCAATAACGATTACTCGAGTAATTTCTTCGCTATCTAGCAATGTTTTTGCGATAGCACATGCCGCTAGCGTTTTTCCAGCACCCGGAGCCGCATTAATCAAAAAATGCCGGTCCTTTTTCATATGAACTAACCAGTCCATCGCTTTTTGATGAGCTTCTATCTGCCATGGCCTTAATTTGATATTCACTTTGCACCTTTGTTTAAGTTACAACTCTGGCATAGGGCTTGACCGTTATTAGTCACAGTCTTCCCGCCATTAACGAATGCCTGAACATGATCCGCATGAAAATTGCGCACGAGCTTTTCTCTGCAGATCTGACATCGCCCCCCGGACACCCAGGCCAAGATAGAGCGCTGTTTTTTATCAAAAAACCTCTTCATTTCTCTAACCAGTACTCTGTCATTTCAATTTCATTAATAGGTAAATTAATCGGTGGCTTTACAACGGCAACCTTATTAATCCTGAGAAGAACCCTTACGTAACTCACCTTTCTGGACTTAACCATCCAACCTTCTTGACGCATTTTTGAAATATTTGAGGTCAATGAAGGAACACCAAAATAGATAATTGCTTCAAGCCTTGTAATTGGATTTCCGGCTGCTAAATGTTCTTTTAATGCTAAGGTCACGCCGTATCTATTAGCACTCATAATTTCCTCCAAAATATCTGCTCCACGGCTTATTCGTTATGAAGTCATCTGATTCATAGACTAAATTCAACAGTTCTCGCTCCTCATGCATCATCTCTTCACCAAAGGAACTCATCAAGCTGTATACATCTTGCGTATTATGTTCATAGTGAGATGCCCTGAATTCGTAGCCTTCTTCAGGTTCGTTGTTGAATAAGTCATGCAACGTACTTGCATACTCAATCAACTGTGAATCACTGTATTTTTCGCCTACCGATTCCCTTAGAATGTAATATATGTATCGCACCTGATTGGGTCCGTTCATCTGTCTGATCTCCATTGCCACTCGTTAGTGATAAAGACGATTAACTTTGGATTTAGTCAGACGCTGATTTTGGTATAACTTTCCCACCGTCACGATTGCACGATCTGCACGCGACTCGATCAGATAGCTTCTTAAGTTCTCATGATTCTTTGCAATGAAGACATGACCAAAGTCAGCTTCCATTTCTTTTATAGATTTCTTACTAAAAAATCTCACTACACACCCGTGCGTCGCTGGACGTACTTCTCCATAGACTTGCAGCAAGTGCTCTACCCCATCATTAATGCCTCGTTGTTGCGCCCTGACTTCAGCATGCTTGGTTTTCATAAATCCTCCTGGTTAACGAGAAGGAGCGAAGAGGGCCACTTTTGTATATGGCTAATTTCTTTGCTCTTGGTCACAAGACGAGACGAAATTGCAAAAGTCAGGGCCCCGATCAAAAAAAATTGATACTGGGGCCCAGAAATTGACAAAGGCCCGAGAAGGGGCCTTTTGAGGGAACGTGAGTAGTCCTATACGTCTATTGTTTACTTGATCCGATAATCACATTGACTGAGCCAGAGGAGTCTGCACTGATACCAAGCAAAGATCTAAGTTTATCTTGTTTTTTTACATTCGGCTTAAACGGCTTGATGTACAGGCCATATTTATCTCCAGCATATGCTACCTCAACGTCCAACTCTGCATCGAGAGCTATCGCAATGATATTAAAAGCCAACTCTCGAGGGTTAGAAACCTGAAACGAAACATACTCCTGCGCCGACGATACTTGAACAGCTTGACTGTCCTCACCAACGCTTCGCGTTGCGACTGTTGCAGGGACCATAAGGAGTCGGCTAAGCAAAAGACCAACAGAAAAAGCTGACAGCAATGATGCAGTAAATCCTTTCCAGCTGACAGCGAACGGCTTTTTAGTGTGGCCTAGTAGGGCGAGCTTACCTTCAAAAGATCGCTTAAGATAATCTGGCGTCTCTTTCGTGATGCCCAGCGTTTTTTCAAAGCTATGCACTGAGCGCTTAATGATTTTCTCTTGTTCAGCTGAAAATATATTTTCGTGAGGATCTTGACTGTTTACTGGCATATAGCAATCCTCTCTAATTATCTAGACAGTGCTCAATAAATGGAGCTAGTTTTTTCTTACTCTCATATACGTATTGTTTGGTCGCTCCCACAGTTCTCGATATAACTTCGGCGATTTCAACTATGGACATGCTTTCCAAAGACATAGAAATAACTAGGGCATTTTGCGGGAATTTTTTAGAAAACACAGTCAAACCTTTTGAAACGCAATCTTGGATATCCGATTCGACTTCCAGTGACGCCTCTACCTCGGAGGAAAAATCGTCGTCAACCGTTTCCGTCTCATCGGGCAGTGGTATTTCATATTTTTTATAAGCTTTCTTAAATAGATCTAACGCCGTATTCTCAGCAATTGTTAACACCCAAAAAAACAAAGAGGCTGCTGACTGAGGTTTAGAATTCGTCGTTGCTAGCTTGAGAAATGCGTCTTGTACGATATCTTGAGCTTCACTAGTAGAGAGATCTTGATATTTGTAACGTAACTTTCTATAAACAACAGGCTGAAATTCCTCATAAATTAGTTTGATTGCACCACTCTTTTCAATAGCACTATCGCTCACTAAATGACGAAAAATTGCCTCTTTTTCTTGTTGACTGAGCATAAAGACGAATCAGCGTGTAAAAATTCAAAATCAGTGTGAGTGAATAAAGCGAATAAAAAATGTTATAGCCAATCATATCCTAATAGATCGCAAAGGAAAGTAATTGAGTTCGACACATTGGCGAGAGTTGTTTAGGTCCCACATCGGGGGTACGTATCTGGTGATGGCTCTTCCTTGCAACCGATTGTCCGCATGCATGTTTAGCTACATCACTAGGCCTCGTGAAAACTCTCATTCGAACAAGTACAGGAACTTTGCCTTAATCGCTGTGGACCTATGCACAGCTTTCGCGATGTATATCAACCACGATCAGCATTTCCCTCGTGATAATTCAATTAATATACAGTATCTTTATTAGTTGAATTTAAATGTCAGACAAAGGCCCTGCTCTTCTGCTAGCAAGCGCACTCCTAGTAGGAATCGTAGGAGGCTCTTTTTATTACAATTCAATTAAGCCAACACAGGAACAACAGGAGCAACTGTTAATAAACTCAAAAATACGGAGTGAGGTGTGTAGACGAATTGAAAGCGAAGTCAATAACTATAAACAATCGCCGCATACCTTTAAACGTGGTACCTTAAAAAACATTAAAAATGAGGCCAGGGAGACAGCAAAGATTGAGTTACCTCAACTCGCAGTTGATCGTCAAATTCAATACTTAGCTCGAACATCAATCCTTGAAAACTGTCAGCCCTTGGCGCAGGGATGGTTAAGAATTCCGAGTGCGTTTCCTGAATTTTACGAGGCTGAACTTCAAGAAGCGGGGCTTGTACCCGGAAAAACCAAACATCCACAGCCCGCACTTGCAAACAATAGCGTTGCACAAAAAAGAATTGCCTTGGTAATTGGCAACTCATCCTATGAATCAAGACCTTTAAAGAATCCAGTGAATGACGCGGAGGATATGGCGATCTTCTTAAAAAGCGCAGGTTTTCAAGTAACAGAAATTAAAAATGCTGATATCTTTCAGCTTAGATCCGCCATAAAAAAATTCGAACACGACCTATCAATTTATGATGTTGGGCTAATTTACTACTCTGGTCATGGAGTTGAATTCAGAGGTTCGAACTACTTAATACCAGTAGATGCCCAACTTAGGAACGAGCAAGATATTCCGCGACAAGGCTACGATATTGGTAGTGTCCTCGTAAGAGCGTCTAAATCTAA
The DNA here is from genome assembly GCF_019923725.1 of Zwartia hollandica. Lineage (GTDB taxonomy): Bacteria > Pseudomonadota > Gammaproteobacteria > Burkholderiales > Burkholderiaceae_B > Zwartia > Zwartia hollandica. Next base: position 97,840 of record NZ_JAHXRI010000010.1, read on the forward strand.
CGAAAAAACACTCATATTTATTTTAGACGCCTGTAGAAACAGTCCGATCTTTTCTCAAAATAGATCAACTACCGATGGTTTGACTCAAGTTTTGGCACCTAGTGGAGCCATTGTTGCATTTTCTGCCGCGCCTGGACAAGTGGCCAGCGATGGTAACGGGCGAAACAGCCCGTACACAGCCGCGCTTTTGTCTCAGGCAAGAATGCCAAATAAAAAAATTGAAGACATACTAAAAGAAACCTCTAAAATAGTTTCGCAGAATACGGGAGGGCGACAAATCCCTTGGTACAACAGCAGCCTAGTCGGCGATTTTTATTTCGACAAATAAAAAATGAATCTAATCTACAGATTACCGATTTTCGTCCGATGGATACTTTTACCATTTGCCAGTTTTTTCACTGTTCTTCTGGTCAATGCTTTTGGAAAGTTAGCAGCAAAAATATTTGTTTTTCTTAGCACCCCAGGAGGCTTGTCTGAGAACTTTTTTGAATTTTTATTTCTGCCTGGAGTTTCAGGTTTCTGTGGTGTCTATATAGCGATGGCATTTGCTCCTAAAAAGAAAAGCTTTGTCGGTTATACCGTCGCCTTTTTATGGATTGCGTTAGCGGGAGCGTTAGCCGTATTCAATATTATGCTTCGAGAATGGCCATCTGTGCTGCAATCAGCATCTCTAATTGGCGGATGCATATTGGCTATTTACAATCCTCTACCAGAAGAAACATCGCAAAAATAGTTTCGTAACACTTATTGCCTCGCGAAATCAGACAGTACCAATTTACCAGCGCCCAACGAACCATACTCCCAAGGCTCTTGTTTTCCGCTAGTGGCCTTCAATACGCTATCTCGCACATTTCGCAAAAGAATAGCAATATCCTCCTTCTCTCCGATCAAATTCGCTAATGCTGCAGTGTAAGGACTATTTCTTCCAGCAGTGCCGTCAAAGGCTACCCCCCCATCCTTTGTTGCAAAGGAAATCAGGGTTCCTCTTGGAACATTCATGGGCGCGAGGCCATGATTTGCAAATGCACTGGTTGAGGACTCGAATGGTTTAGTTCTGCATGCATCCAAGAAAACAATTTTAGTTTTACCAGGGAGATTTCTACGAATTACGTCATTAAGGCTTATGCCATCCATCGCAACAATGTTCTCTTTAGATTTAAAATCTATATCAGTTGGCAAAAGATAATTAACACCACCAAGCTGCATGCCGTGGCCAGAATAATAGAAAACTGTCACGCCCGCATTTTTAGCTTTATAAGAAAAATTCATCAATGCACTCATAAATGACTTTCTATTTAGATTCGTAGCAAAAGTAACGTCAAAGCCAAATCCTCTCAATTTATCAGCAATAAGACTCGCATCATTAAGTGAATTGCTTAAACGTCCAGATTGATATTGAGAGTTACCAATCACCAAAGCATAACGTTTAGGTGTGCCAGCAGCGAATGCACCATGCCCCTGATCCATTAAAGACTGCATCTCGTTCAAAGTATCTAGAGGATTACTTTCCCGAATTTCATATAAGTCATCAATAGCTTTACGCATATCAGGCATATCCTTGACATAATGTCCTGCGATGATCTTATCCATCCGATGCAACCTCGAGTCAGCATCTGCACCCTGTAGCCTCTGACGAACTTCGTACCATATTTTGGCTTGTGCCAAGTCTGCGGGATTAGCGAAATTATCTTCCAACATATCCGCAATTTGCTCGGCTAGTTGATCATTCGGTTGCTCATTATATTTTTTTATCAAGTACTGAATTATTTCATGTGGTTTGTTTCTCAAGTCAGCCGGCAGTGGACCCAACGATTGTAGGATATGGTCTTCTCCCTCTAACTCCTTGTATCTTTTGAGTAACACCGTATATTGCATTTCAGACAAGTCAATCTTGCCCTCATAAGCAAACCAGATCAAATTGTCAGGCCCATATTTACTTTCAGCACCATCTAATATGTGCACCTGGGCTAATCTCTTATTACGAACGATAGGATTAACTGCAGCACCGAATAAGACACCTAAATTGTTTCGCGCATGACTAACTAAATCTTGCTGTCCGATAGCTATAGCCTTTTTCAAGCCTTCTTCCATCAATAGTTGCGCAAATGGTTCGTTTACGTCGCCACGTTGTCCTACAAATTGCCGCCAACCCTCATCAATCAAATCACTAGCTTGAATAGGTCCGTATTTTTTCTTATGCTCACCCAAAAATCTATCTGTCTTCGCTACTAATTCAGATAAGCTCATCGCTCTGACTTCCTGAATCTCTTCAGGTTTCAAAGACTCAATTGCAGCTTCTAATTCATCAGAGTAATCGGGGAAATCCTTAATCTCTGGATTCTGAAGGTCATACAACGCCTTTAACCAAGCTGCATTCAAAACATCCGAAAACTGAAGAAACCTAGAATTATCTATGATGTACCAGATTGGCGACGACGCGCCCCGTCGAATTGACTCTAGTGCATAAGGGATGGACTTATACAAGTTGGATGGCTTGTATAACCCGTTCCCGTAAAGATTCATAAGAACCAAGGAACCTGAGACGGATTTATCTTTTTCCAAAGCTTTTTCAATTTCGTCGAGTCCTCGTTTTGTATGTCCTTGGAGAACAATTTGCGAATAGCGGGCGATTGCCACAACATTATCTTGGTCTGCTGCTCGACGAAAATAAGACATTGCTTTAACATTGTCTTGAATTAATCCGCCATATCCATTGAGGTAAAGGTAGCCCAGTATGCCTTGGCCTATCGGGTCATTATTTGCGGCAGCTTTTGTAGCCCAATATAAAGCAGTATTAAAATTTTGCTGCGTACCGAGACCATTTATAAATATGCGAGCCACATAGCTTTGCGACTTTGTATCTCCACTTTTGGCTGCTTCTAGAAAAATAGGAAGTGCCTTTTCGTACTGCTTATTGATGAAGTAGTCAATAGCATCTGGCGGGGTTGAGGCATTCGCGAAACCCAGCATTAACGAACAAATTAGAAGCAAGATCCAATTCATTTTTTAACCCAATACTCACGTGTTAAACCTCATCGAATACTTAGCCAAGGCTTCTATCTCCTGATTCCTACCAAACAACCTTCAATTCAATTTTTCGAATTAAATTTCCCGGATCTTTGGCTGTTATCTTCAAATTTTTTATTAATGTTTCATAACCGAGACAAGTAAAAACGCCTGCGACCTGGAACTCATTTAAAGATGTTGGAACATCGTCAAGGTACAACCCAGAGATAACATCTGCCGTACATTGACCATCTTCATACTCTTCAAAAAAGAATGACATTTTCTTCTTCCCTTGCTGAATATGTTCCCTCACAGATTCGAAGATAATGTTGAAGCTTTTATTTTCGACTGAAGCGATGCTTTTTAAAACAACAGGATTAAAGCCAGGATACCTAGGGACACAAGCAGTTGACGTACCAGACGCCCAGTCAATAGCGATAACTCGCATTCTTGTCTGATTTGCGAAGGATAGGTCTCCGTCATTTTTAGGTTTATAGCTCGCTATTGATGACCAAGGGGAGTTTTTTACTATATCTTCCCACTCGGGCCTTTCATCCAAGCTCGGAAGTTCCTCTCTCAATTGCGATACGTTCTGCAACCCAAGAGCGACCAATCGGAATCCACAACCAGATATTAAATCCGCATATACAGTCACGACATCATCTAGTAATTGACAAGAAAGGTTACCGCTCAAGGCCGCAGTAATGCACTGGCTCGCAACGCTATTAAAAAAATCTACTTCCTGTAATTTTTCTTTTTCGTTACTGACTCGCAGCTCATTCGCTAACGTGTTCGTCGCTGACCTTTGTCTCTCTCGCTCTAACTTTTCCTGTTGTTTCATTTCTTTGGCTCGAGCCACTAAGTCTTTTGCTGCATAGGACACTTTTTTTCTCCGTTGTTCTGATTTCTAGGAGGCTAAGCTAACTAAAAAATATTGACTTCGATTTTTCATAAGAATCAGCTGAGAAAGCTTGGTACGACATATTTAGAAGTAGTTTGACTGCCGAATAAGTTAGTCCGCAATTGAATAGTCGGAGTTAGTCGCCTAGTGGCGCACAAAACTTTAGTTCAGATTACAGCGATTTCCAACTCAAATGGCCAGATTAGTGCCGGCATAAGCCTCACACCGCTCAGGTGAATCAGTATTTGAGGCACTGAAAGCAAGCAATAAAAGATCTGCATCATGCTGCATCCATGGACTAACAACCCGTATAAACTAGTTACAAACCTAATGATTAAACGCTCAGGGACCAAATGCGCTTTTGGTGGGTTAACCAGAACCAAACATATCGCCACGAAATCGATGGCGGGTATCTTTGGTCGCCTAAAAAGAATAAGAATCAGGCGCGCAATCAGTTTTATGAGAACATGCGTGAGGTCGCACCTGGCGATCTGATCTTTTCATTTAAAGACACACTGATCCTAGCTATCGGCATTGCTGAGTCTTACTGTAGTGAGAGTCCAAAGCCAATTGAGTTTGGTAGCGCAGGCTCCTATTGGGAAAATATTGGCTGGAAAGTCAGGGTAAGGTTCACCCAGCTAACAAAACAGATCAGGCCCAAAGATCATATTGAACTGTTACGGCCATTTCTTCCAAGCAAATATTCACCTCTTCAGGCAAACGGTAATGGCTTGCAATCCGTCTACCTCGCAAGTGTTAACCAGAGCTTCGCGGCCGCCCTCATGCATCTTATCGGTGCGGAAGCAGCCCTCCTGCTTCAAGCCGCGCAAGCAGTGGACCCAATAGCAGCGGATGACTTGGACTTCTGGGAAGGCGAGATCGAAAATACGATTGTGCAAGACACGAGCATCCCCGAAACCGAACGTATTGCGCTCGTGCGCTCGCGGATCGGTCAAGGCCTATTCAAGGATCGCGTCAAGAAAATCGAGACGCACTGCCGTATCACGAAGGTAGACAACCCCACTCACCTGATCGCAAGTCACTGTAAGCCCTGGCGAGACGCAACCAACGAAGAACGCTTAAATGGTGAAAACGGACTGCTGCTAACCCCGACCATCGATCACCTATTCGACCGAGGCTTTATTGGCTTTGAAAACAATGGCGAACTCATCATCTCTCCGGTGGCTCACCGCCCTTCATTGGAGCGAATGGGCATTGAAACAAGCAAGACTGTTAATGTCGGGACCTTCAGCGAGGGTCAACGAAGATTTCTTGAGTTTCACCGGGATTTAGTGCTCTTAGTTGCCAGCCGATAGGATTATCGTTGACCGTGCATGTTATTGGAGAGCACGCACGCCTCAATCGACAATTTGTCTAGGGCAGAAAAAATCACAGCCTCTTATGTCAGCCGAGTGCTTCGCCTGGCATACCTGTCACCAACGATCGTCGAAGCCATCCTGGACGGAAAGTACCCAGCGCATTTGACGTTGAAAGACCTGATGGAGCCGTTCCCGCTGGAGTGGGATCGGCAGGTGGCACATTTTTTTGTTGCAGAACCTGCGCATCCGGCTAGCACACAACAGTAAACGCTCAGGGTGAGGGCTTCTTGCGCTTCGGGGTCTTCTTCTTTTCGAAATCCCACAACGCCAAAATTTCAGCACCTCCGATCGCATTGGCCTCACTGTGGAATAAAAACCCAGCCGAGCGTAGGTGCCTATAAAAAGCATCCTTGTCTGCAAAGACTCCGTGCCATTGCGGAATATGGTCGTGACCGCGAATTTCAACTGTGCACCCTAAGATCGCGCGTGCGCCGTCTTCGCGTTCAATTGGAAAACTGTGGACACTAGGGCTGTCATCCCCTTCACTATTTTCAACTGCATAACTGATAGCTGCGCGAGCAAAGTCGACTCTCATCCGATCAGTTATGGCCTCAGCCTCATCAAGGCCATCGGTATCGCGCAGCGTTGAATCAGAAAATTTATAGGTGACCCATTGTTTTAGATTTAAAGCGACGTCTTCATTAATCCACGCTGCAAGAAGGTCATCCCAGCCGTCAGTAGCAAGCCATTCTTGAAGATCGGCAAGGCCGGCAGGCAATCCTGAATTTGACAAGACCTGTTCGATCGCAGCATCACGTGCTTTCCAAAATCTTTTGGGTAATTCAGAGGGAATCGGAGCTATTGGCACAGTCATAATCAGTGCGCTCTATCTTGCTTGTATGTAGTTTAAAAAATCATGCAATTACGGCGCCGCCGCAAATGTTACAGCAATATCTGGAGTCGCTACTGCCAGTCTAAATCCATCACTGCCTTTGTCTACAAGTATTTAACGCCATCAAGTAGATTTACAGATTAGCTCTGCACCAAAACCGTAGTATTTTGAAGGTTAGAGATCAAGTGCTTTTGGTAGCTTGCCTCTAATAATCTCCGTTCCGTAGTATTTTGACAATTGTCGCTTTAATTCAGTGAGTGTTTTGAACTCTACGTTGCTGAAGTCCTTGCCTTTTGATGCTAACTGAATCTCAGCAGTCCATAGCCCATTAGCTGTCTTATATGCTTGAGCGCATATGCACCATTGCCCTGTATGAAAAAACCAATGTCCAGGGGTTAAGCCCAGTTGGTTTTCTCTGACTTCATGATGAAGAATCTCACTCATTTTACGAGTCACATATAAATAATTTTTTTCAGTGCATTGATGTTCAATAGCGCTAGCACTAAAAAAATTAGAGGGGCAAAAACTGTGAAATATTGTTTACTAGAAATGCTCAAATAAATTCCAACGAATCCAAACAATAGAATTATTAGATTTGCACAGAACATCGCAGTCCTGATCATTTTTCTGATTTTAGTGTTAACGAAAAAACTAAAACTAAAAAAATATACTCTGTCATTTGTGAGTGCAATTGCAGTGAGTGCAGGCACACCAGCAAACAAGAATCCAAAGATTAAAAGCCAAATGGATCCAACAATAGTTGGTGATTTCAATAACATCAGGCCAAAACCAACAATAAAAAAGATGGCTACTGCCCAGTTCATTGCTCTGATTTTTTTGTAATTGTTAGGATTCGCATTTGCCACAGCAGAATTTTGATCTCGTTCTGTATTCGTGGTCATAGCAGCAAGTTCCTCTTTTTCAATGATTAAGTGTTTGGCAATGGCTGGACAGGTCAAAACTATTACGACTCAGAACCTAGCTATTTAAGCGTTCCATACATCACAATATCGCGTTGATCGATGGGCAACCTTTTGATTCCGTTGTAATACTTTACGATGCCAGTACAACTGGCCTCTACATTCGTTGCATCAGGAGCGCCAATTGCGCCAATTTCCGAATCGCTCATGTCGGCGACAACGGCTTGAATCGCATTATCAAAGGCGTCATCTGTGTAGTTTTTTGGGCGAACAAACGTTGAGTCCAGTGCGTCTTCCAATAACTTAAGCTCCTGATTCACTAACGCCTTTGACAAGACCTTGGTGACATCAAGTTGAGCGAGTATAAAAGCTGCGCAAGCAGAGACGCCAAATTTCGCAATTTCAGTCGCTTGAGCTGCGCCCAGGTCTGCAAATCGGATTCTGATTTCTGGTGTGCTATTGGCAACCGATTTAGTTTGTAATGCCCCCGCTATCCCTCTAATGGCATTGAATACCTCAGAGTCAGCCTTGCCCGCTAAGATCAGTGGTAGCGCTGCATCCGCGGCATTATTGATAAACCCCGGAAATTTGTTGTCATATTTCTGGAATAGAACAATTGTGGATAATTTTTTGGCAATGTCCTGTTTGGTTGCACCAAATGAACTGCTCGCCGTGTTGGATTCACCTCCGAGGGATAGCCGACTAACGACACCGGCGGCAACTAACTCTTGGTATGTTGGGTACCAAACATCCTCAAATGGAGTACTGAAAATCTTCTTAATAAATACATCAGGTAAGTTAAACGACTGGTATAGACGAATAGATTCATCATTAAATTTTCCACTCAGGTTTCCTGCCCCAACAAGGGAAGGTGTGTGAAATCCAATTTTGGCTGTTGGTGTTGCATATCTTGGATTGCCAGCCAAAAACACGATCGTGCAGAAGGATTCACAAAAGCCCTCAACATAGGTTTCCAAGCTTTTTGACTGAACCACTTGCGCGATTTGACTGACCTCTTTTAGCCGACCCCCGTGCGACGCAAGGTAAATCCGACTTACATTTGGATTGCTGCTGATGGCGCGCTCAAACACATCGAACGATCCATTTCCAAACATACCCTTGATTTGAAGGGTCTTCCCTTGATCGACAACTGCCACACTAATTTTGCCCCACGGATCGCCGCCCGTGAGAAACCCTTTCATTGAATTTGCGTAGGGTACATAGTCTGTAAAGACTAGAGTACTGAATTGCAACAAGCCTAATATCACGGCAAGCTTGGCACCCCTACCCCAAATTTTGGAGTTACCCGACTCCAAGTAATTAGTAGCTGATTTCCAGATTCCTACGTATGCCCAAATTGGATACGCACATGACAACAAGATGGCGAGGACGACGAGCCAGGCCGTAAAGGTCAGGGACGTTGTGAGCGATTCAAGCCAATCTATAGCTAAGGGTGTTGCGATAAAAAAAATAGTACTTAGAACCGAGCCAATGACCCAGTAGGAAAAAGGCAAGCTGAATTGTCCGTCCCAGTGCTTTTTTATGAAATTCATAAGACCTCGAATATTGCCTTGTGAGAGTCCATTACCGTTCACGGCCTTATTACTCGGCGCTGCTTTCTAAGATTACTCTCTTAACCGAGCGTCTCGCAGGCACCCGCCCAAAATCACGTAGCTTCCCTAATGACTCATGGAAATTTACCAAGGTCGTAGCATGACCACTTTACACACGAAGTGCCTCACCTGGTGAGCCTGCAATACATTTTTCACAACAGACAGATAGTTGCCGATCGGTGAATCACTCAGGCGATTACAGTGGAGGATAAGTTTTTACCGACGATCGTCGAGGCGATTTTGGACAGAAAGTACCCAGCCCATTTGACGCTGAAAGACCTGATGGAGACGTACCCGCTGAAAGTGGGGTCGGCAGCGGGTATGCTTTTGCTGCTGCTGCAGCGCAGTTCAAGGCAGATAAACCGCGCATTCTCGGCGCCTGAAAGGGACTTGGCGTCCCGCCAAAGTCCACGCTGAAGCGCACTCGAATCTACACACACTATTTTAACGAACGTCGATCGGTTATCCTGCCTGTTCTAGTGGGAATCTGTAATGTTGGGATAGCGCCTCTAGGGAGAGCGCACATTTCACTGCCCAATTGATACAAAGGAACGCAAACATGCCCAGCCGCACCAAAAACAATGATTAACCTTGATTCAATAACTGCAGGACTTGCGCTGACCGGTCTTGATCCAATTGGCATCGGAAGCGTGATTGCCGTTGTACCGATTGCTGACGGTGCTATCCAAGTTCTCTACAAAACGCCCGATGGCACTCTAAAGGAACGCCTACTTAACCGGGGTGATGAAGGATCCATTTCGATTGCCACCACCGAGCGACCTTGGGCCTTCGATGGTGATGGCGAGGCATTCAAGCTCACAGTCGAGGCCAAACGTATTGACCTTGCTTTTTTATTCGATCCGATGATGGCTGTCCATACGTCTAACGTCGAGCCGCTCCCACATCAGATCACAGCAGTTTATGAAGCCATGCTCCCGCGACAGCCTCTGCGATTTGTTCTCGCCGACGATCCTGGAGCGGGAAAGACCATCATGGCGGGTCTATACATACGCGAACTCATCATGCGCGCAGACGCGCGAAGGATTGTCATCGTTGCACCAGGCAGTTTGGTAGATCAGTGGCGCGAGGAAATGTTCGAGAAATTTGGCTTAGACTTCCGCGTTTTCACTAAAGACTTGGAGTTCGCCACACCAACTGGCAATCCGTTTGAGGACATTGATCACCTCATCGTTCGCCTCGACCAGATGGCGCGTAACGAAGAACTACAAGAAAAACTCTGCGCAGCGGGGTGGGATCTGGCCGTATTCGATGAAGCGCACAAACTTTCCGCGCATTTCTACGGTAACCAACTGGAGAAGACCGGTCGTTTCAAACTAGCCGAAAAGCTTGGCGCACAAACACGCCATCTCTTACTGATGACGGCAACGCCGCACAACGGTAAGGAGGAGGACTTTCAGTTATTTCTTTCGTTGCTCGACTCTGACCGTTTTTACGGCAAATTCCGGGATGGCGTACACAAGGTCGATTGCTCAGATCTGATGCGCCGCATGGTCAAGGAAGAAATGCTTCGCTTCGATGGCACCCACCTTTTTCCCCCACGTAAAGCCTACACCGCCAACTACACGCTTTCCGACATAGAGTCCGCCCTCTACGAATCCGTGACCGAGTATGTGAAGACTGAAATGGGGAAAGCCGATCAACTCGATGGCAAACGAAAAGGCTCAGTTGGTTTTGCGCTCACCGCACTTCAGCGCCGCGTTGCCTCTAGTCCCGAAGCCATCTTTCAGTCGCTCAAGCGCCGCCGCGAGCGTCTTGAAAGTCGCTTACGAGAAGAACGAATGGGCGCTCGAGGCCAGTCACTCCTTACGCAAAATCTTCCAGATGTACCCTTCGACGACGACGACCTCAACGCTGAGGAACAAGAGGATTTGGAAGAAACGCTAGTCGACCAGGCCACTGCCTCACGCAGCATCGCCGAACTCGAGGGCGAGATAATTATTCTTCAATCTCTTGAACAACAGGCCAGAGCACTAGTCGCTTCGGGCAAGGATCGAAAGTGGGACGAACTCTCGCGCATCCTGCAGAACGAACCACAGATGCATGATGCTGGCGGACGGATGCGCAAGATCATCATCTTCAGCGAGCATCGCGACACTCTGAATTACCTGCATGAAAAGATTGCCGGCGTTCTAGGAGGCCATGACGCTATTGTCGTGATTCACGGTGGAGTGCATCGAGATGACCGCCGTAAAGCCCAGGCATTGTTTCGCTCCGACCCAGACATCCGCGTACTGGTAGCCACTGATGCTGCCGGCGAAGGTATCAATCTACAAAACGCCAATCTCATGGTGAACTACGATTTGCCGTGGAATCCCAACCGGCTTGAACAACGTTTTGGTCGTATTCACCGCATCGGCCAACAAGAAATATGCCATCTTTGGAATCTAGTCGCTAAGGAAACCCGTGAGGGCGAGGTTTATCACCGTCTTCTGACCAAGCTTGAAACAATAAATGAAGCATTTAACGGTCGTGTGTTCGACATACTTGGCGAGGTATTTGAAGAAAAAAGCCTAAAAGACCTCTTGCTGGAAGCCATTCGCTACAACGATCACCCGGAGCGAAAGAGTGAACGCCTTAAAAGCATAGATGCTGCGTTCGACAGCACCCACATCAAAGACCTGCTCCAACGTAACGCCCTCGCCCAAGAAAGTCTTAACCCGGAGCGCCTCTTTGCTGTGAAGGAAGAAATGGAGAAGGCGGAAGCCCGTCGTCTCCAGCCATTCTTTGTCCGTTCGTTCTTTATGAAAGGCTTTGAGGCACTCGGTGGCTCTATTTACACTCGCGAATCAGATCGCTTCGAAATTACACACGTTCCTGCTGAACTGCGCGAACGTGACCGACTCATCACAGGACGAAATCGGCGCGATCTCGCACCCGTCCTAAAACGTTACGAGCGTGTTTGCTTTACGAAGGGTGCCGTACGTCCGACCGATCGCCCAGGTCTCGCCTTTGCAAGCATGATTCATCCTGGCCACCCCCTTATGCTGGCGCTCAGCGATGTCTTACTTGAGCAGCACGCGAATTTACTTCGCCAAGGAACGCTACTAGAAGATCCCGCGGACGATGGCGATCAGGTTTCCTTGCTCTTCCTCTTGACCCACGAAGTCAAGTCTGGCGATGGACTAGTCATTTCCAAGCGCCTGCAATTTGTTCGCGTACTACCCGATGGCAGCGCGACTTTTGCCGGTTGGGCACCGCATCTCGATTTAGAGCCCCTCGCACCTTCCGACCATCCGTTGTTAGCTGAAACCCTGGCTGCGTCTTGGCTTACGGCTGGTTTGGAAAGCCGAGCGTTGGCGCTCGCCGCACAGACACTCGTTCCCGAGCACTTCAAGGAAATTGCCGAACGCCGCATCGCTCATGTGGACAAAACTCTCGCCGCCGTCCATGAACGCCTGACTAAGGAAATTGATTACTGGTCTGATCGTTTCATCAAGCTGACTGACGACAAGGCCGCTGGCCGAGATGTGCGGCTAAATCTGGAAAATGTCCGACGAACGCTTAGCGATCTTGAATCACGATTGGATAGCCGCAAGAAAGAACTACAGTCCATGCGTCACATTACCTCCGCCACACCGGTTGTACTCAGTGGCGCGCTGGTCATACCGGCAGGATTACTCCGTCGATTACGTGGTGAACCTTTGAGCGCAGACGTGGGGTTTTCAGCTGACCCCGCCGCGCGATCACGAATTGAGCAACTAGCAATGAACGCAGTGCGCAGCGCGGAGGAAGCCCGTGGTTGCCGCGTCGTGGATGTGTCCGCGCAGAAATGCGGTTGGGACATTACCTCTTACGCGCCAGTCGTGGACGGCAAGTTACCCGAATCTCGTCACATCGAAGTTAAAGGCCGCGCGAAAGGCGCGACTTCGATCACAGTCACGAGAAACGAAATTTTGTACGCACTGAATCAGGCTGATAAATTTATCCTCGCAATTGTTTTGGTGGGTGAAGACGAAATTATCGATGGTCCCCACTATGTGAGAAAGCCCTTCACAAAAGAACCAGATTGGTCAGAATCTTCAAGCAATCACGACCTAGCCAAGCTGCTCTCAATTGCCACTCGAGAATAACTACAAAATGTCCGACTACCCCATCAAATCACCCCGCAAGTTAATCGAAGTAGCCCTGCCGTTAGACGCAATCAATGTCGCTTGTGCCCGCGAAAAATCCATCCGGCATGGGCATCCGTCCACGTTGCATTTGTGGTGGGCGCGGCGACCGCTGGCAGCGGCGCGGGCGGTCATCTTTGCGCAATTAGTTAACGACCCCGGCTACCAGCAGGGCGGCGGGTTCAAATATGGGAAGAACAAGAAGGACGCCGCCATCGAACGGAAGCGGCTGTTCAAAATCATCGAAGAACTCGTGCTGTGGGAGAACACCACAAATGAGGAAGTGCTGGAGCGTGCCCGCGCCGAGATTCGCCGCTCGTGGCGGGAGGTGTGCGAGCTGAACAAGGACCACCCGCAGGCCGCCGAGCTGTTCAATCCCGACAAGCTTCCCGCTCTGCACGATCCCTTTGCCGGTGGCGGAGCCATCCCGCTGGAGGCGCAGCGCCTGGGGCTGGAGGCTTACGCCAGTGACCTCAACCCCGTGGCCGTGCTCATCAACAAGGCTATGATCGAGATCCCTCCCAAGTTCGCGGGCAGGCCGCCGATCAATCCAGATTGGCAGCGCAAGAGCCCGCAAGAAAAGGCTCTGTACGATTGGTCCGGCGCCAAAGGTCTGGCAGATGACGTGCGCTACTACGGCGCTTGGATGCGCGAGGAAGCGCAGAAGCGCATCGGCCATCTCTATCCGCCAGTAGAAATCACGGCGGAGATGGCTAAGGAACGGCCCGACCTCAAACCGCTCGTCGGCCAGAAGCTTACCGTCATTGCTTGGCTCTGGGCGCGGACGGTCAAGAGCCCCAACCCGGCGTTCTCGCATGTGGATGTGCCGCTGGCGTCCAGCTTTATCCTGTCAAATAAGGAGGGGAAAGAGGCATATGTTTGTCCGGTGCTGGAAGGTGATCACTACCGCTTTACTGTAAAGACAGGCCCTCTGCCGTCGGAAGCCGCATCAGGCACTTCTGCGGGTAAGAGAAAGGGCTTTCGCTGCCTTATGTCTGATGTGCCCATGGATTACGACCACATCCGGACAGAAGGAAAAGCTGGACGTATGGGCCAAAAGCTAATGGCTATCGTTGCAGAGGGCATCCGTGGGCGGATCTATTTTTCACCCACAAAGGAAATTGAGACAATCGCAAAAACTGCGATACCGACCTGGAAGCCCGATTGTGAAATGCCTAAAAAGCACCGAAATTATCAGCCGCCTGTTTACGGAATGAACAATCTCGGAGACATATTTACCGCAAGACAGTTGGTAGCTCTAACGACCTTCAGCGACCTAATCGGCGAGGTCCGCGAACGTATCAGAATAGACGCTCATTCAAATGATTTCAGTAATGACGAAGGACTCGAAAAAGGTGGGTTGGGTGCAGCCGCATATTCTGAGGCCTTAAGCCTATATTTGGCATTCTGCTTAGATAAAATGGCCGATTTAGGAAATAATTTGGTGCGGTGGGAGCCTATCGCACAGTGCCCACGCCAACTTTTCGGAAGACAGGCGATCCCAATGATCTGGGATTTTGCAGAAGCTAATCCATTCGGAAATTCTTCTGGTTCATGGGATGTGTTTATCGAAGGCTTCACGAAGGCTTTTACAAAAACGTTCGCAGCCGTGCAACCGTGGTTCAAGGCCACGGTTAGACAAGCAGATGCTCAAACACAAGCTGTCAGCAAAGGTAAATTCATTTCCAGTGATCCACCATACTACGACAATATAGGGTATGCGGATTTATCGGACTTCTTTTACGTCTGGTTGCGGCGAAGCCTCCGATCCGTTTTTCCTGAACTTCTAGCTACGATTTCAGTTCCTAAAGCAGAAGAGTTGATTGCCAGCACATATCGACATGGATCGACAGAAAAGGCGGAACAATTCTTTCTCGATGGTATGACATTGGCAATGAAAAGCCTTGCCGATAAAGCGCATCCAGAAGCACCAATCACGATCTACTATGCATTTAAGCAATCAGAAACATCTGAAGAAACTGGAACGGTTTCCGCCGGTTGGGTAACATTTCTTGGCGCAGTGCTTCACGCCGGACTTCAACTCAGCGGCACATGGCCGTTACGGACAGAAAACGCTTCTAGAATGATTGGTCAAGGTGCCAACGCACTTGCTTCCAGCATCGTCCTCGTCTGCAGGAAGCGCCCCGCCGACGCGCCCTCCATTTCCCGCCGCGAGTTCATCCGCGAGTTGAACGGCGTGCTGCCCGATGCGCTCGACGAGATGACCAAAGGATCCGGCGACGAGCGTTCGCCCGTGGCCCCGGTGGACCTTTCGCAGGCCATCATCGGGCCGGGCATGGCGGTCTTTTCCAAATACGCGGCCGTGCTGGAGGCCGACGGCTCGCCCATGAGCGTGCGTACCGCCCTCCAACTCATCAACCGCTTCCTCGCCGAGGACGACTTCGACGCCGACACCCAGTTCTGCCTGCACTGGTTCGAACAACACGGCTGGACAGAAAGCGTCTTTGGCGAAGCCGATGTTCTGGCGCGCTCTAAGTCCACCAGCGTTGACGCCATGAAGGACGTCGGGGTGCTGCAAAGCGGAAGCGGCAAAGTCCGCCTGCTTAAGTGGGCAGAATACCCAACCGACTGGGATCCGCGTACCGACACACGCATGCCTGTGTGGGAGGCTTTGCATCATCTGATACGCGCGCTGAAACAAGGCGGTGAATCCGCATCCGGCGCGCTCCTCGCCGCCCTCGGCGGCAAAGCCGAAGCAGTGCGCCAGCTTGCTTACCGGCTCTACACTCTATGCGAACGCCTCGGCCAGGCCGAAGACGCCCGCGCCTACAATGAGCTTATTACCAGCTGGACCGGCATCGAAACAGCTGCTAACAGCTTACCTAAGCCTACTGTCCCGCAAGGGACACTCTTTGAAAGCTAGAGGACTGACACATGAATCTGCTTCCTGACCCAGACGTGCTCGACCCGTATTCAGAAGAGCCCGTACAACTCACCAGTGAAAAGGTACGCTGGCGTGCACGCGATGCCACTTACTTGGCTGGTAAGTGGGATGCTTTGTCGGAGCGGATACCACGCTTCGTTGTTGATGATTTCAAGGCGACCGCTGACGGCCCTGCAAACCCGCACATTCGAACTGTCGTCAGACTGCCGGCGTCGGTGACCGAGCAGCGGATACCTGTCGGTGTGGTGTCAAAGACCTACCGGCTGGCGCAACATGCGGATGTAGTGGAAATGTGCCTGAAAGGCATTCGAGCGCACAACATTGATCCCAGCGTATTGAGATGCGAAGTGGGTCTCACGCCGCTGGGAGAATGGATGAATTTCCGCGCCTATTTTCCCGAAAACTTCTCTCACAATCCGAGTGATGGGAATAAGTTGGCGCTGCGACTGGAGTGTTTCAATTCCGTGGATGGGTCAAGTCGCTTGGTGATTCTGTTCGGTTGGTTCCGCTTTATCTGCACCAATGGTCTAATCATCGGAGAAACAAAAGCGTCGCTACGCGATACTCATGATGAGAATTTGAATCTGGAGGTGATTCCAGAAATTATCTCGGAGGGATTGGCGAAGGTCAAAGCCGACCTGGCACGTCTGCGGCAATGGGAACAGTCATCGATCGAGTCTTCAACGTTCGACGTATGGGTCGATGACCACTTGGCCGAAAGGTGGGGAAAGAAGGCTGCATGCCGCGCCTTACACATCTGCCGTAGCGGCGCCGATGTCGAGTTGCTGGACCCTTTCGCTGGCGGTAAACCGAGTGAAAAGCCAATCAAACTGCTAAACGATGTCCCCGGCGCAGACGAGCGTCTTGAGTGGCAGGGGCATATTCCGGGACTCATCGAGAATTTGCGGGATCATTTGAAACCCGCGTAACACAACTGGGAAACCTTTTATGAGCTTGAAACCCTGGCGAGAAATAATCGTGCCCCACCCGGACGTGCTGAATGGCACGTTTCAGCAATCCGAGTTTGCTGCCGACCTGACCGCCGTGCGCACGGGCAGAGCGACAGCGGAATACGGGGATGCAAAGTCTTTTTACGCGCGCACATTCATTACCGAGGGAATGGGCAGGCTGCTCACCCAAGTGGCGCAGCGCCTCAATGGCAAGGGTGGTGAGCCGGTCATTCAGTTGCAGACTTCTTTCGGTGGCGGCAAGACGCACACTATGCTTGCCGTGTATCACTTGGCGAATCGGCAATGTGCGCTAAGTGACCTCGCTGGCATCCCAGCGCTTCTGGACCAAGCTGGTGTGATGGATGTGCCGGCAGCCAAGGTAGCCGTGCTGGATGGCACCGCCCATGCCCCCGGGCAAGCCTGGAAACAAGGCCAGCAAGCGGTGCACACCTTGTGGGGCGAGATGGCATGGCAGCTAGGGGGGGCAGAAGCTTTCTCTCTGGTCAAGGCAGCTGATGCCAACGGCACCTCACCGGGTAAAGATGTTCTTTGCACTTTGTTGACCCAGTGTGCGCCCTGCGTGGTATTACTTGACGAGTTGGTTGTCTACATCCGCCAGTTCGTTGAGAGCCAGGCGCTCACCGGCGGCACCTTCGACAGCAACCTGTCTTTCATTCAATCGCTGACCGAGGCGGCTAAATTGGTCCCGAATGCAGTGGTGCTAGCGTCGCTACCCGAATCTAATAGTCAGGCTGGTGGGCCGCGCGGCGTAGCGGCCTTACAGTCGCTGGAAGCAGTCTTCAATCGCGTGCAAGCCATTTGGAAAACAGTGGCGCCTGAGGAGGCGTTCGAGATCGTTCGTCGGCGCTTGTTCGAGTCTATTCGCGACGCCAAAGCACGTGATCTGACCTGTCGTGCATTTGCAGATGCATACATAGCCGAACGTGCGAAGGTTCCACAGGAAACGCAAGAAGCTCGTTACTTTGACCGTATGGTGCAAAGTTACCCAATACACCCCGAAGTGTTCACTCAACTCTACGAAGAATGGACGACGATTGACGGGTTCCAACGAACGCGCGGCGTGTTGAAACTAATGGCCAAGGTTATCTACCGACTATGGCAGGACGATAATAAAGACCTGATGATTCTCCCAGGCAGCCTGCCTCTCTACGACGGCAGTGCCCGTAATGAACTTGTCTACTATCTTGGTCCAGGTTGGGACCCAGTGATCGACCGCGATATTGATGGCGAACGTGCAGAGACTACGGTTATAGAAACGAAAGAGCCTCGATTTGGATCGGTACAGGCTGCTCGACGCGTTGCTCGAACAGTATTCCTTGGCAGTGCCCCCTCATCAGTCACTACAAAACCGGGCATACGCGGGCTAGACCGCGCGCGAGTGCTGCTGGGCTGCCTTCAGCCCGGGCAAACGTCTTCCGATTATTCGGATGCGCTGGACCGGCTGGCGGGCAAACTCCACTACCTGAATTCATCAGGGGACAAGACTCAAGAAGAAACTCGCTACTGGTTCGACACCCGCGCCAATCTTCGCCGCGAAATGGAAGAGCGCAAACAGCGGTTTGAAGACGGGGCAGTGCGTGGGCGCATGGCCGAGGTTTTAAAGCGGATCACCAGCAATGCTGCATTCTTTGATGGCACGCATATTTTCACGCCGCATAGTGATGTGCCAGATGACAGTGCGCTGCGTCTGATTATGCTGCCACCAGAACAGTTCTACTCGCGCGAAGCGGCTCAAGTTGCTTTTGAGGGAGTGCTTGAGTATGTCAAGCACCACGGCACCACGCCCCGCTATCGTGGCAACCGCTTGCTCTTTGTTGCGCCAGATCATGGGGCACTGACGCGGCTGCGCGATTGCATACGGGTAGCACTGGCTTGGAAGTCCATCGTGGAAGATGTCGAGCAAAATCGACTTACGTTAGACAATCTGCAAACAAACCAGGCCAAGAAGGAACTGATCACAGCAGAGGAGGTTCTGCCACGTGTAACACGAGAGGTCTACAAGTGGTTGCTATGCCCGTCGCAAGACACCCCGACCTCACCCAAAGCTACTGTTGAGGTATTCCCGCTAAATACCGCCAGTGCGTCGCTGGGGCCAGAGATTGAGCGCGTTTGTACGGATAACGTACTGGTGATTACAACTTGGTCGCCAATACATCTGCGCGAAGAACTAAAGAAGCTTTACTGGAAGGTAGATAAAAACGCCATTGGTGGAATGGCCTTCTGGGAAGACACGCTACGTTACCTATATCTGCCTCGCTTGAAGAGTAGCCAAGTGCTGGAGCAAGCCATTATAAAGGGCGCAGGTAGCCGGGACTTCTTCGGTACGGCCTACGGACAGCATGAGGGCAAGTTCGACGGTTTTAAATTCGGCGATGCAAACGTGCAACTGGACGACACACTCCTGCTGATTGAACCTACTGTGGCAAAAGCGTATGAGGCAGCGAACCCGCCAATCATGCCACCGGGCCCCACACCACCCGGGCCAGGACCACTTCCACCAGGCCCTGGACCGACACCTACTAGTCCGATACCGTCGGGTCCAACGCCCTCTGGCCCGGCACTGACGCCCAAACCCCGTGCGTTTCATGGCAACGTAGCCATCGCTGCAACGACTGCTAAGATGCGCTTGGTTCAAGTTGCGGAAGAGATCATTGCAGTGCTGGCGGCAGACCCCAATGCAGACGTCAAAGTCACATTAGAAATTCAGGTCAACTTCCCATCCGGCGCCTCTGACCAAACCAAGCGCGCTATCACGGAGAATGCGAAGACGTTGAACTTCAAGAATGCGGATTGGGAGTGACGGAGTGCCACCCAAAACCCACCGCACCACAAACTTTTGTTCACCAAGGTTCTCAGCTTTCTCGCCAAAACCACAAACGACAAACCTCTGAACCGACGACCAAAAAGTCATGAGGTTTTGAGACAAACGGGCTTTGAGACCACTTTTACGGCCCGCGGTCACAGGTCGCAGTCAAGAGGTAGCAACGCAAAGCCCCGCACTGTGCGGGGCTCGTGGCATAGCAAATCTCTGCGTAGCAGGTTCGAAACTTGAGTTTTGGCGGAGCGCATGGGATACGAACCTTAACTACGCTGCGCCGTCGAACAAGTCCTCCGCTAAAAAATCGATACTCAGACCACTCAATCGAGCTCCTCCGGCTCCCAGGTATGAAACAACCGAGCCAGCGCCCTATTATGAAAATCGCTCAAGAACGTCCTCCGCGCACTTTCGGTAGCGCCTGTCTGATTAATCAGCGTTTCCCGCAAGGGGTGGTGGCTGGCAATCAGAAAGTTGTTTCTAGTTTCTAAACGCTCTAGTAACCGTATCGTCGGGATGCGTGCAAACTTCCCACCGACGCCGGCATTACATTCGGCACATGCCAGTACAAGGTTCCAAACACCGTCTATGCGTTCAAAGGACTCCTCGCGGCTCAACACGTGTGGAAAGAAGTGATCCACTTCGGTTTCCTGGCCGGTGGTGATGTCAATATCACAGCGGCAATAGAAGCACTTACCCTTTTGATAGCCATTGAGGGCACCGCGCGCACTAGTGACGCTCTTTCTCCGGTTGCTACGATCAAAGGTGAACAACATGCTCTGGTCCGCGTCATGTTTAACATCGATCAAATGCGTTGCCACGCCAAGCGACCACGCAGTCTCGACTAGATTCCATCTCGCTTCGACTTCTACTCCGAGGTTTTGAATATAGTGTCCTGCCATCAAGGCAGTGAATTCATCGGTGATACGAATTCCGTTATTACTCGAACGCTCATCAATAAAGAATCGCTTTTGCGTGTCTTTTGCTCCAACAACGTGGAAAGCATCAATCACATTGACAAAGCCACGGCGTACGGTTTCTTCGACTAGCTTTGTCTGATTGGGATCATCAATGCCATAGCGGCGGCAAGCGTCTAAATATTGGCTTGAGGCAGACAGGGCTTGTTTAGGTGCTTGTTTGAGATGACTAACAATATGCTTGGCAAAGGCTGGTGCAAGATCTGATAACTTCAGTAATTGACCCGCTTGGGGGTTAAGCTCTAGCAACGATTTCGCTAATGCGAATTTGTAGGAGGCTGAGTTTTTGCCGAATAAAATAATCCCACGCCAATAGTCTTCGAGTGCTGGGGCGACGGAGATAAAAGGTTGCATTGAGCCTAACGCTGTAACATTTGTAACTAGGTTGTTTCAAATGTAACCAAATTACGCTCGGATGGCTAAGTTCTTGGAGTTTTTATGGCAGGTATCCCCTACTACGACCAACATGCAACGGTGCTTACTGAACAGTACGAGGCCCTGGCACCCGAGGCAGTGCATCACTGGCTGATAGACCTGATGCCAACAGGGAAAGACTTAAAGGCTTTAGATGTGGGCGCAGGCTCTGGGCGCGATGCGGCTTGGCTTGCATCGCGTGGTTATGACGTCTGGGCGGTAGAGCCCTCTGAGGGTATGCGGTTGCAGGGGCAACAGCTACACGCGACAAGCCGGATTACTTGGGTGGAGGATGCCTTGCCTAAGCTCGAAGTAATTACAGGCTTGAATCAGGGCTATGACTTCATCTTGCTGAGTGCGGTGTGGATGCACGTAGCGCCTGAGCAGCGAGTCTCAGCATTTGAGAAACTTACTCAGTTACTGGAGCCTAAGGGTGTACTAGCAATCACACTGCGTTGTGGTCCAGCGCCCGCTGAGCGTGCGATGTATGAGGTTACTGAACAAGAGGTCAGGCAGCTGGCGGACCGCTTTGGCGTAAAGGTTTTACGCTGTGTGACTGCTCCGGACCAAAGTGGACGGAGCGAGATTAGTTGGATACAGATGGCTCTGCAAAACGACTTACCTGGGTAGCAAGCCCATTGTGCGGCTGAGGCTATTCACTTTTACAATCGTAGCCTGAATCAAACGCCACAGCAGCTTCAAAACCCGCCCTACGATCGCAGTAAAACTTGAGACAAAAACAAAGAAATACAGAATTAAACCTAAGATCTCAATCCACTTAGCTAGGTCTTTTCCTACGAACGCATTGAACCCTAAGGCGTGGACTAACACTAGCGTTGCAATGAATCCTACACCTGCTGATAAATACTTTAGCTTCAGTGATGAACCGTGCTCCCACAGAATCACTGCAACTACCATCGGATAGATAAACGTAAATCCAAGAAGCGTATCGCTGTAGTACCTGTTTCCTCCCGAAGCAAGTGGCGCATCCGCCATAACAGCGACGATGAAGGACAGGATTAGAAAGACGACCGCTGCCCACTGCAGCAACTTCTTAAGCATGACGCCTCCTGTGTGTTTTGCGCGAGATCTCGTTAATAAGAAGTGTACTTGCAATCACCATAAGTAAACGCCCCAGACCAAAATGGCTGGGGCGAGGTTGGTTAGAAACAGATGGTCTTACAGAACTCCTTACATAGGCAACAGACTACCCAAGAGCTCCGCACCGAAGCCAAGCGCACCGGTCAGGGTGATGGCGCCAAGCTGCAGGCGGAACAGGTTGGTGGTGCGTTTCTCAAGGGCTTCGCGCAGGGTTTCGAGCTCTTTTCTTGCGTAGGTTTGATCGTATTGGATCTGCCTCAAGATTTGTGCCTGTTGGTCAAGTGTGGGGTGGCAAGATGGGGGAGTAAATGGCATAGCGTACAGTCCTCTGCTGGTTGAAAATGAACCCGCTATGGTACGGAAAGAGGCCTAGGTAGAGATCGCAATAGGTTATAAAAGTCCTTTGCCGTTGGAGTCCTTTATGGCGCTGTTAAGCCCCGCCCTTCCCCCTCTTACGCCGTCTGGCGGTTTGCATCGCGAGCTCGATGTGTTGTGGCGTTTGCAGTCGTCGTTATCCGAGGGCTACGAGGTCTTTCATAGTGTGTCCTGGCATTCTCTGCACGAGGGTCGGGATCGCCATGGCGAGATCGATATTGTCGTGTTGGGCCCAACTGGCAATGTGCTGTTAATGGAAATCAAAGCCGGGGCGGTCTCTCTCACCAATGGCGAGATCTTTAAGCTCTATGCCGATGGTGCAAGCAACGTCGGGCGGCAGACCCGTGTGCAGTTTGCGGCGATGGTACATCGCTTGCAACAGGCGGGGCTCTATACCTTTGTGACCAACTGCTTGGTCCTGCCGGATTACGTCTTGGGTACTCAACAAGTTGTGAGCCTGCCACCGGAACGCATTATTGATGCCACCCGCTTTGAGCAGCTTGGCTCGTATGTGTTGGAGTTCTTGGCCCAAGGTTCTGCGCCAGCGGGCTCAGCGCAGACGCAGAGCAGTGTGCAGGCGCTACGGCAATTCTTTTGTAATGAATTCAATGTCACCTTAGACCTGCGTGCCTTGGGCGCCCAAGTCCGTGATACAACACTACGCTTAGCCGATGGGTTGGCGACTTGGGTACCGAGGATCACCACCCCTTCTGGTGTCATCCGCGTACAAGCCACAGCCGGGTCTGGCAAAACCCAACTCGCCCTGCGCTTACTGCAAGACGCCGCTGCCAGTGGGCTGCGCAGCCTCTATGTTTGCTACAACCGTAGTCTGGCAGACCATATCGGGCGGATTGCACCACCCAAGGCTAAGGTCGCGAGTTTTCATGAACTTTGTGTTGAATACTATCGACACGCAGTGGGTGAGCCAGACTTTGCCGCGCAAGACACCTATGCCCAGCTCACCCAGCATTACTGCGAGGCCGTTGAGCAAAACACCGAGATGCAAGGGCGCTACCAATTGCTCGTAATTGACGAGGGGCAGGATTTTGACCCAGCCTGGGTCGCTGCCCTACTCCCACAGTTGGCAGACAACGGCCGTATCTATTTGCTCGAAGACGAAGCACAGCGCCTGTATGCGCGTGACGAATTCGATCTCTCTGACGTAGTGGTCGTCAATTGCCGCGATAACTTCCGTACTCCACGTGCGGTGTGCTCAGTGATTAATGCACTAGCTCTAACTGAACCCCCAATTGATGCCCGGGCGGCGTATGAAGGCGAGCTGCCCAACTTTTATACCTATAACTCTGACAAAGCACTGTTACGCGAAACCGAACGTGCGGTGCAGGCGCTGATGACACGCGGTATCGCCTTAAGTGACATCGCCGTGATTAGCTGGCGTGGCTTAGCCAAAGCGTTGCTCGTACAAACACCAACACTTGGGCAGTTCAGCTTGCGACGCCCCACGGGCAAATACACCAATGCCGGCGATGCGGTTTGGACAGAGGGTGATTTATTGGTCGAATCTGTCTATCGGTTTAAAGGACAAAGCGCGGCCGGGATTGTGTTGACGGAAGTGGATTTTGAAGAGCTAGATGAAGGGAGCAAGCGCAAGCTGTTTGTGGGGCTTACGCGGGCGCAGTTAGCGGTCGAGGTCGTGCTCAGTGAACGTGCGGCGGCTTGTTTGAGTGCGGTGGTTTAGAGGGTTGGCTATTTGGCGTAGCTGTCTATTAGGTATTTAGCTAAGAAGCCTAAGAGCGTGAACAAGCTGCCGCAATAGGTTGTGATCAGCCACATAAACTTTCTATCAAAGTACTTGTGCAAATCTTCACGGGTTTGTGCGATCTCCTTGTGTAGCTCAGTTCGGACTGAGTCTATTTCAGTTCGCAGTTCAGCTTGGCCTTGCACCATTTGAACGCGCAAATCCGTAACGGCTTGGCAAAGCTGCGCCATCGTTGCCTCGAGGCGCTCGTAGGCTTTGGTGTTTTGTTCAACTGCTTTAGGTGTGAGCACGCTTTGATCCGTGACGAAATCTCAGGCGGTATTGTGAGCCGTTTCTATTCGTATATTTGCTTGTAGAGCAAGTATTTGGTTAGAAATTGTTAGGGGTTGTATCAAGTATGAAACTGGATACGTCTCAACTAACGCACCAACCATTAAAAAGCAAAAGCCCCCAAACGGGGGCTCTAAAACTGACGCTCACTAAAGCTTTCAAATGGCTTTAAGTGAGCCGCTGTGAGGACTTAACCTCTCAGACTCCAGCCGAACACCGAAGTGCCGGAAAACAATGAAATACTACATTATCGGTTGAGCCTAAGCAACTATTAATAGCGTTGGACATCAGCTCTGGCATCGCCAAGGCGGACGCACCGACAATCACCGCCAAGGCATCATAGGTTTCGCTACGCGAATATGCTCGAGTGCATGAATGAACTCTGAGCGCATGTCATCGCTCATCGCGCTATCGATAAAAAATGCGTTTGTTTGGTACGGGTGACAGCTCTTTTAACCAACCCACCACTGAGTGGGGTTGAATGTTGACTGTTGTTTTTATTTCTAAAGATTTAATCGCTGGCTCGCGCTTGAAGCGCTCGAGCGTGTTTAACAGGGACTGCGCCAAGAGATCTCCCTTGACTGCATATCCTATACCGGTCAAGTGAATGTTATCGGTACTGGCAAGACCGTAAGCTGTCCAAATTGTCATCGCCCCTCTTCCCCCTGCCACGCGATACCAGTCGTAAAACAGGCAATCATTTTCAAAGGCGACGCGTCGAGCCAACTCTGCAAAATCCCACGCGGCTGTGATGTTCTTTCTTCTAAAATTCATGTCCTGCGCGGACGTGATGAGGATCACTGCCTGGGGATGTTTAGCCTTTACCCTTTTGATGGTCTGCACCATAATTTTTTCGAGGTCGGGTGCAATACTGTTTTTATAGACTAGATCATTGGTGCCCCAATCGAGCACGATTAAATCCGGAGCCAGCTGCGCCGACTGTTCTTCAAAGTATGTTTGCGCGAGCAACGCACTGTAGGTGGCGCCGCCAACCCCTAGGTTGTGATACATCACACCCGGCGTCGTGTTTTCAATGCTGACACCATGCACTTCAAAATAACCACCGCTATTGGGGCTTGCATTGCGGAGTTCGAATCGCAGCGTGTCAGAGAGCTCAGGAAAGCTCAAGGTAAGCATTTGCGAACGTGGCTGTGTACCGCCGCTCGGCACAACAACATCATGTACGAAATTACCCGACTGCACGCGTAACGTAAACGCTGTTGAGGTCGCAACATAAAAAAACTTGACGAGCTTCTTGCCAGGTTCGGGAGTCGAAACGAAATTCAACGTGAATGATGCGTCTGCACCACTGGTTCTTGCAACAAAGCCAGAAACGCCGAGGGGTAAGCGTGGTGTCTGTTGAATACTGTTCGCAGTGGCCCATTCGCCGCTAAACGTAGACTTGTAGTCATTTTGCGAGTACGTCTTGGCGATCGAATACGGAAACACCATGCCGCGCCCTGCACTCCCGCCTATGCTCTGGAGACGATTGCGAGCGATCTCGGCGGCATACCCCCCCTGCACCAACGAATCACCAAAATGCGCGACCTTAAAACCTTCAGTCTTCGCAGCAGCCCATTTCTGTTGTAAGCGCTGCACCAGCCGAGCATCTTTAAATTCAAAGATGTTTGTCTCGGCAGTTACATAACGATTCAGTGACTGCCCTTGCTGGGCTAAGAAATCATCGACCGTACGACGCGCATAGGCTTTAGCAGAGGAATTGCCCACAAAGGTGTCTACGCGCTGGGGAACCAAAGCCCCCGATGCCTTCTCTTGCGGAGGCCTTGGTGCTGTCGTGCAAGATCCAAGAAAAAGTGCCACCAACCCGAGCAAGGTTGAACGAATAAAAAATCGGTGCAATGAACGAGTAAGCATTGAGACAAATCTAAAGTGTTAGCAAGGTATGCGCGTGGACGCGCCCTTCGCTACTATATGCCATCTATGTAGTACCAACGACCTTCTTGATAAACAAAGCGACTGAGCTCGTGCAAACGCGAAGCCTTACCTTGGACACGATAACGAGCAACGAATTCCACCTCTGCGTGCCCGAGGTTGATTGTGCGGTGCGCCTTAACTTCTAACCCGAGCCATTTCGTGTTGGCATCAAAATCCACCTCGGCCGGACGGTGGCTAGGATCCCAAGTGTTCAGCAGGTAACTGGCGCGCTGCAGCACAAAAGCTGAATAGCGCGAGCGCATCAGACTTTCCGCATCAGGCGCTGGCGTCGAGTCAAAATGATCCAAATAGCGCTGGCAACATTCCTCGAAGGACAAGCTACGCTTACCCTGCATACGGCCGCAGGGGCATGCTGTGTTTTTAGCGAGCGTGATCATGACAACCTTAGCGAATGCCTTTAATCACTATCTCGCTCCACGCGTTTTAAGTGCCGCATGATTTTTGCAGCCTTGCTCGAGTTTCAAATTGCATGCTTTGTCGTACAACGCCAGTGCTTTTATTTTGTCTTGAGGCACACCCTCACCGTTGCTGTACATCGCACCTAGAATGTCACAACTTCCTGCCACACTCGCATCACAGGCCTGTTGATACAACTCAACGGCCTTGGACTTATCTTCACGCACACCATCGCCGTTTTTGTACATCGCACCCAGGTTGTAACAACCTCTCGCAATACCGCGATTGCATGCTTTCTGAAAGAAATCGGCCGCCTGAACTTTATCTTCACGCACGCCAGCGCCGTTACTGTAGATCACGCCTAGGCTATAACAACCTCCTGCCACTTCACGATCACAGGCTTTCTGATACAACGTGGCTGCCTTAAGTTTGTCTTCAAGCACACCTTGACCGTTGTCGTACAGCACGCCTAAGTTATAACAACCCCCTGGAATACCACCATCACAGGCCTTTTGATAAAACGCGGCTGCTTTGCGTTTGTCGGCACGCACACCCTCACCGTTGCTGTACATCACGCCTGAGTTGGAGCAGCCTATTGCAACACCACCATCACATGCTCGTTGATAAAACTCGAGCGCCTTGGCTTTATCTAGAAGAACACCTTCACCGTTGTCGTACATAAAGCCTAAGTTGTAACAACCGGTTGCCCGACCGCCGAGACAGGCCTTTTGATAAAACTCAAATGCTTTAACTTTGTCTTGACGAACACCTTCACCGTTGTCGTACACCGCAGCTAAGTGAAAACAACTCATTGCACGACCCTCCTCACATTCCTTTTGAAGCTCAGGAACGGATTGCGCATAAAGCGAAGAGGAGAACGTCATTGCTGCTGCTAGGCAGAAGACATAGGCGACATAAAAAATCGACTTTTGCATCGTGTTCGTCCTTTAGTTTCTCAGCAAACAACTAGCTAGGTACGCAGTGCCAAGGGCAAGGCAAGCGTCGCACGTATAAACAGACAATAAAAAACCACCGATTTTTTTCGGTGGTTTGCGTGTCTACCTTGTCCCAAAAGTATCCAAATCAAGACTTAGCTATTTTCTTGTTTGTGCCAAACGCAAAAATTACTTTAAGTATTTGATTTTATTGGGAAATTTGGTGGCGCATCCCTGATTCGAACAGGGGACCTGCGGATTATGATTCCGTCGCTCTAACCGGCTGAGCTAATGCGCCATTTGGGGCGATTTTGCCTTGAAAAGGCAGATTGCTGCACACCAAAGACCAAAATTCTAGCATTTTTTTGGTGTTTCCGCAGTGAAACAAGCTCGCCTGCGTGTCAAAATAGGTCGCATGACGGGGCACCAAGACCCCGCCACAAACCGAGACAAGGGAAGCCTTTAGCAATATGAGTGAACCCATCCTGACCTATAAGCGCGAGCCCTCGGCCACCACCATCCAGCTGCCAACCGGTTCGACCGACTCACATGTCCATGTATTTGGTCCAAGCAATAAGTTTCCGTATGCAGAGTCCCGTGGCTTTACACCCGTCGATGCTCCGAAAGAGGCCTTGTTTGCCTGGCACAAAAAAATGGGCATCGATCGCTGTGTGATCGTCAACACCCTGCTCCACGGTTTTGATAACAGCGTGGTCGAAGACGCGATGATTGCCGCCAAAGGTCGTTACTTGGGTGTCGCACTGGTACAAGTGGATGTGTCGGATGCCGAGCTCAAGCGCTTAGCGAGCGTGGGCTTTCGGGGTGTGCGGTTTCATTTCATGCCCGGCTATAAGGTGCACGAAACACCAGAACAGATCATTGCGTTCACCAAACGCCTCGAACCGCTTGGCATGCACATGCAATTGCAATTACATGCCCAGTACGCAAAAGACTTAATGCCGCTACTCAAGCAATCGGCGGTACCCGTGGTGATGGATCACATGGGTCGTGTCGATGCAAAGCTTGGGGTCGAGCAAGCGCACTTCCAGGATTTCTGCCGCTTACTTGAACTGCCTGGCTTTATGGTCAAGGTCAGTGGTATTGATCGCATTGATCCGAATCCGCCTTACCCGGATGGTGTTCCCTTTGCGCGCTACCTGATGCGCAACTACCCAGACCGTTGTGTTTGGGGCTCCGACTGGCCGCATCCCAACCATACGCACGTGCCAGACGATGGCGTGTTGGTCAGTGCCCTCGCACAGATCGCACCTAAGCCAGAGCTCTTGCACCAGCTCATGGTCGATAACCCCATGCGCCTCTATCGTTTTTCCGCTTAAAAAGGATTCAATCATGTCAGGCTCAGGACGTCTTGCAGGAAAAGTGGCTTTAATTTTTGGTGCGGGTTCAGTGGGCCCAGGCTGGGGTAATGGCCGCGCTACAGCGACGCGTTTTGCGGAAGAAGGTGCGCAACTTTTTGGTGTCGATCGTGAACTAGACCGCATGAAAGAAACACTGGAGCGTGTCAAAGAAGTCGGTGGCACGATGGAGACAGGTTTTTGTGATGTCACCAGCAGCCAAAGTATTTCAGATGCGGTAGATGCCTGCATGAAACGCTATGGGCGGATCGATATTCTGGTGAACAACGTGGGTGGTTCTGCCGCAGGAGGCCCAGTCGAAATGGCCGAGGACGTGTGGGATTCGCAAGTCGACACGAACTTAAAGAGTGTGTTCCTGACCTGCAAGTATGTCTTGCCGATTATGGAAAAACAAGGTTCAGGCGCGATTGTGAACCTGGCCTCGACCTCCGGTATTCGTTGGACGGGTTCGGCCCAAGTCGCCTATGCAGCCACGAAGGCTGGCGTGATTCAGCTGTCGCGTGTAGTCGCTGTGCAGTACGCCAAGAAAGGGATTCGTGTGAATACGATTATCCCAGGCCAGCTGCACACACCCTTAGTTGAAAGCCGGCTCGCGGGCCAACGTGCAGGCGGTGATGTGGCAAAGCTACTCGAGCAACGCCAAGCGCGTATCCCTCTACCTTTTATGGGGGATGGCCGCGACACAGCTAATGCGGCGGTGTTCTTGGCCTCAGACGAAGCACGTTTCGTGACCGGCACCGAGATCGTCGTCGATGGTGGTATGTCGGTACGCTGCGGTTAGATAGAAATTGATTGCTTTAAGACTGGAGAATTTAAAATGACACAAACAACAAAAACATCGATGCTTCGCCGCAGCCTAGTGGCCGCAACGCTTGCTGCTGCGGCATTCGGCACGCTGCCCGCACACGCGCAGGGCAGTGGTAAATCGGTGCGCTTAGTCGTCGCTTTCCCACCAGGCGGTCCAGTTGACTTCGTGGCGCGCACCATTAGCGAAGCACTGGGCAAAGAACTTGGTGCAACCGTTGTCGTCGAGAGCAAAGCCGGTGGTAACGGCATCATCGCCGCAGAGTACGTCTCTAAAGCACCCGCAGACGGCAGCGTACTGTGGCTGAGCAGCGCAGGTGCGGTGGCGATTAATCCAGGGCTTTACAAAAATCTGCCTTATAACCCCGTTACAGATCTGACTTCTATTTCTGTCGTGGTACGTAACGACGAACTATTAGTGGTCAACCCCAAAAACCCAGCAACGGGTCCTGCTGATTTTGTTGCAAATGCAAAGAAACAGCGCACGACGCTTGCGTCCTCAGGCCGCGGCAGTGTGCCGCATTTGGCAGGTGAGCTGTTGGCAGATATCACCAAAGCACAGCTGGTGGATGTGCCTTACAAAGGTGCAGCACCTGCGATCACCGATGTGATGGCGGGCCATGTGGATGGATTCTTTGGCGATGTACCTGGCCTGATTGGGCACGTGCGCGCAGGCCGTCTAAAGCCGGTCGCAATGGCAGCTGAACAGCGCCACCCCTTGCTACCAGATGTGAAGACTTTTAAAGAAGTGGGCATTGAGGGTGTGGACTCAGACAACTGGTATGCGCTGTTTGGACCAAAGGGCATGTCTGCCGAAGACACCAACCGTGTGGGTCAAGCACTTAAGCGAGCACTCGAGACACCGGCAGTCAAAGAGCGTTTGCTGAACTCGGGCACCTTGCCTGCAGCGTCCTCCCCAGCGGAACTGCAAGCCCTCTTGCAAAAAGACATCGCAAAATGGACCCGCGTGATCCGCGAGAAGAACATCACTGCGGATTAAGCACTCATCATATCCAGACAAGTCCGCGCGATCACTTTGGTTGCGCGGCGCAAGTCTTCAAGCTCTAGGCGCTCATCGGGCTGCTTGGCACGGCTCTCTTCCACAGTGCGTGGGCCCGCACCATACAAGACGACTGGAATCCCAGCTTCGCAATACAAACGGGCATCGGCATAAAGCGGTGTGCCGCAAGCGGGGATCGCCTCACCAAACTCTTCTTTTGCGTGCTGCTGCAAGGCGGCCACAAGCTCTGTGCTGCCAGGTAGCGGCTTTAGCGCACGCGCGAGCAAGATGCGCTTGGTCTCAGCAGTAATGCCAGGGATTTGTTTCCACACGGCATCGATCGTGTCGCGGATGCTTTGCTCAACTTGCGCAGGATCCTCTTCTGGAATCATGCGACGATCAAGCTTGAGCACCACTTTGCCTGGGATCACGTTGGTATTTGTGCCACCCGAAATCAAACCGATATTCAGGTAAGGATGGTTAATGCCGGGCACCGTGCTCTTGATCGACTTGTAGGTCTCGTTTAAGCCATACAGTGCGTTCATGATTTTGACTGCGGCGTGCAAAGCATCCACACCTGAGGTTGGCACAGCCGCATGACCCATCTTGCCATTGACCGTCACTTCAAACTGCAAGCAGCCGTTGTGGGCCGTGATGATTTGGTAGCTAAAGCCTGCGGCGATCGCCAGATCAGGTTTTGTGAGGTTGTTTTTGAGTAACCAGCCTGGTCCGAGCTCGCCGCCGAACTCTTCGTCGTACGTAAACTGCAATTCGATACGACCTTTCAGGTCTGCACCGAGTGCCTCTAGCGCGCGCACCGCAAAAATGTACGTGGAGAAGTCACACTTACTCACCGCCGCAGCACGACCATAAATACGGCCGTCGTGAATCTCAGCGCCGTAAGGTGGGTAGGTCCAGCCTTCACCTGGGGGAACCACATCGCCGTGTGCATTCAAAGCCAAGGTCTTACCGCCCTGCCCGTACTGGCGCTTGATAATCAAGTTCGTAATGGACTCCAAGCCTGCTTCGCGCACGACGGCTTCAGGCACAGTGTGGGGCTCTGCTTGCATTCCATAGCTCTTGACCAGCTCAGCCACATGCAAGGCATGCGGTGTGTTGTTGCCAGGCGGTGTGTCGGTTGGGACTTGAATCACTTTTTGCAGGAACTTCACCTGCTCATCAAAGTGCGCATCGATCCACTGATCGAGCTTGGCGTATAGCTGGGTCTTGTTGGGTGTTGTCATGATTAGTTGATTTCGTCGAGCAAAGCGATAAAAGCTTGGGTAGCGAGTTCCGCATCTTCTGCGGTAATGATTTCTAAGGGGTTGTGGCTAATGCCGCGATTACCACCGCGCACAAACAACATCGCTTGCGGCATGATGGTGTGGAGCTTCATCGCGTCGTGGCCGGCACCGCTGTTGAGCTTAAAGAGCGGCTGTCCAATTTTGGTGACAGCGCGTTCCCAGCGGGTTTGCCAGGCAGGATCCGACGGTGCAGCGCTCGCGCGCATCACTTCGTTGTATTCGAAATGCACACTGCGGCGCTTGGCGATCTGCTTGGCGGCTTGCACGATGTCATTGACCAAGCTGTCACGTTGTGGGTCGGTTGGTGCACGCATATCTAGCGTAAAGACGCACTCACCCGGGATCACATTGATCGAGCCGCCAGGCACTTGCATCTGACCCACGGTGGCGACACTGCCCTCTTCCGCTTTGGCACGATGCTCGGCCATCAAGCTGATTTCTGCCGCAGCCAGCAAGGCGTCTTCGCGCATCGACATGGGAGTCGTGCCAGCGTGGGCGGCAGTCCCAATAATTTTGCAGGTTGCGCGCACACCGGCATTGATCGAAGTGACAATACCGAGCGGCAATTGTTTCTCGCAAAGCACGGGGCCTTGCTCGATATGGACTTCTACAAAACCGAGATACTTTTTTGGATCGCGGGTCAGCGCCTTGATCGATTCAAGCGTGCCAGGCAGACCTGCGTCAACCATGGCTTGGCGCATCGACACACCGTTTGGATCAAGCTGATCAAGCCAGGTCGGATCAAAACTACCGGTTAGTGCGCCAGACGATAAGAACGTGGCGCGATAGCGCTGGCCCTCTTCTTCAGAGAAGCCAACGACTTCAATGCCGTAGGGCAACCGCTTTTTCTGTTTGGCGAGCTCGCCCACTACAGCGATCGGCACCAAAATGCCAAGCCGCCCGTCGTACTTGCCGCCGTTGCGAACCGTGTCGAAATGCGAGCCCGTTAACAACGCAGGGGCAGCTATGTCCGTGCCGTGATAGCGACCCACGACGTTACCCACCGCATCGGTCGATACCTCGTCAAAGCCCGCCTCCTGCATCAGTTGCGTGAGCGCTTGTGCAGTCTGTAGATGGGCGGGTGTCAGGTAGGTAACCGTGAGTTGGCCTTTTTCAGCCCAAGCGGGTTCGCTGAACGCTGCGATGCGTTCAGACCATTCCATAATCTGCTGGCCGTGGGAGGTGTGACTTGCCATGTTGGGGATGTCCGTGGTTGTACAAACGGGATACAAAAACTAACGATCCGTTAGTGTACCGGACAAGGTGGAGCCACGACCCCACCCTATGAGGACTTTTTGATTATCTGCCAAGCCACTTAATCCCGCAGCGTGATCACAACCGGTTGGTGATCAGAGGCCTGCGTCTGTTGATCCACCACAAGCTCTTGCACGCGCTTGCCCAGTGAGGGACTAACAAAAAAGAAATCGCAACCAACCGGCTCGGGTCCATAGGTTCTGTCAAAAATTCTGAACGTTGCTGGGTAAGGCTTACCGGGATGCAAGAATTCCCACGAGTTCACCCAGGCGCCTGAAGGCCCCGGCTCAATGATAGACGCATGCTCGGGGCTGTCGTATTCAAAATTAAAGTCACCACAGAGCAAGGCATCCATGGTGTGGGGCTTGAGCTCGTAAGGCGAACCGGGTTGCGGCTTGGGCGGCTGTAACGCCAACGCACACGACTGCAAGTGCAACTCACGCAGTGCTCTGGCCTGAGCGTGACGCGCCGCCACGTTGTAGTACTCAAGATGGGTGGTCATCAGACGTACAGGCCCCCAGGGGGCTTGCAGGGTGCAATCCAAGGCAATGCGGGGCATGCTGGGGGTGGGCTCAGACGAGGCCGCCGGCGGATGCGGGAGCGCAAAGTGTTGGATCTGCCGAATCGGTACACGCGAGGCAATCACGTTGCCGAACTGCCGACGAAAACCACCACACGGCGACAATTCATCCACGGCAGGGCTAAACACAACCTCAAACCCCGGCATGAGTGCACGCAAGGCCTTGATCTGGTCTGGCTCGGTCTCACCGGTTAAGGCGCGATAGTTAACAGCCACCTCTTGCATACAGATCGCGTCAAAATCAGCCATGCTGCGCGCATGCTCAATTACGCGTTTGATATCGACGACTTCATCTAGGCCTTTAAACCACTGCACGTTCCAGGTCAGAATTTTCACTTGATGCCTGCTCGCATAAAAGATTGGACAAACTGCCGCTGAAACAACAGGAAGCCAACCAATAAGGGCCCTGAGGTCAGCAAGGTCGCCGCAGTGATGATAGACCAGTCAATCCCTTGATCACTCGACGAGAATACCTGTAGACCAACCGTGAGCGGACGTGACTCGACAGAGTTACTGACAATCAACGGCCATAAAAAATTATTCCAGTGGTGGCTCACCGACACAAGCGAGAACGCCAGATAGACGGGCTTCGCAAGCGGAATATAGACATGACGCAGAATCTGCATGGTCGACGCCCCCTCCATCGCGGCTGCCTCCACCAGTTCCTTAGGGATGGTCTTAAAGGTCTGTCGTAACAAGAATATTGCAAAGGCCGAGGCAAAATAAGGTAAGCCGATACCAAACAAGGTATCGACCAAACCTAGATGACTGAGGGTTTGATAATTACGCACCAGAAGAATCTCTGGCATGACCATGAGCTGCACAAGCACCAACGAAAACAATACGTTCTTGCCAAAGAACTCAAACCGGGCGAAGGCGTAGGCCGCAAGCGTGCACAGCACAAGCTGCATCCCAAGAATGGTCGCGACCAACAGCGTGGTATTTAAAAAATAGCGCGCGAAAGGCGCGGCATCCCAAGCGGCTTTAAAGTTATCAAGTGTCAGCGGTGCGGTCAACGACAGTTTGGTCGCGAACTCTGAAGGATGAATGGCGGCCCAAAAGGCATACAGCAGCGGCATGATCCACAGCAAGGCCAGACACCAGGCACCGATCGTAGAAAGCAGCGAGGCTTGCCCGCCTAGGCCACCTGTGCGAACTACGCGCGCGCTGCTGTTAAGAGCCGTACTCATCGGTAGTGCGTCCTGCGGTCAAGCACAAAGAACTGAAACAAGCCGATCAACGCCAATAAAGCCAGCAAGACGGCCGTCAGCGCCGAGGCATAGCCCTGATCCCAAAACTTAAAGCCGACCTCATACAAATAGAACAGCAACAAAGACGAGGCGTTATCGGGCCCACCCTTGGTCATCACAATGATGTGATCCACCATACGGAAGGCGTTGATCAGCGCATTGACCAACACAAAGATGGTGGTTGGCATAAGCAGTGGCCATTGCACACGCCGAAAGAAGTACCAAGCACTCGCCCCCTCGATCTGCGCAGCCTCTTTATAACTAGGGCTTAGCGTCTGCAAGGCAGCAAGATAAAAAATCATGAAGAAACCGGCCTCTTTCCAGATGGCCACGACGATCACAGAGCCCAGCACTAAATTAGGATCGCCCAGCCAGTTCTGCCCATGCCCACCAAAGAGCTGAATGACTTGGTTGATGAGGCCGTAGCCAGGCGTGTAGAAAAAAATCCAGATGTTCGCAACAGCAATCATCGGCAAGACCGTTGGCAAAAAATACGACAAGCGCAAAAACTGCCGACCCGCGATCTTGTCATTGACCCATAACGCCATCCCGATCGACAAGGCAATGGAGACGGGGATGGTTACCACAGCAAACCAAAAGTTATTACGCAACGACTTCCAGAAGGTGGGGTCGTCGATCATGACGGCGTAGTTGTCTAGCCCAACAAAGACTGCGGCACGTCCGGCACGCGGCGTCGACATCAAACTGTCGATCAGCGTGCCCACGGCCGGATAGTGCGTGAAGCCCACTAAAAACACAAAAGCGGGCAACAGCAATAAATAGGCCTGGACGTGACGCAATCCTAACTGCATTTACTTATAACCACGCAACAAACGATTGGCTTCGGTCTGCGCATCCTTCATGGCTTGCTCAGGCGTCTTGGCACCAGTCAAAGCGGCCTGCAAGCCGTCGTTCAAGGCCTTGGTCACGCGCTGGTTGTCATGCGTCGACAACTCAGCGACTGCGTGTGGCAACTGATCACGTGCGACGAGTGCGGGTGGAAAGTCTGCAGCGTACTTTTTAAGTGCAGGCGTTTCGTAGGCAGCGGGCGAAACAGCCACGTAGCCGGTGTCGATACTCCACTGTGCAGCGCGCTCGGGTTGGGTCAACCACTGGGCAAACTTATAAGCACCCGTTTGCTCGGCTACGGTGGCCTTCTTAAAGATAAAGAAGTTACCGCCACCTGTTGGCGAACCGCGACGCTCACCGGCTGGCAACATGGCTACGCCGAAATCAAATTTGGCGTTGCTGCGAATGTTAGTCAGGTTACCTGTTGTGGTCCAGATCATGGCGGCCTTACGTTCCATGAAGTCGCGTGGCGTGGTGCCCCACTCTACAACGCCCGGTGGATGGATGCCGTGCTTGCGCGACAGATCAACCCAATACTGCAGAGCACTGACGACTTTGGGGTCGTCATACTTCACAGCATTACCAGCAGCGTTAGCCAAAATGGCCCCATTCTGTGTGCTGAAACCCTGGAACAACCAGTAAGGGAAACCGCTCGAAGGCACTTGAATGCCCCACTGCGTGACTTTACCGCTGGCATCTTTCTTGGTCAGCTTCTGACCCATGCTGATGGTTTCGGCCCAGGTCTGTGGTGGTTTGTTTGGATCCAAGCCCGCTTCTTTGAAAAGCTCTTTGTTCCAATACAGGACAACCGTTGAACGCTGGAAAGGCACACCCCAGGTTTTATTGTCGAACTGACCGTTCAACAAGAAGGCTGGGAAAAAGCTCTTGAGCCAGGCGCGGTCTGCGTCGGTTTTAACGAAGTCGTCGATTGGGGCAATAGCGCCCTCGTCTGCCAGCGTGAACGTGTCAGTCGACAACAAAATCGCCGAGGTCGGTGGCTTACCAGCTTTGTGTGCCGTCAGGACTTTAACAATCGTTTCCTGATACGTACCCGAGTAAACCGGGGTCACGTTGTAGTCGGGGTTTTCTTTATTAAACTGGGCAGCATAGCCGTCAATGATCTTGGTGATCGGACCGCCCACAGCCACTGGAAAATAAAACGAGATTTCGGTCTTGGCCAACGCCGCAGCGCTAACACAGAGACCTGCTGCAACCATTGCAGCACGAGTCAATATTTGCTTCATTACTATCTCCTTAGAGTTCAACTAACGATACGCAAACCATCTTTATCGAACCAATGCAGGCTCGACACATCCCAACCCAACTGAATCTCTTGTTGCAACTGCTGCGCATGCTTACCTTCTGCCCGCAACACAATCACTTGCTCACCCGCGCGGGCATGCAGCATTAAGTCTGCACCGGTGAACTCTGTGTGGTCGACCGACAGGCGGTGTGCACCACCCAGCCGTACATCTTCAGGCCGCACGCCTACATGGGTTGCTGCGGCCGGAGCTTGCAAGGCAATGTCTGTACCAGCGATTTTGCCGTCTTTTAACTCGAGCATGTTCATGCGTGCGCTGCCGATAAATTGCGCGGCAAAGCGCGTGGCCGGCTGCTGGTAAATCTGTGTCGGTGTGGCAACTTGTTCAATGCGCCCATCGCGCAGCAACACCACGCGATCGGCCATGCTCATGGCCTCGGTCTGATCATGCGTGACATACACCACCGACAAACCAAGTTTCTGCTGCAACGCGCGCAACTCGTGGCGCATTTCCTGACGCAGCTGCGCATCCAGATTGGATAGCGGCTCATCCATCAGACACAGCTTGCTATCGGCCACCAAGGCGCGTGCCAGTGCCACGCGCTGTTGCTGTCCACCTGATAATTCACCAGGCTTGCGCGACTGCAAATGGCTCAGGCTCAACAAATCAAGTGTGCGCGCAAGACGCGCTGCGATATCTTGACTACTGACGCGACGAATCTTCAGACCAAAGACAACGTTCTCGGCAACGGACAGATGCGGGAACAAGGCGTAGTTCTGGAACACCATCGATACACCGCGCTGCGCGGGTGCTTCCTCGGTGACATCCCGATCAAAAATTTTGATGCGCCCACAGGAAGGTGTTTCTAAACCCGCAATCAACCGCAACGTCGTGGTCTTGCCGCAACCAGAGGGACCGAGCAACACAGAGAACTCGCCTTGCTCAAGCGACAAATCACTTGGGTGCAAGGCAGCAGTCGCCCCCCAATTTTTTCCGACCTGCTCAAATAATACCGCTGTCATCATTAAACATCGCTCTTCTGGCTAACTGACTGTGCCGACTATGGTAGCCGATGTGATTGACTATCTGGTGACAGTAGCAACGGCAGATGACAGTTATGTTGCAGTGCAAAAAAGCACTGCAAGTGATACATTGGCGCGATGAAACAACTTCCTTCCAAAACACGTATCTGGGACCTCCCCACCCGTCTCTTTCACTGGGCGCTCGTGGTGTGCGTGGTAGGTGCGCTTGTGACGGTCAAGCTTGGCGGCAATTGGATGCAGTGGCACTTGAACTTCGGTATCGCCACACTCGCTCTGTTGGTGTTTCGAGTGATCTGGGGGCTAGTCGGTCCCCGCTACGCGCGATTTAGCTCTTTTTTGCCGAGCATTCGCGCTGCCTGGGGGTATCTGTGCCAGGCCTCGACAGCCGGCACGCGTCAGGCCGGACACAACCCGCTAGGTGCTTGGTCCGTCTACGCCCTGCTCGGTGTGTTGCTCTTACAAGCGAGTACCGGACTCTTCGCAAGTGACGACATCATGTATCAAGGTCCCTTATCGGTATTGGTGAGTAACGACCTGGTCGCGCAGCTAACAAGTGTCCACAAGCTTGGTGAGCTCGTTATTTTTTCACTGCTTGGCCTACACCTTGTCGCCATCGCGCTCTACACCATCAAAGGTCACGGGCTGGTGGGGCCGATGATCCATGGCGATGCCAACAGTCAGCACCTCACCACTGGTACCCTGCCCGCACAGGACGATTGGCGTGTTCGCGTAGGCGCCTTGGTGTTGGCTGCGCTGCTTGCCTGCGTCGCTTGGTGGTTAGCCAATGCGCAGTTTGGGGTGATCTTGAGCTGAGCCCGATGTGCGCAAGTACGGGGAACTCTTTTTGCTAAGATCGGTCTCACACAAAAATATAACGGCACCAGGGGCCGTTTAAACCAAATTAAAACAAATGACACGGGGATAATTTTTATGCCGAGCTTGAACAACGCAAACTGCCGAATTTACTGGCGCACCGATGGCAATCCAGAGCTCCCTTCCCTAGTGCTAAGCAACTCGCTAGGTACGGATCACACATTGTGGGATCCTATTTTGGATGAGTTGCTGAAACATTTTTATGTAGTGCGCTACGACACGCGCGGCCATGGTGGTTCGGACGCCCCTGCAGGTGACTACACGCTGAATGAACTGACGGACGATGTACAAGCAGTGATTGCAGCGGCGCGACTCACGAAATACGACTTCTGTGGGATCTCGTTGGGCGGCATGACAGGTATGGAACTCGCGGCGCGCCGGCCAACGGGTTTGCGCCGTCTGATTTTGAGCAACACGGGTGCTGAGTTTCCTGCAGGCACCTGGGATCAACGCATGACAGCGATCAAACAAGGTGGGATGGCCGCCGTCGTTGACGGTATTCTCGGTCGATTCTTTACACCGGAATTTGTCGCGAAAAATTCAATCGGACTTCAACGGGTACGCAATGGTGTACTGACGGGTGCACCGCAAGGCTATATCGGCTGTTGCTCGGCGATCCGTGACATGGACCTCTACCCGCGCCTGAGCCAAATCCAGGTGCCCACCTTGGTGATTGTCGGCGACTCCGATCAGTCCACACCGCTCGCGCGTGGCCAAGCTTTGGTCGAGCGGATTAAGGGTGCCAAGCTCGTGACGCTGCCTTGCGCGCACATACCGCCAACGGAAATCCCAAAGCAGTATGTGCAAACAGTCATGCCGTTTTTGCTGAGCTAGAAATTCGCTCAAACCAAACAAAACCCCGCCGCTCAGCCTTGAACGGCGGGGTTTTAACTCAACTCTACTCTAGTGAATTATTTTTTGGCGCGATAAGAATCGTGGCAAGCCTTACAACTTGCACCGACATCACCTGCGGCCGAGCGCAGCTTACTCAAGTCACCTGAATCTGCTGCGGCAGATAACTGCACCACGGAAGCTTGAAATTTTTGCTGGGCGGCTTTAAAGCCTGCAGCGTCAGACCAGATCTCGGGCTTTGCACTGCTTGTACCTTGCGTTCCAGCACCGAAGGCAGACCAGGGCAAGGTCGAGAGGGTTTGAATCACGGCGACGTTCGCCTTCACGGCTGCCGCATCAAAGGCCACTTGGCCTTTCAGCACAGGCTGCAGTCGGCTCATGTGGGTACTCAACATCGAGAACGCCGACTGTCGATACTTAATCGCATCTTCAGGCTTGGCGAATTGGGCCTGAGCCGAGCTCATCCAAAGCGGTGCACAGACTACTGTTGCTGCCAATACGAGCGATAGTTTTTTCATCTTGCGACTCCGGAAGGGAAGATAGCGTTTAGGGAATTCTTTACGACACGACGGCCAATTCTTGGGCCAAGCCGATATAGGTGCGTGGTGTTAGCGCAAGCATACGAGCCTTTGCGTCAGCCGGCAATGCCAATCCATTGATGAACTCTCGCAAGGCCTCTTGGGTAATGCCCTTGCCACGCGTAAGCGCTTTGAGTTGCTCATAAGGCTGGGGTAATCCGTAACGACGCATCACTGTCTGGATGGGTTCGGCCAAGATTTCCCAACAATTATCGAGGTCTTCATCAATCGCGGCTGCATTCACTTCGAGCTTGCCTAAACCACGCAAGCAGGCATCGTAAGAAACCAGGCAATAGCCGAGTGCGACACCAAGGTTGCGCAGCACAGTCGAGTCAGTGAGGTCGCGCTGCCAGCGCGAGATCGGTAGCTTCTCAGACAAATGGCGCAGCACGGCGTTGGCCAAACCGAGGTTACCTTCAGAGTTCTCAAAATCGATCGGATTGACTTTATGCGGCATGGTCGATGAGCCTACTTCGCCGTCTTTCAAACGCTGTTTGAAGTAACCCAGGGCGATGTAGCCCCAGATGTCGCGATTCAAATCGATCAAAATCGTATTGGTACGCGCGATGGCATCAAACAACGCTGCCATCCAGTCGTGCGGCTCGATTTGGATCGTATGGGCGTTTTGCTTCAGCCCCAAGTGCTTGAGCACGCGTCCACTAAACGCAGGCCAATCGATTTCTGGGTAAGCGGAGACGTGCGCATTGTAGTTACCTGTCGCACCGTTCATCTTGGCGAGCGGCACAACGGCTTGGATGTTGGCGATGGCATCACGCAACCGAGCCGCGACGTTGGCGAACTCTTTGCCTAAAGTTGTGGGGGTGGCGGGCTGGCCGTGCGTGCGCGAAAGCATAGGCTGAGCCGCTTGTGCCTTTGCGATATGCTGCACCGCCGCATAGACCTTTTGTAACTGTGGCAAGACCACTGTATCCCGGGCACGGCCCAGCATCAAAGCGTGCGAGGTGTTGTTGATGTCTTCTGATGTACACGCAAAGTGAATAAACTCGCCTGCCCGCTCGAGTTCGGCGTCGCCCGCAACCTTCTCTTTTAGCCAGTATTCAACCGCCTTGACATCATGGTTAGTGGTTTTTTCAATATCCTTGATGCGTTCGGCATCGGCTTCCGAAAAGTTGGACACCAGGCTCAACAGTTTGGCCCGTGCGCCAGCGCTGAAAGCCGGAAGCTCGGACAAACCCGCTTCAGACAAGCCGATCAGCCAGGCAATTTCGACCTCGACACGGTGCGCCATGAAGCCCGCTTCGGACAAAAGTGGCCGCAGCCCGTCACAACGCGAGGCATAGCGCCCGTCAAGTGGCGACACCGCGTTCAGTGAGCTCAAGGATGAATTAGTTTTCATAGGTGGATTTACGACAAAAAAACAACACAATGGATGCAAAGAAGTTTATCACTCCCTCGCATAAGCCATTGAGCCTGTGCTAGCGGATACACTCTAGAGCGTATGCTTTTTGCTGGGAGCCCCCCTGGGAAAGCACTTTAGCTAATCTTTGTTTAGTCGGTTACATGAAACTAATTGCCTCTCTCACAAGTCCCTACGTCCGCAAAGTACGCATTGTGATGGCTGAAAAAAAGCTCGACTACGAGCTGCAATTAGAAAATGTCTGGGCCGCCGACACCAAAGCGTCTGAGTACAACCCTCTGGGCAAAGTTCCCTGCCTGATCACAGACGACGATACGCCTCTTTATGATTCACGCGTGATCGTGGAATACCTCGACACACTCTCACCTGTCAGCCACATGATTCCCAAGACGGGGCGCGAGCGCGCGATCGTCAAATGTTGGGAAGCTCTAGCCGACGGGACGCTCGATGCAGCAATCATCATTGTGAAAGAACTACAGCGCCCTGCCGAACAGCAGAGCAAAGAGTGGATTGACCGCCAGTACGGAAAGATTCACGCAGCCTTAGCTGCAATGGAAAATGATCTGGGAACACAGTCGCACTGCATGGGTGTCGGCTACAGCCTGGCAGACGTAGCCGTTGGTGTGGTGCTAGGCTATCTGGATTTTCGCTTCCCGCAAATTGCATGGCGTGACAGCGCACCTAATCTGAGCCGTCATTACGCGAAGCTGTCCTTGCGACAGAGCTTTATCGACACGGTTCCGGTCGTCAGTTAACGCGCTTCTTCGGACACACGGCATCGTCACCTAGCTGGCGATGATTCCACCGCCTAAACAAACATCACCGTCGTACAACACCGCAGATTGCCCGGGTGTCACGGCCCACTGTGGGTCTGTGAAACTCAAATTGAAAACCTGTGCCGTGGCAGCACTTAAGGTACAAGGCGCATCTGCTTGCCGATACCGAGTCTTCGCAGCATAGCCACCCGCCTCAGGGGCCACTCCAGACACCCAACTCGCCTGATCGGCAGACAATGCGTCAGACAGCAACCATGGGTGCTCGTGGCCTTCCACCACATACAGCGCATTGTTTTCAAGATCTTTGCGCGCGGCATACCAGACCGGGCCTGTGCCATCTGCATGCTGATATCCTTTCACACCACCAATGCCCAGACCCTTGCGCTGACCCAGGGTGTAGAACGATAAACCGTGGTGCTTACCGACTTGCTTACCCGACTCGGTCAAAATCGGACCAGGCTTAGTAGGCAGATAGCGATTTAAAAACTCGCGAAAGGGCCGCTCACCAATAAAACAAATTCCGGTGGAATCTTTCTTCGCAGCATTCGATAGCTTGAGTTCATGCGCAATGCGTCGCACTTCGCTTTTGGGAATCTCACCCAAGGGAAAAAGTGTGCGCGATAGTTGCGCCTGATTTAAGCGATGCAAAAAATAACTCTGGTCCTTGGTGTGATCCAAGGCCTTGAGCAACTCAAAGCGTGGCCCTGTCGCGCTTTGAACGGAGCGGACGCGTGCATAGTGACCCGTTGCAATATGATCGGCACCAAGTGACATCGCATGATCCAGAAACGCCTTGAACTTGATCTCTGCGTTACACAAC
This sequence comes from Zwartia hollandica, assembly GCF_019923725.1. Classification (GTDB taxonomy): domain Bacteria; phylum Pseudomonadota; class Gammaproteobacteria; order Burkholderiales; family Burkholderiaceae_B; genus Zwartia; species Zwartia hollandica. The sequence goes on from NZ_JAHXRI010000010.1 coordinate 141,515, forward strand.
ACGTCGGGGTTGGGCGTGCGTCCCGCAGAATACTCGCGTAAAAAGTCCGCAAACACCCTGTCTTTATATTCGGCCGCAAAATTCACGGCCTCAATATCAACGCCCACCACATCAGCCACGCTCACGGCATCTAGCCAATCTTGACGGGTGGAACAATATTCTGAGTCGTCATCGTCTTCCCAGTTCTTCATGAACAGGCCCACAACCTCATAGCCCTGCTCCTTCAGAAGCCAAGCGGTGACAGACGAGTCAACGCCGCCGGACATACCGACAACGACGCGCTTTTTTGCGCTAAGAGGCTTACTAGAGGCTGAATACGTCATATTGAACGAAATTGTAGTCGGGATCTGAGAAAGTGCTCTGTGGTCATGCAGGGCGCCACGGGGTCTCATGGTGTATAAATCAGGGATTCATTTTTTTCTATTTGGAGAAGTCTATGCGCATTGGGATTCCGCGCGAGACACGCGATGGCGAGACCCGGGTTGCCGCCACCCCTGAAACCGTTAAAAAGTACGTTGCCGCCGGCCACCAAGTGCTGGTCGAACGCGAGGCGGGACTTGCCGCCCACTTTAGCGACGCGGCCTACGAGCAAGCGGGTGCGCAACTGACCGATGCCGCGCAAGCGCTGTCGGCTGCGCTACTTCTCAAAGTACGCGCACCGGACGCAACCGAGCTGGGCAAAATCCAAGCCGGCACAGCTGTAGTCGGTATGCTGGATCCCTTTGATGAAGCAGGCCTCGATGCGATGGCTCAAGCTGGCATCACGGGCTTTGCGCTCGAGGCGGCACCACGCACCACGCGTGCGCAAAGTTTGGATGTCTTATCTTCGCAAGCAAACTTGGCTGGTTACAAAGCCGTGCTGCTCGGTGCACATTATTACGGTCGCATGTTTCCGATGATGATGACAGCAGCGGGCACGATCAAAGCCGCACGCGTTGTGATCTTAGGTACCGGCGTGGCCGGTCTGCAAGCGATTGCAACGGCAAAACGTTTGGGCGCAGTCGTCGAAGCATCGGATGTGCGTCCTGCGGCAAAAGAGCAAGTTGAATCACTCGGCGCAAAATTCATTGACGTGCCATTTGAAACGGATGAAGAACGTGAGATCGCGCAAGGCGTGGGCGGTTATGCCCGACCCATGCCAGCAAGCTGGATGACACGTCAAGCGGCCTTGGTCTCCGAGCGTTGCAAACAAGCGGATATCGTGATTTCGACTGCCTTGATTCCTGGTCGCCCTGCACCGACCTTGATTTCAGCCGAGACGGTGCGTGCCATGAAGCCGGGTTCGGTCATTGTGGATCTGGCCGTTGAACGTGGCGGCAACTGCCCTCTGTCGCAGAAGGGAAAAGTCGTGCAAGAAAACGGTGTCACACTCGTTGGCCTGACCAACTTGCCTGGCATGGTTGCGACGGATGCGTCTGCGCTCTATTCACGCAACATACTCGACTTCCTAAAGCTCATCATCGACAAAGAAGGCAATCTTGCGATTGCGCGCGATGACGATATTGTTCAAGCCTGCCTCGTCTGCGAAGCTGGCAAAAATTTAAGGAAAAAATAATGGATGCGCTTGATCCTACCTTGGTGAACCTCATCATTTTTGTCTTGGCAATCTATGTCGGCTATCACGTCGTCTGGAACGTCACCCCTGCCCTGCATACGCCCCTGATGGCCGTGACCAATGCAATCTCAGCGATCGTGATTGTGGGTGCCATGTTGGCCGCTGCGCTCACCGAAGGTGGACTAGCACGCGGCATGGGCGTGTTTGCTGTGGCGCTCGCTGCAGTCAACGTGTTCGGCGGCTTCTTGGTCACGCGACGCATGCTTGAGATGTTTAAAAAGAAAGCACCGAAAGAGAAAACCGCAGACAAAGCAACAAATACTGGAGGTCACGCATGATTTCCATTAACGTTGTGACGATGCTGTATCTGGTCGCCTCGGTATGTTTCATCCAGGCGCTCAAAGGTTTGTCTCATCCAACCACATCACGCATCGGTAACGCTTTTGGCATGGCCGGTATGGTGATTGCTGTGCTGACAACAGCCGCACTGATTGTCAGCTTGGCACGCGAGGGACAAGCAGGAATTGGCTTAGGTTGGGTGGTGCTTGGCTTGTTGATTGGTGGATCGATCGGTACGGTCATGGCTAAGCGCGTTGAAATGACCAAAATGCCTGAGCTCGTGGCCTTCATGCACAGCATGATTGGTCTGGCTGCTGTCGCGATCGCGGTCGCAATTGTGGCTGAACCCCATGCGTTCAATATTGCAGCTAAGGGAGCACCAATTCCCTTTGGTAACCGCCTAGAGTTGTTCATCGGTACCTTTGTTGGTGCCATCACCTTCTCTGGCTCAGTGATCGCGTTTGGCAAGTTGTCGGGCAAATACAAGTTTCGCTTGTTTCAAGGTGCGCCTGTCGTCTTCCCCGGTCAGCACATGTTCAACCTTGGCATGGCAATTGCCATGGTCGGTTGCGGCATCTGGTTCATGGTGACGCAAGATTGGACACCGTTTGTGATCATGACCTTGATCGCGTTTGTGCTCGGTGTCTTGATTATTATCCCGATTGGTGGTGCAGACATGCCCGTCGTGGTGTCGATGCTTAACAGTTACTCGGGTTGGGCCGCTGCGGGCATTGGCTTCTCGCTCAACAACCCAATGCTGATTATTGCTGGCTCACTCGTGGGTTCGTCAGGTGCGATTCTGTCTTACATCATGTGTAAGGCGATGAACCGGTCGTTCTTTAACGTGATTCTGGGTGGCTTTGGTGGTGCGGCCGATGCAGGCCCTGCCGCGGGCTCTGGCGTACAACGCAACGTCCGCTCAGGCAGTCCAGATGATGCCGCCTTCTTGCTCACCAACGCAGAGACCGTCACGATCGTTCCTGGTTATGGCTTGGCCGTTGCCCGTGCACAGCACGCACTGAAAGAACTGGCGGAGAAGCTCACCGAGCATGGCGTGACTGTGAAATACGCCATCCACCCCGTCGCGGGTCGTATGCCTGGTCACATGAACGTGCTACTTGCTGAAGCTGAAGTCCCCTACGATCAGGTGTTTGAGATGGAGGACATCAATAGCGAGTTTGCACAGACAGACGTGGTCTTGGTACTGGGTGCAAACGACGTGGTGAACCCGGCTGCGAAGACGGATCCGAAATCACCAATCGCCGGGATGCCGATTTTGGAAGCCTACAAAGCGAAAACAATCATCGTCAACAAGCGCTCAATGGCCTCGGGCTATGCGGGCTTGGACAACGAGCTCTTCTACCTCGACAAAACCATGATGGTGTTTGGCGATGCGAAGAAAGTGATTGAAGATCTAGTGAAAGCGGTGGAGAACTCTTAAAGCGTCAGTGCTTAGGAAAGACACTAAGGCCTAGCCGAGACTGCCCACACACCTTAGGTTGACAGTCTTGGCTAGGCTTTTTTAATTAACGTATTTGGTGACGTAGACCGTTGCGGCAAGCAGTGAAGGCAGGAGCACTGCCAGCAGCGTCACAATACGCCAGGTGAGCTTGGTCATTTCAGTATGAAGCGTGGTCTCGACCCGGCCGATTGCAGTAGTCATGCGAGTTTCGAGGCAAGCTAAGTCTTCACGCGTGGCAAGAGACGGGATAAGTGCTTCTAAGCGGGCGAGTCTGATTTCCATAACGGAATTTTACTGAACTGCCCGCCTAGATTGCTATACGTATAGCGGATATTTTTTGTAACTGATCGCAACTGCGCGACTGAAGAGACGCACATTCGCAAACTTTAAAACGCCACTCGCAATCCCACACTCCCACCGTACAGCGTCTGCCCCGTTCTAGCTTCGACCGAGACACCTGCGTAAGCGTAGGCGCTGTCAGCGACTTTCACTGTGCCGTACAAAACTGCCTGCACAAACGTAGAGCCTGCTGTGGGGGTGGTGACGCTGCTTGAGTAGCCACCGAGGGTGGTATTCAAGGTTGGATTGAGTAAGCCCTGCGAGTCAGCACCGATGGCGAGGTTCGCACGATAGGTGTACTCATCTTTGAGCGGGTCTTTGTTGAGCGACCCTGCACCGACACCGATCACTCCACGTACGCCATTGGCGTTCATCCGTCCGACGGTAAGTGCTGCAGCACTTGCGCCCTCATCGTAGGAGGCTTGGCCCACGTACTGGTAAGTGAGGCGTACGTAGGGCGTGATGCGCACACCGCTGATCTCAAACGGGCGGCTCAGACCTGCGCTGACCAGCACATCGTTACCCATCACGGACTTGTTGCTAAAGCCATTGCTGATGCCGGTGATGTCGCTACGCGAGAGGTTTGTGGAACTTAGGCCAAGGCTGACCATACCGTCGAGTACATAATCTTCTGCCACAGGCATCTTGCCGTACAGGAACAGTGCACCCTGTTGGATGGTGCTGTTGCCACCCGTGGCATTGACCGTGGTGTTCGAGAGCGCTAAGCCACCACCAAGTTTTAAGCCAAGCGCAGCGTTTGTATATGCATCCACGCCAAACACGGCTTGGTATAGGTTGTTGTTAAAGCCATTGCCACCGCTGTTACCTGAACGCTCACCGCGCTGGTAGGCGATCTCACCCCAGGCACGACCGT
>NZ_JAHXRI010000010.1:146088-148625 GCF_019923725.1 Zwartia hollandica
GACGGCTGCGCTAGTAATATTTGCGGACTTCGGGTTGACGGCGGGGTTTGAACTCATGTTGGCAGTAGGTAGCCCCGAGGGGTTATTACCTGTGACAGCACCTGACGATAAGGGGGTGGGTGTATTGCCAGCACCGCCACCAAGTTGATTCGGAGCCATCGGGAAGTCGCCTAAGCGTGCCAACACCGCTTGCTGCACGCGTTGTGTCGTCTGTGGCAGCGTGGCCGCTGAGGCCGCATGAATCTCACCCGAGAGGGACTGTGCAAAGCCTGGAAGGCTTGCTGCGGTTTGACCGGCCACTGCGTAGAGTAAAGAGTCTTGTGCGGCTGTCGCAGTACCCGTCTTGTTAACGCCTAAGAGCTGATCCAAGACATTCGCGACTTCCTTGGCGTTCGCGGTGCTTGATGACAACGTAGAACTGTAAGAAGTCGGCGTCACAGCCAGATCAAGGCTACTGCTGCTGTTGACGTTATAGAACGCGATGAACTGTGTGCCACTAGCGAGCTCAGCGGGTTGTGTGAGTGTGCTGAAGCGACCCGAGATGCCACCCGTCGCCGTCACCATACGGAAACGATCACCAAGTGCTGGGACATAGATCGCACTACCGTAGCCTGACTCGCTTGCGTTAAACAGATTGGATAACCGTGGCGTTAAGGTCGCACCGGAATTAATCACCAGTTGACTACCGACATTCACAAATGAGTAATAGCCTGAGGCGCCCACAGGAGTTGCGCTGCTTGCCTGCACAGTACCAGCGATATCTTGTTGATAGGTTGACCCAGAGTTCAGCGTCAAGTTTTTAGTGAACGACAAATAGCCTGGGGAATTGCCCGGCTTAAGCACACCACTCACAACGGTATTGCCCGCAATCGTGCCTGTACCCATCAACGTGCCAGCAGGTGCCACGAACACATCACCCGTGCCGGTCGGTGACGGTCCAGCCACCACCAAGGTGCCGCCAGCTACTGTCGTGCCGCCACTGTAGGTGTTGGCGCCGCTCATGATCGTGCTGCCAGTGCCGATAAAGGTTAAGCCACCCGCGCCCGAGAAAACACCCGACAACGTGGCGCTACCTGAGGTTGGGTTTTGAATCGTACTTGCGCTGGTCACGCTAAATGCGGTGCTAGAGCTGTCGCCACTCAACAGCACAACCGTACCGCCAGACAAAACAGGGTTCGCACCAAGTGAAGCTAGCCCAACACTTGTGCCGCTGGAGATAGTTGAAACGGTTGATCCGCTTGACGATGAGCCTGTACTGCACACACTGCACGCCGTGATGAGTAAGTTCCAGATGCCGGACCCCGGCGAGGTCTCGCTCAAAACAAAGGTGTAACCATTTGATATGCCACTTGTGTTTAGCAGTCTTATTATTTCCGGGCTGTCTCCTACTGCCGGGCTGTTTACGACACCGCTTAAGACTGAGTAAAGTGTTGTATTGAGGATCGAACTATTCGTGGTCGATAAAGATGAAATACCAAAGGTCATTGCCGTCCCAGCATTTAGACTAGCGGCAGTCAGTTTGCCGTAGCTCGCGGCACTATCAATAATTACGTTATATACGGTTGGTAAATTACTTTCGAGCGACAGTGAACTACTTAAGTTGTTAAGCGTGCCGATTGTTCCAGCATTATTAATGCTTCCCCTGCCTCCGCTTATCGTCCCGGTGTTAGTCAACGTACTAATTGTGGCCCCAGGCTCATTGTAAATACCCTCTTGCGACGCCCCGCCTGTGATAATGCCACGGTTAGTGATCGTTCCAATTGAATAACCACCTCGATTATGAATCGCTGCATACCGGAAACCATAGGTAGAGGAAATATTGCCCGAGTTGACGATCGATGTAATGGTGCCATAGTTTTCGATGCCCGATCCAGGATCAGAGGTCACTCTTATTACCCCCTCGACGATCAAGGTCGCCCCAGGAGCTGGCGATTGGACTTGAATACCAGAAACGTAGGGAGATGACGCTGTCACCTCAACCTCAAGCGGCACAGTGATCACTTGACTGACCCCAATGGTCCACTGCGAGCCTCCGCAGCTAACGCTGGGCGATGTATTGTCTATGCAGTTAGCCGCTTGAAGGTTGCCTGAAGGCGTGAGAAAAAAAACTAAACTCGCAACTAGGACAGTAGAAAGAGTTAAGGCGCGTAAGCTTGCGCAAAGCAAATCTTTGATCTTGGTGAGTTGCATGATCTGCGCTCAGGTTGCCTGCGTTAATGGGGTGTTACGGAATCTGCTACTTAGCAAAAAGCATCACTTGTTTAACCGAGGATTCTAGATTTGTCTAGTTTGGCGCTATAAACAAGGAAACTGGGCTCTATGTAACGGCATTTGGTGGGGCAGTGCGCCCTCCATTACAAAACCGCCTAAGGTGCTGCAGTCCCAGGTTTTTGCTTTTGACCTGCGGGAGGGATACTAACTTTAGGCACCACCCCCCTAAAACGCCACCCTCAATCCCACACTCCCGCCATACAACGTCTGCCCTGTCCTAGCCTCGACCGAGACGCCTGCGTAAGCGTAGGCACTATCAGCCACTT
>NZ_JAHXRI010000010.1:148635-747226 GCF_019923725.1 Zwartia hollandica
GCGGAAGCGATCACCAAGTGCTGGAACATAGATCGCACTACCGTAGCCTGACTCGCTTGCGTTAAACAAGTTCGAGAGGCGTGGCGTTAAGGTCGTACCGGAATTGATTGTGAACTGCCCACCAACGCTCAACAGCGAGTAGTAACCTGTGGCACCCAATGGTGTTGTGCTGCTCGCTTGAGTCAAACCTGCAATATCTTGTTGATAGGTTGAACCCGTGTTCATCCATACGTTCCTCGAGGCCACGAGATAGCCTGGCGAGTTACCAGGTTTGATTACACCCCCGACACTCAGGTTGCCTGCAATCGTGCCCGTACCCATCAAGGTACCGGCAGATGCTATGAGGACGTCACCTGTGCCGGTAGGTGATGCGCCGGCTATAGATAGTGTTCCCGATGCCACCGTCGTGCCGCCGCTATACGTGTTGGCACCGGTAAAGATCGTTGTGCCCGTGCCGTTAAACGTCAATCCACCTACGCCAGAGAAAATACCGGACAGGGTTGCAGAGCCACCGCTGGGCGATGTAATTGTGCCGCCTGCGCTTGATACCGTAAAGGCTAAGCTTGAGTTATCACCATTACCAAGCACTAACGTACCACCGGAAAGAACCGGATTTGCTGTGGCGCCGACGCTACTTAAACTCACGCTCGTGCCTGCTGCAATGCTCGATGTACTGTCACTACTTTCACCGCTGCTATAACTCGTGATCGTCAAGTTCCAAATATGATTGACTGAATCTGTCTCGGAAAGAGTAAATGTATAGCCAAAGAAAGTAGCGCTGTAACTTGTTGCACCGCCCAAACCCAGTTGAGCGGAGGTGATGCCTCTTAGCACCGCACTCAGCGTGCTATTGATAATTGAACTACCCGCTGTCGACAAACTCGATACGCCAAACACCATCGTGCCGGTCACTGCCGTTGCGGAGAGTCGTCCGTAAGTGGACGAATTGATAATAATAATGTTGTAGTTTGTTGGCAAAACACCCGTGTAAGTCAGGGCGCCACTAACGCTACCGGCACCTTGCTGGTTGTTAAGCGTCGTGATGATGCTGTAGTTACGGATACTGAAGGAGTCACTATTGTCGGAAACAGAAATCATGCCGGTATTGTTCAGCGTTGTTATGGTGCCACTGTTCAAGACACCATAGCTGCTAGCACCAGTAGCCGAAATCGAGCCAGCATTAGTTAGCGTTGTTATGGTACCGCCGTTGGCAATACCATAATAAATTGGAGACGAAATCGAGCCGCCACTATCAACTGTTAAACTGCACAGTTGTAATGTGAGCTTTTCAGCTGCAGTTACATTCTGACTGATGACTGGGTTACCACTACAAGTAGCCCAAACAGGACTGGTGGCGAATAAACAGCTAACGCCCAGTGTCACAGCTAACGTCAGCGCTCCGAACTTAGACACCCATGCTCGGATCACACTAATTTCCAAACAGTTTTGCTGCGGCGAAGATACGCCCGCAGCGCAGTAGTGGGGGTGCACCAGAGGCGATAAGTGATCAGCGGTTGGGGAAATACATACACCGTCTAGCGCCTGGCATAGTCGCATTGGCTTGCGCAAGCTGCGCTGGGCGATTAGCCTCAATTGAGTGAGAGCCGCAATATTTAGAGAGAAAATCATATGTGGCCGAACCCGACTTTGGTGTTTGCACTCTGTCGACTCCAGTTGGTCGCGAAGCGTACAAAGCAGTTATCAAACCAAGGGCCCAAAGGGGCCAACACATAACCAAACCGAGGACAAATAAATTAAGTACCGTCAGCCAGAAAGCACAACTTTTCACCGAACATCAAAAAAATTTAGATTTCGAAAATCATATCACAAAATAAACAATATGTCATTTTGACAAAAAGCACATTTGATCGATCTAGGCATGCGAAAGGGATTTGGGTATCCCATATCCGACGGAGAAAAATCTGGAGAGAGCCCAATGATCTATATCTTGACGATTCCCACCCAGTACACCCATCACGGGGTCTAACTTGACTTGATCTTGGACCAAAGTGAGGCGCTGCGGATGACCATAGTCACGCGCCAGAACCGCAAAGCCCCGCACTGTGCGGGGCTCGTGGCATATCGAATCTCTGCGTAGCAGGTTCGAAACTTAAGTTTTGGCGGAGGCGCAGGGATTCGAACCCTGGATGCAAGTTTTAGCTCACATACTCCCTTAGCAGGGGAGCCCCTTCAGCCGCTCGGGCACGCCTCCAAACCAAGGCAAGATTCTAGCATGGCTAGCCCCTGCCCTGATAAACCAAAGATTAAGGCTTTTTCGCAGGCGCCGTCTCTAAACCAAACGCCTTGTGCAGTGCCCTCACCGCCAGCTCCATGTACTTGTCACTGATCACGACAGAGGTCTTGATTTCGCTTGTGCTGATCATGTGAATATTGATGTTTTCCTGCGCGAGTGTCTTGAACATCAAGCTTGCCACACCCGCGTGCGAACGCATACCAATGCCCACGATCGAAACTTTAGCGACCTTGTCATCCGACAAGACTTCGCGCGGTTTGACCTCGGGTGCGATCTTGTCCCTGATCACAGCCAGCGTACGTGCAAATTCGTTACGGTGAACCGTAAACGAGAAGTCGGTCGTGCCATCCACAGACTGGTTCTGCACGATCATATCGACATCAATATTGGCATCTGCCACTTGTCCCAAGATTGCAAAGGCAACGCCTGGCTTATCGGGCACGCCAAGCAGTGTCACTTTGGCTTCATCGCGGCTAAAGGCTATGCCTGAAACAACGGCTGCTTCCATTTTTTCATCTTCCTCAAAGGTAATCAGGGTTCCGGAACGCATTTCTTCGTCCAGCGGAATATCTGGGTCGGTCAATGACGACAGCACCCGGGTCGGCACACGATATTTACCGGCAAACTCGACAGAGCGAATCTGTAGCACTTTGGAGCCAAGCGAAGCCATCTCAAGCATTTCTTCAAAAGAAATCACGCTCAAGCGTCGCGCATCAGGCTCAACACGCGGATCCGTCGTGTAGACACCATCAACGTCGGTGTAAATCAAACACTCATCTGCCTTCAGAGCTGCCGCCACGGCTACAGCCGATGTGTCAGAGCCTCCACGACCGAGCGTAGTGATGTGTCCGTCATCATCGACACCTTGAAAGCCCGTCACAACAACGACACGACCGGCATCAAGATCTGCACGGATACGCTTGTCGTCAATCGAGGTAATGCGCGCCTTGGTAAAAGACGAATCGGTACGGACCGGAACCTGCCAACCTGCGTAGCTACGTGCTTGTAAGCCCGCCGCTTGCAAGGCAATCGCGAGAAGTCCGCTTGAAGCCTGTTCGCCGGTCGCAGCGATCATATCCAACTCGCGACCATCTGCTGTTTCAGAAAGCTCTTTAGCTAAGCCTAAGAGTCGATTGGTCTCGCCAGACATTGCTGACGGCACCACAACGACCTGGTGGCCCGCTGCGTGCCATTTAGCGACCCGACGCGCAACGTTTTTGATGCGTTCGACCGAACCCATCGACGTGCCGCCGTACTTGTGAACAATGAGTGCCATGATATTTTGAGCAAAAATGCCGTGAGGCAGGAGCAAAGTCCACTATTTTAGCCCGAAGACAAGGAAACCCGCCCCCGCAGGCACTGAACCCGATGCACGCCGTGCTGCCAGAGCAGCCCTCGGTCATGCCCCAAGGCATGCAATTGGCGCAGTTGGCGCATTAACTCGGCCAACCGGCGCTCGCCTGGCATGGCAACACACTGCTGGTTAAGCCAGTACCGTAAAACCAAAGCCTGGCGCGGTTCGCTCAGATTACGCCAGCGCTGCAAGCTAAAGCTCGAGCCCTCAAGGTCGGGCTCAAGCGCTTGCCAATCCGTGGCAGCCACCTCATCCAAGATTTGCGAGGTCTCTTGCGCTTGCTTTGCGTGTCTGGTCAAGGTCTGGCGCCAGGCAGGCCAACGAGCCTCAAGCACCGGAATGAGCTCTGCACGCAATGCCCCGCGGGCAAATTGTGCATCGAGATTACTGGGGTCTGTAATGGGCTCCCAGCCAGATCTTTCTGTGTATGCACGCGTCTGAGCCACAAGGGCGTCTCGGTCAATCTCGAGCCAGGGCCGCACGAGCCGCAAAGCACCCCGCAACACATCTGCGTGCATGGCACCCAAACCCAACACACCTGCGCCCCGCAGCAACCTAAGCAAGACCGTCTCAGCCTGGTCCTGCCGATGATGCGCTAGCAGAATCGCCTTCACGTCCTGAGTAGCCGCGAGATCGGTAAGCGCGAGGTAACGTGCATTCCTTGCTGCAGCCTCAATACCCAGGCCAGAGTCTTGCTCTACCGCCACGCGGCGCAAAAATAAAGGAGTATCTAAATCATTGGCGAAGACTTGCAAGTGCGCAGCCCACGCGTCGGCTTGTGCATACAACCCGTGATGGACATGAAAAAAATATAAAGGATGCTCTGTCTCGTTACACACTTGCCTTGCTACAAGAGCAAGAGCAACTGAGTCGATCCCTCCGCTTAAGGCAACCGCAACAGCGGCGCGAGGCGGTAGCGCTGCGAGTGACCTCACCAGCGCCGCATGCAGCACTTGGCCTTGTTCAGGGCTGGTGTCAGACGATACTGACAACCAAGCCTCTACGCACGAACCTCTTGAAAGCGACCATAAGAAAGCAGCCGTTCAAGACGATGTTCAATAAGTTGCTCGGGGGTCATGCCAGAGAGTTGACGTAGTGCATCCGCGAGTGAGCGGCGTAATAAGCGCGCCATCACACGTGGATCACGATGCGCGCCACCCACAGGCTCATTCACAATGCGATCAATCAAGCCAAACTCTTTCAAGCGATCTGCCGTGATCGCTAACGCAGCTGCAGCCTCTGAGGCTTTATCAGCACTACGCCAGAGAATCGACGCGCATCCTTCAGGTGAAATGACCGAGTATGTTGAGTACTGCAACATCATCACAACATTACCAACAGCGATCGCCAACGCGCCACCCGAACCACCCTCGCCGATAATCGTCGAGATAATGGGCACACGCAGTTCAGCCATCGCATACAGGTTGTGGCCAATCGCTTCCGATTGCCCGCGCTCTTCTGCGCCGATGCCGGGGTACGCACCTGGTGTGTCAACAAACGTAAACACAGGTAAATTGAATTTTTCGGCGAGTCGCATCAAACGCATCGCCTTGCGGTAGCCCTCGGGGCGTGGCATCCCGAAGTTACGCGCAGCACGCTCTTTCGTATCACGGCCCTTTTGATGACCAATAACCATGCAGGGCGCACCGTTGAAACGTGCCATGCCGCCCACGATCGACAAGTCATCGGCATACATGCGATCGCCATGCAATTCATGGAAGTCAGTAAAAATCTCTCGGACGTAATCGAGCGTGTAAGGACGCTGCGGATGGCGCGCAACCATCGACGTTTGCCAAGGCGTGAGCTTGGCATAGATATCTTTGGCTAAGGTTTGACTTTTTTGCTGTAAGCGATTGATTTCGTCCGAGATATCAACGGCCGAATCAGCTTGCACATAGCGCAGTTGCTCGATCTTGCCTTCTAACTCGCCAAGAGGCTGTTCGAACTCTAAAAAAGTATTACGCATATTTCATCGACTCTTTGAACAACGACGCTAAATCAATATTCCACTGGAACGGGGTCCAGACTACGCCACAAATACCATGTCGCCACTGTAGACCAAGGCTGCCAGCCCTGCGCAACCTCCCTAGCCTCAAAACGAGACACGGGTTCACCACTGAAGTAGTGTAACGAGATTGCGTTGAGCAAACCGACATCATCCAGCGGCAAAACATCAGGGCGCTGTAAATTAAAAATCAAAAACATCTCAGCCGTCCACCGACCAATCCCGCGAATTGCGGTCAATTCGGTAATGACCGACTCATCATCCATCGTTGCCCATTTTTTGGGGTGTACGAGTTTTTCAGAAAAGTGGGTGGATAGATCAAGAATGTACTCAGCCTTACGACCTGACAATCCGGCTGCGCGCAATTTTTCGACACCAGCCTTTTGAACCGAGGCCGGCGTTGGGCGCTTGCCACATTCCAGCAAAAGACGTTGCCACACTGACTCCGCGGCTTTCACAGAAATCTGCTGCCCAACAATCGAGCGGGCCAGCGTCATGAAGGGATTACCCCTCGAGACTAGACTTATGTTTGGAAACTTCGGAATAAGCCTTTTCATGATGCGATCACGTCGCATCAGGTGCGCAACGGCCGCATCCCAATAGTCTGGCTTAATCGTTTGTCCGACGGTATCCGGCATATCAAGAACCTTAGGCACGACGCCACTGAGTCAACCCACCGGGCTTGTCATCAAGCTCGATTCCTGCGGCTTTCAGTGTTGCACGAATTTGGTCCGCTTCCGCAAAATTTTTGGCCTTTTTTGCCGCGGCTCGAGCAGCAATCAAGGCTTCAATCTCTGGCTCGAGCATCAAGGCCGCGCCCATTGCGCTCTGCCCCGACGAGGCTTCTTCGATCGCACGGCGCGTATAACGGGTGGCGCTTTGAAAATAAACCGCTGGCTCTTGCTGTAACAAACCCAACACCCCTGCAAGCGCCTTTAACTGCGCACAAAGCGCTGCATCCTGTGTGCGATTCACCTGACCCGCCAAGTCAAATAATGCGGCTACTGCACCGGCGGTGTTGAAATCGTCGTCCATCGCCTCACGAAAGGCGATCGCCTGCGGGGTGGACCAATCCACCTGCGCCGCGGCACTCGGAGTTGTGTTTTGCACCGTTTGATATAAACGATCTAGTGAGAGCTGCGCATCGATCAAATTGTCTGGTGCATAGTTTTGTGCGCTACGGTAATGATTACGCACAATAAAAAACCGCAGCATTTCCGCTTCACGTGGATTCACGTCGTAGTCCGACGCCTCGTCAGCACCCTCAGCAACGCTACCCTTACCGATCGTTTGACGAATTGTTTTGAAGTTACCCAACGACTTAGACATTTTGTCCGCATCAACCATGAGCGGACCGCAATGCATCCAGGTGTTGGCCAAGGTGCCACCGAAAGCGCCTTCCGTCTGGGCGATCTCATTTTCATGATGTGGAAACTTGAGGTCAGGACCACCTCCATGAATATCCAACGGAACACCTAAGAGTGCCTTACTCATGGCAGAACACTCAATGTGCCAGCCAGGCCGCCCCCAGCCATAGGGGGACTCCCAACGGGTATCTGCAGGCTCATGTTCTTTAGCGGATTTCCAAAGCACAAAATCCAACGGATCGCGCTTTGAGGAAACAACAGCTACCCGCTCACCGGCACGCAGATCATCAAGCGACTTGCCTGACAGTTTCCCGTAATCTGGAAAGCCTCGAACCGCAAAGTTCACATCGCCATCCTCGGCCTGATAGGCTAAACCGTTGTGCTCCAACTGCTTGATAATGCCAAGCATGTCACCTACGTACTCCGTGGCGCAGGGTTGATGGTCCGGCGCTTGTACGCCAAGTGCCCGCTCGTCGGCGTGCATGGCTTCAATAAAAAATTCCGTGACCTCGGAAATACGACGATTACTCTGCACGGCCCGTTTGATGATTTTGTCATCAATATCGGTAATATTTCGAACATAGGTCACCTGTAGACCTGAGGCTCTTAGCCAACGCTGAACCACATCAAAGCTGACTAGCATTCTGGCATGCCCGAGATGACAGTAGTCATAGACAGTCATTCCGCAAACATACAGCCCAACCTGCCCAGCCTTGAGCGGAGAAAAGGGTCTTTTGGTCCTGGAGAGCGAATCGTAGATCTGGAGCATGCGGTAGGGATAAAAAGGAGCTTTTGAGCCAATCCAGGCAAAATATGCCGTCTAGCGTTTGGTAACCTAAAAGCAGAGCTAAAATGCGGATCGTCAAGTATAGCAATTGAGGATTGTCCACCTTGAACCTGCCTAAAAGCATTGCGTCCGTTT
Organism: Zwartia hollandica; assembly: GCF_019923725.1. Taxonomy (GTDB): domain Bacteria; phylum Pseudomonadota; class Gammaproteobacteria; order Burkholderiales; family Burkholderiaceae_B; genus Zwartia; species Zwartia hollandica. The sequence continues at coordinate 156,538 of NZ_JAHXRI010000010.1, forward strand.
TAGTCGCTACCTGCGTGGTGGCACTATGGCCCATGCACGCGCAGGCCCAGTCAACTTATCCCGGAACGCCCGGGCGCAACATCAATCCGCTAGCAAACGACCCCGTGGAGCCAAGCACGCGTCAAACACCTCGCCAACAACTGCCCTCCGCCGTTCCTGGCAGCGGCCCAGAGCTTATCATCGGTGACAAGCCACCCGAAGGCGGTTGGGACGGTCTTGCCAAAGTACTGGATGCGATTGCGCCCGGGATCGATACTAGAATCCCGCTGAGCCCTGCAGAAGTTAGCCAGCGGATCGAAGGTTTAATTCGAACCGGACGACTCAAAGAAGCGCTAGATGCAGTGGAAAAACGTCAGGCTATCGAGGCAAACCGACACACTCCCGGCACAGATGTACAGCTTATGTTCTTACACGCGAGGCTTCTGACGGAGCTTAAACGCCTACCCGAGGCCGAGGCGATTTATCAGCGCATGACCATGCGCTTCCCCGAGTTACCAGAGCCTTGGAATAACCTGGCAGATTTGTATGTCAAACGCGATGAGCTCGAGCAGGCTCGACGCGCGCTAGAAATGTCGATCATGATCAATCCGAACTCATCCATGACACAGGCAAATCTTGGTGATGTACAACTCATTCTGGCTCTCAGAGCCTACGAGCGAGCAGTCAAAGCGGGCGCAACCGACTTACGCCCGCGCATCCGTTCGGTCACCGATATTATTGAATCGACAAAAAAATGATCAACTCATCTCACTTGCGGCACGCACTGCGCACCCTGACCTTTGCGGGGCTTCTCCCCTTCTTATTTTTGACCGCGCAAGCGGCACCTCCCTCAACCACGAACCAAAAACAAGGCGTAACCATGAGCACCAACCCACGCGTCAAAATGACCACTAGCCAAGGCGATATCATCATCTCTTTAGATGCAGCCAAAGCACCAAAGACCGTTGCCAATTTTCTGGCTTACGTCAATGATGGTTTTTTTGATGGCACGATTTTTCATCGCGTGATCGATGGCTTTATGATCCAAGGCGGTGGTTTTGAGCCAGGTCTTAAGCAAAAACCAACCAAAGCACCTGTGGAAAACGAAGCCAATAATGGCCTCAAAAATAATAAGTACACCTTGGCGATGGCACGCACCCAAGATCCGCACTCCGCGACCGCTCAATTCTTTATCAACGTCGCTAACAACGACTTCCTAAATCACACCGCCCCCACTGCCCAAGGCTGGGGTTACGCAGTCTTCGGTGAGGTTGTTGAAGGCAAAGATGTTGTGGACAAAATGAAAGGTGTCGCCACAGGGAACAGTGGCTTTCACCAAAATGTACCGACTACAGACGTGATCATTACCAAGGCAGCCGTCATTGAATAAGATTGCATTAAACGGGCCCGTGTGGCTCGCCTCCGATGTCCATCTGGGTCAGCACACTACCGGGACATCCGAAGCTTTTCGTGATTTTTTGAAACTCGCGTCGAAAGAAGCATCGGCTCTGCTATTGCCTGGTGACATCTTCGATGCGTGGATTGGCGATGACGTTGCCGTTGTGGCACCGCCATGGTTGGCGCTCGACCTAATGGCGATCAAAGCCTGCGCTGCGAAAATCCCTGTGTGGCTGGGTCGAGGCAACCGCGACTTTTTAATGGGCGAAGCCCTGACGGCAGGCCTGGGCGCAAACTTGCTTCCGGAGCAAGTGTTGGTCACGATCGCAGGTAGAACAATGCTCTTGAGTCACGGCGATGAGTACTGCACTGACGATGTCGCTTATCAGCAGTTTCGAGCGATGGTGCGCAACCCCGCCTGGCAAAGCGGATTCTTGGCCAAAAGTATTCCCGAACGCCTCACGCTCGCTGCACAAGCTCGGGGCGAAAGCATGGTGGCTAATCAAACTAAGTCAAGCGAGATCATGGACGTAAACGCTGACACCGTTGCCGCTGCAATTCGGGCGCACAACGTGTCCTTGATCGTGCATGGTCACACCCATCGTCCTGGCCGCAATGTACTGACGGTGGATGGCAATCGTTGCGAGCGCTGGGTCTTACCCGATTGGGATTGTGACCTCTCCGACGAAAACCGGAAGCCGCGTGGCGGCTGGATGGTGATCGATGAGGACGGCCTGAGCCTATTTGACCTGACTCCTCGCTAGTCGGACGTTACATCCGATAGCGGAGCGAGTTTGGTGACGCGTACTTGGGCAATGCGACGGCCTTCAATGCGCAAGACCTCGAACTTAAAGTGCGCATGTGGCGCATTGAACTCACAGTGATCCCCTTTGGCTGGCAGCTGCCCGAAACGAGACAGCAGATAGCCTGCAAGCGTTGTGAAATCTTCATCCTCATCCACTAGTCCCTCGGTATCCAGCACTTGCTCTAACTGATGCAAGTCGGCGGCACCGTCTACTTCCCATTCGTTAGCCCCGCTCGCAACAATATCTGGCGTTTCGTCCTCATCTGGGAACTCTCCAGCAATCGCTTCAAACACATCGATGGGTGTAACCAGGCCTTGTATCGTCCCGAACTCGTCAGCCACAAGCACCAACTGTCCACGTGAGCGCTTTAGCGTATCCATCAAACGAATAATGCTGATGGTGTCGTGCACAATGATTGGCTCACGCAGGCTCGCTCGACGTACATTGCCGTGGGTCAATAGATCGGCAATCATTTCTTTCGCACGACCAATTCCTAGCACCTCATCAACAGAGCCACGACAAACAGGAAAGAAGCTATGCGGTACCTCTGCGATTTGTTTTTGAATCAATTGCGGATCATCGTCGAGATTGATCCAGGAGATTTCTGTGCGCGGTGTCATGACAGAGTGAATGGTGCGCTCAGCTAAGGTCAAGACACCGCTCACCATATTGCGCTCCTCGACCCCGAACGTCACAGGCGCGTCTTGCTGTTGCTCGCTGGGCGCCTGCACCACTACATCTTCGGGCAAGGGCTTCCCCAGCATGCGCAATACAGCCTCAGCCGTGCGCTCGCGCATCGGTCGCTTGGCCTCAAGCCTTAAACCATTGCGACGCGCAAATTGATTAAGAAGTTCGATGAGCACAGAAAAGCCGATCGCAGCATACAAGTAACCCTTAGGTATCTTGAAGCCAAAGCCTTCTCCAACCAGCGAAAAGCCAATCATCAACAGAAAGCCAAGGCAAAGTACGACGACTGTGGGATGCTCATTCACAAACTTGGTCAGAGGCTTGGATGCCACCAGCATGATCAATACTGCGATCACCACAGCGATCATCATGACTGCCAGGCTATCAACCATCCCAACAGCGGTAATGACAGCGTCCAGCGAGAATACGGCGTCCAACACGACGATCTGCGTCACGATGACCCAAAAACTGGCATAGACGCGCGCAGTCGTGGCCTGCTGACGGTTTCCCTCAAGGCGCTCGTGGAGTTCGAGTGTCGCTTTAAACAGCAGGAAAAAGCCGCCCACGATCAGAATCAGATCGCGGCCCGATAAACTGACTGGACCGAACACAAGCCAAGGTTCGGTGAGTTGCACAAGCCAGGACATCCCGGCCAGCAAGCCCAGTCGCATGATGAGCGCGAGCGACAGGCCAATGATGCGCGCACGTTCACGCTCGGCCGGGGGTAGCTTATCGGCAAGAATTGCGATGAAGATCAGGTTGTCGATACCGAGAACGATCTCAAGTATGACAAGTGTTAACAAGCCGACCCAAATTGTAGGGTCAAGCAGCCACTCCATAGAGGGCTCCGAGAGTTTCTAACGCTTCAATAGTAGCCGATATTGCCGAGCCACCGCAGGGACAACCCCTGTGTGCGGTGGTACCCGTTTAAGACTATTTTGCGCGGTCGCCCTGCACCATGCCAAGCATTTGCGTAAAAATCTTGGGAGTCGCCGCAATCACATTGCCTGACTCCATCCAAGACTGCTCACCATCAAGATCGCCAATCAAGCCACCGGCTTCTAACACCATCAAACTTGCGGCAGCCATATCCCATTGTTTTAGACCGAGGCCACAGAAGCCATCCAAGCGACCCACCGCAACGTAGGCCAAATCCAAAACAGCTGAGCCCGTGCGCCTGACACCCGCACAACCGCGCGCCATTTCTAGGAAGCGCGGTGCAGAGGTCTCGTCGGGTCCGACTGAACCAGGCCAGCGGGCGCCTAGCAACGCATCAGGGAATTTCAGTTGCGACGACACACGCATACGACGGTCATTTAAAAATGCCCCGCCCCCGCGGCTAGCCGTAAACAGTTCATTTCGGACCGGATCGTAGATCACAGCATGATTAATCTGCCCGCGCTGGCGCAGGGCAATAGAAATCGCATAGTGCGGAAAACCATGAATAAAGTTCGTCGTGCCATCTAAGGGATCGATCACCCACTCGTTAGCTGCAAGCTCTCCTTCAGGCGTGTGACCCACCACACCTGATTCTTCGGCCATGAACGTGTGATCTGGGTAGGCTGTGCTGAGCACCTCCATAATGGCACTTTCAGCGCCACGATCGACTTCCGTGACATAATCGCGAGGCCCTTTGCGTGCCACTTGCAAGCGCTCGAGATCAAGGCTTGCACGGTTAATAATCGATCCGGCTCGCCGGGCCGCCTTGATGGCGGTATTAAGCATCGGGTGCATATTTGTGTCTATTTTTTAATAAGCTAAAGCGGGATTTTAAATGACTCCTGATTTTTCCCGTGTTCGCTTCGTAATGACCGAGCCGAGCCACCCCGGAAACGTCGGCTCGGCAGCCCGGGCGATCAAAACCATGGGGTTTGACGATCTTGTGCTCGTCTCCCCAAAGACTGAGCAAATTACCACCCAACCAGAAGCGATCGCCTTAGCAAGCGGTGCAAGCGATGTGCTCGCAGCCGCACTGACGGTTAACAGCCTCCAAGAGGCGCTCGCCCCGATTACCCTGGCCTTCGCCCTGACTGCCCGGGATCGCGAGCTCGGCCCGCCCGCCTGCGATATCCGAGAAGCTGCCCACCTCACACAAGCACACTTAGCCCAGCATCCAAACGCGCGCGTTGCACTGGTAGTAGGCACCGAGCGCTCCGGCCTGACGAATGAACACATCGAACTCTGCCACCGGGTCTGCCACATACCCGCCAATCCAGCCTACAGCTCACTAAATGTCTCTCAGGCGCTTCAGTTAGGGGCTTGGGAGCTGCGGTATGCCCTACTGAACGCCCAAACTGCACCCAACGCACTGTCCGCCAGTCTCACTAACAATCGCACGAGCAAAGATCGTGGCGGGCAGCCCGCTAGCAGCCAGGCTGTCCAAGCTCTGCTCACTCATTGGCAAGAGGCACTTGAAGTGGTCGGTTTTTTAGACCCAGAGCATCCTAAGAAACTTATGCCTCGTATGCGTCACCTCTTCAATCGCGGAGACCTCACTCAAGACGAGGTAGACATGTGGCGCGGCGTTTGCACCGCCATGATCGCGACGGCGCGTGGCACAAAACAGGGCAATCCTTCTCACTAAGCGGGTTAATTCAGTAGCAACTTGTGATTTACGCTAAGCTTTAAACATCATGTTTAACTCTTTGCGCGAAAACATTGCCTGCATTCTCGAGAGAGACCCTGCTGCACGCAGCAAGTTAGAAATCCTGACTTGCTATCCAGGTCTGCACGCCATCATGGCGCACAAACTCGCACATCGTTTATGGCAAGCAAAGTTTTACTGGCTCGGGCGAATGGTCTCCCATCTGAGCCGCATGCTCACAGGCATCGAGATTCACCCCGGTGCGACAATAGGCCGTCGCGTGTTTATTGACCACGGCTTTGGTGTAGTGATCGGCGAAACCTCCGAGATCGGTGACGACTGTACGATTTATCAGGGTGTCACGCTCGGGGGCACGCGTCTATACAAGGGAGCCAAGCGGCATCCAACTCTTGGTAAAGGTGTTGTAGTGGGTGCTGGTGCGCAAGTGCTTGGTGGCTTTACTGTTGGAGATGGTGCACGCATTGGATCAAATGCCGTTGTCGTCAAACCCGTACCCGCTGGCGCCACCGCGGTCGGGAACCCCGCACGCATTATCGAAGTGGATGCTGCTCCCAGCACAACAGACTCCAGTTCAGCTGCGACACCGGCGACCACAACATCAACAAAGATCTCGCCCTGTGATTCGGACTGGGATGCCGCGCCCATCCAGGCCATGCTCGACAAAGGTCCTGCAAAAACAGCACCAATCGAGGGCGCAGCCTTCACCGCCTACGCCGTTGACCCTGCAGCAGCAGATCCACTCGTCAAAGCGTTACATGAGTTAATTACGCACGTATCTAAGCAGGATGCGCGCATCGCCCATCTCTGCCAAACAATCGAATCAATGGGCTCGAAAGTCGAAGGCCAAGCCGCCAAGCTAGATGCTCAGCGCCTGAACAAACTGGTTGACGAATAGCGCTTTAAAAAACGAGGTCTAGCCCAGTCATGCGCCGCAACTCGTCTTGACCTGCGCCAGAGACATCGTCAACCACACGCACAACGCCCCCCGGCTCAATCTGAAACACAGCGACATCTGTGTAGACACGCGATACGCAACGTAAACCTGTCAGCGGATAGGTGCACGTTTCAACAAGTTTGCTCTCACCCTCTTTGGTGAGCAGCTCCATCATCACAAAGACGTCTCGGGCACCGGCTGCCAAGTCCATCGCACCACCCACTGCAGGAATCGCACCTGGCTCGCCCGTTGACCAATTTGCTAAGTCGCCATTGCGTGCAACTTGAAAGGCACCAAGCACGCAGATATCAAGGTGGCCACCGCGCATCATTGCAAAAGAATCTGCATGATGAAAATAGCTTCCACCTGGCAGCAGGGTAACGGGTTGTTTGCCCGCATTGATCAAATCAAAATCCTCTTGTCCTGGGGCAGGAGCTGGCCCCATACCCAACACACCGTTTTCGCTTTGCAAGAAAATATCTTTATCTTTAGGAAGGTAGTTAGCGACCTTGGTTGGCAAGCCGATGCCCAAATTAACAATCGCTCCCTCTGGAATATCGCGTGCAACGCGCGCTGCAATCTCGTCTCGTGAAATGCGTTTCATTGTTTTGCTCCACCTGCAATTTTTACAACACGCTTGACGTAGACGCCAGGTGTCACGATAGCCTCTGGATCTAACTCCCCAAGCTCGACGATCTCATTGACCTGCGCGATCGTGAGCTTGGCGGCCGTGGCCATCACAGGACCAAAATTGCGAGCGGTCTTGTTGTAGATCAAGTTGCCCCAACGGTCTGCACGATGGGCTTTGATAATCGCCACATCTGCCTTGATGGGCGCTTCAAGAATGTAGTCATCCCCGTCAATATGACGCACTTCCTTGCCCTCGGCTAACTGTGTTCCCACCGCCGTACGCGTAAAGAAACCACCAATTCCTGCGCCACCCGCGCGAATACGTTCAGCAAGCGTGCCTTGCGGAACCAGCTCTAACTCCAGCTTCCCCGCACGGTAGAGTCCATCAAAAACATAAGAGTCTGCCTGCCGAGGAAACGAACAGACTACTTTACGCACCTGGCCCGCTGCTAAAAGCGCAGCGATACCCGTATCGCCAGCGCCCGCGTTATTACAGACAATGGTGAGTTCCCGAGCGCCTTGGGCGATGAGACCTTGGATGAGCTCATTGGGCTGACCCGCCCCACCAAAGCCCCCAATCAACACTACAGCCCCATCCTGAATGCCAGCCATCGCCGCCTCTAGGTCTGGAACGATCTTTGAAATCATGATTTTTTACCTTGTGACTAAATGTCGTGTCTGCGAATAATTGATGAGAGATTATAGAGAACTCCCTCAGGCTAAAAAGCAATCTCTGGACCCTCAAGCCAAACTAGGCCGCGTGCCTTACACTTGACATCTATTTGCTCGCATGCGCACGCCATACATTCCATGTCAGAACACGATCCTACGCCAGCCACCATCGAACATCACACTCCGATGATGCAACAGTATCTGCGCCTCAAAGCCGAGGCGGGGCCACTGTTGTTGCTATACCGCATGGGCGATTTCTATGAAATGTTCTATGAGGATGCGGAGCGCGGCGCACGCCTCTTGAATCTGACCCTCACACGCCGAGGCTCGTCAAATGGCGTTCCTATACCGATGGCCGGGGTGCCCTTTCATGCCGCGGAGCAGTATCTAGCGAAACTCGTCGCTGCAGGCGTGTCAGTCGCGATCTGCGAACAAATTGGCGACCCTGCAACAAGCAAGGGGCCCGTCGAGCGAAAGATTGTGCGGATCGTCACGCCAGGCACCTTAACTGACGAGGCACTACTTCCGGCAAAGGCAGATCGCTGTGTTGCGGCAGTCTTTGTCCCCACGAAATCAAATAAGTCTGGTCGCGCTGGACTCGCCTGGCTCAACCTTGCCAGCGGTGAATTCAAAATTTCAGAATGTGCCGCGGACGCGCTGGACTCTGAACTGCACCGCATTGAGCCTGCAGAAGTGATCTTTGCAGAGGATTCCCAGCCAAGCTTCACCTTATCGTGTGCCACGACGCGCGTGCCCTCTTGGCATTTTGAAGCGGAGCAAGCGCAAGCGCATCTGCTTAAGCACTTTAATACTCAATCGTTGTCTGGTTATGACATCGATGACTTGCCGATTGCGATTTGCGCCGCAGGGGCTTTATTGCGTTATGCAGGTCGCACACAAACACAGACCTTATCTCACATACAAAGCCTGAGTGCGGATCGAGCTAGTCAATACGTCCTCATGGATCCTGCGACACGCCGAAATCTGGAGTTAACACGCACCATCTCTGGCGAAGAAGCGCCAACCCTTCTATCCATCGTAGATGGTTGCTGCACACCGATGGGAAGCCGCTTACTCAGGAGGTGGATACACCACCCTCTACGCGACAATGCCCCAGTGCTTGCCCGTCAAACCGCGATTGCAGCGCTACTTGGCACCAATCAAAAACGCGGCGAACTGTTACATGCCGTTCCTGTTCTTCAAGCTCTGCGCACTGGATTGGATAGACTGCCCGATCTAGAGCGCATCGCGACGCGTATCGCCTTGCTGTCGGTGCGCCCCCGTGAACTGGCTAGCTTGCGCGATGCCTTGGGTGCCTTGCCTGAACTCCAAAAGCAGTTAGAGACTGCCTCGCGACAGTCTGAGCGCCTGAACGCTTTAGCAACCTATCTATGCCCACCGGAAGGGCTACACGCACTGCTCGCGCGGGCAATCGCTGAAGAACCCTCTGCACAAGTGCGTGACGGCGGTGTCATCGCCACAGGCATGGATGCTGAGCTCGACGAGTTGCGGTCAATTTCTAGCGACAATGGTACATACTTGCTCGAACTCGAAGCGAGAGAACGTGCTCGCACAGGGATTTCAACCCTGCGTGTCGAGTTCAATCGCGTGCATGGTTTTTTTATTGAAGTCTCGCGCGCGCAGTCGGACAAAGTCCCCGAAGACTACCGTCGTCGTCAGACATTAAAAAACGCTGAACGCTACATCACGCCTGAGCTAAAGATTTGGGAAGACAAAGTGCTTTCCGCACAAGACCGCTCTCTTGCACGCGAGAAATGGCTCTTTGATCAACTTTTAGAGCAACTACTCCCCAGCGTCAATGCTCTTGCAGGCTGTGCGAGCGCTTGCGCAGAACTCGATACACTGGTTGCTCTCGCGCATCACGCTCAATTACACGAGTGGGTGTCACCTCAACTACTCGAGCACGCAGGCATTGATATTGAATCGGGTCGTCATCCTGTTGTCGAACGATCTATTGAAAGATTTACTCCAAACAGCTGTGTCTTGAATGCACAACGTTCATTGCTTGTCATCACTGGCCCCAACATGGGTGGCAAGTCGACCTATATGCGACAAGTTGCCTTAATCGCACTCTTGGCACGCATTGGTAGTTTTGTTCCCGCACGCCGTGCGGCGATTGGCCCCTTAGACCGAATCTTTACTCGCATTGGTGCAGCAGATGACCTTGCGGGAGGTCGCTCGACCTTTATGATGGAGATGACTGAAGCCGCGGCAACCCTAGCCTCGAGTACATCTCAAAGCCTCGTCCTAATGGATGAAATTGGTCGTGGCACATCCACTTATGATGGTTTAGCTCTCGCCTGGTCGATTGCGCAACGACTCGTCACACACAATCGCGCACTCACACTATTCGCCACGCACTACTTCGAAATCACCCGCATGCCAGCTGAACAGACCAATACCGCGAACGTTCACTTGGCCGCAGCGGAATCGCCCACAGGTATCGTCTTTTTGCACGAAGTTAAAGATGGTCCAGCAAGTAGAAGCTACGGCATTCAGGTCGCACAACGTGCGGGGGTACCTGCTGCGGTCATTCGGCACGCGGCACGGGAACTAGAACGGCTTGAATCACAAGGTGCGCCTACTCCACAACTCGGACTCTTTGCCCAGCCGAACGAGCCTGCAGCGATGCTCGCCGAGGCGGCTCAAGATCAAGCCGCACAAGAGTTGTTGCGTCAGGCTCTGGCTGAATTGGATCCCGACACCTTAAGTCCCCGAGAAGCGCTTGATGCGCTGTATCAATTAAAAAATCTATTACCGTAGGTTCTTGGCCATGCATCCTGATAAGCCCCTCGACCTCTTAGGGGGTCTGACACCCTCCAAATTCATGCGTGAATATTGGCAACGTAAGCCCTTGCTGATCAGGCAGGCCTTCCCCAATTTTCGCCCTCCCTTGAGCACGGCGACTCTCAAAAAGATGAGTCGGCGTGACGATGTCGAATCTCGTCTGGTGTGGAAAGAAGAAAAGGTCTGGCAGATGGAACGCGGCCCTTTCGCTCGCTTACCTAAACCCAGCGAACCAAATTGGTCTTTGCTGGTGCAAAGCGTCGATATCCATGACGATGCAGCCTGTACGCTGATGAATCAATTTCGGTTTGTGCCGGACGCACGACTCGATGATTTGATGATTAGTCTCGCAACGATTGGCGGAGGCGTAGGTCCTCACTTTGACAGTTACGATGTATTTCTGTTGCAAGGCCAAGGCCGGCGTCGCTGGAGCTTCGGACAACAAAAAGACTTGACGCTCATTGATGGCTTATCGCTCAAGATCTTAAAAAAGTTCAAACCCGAAGAAACGTTTATTCTCGAACCAGGCGATATGCTCTATTTACCGCCTCAAGCCGCTCATGACGGCGTGGCGCTTGATAATGATTGCATGACAATTTCTATTGGGTTTAGAGCACCTGATGAAGCGGCGCTTGCGCGTGGCATGCTGGAGGCTGCTGCCGATCAAATCCTCACGCGCAGCGGCTTAGCCTCGGGCCCCTATGGCGAACCCGCACTCCCGGGCCCGTCTTTAGACAAGCTCTATCGCGATCCGTCACAACCGGCAGTCGCTCATCCCGCTGAAATCCCAACCCGCCTTCGCGATGCGGCAGTGCGTGCTGCCCGAAAAATTCGCTTTGATGAAACCCTTGCAACGCGTTTTCTAGGTTGCTGGCTCACCGAACCGAACCAAGCCGCCGTCTTTGATCACGACCCTAATTCAGAGGGATGGGATGACGATACACCCTACACCCACTGGGCCCTAGACCGCCGCACACGCATGCTCTATCGCGAGCAACAACTATTTATTAATGGCGAGCTTGCCAAAGTGCGCGCCGAGCCAGGGCTTCGCCTCTTAGCGGATACGAGAGAGCTCCCGGGGGATTATGCTGCCGCCAAACGGCTCTCCCCGCAAGCACGAGAGCAACTAGCCGATTGGCTTGACGACGGCTGGATCAAGCTCATCCGTAAGCCGTAAGCAACTTCACTCCGTTTTAAGGCATCCCGCTTTTTCGATAAAGCGGATGACCTCATCCAAGCCTTCGCCCGATTTGAGATTTGTCATCACCCAAGGGCGGTCAGCACGCATACGCGCCGTATCGTGTCGCATGACCTCCAGATTCGCTCCAACATAGGGCGCGAGATCCGTCTTATTAATTACGAGCAAGTCACTGCGCGTAATACCTGGGCCACCTTTGCGAGGGATTTTTTCACCGCCCGCGACGTCAATCACATAGATTGTTAGGTCAGACAGGTCTGGACTAAATGTAGCAGCGAGGTTATCCCCGCCCGACTCAATGAAAATCAAATCCAGATCAGGAAACCTCTTTTGCATGCGATCGATCGCTTCAAGGTTAATAGAAGCGTCCTCGCGAATTGCCGTATGCGGACAGCCTCCGGTTTCAACACCCATAATGCGATCTGCAGACAGGGCCTCGGCCGCAACCAAAAGTCGCTCATCTTCTTTGGTATAGATATCATTGGTGACCACCGCCAACTTGTACTGATCACGCATACGCTTGCACAAGACCTCTACAAGCGTCGTCTTGCCAGAACCAACTGGACCACCAATACCTACACGCAAGGGATTAGAACTTTGCATACATACTCCTTGTTCTCTTAGCTTCGAAATAAGCGGCTGTATTGTGTTTCGTGCCGAGCGCTCGTGATTGCCAACCCAAAAGCGGCAGAACCCGCTACCTCTGGCGCCGTGCCCTGTGCAACTCCGATTGCTGTCACGATATCGCCCTTTAAGCGATGCAATAAGGTCTGACCTTCTATTTGCCCGAGCGGTACGGATTTGACCGCTGCGAGCACCTGATTCTCAACCCAGCTCCATAGATAGGCAGATAATGCAAGATCCTGCGTCACACCAGACACAGCTGCAAGCGCAGCGTAGGCCGACGGATACACCCAGACAATCTCAGTGAGTGCCACTAAAGACTGGCCTTGCGGCCATTGTGCAAATAACTTTGCCATCGAATGACCCATTTGCACAGACTCGAGTCTAAATTCACCGGTCTCACGCAGCGCGTGCAAATGCTCGTTAATCTGAACGACGCGAACCCAGTCCTGATCAGCGGCAGCTTGATAACAAGCGAGCCACCAAGGTAGTTCTTGCCTAGCCAAATTTAGAACCAGACCATCCCGAATCCACACGTAGGCACTTTGCATGTCAGTGACCCAACGGTCTTCAATGGCTTGCTCCAAGCCCTGCGAGTACGCGAACCCACCCACAGGCAGCGCAGGGCTTGCCAGGTGCAGCGCCGCCAAAATGGCGTCAGCGTTTGTTGCGTGCGTGGGCTGCAATCGACAGCTCCTCACCCAGATTACCCATTGCCTGATCGTGCGCCTCGAGGCCGCACTCGTCCGGATGCGAATGATGGTGATGGCCTCCCCCACCCTGTCCACTCACATAAGCACCGCCTTCAGGGATAAAAGGCTCTTGCACCAACGTCACAGCCCCTCCAAGACCGCGCACCATCTCGGCGAGCACAGGATCAGGCTCAATCAGTACTGCATCAACTTTAAGCATCGCTCGCACATGACGGTTCGCGAGGTGATACACCAAACGCATTAACTCATACATACTAGTCGCTTGAATTTGCATGAGCTCCTGCACAGCTGCTTGCACGAGCACGCGTTCGCCCTGCTCTCCGCACAGTACGTCACCATGCTGCATCTGCTCACCGCGCGCCAAAATGACGGCGACCGCGCGACCATTGGGGAGCATTGCGGCTAGTCGCGAACGCTGCCTGTCCTCAAGAGAGAGTGATAAAACAGGCCAAGGCTGTGGCGATACTCCCGGCTCTTGGAGCACCGCCGGATCATCGGCAGAACGTTTAATGGTCAAGGTAATAGCCATTCACGTCCCCTCAGAACAAAAAGTAGCGCTGCGCCATGGGCAGCACCTTAGCGGGTGGGCAATCTAACAGAACTCCATCCGCATACACTTTATAGTTCTCTGGACTCACCGTGACTTTGGGTGTCGCATCGTTCAACTTCATATCTGATTTCTTTAGAGTCCGTATGCCTTGCACGGTGGCAATCTGTCGCCGTAAGCCAAGCTCGGCAGGCAGTCCTCTCTGGACCGCAACACCAGATAGGAAGGTGATGCAACTCGTTGCGATTGCGCTATGCGCAGCACCAAATTGCGGACGAAAATGAACGGGCTGCGGCGTAGGGATTGAAGCATTGGGATCCCCCATGGCTGCCATCGCAATCTGACCACCCTTGATGACTGTCGATGGCTTGACTCCAAAGAACGCTGGACGCCATAAAACTAAATCGGCCCACTTCCCGACTTCAATTGAACCAACCTCATGTGCCATGCCATGGGTAATCGCAGGGTTGATCGTATATTTCGCGATGTATCGCTTGATGCGTGCGTTATCGCTTGTCGACGGATCCGAGAATCCCGCTTCGCTTAACGAGCCACGCTGTTCGCGCATTTTGTGTGCGGTCTGCCAAGTGCGCATAATGACCTCACCCACACGCCCCATCGCTTGACTGTCAGACGAGATCATGGAAAAGGCACCGATATCATGCAGAATATCTTCAGCCGCAATGGTCTCGCGACGAATCCGACTTTCAGCAAATGCAATGTCCTCGGCGATAGACGCATCCAAATGGTGGCAAACCATCAACATATCTAAATGCTCATCCAAGGTATTGATTGTGAACGGCCGCGTTGGATTGGTGGAGGACGGCAAGACGTTACTTTCACCACAGACGCGGATGATATCCGGCGCATGCCCGCCGCCCGCACCCTCAGTATGGTATGTGTGAATCACACGACCTTTAATGGCATCAAGCGTCGCCTCGACAAAGCCTGACTCGTTTAAGGTATCTGTGTGAATCGCCACTTGTGTATCGGTTTCATCTGCAACCGTTAAACAATTATCGATTGCTGCGGGTGTACTGCCCCAATCCTCGTGCAGCTTCAAACCTACAGCACCCGCTTCAATTTGCTCATGCAAGGGGCCAGGAACAGAGACGTTACCTTTGCCTAGTAGACCAATGTTGATCGGGTAAGACTCCATCGCCTGCAACATACGTGCAAGGTGCCAGGGTCCAGGGGTCACGGTGGTAGCGAAGGTCCCCGTTGCGGGTCCCGTTCCACCACCAATCATAGTTGTCACTCCAGAGCTCAAGGCCTCTTCAATTTGTTGCGGGCAAATCAAATGAATATGGCTATCGATACCGCCCGCGGTCACAATCATGCCCTCTGCTGCAATCACCTCTGTTGCTGGTCCAACGACGATGGTGACGCCCGGCTGAATATCAGGGTTGCCGGCCTTACCAATACCTGAGATGCGTCCATTCTTGATACCAATGTCTGCTTTAACAATGCCCCAATAATCAATAATCAAGGCATTCGTGAGCACCGTATCCACACAGTCCTTACTCATGCGTTGTGACTGCCCCATTCCATCACGAATAACCTTGCCACCACCAAACTTCACTTCTTCACCGTAGACCGTATAGTCTTTTTCCACCATGGCAAAGAGCGCAGTATCCGCGAGTCGCACGCGATCCCCAGTGGTAGGGCCGAACATTTCTGCATACGCTTGTTTTGAAATCTTCATTTATCCAGAGCTCCCATCACAGCGCCTGTAAAACCATACACAATACGATCACCGGCCAATGCCACCAGCTCAACCTCGCGCTCCTGTCCAGGTTCAAAACGCACTGCAGTACCAGCTGGAATATTCAAACGGAACCCACGGGCAGCCTGCCGATCAAAACGCAAGGCCGCATTGGTCTCTGCGAAGTGGTAGTGCGAGCCAATCTGCACGGGACGATCGCCAGTATTCGCAACCGTAACTTTGCAAGTCGCACGCCCCACATTCATTTCGATATCCCCCTCTGCGACAAGCATCTGACCTGGGATCATTGGTGTTGTAGTCATCGCCTTTCCTTATTGAATCGGTTGATGAACGGTGACAAGCTTGGTCCCATCGGGGAACGTCGCCTCCACTTGTATGTCTGGAATCATCTCTGCAACCCCTTCCATGACGTCGGCACGCGTCAAAATGTGTCGACCGACGCTCATGAGTTCGGCGACGGTTTGCCCATCGCGCGCGCCCTCCATGATCGCAGCAGTGATCAAGGCGATTGCTTCAGGGACGTTTAGCTTCAGCCCCCGCGCACGCCGCCGCTCCGCGAGAAGTGCAGCAGTGAAAATCAGCAATTTGTCTTTTTCTCTTGGAGTTAAATCCATCATGACCTCTACACAACAATACGATTAAGTTGCCCACAAACGAGGAGCCACAGCCGGGCGCTCCAGAACAATCGGGCGCAGACTCATCCACGCCGCTTGTAATAACAATTTGATGTCCATTGCAGGAGCAAGAATACGACCTACAACGACTCTCTGATGCAATACGGTCCAGGCAACACCCTTTGCCTCTAGCCGCAACGTTTGCAAAGCCGCTTCGCCCCACTCCTTGTCGCCCGGCAAGACCGCCCAAATCGTCGCAAAAGCAAAGTGGCCACGCAGTCCGATAGGCGATGCAAACAAAGGATCACTCCCCTGCAGCACCATACGATCGAGCCAAACTAAATCACCGTCAACATCCAAGCGTAACGTCTGCTTAAAGTTCCCCTCCGCAAAAGTCTCGCCTGATGCCTGGCGTCCAAAAATCAAGTGATCCCAACCAATCGTGGCACCTTGTGCGGAAACACGAATGGCGATGTCGGAGACAACACGCGCACGATTAAAGACAATTGTTTCTTGAGGTAGCCATTCAAAATAACCATCTAGCGTCATGTCGATCTGTTGCGAGGCCACGGTGTCGGACTCGGCGCCATACCATTTTGCAGCAGAAGGTGTTGTGACCAAGCCGTGACTGCCGACCTCACAGGCGACCTGTACCTCGAGCTGATCTCCTGCCGCGATTCCGCCTGGCGGATGCACAATGATCGCGTGACAGGGTGACGCCCCCTCGGGATACAACGCCTTTTGAATCCGAAGCGGACCGAAATGCTTATGGTGCAGGCGTGTTTTACCCAGCTCGGACGTTGGAGCAATACTAAAGTCCAGCTCAAGTCGAGCTTGCCAGGAAGACCAAAACGCCGCTTCGCTCATCGACTCGGACGGTTTTGACCAACGCATTTGTTGGTAAAGGTGCATGTAGAAACCATAAGCAAGTATGATGCCCGAAAGCATACCCAAACGGGCAAACGGACGGCTACTTTCAATCGCCGCGAAATCTTTCATTACATACAAATTTGCACCAAATTGGCCCATGAATAGATCCAAAATGGTGCATTGATTTTGGACCGTACGCCAATGTCTAATCACAATGTAAAAAACTCACCCGATACACCACAACCAACATCAGTCGGCATCAGTCGGCGCGAAGCCTTCTGGTTTTGGTTCAAGCTCGGGTTTATAAGTTTTGGCGGCCCTGCAGGGCAAATTGCCATGATGCACACAGAGCTGGTGGACAAGCGACGTTGGATCTCCGATAAGCGCTTCCTGCATGCTCTGAATTTTTGTATGGTCCTGCCGGGACCAGAAGCTCAACAACTGGCGACCTATCTTGGGTGGCTCATGCATCGCACCTGGGGGGGGATCGTCGCCGGAACGCTCTTTATCCTTCCCTCGTTACTCTTGATTGTTTCATTATCTTGGGTCTATATGGCCTATGGTGACACCAAGATCGTCGCTGGCCTTTTTTATGGAATCAAACCCGCGGTCACCGTTTTAGTCATCCAGGCGAGCTACCGCATTGGCTCCCGCACGCTACACAACCCCTGGCTCTGGACGATTGCGGTTCTATCTTTCTTAGCGCTGTTTGTCTTTGACTTACCTTTTCCGTTGATCATTGCGGTTGCAGCACTGATCGGATGGTTAGGCGGCAAACGATCGCCCGAGAGCTTCTCTGTCGGCCACGCAAGCACAGCACATAAACAATCAACGACGACTGCAATCATCGACGATCACAGTCCACAACCTCCACACACACTGTTTAGCTATCGCAGGCTGTACATGATTCTGAGCGCTGCCGTTGTGCTCTGGTGCGTACCCATGCTTGCAATGATTATGCTTTGGGGCTGGCACCACACCATCACACAGATGGCTTGGTTCTTTACCAAGGCCGCGTTGCTGACGTTCGGAGGCGCCTATGCAGTGTTGCCCTACGTCTATCAGGCAGCTGTTGAGACCTTTGCTTGGCTTACTCCTACCCAAATGATTGATGGTTTGGCGCTCGGCGAAACCACCCCTGGCCCGCTCATCATGATCGTAGCCTTCGTAGGTTTTGTAGGCGCCTTTGCACAGAGCGCTCTAGGACCAGATCACGCGGTGTTGTCTGGCATCGTCGCCGCTTGCGTTGTGACCTGGTTTACGTTTCTGCCTTCATTTATTTTTATCTTGGCTGGCGGCCCTTTTATCGAGAGCACGCACGGAAAACTAGCGTTCACTGCTGCGCTCACGGGTGTCACCGCTGCCGTGGTGGGTGTGATTGCAAACCTTGCTCTGTTTTTTGCCATGCACGTAGGGTGGCCCGACGGCTGGGTAGGTGGCTTAGATCTCAAGGTCGCTGCTATCGCCGCAGTCGCAGCGGTAGCGATCTTTATTTATAAGAGAGGCGCCATCGAAACAATTATCGGCGCAGCGCTTTTAGGTTACTTCGTTGCCAACTAGACGCGTTTAATTCTCACGCAAGTGGCAAGCCACCATACGCCCCGAACCCAGCATCGTCTGCTTAGGCTCCTCAGTCTTGCAGCGAGCAAAGGCATCAGGACAGCGCGTGTGGAAGTGACAACCGCTCGGACGCTTTACCGGACTCGGCACATCACCCTGCAAAACAATCCGATTGGTCTTTTTTTGTGGATCAGGAACCGGCACCGCAGACAGCAAGGCAACCGTATAAGGATGCTGAGGATTGGAAAACAGTTCCTTCCGATCCGCGAGTTCGACGATTTTTCCAAGATACATCACGGCAACGCGGTGTGTCATGTGCTCAACGATCGCCAAGTCATGGCTAATAAAGAGCAGGGCTAAGCCAAGCTCTTTCTGAAGGTCTTGCAACAAGTTAACGATCTGCGCCTTCACCGAAACATCCAGTGCAGAGACCGCTTCATCGCAAATAATCAGATCGGGCTCTGCCGCCAAGGCACGCGCAATACAGATTCGTTGACGCTGCCCACCTGAAAACTCATGGGGCCAACGTGCGCCCGCATCTTTTGATAAACGCACTTTTTCCAACAGCTTGGCAACGCGCTCTTCGATCTCTTGTTCGGACTGACACAAGCCAAAATTACGGATTGGCTCCGCAATAATGTCATGCACGCGCATGCGAGGATTGAGACTTGAAAACGGATCTTGGAAAATAACCTGAATGCGTTTGCGCAATGGGCGCAACGCACCGGCGCTTAAGGAATCAATCCGAACGCCATCGAGCAGCACTTCGCCTGAGGTCAAGTCAAACAAGCGCAAAATAGAACGGCCAACCGTTGATTTCCCGCAGCCAGACTCGCCCACCAAAGCGAGGGTCTCGCCCTTGCGAATGGAAAATGACACCCCATCCACAGCATGCACGTTGCCCGTGACTTTGCCAAACAGCCCAGTCTTAATGGGGAAGAACTTTTGAAGCTTGCGAACTTCTAACAACGGCGCAGTAGAGGACATGGACATACTAGTAACCTGATTCGTATTAGTCATTGGCGAAGGCAATTTCACCTGCGAAGTGACAGGCGACCTGATGGCCGTTGTCGCGCATTTGCATAGCGGGGGCGATTTCGTGACAAGGTTCTTTCGCCAGTGGGCACCGTGACGCAAAAACACAACCCTTGATCTTTTGCTTCAAACTCGGAACCAATCCCGGGATTTCTTTCAAGCGTGTCGAGTGCCCATCAAGTGACGCACCTAGTTTGGGCACAGCGCCAAGCAGTCCCTGAGTATAAGGATGCAGCGGCTTAGCAAAGAGCTCTCCCACTGGGGCCTCTTCAACCTTCCGACCGGCATACATCACCATCACACGTTCGGCTACCTCTGCCACGACACCCAAATCGTGCGTGATCAGTACGATCGCAGCTCCAATTTTATTCTTCAGATCAGCCATCAGATCTAGAATCTGAGCTTGAATCGTAACGTCCAAGGCTGTCGTGGGTTCATCGGCAATCAATAGCTTAGGGTTGCAAGCTAGCGCCATTGCAATCATGACTCGCTGACGCATGCCGCCAGAAAGCTGATGCGGATATTCATTCAACCGACGCTGCCCTTCGGCGATACCAACCAAATCCATGAGTTCGGATGCACGAGCCATAGCCTGTTCTTGCGTGATGTCCTGATGCAAGCGCAGCGTTTCGCACAACTGACGCTTGATTGGAAGCACAGGATTCAAGCTGGTCATCGGCTCTTGGAAAATCATTGAAATCGCATCACCACGAATGGCGCGCATTTCTTTTTCCGACATTTTGAGCAGATCTTGACCCAAAAAACGAATGGAGCCAGCAATTTTGCCGGGAGGCTCGGGGATCAAACGCAGGATCGACATCGCCGTCACAGACTTGCCGCAACCGGACTCACCAACGATTGCCAGTGTCTCGCCCTCGTTGACAACAAAGCTCACGCCATCAACCGCTCGATTCACACCATCGGGGGTACGAAAGTGTGTCTGAAGATTTTCAACTTCTAATAAGGCCAAGAGATATCTCCAATCAACTTGTTTTCGACTTGCGGGGATCCAACACATCACGGAAGCCATCACCCATTAGGTTGACAGCCAAAACAGTGAGAGAGAGAAAAACCGCAGGGAAAAAGATGATGTAAGGCTTAATCTGGAACAAGGTACGGCCATCGGCCATGATGTTGCCCCACGAGGGGATAATCGGTGGCACACCGGCGCCGATAAACGACAAAATAGATTCCGTGATCATGGCCGACGCACAGATGTAGGTGGCTTGTACAGTCAGCGGTGCCAAGGTATTGGGCAGAATATGCCGCCAAATCAACATCGGCATACGACAACCGCACGAAATCGCTGCGTCCACATAGGCTTGCTCACGTAGGGACAGCACCACACCACGTACTAGCCGAGAAACCCGTGGGATTTCAGCGATGGTGATCGCGATGATCACGTTCTCTACACTCGCTCGAGTCAACGCCATCAGAGCAATCGCCAGCAAGATCGGAGGTATGGACATTAAGCCATCCATGATTCGCATGATTATTGAGTCTGCGCGACGGAAGGTTCCAGACACCAAACCAATACACAGACCGATGACTGAAGCGAGTAAGGCAACAGAAAAACCAATAATTAAGGAAACACGGGCTCCGTAAAGGACGCGTGAGTAAATATCACGGCCAAACGCATCGGTTCCGAACCAATATTCAGCGGAAGGCTCCAGATTTCTTTTGCGTGGAGCGAGTTCTGTCGGATCAACCGTTCCAAGCAAAGGGGCTGCGATCGCAATAAACAACATGATGAGCAGCAAGCCAGCACCAAAGGTGATGGTTGGATTATTCAACAAAAATCCAGTCCAACCTTTGCGTTGACGGCGAGGTTTTAAGAGATCCGGTAAAGCGGGGGCAGCAGCAAAACTAGTCATTAATAACGTATCCTCGGATCGACGATCGTATAGATCACATCAACACAAAGGTTGACCAACACATACACAAAACTGAAAACAACAACCAGTCCCTGAATCAGCGGATAGTCCCGGCGCACGATTGCATCAATCGTTAAACGCCCCAAGCCAGGAATCGCAAAGACACTCTCTGTCACGACCGCACCGCCGATAAGCAGAGCGATACCGATACCGATGACGGTCACGACTGGCACGGCTGCGTTTTTGAGCGCATGCAAAAACAAAATGCCCATCTGTCCCATCCCCTTTGCTTTCGCAGTGCGGATATAGTCTTGGGACAAGACCTCAAGCATTGTTGCGCGGGTAATGCGCGCAATAAGGGCGATATACACGAAGCCTAGGGCGATGGCTGGCAGCACAAGATGTTCGAACCAAACGCCAAAACCTTTCTTATAAGAAACGTATCCTTGCACCGGAAACCAATCTAATTCCAATGACAAGAAGAAGCTAAGCAGATAACCCACAACGAACACTGGAACTGAAAAACCGATCACTGAGATCGCCATAATTCCGCGATCAATCCAAGTTCCGGCCTTCCAAGCCGCCAAGACGCCTATTGGCACGGCAATGGTGACGGCAAGCGTCAATGTGAGCAACATTAAGGAAAGCGTCGGCTCTACCCGTTGTCCGATCAACTCAATCACCGGCATACCGGTGAACATTGAAGTACCCAAGTCACCTTGTAGTAAGTTGAAGAACCATTCAGAAAATCTGACGAGAAACGGTCTATCCAACCCTAAGCTGGCACGAATTTTCTCAACGTCGGCTGGGCTTGCCTGATCGCCAGCAATCACAGCAGCTGGATCGCCTGGTGCGATATAAAGCAAACTAAATACAAAAAAAGCCACGACCAGCATGACTGGAATGGTCGCAAGTACCCTTCCAAATATATAGCTAAACATATTGATTGTTTATCCGCGCTTCTAGATTGGATTCACTGCGGCGAATCAAATGGGTCGATACCTCCACAAGGTATCGACCCAAAACGACTCGGTCCTAACTTAGGCTTTCTTCACACCAGTGAACCATGGCAATGGTCCCGAGGTGATGCCGCTGAGGTTTTTACGCCAAGCTTGGTAGGAATAGAAGAAGCCTGTTGGGATATAAACAACCTCTTCCATCGCAGCCTTGTTGATATCCTCAAAGGACTTTTTCTCAGCTTCGAGTGTTGAGGCATCAAACCAAGCGTCCACGCCCTTTTCAACAGCAGGGACATTAGGCCAACCAAACCATGCCTTATCGCCGTTTGCACGCACGCCGACGTTACCTGCCAGCGTTGCTGCGTCAGCACCAGCGTGCCAGGTGTGGAACATGCCCCAACCGCCTTTGCCAGGCTCGTTCTTGGATGCACGACGTTGACCCACAGTGCCCCAATCGGTTGCAACGAAGTCGACGTTCATACCCAAACGCTTGAGCACGTCCGCTGTGATCTCGCCCATGCCTTTGGTGATCGCTTGGTCCTGTGCAACCAAGCATGTCACTGGTTGACCCTTGTAGCCCGACTCAGCCAACAACTTCTTGGCAGCTTCCATCTGCGGACCCTTCTTGAGCACCTCACCACCAGCCTCTGTGTACAAGGGGGTGTCGGGTGTAAAGAAGCTAGCTGACTTCTTCCAAAGCTTCGTATCCGATCCAACGATCGCGCGCATGTAGTCCTCTTGGCTAATTGCCATTTGAACAGCACGGCGTACCTTCACGTTGTCAAACGGAGGGTGAATGTGGTTGAGACGGAACGAGCCGATGTTACCAAGCGGATCAGCGATATCAACCTCAATATTGCGGTTACGACGCAGGAGAGGGATCAAGTCAGGCAGTGGAGTTTCCCACCAATCGATCTCACCGCTCTGTAGCGCAGCTGACGCTGTCGCGGGATCAGGCATGATGATCCATTCGATGCGATCGAAGTGAATGATCTTGCCGCCAGACATCCAGTTGGCAGGCTCACTGCGCGGCTTGTAATCAGCAAAACGCTCGAACACGGCCAGCGCACCGGGTTTCCATTCGTTGCGCGCAAAGCGCATTGGGCCGGAGCCGATGTATTCCTCGATCTGTTTGAAGGGATCAGTCTTTGCGATACGCTCCGGCATAATGAAGCAAATTGGTGTGCCCACTTTGCCTAGCGCAAACAACATTTTTGGATAGGGTTTAGAAAGAACCCACTTGAAAGTCGTATCGTTAACAGCAACGAGTTCCTTCTGAATCGCTTTGAGCATCAGGCCCATCGGATCGCGAGCGGACCAGCGCGTGATACTGGCCACACAGTCAACAGCGCGCACAGGCGAACCATCATGAAACTTCAGCCCTGGGCGAAGCTTGAAGGTCCAGGTCAGGCCATCGGCCGACATTTCTTCGCTTTCAACCATCTGCCGCTTTGGCTGCAGTTTGTTATCAATGCCGTATAACGTATCCCAAACCAACTGGGATGCATTACGCACAACGTACTGCGTGCCCCAAATTGGGTCAAAGTTAGCCAAGTTCGCCTGAGGCACGAACTTCAATACTTTGGTGGAACCTTGCGAAAACGCTGGGGCGCCAACAACACCTGTCGCTGCCACACCTAAGCCAGCCGCGCCTTTCAGTAAATCACGTCGATTGAGTTTCATGTATGACTCCAAATTAATTAAACCGTGCAATAGCTTGAAAGCAATAACCGTGCCACAAAAACTGATGGACCCACTCGAGGTTAACTTACACTGGGGCATACCCAGCTGCTGTGGCATTTGCCAACATTGCAATAAGAAAAACCGTGAAGAGACTGCGAGTTTGTACCATAATGGTGCAGTCTAAAACATACAAGTAATCCCTCATGAACTGTGATCTCCTCCTGAAGAACGGCGTAGTCATTGATGGTTCGGGTAAACCCCGATATCGTGCTGATGTGGCTATACAAGATGGCAAGATTGTCGCAATCGGATTGAATCTTGAAGTTCAAGCCAGCACAACGGTTGACGTTAATGGTGCCTCAATCGCCCCAGGCTTCATTGATGTGCATACACACGATGATCGCCTCGTGTTGGCCGATCCGTCGATGGAGCCAAAGATAAGCCAGGGCGCCACGACGGTGGTGACAGGCAACTGCGGTATTAGCCTCGCTCCACTCGGCCGAACAAATGCCATCCCGCCAATCAACTTGGTTGCCAATGACAACTCAAATCAACGTTTCAACACCTTCAAAGAGTATTTCGAAGCGCTAGAAAAGACACCCTCATCAATGAACGTCGCATCGCTGGCGGGACACACCACGATGCGCGCTGTCACGATGCAAGACTTAGACCGCCCAGCAAATGAAGCAGAAATTGCGCAAATGCAAAAGCTGGTGCAAGAGGCGCTTGACGCTGGCGTGGTCGGCGTATCGACTGGCTTGTATTACGCCCCCGCTCAGGCAGCGACCGCAAGTGAAGTTCAGGCAGTCTTTGAACCCCTACGCGGAACCAATGCCGTGATTGCCTCTCACATTCGCAATGAGGCCGAACAGGTGCTCGAAGCGATGACCGAGGCCATGTCGATTGCCAATGCACTAGGCGTGCGTCAGGTTATCTCGCATCACAAGGTCAATGGACGTGCCAACCACGGCCGCTCAACCGAAACGCTCGCGCTCGTTGATGAAGCACGCAGCCGCATGGATGTTTGCATGGACTGCTACCCCTATGTCGCTTCGTCGACCATCTTGCGCCAGGACAACGTGGAGCAAGCCTCCCGCACACTGATCGCTTGGTCAACACCGAAGCCAGAAACCGCTGGACGCTATGTAGACGAGTTGCTTAAGGAGCAAAATCTCGACTTGACCGAATTCTTGGCTTCACTGCAACCCGCAGGTGCGATTTACTTCTCGATGGACGAGGCTGATGTAGAGCGCATCATGGCGCACCCAGAAACCATGATTGGCTCGGACGGTCTGCCGCACGACACCTTTCCTCACCCGCGACTTTGGGGTGCCTTCCCGAGGGTGCTGGGGCACTATTCGCGGGATAGAAAAATATTTCCGCTTGAGACTGCTATATACAAAATGACGGGCATGCCCGCAGCTAAGTTTGGTTTGAAAAACCGTGGGCTGATTGCTCAGGGTTATGCGGCGGACCTCGTCGTGTTTGATCCCGAGCACGTGCGCGACTGCGCGACCTTTGCGGATCCCAAACGACCCGCAGCGGGCATCCAACGCGTATACGTTAACGGTGTCACAAGCTGGCGCAATGGTGCGGCGACCGGCGCGCGCGCCGGTCAGGTCATCCGGCGTAGCTAAGCAAGACAGACTTACTTCAGCAGCACTTCCTGGGTCATGCGATCGCGTAAGCGGTCCATGAAACCCAGGCATTGTTCCAGTTGGCTAATTTCGATATATTCGTTGGGCTTGTGCGCCACCGCGATATCGCCAGGTCCAACCACCACACAGGGGATACCTGCCTTATGCAGCCAGCCCGCGTCTGTCGCGAACGATACACGTCCCAACAGGTTGTTTTTAACGAGGGAAGTACCCAAGTAAGTGATGGGTGCGTCTTCGGGCGTTGCTAACGGCGCAGAATTCGAAATTGTCTCGAACGAAATATCTGCGTCGGCGGAAAACTTTCGCATCTCAACCTTAAGCATTTCAGCGTGCTCTTGAATCTGTTGAATCAAGGCATCCGAATTACCCTGCGGTAGGGTGCGGCAATCAAAAATAAACTCACAGTCTTTTGCAACAATGTTGGGCGCAGTACCGCCATGAATGACGCCCGTTTGCATCGTGCCATGTGCGATCTTGAACATGGGGTCAAACGGGCCGTCTTTTTGAATCTGCAACGCCATCGTGCGAATTTTTTCAATTAAGCGCGCTGCATATTCGATTGCACTGACCGCCTCTGGCGCCATCGAAGAGTGAGCCTCTAGACCACGGACTCGGCAACGCGTGACTCGCATCCCCTTATGCCCTGTCATCACCTGCATCCCGGTGGGCTCGCCCACAAAACAGCCAGCAGGATGAATTCCCGCCTCTGCCAAATCACGAATGAGTGTTTGAACGCCAATACAACCGACCTCTTCGTCGTAGGTTAAACCAATATTCAAAGGCTGCTTTAAATCGCTGTTGATGAACGCGGGCAGCATAGCCAGCGAAGCTGCGATGTAGCCCTTCATGTCGACTGCGCCGCGGCCATAAATCTTCCCGTCTGCGATGTGCGCTTTAAACGGATCGGTATTCCAAGCCTGACCATCGACAGGCACGACGTCTGTATGCCCACACAACACGATACCGCGCGCTTTTGGATCACCCACCGTTGCGAAGAGGTTCGCTTTGCGTTTCTCTGCGTCATAAGACAAGCGCACTGGTATGCCCAAGGCCTGCAAATGGTCGCGAACATACTCAATCAACCCGAGATTAGATTCCCGACTTGTGGTGTCAAAGCCGACAAGTGTTTGAAGTAGCTCGATGGTTTTCTGAACGGTCGGGGTATAGGTCATAAATCTGCTTTATTGAAGGTAAAGTATTTTTATACCACTGCCCGTCCTTGGATCACCACCCCTGTGGGTGCCGATTAGTCAAAAACAAAGCAGATCGTCTATTCTTTCGTATCGTTTTGATTTTAATTGCCTGTCTTTATATAGGGTTAGCCATGAATACCCAGATTTCGAAGGGAAATGGACTTGCGTTGTATCCCAACCCAATCGCCTGTAGACCACAAGACCAGTATGGTCAAGACAAGGAAGCGATTCTGCACAGGGCTGGCTTTGATTCAGCAGAGAAGGAAATATCAGGATGGCCGGGCTATCACGCAACAACTCTGCATACCCTCCCATTTCTCGCCCAGACACTCGGGATCGCAACGCTTCACTACAAAGATGAGAGCACGCGCTTCGGACTCAAAAGTTTCAAAGCACTGGGCGGCGCCTATGCCGTCTTTCGCCTGATACAAAAAGCAGTCGCCGCTCAACACAACGGCCACTTGCCCACACCAAAAGAAATTCTATCGGGCAAGTATGCTGACATCGTCTCTAAGATGACAGTCACCTGTGCAACAGACGGCAATCATGGGCGCTCCGTTGCTTGGGGCGCGCAGTTGTTTGGGTGCCGTTGCGTAATTTATATTCACGCCACCGTCAGCGAGGGGCGACGAGCAGCTATTGCGTTCTACGGCGCAGAGGTCATTCGCGTAAAAGGCAATTACGATGACTCTGTACACCACGCCGCCGCGCAAGCCGCTCAACACGGCTGGACCGTTGTTTCTGACACGACCTATGAGGGCTATCGCGACATTCCCATCGACGTGATGCATGGCTATGGCGTCATGTCACGCGAAGTGATCCGGCAACTGGACCACAACCCGCCCACCCATGTGTTGGTCCAAGCTGGAGTAGGAGCACTCGCTGCATCGGTGTGTGCTGCTTTCTGGCAAGAATGGGGCGCAACGCGTCCGACCTTTGTCATTATTGAGCCTGAGCGTGCAGATTGCTTTTTTCAAAGTGGCTTGGTGGGGAAACCGGTTGCCGTACTTGGTGATCTGGACACTGTGATGGCGGGCCTCGCCTGCGGAGAGGTCTCGCCCGTCGCCTGGGATATCCTGAAGCACGGCATTAACCACTACGCTACGTTATCGGATGCGCATGCACTTGAGGCCATGCGCGTCTTCGCCCAGCCGCGAGGTAATGATCCGAAAATCGTGTCGGGCGAAACTGGCAGTACCGGACTCGGGCTGCTGCTCGCAGCGCAAGGCAATGCACAAATCTGGAGCGCGCTTGGACTAAACGCTCAGTCGCGCGTCTTACTCATTGGTAGCGAAGGTGATACCGATCCGACAATCTATAAAGAAGTCGTCGGCCGCTCCGCTGAGGAGGTGCTTGCATGAACGCAGCACAACTGGCTATTAATGGTCCCCGGCTCATGCGACAACTCGAGCAGCTAGCCGAGATCGGACGCACTGAAACAAATGCCTGTTGCCGACTCGCGCTTACGGACGATGACAAGCTAGGTCGCGATCTCGTTGTCAGTTGGATGAAAGAGCTAGGCATGACGGTCACGATCGACCCCATTGGTAATATTTTTGGCACGCGTGCTGGCTCGCAACCAGACTTAGCGCCTGTCATGACAGGCTCTCACATCGACACCGTACGCACGGGTGGCGCGTATGACGGCAACTATGGCGTCCTCGCGGGCCTAGAGGTCGTCGCCACGCTTAACGAGGCAAAGCAACTAACGCAACGCTCACTTGTCGTTGGCGTTTTTACAAACGAAGAAGGTGCTCGCTTCGCTCCCGACATGCTGGGATCACTTGTGTATGTCGGGGGTATGCCGCTGGATGAAGCACTAGACCTCAAGGCGATTGACGGTCCGCGTTTAGGTGATGAGTTAGCGCGGATTGGCTACGACGGCAAAGCGGATCTAGGCGCACATAAACCTCACGCCTTTATTGAACTGCATATTGAACAAGGACCTATCCTAGACATAGAAGGTGTAAAAATTGGTGCCGTCGAAAACCTGCAAGGAATCTCGTGGCAGGAGCTGACGATCGTGGGCCAGTCTAACCACGCTGGCACAACGCCAATGTATTTACGTCACGACGCAGGTTATGTGGCGAGCGCGATTGCCACGTTCGTTCGTGATCTGACACGCAAGATGGGGGGACACCAAGTCGGCACGATCGGAAAAATAGACCTCATCCCTAACCTGATCAATGTGATTGCCGCGCGCGCCACGATAACTGTTGATCTGCGTAATACGGACGAAGGTTTGCTGAAACAAGCCGAACACGCTCTCGCTACCTATCTTAAGGAGCTCGAGCAATCCGAGGGCGTCACCATCACTGCGCGGCGTTTAGCTCGCTTTGAGCCCGTCTCTTTCGATACGGCACTAGCCGATCGCATCGCACACCACGCACAAGCGCTAGGTCTTAGCCAACAGCGCATGACCTCAGGCGCTGGGCACGATGCACAAATGCTTGCTCGCATCTGCCCAACCTCGATGATCTTTGTGCCGAGCGTGGGCGGCATTAGCCATAACCCGGCAGAGTACACCGCTCAGGAAGATCTCATCGCCGGTGCCAATGTATTGTTGGCATCGTTGACCGAACTCGCAAACTAGGAAACATTGACATGACCCGAATCGTTACCGTCGGCGCTGCACAACTAGGTCCCATCCAACGCGCACATTCACGCAAAGAGGTCGTCGCGCGCTTACTGTCCTTACTTGAACAAGGCGCTCGCCACGGCTGTGATCTCGTTGTCTTTCCAGAACTCGCACTCACCACTTTCTTTCCGAGATGGTTTTTTGAGTCACAAGCTGAAATCGATACCTTCTACGAAGCGCAAATGCCCGGACCAGAGACACAAGTTCTTTTCGATACCGCGCGCAAGTTGAAGGTTGGATTTTATTTAGGCTACGCAGAACTCACACAGGAAGATGGCCGCACCCGTCGCTTTAATACCTCGATCCTGGTTGACCAAACCGGAGTTATTGTCGGCAAATATCGCAAAGTTCACCTGCCAGGTCATGCCGAGCACGAGCCTTGGCGCCAGTTCCAGCATCTGGAGAAGCGCTATTTCGAAACGGGTAATTTAGGCTTCCCGGTTTTCCGCGCCTTTGGGGGAATTATCGGCATGGCAGTCTGCAACGATCGACGCTGGCCTGAGACCTACCGTGTCATGGGCTTGCAAGGCGTCGAGATGATCTTGATTGGTTACAACACTCCCGTCCATAACCCCCCTGCCCCTGAGCATGACAACTTGTCACACTTTCATAATGAACTTGTCATGCAGTCTGGCGCCTATCAAAACGGCACATGGGTCATCGGCGTTGGCAAAGGCGGACGCGAAGAAGGCGTCGACCAAATTGGCAACTCAATTATTGTCGCTCCGTCTGGAGAAATCGTTGGCGCCTGCAGCACGCTAGGGGACGAACTCGCCATTGCGCGTTGCGATCTTGACTTGACGCTTTCTTACAAAAACTCAGTATTTAACTTCGCTAAACATCGTGAGCCACATGCCTACGGGATGATTGTCGAACGTAAAGGCGCGATCATTAGTGTTTAGTCCGCAAAATTTATTCGAACGGGCTCATCTGCGCGTCATCGAACGCAATTGGCTCTCAGCCAACCAGATCGTTTTTTATGACTCTGAATATGAAGCCAGCGTTGTCGATACCGGATATATCAAACATCAAGAGATGACCTTGGCGTTAATCCGCGAAGCCTTGGGTGGGCGCAAGTTAACGCGGATTTTGAATACGCATCTACACGCCGATCATTGCGGCGGTAACGCGTTATTAATCAAGACCTACGGTGCAGACCTGCTGTTGCCTAGCGCATCTTTTGATGCGGCGAAAGAATGGATTCCGCTCGCTGCTGACTTTGCCTCGGTCGCCCAGCGCTGTGAGCGCTTTACACCTACTGCGACACTGCAACCTGGATTTTCGATTTCACTGGGCACGCGTCGTTGGGAAATTCATGCGGCTCCTGGCCATGACCCGAGCTCAATTATCCTCTTCGAACCAGTCGAAAAAATCCTGATTTCTGCCGATGCACTTTGGGAAAACGGCTTTGGCATCATCTTCCCCGAACTTGACGGACAAAGTGGATTTTCTGAGCAACAAGCTATTTTAGATCTCATTGAACAACTTTCGCCCCATGTCGTGATTCCTGGGCATGGGAAGATATTTACCGATGTCGAAGCTGCGATCGGACGAGCCCGCACACGGCTTGCTGCGCTGCGTGCTGAACCGATCAAACACGCGCGTCACAGTCTAAAGGCGTTAATACAATTTTTAATGCTAGAGCTCGAGTCGACCTCACGCGATGCCTTAGCGCTTCGCCTTCGCGATGCCAAGCTTATTGGCAACATCTGTGCTTTGAGCCAGATACCACAATCGCAAGCAATCGACTGGGCGATAGATAGCCTGATTGCGGGCGGACACTTAACTGAACTTGATGATCGTATTGTGCTGACCTAGTGCGTCCGCGCGCTGCAAAACACCTCAGCTGTAGTCTCGGGCATCTTCAATGAGTTTTCCATCGTCCGGCAGTGCACCGGCTGCGACAAACTGAATTTCGGCACGCAAGCGCGTCACCTCGCGCACAACCTCTGCCACCTGCAGCGCAAGGTCCGCTACAGATGATCCTGGGACAAGCTCACAACGCACCTCCATCTTGTCCTCGCCGATTCGCCCCGTCAGAACGAGGCGGGCTTTTTTGATCTCCGGAAAGCGACTCGTCATTTGAGCGACCTGCCCTGGATGCACAAACATCCCTCGTACCTTTGTCGTTTGGTCGGCTCGTCCCAACCATCCTTTGATTCTTAGATTAGTGCGACCACACGCAGCCGGCATGTTCAACGAGTCAGGGTGAAAAGCGGATAGATCACCCGTTGCAAAACGAATCATCGGATACTCTTTAGCGAAATGCGTCACCACTACCTCTCCGGTCTCACCGAAAGGCATCGGCGTTGAACCACCGGGCTCGACAATTTCAACAATAACCTCTTCATCCACGATCAGACCCTCGGCCGGGACTGAGCCCTCATACGCGATCACACCGAGCTCGGCCGTCGCATACGCCTGGCTCACCTTGACCTGATGTTGAGCAAACCACCCGCGCAGCGAGGGCGTCAGAGCCTCGCCTGAGACTAACGCCTTTGTCACGATGGCATTTGGTGAGCCTTGCTCTAGGCATTTCTCAATCAATATTTTAAGAAACGAGGGCGTTCCGACATAACCGTTTGGCCTAATCTGTAACATCGCCTGAACTTGCTGTTCAGTTTGTCCAACACCACCCGGAAACACCGTACATCCAATTTCGTGAAGACCGCCCTCTAAGATCCACGCGCCTGGAGTACCGTGATAAGAGAAACCGTTATGCACGATATCGCCTGATTCAAAGCCTGCAGCACGTAAGGCTCGGGCTGAACGAAAATAGTCTATTCGCAGGCCTTGGGGCTCATAGATCGGTCCCGGTGATTGGAACACTCGGCGAAGCTGGTCAACAGAGACGGCTAGCAGTCCACCAAGCGGCGGACTAGCCGTTTGAATTTTAAGTAGATCTGCTTTTCGAAGAACAGGAAGCGCCGAAAGCGCCTGCAGACTGTCCACGTGGTTGACTTGAATAGCCGCGAGTGACGCAGCGTAATACGGTGCATTTTTTTTGGCATGCGTCAATGCACTTTGTAAAGCGAGTACCAAATCGGTATCGCGTTGCTTCGGTGTGCGCAGCTCTAATGGCGTGAGGGTCGTATTCAAGCAAGTCAACCTTACATTCAAATATAGCGAGATAATTTATGCGAGCCAGCGCTTTCGGCGTTTATAGCTCTTTACTTCCTTAAATGATTTGCGCTGCCCACCGCCCATCCCTAAATAGAACTCCTTAACATCTTCGTTATTCCGCAACTCTGCGGCCGCTCCATCCATCACGATACGGCCACTCTCCATGATGTAACCGTAATCAGCATACTGCAGAGCCATATTGGTGTTTTGCTCGGCCACCAAAAAAGTGACGCCTTCTTTTTGATTGAGATCTTTAATGATCTCAAACACTTCTTCAACAATTTGCGGCGCTAAGCCCATTGAGGGCTCATCCAACAGCATGACACTAGGGTTTGACATGAGCGCACGGCCAATCGCACACATTTGCTGTTCGCCGCCCGAGGTGTAAGCTGCCTGCGAGGTGCGGCGTGTTTTTAACCTCGGGAAGTATGCATACACCTTTTCTAAGTTCGCACTGATCTGCGCTTGACTCTTTAAAATATACGCCCCAGCCAGTAAATTCTCTTCGATCGTAAGATGAGCAAAGCAGTGGCGGCCTTCCATGACCTGCACGACTCCGCGCTTCACAAGATCAGCAGGCGTCAGATTTTCGATCCGTTCTTCCCTCAAGGCGATGGAACCCTTAGTCACCTCACCACGCTCAGCACGTAAAAGATTTGAGATCGCACGCAAGGTAGTGGTCTTGCCAGCACCGTTGCCACCCAGAAGGGCAACAATTTGCCCCTGAGCGACCTGTAGCGACACACCCTTCAAAACGAGAATCACGTGGTTGTAGATAACCTCGATGCCGTTTACATTCAAAACGATAGAGGGACTATTCATAGACAGCGTCTCTTCATGGTGTGTGGAATCTATACCCGCTGGCCCAATGAGGACCAGCGGGATCCGCCTTACTGCTGGCAGTCCTCTTTAGAGCGACGGGTCATCTTCTTCTCCGCGGCATATTTTTCAGCCGACGCTTTGACCATCGGATCAATCAGACTCTTGTCTGCTTGAAGCCAATCGGACGCCCAAACAAACTTAGCACCATCCCAAGTGTGGACACGAGCCCACGCCGACCCCATATGATCACTACAAGTCGTAGCCACAGGGCGCATCACACCTTTGAAACCTAACGCATCCAGATCGGCTTGAGTCAGGTTCAGGTTTTCATAACCCCAGCGAGCTTGCTCTGGCGTGACAGGCTTACCTTTTCCAAACTTAGCCTGTGCGGCACGGGCGCCCTCTACTGAAAGCATGGCACCAACAACGCCACGCATATAGAGCACTTGACCAACTTCGTTACGCGGCCCGACTCCCTGCCCTTTGTCATACACCATGGATAGAATTTGCTTAACCACATCAGACTGTGGTTCGGCGCCGTGCTGCATCATGACTGCGCTATAACCTTTAGCGGCAGCACCAACATCTTTTAAATCAGGCTCAGCACCAGACCACCAGGTACCAAACATCTTCTCGCGAGGGTAACCCACCGCGATCGCTTCACGGATAGCAGTCGGTGTCATGACACCCCACGTTTGCAAAACGACATAGTCTGGTCTTTGTTGGCGCACTTGTAGCCAGATAGCCTTTTGCTCAACACCTGGTGCTGGGATTGGAAGCAATTGCAATTGAAAACCGTGTTTTTTTGCACGCTCTTCCATAATTGGCAACAGCTCTTTTCCAAACGGGCTATCGTGATACGCCACGGCAATTTTTTTACCTTTCAGCTTGTCCCAACCACCTTCCTTGTTGGCGATGTGCTGCAACACAGTGTCGCCCGCAACCCAATAGTGTCCGATCAGAGGGAAGTTCCACTTGAAGATATCTCCATCGGCCGAATCGCTACGACCATAGCCGGAGGTGATCATTGGAATCTTGTCAGCAGGAATCTTCTCAGTTAACGCGAAAGTGATGCCAGTCGATAGAGGCTGGAATACCGTGGCTCCACCATGCTTTCCTTTCAAACGCTCGTAACACTCAACGCCTCGGTCAGTCGCATAAGCGGTTTCACACTCTTCAACAAGCGTCATCACGCCATTGATCCCACCACGCGCATTCACAAGCTTCATGTAATCGGCGTAGCCATTGGCAAATTGTGTTGCATTGGGCGCGACTGGACCCGTACGACCGGTCAAGCTAGGAAAAAACTGTACCTTTTCCTGCGCGGTAGCTACTGATGTGCCCACCACACCCGTCAACCCCGCGGTTGCGAGGGCGAGTCCTAAAGCAATCTGTCGAAATTTCATGGATTGTCTCCTATTGCATTAAACACCGGTTAAAGCAGCGAAAGCCCTAGCTCTCTGGGTGTCGTCAGAGTACTGAGGTACAAAAAATCAATGCGGGAATGGCCAAAGACGCAGCTTCTGTTTTCCGATACTCCAAAGTTTGGCTAACCCATGCGGCTCGGCGATAAGGAACCACACGATCAATACGCCGAAGATCATGAACTCGGCGTGCGAAATCATTGCGGTCGAAACAGTTACCCCAATAAGATTGCCAACCCAAGGTAGCGCCTGGTTTAGAAATATCGGCAAAATCACAATAAAAGCCGCCCCAAAGAAGCTACCCATAATGGAGCCCATCCCGCCGATAATCACCATGAAAAGCAATTGGAACGATCGATCAATCGAAAACGCGGCCGGCTCCCAAGAGCCTAGGTGCACAAAAGCCCACAAGCCGCCTGCGACTCCGATAATGAACGAACTGACCGCAAAAGCGCTGAGCTTGGCATACATGGGTCGAATGCCAATGACCGCAGCAGCCACGTCCATATCGCGAATCGCCATCCATTCACGACCGATCGCACCGCGCACCAAGTTCTTGGCTAAGAGTGCGAACGTCGCAGTAAAGGTCAGACAAAATAGATATTTCTCAACCGGCGAGTCGATTGTCCAACCCAAAAAACTGAGATTAGAGACCGCAACAGATCCCGAAGAACTGCTGTTGGTAAACCAACCAATTCGAGCAAACGCCCAGTCGCAAAAAAACTGTGCTGCGAGGGTAGCCACTGCGAGATAAAGCCCCTTGACACGTAGGCTCGGAACACCGAACACGATTCCGACCAGCATCGCGAAAAAGCCACCCGCGAGCAACGCTAGGACTAACGGCATATCCTCGATTCGAACAAAGACGTTATAGGCCATATAGGCGCCCACAGCCATAAAAGCGCCCGAGCCCAACGAAATCTGTCCACAGTAGCCCACCAAGATATTTACACCGATGGCCGCCAAGGACAAGATAACAAACGGAATTAGAATCGCTCGAAAAAGATAGCCATCGGCAAGAAAGGGCACGCCGATAAACGCAAAGGCAATCAACGCTAAAACTGCCCAGCGGTCCTGGGCAATCGGAAAAATCTGTTGGTCGGCTCGGTAGGCAATCTTGAACTGGCCGTTTTCTCTGTAGAACATGCTAGTCCTCCTACACCCGGTCAATAATCTTTTCACCGAACAAACCTTGCGGTCTGAACAGCAGGAACACAAGCGCTAAAACGTAAGCGAACCAAATTTCAATACCACCACCCACCATCGGTCCTAAGTAGACCTCTGAGAGCTTCTCGCCGACGCCAATAATCAAACCGCCTATGATTGCCCCGGGTACGGACGTCAACCCACCAAGAATGATGACCGGAAGGGCTTTGAGTGCGACGGTAGTCAAGGAAAACTGAACACCAATCTTAGATCCCCAAATGATGCCCGCGACCAAAGCTGTAATGCCTGCAACAAACCAAACAATGACCCACATCCTATTCAAAGGAATACCGATTGATTGAGCGGCCTGATGATCGTCAGCAACAGCTCGTAACGCCCGCCCAGTTGTAGTCTTCTGAAAGAACACAGACAGAACAGCCACAAGAGTCGCAGCAATCAGGGCCGCAATCAGATCTTCCTTGTTGACCAGCAAGCCCCCTTGAAATAAGTTATCCAAGACAAAGATCGGCTCTTTGGGCATGCCAACATTGATACGGTAGACCGCACTACCAAAAATAGTCTGACCGAAGCCGTCAAGAAAGTACGTGATGCCAAGTGTTGCCATCAAAAGTGTTACGGCTTCCTGATTAACCAGATGACGCAATACCAGGCGCTCTACTAGCCAAGCAAAAACTAGCATGCACATTGCGGCCAACACAAATGCAATGGTGTTGGCGAGCAGCATGCTTTCAAAACCTAACCAGGCTGGCACCCACTCTGAGAAACGCGCCATGGCCAGTGCGGCAAACAGCACCATGGCACCTTGAGCGAAGTTAAAAACGCCTGAGGCCTTAAAAATCAGAACAAATCCAAGAGCAACCACTGAATACAGCACTCCCGCCATTAGGCCGCCAAGCGTGGTCTCCAGGAAAAAAGCCATCTATGTCTCCGTGTTTAGTGCGATGTGCCAAGATAGGCTTGAATCACTTCGTCGTTGGCACGCACCTCATCTGGCGTACCGTCACCAATCTTTTTCCCGTAGTCCAACACCACTACGCGATCACTAATATCCATCACCACACCCATGTCGTGCTCAATCAGGACGATGGTTGTACCAAACTCATCTTTAACATCCATGATGAAGCGACACATATCCTGCTTTTCTTCGACGTTCATCCCCGCCATGGGCTCATCGAGAAGCAGTACCTGAGGCTCCATTGCTAGGGCACGCGCCAGATCGACACGTTTTTGTAAGCCATACGGAAGCTGACCTACCGAAGTTTTCCGGTAGGCCTGAATCTCTAAAAAATCAATGATGTGCTCAACTTTCTCGCGATTGGCGATTTCTTCGCGCTCTGCAGGTCCGAGACGAAGCGCTTGCAACAAAATATTGCTTCGGATGTACAAATTACGACCAGTCATAATATTGTCGATCACGCTCATACCTTTAAAGAGCGCCAAGTTCTGAAAGGTGCGCGCGATGCCCATTTTGGCAACTTGACGACTGTTCATATGACTAAAAGTCTGGCCCCTAAAGGTGATTGATCCTGCCTGGGGCGTGTACACCCCATTAATACAGTTGAGCATCGAGCTCTTACCCGCTCCATTTGGACCGATAATCGCTCTAATCTCATGCTCTCTCACATTAAATGAGATATCCGTCAGCGCATTGACTCCTCCGAAGCGCAAGCTAATGTTTTCAACATCTAAGATGACATCGCCAATTTGCCGATTTGCCATTTACGATCCTTGTTTTCTTAAGAATACAGGTCCGACGCGATTGACAGTACGTTGAGCGGTCGTCATGCCTTTCCCACGACAAACGTAGGGACCTCGTGTATCTTCAACGTTGCCGAGACCTTGCCTTCCCGTCCATCTTCAAAGCGCACCTGAGTCTCGATGAATTGCTCGGATAAACCGCCGTATATCGCGCTTACAAGCGGTGCATACTTGCTCTCGACAAATCCACGCCTTACCTTGCGTGTGCGCGTCAACTCATCGTCATCGGGATCAAGCTCCTTGTGCAACACCAAAAACTTAGAGATTTGGGCATGCCCGAGCATTGATTCTTTAGATAATTCTTCGTTCATCTTTTCAATACAGCCACGGATGAGTTCAGCCACAGCAGCATTGCCCGCTAAATCTACATAGCCACTATAGGCAATGTTACGGCGCTCGGCCCAATTTCCAACGGCTTCAAGATCGATATTCACAAATGCACTTATCGTTTCGCGTCCCGAGCCAAACACAACGGCTTCTTTAACAAAACTAAAGAATTTCAGCTTGTTCTCTATGTATTTAGGCGCAAACACTTTTCCATTTGCTAGCGTAGAGACATCTTTGGCGCGATCGATAATACGAAGGTCTCCGTCGCTATCGATAACACCAGCATCTCCTGTGCGGAAGTAGCCATCTGCGTCAAACGCCTCATTGGTCGCCTCTACGTTTTTATAGTAACGATCCATCATAGACACGCCACGCACTAATACCTCGCTGTTGTCTCCGATACGAATCTCAACGCCGGGGGATGGTTTTCCAACCGAGTCATATTTAACCTCGCCGTCTCGTTGGATGCAGACATACGCGCATGTTTCCGTTTGTCCGTATAGCTGTTTCAAATTCACACCGATAGACCGATAGAATCTGAATAGGTCTGGACCAATCGCCTCCCCCGCTGTGTATGCAACACGAATGTTGCTCATACCCAAGGTATTGCGTAACGGGCCGTACACAAACATATTGCCCAACGCGTACAACAGGCGCTGCCCCAAGGACACCGGCTTGCCGTCCAATAGATTGGAGCCGCATTGCCGAGCAACACTCATGAAGTAATCAAACATTTTGCGCTTGATACGACCAGCATCTTCCATACGAATCGTGACGGAAGTCAGTAGCCCTTCGTACACGCGTGGTGGTGCGAAGTAATACGTTGGACCGATCTCTTTCATATCTGTACTGACAGTCTCTCGCGACTCAGGACAATTTACTGTAAATCCTGAGGCCAAACACTGGGCCATCGAAAACAAAAAGTCGCCAACCCAAGCCATTGGAAGATACGCCATCACACTATCAGCAGGCGACAGCGCATCAACCTCACAGGCGCCTCTGCCGGCACCGATCATTGATGCATGTGTTTGGCAAACGCCTTTGGGCTTACCCGTCGTACCCGATGTATAGAGAATCACACTGACATCACTGGACTGACCAAGTGCAACTTGCGCATCAAAGTAGTCAGGCTTTGCTTGATTGAAGCTGCGCCCTGTCTCCAAAAGCTCATCAATAAAGCAAAGCCTTGCGTCGTCATAGCCCCTCATCCCTCTTGGATCGAGATAGAAAATATGGCGTAATGCAGGAATCTGATCTGCTATTTCAAGCAGCTTATCGACTTGCTCCTGATCTTCTGCGAACGCAAAACCGATCTCCGCATCCTGCAACACATAGGTCATTTCTGTTGCGACTGCGTCCTGATATAACGGCACAGCAGTGCCGCCAAGCGCATGGGCAGCCATCATTGCCTGATATAAGCGAGGCCGATTGTCACCAATGATGCCGAGGCTCATGCCGCGGCCAAAGCCCTTGCTTGCTAGTCCGCCAGCCAGTTCACGCACAGTCTTAGCTGCGTCTGCCCAAGACTCCGTCTGCCAAATGCCAAGAAACTTCTCGCGATACGCAGGATGCGCTGGCCGTACCCGCGCGTGTGCAAGCAATAGTCGAGGAAACGTCGCATCGCGCGTTAAGTCGAGACTTTCTTGAGGCTGGCTAGACATGCGTAAATAACCTTTTGGTCTAATGCAAGCATACGTAGTTATAAAGCACCTGCCATTGAAACGGCTTGAACTTGCATGATTCTTACGGGTATCTAGGCCGAGGCATGACAACAGTAACAATGCTGCTATGCAGCATTGTCTGCTTCTTGCTCTTTCTTCTCGTTCTAATCTTTTTTCCCTACACTGCGGACTACCCCTCGCAAACCAACAAAGAGAAACACCGTGAACGCACCAGACAACCAACGCTTTGCTCGTATCCATACTGATCAAATGACAGCGGATCAGAAGATTTACTTCAACTCCCTCATGGCTGGTCCGATCTCTGGCACGGGGAGCAAAGGCGTCGTACAAGGTGCAACCAGCCTAGGCGCTCCATTCAACGTTTTTTTGCGCAGTCCTGTCTTAGCCGAACGCATGCGTAAGGTGGGCGAATATCTTCGCTTTGAAAGCACGATCCCTAAGCGTCTGAATGAGTTTGCAATCCTGATCACCGCGCGCACCTGGACGGCGCAATACGAATGGTATGCACACCTGCGACTAGCACTCCAAGAGGGCTTGGATCCCTCTATTGGTGAAGAGCTTGCTTTGGGTAAGCGCCCCTCCAAGATGCAAGCCGATGAAGAAGCTGTCTACAACTTCTGCCATGAATTACACACCAAGCACGGTGTGAGCGATGCACACTACCAAGCAGTCCTCGACCTTTTTGGCGAACAAGGGGTCGTGGATTTGATGGTCGTAAGTGGCTACTACGTGATGGTCGCCATGGCGTTAAATGTCAATCGCTCACCGCTGCCTGAGGGAGCCATACCGATTCCCGACCTGAGCAAATGAGCGACTGAGAACGATTGAAGGCATGACTGCCTTCAATCTTAGTTACGTTCGAGGTTCACGGAATCAGCCGTGACTTTCCAAATCTCGAGCTGATCTTTATTGAACTTTGCCATCTCAGCCGGGGTGGAACTTTGAACCTCAAAAGCAATCTTACCGAGTGCATCGCGAACATCCTTACGCGCTGCAACGTTCTTCATGGCGACTGCCACACGGTCGACGACCTCCTTGGGTATGCCTGCGGGTCCATACAGTCCGGCCCAAGGCACAATCGTCATCCCCTGAATTCCAACTTCCTCTGAAGTAGGTGTATTAGGGACCAAGGGGCTTCGATTAGGTAACGAGGTCATCAGGACTCGCAGCCGCCCTTCCTCCACCTGCTGCAAAGCAGAGCCCGGAGTTCCCAGCAACACCTGGATTCGACCCGCGATCAAATCAGTCGTGGCGGCTGCATCTCCTTTGTACGGAACATGAACCATATCAAGCTTGGCTTTTTGCGCAAACTGAGCAGTCGTCAAAATGCTGGTGCCGTTACCACTGCCGTAATTCACTTTGCCAGGATTGGCCCGGACATACGCCAAAAACTCTGCCATATTTTTAGCGGGCAAGTCGGCGTTTATAAATAGAAAGAAACCAAATTTGCCGACCATAGAAATAGGCGTAAATGCGGTCAAAGGATCATAGGGAGGGACCTTTCGCATAGTCGGTGCCGCATTCAGGCCTGTCGTCGTTGCAAACAGCAAGGTGTAGCCATCGGCGGGCGAGTTAATTGTCGCCATCCCAGCAATGGCGCCGTCAGCGCCACCGCGATTGTCAATGATGATGGGCTGGCCCAAGTCCTCTGAAAGAGCCTTCATCACAATACGAGCCGTCATGTCAGCAGCACCTGCTGGCGGAAAGGGAACAATCATTTTGATGGGGCGATTGGGATAGCTCTGGGCGAGACTCGCCGCAGTCAGTCCACAGAAGACCAGCGCCGAAAGCCAAACTTGAAGAACTTTCTTCATTTATTTACTGCTCCTTTAGGCGAAAGAAACTAAGTCATATTTTGATGAAATACAAGAAGAGAGAGAAATAGTCTGACCAAGTCATTTCGTCTACAAGGGTTATCCAGTGTTCCTCCTTTCCGCAGGGAGTTGAGCTAAGCCGTGTCGGAGCCTTTTTTAGTGATCGAGTGGTTAAATACCTACCTTCGATAGAATTATTCAACACCATCATCAAAAAAACGAACAAGGAGCTAGATCATGAAAGTCGGTCTCATCGGAGCAGGCAACATCGGGCAGCATTTCGCCACGCGCATCCTCGCGTCCGAACATCAACTCGTGATCTTTGATCTAAACAAAGACGTGATGAAGCGCTTTACTGAGCTCGGAGCCGAGCCAGCGACTAGCGTGCAAGATCTCGCCTCGAAGGTTGAAACTGTTTTCCTCTGCCTCCCAGTCCCTGCCGCAGTGAAGTCTGTCGCAGAAGACCTAGTAAAAGGGACAATGATGCACACACTGATCGACTTATCGACGACGGGTCCTTCTGTCACAAAAGAGGTCTACGCCATCATTGCACCGAAGAAAATTGGCTTTGTTAGCGCTCCAGTCAGCGGAGGCACCGTCGCCGCTCAGCACGGCACCTTAGCGATCATGGCCGGCGGTGATGAAGGAGCATTCCAACTCGCCGAACCTATTCTAAAAATTATCGGTAAAAATATCTTCTATCTTGGCGCTGAACACACGCTTGGCCAAACAATGAAAATCATCAATAACACGCTCTATGCAACAAGCATGCTCGCAAGCTGCGAGGCACTGGTATACGGTGTGAAAGCAGGCCTTGATTCAAAAACGATGTTAGACGTCCTCAACGTATCAAGCGGCCGTTCGTTTGCCACGCTGGAACGCATCCCACAATGCGCACTTGATCGCAGCTTTCCCACGCGTTTTACGACCGAGCTTCTACATAAAGATATCAAAATGTGTCTGGATGAGGCAGAAAAAATTGGTGCGCCTATGCTTATTAATCAAACTGCACGGCAATTTCTAGCCTTTGCCATGACACAGGGCGATGGACCCAAAGATAATCTCGTACCAATCCGGCATTTCGAACAATGGGCGGGCGTTGAATTCGGCAGCGCTCCAAAGAAATAGTCTTCACACATGCGCGCATTGTTGATAATAGTCTTGCTAGCTGGCCTCGCTGGGTGCGCGCAGCCCCAGCGGCCCGTCCCTTTGACGATCATCGACAATTCGATCGGTATGAAATTTGTCCGCATTCCAGCGGGAGAGTTTCAGATGGGCAGCATTGAAACAGTCGACACGCTATTGGCAGATTTTCCAACATATATCAGAGATCATCTTGCCGCGCCAGACGATGAGCAACCCGTTCATCGTGTCCGTATTTCAAAGCCGTTTTTTCTTGGACAATTTGAGGTCACGGTCGACCAATTCAACACTTTTGTTCAGCAATCTGGTTACACGCCAGAGTCTATCGCTGACGGAACGGGTGCTTATGGCTTTAACGCGCATTACGACCCGAGCAAGACTGAGCGGCAAGACGCTTTTGAAGGTCGTGACACGAAATACTCCTGGCGCAATCCAGGTTTCGTACAAAGCGGGGATGAACCTGTCGTGAACGTTACGTGGAAAGATGCAGTGGCACTGGCTGACTGGCTGAGCCGCAAAGAGAAGGCGCATTATCGATTGCCGACCGAGGCGGAGTGGGAGTATGCCTGCCAGGCTGGCTCGACGAATCGACATATGGGGGGCAACAAGCCCGCAGCATTGGCAGAGTATGCAAACATCATGGACCAGGACACAACAAAAAACTGGCCGCAATATGCTGACAGAGCGGCTCAGTACTCAGACGGTTTTGCATACACCTCACCTGTTGGCAGCTTTAAGCCAAACGCCTTTGGTCTGTATGACATGCTTGGCAATGCTTGGGAATGGGTCTCCGACTGGCATGCTCCGGACTATTATTCCCGCTCGCCAACAGAGGATCCCACCGGGCCTCAATCCGGCGAGGTCAAGGTCCGTCGAGGCGCATCGTGGCACACCCTACCCATTTACGCCCGCTGTGCGTTTCGTAACTGGAATACGCCAGAAACCCGTTATACACTGGTCGGGATTCGGCTTGTAAAAGAAATTGAATAGGCGCGCTTACCAAGCGCACTCACAAAGAAAAAGGACTTAGCTATGCTATCAGTTAACAACAC
The DNA here is from genome assembly GCF_019923725.1 of Zwartia hollandica. Classification (GTDB taxonomy): domain Bacteria; phylum Pseudomonadota; class Gammaproteobacteria; order Burkholderiales; family Burkholderiaceae_B; genus Zwartia; species Zwartia hollandica. The sequence continues at coordinate 200,261 of NZ_JAHXRI010000010.1, forward strand.
TTCACCCTTTTTGCTAGGTACTTTATGCATTGCTTTGAATGTGCTTTCAGTGCCGGCGATGAGTCAACCAAGCAAGCCAAGTAGTGAAGATCTAGCGGCAAAACTGACTAACCCTGTCGCAGACTTAATTTCTGTACCCTTTCAATACAACTATGACGGTGGCATCGGTCTTAACAAAAAAGGATCTTCCAATAGCCTGGTCGTACAACCCGTCATCCCAATCAAGCTCAACAACGACTGGAACTACATTGTCCGCCCGGTTGTCACCTTTGAATCCCTGAACAAAGTTGATGGCTTTAGCGGCAATGGAGCAGGACCTGTATTGCTAGAGACCTTTTTCTCTCCTCGCGCGGCGAGTAACTTTATTTGGGGTGTTGGTCCAATTCTCAGCACCGCCTCACTATCCGGCAGACAGTTTGGCACTGCCCAGACTGGAGCCGGCGTGGCAGCGGTGGGTCTCGTCATGAAAGCCCCCTGGACCGCTGGCCTACTGACTTACAACACCTGGAGTGCCGGCGGTAGTGCAACATACGGTACAGCCAATAACTTTTATTACCAGCCCTTTGTCTCGTATGTGACCAAGGATGCCTGGACATTCACAGTCAACACGCAATCGACGTTTAACTGGGATCTACGTCGCGCAGAAAACCCAGTGAATGCGACGGTTTCAAAACTCGTTCGTTTTGGCGAGGCGCCTGTCTCGTTTTCTGTTGGCGCTCGCTACTACCTAAGCAGTATGCCTGGCGGTGCCACGGGCTGGGGAGCTCGTGCGAGCGTGACCTTCTTGTTTCCCAAATAACTTGATGTAGCCGCCCAAGCTAAATCAAAACCGGTGAGACAGACTCAACGCTGCAGCGACACCGGTTTTATAACTATCGCTGTACGGCGTATTACCGCTGGCATCAACGACGGAAAGATTGCCACCTACTGTGGCAGCGGCATACAAGTCAACCCGCGTGGTCCGAGCCAACTGATAGGACAAACGTCCGAACAGTGGGACGAACTTGTTTTGACCAATACCGCCAGGGACGGGTCCCGTGTCGTTGAGCCTAAAGCGATACGAACGATAGGCACCACCGCCTGCCAGAGTCCACTTATCGGTTAGCGCATAGGACAACTCTAAACCAGCACCACCTGATGGCCCGGCTGGCAAGGGATTGCTGAGTCGCAATTTATCCGTAATGTTCCAGTTCACGATCAGGTAGGGAAAAACCTTGGTTTGATCGATTTGTCGGAAGACGCCCGCACCAAAACCCAGGGTAAGGTCTTTAGAAAAACGCCTTGCAGCACTCATCACGGCACCGTACGTGGCAGTGCCGCCAGTCCCTGTGCCAGACTCACCCGACCATTCAACCGTTGGCACAAAGCCTAAGCGCCACTCGGGTGACAGCGCGTAATAAAAATTCATACCAAGGGCGGGAGTTTCTATCGAAGACCAAGGCCCTCTTCCATTAAAGGCTGTCGGGCTCGACCACTTCCAGTTCTGATAGTTGTAGCGTACGTTCACGCCAGCGGCGAACTGGTTTGTAAATTGCTTTGTCACATTTAGGTTGGCAGAAGCATCCTGCCAGTTAAAACTTCCACCGCTACCCAACCCCGTATCGAACTGGTTTAGTCCAGTTATACCCAAGGAGGTCACCGTTACACCCGGCGCAGCAGGTTGGGCCATCGCAATTTGACAAACAGACAGCAAACAAGCCACGCCAATGCTAGGAATAAATGTGCGGCGCTTTGCCCCAAAATTAATAGATTTCATAGATTTACACCCTGATTGTCGTTAGTTCACATGCCGTGCAATGAAGAATACACCAGCAAAGGACGCAACGAGCACTCCGGTGTTCCACGTAATGAGCCGCCAGCTCATTGCTTTGAGCTCTTGATGGACTAAGGTGGTTAGCTTTCCTTCGAGATTTGTCATTCTTTCGGTCAGACGCCCATCCAAGCGAGCTAAATCCTCACGCGTCGCTAGCGTGGGGACAATGGCCTCAAGACGTGTTAGTCGGGCATTTATTGAAAAGCTGCGCATACTGACCTCATTCAAAAATATAGGTCACAGTATGACGCCAAGGGTTTATTACGACTAGCGCAAATTTGCGTTTTATCTTCGTTAATTTGTAAAGAAGGGTAACTGTGTATTACGGCTGAAAACAGATCGATAGCGGGGTGCCTGCCTTCAGTCTACTTCTTACCCGTACAGGCAAAGTTTTTGAGCTCTTGTTCGACGCTCCGCGGATTAATTGCCTTCCAAGGACCGTATACTTTTTGCGTGTGCACTACTTCACCTTGAGCCATACGCTCATCAAACAGCTCAACTGTGTAGATACGTACTCGATTATCCGGACAGTTGTATTGAGCCTTGATAACAACCGAGCGAAAGACATGACCCTCTTCGTTCCGCATCCTTCGTTTGTAATCAAGCATCTCTGCGACGTTTACGAACTTATCCATACGAATGAGCTCGCTACGTTCGGTATAAGTTGTGACCGTAGCGTCATCATGCATGTTAAGCCACTGAGCTTGCGCGGCTACCGGCAGAGCGCTCCCCGCTAGACTCAACACAACAAGAACGGTCGATTTAAAAAGGTGTTTCATGAAGTGAAAGTCCTTAAATCAAACTAAAATTGATGCCGTATACCAACACCCACAACTGTACTCTGAGCAGACTTCACCATTGAATAATTACTTCCGTATGACGCATACGAATACAAATTGGTACGACGCGTAAAGTTGTAGGTGTAACCAACGCTGTAAATCGCCTGCGTGGCAGACTCTGGCCGCAAGACGCTGTCGCCAATCGGTTGCATAAACTGAATCGAAGCAAGAACGTTACTACTAGGCGTTACCGGAATATTTGCACCTACAAAGTATGAGTTCGCTGCAGTGCCCGGTGTAAATATCGCGCCTGCTCCGAGTGTTGTGTTCGCCAGTAAACTACCGGTTGTGGCACCGGTTCCCGGAGGTTGTCCACCCCAAGCGCCGTTGCGAGTTTGCCCGTAGGCGACAGATACTTTCGCAACTTGAAAGTTGTAGGCACCCGCCACTAACCAAGCTGTTGGGTTAGGCTTTGGCGGACCGTCCGGTATGTTGTCTGGGCCTTGCAACTGATCGTAAGCTGCAGCTAAAAGCAAAGGACCCTTCGTGTATGTTGCTCCTAGCGTTACGGCACGCAGGTTATTGCCAGGCTCAAACTGATACCCAGCATTAATGGCACGGCAGGTCGCTACGACGCACGATCCATTGTTCGTGTAGATTCCAGACATCTCTGTTGCGAAGGAATATCCCAACCCTAAAGCTAAACCCTCCAAGGGCCGAGTCTGAAACAACAGCATATTGCTATAGCGTACGGTATTTGCCGAACCAAACGACGCACCAATATTTGCTTGCCCAAAGCCCTCTACAAACGGATCGATCGCCAACAAGTAGTTACTTGCCAAATTGATCTGACGCCCCAGATCGAGCTGTCCAAGATCTATATTTTTGTAACTCAAGGTGGCTTGCCGACCAAACAACAAGCCACCTTGTCCAGACTGACCATTCGTCGAATTAAATCCGCCCTCTAAGACAAACAGCGTTTGATTGCCATTGCCCATATCATGGACGCCACGCATACCAAATCGCGAACCACTTTGCACGCCGTTGGCAACGCCAAAAAAGGTTTCTGCTGCCCTGCTACCGAGTACGTTTTGGCTTGTGCTGAGATACTGCAGACCAGTATCAATAATCCCATAAAGCGTCAGAGAATTTTCCGCGCGCACACTCGATCCAATCGAGAGCATCAACGACAGCAACAGAAATACTTTCTTCATGGTTCGCAACAAATTGAACTGGTCTAGTGATATTTGGTAGTAGTTTACATTTGGCATCGTAATATGCAACGATAGCTTTCATAGATTTCACCCAAAGCGAGCAAAATAATGAAAAAAATTGGAATGATCGGTATCGGTATGATGGGTCATGGCATTGCGACCAATTTGCTTAAGCATGGCTACAAGTTAACGTTACTTGAGCATCCGGGTAATCAGCCCTTAGCTACGCTGGTTACGGGTGGCGCGGCAACGGCCTGCACGCCCCAGGCGCTTGCTGCGGCATCAGAAGTCATTATTCTGTGCGTGACCGGAACGCCCCAAGTCGAAGAGGTTCTAATGGGAGAGAATGGCGTTCTAAAGGGCCTTAAACCTGGCACAGTAGTAATCGACTGCTCAACAGCCATTCCCACCTCGACAGACCGTGTTTCCGCCATGGTTATTGCAAACGGCGGACTATTTTTAGATGCACCCATGACCCGCACTCCAAAAGAGGCAGCCGAAGGCCGACTAAACCTGCTCGTGGGCGCAGACACTACTTTATTTGAACAATGCAGACCTTTACTCGCCTGTTTCGCCGAAAACATTGTGCATGCGGGTCCGATCGGAGCCGGGCACCGCATGAAGTTACTCCATAACTTTGTTTCGCTGGGCTCGGTCGCTTTGATGGCAGAAGCAGCCGCTTGCGCAACCGCAGCGGGTATTCCAGCACAAACATTTGTCGACGTGCTGGCGATGGGCGGTGGTTGGGGCGCACCGCTCGATCGCCTGAAACCCTATCTTGTCAATCAAGATACGTCGAGCATGCGATTTAGCATTGCCAATTCGCTTAAAGACCTTAGCTACTACAACCAGATGGCCCAAGATATGGGGAGCGATAGGACCGTTGCAGCATCTATTAAAAAGACACTAGAACAAGCCTGTAAAGATGCAGATCCGCAAAAACTGTTGCCAGAGCTCGTGACGATTATCAGTCAGCGCAAGTAAGGCGGTGGAGTACCGCCATTGGCATTACATCCCGTGCAGGGGCATTACCTTGCGTACAGCAGGCATCTCTAGCATACGCTTGTAGTGCTCCGCCACGCGAGGGAACTTAGCGATGTCGACGCCATCCGATGTCAACCAACTCGACATTGTGAAGAGATAGGGATCAGCAACCGTAAAGTTAGCACCCATCACCCACGGGCCACGCAACAGTTCACTTTCAACCCAAGCAAAACATTCACTCATATTTTGCGGGACCTTGGCTTTCATAGACTGCTGGGCAGCTGCGTCATCTGACCAACGCGATCCGCGTGGTCCATGGGCATGAACGACATGCACCGTAGAGCAGAACCAACTGTTCGCAGCCTGCATTTCGGCCAATGCAAAGGGGTCACTTAGTGGGGCTAGCTCTGCTTGAGGATAGGTCTGCGCCAAGTACAACAATAATGCGGGCGTCTCAGTAATAACGCCACGGTCCGTCACCAACGCAGGCACTCTACCTTTGGGGTTCACCGCGAGATATTCTTTGGTCCTTTGCTGATTCTCACGAAAATCTAGCTTGATGCCTTCATAATCGATGCCAATATGTTCGAGAACAATATGTGTTGCGAGGGCACAGGTTTTAGGGGCATAGTAGAAACGTGGCTTCATAGTCATGATCCGTTTTTTTTAATGTTAATGATATCTTTACAGACTGGGCATTTCGTCTTTTTTGGACGTACTTTCAGTGAATCAAGCGCCTACATTCTCCGACGATTGCGTCGACAATCTCCAAAATCCCGTTCTTCTCTCAAGATAGCGAATAAGTTGATCAAAAATTAGAACGACCGCCACTACGATCAAAATGCCTGCGAATACTTTCGCGCTGTCTAGAGAACCACGATAACGTGTAATCAAATAGCCAACGCCTTGAGCAGATGTCAGCATTTCTGCCACGACGACACCGACAATGACTAATGACCCGCCGACGCGAAACGCAGAGAGAATAGTAGGAATAGCTGCAGGAAGCAGTACTCTAAAAATGAGTTGGCGACGGGAAGCACCCAAGCTACGTGCAATCGTAATGTAATGTCGATCAATCGTCTTCACACCAGCTAACGTACCAAGAAAACATGGAAAAAATCCATAAATACTTGCAAAGGCTACTTTAGAGTGCATACCTATACCAAACCACGCAGTAAACAGCGGGTACAGGATCACAATCGGCACCGCATACCCACTTGACGCAAGCTGCTGCGCAATAGCGACCAAAGCTCTCGATGTAGACAACAACAAGCCAAGACCGATACCAGCTCCACAGGCGATCACAATCGCTAACCCGATGGCCTGTGTGGAAAACCACAGATGTGTAAGGTATTCGCTTAGCGATCCCCACAAAGCCATCAGCGCATCACTCAATGGAGGAAGAAATAGCGTCGGTATAAAGCCGAAGCGTGGGAGCAACTCCCAACACAGGATCAAAATCACGACAAACAGCAAGCGAGTCGTACGCGGAGAAAACCTGTTTTGGTAAATAGAGCTCATCAATTAACTATCCACAACGCGCGACTACGAGACAAAAACATCTTTCTAATGCTTTATTTGATTCCAAATGCGCTCTCTCAACTGAGCAAAACGTACCGTGGACATCATTTCATATTTACGAGGCCGCGGAAGATCAACTTCAATTCGATCAATTATTTTTCCTGGTCGCGCAGACATCACAATGATCTCATCGGCAAGATAGGCAGCCTCTGTCAAGCTATGCGTCACAAACACCACTGTCTTTTTGGTTTTCTCCCAAATTGACAACAGTTCATCTCCCATCGTGATGCGTGTTTGTTCATCAAGGGCGGCAAAGGGCTCATCCATCATCAGTAGCGGGGGATCTTGAACGAGACCTCGCGCTATCGAAACACGTTGCTTCATCCCACCAGAAAGCTCATGCGGATAGCGATCTTCGAATCCCTGCAACCCGACAAGAGACAACAGTTCTTGAGCTCTTTCTTTTCGAACTTTTTTTGGGACGTGCTTTAAGGACAGCGGGAATTCAACATTTTCCAGCGCTGTCAGCCACGGATAGAGGCTCGCCTCTTGAAACACGACACCCGCGATATCCGGGTTAGGAGAAGTCATAGAATGTCCACTGCACAAGATCGTGCCTTGGCTCGGTGCAAGCAAACCCGCCATCATCATTAGCAAAGAAGATTTCCCGCAACCACTCGGTCCAACGATCACGACAAAGCGCCCTGCTTGAATCTCTATATTGATATCAATGAGCGCTGGAACCAGCCCATCACGAGACTGATATGTATGGCTTAGGTTCGAAATCCGAACCATTGGGTCAGTACTTTGCATTATTTATTCGCGCCAGTGTTCAAACTTCATTTCAAACCATTGGATGGTTTCATTAAAAAGAATCGTAGCTACAGAAATAATTAGAATTCCAGCCCCAAGTTCTTTGAGCATGAAGTTCTCGCCCCAATTGGCAATCATCTGACCAAGACCTACCTTCGACGCATACATTTCAGCCAAAATAATTCCGGTCACATTAAAGATCATTCCTAATCGAACTGCCTCAAGCAATATGGGCGCCATCGATGGTAGGTATACACGTGTGGCAATCTGCATTCGACTGGCACCGAACGCGCGCGCCACTTTCAAATGATCCGACTTGACTGAATCGACCGCAGCAAAGGTACAAATTAAAATAATAAAAATTGTTGAGAAAATACCGAAAGCAACTTTTTGGAACAAACCAATTCCAAATGCCAAGATAAACATTGGCAAAAAGACAGTTTTGGGTATCGAAAAGACCAAGTAGATGATCGGCTTGAGCACTTGCCCCCAGTACCGGCTCTCGGCAATTAAGATGCCAATCGTCACTCCGGCAGGGACGGCAATAACAAAACCTACTGCGAGATGCTCAAGTGTGGCGTAGAGATGCTTGTGAAAAGCAGCGCTGAATAAAATTTTTTCGGCAGCGCTGAGTACGCCCCCAACGCTCGGAACCAAATCAGGATTCACCCATTGATTCGCTAACAGTAACTGCCAAAAAAACAAAAAAATCGCTCCAGAGATCGACCAAATCACTAAGCTGCGAAATATAGATTTAATCATCTCTGGAGTACTGGCGTCATAGTCAAACAAACTCTAAATCAGTCCTTCGTTTTCTCGTTCTTAGCCAATTGGTACAAATTTATCAGTTGTGATTTCAGCTTGCGGCGCTAAATCTTTAAAGCCACCGATCACTGCAAGCTCCATCGCAAGCTTGACCTGCTCAGCCGTGAACACTCCATTTTTGGAGAGTCGCATATAGGTCTCTTCAAACTCCTGTTTCGCCACAGCAGGTGCAATGTTATTCACATCTGCGACTATCTTTATCGCTCTGTCTGGATTGTCTTGCATAAACCTCACAGAACCATAGATCGCTGCTAGGCTCGCTTTCAAGGTCTCAGCCCTAGACTCGATGAACTTATCCGTCGTCACCCAACCCGTTGCCAAGTGGGAGGGAATAGCCGTGGAGTAATCCATCAACGACTTCGCCTGTTTGTTCTGCAATACCTGAAAACTAAGCGGAGGATACACAACAGCCGCATCAACGTTTCCAGAGAGTAGGTTAGGTACTAAACCGCCACCACCTAAAGGTACGCTCGTAAAATCAATCTTCTGATTCGCTTTCGTCCAAAGCGCTAGTAAATCTGATAGTGATCCCGCAGCAGTGATTCCAATTTTTTTCCCAGCCAGCTCTTTGATATTCGTAATCTTCGAATCAGCACGCACCAGCAATTTCCAGCCTGTGTTTGCCGTTGCAGCTAAGGACACCATACGAAATGGGACGCCTTTTTTCCTAGCGGTTCCTACTTGAGAAATCAGTCCTGGAATCATGTCGGCCGCACCGGCTGCCAACGCCTCAACAGCCTCTCCGCCACTACGATATACAGTGAGCTCTGCAGCCAGCCCCATTTTCTTGAATAGTCCCTGCGCTTCAGCGGTCTCACAAATTACACTTGGCCACCATGTCTTGGTAGCGAGTCCTATACGCACTTTTTGATTCGCGGACGCTAAACCTGGAATGGCAGAGATCGCGGCTAAGCTCGATAGCGTCAAAATAGTTTTTCGCTTCTCGCTAGACTGAAGCAGATTAGAGAATGCGCGAGATACCTCTTCGTTCTTCGACACGTTAAGTCTCCTTTAGAATTGAGTGTGTTTTGTTTTTTTGATCCTAAACGAGTTACGTACAGATCACAAGCACAATAATTAGGCTAAGTCTTACTAAGAAACCAAGAAGTCTTATTATTGCGCTGCGCAATCCTCTCCCCCCCTATCAAGCCAAGACATGAGCCGCTGGACTGAAATCAAACAAGCAAGTGCCCTGCGTCATCCTGGCTTTCGTATGCTCTGGACGGCTACCCTACTTTCATCTACGGCCCGGTGGGCGGACCTTGTCGTGGTGGGTTGGCTAACGCTAGAGCTAACCAACTCGGCCTTGATGGTGGGCATTGTGTCGGGTTGCAAGATGGCCGGCTATTTATTTGCTCCGCTCATGGGTGTGGCAGCAGATCGGCTGAATCGCTACAAGCTATTAATTCTGGCCTCGATCGTAAGCGGTGCGATTGCGATGACGATGTTGGGACTGCTTCTGACAGGGCATATGGCAATTGGTTATCTCATTGTGCTGTCTTTAATCAGCAGCCTGACCTGGGCACTTGATCACCCCACACGGCAAGCCTTTATTCCAGATCTAGTTGGGCAGAAGAACCTCACAAACGCTGTCGCCTTAAACGCCGTGGCGACCGAGACGACAGTGATCATCGGCCCCGCGCTTGGCGGCTTACTGATTCCAAGCTTTGGCATCAGCGGTGCGTACATACTGATTGCAGTGATTTACATCTTCGATTTATTCGCTTTATTGCGACTAAAGAACGCGGCGCCTACGCAAGCTATTACATCAAACGCGACGACAGCAGAGAGCAAGGTAAGCTCTATCTCGCCCCTCACAAGCTTGCTTGATGGCTTTAAATACGCGTGGGGCAATCAGGCAGTATTTATGTTGTTACTCATCGCCTTCATGCTGAACTTCTTTGTGGCACCGTACCGCTATTCTTTTTTACCCTTACTCGCCCGCTATGTGCTCGACACGGGCCCAACCGGTTATGGCATGCTGACTTCGATGGCGGGGGTGGGGGCGTTAGTCGCTGGGCTATGGGTTGTCTCGTTAGGTAGCTACACCCGCCGAGGGCAATTAGTGATACTAGGTGGCCTACTATGGCCGATTGCTATTTTTCTATTATCTTTATCTAGCTGGTTTTATCTTTCTCTAGTGATCGTCTTTGTGGCGGGTATCGCTCAAGCAATAAGCTGGACCCTGATCGCCACCCTTATCCTAAGCAACACCGAAGCAGCCATGCGCGGTCGAATCATGGGCTTGCGCACTGGGGTCGTCATCAGCTTACCCTTCGGAAACTTTCTAGCCGGTGCAATAGCAGAAAACTTCGGGGTAGCAATCGCCATGGCTGGCTATGCCTGCTGCGCACTACTTCTGATGATCCTGATCATTAACCGGGCCCCCATCCTGCGCCAACTAAAGTGATTCTAGTTGTATGCTGTTCCCCAATCAAAACACCTGAGGTCAAGAAACATGCTGTCATATTGGATGCAAACGGTTGATAACAAAACTGTACTTGAGCAACGCGATATCGAGCGCCCCACACCAGCCGCCAATCAAATCCTTCTGCGTCTGCATGCGGCGAGCTTGAATCGTGGCGAGTTTGTGATCGGACACGGCTTGCATAAAGGCGGTCAGGCCAGCGCCATTGGGATGGAAGGTGCAGGTGTGATCGCCGCCATTGGTAATGATGTCAAAGGCTTCAAGGTTGGCGACAAGGTAATGGGACGTTGCCGCGGCGCCTTTGCCGAGTACGCAACAATGGACAGCGTTGAGGTCATGCATATCCCTGACTCGTTAAGTTTTGAACAGGCTGCAAGCGTTCCGCTCACCTACCTCGTGGTGCATGACATGCTCTCTTTGCAAGGAAAGCTTCTACCTAACGAGTGGCTGCTCATCCATGGCGTGTCGTCGGGGGTCGGTGTTGCTGCATTACAGATGGGTAAAGCGATGGGTGCGAAAGTGATCGGCACATCCGGCTCACCCGAAAAACTCGCCCGTCTGAAAGAGTATGGTCTCGATGTGCCTCTGTGCCTGAGGGGATCGGGATTCGAAGACGCTGTCATGAAAGCGACGGACGGCAAAGGTGCGAACCTAGTGGTTGATACCGTCGGAGGATCAGTGTTTGCAGAAAGCATCCGTTGCATGGGCTTCGAGGCACGCTTTGCCATGGTTGGCTATGTGGATGGCGTACTGTCTGCAGAGCTCGATTTGCTGGCCTTACATGCCAAGCGTTTGCGCCTGTTTGGTGTATCAAACAAACTGCGCTCCGCAGCACAACGGGCAGAGTTCCTGCCAGAGTTCAGAGCAGAGGTGCTACCAGCGATTGCGGATGGCCGCATCAAGCCACTGGTAGACCAAGCTTTCCCCTTTGATCAGCTCGCGCAGGCAAAGGAAATGATGGAAACCAACAAGCACGTCGGCAAGATCGTGCTGAAGATGCCCGTCTAATTAAGCTGCAGGAGTGCGAATCAAATAATCGAAGGCGCTGAGGGCTGCTTTGGCACCCTCACCTGCAGCGATCACGATCTGCTTATAAGGTACGGTGGTGCAGTCGCCTGCCGCAAGCACGCCTGGCACGTTTGTGTGGCCCTTCGCGTCTACAATGATCTCACCGAACTTACTAAGCTCAATCGTTTCTTTCAAAAACTCAGTGTTGGGCACTAAGCCGATCTGCACAAACACACCAGCAAGTGCCACATGCTGCTCAACGCCCGTCGTGCGATCTTTGAAACGAATCCCGTTCACAACGCTGCCGTCACCGGTGATTTCCATTGTTTGGGCATTGGTGTGCACGGTTACATTAGGCAAACTATTGAGCTTGTTGACCAACACGGCGTCGGCCTTAAGCTGATCTGCAAACTCAATCACCGTGACGTGCTCGACGATTCCAGCCAAATCGATGGCAGCCTCAATACCTGAGTTACCTCCACCAATCACTGCTGTGCGCTTGCCTTTAAACAAAGGACCATCGCAGTGTGGGCAATAGGCGACTCCCTTGTTTTTGTACTCTTGCTCGCCAGGTACATTGACATTGCGCCAGCGCGCACCAGTCGACAAGATCACTGAGCGCGCACGCAGTGCGCCACCGTTTTCCATCTCCACTGTCAATAAGCCCCCAGCAACTGAAGCAGGAACAACTTTAGTTGCACGCTGCAAGTTCATGATATCGACTTCGTAGTGCCGCACTTGTTGCTCCAAGGCTGCAGCAAACTTTGGGCCATCCGTCTCTAAGACCGAGATGTAGTTCTCGATTGCCATCGTGTCATTGGTCTGACCACCAAAACGCTCTGCAGCAACACCCACTCGAATCCCTTTGCGGGCAGCATAGACTGCAGCAGCGGCTCCTGCGGGTCCACCACCAACGATCAACATATCGTAGGCATCTTTTGCGTTCAACTTTGCGGCCTCGCGCTCAGCCGAGTTTGTATCGAGCTTGGCAACAATCTCTTCGATACTCATACGACCGGAACCAAAAACCTTACCGTTTAAGAACACCATTGGTACGGCCATGATTTCGCGATCGGTCACTTCTTTCTGGAATGCGCCACCCTCAATCACAACGGTCTTGATTTTGGGATTCATAATCGCCATCAAAGACAAGGCCTGCACAACATCTGGGCAGTTGTGGCAACTCAAGGACATATAGACTTCGAAGTTGAAATCTCCCTCGAGAGCTTTGATTGCATCGATCACATCTTGCTCAACTTTCGGTGGATGACCGCCTGTCCATAACAAGGCGAGCACAAGCGAGGTGAACTCATGGCCCAAAGGCAAGCCCGCGAAACGTACGCCATGATCGTTGCCAACAGGCGCCACAACAAAAGACGGCTTACGCGCATCGTTGCCCGTCGTATCGAGCGTAACCTTGTCTGATAGGGATATGATCGTCTCAAGCAACTGTCGCATTTCGACGGCTGTCTCGCTGTCATCCAAGGACGCGATCAGACGGATCGGCTGGCGCAGCATTCCGAGATATGTCTGCAATTGGGATTTCAAGGTGTCGTCAAGCATGCTGTTCTCCGGTAACGGGGCGAACTACCCCAACGATGGCTCAAAGGAGCATCGGTAAATGCAACGCCCTGCGCTATCCAGGGCGTTGAGGTCAAACCTAGTCTTAGATCTTGCCAACTAAATCCAGTGAAGGAGTTAGTGTCTTGGCGCCTTCGTTCCACTTCGCTGGGCACACTTGGCCTGGGTGAGCCGCTGTGTACTGAGCAGCCTTGAGCTTGCGCACTGTTTCTTTGACATCGCGGGCGATTTCATTGGAGTGCACTTCCATCGTCTTGATCATCAGCTCAGGGTTGATGATGAACGTACCGCGCAGGGCTAAGCCTTCCTCAGGGATGTGAACGCCAAATGCATTGGTTAAGGCGTGTGTGGGGTCACCAACCAAGGGAAACTTTGCCTTACCCACCGCTGGCGATGTCTCGTGCCAGACTTTGTGCGAGAAGTGTGTGTCGGTCGTGATGATGTAGACCTCTGCACCGGCTTTCTGAAATTCGGCGTAGTTTTCTGCTGCGTCCTCAATTTCAGTGGGGCAATTGAACGTAAACGCTGCAGGCATGAAGATCAAAACCGACCACTTGCCTTTGAGGCTGGCTTCGGTAACTTCGATAAACTTGCCGTTATGAAAGGCTTGGGCTTTGAACGGCTGTACTTGCGTATTAATGAGTGACATGGTGCTTCCTTTAGGTCGATTAATAAAAACAATTTAATTACTGAAATCAGTAGTTAAATTCTAATCAACAAGGTTGCACTGCACCAATTGTATGTTTTTATGGCAAATATTGATAAATGCTATTGAATATATGAATTTATTATCCAATAACTATTGATCTTGCATTAAAAACTATAAGCAGACTCCATCTCGCGGCGTATCTTAAAGGCCGCCGTATTTGGGTCCATCTGGACATCATCCCAGCAGAGGCTCTGCCCCTTGGCCACTGGGCGGATCACCTTGACGCTGTGTGCCATGCCTAGCGGCAAGCCACCCATGCGCTTGGATGTGGCCGCAGGCAACAACTTGCCCCAGACCGTGTAGCCACCCTCGCCATCCAGCATCTCGCCGACTTTTAAATCTCTCTTGGCGGTTGCTACAACATCTGCATTCCAACCCGTCGCAACCCCTGTCGCTTCGCCCCGCAAAGCGACACTCGCCACGCTCATGCCAACCTCTAGTCCAATCAAATGCCAACGCTTGTACAGCGTGAAATAGCGTCCGCTTGGATCCGTGTGCGCTTTGTATTCCTCGAAGCAATTTTTGATGTAATCGGTTTCGGCTTCGACCGTGACCCATACACCCATCCGGATATCGTAGGGAATTACACGCCCGTCTTTCTCAAGACTTGAAATCACCTCGACCATGCCTTTGCGCTCCAGCACACCGCCTTCGCTAATGGGGCGCGTCACGTACGGAATATCTTCCACACTCGCGGGTGGGTAGAGCAAACCATTTGAAGGCACACCTAACCCTGTCGCATTTGATACCGCAGTGCTTTCGATTGAAGGCTTGGAGCCATCCAGAAAGCTGTTGAACATCTTTGGATTCAAGCCACCACGCTCGGCCTGCTCGGGCGTCAAGCCGTAGTGATGCCAAACGGTCTCGGGCGTTGATTCCGAAAAATGCGGCAGCCATTTATGACCACGTCCAGCCGCGACAACCGGGAACCCACAGGTGCGGGCCCAATCCACTAAATCACAAATCAATGCGGGCTGATCGCCAAACGCGAGTGAGTACACAACGCCTGCGGCCTTCGCGCGCGAACCCAACAAGGCACCACAAAACGCATCGGCCTCAACCGTCACGTTCACCACGTGTTTTTTGTTCGCGAACGCTTCCAAAATATGATCGACCGCATGCATGGGCGAGCCGGTGCACTCAACCACCACATCGACAGACGGATGGCGCACCAAGGCTTGCCAATCGTCCGAAATAAACGTTGTTCCATTCTTGGCGGCGTCATCAAGCGACTTCGCCTCGAGACGTTGCGCCTCCCAGCCAACGCGCGCCAGATTCACACGCGCTGCCTCTGGAGACAAGTCCGCAATACCGACTAGATGCACGCCAGGCGTACGCGGGATCTGCGACAAGTACATCGAGCCAAATTTACCTGCACCGATCAAGCCAATACGGATCGGACGATTCGCCGCCGCCCGCTCTAACAACTTAGCATGCAAGCTCATGCAGTTTCCTTCAAAGGCTCAATTGAAGTTTGAAGCGCACTGCTTGGCATCCCCTTCGCCCAGGGAAGATCGACGGGATAGGGCTTAAGCAAACAGTCATCCGGCAAACACTCGATTGGAGTGAAGTCGCGATGCGCAATGTATTCAGGTCGTTTGTGGCGACGAATGTGATTCGATACAGCACAAACACTCAGGTACACGCTGTTACGATTCCAAGGAGAAAGATTACTGCTCGAGGCGTGTACTAGGCAGCTGTGGAACAAGATCATCGAGCCTGCGGGCCCCGTTGGACTGACGATGCCACCATCCTTATCACCCGCGCGTCCGACGAGCTGACGAATCAAATCATTATCAACCGTCCACAGCGGATAGCTGGTGGTGGTGAGATCATGCTTGGCATTCACCACGCCTTTCTTATGGCTACCGGGGATGAACATCAAGGGGCCATTAAAAGGATTCACATCATCTAAAAAGATCGCCACGTTCATCGCACGCTCAGTGGGCATCAAGTCGTCATTGAGCCATGTACCGTAGTCCTGATGCCATTGCCACACATCACCCTCAAACGCCATCTTGCCGTTGATCTTGAATTGATGCATGTAGAGCTTTTCACCGAACAAGTCTTCCACTGGTTTGATCATGCGTGGATGACGCGCGAGCTTAGCGAAGGGCTCGCTATACATGTGTGCGGCAAAGTTGGTGCGCACCGCGTCGCTGTCTTTTTCCCGAACGTTGTATGCTTCGCGCCGGCTGTACAGTTCTGGCACTGCAGCATTTAACGCTTTGGTCTCTTCAGGGCTAAACAGCCCTGGAAAAAACAGATAGCCATCCTTGTCGAACTGCGCAAGTTGTTCCGGTGTTAGGTTCATGATTGTCTCTTCGTCGGGAGTAATACGGCGTTTTCGTAATATACAAGAGGGGTGGTATAAAACCGTTATAGCAAAAAAAATGGCTTGGCTAGGACTTTTCCGCATAGCAAGCCAAGTAACTCACGAGGCATCATCACTATGAGTATTCGCGGCAAGGCCTACATTGCGGGCATCTTTGAGCATCCTGCACGTAAGATTCAAAACAAATCGCTCGCACAGTTGCATGCCGAATGCGCCAAAGGTGCCTTAGAGGACGCAGGCCTAACGATCCGGGACGTCGATGGCTACTTTTGCTCGACCGACGCCCCTGGTGGCTTAGGCGGCATCAATATGATCGACTACATGGGTCTGACCGTCACGCACTCCGACTCAACCAATACCGGCGGGTCTTCGTATCTTTATCTCGTCGCCCACGCCGCTGAGGCAATCGCAGCGGGGAAATGCAAGGTCGCTCTCATCACCTGCGCAGGCTTTGGACGACCCGGCACGGTTGTGCGCGAGCTCGACTCGGCCATCCCGGATACCCCCTTCGAAATTCCTTACGGCCCAGTGACTGTAAACCTGTACGCACTCGCTGCAATGCGCCATATGTACGAATTTGGCACCACAAGTGAGCAATTGGCTTGGGTAAAGGTTGCTGCATCGCACCATGCGCAGCACAACCCGAACGCCATGCTCAAGAAGGTTGTTACGGTCGAGGATGTTGTGAACTCGCCCATGATCTCTGACCCCCTGCACCGTCTCGACTGCTGCGTAGTTACAGATGGCGGCGGAGCTGTCATTGTGGTGAGCCCAGAAATCGCCAAGACATTGAAGCGTCCAAAAGTGAAGCTCATCGGTGCGGGCGAATCGCCCAAAGGCCAAATGGGTGGCAAAGTCGATATCACCTACTCCGGCGCTGTGCGCTCTGGCCCAATCGCCTTTGCTGAAGCAGGCGTAACGCCAAAAGACATCAAATACGCATCGATCTACGACAGTTTCACCATCACTGTTGTTATGACGCTAGAGGACTTGGGCTTTTGCAAAAAGGGCGAAGGTGGAAAATTCGTGATGGACGGCAACCTCATTTCTGGTGTGGGCAAACTGCCTTTCAATACAGACGGTGGTGGCCTATGCAACAACCACCCTGTTAACCGCGGTGGGATCACCAAAATTATTGAAGCTGTGCGGCAGCTGCGCGGAGAAGCGCACCCCCTTGTACAAGTTAAGAACTGCGATATCGCGCTCGCACACGGAACAGGCGGTGCCTTGAGCACACGCCACGGCAGCGCCACACTGATCATGGAAAGAGAATAACGCGATGACTACTCCCTACCAAGACAGAAAAATTCCCACACCTAAATGCAATGATGGTGACGAGGTCTACTTCAACGCTGCCACCGAAGGCAAGCTACTCGTCAAGCAATGTACTGACTGCGGTGAATATCATCACTATCCGCGTGCGCTTTGCCCGTTCTGCTTTAGTGACAAGACGGAATGGAAAGAAGCGAAAGGCTCAGGCACGATTTACAGCTATAGCATCACCCGAACCTCGGGCCCAGTGCCCTACGCAATTGCCTACGTGACGCTTGATGAAGGCCCGACCATGTTGACGAATATTGTCGACTGCGACCTAGATGCGATTCGTTGCGGACAACGTGTGAAGGTTGCCTTCAAGCCAAGCGAAGACGGCCCAAGCGTTCCGGTCTTTACACTCGCCTAACGCCCAAGAGGATCTACCATGAGCGATGCACTATTCACCTACTGGGTCGGCATGGACATTCCGGCCGACACAAGCGCAGCTGATGTCGCTGCCTTCAACGACTTCTACAACAACGTTCACCGCAAAGAAGTGCTGGCAGCCAATCCAGGCTTTTTGCGCGGCCGTCGTTACGAGCTCGCCCAGGACGATACACGGGGACCACGCGGCCCTCGATTCCTGGTTTGCTACGACATCGAAAGCAAAGAAGCTGCGATGCTGTATGTCTCGCGTGACGATGGGCCAGCGAGTGGACGTCCAGTCTATAGCGATGGCCCTGCAGCCTGGCAACAGCGCAAGGAAAAGTGGCGTTTGATGTGGCAACACATTTTAAATAATCCCACTTCTTTGCAAGTTTCAGCATCGCCCTACATGTATCTGGTCGGCATGACTGAAGCGAACGGGGCTGGTCCTGCAGAGGTCGATGCCTTTAATAAGTTCTACAACAACATTCATGTACCGGAAGTACTAATAGGGTACGGCTTTGAGAGCGGCGCACGCTACGAGCGTTTGCGTGAGTTCATGCATCCGGAACCAGGCTCACCACACTATCTCGCTATGTATGGCATCAAAGATGAAGCCACAGCCAAAGCATTTATGCATTCACGACTGACAGCCGATCCAAGCGGTAACAATTTTTCTGACGGACCACCAGTTTGGATGAATCGTGACACCAAGTGGCGTTTGACCTACCGTCTCGTTGAGTAACTCAGCATCAAAAAAAATAACTGATCAACCTACAGATTCTCTCTCATGAATAAAGTTGTCTCTACCGCCACTGAGGCCATCGCAGATATTCAAGATGGTGCGCGTGTCGCAATTTCAGGTTTTGGCCTAGCTCACCGCTTTCCTAATACTTTAATTTTTGCGTTGCGCGACAAAGGAGTACGTGACCTCACAATCGTTTGTAACTCACTAGGCGCGAACGGCGAGAAAGGCCAACTATTGGTTGAGAACGACCAAGTCAAGAAAATCATCACCTCGTTCTCTATCAGAGCTGGCATGCAAACCGAGGCAGAAAAGCGTATCGCAGCCGGCACTCTCGACGTTGAACTCGTCGCGCAAGGCACCTTGGTTGAGCGCTGTCGCGCTGGGGGTGCAGGCATTCCAGCGTTTTACACTCCGACCGGCGTTGATACAGCATTGGCTGAAGGCAAAGACATTCGGTACTTTGATGGCAAGCCCTACTTGATGGAAGAGGCGATCCACGTCGACTTCGCTTTTTTAAGTGGCTACAAAGCTGATCGAGCAGGTAACGTTCAGTTTCGTGGTGGCAGTGGCAACTTCAATGTGAGCTTTGCTAAGGCCGCGCGTGTCGCTATCGTGGAAGTTGAAGAGATTGTCGAAGTCGGTGAGTTAGCGCCCGAGCACATCAACTTACCCGGCATTTTTGTATCCCGTGTCGTCAAAATTGCAGATCCGATTGATGTGCGTTCACTGTCGCGCACAGAAAAGCGTCCTGCCGATAGCGCTCGGAATTACAACGGCAAGCCTGCCCTCACGCGCGCTGGCATTGCAAAGAATGCAGCAAAAATTGTACGCAACGACTCCTATGTGAACTTAGGCGTAGGCCTCCCTACCCTCGTTTCAAACTACCTGGATGGTCGTGGCGTATGGCTACATGCCGAGAACGGTGTGCTTGGCTACGGCGGTATCGTCACTGGGGATGCTATTGATCCCGACGTGTTCAATGCAGGCAGCCAATTTGTTGAAGCTATCCCTGGCACATCATTCTTTGAGAGTGTGACCTCCTTTGAGATGGCACGTGGCGGTCACATCGATACGGTTATTCTAGGTGCGTACGAGGTAGATCGCGAAGGCAACGTCGCGAACTGGAGCACGACGGATACCCGTCGCGGTGGTATTGGCGGTGCCATGGATCTTATTTCTGGTGATGTTGAGCTCATCATCGTGATGGAGCATTCAGATAGTAAGGGAAATACCAAGCTGCCCAAGCAGTGCAAGTATCCCTTGACGGGACGCCAATGCGTTGACTGGCTCGTGACCGATCTGGCTGTCCTGCACTGGGTGAACGGCCGCTTTGTTCTAGAGGCCGTGGCACCTGGCTTTACGCCAGAAGAAGTACGGGCGCTTGGTCAAATTGAATTTGATGTTGCGCCCGACTGCAAAGTGATGGACTAGCCTTCGAGTTTGGTAGAAGCCCAAGCGGTGAGCAATGGCTTGCCGCTTGTAGTCGTCCAAACCCCGAGATAACGGTTGTAAAGATTCTTGTCCACGCCATCAGAATGAATCTTCATCCTGACTTTGCCCTCGACAATCACTGATGTACCCGCCACGCGCGCGGTCACTTCTTCGCGATCGATCTGTAGGTATTGCACGCGCTTTGTGGCGACACTGTCGACATAGCTATCTTTGGTATCACGACGACCACTTGCATGCGTATAAGTGAGGCCTGCGTCGATCAGCGCAGCTAAGCCAGGGCCATCTTTTGCGACTAGCACCTTACAACGCTGCTCATCGAGTGCCAACACTTGCTGCTCAAGGGCTTTAATCTCTGCTGGTGTCATGTCAAGGTCTCCTTGTTAGAGTTTTAAAAATATTTTGAATAGCTTATTCTAAAAACAACTCAATGGCTCATAAACTATTCGGAAATTAAAGAGCGGTTTCGTCTGCCACACTTATGTTTTGGGTTTTAGGAAAAATGAGACGTCTTCTATTGGTTCTTCTGCTATTCGCACTCACAGCACTTGGAGGTTGCGCGGGGGTACCTTTCTCAAATGCCGATGTTGAATATTTTCAACCGCCTATCGTCGCCACTCAAGCGCCTGAGCGGCCCATCACGAACTTTAGTCTTTTCAACAACACCACCAAAGTCAATCTCGCGCCAATGCGACCAGTCGTACCGACGTTTAACGGCAAAGGCAATCTTCTTGCGAGCTGGAATCCTCACCCCGAAGGTGTAAAAAACCGACCCACCTTCGTGATCGTGCACGGAGGTCACGGTTTGGTACCCGGCGACTTCGCAACGGCACTCTGGGCAAGAAAGGACTTGGGCGCGAATACGCTGGTGCTGGACAGTTATTGGAGCCGAGGACATGATCAAAATTGGGTGACCTACACCCCACTTGGAGCAAACGCCCGCATGCTCGATGCCATCGCAACGGGGCGATGGCTCGTCTCACAAGGCGTTGACCCAAACAAGTTAATTTTGATGGGTGGCAGCCAGGGAGGCTGGACTGTCTTAAGAACCTTCACAGACGAACCCTTTATGCGTGAGCACGCGAAGGGGTTGTACCGTGCCGGCATTAGTCTTTACCCCGTCTGCAACAGCAAAGGCTGGAAGGAAGACCCAACCTTAGGTCCCTACTGGGGACCCGTTCTTATATTCACCGGTGGAAAGGATACAGCCACGCTGCCCGATCGATGCCCAACACGGGTATTTAAAGATGCAACATCCTGGACACACTACCCTGAGGCAACACACGGTTGGGACACCTCAAACCGTGGCGCACATACACCTTCGGTAGACGGTGAGTGCGGCAAAGCCTTAAACATCTACAACCGTTTCGCAGTATGCCGCTCTGATTCTGCAACACGAGATATGCATAAGCGGATAAAGGAGTTCGTTAAACGTCTTACATCGTCCTAGACGTTACTGCTCTTTAATCACGTTAATGTGCCCGCCACAGGAGACGAAGCAGCTGCGGTAGTTTTCATCGCAACGATAGGTATTGGGCGACGCCCAGCAGCTGTTTTGATAGCGCGAACACGACCTTGCGTCGTCTTTATCTTTCGCTCGACGAATACAGTTTTGATAATTCCAACGATTCTGTTGCTCACAAACCTGACGTTCATTCGCTGCACGCTGATTCTCATTACCAACACAGACCTCACGTGCAATCGAACATTGCGCGACGCACTGGCGTCCCCCGTCTGTTGTGGGTGGATAGTACTCGTAGCGAACAAAGCTACACCCGGTCAACAACAGAAGACCAGCAACTACACAGAAGCGGCGTAACAGGCGACTAGTTGTCCCTGAGAAACCAAAGGCGGTAAACATACTTAGCACTCCACCTATCATCTCTTGTGCGTAATTGAAACAACACAACCGGAGTCGATAGGATGCCACGCAGGCAAGTCAGCGAGCTCAGCCACGACCATCCTAAACGTAGGCAATGTTCCTTGATAAGTCGTTGAACCACTTGACTCCACTGTTTTACGACGCTCCAGCCCACTCACAACACAGACGCGATTTGGCGTAGCCGAATCAACATTAAATGTTGGATAGTTATTCGCCGCTTGGCGACCAGGTTCAACGGTGATCATCTTGTCATTACGATTTGCCGTCGTCGCATCGGGAGTAATGACCAATACTGGTTGCGCGCTCGTACTTGCAGGAGCGGAGGCTGCTGCGGCTTTGGCAGAGGGAGTAGACGAGATCGGCTTAGGTCTGGGTGTTACGTAACCATCAGCTGAAGGACCACTACCGCCTTTGGTGAGGGGTGGATTGACAGGCGTGGGCAGGTTGGGCGACGGCACGGAGCCTATTGATTTTTGAGGCACCTTCATCTTGATAGGAACCGGTACAAGTACAGGCGTTTTCTGCTCAGCCTTCGGTGGAATCAACATCGGTGTCTGTTGATCCACCTTAGGGGGGATCAGCATCGGTGTCTGTTGATCCACCTTAGGGGGGATCAACATCGGTGTCTGTTGGTCCACCTTAGGGGGGATCCGCATCGGTGTCTGTTGATCCACCTTAGGGGGGATCAACATCGGTGTCTGTTGGTCCACCTTAGGGGGGATCCGCATCGGTGTCTGTTGATCCACCTTAGGGGGGATCAACATCGGTGTCTGTTGATCCACCTTAGGGGGGATCAACATCGGTGTCTGTTGATCCACCTTAGGGGGGATCAACATCGGTGTCTGTTGATCCACCTTAGGGGGGATCAACATCGGTGTTTGTTGGTCCACCTTAGGGGGGATCCGCATCGGTGTTTGTTGATCCACCTTAGGGGGGATCAACATCGGTGTCTGTTGATCCACCTTAGGGGGGATCAACATCGGTGTCTGTTGATCCACCTTAGGGGGGATCAACATCGGTGTCTGTTGGTCCACCTTAGGGGGGATCCGCATCGGTGTTTGTTGGTCCACCTTAGGGGGGATCAACATCGGTGTCTGTTGATCCACCTTAGGGGGGATCAACATCGGTGTCTGTTGATCCACCTTAGGGGGGATCAACATCGGTGTCTGTTGGTCCACCTTAGGGGGGATCAACATCGGTGTCTGTTGGTCCACCTTAGGGGGGATCCGCATCGGTGTTTGTTGGTCCACCTTAGGGGGTAAAGCTGCTGGCACCGTTGTTACAGGTGGTTTAGCGGCGGGATTCTGATTCGAGGTTCCGATCGAAGGTGCACCCACTTGGCTCGGCTTAGTCCCCGTGACCTGACCGGTAGCTTGGCTATTACTTGTCACTGGGGCTGGGCCACAGTTCAATCCGCCACGGCCTTGTGCACTGGCAGCGTTACAATTTTTTGCCACGGCTGGAGCGCTGAGCAGCGGCTCAATCGTCACGAGCGCAGCAACAATCAGAAGTAACGACTTAATTCTATGTTCAATTTTCATTGTCATCACCACGCTTGCGTCAATTGAATCCAGACCGCGGGCGAGTAGGCTGGAGTTGAATATCCCGCGATCAAGGGCAGGCCCACCCAAGCCCGTACTGAAAAGTTCTCTTGTGATCTTGTTTGAACACCAATACCCACAGATGCCAACGGAGTTTCATTTAGCATTCCTGGTATCGGCGTGTTTTGCTTTAACCAACCTGCATCAAAAAATGCAAAGGGTGCAACAGAATCCAAATACTTGGCGCCAACGTGATAGAACTGACTAATTTCTGCCGTTGCTGCAATCCCGGAGTCTCCAATCAACTCGGCGTATCCGTAACCCCGCAATCTAGTGCGGTCACCCAGAAAATACTTCTCGGTTGTCGGCACACTCGAGGTCGTAATTTGCGCATTCGCCTCTAGTCTTAAACCTAGACCTGCAGACAAGTTACTTAGTGGCATGGTGTAACCCGCACCAAGTCGCAAGTGATAAAAATTTGGATCACTGACTGCTTGTGTGCCGTAATACTGTCGATCTGCTACACCACCGGTCAACGTCAATCCTGCGCGGAATGTAGAGCCATCCCGATAATTGTTGCTGTACACCAGGAATTGTCTAAACACACCCGCTTTTGTATCGTTCATCCCGGTCAAGGAATTGTCCAGTGCTGAATAGCCAACTTCTGACATGGTGTAGAGAAAGCTGTGTGCGTCTCGATGGATTGGGTAACCAACCACAACGTTCGCCATCACAGTATTCTGGAATAAATTTTGAGGTGTCTGATTGATACCGGTGTACAAGCTACGCGTCAAGCCTGTACCAACGGTCGCCTCGGCATACCACCCATCCGAGCCAAAGGGTGCGCGATAGGTAAGAGAACCAAACACACCACTCCAGTTATTGTTGAAATCAGCACTCGGCAACACGTTGATACGGAACATATCTCCCGGTGTCACGGTCGAGTAGACTTCTTCAGACAAAACAGCGTAGAGGCCTTTACCAAAATTTCGGGGGAGATTGTCTAAAGAAAGACTACCTCTTTGCTTAACAGTCTTGACCGCAATCTTCAGTACGTCATCGCCAACATCCTGCGAAGAAACAAACTCAGAAGTGAGAGATACGCCGGACAAGTCACGCGCAAGCATCATCCCCCGCTCAAAGCGCTCGAGTGTTAGCGGCTGATCGCCGACTGCTGTCATCACATACTTATGGATCGTTTGGGCTAACGCAGGCGTTGCCCCAGATATTTCGATTTTTGATAGTCGTCCCTCGTGAACGGTTAGTTGGGCACTATTGCCCGAATGCGCTACATGGACATCGACAAGAAAGTAACCGTCTTCGCGATAGATTAGCTGGATCGCCTCTGCAATATTCTCAATATTGAACTCCGACGATTGTTTGTGCGCATGTTCAACCGCGAAGAGCCACAGTTGCTGAGGATCATAGGCAGTCACCCCAGCTAAAGATATATTGTTGTAGCCCTGAGGATTAACAACAGGCGCGGTCTGGGCCATCACACCGAAGGTGCAAGTGCCCAATAGCGCACAGAGCCAAAGACGGAGAGTATTTTTCTTGATCGACACACAGCAGCGCAACAAGTGTTGTGTGATTGTTCTTGTTTTTCTGTAAAAATTCACTGAGTGCTCCAATCGTTAATTGCACTTCACGTATTTATTCTGCTTGGCATCCACCAGATAGCTCTCAAACACTAGCAAGGGATCGAATTTATCGTTACCTAATATTGCATATTTAAAACCAGCGGGCACAACCTGATTCGATCCAAACCAAGAAAATGCGGACATGAATTTTTCTGTCTTGCCGTCAATCGTCAAGAACACATCATTATTTGCATTGGATCGATCAAACCTGAATTCAACGACCGTCCGCTCGTGGCAAAAAACAACGCCCTCTGGAACCTCGGTTGCGAGACTTCCGCTAGCGTGGGCAGCGAAAGCCATCAGAGCCGCAAGAATGATCTTTTTCAATTGAGAATCCACTATTTTGTTAACATGTTTACATCTGTGCAATCAATTGTTGCATACAGAGGAATATTGAGCAACTCGAACGGAGGCCCTCTGCTGTATGGAAGCCCAAAAGACCGACCTTAAACGGCAACGCCTAGAGACGATCATTGATATCGCTCATCGTCTGTTTGAGGAGAGCGGATATGAAAACGTTGGCATCCGGGAAATCTGCCAAGCTGCTGGCCTCAGCCCGACCCAGCTCTATAGACTTGGAGTTTCTAAACAGGATTTATTGGCCGAAGTCATTTTGCGGGTAAACCAGAGACAGATCGCAAATATCAAGCCTTTCTCCGCGCGCGGATTTAAGTCAGCACAGGCCTATATTGAGACCTACTTGCTCAAACTCTACGAGGCTGATATCGCAATTAAAGGCATCCGCGCCGAGGGCGCCGCCTTTGGCTGGAAGTGGTCAGGAAAATATGAAGAGCTCATCATCGCGCAAGTATTTCAGCTTATTCAACCGATCACCGACGCACTCGCGCATGACCAGTACGATGAAATACAAGCACGCTGCTACGCGATATGGTCTCTGTACTACGTCGGCTACCGACACGCCGTGATGCATCACGGCGATGCCAAAGCGTGCATACATGGCATCAAACCCAGTCTCGCATTATGTTTGAAACGCTAACCACGCATCGCTTTAAGCTGCTCTGGATAGCCAGATGGATCAATCGACACATCAATTAAGGACGGGCCGTTTGTTTTCAGGGCTGTTGCCATTGCAGTGACGAACTCCTGCTCTGTCGTCACGCTTGCACCGAAGCCACCCAACGCTCGCATGGTGCCCGCAAAATCATGATGCTGCCACCGCACGCCGTTAGATTCGAGCGCCCTGCTCTGCTGCTTGATATCGATAAGGGACAAGGCACTATCGTTAAACACAATGACGATGACCTGAGCCTGTTGCTCTACCGCTGTGCATAGCTCACCCAAACACATCATCAGTCCGCCGTCTCCGGTGAAGCAAAGCACTGGAGCGCTTGGATCTTGGACCGCGGCAGAAATTGCCGCTGGCAATGCAAAGGCCATTGTTGCCAGTCCGTTTGAGATCAACACATCACCAGCACGGGCAGCAGGAAAAAATGCCGCAACTGAAAACATGTGGGCGCCCGCATCAATCGAGAACATTGGCTTGATGCCCGCCTCTTTACAAGACGTTGCGGCTAGCTGGGCAACACGATCAGGAGCAACAGCATTTTTTACTGGAGCATAAGCAAGTTGAGTCTGTGCGTGTCTGCGGATATGTTCAAGTTCTGTGGAGCTCCAACCTGTTTGCGCATAGCTCCCTGACGCGACGAGTCGCGTCAGCGTTTCTGTGATTGAGCCCACCACCTGCACCGAGGGCTCGATGTAGTGCACCGGATGCCTAACTGCTGCAATATCTACGACAGGTGTGGTGTATCGCCAGGGCTGTAAGATCAGTTCCACGGGATCCATGCCAATCAACACGATCAGGTCAGCCGCTGCGATCGCTTCCTGCTCAAGAGAACCGCCTGTAAAAATTCCTAAAACCTGAGCGTTATCATCCGGGATCACGCCCTTTGCTTTGTATGTACTGAGTACAGCACAACCAAGTGAATCAACGAAGCTGCGCACGGCGTCGGTGTGCTCACGTGCCTCCAACCCAATCACCGCGATCGGTTTGCGAGCATTTTGTATGGCCGTGCGTAGCTCTTCAAAGCATTCGACATCAATAGCGCCCGAACGCGCAACCTGCTCTGACCGAGCGCTCACTGATTGAGTGAAATCCACAGTACGACGCGCAGTTTCTGAGGTGAGCTCAATATGAACCGGGCCAAGCGGATACGTCATCGCAACCTTAAGCAGATGATCAATTTCTGACGCAGGATCAGCCGACTCAAGGCGGCCTACCGCCTTAACAAGGGGATTGAGCACTGCTTGTTGATCAAAGACTTGATGCGTAATGTAGGTAAGCTGCTTGGGTGTAAAGCCATCCGTCAACACAATGACGGGTGCGCGATCCAGGCTCGCATAGGCCACTCCATTCGCGGCGTTGGTGAGTCCGGGGCCTTTGGTCATTAGCGCCACGCCGGGAACCCCAGAAGTTTCTGCCAAGGCGCCCGCCATCATGACCGCAGCATTCTCAGTCTTGGTGAGTACAAATTGGATGTTTTCCGCGGCTGCGGCCGCAATGATATCGAGCGAAGATCCACCACCTGGGAGTCCAAATATCTTTTTAACACCCGCTTGCGAAAGTTTGCGCACCAAGAGTTGAGCGACGGTGATTGTTTGAGTCATTTTGTGTCAAACCCTTTTATTTTTAGCGAATGCTCGTTAAGCTAAGCAGAATAACTTAAAACATATGGAGACCTACCATGGGCACTGCTTCTGCCTGGCGTTTTGTCGGACGGCGAACGTTTTTAGTCTTGTGCGGCGCACTATTTGCTACACAAACAATGGGCCAGACCGCTTATCCCTCCCAGCCAATTCGTTTGATTGTAAGTTTCGCGGCTGGCGGACCGACTGATATCTTTGCGCGTCTCGTCGCATCGAAACTAGAAAAGGAATTAGGCCAGCCCATCATCGTTGAGAACAAGCCCGGTGGCGGATCAAACATTGGCTCTGAATTTGTGGCTAAGGCAAAACCAGACGGCTATACCTTATTGGTTGGCACAGTTGCGAACGCGACAAATATGGGGATTTACAAAAACTTAGGATACGACACAGCACGCGACTTCGCTCCGATCACACAGATCATGTCTTCACCAAGCGTTCTAGTCGTCAACAATAATTTACCTGTGCGGTCATTAAGTGAGCTGATCGCCTACGCGAAGGCTCGCCCAGGCAAACTTAGCTATGCGTCGTCTGGTGCAGGTGGCATGCAGCATCATGCTGGCGAGTTACTAAAGCTTCGTACCGGTATCGATGTGATCCATATCCCCTACAAAGGTGCTGCGCCCGCATTAACCGATGTGATTGGAGGCACTGTCGATTTTGGCTTCAAGACGGCAAGTGGTGTCATGCCTGCGATCCTAAGCGGTAAAGTGAGACCACTTGCTGTCGCTGGCAGTGCCCGTCTCGCACAACTTCCAGATGTACCCACGATGGCTGAAGCAGGTATGCCTGATCTAGAGGCGGACTCATGGAATGGCCTCTTCGCACCAGCCGGTACCCCGCCCGCAATTATCAAGCGCCTCGCTGACGCGACCATTGCAATTCTTAAAACACCCGAAATCAAGGAGAGGTTCGCAGCAATTTCGGCAACTCCTATCGGCAGCACTCCCGAGGAGTTTTCAAAATATGTGAAAGCCGAAATTACAAAGTGGGGAATGGTCGCGAAGCAGGCAAATGTTCAGGTGAATTAGGTATATCAGCCTAACTCTCAGTTCTTCACAGCAAACTTTCCTTGAGCAGCGAGCTTCTCCCAGCGCTCAACTTGTTTTGCTAAATAGGCACGGTAAGCCTCGGGGCTCCAGTCCCCAGGCTCTGCGCCGATTTGATTGATACGCGCGCGCATCTCAGGTGTCCGAAGGCCCTCTAGTAACGCACCCGATAGCTTATCGACTATCGCCTTCGGCGTACCTGCAGGCGCAAGCAATCCAAACACGGCCATCATATCTGTTTCGGGCAAACCACTCTCTTCCAGTGTCGGCAAATCCGGGGCCATTGGCCACCGTTTTGGCGATGTCACCGCAAGTGCTTTTACTTTTCCGGACTTGGCGTTGACGAGCCCACTACTTAAGCTATCAAACATAATCTGCACACGACCTGCGAGTAAGTCAACTTGCGCAGCTGCAGTCCCTTTGTAAGGGACATGAATCAACGAAGCACCCGATGCGCTTGTGAACAAGACGCCAGACAGATGGCTAACTGTACCCAGACCTGCCGAGGCGTAACTCAGGGAATTATCCGCCTTCTGACTGCGCATGAATTCGACCAGCTCTTTTGCTGTGTTTACGGGAAGACTAGGATGCACGACCAGCACGTTGGGCGCAGTTGCAATTAAAGCGACGGGAGCAAACCGAGTAGTAATAAAGTTTTTTGGATCGCGATTGATAACGGGATTCACGATGTCGGCCGTTACATTCACCAGCAAAGTATTACCGTCTGGCTTTGCGTTAGCGACAGCATCGGCTGCGATTGCACCACTTGCTCCAGCCTTATTCTCAACAACGACCGATACACCTAGCTTTGCACTCAAAATCTCGGCAGCGATACGACCGGCGATATCGGATGGACCTCCCGGTGCAAAGCCGACGATCAGACGAACCGGCTCTTTCGTGACGGCTTGCGCAGCTGCATGCGTGCCGCAGAACGCGAGTATAAGTGCAAGTGCTGACTTGACTAGCATGGACATGAAACTTCCTTTTTTTTAAACGCAACCTACAAAGTAGCGCAAATTCCCTTCGCTCATGCAATCCTAAATAAAACTTTTAATTCATCATCATTGTCATCATTTCCTGCTATCGTGGCGCATCAAAATTTCGCGTAAGTCTGTTTATGAGATGCAGAAGGACCCTACTTAAAGCGTCCGCGCTTGCTCTACTCTCAATGTCAGCTACTCAAACGACAGGCGTAGCGCTGGCAAGCCCTCAAACTGCGTCCCAAAACCGCCTGCGAGGTGCCGGAGCTTCGATGCCGTCCGTGCTCTATCGCGTGTGGGCTGAGCATTTCAAAAACAAATTTCTCTTGGAGTACTTCCCCATTGGCTCCGGTGGTGCGCTCCAAGCCATTGCTCAAGGGTCAGCAGACTTTGGATCAACCGAGATCCTATTGTCTCGCGAAAATCTAACGAAGCATGGATTGATACAGTTCCCAGTGGCCTCAGGTTTGGTCGTTGCTGCAGCAAATCTGCCTGGTATCAGGCAAGGTGCTGTGCGTTTAAGCCCGGAGATACTCGCAGAGATTTATCTCGGTAAGGTTCGCTGGTGGCGGGATCCGACTATCCAAGCCTTAAACCCAGAAACAGAAATGCCCGCTTTATCAATCACACCGTTTTCACGAGGAGGAAGCTCTGGCACATCTCTAGCGTGGAGCCGCTACCTCAATAACCATAGCGCTAACTGGCAACAATATATTGGGGAAACAGACAGACCGTCTTGGGAATACGGGCTTTATGCAGGAGACAACCATCGAATAGCCGCCGGCGTACAACAGACACCAGGGGCCATTGGCTATATGCAAGCTAGCTATGCATCACAGTTTGCGTTAACGACGGTGCAGCTTCCAAACTCGAGCAATACATATATCTCATTGAACAACATCGCCAATGCGCACGAAGAGTGGCCACTGCGCATTGGTGTTCATGCCCTGCTCTCTTCGCAACCCGCACAGCTCGAGCGATCCCGTATCGTCACGGCGTTCTTTCGAGAAGCATTCGTGCGCGGCGACGTTGTCACCAGACGCGAAAGTTTTCTTCCCCTCACATCAGCGCAAGTTGTTTCGGTGTATCAACTTTGGAAGGATCATAATCTTGAACCTTGATAAAAATCAGTTCATATGAAAACCGCGTATCTACGGATCGTTTTTACATCGCTTGCTATCCTGGCCATTACCTTCTTGGCCAACGATATCTACCAATCGCTGCCCTCGGATAAAGTCAAAATCTTGACCGGACCCGAGGGTGGTAGTTTTTATAAGACAGCACTCGACTATAAAAAGATGCTTGAACAACGCGGATTTAAGGTCGAGCTCGAACCGGTTGCAAACACAGCCGAACTAGCTCAACAGGTGAATTCGACAAGAACACGCAACACCATCAGCTTTATGATCGGCTCTATTGATCATTCCCAGTTTAGTCACGTGCGTACGCTTAGCGTGATCGGGATGCAACCACTCTTTCTCTTTTACCAAAATAGCTTAGGTAAATTGGTCAGTCTCTCATCCCTGAAGGGAAGCAAAATTGTATTGCCACCAAAGACCAGTCTAAGTGCACACTATGCGCTTGCTGTTCTTGATCTTTATGGAATCAATCCAGAGAATACTCCGATCGACTTCGTACCTTTTTCAGACATGGTGCAAAAGCTCAAACAAGGCGAATACTTCGCTGGCTTTGTCATGTTGGCAGCCGACAGTGCCGCCGTAGAGGACTTAGCACGCGACGACAAGCTCAGCCTATATTCCTATCACCACATACGCGGACTCCTCGCAAAACTTAAAGACCTCGACTCCGTTGTACTGCCCCTAGGTGGTTTTGATGTCTTACAAAACATTCCCCATCAACCCACTGACTTATTGGCCGGCAGAGTCGAAGTCATCGCGAATAAATCTATCGACAAGTCGCTTCTATTCTCTTTATTGGAAAGCTTTGAAAATCTGCACTACGGACAGACTCTTGTAAGCAAATCTGGAGAGTTTCCAATCTTTGCAGGTGCTAATGGTGTGATGCACGAAAGCGTCCAAAATTTTCAAAAATCAGGAACACCATGGCTTTATAGAAACTTTCCTTCAACTCTCGCTGTGTTGATCGACAAATATCTTTTTATTGGACTTGCTATATTTCTGTTGGCCGAAATTTACAGAAATCTAAGATATCTGTATGAGCTGATGGCACTGAGTGCAGAGACATTCGCACTTAGAACTATCGCTCGTACAAATTTTAGAATACAGTCCGGAAAATCCTTGGGATTTTTATCTCAGCTCGTGAGGCGTTGGGCTATCGCGATAATAGAGCGAAGAACCATTCGACAAAAAGCTGCTGCGTTAATTTCAACAACGGGTAAATCAAATGAGACCTTATAAAATTTTTTCAATCTTGGCGATATTACTTGCAGGCTTATCTATTTCAAGTAAGTCGATTTCACAAACAAACGACTACCCAAACAAACCAATCAAGATCGTTGTAGGCTTTACGCCCGGCGGCTCGACTGACGCTATTGGAAGGCAAATAGCAAACTCTTTTAGTAAGATCCTTGGGCAATCTGTCATAGTAGAAAACAAGCCAGGGGCCAACGGAAACTTGGCGACAGACTTTGTGCGCCGTGCTCCGCCAGATGGTTACACCCTCTTTTACACATCCATCGGGCACGTCACCAACCCACTGATCTACAAGGATGCCAAATACGATCCCGTCAAAGACTTCACACCGATCGGTCAGGTCTTAGCCGGACCAAATCTACTCGTGGTGCCTCCAAACTCAAGATTCAAGAGTGTCAAAGAGCTGATTGACTACGGCCGTGCCAATCCAGGAAAAATCAACTTTGCCTCCTCGGGCATTGGCTCATCTCTACACTTGTCGGGGGAGTTATTTAAACAGCTGTCTGGTGTGGACATGGTCCATATCCCGTACAAAGGAGCCGGCAGTCTCATGCCGCACCTCATGTCCGGGCAGGTAGACCTCGCGTTCCCGAATCTGCCCACGGGCATCACGTTAGTGGAGCAGGGTCAGTTAAGAGCGCTCGGCGTTACGACTAGCACTCGATCAGCTATTGCACCAAATGTTCCAACAATTGCCGAAGCGGGTGTACCAAACTACGACATGTCGACCTGGTACGGCTTGGTAGGACCTGCAGACTTACCTGCACCAGTACTTAAGAAACTGACTGATGCTTTAGCTCAAACAGTGAATGACCCAGAATTTAAAGGTCGTCTTGTGGCCCAAGGTATGGACCCGAGGCTGTCATCACCGCAAGACTTTGCTAAGTTCATACAGAGTGAATCGACGCGCTGGACCGCAATAATGAAAGAAATGAATGTCACCGCGAACTAAAGGGTCGCCGCTTAGCAACACAAACTAAGCGGCATACCTTACGAATAAGTCAGTGCGCTAGAGGGGCTACCGATAGACCAAGTCCCTAAGTGTGAGGGAGAGCGCTGGCACGTACGTGATAACCATCAAGCAGCACAGAATCACCGCGACGAAAGGCCATAGACGACCTATCACCTGATCAAGTGATAGGCGTGCAACCGTGCAAGCCGCAAACAAATTCACGCCAAAAGGTGGTGTGATCATACCTAGGGCCAAATTGACCACCATCACCATACCGAAATGGACCGGATCAATGCCAAAGTACATCCCGACAGGTGCCAGGATCGGAGCGAGAACAATAATCGCTGCACCGGTTTCAATGAACATCCCGATAATAAACAATGCGATATTGACGCCCAACAGAAACATAGCAGGTGACTCCAGGACAGCCTCAAGCCAACGACCAATCGCATCTGGCACACCTGCACGTGTCAATAGAAATGCAAACAAACCAGCGTTTGCGATAATGAACATTATCACTGCACTTGATACTACCGACTTCTTTAATATGGGAAAAATATCGCGTGGCTTGATCTCACGATACATCACGATACCAATGAATAGTGCGTAGAAAACAGCAACGGCAGAAGCTTCGGTCGGTGTAAATACCCCACCATAAATGCCCCCCAGAATAATGATTGGCATCAGCAACGCCCATCCCGCCTGTATCGTCGCCTTGCCAAAAGCGAGTCGTCCGTCGCCATCATTCTTGCCCCAACCCTTGAAGCGGCAGTAGATATGAACGAAAGCCATGAGGCTTACACCAATAAATATCCCTGGCCCAAAACCGGCAATAAATAGCTCCCCAATTGAAACTTCAGCTGCCACCCCATATAAAATCATCGGTATTGAAGGTGGGATCACGACCCCTAGCTCTGCACTCGTTGCCTGTAACGCGGCAGCATAATTAGACGGGTATCCGTGTTTAACCAGCGCGGGAATCAAAATAGCACCGATCGCAAAGGTCGTTGCGACGCTTGAGCCAGAGACCGCAGCAAAAATCATACAGGTGAGCACGCAAGTCATAGGCAGACCGCCTTGCACGCCTCCCACAATACTTTTTGCGAACTCCACCAGACGGCGTGAAATGCCACCTGTCTCCATCAAATTACCAGCCAAGATAAAGAACGGGATCGCCGCTAAAGGAAATTTGTTCAAGGAGTTAAACATTTCCTTGACCGCAACAAGCATGTTTACGTTACCGAGCTGTATCCCCAAGATTGCAGCTAGGCCGATTGAAACAGCCACGGAAACTGTTAACGCAAAACACAACAACATCGTAATCAACATAGCGATGCTCATTGTGCATTCTCCAATTCGCTGCGCTGTGGGTTAAAAAACTGCGCAAGGATTGCCGGGATACAAAAGAGTCCACCAACTGGCAATGCCAAATAAGCCCAAAACATTGAGACGTTCTCTAACCCAATCACCGTTTGCATCTTCCCACGATTTGCGTAGTCCCAACCCCACCAAATGATGACGGCAACCAGAGTCAGCGACGCCAAAGCCGTAACCACGTCAAAGAGTCGCTTTCCGCGGGGGCCAGCCCAACGATAAAGTACGTCGACACTCACCATCGCCCCGACCCTAAACGCGTATGGCACACCCATAAATACCATCCAGATCAAGCTAAAGCGAATCAGTACCTCGGTCCACTCCGCTGGGATTTCTAATACAAAGCGCATGATCACCTGAAAGAATCCCAAAAACGCAGCAATCGCCATCATCGCGCAGGCAATTATCAAGGAAATTTGGGTCGTAACTCTCTCGATCGCTTGCAGAGTGTTCTTCATATCAACCTTTAAAAAAACAGGCGCGTCACCTGAGTGTCGCGCCTGTACCGTTCGCTCGGTGTGAACTAACGTTTACCGATTACTTGTAGTTACGAATGGCATCGATTTTGTCTTTACCAAATTCTTTCTCGAATTGTTTAAAGACTGGAGCTAAACGTGCAACAAAGGCCTCTTTGTTTACATTTTCAATAACCGTCATACCCTTGCTACGCAGATAGGCAACGCCCTGTGCGTCATCCTGGTCAACGCGAGCACGTTGAGCCGCCGAGGCAATTTTGGCTGCGTCAAGAAACGCCTGCTTGTCTGCGGCAGAAAGCTTATCAAAAGCGGCCTTGTTCATCAGGTAAATCGCAGGGCTATAGACGTGCCCAGTAAGTGTCATGTACTTTTGCACTTGCTCAAACTTGGCTGCCATGATGACGGACAAGGGGTTCTCTTGGCCGTCAACAACACCTTGTTGTAGAGCAGTAAACACTTCTGGGAAAGCCATCGGAGTTGTAATGATGCCAAAACCCTTATAGGCCGCTACGTGCACTGGGTTTTCCATCGTGCGCATCTTTAGGCCTTTCAGATCATCTGGTCCATTAACTTGGCGCTTGCTGTTTGTCATGTGGCGCACGCCGTTTTCCGACCAAGCCAGCGCTTTAAAACCCTTGCTATCAAACTCCTTGAGCAAAGCTTGACCAATTGGGCCGTCCAGCACCGCGCGCGCATGCGCCTTATCACGGAAGAGGAATGGAATATCTAAGATTCGAACCGCTGGAACAAAATTAGGAATCGGACCAGTGCTAGTGCCCGCGAGTTCCTGGGTACCTAACTGAACCGACTCAATGCTCTCCCGCTCACCACCCAAGCTTCCAGAGTAAAAGTTTTTAATGATGATTCGGCCATTCGTGCGCTTCTCCACTTCCTGCGCGAGGACGTCAACGCCTACGCCTTGGTGGGAGTTTTGCGCAACCGAAATGCTATTGCGCATAACAGTCTGAGCCTGAGAAACAGATGCTAGCGCCATTGCCAACACACTTGCAGCCATCAGGGTGGTACGTCCGATTCGCTTCATCATAAATATCTCCGAGTGTAATGAT
The DNA here is from genome assembly GCF_019923725.1 of Zwartia hollandica. GTDB lineage: Bacteria > Pseudomonadota > Gammaproteobacteria > Burkholderiales > Burkholderiaceae_B > Zwartia > Zwartia hollandica. The sequence goes on from NZ_JAHXRI010000010.1 coordinate 236,166, forward strand.
TTGCCTAAGCTATTAATGCAATGAACTGTGCACTCAATGTCAACGCATCGGTAACAGTGAATCGAGCCATGGTAGACCAGGGGCGGCGGTTTGGGACTTAGTAGAATCCCTTGCTTTCTGGGCTCCCGTTGCCAGCAGGAATAAACAGCGCTATGGTTGTTCACATTTCCACGATCGGCGCAGAGAAGCTCTCATGACTAAACCAACCAAGAAAACCCCAATAACCCGTCGTTCTAGTCAATGGTTCGCACGCGATGGTGTTCACGGCTTTCTCTACCGCAGTTGGACTAAAAATCGTGGCATTCCACACGATCAGTTTGACGGTCGTCCGGTGATTGGGATCTGCAACACCTGGTCAGAGCTCACTCCCTGCAACTCGCATTTTCGGCTTTTGGCGGATCAAGTTCGTCAAGGCATACTTGAGGCGGGTGGCTTTCCTCTCGAGTTCCCTGTGACTTCTCTGGGCGAAACTCTCGTGCGCCCCACCGCCATGTTGCTGCGCAACCTCGCCAGTATGGACGTCGAGGAAACGATCCGAGCGAATCCGCTTGATGGAGTCGTACTACTTTTCGGTTGCGACAAGACTACGCCCTCGCTTCTGATGGGCGCCTCAAGTGTCAATATTCCGACTATTGGCGTTTCGGGTGGGCCCATGCTGAATGGCAAGTACCGCGGTCACGATATCGGGTCGGGCACCAATACGTGGTCGATGTCGGAAGACGTTCGCGCGGGCAAGATGACCGTCGACGAGTTTCACGAAGCAGAGTCTTGTATGCATCGCTCCCATGGTCACTGCATGGTCATGGGCACGGCATCCACGATGGCGAGCATGGTGGAGGCGCTAGGCGTTGCCTTGCCGGGAAATGCAACCTACCCTGCCGTAGACGCACGACGTAATGTGTTGGCGCGCGAGTCTGGTCGCCGCATCGTCGAGATGGTGAAAGAAGACTTGACGCTCTCGAAAATTTTGACGCGCCATGCGTTTGAAAACGCTATTCGAACTAATGCCGCGATCGGTGGCTCGACCAATGCTGTCATTCACTTGATCGCGATCGCTCGCCGTATTGGCGTCAAGCTTGATATCGACGATTGGGACAAATTTGGCCGCGATGTGCACACTTTGCTCAATCTCATGCCAAGCGGGAAGTATTTAATGGAAGACTTCTGCTATGCAGGGGGTCTACCTGTCGTGCTGCGTACACTCGGTGAACAAGGTCTGCTTAAGAAAAAGGCGCTGACCGTAAACGGCAATACTATTTGGGATAACAATAAGAAAGCCGAATGCTGGAATAGAGATGTCATCACGACTTGGGAAAAGCCGTTTAAAAAGAACACCGGTATTGCGGTGCTACGGGGGAACTTATGCCCCGATGGCGCCATTATCAAACCCTCTGCCGCCACGCCAAAACTTTTGAAACATAAAGGTCGAGCAGTCGTCTTTGAAAACATTGAGGACTTTCATAAGCGCATCAACAATCCCAAACTAGATATTGATGAGCACTGCATTATGGTGCTGAAAAACTGTGGCCCGAAAGGCTATCCAGGCATGGCAGAAGTTGGCAATATGCCCCTACCCCCAAAGATTCTCAAAAAAGGCATCACCGACATGATTCGTATCTCGGATGCTCGCATGAGTGGGACAGCCTACGGCACGGTCGTTCTGCATGTTGCGCCGGAAGCCGCTGCGGGCGGTGTCTTGGGGCTAGTTGAGAGCGGCGACATGATTGAGCTTGATGTCGCAAAACGCAAACTTCATCTAGATGTGAGCGACGAGGTGCTCGCCGAGCGACGACTTAAGTGGAAAGCACCAAAGCCGCCACTCAATCGTGGGTACTACAAGCTGTATGTTGACCACGTCAATCAAGCGAACGATGGCGTCGATTTTGATTTTCTGGTTGGATGCAGTGGTAGCGCAGTTCCGCGCGACAACCACTAGACCACTAAGCCTTTTTGCGAGGCGGCAAGCCGGTATGCTGCGTCAATACGCGGCCCGGCTTCACTGAACGTCGCACGGGTGTCGCTTCTGTACTATTTTTTCGTCGCGTACTGACGTAGCTGCCATCTATGCGCGGTTGATGGAAAGGAATGAGATGTTTTTTCCCGTTCCCGATCAAATCGGCACGGCCCATTGCTTTTAGTGCCTCACGTAGCAGCGGCCAATTATTAGCGTCGTGGTAGCGCAAAAATGCTTTATGTAAACGACGCCGGCGATCACCGCGCACGATATCGACGGTTTCGCTCGTACGCGTGACGCGTCCGAGTGGATTGCGCCCAGAGTGGTACATCGCAGTGGCTGTGGCCATCGGACTCGGATAAAAGGTTTGTACCTGATCTGCACGGAACCCATGTGTCTTTAGCCACATCGCCAAGTGCATCATGTCTTCGTCGCTGGTGCCGGGGTGAGCAGCGATAAAGTACGGTACCAAAAATTGTTTTTTTCCCGCCTGCTCACTAAACTTATCGAACAGTTGTTTGAACTTGTCGTAGCTGCCGATGCCCGGCTTCATCATCTTGGACAAAGGCCCCATCTCGGTGTGCTCGGGCGCGATTTTTAAATAGCCACCGACGTGATGCGTCACAAGCTCACGAATGTACTCCGGCGACTTCACCGCCAGGTCGTAACGCAAACCTGAACCGATAAGGATTTTCTTAACGCCTTTTACCGCGCGGGCTCGCCGGTACATATGAATCAACGAGCTGTGGTCCGTGTTGAGATTCTGACAAACATCGGGGTAGACGCAACTAGGCTTACGGCAGGCAGACTCGATCTCAGGGCTCTTGCAACCAATACGATACATGTTGGCGGTTGGGCCACCCAAGTCGGAAATCACTCCGGTAAAGCCAGGCACCTTGTCGCGAATGTCTTCAATCTCGCGAATGACAGAATCTTCGCTACGACTTTGGATAATTCGCCCTTCGTGCTCCGTAATCGAGCAGAACGTACAGCCACCAAAACAGCCCCGCATGATGTTCACACTAAAGCGGATCATCTCCCAGGCAGGAATCTTAGTGGCCCCGTCGTGGCTGCCGTTTTCATCTGCATAAACAGGATGAGGGCTGCGGGCATAAGGAAGATCAAACACCAAATCCATTTCAGCAGTAGTCAACGGGATCGGTGGTGGCGTGATCCAAACGTCGCGAGCTGTGGGTCCCTCACCGTGAGCCTGCACAATGGCTCTTGCATTGCCTGGGTTGGTCTCGAGATGCAGCACACGGTTTGCATGTGCATACAGTACCGGATCAGACTTGACTTGCTCGTAGGAGGGCAAACGAATCACGCTGCGATCACGTGGCGGGACCTTGAGCTTGCCTGGGGTTTGCAGGGATGGATTTGGCGCAAACACAAGCGGCGATTCGCCCGCTTTAAATTTTGTCTTGGCATTCGCGGTATCAGCGACAGCACGCGCTTCATCGTTACGTGCACAACTCTCGCCTTGCTCGAGCGCCTGCTCACTAATCATTAAGTATGGATTGACATGCGCTTCTACCCTGCCCGGTGCATCTACGCTTGTCGAGTCAATCTCAAACCAGCCCTCGGGGGTTTCGCGTCGTAAAAATGCTGTACCCCGCACATCCGTAATCTGTTGCACAGGTTCTTTCGCAGCGAGACGATGTGCGATTTCAACTACGGCGCGCTCAGCGTTACCGTACAGGAGCAAATCACATTTACTATCGATGACGACTGAGCGGCGCACTTTGTCAGACCAATAGTCATAGTGCGCGATACGTCTTAGCGATCCTTCAATGCCACCCAAGATAATTGGCACATCTTTATAAGCTTCTTTGCAGCGCTGTGTGTAAACGATCGCCGCACGATCCGGCCGCTTACCACCCACATCACCTGCCGTGTAGGCATCATCACTGCGCATTTTGCGATCAGCCGTATAACGGTTGATCATCGAATCCATGTTGCCAGCGGTCACGCCAAAAAAAAGATTAGGCTTACCAAGGGCTTTGAAGGGCTCGGCACTTTGCCAATCAGGCTGGGAAATGATGCCAACCCTAAAACCTTGGTTTTCGAGCATACGGCCGATCACTGCCATCCCGAAGCTGGGATGGTCGACGTAGGCATCGCCCGTGACGATAATGATGTCGCAACTATCCCAGCCGAGTTGAGTCATCTCGTCGCGACTCATCGGCAAAAACGGAGCCACACCAAACCGCTCCGCCCAGTACTTGCGATAGCTACTTAGCGGCTTGGCGTTGCGCGGGAACAGGGATACGTCGGCGTAGGCAGTCATGTCAATCTTTGAAGGTGCCAGATTGTACGCAAAGTTACTGCTGTCACGCCTAATAGCCCTATTTTTTGACAAAGCAAATCTTAATGCGCACTCGATAGTGCGCATAGTTAGGTCAAATGAGGACGCTTACTTCGGCACTCTGAACATGGCACAAATTTTGTTGCCGATTGGATCACGCAAATAAGCGAGGTACAGCTTGCCGGCAGGTCCTTCGCGATAGCCAGGGGGATCTTCGCAAGTTGTACCGCCATTCGCAACACCGGCGGCATGAAACGCATCGACTTGTTCTGGTGACTTTGCGGCAAAGCCGATCGTCCCGCCATTTGCAGCCGTGGCTGCTTTGTTATCAATCGGCAGTGTGAAGGCAAACGCACCTGTAGGTGTGCGATAAAAGTAGCGAATATCTCGATTAAGGACGCCCGGTGCAATACCCAATGCGCCAAGGCTCGCATCATAGAACTTGCGTGACGCTTCTAAATCCGTCGCACCTACCATTACGTGACTAAACATATCAGCTCCAAAAATCTAGGTTGAGAGCAAGAAGCGTAACCTGAAATGAAACCACCTCCAACCGGACTCGGGGGCGAGAGCGGAATTACACCTACTTTAAGATTTGCCTTTCACTAAATCTACGATAGCATTCAAACCATACAGGTAAGAGTCGCGCCCAAAACCAGTAATTACGCCAACGGAGGCCTCCGCGGTGACGGACTTCATGCCGCGACGCTCAATATTCGACATGTGCACCTCCACCGTCGGCATGATTAACGCTTTGATGCAATCTCTTAGCGCATAGCCCGCATAAGTGAAACCGGCGGGATTGATGAGCATGGCGTCGTAGCCTTTTCGATCAGCTTCATATGCCCAAGTGATCGCTTCACCCTCTAAATTTGTTGTTCTGATATCGAGCATGATCTTGAGCGTATTCGCATGAGCAATAAGCTGCTCGTGTAATTCGTCTAGAGCCATCGTGCCATATATTTCGGGCTGACGGATTCCCAAATACTCCATATTCGCACCCTGAACTAAAAGCACTTGAATTGGCTTGCTATGCATAGGTCGCTCAGTTGTTTATTTACGTTGATAAAATTATTTTTCGCTGAATGTTGAAGGATAGCTTGTTAGGATTAATAACCGATCTGCGCCAAAGCGCGAGAGTCTAAGCGCGTCATCTCAATAAAGTCGTTCACCCGATCTGATGGATGAAGCAAAGCCTGCACATCGGGTAACGACAACCAATCATTGAGCGTCTGATCCGCATCTGATGCGCGCAAATGTTCTATCACCACTACACCGTGCGCCACTGAGTCAGTGCCCGGACGAAACCGAGCCTCCGGGGAGGGCTCTCCAACGGGAGATACCTGAGCCGAAGTTGGCGCGGCCAAAACCGATTCATACAAGCGCCAACGACACGCCGCGGCAGGTGCATGAGCATGTAAAACTTTCTGCCATGCATCAATATCAGCATACCTAGGCTTATCTGCGCCTTGAAGTTGTCCCAGCCTTAACGTCACAACCCATGCGCCAGCCGCGCGCCCCTCGTGGCTCACCAACCGCGCAATCGTGCGGCACATATTCTTAAAATGAGCCATGATGAATTGGGTGTCCGGCGTCGGATTGCGCAGCGCAGCTTGATAAGCGGGTGCTTCTAAAACGCTCACATCATCAAGATCGTAACTCGTGAAAAAGCGTGGAGACACCGTTTGTGGTGAAGGGTTAGGTGTCTCATATCGAACGCCTTGTTGCACACCAGGCAGGCCCACGCGATCGGGTAGATGCTCGTTCATATACCAGTGCTCGTACTTGTCGAGTACGCCGTGATCACAATCGTTCCAAACAGCCAGCAATCCATTCATATTAAGTACTCATCACCAATTTAAAAGTTGACATTAGCCCGAGGAGCTTGCCCGCACCCTAGGCAACCCTTACACTCGTATTCGTAGCATTTTCCAACGTCTGCCTTTTAGCTTTTTACATGACACCATTCGTTATTCAAACTCTTTTCTTGTTTTATAGCGCCCTAAGTTTTTTATCGGCAACGTTAATCGGTGCACTTTTCTGGAAGAGAAATGATCGCTCCGCAATGTTATGGCTCTGTGGTTGCTTACTGACATCGATCGCCACAGTTACGACAATTCATCGTAATGAAATTCCACTGACTATCAGTTTTAGTCTGATGGTTTCGTTAGAAGCGCTTTCCGTTCTACTTTTTAGTGAGTCACTAAAAAGACTATCCCGCAATCAAGCCAACATCAGCCTGAGCTGGACAACCTTTGTTATACCGATTGCACTCTTTGTCTTAGTTGAAGTCTGGAGATTAGCCAGCGATGGCAAAGTAACGCCTGCCATCACCGCTGCTACAACGCTCACCTTTGCGATCACAAACATTTTTTGCCTCTATCGAACCATACGCGTAAAGAAAGAGTTCCAAAACAAGTTATTTTTTGACTTCTTATCCATCGTCTTTGGTCTTGTATCTACGTTATATCTGTTAAGACTGCTCATTATCGTTAGCGGCTATAGCGGCCAATCGTTTGATATTAAGACCCTTAATGTCATTGTATGGTTTGGGCTGTTCTTATTTGGCGCGATCAGAAATCTTGCCTACATCGTGCTGCGACTACACCTTGGTTTTTCTGAACATACACGTCTAAGCAGCATGAACATACAGCTGTCTGATCTGTTAGACGAGCGTAATGAAATGATTCTTTCTTTACAAAAACTCAATAGAACAGCATCAATTAACGCCCTGGCATCTACAATTTCCCATGAGATCAACCAACCTCTTGCGGCGTCTCGGATCAATGCACAGATGGCAGACTTAAAGCTCGCCTCCGATCCCCCAAATGTGCCTTTTATCAGAAATTTGGTTGGGCACATTCTGGAGGACATCGATCGTGCCTCGACCATCGTACAGAATGTCTCACGTCTGACGACGAATAAAAGCAGCAACCAGTCTGTCATTCACTTATCGGAATCAATTCATGAAGTGATTGAAATCGCTAGGGGACAACTGCGCGAGCGAGGAATTATGATCGAGCTCGCTTGCAGCTCAGAAATTAAGATCAGCATCAATAAAAGTGAATGGCAACAGGTGTTGCTTAATTTGATTAACAACGCAATTCAATCCCTAGCTGAAGGGAAACCCGCCCAGAAAAAAATACATATTTCCGCCACCCAAACGGCTCAACACATAAAAATTTTTATTGAAGACACTGGCCCTGGAATTGAGTTGGGGCAGGAGTCAAAAATTTTTGAGCTTGCTTTTAGCAACAAGGAATCGGGTTCGGGTATCGGTCTCTGGCTTTCTAAAAATATTATTCGTAATTTTGGAGGCGACATTACAGCTCAGAACTTGGTAAATGGTGGAGCATGCTTTGTGATTAAGTTGCCACGGACACCTCAACAGCGGTAGGTGGTGTCATGCAACGCCTCAAGTTAATCAATTGCACTTCATGCTTTCTGCACAATCATTGCGATTGACCCATCAGTGTTACGCACTTACACTCGACCGGAAGTATCAGTCTGTCATCTTCGAGCTAAATAAATATGATTAGGGTTAGATTTCTATTCCTCTTTCTATCGTTTTTTGCATTCACAGCAATCATTCAAGCCCAAATGACTGTAGCCCTTGCGCGCTCAGCCAATCCGATGGCTCTGGTTTCAGAGGGTCATTTCACGATGGGCTCTAACGATGGGCCCGATGATGAAAAACCAGAGCATCGAGTTTTTGTGAAATCATTTTCAATTGATATGCTTCCCGTCAGTAACGCTGATTTTGCAAAATTTCTGAACGCACGCGGCTTGAAAAACGTTCTGGGTGAATCCTTTTATGACGATCATGATCGGGATGCTCGAATTCATCAGCAAAACTCATTATGGCAAGCGGATGTAGGTTACGCCACACACCCCGTCAATGAAGTGAGTTGGGTTGGTGCTCGTGATTACTGCAACTGGTTGAACAAGCGATTGCCAACCGAAGCAGAATGGGAAAAAGCCGCCCGCGGTACCGATGGAAGAAGGTATCCGTGGGGCAATTCAAAGCCGGATCAAACTCGCGCTCTGTACGGTGGACCTTACAACGCGTCGGCACCGGTCGATGCATTTCCAGCAGGCGCCAGTCCGTATGGCGTTTTAGACTTATCTGGCAATCAATGGGAGTGGGTAGCGAGCGCATACCGCTTCTACCCCTACAGCGCTGAAGATGGAAGAGAAAATCAAACTCCCGGCCCAGTCCGCTCGACGCGCGGTGGTGGGCATGACTCAAGCGAAGACGAGCTTACAACAACCCAACGAGGTAGAAACTTATCTCGCAATCCAAAAGCGGGGCACCATAATATTGGGTTTCGCTGCGCGAGTTCGTCAAAAGTAGAATGAGCAGTCTCGTTGCAAACGCCTTAAATACTTGGAGAATACACATCTCATGAAATCTTACTGGATCAACAAAACCTCGAACGGTACCGAACTTGAACTGCGCGAACAACCAGTGCCTACGCCCGGCCCCGAACAGGTCCTGGTGCGGGTGTGTGCAACCAGCATTAATCGCGGCGACATCCTTGGTGCCATTAAGCTTCATAGCGCCAAAGGCGGACGTCCCGCCGGAGTCGATGGTGCCGGCACCGTCGAGGCACTTGGTGCAAATGTTCGTGGGGTTGCGATCGGCGACCGTGTCATGTTTCGCGCCAAAGGGTGTTTTTCTGAATACGTGGTTGCTGAATCAACCTTGCTCACGCCGGTTCCGGCTTGTCTGAACTGGGAACAGGCTGCCGTGATTCCAATCGCCTATATCACCGCCTACGAGGCCCTGTTGCAATTCGGTGGTCTGCAACACGGCGACTGGGTGTTGATTGCCGGCGCATCTTCTGGCGTTGGTGTCGCCGCGATACAGATCGCAAAAGTTTGCGGTGCCAAGGTCATTGGTACCTCCGGATCCGCAGACAAGCTTGTGCGCTTGAAGGCGCTCGGTCTCGACGCCGGCATCCAAACGCGTGGCGAAAACTTTGCAGAAGAAGCGCGGCAGATCACTGGCGGCGCCGGTATCAAGCTGGCTGTGAATTTAGTGGGCGGCAGCGCTTTTGCAGGGTGCCTTGAGGCACTCACTGATTTTGGGCGTTTAGCGGTTGTGGGCTACGTTGACGGACAGATGTTGACAGGTCTCGATATTGAGCCGGTGCACGGCAAACGCCTGCAGATTTTTGGGTTATCGAATGCGCCCTTATCGACGGCGATGCGTGCTGTTGCGCAACGAGGCTTCGAGCGCGAGGTCATGCCCGCCATTATCGATGGTCGGATCGTGCCAGTCATCGATCGCACGTTTTCCTTTGATGAGTTACCGGCTGCCAAGCAATACGTCGAAGAAAACACCTTGTTAGGTAAAGTCGCCATCCGGTTTAAGCCGGTCTAAATTCCTTAATCTTGAAGGATTACACCTACCTGCCGCTTCAAATGAAATGATGAAAGACCTGCATCGTCTAACAGCCACAGAGATCGTACAAGCGATCCAAGACGGAAGGTCGACGTGTGAGGCCGTCACTCGTGCGTGCCTGACCCAGATCGAAGAACGTGAGCCCGATGTTCAGGCCTGGCAGTACCTAGACCCGGATCTCGCGATAGCACAGTCGCGCATCCTCGATCAGAGTGGCAGGCGTGGACCGCTACACGGCGTTCCAGTGGGTATCAAGGATCTTATCGATACGTTTGACATGCCGACTGAGTACGGCACGGTCATTCATGCAAGGCATCAGCCGCGTATCGATGCTGCGTGTGTTGCGCTCACACGCCGCGCGGGCGGTCTCATTATGGGCAAGACCGTCACCACCGAGTTCGCCAACTTAACGCCAAGCAAGACGAAGCATCCACAGGATCCAACACGTACTCCTGGCGGATCATCAAGCGGATCAGGCGCTGCGGTAGGTGACCACATGGTGCCACTCGCCATCGGCACCCAGACGACCGCTTCGACGATCAGACCTGCGTCGTTCAACGGATGCGTGGGTTACCGGCCAACATGGGGCGACCTACCGCTTGCCGGTGTAATGGAAGTTGCAGAGTCGCTTGACACACTCGGTCTGATCGCTCGCTCGATCGACGACATCGCGCTTTACCGTGACGTACTCTTGTGCGTCAAACCAGAACCGTTGTCCAGTCAAGTGGACGCTGCACCGCGTGTGGGCTTTTGCTCGTCAATCTTCTGGGATAGGTGCGATGACTCGACGAAGACGTTACTCCATCATTGCGTAACAATGCTCTCGAAAGCCGGAGCCCAATTGGTAGACGTGACGTTGCCGCAGTCATTCGATCGCATTCCGGATGCACATCGTTGGATATCGAGTTTCGAATTCGCGCGTAACCGTGCTTGGGAGATCGATCATCATTTTGAAATGATTAGCGAGCGCCTGCGTCGTGGGCGCATCCATGATGGACTTACCTGCAGCTTCGAGAAGTACAAAAGTTCGCGCGAATTTGCCGAGCGCAGCCGCCTGCAGTTGGACGATCTCTTTAGTGGCTACGACGTGCTGCTCACGCCAGCGGTTGCAGGCGAGGCGCCAACTGGTCTTGAGGCGACCGGCGACCCTTCGTTCAGCCTGCTCTGGACGACTCTTCACGTGCCATCGATAACCCTACCGCTATTTACTGGACCCAACGGACTGCCGGTTGGTGTGCAGCTCATTGCGAGGCGTGGTGCCGATCGTCAGATGCTCAATGTGGCGCGCTGGGTGAGTCGCGCTGTAGACTGGGATGGAGGCTTTACGACCACGCGATCCTCGGTAAGATAAGGTCTATCGTTCAAAAGTTCAAGATCAGGAGTTTGACATGAGTGAAGATCCTCGGTGCTGTGGCACCGGTACATGCATCATTGACCCAGAAGGCCGTTGTTGGTGCGGCCAACAATGGGATGGCGAAAAAATGCGTCATACATCTTTGGCGCCTCTCCAAGAGCAGGATACTGGCGAGACGAAAGAATAGAAAAGGGCCATCACAAGCCACTATAGTGCCTTCGGGTAAGGGCCTGCAACGTCGGCGACCTTGCATTCTTGGCGAGAATTCATTAACTTGGTAAAAAAGGGGAGTCAACATGAAGTCTTGCTTCAGAATTCTGGTCCTTGCGACTACGCTGCTGTCCTGGTGTCTCACTGGCCATGCGCAGACTTACCCGAACCGCCCGATCCGGGTCATCATCCCCTATGCGCCGGCAGGCGGCGCTGACATCATCGGCCGTCTGGTTCTCGACAAGGTCTCTAAAGATACCGGCTACAACTTCATCGTGGAGAACCGGGTCGGCGCGGGGGGCAACATAGCCTTCGCCGCGATCGCGGCCGGGCAACCAGATGGCTACACCCTGGTGATTGCCACGCCCGGCCTGGCGACCAATCCTACCCTCTACAACAAGCTGCCGTTTTCCCCGGCTGACTTCACCGCGATTACGGTGATCGGCGAATCGCCGCTCGTCTTCATGATCAACCCGGCGATGCCGGTCGCAAGCATGGCGGAATTCATTGCGTTCGCTCGCAAGTCTGCGCAGCCGTTGCGTTTTGGCAGCGCGGGCAACGGCACCTCGTCGCACCTGGCGGGCGAGGTATTCAAGTCGATGGCTGGTATCGAGTTGCAGCACATTCCCTATCGAGGTGGAGTGGCCGCGATCACCGACGTCGTAGGCGGTCGTATCGAAATGACCACACAACCGGTGGCCGAGAGCATGCCCTTCATCGTGGACAACCGCGTACGCGCCCTGGGCCAGTCAGCGCAGACGCGGTCGAAGCTGGTGGCGAGCGTGCCGACCATAGACGAGGCTGGCGTCAAAGGCTATTCGGTGTCGACGTGGTATATCCTCGCGGGCCCGCCCGGGATGCCGCGCGAGATCGTCGATACGCTCTACCGCGCGTTCGACAAGTCGATAAGTTCACCCGCGTTCAAGACCTCGCTCGAGGATCGCGGATTCGTGGTGATCGGCTCGAATCCAGATGCGTCGCGCAAGTTTCTCGACAGCGAGTATTTGCGCTGGAAGAAGATCATCCAGGATGCCGGGATTCATCTAGACTAAGCGCGCGCCAGCGACACGAGCCGTGCGGCCGATTCCCGCACGATCGCGTGCGCATCGCGCCCGGGCATGCGATCGATGAACAGTTCGAGCTCGATGGGACGCTCTGGCTGGCTGTCGCGAAACATCCGGACATAACGTTGCCAGTCAAGGATGCCTTCGCCCAGCGGAACGCGGGTGGGCAGGCCGGAATCCGCAGCGCAGTGCACATCGCAGATTTGCAGTAGTCCGATCGGAGCGGTGCCGGCGCTCACTGCCCAGTCGATTTCCGGATCCCACCAGCTATGAAAGAGGTCGAGGTTGATCAGCATGCCGGGAATCCGGGCGCACAGTTCGACACACTCCTTAATCGTATTCAAGGGGCTTTTGCTGCGGTTGAGCAATGGGTGAAACGGTTCAATGAGCAGGCGAACGCCGGCGGCCCTCGCTTTTTCGGCAAACGCGTGCAATTGTTCGATCGACCGCGCGCGCGCCTCGTGCAAACCCATCGTCGGGCTGCCGCCCACGATGACGTTCAGCGCCGTATCGCCAAGTTCGGCAGTTTGTGCGAGCAACCAGTCGTTGCGTGCATGCTGCCCGACAGCCTCGTGCCCATCGAACAGAAAGTAACCTGCCGAATTGACCGAGCTGACCGATAGCCCTCTTGCCCTGAGCAACGGGGCGAGTCGATGCGCCGGACATTCGGTCAACGATCTGACGCTCAGCGCAACACCACTGAAACCATGCGCGACGGCCAGATCCAGAAAGGATTCAACAGGCATATCATGCGGACAGAGGTAGTGATTAAGCGTGCAGGCGAGGCTCGGGGCTGGGATCATGGCGGCTCGGTGGCGGAGTGGATCGGCGTGCGAAAGAAGTTTACTTGATTGAGATATGCGCACTGACCGGAACGCACATCAAAAATAAAAAACGGGCTTGAAGGCGTCTGCCCAAAACGAACCATTCACCATAAGCGAACATATCCGTTTCCTGCCTGAAATCCATTCACCATCGATCAGAAAATGTCCGCATCGAAGGCGAGCATCGCGATCCTTCATTCTTAAACTCACTATGGTTGAATATTGGCAGATTTAACAACCCGACCCCACCGCTCATATTCCGCTGTATCGCTCTTACCAAGCTCTGATGGCGACATGTAGCGCGCAGCAACGCCTAAGGTATCGAGTTTCTTGATGTAGGCTTCATCGCGAGAAGCTTCTTCGATCGCCTTCGTCAATTTTCTTATGATCGGCTCTGGCGTGCCTACTGGCGCATACATGGCGCTCGTCGCATAAGCGACAAGGCCTGCAAAACCCAGCTCGACTGTAGTTGGCACGTCAGGGATCGCTCTTAAACGCTCATTACCGGTCACTGCCAAAGCACGTAATTTCCCAGACTGGACGTGTGGTATGACGGAAGAAGGTCCCGGCAATGCAAAATCGACTACTCCACCCAATAAGTTGGTTACAACAGGTCCCGAGCCGGCAAACGGAACATGGGTGTATTGCGCACCCGTGATCTGTTGCAATAGCTCTGTCGTTACGTGATGCATCGAACCTATACCGGCGGTACCATAAGTCAACTTTTTAGGGTTACTTTTTCCGTAATCTATGAGCTCTTGAAAATTGGTCACCGGCAAGGCAGTTTTGACGACGATTACCTGCGGATTTGAAGAGACATTTGCAATGGGAACAAAATCGCGCAAAGGATTCCAAGGAGTAGAGGTATTAATTTGGGGGGAGATAAGGTGAAATGCGTTGTATTGAAAAAGAAGCGTATATCCATTGGGCGCTGCGCGGCTCACAGCGCTGGCCCCAATTGCGCCCGAAGCGCCTGCCCTATTCTCGACTACGAAACTCTGTCCAAGGCTCTTACTTAACAGTTCGGCTAACAATCGCGCGTTAACATCAGTTACGCCTCCAGGAGCTACTGGTACCACGATAGTGACCGTACGTTTGGGATAGGCGCTGGTCTCGTCGTCAGCATTAACGACAAAGGGCAGAACACCTAGGCAAGCGCCAACTAGTGCCATAAAGAGTTTGAGTAACCACGATCTGCCAAAAAGCTTGCTCATATGTTTCCTCTTAGATAACCAAAGTCGCCTTATATGTTTAGCGCATTTCAAAGAGTTCTTGGTGAAAACGTCGGCTCGGTAAGCCCTTTTTTAAAAGCCCGCGCTTAATCGCTTCGCCAAACCCTGTTGAACCGCAGAACCAGACTGTATGTTTTAGCAAATCTGGTACGTTTTCAAAGACTGATTGCGCAGTCACGGCAGGATTTTTACCACTGATTGAGAGGTGTAGTGTAACGCCTGCTTGTTGGGCCAAGCTTGTCACGCGCTCGACGAGTGCGTGATCCGATGCGCGCGCACTATAAAAGAGCGAGATCGATTGTTGGGACGGATGGGGATCATGCGCCAGCGCTTCAAGACGCGACAAAAACGGTGTAATGCCGATGCCGCCTGCAATCCAGATTTGAGGTCCTGTATGTGAGGCGAAATCAAACCTCCCGTAGGGGCCTTCAACGGTCACCAGATCACCGACATGAAGTGCGTGGTTCAGCGTACGTGTGTAGTCACCAAGCTGCTTGATATGAAACGTGAGGGTCGCGTCGCCCTTCCAACTCGAGGATAGCGTAAACGGGTGATGGCCTTCGCGGGTATCAAACGTCACAAAGGCGAATTGACCTTCTCGGTGACCTTCCCATGGCGTGGAGAGACGAACTTTGACCTCGGTGACTTTGCCGTCCTCGTGTAAGAGGATTTGGCTGATCTGACCGCTGGCGCGGTGACTCGCGCCAATGCGTTGAAAAAGCGAGATGAAAGCAGCAGGTATTCCAATAGTGAGAAGCACGCCTACCCATATCCCGATCGGAGTGAGCCAATCGATTTTTCCAAAAAGAATCAGCGTGTGAAATGCCAACATCAGATAGATCACAGCCAACACACGATGTGTTTTGAAAAAATATCGGTAAGGAAATTTTTTCCAAAGTGCGAGTACAGCCAAGACGAGGAGGACATAAAGCGCCCACTCACCCATATCTTCTGCGAGATCTTCGAGGGGATTAAAAAAATTACTGTGCTGAAAAAAACCGATCGTGCCACTTGGCGTCGCAAAGTCTTTTCTTTCGTAGAGGCCGAGCTCGATCAGCCATTTATACTTTTTACTGAGCCAGTGTGCTAATGCAAAGAGTGCCGCCGCGATACCAAGCCATTTGTGGAGACGATAATGTTTGTCAAGTCCACCTACACAATATTCGACCGCACGCAGTCTTAGTGCGAGTATCACGCCAACGCTCATTGCCACGAAAGACATTATCCCTGTGTAATACAGCAAGGACTTGCGCAACGCCCAAGGCGCAAACGTGCGTTCGATATCGGTCAGACTGACCCAGTACAGCATGGTGCCAAGCACCATTAACAGCAGGAAAATCCACTTAATTCTTTTCATAGAAACCGCAACAGGAATTATTCGGCACGGAGGTTATTCTGCGCAATGACACGAGCATATCGCACTTGATCGCAGCGCGATGCAAGAAATGGAGGCATCAAAAATTTAGTTTATCTGCGCAGTAAATTAAAAAGCCCTGAGACGTGTTCATCTCAAGGCTTTTGATATTTTTGGCGCCCCGAGCTGGACTCGAACGAGCGACCTGCGGATTAACAGAAAAGTCGGTTATTCGATTTATCACTTAAAACAATGACTGAATCGTTCGAAGTTCGAATGTCTTTTGTATTCACTTATCACTCCAGTCAAGAAGCTTTGGTGGCATACCAGAGTTATCGTAAGGCATCCAAGAATCAACTGCGTAGCAATAATGTTGGTTAAAGTCTTTTAGACCAGCGTTAAAGGCAGCAGACTCAGGATTGAACGGTGCTAAGCCGGCAGCGATTAAATCTGCATTAATGAATCTAAGCGTATGGGCTTCTGAAGGTAAAAAGTCACGCGCATCGTTACTATCAGAGCACAAAACAAAAAGCCCAACCTTGTGAGTTGGGCAATGTGTCTGGACGGACCAAGTGTTTTTGGCTCCCCGAGCTGGACTCGAACCAGCGACCTGCGGATTAACAGTCCGTCGCTCTACCGACTGAGCTATCAGGGAATAGTTGATGAAAATCAACAAGTCCGAGACTGTAGCACAAAACACCCTAAACACCAAAAGAGCGATGCGATTTGCTCTACGAGATTGGCACGAAATTCGTCGAATGCGTAAGCACGAATCGGACCTTAAACAGCCCCCTCATCAAGCGCCTAACTGACCCAATCAAATGCGTGTTTCATGAAAAACAAGAAAAGTTTTTTTGTTAGGAATAAACACACCAGGACTTCGATTCAACACGAAACATTTGCGCAAATACCGTTGGTTTTCTGGATCATTGATCAAAAGTCGCCGGACATTTTGCTTAACCTCAAACAGCTGATTCAGGCAGCACATAGATCGGACAGGTAAGGAAAGGTTAACTATTATTACGTTGCTGAAATCGCATGGATAGCGCGAAAAGACCTCCGAGCACCAGTGAACAATGACGCCGACCAGTTGGACGCACAACCTCTACAGCCCAACAAACGACAGTCAGGACTCGATTAGCCAACTTCAGCTATAAATAGTACATCATTTTTTTACTTAAATAGTACATCAATAGATTAAACTATCAATATATCAAGCCCCTACCTGCCTTTAAAGCCTCTTGCATCGTCATGAACTCTGCGCCTTCTTTGATCAGACTTTCCACGAAACCCTCAAAGGCCAACATCCGATTGCCCCGGCCTAAAACATAGGGGTGCATGGTGTAGGTCAGGATCCCAAAGTCGGTTGTCTTTTTGAAATAACGAAACTCATCTAACCAGCTATCCATGACGACGCGGGCACTTTGTAGACCTGGATTGACGGTAGTGGGTAGTCGCCAGTACTCAAAGTGCGGGTGATCATCCAAGTGCCAGCTGATGGGCATTTCAATCAAAGACGTCGGCGGACCAAAGCGCACGGGCTCGCCAAGCTTGACCTGATCGCCCTGGCGCACGGGATAAGGGACATAATCGCCCCCCATCATGCTGCTGTCGTATTCAAAACCGTACTTCAGCAGCAGATTCAAGGTGTTATCGCTTAAATCCCAGGCCGGGGACCGGTAACCAACAGCCCGGGTGCCCGTGAGACGCACAATCGCCTCGCTGGCACGGACCATATCGGCCTCTTCTTCTTCCAGTGTTTGGCTTGCTGGTGCGATGTGTGCCCAGCTATGGTGTCCGATCTCGTGACCGCCCTTGACGACTGACTCACAGGCCTCGGGATAGGTCTCAATGGTGAAGCCAGGAACGAACCATGTGCTTGGAATGCTGTGTGCCGCGAGCAAGGACAAGATTCTTTTTGATCCCACTACACCGAACTCTCCTCGAGACAGCGGCGTGGGCGACGTGAGCCCTCGGGAAATAAAACCCGATTGCACATCAAAGTCATAACTCAGGCAAACAATATGGCGGGCCATAGGGATTCCTCTATATACAGCTATCAAATGCGTTGACACCAAGGGCGACTGACAACTATCTTAGCTCGGTGACATCTATTTTGGGGGGAGGCATGACTGCCTTAGGCCGTTTTGCGCGAAGTTGGAGCTCAGGCATTTTGATTGCCGTGCTGATTTTGCTTTGGGAAACCGGAGTGCGATTCTTTGAGGTGCCAAATTTTCTCTTGCCTGCGCCCACTGAGATCGCCGCATTGTTTGTCGATGAGTGGGCGCTCATTCAAATGCACTCTATCGCAACGGTTTGGGCGATTGCTTCGGGGTATGTCACCGCAGTTGTATTCGCGTTAGCAGTCTCTGCGCTGATGATTCGCTATCCACTCATCGAGCGATTGATTATGCCCATATTTGTTGGTCTTCAAAGCGTGCCGAAGATTGCGATCGCGCCACTCATTCTTGTATGGATTGGGGCGGGTACTGGTTCTAAGATCGCTGTAGTGATGTCGATCGCTTTTTTTCCAATTGTGATCAACACAATGGCGGGCTTTAAAGAGGTCGATCGTGGCCTGGCAGATGTCTTTCGTTCTGTTGCAGCTAACGAACGGCAGATGCTGTTTAGGCTGCGACTGCCCTATGCCATTCCCTATATCTTTGCGGGCCTGCGCATCGCCACCACGCTCGCGGTGCTAGGCGCAATTGTGGCTGAATGGCTTGCGGCCTCAAACGGGCTCGGCTATTTGGTCTTGTCTGGAAGCTTCAATTTTAATACGGCACGCTCGTTTGCTGCCATCATCTCTCTTGCGGTGATCGGCACTTTGTTTTTTAACTTCATGTCTTGGATCGAGGCGCGCATGTCGTGGCGCACCGGCCTAAACGACTCCACTTCGCACGTTTAAGGAAAATATCATGAGGCTCACAACACTCGGAACGACTTGGTCGATGCTACGAAACGTATCGCTTGTTGCTTTTGCTTTGCTATGCGTCACGCCTGCGCCTTCACTTGCACAACAAGCTCAAGCCTTAGATAAAGTGGTCTTGCGCATCAACTTCACGCCGTGGGGTATGCACGCGCAATACTTTGGTGGTCGTGCTCAAGGCTTCTATAAAGAGGAAGGTATCGATCTCGAGATTCGTCCCCCGTCAGCTGGACAACAAAACGAAGTGTTTATTGCAACAGGACGTGAACAGTTTGGTGTAACGAATGCTGATGCGTTCGTCAAAGCAAAAGGTAGTGGCTTACCGATCATTGCGGTGATGGCTGACCAACCAGACAATCCATTTTCTGTCATTACGCATAAGAAGGCCGGCATCACTTCGCCAGAAAAAATGAAAGGCATGAAACTGGCATGGTTTCAGGCAAACGTGATTGGTCTCATTGAACCGGTGCTCACCGCAGGAGGCCTGACCCGCAAAGACGTTGAGTTCGTTACCGTTGCGCGCGGTGCCGAAGTACAAATGTTGGCGGCTGGACAAGTCGACGGGCTTTTTGGCTATTCGTTTGGTCAAGCGCTCACCCTTGAAGGACGAGGTTTCCCCGTCAACGTGATGCCGGTGCGTGACTACGGCGTTCAGTTTTATGGAACTGTTATTTACACAAGTGATGCGCTATTGAAAAAGAATCCGGACCTTGTCAAACGTTTTGTGCGTGCGACGATCAAGAGCCTGATCTGGACGCATGGCAACGTTGAAACTGCAATGAAAGAAATTGTTGCTGTATCTCCGGACCGCGACCTCAAGCTCGAGTCACGCAAACTACGCATGATCTACGATCTGTACAACACCCCTGATTACGCTGAGCGATTTGGCCTCATGACGGATGCCAAGTGGCAATCATCGATTGACATCTTAGCCAACGGCGGCGACCTGCCTAAAAAGCCAACGGCAAACTCGATGTACACCAATGCAATCATAAATAGCCTTGATGAAGCCAAGACTCTTGCGCAAGTCGTCAAACAACCCGCGAAGTAAGGTGATGGTCGAATCGAAGCGTCTGGATGCGCAAGGCATCCAAATCGAAGCCGTAGAGGTTACGTATGGAGTGGGCTCCGCTGAGTCTGTGCGCGCACTCGCCCCTGTCGACCTGAGTATCCATGCTGGCGCATTTGTTTCCTTGGTCGGTCCATCAGGTTGCGGCAAAAGCACATTACTCAAAGTGCTAGCCGACCTCATGCCACCGACAGCTGGCGCTGTGCGGATAGATGGGGCAGCGCCCTCGGTGCTGCGTCAAGCGGGTCGAATTGGTCTCGTGTTCCAACAGGCCAATTTAATGCCTTGGCTGACGATTGAAAAAAACGTCTGCCTCCTACGCGAGCTGGTACGTCAGCGCAAAGAGAATGCAGGTGTCACAGAATCAATTGACATTGCGAAACTGATTGAAATCGTCGGGCTCAAAGGTTTCGAAAACAAACTACCCCATCAGCTATCCGGAGGCATGCAACAGCGCGCAGCACTCGCACGCGCGCTGGCGCTAGACCCTTCGGTGTTGCTGATGGACGAACCCTTCGCCGCGCTTGATGAAATCACGCGCGACCGGATGGCGTTTGAACTGATGCGCATTTGGCAGCAATATCAAAAGACCGTAATTTTTGTTACGCACTCATTGGCAGAAGCCGTCTTTCTGTCCGATCGTGTCGTCCTGATGTCGGCGCGTCCCGGACGTATCCATAGAATCTACGAGATCGACTTACCCCGACCTCGCACAGAGGAAACTCGCCTGTCCGACGCATTTTTAATGCTTGTCGCCGAAATCAACCGGGAACTTTATAAAGTCATGCATGAGCAGGTTAATCAATGACAAGTCGTAAACACATGCCAGCCCTCACCGTTGGCGACAACGCGTACGAACGCGGCCTCAAGCACGGCCAGCAATTCGCCTCTGACGTCGCGGCAAATGTAGAAACATATTTGCTACGTTTTGAAGCGTCGGGCCTACCCCGGGCCGAAGCACTAGAAGAGGCAATGCGTTGGCAACACGCGATGGAATCGCAAAATGCCGAATATGCCGAAGAGATGCTTGGCCTTGCAAAAGGCTCTGGTCAATCGGCTGCAGCGATTGCACTGCTGAACGCCCGGTACGAAATCGCCTTCATGATTTTTGGCAAAGATGCGCGCAAACAAGAACAGGCAACGAACGAGACGGATGGTTGTACGACTTTCGGTCTGTTATCCGATGTAACGGCCGATGGGCATACTTGGCTTGGCCAAAACTGGGACTGGATTGCCGGCGTTCACCAACGCACGCTGGTATTGCGTATCCAACGCAAAAATAAACCGAGTCTTGTTTGCATGACTGAAGCGGGAATCGTTGGCGGCAAGATGGGCGTGAACGAGCTTGGTATCGGCTTAGTTGAGAATGGTCTAGCGTCACACCTTGACGGTTGCAATCCCTATCAAAAGCCTTTCCATATGCGCTGTCGTGAGGTCTTGGATGCAGATTGTTACGCCAACGCACTGAGTCCCATCGTTGCAACCAAACGCACTTGTTCTGCGAACTTTGTCATTGGTGGCGCGCAGGGCGAGATCATCGACTTAGAAACAAGTCCAAATCATGTCTCTTACTTGTTACCGCAGCAAGGGATCGTGACGCATTCAAATCACTTCCTTGGCGCAGGCCATGGCGACTCGCAAATGGAAAAAGTCAGCCCTGGCACGCTCTTTCGTGCAGCGCGTATGCGACGTCTGCTCGAAAAAGGTGAACGCTCAATTGATGTCGCGACAATGATCGCTGCAATGAGCGATCACTTTAGTTTTCCGCATGCACTGTGCCGACATCCAGATCCCAAGCAGGCACCTGCAAAGCAGACCATGACTACGGGTGCCGTCCTTATCGACCTAGAACAACGCACGATGCATGTCGCAGATGGTCCTCCCTGCGAATTTTCTTTTGTTGCCCATACAGTTTCGCAATAGGTGTTAAAAAATGTCCACAAGAAAAATTCAAATTATCGTTGAAGGCGCAACCGGTCGACTGGGAAATAACCAGCACTTGCGTGCCCTGCTGAATATTCGGAAAGAAGGCGGACTACTGCTGAAGAATGGCGACCGCCTGATGCCAGAACCGGTTTTACTGGGTCGCAATGCCGACAAGCTGCAAGCGCTCGCTGGTCAGCACAACATAGCGTGGAGCACTGACCGCGACGCTTTTCTGGCGGACAAGGCAAATGAAATTTACTTTGACGCAAGCGTGACCGCTGGACGCTATGAGCGCGCGGCGTCGGCGCTGCGTGCAGGCAAACATATTTATCTTGAGAAACCAATTGCCGAGACCTTCGAGCAGGCGCTTGATTTAGCCAGCATGGCTGAAAAACTCAAACTCAAAAATGGCACGGTACAGGACAAGCTTTTTTTGCCAAGTCTACTCAAGCTGCGTAAGCTTAAAGAGTCTGGCTATTTCGGTGAAATCCTGCAGGCAAAAATCGACTTTGGCTGGTGGGTCTTTGACGGCACGATTCATCCGGCGCAAAGATCGAGCTGGAACTACCGCAAGCGCGATGGTGGTGGCCTGGTCTTAGACATGTTTCCGCACTGGCGCTATATCGTGGATACGTTGATCGGCGATATCAAGTCGGTTTCTTGTCGCACCAAAACCGCAACTCCCAAGCGCCTGGATGAACAAGGTCGCCCCTATGATGTTGACGTCGAAGACGTCGTGCTAGCCACGTTTGAACTTGCAAACGGTGCGTTGGTTGAGGTCAATGCGTCCTGGGCCTCGCGCATCAAACGCGATGACATCCTAACAATTCAAGTGGATGGCACACAGGGTTCCGCTCTCGCCGGCCTGTATCGCTGCTACATCCAGCCCATGGCCGCCACGCCTAAACCCGTCTGGAGTATCGACACCCCAACGACTGAAAACTTTGATGCGCAATGGCTCGAAGTGCCTGATGTCGCGCTCTACAACAACTCTTACCGTGCGGGCTGGGAATTGTTTTTAAAACACGTCATGGAAGACGGCGCATTTCCCTCACCCTTGCGAGCAGGCGCAAAAGGCATCCAATTGGTCGACGCCTGCTATCGCAGCAATAGCGAGCGTAGATGGGTCGATTTGCCAGCCTTAGCGATTTGAGAGCGGCATAACCGCTCTGCTATAATTTTTCGCTTAGTGCCGATGTAGCTCAGTTGGTAGAGCAGCTCATTCGTAATGAGAAGGTCGACAGTTCGATTCCGTTCATCGGCACCAATTTTTAAAAAGGTCGTAAAGCTCAGGGCTTTGCGACTTTTTCAATTGAGCGATCTTTTCACAGAAGAGGGAGCAACAGTCATTAAAACCATTTGCATCAAATGTTCTATCTTCTTTAGACTTTACTTGGGGCAAGAGCAATGCGCGACTTCGTCGGATACGCCAACAGTCTTCCAGATGCAAAATGGCCGGGGCAAGCCAGGGTAGCTGTTCAGTTTGCCTTAAATTATGAAGAAGGTGCTGAGGCCAGCGTTCTAGATGGTGATGCACGCAACGAGACCGGTCTTTCTGAAACGACCGGAGGTCGTGTGCCTGCTGGCATCCGCGATCTGGCTTTCGAATCGCTGTACGAGTACGGCAGTCGCGTTGGGGTCTGGCGTATTCTCGATCTTTTTGCAGAACGCAACCTACCCTTGACACTCTTTGGTGCCGCGCGTGCACTGGAACGCAACCCTAAGGTCGCTGAGGCGGTTGCACGGGCAGATCACGACGTCTGCTGCCACGGATGGAGATGGGAAGAGCCCTTTCGCTTAACGGAAGAACAAGAACGCGAACATATCGCAAAGGCTGTGCAGTCTATTCAAAGATTGACGGGTCAACGTCCACTCGGCTGGTACTGCAGATATGGAGCCGGAGAACACACACGCAAGCTGATCGTAGAAGAAGGAGGCTTTCTATATGATTCGGATGCCTATAACGACGAGCTACCTTACTGGGTGACTGTGTCAGGCAAGAGCCATCTGGTCGTCCCATACACCATGGACGCCAACGACGCCAAGTACTCTTCCCCTGCTGGTTTTTCAACAGGTGATGATTTTTTCTCCTACTTAAAAGCAACGTTTGATCAGCTCTATGACGAGGGAGTGAACAAGCCAAAGATCATGTCAGTCGGACTGCACGCTCGTATCTCTGGTCGCCCTGGCCGTGCGCGTGCGCTGGCTGCATTCTTGGACTATGTCATGAAACACGATGCTGTTTGGGTGGCCCGGCGTATCGATATCGCCCGTCACTGGATTCGAGAACACCCAGCTCCGTCGCCCTAATGTTGCTTACGCCAGGCTGCCTCGATCTCAAGTGGTGCAGCCTGCCAAAAGGACTGCGCATCAAATGCAGTAAGTGTCTGTCTAAGGTTCGTAAAACGATGCGGTGCGCCACTGATCCATGCATGTAGAGGCAGCACGAGCACAGATCCGCTCAAAGCATGCTCTTTCCAATAGGACAAGGCCTCAGCAAGATGGCCACACCACCGTGGCGACTGCAAGCGTCTTCCAACAACCATTTGCGCGTCATCCAGCTCCGCAGCGGGGGGGATAATCAACAGCTTGCGGTCTTCGCCGAACGAAAAGGGTACCTCATCATTTGGCCAGTCGACAGCAGCCGAAAAACCAAGCGAGGACAAGATACGCGCGGTGTGTATGGAGTAACCATAGTCCTGACTTGAGTAGGTTCGAGGTACGCTTCCTGTCGCCTCGGCAATAGCATCCCTAGAGCGACGAATCAGCTCCGTTTCAATTTCTGGAGACATGGCGCTACTGACCATACGCGAAGCAGACCACCCACTCGCCACGATCTCGACTCCGCGTCGATCCAAATCGCGTATCAGCCAAGGATTCTCATGGGCAACTAACCCATTCACAGCAGCCGCCACCTTCCAGCCCAGCGACTGCAAAAAGTCAAGCAAACGAAAGACACCTATGCGATTACCGTATTCCATCAAAGAATGCGATCGATATTCAGGTGAATAATTTCCAAAATCAATCCGCCAGCGAGGGTCGCGCGTGAAGTCTTGCGGGGTGTTGATTTCTAGGGCATGCACACGAATTAATATAAACGCGGCACTTCGGGACCCTTCGGGCCAATTGCTGCCAGCTGACAAGGCCGAACGCCTGTGTTCGTACCATGTATGGTCAGGTCCAGTGTGTGTGGGATCACGCAGTGTCATGCTGACCGCCCTTTAAGCAGCCACTCCTGTACAGTGCTTAGGTAATGTGCGCGGTACCAGCTTTCGATCTCTATACCAGTAGCAAGCCAAACATCATCATGCGAGAGTACATAGCGTAAAGCGCGCTCAAACGCCCGAATACGCTGCGCTTGTCCAGTGACGTATGGATGAAAAGCAATACACATCACTAAGCCATTTTGATGACTCTCGCGATAAAGCGTGTCGAACTGATCGATGATGACTTTTGCATAATCATCCCCCTCACCTCCATTCATATGAACGACCACATCATTCGCATCCATTGAGTAGGGGATACTGATCAAACTGCCGCTGTCGGTGATCACGGGAAACGGCTGATCATCGTGGTAAAGATCGCAATAGTAAGAAAAGCCCGCTGCATCCACCAGATCGGCGGTATTGAGCGTATGCGAGCAGGCGGGTGAAAACCAACCGTGCCGCGTCTGACCAGTCACCTCGACCATACCCTGCCTGCAACGTTCGATGAACGCCCTTTCCTCGTCCAAAGGATAGTTCCAGAGGTAATGCGTGTTGTAGAGACCGTGGCACATGAAATCCCATTCACGTCGCTTCATTTCATGAAACACATCGGGAAACATGGTGGGGAGCGCAAGTGAAAGAGAAACCGTGCAACGGATACCCAATCGATCGGTTACATCCAGAATCCTGTCGATGCCAACGCGATTCCCGTATTCCTTCAGCGGATAATTCAGCGCATCGGGGGACATGCTACGGGGCCAGGGATCCCGTACGCCTTTGTAAGAGGGATCGATCTCATAATGTTCGACATTCGGTACCAACCAGACAGCAAGCCGTTTGCCTTCAGGCCAACCTATTTTTGGCCGACCCTCCAAAGGCGCATACTCAAATCTCTTAGTCATTCCATTCCTCTCACGCTCGATCAGATGCATGCACTTAAGAAAGGCTGGGACTCAATATGATGAATGTGATTGTCGTCATCTGACAAATCCGAGTGATAGGACTTGTTTCATGATCCCGATTGGATTAAAACAGATAAACAGTGCCAAATGGGCTGCTTAGATTTTTAGGAGCGTGGGTATGTTCAGTATGGAAATGAAAGTGCGCAGTCTTTCCGTGATACTCGGAATGGCAACATTGGCTTCAGTACTCGCCTCAACACCTGCAGTCGCGCAAAGCGATTTTCCCCTACGCC
Organism: Zwartia hollandica; assembly: GCF_019923725.1. Lineage (GTDB taxonomy): Bacteria > Pseudomonadota > Gammaproteobacteria > Burkholderiales > Burkholderiaceae_B > Zwartia > Zwartia hollandica. The sequence goes on from NZ_JAHXRI010000010.1 coordinate 262,195, forward strand.
CGATCAAAATCATCGTGGGTTTTGCTCCGGGCGGTCCAACTGATGTTCAGGCAAGGTTGCTTGCAAGCAAACTCAGCCCAATCCTGAATCAAGCCGTGGTGATTGAGAACAAACCGGGCGCATCGACGACCATTGCCTTGGCTGAAGTTGCACGCGCGACCCCCGACGGCTACACCTTGTCGTTTGGTGGCTCAGGCGCATTCGCTACAACGCCCGTAACAATGGCGTCCATTCCTTACAACCCCAAAACTGCTTTCGAGCCCATCGCAATCACAGGCGAGGAACAAATCGCTTTTGCGGTCAACCCCTCACTACCTGCCAAGACACTGGCAGAGTTTGTTGCGCTTGCCAAGCAAAACCCCGGAAAGTATTCATTCGGCAGTTCTGGACAAGGCAATATTACCCACCTGACTGGCGAGCTACTCAAGCTCCGTGCGGGTGATTTAAAGATCGAGCATATTGCCTACAAGGGTGCGGCACCTGCTCTAAACGATGTGCTTGCTGGGCACGTGCAAATGATGGTGGGCGGTCTGGGTAGCGTCTACCCCATGCACCAAAGCGGTAAGCTTCGCGTACTGGCAATCACGTCGAAAGATCGTGTGTCGTACGCCAAGGACATCCCCACAGCAGGAGAGGCAGGAGTCAAAGACCTGATTGCTGGAAGTACCTTCGTGCTCCTTGCTCCGGCCAAAACACCCAAAAACGTGATTCAAAAGCTGAATCAGGCGGTGAACGAGGCGTTAAAAGAAGCATCGTATCAGCAGGATATGCGTGCTGCGTACGTTGAACCTATTTTGGGCTCTACACCCGCATCTACTCAACAGCTCTTGGACACTGAGCTGGCACTTTGGAAGAATCTTGTCGAGAAATCGAACCTGAAGTTCTGATCGTCTGGCGACCACTCGGTGGCCCAGCCCGTAGGCTGGGCCCACCAAATTAGCTAAACATCTCTACCTTGCCATCAAGCGCCATCAAGCCTAGTTGGCTACCGAGCTTGGGCTGACGCACTGCGAGCTCTTTCTTGAAAGTCAGCAACGCGTTTTTATGCGTCTCTGTTTCCGCTGCTGGTGTGGCGACAGCGGCTGCACCGTAAGCAATTTTGGCTGCGCCGCAATCGCGATGATTGATGACGATCACCTGCTTAATGTTGTGCAGCTGCAAAGAAGCGGCGAGGTTGTCCCAAAAGGCGACTTGCCACGCTTTGAACGCAGGCGCGACAACGCCAATCGAGGCACCCGCAATGGTAAACGCGCTGTACTTATCGGTACGGCCTTCTTTCGCTTCGCGATCAAACACGAGCTTTTGAAATCTGGGATCAATACACGACAAGACCATGGCTTCATAGTTACCAGAGGCAGCGAATGACAATTGCGGCGCTAGAAAGGCCGCCATCCCCGCACCGGCAGCTGTGCGCAAAAAATCACGACGACTGCTTGGCTGTGACAGCATATCCGTACAGCACTGACAGGAGAGACCTGCGTAATGAGAGACACGGTTCGATGACATGACAATTCCTAATTGAGGTAGGTCGAGTCTACATCTTAAGTCTGCAGACTCCGAAGCAGCAATCACTGGTACGGCGCTTTGCGAGGCTTTGCGAGGTGACTTTATACAAATATAAACTTAGGAAACTAGACGTTAATCCAGTACACTAGCCAGACATGCTTGTTACCACATTGCATTTTTGTAGACTCAACGGGTTGAGCGCATGAAAAAATTCTCTTTGCCATTGATGTTTATAGCGCTGCTGGTGTTTATCGCGGGCTGCTCGACAGCACCACCCGATGGAGTCAAGTCCGTATCTCCCTTTGATGTCAATCGTTACCTTGGTCAGTGGTACGAAATCGCGCGCCTTGATCATTCCTTCGAGCGTGGCTTAAGTGAAGTGTCTGCGACCTACACGTTACAAACCGATGGCAGCCTTGAGGTGCTAAACAAAGGCTACGACGCAAAGCGCGACAAATGGAAGTCAGCCACCGGGCGAGCGTTGTTCACCGGCCCACCAACCCAAGGTTCACTAAAAGTTTCCTTTTTTGGTCCGTTTTACGGCGGTTACCATGTCATCGCACTGGATCAGGTCGGCTACCAATGGGCCATGATCTCTGGCCCTGATAGGGACTATCTGTGGATCTTGGCACGCAGTAAGTCTCTGGCGCCAAGCGTGCGCGACGCTCTACTCAAACAAGCGGCAGACTTTGGCTTTGCGACACAAAAATTAATCTGGGTTGACCACCGACAACCATAAACATGGACAACTATAAAACCGAGATCCGTGAGCACGTCGTAGCTGCCTATGAAACAGTATGTGACGAGCTACGCACATGGAAGCAGTTTGCCCTCGAAGCGTGGCCACTGCTCAGTCTGCTCCTACTGGGCATCGCTGTCGCAGTCTGGCTCGCTAAGCCAGCACCACCCAAACATATTCAAATGGCGACCGGTTCCGAAGGGGGGTCGTATGAAATCCTTGCGAAAAAGTATGCGGATTATTTTGCACTTCACGGCGTCACGATCGAACTAGTCCGGACCACCGGCGCGCAAGAAAACATTGCGCGCATCAAAGATCCCAAAGATCCCTTGCAAGCCGCTTTTGTCCAAAGTGGTCTCATAGATGAAAAGCAAGCCGAAGGCCTAATGTCTTTAGGTAGCGTGGGTTATGAGCCAATGTGGTTCTTTTTTCGTAACGATCTAATCGATCGCGAACAGATCAGATCAGAAAACTTCTTGACCCATCCCATCGCAATCGGTGAGCCAGGTAGCGGCACCCACCAACATGTCATGAATCTGATTCGTATCAATGAATTCAAAGACATCTCAGGCTTGCGAGAGATTTCCAACGCCGAGGGCGTTAAAGCCTTTCAGGAAGGGAAAGTACTTTCGATTGTCTTAGTTGATGGCATGGATGCCAAGAATGTACAAACATTGTTAAACGACCCGCGGGCAACGCTCGTTGAGTTCGATCGCGCTGCTGCCTACAGCAGATTACTTCCTTACTATCACACACTGACCATCCCCAAAGGCGCGCTGAGCCTATCCCTCAACGAACCTCGTCAAAATATGGAGACCATTGCATCGACAACGAATTTAATCATCGACAAATCTTTACATCCCGCCATTCAACTTTTATTTCTACAAGCTGCATCCAAGATCAACGGTGGACGGTCGTTTTTCGCGTCCTACGGAGAATTTCCGGCTTATAAAGACTCGGTCACGCCAGAAAGCGATGTTGCAAAATCGTATTTCCAGAAAGGCGCACCGACACTCCTTGAATATCTGCCCTTCTGGTTAGCTGAATTCGTCGATCGTTTATTGATTTTAATTTTGCCGTTATTTGCGTTCGGCTATCCCATCATTAAATCGATGCCAAGCTATCGCCTGAATCGGGCGAAGGCGCGCATTAATGATGTGTACTTAGCGCTCAAACGCTTTGAACAAGAGCTTCGGGATAACTTCGACAGGGCACAGACAGACGTGTATATGGCGAAGATAGCGGAACTTGACACCCGAGCTTCGACGCTACGCGTTCCTCGCAGCCTGGTGAGCGACTATTTCAGCCTACGTAGCAGCATAGACTTTGTGCGCACGATGATTTTGAATAAATCATCGCCACTGCCGTTGTCGACCACTTAATCTGCAATCTTTCGCGACAGGCCTTTAGGCAAGGGAAAGGACACATTCTCTTGCAAGCCGTCCAGTGTACGAACAGAAATTGCGCCAAGCGTTTTGAGACGATCAATCACTTGCTGCACCAACAGTTCAGGAGCTGATGCGCCGGCTGTAATACCGATGCGCTTGCGATCAATCAACCAAGCTGGTTCGATTGATTCCGGGCCATCGATTAAATAAGCGGGTATCCCCATGCGCTCAGCGACTTCGCGCAAGCGGTTGGAGTTTGAGCTATTTGCACTCCCCACCACTAAGACCAGATCGCACTCAGGTGCCATCACCTTCACCGCGTCTTGTCGGTTTTGTGTGGCGTAACAAATATCGCTTTTCTTGGGTTCAATAATTTTAGGGTACTTGGCGCGTAACGCCTCCGCCACGACCGAGGCATCATCGACCGATAAGGTTGTCTGGGTTACGAACGCAAGCAACGTGGAATCATTGACTTGCAAGGCAGCGACGTCCTCAACCGTTTCAACCAGATACATTCCGTCCTTGCTCTGTCCTAAGGTGCCTTCCACTTCTGGATGCCCTTTGTGACCGATCATGATGATCTCACGGCCGGCTGCTCGCATACGCTCGACTTCAATATGCACTTTGGTCACGAGCGGACAGGTTGCGTCAAACACTTGCAGGCCTCTTGACTCGGCCTCTGCGCGCACAGCCTTCGATACACCATGTGCCGAGAACACGACAATGCCACCAGCCGGCACTTGATCGAGTTCATCAATAAACACAGCGCCCTTTGCACGCAGGTCTTCTACGACGAAGCGATTGTGTACGATTTCATGACGTACATAAATTGGGGCACCGTGCAGTTCAAGCGCACGCTCGACGATGTCGATTGCACGATCTACGCCCGCACAAAATCCACGAGGTTGCGCCAATACAATTTCCGCACCTTGGCCAGGCAAACTGGTGAGATCGATCGTAGAAGAGCGCGCCATCACAACACCCCTAGCAAATCAATGTCAACACGCAACGTCACACCAGCCAGCGGATGATTGAAATCAAATAGTGCACTGTCCTGATCAATTTCTTTCAATACGCCAGAGTAACGTCCGCCGTTTGGTGCTGTGAACTCAACCATATCACCAGGATCAAAGCTCGCATCTTCACCCGCATGCTCGATAAGCATTGCGCGCGACACACGCTGGATAAGCTCGGGATTGCGGTCGCCATAGGCAGCAGAAGGTTCTAGCTCATAACTAAAGCAATCGCCCTCGGGTCTACCGATAAGAGGTTGCTCCATACCCGGCGACCACTGTCCCATACCGAGTTGCAAGGTTGCTGGGCGACCATCAAACGTATCCATGAAAGTCGAGCCCTTGCCCGGACCACTTTCAAGCACGATACGGTAGTGCAAGGTCAGGTAGGAGTCCGCACGGACAACGGGAGGCGTGGTTTGGTTCTGGTCAGTCAAAATCTGTCACCGTAGAGAGCTTGGCAAAACGCCTATTTTAGAGCTTACGAGATGACCTTGCGCGAACAACTTTTGCCTGACCAACGACCGCGTGAGCGGTTGATGCAGCACGGGGCACAGATCCTGACCGACGCGGAGCTACTAGCGCTCATTCTTGGTACCGGAACGCGAGGGCTAAGTGCGCTGAACCTGTCACAACAACTCGTTGAACAGTTCGGGGGGCTGCGGCCGCTGCTTGGGGCGGGCATAGAAGACCTTAAAGGAATAGTGGGATTAGGCAATGCCCGCATCTGCCAACTCAATGCCATTCTCGAGCTTGCACGGCGCGCAATCATCGAAGATCTAAAGCAAGGGTGCTCTCTCAAACACCGACCACAAATTCATGCCTACTGCACTGCTCTGCTCAGCAACTGCCGCATTGAACGGTGCGTGGCACTTTTACTGGACAATCAGCACCGTCTGATCCATTCCACAGAAATCTCACGGGGCACGCTGACCGAAACGACGATCTACCCGCGCGAACTCGTCAAGATCGGCCTGACACATCACGCGGCAGCGATTATCCTGGCGCATAACCATCCCTCAGGGCTAGCGCAAGCCAGTGCAGCGGATATTGCACTCACCCGTCAACTGAAACACTCTCTGGCGGTAGTCGACATCGCACTACTAGACCATCTCGTGATCGCAGCCAACCAAGTCGTGTCGATTGCAGAGCTTGGTCATCTTTAAAAAATAAAAAGGGACAACCTAAGTTGTCCCTTTCTTAGACCGCGAAGGCCCTAGCAACTAACGAGCCCCCAATTACACGCGCTCGAAAATTGCTGCGATCCCTTGGCCACCGCCAATACACATCGTCACCAGAGCATAACGCCCACCGGTGCGGTGTAATTCATAAATAGCCTTGGTCGTGACGATCGCGCCGGTCGCACCGATTGGGTGTCCGAGCGAAATGCCGCTGCCGTTAGGATTCAAACGTGCAGAATCCAACTTCAGCTCTTTCGCTACCGCACACGCTTGTGCAGCGAATGCTTCGTTGGCTTCAATCACATCCATCTGATCAACCGTCAACCCTGCACGCTTCATCACCGCTTGCGTAGCAGGGACGGGGCCAATTCCCATGATGCTAGGGTCAACGCCTGCATGTGCGTAGGCTACTAAACGCGCCATGGGTTTGGCACCACTGGCTTTCACGGCCTCGCCACTCATCATTAAGACCGCTGCAGCACCATCGTTAATGCCGGAGGCATTACCGGCTGTTACCGTGCCATTCTCTTTTACAAACACAGCACGTAACGCAGCCAAACCCTCAATCGACACATCACGACGTGGGTGCTCGTCAACTTTGAATTCCACTTCGCCCTTCCGCGTCTTAATGACAACCGGCACGATTTGGTCGTTAAAACGCCCTTCGTCTTGAGCCTTGGCCGCACGGCGATGCGACTCGACTGCCAAGGCGTCCTGGTCCGCACGCGAAATCCCAAACTGTTTGGCAACGTTCTCTGCCGTCACGCCCATGTGCATGCGACCAAAGGGGTCTGTCAGTGCCCCAACCATCATGTCCGAAACTGTTGTGTCGCCCATCCGAGCGCCAAAACGTTGCGTCTGTGATAAGTAGCCGCCCCGGCTCATTGCTTCGGCACCACCACCAATAGCCATTTCGGTATCGCCCAATAAAATCGACTGCGCACTCGAAATAATCGCCTGCAGTCCTGAACCACAAAGACGATTGACGTTAAATGCTGCGCAACTCTGGGGCAAGCCAGCATTTAACGCTACGACACGCGACAAGTACATATCGCGCGGCTCAGTGTGCACAACATGACCGAAGGCCAAGTGACCAACTGCAGAACCGTCAACACCCGAACGCTGTAATACTGCCTTCACCACGGTTGCGCCGAGATCAATTGGGGCTACATCTTTGAGGCCCCCACCAAAATCACCAATGGCGGTTCTGGCTGCTGCGGTAATAAACACTTCACGCATCGCGTGCTCCTTTAATAACAGACAGTTAGCATTCCTAAGGCCGAGGCTTTACGTCACTCGGCGAAAAAATGGGCGTATTATTGAATCAACTTAAAGCAAAGCCAAGCAGTCATCTTTACCCCTGTCCATAAGCATAACCCGCCAAAGCAACCTAACGACCTATGAGCATCCCCTACTCAATTCTGGATTTATCGCCGATTCCACAGGGTTTTACGGCCACCGACGCCTTGAATAACTCCCGGGACCTTGCACAACACGCGGAAAAGTGGGGCTTCACACGTTACTGGATGGCCGAGCACCACAACATGACTGGCAACGCCAGTTCAGCGACAGCCGTTGCACTTTGTTATGTGGCCGCTGGTACCTCCACCATTCGGATTGGTTCGGGTGGAATCATGCTGCCAAATCATGCGCCTTTGGTGGTGGCAGAACAATTCGGTACGCTCGCCTCCTTGTTTCCTGGTCGTATCGAGCTTGGCTTAGGCCGTGCGCCAGGTACCGATCAAATGACCGCGCGTGCCTTACGGCGCGACCTACAAAGCTCATCAGACCAGTTTCCTCAGGATGTGCAAGAGTTGCAGTTTTACTTCGATGATGTACAACCCGGACAGGCCGTCAAGGCCATTCCGGGCGCTGGTTTACACGTACCCATATGGATTCTGGGCTCCAGCACCTACGGAGCACAAGTTGCCGCACACTTTGGATTGCCTTATGCGTTCGCATCTCACTTTGCGCCCGAGGCGCTGATGCAGGCTCTGCACGCGTATAAGAGCTTGTTCAAACCCTCTAGTCAGCAAGCCAAACCACATGCGGGCGTTGGTGTGAATATCGTTGCCGCAGATACGGATGAACAAGCGCGTTATTTATTCACGACACACCAACAACATGCAACACGCATGCGCCGCAACACTCGCGGGCAACTACCCCCACCCATTGATGATATTGAGACCTTCTGGACCCCTTACGAAAAAGTCTCAGTTTCTGAGCAATTATCCTGCTCCGTAGTGGGGTCACCAGAAACGGTCCGACGCGGCCTACAGGCTCTGGTCGATAAAACGGGTGCCGATGAGCTCATTATGGCAGGCCAGATTTTTGATCACAAAGCACGACTGCGCTCCTTCGAGATTGCAGCGCAAGCCGCTCGCGAGGTAAACGTACCCACGGCACTTGCTGCTTGAAGCTGGCCGCGATGGGGCTACCAGGCTGGTTGATTTTGATGGGCGCGCTCACAGCGATTGGCCCGATCTCAATCGATATGTACCTTCCGGCCTTCCCGGAAATTGCACGCGGGCTCTCAGCGACAAGCAATGAGGTAGAACGCACCCTCGCCGCCTACTTAATCGGCATGGCGAGTGCCCAACTCATTTACGGGCCGTTGGCTGATCGCTTCGGACGTAAACCACCGCTTTACGGCGCACTGGTGTTGTACATCCTAGCCTCTGCGGCCTGTGCCTTTGCCCCGAGTGTCGAATTTCTAACGATCAGCCGAGTGGCTCAAGCCATGGGTGGAGCGGCCGGGATGGTGATTTCACGCGCGGTCGTACGCGATCACTACAACACTCAAGAAGCTGCGCGTGCGCTGTCCATGTTGATGTTAGTCATGGGGGTCGCCCCCATCTTGGCACCAATTCTGGGATCGCAGGTTCTGGCCCTTGCAGGATGGAGAGGTATCTTTGCGGTCATCACCTTAATTGGACTCGTGTTGCTGGTGACGGTTTGGAAGGTGATGACCGAAAGCCTCCCGCCTCAAAATAAAATAATACTTAGTTTGGGCAATATTTTACGAACCTATGCTGGGCTGCTGCGGCACAAGCGCTTTGCCACCTTTGCCTTATCTGGAGGAATGGGATCAGCCACACTCTTTGGCTATATCGTCGCGTCGCCCAGGCTGTTTATCGAACACTTCGGCGTCAGCCCCCAGACCTACGGCCTGCTCTTCGCGATCAATGCGTGCAGTTTGATTATGGGCTCACAGGTAAGCGCACGTTTGCTCAAGCGCCATCGCCCTGAAAAGCTATTGCCGTGGGCGCTCGCCTTGATGATGGCGGCCGGCGTTTCAGCCCTCTCACTCACATTACTCGGAGCAGCCAGCCTACCCGCCATCATGGGATGCCTGATGTGTTTTATGTTTAGCCAAGGCTTTGTTGGCCCAAATTCGGCCGCGATGGCGCTTTCAGACCAAGGTCGCCAATTAGGCTCTGCATCGGCCATGATGGGTACAATTACCATCTCTTGCGGCGCCCTGGCCGGATTAACAGTCAGCATGCTCACGGCGCCGGGTCCCTTGCCTTTGGCACTCATTATGGGGGGGTGTACCTCCATGGCGTGCCTGCTGGGTGCTCTGGCACGCAAAACCACCCGAGCAGTTTGATTTAAACCTCGGTTTCGTATTAGAATGTCAGACTTGATGTAAAAATCTGACCAAACAATAGGTGTAGCCATGGCACGTGTATGCCAAGTGACCGGAAAAAAGCCCATGGTGGGCAACAATGTTTCGCACGCTAACAACAAAACCAAGCGTCGCTTCCTGCCAAATCTGCAGTCGCGCCGTTTTTGGGTTGAGAGCGAAAACCGTTGGGTGCGCCTGCGCGTGACCACGAATGCGATCCGCACAATCGACAAGAACGGCATTGACGCCGTGCTGGCAGATCTTCGCGCACGCGGCGAAGTCGCTTAAAGGAGACCGTCATGGCAAAAGGTGCACGCGAAAAAATCAAGCTTGAGTCCAGCGCTGGAACAGGTCATTTCTACACAACGACAAAAAACAAGCGCAACATGCCCGAGAAAATGCTGATCAAGAAATTCGATCCAGTCGCTCGTAAGCACGTTGACTATAAAGAAACTAAGCTCAAGTAATACGAGCCGACGGTCCGGTTTCTACACAAACAGCCTCGCCTAGCGAGGCTGTTTGTTTTTGTGGTCGAATTTTGTCTCCGGTTTATGTCGCCGTGACCCGCCTTTCGCTAGGGTGCGAAGGGCGTACCGCCCTATAATGTCACTCAGATTGACGCATTGTGCGTCTCACCTTTTTTTTGGCTGTATTTATGCAGGAACGCTACCAACCTAACGCCGTCGAAGCGGCTGCCCACGCTAACTGGGATTCTCGTGATGCCTACCTCGTAACCGAGGGCGCAAAAAATGCAGCAGGAGAACCCAAACCCAAATTCTATGCTTGCTCGATGCTGCCCTACCCTAGTGGTAAGTTGCACATGGGTCACGTTCGCAACTACACCATCAACGACATGATGGCCCGGCAATTACGCATGCGTGGCTACAACGTCTTGATGCCAATGGGTTGGGACGCATTCGGCATGCCCGCTGAAAACGCAGCCATCAAGTCCAATGTCCCGCCCGCAAAGTGGACATACGACAACATCGCCTACATGAAGAAGCAAATGAAGGCGATGGGGTTGGCGATCGACTGGTCTCGCGAAATGTGTGCCTGCGATCCAAAATACTACAAGTGGAATCAGTGGCTCTTTTTGAAGATGCTTGAAAAAGGCATTGCTTATCGCAAGACCCAGGTTGTGAACTGGGATCCCGTTGACAATACTGTCTTGGCAAATGAGCAGGTGATCGACGGTCGTGGATGGCGCTCTGGCGCACCGGTTGAGAAGCGTGAAATTCCTGGTTACTACCTACGCATTACTGACTACGCAAGTGAACTCCTCGAGCAAGTACAAAACGGCCTAGAAGGATGGCCCGACCGTGTTCGTGCCATGCAAGAAAACTGGATCGGCAAAAGCGAAGGTGTGCGCTTTGCATTTACGCATGCCATCAAGAATGCCGAGGGTCATTTGATCCAAGACGGCAAGATGTTTGTCTTCACAACGCGTGCCGATACGATCATGGGTGTTACGTTCTGCGCGGTTGCACCAGAGCATCCTCTGGCAACGCACGCAGCGAGTACCAACCCTGTGCTGGCTGCCTTTATCGAACAGTGCAAACGCGGTGGCACCACCGAAGCTGAGCTCGCCACGCGTGAAAAAGAAGGTCTAGATACAGGACTGACTGTCACACACCCCCTTACAGGCAAACAGGTCGCGCTGTGGGTAGGCAACTATGTCTTAATGAGCTATGGCGATGGCGCGGTCATGGGTGTGCCTGCGCATGATGAACGCGACTTTGCGTTTGCAAACAAATATGGCATCGCCATTACTCAGGTGGTGCAAGTTGGCGACAAGCTGTTTGACAACAACGTTTGGAACGAATCCTATGCAGACAAACAAACGGGTCGTTTAGTTAACTCTGCTGAATATAACGGCCTGACCTTCACACAAGCCATTGAGACGATCTCGGGCAAGCTCGAAGCGCTTGGCTTAGGCACCCGTCAGACAACATGGCGCTTGCGTGACTGGGGCATCTCGCGACAACGCTATTGGGGCACGCCCATCCCAATCATCCATTGTCAAGACTGCGGTGCGGTGCCGGTGCCAGAAAAGGATTTGCCAGTTGTCTTACCCGATGACCTGATCCCCGATGGCAGTGGCAACCCCTTGGCTAAGCATGAAGGCTTCTTGTCTTGCCATTGCCCAAAATGCGGCAAGCCAGCAAAACGCGAAACCGACACGATGGATACCTTCGTGGATTCGTCATGGTATTTCATGCGTTACACCTCGCCTGGCAACGATCAACAAATGGTCGATGCGCGCAATGATTACTGGATGCCGATGGATCAGTATATCGGCGGCATTGAACATGCTGTGCTGCACTTGCTTTATGCACGCTTCTGGACACGCGTGATGCGTGATCTGGGCCTGGTGAAGTTCGATGAACCCTTTACCAAGTTACTGTGCCAAGGCATGGTGCTTAATCACATCTATTCCGCCAAGAACGAGAAAGGTGGAGTCGAGTACTTCTGGCCTGAAGAGGTCGAAAACGTCTACGACACCAAAGGCGCTATTGTTGGCGCTAAGCTCAAAAGCAATGGGCGCGACATCACCTACGGCGGCGTGGGCACCATGTCCAAGTCGAAGAACAATGGCGTAGATCCCCAGTCATTAATCGACACCCAAGGTGCAGACACAGCTCGCTTGTTTGTGATGTTCACGAGCCCACCTGAACAAACACTCGAGTGGTCGGATTCTGGCGTGGAAGGCTCAAACCGCTTTTTACGTCGACTCTGGTCGCTCTGCTTTCAGAAGCAAGCAGAGGTTACGGCGGGACTCAAGACACCCACGACGGACTGGTCAACCGCAAGCAACGATATTAAGAAGCTACGCTTTGAGATCTACACTCTGCTCAAGCAAGCTGACTATGACTACCAGCGCATTCAGTACAACACCGTTGTTTCTGCGTGCATGAAAATGCTCAATGCCATTGACGATGCCACACTAGGCGATTCGAACTTTGCTCGTGCAGCGACTGCGGAAACAATTGGGGTCTTGCTGCGTGTGCTGTATCCAGTTGTTCCCCACGTAACCTGGCATCTCTGGTCAGAGCTGGGATACAGCGCGTTGTATGGTGACTTACTAGACGCCCCTTGGCCGACCGTGGATGAAGCTGCCTTGGTAACCGATGAAATTGAACTGGTACTCCAAGTCAACGGAAAACTCAGAGGCAGCATCAGTGTTATGCGTGAGGCTACGCGTGAACAGATTGAACAATTAGCAGCCACGCATGAAGCCGTCCAGCGTAACCTGGAGGGCCGCGCGCCCAAGCGCATCATCGTTGTACCCGGTAAACTCGTCAACGTAGTCGGTTAATAGGACAAATAACCCGATGGATAAGCGCCTGACAGACCGCCCTTACTTCTCTATCCAACTCACTCAAATGTGGCGTTGGATCATTGTAGGTATGGCGGGTCTGCTGGTTGCAGGCTGCGGTTTCAAAATGCAAGGATCGACTCCTCTTCCTTTTGATTCATTGCACATCACAATTCCACAAAACTCGCAGTTTGGTGCCGACGTGCGTCGTGCAATTCGTGCGGCCTCGCCAGACACACGCCTCATCGAACTCAATGACATTAAAGTTCGCCCACGAGACATGAAGGAAGATGAAGATGTCGAGAGCAAAGCGGCGCAAGAAAACATTAAAGCTAGCCAAGTCCGCAAACTTGCTCAAGCGCGTCTTGAGCAACTTGGCGAGGAACGTCAGACACGAATCGTTGCGCTGAATGCACAAGGAAAGGTTGAAGAATTTGAGCTGACCTTAAAATTCACCTTTCGATTAGTCAACGCCAAGGACCAAGTAATTCTGCCTGCAACCACGCTAACGGCCGCGCGAAGCATGCCGTTTGACGAGCGGGTTGTCCAAGCTAAGGAAGGTGAAGCGGCGACGCTCTTCAAAGACATGCAAAAAAGTCTTGTGACGCGAATCGTGCGGCGCATTACGGCACCAGACATCACACAGCGCTGGGAAACCTTGTCTAAACTCAAGGGGGAAGAAGCTGAAGAGATCGAAACAGTTGCGCCCGTTAATGAGCCATCGCTCGTCCCCCCCATGTGGCAGAACCCTTCGCTCACGCCGCTGCCAGTCTCGGTCAACCCTCAATAAACTGGGGGCTAGGTGGATCCTGAACGCCTAATTGAAAACCTCAGCCGCCCAGGTGCAAGCCTAGCGGCCCTTTATGTCGTGATCGGCGACGATCCCTTGCTCACGATCGAAGCGGCTGACGCCTTACGTGCAATCGCTAAGGCTGGCGGATATCTCGAGCGCACTTCCTTCTTAATGGATGCGCGTAGCGACTGGAGCACGCTAAGCGTGTCGAGCCAAAGTGGTTCATTATTCGGCGACAAGCAACTTGTCGAATTAGCACTACCCACAGGCAAACCGGGCAAGCAAGGGGCAGACGCTCTGATAGCCTTGGCCGCACGCTGCGCAGGACTGGCAGATGGGGATGTACTAACAATCGTTTCCCTACCTAGACTGGACAAGGCTGCACGCGACAGCAAATGGGCGACCGCTCTGCTCAAGGCAGGAACGGTGCTCGACATGCCAAATATCGAGCGAACACAATTACCGCAGTGGATTGCCAAACGACTAGCTAAGCAATCACAACAAGCTAGCTCGGAAACCTTAAGCTGGCTGGCCGACAAAGTCGAAGGCAATTTACTAGCCGCCCACCAAGAGATCCTAAAGCTGGGTCTCTTGTTTGAGCCGGGAATGCTTGATGCGGCTCAGGTCGAACAAGCTGTCATGAATGTAGCGCGCTACAACGTTTTTGGACTGCGTGATGCGATGTTGTCTGGAGATGTTCCCAGAATGTTGCGGATGATGGCAGGTCTGAAAGCGGAAGGTGAAGCGCTACCGCTCGTACTTTGGGCTGTTGGTGAGGAGATACGCGCGCTTGCACGTGCGGCGCAGGCGGCCGCGACAGGACAAGACATGGCGACCGTGCTACGCTCACAACGTATTTTTGGGCAACACGAACGCTTGGCGCGTGAAGCAATTGCTCGTGTTCCCGCACGCAGTTGGCCCGCTGCTGTTCAGCATGCTCACGAAGTCGACCGATTAATCAAAGGGCTGCATGTGACGGGTCGTCTCCAAGACCCCTGGGAAGAAATGAGCCGCCTGGCCATGCGCGTGGCTGTCTCACCCGTTAGGCCATAACGAGTACTTTAATCATGACCATACAAGAATCAATGCAGCAGATTGGACAACAGGCGCGCAAGGCATCGCACGCCATGCTGCGCGCAACGGACAAACAAAAGGCAATGGCCCTAGAAGCGATGGCGCACGCGCTCGATGCGCAACGCGGCAGCCTTCAGGCAGCAAATAACATTGACCTTGAAGCGGGTCGCGCCAAGCAGTTAGCGGCGCCACTGCTGGATCGCCTGACCTTATCGGACCGCAGTATCGACACGATGATTGCAGGCTTGCGTCAAATCGCCCATATGGCAGACCCCGTTGGCAGCTTGACGGCCACTACGGTACGTCCAAACGGTATGCAGGTTGCTCAAATGCGGGTGCCGCTGGGCATTATTGGGATTATTTATGAGTCACGGCCAAACGTCACCATTGACGCAGCTGCGCTCTGTCTGAAGTCAGGCAACGCCACCATTTTACGCGGGGGCAGTGAGGCTCTGCACTCAAACCTTGCTCTCGGAAAAATCATCCGTATGGGCCTCAATACCGCGGGGTTGCCAGAGCACGCCGTCCAAGTGGTAGAGACACCGGATAGAGCTGCCGTTGGTGCAATGATCACCATGACGGACTACATTGACGTCATCATTCCACGCGGGGGAAAAGAGTTAATCAAGAGATTAGCGAATGAAGCGCGCGTGCCGATGATCAAACATCTAGATGGCAACTGCCATGTGTACGTAGACAAACATGCTGATTTAGAGAAAGCGGCCGAGATCGCCTTTAATGCCAAGACTTATCGTTATGGCGTCTGCGGCGCGATGGAGACGTTATTAGTCCATCAAGACATCGCAACAGTATTTTTACCGACACTAGGTAAACGTTTAATCACGCACGGCGTCGAGCTGCGCGGCTGCTCGAGAACCCAGGCGCTCTTACCCTCCGCGCTTGCTGCAACCGACGAGGATTGGGCTACCGAGTATCTTGGACCCGTGTTGGCGGTACGTGTAGTGGATTCGATCGCGGATGCAATTGACCACATCACACGCTGGGGTTCTGGTCATACAGACTCGATTGTTACAGAGCACATTCAGGCAGCACAACAGTTCCAACGAGAGGTCGACTCCAGCTCGGTCTACGTTAATTTACCCACCTGTTTTGCCGACGGTTTTGAATATGGTCTAGGCGCAGAAATCGGCATTTCAACAAACCGTTTACATGCACGCGGGCCTGTCGGCTTAGAAGGTCTCACAACGCTCAAGTGGGTATTGCAAGGCAACGGACAAATCCGAGGATAAGACACGCATCATGCTCTGGATCAAAACCTTTCATATTGTGTTCGTCGCCTCTTGGTTCGCTGGCTTGTTCTATTTGCCACGTATTTTTGTCAATATGGCGCAGCAGCAGGATCCGCAGACACAAAAAGTGCTGATCGGCATGTCTCGTCGACTGTTTCGTTTCATGACGATTCTTGCCGTTCCAGCAATCGCTCTAGGTTTATGGCTTTATCTTGGCTATGGGATCGGAAGAGGTCCCGGCAATGGCTGGATGCACGCCAAATTGGTGCTTGTTGTTCTAGCGTTGGGTTACCACCATGGTTGCGGAGTATTGCTGCGTAATTTTGAAGCGGGTCGCAACACGCACTCACATGTTTTTTATCGCTGGTTCAATGAAGCTCCTGTATTGATCCTGACTGCCGCGACAGCGTTTGTCGTGGTCAAGCCTTTTTAAAGAATCACTATGTCTGAGCAGGACTCAAAGCGTGCCACGCTGAGCATAAAAAAACGTACCGTTGCTTCGCCAAGTGCGCGTGATGATAAACCTCGTTTGCGCGCTGGTGCACGCGGACGTCAGGTCGCACAACTTAAACTCGCAAAAGACAAAGTTAAACGAGCGGTCGAGACCCCAACGGAGGTCGTCGCCTCGAAAGACGAACAATTTACGTCAACCTATACGGCAGCACCACCAAAGACGCGCTCTCCTCGAAGCAGTGGTCCCAAAGCGTTGCCGCAAGTGAGAGACACTCGTCATACGGAAGAAAAAATATTTGTGCCACAGACCACCTTATTTGTGCCACACGGAAATGATATTGAATATTTTCATGTCTTTGCGCCCTGCCCTATGGGGCTTGAAGAGGCCCTTGCTGCGGAGCTCAACGCGCTAGGCTATGACGGTGTTAGCGCCACACGAGCAGGCTGTCACTTTATGGCGGACTGGTCAGGCATTCAGCGAGCCAACCTGTACTCCCGTCTCGCGACTCGCATTCTTGTGCGCCTAGGACAAGCACCTGTGCAAAGGGAGGACGATATTCTTGAACTCGCCCGCAGCGTTACCTGGGAACGCTGGTTCGGTGCAGAACATACGTTGCGGGTCGACACCTCGGCAGTCAAGAGTCCGATGCAAAGCTTGCAGTACTGCAACCTGCGTGCAAAGGACGGCATATGCGATCGCTTACGAGAGCTAGAGGGAGAACGCCCCTCGATTGATACCGTTCGCCCTGATGCACGCGTGCATCTATTTTTGTCACACGACACCGCGACGCTCTACCTAGATACATCGGGTGAATCATTGTTTAAACGCGGGTGGCGTCTAGACAAAGGCGACGCACCGCTGCGCGAGAACCTCGCAGCAGGTATCTTAGCCCTGGCAGGCTGGGACCCAGAGGCTGCCTTGCTTGACCCCTTCTGTGGCAGCGGCACGATACTGATCGAAGCGGCATGGATCGCCTTAGGCGTTCCTCCGGGCATAACACGTCCTTTCGGGTTCGAACGCTTACGCGATCACGATGCAAGTCGGTGGGAGGACGTCAAAGACGAAGCACGTAGCCGAATTCTCCCTGAGCTCGAGACGCCGTTAATTGGGATTGACGCTGATCCGCTCGCCATTGAAGCGGCGCAGCGTAATGCCGAGCGCGCGTACCTGACAGAAGACACTATCCGCTTTGAACTGGGTGACGCACGAGACGCTACCGCACCCGCCCCGACGGGTTGGATAGTCACCAATCCCCCCTACGGTGAGCGTCTAGATGAAGAAGATCTAGAGTTCTGGCGAGAATGGGCGACAAACCTCAAGCGGGAGTTCGCGGGCTGGCAGGTCAACATTATTACCTCTGACCTCGACCTCCCCAAGCATCTACGTCTTAAGGCCAACCGACGCACTCCTGTCTTTAACGGAGCGCTTGATTGCAGGCTCTTTAACTTCGAACTTGTCGCAGCAAGCTACCGCGACTAAACCTGGGGTTCGAACGCCTGAGGCCACCTCAATTTCTCAGAAAAATGTTGTCGCAACGCAACATTTGGGCGGGGTGTAGGGTTATCCCTTGATTTCGGTTGCATAGATTCGGGTTTTCCCTGATAATAGGGTTATCCCTAATCCAGACAGGAAATCATCATGCAAACCACCAATACCGTACGCTTGACCGATACGCTCGAACGCGACCTGTTGGCCAAAGCCATTGACCAGCAATTCCGTTTTCGCCCGTTGCGCAGCATTGGCAAACTCGTTAGCAGCACCGCGACTTTCATCGCACGGGCTCGCGCGCAAACCAACATGCGCGACATGGTCTAAAGAGGTTTGGGGTACGCGAAAGTGCGGGATAATGCCCGTCATGAATGCGAGCCCCAAACCAACACTAGACTCTCAGCAGGCGCAAGCCAGCGGATCGACGCCCTCCAGATGCAGGCGCTTTGCCTCCATGATGTACGAGGGCGTCTTGCTTTTTGCCGTGACGTTTCTAGCCGGCTATCTCTTTGACACCCTCACCCAAAGTCGACACGCTCTAGTTTTACGTGGAACGCGCCAAGTATGGCTTTTTTTCGCCATTGGTGTGTACTTTTTGATCTGCTGGCGTCGCAACGGGCAAACGCTGCCCATGAAAGCCTGGCACATTCGGCTTCAAAGCACAAACGGTGGCGCATTGACGTGGCGCCAAATGCTCACCCGTTATGCATTGATGTGGCCAATCCCACTGGCTGGCACAGCGCTTATCTGGGTTGTAGCAACCCTATCAGGCTGGCCTGCCTTTCTTATGTTTATCGTAGTGACGCCTTTTTTAGTGTTCCTACCTACCTGGCTTACCCAGGATTGCCAGTTTTTACACGACAAGCTTTCAGGCACCCGTTTAGTCAGTGTTCAAATAAGTAAAAACCCTTAGTTTTGACTCTGCCGAGCAGGTCTTTGTTGCGCCATTCAGCAGGCTGCGCCATGCTTACGGTCTGAAACAGACCGAACACTCAGGATGTTGGATCAACACGCTTCATTGTGCGAATCATTTCGCTGGCAAGTACCTGCCAATTTCAATATTGGTCAGGAGTGCTGTCATCGCTGGACAAGTAGCTCAGCCGATGCGCGACGCATCGCCCTGCTGACAGAAAACGCCTGTGGCGAACGCGCCGTCTGGACCTACGAGCGTTTGGGTGCAACAGCCAACCAACTCTCAAATGGCCTGTTGAAAATGGGCGTCAAACGTGGCGACCGTGTTGCCGTCATCATGTCGCAACGGGCCGAGGCAGTCATCGCGCACATCGCGATCTATAGCATCGGCGCGGTAGTCTTACCGATTTCTACCCAGCTTGCTCCTAAGGCAATGGAATATCGCTTGCGCGATGCGGAAGCACGCGTGGCGCTGATCGATACCCAGGGCGCAAATAACCTACTGCCGATTTTGCAGCGCTGTCACAAGCTGACCCAATTAGTTGGGATTGATGTCCCCGATGAACGCGTATTACCTTGGCGCAGCTTGTTGATTAGACAGTCTGATACATTCAAGCCGGTGCAAACAGCAGCAAACGACCCCGCACTCTTGCTGTACACGGCAGGAGCAACAGGTCCTGCACGTGGCGTTCTATTGCCCCACTCAACTCTGATGGGAAACCTATCTGGTTTTGTTGCATCACAAAACTGGTTTCCCGCCAACGCTGATGCGTTCTGGACACCAATAGACTGGTCTCGCGCGAGTGGCTTGTTTTGTGGAGTACTGCCAGCTCTGTATTTCGGTGTACCCCTTATCGGGGTCTGTGAGCCCTTGGGTCTGGATCAAGTACCCGCTCTGATCGAACGCTATCGCGTCAGTCACGCACTACTCCCGGCTAGCATTTTGAAACAATGGACAGCGCACCTACCTAGGGCAAGTGTGACACAGCTCGCCACACTCAAGCACCTTGCAAGTTGCGAGGAGACTCTGAGCGCGCCAGTGGTTGCCTGGTGCGAACACGTACTTGGCACTATCCCCAACGAGATCTTTAGTCAAACAGAGCTAGCCTGTGTTGTGGGCGATAGTAATCAAAAGTGGCCCAAACGAGTCGGTAGCCTCGGACGCTGTTATCCCGGGCACCGAGTGGTTGTTCTGCGGGAAGATGGCACACCCGCAACACCAGGCGAAGTAGGCGAGTTAGCGATCTTCCGTCATGATCCCTTTGATCACCCAGACCCAGTGACCCCACTGCTCTATTGGCGTAATGAACCAGCAAGTCTTGAGTTCATCACAACAGGATGGTGGCGCACCGGAGATCTGGTTCAACAAGACTCCGACGGGTACTTTTGGTTTGCCGGACGCCGTAGCCGTCTCGCAAGCAAGCCTAAAGCAGTCGGGTAAACTGCGACTCTTCTACTGGCTTTACAGGGTTTATTCATCATGGCGATTTACCAACTCGGCGACCTCGCTCCACGCATTGATCCAACCGCCTTCATTTTTGAGTCTGCGGACATCATCGGAGATGTCATTGTTCGTGAACATGCGAGCATTTGGTCAAACGTCAGCATCCGCGGTGACAACACGGTAATTGACATTGGTCATCACAGCAATGTGCAAGAAGGTAGTGTCTTGCACTCTGACGTTGGGGTCCCTCTTATCATTGACCACCATGTCACTATCGGCCATCAGGCAATGTTACATGGCTGTCAGATTGGTTCTGGATCATTGATTGGCATGCAAGCCATTGTGCTGAATCACGCCAAGATCGGTCGCAACTGTTTGATTGGTGCGGGCGCCATTGTTCCCGAGGGCCGTGAGATCCCAGATGGCAGCTTAGTGATCGGCGTCGGAAAAATCACGCGCACGTTATCAGAAGAAGAAATTGCGACAATTCGCAATAATATTGAAAACTATGCGCGCCGCGGTCAGATGTTCCGCCAACAGCTCAAGCGCTTGGACTAACACATTCTTCTGGCTTGCATGTCTGACACTCTGAAAAAGTTTTTATTTGAAGACCGCAGTGTCCGCATTGAGTCGGTGCAGCTGACGCAAACGTGGATCGCCGCACAGGCACACCACACCTACCCTCCATGCGTCGCTGCCCAGCTTGGCGAGTTGGTCGCTGCCGCAACGTTACTGTCGGCAACTTTGAAATTTGATGGGTCTTTACTCTTGCAACTGCAAGGTGACGGTGCCATTGCCTTGATGGTGGTCGAATGTCGAGCCGACCTAAGTGTCAGAGCGACTATCAAAATGCGCGAACGCGCTCTGCCCACCATCCCCACCCTACAGTCCTTAGTAAATCCAGGTGGTACCGCAAAATTTATCGTTGTCTTGGATCCACCCAAACACACGCCTGGGCGCCAGGTTTATCAAGGCATCGTTCCTCTAGAGGGCGACACGATTGCAGAAGCGCTTGAACAATACATGTTGCGGTCAGAACAGCTCGAGACACGCATATGGCTTGCTGCCGATTCGCAGTACTGCACTGGATTACTGCTACAACGCCTTCCGGTGCAAGGGGGGAACCAACAAGTCGCGCTCTCGACTGCACAAGAGTCCTGGGAGCGAGCACAACATCTCGCACAAACGCTTACCCAAGCGGAAATGTTAAGTGTCGATCGCGATACGATTTTGCATCGCTTATTTTGGGAGGAGGTACTTCACTCCTTTGAGCCACGCGGTATTACCTGGCGCTGCTCTTGCTCTCACCAAAGAGTGGCCGATATGCTGCGTATGCTCGGAAAAGCAGAGGTGCAGGACATGTTTGAGGAACGCGATACTATCGATATCGCGTGTGAATTCTGTGGGCAACCCTACACTTTCGATTCGGCGCAAGCGACCACACTATTCTCTGCAGTCCACTAACGCTATTTTCTGCGTGTACAAGAAGGCTAGGCCTGCAGATCCACTGGAACGCACAACTGGTAACCGACACCCCACACCGCTTTGATCGGAGACTCCGCATCGGGTGGTATCACTGTCGCAATTTTTTTTCGCAAACGACTCACGAGACTTTCTAGTGAGCGGCGCCCGATGTTGGTCACGCCGGCACGCTGGCAGAGGATTTCGCAGATCACCTCACTTTCAAGTAAGTGATGTGTCGCTTGCGCCAAGGCAATCAAAAACACCTTCTCGCTATTGGTGAGATATACCTTTTGCTGAGTGGTTGTGGAGGTTAAGGAGAGGTGTTGGAGCGACAGCATGAGGGACGGCGAGGGGACGCTATTTTGCTGCGCACGGCGATACTGGCTCAGCAACGCTGCCGTCAATTCCTCTGGAGCAATCGGCTTGCTCAAGTAGATATCAGCGCCGGCCTCGTAACCTTTTAAACGCTCTGGTATTGCGGTGCGAGCAGTTAGCATGATAATGACAACTGATGGGATACCAATACGCATCCGCCGGGCGATAGACAAGCCATCTTCACCTGGTAAATTCAAGTCAAGAACGAGTGCATCAATGGGCTCTGTCAACAACAACTGATCAAGCGACAAGCCGCTATCGAGCGCGTAGACAATAAAGCCTTGTTGTTTTAAATGGTAGTGGATCTCCTTGCGCAGCAGGGGATCATCTTCAACCAGCGCGATGCGTAAGCTTTGCACCGCCAGAGCACTAGTATTTTCGCCAATCATGATTTAAGTGTTACTAAAAAATATATTTTTTCAACTGTATGTCGGCAGGTCACTTCGCCCCCCAAAATATCACAGATAGATTTCACTAGGTATAAACCGAGGCCAGTTCCGGAGGATGCGTGCGTATGCTCCCCTCGATAGTATCTAGAAAAAACGCTTGCAGGGTCGGGAGTTCCAGATGGACCAATTATGTTCTCTACAACAAGGGTAAAAACTCCCGCATCATCTAAAGTTGCCGTCATTGTGATCGGGGACTTCGGTAGAGAATACTTCAGTGCATTATCTAACAAATTAGCGACTACGACTGATAAAAGACTAGGATCGGTATTAAAGACCAGACCTGGCGAAGCGACATGCAGCGTGATTCGAGAGGGGTCCGTCGTTTCACGCAGCGCATCTTGCAGAACATCTTCAAGGTCTAGCTCCTCAGGCCTAAACGCTATTTTTTTCTGATCCAGGGAGTCAACTTGAACACAGCGCTCGATCACTGTGTTCATGCCGTGAATTGCCTGAATCATGCTGCTAATTCGCTCATTGGCTTCAGACGTCTCTGCAGGAGGCAACTGCAAAAGGCTAACTTTTAATGAGCCAGCCGCCATCCGAATTGCCGCAAGTGGATTTTTGAGTTCATGCGTAAGCATATCAATCATCATGCTGCGCTCTTTAACCTGCTGATGTTCGAGCGCATTACGCGCTTGCCTTCGTGCGAGCTCAGTCGCAACATTCTGATTATTCAAGCGTCGAATACGTACTTCATTCGCCACTAGAAACGACATAAAAATGGAAACGACAAGTCCGCCAAAATTCCCCGGCACAAGCATGCGATCAACTTGGGTTAGACCAAGTGCAGGCACCATATCCGCCCAAAGCATGAAAATCATTACAGTTGCCAAAAGAAGCATCAAACCACGATGCATGGTTGGGCGGATCCTTGCCTGGCAAAGGGCAATGAGCCAAACCATGGGCCAAAAGATAACAAAAGTGAAGTTAAACGCCAAAGCGGTGAGTGAAACCGGCGCGAAAAGCAACCAACAAAACTGCACGATAAAGACAACAACGATGATTTGCGCGAGATTCAGATACCACGCAGGCGCCACTAAATTTTTAAAGAATGCCAGTGACAACAAAAGCGAAAAGAACAGACGAACAACATACAGCACATTGAAGACAAAATTATCAACCCATGCGGTCTCGGACGTAAGAAATTGCGTGTAGACGCCCAAGACAGACATGGTCAGTAACAGCGCCACCGTCTGCGTGGCTAAAAAAACTGCGGCCAGCATTCCACCGCCACTAAAGAACAACAACACAGACAAAACGATCAGTGCGAGCAATACGCCGCACTCTAAGCCGGCACTCAGCGCCAGATCTGTGTTCTCTTGATTAAGCGCGGTTCGATCAAAAAGCTTGGTTGTTACGTAGTAGCCATTCGTTGTGGCGACACGCAAGTAGAGCTCGTTGCCCTCTAGCTGATCTAACTCAATGGAAAAACAGTACTGCCCAAACGGACAACCAACCTGTTGACTAGGATAGCGATCGCCGACAAAGCGCTGGACCCAGCCTCCTTGGTGTCGCTCATACAAGGCGATCTCGGCAATATAGTGGGGGCCAAGCACTAACACGGCAGACGTGTCAGCCGTCGCGCTTTTGTCAATACTCAAGCGAATCCAACGGATCTTGGGCGTCAAGCCACGCTGAAGCAGACCATTGAATCTGCCAAACTCTTTTCCAACAACCTCTTCTATACCTAGCGTGTCTGTTGCGTCGATATAAATCCCACGTTCGCGGATAAGATCAGACGCCTGCGCGCAAAAAGCAATCAAACTCAACGAGACAAGCGCCAGCAGCCTCTTGAAAAACACGTCTATTTGTCCGTAGTACGTGCCAGGTACTCGACTGCACTGCGCACACCGCGTTCGCCCACCTCAATGCCTAGGGATTGCATTGCAGCTTCAACACCGGACAGGCAACCAAGAATCATTGCAGCATTCAAGTCACCAAGATGGCCGATACGGAATACCCGTCCAGCAAAGGGCCCAAGCCCTCCTGCAATAAGTATTTGGAACTTATCGCGTGCTGTTTTACGAATAAGTTCAGGATCAATTCCGGGCTTCACGAGCACCGCAGTGACCGACACGGAGCGTGCTTCTGGAACACGACATAGAAACTGCAGATTACCTGCCTCAGACCAGGACTGCACTGCCGCGTGCACAGCGCCCGCCAAGCGCGCGTGACGCGCATGGACATTCGCCACACCTTCCCGTTGAATCAACCCGAACGATGCCTGCATGCCGAACAATAAGTTCTGTGGTGCTGTGCCACAAAAACGGCTATACGAGGGACCTTTACGACGGCGCAACCAATCCCAGTAAAACCGTGGTGCAGGATTTGCTGCACATACTTCCATCGCACGCGCATCCGCTGCGCAGAAGCCGACTCCAGGTGGAACCATCAACCCTTTTTGCGATGCGCCGATCACCGCATTGATACCCCACTTTTCCATTTCAAAGGGAATAGCGCCCAGAGAAGCCACAACATCCACAACATAGAGAGCGGGATGTTTGGTTGCATCCATCGCCTTGCGTAGAGCCAACACATCACTTGTCGTACTGCTTGCCGTATCGGTGTGTACGGCAAACACAGCGACGATTTCGTTCTTGGTGTCGGCGCGCAGCGCCTCTTGAACAGCAGCCAAATCGATCGGATAGCCCTCTTGATAGGGCGTGCGCAAAACGACGGCTCCCATTGCTTCGGCCATCAGAGCCCAGGAATCAGAAAAGTGGCCCGTGCCAGGGATCAGAACTTTTTGTCCAGGCGCTAACAAATTGACGATCATGGCCTCCCAGACACCGTGCCCATTTGCTGCATACATAAAAACCTCAGCAGAGGGCGCGTTAAGCAACGCCCTCAATCCCTCTTCACATGCATCAATGCAGGCGTCGACACGCGGATCACCCATATCGATCGGCTGGTTTGTCATCGCATCCAACACGGCTTTCGGGACATTCGAGGGACCAGGCGAATGCAACAAACGAATGCCAGGAATGTAGGGGAAAGCGTCTTTGGGCGAAGTCATTACTAGTCCTTGAAAAGTTGCATTATTTTACCCGAGCCTCGAGGAGCGAACTTCTGCGTATCGACCTTTTCCTAACAAAGGTAAATACTTCTGCAGATGCCCACGAACAAAAGCCGGACCAGACTCAGCCAGAAAGGTACTGCACTCATCGAAACGACTTTAGGGCTATTAGTCGTGCTGTTTATCGCGGGCCTCTGCCTCGAGGTTGCACAGGTCCATCAAATCCGATATCTCTTAAGCCTAGCGCTCCAGGAAGCAGCACGCATTGCTGCCGTCACTCGGGCAAATCCAACGCATTGGCATCCCGTCCTGGCCCGTGGCGTGCGCCTGACTTACGCGAGCAGACGGAGCCAAACAAACCATGCACAACTGACCCGACGCTCTGGCTTGGAGCCCTTTTGTGCCGAGATCGTCTCCCCAACGCGCACCGGCAAAGCAAGTACCCAAGGCGTCAGGACCCATCCCCGTCGGGAGCACGCCCCTGACACGGTCTTACACCTAAGGCTCATTTATATATATGCACCCAAACAACCATGGGTGGCTGCTGCAATCAAGGCAATGCATCGCCGAGACACTAAACCCACAAGACCTGCTTGCGCAAAACTGGCACAGGCGCGCGCCGCGGGTTTTATTCCCGTCGTGGTGGAATACAAGGTTCTCATGCAAAGCGAGCTTCCAGACTAAAAGCAGGAGCTAGCGTTGCGTTGCGGTGGGTCGTGGAGTTGGGGCCGTGGTCGTAGCCGCCGGCGTTTGCGCGGGCTTCGCACCTGGTCGAGGTGGAGCCGCTTTGACGTCTGGTGCCTTAACGCCAGCGGGCAACACCTGCACAAACACCTCACCCTGCTTGAGCATGCTTAATTCAGAACGTGCACGCTCTTCTGCGGCCTCGGTGCCAGTACGCAAGTCTTCAATTTCGGCAGCTAAAGCTTTATTACGACTAGCCAGCCCGTCATTGACGGTACGCTGGTCAGAGACTTTCATCTGCAGATCCCAGACATCAAACCAGCCACCCCGACCCATCCACAAGGGATATTGGATCAGGCCAGCAAGCAATAACAATCCGACAAACAAAAGACGCATAGCACCTCAGTGTCTTGCCACAGCCAACAGCTGCGGCAACCCGGTTACCGCAAGTTGTAGAAAGCGTCACGCCCAGGATAGGTTGCAACCTCTGCCAGCTCTTCCTCGATACGCAGTAATTGATTGTACTTAGCCATGCGGTCTGAACGCGAGAGCGAGCCTGTTTTGATCTGCATCGCATTGGTCGCGACCGCGATATCAGCAATAGTTGAGTCCTCGGTTTCCCCAGAGCGATGCGACACCACAGCGGTATAGCCTGCGCGCTTAGCCATTTCAATCGCTGCAAACGTTTCCGTCAAGGTGCCGATTTGGTTGATCTTGATGAGGATCGAGTTCGCAATCTTCTGATCGATCCCTTGCTTCAAAATCTTGGTGTTGGTCACGAACAAGTCATCACCAACTAGCTGCACCTTACGACCAAGCTGCTCCGTCAGATATTTCCAACCTTCCCAGTCGTTTTCGGCCATGCCGTCTTCGATCGAGATAATTGGATACTTGTCGCACCAAGTGGCCAACAAGCTGGTGAG
Organism: Zwartia hollandica; assembly: GCF_019923725.1. Taxonomy (GTDB): domain Bacteria; phylum Pseudomonadota; class Gammaproteobacteria; order Burkholderiales; family Burkholderiaceae_B; genus Zwartia; species Zwartia hollandica. The sequence goes on from NZ_JAHXRI010000010.1 coordinate 289,292, forward strand.
ATCCTTAGATGACAAAGAAATCCCACCTTCGCCGTGCAGCGTGTACTTACCGTCTTTATAGAACTCAGACGCAGCGCAATCCAGACCCAAGGCAATTTGCGTACCTGGCTCGTATCCAGCGTTTTCAATCGCACGCAAAATCAGTTGAATCGCGGCTTCGTGATTAGGAACGTTTGGCGCAAAGCCACCCTCGTCACCAACGGCGGTAGACATGCCTTGATCGTTAATAATCTTCTTGAGTGCATGGAATGTTTCAGCGCCCATGCGCAGTGCTTCACGGAAACTTGTTGCGCCAATTGGCAAAATCATCAGCTCTTGCATATCGAGCGTGTTGTTGGCGTGCGCTCCACCGTTGATGACGTTCATCATTGGCACAGGCATACTCATCGGGCCACTACCACCAAAATACCGATACAAAGACAAACCTGATTCATCCGCAGCTGCGCGGGCAACAGCCATGCTGGCCGCCAAAATAGAGTTAGCACCCAAGCGGGATTTACCTTCGGTACCGTCCAACTCAATCAAGGTGCGGTCAAGAAAAGTTTGCTCCTGGGCATCCAAGCCCATCAGCGCCTCAGACACTTCTGTATTGAGATTTTCAACCGCGCGCAAGACGCCCTTGCCGAGGTAGCGCGACTTATCACCATCACGCAATTCGATCGCCTCACGACTACCCGTCGACGCGCCGGATGGCACGGCCGCACGGCCCATCGCACCCGACTCAAGCAGCACATCGCACTCAACAGTGGGGTTGCCGCGCGAATCAAGAATTTCACGACCGATGATGTCTACGATTGCACTCATTTCTCTAGTTCCCGAAAGATAAAAATATTCAATAGTTTTGTAAATTAATATTGACGACCAGATTTAAGCGAACTGAGTCTCCAGAAATCCATTGCGCTTCACAACGCGGTCGATATCAAGTAGTGTTTCTAGCAGCGCTTTCATTTGCCCGAGAGGCACCGCATTAGGACCGTCGGACAGGGCTTTCGCAGGATCAGGGTGTGTTTCCATAAACAGACCGCTCACACCAGCAGCTACCGCGGCTCGGGCTAAGACGGGTACAAACTCTCGCTGTCCACCGGACGAAGTACCTTGCCCACCTGGCAACTGAACCGAATGCGTGGCATCAAACACAACAGGGCACTGTGTCTCGCGCATGATGGCCAATGAACGCATATCCGAAACCAAATTGTTGTATCCGAACGAAACTCCACGTTCGCACACCATGATGTCCTCAGGGACTCCAGCCGCGCGTGCGGCGTGTCGCGCCTTGTTAACGACTTGCACCATGTCATGTGGCGCAAGGAATTGTCCCTTTTTGATATTGACTGGCTTGCCACTCGCAGCACAGGCCTCGATGAAATCAGTTTGTCTGCACAAGAAAGCTGGCGTCTGCAAGACATCAACAGCGGCGGCGACCGCTTTCACTTGGTCTTTATCGTGCACATCTGTAAGGACCGGAACCTTCAAGCTTGCGCGGACATCGGCCAGAATCTGCAAACCTTCGTCCATACCTGGACCACGATACGACGTGCCCGAACTACGGTTGGCTTTGTCAAACGAACTTTTATAAATAAACGGGATACCTAAAGCGGCTGTGATTTCCAACAACTGCCCTGCCGTATCGAACGCCATTTGGCGAGACTCGATCACACAGGGACCTGCGATCAGAAAAAAAGGCTTCTCTAGGCCGATTTCAAATCCGCACAGCTTCATCAGGACCCTTTGCGTTGTGTCTGATGCGTCAAGGCCGCCTGAATGTAGCTCGTGAACAGCGGGTGACCATCGCGCGGTGTCGAGGTGAACTCTGGGTGAAACTGCACACCCACAAACCAGGGATGGTTTGGCAGCTCCATCATTTCCGGCAGATTTTCAGTTGGCGTGCGAGCACTAATGACTAGACCGGCTTCTTCTAAGCGCGGCACATAGACATTGTTGACCTCGTAACGGTGGCGGTGGCGCTCGTTGACTTGGGGGCCATAGATCTTACTGGCTAACGTGCCGGCCTTAACCGGACATTTTTGCGAGCCCTTACGCATCGTGCCACCCAAATCGGATTGCTCGTCACGCTTTTCAATGCGCCCTTCCCGGTCGAGCCATTCCGTAATCAGTGCAACCACTGGATGAGGCGAAACGGCATCGAACTCGGTGCTGTTGGCGTCTGTCAAACCAGCAACATGGCGGGCAAACTCAATCACGGCCAACTGCATGCCTAGACAAATACCAAGATAGGGCACGTTGTACTCACGCGCATAACGAATGGCAGCAATCTTACCTTCGGTACCACGCTTGCCGAACCCACCTGGCACCAGAATGGCATCAAACGGCTTGAGCACGCTCACACCATGCTGTTCGATATTTTCTGAATCGATGTACTCAACATTGACGCGCGACTTGGTGTGAATGCCGGCGTGGATCAACGCCTCAGTCAAAGACTTGTAGGATTCGGTCAGGTCAACGTACTTTCCCACCATTGCAATGCGCACTTCACGCTCAGGATGCTCAAGCGAATAGACCAACTTATCCCACATTGAGAGATCGGCGGCCGGGGGATTTAAATTAAGCGCCTCGCAAACAAGGTTGTCGAGCCCCTGCTTGTGTAGCATGGAGGGAATTTTATAAATGGAATCTGAATCCCAAACTGAAATCACCGCGTCGAGCGGCACGTTCGAGAACAAAGAAATCTTGGCCCGTTCCTCATCTGGGATCGGGCGGTCTGCGCGGCACAGCAATGCATTAGGAATGATGCCGATTTCACGCAGTTTTTGCACAGAGTGCTGCGTAGGCTTGGTTTTCAGCTCGCCGGCCGACGCAATAAAGGGCACCAGCGTCAAGTGGATAAAGGCGGCATTGTTCCGACCAAGTCGCAAGCTCATTTGGCGTGCGGCCTCCAGGAAAGGCAAGGACTCAATATCGCCCACCGTTCCACCGATTTCAACGATTGCGACATCCGTTGCACCGTCCCATGACTGCTCGGCACCTCGTGTAATGAAATCTTGGATTTCATTGGTGATGTGGGGGATGACCTGCACGGTCTTGCCTAAGTAATCACCGCGTCGCTCTTTACGCAAAACGGATTCGTAAATTTGGCCCGTTGTAAAGTTATTGACCTTGCGCATCTTGGACGAAATGAATCGCTCGTAGTGGCCAAGGTCTAGATCAGTTTCGGCACCGTCTTCGGTGACAAACACCTCGCCGTGCTGAAACGGGCTCATGGTGCCCGGATCGACGTTAATGTAGGGATCAAGTTTGAGCAGGGTTACCTGCAGGCCACGCGATTCGAGGATGGCGGCCAAAGACGCGGCGGCAATGCCCTTGCCTAACGAGGACACCACACCACCTGTGACAAATACGAATTTGGTCATGTGATCAACGCCCTGTTTAATGGGGCGCATGCAGGAAATTTGAATTATACCCGCCCTAAAGGCTGTGTGCGCTGCAGCAACCAATTGAGGGCAGCACCAGAGACTTTGGGTGCAAGCCGGCGTTGAACTTCCGCATGGTAGGCGTCCAACCAGGCCACCTCATCTGTCCGCATTTCAGCCAAATCAATACATCGCGTGTCGATCGGGCAAAGGGTCAACGTCTCGAACTGCAAAAACTCTCCAAACTCAGACGATCCGGCCGCTTGATTACAGACCAGGTTTTCGATACGAATCCCCCAACGGCCCGGGCGGTAGAGACCCGGCTCATTAGATGTGATCATGCCGGGTTGCATCGCCGTGTGCGGGGCAGGCGCGGCGCGGTAAGAAATCACCTGAGGACCTTCGTGGACATTTAAGTAATAGCCCACGCCGTGTCCCGTACCGTGGCCGTATTCAACCAATCTTTCCCAAAGCGGCGCCCGTGCCACGGCATCGAGCATCGGAGAAGCGATGCCCCTTGGAAAGCGCAGCCGCGACAAGGCGATCATCGCCTTGAGCACAGCGGTGTAATCAGCCTTTTGCTCTGGACTTACCTGACCGACCGGTACGACCCGAGTGATATCTGTTGTACCACCAAGGTACTGCCCCCCAGAGTCAATGAGCAACAGCCCATTGCCTTGGATGAGCGCATAGGATTGAGTGGTCGCACGGTAGTGCGGCATTGCACCGTTGGCATTAAACGCGGCAATCGTGCCAAAACTGCGCGACACAAAGCCTGATTGTTGCGCTCTCAAGTCGGTCAAGCGCTCATCTATCATTAGTTCGTTGAGCTCGGCGCCTTCAGCTCGATCAATTGCATGCTCGAGCCACGCAAAAAAAGCACATAGTGCGGCACCATCTTGCTCCATCACGCGGCGCACGTGGCTCAGCTCGTGCTCAGTCTTTTGCGACTTAAAGAACGTGCTTGGATTGATCGCACGCACCGTGTTGGCAACGATTTGATCAATCAGCGCGCACGTTGTACGCGCTGGATCAAATAGAACCGTATCTGTAAGTGCAAGCTTTGACAGCTCACTGCCGGCCGAATCATAGGGACGAACTTCAACATCATCGGCAGCTAGGGTACGCGCTAAGGTGCTATCCACCTTTCCAGGCAATACATAGAGGGTCACACCCTCCAACCCGACAAGAACATGTGCAAGGAAAACCGGATTAAACGAAACATCGCTGCCTCGCAGATTCAAAAGCCAAGCGATATCGTCGAGTGTTGACAGCACATGCCATTGCGCACCTTTTTCTTGCATGACAGCACGGACACGCGAAAGCTTTTCACGTCGAGACTGGCCTGCGATTTCAACAGGCAAATCACGAATCGGCGTGCTTGGTAAGGCAGGCCTTGCAGTCCAACACTGACCAGGCAAATCTTGATCAATCACAAGTCTGATCTGACGCGACGCGAAGGCAGTCAAGAGTGCTTCGCGTGCCATGAGGCCAAGCGCCCGACCATCGACGGCCACAACAGCGCCGACAGGAAGTTGTTCGGCGAGCCACTGCGTGTGCGCTGGATCCGTTGCTACGCCGATTTTCATGAGTGTGACAGCTGAACCGGCAAGCTCGGCCTCAGCCTGCACCCAATAACGACTGTCAACCCAAAGCCCAGCAAATGTATCTGTGACAACTACCGTTCCGACCGAGCCTGTGAACCCTGTGAGCCAAGGCCTAAGTTGCCAATAATCCGGCAAGTATTCTGACAGATGCGGGTCCGCAGAGGGTATCAGGCAAGCCTGCACACCGGCCACCCGCATAGCAGCTCTTAGCGCGGCAAGGGGTCCAACAGTGTTGTCATTCATGTTTTCCTACTTAGAAAATTTCGCACGTAAGAAAGCGATAATGCCCGGCAAAATTGAGAGAAAGATAATGAACAGGATGACCAAGGTCAGATTGTCTCGGACAAAGGGAAGATTCCCAAACCAATAGCCGGCGACGGTCAGTGAGACGACCCAGATAAGGGCGCCCGTCACGTTAAAAAACACAAACTTTTTTGGATCGTACTTAGCGAAGCCTGCAACGAAAGGGGCCAGCGTGCGGGCAAAGGGAATAAAGCGGGCAATGATCACTGTTTGACCGCCATAGCGATCATAGAAACCTTGCGTGTAGGCCAGGTGCTTTGGATTGACTAAATTAGTCCGCTCAATCAGGGTGGCTCCAAACCAACGACCTACCGCATAATTCACTGCGTCGCCGACGATTGCCGCAGTTGTCAACAGCGCAATCAACAAATAGATATCCATCTTTCCCATCGCGCAAATCGCACCGGCGACAAACAATAAAGAGTCGCCTGGCAAAAATGGCATAAACACCAAACCAGTTTCGGCAAAGATAATTGCGACCAAAAGGACATAAATCCAAACACCATAGTTTTCAATGAACTGCAGCATTGTCTTATCAATGTGCAGCAGCAAATTTAGCAAACTGGTGAAGAGGTCCATATCTAAGTCCTAGGTGTGCGAATCGTGGCGTGGATTGTAGCGAAACCTCAAGTTACATCCACGATACGCCACCGAGTCTTGGGGATAAATCAAACTGCAGACACATCTAACTTGGCGGCCGTCTTAGATTTAATCTCGTCGACCGTGACCCCCGGTGCAAGCTCAAGCAACTTCAACCCGTTAGGTGTCACTTCCATGACGCCGAGGTCTGTAATCACCATATCAATCACACCAACGCCCGTCAGCGGCAAAGTGCATTTGGGTAGTAATTTCAGATCAACCGTACCGTCCTTTTTGTGCGCGACGTGCTCCATCAGCACAATCACTCGACCCACGCCCGCGACCAAGTCCATCGCGCCGCCCATACCCTTGACCATTTTGCCTGGAATCATCCAGTTCGCGAGGTCTCCTTGCTCAGAGACTTGCATCGCGCCAAGAATGGCTAGGTTGATTTTTCCGCCACGGATCATTGCAAACGAATCTGCTGAAGAAAAAATCGACGAACCGGGCAACGTTGTGACTGTTTGCTTTCCCGCGTTGATCAAGTCTGGATCGACTTCGTTCTCAAGCGGAAACTGGCCGATGCCGAGCAAGCCGTTTTCGGATTGCAACCATACTTCGATGCCCTTAGGTACGTGGTTAGCAACCAACGTCGGTAAGCCGATGCCGAGGTTTACGTAAAAGCCATCTTTGAGTTCGCGTGCTGCGCGCGCAGCCATCTCATCACGAGTCCATGCCATGATTTTTCTCCTTAGCTCGCTGCGCGAACAGTTCGTTGTTCGATGCGTTTCTCGGGTGTCGCATTAATTACAATGCGGTGCACGTAGATGCCTGGCAGATGAATATTTTCCGGCTCAAGCGTACCGTTTTCAACGATTTTCTCAACCTCGACGACCGTAATCTTCCCAGCCATCGCAACGGGGGGATTGAAGTTGCGCGCTGTTTTGCTAAAAATTAGATTGCCACTGCGGTCCGCGATATACGCTTTAACCAGCGAGACCTCAGGCACCAAGGCGCGCTCCATGATGTACTGCTCACCATCAAACTCGCGAATTTCTTTTCCGTCAGCCACAATGGTGCCCACACCGGTCTTTGTAAAAAAAGCAGGGATTCCAGCACCGCCCGCACGCAAGCGTTCGGCCAAGGTACCTTGAGGCGTGAATTCAAGCTCGAGTTCACCCGCCAAGTATTGACGCTCAAACTCTTTGTTTTCTCCGACATAGGAGGCCACCATGCGTCTTACTTGACGCGTCTGCAACAACATCCCCAGACCAAAGCCATCAACGCCCGCATTGTTACTGATGCATGTAAGATCTTTGGTCCCCAGATCACGCACTGCTTCAATTAGGGCTTCGGGGATTCCGCAGAGGCCAAAACCACCTACGGCGATGGTTTGACCATCTTTAAGAATCCCGGTGAGCGCCTCTTTGGCGCTTGGATATAGCTTGTTCATGCAAACCGCTCCTTGGTTATCGCTTAAACGAGATTATCGACGATTTATTGACCTTGCCAACGCCTGAAGGATCTCGGGCGGCCAGGGGTGGGATTTACCCGACTCAAAGTCCATCAGCACCATGACCGACTTACCTTGGGCGCACAACTCAAGCTCGTCGCCCTGAACGACCGACAAGTCGACCGCATGCTCCATACTGGACCGCCCAATATTCACCACCCGATGGCTCACGCGGATCGTGGCGGGATAAGTAATGGGCTTTTTAAAGTCACACGAACAATGCACCACCACGGGGTTGAGCCGCGCCGACTGAACCATCCCCCCCTCATAGAACATCCTGATTCGCCCCTCTTCCATATATCGGAAATAGTTCGCGTTGTTGAGGTGATTTAAGGGATCAGCATCTGCCCAACGCATGGGCACGTCCATATCAAAGATATCGCCAACAGCGAGGGTCGGTCCGTCTGAAACAGCCACGGGATTCTCCGCAAGAAATGCAAAAGGGTTGCTTCGGCTCTTTGCAAGACCAAGACAGTAAAAGTCCATCAGCCGTGCAATACAATCGAGCGATTGAACATCATACCTTCTAAGCAGGGAGACTCTTATGTCCGCACGTGAATCGATGGAATATGACGTTGTTGTGGTCGGCGGTGGGCCCGCCGGTCTAGCGACCGCCATCAAGCTCAAACAACTGGCTGCCGAGCGCGACCATGAGGTTTCGGTGTGTGTGCTGGAAAAAGGTAGCGAAATTGGCGCGCACATCTTGTCTGGCGCGATCATGGATCCAATCGCGCTGACTGAACTGATTCCTGACTGGAAAGAAAAAGGGGCTCCGCTCGACACAGCAGTGACTGAGGACGAATTTTTGTTTTTGTCCCCCACTGGCTCGCACAAAACACCGGAGTGGCTACTCCCTGAGTGCTTTCAGAATCACGGCAACTATATCGTTAGTCTTGGCAACGTAGCGCGGTGGTTAGGCGAGCAGGCCGAGGCGCTAGGCGTAGAGATCTTCCCTGGCTTTGCCGCAGCCGAAGTCTTGTACGACGACAACGGCGCGGTGCGCGGTGTCGCTACGGGCAACATGGGTGTTGGCCGCGACGGTCAGCCAACCGACCAGTTCCAACAAGGCATGGAGTTGCTTGCGAAGTACACCGTGTTTGCCGAAGGTGCGCGTGGACAGCTCGGTCGCGAACTCATCGCCAAATTCAAGCTTGACGAAGGTCGTGACCCACAGGCCTACGGCATTGGCATTAAAGAACTTTGGGAAATCGATCCGGCGAAATCCAAACCAGGGCTTGTTGTACATACCGCAGGCTGGCCGCTGGATTCCGACACCTACGGTGGCTCCTTTTTGTATCACTTGAACAACAACCAGGTCGCCGTGGGCATGGTGGTGGGCCTTGATTACGCCAACCCCTGGATCTCCCCCTTTGAAGAGTTCCAGCGCTACAAAACACACCCAGCGATTCGCGGTACGTTCGAAGGCGGTAAGCGTCTCGCCTACGGAGCCCGAGCCATCACCGCAGGGGGGCTGCTTTCCTTGCCTAAGCTGATTTTCCCGGGCGGTGCGCTGGTGGGTTGCGAAGCCGGCTTCCTGAATGCCTCTCGCATCAAAGGCAGCCACGCTGCGATCAAGTCTGGAATGATGGTCGCGCAAGCTGCTTTCGATGCACTGGTCGCAGAACGCAGCCACGACGAGCTACCCGCGTACCCAGCCGCCTTTGAGTCTTCATGGCTACACACTGAACTGAACAAAGCGCGCAACTTTAAACAGTGGTTTAAGAAGGGTCGCGCCGTCGGTACCGTCATGACTGGAATCGAGCAATGGTTGCTGAAGGGCAATATACCCTGGACCATCCATCGCACCAAACGCGATCACGAATGCCTGCAACCAGCAGATCAGTGTCCACGCATTGAGTACCCAAAGCCCGATGGTGTGTTGACTTTCGATCGCTTGAGCTCAGTGTTTATTTCTAATACCAACCACGAAGAAAATCAGCCGATTCATCTGACCCTAAAAGATGCCTCGGTGCCAGTCTCGGTAAACCTTGCAAAATACGGTGGTCCAGAGTCCCGCTACTGCCCTGCAGGCGTGTACGAATACATCAAGGATGATCAAGGTGCCGACAAGCTCCAGATCAACGCACAGAACTGCGTCCATTGCAAAACATGCGACATCAAAGACCCCACACAAAATATCGTCTGGGTCGCCCCCCAAGGTGGCGAAGGCCCGGTCTACACCGGCATGTAATTACGCTGTCATTTTCCACTGCGAGCAAACGCCATGAGCACACGACCACAAGCAGTTCCGACTAAACAAATCGACAATGAACGCGTGATTGTGACCGAATGGCGCTTCGCGCCAGGTGCCGAAACTGGCTGGCACACCCACGGACACGACTACGTGGTCGTGCCGATTGCAAACGGCCTATTGCACTTGGAAACACCCGAGGGCCTCAAAGAGTTTCCGCTCAAACTCGGGCAATCCTACACGCGCGGCGCTGGCGTACATCACAACGTCATCAACGCTAGCGCACACGAAGTCGCCTTCATCGAAATCGAAGTCCGCTAAAGCCGCCGTTACTGCGCAAGAGGAAAGCTGCCATGCTCGATCCACAAGCCAAAGCCCTGATTGATCTCGTTGCAGAAAAAGGGATTCCTCCGATGCATGCCTCGCCGCCTGTTGAGGCGCGGCAGTTTTATCGAGAGCGTCGTTTCTTTAGCCAGCCCGAACCACCTGAAGTCGCAGAAAGCAAAGACATTCAAGTCCCTGGGCCACTGGGTCCGATCCCGGTCCGCGTGATTCGTCCAATCGGCAGCAAAGCCGACGCGATCTTGCCCGCTCTGGTGTACTACCACGGTGGTGGTCACGTGATTGGCGATCTCGATACGCACGACACACTGTGTCGATCATTAGCAAATCTGGCTGGTTGCTCCGTGCTGTCGATTGACTATCGCATGGCCCCAGAACACGTGATGCCTGCCGCTTCCGATGATTGCGTCGCCGCCACCAAGTGGATACACAGCCACGCTGCAACCTTAAAGATTGACCCAAAGCGCATTGCGATTGGCGGGGATAGTGCAGGCGGGCACTTGGCTGCGGTGGTGGCCTTAACACTCAAACAAGACAACGGGTTTAAGCCAGTGCTACAGCTATTGCTGTATCCCGTTACCGACGCCAGCCAAGAGCGCGAATCGATGCGCACAAATGGCGAAGGCTACTTGCTGACACGCGAAACAATGGCTTACTTCTTTGGGCACTACATGCCTGAACAATGGATGCGTAAAGATTGGCGTGGCTCACCGATGCTGGCCAAAGACCACAGTGGCCTGCCGCCCGCCATGGTGATCACTGCGGGCTACGATCCCCTGCACGACGAAGGCCGAGACTACGCGGATAAACTATCCGCCGCGGGTGTGCCCACGCAGTACATCTGCTTTGCGAGACAAATCCACGGCTTTATCCCAATGGGACGCATCATCGACGAGGCCAACACCGCCGTCAAACTCTGCGCCCAAACCCTCAGGGATCACTTCTTAAACGCAACGACCTCTTGACGTTGTTCGCCCAGGCCTTCGATGCCTAGCGTCATGACGTCGCCAGCCTTGAGGTAACGTGGTTTGGGTTTAACACCCATACCCACGCCTGGAGGCGTACCAGTGGTGATAATGTCACCTGGCAATAGGGTCATAAACTCACTGACGTAGCTGACAATCGTCCGCACATCAAAAATCATGGTCTTGGTGGTGCCCGTCTGGAAACGTTTGCCGTTTACATCCAACCACATACCCAGTTTCTGTGGGTCTTTGATTTCATCAGCCGTTACCAGCCAAGGACCAACAGGGCCAAACGTGTCGCAACCCTTGCCCTTATCCCAAGTGCCGCCACGCTCGATCTGATATTCACGCTCTGACACATCGTTGATCAGGCAATAGCCAGCAACGTGCTTAAGTGCGTCTTTCTTCGTGACATATCGTGCTTTCTTGCCAATCACCACGCCGAGTTCAACTTCCCAATCGGATTTCTTTGAGCCTTTGGGCAACATCACCGGATCATTGGGGCCGCTCAGGCTGGTATCCGCTTTAAAGAAAATAATCGGTTCTTTCGGGCAAGGCATGCCAGCTTCTGCAGCGTGGTCAGAATAGTTCAGACCGATCGCTAAAAACTTGCCCACATCCGCAAGCGGGACACCGTAGCGCGGCTTGCCTTTGACCAAGGGCAACGTGCTCGTCTTGATTTTGGCAAGCTTGGCCAACGCTGCGCTAGACAGCTGTGCTGAAGTGATATCAGGCACGACGCCCGACAGATCACGCAACTTCCCTTCTTTATCGATCAGGCCGGGTTTTTCTTTACCTTTGGCGCCATAGCGTACGAGTTTCATTGCTTCTCCTTGGATGAAGCGCTGAATTTAACAGCTATCACGGCGTGTAATCAATATGTTGCGCGACCGCCAGAAATATCAAACGCGGCGCCCGTTGAGAAGCTGCACGCATCCGACGATAGCCACATTACCAAATGAGCGATTTCATCGACGCTACCGAAACGATTCATAGGAATCTTGGACAGCATGAAATCAATATGTTGTTGCGTCATCTGGTCAAACATGCCGGTGCGCACCGCAGCCGGCGTAATGCAGTTCACCGTGATGCCTGTCAGGGCAAGCTCTTTGCCTAAAGACTTGGTCAAGCCAATGACTGCGGCTTTCGAGGCACTATAGGCCGACGCATTAGGGTTGCCTTCTTTGCCTGCGACTGAGGCGATATTGACGATTCGCCCTATCCCCTTCCCTTGGCCAGCGAGCTTCATGACAGGGACCACGGCCTGACACGCAAGCAAGGTGCCGCGCACATTGATTGCAAATACACGATCCCACTCGCTAAGCGGATAGTCGACCACCGTCGCATTTGGGCCAGTGATTCCGGCGCTGTTGAGCAATATATCGATATGGGGGCAATAGTTTGTGGAAGAAGCGAGTGCCTGAGCAACCGATGCCGCATCAGATACATCAACCTGAACCGTGTGCACCTTTGAGCCATGCAAAGCCTGCGCGACCTGCAGCGCTTGCGGGTCACGATCCCAAATCGAAACGTGCGCACCTGCATTCACAAACTGCTGTACGCAGGCCTGGCCGATGCCCGCCGCGCCACCGGTCACCACGGCATGTTTACCGTTGAAGTCGTACCGTACTGTGTTTGTCATCGCATGGCCTCGTGATCAGAGATCTCGTGGATGATGACTACAAGTAGCGCCCGCCTGCACCGATCGCTACTGTGATCAAACCGAGAATTAAGTTAGTAAAAATAAGGGGCCGAATTTTGGCAAGCGCAAGCCCGCCTGTCGGCCAGTCTTTTGCGGCTACCGCAGATTTAAGCATACGGAAAGGGCCGCCGTAGATATACGCAAAAATCACCGTCATGACGACCGCGATTAACAACATCGTATGAACATACCACCCCAGCTTGCCGAAATTGCCTAAAAAGTGAATCAAACCAAAGCCAGAAATAAACAGCACAAGGATTGCACCCTTCACCCAGATAAAAAAACGACCAAAAACACCACTGATGAGGGTCAGGCGCTCTGGCGGCTGCAAAACGCTTGCCGCAGTCGGACGCAGTGCAGTGTGCGCAAAAAACATTCCACCGACCCAAACTAGGGCCGCTAACAAATGCAACACCACCAAAGAGGCCATCAACATTGCAATCTCCATACCGAAATTTACTGTGTCTTAGAAATCCACATGGATTCCAAAATGCAAGATGGCATAGAGTCTACCGCGCACGTCTCGTTCGCGTTTAAAAATCGGGCAAATCTTAGGGCTATTAAAAAAGGGCCCGAAGGCCCCTTTTTATCAAAGCAAAAAATTCGAGCTCGCTTAAACCGGTTTGGATAACTGATCAAGAATCGCGGGGTTTTCTAAAGTGGACACGTCCTGTGTGACCACCTCCCCCTTGGCGACCACGCGCAACAAGCGACGCATGATTTTTCCGGAGCGCGTCTTGGGTAGATTATCGCCAAAGCGAATCTCTTTAGGCTTGGCAATCGGACCAATCTCTTTAGCCACCCAGTCGCGCAACTGCTTGCCAATCGCGATGGCCTCGTCACCCTCAGGCCGACTGCGCTTGAGCACGACGAAAGCAACCACCGCTTCGCCTGTCGTTGCGTCTGGACGCCCTACTACTGCAGCCTCCGCAACCATCTCGTGCGCGACTAAGGCGGACTCGACTTCCATCGTGCCAAGACGATGGCCAGACACGTTCAGCACGTCATCAATGCGCCCCATGATCCAGAAACAACCGTCTTTGTCGCATTGCGCACCGTCACCCGCGAGATAGTAACCCCGCAACTCAGGGGGAAAGTAGCTCTTTTCGAAACGATCCGGATCGCCCCAAATGTTACGAATCATGGAAGGCCAAGGACGCTTAATTACTAAAAAGCCACCATGTCCTGCTTCGACATCGCCACCGAGTTCATCCACGATTGCTGCCGTAATGCCAGGCAGACGTGTCGTGCATGAGCCTGGCTTGAGTGGCGTCGCGCCAGGTAGCGGAGTAATCATGTGACCACCGGTTTCTGTTTGCCACCAGGTGTCAACGATCGGGCAACGGCCACCGCCCACATTGTTGTAGTACCACATCCAAGCCTCGGGATTAATAGGCTCACCCACCGAGCCGAGCAGTCGCAGGCTCGACATATCGTAGGACTTGGGGTGATGGGCATCGTTGGCGTCAGAGGCCTTGATCAACGAGCGAATCGCTGTCGGAGCGGTATAAAAAATTGAAACCTTGTGGTCCTGAATCATCTTCCAGAAGCGACCGGCGTCAGGATAGGTCGGAACACCTTCAAATACGACCTGTGTCAAGCCTGCAGCCAAGGGGCCGTAAGTGATGTAGGTGTGTCCTGTCACCCAGCCCACGTCGGCCGTACACCAGAAAACATCGCTCGCTTTGGCATCAAAAACCCACTGCATGGTGAGCTTGGCCCACAACAAGTAACCGCCTGAAGAATGCTGAACTCCTTTGGGCTTACCCGTCGAACCAGAGGTGTACAAAATGAATAAGGGATGTTCTGCATTGACGGGTACTGGCGCACAATCGGTAGCCTGTTTTTCCACCAAGTCGTGCATCCATACATCCCGCTTGGCATCCCAATTGACTTTGCCACCCGTACGCTTGTAGACGATGCTATGACGCACGGCTTCACAGCCGCCCATACCAAAAGCCTCGTCCACAGCAGGCTTAAGCGCAATGGCTTTACCACCGCGCATTTGCTCGTCTGCTGTAATCACCAAACTCGCACCCACATCCACGATGCGTTCATGCAAACTTTTAGCTGAGAACCCGCCAAACACCACAGAATGCGTGATGCCCAATCGTGCGCATGCCTGCATGGCAACAATTGCTTCAATCGACATCGGCAAGTAAATGATCGAACGGTCGCCAGCCTTGTAGCCAAGTGACTTCAAGCCATTGGCAAACTTGCACACGCGCTCATAGAGCTGTTGGTAAGTGACCTTGAGGACCTCGCCACTATCCGCTTCAAAGATAATCGCGACTTTATTGGCGTTACCATTCTTGAGGTTAGCATCCAGGCAATTGGCAGAGACGTTGAGCTCGCCATCACCAAACCACTCAAAAAATGGCGCACGCGACTCATCCAGCACTTTAGTAAAGGGTTTAGTCCACTGCAACTGCTCGCGCGCCATCCGTCCCCAAAAAGCATTGGGATCTCGGTCAGCTTCTTCGAGCAACGCCTGGTAGGCCGCCTGGCCTGACACATTGGCTTGTTTGACGAAGTCCTGGGGTGGTGGAAATACGCGTGTTTCAACCAGAACGGATTCAATTGAATTAGCCATGGAATGTTGTCTCCTCAGTAACCGGGATGGATGCCCGTTAGATAAAAAGTTTTACAACTTAAGTGCCGCAATGCCAGCTGTTGCTATTTGCGCGTCCTCGGAAGACTGCACTCCTGAGACACCGACCGCTCCAACTGTGTGGCCTTCGACAATAATTGGCACGCCGCCTTCCAACATGCCCTGAATAAGAGGCGCGGACAGAAACGACATACGTCCGTTGTTGATCACATCTTCGTACACCTTGGAGGGCCTAGCACCCATCGCGGCAGTATGTGCTTTGGCCGGTGCAATGTGGGCCGAGATCGTGTTGGCGCCATCAAGGCGTTGCAGGCCCAAAAGGTGTCCACCATCGTCCACCACGGCAATGGTTACAGCCCACTTATTAGCTTGCGCATGCGCTTTCGCTGTAGCCAAAATGAGAGAAACATCGGCGTCAGTCAACATAGGTTTAGTTTTCATAGCGAATCCTTAATTTGTTCGAGAGCACTCGGGTCTTCAATTGTGGTGAGGTCGCCTGGGTCGCGTCCCTCGCAAACTGCAACAATTGCCCGGCGAAGCACTTTACCAGAGCGCGTCTTTGGCAACGTGGTGACGAAGCGCACGCGTGCCGGTCTTGCGACAGGGCCAAGTTGCTCATCGACCACCTTCATGATTGCACCTTCCAGCTTCATACTGGCAGCAGCATCGACTAACTGACTGGGGTCTTTCAACACCGCAAAGCCAACCGCCACCTGCCCTTTGAGCTGATCGGCAATGCCAACCACCGCACACTCGGCTACCGCCGGATGGCTGTTAATAGACTCTTCAATCTCGCGCGTACCAAGCCGATGGCCGGCAACATTGATCACATCATCTGTACGACCCAGAATAAACCAATAGCCCTCGTCGTCGACCAAGCCCCAATCGAAGGTCGAATAAACCTGCCGGCCAGGAATGGAGGTGAAGTATGTTTCAACGAATCGTTTGTCGTCACCCCAGATCGTCGTCATTGCACCGGGCGGCAAGGGTGGCACAATCGCTACAACGCCCTTTTGATCCGGCCCGAGGTCCTGACCGGTTTGTTCGTCCAACACACGCACATCAAATCCATAGACGGGGAAGGATGGACTACCAAACTTGGTGGGAACAGGTGCAATACCAGGCTGCGCAGCTAAAATCGGCCAGCCCGTTTCCGTTTGCCAGTAATTATCGATAATCGGCTTGCCCAACCCTTCCGCAATCCATTGTGCAGTTGGCTCGTCGAGCGGCTCACCTGCCATGTAGAGCGCGCGAAGCGTCGACAGGTCATACTTTTTTAATAGCGCTGGATCTTGTTTCTTAAGCACTCGGATAGCCGTTGGTGCCGAGAACATCGTGTTGACTTTAAAGCGCTCGACGAGGCTCCACAGAATACCGCCGTCGGGGCGAACGGGCGTACCCTCGTACAGAATGGTCGTTTGCCCGGCAATCAGCGGGCCGTAAACGATATACGAGTGGCCGACCACCCAGCCGATATCACTGGTGCAGAGATAAGTATCGCCTGGCGCACCATTGAAGATACGCTTCATGGACGAGGCGAGCGCGACGGCATACCCACCCGTATCGCGTTGCACACCCTTGGGCTTACCCGTCGTTCCGGAGGTGTAAAGCACGTAACTTGGAGCCGACGACTCTAACCAAGTCACCGGGACGCTCGCACCCTCGTGCTTGGCACGCAGCGTGGCATAGTCCAGGTCACGGCCAGACACTGGCTCGTAGTCAAATAAACCACGATTCACCACAATGACATGCTCGGGGGGACGGGTCGACAGCGAAATAGCCTTGTCTAACAAAGGCTTATAGGGTGTGACCTTGCCCGCACGCGAACCCGCATCCGCACAAATAATAACTTTAGGTGAGGCATCATCAATACGCTGAGCCAGATTGACTGAGGCGAAGCCGCCAAACACAACCGAGTGGATCGCACCCAAACGCGCGCACGCAAGCATCGCAAAAACAGCCTCGGGCACCATGGGCATGTAAATGAGTACCCGATCTCCTTGCTTGACGCCTTGCTCGACCAACATGGCCGCGACCGCATTGACCTCTTGGTACAGCGCTCGGGTCGTGTACGTCACTTCCTGATCGACTTCCGTTGAAACCCAAACCAAAGCGGGCTCATCACCGCGCTTATCTAGCCAACGATCAACCGCGTTAAAGCATAAATTAGTGTGCCCGCCGACAAACCATTTCGCAAAAGGCGGCTTAGAAAAGTCTAAAACCTGCGAAAATGGACTCTCCCAGTGAATTTCTCGAGCCTCAGCCGCCCAGAAATTATCTCGATCATGAATCGAGGCTCTGTGAGTAGTTTGAATCGGGTTCATAGGGTCTCCGCAGCCGTTTTGTGCGATTAGGCACACTTTTTGTACTATGATTATGGCAAGTCAAGCTTGCACGAGGCTTGCCAAATTGTTTTTTTATTGGGTGCCATGTCAGTTTTTTTAGCCACCATTTCGCATTTCCGATCGTCTAGCCCTAGGTTGGGTTGGCTGGTCGCTTGCGCGCTGGCGTTGGCACTCACTGGTTGTGCCGACTCAAACAAACAGGCGGGTTCGGGTATTGGCGGCTACGCGCATGATTGGCGTAGTTCGACAGATCCGATCGGCGCCTTTTTGAATCGATACAGAAACGGCTCGGGTCTGATTATCGGTGATATCAATCACCCGTTGGCAGCGCAAGCCCTGACGCATCTGGGCATTCGCTACCGTTGGGGTGGTAAGTCACCGGAAACGGGTTTTGATTGCAGCGGCTTAGTTTTGTATTCGGCTCAACAATCCCTTGGTCTGAAGTTGCCGCCGCGTGCGGACGACATCGCTAAGTATGGTGACACGGTCAAGCGAGACGATTTGGCCGTCGGGGACTTAGTATTTTTTAACACGCTTGGAACGCGTTACTCCCACGTGGGCGTCTACCTTGGCCAAGATAAGTTTGTGCACTCACCCTCGCGGGGTGGCGTGGTCCGTATCGAAGACATGAATCTGCGCTACTGGACCATGCGCTACACCGGTGCTCGCCGGTTAAGCCCTGCCACCGAAGTCGCAACGCGCTAACCCGCACAACCCACATTGCTCTAGTGCCTGTTGCATCGCGCAAACAGAGCGCCTGCACGCCACGACCCTCACGCCAGACCGTTGTGCGGCATTCCTGAATGTTTTCATGACGTTATGACCCAGAAAATCTGTCAATAGGATCACCATTTGCGTGCCCGTAGGTAGCTGCAAGGTCTTCTTTTGATGGGAGGGGTCTCGCCCACTGATGTGGTGAGTGATAGCGATATTGTGGTCGCGTAACAGATTGGGGATATTGCCAAGCCGATCGGCCCCGACAATAACTGCGCTGATAGTTGGAATCATGTCTGCTCCTGTTTTGAAAAGGTACAGACCAAATGATAATGATTCTCATTTAAATAGCAAGCGTAATGATACCTATTCTCGTTTGTTCTCGACCAATTCACGGATGCGATCCGCATCAAGCTCAGGAGTCAGCATCGAAATAAAGGTGTAGACATAATCCCGCAAAAACACACCCGCCTTGAGCGCCACGCGTGTTGTCTGCTCGCCAAAGAGATGTCCCGCTGGAATGCAGACAAGGTTGGCATCACGGTGCGGCTCATAGGCCATCCCCGCGATAATCCCGATTCCCAACCCCACATCGACATAAGTCTTGATGACGTCAGCATCAATAGCCTCAAGAACGATATCTGGACGCAGGCCCTGTGCATCAAACGCTCGGTCCACCGAACCCCGCCCTGAGAATGCACGATCGTAGGTAATCAACGGATAACTGGCTAAGTGCTCAAGCGTCAGAGCAAAATTCTTTTTGGCCGACAAGGCGACAAGCGGATGCTCGGGTCTGACAACCACCGAGTGGGTCCAGCTGTAGCACGGCAAGGTTGCCAACCCTGGCGTGAGGGCGAGCGATTCGGTTGCGATGGCCAGATCGGCCTGTCCATTCAACACCATCTCGGCTAGCTGAGGTGGACTACCCTCTGCGAGGGAAAGGTGCACTTTGGGGAAATGTTGCCGAAAGGCTGGGATAATTTTCGGCAAGACATAGCGTGCCTGCGTGTGAGTGCAGGCAATCACTAGACTGCCCTCATCACGGCGGGCGTATTCGTCGCTCACTTTCTTAAGATTGTCGATCTCGCACATAATGCGCTCAACAACGGCAGCCACCGAACGACCGGGCTTGGTAAGGCCCTTGATGCGCTTGCCGTGACGCTCAAAAATCTGTACGCCAAGTTCATCCTCAAATTCGAGAATCGCTTTAGACACGCCAGGCTGAGAGGTAAACAGCGAGCGCGCGGCTTCGGTCAGATTAAAGTCGCGTCGTATGGTTTCACGGACAAAACGAAATTGCTGCAAATTCATGTGGTTTCTCCCATCACCACGATTATAAGTAATAAAGAAAATATTCTAAATAACAAATTTGTATAAACTTAACTCCTGAAATTCTTAGCATCGCCCGCATGTTCATCGATGCGCACGCACGATCAACATGCGGGATAATTCCCGTAAGCAAGAGCTACCCAATTTTCACCTTCATACAGGTTCGCCAAATGGAATTCAGCACCCACGCATCGGTCTCGCCACATCAACACAAAACAGCCGCCTTGGCGGTGGGCGTATTTAAGGATGGCATCTTAAGCACTGCCGCAGACGCGATTGACCGCGCAAGTCAGGGAGCAGTGAAAGCAGTCATCAAAGCCGAGTTCACGGGCGCTGCTGGGACGACCGTGGTGCTGCGTGACTTGAAAGGTGTCTCGGCCGCGCGTGTTGTGCTGGTTGGGTTAGGCAAGCAGAGCGAGTACAGCGCAAAGACGCACGTCACCGCGGAGCAGGCCTTCGCCGCGTATTGTGTCCAAGCGCGCCTGACAGAGGCCACATCAACCCTCTCAGCGATCGCTTACGCACAAAGCGATGCGCGCGCACGCGCACGCACAGCGGCAAGCGCCGTCGGTTCGAGCACCTACCACTTTGACGCAAGTTTTGGAAAACCCGATCTCGAGGCCCGTCCAAAACTAAAAAAGTTTGTCGCCTTAATCGCTAAGGCTGATCAGGCTGCCGCCAATCAAGGTATTGCTGAAGGAGCCGCGCTTGCGCAGGGGATGTCGTTGGCGCGCACACTGGGCAACTTACCAGGCAATCTCTGCACGCCGACCTACTTGGGCGAAACAGCTAAAAAACTCGGGCGCGAATTCAAAAGCATCAAAGTCACCGTACTCGATCCCAAACAGATTGAAAAACTTGGCATGGGGTCTTTCTTGTCGGTTGCACGCGGCTCCGAGCAACCCGCTCGCTTCATCGTGATGCACTACCAAGGAAAAACCGCGGCGCGCGCCTCGAGCAAGGCAACAAGCAAAGGGACGAACAAAGGACCAATCGTCTTAGTGGGTAAAGGCATCACGTTTGACTCCGGCGGGATTTCCATCAAACCTGCTGCCACGATGGACGAAATGAAGTTCGACATGTGTGGTGCGGCAAGCGTGCTCGGTACGATGCGCGCCATTGCGGAGATCGGTCTACCCGGAGAAGTCATTGGACTGATTCCGACTTGTGAAAACATGCCTAGTGGCACAGCAAATAAACCTGGTGATGTTGTGACCAGCATGTCGGGCCAGACCATTGAAATCCTCAACACCGATGCGGAAGGACGTCTGATTCTTTGCGACGCACTGACCTACGCGGAACGTTTCAAGCCTTCGGCCGTGATTGACATCGCTACCTTGACAGGCGCCTGCGTCGTCGCGCTGGGGAACGTGAACTCAGGACTATTTTCTACCGACGACGCTCTCGCCGAAGCTCTCCTTGCGGCTGGCAAGCAAGCGCAAGACCCTGCTTGGCGCATGCCGTTAGACGATGCTTATCAGGCACAACTGAAGTCGAACTTTGCAGATATGGCCAACATTGGGGGTCAGCCTGGAGGCGCAGTCACCGCAGCATGTTTCTTGTCACGGTTTGCCAAAGCGTATCCCTGGGCGCACCTCGACATCGCAGGCACGGCGTGGCGTGGCGGTGCCGTTAAGGGTGCAACAGGCCGCCCAGTGGGTATGTTGGTGCACTACCTGCTGGGACAGGCGTAAAGAACCAGATGGCGCGCATCGACTTCGCCTTTGGCGCAACGGAGCGCATCACGCAGGCCTGTCAAACAAGCCTGCGTCAGTATCTTGCCGGGCAGCCACTACTGGTGTATTGCACCGACCCGGCAAGACTCAAGTCTTTCGATCTAAAGCTGTGGGCAGTCGATGAAGCAGCCTTCGTACCGCATGTCGCGGCGCACGACCCGCTGGCCGCGCAAACCCCGATCTGGCTGGTCTCAACGGACTTGCCTGAGGCATTAGCCCGCGCGCCAGCCACCGCCTGGTTATTAAATTTGGATGACCACTGCCCTCCGGGAATCGAGAACGTGACCCGGATTCTAGAGATCGTTTCGGAGGACGATGCAGACAAGACAGCCGCCCGCGAACGATGGCGAATTTATCAAGCGGGTGGACATGACGTGAAATCCTTTCGTTTACCAACGGCATAGCCTGGAATACCCTAAAAAAACAAAAGGAATCTAGCCTTTCAGGGAACTGTCAGGTATGCTTTCTGTCATAGCTACAAGACGGCGTACTTGTCTTGTCTACATTTTTTAGTAAAAGGAGCACTACATGAGCGATTACCGCCCCACCCTATCCCGCAACCCCCACGAGGGCGCAGCTGTAGAGGTCGTGCGCAACCGTGTCTTACGCAACACTTATTGGCTACTCGCGCTGTCCTTGATCCCCACTGTGTTGGGCGCAGCCGTCGGCATGATGAGCGGCATCAATCAAGTCATGGCATCGAGCCCTGGCATGAGTGCGATTATCTTTCTGATTGGCGCGTTTGGTCTGATGTTTGCCATTGAAAAGAACAAAGACAGTTCGCTTGGCATCGGTTTGTTGCTGCTGTTCACCTTCTTTATGGGCATCATGCTTTCACGCCTGCTCGGCTTCGTGTTGGGTATGAGTAACGGCACACAGCTCGTCATGTTCGCGTTCGGCGGCACTGCAATTGTGTTCGGCACAATGGCCACGCTTGCGACCTCGATCAAGCGCGACCTGTCTGGACTGAGTAAGTTCATGTTCATCGGCGTGGTTATTCTGTTGGTGGCTGGTATCGCCAACATCTGGCTCAAAATACCCGCACTGATGCTCACGATTTCAGTTCTAGCCATTGTGATTTTCTCCGCCTTCATGCTGATCGATCTACAGCGTGTGGTCAACGGCGGTGAAACGAACTATGTTTCGGCCACGTTGGCAATCTACTTAGACGTGTACAACGTGTTTTCGAATTTGCTCGCCATCATTGGCATTACAAGCGGCAACCGCGATTAACAAACCTTTGTACGCTTTGATGTTAAAAAGCTCACCTTCGGGTGAGCTTTTTTTTGAACTGTATGGAATGCAAAATGAGCAACACGGTACTAAGCGAATCAAGCCAAGGGGTGTTGACCCTGACCATCAATCGACCAGAGAGCCGTAACGCTCTTGATGCACAGACCTATCTAACGCTGGCGACGCACATACGCGAGGCCAGCTCGGACGGCCAAGCCCGCGCAATCGTCCTGACCGGCGCACAAGGACACTTTACCGCTGGCAATGATCTGAAAGATTTTCAACGTCCGCGTCCAGCGGGCGATAGTCCTGGCATCACACTGCTGCGCGCGCTGGTGGACTCAGATCTACCCATTATCGCGGCGATCGAAGGCAATGCCATCGGTATCGGCGTGACCTTGTTGCAACACTGTGATTTTGTGTACGCTGCCGAAAACGCCTTATTCAAAATACCATTCGTGCCTCTAGGTTTGTGCCCAGAGGGTGCCTCAAGCGTGCTACTTGCACAATTGGTCGGTGCGCGCAAAGCGAATGACTGGTTGCTGCGCGGACGAGCCTTCAGGCCACAGGAAGCGCTAGAGGCGGGCTTTATCACTGACGTGACACAGCCCGGTCAAGCCTTGCCACAAGCATTACAAACCGCTGGCGAATTAGCTGCCTTGCCACCACAGGCGCTACAACTCTCCAAGCGTATGATGAAGCACACACAGAGGCCCATGCTCCATGCGGCGTTTGATTATGAGTGGGGCCACTTTACCGAACGACTCCAATCCGCTGAAGCGCAACAGGCATTTGCCAATTTTTTTAAAGCCCGCGAGGCGAACAAGTCGCGTTGATATCTTGACGCTGCACGCCCTCACATGCCAAGCTACCACTACTCACAGGAGAAATTATGCTTTTCGCAAAAACTGACGACGGTGTCGATCTCTGTTACGAAACAACCGGTTCCGGCACACCTATTATTTTTGTGCATGAATTCGCGGGTCATAAAGAAAGCTGGGAACCGCAGGTTCGCCATTTTGCTCGCCACTATCAAGTCATTACTTACAACGCGCGGGGCTACCCCCCTTCGGCGGTTCCGCCTGATGTGTCGTCGTATTCTCAAAATCGCGCAGCGGCCGATATTCTTGCAGTACTAGATCACTTAAAAATCAAAAAAGCCCACGTCGTTGGTTTGTCGATGGGCGGGTTCGCCACACTGCATTTTGGTCTGCTGTACCCCGAACGAGCCTTGTCACTTTGCGTAGCTGGTTGTGGTTATGGCGCCGAACTCGAGATCCGCGATCAATTCCGCAAAGAGGCGGAAGCAAGTGCCGCGATGCTGCTTAAAGAGGGGATGAAAGCGTTTGTCGACAAGTATGCGTATGGTCCAACACGCTTGTCTTTTGAGCGTGCTGATCCCAATGGTTTCGCCGAATTCAAAGAACAGTTCTATGGTCATTCCGCACTGGGTTCGGCCAACACACAGCTCGGTGTGCAACGTGAACGCCCTTCGCTCTACACCTTAACTGACAGACTGCAGAAGCTCACTGTGCCGACTTTAATCTTGAACGGAGACGAAGACTGGCCCTGTTTGCGCCCAGGCATCATGCTGAAGGAAACCATCCCTTCAGCCGCTTTGTCGATCATGCCGAATTGCGGGCACACGCTTAACATTGAGGATCCGGTCAACTTCAACCGGATCGTCGGTGACTTCATTAGTCAGGCTAGCAGCGGTCGCTGGCCCATGCGTGATCCACGTGCCATGGTCAAGTCCATCACGGGTATGAAAACCTAAGCCGTCAAACCGACGGATAGGCCGCCACACACGTAAAGTAGTTGCCCGGTGATAAAGCCCGCCTTCTTATCCAGAAACATGCGCACAGCGTGCGCAATTTCGGCGGGCTCACCAAAACGCCCCACCGGCACAGACTCCATGATTTTCTTGGTCTGAGGCAGTTCTGGTGGGTTGCTCGCCAAAAACAGCTCTGTTGCAACAGGACCCGGTGCAATCGCATTGACCGTAATGCCATGCGGCGCAGTCTCGAGCGCCCAAGTGCGTGTCATCCCTGCAAGACCCGCCTTGGTGCCACCATAGACGGTCCGGCCGACCTTACCCAGCCCTGCACGGCTGCCAATATTGACGATACGACCAAACTTGTGGGCACGCATTTTGGGCAGCACAGCTTGGGTTAGCAAGAGTGGCGCCACCATGTTTAGGGTGATCATGTCGTCAACGTCCTCGAGGCTGATGTCCTCGATTTTTCCGACATGAATCATGCCCGCGTTATTCACAAGATTGAGGATATCTTTCTTGGAAGCCCAATCTAAAGCCGCTTCACGGGTGCGCTTCGTATCACCTAGATCGACCGACTCAAAAATCTCACCAGGCAATAACTTGGCCGGAGCGGTACGGCTAAAGTTAATCACCTCGTAGCCCTCGGCGATGAGGTCTTCTACCACCGCACGTCCGATACCACGGCTACCGCCCGTAACAAGTGCTGTTCCGTTCATTGCGCTGTGATCCCACGGTCTTTGATCAACTTGCCCCATTTGGCACGCTCTTTGGCTTCAAAGGCCGCTAGATCGGAGCCAAATAAGTTACCAGGCACTGCCGCCAACTTCATGTAAGCCTCGGCAACCTTCTCCGACTTAAGACCCACGCGCGCAGCCTCAATGAGCTTGTCCATCACAGGCTGCGGCGTACCCTTGGGAGCGTAGATCGCAAACCAGGCCGTGACATCAAAGCCCGCAACTCCACCTTCAGCGAAAGTCGGTAAATTAGGAGCGAGCGGGGTGCGCTCGGCCGAGGTCACGGCAATACCGCGGATACGCGAACCGTCTTTAATCTGCGCGATAGAGCCGGGCAAATTATCAAACAATAGGTCGATTTGCCCGCCAATCAGTGCAGGCATCGAGGCCGACACACCTTTGAACGGAACATGCAGCAATTCAATGCCTGCCATCGCCTCAAAATATGCGCCAGTCAGGTGTGGTGAGGAGCCGATACCAGGGGTGCCATAACTCAGCTTCTTGTCACCCGAAGCTTTTGCTGCCTTGATGACATCACCTAAATTTTTCCACGGCGAATTCGCTGCAACAGAAATCACGTTTGGCGTCGTCGACACTAACGCGATTGGCACAAGATCTGTGCCGGGATCAAATTGCATCTGGGTATACAAAAACTGATTGATGGCTTGTGTGCCAATGGTCCCCAAACCGATGGTGTAGCCATCAGGCTTACTACGTGCCACTTGGGTCAGGCCCACGTTACCGGCAGCGCCTGGCTTGTTTTCGACGATAACCGTCTGCTTGAGTGTTGCTTCCATCGCCAGGGCAATGGAGCGACCAAAAATATCAGCCGCACCCGCGGTTGGGTAGGGAACGACTAAGGTCACAGGACGGCTAGGAAAACTCTGCGCGACAGCGCTCGAGACCATCCCCAACGAACCGGCAGCTAGCGCTGCGGCAACGGTATGTAGAAAAAAACGTCTTGTTTGCATCGTGTGTTGCTCCGGGAGTTTTCTTATAAGAGAAGTACTTTCAAATAAAGTACGTATATCAGCACTATAGTAAGATTAATCGTACTTGATTTAGCATTATTTTGCGCTCAAACAATAACGCGACTTCGACTCAACTTCAAACAAGGCCCTGAAGCATGGCGCAAGCACCATTTTTCTTTTCTCAACGCCTAACGGAGCTGGCCAAGACCCATGCTCAGCAGATTGCGCTGATTGATCGAGACTCTGAAACGACTTTCGCACAGCTCGAGCAACAAGCCAAGCAACTCGCAGGAAATTTACACGCACTTGGCATAAAACACGATCAGCGCGTAGCCGTCTGGCTACCCAATTGCCTCGCGTGGGTACAAACATTTTTAGCCTGCGCGCATCTTGGTGCAACCGTACTGGCCGTGAACACACGCTTTCGCAGCAAAGAGGTCGCAGACATTATTGGCCGCGGCAAGGCAGATTGGCTGGTAATATGGCCAGAATTCAAAGGAATCGCTTTTGCGGATATTCTGGCTGATGTCCCAGCGGATGTGCTTGCACGCCTCAAGGGAATCGTCACGCTCGGCGACTTCCAAAGCCCTGCCGTTCGTGCGATTGCTGCACGCGGCTGTGCGGTGTACGACTACGCCAGACTGATCGACACACCGAGCACTCCCCATCCTGCAGTGGGTAACGCGGGGGCGATATGCTTTACCACCTCTGGCACAACATCCTTACCAAAGTTCGTATTGCATGATCAGCATACTCTGATCGTTCATGGCGAGGCCATGCAGGAGGCCTATGGCTACAACGCCGACAGTCGCATTTTAGCCAGCGCGCCGTTTTGTGGTGCCTTTGGTTTTTCAACGCTGACTGGCGGTTTGGTGACAGGCTGTACCGTCGTGAGCGAAGCCGTCTCAGATACACACAGCACACTGACGCAACTTCGACGACACCGGGTCTCGCACACCTATGCAAATAACGAATCGATTTTGAAACTACTGGAAGCGGCAGACTCCCCTGCAGACTTTGCATCCTGCAAACTCTTTGGTTTTGCAAATTTCTCGCCCGCCGTCACAAGTCTGCTCGAACAGGCTGAGCGCAATCATTTGCCGCTAACGGGTTTATACGGCTCAAGCGAGTTGCAGGCGCTTGTGGCTGCACAACCAACGCACGAAGATGCCGGAGATCTCCGCGTGCGCTATTTGGCGGGCGGAAAACTTATTCATCCGACAGCCCGAGTGCGTGTGACAGATCCGTCGACAGGTAAGATCCTGGCAACAGGCGAGTCAGGTGAAATAGAGATATTTTCTCCGAGCCTGATGATCGGCTATCTCGATAACCCGGAGGCAACAGCAAAAGCCATGACGACCGATGGCTTCTTTAAGACTGGTGACCTTGGTTATGCCCTAAGCGAGCAGCAGTTTGTCTTTCAGGCACGCATGGGAGATTCCATGCGTTTATCTGGTTTTTTGGTGAATCCAGCGGAAATCGAACAAACCGTCGAGTCCTTACCCGGCGTTAAAGCCTGTCAAGTCGTCGGGGGAACTCTCGGCACAAAGACCTTGCCGGTCGCTTTTGTCATTCTGCGAGAAGGTGAACAGGCCGACACGGTCGGCTGGACAGCGGCCTGTAAGCGCGAGATGGCGGGCTATAAGGTTCCTGTGCATTTTGAAGTTGTCACAAGCTTTCCATCGGTTGAAAGTGCCAATGCAGTAAAAATTCAAAAGAACAAATTGCGCGATATGGCGGATGCGTGGCTCGCCAAACGTTCGTAAGTACTTTGCCCTCGATACTGAACCCTTGAAACCGTCCAACGATCTTCTTTACGCGCGCAGCCCGCAGCCTCTGTATTTGCAGGTGGCTGCGATCGTACGTAGAAATATTGAACGTGGCGTCTGGCCCCGTGGCGAACAAGTCCCCGCTCTGGACACCTTAGTCGAGGATCTAGGCGTCTCTCGGGCAACGATCCGCCAGGCATTCGGCCTGCTTGAACGCGAAGGGCTGATCCATCGTTCACGAGGCTCGGGCACTTATGTCAACGAAAACATTCCACAGCCCCTCAAGCTTGCTCTTCCCACCAGCTGGGAAGAGACTGTTGCCCTTTCAGCAGCGCTTGGTACGACGACGCTCATGGAACTCAGCGCAGACGTGCCCCTCCCCTTGCTTGGCATGGATTGCCCCTTCGATTGCAAAGGCAGTTTTCAATATCTGCAACGCCTACACACCACATCGACGGGACCGTTCTGCTACAGCGAGGTCTATCTAGACCGAGACATTTATCGCCAACATGCGGCGCGTTATCGCCATGCCACCGTTGTCTCTGTCTTAAATGAACTGCACGGCGACAAGCTAACCCATGCCGAGCAACTCGTAAGCATCATCGAGGCGGGCGCAGACTCGGCACAAGCCTTGCACTTACCTCTTTCTGCACCGGTAGCTGAGCTACGACGCTACGCTTGTATCGGTCAACGTGTAATTTATTTTGCGCGCCTCGAAATCCCAACACGCTACGTCCAAATGAAGTTCGACCTAATCGAGAATCGACCAAATGTTTAACCCAGACTCCTTACGACTACCATTTTTTGATGAAGGACATCACGCGCTACACGACGCTGCACACGCCTGGTCAGCAGAGCATCTGACGAATCGTGTACATCACGGCAGCGTGGACGCCCGCTGCCAAGAGCTCACCCGACTGCTTGGCGATGCTGGGTGGTTACGCTATTGCGTTCCTGCAGCCTACGGTGGGATGTTCGAGGAGCTCGACTCGCGCAGCTTATGTTTGATGCGTCAAACTTTGGGTTATTACGACGGTCTCGCCGACTTCGCCTTCGTCATGCAGGGACTAGGAAGCGGACCTATTTCGCTCTTCGGCTCTGAAGCACTCAAGCAAAAGTATTTGCCGAAGGTCGCGCGCGGTGACATGCTCGCCGCCTTCGCCTTGTCGGAACCGGACGCTGGCTCGGATGTCGCTGCCATGACGACACGCGCCACGCGTACCGCCTCAGGCTACCGAATCAATGGCGTCAAAACGTGGATATCAAACGCCGACATCGCCGACTTTTATACCGTCTTTGCCAGGGTAGAAAACGATGAAGCGGAAGGTGTGACCGCTTTTGTTGTAGACGCCAATACCCCAGGCCTCGCAGTGACGGAACGGTTTGATGTATGTGCCCCCCATCCGATTGGCACACTCACTTTCACAGACTGCGACATTTCCGTCGAACAGCGCATTGGTATGCCCGGACAAGGATTTAAAGTTGCCCTGCAGAATTTAGATGTGTTTCGTGCGTCAGTTGGTGCTGCCGCCTTGGGCTTTGCAGAGGCCGCTCTTGATATGGGCATCGCGCGTGCGACCTCACGACCTATGTTCGGAGCTACCTTAGCTGACCTACAGATCACCCAAGCGGCCATTGGTGACATGAGCACCGAAATCGACGCGGCAACGCTGCTTGTTTATCGGGCCGCCTGGGAGCGTGACATTCTGAAGCAACGCACCACACGCTCTGCTGCGATGGCTAAGCTTTTTGCCACAGAATCAGCGCAACGTATCATTGATCGCTGTGTGCAGCTGCACGGCGGCTTGGGTGTCAAGGTAGGACACCCGATGGAAATGTTGTATCGTGAAATTAGAGCACTACGGATATATGAAGGCGCCACCGAGGTCCAGCAGGTCGTCATTGCGCGCGAAACCATGAAAAATAAAACAGGAGGAGTACAAAAATGAACGGTTCGGAAGCAATGGTAAAAACTCTGCTCGCCGGTGCGGTAGATATCTGCTTTGCCAATCCTGGCACTTCGGAGATGCACTTCGTCTCGGCTCTAGATCGCGCCCCAGGCATGCGCTGCGTTCTCGGTTTATTTGAGGGCGTCGTCAGTGGCGCAGCCGACGGGTATTACCGTATGGCGGAGAAGCCCGCCGCGACGTTGCTGCATTTGGGACCGGGACTAGGCAATGCCCTGGCCAATATTCACAACGCAAAACGCGCGAATAGCGGTATGGTCAACATCGTCGGACAGCATGCCTTAGACCACATTCATAACAACGCCCCACTGAATTCGGATGTCGAGGCTGTCGCCCGCCCGATGTCGCACTGGGTCAAGACGACCATGTCAGCAAGTCAGGCACCCTTAGATACAGCCGAGGCAGTCTCACAAGCCCGCAGTACGCCGGGCCGTATCGCGACCCTCGTCTTGCCCGCCAACTGCGCTTGGGAGCCCTCTGACCCCGGACACTATTCAACGGCACCCGCACAAACCACTGCTGCACCGCTGACAGAATCTGTCTTAGCGATCGCCCGCTTGTTATCGGATCGCAAAACGGCTGAGGCCACGACGCTGCTACTCGGTGGAGTGGCACTGCGCGCTAAATCAGCACTGCTAGCCGGAAAAATCGCCGCACACACTGGGTGCAAGCTTGCCAGTGAGCCGCGTAACCCACGACTCGAACGCGGTCGAGGCCGCGTCAACATCATGCCGCTGCCTTTCGCAGTCGATGGCGCGGTCGCTATGCTCAAGGACTCCAAGCATTTAGTGCTTGTCGGTAGTGCCTCACCCGTTGCTTTTTTTGCGTATCCCAATAAGCCACGCATGATTCAACAACCTGATTGTCAGGTACATACCCTTGCGACATTAACCCACGACATTCATGCAACCCTGCAGGCCTTGGTTGATGCTCTCGGGGCTAACAACACGGTGCCTGCTCAACTCTCGACCGGTCCCATCATTACTGATCTACCTAGCGGCGCGCCAACGGTTGAACACATTGGTACCGTGATCACTGCGTTGATGCCAGAAAACGGCATCATGGTCGAAGAGTCTGTGACAACAGGCCGGCAGTTTTCAAAACTCACGCACCAAGCTGCACCTTACGATTGCATTGAAATTACAGGTGGTGCAATCGGTTGGGGAATGTCTGCAGCAGTGGGGGCTGCTGTGGCTTGTCCAGATCGCAAAGTGGTTGCCTTAATTGGTGATGGCAGCGCCATGTACACGGTGCAAGGTTTGTGGTCGATGGCGCGCGAACAACTCGATGTGACGGTTGTGATCTTTGCCAACCGTTCATACAAAATTTTGCGTGGGGAGCTTGCCAATATGGGTGGACCAGAAGCCGGTGAGAATGCCAAACGCATGCTTGATCTTGATCGTCCTTATTTAGACTGGGTGTCGATCGCCCGGGGTCATGGCGTGCCGGGACAACAAGTTACAACGATGGAGGACTTTGCCAATGCCCTGCGTGTCGCAAACAAAGAGAAAGGCCCTCGCCTCATCGAATTAGTAATGTAATTTTCAACACATATCTCACAACGATCGACTACATCGGAGAACACTACATGAAATGCTACTGCGTCGTTAACTTTCGTGAATCTTTGCAGCTCTTAGAGTCTGACACACCAACGCCCACAGGGTCGCAGGTTCTTGTGCAAGTGCGTGCTGCGGGCGTCTGCCATAGCGACATTCACTTCTGGGAAGGCGGCTACGATCTAGGCAATGGCAAAACGTTATCGCTAAAAGATCGTGGCATCAAACTCCCGATGACCATGGGACACGAGACAGCTGGAACCGTTATTGCGCTAGGACCCGATGCCAAAGGCGTAGAGAAAGGCCGCAACTACCTCGTCTACCCTTGGATCGGTTGTCGCCAATGTCCCGCCTGCGACGAAGGCTTGGAAAACTATTGTGCGAATCCACAGTACCTCGGCGTTCATCGTCCGGGCGGCTATGCCGACCACATCATGGTTCCCGATGCGCGCTACCTGATTGACATTGGCGATATGGATCCCGCCTCCCTCGCCCCCTATGCGTGTTCCGGCATTACGACCTACAGCGCGATTAACAAGATCGGGTTCAATACGTTTAGCAAGCACCCTATTGTGATCATGGGCGCCGGCGGCCTAGGACTGATGGCCATGGCACTGCTCAAAGCGATGGGAGGAGTCAGCCCGATTGTGGTGGATATTGATCCCGCTAAAAGACAGGCGGCGATGGAGGCAGGCGCGTTGGCGGCGATCGATGGCGCAGCACCTGATGCAGCCAAGCAAATCATCGCGGCCAATGGCGGAAAGCTGCTACAGGGCGTCGTAGACTTAGTCGGCGCGCCCTCGACCACCGGTATTGCCTTTGACTGTCTGATCAAGGGTGGCAAGCTCGTCATTGTGGGCCTGTTCGGTGGCGGAGCTTCATGGCCGATTGCCTTTATCCCAATGAAGGCTTTACAGATCTTAGGCAGCTACACGGGCTCGCTACAAGAGATGCGAGAACTCATGCAGTTGGTCAAAGAGGGCAAAATCAAACCAATCCCCGTCCACACCCATCCGCTCGCGGATGCCGATAAAGTGTTGAAATCACTCATCGCAGGTAAGGTGACCGGTCGAGCCGTGTTGACTGCTTAACCGCGGTACACGCATTGCAGTGCTATTTACTTCCCTGATAGCGCTGCAATGCCAACAACACCTGGCGCGTTGCAAGCGGGCGACCCGCTAGATGTTCGGCTAGGCGTTCGCGCAAGCGCGCCCGTAACTGAGGCTCCTGTTGAGTGTCCTCAAAGTCTGGTGGCTCTTGGTCGAGACCATACCCAGTCTCTTTGAGCAATGTCCATTCAAACTTACGTAAGGCACCCGCAGCAGTTTGCCCTGCCGCTAACTGCTGCAAGGCAATCACGTAGGCATCAAACAGACCTGGATGCGGATCCTCTCGCGGTAACAAACGAAACATAAGTTCATTCATGTACCAGCAAGACATCATGGCAGGGCCTGGCAAAGGATGAACCCCTGCACACTCGGCACGCGTCATGGTTTTGACGTCCGTGCCACCCGACCAAGACAACAACAGCGGTTGAAAAACTGATAACGCTGGTCGTAGGACCGAGTGCGGCCGCTTAGCCCCCTTAGCAACCAAAGTCACCCAGCCGTGGTCTCGTGAGAACGCCTGCACAATGAGAGAGGTTTCGCGCCAAGCCGTTGCGTGCAAGACGTAGCCCGGGGTTTCGTGGACTCGTACGAGGCGTCGACTCATGTGACTAGGCGCTCAGTGCTTTACTCATATCCCAGGTCACGCAGGCTGCTTTCTTTCTCAGCCCAGCCTTTTCGCACCTTGATATAGACCTCAAGGTGGACCGGCTTATCGAGCAATTTGGTCATATCCTGGCGCGCTTCGGAAGCGATACGCTTCATGTGTCCACCGCCCGCCCCCAGAAGAATCGGACGATGGCTGTCACGCTCTACGATGACGCAAGCCGCAACGTGGGCGCCCTTCTCGGTCTCTTCCCACTGCTCAATCACCACCGTACACCCGTAGGGCAGTTCATCACCGACCAAACGAAAGATTTTCTCGCGAATAAGCTCGGCAGCAATAAAACGTACCGGGCGATCAGTCAAGGTGTCCGCATCAAAAAACGGTTCATTCTCAGGCAGGCGCTTAGCAACCTCATCGAGTAACTGATCAAGCTGGTGCCGCTTAGTCGAGCTCACTGGCACCACGGCATCGAATTGATAGAGTGCCGCAATTCTTGCCACGAAGGGATAGAGCTCATCACGATTTTTAAGCTGATCAATCTTGCTGATCACTAAGATCGTGCGCTTTGGATCATGCAACAGAGACAACAGTTTCTCATCGCCCGGTGACCACTTACCCGCCTCAACAACGAAAAGCACGACATCGACATCGGCCAGGGTTTGCGTCACGACACGGTTCATCATCTTGTTCATCGCCCCACCGTGGCGCGTCTGAAACCCGGGTGTATCAACAAAGATGAACTGTTCAGCGTCGCGCGTCAGAACCCCTTGAATCCGATGGCGCGTTGTCTGAGCCTTGCGGGACACAATAGAAATCTTCGTGCCAATTAAGGCGTTCGTCAGTGTGGACTTACCCACATTGGGACGACCTACGACGGCAATAAAACCACAGCGGTGCGCTGTTTCGGTCATTTAAGCTCCTGAGCGACCGCAACCGGCAGCGTTAATTGTGCCGTTTTGCGCGCCCGGGTTGAACGCTTTTTAACTGGTGTAGGACTTGCGGCCTCTGCGCTGACCAAGGCCAACTTGGCGCCTGATTGTTCAGCGGCCCGACGACTCGAGCCTGCCGCGACAACCTTGATATCTAAAGACGGGATCAAGCACTCGACCTCAAACTGCTGGCTATGCGCGGCGCCGTGGGTAGCGACTACGTTGTAGATCGGTAAGGCCAACTTGCGGCTTTGTAAAAACTCTTGCAAGAGTGTTTTGGCATCCTTACCCAAGGTCAAGGGATCCACACTTGCAAGGATAGGTTTGTACAAACGCTCCACAAGCTGTTGCGCTGCGACAAAGCCACCATCTAAATAGACGGCAGCAAGCACCGCCTCAAAGGTGTCCGCCAAAATCGATGGGCGTCGAAAACCACCACTCTTGAGCTCGCCCTCACCCAGACGTAAAAATTTGGATAGGTCTAGCTTTTGTGCGATGTCAGCGAGGGAAGACTGCTTGACAAGGTTCGCACGCACGCGCGACAGATCGCCCTCGTCCAGTGTGCCGTAGTGATTGAATAAGAGGGCGGCTACCGCCACATTTAGTACCGAATCACCCAGAAACTCTAACCGCTCGTTATGGCGAGCTCCATGGCTACGATGCGTCAGCGCCTGCTCAAGCAGAGCAGGTTTGACGAACTTATATCCAAGCGAGGTTTCGAGTGCGGCCAGGGGCATGAAGCAAATGACATGAAGCGAGTGAATCGAGCTGAACGAACTTAGTGGAACGGGCCGATGCGACCCAGGCTGCCAAAGTTCATCCAAATAAAGAAAGCTTTACCGACGATGTTTGCCTCGGGGACAAATCCCCAGAAACGACTGTCGAGACTATTATCGCGGTTGTCTCCCATCATAAAGTAAACACCGGCCGGTACGGTGCAGCGCATACCATTACGCAGATATTCGCATTTTTCACGATATGGGAAGCTTGAAATAGGGCCTATCTCCTGCGAACGTCTCTCATCTAGCAGAATTTTATGGGGCTTGTCACCCAACGATTCAATGAACTGTGCGGTATATGCCACACGGTCTGGCTCGAAATATTGACCATCTGCTTTGCGAGGAACCTCTTTGCCATTGATATACAACTTTTTGTCTAAATAAGCGACCTGATCGCCTGGCAATCCAACAACCCGTTTGATGTAGTCGACGGACGGATCAACTGGATAACGAAACACCATCACATCGCCACGCTTGGGCTGGCCAATCGGAACAACTTTAGTATCGATAACCGGTAAGCGCAGGCCATAAGTGAATTTGTTCACAAGAATCAAATCACCTGACTGCAGCGTCGGCAACATCGATCCCGAGGGAATACGAAACGGCTCAACAATGAACGAACGCAACACAAACACAAATAAGATAACGGGGAAAAAGCTCACGCCGTACTCAACCCACCAAGGCATCTTTCCGAACTCGGCCTGAATCTGCTCTTGGCGTACAAGTTTTTCGTGGTCGGGAAGGTTGGCCCAGCTTGGACGAGCTAGTTCAAGCGCCTGCATCACGCGGGCAGCTCGCTTGTGACGCAGAGAAAAGCGATCAAGCGACCAGACGATGCCCGTCACCACCAGCAACACAAAAAGAATCAGAGCAAAGTTCCAGCTCATGGTTTCGACCTTTGCGAACGCCTTATTTATCTTCGACCTGCAGGATCGCCAAGAAGGCTTCCTGAGGAATCTCAACACTACCGACTTGCTTCATGCGCTTCTTACCCGCCTTCTGCTTCTCAAGAAGTTTCTTTTTACGACTGATATCGCCGCCGTAACACTTCGCCAACACGTTTTTACGCAGCGCCTTGACGTTTTCACGCGCGATGATTTCCGCACCGATCGCGGCCTGAATCGCGACGTCGTACATCTGCCGTGGAATCAGCTCTCGCATGCGAGACACCACATCACGCGCCCGGTAACGTGCGTTCGCTCGGTGGCAAATCGTGGAGAGCGCGTCGACCTTATCGCTATTGATCAACAGATCAACTTTGACGACATCCGCTGCGCGGTACTCTTTAAATTCGTAATCCATCGAGGCATAGCCGCGCGACACAGACTTCAGCTTGTCAAAGAAGTCGAGCACAATTTCTGCGAGTGGGATCTCGTAGTGCAAGTGCACCTGTCTGCCGTGATAGGTCATGTCCAGTTGCACACCGCGCTTGCTATTACAAAGCGTCATCACCGTGCCAACATACTCTTGCGGCATAAACAGCGTGACAGTGACAATTGGCTCACGCACCTCGAGGTACTTACCCACCTCAGGCATGCGCGATGGGCTTTCAATCTGAATCACAGTATTGTCACGCAACACGACCTCATAGACCACCGAAGGTGCGGTCGTGATGATGTCCATATCGAACTCGCGTTCAAGACGCTCTTGCACGATTTCCATGTGCAACAGGCCTAGAAAGCCACAACGAAAACCGAAACCAAGCGCCTGCGATACCTCCGGCTCGTACATCAGCGCGGAGTCGTTGAGCTTGAGCTTTTCGAGTGAATCACGCAACTGATCGTACTCACTGCTTTCAACGGGATAGAGCCCAGCAAACACCTGAGGCTTGACCTCTTTGAAGCCTGGTAACGGCTCCGTGGAGGGCTTTGCGAACGTAGTAATGGTATCGCCGACTTTCGCGTCAGCCAATTCTTTGATGCCAGCAATCACAAAGCCTACCTCACCCGCGGAGAGAAACTTGCGAGCTTCAGACTTCGGTGTGAACACACCAACCTGTTCACACAAATGCACAGCACCTGTCGCCATAAAAGAAATTTTGTCTTTTGGGGTCAGTACGCCATTGACGATACGTACCAACATGACCACACCCACATAGTTATCAAACCATGAGTCGACAATTAACGCTTGTAGCGCGGCTTTGGGATCGCCTTTGGGGGCGGGAATGCGCGCCACCACGGCCTCGAGGATTTCATCAATTCCCATGCCAGTTTTTGCGCTAGCCAAAATCGCATTCGACGCATCAATGCCAATCACTTCTTCGACTTCTGCACGCGCACTTTCAGGATCGGCGGAAGGCAAATCCATTTTGTTCAATACGGGCACGACTTCCACACCGAGTTCAATCGCGGTGTAGCAATTAGCGACCGTCTGCGCCTCCACGCCTTGTGAAGCATCCACGACCAACAGAGCGCCTTCGCAAGCAGACAGTGAGCGGCTGACCTCATAAGAGAAGTCAACGTGACCTGGAGTGTCGATCAAATTAAGGTTGTACGTTTTTCCGTCGGCAGCCTTATAGTGCAGCGCAGCGGTCTGGGCCTTGATGGTGATACCCCGTTCGCGCTCGATATCCATCGAATCAAGTACTTGAGCCGACATTTCTCGGTCTGCCAGCCCCCCGCAGCGCTGAATCAATCGGTCTGCGAGCGTGGATTTGCCGTGATCAATGTGGGCAATGATGGAGAAATTGCGAATATGCTGCATAGCGCCTGGAAAGTAAACTAACAAACAAAGGGGGCGCCCTGCGCCCCCTTTGCGTCAAACCGCTATTCTAGCCCTTCTTGGTCTATTTAGCAGTGCTGACAGCGACCCAGCGAGTTTGATCGCCGCTACGAACCATGAGCCCAACCGGACGGGAAGAATCCAGCCCATCGATCACTTTGGCAAACTGCTCCGGGCTCGTGATGTCCGTGTCGTTGGCGGCCAAAATGATGTCGCCCTCGACGATCCCGGCCGTTGAGGCTGGCGCTCCAACGGTCGTCACCTGCACACCGCCCTTGATACGCAGCTTTTTCTGAACATCAGCCGCCACAGGAACCACCGTCATCCCCAAGACCACCTTCTGGGTTTCGACCGCTTTGGGCGCTGCTGGCGCTTCTGCCGTCTTCTCTGCCTTGATTTCTGCAACACTGACTTTCAGATTAACCAACTTACCCTTACGCCATACTTCCAGCGGCGCCGACGTACCTGGCTTAGTACTACCCACTAAACGCGGCAAATCAGACCAGCGCGTGATGGGCTTGCCATCGAACTTCAAGATGACATCACCTGGCTGCACACCTGCTTTATCGGCTGGCGCGTCAGGTTCAACACCACTCACCAATGCACCCTCTGCCTTGGGTAAGCCAATTGCTTGAGCGACATCTTTACTCACTTCGCCAATTTGCACACCAATACGTCCACGCGTTACCTTTCCGCTCGCACGCAACTGGTCCGCCACACGCATCGCCTCGTCGATCGGTATCGCCAAAGAGATGCCCATGAAACCACCACTGCGAGAAACGATCTGTGCATTAATACCAACAACCTCTCCATCCAAGTTCAGCAACGGGCCACCTGAATTACCTGGGTTGACCGCAACGTCCGTTTGAATGAAGGGAAGATAGTCGCCTGTCTCGCGACCTAGCGCGCTGATGATCCCGGAAGTCACTGTCGACTCAAGCCCAAAAGGAGAGCCAATCGCCATCACCCATTGCCCTTTCTTTAGGGTCTTGGTATCGCCGATTGGTAAAGACACCATGCCTTTCGCTTCAATCTTAAGCAGCGCAACGTCGGTACGTTGATCGCTTCCGATGACTTTGGCCTTGAACTCACGACCATCGGTCAACGTAACAAAAATATCTGTTGCATCAGCGACGACGTGATGATTCGTCAATAAGTGTCCATCGGACGAGATAAAGAAGCCGGAACCCACACCACGCGGTACGCTGCGCTCTTCAGGCTCAGCACGACGTCCACGCGGACCTTGCTGGGGAGGTCTCGCACCACCTGGCGGCTGAAAGTCTGGTCCAAAGAAATGGCGAAACATTTCGTAGGGGTCTTGCCCTTGCGGCCCCTGACGATTGCCAGACACTTTAGCCGTAGTACGAATATTGACTACTGCCGCTTCAGATTTTTCAACGATTGTTGTGAAATCAGGCAAAGACGATGTGCGTGCCTGCGCTGACATTTGATAGCCAACGCCGACGGACATCACCACAGCCAGCATGAGTGTTAATGCGAGTTGACGCATACGCCCAGCTGACCGATACAGATAAGAAGGATACTGAGTTTGCATAATGAATGAACTCCGCATAAAACGTTTATGTCGTAAGCGCCTAACGAGGGCTTGCAACAGACATGTACTGAATGGACTGTGCCAATTGTTCAAGGGTGGAGGCCGGCACTTCACCCAGAACAGTTAACCAGTAATTTGCAACGCGTACCCCATAGATGTTGACCGAACCGCTTTGGGCAGCACCCTGTGGTACATACTCAGACCGCTCAGGCAAATAAGGTTCAATAAAAATTGAAATAGTTGCAAGACCATCAGACAACACGAGTTGATGCACGCGCTTGCGGTCTGCAAATTCACGTGTCACTTCCGAGGTGGATACATAACCGGGTGGTGCATTGACACGCCAACCGAGCGCTGCCAAGTCAATTTTTTGGTGTTGCGTCCGTACTGTCAGCCAGTCTTTCGTGGGCCAGGCGGGCACAAGCATGGCATCGGAGATTTCTGCACCAATCGTCACCTGCGTAAAAGCGATTTGCTCGATGACCGTGCCACGCTCATCAATCATTTGCGCTTTAAGCAGCAAGCTCGATTCCGTGTCCGCACACAACCTATAACCATAACGGTGTGAATCTCGCGGCACCACCTCAATCGGTCGGCAATGGCGGCCCGCGACTCGTAACGCAACGGCGCCTACAGACACGCTGTAGTTATTCTCGATCGACTTGGGATCAATCCGCAGCAACCCGGGGAAACGATCACCGCGTTGACGTTCGCGCAACACGGTTTTTTGCTCTGGGAGCAAACACTGCACCTCATCGTCCGTGCGCAGATACTCACGCGGGGCGCCATCAAGCACTTCAATACGCTCTTTTTCATGCTTGCCATCGAACTGATGGGTAATGCGTGAAGACTCTATGTGATCGCCTTGTTGATACGCATAGACTCCC
This sequence comes from Zwartia hollandica, assembly GCF_019923725.1. Classification (GTDB taxonomy): domain Bacteria; phylum Pseudomonadota; class Gammaproteobacteria; order Burkholderiales; family Burkholderiaceae_B; genus Zwartia; species Zwartia hollandica. The sequence continues at coordinate 329,188 of NZ_JAHXRI010000010.1, forward strand.
ACGTAATTCAATTGACGCGCGGCCTCTTGAATTTGTCTGAGCACATCTGCGCCACTTTGTGCCTGTGCGACCTGCGCCCAAGCACACACACTAACAGTCAGCAACACGCCCAAACGTTTTAATGTTTGCTGCTCAAACAAACGCATCCGCGTCCCCATTAGCGCGAGGCACCAAACGAAGCTTGTCGCACATTGGCAGGTCCAGATAATTGACGATGCGCGCTCACATAATCGCGCACAGCAGGCGCATCGACATTAGAGGCTACCGCACTCTTTGGTGCCACGGCTCCAGCCATTTGCGCGCCACTGACACCAGAATCTGGAAAAAGAAAAGGCTTTGCTACCCATACGACCGACGCAACTGCCGCAGCCATCGCAAGACTTGGCCATACGATCGTACGCCAGACTTTCCCATTGCGTTTTTGGGTTGGCGCCACCGGATCCGGACGTGGCGCAGCAATGATCGCGGGCTCGGCTACCAATGCCTGTGCAACACGCGCGCGCAAATCCGAGGTGGGGGGTATTGCTAATTCAGGAGTACGCAGCGTGTCGCCAATCAGGTGATACACCTGCCACGTTTGTTGACCCTGTTTGGTCATGACAGCCTCTGGCATGGGCGCCGCGTCATCACCGTCCATCCAGGCAGAAATCGTGACCGCAAGGTCTTGAGGTTCGGGAATGACTTCGGCAGTATGTGGAGGTTGACTCATTTTTCAGGACTCCTTACCAGCGACGATCGCCGGTGTCACCCAGCAAAGGTCGTAATCGGGTTGCGATGGCCTCACGTGCCCGAAAAATACGCGACCTGACCGTCCCAATAGGACAGTTCATGCTCTGTGCGATATCTTCGTAGCTCATGCCATCAATCTCACGCATCACAATTGCGTTGCGCAGCTCTTCGGGTAAATCATTCATCGCCTTATTGACGGTCTCGGCAATTTGCCGGCTCGCCATTTCAGATTCTGGGTTGCTGCTATCGGTTAGGTTGTCAGTTTCGTCAAAAGTTTCACCTTCTTCACTTTCATATGAAGAAGGCGTACTGGGTCTGCGGTTATTTTGAGCTAACCAGTTGCGCGCGGTGTTGATGGCGATGCGATATAACCAGGTGTAAAACGCGCTATCCCCCCTGAACTGAGGCAAAGCGCGATAGGCTTTTATAAAGGATTCCTGAGCTACATCTTCGATCTCAGCCGGATCACGAATCATCCGTGACAGTAAGCGCATGATTTTGCGCTGATATTTGAGAACCAACAGATCGAAGGCCTGCTTGTCTCCGCGCTGGACTCGCGCCACTAACTCGGCGTCTATGTCGCGTTCAGTCAAGCTGTTTTCCTCTCAAAAGGCTGGCGGGACTGCTCGATCGACGAGGCAGCTAGCGCAGATACTCGCCGAAGTGTCTCATCCGAAACAGCTCGACGCCAGAGCGTCAAGTTGACGACCTTGGAAGAGTTATGGGGGCGATCTTGCAATTTCAAACCCAGTGTTAAACCAAAAAGATGTTTCTGGCGGTGTACCACGCGTATCTGCCTTACTTGAGATAGACCAAGCTCAGAAGAAAAAGTGCCTAACAACCATGTTGGCTCCTCAGAAGCGACAAGGGTGAGACCTGGAAGGCGTTCCAAGCGTCCACGCCGCTCAATACCGTAAACAACGGACGGTACGGCGCTCAGTAACAGGGTGATGACACCTGGAAATTTGAGCCAAACGCATGCAAGCACCACTGCCAAGCTCGCCAGGCAAAAGAGTATGTTCTCAAGAACACTGACCCAGGTGGGCCTGAACACCGCAACCGTGAGGGAACGTTGTCCAGGAGGGATCAAATGCGGCGAACCGCCATTGAGCCGTTCGTGCCACCAAAACCGAACGAGTTCGAGAGCGCGACATCGATTTTGAGCTCACGGGCAACGTTAGCGCAATAATCAAGGTCGCACTCTGGATCTTGGTTGAAGATATTGATGGTGGGTGGGGAGATCTGATGATGCACCGCTAGCGTAGCAAATACCGCCTCAATTCCACCCGCTGCACCCAACAAATGACCCGTCATCGACTTGGTCGAATTCACAACGAGCTTCTTCGCATGATCACCGAAGGCAAGCTTGAGCGCTTCTGTTTCGTTTTTATCACCCAACGGTGTCGAGGTACCGTGCGCATTCACGTACTGCACCTGATCTGCATTAATTCCCCCGTTGCGCAACGCATTGAGGATTCCGCGACGTGGACCATCGCGATCAGGAGCCGTAATGTGGTGTGCATCGGAGCTCATGCCATAGCCTGCAAACTCGCCATAGATGCGCGCGCCGCGTTTCTTTGCATGCTCGTATTCTTCGAGAATCAGTACACCTGCGCCTTCGCCTAAGACAAAACCATCGCGGTCTCGATCCCAAGGGCGCGACGCTGTAGTCGGATCGTCATTACGTTGCGACAAAGCACGCATCGCCGCAAAGCCACCAATGCCAAGAGGCGATACGGTCGACTCAGCACCGCCAGCCATCATGACATCGGCATCGCCATACTCGATCATGCGTGCCGCGTCACCAATAGAGTGCAGACCCGTCGTGCATGCCGATACCACAGCATACGATGGGCCTTTAAAGCCCAACATAATTGATAATTGCCCTGAGATCAGGTTGATCAAAGACGCAGGAACGAAAAAAGGAGAGATACGACGCGGACCACGCTCAAGGTACTCAGTCTGCGTCTCTTCAATACGTTGAAGACCGCCGATACCTGAGCCCACAATGACACCCACGCGCTCGGCGTTTGCTTCGGTCACTTCAAGTCCTGAGTCTTTCCACGCTTGCAAACCGGCCGCGATACCATAGTGGATAAAAGTATCCATTGTTCGGGCTTCTTTGGCCGGAAGAATCTGGGTCACATCGAACCCCTTCACTTCGCCAGCGATGTGCGCGTTGAAAGCGCTCGGATCAAAGCGCGTGATTCGTCCGATGCCGGACCGACCGTTAACGATATTGTCCCAAGCCGTTGGAATGTCGTTGCCCACGGGGCTTACGATGCCTAGACCTGTAATGACGACGCGTCGCTTCACGCACCACTCCTCAAATATGATAATGGCGGGCTAACACACACACGCAGCAAGCGCTACATGTGTGTATCTACGAGATTTACTTAGAATTCGAAGTTATGTAGTCCACGGCCTGTTGAACGGTCGTGATCTTTTCAGCTTCTTCATCTGGAATCTCAGTTTCGAACTCGTCTTCGAGTGCCATCACCAACTCAACCATGTCGAGCGAATCGGCACCGAGATCGTCCAGAAAAGACGATGCGTTCTTGATCTCGGCTTCGTTTACGCCAAGTTGTTCAGCGACGATCTTTTTGACGCGCTGTTCGATGCTTTCCATGCAGATCTCCAAAGGGGAAAAGTCCGGCGAATTATAGCTAACCGGGAGAAAAAAAACCTATTACATGTACATGCCGCCATTCACGTGCAGCGTAGTACCTGTGATGTAACTCGCATTAGGCGAGGCTAAGAATGCGACAGCATGAGCAATATCCGCTGCAGAACCGAGTCGACCGAGAGGAATTTGCCCCAAAAGTGCTGAAGTTTGAGCGTCATCCAAGGCACTAGTCATATCCGTTTCAATGAAACCAGGCGCCACGCAATTGACTGTAACGCCACGGCTGCCCAGCTCACGCGCGAGTGCACGGCTCATGCCAGCAACACCCGCTTTGGCAGCAGCGTAGTTCGCTTGACCGGGATTACCACTAGAGCCGACAACCGAAGTGATGTTGATGATCCGACCCCAACGCGCCTTCATCATGCCACGCATCACCGCGCGAGACAGCCTAAATACAGCACTGAGGTTGGTTTGCAATACCGCATCCCAATCCTCGTCTTTCATACGCATCGCTAAGTTATCCCGCGTAATCCCGGCGTTATTCACCAAAATATGCAAACCGCCCGCTTCTTTGGTCAAGGCATCAACCACAGCGTCGCAAGCGGGGACATCCGTAACATTCAACACCACGCCGCGACCACCATGCGGGGCCAGCATCGCAGTGACCGCCTGAGCGCCGGCTTCAGTGGTCGCCGTGCCTACAACCGTGGCACCACGCATCGCCAACTCAAGCGCAATCGCTTTACCGATACCGCGTGAGGCGCCCGTCACTAGGGCAACTTTATCTTTAAGATCCATCGTGGCCTCCACAATTAACCAGCCGAGGCTAGCGCATCGAGCGCAGCCTGCATTGAATCAGGGTCTGTTACCGACAACGTCACAATATCAGGCTCGATGCGCTTGACCATGCCCGTTAACACCTTACCGGGACCGCACTCAACGATATGCGTGATCCCTTGGGCCTTCATCGCTTGTACGATTTCTACCCAGCGCACGGCGTGCCAGGCCTGACGAACCAGCGCATCACGAATTGCAGCAGGGTCTTGCTCTGCTTTTACGTCTACGTTGTTAATCACCGGAACCACTGGCGCACAGACGACAATCTTGGCTAAGGCTTCTTGCAACACCGCGGCCGCGGGTTTGAGCAAACTTGAATGAAAAGGCGCAGACACAGGCAAGATCATGGCCCGTTTGGCTCCTGCAGCTTTAGCGGCCTCAATGGCACGCTGCACAGCCGTGGCATGACCTGCAATGACCACTTGCGAAGGTGCGTTGAAGTTAACGGCCTCGACAACCTCACCTTGGGATGCCGCCGCGCACGCCGCACGCACACCCTCGTCATCCAACCCAAGAACGGCCGCCATGGCGCCTGTTCCAACAGGCACAGCCGCCTGCATCGCATCTGCACGTATACGCACGATACGCACGGCGTCCGCCAGCGTCAGTGCACCTGCAGCCGTAAGCGCTGCGTACTCCCCTAAACTATGACCGGCCATCAAGGCAGCCTGAGGACCACCGGCTGCACGCCAAGCCTCATACATGGCCACGCCAGCCGTCAGCATCGCCGGTTGCGTGTTGGTTGTCAGACTGAGCTGTTCGGCCGGGCCTTGCGCCATGAGTGCGCCAAGATCTTCCCCCAGCGCCGCTGAGGCTTGCTTGATCACTTCCATCGCTGCGGGATGGCTAGACCAAGCATCCATCATGCCGACTGTCTGCGAACCTTGACCTGGAAAAACGAATGCGAATTTCATGATGTATTAGGAGCGTAAAAAAATCTATTAATCGATCAGGACACTGCACGCTTTACAGGCGCAGCAGCACCGAACCCCAAGTAAAACCACCACCCACACCTTGAAGCAAAGCAAGGTGCCCAGGTTTGATTCGACCGTCCCGTCTGGCAACATCTAGCGCGAGAGGAATGCTTGCCGCCGAGGTGTTAGCGTGCCGATCTACCGTCACCACAACCTTCTCGGTTGGAATTTCTAGTTTACGGGCGAGAAAAGTCAGAATCCGTAAATTCGCCTGATGCGGAATCAGCCAATCGACATCGGATAATTGCAATCCCGCCTTTTCAACGACACTACGTGCCGAGCGATCGAGAACGGTAACAGCTTGTTTGAAAACCGCCTGCCCGTCCATGCGCAAAAAGGGATCGCCGGTCACCTGCCCAAATGCCACATTACCCGCAGCACAGAGAATATTCATCTGGCTGCCGTCAGCATGCAGTTCAGCCTCGATGATGCCAGGTGATTCACTCGCCTTTAAAACAACCGCCCCCGCGCCATCGCCAAACAGTACGCACGTTGCACGATCGTTCCAGTCAAGAATGCTGGAGAAAACTTCAGCCCCAATCACCAGAGCGCACTTCGCGCGTCCGGCACGAATAAAACTGTCAGCCGTGGTTAGTCCATAAACAAACCCGCTGCACACCGCCTGTACATCAAAGGCTGCTGCGCCTTTATTACCGAGGTTGGCCTGTACCAGACAGGCCGTGCTTGGAAACACAAAATCTGGAGTTGAAGTGGCCACGATAATCAAATCAAGCTCACTTGCCTCAACGCCCGCATCCGCCAAAGCGCGACGAGCCGCTTCAGTCGCGAGCGCGCTCGTTGCCATGCCTTTGTCGGCAAGATAACGTTGACGAATGCCCGTGCGCTCAACAATCCATTCATCAGATGTTTCAATCTGACGCGTCGCCAGGTCAGCGGCAAGTGCATCGTTGCTAACCAGCCTAGGTGGCAGAAAACTGCCAGAACCAACCAGGCGCGCATACGGCAAAGCCTGCGTCATACGGAGTCTCCGGAAGATTTCAGGTCGCTGGCGGCCTGATTCTTGGTTAATTTATTGATGGCCTCTGTCGTGCGTGCAAGCAAACCGCTTGCTACCGCTTGTCTCGCGCGCTCAAGTGCAAAACCAAACGCAATTTGATCGGCAGAACCATGGCTTTTAATTACGACGCCTCGCAAGCCAAGCAAGGTCGCACCGTTGTACTGGCGATTATCGACACGTTTACGGAAACGCTTGAGCACAGGCATGGCAATTAAGCCAATGAGTTTAGTCAGCCAGGAGCGATTGAACTCTTCGCGCACAATAACGGACATCATGCGCGCCAGACCTTCAGAGGCTTTAAGCGTAACGTTGCCCACAAAACCGTCACACACGACCACGTCGACAGTCCCTTTGTAAATATCGTCGCCCTCGACGTTACCGTAAAAGTTCAAGGCGCTTTGACGTAACAAATCGGCCGCCTGTTTGACAACCTCATTGCCCTTGATGAGTTCTTCGCCGATATTGAGTAAGCCAACTGAAGGGGATCGACCATCATTGCCTACCTGCGCCAACGCAGCCCCCATCAGGGCGAACTGCAGCAAATGTTCGGCCGTGCAATCCACGTTGGCACCAAGGTCCAACATCGTTGTTGCCCCACCCTTCTGATTCGGTAAGGCTGTCGCAATTGCTGGACGATCGATGCCATCAAGCGTTTTGAGCACATAGCGAGAGATCGCCATCCAGGCGCCCGTATTGCCCGCAGAGACGCAAGCATCAGCCAGACCGTCTTTGACAGTTTGAGCGGCAACTCGCATGGATGAGTCTTTTTTACGACGCAGCGCGACTTCGACAGGGTCATCCATCGCAACGACCTCAGAGGCCGCTACGATAGGAAACCTTGCCGAGGCAAGGTTTGGGAAATCTTTTTTTGCGGCGTCCACAGCAAGTGCGAGCTCGTGAGGTAAGCCCACGAGCAACAGCTGTGTGTCAGGAAAGCGTTGCGCAAAAGCGAACGCTGCGGGCACTGTGACGGGGATACCCGCGTCACCGCCCATGCAATCGATCGCGATGCGAATTACGGAAGCCACGTGTCAGTGCTACGCAGCGCGCTTGGACGAGATAAGCCCGTCAACCGCGATTATTCGTCAGTCTTGGTCTTGAGAACTTTGCGACCACGATAAAAGCCCGTTGGGCTAATGTGGTGGCGCAGATGTTGCTCACCCGTGGTCGGCTCGACGGCCGTTGACGGATTGACGATAAAGTCGTGCGAACGATGCATACCGCGCTTGGACGGGGATTTTTTGTTTTGCTGAACAGCCATGACAACTCCTGTGGATCGGCGAATTGTACGCCAACCATCTTAATAACAACTACTTACCTTTTTTTAGCTGACCCAACACCGCAAAGGGCGAAGGGGGCTCTTCCCTACTAGCAACTTCATCCGCTTGCGCATCTAAATCTGCCATGTCCGGGCACTGGGTGTGACGCGGCACGTAAGGCACTTCTAAAATCAATTCATCTTCTAATAATTCAGCCAAGTCAAACTTGGGAGAACCAACGATTTGCTCTGGGGCATCGAAATCCTCTTCATCGGGCTCATCGTCCGAAAGATCTGACTCGCGCCGCACCAATTCAAATACTGTTGTGCGATCTATCGGAAGCGTCAGTGTGCCTAAGCAACGCTGACACTCCAGTACTAAATTTGCCTGAACCCGCATAACCAACTGCGATTCATCGTCTTTGGTTCGCCGCCCTTGAATCACATAACGCACGACACCAGGTAAAACCGGTGCTGCCGACAACTCGGTGACTTCCCCCACGGGCTGCTCTTCCAAACCGTCTAACAAGCGCTGCAAGCGGTGAATGCTAAAAGCACCCTCAACAACCTGACCTCGGCGCGCGAAATCAAACGCATCCACAACCGGTGGCACTGATAGCCGGAACACCGGATCTACAGACATGAAAGCCTCGCAGCAAAAAAGCAGCAAAGCAAGAGATAATAGCTCGTTTGTGCCCAGATCGTCAATTTCCACCTTTACCAAAATCGACTGTGACCCCACCTCTTATCCTCGCCTCGAGCTCGATTTATCGACGGGAATTGCTCTCTAGACTAAAAATTCCTTTCTACTGTATCTCGCCAGATGTGGATGAGTCGCCGCAGCAAGGGGAATCCGTTGCTGCGCTCGCCCTGCGCTTGTCCATTCTCAAAGCACGGACCGTGGCACACCAACACCCCGACGCCATTGTTATCGGAGCCGATCAAGCAGCCTCGCTCGCGGGTCAGATTATTGGCAAACCTGGCAGCCTTTTGGCAGCAGAGCAGCAACTCGCCAGACTTTCAGGGCAAACCGTCGTATTTCACAGCGCACTGACCGTCCTGCGCGGCAATGACTATTGCCAAAGCATGGATGTACCAACTACCTGTGTGTTTCGCGCTCTTAGCGCTTCAGCAATCCAGCGCTATGTAAAGATCGATCAGCCAAGCGATACCGCAGGCAGCGCAAAAGCGGAATGCCTCGGCATTGCCTTAATGGAGCGTATGGACAGTAGTGACCCGACGGCCATTATTGGACTGCCCTTAATTGCACTGACACACATGCTTTGTGAGGTCGGACTCGACCCGCTTGAACACGCCAAGGTATAAAGACGTATGCCTGCTGAACACAACCCTTCAATCAACAGATCCTACGGGGTACTGCACCTGATTCCCGTCGGACTTGGCGAGGCACCGATCAGTGCATGGCTGCCGTCCGATGCACAGACACTTGCTGGTCAACTCAGCACGTACATTGCAGAGAACGCAAAGACAGCGCGCGCCTTTTTAAAGCTCACACCGCTCACACAACCTTTGCAAGAGATCACAATCCACGAACTAAACCCTCGCATCGAAGACGCGACACTTCAGACCTGGCTCGCACCGCTGCGCAGTGGTGTCTCGATTGGCTTGGTTTCCGAAGCAGGATGCCCCGCAGTCGCGGATCCCGGGGCGCGTGCTGTGGCCATCGCGCACCAGTGGGGAGTCACCGTTAAGCCCTGGGTCGGCCCCTCGTCTATTTTGCTCGGACTCATGGCTAGCGGTCTAGACGGGCAACGCTTCGCCTTTCACGGCTATGCGCCAGTCGAAGCTGGCGAACGCGTCAAACAACTCAAAGCTTGGGAACTGAGTTCCGCGAAGCAACATCAAACACAAATGCTGATTGAAACGCCTTATCGTAACCAAGCGATGTTTACCAGCTTAATTGAGCATTTAAAAGGCAACACACGGCTGTGTCTTGCTCGTGCGCTCACGACACACGACGAGTGGGTTCGCACGCTCACTGTGGCGCAGTGGAAAAGCCAACCCATGCCGCAGCTCGATAAATTCCCCACCCTCTTTCTATTTCAGGCTGCGGCATGACTGCTGTTTCGATACACCGCGTTGCAATGCGCACCCTCTTGTTCGTCTGGCTCAGCATCTTAGCGGGCTGTGCTTCCCAGCAAGCAGGTGGGCCATACAACATTGATGAAACGATGAAGTCTCGCGGACAAAACAGCCGCGTCGATATCATCGTGCTGCACTACACAGCCTCTACCAAGCCCAGTGCACTGATGACGCTCACCAACCGGGACGTCAGCGCACATTACGTTGTATCCGATGACGCAAAACCGATTGTCTATCGGCTTGTCAACGAAGACCGCAATGCATGGCATGCAGGAGAAAGCAGCTGGTACGGACGCACCTTCATTAATCAACGATCGATTGGAATTGAGATCGTCCATCCCGGATGGCAGCCCAACGCAAAAGGCGAGAATGGGCACCCCTACCCTGAGGCGCAGATCGAAGTCGTGGCAAAACTCACTCGCGACATCGCGCAGCGCCACGGCATCCTGCCGGAAAATATCGTGGGGCACAGCGACGTCGCGCCAGGTAGAAAAGTGGATCCAGGTCCGTCATTCCCCTGGAAAAAGCTTGCGCAAATGGGTGTCGGCCGCTGGTTTGATGAAAAGCTAGCCGCTAAATACCAAGCCGAATATGTACGCAACGGAGCGCCAGACGCCGGTTGGTTTCAACGCCAACTCAAACGGGTGGGCTATGCGGTACCAGAAAACGGATACTTCGATCAAAAAACACTCGCAGTCATCGCAGCCTTTCAAGCGCACTACCGACCAGAGTTAGTCACAGGCAAGCCGGATGCACAGACGGCCGCACGCTTGCAAGCGCTACCGACTTCTGGCTCAGGGCTTTAAAAGCGCGCGCGATCGCTGCAGGCGCCAACGCACTACTCGCCACAACAACAAGGCGGCAAGGACCGCAGCATAGATCATGACCGTCTGCAAATCGTTCTTACCCGCCTTGTGCCACCAGTAGTGCAGGATCGCCAACACACCAATTAGATAAATCATGCGGTGCAAGCGCTGCCAATGCGCGCCCAATCGGCGCATCCAGCCATGCGTGGAGGTCAGGGCGAGCAGACTCATGGTTAGAAAAGCGGCAGCGCCCACTAGAATGAAGGGCCTTTTCCAGATATCCGTGAGCATGCTTGCCCACCCAAAACTCTGATCCCACCAGGCCCAAGACAATGCATGCAACACCGCATAAAAAAATGTAAACAAACCGCACATTCGACGCAGACGAACGAGTGCGGGTTGCTTAACCCATTGCCGAAGCGGAGAAACTCCAAGTGTGACCAACAAACACACTAAGGTCCACGTTCCTGAGGAGCGGGTTAGAAACTCGGTTGGGTTCGCCGTAAGCTCATTTTGTACGCCTAGCCAAACCCAACGCAGCAACGGGTACAAGCCGAGAAGAAACAGCAGGGGCTTGCAACGATCAATGTCGCGCGAGCTAAGCGTCTTCAAGCTTGTTCTCAGTAATTCTGACGCAAATCCAGACCTGTATAAAGCGAACCCACCTCATTGGCGTAGCCATTGAGCATTAAGGTCTTCCGCTTGGGGCTAAAGACGCCGTCTTCACCAATCCGACGCTCTGTCGCCTGACTCCAGCGTGGATGACTAACCTCGGGATTCACGTTTGAATAAAAACCATACTCCGAAGGTTGGGAGCGCTCCCAACTGCCCATGGGCTGCTTATCAAGCAAACGGATCGTAACGATAGACTTTACGGATTTGAAACCATACTTCCAAGGCACGACCATCCGCACAGGCGCGCCGTTTTGATTGGGCAATACCTTTCCGTACATTCCCAGTGTCAGCAAGGTAAGCGGATGCATCGCCTCGTCCATGCGCAACCCATCTCGGTAGGGCCACTCGATCGAGCGCGTGCGAACGCCAGGCATATTTTTCGGCTGCACATCAGTGATGAACTCAACAAACTTGGCGTTTCCTGTGGGCTGCACTTGCTTGATCAACTCAGACATCGAATAGCCAATCCAGGGGATCGCCATCGACCAACCTTCGACGCAACGCATGCGATAAAGCCGCTCTTCCAACGGTGCGAGCTTACGCAAATCATCTATATCAAACGTCTTGGGTGCGGCGCACTCCCCTTCTACACGCAGCTTCCAGGGCGTTGTCTGAAGCGTGTGTGCATACTTAACAGGGTCTGCTTTGTCTGTACCGAATTCAAAAAAATTGTTGTAGGTGGTGGCGTCTTTTTCTGGGGTCACCTGCTCCATCAGCACATACTTTGAGGACCGTTGTGCATCAAGCTTCGCCAGTGCAGCTGCACTGGCCAGCGCAGACCAACCACCCAAAGCACCGGTCGCAAAAGTGGCTCCTGCGGCTTTCATCCAGTGGCGACGCGTCTGCCAAACTTCTTCCGGAGTGATTTCTGTAGAACGAATACGGGGGAAACGGTAGCTCGGCATGACGACCTCCGAAAAGATTTAAGGCGCCCTGACCATAGTCACAGCGCGAAGCAGTGTTAGAGGGAATTATCACGCAATATCGACAAGCCAGCGCACATCAAGGCAGAATAACCCTTCAGGACAGCCGGATTGGGTTGTCCACAGGCAGCAGTCTAAACACGCTCTAGCAAGTATTGCTTCAAAGTTGCAACATCCGAGACGATCGCGTGATGCGGGCATGTGCGCAATTCGTCGGCTGGATGAGCCCCATAAGACACCCCTAGGCCATGCACACCGGCATTGGCCGCCATCTGTAGGTCATGCGACGTGTCTCCCACCATGACAACCCGGTGTGGTTCGACCATCATCTCGTCAATTAACTCGAACAGCATCCCAGGATGCGGTTTGCCAAACGTCTCGTCCGCTGTGCGCGTGGCCTCAAAAGCAGAATGTAGGGCTGTAGCGGTTAGGGCTCGGTTCAAGCCAACACGGCTCTTGCCGGTGGCAACGGCCAAGCGGGCTCCGGCCTCTTGCAACTCGGTCAACATCTCGGGAACTCCGTCGAATAGCTTCAGCTGGGTATCGCGCGCGAGATAGTGATGGCGATAGCGCTCAAGAAACATGGGCTCGAGCGACTTGGTTAACTGAGGCACCGCGCGCCGTAACGCTGGCTCGAGTGACAAACCAATCACCCATGCAGCTTCAGCAGCCGTTGGGACCTTAAGCTCCAGATCTCGGCAAGCCCCCTGAATCGCAGAAACAATGCTGTGGGTTGAATCCATCAGCGTGCCATCCCAATCAAACACAATGACTGAATAAGGCTTCATTGCTGCTCCAGCTTTTGGAGAAGCGCCTCACAGGCCTTAGGCAGTGGCGCAATAAGAGATAGTGCTTCCTGCGTCAGTGGATGAGGAATATCTAAGCGATGGGCATGTAAAAACATTCTGTTAAATCCCAGTTTCACGAATTTGGCACGTGTTTCGTCTCGTCCATACTTGTCGTCCCCGACAATGGGAAACCCCGTCGAGGCGAGATGCACCCGAATTTGATGGGTACGTCCGGTCCGCAACTCGGCATCGACCAAACTGTAGCCGTTGAAACGCTTTTGCGCACTCACGATCGTATGTGAAACCTGGCCCTCGGCCTCAACTTTGACTCGTCGCTCGCCAGTTTGTGTCGTCCACTTCGTCAAAGGCAGTCGAATGTGCTGTCGGGCGTTGACCCAGTCCCCCTCCACTAAAGCTAAATAATGCTTACTCCCCTTGCTTTCACGAAACATCTCATGAAGCGACAACAATACATTTCTCTTTTTGGCAATCAGCAGCAAGCCGGAGGTGTCACGGTCAAGTCTGTGGGCCAGCTCAAGAAAACGCGCTTCAGGCCGAGCCGCACGCAACGCCTCGATCACGCCAAACGACACACCACTGCCGCCGTGCACAGCGGTGCCTGCCGGCTTGTCGATGACCAACAGACCCTCATCCTCAAAGACAATCGGAAATTCAGCCCCCGGCACGACCCGCTTTTGATCCACAGCCGGCAGGCGAATAGGAGGAACCCGCACGATATCCCCGGCGTGAATCCGGGCATCTGGCGAGACACGGCCTTTATTTACCCTGACTTCACCACCACGCACTGCTTTATAGATATGGCTTTTAGGCACACCCTTACACAGGCGCATGAGAAAGTTATCTAAACGCTGCCCATCGTGCTCTTCGGTGACTTCAACCAGGCGCACAGCCGGCGCCTGTGGCGGACTCGGCTTAGGTGTCGTCGGGGTCAAAACTGAGGATTCTTTGCGCATGGCCAAAAGCGGCTTATAATCGAGCAAGCCTTAAAGGGGTTAAGAAAGCGTGGTCAAGACGCCCTCTTGCGTCCTAAAGCGTTGAGATGCATCGAATTTTCGCGTCTCCGTCTGGATTGCGGACTGCATTGTACCGCTTGCCTTCCTGATTCCTTCGGGCTGCTGGTCGCCGACAAGACCGGGATGCGCTTAATGCGCGCTGTTGCGACGTCTTTACGTTTCGCCCGCGCCCAAGTGTGTGCCCCTCGCGTCGCGCGCGATACTGACCAAAAGAGCAAGAATCCGTCCTAATCCCTGCACCAGGCGTGCGAATCTTACCCGCCTGATGTTCTCAGCATCCTTTTATGTCAACCACTACCGTGACTCTGACCTCTCTGCTGAATGAACCCCGCGCCTACGGGCGCAACGTGCTGGTCTAAAGACCCTTTCTTCGCGCGCCCCCTTCGGTGTGCGCTCGCTTCCTTGAATCAGTGTTTCGCAGCCAGTAGCGTGTGGCTGCGCGCCGTGTTACGGCGCGCCATTTAAACGGAGAAACCTCTCATGAAGCGAATGTTGTTTAATGCAACGCACCAAGAAGAACTGCGCGTTGCGATCGTCGATGGACAAAAACTCATCGACCTCGATATCGAAATCGCCGGCCGCGAACAGCGTAAAGGCAATATTTACAAAGGTGTCATCACCCGCATCGAACCTGGCCTTGAGGCCTGTTTCGTTAACTACGGCGAAGACCGTCACGGCTTTTTGCCATTTAAGGAAGTTGCACGTAGCTACTTTAAAGAAGGCGTAGATGTTCGCACCGCCCGTATTCAAGATGCCCTGCGCGAAGGTCAGGAACTGATCGTCCAAGTCGAAAAAGAAGAGCGTGGCAACAAGGGTGCCGCCCTAACCACCTTCATTTCGCTGGCCGGCCGTTACTTGGTTCTGATGCCCAACAACCCACGTGGTGGTGGTGTATCACGTCGCGTCGAGGGCGAAGAGCGCCAAGAACTGCGCGAGGCGATGGACCAACTCACCATCCCGCCAGGCATGAGCATCATTGCGCGCACTGCCGGCATTGGACGTAATGCCGAAGAGCTGCAGTGGGACATGTCCTACCTCATGCAACTCTGGACCGCTATCGACGGTGCTGCCAAAGATAACCCCGCTCCCATTCTGATCTATCTCGAATCCAGCCTTGTCATTCGCGCTATCCGCGATTACTTCTCGCCAGATATCGGCGAAATTCTGATAGACACAGACGACATCGCCGACCAGGCGACGGCGTTTATGAGCGTCGTGATGCCCGACAACGTGCAGCGTGTTAAACGCTACCGCGATGACGTGCCACTATTTTCTCGGTTCCAGATCGAACACCAGATCGAGACCGCATACTCGCGTACGGTCGATCTGCCCTCAGGCGGCTCAGTTGTGATCGACCACACCGAGGCACTTGTCGCCGTTGACGTGAACTCTGCCCGTGCCACACGTGGGGCCGACATTGAAGAAACCGCACTGCGCACGAACCAAGAGGCCGCCGACGAAGTCGCGCGCCAATTGCGTCTTCGCGACTTAGGTGGCCTGATCGTGATCGATTTCATCGACATGGAAGACACCAAAAACCAGCGTGCCGTTGAAAACCGTCTACGCGACGCACTGCACTTTGACCGTGCACGCGTCCAAATGGGCAAGATCTCGCGCTTTGGCTTGATGGAACTCTCGCGTCAGCGACTGCGCCCTGCCCTAAACGAAGGGTCACACATCACCTGCCCACGTTGTAATGGCACCGGCGTAATCCGTGATGCGGAATCCAGCGCGCTGCAAGTATTGCGCCTGCTGCAAGAAGAGGCCATGAAAGAAAACACAGCGGCGGTGCACGCACAAGTGCCTGTCGATGTCGCAACTTTCCTGCTTAACGAGAAGCGTTCAGACATTACCAAGATCGAATCACGACTCAAAGTTAACTTGATTCTGATCCCCAATCGTCACCTCGAAACACCGCATCATCACATCGAGCGTTTGCGTCACGACGACCCACGTCTAGAAGATCTGAAAACTAGCTTCGAACTCGTCGACGCGCCTTCGACCGACATGAGTTGGGCACCAAAAGAGCAGGAAGTAAAGACCAAGCCCGAAGCGTTGGTCAAAGGTATTACGCCTGCACAGCCTGCGCCTGTCTCATCGACACCTTCCAAAAAACCAGAAGCATCAGAGGCCTCACCCGGCTTGTTCAAACGGTTCTTTAGTTGGTTATCGGGAGCCTCCTCGGAAGAAAAGAAAGCCGAAGAAGCCAAGCCCTCAGAGTCTCGCGAACAGCGCGGGCGCAATGGCCAAAACGATCGCCGCGGAGGAAACCGCAATGGTCGCGGACGTCGCCCCGACAACCGCAACGAAGCACGCGGTGATGGACGTAATGGCAGCAATGAAGCCACGGCTCAAAATGATAGTCGCCGTCCACCTCGCGAAGATGAGCGTAGCGCTCAGGCACCACGGGCAGAGGGTAGCGAGCAGGCGGGAGATGATAACGGTCGCAATGGCGGACGCAACCGTCGCCGCGGTGGACGTAACCGTCGCGACGAAGGTCTGGACGCACGCAACGAGCAATCGACTGCGGATGGCCAACAAGCTGACGGCACCACTCAGCCAAACGAGCGTCGTCCACAACAGGGACCTCGTCCAGCCGGCAATCCTTCCGCTGCCGCAGACGAGCAAAACAACCTGCAACAAGGTCCAGCCACAAGCTTTAACGACGAAGATGGCGACCAGTCCGATCCAGAACGTAAGCGCCGCCGTCGTCGTAGCCGTCGTGGCCGTCGCGGTCAAGATGATGGCTCAGGCTTTGAGAGTGATGGGCAGGAACAAAATGCACAACAAAACAGTGCTGACAATGTTCCAATTCAGACGCATGTCACGCCAGCCCCGCAGTTAAGCCAACAAGACGAGCGTAACTTTGGACATACGTCCACGCCAGGGCTCTCTAATGCACCGATGCAATACGTTGAGCCAGCAAGTGCTGTGGCTGCAACCGCGGCTGCAACACCCCAGGTAACCGAACCTGCAGCACCTCAACCTGCCGCAGTTGCTCAACCTGTTGTTACGCAACCCATTGCTCCAACACCGGTCGCCGCTGCACCTGTCGCTGTTGAACCCGTTGTGGTTGCTGCACCGGCACCAGCAGCAACAGCCGCTCCTGCGCCAGTTGCTGCACCAGTTGCGGCGCAGCCGATCGTAATCACTCCCGCACTTGATACAGCTGCCTTGCACGCAATTGTGCAATCTGCTGGTCTGCAATGGATTGAAAGTGATCAGGCACGTGTTGCAACAGCAATGGCAAATCAGGTGATCGTACCTGTGCAGCTCGGACGAGCACGCAAGCCTGCAGCGGTCGTGTCAAACGAACCGCTCGTACAAGTAGAGACTCGCGTCTAGGTTAGATGTGTGTAAGTCCCGGGACTCCGTCCCGGGCAACGGCATTTCAATTAGGCAGCGACTACGTCTGCTGCTTGATTGGTCATGATCGCCATCAAACGCGCCAACTCTTCACGCAGTTGGCGACGATCTAGCACCATATCGATGGCACCTTTTTGTTGCAAGAACTCCGAACGCTGAAAACCTTCAGGCAGTTTTTCACGCACGGTCTGCTCGATGACCCGTGGCCCTGCAAAACCAATCAACGCCTTGGGCTCGCCAATCACCACATCGCCCATAAAGGCGAAGCTCGCGGAAACGCCACCCATGGTCGGGTCCGTCAGCACACTGATGAAGGGGAGCTTGGCCTGCGCCAACTGAACAAGCATTGCGTTAGTTTTTGCCATCTGCATCAAAGAGAACAAACTCTCTTGCATCCGCGCGCCGCCCGAGGCTGCAACGCAAATAAATGGCACACGCTGCTTGATTGCAGCTTGCACGCCTTGCACAAAGCGCTCACCCACCACCGAGCCCATGGATCCACCCATAAACTCAAATTCAAAGCACGCGAGCACGCAAGGCACACTGCGAATCGCGCCGCTCACGACAACCAAGGCATCAGTCTCGCCGGTTTGCCGCACAGCCTCTTGAACTCGCTCGGGATACTTACGCGAGTCTTTAAATTTAAGCGGATCCATCGAGCGCGTGTTTGATCCGATCTCTACCCGACCCTCGATGTCAAGTAACGACTCAATGCGTGCACGCGAACCCAAACGCATATGATGATCACACTTAGGACAAACATGCAGATTCGCCGCTAGATCTTCGTTGTAAAGCACAGACTCGCAGGAAGGGCACTTCACCCACAGCCCTTCAGGGACGCGTTTGGTGGTGTTCTCGGGCGCTTGTGTCTTATTGATGCGGGGTGGTAGCAGTTTACCCAGCCAGCTCATTGCTTTGCCCCAATAGAAGCAGCCGACGCCCCAGCAGGTGAAGTCGTCCGTGCTACGTTCATTGCTTGACGAATGTGCCCAAGCCACTGCGCACCAGCGGTGATAGCCGCCTGCGATTGCTCGGCGACCGGCAGGCCTGCGCAAGCCTTTGTCATCGTGTCGATCAGTTTGCTCCCAATCACGACAGCATCTGCGACGAGACTGATTCGCTGCGCACTCTGCGCGTCGCTAATCCCAAAGCCGACACCGACAGGCAAAGACACATGCTTACGAATACCCTTGAGTCGACTTGCGACATCCGTCGTATCCAAATTACCAGCGCCTGTCACACCATTGAGTGAGACGTAATAAACATAACCACGCGCAATCTTACCGACGGCCTGAATGCGCGCGTCAGTCGAAGTCGGAGCCAACAAAAAGATCGGAGCAATGTGATGCTTACCTAACAGGTTGACAAAATCATCAATTTCTTCTGGCGGATAATCTACCGTCAACAAACCATCCACGCCCGCGAGCTCAGCTTGCTCGGCAAACGCTTGTTGCCCAATGTTTTCAATTGGATTGGCGTATCCCATTAGAACGATCGGGGTCACCCCATCCTGTTTGCGAAATTCCGCAACCATTGCCAACACATGCTTAAGCCCAATACCTTGCGCAATGGCATGCTCCGCAGCGCGTTGAATCACTGGGCCATCGGCCATCGGATCGGAAAAGGGGATACCAAGCTCGATCACGTCTGCACCGGCTTTTACCAAAGCGTGCATCAAAGGCACTGTCGTTGCAGGCAAAGGATTGCCTGCGGCGATATAGGGGATCAACGCGGCGCGCTTTTCTTGGGCGGCACGCGCAAACGCTGCGGCAATGCGATCAGTAGGTGTGGCCATGTCTTCTATTGAAACCTTTCAAACTATTTAAAGCACGATTCCCGCACGTTGCGCGACCGTGTTGATGTCCTTGTCGCCCCGTCCTGACAGATTGACCAAAATAACCTTATCCTTTGGCAGAGTTGGGGCAAGCTTTGCCGCGTAGGCAAGCGCATGTGAGGTTTCAAGCGCGGGGATAATGCCCTCGATCTGGCAGCAATGATGAAAGCTCGCGAGCGCCTCATCGTCAGTCACGCTTTCATAGGTCGCGCGCCCACTATCTTTGAGCCAGGCGTGCTCTGGGCCAACGCCGGGATAATCCAACCCGGCAGACACCGAATGTGTTTCGCGTACTTGACCGTTCTCGTCTTGCAAGACATAGGTGCGGTTGCCATGCAGTACACCAACGCGGCCGTGCATCAACGAGGCCGAGTGCTTGCCCGTCGAGATGCCCTCTCCTGCGGCTTCAACGCCCACAAGCTTGGTATTCTCGTAAGGAATATAAGGATGGAAAATCCCCATGGCGTTTGAGCCACCACCGACGCATGCCAGCACATAGTCGGGCTGACGACCCGCGTACAACGGCATTTGCTCGATCGATTCTTTACCGATCACCGAGTGGAAGTTACGCACCATCATCGGATAGGGGTGGGGGCCCGCTACCGTACCGATAATGTAGAAGGTGTTGTCAACGTTTGTCACCCAATCACGCATCGCTTCGTTGAGTGCGTCTTTGAGCGTACGTGAACCAGATTCGACAGGAACCACGGTGGCGCCGAGCAACTTCATTCTGAACACGTTAGGCGATTGGCGTTTGACGTCATCAATGCCCATGTACACCACGCATTCCATGCCGTAGCGCGCGCAAACCGTCGCGGTTGCTACGCCATGCTGACCTGCGCCAGTTTCAGCGATGATGCGTTTTTTGCCCATGCGTCTTGCCAACAAGGCTTGACCAAGACTGTTATTGATTTTGTGCGCGCCCGTGTGATTCAAGTCTTCTCGCTTGAACCAGATTTGTGCACCACCCAGCTCTTCAGACCAACGTCGTGCGTGATAGACCGGCGTCGGACGGCCCACAAAATGCTTCAGTTCGTACTCAAACTCAGCAAGAAAATCTGGATCGTTACGATATTTGTCGTAAGACAGACGCAACTCTTCAATTGCCTGCATCAGTGTCTCGGCGGCGAAGACGCCACCATAGGGACCAAAATGTCCTTTAGCGTCGGGAAAGTCGTAGGGTTTCAAGACGGTATCTCCGGAGCGAAGCGCCCTGTGCGAACAACAATATGCTCAGCATCAGCGTTTAGCGACTTATTCAATTTGATTTTAGCAGTGAGAACCGGGAAAAAACGCGCAAAATCCCTTAAAACTGATGTGTCCCTGCCCGCCTTAGCTTGGCTACTAGCGCCGATGCACGGTCAAAACACCGCCTACCTCTTTGAGCGCCGACAGGGCGCGTTGCAGCTCAGCACGGTCATGCACCTCCACAGTAAAACCCATATAAGCCATTGAAGCCTTACTTTGCGTGTGCACGGCTACGACATTAAGCCTCAAACGAGCAAAAACCTCGGACAGATCACGTAATAAACCAGAGCGATCCTGCGCCTGGACACTAAGGTCTACCGGATACACCGTACCGGCAATATTTCCGCCCCACGTCACTTCAATCACCCGCTCAGGCTGGCGTGCCGCCAAGGTCGCAAAACTTGCGCAATCTGCTCGATGAATTGACACACCGCGTCCACGGGTCACAAAGCCGGTGATGGGGTCTGGCGGCGCAGGGCGGCAACAACGCGCCAATTGGGTCATCAATGAGCCGACTCCGACGACCAACACACCGCTTTTGCCAGTCTGCGTAGCACTATCGGCACGCGCACTATGCGACACCAACGACTCCGGCCGCAATTCTTGCTCGGGCGAGGCGGGCTGAAACACAGCGTCAATCTGCCGAAGACTAAATTCCTCCTTGGCTGCCGCCACATAAAGGTCTTCGGCATGCGCAAAACCCAGCTGCTGCGCGAGCTGTTCAAGATTAACAGCCGTCTTACCCAAGCGCTGAAGCTCTTTCTCAACAAGTGCCTGCCCCTGAACCGTGCGCTGCTGTAACTCAATCGCATTGAACCAAGCACGAACCTTAGCGCGCGCCCTCGGACTCGCCAAGAATCCTAATTGCAAGTTCAACCAATCACGCGAAGGTCCACCAGACTTTGTGGTGACAATCTCAACCGTTTGTCCGGTTTGCAGTTGGGTCTGCAGTGGCACCATTTGCCCGTCGATACGCGCACCGCGACAACGATGACCCAGGTCTGTATGCAAGTGATAAGCGAAATCTACGGGGGTGGCTCCTGCCGGTAATTCAATCACGCGGGCTTGGGGAGACAAAACATAGATCCGCTCTTCGTCCTGGCGCTGAATGCGCGCGGGTGCGACATCCGTGGGCCGATTTGTAGCCTCGGTGTTCCAAGCAAGTAGCTGTCGCATCCACGCGAGTTGCTTGTCATACTCGAGCGCACCCGCAGTGGCTGGCACTTGCCCGCCCTTAGCACCAGCCTCTTTATAGCGCCAATGCGCGGCCATTCCAAACTCAGCAAACTCATGCATCGCTTGCGTGCGAATCTGTACTTCGAACGGCCGCCCGCTCTGGTCTGCGACGACGGTGTGCAATGACCGATAGCCGTTAGGCTTTGGACGCGAGATGTAATCATCAAACTCATCAGACACGGGCACCCAGCGCTCGTGCACCAAACCCAAGGCGGTGTAGCAGTCACGCTCGTTTTGAACAATGATGCGCAACGCACGCACATCGAACAGCTTTGAAAAATCCAGGTGCTTCAAGCGCATCTTGTTGTAGATGCTGTAGATGTGCTTGGGCCGTCCACTCACCTCTGCGCTCACGCCAAGCAGCCGCAAGGAGCTTGTTAACTCTTCAATCGTCCGTGCAATGAAAGCTTCGCGCTCCACGCGCTTCTCTTCAAGCAGATGGGCAATCTCCTTGTAGCGAACCGGATCGGTGAAGCGAAAAGCAAGGTCCTCCATTTCCCACTTAATCTGCCAAATCCCCAGGCGATTTGCTAGCGGTGTATACAGATCAAGCGTCTCAGTCGCTAGTAGCGGATCGCACGCCACTTTGCTCGCAGCATGCCAGCGCAATGTCTGCAATCGAGAGGCAAGTCGAATCAAAACGATGCGCAGATCAGCGGCCATTGCCAACAACATCTTGCGCAACATTTCTTTTTGCGCTGTCGGATCTACCGCGGCGTCGCTGGCTCCCTTCGCAATCGACCCTAGCCGTAATAAGGCGCGCGTGCCCTGCACCAACCGCGCAATCTCGGGGGACAAGGGACTCGCGGAGGGCTGAGCACTAGGCTCGCGAGGAACCTTAGCAAAAAATTCGTCAGGAACTCCGACCAGCAACGCGGCGCAACGCGTGGCCGCGTCAGCCTGCATATCCGACAAAATTTGAGCCGAGCCTAAGGCGTGCTCTAGGTGAGACTCACCCGCTGCATTGCGCAGCGTCGCTAACTGTACGCACGCCCACCGAGCAGTCTGACGCACTTGCTCCTGATCGTCTGGTATTAAACCCGCGACCAGGGACTCGAGCGCAGCGCCAGTGAGTTGCGTAGGCAAAATAACATTTAAATCGCGGCGGTCACCACGATTTCAACCTTGTAGTCAGCGCTTGCCAAACGCGCTTCAATTGTAGCGCGCGGCGGTGCGTTGCCATCGGCCACCCAAGCATCCCAGGCTTTGTTCATGCCGTCGAACTCTTTCATGTTCGCCACAAAAATCTGAGCCATCAAAATTTTGGTCTTATCTGAGCCAGCGGTCGCAAGCAGCTTGTCAATCACAGCCAGAATCTGGTTCGTTTGACCTGTGATGTCTTGGGTCGTATCGTCGGCAACCTGCCCTGCCAAGTAGGCAACGCCGTTGTGAACGGCCATATCAGAAAGTCGTTTGCCGACGTTTACTCGGGTAATCTTGCTCATAGTGATTCCTTTGGTTAATCAGGCGGGTGGCAACTCAAACACCTGACGTAGATACGTTAGGTAGGCCTTGTCATCGCACATGGTTTTTTCAGGCGCATCAGACACTTTGGCGACCGGCTGTCCATTGCATCGGATCATTTTCATCACGACTTGCAAGGGTTCGTATCCTAAGTCGTTGGTGAGATTGGTCCCGATACCGAACGCTGTTTTGCAGCGCCCGGCAAAGCGGCGGGTCAACTCGATCGCAAGTGGAAATGTTAACGCATCCGAAAAAATCAGGGTCTTGGCGCGCGGATCCACACGATTGCTCTCATAGTGCGCAATCATGCGCTCACCCCACTCAAAGGGATCGCCAGAGTCGTGACGCGCCCCATCAAACAATTTGCAAAAGTACATATCAAAGTCCCGCAAGAAAGCGCTCATGCCGTAAACATCGGAGAGCGCGATGCCTAAATCGCCTCGATACTCCTTCGCCCAAACTTCGAAAGCGTACACCTGCGAGTCACGCAACCGGGGCCCGAGGGCCTGACACGCTTGCAAATACTCGTGCGCCATGGTGCCAAGCGGAAGCACGCCATGACGCATCGCCAGCCAAACATTGCTCGTCCCGGCAAAGTGGCCCCCCATTTGAGCCTTCATGGTTGTCACGACTTCCTCGTGCCAAGTTTGCGAAAACCTACGCCGCGTTCCGTATTCAGCAACACGGAACTCACTTAAATCATTGGCTTCGAGCACAAGTTTCATCTTGTTTTGTAAGCGCAGACGGCCCTCTTCCCAGTTCGGTGTCTGGCAGGTTCTCCGAAAGTACACCTCGTTGACGATCGCCAAGACAGGGATCTCGAACAAAATCGTGTGTAGCCAGGAGCCCTTCACCGAAATCGCAATTTCACCGGGTTCTTCGCCCATGGATACAGTGATGCACTTTTCGGGTAAGTGAAATAAACCCAGGAAATCGATGAAATCGCTCTTGATGAAGCGCAAACCGCCCAAATAAGCGAGCTCTGCCTCTGAAAAGCGCAGCTGGCAAAGGTCATGGATTTCGGCGCGAATCTCATCGAGATATGGCCTCAGATCCACACCCGTGTTGCGGCACTTATAACGATACTCAACCTGCGCGGCTGGAAAATGATGCAACACGACTTGCATCATGGTGAACTTATAAAGATCGGTGTCGAGCAGAGACTTAATGATCATGGCTTGGCCTTAAGTATTTTCAAAACCTTAGCACAGGCACTTTCGTTATCAGGGATATCCCGAGCCTTGCTCTTAAGATTGGTTAAACTAGCAACTCATTCGATTCACTGGCTCAAAAATA
Source organism: Zwartia hollandica (assembly GCF_019923725.1). Taxonomy (GTDB): domain Bacteria; phylum Pseudomonadota; class Gammaproteobacteria; order Burkholderiales; family Burkholderiaceae_B; genus Zwartia; species Zwartia hollandica. The sequence continues at coordinate 353,403 of NZ_JAHXRI010000010.1, forward strand.
GTGCCCGCCCGATCGCTTTCCCAACCTCCCTTCTGGTGGAACCCATGACTCACGTCGTGACTGAAAACTGTATCAAGTGCAAATTTACGGATTGCGTAGACGTCTGCCCCGTCGACTGTTTCCGCGAGGGCCCTAACTTCCTGGTCATTGACCCAGACGAATGTATTGACTGTGCTGTGTGCATTCCAGAATGTCCAGCAAACGCTATTTTTGCTGAAGAGGATGTACCCCAAGACCAAATGAAGTTCATCGCGTTGAACGCAGAACTATCTCCAAAATTCGACAGCATCAGCCGCTCTAAAAAACCACTACCTGACGCGGACGACTGGAACGGCAAACCGGACAAACTGCAGCATCTTGAGCGCTAAATACACACCACAGACGGTCTTATCCAAGACCGTCTGGCTCAGCGATAAACTTTTTTCACTGAAGGTCACGCGCGCCCCCGACTTTCAGTTCGTGCCCGGACAGTTCGCACGGCTAGGTCTGCCGATTGACGCAGCTGACCCCCTGACACCCAACGAGTGGCGCGCTTATTCCATGGTGTCGCACCCGACAGAGGACGTGCTCGAGTTTTTCTCGGTGGTGGTACCCGACGGTAAGTTCAGCCCAAAACTCGCCGCGCTTGCCCCCGGAGACACACTCTGGGTCAATAAAACGGTGTTTGGCTTTCTAACGCTCGAGCAATTTGCGTCCGGTGAAGACCTTTGGCTGATCTCCACGGGCACCGGGTTATCAGCCTACATTTCCATGCTGCGTGAAGCGAGCACATGGCAACGCTTTAAACGCATCGTGGTGCTGCACGGCGTTAGACACGCCGGCGAACTCGCCTATCGCGACGAACTGTTAGCACTGCAAAGCCAACACAACGCCAGCCCAGAGGCCCTTGGCAATAACCAAGCGAAAATGATTTATCTGCCCGTGACAAGCCAAGAGCCATTAACCCCTTCGCTCTCGCCGGCGATTAGTCCAGACCTTTTGTCCGCAAACCGACTCACGACCTTGCTAACAAGCGGTGAGCTCGAACAACGTACAGGCATTCCCCTGCAAGCCGAACGCGCAAGGATCATGCTCTGCGGCAACCCCGCTATGGTCACCGAAATGCGCGCACTTCTGGCAGAGCGCGGGTTTGCCGCCGGTCGCCGGGGGGTTGCGGGCAACCTTGCAGTAGAAAACTACTGGTAAGCCTTCGGCAACACTAAGGGAAGCACCATAGGTAGTCCAATACTAGGTGTTAGCCCCCATATCCTGTGTTTCCAGGCGCAAAGTCGTGGTGCTTCTGCTACATTTTGCTGCACAACAGCAATTGCAGCCCCTAGATCGATCGTCTCGTGTCAATAAGGCGTCATAATTGGGACTTCCTGAAAACTTTTGGAATCGCACATGCTTTATCAACTTCATGAAATGCACCGTGCCATCATGTCGCCCCTGGCGCACTTCACTGAGTTAGGCTCCAAACTATTCTCGCATCCCGCAAGCCCCTTCGCATACACGCCGATGGCTCGCCAAATGGCGGCAGGCTATGAACTTATCCACCGGATTGGGAAAAAATACGAAAAACCGACCTGGGGTTTAACCACCACAGAAGTCAACGGCAAACATGTCGGTGTCACGATCGACACCGAGATGAGCCTGCCGTTCTGCAACTTGATTCATTTCAAGCGTGATGTATCTGACAAACAGCGCAAGACGGATCCAAAACTGCTGGTGCTGGCACCAATGTCAGGACACCATGCCACCCTCTTGCGCGACACCGTACGCGCCTTGCTCCCGAATCATGAAGTCTATGTGTCCGACTGGATCGATGCACGCATGGTTCCGTTAGCTGACGGAAAATTTGGACTCAACGACTACGTTCACTACGTTCAACAGTTCCTCGAGCACCTTGGGCCAGATGTACATCTGATGTCCGTCTGCCAGCCGACGGTTCCTGCACTAGCCGCCGTTTCGCTCATGGCGTCAAACAAAAGCCCTTTCCTGCCTCGCAGCATGGTGATGATGGGCGGTCCGATCGACCCACGTTGCTCACCCACACAAGTCAACCGTCTGGCCACAACAAAGCCGTTTGAATGGTTCGAAGAAAAACTGATTCACGCGGTGCCCGCGCAATACCCAGGAGCAGGTCGTCTTGTGTACCCAGGCTTCCTACAACACGCTGGCTTTCTGTCAATGAATCCAGATCGCCATGCCAAAGCACACTACGATTTTTATCTTGATTTGCTTCGCGGTGACGAGGACGATGCAGAGGCACATCGGCGCTTTTACAACGAATACAACGCTGTGCTTGATATGTCGGCAGATTTTTATCTAGAGACCATTCGCACGGTGTTTCAGGACTTCGATCTGCCCAACGGCACCTGGGTTATCGATGGCCAGCTCGTTAAGCCTTCCGACATTAAATCGGTAGCGTTGTTCACAATTGAAGGCGAACTCGACGATATCTCTGGCGAAGGGCAGACACGTGCCGCGCAAGACTTATGCTCCGGTATCCCAGCCAAGCGCAAGCAACATTACACAGCCCCAGACTGCGGACACTACGGGATTTTTTCAGGCCGTCGTTGGCGCACAACGATCTGCCCGAAAATTGCCGAGTTCGTGCGCAGCGCTTAAGTGCGCCATGCTCGCTGAACGTATCAACGACCTGCTGCCGCAGACGCAGTGCACAAAATGCGGTTACGCAGGTTGTGCGCCCTATGCCCAAGCCATCGCGGCGGGCCAAGCCCCCATTAATCGCTGCCCTCCAGGTGGTGAGCAAGGCATTGCGGCGCTCGCCGCCCTTTTAAACACCGACACACTACCTCTTGACGAAATCTGTGGGCAACACCTGCCTTTGCAAGTCGCAGTCATCGATGAGCAATTTTGTATCGGCTGCACGCTTTGCATACAAGCTTGTCCTGTAGATGCCATTGTGGGTGCGTCAAAACTCATGCACACGGTCCTGGCGCGGAGTTGTACCGGCTGCGACTTGTGCGTCGCACCCTGCCCCGTAGACTGCATTGACATGGTCCCCGTCTCTCCCTCACGCGCCTGGACAGCACAAGACGCACAAGCTTCCCGCCAACGCTTTGAGGCGCGCAACGCACGGCTGGCGAGGCCGATGCAGGTGCCTCAAAAACAGGAAACAGCTCGGCAGATTGATGACGCTGTCGCGCAAGCCCTTGCCAAAGCACGCGCGCGCCGCGCTGCCGCGAGCGCGCGATGAACCCAACCAAACGACACGCGATTTTTTCAAGGCTGCGTGCGGCAAACCCGGCACCTACGACTGAGCTCGAATACAAAACGGACTTCCAACTGTTGATCGCTGTCATGCTGTCCGCACAAGCAACCGACAAGTCCGTCAATATTGCCACTCGGAAACTTTTCCCGCGCCATGGAACTCCTAAGACAATCCTGGCGCTTGGCGTGGAAGGACTGATGCCCTTTATTCAAACGATCGGGCTCTATAAAACGAAAGCCAAAAATGTGATCGCGACCTGCGCATTACTGCTTGAGCAACACAGTGGCAAGGTGCCCCGCACCAGAGATGCCCTTGAGGCGCTGCCCGGAGTGGGTCGCAAAACGGCGAATGTCGTCCTAAACACAGCGTTCGGAGAGCCGACCATTGCAGTAGACACACACATCTTTCGGGTATCGAATCGCACCAAAATCGCTCCTGGTAAAGATGTTCTAACCGTGGAGCGCGGACTCGAGAAATTCATCCCCGCCGAATTCAAAGTGGACGCCCACCACTGGCTGATTCTGCATGGTCGTTACGTCTGTGTTGCCCGCACGCCAAAATGTCCGCAGTGCGGCATTTCCGACTTGTGCGAGTATTCCAAAAAGACCAAGGGTTAAACCGCCTATGACAAACCCGCATTGAGGTTTTAGTCGTATCCGAGGGATAATTCTGTGCAGATTTAAAACCATCTCAGATACACAAGCGAATGAACGACATCATTCTCGAGACCAAACATCTCACAAAAGAATTCCGCGGTTTCGTTGCCGTCAACGATATTTCCTTGCGCGTGCAGCGCGGGCAGATTCACGCATTAATTGGGCCAAATGGCGCAGGCAAAACAACATGCTTTAACCTGCTCACCAAATTTTTGACGCCCACGCGAGGCACGATCGCCTTTAATGGGGTCGACATCACGAAAGAGCGTCCCGCACAAATTGCAAGACGCGGCATTATCCGCTCTTTTCAAATTTCAGCTGTATTTCCACACTTAACGGTGCTTGAAAACGTTCGCATTGGTTTGCAGCGCGAAACCGGGCTTTCCTTCCATTTCTGGCAAAGCGAAAAACGTCTTAACCAACTGAACGATCGCGCCCAGGCGATCCTGGAGCAAGTCGACCTCGGTAACTTCGCCAATGAAATAACCAGCAGCTTGCCTTATGGACGTAAGCGCGCCCTGGAAATCGCCACCACACTCGCCATGGAACCAGAGCTCATGTTGCTTGATGAGCCCACACAAGGCATGGGTCACGAAGACGTCGATCGGGTTACACAACTCATCAAGCGCGTGAGCGTTGGTCGTACGATCCTCATGGTCGAGCACAACATGAACGTAGTCTCCTCAATTGCCGACACCATTACAGTCTTGGCACGCGGTGCCGTGTTGGCGGAGGGACCCTATTCGCATGTCTCAAGAGATCCTGCCGTCATGGAAGCCTACATGGGCACCACAGAAGGCGAACTCGAAGGAGCTCACGCATGAGCGCGCCCGCACTCGAAATTTCCGGACTTAACGCCTGGTATGGTGAGTCCCATATTCTGCATGGCGTGAACTTCACGGTACAGAAAGGTGAAGTGATTACGCTACTCGGTCGTAATGGGGCGGGTCGCACTACAACGCTGCGTGCCATTCTTGGGCTCACCGGGTCGCGGACAGGTTCGGTACGCATCCATGGTACCGAAGCGATCGATATGCCCACCTACAAGATCGCGCATCTAGGTATTGGCTACTGCCCAGAAGAACGGGGTATTTTTGCAAGCCTCTCGTGTGAAGAAAACTTACTGCTTCCACCGCCTGTCGGCGCCTTGGGTGGTGGGATGTCACTCTCCGAAATCTACGAGATGTTCCCTAACCTGCTCGAACGACGTCATTCGCCAGGTACGCGTCTGTCAGGCGGCGAACAGCAGATGCTCGCCGTGGCGCGAATCCTAAGAACGGGTGCCAACTTACTGTTATTAGACGAAATCTCAGAGGGCCTTGCCCCAGTGATCGTACAAGCCTTAGGTCGCATGATTAAGACGCTAAAATCCAAGGGTTACACCATTATTATGGTTGAACAGAATTTCCGGTTTGCCGCCCCGCTGGCAGACCGGTTTTATGTGATGGAGCATGGCCAGATCGTCGAACACTTCGCGGCCACCGAGCTCAAGGAAAAGCAGTCCGTCCTCAACGAATTGCTTGGGGTTTAATTACTATTTTTGTAGCAACTTTCTGGAGCTATTCCCTATGAAACTTCGTACCCTTAGCGCGTCAATGATGCTGGCTAGCGCCGGTCTCTTGGCACAACCTGCTTTAGCTAACGTTTCTGACAACGTTATCCGCATCGGCTTCATCACCGACATGGCCAGCGTTTACTCCGACATCGACGGCGCTGGCGGCGTCGAAGCCGCTCGTATGGCGATCGCCGACGCAGGTGGTCAAATCGACGGCAAGAAAATTGAACTGGTTTTCGCCGATCACCAAAACAAGGCTGATGTGGCCGCAGCACGTGCCCGCGAATGGTTTGATCAGCAAAAAATTGACATGCTGATTGGCGGCACGAACTCTGGCGTGAACCTTGCCCTAGCTGGCATCGCAGCAGAGCGCAAAAAGCCCTTCTTCGCTATTGGCGCAGCCGCGTCAGACCTCACGGGCTCACAGTGCACCCCTTACACCGTGCATTGGGCCTATGACACCGTTGCGTTGGCGCGGGGCACGGGCTCAGCCGTTGTGAAAGCTGGCGGCAAAACTTGGTACTTCCTGACCGCTGACTACGCCTTTGGCCATGCCCTTGAGCGCGACACCGCTAACGTTGTTAAAGCAGCAGGTGGCCAAGTAGTTGGTCAAGTGCGCGCACCGCTTAACTCGTCAGACTTCTCGTCTTTCTTGTTGCAAGCACAAAGCTCCAAAGCACAAATTCTGGGCTTAGCGAACGCTGGTGGCGACACGATCAACTCGATCAAAGCTGCAAACGAATTCGGTATTGGCAAAACCATGAAAATGGCTGGCCTACTGATTTTTATTAACGACATTCACTCGCTTGGTCTGAACGTCACGCAAGGCATGCAGTTTACCGACGGCTGGTACTGGGATCAGAACGAAGAGACTCGCGCCTGGTCGAAAAAATTCGAAGCACGCGTCAAGCGCAAGCCTTCGATGATTCAAGCCGGTGACTACTCCGCTGTATCTTTCTACCTGAAGGCAGTAAAAGAAACAGGTAGTGATGATGGCGATACCGTCATGAAATGGATGAAGTCCAACAAAGTCAACGACATGTTCGCTAAGAACGGCTATGTCCGTGAAGACGGTCGCATGGTTCACGATATGTTCTTGATGGAAGTCAAAAAGCCAAGCGAATCGAAATATCCTTGGGACTACTACAAGCAAATCGCCGTATTACCAGGTGAAGAAGTGTTCACCAAACTCTCTGAGTCGACCTGCAAGCTGGTCAAGAAGTAATCAGAAAAACGCCTTCGCTCACCCAGCGTGTGTGAAGGCGTTCTCTGTTCATGCAGTCGATGCGAAGCAGATAGAACATGATCATGATCTTTGGTATCCCGTTGCAAGCCTTTTTAGGCCAGCTGTTGCTTGGCCTAGTTAACGGCTCTTTTTATGCCATTTTGTCGCTAGGCTTAGCGGTCATTTTTGGCTTACTTAATGTCATCAACTTCGCGCACGGTGCGCTGTATATGTTGGGTGCGTTTTTGGCCTGGATGGGGCTGTCTTACTTTGGCATCAACTACTGGTTGATGTTGATTTTGGCACCGATCATCGTTGGCCTGTTCGGCATTCTGATTGAAAAATTCCTGCTCAAGCATCTCTACAAGCTTGATCATTTGTACGGCTTGCTGCTCACCTTCGGTATCACCTTGCTGATCGAGGGTCTCTTTCGCAGCTTCTATGGCGTCTCGGGTCAACCGTACTCGACACCAGAAGCCTTGCGTGGTGCGACGAATCTAGGCTTCATGATGTTGCCTAACTATCGTGCTTGGGTGGTAGTAGCCTCTGTGGTGGTGTGTCTAATCACCTGGTTCATTATTGAACGCACGCGCCTGGGTGCGTTGCTGCGGGCCGGCACAGAAAACCCCCGCCTGGTCGAAGCCTTTGGCGTAAACGTCCCTTTAATGATCACGCTCACCTACGGCTTCGGGGTTGCTCTGGCGGGTTTTGCGGGTGTGCTGGCCGCCCCCATTCTGCAAGTCTCTCCGCTGATGGGATCCAACTTGATCATCGTGGTGTTCGCCGTTGTGGTGATCGGTGGCATGGGATCGATTCTGGGTGCGATCGTCACTGGACTTGGTCTAGGCATCATCGAAGGCTTAACCAAAGTGTTTTGGCCTGAAGCCTCGAGCACGGTTGTGTTCATCATCATGGCTATTGTCTTACTGATCCGCCCTGCCGGACTATTCGGAAAAGAAAAATGAATCGGCAAGCGCTCGGCTATATCGTCTTCCTATTGTTTCTAGCGGCAATCCCGTTGATGGGGATTTATCCCATCTTCGCCATGAAGATCATGTGCTACGCACTCTTTGCGTGTGCGTTTAATTTACTCTTGGGCTTCACGGGCTTACTGTCATTTGGTCACGCCGCGTTTTTAGGTAGTGCCGCCTACGCCTCCGGGCACGCCATGAAGCTATGGGGGTTTTCTCCTGAGCTTGGCATTTTGTATGGCGTCCTTGTTGCAGGTGTTCTGGGCCTAGCGATAGGCGCTTTAGCGATTCGACGCAGCGGTATTTATTTTGCAATGATTACGCTCGCGTTATCGCAGATGGTCTACTTCTTTTTCTTGCAAGCAAAATTCACCGGCGGTGAAGATGGACTGCAGGGCGTGCCACGCGGAACATTGTTCGGACTAATCGATCTGAAAAGCGATTTGAACCTGTACTACGTGGTGATGGGTATTTTTGTTCTGGGTTACTTCATTATTTGGCGCACGGTGCATTCACCTTTTGGCCAAGTACTCAAAGCCATCCGCGAAAACGAACCGCGCGCAATTTCGCTCGGCTACGACGTTGACCGCTTCAAATTGCTCGCCTTTGTCTTGTCAGCTATGTTGGCGGGTTTGGCGGGCTCGACCAAGATGCTGATCTTTGTCTCGGCGACGCTATCAGACGCCACTTGGCAGATGTCAGGCCTGGTGATTCTGATGACCCTGATTGGTGGGTTGGGCACACTTGTGGGCCCCGTCATTGGCGCGTTCATTGTCGTCTTGCTTGAAAACAAGGTCGGTGACTTTGGTGCAATGCTTACAAAATGGACTGGTATTGAATGGTTTCAACGCTTGGGTGAATCCGTCACCATTGTGATTGGCTTGATCTTCGTGATCTGCGTGCTGGCTTTCAGACGCGGTTTGGTCGGCGAGCTCAGTGCTTGGTGGGATAAGCGTAAGGCCGCATCAAATTAGATTTAAACGCCTGATCCGTTGAGCGACGATTGAAGCGATCACCGCTTTAATCGTGTCGCCCGGCAGAAACACAACGACTGCTAGCGCCGCCTTGCTGAAGGTCATGCCAGTGACAACCATCAACCAAGGAATGCCAAGGGCATAAACGACTGCGACGCCGCCCAAGAGCGCGGCCAGCAAACAACGCAGTGTGCTTGCCCCAGCTGCGAGGCCGACAACGATAGCGCCTGGAATCATGCCCAGCAGGAACCCGCCCGTCGGCCCGGCCAACACCGCAAGCCCTGCACGTCCCCCTGGTAAAACCGGCAAACCTACCAAAGCAATCAACACATAGAGCGCTACGACCAAACCTGCTCGATATGGTCCGAGAATCAGTCCTGCAAGCATGACGCCGAATGTTTGCAAGGTGATGGGTACAGGCACCCACGGCACAGGCATAGGCGGGATGAGACCCAAAACCACCACCATCGCCGTAAACAGAGCCACCAATGCAATATCTTTAGTCTTCACGGACATCTCTTTTGAAAAAGCGTGTTTACTACTCTAGACGAGCTCGCGACACGTTAGCCTCGCGCATCGATCGCCTCGGCAATTTCCTGGGCGCGTCGAATAGTTCTCAATAGCATGGGCACAGCCATGGTCAGAGGATTCGCTGACAAGCCCCGCGCGGCCTGAGCTTCGCGTATGTCGTGCCATTGTAAGGATAACTCGGGGATCAAACGCAGCGTCAGGCCAAAGGCGAGTGCAACCCGCTGCGTATCTACCCAGCCTAAACGTTCGAGTGGCCGCAACAGCCAGAGCACAACAGCCATCAGCTGTGAAATCGAGGTGCTGACAGAGACAACCAGTGCAGCCAACATGAGGGTCGTCACACGTAAGCCCAGCGCAATTGCATGCTCAGCGGACTGCACCACCAAGGTGTAGAACATGAGTGCCAGAAGCAACCAGAATAAACCTCGCACACGCGACCAAAGCATTACGACCGATAACCCCGTCTGCCAAAGTAAGGCCGATACAATCGCAAGCACCAGCATCAATAAGCGCCAGTCGTGCACCCACATGAGGGCACCGCCCAGCACGGCCAACAAGCCGAGCTTGAGCCCACCGGGCAAGCGGTGTAGCCAACTATTTCCGGGTAAAAATAAGGAACCCATCAGGCACAGTGTTCCAGGTACCAAGCGATCGCTTCGTTGGGCTGAGCGTCCAATACCACTAGCCCATCTCGCAGAACAAGGACACGTTCCATCCCACGCAACAGCTCAAGGTCATGGCTCACTACAATGGCTGGCTGTGGCAACCCTTGCAAGAGTTTTTCAAAACGATTGCGCAAACGGAGATCAAGCTGAGTCGTCGGCTCATCAAAGACAAGAATCTCTGGTTGCATTGCCAAAACAGCCGCTAACGCGACGAGCTGTCTTTCGCCGCCAGAAAGCGTATGCACCAGCCGCTCGGCGAGATGGGGTACGCCAACCTGCTCAAGTGCTTGCCGAGCCAAGTCAGCACGCACCTCGGGGTTTGCTTCGCGCCGCTTTAAACCAAAATCAATATCTTCCGAGACCACGGGAAATACGATTTGATTATCTGGGTTCTGAAATACAAACCCGATTTTGCTACGGATACGGGAGACCTCTTTTCGCGTATCCAAGCCTTGAACCAAAACTTGTCCCTCTTGGGGCAGGAGCAACCCATTCAACAACCGAATAAACGTACTTTTCCCCGACCCATTAGGCCCAAGAACGCCTATCCGACGCTGTGTTAGGCTCAAATGAACGCGGCGCAATACGGAAAGACCATCGCGCTCGACCGAGACATTTTTAAACTCGATTAACATAGGGCTGATTATGCCCGAGAACTTTTTTAAGAATCTGCACTCCAAAACCAAGTATGAAAAAAATCACGAAATCCGAGGCCGAATGGAAAGCACTGCTTTCCTCGGAACAGTTCTACGTCGCGCGCCAAAAAGGCACTGAACGCCCCTTTACCGGTGAGTTCTGGGACCACACTGCCTACGGGATTTATCGCTGCGTGGGCTGTGGCACTGCCTTGTTTGCCTCTGACACCAAGTTCGACGCGGGTTGCGGCTGGCCCAGCTATTTCGAGCCACTAGACCCCGCAAACGTCAAAGAAGAGACCGATATGTCGCATGGCATGATCCGCACTGAAGTCATGTGCAATGTGTGCGACAGTCATTTAGGCCACGTCTTCCCCGACGGACCGCCGCCAACAGGTTTGCGTTACTGCATTAACTCGCTCTCGCTAACTTTTGAGGCGATCAAGCCATGAAAAAATTCCTTTTTGACCTGTTCCCGCTTATTCTATTTTTTGCGGCGTACAAATTTGCAGGGATCTACGTCGCCACCGGCGTCGCCATAGCTGCCGCCCTCCTACAAATTCTCTGGATCAAGCTGCGTGGTCACCCCGTTGAAACCATGCACTGGGTTAACCTTTCTATTATTGTGGTTTTTGGTGGCGCAACCCTCTGGCTTCAGAACGAAGCTTTCATCAAATGGAAGCCAACCGCTTTGTACTGGCTGTTTGGCGGGGTGTTACTTGGCAGTAAGTGGCTGACCGGGCGCAATCTGATGCAAAAACTGCTGGGCGAAAAAATCGCCATGCCCGATATTGCCTGGACACGCTTGAACATGGCTTGGGCGCTCTTTTTCATCGCCGCAGGCGGCTTGAACCTTTTTGTCGCCTTTTCTGGCTGGTTTACTGAGGAACAGTGGGTAAATTTCAAGGTTTTTGGCCTGATGGCCTTGCTCATTGTGTTTGTCATCGGGCAATCGGTCTGGTTGGGCAAGCACCTCGAACAACCGACTGAAGACAGCCCCAACAAGTCCGCAGCTGCGAATGACCCAAAAATATGACAAATCCCCATCTCACCCTGCTGCGTGAACGACTCAGCGCCTTAAATGCGCTTGAGTTGGATATTCAGGACGACTCCCATCTGCATGCCGGTCACGCCGGCAACAAGGGGGGGGCTAGCCATTTCAGCGCTACTATCGTGGCCCAATGCTTTGACAACAAGCCGATGGTTGCGCAACATCGGCTAGTGTATGATCTCGTGCGCGATTTAATCCCCCACCCGATTCACGCCCTGGCGTTATCGACTCGGGCGCCCTCCAAAGGAAATACATGAAACGTCTCGTTATGTTTGCTGCCGCTCTAGCCTTGGCAGCACCTGTTTATGCTCAAAACGTCGCTACCGTGAATGGCAAGCCCATCACCAAAGCCAACGTGGACGAATTCGTCAAACTGCTCGCCACACAAGGCGCATCAGACTCACCCCAGCTGCGCGAGCAAGTCAAAGAAGAACTCATCAACCGTCAGGTGATGGTGCAAGCGGCTGAAGCAGCGGGCTTAGTCAAAGATCCCACGATCACTGTCGAGCTCGAGCTCGCGCGTCAAGGCATTTTGGTACGTGCGCTGATGGCAGACTACTTGAAAAAGAACCCCATCACTGATGCCAAGATTCAAGCAGAATACGACAAGTTGAAAAAAGCGGAAGACGGCAAGTTCGAGTATGAAGTCCGTCATATTCTGGTCGAAGACGAGAAGACTGCCAATGACATGCAGGCCAAGCTAAAAGCCAAGTCGGCTAAATTTGAAGATCTCGCCAAGTCATCGAAAGATACTGGCAGCGCCGAGAAGGGTGGAAACCTAGGCTGGGCGTCAGACTCAAACTATGTCGAGCCTTTTGCCAAGGCCGTCGCTGCAACGCCAAAAGGTCAGCTCTCAGAAAAACCTGTTCAGTCGCAGTTTGGCTGGCACGTGATCGAAGTGTTGGACAAGCGCCCCGTCGAGTTTCCTCCACTTGAGCAAGTACGCAAAGAGCTCGAGCAGATGATGCGCGAGCAAACCTTAGCCGCCTATCAGGCCGACTTGCGTAGCAAAGCTAAAGTCCAGTAATCACGGAATAGCGCCCCCAAAAAGGGCGTACGCAGAACGCCGTCTGACGAAAAATCAGGCGGCGTTTTCTTTTAACAAGGCGCGTAACGCGACCTCGTCTAGAACCGCGACACCAAGCTCTTGCGCTTTCTCGAGCTTACTGCCAGCCTCAGTGCCGGCCACAACATACGAGGTCTTGCGCGAAACCGAACCACTGACTTTGCCACCCGCTGCGATAATCTGCTCGGAGGCCTCTTCTCGAGACCACGTCGGCAACGTGCCGGTCAGCACAAAGGTCTTGCCGGAAAGGCCAGAGCTGCGGGCAGCCTCTTGAACCTGCGGCTCTATCCCTTGCGCCTGCAACGCGCGGACGACCTCTTGATTATGTGCCTCAGCAAAAAAACGTGCGATAGAGCCCGCCACTACAGGTCCAACATCCGGCACGGCAAGTAAGTCCTCCTCTGTTGCAAGCATGAGCTTATCTATTGAGCCCAGATGCAAAGCGAGGTCTCGCGCGGTGGTCTCCCCAACATGCCGTATCCCTAGTGCAAAAATCAGGCGGCCAAGCACAGGTTTTTTAGCCTTCTGGATCGCCTCAATTAAATTCTCGGCCGATTTTCGTCCCATCCGATCGTACTCAGCGAGCTCATCAGCCTGCAAACCAAACAAGTCAGCAAGGGAGTGTACGCGCGCACGATCGACTAACTGTTCAACCAACTTCTCACCCAAACCTTCAATGTCCAGCGCTTTACGACCCGCCGCATGAATAATGCTTTGCTTGCGTTGCGCGGCACAAAAGAGTCCGCCCGTACACCGTGCAATCGCCTCATCCTCGACACGCTCAATGGCCGAACCACAGACAGGACAAGCGGTTGCCATGACAAATTGCGTCGCAAAAATGGGCCGCTGCTCAAGCACGGGCCCAACGACCTCAGGAATCACGTCTCCAGCGCGTCGCACAATCACCGTATCGCCGATCCGTACATCTTTGCGGCGAATCTCGTCTTCGTTATGCAGCGTGGCATTCGTCACTGTCACCCCGCCCACAAAGACGGGCGCTAGACGAGCAACAGGCGTAATCGCACCCGTGCGGCCCACCTGCACTTCAATATCTAAAAGGGTTGTCGTGGCCTCTTGCGCGGGGAACTTATGCGCGATGGCAAAACGGGGCGCACGGGCAACAAAACCCAGCACCCTTTGAGCGGCCAGATCATCGACCTTGTAGACCACTCCATCAATGTCATAGGGAAGGCGCGAGCGACGCGCTCCCACCTGCTCGTAATAGGCTAACAAGTCTTCGGGGCCGCGCGCCACAACATGCTGCGACACGTTGACGGGCAAACCTAAGCTTGCTAACCAGTCCAGCATTTCACTGTGACGCGCAAAGCGAAGGTCACCGACCTCACCCCAACCATACGCAAAAAAACGCAAAGGGCGTTGCGCCGTGATGCGTGAATCTAGCTGCCGCAGACTACCCGCTGCCGCATTGCGGGGGTTCACAAACACTTTCTCGTCGCGCGCACGCTGCGCCTCGTTGAGCCGATCAAAATCCGCAAGATTCATAAACACTTCACCCCTAACCTCGAGCACCTCAGGAATCACCTGGAGATCACCCGTCAACCGCAAGGGGACTGCTTTAATCGTTCGGATATTGGTTGTAACATCTTCGCCTGTTTGGCCATCACCGCGCGTTGCCGCCTGCACTAACAAACCTCGTTCGTAGCGCAAGCTAATCGCGAGACCGTCAAGTTTTAATTCACAAAAATAATCGACCACAGCACCTGGGGAAAGCTTGCCCGCTGCGCGCAGTGTTTCAGTTACGCGCTTATCAAAGGCAAAGACCTCTTGCGCCTCAAACGCATTGCCCAAGGACAACATCGGCACGCGGTGCGTGACACTCGTAAATGAGGTCAAGGGCGCTGCACCCACACGCTGTGTAGGCGAGGAAGTCGTTAAGAGTTCAGGGTGCTTTGCCTCAAGCGCTTGCAACTCACGCATCAGCTGATCGTATTGTGCGTCGCTGACCGTCGGGTCATCAAGCACATAGTAAGCATGATTATGGCGTTCGATTTCTGCGCACAACCACTTTAGGCGCTCTACGACCGAAGGCTCACTCACCCGCTGACGTCCTCAGGCAAACACCCGGCGTGCCCGGGGGCTACCCGCCGCAAGGCCGGCTTGTTCAAGTTGCTGGTACAGAGTCTTGAGACGTTCATCAATGACCGCATCTGAGCCTTGTTGCACAGGACGACCCTGATCATCAACGAGTTCAGCACCAACGCGACGTGCTAGTTCAAAGCCTACGTCGACCATCTTCCCGAAGGCGCGGGTGTCAGCTGGACTGCAAGGGACATCGAGCAACAGGCTCAGCCGATCTACACCCGCCATGCCCGCGTCAAAAGACTCAGCATCCGAGCGCGCCAGACTAAAACACACGAGACCGTACTCGCCCAACCAGACTAGCTGTCCGTTTGCTGGCACAAAACCCATATTTTCCGCAGCGTTCGTCACATCAGACACGGGATGGTTTGCGCCCATCAACAAGGTCAGACCTACTTGTGTATCGAGCCCAGCGCACATATCGTCTAGCCGGGAAGCTAAATCTAGGACTTTCTGCTGATCAGGGCCTTCAATCGAGCACTCTAACTGCTCGGCTAGGCTTTGTGCGCGATTCCAAATCTGCGACCACTCAATCGCAGACAACGCGCCACTGCGATTGGCTAACAATACCGCCAGATGCACGGCGTCATACGAGACACCGGCGTCAATGGCGGGGTGTAGCTGCCCTTCTGTGTCTTGCGCAAAAATACGCACGGCTTTACGGCCGGCTGTACGCAACGGGTGCACGAGTGGCAAGAGGTCTTCGCCTAGCATCGGCCCTTGAAAAGCGATTTCAATGACGATCTCTGTCGAGGGATCAGGCTCTTGCGCATCGAGCAACCCATCAGGATGCTCTGAGGCACTAATACGCTCCGACACATTGATCCCACCTGCACTGAACCCGCCTAAACCTGGCTCGCGGCGGGCATCACCGATCGCCCCAGATTCGGTAAGCAGCGGGTCTTGTTCAATCACAGGCATCTGCGCCTGCATCCGTTGACGCACACGCCGGTCTTGGAACCAGTTAAAGCCTAGCACCAATAAAATTACGACCAGACCAATCACTATCAGATAGATTTGCAACTCACTCATGTGTTGCCTCTAGTATCAGTATTACGCAGCTTCAGCGGCAAGCTGCAAAGCAGATTCAATATCAACAGCCACAATGCGTGACACACCTCGTTCTTGCATCGTAACGCCAATCAGTTGCCGAGCCATCTGCATGGCGATCTTATTGTGGGAAATAAACAAAAATTGCGTGTGCTCGGCCATGCTGCCGACCAGATTTGCGTAACGCTCTGTATTTGCGTCATCCAGCGGCGCGTCCACCTCGTCAAGCAAGCAGAACGGTGCCGGATTAAGCTTGAACAACGCGAACACCAGTGCGGTCGCGGTCAGTGCTTTCTCGCCACCGGACAAGAGGTGGATCGACGTGTTGCGCTTTCCGGGGGGCTGGGCCATCACTTGTACGCCCGCATCGAGGATTTCGTCGCCCGTCATGATAAGACGTGCTTCCCCGCCACCAAACAATTTGGGGAAAAGCTCGCCGAAATGCGTATTGACATCATTGAACGTGGACTGCAACAAGTCGCGCGTCTCACGGTCGATCTTGCGGATAGCGTCCTCTAGGGTCTCAATCGCAGTCTGCAAGTCGAGATACTGCGCATCGAGGTAGCCTTTGCGCTCACGAGACTCAGTCAGTTCGTCCAAGGCCGCGAGGTTCACTGAACCCAACGATTCAATCTTCTTCGTAATACGTTGGACTTCAGACTGCAGCCAAGCGGGGCGTTGCCACTCTTCGGGCTGATCAACAAGGGACGCCTGCACCGCTGCGCGATCCACTTGTCGCTCATTGAGTTGCTCGGCAAACTGCTCCGCAGCCAGGCGTGCCGCCTGCTCTTGTAACTGCAACTGCATAATCCGTTCGCGACGTGGCTCGAGCGAGCGCTCCATTGTGAGCCGCTCTTCATCGGCTTCACGCAGCTGTGCGGCCAACGTATCCATCTCAATGCGAGCGCGCCCCAAGGACTCTTCGCGCTCGGCGCGTATCTCTAGTGCCTCTTGCAAGCCCGCTTCTGCTGCCGCCGCATCAAGCGTCGCAAGTTCATCTTCCTGCCCAGCTAATTCTTGTTGCGCACGCACCGACTGCTCAATCGCTAACTGCAAGTTACGTTGTAACTCAGCAATACGTGCACGCACGCCGCGCTCATTGAACTCCGCCTCTTGTGCGCCACGCTCTTGATCGCGTAAGCGGTTGCGCGCTGTTTCAGCCTCTTCAGACAAAGCCTCGCCCGCCATTTCGGCCTCAGAATAGGCTTCTTGCTGAACGCCAATCTCGCCATCAAGCTCTTCAAAACGTGTTTCAGCCTCAAGTTTTGCTGCGGTGAGTTCTTCTTGCTGTGAAGTCACTTCAGCGATGTCTTGTTCGAGTCGACCTGAACGCTCGCGCGTTTGCTCTACTTGTTGCTGCAGGCGTGTGTACTCTAACTGCAGGTCGTGCAACCGACGCGTGATTTCTGCGACACGTTGGCGCGCAGGTGGCAACGCTTGCGAAACCTGCTGCCAGGCAGACTCGGCTTGCGCAACGGCCGAACGCGACTGGTCAGCAATGAACTGATGCGCTTTGATCTCGCGCTGCAGGTTCTCAATCTCTTGCTGCCGAGCCAACAAACCAGCCTGCTCGGAGTCAGCTGCGTAAAACCGCACGCTGTGCGCATCGACCAGATGACCGCCTTGCACCACTAGCATCGCGCCTGCAGGCAAAGTCGTTCTCGCAGCGATGGCTTGTGCCACATCTTTTGCGATGTAGACATTCCCAAGCCAGCTCTGCAACAAGGTACGAAGCTCAGGATCGGTGATACGCAATACTGTTGTTAACGGCTCATGCCCCGCTGGAGCCGCCACAGCAGGCGCTGCAACGGGTAATTGGTAAAACGCAAGACGCGCAGGTGGGGCATCGGCAGCGAACGCTCGAGCCCAATCGAGGTTGCGCACTTCTAGGCCAGTCATACGCTCATTCAACACCGCTTCAAGCGCAGTCTCCCAACCGGGCTCTACATGCAGTTTTTGCCACAAGCGGCCCAATTGACTGAGCTCGTGTTTCGCAAGCCAGGGCTCAAGCGCGCCCTTCTTTTGTACATCCTCTTGCAAACGCACAAGCGCAGATAAGCGCGCATCGAGCCGAGCAAGGGTCTCGGCCTCAACCTGCGCCTGTTGCTGGGCCTGGGCGCGACGTGCATCTGCCTCTGGCAGCTTATCTTCAAGTTCGGTGAGCGCACCCTGAGACTCTTCAAGCAGCTCTTCCGCAGCGACTTTGTCGCCCGTCAACTGTTCGAGCGCAGCTAAATCTGGTGTTTCAACGCCTTTGAGCTCAAGCGCTAAACGTTCGCGCCGCAATTCAAGCGCCTGTAACTGACGATCTGAATCACGCTGAGTCTGCGCAACTAACGCAAGACTTTGTTCTACCCGAGCCAAGGTTGCACGTAACTCTTCACGCTCAAGCGCAGCTTGACGCACACGCGCCTCGATATCGGGCAAGCCCTCTTGCGCCGCCTGCGCAAGTTCACGCGCTTCTTCCGCACGTGCTGCGCTCGTCATGAGCTCGTCTTCGCCTTCCTGTATTTGTTCTTGGCAATGCTCTTGCTGAGTCGCCCATTCGGCCAATTGTGTTTGTAACTGTGCGCGTCGGGTCAGCACTCGATTACGCGACTCGACAACGTGACGAATCTCGGCCTCGAGACTGCTCACCTTGGCATTCGCTTCATACAGTTGCCCTTGAGCGGCATGCACGGCGTCTCCTGCCGCATAATGCGCTTGGCGCCGTGACTCAAGCGCAGCCTCGCTAGCACGCAAGCCGGCCATGGAGGCCTCAAGCTCTGTGTGTGCGCGCTCAATATCTTGCTGCGTTCGATCACGCTCTTGATGCGCTGCGGCCTCTTTCAGGAACCACAACGCATTCTGTTTGCTTTCACCTTCCGACTGCAACGTGCGGTATTCGCGCGCCACCTCGGCTTGCGATTCAAGCTTTTCAAGCTGCGAAGTCAGTTCGCGCAGAATATCTTCCACGCGCACTAAGTTTTCACGCGTATCGGACAAGCGGTTTTCCGTTTCGCGGCGTCGCTCTTTATACCGGGATACTCCTGCGGCTTCTTCCAAATAAACGCGCAGCTCTTCGGGCTTTGCTTCGATCAGGCGGTTAATCATGCCCTGACCAATAATGGCGTAACCCCGAGAGCCAAGGCCCGTTCCAAGGAAGATGTCGTGCACATCACGACGACGAACCAACTGGTTGTTGATGAAATAGCTGCTGGTGCCATCGCGGGTTAAGACGCGACGCACAGCGATCTCGGCGTAAGTGGCCCATTGCCCCGAAGCGCGGCCATCCGAGTTATCGAACACCAGCTCTACAGACGCTCGCGCCGAAGGTTTACGCTCGCCGGAGCCGCTGAAAATGACATCCTGCATCGATTCGCCGCGCAATTCAGAGGCACGACTTTCGCCCATCACCCAGCGCACGGCATCAATAATGTTGGATTTACCACAGCCGTTTGGCCCGACGACCCCGACTAGCTGGCTTGGGGTTGGGATGACGGTCGGATCGACGAAAGACTTAAATCCGGCAAGTTTGATCTGGGTAAGACGCACAATAAGGGCACAGTTTGGGATGGAATCACTGAGATCATAACCGAGCTCGAGCGGATCGATTTGTTCAGGTATTATTCAGACAGCCCACGACAGGATGGGTAAATTAAATTTAGGATGCGACTCTTGAATCGAGGCTTCTACACCGTCATGGCAGCTCAAGCGCTGTCGTCGCTAGCGGATAATGCGCTCTTCATCGCGGCCATCGCGCTCATCCAGCAGCTGGAGGGCCCAGACTGGATGGCTCCAATGATGAAGTGGTGGTTCGCTGCCTCTTATGTCCTGTTGGCCGCCTTCGTCGGCGCAATCTCTGACTCGTTCCCCAAGGGCCGGGTGATGTTCATGACCAATGCTATCAAGGTCAGTGGTTGCCTACTTATGTTTTCTTATGCGCTGCTTGGCCTCACCCAAGAAGGTCAGGTTTCTTTGGTGTGCGTGGCCTACGCCTTGGTTGGGATCGGTGCTGCCGCCTACTCACCGGCCAAATACGGCATCGTGACGGAAATGCTGCCACCGCTGCAATTAGTCAAGGGCAACAGCTGGATTGAAGGTCTGACTATTCTGTCGATCATCCTAGGAACCGTTGTCGGCGGCGTATTAGTATCGCCTGGTGTATCGGGCTGGCTGTTGAAGCACCCCATGATCAATGGCCTGGTACACACGCCGGCCGAAGCCGCCATCCTGGTCATTGCTTTCATTTACATGGCTGCCGCAATCTGCAACCTGATGATTCCCAGCACGGGCATTGTCTACCCCAAACAGCAAAAGAACCCAATCAAACTTGCCAAAGCGTTTGCGGGCTAT
Source organism: Zwartia hollandica (assembly GCF_019923725.1). Taxonomy (GTDB): domain Bacteria; phylum Pseudomonadota; class Gammaproteobacteria; order Burkholderiales; family Burkholderiaceae_B; genus Zwartia; species Zwartia hollandica. The sequence continues at coordinate 373,434 of NZ_JAHXRI010000010.1, forward strand.
GTGCGCATTCTCTGGGCGGACAAACTTGGCCAAATATCACTGGGGGTGACGACTTTGTTTTGGGGGGCAGGCGCAACGCTTCAACTCATCGTCATCGAGTGGGGAAGCGACCACCTCGGTTATCGACTAGATCAAGCTTCCATCCTGATGGGGGTCACTGCACTTGGAACGATCGGAGGCTCGATCTTGGCAGGGCGTGTGCCCTTGCGCAATGCACTTAGTGTCTTACCGCTGGGTGTTGCCATGGGCTTTGTGGTCATGCTCATGCCCTTTGTGGACCCGGCATGGACAATCAATGTCTTGGGGGTGGAGCTACCCTGGACAGCTTACATCCTGCTGATCTTGATTGGACTGACTTCCGGCTATTTCGTTGTGCCGATGAATGCACTGTTACAGCACCGCGGCCACGTCTTGCTCTCGGCTGGGCATTCGATCGCCGTACAGAACTTTAATGAGCAATTAAATATTCTGCTGATGGTGGCCATTTACACCTTAATGCTCTGGCTAGATATGCCTATCAACGTCATCATTTGGATTTTTGGGCTCTTAGTTTCAGCCCTAATGGTGGTGATGATTCGCTGGAACAAACTCAACCAACAACGCGACCCTAAGCTGCTGGATCAAATTGGACAAGAGGGCCACGGCAAAGCGCTTTAATCCGCTGCAAATCTTTCCACGCAGCGGCTTTTTCGTTCGGATGGCTCAGCAGGTACGAAGGGTTGTAGCTCACTACCAAGGGGATCGTTCGCCCCCCGACTTGAATGCTGTGCGTACGCTCACGTAGCGTTTGCAGCGGCTCCTCACTGCCTAGCAGTGCCTGCGCCGCAAAGCGCCCCAACGCCAGAATTGTGAAAGGCTGCTGCAAGGCGATCTCGCGCATCAAATAGGGCTGACACGCCGCGACTTCTTCTGGCCGGGGGTTTCGATTTCCGGTCGGACGACATTTGATGATCGTCGTGACATAGGCATCATGCCCGCGCCCACTTTGAATCGCCGCCAACATATTGTCCAGCAGCACGCCTGGGCGACCCACGAACGCTTGACCTTGTCGGTCATCTTGCTCGCCTGGCGCTTCACCGACCACCATAATGGCTGGCTGCGTCACGCCCTCGCCCATTACAGCTTGCTGCCGCGCTGAGCACAGCCCACACGACGTGCAGGCTTGCACTGCCGCTTTTAATGCCGCCAGATCGCTTAAGGCCTCCACGCGCTCCGGCGATGGCGTTGCTTGATTAAGTACTTTCGCAGCCACCGCGGAAGACATGGGCTTCGCAGGTCGAATAGCAGCGGGAGTTTGCTGCACGGACACACCGCCGGCTTGGGCAACCGTCGCAGTACTCGCTGGCACCCAGGGTTTTTCAATACCCAACTCTGCAAGCCAAGCGAGCTGCAGAGAGGTCAGTGAAAGCGTTGCGGGGCGGGTATCGTTCATAAGACTAGAAAAATCTTGCACACGAGCTCAGGACTGCTCGAAGGCTTTTTTTAGCACCAGCGCATCTTCGCGCTGGCCTCTACCTGCAGGATAGTAATCCCGACGGACGCCAATCTGAGAAAAACCTTGGCGCGCATAAAAATCGAGGGCTTGAATATTAGACGGACGAACCTCCAGCAATAGACCTTCGGCACCGTGCTGCCGAGCACTACGCGCCGCTTGGTCTAGTAGTTGCCGACCAAAACCTTTACCCTGACAAAAACGCGCAACCGCAATCACCAAAATATGTGCGAGGTCAGGAGCGAGCATAGCGATACAAAATCCAACAAGCTCACCATCCTTTCTCAGCACCCAGGCGGAATAACCCGCGGCTAAGGCATCATCAAAGTTTTTTGACGTCCAAGGAAAAGACTGCACTGCTGCCTCGAGCGCAACGACTTCTGGCAAGTCAGCAGACACCATCGGTAATAGCGCGACCGCAGTCGGTGCACTCGCGCGCGGATTCCCGCCCAAACCTTCGGCACGTTCTATTGTCGTAAAGGCCACCTTATCGCGTAAGTAAAACGGTGCAGCTTGCTCTGGTGGCACGGCCTCGCCTTGCTTAAACGCACGCAGCGCCAAAGTCGCTATCGCTTGTGCCTGCGGCCGAGCTGACAAATCATCCTCGGCCCACTGCGTGGGTAATCCCTCGCGAGTACCCGAGACACTCCAGCCCTCTCCCACTAAACACATACCCGGTGGCTCGGCCCCTGCAACCGTTGAACGCTGTAACCAAAGCGCATGACGTTGCATGATGAAAAGAGGGGCGTCTCGAGCGGCCATCAGCACAGGCGGTTGTAAAACGTTCAAGCCGTTCGCTAGGGTATCGATATAAGCCGCGAAATAAATCTCATCCATCCGTGCATCAAGTGCTGCCAAGATAAGCTGACCTGGATGTCTAGCGCTCGCTGAAGCCGCGACAGCAGTCAACGCACCAATCGGCACGACAGGCAAACCCAAGGCCAGACCAAGACCTTGCGCGACCCCACACGCTACACGTATTCCAGTGAAAGCACCCGGCCCCTGTCCAAAAGCGATGGCACTCAAGGCCTGCCGGGATACCGCACAGTCTTGCAGCAACGCCTCGATGAGAGGCAACACATTCGCTGCGTGGCCCGAGGTGCCCTCCAGCGAACGCTGTGTCGTTGTGATCTGACCTGCGCGCTCGGAGACAAGTGCCACCGTACAAAGGGTGGTTGAGGTTTCGATCGCAAGAATGTGTGTCATGTCGCAATTGTAATGAAGCACATGCGAGCGAGTAGATTGCGCCGAAACATCTTGTAACAATTTCTGCACTGGCATTTTGCATTTGTAAACCTTGTAAGCGCCGCATGCCAAAAGACGCTACCGCGGTTACATTTTCACTCATGAATACTTTATATGCTTCCCCTTCTCGCAAAATCTTGGTCGTTGACGATGACTCGCGGCTGCGCGACCTGCTACGCCGCTACCTCACTGAACAAGGCTTTGTTGTCCAAACCGCTGAAAATGCTCGTGAAATGTCCAAAATTTGGTACCGAGAGCACATCGACCTATTGATTTTGGATCTGACGCTTCCTGGCGAAGATGGTCTGTCCGTCTGCCGGCGTTTGCGCGCCAACCACGACAGCACCCCCATCATCATGCTCACCGCCAAAGCCGAAGAGATCGATCGAATTATTGGCCTAGAAATGGGTGCAGACGACTATCTATCCAAGCCCTTCAATCCTCGAGAACTGTTGGCCCGCATTAATGCCATTTTGCGTCGACGCAGTGCCGACGAGCATCCCGGTGCCCCTAGCCAAGAAAATGAGTCCATACACTTTGGGCCTTATTTACTGAGCCTGTCGACACGCACCCTGTCGCGAGGCGACTCGGTTATCCCAATTACCACCGGGGAGTTCTCAGTCCTAAAGGTCTTTGCGCGCCACCCGCGCGTGCCTTTATCCAGAGACAAGCTCATGGAGCTCGCGCGCGGCAGAGACTATCGTGCCTACGACCGCAGCCTGGACGTTCAAATCTCGCGGTTGCGCAAAATACTGGAAAACAACCCCTCTAAACCAGCCTATATACAGACGGTCTGGGGTCTGGGCTACGTGTTTGTTCCAGACGGACGCTATTAAGATGCGCGCCCAAAGGCTCAGGGCTGACTTGGAGTGTCTAGCGCCCTGAGTAAAACCACTGCGTTCGCGGCGATACCCTCTTGCCTGCCAAGGTGCCCAAGGCCTTCGTTGGTTTTAGCTTTGATGTTGACTTCTGCAGAGGTGACGCAAAGATCAGCGGCGATATTGGCAACCATCGCCCCCGCATGCGGACCAATCTTCGGTTGCTGGGCATGGATCGTCGCATCGACATTGACAAGCGTCCAACCTGCTTGCTGCACGAGCCGATACGCCTCTCTTAAGAGGAGGCGACTGTTCGCGCCCTTAAAGGCGGGATCGGTGTCTGGAAAATGGCGACCAATATCCCCCAGACCGGCAGCCCCAAGCAAGGCATCGGTAATCGCATGCAAAAGTGCATCCGCATCGGAGTGGCCCTTTAATCCATGCGAGTGTTCAATCGTGACGCCACCCAAAATTAACGGGCGTCCCTCAACCAAGGCATGCACATCAAAACCTTGTCCAATCCTAAATGCAAAAGGGCTCATAACCAGGACTCCACCCATTCAAAGTCATCGGGCCAGGTGATCTTGCTGTTGCGACCAGATCCGGGGACCAGAAGTGGTGCATAGCCAGCAGCTTCCATCGCTTGGGCCTCATCCGTTGGCGGTTGCTCCGCTTTTTCTGCGTTCACCAATGAGCGCGCCAGCGCCGAGCGCAACAGACCCGCACGAAACATTTGCGGTGTTTGCGCAAGCCAGAGCCGCTCGCGAGTAACGGTAGTTTCAACCGCTGCAATTCCTGAAGGCATCGTCGCACTCGTACGCGCGCGCTTTACCGTGTCTGGGACTGGCAGCGCGAGCAAGCCGCCTACACCATTTGGAATGCAAGCATCGATAAGGCGGCTCAAGGCCTCTACAGGTAGCCCAGGGCGTGCAGCATCATGCACGAGCACCCAATCCTGCGCAGCGAGTTGCGCGTCGCACAGCGCGTTGTAGACGGTCTGGGCGCGTGTTTCACCCCCGCAGGGCACACACACCACACGGGGCAAACCTTCAAGCACCTCAGCGGCTTGGTCATCTTCGGGGGCGACCGAGACGCGCACCTCATCAATACGTACTTCAGCCAGCAACGCTTGTACGGTGCGTCTAAGCATGGCTTGCCCCGCAAGCAGACGATACTGCTTCGGAATCGGGGCATCGTGCGCCCTGAGCGCGCGCGAGCCAACCCCTGCGGCAGGCACAAGGGCGATCAGGCGATCGGGGGTTTCTGGAGGTTCTTTCAGGCTCATAAGCGCTTGATTTTATAATTAAGTGTCTGACCGTGCCCACCTGGCGCGCGCGCCCCTTATCTGGCTGGTCCTGAATGTCTGTTGTAGCACCCTCTATTTCTGCCTTACTGGCCGCCCTCAAACCTGGCCAGCGCTATACGCACCCTACCCCTCCAGGGTCCGGTGATGCTTGGTTACTCACAGAATTGGCGGCGGCAGCGGGCAAGCCGATTGTCGTGCTGACGGCCGAACCGCTCGAGTCGCAGAGGCTCGCCGAAGAGATACCTATTTTTTCAAGCAAGCTGCGTGTACGCCCCCTTCCTGACTGGGAGACCTTGCCGTACGACAGTTTTTCGCCGCACCAAGACCTTATTTCAGAAAGGCTGCGCACGTTACACGCCCTTATGCTGGGAGAAGTGGATGTTCTAACGGTTCCGATTACTACTGCACTCTATCGTCTAGCGCCTCCGAGCTTTTTGGCAGCCTATACGTTTTCCTTCAAGCAAAAAGACAAGCTCAATGAGTCTGCGTTACGCGAGCAGCTCATGCTCGCCAACTATGCCCACGTGTCGCAAGTCACCGCACCTGGAGAGTTCTGCGTTCGCGGCAGCCTGATCGACTTGTTCCCAATGGGCTCGGTGGTCCCTTATCGCATCGATTTGTTCGACGACGAGATCGAGTCGATTCGCGCTTTCGATATCGATACCCAACGAAGCCTCTACCCTGTGGGGTCGGTACAACTTTTGCCGGGACGCGAGTTCCCGATGGACGAACCCGCACGCAATCATTTTCGTGCACAGTTTCGCGAGGTATTCGAAGGAGATCCCTCACGCGCACTGCCCTACAAGGACATCGGCAACGGAATTCCCTTCGCGGGAGTCGAGTACTACCTCCCCTTATTTTTTGAACAAACCGCAACCCTCTTCGATTACCTCAAACGCGACACACTGGTCGTGACCCTAGGTGACATCGACGACGCCATGCGTCGGTTTACTCAAGACACGGCGACGCGCTATAACTTTCTTAAGAGTGACCGCGAACGGCCGGTCCTCCCGCCAGACGCCTTGTTTCTACAAGGTGAGGCGCTCTTTGAACACCTAAAGTCTTTTGCACGCTTGGCATTAACGACTGGCGATACTCATCCAGACTTCGCACGCGCTCCGGATATCGGTGTGTCGCGTCGGGCCGAAGACCCTCTCGCCAAGTTACGTGCTCTGCTTGATAGTGATGCGCAAGAGCCATCACCCCAACCAAAGCGTATCGTGCTTTGTACAGATTCGCACGGAAGACGCGAAACAATTGTGCAGATGCTGGCGGAGCATCGTATCGCCCCCGATGCACAAACTGAGTCCGTCGCCGAATTTCTAACCCAAGACTTGCACTTTGGCATCACTGTTGCACCGCTTACAACGGGTTTCGCCCTGACGCGTGAGGGCTTGGTTTTCCTGACGGAAAGCGATCTGTACCCCGGACACGGCACGACCGCCCGCCGTGGCAAACGCGACCAAGAGCGAGCCAGTGATGTGCAAGCGATGGTGCGTGACCTGTCAGAGCTGCGCGAAGGCGATCCCGTTGTACATGCTCAACACGGCATCGGGCGCTACCACGGCCTCGTTAATCTTGACATGGGCGAAGGTGAAATGGAGTTCCTTCACCTCGAATACGCCAATCAAAGCACTCTCTATGTGCCCGTTTCGCAACTACACGTCATTGCGCGCTACAGTGGCAGCGATCCCGAAACAGCACCGTTGCATCTACTGGGTTCCGGCCAATGGGATAAGGCTCGCCGCAAAGCCGCACAACAAGTTCGCGATACCGCTGCCGAACTACTTGATTTGTATGCCAAGCGCGCTGCGCGCCAAGGCTTTGCCTTCAAGCTCCCGCTAGGCGACTACGAACTCTTCTCTGAAGGATTCGGCTTTGAAGAGACAGCCGATCAGGCTGCCGCGATTCAATGCGTGCTTGCCGACATGACCTCTGGCAAACCGATGGATCGGCTGGTGTGTGGCGATGTCGGTTTCGGTAAAACAGAAGTGGCGCTACGCGCAGCGTTTTTATCAATCGCCAATGGAAAACAGGTTGCCTTGCTATGCCCCACCACTCTACTCGCCGAACAACACGCGCAAACGTTTTCCGATCGTTTCGCCGACTGGCCTGTCAAAGTTGTAGAGCTGTCGCGCTTTCGTTCAGCGAAAGAAATTAGCAGTGCGATCGATGGCATTCGCGATGGAACGATCGATATCGTCATCGGCACCCACAAAATCCTATCAAAGGATGTCAATTTCAAGCGACTCGGTCTTGTCATCATCGACGAAGAACACCGTTTTGGTGTGCGTCAAAAGGAAGCGCTCAAGGCCTTGCGTGCCGAGGTGGATGTGCTGACCTTAACCGCCACACCTATCCCTCGAACTCTCGGTATGTCGCTTGAAGGTATTCGAGACTTTTCCGTGATCGCCACCGCGCCACAAAAGCGACTAGCAATCAAAACGTTTGTCCGCCGCGAAGACAATAGCACCATGCGCGAAGCGCTCTTGCGCGAACTCAAGCGTGGCGGGCAAGCCTACTTCTTACACAATGAAGTAGAGACGATCCATAATCGCCGAGCGCGACTTGAAGAGCTCGTCCCCGAGGCGCGTATCGTGGTGGCGCACGGACAAATGGGCGAGCGCGATCTTGAGCAAGTCATGAAAGGCTTCTACCAGAAGCGCTTTAACGTCCTGCTATGCACCACCATTATTGAAACCGGCATTGATGTGCCAAGTGCCAACACCATCATCATTCATCGCGCAGACAAGTTTGGTCTAGCGCAATTGCATCAATTACGCGGTCGCGTCGGTCGTTCGCATCACCAGGCCTACGCCTACCTGATGACACCGGGCGAGGATGCCATCACCAAGAACGCAAAAAAGCGTCTTGAAGCGATTCAGGCAATGGAAGAGCTAGGATCCGGTTTCTTCTTGGCGATGCACGATCTAGAAATACGCGGAACGGGTGAGGTGCTTGGCGAGTCTCAGTCCGGCAATATCCAAGAAATTGGCTTCTCGATGTACAACGACATGCTCAATGAAGCGGTCAGAGCCCTAAAAGCGGGCGTTGAACCGGATCTTGATGCCCCCTTCAGTGCAGGTTGCGAAGTCAACCTCCACGCACCAGCCCTGCTGCCTTCGGACTACTGCGCGGATGTGCACGCACGTCTGTCGCTCTACAAGCGTCTGTCGAATGCGACCGAAGAAGACGGTCTGATCGCCATCCAAGAAGAACTCATCGACCGTTTTGGCAAGCTACCTGAGGCTGGTCGCACCTTGATCTCCACCCACAAGCTACGTTTACTCGGCTTGCCCCTAGGCATTCAGAAAATTGATGCGAGCGAAGCCCAAATACTGCTGCACTTCAAGCAAAATACTACCGTTGATCCACTTCGACTTATTGAGCTGGTTCAAAAGCAAAAGCATATTCGCTTTGCAGGACAAGACAAGCTACGTGTTGAGATAAAAGCCGCTGACGTGCAAGCGCGCTTTGAAGCAACCCGTACCGTGTTGCGCTCTTTGGTTTAACGATCCCTGTCCACTTAACTTCAATACTGCCCTGCCATGACCACTTACCATCTCGTCGTTCAGTCCCCCGCGCTATCGACAGACCTGATTGAGCAAGCTGCCGCTATCGCTGAGGCCTCTGGAGTACAGCGCATCGGCACGACTGCTGCGCGCCTACTCGCTGTGAACGACAACACGGATACGCGGGCTGAAATCCTAGCGTGGGGCGAACGCAGCCTGGTCGATACAGCCTATGTTTTGGCTGGCAGCAGACTGCGTGACTGTAAAGTACTAGCAATGGATATGGACTCGACCCTCATCAACATTGAGTGCATTGATGAGATCGCGGCGTTTGGTGGCGTCAAGGAGCAGGTCGCCTCCATTACGGAAGCCGCAATGCGCGGAGAAATCAAAGACTTTTCTGAAAGTCTCACACGACGCGTTGCGTTTCTGAAGGATCTCTCTGCTGACGTATTACAGTCGGTTTATGAGCAAAAGCTTCGTTTTAATCCTGGCGCAGAAAAACTCGTTGCTACAGCTAAGCAAGCCGGCTTGAAAGTGTTACTGGTTTCGGGAGGCTTTACTTTCTTTACAGAGAAGCTCAAAGCGCGTATTGGACTAGATGCCGCCCATGCCAACGTACTTGGTGCCGAGAACGGCCTCTTAACCGGAAAAGTAGTCGGCCGGATTCTGGACGCGCAAGGTAAAGCAGATACCTTGCGTGCGTTTGCGCAAGATTGTGGCGCAACAGCCAACCAAATCATTGCGATCGGAGATGGGGCCAACGACTTGAAAATGTTAGGTCTGGCCGGCTATTCAGTGGCCTATCGCGCCAAACCGGTGGTGCGGACCCAAGCCAAGTTTGCACTCAACGTTTCAGGGCTTGATGGTGTCCTGAATTGGTTTGAAGCCTAACGTCTGAGCAGGTAACGTAGTACAAAGCCGGGAAACGCCATCACCAAAAACAAGGTGAAGGTTGTCGCATAGAACTCCCATCTCTGCGTAAACGCGTTACCAATCATGCGCTCGAGTGTCAGACCGACCAAGCCAACCAACACATACAAAGTAACCAGCTCAACGACGCGCACGACAAACGGCTTGGCGCCCTTGAGCGCGAACAAGCCAAACACACGTTCGTTTAAAAAAGGAAGGTTGGCTGCCGCGAAAGCCAGCACAAGCAACAGCCAAATCGCGGCGTTCTGATTCATTGCTATTTATCGCCTTGGCTGTGCGAGGCACACAGTAGCGCGCTCAAAATGACAACGTTGCACGCATCGCCTGCAAGCACAGAGCGATTAAACCACCAGGCATCAAACCTAGACCCAGTACGAGCAAACCATTCACAAGCAATAGTGCGCGCGGCACAAACGGCTTAGCTGGGGCCAACGTGGAATTCTCTGCTGGCTCATCAAAGTAGACCACTTTGATAATACGCAGGTAATAGAAGGCACCAATTAAGGAGAAAAATACAGCCACGACCGCGAGCCACAAACGGTCCGACTGCAGTAGACCTTGCAAAATCAACAGCTTCGCATCAAAGCCAACCAGCGGTGGCAAGCCTGCCAGCGAGCACATCAAGATCAACATCATGGCTGCCAACCAGGGGCTACGCCGATTCAGACCTTTCAGATCATCGATGCTTTCGCATTCAAACCCGTCACGGGACAACAACATGATCAAGCCGAACGAGGCAAGCGTCGTCAAGACATAGGTCAGCACATAGAACAGGGCCGAGCCATAGGCAGATGTATCCGCCTGGATATCGCCATCTAAGGACCCAGATGCCAAGCCGAGCAAAATAAATCCCATGTGCGAAATCGTTGAATACGCCAACATTCGCTTGAAATTGGTTTGCATGATTGCGGTCAGGTTGCCAATCGCAAGCGACAGCACGGCAAGGATTAACAGCATTGGCTGCCAGTCTGCCGCAAGATCAACAAAGCCAATCACCAGAATCCGCAGCGTAATCGCAAACGCCGCAAGCTTAGGCGCAGCTGCCAGCACGAGCGTAATCGCGGTGGGAGCCCCTTGATACACGTCGGGCACCCACATATGGAACGGCACAGCACCCAACTTAAACGCCAGGCCTGCAACGAGAAATACAACACCGAAGGTCAGAGGGAGATAGTCGACCTGACCAGAGTTCACTGTGTCGGCGATATTGCGTAGATCCAAGTTGCCTGTGGCTCCGTACATCATCGACATGCCGTACAACATAAAACCTGAAGCCAGTGCGCCGAGGACAAAGTACTTCATTGCCGCTTCGGTTGACTCAGCATGGTCGCGACGAATCGCCACGAGCGCGTAGAGCGCAAGCGACATCAACTCAAGACCCAGGTAAATTGTTAGGAGATTACCTGCCGAAATCATGACCATCTGTCCCAGTAAGGCAAACAGCACAAGGACATAAAGCTCACCACCGCGCAACATGTCACGCGTCTGAATGTATTCACGGCCGTAGATCAGCGTCAAGGCTACTGCAATATAAGAAGCCATCTTGAGCAGGTGCGCGAGCGGGTCCGCCACATACAAACCAAAAAAGCTTTCTCCAACCAGCCCGATACTCCATTGCCAGGCAGACAGCACAAACAAAATCGCCAAGGTGGCGAGTGATAACCCATAGGCAAGCGCACGACGAGGAGCTTGACTAAACGCATCCAAAACTAGGATGAGCATACCCATCACCGTCAGAAAGATTTCCGGCGCGGCCAGGGCGAAATCGAATTGGGATTGCATCATGGCGAGGCTTACAGTTTTGAAATGGACACGTGTTGCAGGAGGGCCTCAACCGAAACGTGCATGACGTCGGTAAAGGGCTTAGGATGGACACCCATATAGATCACGGCAAGCGCCATGACACCAAGAATAAAGAACTCACGATTAGACAAATCCTGAAGCTCGCGCACCTGGTCATTCGCAATATCACCGAAGGCTACGCGCTTGACCATCCAGAGCGAATACGAGGCACCAAGAATCAATGCTGTCGCGGCAAGTAAGCCGATCCAGAAGTTGTATTCAACAGCACCCATAATCACCATAAATTCACCGACAAAACCACTTGTCGCAGGCAAACCGGCATTCGCCATCGAAAACAACACAAAGAACGTCACAAAGCGTGGCATGGTGTTGATCACACCGCCGTAATCCGCAATCTGACGACTGTGCATCCGGTCGTACAACACTCCAATGCACAAGAACATTGCTGCAGACACAAAACCGTGTGACACCATTTGTACTATCGCTCCTTCGACACCGGCGGTGTTGAAGACAAAGAAGCCCAAGGTGACAAAGCCCATGTGTGCGACTGAGGAATACGCCACCAGTTTCTTCATGTCATCTTGCACGACAGCCACTAAGCCGATGTAAATCACGGCAACAAGCGACAGCGTAATCATCAAACCAGCCATTTCTGTCGAAGCGTCGGGTGTGATTGGCAAGGAAAGACGCAAGAAACCATAGGCGCCTAGCTTGAGCATGATGGCCGCCAGAACGACCGAACCACCTGTTGGCGCCTCAACGTGTGCGTCAGGCAACCAGGTATGTACAGGCCACATCGGCACTTTGACAGCAAAGGCCGCCAAGAAAGCAAAAAAGATCAATAGCTGTGGGGTGTAATCCAGCGGCAAGGTATGCCAAGTCTGTATATCAAACGAGCCACCCGACACATTCCAAAGATACAGAAAGGCAACTAGCGTCAGCAAAGAGCCCATTAAGGTGTAGAGAAAAAACTTGAACGCCGCATACACTCGGTTGGGGCCACCCCAGACGCCCACAATGATATACATCGGGATCAGAGTCGCTTCAAAGAAAATGTAGAACAGCAAGCCGTCAAGCGCTACAAACACACCGATCATCAGACCCGACAAAATCAGGAAAGCTGCCATGTATTGAGAAATGCGGGATGTGATGACTTCCCAGCCGGCTAGTACGACGATGATCGTAATAAAAGCGGTGAGCAAGACAAACCACAAAGAAATTCCGTCAACGCCCAGGTGGTAGTTCACCGCAAAAGCCGGAATCCACAAGACCTTCTCAACGAACTGCATGGCTGCAGTCGAACTATCAAAACCCGTGTAAAGCGGGATCGTCACGAGAAAACTGAGAATGGAACCAATCAAAGACAGATTGCGGGTCAGGCCTGGGCGATCATCGCGCCCCACAGCCAACAAGATCAAACCACAAACGATCGGCACAAAGATCGACAGTGTGAGCCAAGGAGTATTAAAAGAAGCCATCTCGCTCGCCATCATTTGGAACCAAAGATTATGTAGGTGATCGCAGCCATCAAGCCAATGATCATCGCAAACGCATAGTGGTAGATATAGCCGGTCTGGAAGCGACGCGTGATTGCCGCGATAGCACCAATCAACTTAGCCGAACCGTTCACCAACAAACCATCGATCAACCCGCGGTCAGCCTGCTGCCACAAGCCCTTACCTAAGAGTCGTGCGCCGCGCGCCAATACTTGTTCGTTAAACCAGTCAAAAAAGTACTTGTTCTCAAGGATGCAGTTCACACCTTTCAGGTGACGCTGAATCGCTGCAGGAACCTTTGGGTTGATTAGGTAGCAGTACCAAGCCGTCACAGCACCGGCGACAACTAACCAAAAGGCGACCGTACTAAAGGCGTGCAAGGCGTAAGCCACCCAACCATGCCAGTGTGACGCCAAATCGGCCATCGCGGGATGCTGCGCCGCCACGACAATCGCGCCTTTGAAATAAGCGCCGAACAAAAGGGAGTCAACCAGCCATGCCCCCACAAAGATCGAGGGCACAGCAAGCAATACAAGCGGCAAGGTAACCACCCAAGGTGACTCATGGGGCACACCGCCATGGTGTCCGTGATCATCATGCGCATGATGATCGTGCCCATGCGCATCATGTCCGTGCGCAGCGTGGCCACTGACATCGAAGCGCTCCTTGCCATGGAACACCAAGAAATACACACGGAAAGAATAGAGCGATGTCACGAACACGCCGATCAAGGTCGCGTATTTTGCGAAGGACGCACCCCACACGTTTGCAGAAGCAGCGGCTTCGATGATGTGCTCTTTAGAGTAGAAGCCAGAGAAGAACGGCGTACCCACGAGAGCCAGCGTACCAATCAAGAAGGTGATCCAAGTGATCGGCATGTACTTACGCAAGCCACCCATATTGCGGATATCTTGATCGTGATGCATACCCATAATGACCGAACCCGCGCCGAGGAACAACAATGCTTTAAAAAATGCATGTGTCATCAGGTGGAAAATAGCGACAGAGTAAGCCGAAGCGCCTAGGGCAACCGTCATGTAGCCCAGCTGCGACAGCGTGGAATACGCCACCACACGCTTAATGTCGTTTTGAATAATGCCCAAGATCCCCAGAAATAGCGCACCGATTGCGCCAATAATGATGATGAAGGACAGCGCCGTATTCGACAATTCAAACAGCGGTGAGAAACGAGCCACCATGAAAATGCCAGCTGTCACCATCGTTGCCGCATGAATCAGCGCTGAGATTGGCGTGGGGCCTTCCATCGAGTCAGGCAGCCACGCATGCAACGGCACCTGCGCCGACTTACCCATCGCACCAATAAACAAACAAATACACGCAACGGTGATCAACATCCAGTCAGTGCCCGGCAACGTGAGAGTCGCCAGTTGGTCGGCTTGCTCGAACACTTCCCCGTAGTGCATCGTGCCAGCGTAGGCAAACAACAAGCCAATGCCGAGCACGAAACCAAAGTCACCTACGCGGTTAACGAGAAACGCCTTCATATTGGCGAAGATCGCCGTTGGACGCGTGTACCAGAAACCAATTAACAAGTATGAGACCAAACCAACCGCTTCCCAGCCGAAGAACAACTGAACCATGTTGTTAGACATGACGAGCATCAGCATCGAGAAGGTAAACAGCGAAATATAGGAAAAGAACCGCTGGTAGCCTGGATCTTCCGCCATGTAGCCAATCGTATAGATGTGAACCATCAAAGATACGGAGGTCACAACCACCATCATCAGGGCAGATAGGGGGTCAATCAAGAATCCGATCTCTAACTTGGCGTCACCAAGCATCGACCAGGTGTAGACCGCGCCATCAAAGCGATGGCCATTGAGCACATCCAACAAAACCAAAACCGAACCTACCGCCGACACCGCAACCAACGCGATGGTAAGCATGTGCGAGGTACGTCGACCGACCTGGCGCCCAAGGAATCCGGTGCCAAACAAGCCAGCCAAGATCGCACCTAGCAAAGGGGCTAAGGCGATAATCAAATAAAGTGAAGGTGAGCTATACATATTCTTCTGTGTTCCGATCAGCCCTTGAGGCGGTCAAGTTCATCAACATTGATCGTGCTGAGGTTGCGGAACAGCAGCACCAGAATCGCCAAACCGATTGCCGCTTCAGCAGCGGCCACCGTCAAGATGAAGAAAACAAACACTTGGCCTGCCGTATCGCCCATCCAAGTAGAGAAAGCGACAAAGTTCATATTGACTGCCAGCAGCATCAACTCGACCGACATCAATAACACGATCAAATTACGTCGATTCAGGAAGATCCCAAACACACCGATCGCAAACAAAATTGCACCAAGCACCAAAAAGTGCGGCAGGGTCAGCGTCATCATTTTTGCTCTCCTGAGTTGGCGTCCGCCGCCTTAGCATTCACCGCTTCTTGGCTAGGCAAATTAACCAGTCGAACCCGATCTGCTGCCCGAACACGCACGGCAGCGCCGGGATCGTTATATTTCACATCGCGCCGCTTGCGCAGCGTCAAAGAGATTGCAGCAATCATTCCAACTAACAACAACACCGCGCCGACTTCCACCGCAAAGGCGTACTCGGTGTACATCGACTCGCCCAATGCACGCGTATTGTTGTAGTCATCACCCATGTCAGCAGCAGGCCCCACTTGTCCCCAAGAGGTCGCGAGCACAAAAGACATCTCAGCCACCATGATCAGACCGACGAGCATGCCTAGCGGCAGATAGGTTTTGATGCCGGCACGCAACTCTTCCATCTTGACATCCAGCATCATCACGACGAAGAGGAACAACACCATTACCGCGCCCACATACACAAGCACCAGCAACAACCCTAAAAATTCGGCACCCAGCAGCATCCAGATCATCGCAGCGTTCGCGAACGCAAGGATCAGATGCAAGACTGCAGTGACTGGGCTCGAAGCCGTAATCACACGAAACGCCGCCACGACTAAAACAATGGCTAGAACGTAGAACAGAACAGTGGTAAAGATCATTTGGCTTTCAGTCCTGACGATCAGCGGTAAGGCGCATCGATGGCGCGATTGCGAGCGATGTCGTTTTCATAACGATCGCCTACGGCCAGCAACATGTCTTTAGTGAAATACAAGTCGCCACGCTTTTCACCGTGGTACTCGTGAATATGCGTTTCAACAATCGAATCAACTGGACAGCTTTCTTCACAAAAACCGCAGAAGATACATTTAGTCAGATCAATGTCATAGCGTGTCGTACGACGTGAACCGTCTTCACGTTGCTCTGATTCAATGGTGATCGCCATCGCAGGGCAAACTGCTTCACACAATTTGCAAGCAATACAGCGCTCTTCACCGTTAGGGTAACGGCGCAACGCATGTAAGCCACGAAAACGTGGCGACATGGGTGTTTTTTCAAGCGGGTATCGCAAGGTGATCTTGCGCTTGAAGAAATACTTGCCCGTGAGCTTCATGCCCTTGAGCAACTCAAGCAGCATAAGACTACCGAAAAAATCCTTGATCGCTTCCATAAATGCCTTTTCTGCCTTCGACTCGCGGAGTTACTTCCAGATGTTCCAGGGCGTCTGCATCCAGATCGCCACAACCACCAGCCATACACCCGTGAGCGGGATAAAAATTTTCCAACCTAACCGCATGATCTGGTCATACCGGTATCGGGGAAACGATGCACGGAACCAGATAAACAAAGACACCACCACAAACGTCTTCAACCCGAGCCACAACCAACCAGGTATCCAAGTCAAGGGGGCAAATTCGAAAGGAGCAGCCCAACCGCCGAGGAACATGATCGAGGCCATGCAGGACAAGAAAATCATGTTGGCGTATTCGCCGAGGAAGAACAACGCGAACGCCATTCCAGAGTACTCAACCATGTGGCCCGCTACGATCTCGGACTCCCCTTCGACCACGTCAAACGGGTGGCGGTTGGTTTCTGCAACAGCAGAGATCACATAAATCACAAACAATGGAAGCAGCGGCAACCAATTCCAAGACAAAAAGTTCAATCCCTTGTCTGCAAACCAACCCCGCGTTTGTACATTGACGATCTCTGTCATGTTCAAACTACCCGACACCAGCAGAACGGTCACAAGCACAAAACCAATGGCAAGCTCATAAGACAACATTTGTGCCGAAGCACGCATGGCAGCAAGAAAAGCGTACTTAGAGTTCGACGCCCAGCCAGCAACGATGACCCCATACACACCAATCGAGGTAATGGCCATGACGTACATCAAGCCTGCGTTGACGTCAGCAAGCACCATCTCCGGGCCAAACGGCACGACGGCCCAGGCTGCGAGCGCTGGCATCAACGTCACCACAGGAGCAAAAATGAACAGGATCTTATTTGCCTGACTTGGAACAACCACTTCTTTCGTCAACAGCTTAAAGACATCTGCAAAAGGCTGTAACAACCCGCGGAAACCAACACGGTTTGGACCCAAGCGAATATGCATGAAACCAATCATCTTGCGTTCCCAGTAGGTCAGGTACGCCACGCAGAGGATGATTGGTACAGCGATCACCAAGATTTTCACTAACGTCCAGACGACCAACCAAGGCGTCTCACCGATTAAATCCGACCCAAAAGATTCAAGAACGTTTAGCCATTCCATCAGGCACGCTCCACTTGAAGTTGACCATAGGCGCTACCAAGCGAAGCCGTCTGCGCAAAGCCAGCGGCGATCCTTACCGCTCCCGCGGGAAGCGTATCGTCTTGTACGGCGACCAAAGTAACGGCGCCTGTCGAAGATTTGACCCGTACCGAATCGCCAGGCGCGCAGCCAAGGCTCGCCAACGTTTGCGCATGCATCCGAGCAGCAGGTGCACGTGACGCACCGCTTTCTTGCAGCGCAGGCGCGCGACGCACTAACGCGTCACTGCGATAGATCGGCAAATCTGTCACGCGTTGCAAAGCGCCCGACTGACCTTGCGCAGCGACGGCGGGGGTGATCCCCGCGTTGATCTGATTAGACAGACGACTCTCCACGCCCCCCGACAACACGCTATCGCGCACGGACTCAGAGGTTTCGTCATCAAAACCAGCAAGGTGCAACACGTTGCCAAGCACTCGCAATACTTTCCAGCCTGGACGTGTTTGTCCGCGTGGAGCGACTGTGCCTTTAAAACTCTGTGCTGTGCCTTGCGCATTGACGAAGGTACCAGAGGTTTCGGTAAACGGTGCAATCGGTAGCATGACATCAGCCCAGTCAGTCACGTCCGAAGCGAAGGCTGTCAAGGCAACCACAAATTCTGCCGCCTTTAAGGCAGCAACCGCTTGCGCACCGTTATCCGCGTCTAAAAGAGGCTCGGCATGTAACACGATATAGGCTTTAAGAGGCTCCGCCAACATCGCTGCGGCAGACTTACCGCCTTGAACAGGCACTGCGCCAGCAAGGTATGCACCCACCGTGTTAGCGCCTGCGGTCAAGAAGCCAAGCTTGCCACCCGCTAGCTGAGCGATAGACTGCGCCAACGCGGCGAGCTGTGCCGCATCAGGGGCATTGACGACTGCGTTGCCTAACAACACAGCAACACGCTCACCGGTCGCAAGACTCTGAGCCATCTGTTGTGCCGTCGCATCCGCCTGAACACCAGCTAACGCAGCAGGCACTTCCACGCCTTTAATTTTTGCCAGGGCAATCAAAACTTGTGACAAGGTTTGCGCAAGCGCTGCGGGCAATACCGTGGCGCGCGCTATCAACTTAAGCAGTGGGTCGTCCCCAGCCGTATCAATGGCAGAGATTTGTGTGCCACGCTTAGCAGCCTGACGCAGGCGCTGCGCCATCAAAGGATGATCTTTACGCAGGAAGGATCCAACCACCAACACGCGATCTACTGTATCTAGTGCAGCGATCGGCATGCCTAACCAAGGGGCACCAGCAAGCGCTGCATCAAGCTTTTGATCCGTCTGACGCAAACGTGCGTCGATGTTTTCAGAGCCCAGACCACGCATCACACGAGCGAGCAACGCCAACTCTTCCAGAGTCGCGTACTCAGTCGCCAACGCACCAATTTGCGCGCCACCGGAAGCATCGCGTACATCCATCAAGCCATGCGCCACAACCTGCAATGCGTCAGACCAGGAGGCCTCGCGCCACTGGCCATCCTGCCCCTTCACCATTGGTGTGGTCAGACGGTCTTGATTCAAGCCTTCGTACGAGAAACGATCACGATCGCTAATCCAACATTCGTTGATCTCTTCGTTCTCAAAAGGAACAACGCGCACGACCTCGTCGCCCTTAACCTGTACAACCAAATTCGCACCCAAACTATCATGGGGGGATACCGAGCGACGACGTGCAAGCTCCCAAGTGCGTGCCTGATAACGGAAAGGCTTGGAAGTCAGTGCGCCCACGGGACACAAATCAATCATGTTGCCCGACAACTCGGACTCGACCGAGCGTCCAACAAAGGTTGTGATCTCGGAGTGCTCACCACGACCGATCATGCCCAGTTCCATCACGCCCGCGACTTCTTGACCAAAGCGAACGCAACGCGTGCAGTGAATGCAACGCGACATTTCTTCAGCGGATACCAGCGGACCTAAATCTTTGTGGAATACCACACGCTTTTCTTCCTGATAGCGCGACGAGGAACCACCATAACCAACGGCTAAGTCCTGCAGCTGACATTCACCACCCTGATCGCAAATGGGGCAATCAAGAGGATGATTGATCAACAAGAATTCCATCACGCTTTTTTGCGCAGCGACGGCCCGCTCAGAGCACGTGTGTACCACCATGCCATTGGTGGCAGGTGTTGCGCACGCAGGCATTGCTTTGGGAGCCTTCTCGACTTCAACCAAACACATGCGGCAGTTCGCGGCGATAGAAAGCTTCTTGTGATAACAGAAGTGCGGCACGTACACACCAAGCTTGTGTGCGGCGTGCATCACCATGCTGCCTTCCTGCACTTCGACTTTCTTGCCGTCGATGGTTAACTCAACCATAACTTTGTCCAGACCTTAGAGATAGGGGGCCACCACACAGCGCTTATGCTCAATGTGATAGGCGAATTCGTCGCGATAATGCTTCAGGAAACCGCGCACCGGCATGGCCGCTGCATCACCCAGAGCGCAAATCGTGCGACCCATGATGTTGCCTGCAACCGAGTCCAGCAAATCGAGATCGTCAGGACGACCCTGGCCATGCTCAATGCGATTGACCATGCGGTAGAGCCAGCCCGTGCCTTCTCGGCAAGGCGTGCACTGACCGCAGCTTTCTTCAAAATAAAAATACGACAGACGCAAGAGTGACTTCACCATGCAACGCGTGTCATTCATGACAATCACGGCGCCCGAACCGAGCATCGAGCCCGCTTTCGAGATGGCGTCGTAGTCCATCGTGGTGTCCATCATGATGTTGCCAGGAATCACTGGCGCACTCGAGCCGCCAGGGATCACAGCCTTGAGGGTCGAACCACCACGCATCCCACCGGCCAGCTCAAGCAACTTTGAAAACGGCGTACCCAGCGGGATTTCGTAATTACCAGGGCGCTCGACATCGCCCGTGATGGAGAAGAGCTTGGTACCACCGTTATTGGGCTTACCCACTTCGAGGTAGGCCGGACCACCATTGCGAATAATCCACGGCACAGCCGCAAACGTTTCAGTGTTGTTGATCGTGGTTGGCTTGCCGTACAAACCAAAGCTAGCTGGGAAAGGCGGTTTAAAGCGTGGTTGCCCTTTCTTTCCTTCCAGCGACTCTAGCAAGGCGGTTTCTTCACCGCAAATGTAAGCACCGAAACCATGAAAGGCATGCAACTGGAAGTTGAATTGCGAGCCCAGGATGTTGTCACCAAGAAACCCTGCTTTGCGCGCCTCTTCCAAGGCTTCTTCAAAGCGCTGATAGACCTCAAAAATCTCGCCGTGAATGTAGTTGTATCCGACGGGGATTCCCATCGCGTAGGCTGCAATCGCCATCCCTTCAATCACGATGTGGGGATTCAAGCGCAGGATATCGCGGTCTTTAAATGTTCCGGGCTCACCTTCATCGGAGTTACAGACCAAATACTTTTGACCTGGGAAGGTGCGGGGCATGAAGCTCCACTTCAAACCAGTGGGGAAGCCTGCACCACCACGACCACGCAAGCCAGACGCTTTGACCTCAGCGATCACATCCTCTTGGGTCATACCAGTAGTCAGGATCTTACGCAAAGCTTCATAGCCACCACGCTTCACGTAGTCAGCCAAACGCCAATTATTGCCATCGAGGTCCGCCATGATCTGCGGGCCGATATGACGGCCGTGCAAGGCCATTGAATCAGCAGGTGTGCCGGGCGAGGCAATCAGGCCCTGACCGTATTTCGAAAGAATGGCTGCGGTGCTCATACAGCACCTCCTTTTGCAGCTGCACTGAGATCGGCGATCATCGCATCAATCTTGTCGGCGGCCATGCGCACACACATGTGCGTGTTGTTAACCAAAAGTACCGGTGAATCACCGCAAGCACCCATACACTCGCCTTCGACGAGGGAGAAGGTGCCACACGCGGTGGTCTCACGAAATCCGATACCGAGTTTCTGTTTTAGGTAATCCGCTGTTCTTTCACCATCGCGCAGTGCACATGGCAAATTTGTACACACACTGATCTTGAACTTACCAACGGGGCGCACGTCAAACATGTTGTAGAACGTGGCGTTCTCCTGCACAGCAATCGCAGGTTGGCCAAGGTAGTCTGCAACATCCTGAATCACTTCAGGCGACACCCAGCCTTTTTCCTCCTGGGCGATTGCCAACGACGCCATGATGGCCGACTGCTTTTGATCAGCCGGGTACTTGGCGATCTCGCGGTCGATTCTTTTGTAGGCCTGTTCAGAGAGCAGCATGTTCAAATCCGGTAGAAGCTTAACGATGACCGTTAGCGGTCAATCTCACCAAAAACAATATCCTGGGTACCGATGATCGTGACGGCATCGGCAATCATGTGGCCACGCGACATTTCGTCGAGCGCCTGCAAGTGCACAAAACCTGGCGCACGAATTTTTAAACGGTACGGCTTGTTGGCGCCATCAGACACCATGTAGATCCCAAACTCACCTTTGGGGTGTTCCACACTCGCATAGGCCTCACCCGCTGGCACATGAAAGCCTTCGGTGAACAGTTTGAAGTGATGGATCAGTTCTTCCATGTTGGACTTCATCCCTGTACGCTGTGGTGGCGATACCTTGTGGTTGTCCGTCATGACCGGACCAGGGTTGTTACGCAACCAGGTTACGCACTGCGCAATGATGCGATTGCTTTCGCGCATCTCAGCCACGCGCACCAGATAACGGTCATAGGAATCACCGTTCACACCAATCGGCACTTCAAACTGCATACGATCGTAGACCTCGTAAGGCTGCATCTTGCGCAAATCCCACGCCACGCCCGAACCACGCAACATCGGCCCAGTAAAACCAAGCGCTTTGGCGCGCTCCGGATCCACCACGCCAATGCCAACCAAACGCTGCTTCCAGATGCGGTTATCGGTCAATAGCGTTTCGTATTCGTCGACACAGGCTGGGAAACGATTGGTAAAGTCTTCGATGAAGTCTAGCAACGAGCCCGAGCGCGCATCGTTCATTATTTTGAAATCTTTTGCCGAGCGGTATTCGCTAGACTTGCCGTATTGCGCCATCGCATCGGGCAGATCGCGATACACGCCACCAGGGCGATAGTAGGCGGCGTGCATACGTGCACCCGAGACCGCCTCATAGCAATCCATCAAATCTTCGCGTTCGCGGAAAGCGTACAGAAACACTGCCATCGCACCAACGTCTAACGCGTGTGAACCTAAAGACATTAAGTGATTCAACAGACGCGTGATTTCATCAAACATTACACGGATGTACTGCGCGCGCAAGGGAACCTGCACACCCATCATTTTCTCGATGGCCATTACGTAAGCGTGCTCGTTACACATCATCGACACATAGTCGAGACGATCCATGTAAGGCAAGGCTTGGAGGAAGGTACGGTGCTCCGCAAGCTTTTCCGTGCCACGATGCAGCAAGCCAATGTGTGGATCAGCACGTTGAATCACTTCGCCATCAAGCTCAAGCACCAAACGCAACACACCGTGTGCTGCTGGGTGCTGTGGGCCAAAGTTCAGCGTGTAGTTTTTAATTTCAGCCATGATTAGCGTCCCATCCCGTAACCGTCTTCGCGAATCACGCGTGGAATAACTTCGCGCGGATCAATCGTGACAGGTTGATAGACCACCCGACCCTGCTCCGGGTCGTAGCGCATCTCAACGTTGCCGTATACGGGGAAGTCTTTCCGGAAAGGATGGCCAATAAAGCCGTAGTCCGTTAGGATACGGCGCAAATCGGGATGACCTTCGAACACAATACCAAACAAGTCGAACGCTTCGCGCTCAAACCAGTTGACGCTTGGCCAAACCTCCACAAGCGAATCCAACACAGGAAACTCTGTGTGTTGCAAGAACGTACGGACACGCAACCGACAGTTATGCGTAAGCGACAGCAAGTGCGCAACCACCGCAAAGCGATTGGCAGGCACAACCGCGCCGGCAGGGACTTCTCCCACACGCCCTGCGCCATAGGTCAGATAATCTAGACCACACAAGTCAATACAGGTTTCGAAACGCAATGCTGGCTCATCGCGCAAACGCTGGCACACGGACAGCCACTGATCGGGCGAGACCTCAAGTGTGATCTCATCAGTCGACAGCGTGAGCTTGGCTTGTTCGCCAAGCAAGGTCATCAATTGTTGTTGCAGGTTTTCTAGCCTGGACATGTCTTAAGCCTGTGGAACGCAACGTGCCTGGGGTAAGCCAACACGTTGTTTGAATTAACGAGCAATCGTGTTTGTTTGGCGAATTTTGTTTTGCATCTGTAACAAGCCATACACCAAGGCCTCTGCAGTCGGTGGGCAACCGGGCACATAGACATCGACGGGAACGATGCGATCACAGCCACGCACAACCGAATACGAGTAGTGGTAGTAACCACCACCATTTGCACAGGAGCCCATTGAAACCACCCAACGTGGCTCGGGCATCTGGTCATACACCTTGCGCAAGGCAGGTGCCATCTTGTTGCATAACGTACCCGCAACAATCATCAAATCCGATTGCCTGGGACTAGGACGAAAAATAATTCCGAACTGATCCAGGTCGTAGCGCGCAGCGCCTGCGTGCATCATTTCTACCGCACAACAAGCCAGACCAAAAGTCATTGGCCACATCGAACCAGTCTTTGCCCAGTTGATGAACTTGTCAGCGCTAGTGGTGATGAAACCTTCTTTCAGAATGCCATCGATTGCCATATGTAAGCTCTGCGTTGCTGGGTGTTATTCCCAGTCAAGCGCACCCTTTTTCCACTCGTAGATAAAACCCACAGCCAAGATCGCTAGAAAGATCATTGCGGTGACGAAACCAACCATACCCACCGCACCATTTGCAATGGCCCAGGGGAACAAAAATGCGATTTCAAGATCAAACAAAATAAAGAGAATAGCGACTAGGTAGTAACGCACGTCGAACTTCATGCGCGCATCACCGAATGTCTCAAAGCCGCATTCGTAGGGAGAGAGTTTTTGCGCATCAGGCCGATGCGGGCCGATCAAAGAGCCGGCTGCGATCAACGCAAAACCGATGGCGCTGCCCACGACGATAAAGAGCAGGACAGGGAAATATTGTTGCAGATTCATCTAGAGTCTCGGCTGTGTTGCACAAACCTCAAGATTGTAGCACTGTCACTAGGGTTTTCACTCGCCCCTATTGCCCAAGCCACATAGGGAGATCGCACCTAAAACATGTGCGCATAAAACAAAGCGGGCCACTCCGAAGAGTGACCCGCTTTTTTTACTTACCGCTACTGGCTTAGCCGAAACTAAACCAACGTACTAAGCAGTTGCTTAGAACTGGTGACGGATACCAACACCGACAATGGTGCTCTTAGCTGTATCAACAGTGGCGTAGTTCTGCGTCTGACCAACGTATGTGTACAGGTTTGTACGCTTCGTGAAGTCGTAGGTGTAGCCAAGGTTGAACGAGCTTTGGTTCTGTGCGTTGTAAGCGTCTTTCATGTTGGTGTTAGGAGCAATCATGGTCCATGACAACAAGACACGCGAAACAGCGTTCACAGGAATCGTGGCGCCAACGATGTAGCTGTTGTAACCAACGCTAGGTGCGAACACCAGTGCGTTTGAGCTGCCCGAAGGAGTTGTAGCGAGTGTTGCGCCTGTACCGCCTGCACCTGAACCAGCCCAGAAGCCGTCACGTGTCTGGCCGTAAGCAACACCAATCTTGACCACTTTCAGGTCGTACGAACCGCCGATGTTCCAGTTGTTAATCGACTGGCCATTCATTGCTGTCGATTCAGCAGCGTAGGCTTTTTCGTATGTTGCGGCTGCATAGAATGGGCCATTAGCATACTTCAAACCAGCTGTGATTTGACGCGAGTTGTTCGATGTAGCGAAACCGTAACCAGTTGTGCCGCCGTTCGAGGTCAAACCTGTTGCGAACGAGTAGCCCAAACCAGCTTGGAAGCCGCTCATTACTGGGGTGCGATACATCAGGACGTTGTCCAGACGGACTGTGTTACCCGATGTGAACGCGTTGCCCATGTTCAACTGACCGAAGCCAGCTGCAAATGGATCCAAACCACCGACCATCCAGTCAGAAGTCAGGTTGGTCATACGGCCCAGGCGAACATCACCCCAGGCTGCGTTCTGCAGACCGACCCATGAGGCACGACCAAACAGACGGCCGCCTTGTTGACCAGCGCCATTACCCATGTCGAAACCGCTTTCGATTTGGAACATTGCGTTGTTGCCGTTACCCAGGCTCTCAACACCTTTCATGCCCCAACGGTTGCCGGACTGAACGCCGTAAGCACCGCCGAAGTTGGTCACGCCTGTGCCGTTGGCAAGGCTAACTGACGAATAGCGCAGGCCGCCATCCAAAACACCATACAAAGTTACTGACGATTGTGCCGAAGCGGCACCAGCAAAGCCGGCTAGCAGGGCGGCAGCGAGCAGAGTCTTTTTCATTTAAGAAATCTCCGTTGATTTGAGTGACAAGAGCAACAAACAGTATTGTCTGCCGCCCCCCTAACTCCGCTAAGGGAAGTTGACGCTATTGCATCAAAAATACGGGGCTCTGGCTATGAAACCCGGCAGAAAAGAGCCTAGGGGAGGTGTTTATGTTGGGTCAGAACAACAATTTGTGGTTTAAATGCAAAATACATAGGGTTAACCCGCGATTGATGCATGCTAATTGATTGGCCTGAAATTCGACTAATCGATCGACTAATCAGTTCGTTAAGCGTTCGCATGCGCGCTTTAAGCGCGCGCAACCTTCGTCGAGCACAGCCATCGACGTCGCAAAAGAAAAGCGAAAGAACGGAGCGCACCCATAAGCCGCTCCGTGCACGCCGGCAAGCTTTTCAGCATCTAACAGATAGAGCACAAAGTCCTCGTCAGTCTTAATCACACGACCATCTGGCGCTTTTTTACCCAAGACCCCCGCGCAAGAGGGGAACACGTAAAACGCCCCCTCTGGCGAATGACAAGTAATGCCGGGTATTGCATTGAGTTGCGCCACGACCGCATCACGCCGATCTTGAAATATTTTTGTGCGCTCTGCAATAAAGCCCTGTGGGCCCGTCAACGCCTCAAGGGCTGCAGCCTGGCCAATCGACGACGGGTTGGACGTGCTTTGGGATTGCAACTTAGTGATCGCCTTGATCAACTCAGCAGGCGCTCCGCAATACCCGATTCGCCAGCCCGTCATCGCGTAGGCCTTTGACACCCCATTCACCGTCAAGGTCCGCTCTTTAAGTTCTGGCGCCACTTGAGCCATCGTGCAAAACTCGCGCCCATCAAACAACACATGCTCGTAAATATCATCGGACAGCACCCAAACATGAGGGTGCCGGAGCAGAACCTCCGCCAAGGCGCGCAGCTCTTGGCGTGAATACACCGCACCACTAGGATTATTTGGTGCATTTAAAACCAGCCAACGAGTACGTGGCGTAATGGCACGCTCTAGATCCTCGGGCTGAAGTTTGAAGCCTTTGTCTGGCGGGCACATCACCGGCACAGGTGTACCACCCGCCAACAACACGATATCTGGGTAGGACACATAAAACGGCGCCGGCACAATAACCTCAACACCTTTTTGCACGGTCGCCATCAGGGCATTGAAGATCACTTGCTTGCCGCCAGTACCAACAATCACTTCGTTTGTAGAGTAGGTCAGCTGATTTTCACGCAAAAACTTGTCGCATATGGCCGCTTTAAGTTCAGGCGTACCGCCAATGTCCGTGTATTTGGTCTTGGATGCCGCCATGGCCCGCACAACGGCTTCCACCACATTTGGTGGGGTGTCAAAGTCTGGCTCGCCTGCCGTTAAACCCACCACGTCGTGACCAGCAGCCTTTAGCGCACGCGCACGCTGTGTTGCCATGGAGCTCGGCGAGGGTTTAATACGGTTCAAACGATCAGCTATAAAAGACATGGACAAACACCTTTGTTCGATAGACCAAAAAAAATACCTCGCGTGCGAGGTATTTTAAGACCGTACTCATGGTGTACGGGAAATTCAAGCAGAATTATTTCACTAACAATACGGGCTGTTTACACAAAGACATCACGCGTTGAGCGACCGAACCTAACAACAGATCCGACACCGCATTGCGCCCCTTCGAGCCCAAGACCACCAAATCGAATTTGCCTTTTTGAGCCGCTTCCACGATTTCTGTGGCGGGCTTACCAACCACGATAATTTGATCGTGTTTAATGCCTGCATCACTCAGCACTTTCATGGCGGACTTGAGGTCTCTATCGCTTTCTTCGCGAAGGTAGTCAGTAATTGCAGATTTACCCACGAAAGACTGGGCATGACGCAGGCCAGCGTCATCATGCACACTAATTAAAGTGACAGAGTTTGTTTTATCTTTGTTGTTGGCAAGCAAGGCAGCTGCATGCTTAATCGCGCGTAGCGCGTGCTTGGAACCATCGGTGGCAGCAAGAATTTTCATGAGTCATCCCCTTTTGCGTTGAAAAATTACTTAGCCTCAGTATAGGTGGATTCCAACACTAGGGACAGCTTTATACACAGGGGAATTTGATGCAGATCAAGGCTGCGCTCTTTTTGATCGTACTTTTGATGGTGCCGACGGCGAGACTCGAACTCGCACAGCTTTCGCCACTACCCCCTCAAGATAGCGTGTCTACCAATTTCACCACGTCGGCGGTGTGAATACGCTTGTGCTTACAACGATTGCGTACTCGATAATCAAGCCCAAGATTGTAGCATGCAGAGCGAGTCTCGCTCTGCACTAAGCCTTTACTTCGCAGCCGGTGCGGGCACACCTGGGACCACTGAAGGCGCCGTAGCACCCGGCACTGCCGGAACGCCCGGCACGGCATTCGCGGGAGCCGTCGGCGCTGCACCGCTTGGTGCAACAGGCGCCACGCCTGGAACAGCCGATCCAGGCGCAGGGGCGGCTGGGGCGGTTTGAGTGAAGTTTTGCATGATTCCGGTGTCTTGGCCTTTGGTGCCACGATTCGCGACATACGCTAAGCCTATGGTCGAAATAAAGAAGACGACCGCCGCCCATTTGGTGACGCGTGACATGAAGTTTGCGGCGCCTGTCGCACCAAACAAACTGCCAGCCGAGCCACTACCAAAGGCCGAACCCATGTCGGCGCCCTTACCTTGCTGCAACAAAACCAGCGAGATGATGGCCAACGACGACAAAATCTGCACAACGAGCAGAACTGTAAACATCCAAGACATTAAAGTGCTCCGAAAACTAAAGGGCTTAACAACTTTGGGCCATCATCCGCACTATGCGGCGATAGCAACAAAGTCTTCTGCCACCAAAGATGCCCCACCAACGAGTGCCCCGTCGATATCAGGCATTGCAAACAAACTTGCGGCGTTAGATGCTTTAACGCTGCCACCATACAAAATCTGAATATTTCCGGCGCCGGCTGCGGCTAAGGCAGCACGAATCGCCGCGTGCACTTCCTGCGCCTGCTCGGGCGAGGCCGTCCGGCCTGTGCCGATTGCCCAAACGGGTTCGTAGGCGACGACCATTTTTTTCACTGCATCAGCCCCGAGCGCCAAAATAGGGGCCAATTGTCTTGTGATAACCGCAACAGCCTGCCCCGCATCACGCTCTGCCAAGGACTCACCCACACAAACCACCGGCGTAATTCCGCTTGCAAGAGCCGCTTGGGCTTTGTCAGCCACCAGTTGATCCGTTTCACCGTGAAGCGATCGACGCTCAGAGTGCCCAACCAAGGCCCAACGGCATCCAAAATCAGACAACATCGAGCCTGACACTTCGCCGGTAAAGGCGCCTTGTGCTTGGGCACTGATGTCCTGCGCACCCCACGAAATCGTTGTGCCTTTCAAAGCCTCTGCAGCCTGTGCCAAATAAGGAAACGGAACACAAACCGCGAGCAGCGCCCCCGACGCCGAACGAGGGGCCGCGCACAGTCCGGCCAGTAACGTCGCGTTCTGGGCCAGATTACCGTGCATTTTCCAATTGCCCATTACTAGGCGGCTGCGGGTGTTACTCATTGTGCGGAACTCTAAGATCGTAGTTATAAAAAGCTAGATAGCCCAACATTGTATCCTGTCAGGGTCTTACCAGGAAACTAAGCCATAAATCGTTTATGATGCAGGCCTTCTCGCAGGAAGCGTGGCCGAGCGGTTTAAGGCACCGGTCTTGAAAACCGGCGAGGGTTCACGCCCTCCGTGAGTTCGAATCTCACCGCTTCCGCCACTTGGAGCTCACCATGTTTGCAGCGCCACCAGCCATCACAGCACGGGTGTTCGCCCGCCTTCCCGACAAGTTTTGCCAACCTGGACGGCGGTCTGCATTTGCAGATGTCCAGTTCCACGGAGCGGAGTTGCCAAGCTTTCTGGAAGGGCCTTCTTTCGACCGTAGCGGCAACCTGTGGGTGACCGACATCCCATTTGGGCGTTTGTTCAAGATTACGCCTGGTGGCGATATCAGCCTCGAGCTCGAATACGATGGCGAGCCCAATGGGCTGAAATTTCATAAAGACGGGCGCGCTTTTATTACCGATCATAAAAACGGGTTAATGGTCTTTGATCCAAAGACTGGAAAGATTGAGCCGCATTTTGACCGTCCACTCCTGCAACGCTTCAGGGGCCTCAATGATCTGTTCTTCGCTAGCAATGGTGACATCTATTTCACCGACCAGGGACAAACAGGCTTGCAAGATCCCAGTGGGCGTTTATATCGTTTGCGTACTAATGGGCAACTGGATTGCCTACTCAATAATGTCCCCAGTCCGAATGGACTCGTACTAAGCGCAGACGAGAAAATCGTTTACTTATGCGTGACGCGCGACAACGCTATCTGGCGTGTGCCGATCATGCATGACGGCACTGCAAGCAAAGTGGGCGTTGGAATACAGATGTCAGGAGGCGCTGGGCCAGACGGCATGGCGGTCGACGCTGCTGGCAACTTAGCCGTCTGTCACGTGTTATTCGGCGCAGTTTGGTTGTTCAGTGCAATTGGTGAACCGATGCTGCGCATTAACTCACCAGAAGGCCTGCTCGTCACAAACTGTGCGTATGGTGGCAAAGATAACAAACAGCTGTTCATCACTGAGTCGAAGTCCGGCACAATTTTAGTGGCCGATATGCCCGTCGCCGGACGTCCACTTTACTCACACGCCTAAGCATGCGATTTACCGAAACAGTCGTTGATGGACTCTATGTCAATTTTATTGACATGACGTTGCCCCACCACGTCGGGGCAGAAACTTTGGTTTTTCATCACGGGGTAGGTGCTAACAACGAACTTTGGTCGCAGTGGTTATCAGTTCTTGCCCCGCACTACAAAATCGCTAGGTTTGATATGCGCGGGTTTGGTCGGTCCGCTACTGCTGTCAAGCAAGATGGTTGGTCACTTGAGAGTCTGGCACAAGATGTGCTGCAGGTGGCTGACAGCGTGGGGGCTGCGGATTTCCATTTAATTGGCGAGTCGATTGGAGGCACCATTGCACTCGCAACAGCTTTAAAAGCACCAGGGCGGGTTCGAACTCTCACCATGAGTAATGCCGCGTTTAGAGGGGGGGCTGTTCAAAACGTGACGCAATGGCAGACTCTTTTGCGCAACGAAGGCACACTTGCTTGGTCTATAGAGATGATGGCCGCTAGATTTCATCCCGGGGCCCTGAGCGACGAACAATGGCAATGGTTTGAACAACAACAAGCAAACCATCCCATTGAATCAATTGTGATCGCTAGAGACATTCTTGTCGGCGCAGACCTCGGGCCACGCTTGCAAGACGTTCTAATCCCCGTACTGCTTATGCATGGCGATGGCAGCCCGTTCGTTCCTGTCCCACAAATGGTCGAACTGCGTGACAAGTTACCCAACGCAGAGCTGCATATTTTTGGCCATGCCAAGCATGGACTGCCCTACTCCCATGCGATCCCTTGCGCTGAAACCTTGCTGCGCTTTTTACACCGCAACAAGGCTTAAAGGGGCAACTACTTTCCGCGCATCGTTTCTGGCAACCACGTCGCAATTTCAGGCCAGATTGTCAGTAAAACAATCGCAATGACCATCAAAAATACATAGGGTACGGAACCGGACACCACCTCAGAAAATTTGGCGCCGCCAGATATTCCATGGATCGTGAAAAGATTTAACCCGACCGGAGGCGTAATCTGACCAAGCTCAATCAAAATAGTGATGATGACGCCCAACCAAATCAAATCAAAGCCAAACACCTTGATCACTGGAAGCAGAACCGGTAGCGTCATGTAAATCATCGAAATGCCGTCTACAAAACAACCGAGAATGATGTAGAGCACCACAAGAATGGCAAAGAACTCCCATTTGCTAAGCCCCAGCCCCACAATCCATTCACTGATCTCTCGACTCAGCCCGGAAAAAATCAACGCCATCGACAGAATTTGAGCACCGATGATGATCATCGCCACCATACATGTGGTCTTCACGGTCGCCATCACCGAATCGCGAAATACTTCCCAATTCAATTTACGGTACCCAGCTGCCAGCAGCATAGAGCCGGCAGCACCGACTGCCGACGCTTCAGTGGGAGTTGTTAAGCCAGAGTAGATGCCCCCTAGTACAACGACGAGTAACGACACAATCGGTACAACATCCCACAGCGCGCTCGATAAACTGCTCGAAGCGAGCTCCGACGACATCTTCTCTGCTTTTGCCATGTGAGGAGCGATGGACGGATCACGATAGACCTTCACCGCGATGTACAACATAAAAATCAAACTCAACATGAGTCCAGGAATGATTCCTGCGATAAACATCTTTCCCACGGATTCTTCAACCAACGCTGCATACAGCACCATGATGATCGAAGGCGGAATCAAGATTCCGAGCGTGCCACCTGCAGCCAACGAGCCGTAAATGGCAGAGTGCTGATAGCCTGCTTTCTTGAGTTCTGGGATCGCCACTGTACCGACACTTGCTGCAGTAGCGACACTCGAGCCACTGACCGCAGAAAAAATCGCGCAGGCCACGATATTGGCGTGCAATAGACCGCCCGGCAACCGGTGCGTCATTTTGACAATACCGGTGTAAAAGTTTTTACTCGAACCGCTACGCAGAATCACTTCACCCATTAACAAAAACATGGGGATCGAAATTAAAATGTAGCTATTCGAATTGTTCCAGACGACGGAGCTTAGCCCGAGCAAGCCTAGCCAACCTTTCGTGACCATGATCACTAAGATTCCGACGGCCGCCAAAGCAAATGCGGTCCACTGGCCGATAATAAAAAGAAAGCCTAGAGACAGAAACAATAGGGCGACAACCAATTCTGAATTCATAAGACCTACTAAGGAAGATTTTTGAAGCGCGTCACAAGGAACATGACCAGCTGTACAACCAAGATGAGGCATCCAATTGTGACCACAAGCATAGGTAGCCACTCAGGAGTTTCGACCACCGATACAGCGCGGATGTCTTGCTCAAACGCATACAGCGTGTGCATCGCCAGGAAATATGTCAACACTACAGCGAATATCAGCGAGGTCACCACAATGATCCACTGAGCCAAGTTTCGCGTCGCACCTTTAAGTTTGTCGTAGACAATTTCAACGCGAATAAAAGCACCTTCTTTCAGTGCGTAGCCCACACCTAGAAAGATGACAATCGCATTCAAATAGCCCGCAAATTCGTCCGCGACTTGGGTCGAGGCACCAAATTGGCGGGCGATCACCTCAATGCAGACCAAGACTAAAATTAAAACTACCGCAGCGCCAGCAATATAGCCAGCTCCTTGCACGAGACGATTCGCTGCTTGCTTCATCGTGCACCTCCAAATGAGAATAACGGATGGATACCTGCGTAGCGTTGGACCCAAAGGCCCAACGCGCTGGTACTTAGATGCTATCGACCCAGTTTTTCGCGAATTTCTTTGAGCGCGGCTACGGCATTCGGTCCGTGCTGCTTAGCCCAAGCATCCCAAACTGGAATCATGCGTTTAGCCAAAGCATCTGTCTCTTCTTTGGTGGGGCGGTACACTTTAACGTTGTACTTCGTCCTTAACAGTTCGAGCGCCGCGGCATCGTCACTATTGTTCTCTCGTGTCATTTTTGGACCCCATTGTGCGGCGACCTTTTCTAGCGTCTCTCGTACTTTTGGATCAAGTTTGTTGTAGGCAGCCAAGTTGACGAAAACGTAATCCGGTCCACCCGCATTAACGTCCGCCATGTAAGCCCAGTTAATCCCGTCGTACCACTTAGCCCCAACGACGTTAAAGGCTGCCGTCATGAAGCCCTGCACGACTCCCCGCTCAACAGCAAGCGGCACTTCCGCCGTGGTCAGTGATACCGCTGAACCACCCAATACTTTAAGCATCTCACTTTGCTTGGCATCCGTTGTTCGTAATTTTTTCCCGGCCAACTGATCTGCCTTGGTGACCTGATCGCCACGACCAAAAATATTTTGTGGCGGCCAATCAAACGTGAACAACGCCTTTACACCTTGTTTTTTAAACTCGGGGTCGGCGTACTTGTGAATGATTGAACGTACCTTCTCAACATCGCCGCTATCACGCACCAAGAATGGCAGGTTTGCGATAGATGCCAGGGGCACCGCTCCTGAAATGAAGCCTGAATAGCCTTGTCCGAGCTGAACTTGTCCTGTGCCAGTCGCGCGGACAATCTCTGTGGCTTTGAAGGGAAACTCACCAGCGGGACGAACCGTGATAACCAGCTGACCATTCGTTTGTTTTTTTACCTCTTCGGCGAAACCAATCAAACGAACAGCAATTGGGTGCGTAACGCCTACAAACGTGTACATATCCCACTTAACTTGCGCACTGGCACTTGCGGCAAGTACAAGCCCTGCAAACAATGCGCCGAAGCGACTTAATCGTTTTATGATTTTCATATTGTCTCCAAGTTATTTTTAATAATTTCTAATATGGTTTTTCTTGCGATCGAAAGTAGCTGAAGGTTGATATAGTGTCAAGATAGTTTAAGGAGAAGACAACATGCGTGATTACTTAGCCTGGAGAATGGCGTTTGGGGTGACGACACCCTCGACAAACACCGTCGTACAACCAGAATACGATGACATGCGTCCAGCTGGCGTTACGAATCACTTAGGAAGAATGGTGATTCCCGATATGGCGATTACCTGCACCGAAGACTTTGACAAATCTATTGCGTTGATTGATGCCGCGCTTGAAGAGGCGGTAGATCAGGTGATGGACTGCAAACCAAACGCCTTTGCGTTGGGCATTTCCGCTCTCTCAATTTGGGGAGGCACGTCGGATTGGGGTGACGAACTTAAAGCAAGAATACGTAAAGTAGCTGGCTGGGATATTCCGGTTGCGATCGCTAGCGAGGCGGTCGTAGCTGCGCTCAAGGCGCACGGGATCAAACGCAATGTTGCAGTGATGGAGCCCTATTACCCATCTATCGAGCCCCGCATGCAAGGCGTACTTAACCCTCATGGCTACGAGGTATTGCGTTTTAACCATATGCGGGGCAAAAGTCCGGCCTCCTACTCGATACTCACCGCTGAGGACATGATCAAAGCCATCAAATCAATTGACGGTGATGACGTCGAGGCGATTATTCAGTTTGGCGCAAATCTTCCTATGGCTAGGCTCGCCGACGAGGCTGAGCGCTGGCTCGGCAAACCCGTCATTAGCGTCAACGTTGCGACCTACTGGCACGCCTTGAGGATGAATGGCATCAACGACAAAATGTACGGCTTTACCAAGCTGATGTCTCAGTTTTGACCTCGTACATTCTCATGCCCGATATTCTAGAATAGCTCCAAACAAAGGGAAAACCCTAGGCCCTCGTTGTATCATTAAAAGATAACCTGATTCACATCAAGGACGCTGTGCCCAAATCCAAAAAATGCGGGTACAGTAGTCCTTCAGCAACTGGACTGCACGGCCTTAGTCGGACCCCATATGAATCACGCCTCGCCACCTCTTATTGATCGCTTCGGTAGAAGTATCGAGTATGTGCGCCTGTCCGTGACGGATCGCTGCGACATGAAGTGCACCTACTGCTTACCCAAAAGTTTTAAAGGCTACCAAGAACCTAAGGACTGGCTCACGTTCGATGAGATCGAGCGCGTGATTGGTGCTTTTGGCCGACTCGGTACCTCGCGTGTACGTCTGACAGGCGGTGAACCGCTTTTGCGTCGGAATCTGCCTGAGCTAGCTGCGCGTATCAGCGCATTGCCAGGAATTAAAGATCTATCATTGTCGACCAATGGCACTCAACTACCTAAGCACGCACAAGCCTTGCGGGCAGCCGGTGTCACTCGTTTAAATATAAGCCTAGACAGCCTAGACCGAGAATGCGTTACGCAAATCACCGGCCGTGATTCGATCGATGATGTCATGGCAGGTCTGGATGCTGCGCAGGAAGCGGGCTTTTCGCCTATCAAACTCAATATGGTGGTGATGCCGGGCGTCAACGAGCATGAAGTTGAAGCCATGACTGAGTTTTGTATCAATCGTGGGTTTATCTTGCGAATGATCGAAACGATGCCGATGGGCAGCACAGGACTAGCCTCGGCTTACGCACCACTTGGTCCAATCGTCGACCGTTTGCGTGCGCGCTTTGACTTGATTCCTGAAATCAAGCAAATGGGCGGTGGCCCTGCTCGCTATTGGCGCACCAAGGATGGTCGAGGCCAAATTGGCGTTATCACTCCCATTAGCCAACACTTTTGCGAAACCTGTAATCGCGTGCGCATGGCAGTCGATGGCACGATCTATTTGTGCTTGGGCCAGGAAGAAAAGGTCGAACTGCGCCCCCTGTTACGTAGCGGTATCAGCGACGCCGAGCTTGAGCAAACATTGCGCGACGCCATTGAACTCAAGCCAGAAAAGCACGAGTTCCGTGAAGCACCGACTAAAATCATTCGGTTCATGTCGCAAACTGGCGGCTAAACACCGCGCAGTACACCCCGTTCTCATCAAAAATTTTCTGTACGCGCCGGTTCGATAAATCGGTGCGTCTTATGTATGAAACCCAGAGCCAATCTACTTAATTTTGAGCAAGCCCGCGAACAGCTTCTAAATAGCGCTGTTGGCTTGACCACCACACAAAAACTGTCCATCCTGCAAGCACAAGGTCGCGTGCTTGCTCGGACAGTGGTGTCGCCCATCAATGTCCCGGGCTTCGATAACTCGGCGATGGACGGCTACGCACTGAGCGTCACACAAATTCACGCTCCAGCTGAAACTTTCGCTGTCGTGCAACGTATCGCGGCGGGCCAAACCGGCGCAGCCCTTGCCCCGAACACTGCAGCACGAATTTTTACGGGTGCCCCCGTGCCTGAGGGCGCAAACGTCGTGGTGCCACAAGAGAATACCCAAGAAGACAACGGGGTATTGCGTTTGACCCAACCCATTCAACTCGGCCAACACATTCGACGCAAAGGCGAAGACATTGCAGAACAAGGCCTCGTTCTGCCCGCCGGGCAACGACTTGGAGCCCAGCACCTTGCGATGCTTGCCTCGATTGGCGTGGCCCAGGTGGAAGTGTTTACCGCTCTAAAAGTTGGCGTGTTTTTTACTGGAGATGAACTGACGGAACCGGGACAGGCGTTGGCACCCGGAGCCATATACAACAGCAATCGCTACGCGATCAACGGACTACTGAAGCAATTAGGTTGCACAGTCAACGACTACGGCATCGTGCGCGACTCAGCTCAAGCCACGCGGGACGCTCTCTCAAAAGCAGCCGCGGAGAACGACGTGATCATCACCTGCGGCGGCGTCTCAGTAGGCGAAGAAGATCACGTCAAAGGCGCCGTGCAGGCGCTTGGCGCACTAGATCTTTGGCAAATCTCCATGAAACCGGGCAAGCCGCTTGCCTATGGCCGCGTCAACCAAGCGGATTTCATTGGTCTACCAGGCAATCCCGTCAGCTCTTTTGTGACGTTTCTACTCATGGCTCGACCCTTTTTACTCAAACGGATGGGCGTCGCGGACACCAGTCTGCGATATTTGACTGCGACCTCGGGGTTCAGCTGGCCGCGTCCGGACAAGCGTCGCGAGTTTTTGCGCGTGAAGATTGGCAGTGACGCAACGGGCCAACCTGTACTGGATCTATGGCCCAATCAAGGCTCTGGGGTGATGAGCAGCCTATCCTGGGCGGACGGCTTGGTTGACCTTGCACCAGAAACCACCATCGCACCGGGTGACAAACTGCGGTATCTTTCGTTATCCGAACTTCTTTACTAAGCACTGGCTATGAACCTACAGCTTCTGTACTTTGCACAGCTTCGCGAAAAGTTTGGCCGAGCCCAAGAGACCATAGAGGCACCCGCATCGGTCCATACTGTTGCCGACCTCATCGCGCACCTCGCTAGCCGAGGCGGTATCTGGCAAGAGACTTTTTCTGGCGGGCAAGCGTTCAGGGTAGCGATCAACCAAGACATCGTTGAACTGACCACCACGCTAAGCGATGGCGCTGAAGTTGCCATCTTCAGACCCGTCACAGGTGGGTAGATGAGCGCTCGCCTTTCCGTTTCTGTGCAGGAAGCTGATTTCGACTTTAAGCACGAGCATGCGCTACTCGTATCAGACGATAAGGGGGTGGGCGCGGTAGTTGCCTTTATAGGGTTGGTCCGCGATTTAAATCTGGCGGACGATGTTGTGGCCCTTGAGCTTGAGCACTACCCCGGTATGACTGAAAAGTCTTTATTGCGTATTGCTGAACAAGCCGCACAACGCTGGTCGCTTCAAGCGGCTCGCATTGTGCACCGTATCGGCAAAATGTATCCCGGCGATCAGATTGTCATGGTGCTGACAGCGAGCGCGCATCGTGGCGACGCGTACGAAGCGAATCAGTTCATGATGGATTACCTCAAAACAGAGGCGCCCTTCTGGAAGAAAGAATGGACGCCCGAAGGGCCGCGCTGGATCGAAGCGCGTGACAGTGACGACCACGCAGCCGCAAAATGGAAGTAGTGACTTCAAGCACCTCTGCCAGTAACCTAGCGCCCGTGATGTACGACGCGCTGATACTGGCTGGTGGTCGAGGTACACGCTTAGCGGGACGAGACAAAGGCTGGATCATGTGGGATGGCCTGCCACTGATAGAGCACACCCTGGCCCGACTTAAAACGCAAACACTCGCTCCGACACGTATCTTAATCAGCGCGAATCGCAACATCGATGCCTACCAGCAAACTGGTCATGTTGTGGTGACTGACGAACGCCCAGACTTTATGGGGCCATTGGCCGGGGTCGAAGCAGGTCTGATGCGGTGCAAAAAAAATCCCTTACTAGTCGTGCCCTGCGATACCCCCTTACTGCCAGAAAATTTGTTTGAACGCCTGTCGCAGGCCTTGAGCGAACACCCCGACAGCCCTGCTGCGTTCGCGACCACGAGCGACGGGCCACAACCGTTGTGTTGTTTATTGCGACCATCGATCGCTGGCAGTCTTGGTAAATATCTGGATGTCGGCCACGGATCGGTCTTGCGCTGGCTCGAACAGTCTAAGGCTCAGGGCGTTGAATTTAACGACACGCGAGCTTTTAGTAACTTTAATAATCTTGAAATGTTTGACACTCCACGGAACCCCGCATGAGCGATCACTTGACACACTTTGATGCGAGCGGCCAAGCACACATGGTCGACGTCTCTGCAAAAGCGGAAACGCACCGCCGCGCAATCGCCCAAGGCCGGATTACCATGCAAGCCGCAACGTTTAAGAAGCTCTCTGAGGGCACTGCGGCAAAAGGCGACGTTTTGGGTATCGCACGCTTAGCCGGCATCATGGCCGCAAAGCAGACCGGAGCGCTCATCCCGCTCTGTCATCCAATTCCCTTGACGCGTGTGACAGTTGAATTTGCGACCGATCCAACGACACACAGCGTGGCCTGCACTGCCACCTCAGAAACAGTCGGTCGCACCGGCGTCGAAATGGAAGCGCTGACCGCCACGAGCGTAGCGCTACTGACCATCTATGACATGTTGAAAGCGATTGACCGTGGCATGGTGATGGACGGCATCAAGCTTATTGAGAAGCATGGCGGCAAAAGCGGTAGCTGGGTGGCGGGGAAGTAGCCACTAACTTCCGGGCTTTAAATCTACTGCTGCACAAGGTATAAAAACGCTCTTGTCCTAATTCTGTCCCACTGATGGTCCGGGCATCTAGGTTTTACGGATGAGTGGCGTAGCCTGCTCTCGCAGTTACACGCAAATAATGGAAGTGCTGCTTGACACCAATTAAACGTTGCATATACAACGTTCATGCATTTCTTAAAATGGCTTTAACTGGTGTTAGCTCCTGCTACGCCGGTAACCTACTTGGGTACTAGCCACCTTCGGGTGGCTTTTTAACGCCCGAGCAGAATCGTTTGAGCAAAATACATTGCATAGGTCGGCACAGCGACGCCGTCGATTTATAGGGGT
Source organism: Zwartia hollandica (assembly GCF_019923725.1). Taxonomy (GTDB): domain Bacteria; phylum Pseudomonadota; class Gammaproteobacteria; order Burkholderiales; family Burkholderiaceae_B; genus Zwartia; species Zwartia hollandica. Next base: position 412,921 of record NZ_JAHXRI010000010.1, read on the forward strand.
GGGGGTACGGTGGGGTGTCGTAGCGCACAAATCATGCAATTATTTGTTGACAACAGTCAAATAACGAAGCTACAAAGGTAATGCATTGTCAAAATACACAAAGTGTCATTATTTGATATTGTTAGCTTGAAATACATACCCACTTAGGCGTGGGTTCTCAACCTTGGAGTCTGATATGAACGTTGAACTTGAAGAAGTTGTACAGGATGTCTCTGATGACGCACTGGAACTGGCTGCCGGTGGTGCGCAGGGAGGGAAGTACAGTGTTGCTTGGAACTACTACTGTGGGTAACCCTTCAAGTGTTAACTATTGTTAACTGATAACCCATGCCCACTTGGGTACTAGCCACCTTCGGGTGGCTTTTTAACGCCCGAGCAGAATCGTTTGAACAAAATACATTGCATAGGTCGGCACAGCGACGCCGTCGATTTATAGGGCTGGGGGTACGGTGGGGTGTCGTAGCGCACAAATCATGCAATTATTTGTTGACAACAGTCGAATAGCGAAGCTACAAAGGTAATGCATTGTAAAAATGCACAAAGTGTCATTATTTGATATTATTAGCTTGAAATACATACCCACTTAGGCGTGGGTTCTCAACCTTGGAGTCTGATATGAACATTGAACTGGATGAAGTTGTTGTGATGGATATCTCTGATGATGCGCTCGAGCAGACTGCGGGTGGTACGCAGGGGGCAGCTGGGACACACCTTGGCTGGCCTTACCACTGTTAGCTCCTGCTGCACCGTTAACCCATAACCTTGGCGGTGGGTACTAGGCAAGACAGCCACCTTCGGGTGGCTTTTTAACGCCCGAGCAGCATCGTTTGAGCAAAATACAGTGCATAGGTCTACACAAACATGCAATTGACCCTGGCATGGTGATGGACGGCATCAAGCTCATCGAGAAGCACGGCGGCAAAAGCGGCAGATGGGGTGGCTGAACGTTATTGCTGTTGACAGCCTTATAGCCCAAGCCTTATAACGGTATGGTCTTTATAAGTAAACTTATAAAGCTTACTCTTGGAGCCAGTATGAACATTGAACTAGACGAAGTCGTTATGCTTGATGTAACGGACGAAGTACTGGAAAGTGCAGCAAACGATCTGGCAGCATTCTCGGCAACATTGTCTGCCGGCTGCAAAAAAGGTTATTGCGACTAAGCTCTATGATCGCAAAAACACCGCATTTTCAGGATGCGGTGTTTGTTATTCAAATGACTTTTGAGTATTGCGCGTGTGTCTTTGCATCGCGCAAATGACGATCAAAACGCATCGCGACGATCCGCGCCAAGAAACGACCTCGCGGCGTGATTCTGATCTCAGACTCGTTGAGCGACACAAGCCCATCAGCGGCCAAGGATTGCAACTGCTCAAGCTCTTGGTCAAAGTATTCGGTAAAGCCGATATTCCAGCTTCTTTCAAAAATGGGGATATTGATCTCAGACTGACACAACAAATCGTGGATCGCTGCCCGTCGGATCTCGTCGTCGTTGGTCATTGTGAGCCCTTTACTCAAAGGCAAGTCGTTGCGATCTAGTGCCTCGTAATAGTCCGTTAGTAGCCGATGATTTTGCGCATAGGTATTACCAACTCGGCTAATGGCCGAAACACCCAATGCAATCAAATCGCAGTCGGCCTGCGTGGCATAACCCTGAAAATTACGCTGCAACGTCCCATGTTCTAGAGCTTGAGCGAGCTCATCTTCAGGTAAAGCAAAATGATCCATGCCGATGTAAACATAGCCAGCTGCCAATAGCGTATCGACTGCAAGCTTAAGCATCGCGAGTTTAGTGGCTCCGCTCGGCAAAGCAGATACCTCGATGCGCCGCTGAGGCATAAAGCGCTTGGGTAAATGAGCATAGCTATACAAAGCAATGCGATCTGGACGCCATTGCAAAACGGTTGCTAGCGTCGCGCGCATTGTCTCGGTGGACTGCAAAGGCAAGCCGTAGATCAAATCGATATTGATTGAGCCGAATCCGAGCGACCTCGCCTCAGACAGAACCGTTGCCGTTAGCTCAGCGGGCTGTATGCGATTGACGGCCTTCTGTACCGCAGGATCTAAGTCTTGCACACCCAGACTCATACGATTAAACCCATGTTTAGACAGCAGGGTTAGTGCACCAGCATTCAGACGCCGAGGATCAATCTCGATAGAGCACTCTGCGGCAGGCAAGAGCTCAAACGAAGCTTGCAACATTTGCATTAACTTATCGAGCTGCACGTTTGTCAGGAACGTGGGCGTGCCACCTCCAAGATGCAGTTGGCTCACTGAGGGTGCTTTCGCAAAACGACTGCGTACTAACAGAATTTCTTTTTGTAAGTAATCAAGATACAAGTCAGCACGCGCACGATCTTTCGTCGCGATTTTGTTACAGGCGCAGTAATAGCAAACCGTATCGCAGAACGGTACATGTATATAGAGCGACAGCGGGGCTTCGGCTATCGTCTCATGCCTCAGGCTCAGCGCATGCTCATATTGCTGAACCACACCGCCCTCTACAAAGCGATCTGCGGTGGGATAAGAGGTGTAGCGCGGACCGCTCCCTTCATAACGTACGATCAAATCCGCATCAAATTTGACCTGGCTTAAGCTGGCTGCATGCATAACTGACCGTACAGTAAATAATCAATAAGGTCTTTGACCGATCGCATCGCCTGCCCAAAGGGCAGCTGGCCTGCGCCCCGAAAGAACAGACCTTTTTGAATGTCGCCTTTGAGGGCTGCTACAAGCTTGAGATCAATACAAAATTGACCCACCTTGGCGTTCCCATCACGTAAGCCACACTGCGTCAGGCAGTCCATGCGCTGTGAACAGCGTCGTGGATCCGCCTTGGCACATGCCTGCATCCGAGGCTCGTGGCGCTGATATTGCCGCAGCCAGTGGGTAGAGACTGCGCGCGCTGGCAAGCCTGCGACGCTGGTGAACTCGACCATTTTTGACGGCTCAGCTTCCATCAGCACGCGCTTGAAGTCGATATGAGCGTCGCCCTCTTCTGTAACAGCAAAAGCTGTTCCTAACTGGACGGCACTTGCACCTGCACCCAGCCAATGACGGACTTTTTCATGCGAATCAATACCGCCCGCCAAAATTAACGGTGGCGCCTCCGCACCGAGCCCAAGTTCATTGAATAAAGCCTGGCATTGTTCAATGACAAGATCAAATTCAAAGCGCTCTGCATGCAGATCCTCGATGCGTGAAGCACCCAAATGGCCGCCCGCATGGCCGGGGTGTTCAAGAACAATAGCGTCCGGACAGCGGCCTTTCTTTAGCCATTTTTTCATGACAATCGCAACGCCACGAGACTCAGAAAGAATGGGGATAAGACCCACTTTGGGGAAGTCTGCGGTCATGTCAGGGAGATCAATGGGCAATCCAGCACCCATCACAATTGCTTGCGCACCGCTCTCGCAGGCCTGACGTACCAAGCCAGGATGGGCGCGCACCGCCTTCATCACGTTAACCGCTACAACGCCCTTACCTTGCGCGTGCGCTAACGCGGCTTTTATCTCTCGGTCAAGCGCGACCTCGTTCGTACGATCAATAAGGTCACGGTCACGGCAGTTCTCCGTTTGCGCAACCAGATCTGGATGGTGGTGGCGCAGATCAATGCTCGCAATAGTACCCATCGCGTTTTCGCGTGCGACAGCGCCTGCTAAACGGTGGGCAGACACGCCCACCCCCATGCCGCCCTGCACAATTGGGGATATCTTCTTACCAACGATGGAAAGCGGGACAAACCAAGAGTCTGAATATGTCGTCATGCAAACACATTACCGTAGGCTTAGGTGCGTGGCCCACGGCGACACGTCGTTTGTTTGATTCAAAACAAACTTTGGCTATTTTCTTCAATGCCAAATAGATTCGTCAGAGGACTCTGCCAAACCAGAAAAAGCGGCGACCGGCACAGGCTTTAGCGGCGCGCGGATTCGGTAGGCTCCAATTTCGTCTGGGGTTTTGTTTAGCTCTTTCGCAAGAATCTGGGTCACGACACCGCCACACACGCGGCCTTGGCAGGGGCCCATGCCACAGCGACTAAAAAACTTGGTCTGATTCGGTCCCTGGCAACCTAAACTTGCCATCTCCCGAATACGACCAGCTGTGACCTCTTCACAGCGACAAACAATCGCTTCATCAACCGGCTCGGTAATATCAGCAGGCGGGCAGTACAAGGCATCTAAAAATGGACGCACCCTAAGATCCCGATCGCGCGCACGATGATAGGGGACCACGTAGCGATCAAAATCACTACGCCCTATTTTTCCAAGCTCAAGCGCTGCGCCGAGAGCCGCCAAGGCGCCAGAGTTCTGTGCGGCAAGCGCACCGCCAATCGCAGCGCCGTCTCCAGCGATGCGAAATCCTGGCATGGAGGTCTGACCATAGGCGTCACACACAACATTAAAGGCACGCTGAGCATCACTCCAGACATGATCAACGCGCATCAGACGAGAAATCTGAGTGTTAGGAATGACACCATGATGCAACAAGACCAAGTCTGCTTCTAGGGTATGACGCGTCCCACCAGCTTGAAACGATAGACCTTCAGCCTGTACGCTACCCGTAATAGACAACGCGCTCGCGTTTCGAAACCAAGGCACGCCCGCGCGATGCAAACGTGCGATCATTTTGACGCCTTTGAACAAATACTCGGGGGCACCTAACGCTCTGGGCAAGTATTTAAGCGCATTCATTCGATTTGAGGCTGGGCTTGTTTCTACAATCCCGGCGATATCAGCACCTGCATCTAGGAGTTGGCAGGCGACTAGATACAGGAGGGGGCCACCACCGGCCAAGACGGTTCGACCAGCAGGTACACTGCCCGATGCCTTAAGTGCGATCTGAGCAGCACCTGCGTTCATCACACCGGGCAAGGTCCAGCCTGGTATGGGTGACGCGCGTTCGAGTGCACCAGACGCTGCAATGATCTGTGGCGCCTGAAACTGCAACGCGGCACCGTGTGCAAACGCGGTCACACTCAAGTTACGAGAAACATCCCAAACCAAAGCATCGTGCCGCGCATCCACGCCCGCTACGCGCATCGCCTCGACCAAGGTCGTGCCGTGCAAATAGTCCGCCCCGAGTAATTTCGCCACAGCAGGATGCACCGCCGAAACGTTTCGATAAATCTGTCCACCCGGTTCAGGCTGCTCATCAAGCAACACAGTCTTTAAGCCGAGTGTCGCCGCCATGGTGGCGGCAGCCATGCCAGCCGGGCCGGCGCCGATTACGATCAAGTCATGCGTCATGCTTGCGGCTCCAGGGCTCGCGCCCCATGTTGTAGGACGACTCTCATTCCCGGACACACTCGCACCATACAGGCCTGGACGTTTGCTCGACCATCCACCTGCACCAGGCAGTCAAAACAAACCCCCATTAAACAAAGAGGGGCACGCGGCTCTCCCGATACCGCAGTGTGCCGAAGGGGAGTCACGCCAGCCTGCATCAATGCCAGTGCAAGCGTCTGGTCCGCAGCGACCTGTATCTGTTTGCCGTCCACATACAGAGCAACGGTTCCAGACGTAGCGACCTCTGCCATTTGCTTAAACATAAAATCGCTCCGCTTTAAAAGACAATGTTTCCGTGGGCTGATCACCGCCACGGATCCAATTCGCTAGTGGACCAGCATGCTGCGCGGCCAACGTCACACCGCTATGGCAGGTGACGACAAATGCACCCGGAGACTCCGTTGATGCCTGATAAATCGGAAAACCATCAGGACTCATCACGCGCAGCGCACCCCATGTCCGAACAATATTTACGTGCTCTAGCAACGGAAACGCTAGCTGCGCACGTAGGGCGATACGCGAGAGCTGTGCAAGCGTGGTGCTGTCATCCAGGCCGACATCTTCTTGAGAATCCCCAATTTGCAGAACGCCCTCATGGGTTTGTCGTACATGCAAGGTCGGATATTTTAAAAACGGTTTGACACGCTCCGTCACTAAAATTTGACCTCGATTAGGAGCCACCGGTGCGCGTAAACCAACCATCGGAGCGAGATCGCGATTGCCCAAGCCGGCCGCAAGCACGACGCGCTTTGTATCAAAAATCTCACGATTTGTATGCACCTTAAAACCACCACCGGACAGAGTATCCATGGCACTCACGCGCACGCCGGATATCAGTTTTCCACCAGCGCTCTCGAAACCCTTGACCAAAGCATGTAATAAACGCAGCGGACTAGCATGTCCGTCGAGCGGACAATAGACGGCACCCGCTACAGCTGGGCCAGTCTCAGGAATCATTTCTTTAACCTTGCGTGCATCCCAGACCTCGAACGGGTAAACACCATCGAGTTTCTCGCGCAAAGCCGTCAGACGCGTGACACGATCGGACAGCTCTTTGTCGTTCAAACTGATGGAAATACCACCGGGTTGGGATAAGTCGGGATAGACACCCGTACGAGCCAGCAGCTCATCCGCGAAGGCCGGCCAAGCACTTGCCGAACCAATCGTCCAACGCGAGTAATCTGGGTTTTCTAATCCTTTGCCCTGCACCCAAACCAGTCCAAAGTTTCCGCGTGCAGCGCGATACGCATCGTCACCCTCATCAAGCAATGCGACGCGCTCCCCTTGCTTAGCCAAGCCATAAGCAACGGCCATTCCAACCATACCTCCGCCAATGACGATGGCATCCCAATCTTTTGAACTACTCATGTTTTTCCTGAGAGAACTTTATCAAGCCCGTAGAACCGATCGAGCGCCACCATCAAGACTAGCGTTAAGACAATCAGAACAGTCGACACAGATGCAAGCAATGGATCAATCGTGTGCGCAATATGGTTATACATTTTGACGGGTAGCGTTTCAGTCGTTGCTGAAGCCACAAAGATCGACATCGTCAGTTCATCAAAACTATTGATAAATGCGATGAGCCAACCACCAGCAACGCCCGGAAAAATGAGCGGTAATTCAATCTTGCAAAATACCGTCCAGCCGGATGCCCCAAGAGATTCAGCAGCTTGGCTCACGCTTCGATCAAAGCCTGTAGCTGCCGCAACCACCAAACGCAACACATAGGGCAATACGATCACAGTGTGGGCTAGCGTTAAGCCCCAGCCCGTGCTGGCGCCACCAATCTGCGTCAAAAATCGCAATAAGGCGATACCTAGAACAACATGAGGCACCATTAACGGAGATAACAATAAGCCCAGAATCGCATCGCGACCTTGAAATTGATGCCATGCAATTGCCATGCCCGCTGGCACCGCAACCAGTGTTGCGATTGTTGCAGCGGCGGCACCTAAGGCCAAGCTGCGCCAGAAGGCATCGATGAAGTCCGGGGCATCGAGTATGGCGCGATACCATCTTAGAGAGGCCCCATCAAAGGGCATGGAGATGTAGCCTTTGTTGGTAAACGAAACCAAGACGACCATCAATAGAGGCGCCAACATAAAAATGACAAAGAACCAATGAAAGGCAATTAAGGTAAGTGGATTGCGTGTTTTCATCGGAACACCTGCTTCCAACGACGCTCTACCAAGCGGTTTGCTAACAACGATACAGTCAAAACGATCACCACTAAGAGCACAGCAATTGTTGCGCCCAAGGGCCAATTTAAGTTTGCCAAAAACTCGTCATAAATTGTTGTCGGCACAACTTTTAGGCGACGACCCCCAATGATGGCTGGTGTCGCAAACGCGCTCGCCGCTGACGCAAACACAATGAGGCCGCCTGACAGCACGCCTGGAATCACTTGAGGAAAAACGATTCGCCACATCACTGTGAACATATTCGCACCCAAAGATTCGGCTGCCTGCTCTGTGGCGCGATCAAGTTTTTGCAGGGACGCCCAAACAGCGAGCACCATAAAAGGCATCAACACATGCGTCAGTGCGATCACGACACCTGTGAAGGTATAGAGCATTTTGATCGGCGCATCGATTAAGCCAATCATCAGCAAAGTTTTATTAATCAGGCCTTCGCTTCCTAACAATACGGCCCAACCAAGCGTACGCACCACCACTGAAATCAGCAGCGGCCCCAATACGACCACCATCGACACAGCGCGCCACTCAGACGACAGTCGACTCAACACATAGGCCTCTGGCACTCCAATGACGATGCAAATCAACGTCACAAGGAACGCCATACCGAAGGTACGCACGAAAATGACATGGAAATAATCATCGCTCAGGACCTCCGCGTAATTCGCTGAAGTCATCGTGCTACCCATCATCTGCGCAGCGTCGTAGGGGTAGAGACTCATCGACAGCGTCAACACTAAGGGAAGTGCGACCAATGCCAACATCACCAAGACACTCGGTGCGGTCAACCAGTAAGGCAGTGTGTTGCGTTGATCTTTCATGCTTTACGATAAATGACGCGCAATGACTCGCGCATGCTCAGTACGCCAACTCAAACCGACCTCATCCCCCTCCGCTACCGCTGGCAGCTCGACATTTGCTTGGGTGACTTGAATCAGTCCTAGATCAGTTTGAATTTGAAATAACCAGTGATGCCCCAAAAACAATCGCGCGGCAACGCTCCCACGAAGGATAGGATCCGTTTGGACAAAGCCGATTTTTTCGGGACGAATGATGTAGTCGACATCGCCTTCACAGGCATCCGCCAGGCAGGGCAGGATACGCTCCCCCACCGCAATACCCAGTGCGACACGCGCTCCTTCGAAGACGTTGGCTTTTCCTAGAAAGGTTGACGAGAAGCGTCCGTTAGGTTCCTCATACATCTCAACCGGCCGGGCTATTTGCTGAATGCAACCTTTATTCATGAGCACCACGCGATCAGCAAGAGTCATCGCCTCGGCTTGGTCATGTGTCACCATGATTGTTGTGATGCCAACACGACGCTGCAGCGCGCGCAACTCGATTTGCATCTCTTCGCGCAGCTTTGCGTCGAGAGCGCCCATGGGCTCATCTAGAAGCAGCACAGGTGGCTGTATGACCAAGGCACGCGCCATCGCAACCCGTTGCTTCTGACCACCTGATAGTTCGCTCGGATAACGTTGGGCAAAGGCACCAAGATGCACGAGATCCAGTGCCTCGGAGACCCTAAGGGCCAAATCTGGACTTGGCACTTTACGCATCTGCAAACCGAAGGCCACATTATCGTGAACCGTCATATGCGGAAATAATGCGTAACTTTGAAACACGACACCCAAACCTCGCTTGCTAGGCTTGAGGTCCGTGATGTCTTTTCCATCAAGAATGATGCTGCCAACCGTCGGCGGAGTGAAGCCGGCAACCATTTGCAAAGTCGTTGTCTTCCCACAACCCGACGGGCCAAGCAGACAAAGAAACTCGCCCTGCTCAACGGACAAACTGCAATCCTCCACGGCTGTGAAGTCGCCGTAACGTTTCACTAAACCCTTTAACTCAAGGAAAGCCATGGCAGGATCGTCCGTCTAATACCTTAGTTATTTCTCGACAACGCGATTCCAACGCTTCGTCCATTCAGCACGTTGTGCATTGATAATGTTGTAGTCCGCTGAGATTAACTTGTTGACTTTCTCTGGTCCAAAAACAACTCGCTCTGCAACCTTTGGGTCAAGCTTCGTGGTCTTATTGACAGGACCAAACCCAATCTCATTCGCCATTAAAGCCTGCACGTCCGCCGATACGATATGTTGCAAGAACTGTTGGCCCAGCTTTGGCTGAGGTCCACCTTCAACTACGCAGGCGGCCACCATCAGTGCAACCGCTCCTTCTTTAGGGTAAACAAACTGAACAGGTGCACCTTGATCAACGACAGACTGCACGCGTCCGTTACCCCAAACAACTAGCGCAGCTTCGCCCGTTTGCATCATTTGCGCCATTTTGCCTGGCGAAGGCTCCCAAGCAACAACGTTTGGAGCAACCTTTTTAGCCATCACCTCAAAGCCGGGGTCCATTTTTGCTTCGCTCCCGCCACTCAAGCGCGCCATCATCACAAGCGTGAGCAATCCATAGCCGTTGGTGATGGGTGGAATGACGACTTTGCCCTTATATTTCGGGTCCGTCAGGTCCTGCCACGAAGTTGGGGCGGGCCATCCATTTTTTGCAAAGATGTCTTTGTTATAAGCGAGGCCTGTCGCGATATAGGCAATACCAACGGACTTATCACCGATCATGCGTGCGTTTGGATAGAGCTCTTTCACCGTGCCCGCTTCTTCAACCTTGGAACACAGTCCCTGCCCCACGGCTTGATACATCGGACCATCATCGATGATTGCCAGCGACATTTCTTGCTTTGCTTTTTGTGCTTGAAGCTTGGCGAGAATGTCAGTTGAGTTACCAGCGATGTAAACGACTTTGCTCCCCGTTTTCGCTTCAAACGGAGGAATTATCTTTTCTTTAAATAGCTTTTCGGTCGAACCACCCGAACCACCCACGTATAAAGTCGTCTGTGCCGAAGCAAAACCGGCTGACAGGGCTAACACCGCTGCGCTCAAGACTGATATAGGTTTACGCATATTGATCTCCACTGTTTAAAAGGCGATGTCGCAAGACGACGCCAGACTGAGGGTGAACTAACCAAATCATCCTAGACCTCAATATTGAGAAATAAAATGCAAATTAATGATGCTATATATGCTCAAATGTTATAGATCACACCATAATTGGTGCGCATCGCGGAGATAAAGCATGAAACCCATCATCAACCTGAGGCAGATCGAAGCATTCCGCGCAGTCATGCTGACAGGCAGCGTCGTGGGAGCCGCCAAGTTCATGAACGTCACCCAACCGGGCGTGAGTCGCACGATTGGGTTATTGGAGCTGCATTTAGGCTATGCACTGTTCGAGCGGCGAGGTCGTCGTCTGATACCGACGCATGAGGCCGAGTCGCTTTATCGCGAGATTGAGCCGATCTACAGCAATCTTGAGCGTGTCAGTCATGTCGCACAAGATATTCGCTTTCAGCGCGCGGGGGCACTACGCATTGCAACGCTGCCGGCTCTCGCCCACTGGCTAGTTCCCAAAGCCATCACTCGTTTTCTCAAGACACGCCCAAACGTAAGCGTCTTTGTTCAAAGTTTGCCCTCTCGCCAGATCGGAGAGCTAGTGGCTACGCGACAATTTGACGTGGGTGTGGTTGAGTTCCCCCTGGTCAAGCCGGCCGTACAGGTTGAGCCCTTCGCCCCCATACAAACAATGGCTGTTGTGCCCACAAGTCACCCGCTCGCCAGCCGTAAGGCCATTTCCCTGAAGGATCTCGCAGGCGAGCGCATGGTCATGCTTTCACAACACACCTATATTCGCTACCAAATTGATGACGCATTTGCAAGCATGGGCGTCGCGCCGAAGGTTGTGATCGAGACACCGAGCTCCTCGATTGCTTGCGCACTCGTTGCTGCTGGCGCGGGGATCTCGTTAGTATCGCGATGGACGGTCGAAACCTTCACGGGTGTGGATTTGGTCGCGATTCCCGTCGAGGAAACCCTCACGTCACGCTATGCGATTATTTATCCTGATGGGCAAGCACCGATGATGCTCGCGCATGCCTTTAGCGAAGAGTTACGCGCGCTGATTGCCGAGACCGACAAGACGGCTCTGAACCAACCAAAGAATGGCGCCGTTTAGGGGCTAGAGCGGTCGGACCCTAGCGCCTGCTATTCATGGTGCCCCGAGCCGGAATCGAACCGGCACGCCCTAAGGCCTGAGATTTTAAGTCTCATATGTCTACCGATTTCATCATCGGGGCAACAGACAGAGGCGCCATTGTAGCGAAAGCGCCAAAACTGTTCAGAGAAGCCTTAGCAGGGAAAGCGGACAGGCAAAAACCGCATAATTGTGACGGCCGCTTTTTCTTGCAGATACTGGGGTCGCTCCATCGCCCACTTGATAAATTCCGCCAGCACCTCGTCGCGCGAGACGCCCTTGGGGGGCAAGCAGACGGTTGGGGCTGCCTTAGGGTCACGGCCCAATTGGTAGCCCTGATAGACGCCCTCGCCAAAGCCGTAACAAAACGTTTGAGATTCAATATCGGTGCGACTCTTGCACAATTGAATCATCGCCTCGGTCGTGACGCCTGCGGTAGGCACATTTTGTGCCAGGACTGTCGTTAAGGGCGATGCTGCGATCAGGATCATTGCTAAATATTTTTTCATCTTGTTGACTCCAAGTAGGTAGAGAGTTGACCTGCTGCAGACACTAGCGTCGGAAACCGCCACCAAAGTGTCCTCCGCCAAAGCCGCCACGACCACCACCGCCACCAAAGCGATCCCCCCCACCGAAACTCCTATCACCCCCACCGAAACTTCTGTCACCACCAGAGTTGCGGTCAGCACCGCCAAAACGGTCGCCAGAACCAGCATTGCGTTGGAACTCATTTTGCGCGTTCTGACGAGCCTGATCTGCACGCTGCCGCTCTTCCGGAGTCGCATTATTTTTCCAGTTGTTCACGGCACCTTGCTGACGGGCGAGATTATTACGATCCATGTCGCTTAAGTTGTTGCCACCAAAACGATTGCTAAGCGCAGCGTTGTTATAAGGGACCCCGTCACGATGGGCTGGATTATGCGCCCAGGTATTTGCGTCACCCACAAAATTCGATCGCTGATTGGCGACCGAGTTAAATCGGTTGTTGAAATTATTGAAGTTGTTGTTATTGATCGTGATCGATCCCGCCCCCCAATGTGGAGTGGACCAAAGTGCGGCGCCGACGGCCATACCAACACCAAAACTCATCAACCCCCATCCCGGGTTATACATTGGGTAAGGCGGGTAGGCTGCCCAAGGCCAAGCACCATAAACCATCATCGGGTTGTACGTGGGTACATACACAATCTGTGGATTGGATGGCACGATAATAATGTTGGCTTGTGGATCGCTCGATACCGTCACTTGCGAGTTCGAGCTTAAGTTACCAGCCTGCTTGGCTTTGGCGCGCAAAGCTTGCACCGCACGCATCAGGTCTTTGGGTTGCGCCAAGTAAGCATCACCCAATTTTTGCGTCCAGCCCAACTGGTTACCCATCAGATTTAATGCATCAGGAAACGTGACCAGCGATTTCACGCTGTTGTCCCATGTCTGAGGCTTGAGTGCCTCTTGCAATGCCGTGCCCGTTAGATGCGCGTTGTTACGCAACCAATTCGACGCCTCAGCGACCTCAAGCGGATAGGTCGAAGCCATCAACATTTGCGAGAGCAGAGAATCAGGATAGAGCGCGATCGACGAGACAAGTGACTCGAGTTGAGGCTGCGTTAAATTCGCAGCCTGGGGCGTCGGTTGCGCAAAGGCGGGTGCGACCAACGTCGTGCTGACGAGCAACGTACCGGTCGCTAAAGCGATGGCTAACGCTGCCGAGGCAGCCGAACGAGCAAATGTGTGCATGGAAGTCCTTAATTGCGTTGATCTAGGCCAAGGCCTTAACGGCTTGGTAGATTTTACCGAACACTGCGTCAGCGTGGGCTGAATTTAACCAGCGAATAATCACAACCATCTTCAGCTCAGGCTCGATCCATGTGAAGGAGCTCCCAGCACCCACAGCAAAATAACTAGAAGCAGGCACGCTTGGAAACACTTTTTGCTCCCCGTTGAGCCACACTAGGTAACCGTAGAACGGCGCCAGCGCGCAAGGCACCTGCATCCGCTTGATCCAGTCTTCTGACAAAACACGCTTGCCTTGAGCCATTCCGTTGTCGAGCATCATCTGGCCAACAAGCGCCTGATCTTCAGCGCTCACAGACATGCCGCCCCCCCAATGCGTCCCCCCCGGCACTGATTGCACACGCTTACCTGCGATTTCAACCCAGGCGTTGTCATAACCAACCCATTTCCAGTCTTCACTCGCACCCACCGGACGCATGATCGCCTCGCGAAATACTTCCGGCAAGGGGCGCTGGAACAAATGCAACAACGCCAAAGACAATTGATTAATACGGACGTCGTTGTACTCCCAATAGGTTCCAGCCTTTTGCAAGGGGCGAGCATCGCCCTTGACGCCGTCAGGCGCCTTGGCAAACGTCACGGCGCGATAGCGGTCGACCTGATCAGGCAGACCAAACAGGGTGCCCTCCCACTCGCTCGTCTGCTGCAACATCTGCGCCCAGGTCACCAACGCGTTGTTACCCGAGTCAAAACCGATTCCCTTCAGTTTCTTGCCGATTGGCTCATTGACATCGGTGATCAGACCGCGATCAACGGCAACACCAGCTAACAGGGCCAGATAAGTCTTAGCGACGCTAAAAGTCACGTCCGCACGTTTAGGTTCACCCCAGGAGGTCAGGGTTTTCCCTTGCAATAAAATTGTTCCGGAATTGGGTCCGCGCGAATGCACTGGACCATACAGCTTGTTATAGGGAGCAGGGTCCCCATGGTGCACACCCCAATTAGCACTTGTGCAATCCCGATCCCAGGTGCTTTCATGATCAATCGCAAACTGTACTGCTTGGTTGAGTGCTGGGTTCTGCATATAACGCCTTGTCGTAATTGTTAAAGAATAGGAAGCAAAGATAACCTAATCAGAGAAGTTTGGCACAGCACCTGCTTAGGGTTTACAGTTGCCTGAATGTTCAAATGACGGTTAAATGAATCTTTGTTTGCCATAAATCAAGATCGAGGAATGTTATGACCACAGCAAGCAGCGCTCGCAAACTCCCTTCGGCCCACAGACCACTACGGGCAGGCCTCGTTGCCTGTGCACTCGGGTTGTGCCTGGCATTGGCTCAACCGGTTCTGGCTGGAAAGAAAACCGATACCTTGGGCATGGCGTACGACCAAACGCCAGAAAACATCGACCCCTACTTCAATAACGTGCTTATTGGCGTCATTATTGCGGCGAACGTCTGGGACACGTTGGTTTATCGCGACCCAAACACAAACGAGTACAAAGGGCAGTTAGCTAAAAGCTGGAAACAAATAGATGATCGAACACTTGAGTTTGAATTGCGTGAAGGCATCAAGTTTCATAACGGCGAAGAGTTTGATGCGGACTCAGTCGTCTTCACACTGAACTATGTCTCGGACCCCGCCAACAAAGCAACGACTCAACAGAACGTACGTTGGATTAAACAGGTCGAAAAACTCGACAAGTTCAAAGTCCGCATCATCAGCAAAGAGCCCTTCCCCGCAGCGATTGACTACCTTGCCACCACACTGGCTATTCACCCTGCCAAATACTACAAAGAAGTTGGCCCAGCTGGGATGAACTTAAAGCCTGTTGGCTCCGGTCCCTACAAGATCATCGAACACATCCCAGGCAAGTCAGTCACC
This sequence comes from Zwartia hollandica, assembly GCF_019923725.1. Taxonomy (GTDB): domain Bacteria; phylum Pseudomonadota; class Gammaproteobacteria; order Burkholderiales; family Burkholderiaceae_B; genus Zwartia; species Zwartia hollandica. Next base: position 428,072 of record NZ_JAHXRI010000010.1, read on the forward strand.
TTAGAGCGCAACAAAGACTACTTCAAAGATTCGCCCAAGACACAACCAACGATCGGCAAAGTCCGCATTCGCTTCATCCCTGACCGCCAAACGCAGATGGCTGAGGTGATGTCGGGTGGTGAAGACTTCATCATGCACGTGCCGAAAGATCAGGCCGAAAAACTGAAAAGTATTCCGCACTTACAAGTTGAAAGTGGCAACACCATGCGCATCGTGTTTTTACAAATGAACACGCGTGATGGGACGCCAGCGCCTGAACTCAAAGATATTCGTGTCCGCAAGGCCATCGCGCACGCGATCGACCGTCAGGCCATCCTCAAGAATATCGTGGGTGGTGGCGAAATCCTTAATTCGATTTGTACGCCTTCACAGGTTGGCTGCACGAGCGAAGGCATCACGCAATATAACTACGATCCAGCGCTATCCAAAAAATTGCTTGCAGAAGCCGGTTTTCCGAATGGATTCACCGTTAGCATCAACGCCTATCGCGAGAGACCTCAGACAGAAGCGATGATCAACTATTTGCAAGCTGTGGGTATCAAAGCCAATCTCGGCTTCATGCAGTACGCAGCAATGCGAGATCTTGCCCGCTCAAACAAAACAGCCCTGACCCATCAGACATGGGGCTCGAACCTCGTCAATGACTTATCTGCTTCAACTCCCGTATATTTCGGCGGGGGTAGTGATGACGTTAGCCGCAACCCAGAGGTCATTGAGCTCTTGAATAAAGGCGATAACGCTGTCGCACTGAAAGATCGCCAAGCCTATTACAAAAAGGCGTTGAGTATCATTGCTGATCAAGCCTATGCGGTGCCGCTCTGGTCTTTGCCTGTGTATTACGTGGCAAGCAAGGATGTCAAATTCAAGCCCTACCACGATGAACTCGTGCGTTTCTGGGAAATGAGCTGGAAATAACGCGTTCAGCGCACAAGTAACACAGGTAGCACCCCATGCTGGGATACATCTCTAAACGACTAGGACTCGCCGTCCTAGTCGCGCTGACGGTTTCGATCATCGCTTACATGTTGCTCTATCTTTCCGGCGATCCCGCCTTGGCGATCGCTGGGGAAGGCGCGCGTCAGGCCGATATTGACATGGTGCGCAAAACCTATGGTTTTGATCAGCCCATCATCGTTCAGTTCGGGAATTGGGTACTCAAGCTAATCAGTGGCGATCTAGGTACCTCGATCTATTTCAAGACAGATGTGGGGCCCTTAATCCTCAGCAAGCTCAAAACGACCATGTTGCTCGCGCTGTATGCACTCGCGTTTGCCTTGTTAGTTTCGGTGCCCTTGGGTGTTCTTGCTGCCATCTATAAAAATAGTTGGATCGATCGTCTGTGTCTTGCAGTTGCCGTGGTTGGCCAAGCCATGCCCAACTTCTTTTTTGCGCTAATTCTGATCATGCTGTTTTCAATTTCTTGGCGCTTGCTCCCGGTCTCAGGCAGTGATACTTGGCAGCACTTCGTTATGCCCGCAATCACGCTTGGTTATTACGCAGCGCCTGCTTTTATGCGTCTGATACGCGCAGGCATGATTGAAGTGCTTGGGGCGGACTATATTCGTACCGCGCGGGCAAAAGGTTTACCGACACGCACTGTCGTGTTTAAACATGCTTTACGTAACGCAATCGTGCCCGTGGTTGCGCTCGCGGCGGTTCAATTAGGCTTTCTGCTGGGTGGCTCGATCGTGATCGAAACGATTTTCGCGCTAGATGGCCTAGGCTACCTTGCTTATCAAAGCATCACACACAAAGACTTTCCAGTGACGCAAGTGATTGTGCTCTTACTTTCGGTTATCTATATCTTGTTAACACTGGCGTCTGATATCGCCAATGCTTGGCTCGACCCACGTATTCGGGTGGCCTGACATGTTGAACAACAAAGCGTTGCTATTTGGCTGTGGGCTTCTCGTTTTTATCATCGCGTGTGCCTTACTTGCACCGTGGATCTCGCCACACGATCCATACTTTCAAGATCTCACCAATCGAACAGTTCCACCCTTCTGGTACGAGAAGGGAACATGGCTTCACCCGCTAGGGACTGACCAACTCGGTCGAGACTATTTGTCTAGACTCATTTATGGTGCACGGATCTCCTTGCTGATCGGCATCAGTGTCGCCATCATCTCAGGGCTCATTGGCACGACGATGGGGATGTTGGCAGGCTACTTTGGCGGCAAGATTGACATGCTGGTGTCTTTCTTTGTGACCACTCGCTTATCAATGCCAGTCATTCTGGTTGCACTTGCAACCGTCGCGTTAGTCGGCAGCTCGCTATGGATCGTCATCATGGTGCTTGGCTTACTGAAGTGGGATCGCTTCGCAGTCGTCATGCGCAGTGCAACTCAGCAAGTGCGCTCGATGGAATACGTGTCAGCTGCGCAATCAGCGGGCGCCTCGACCCTGCGGATTATGTTGACCGAGGTGCTGCCGAACGTCATGCCCCATTTGATCGTGATCGCCACACTCGAAGCGGCTAGTGCCATCTTGTTGGAAGCAGCGCTCTCGTTTCTAGGGCTTGGCGTACAGCCTCCTCTGCCCTCTTGGGGACTAATGATCTCGGAAGCCAAATCTTATATGTTCTTCTCTTTTTGGCTAATTGCGATTCCGGGAACGGCGCTCGCCGTGCTGATCTTCGCGATCAATCTTGCGGGTGATGGTTTGCATCAAGTGTTAACTCCGGGTGAGCGCGCATGACGATCGACTCTAACGAAGTTGTGCTTGATGTTCAAGGTCTTACTGTTGACATCAGAACACCACGCGGCGTATTGCATGTGGTGCGTGATATTTCTCTGCAGGTAAAGCGCGGCGAAACACTGTGTATCGTCGGAGAATCTGGTTGCGGTAAATCCATCACTTCACTATCGATGATGGGCCTTTTACCTAAAACAGCCACGCGCAACAGCCGTGTCTTCAATTTTTTAGGCGAAGATATCGCGCGAGCCGACAAGCATCGCATTAATGATTTGCGCGGCAATCGGATGGCAATGATTTTTCAGGAACCGATGACGGCGCTGAATCCAGCCTATACCATCGGGGATCAACTGACCGAACACTACCGCCATCACAAGCATGCCTCAGCAGAGGAAGCCCGCACACGCGCAGTTGCCCTACTCGAGAAAGTCGGCATCGCCTCGGCTGCCGAGCGCTTAGGGCAATATCCGCACCAGCTCTCTGGTGGTTTGCGTCAGCGTGTCATGATTGCGATGGCGCTCATGTGTGGGCCCGAGTTGTTAATCGCAGATGAACCAAGCACTGCACTAGACGTAACAATTCAGGCGCAAATCCTGCGACTGCTTGCTGACTTGCAAGCCGAACTGGGCATTGCAATGGTACTCATCACGCACGATTTAGGCGTAGTCGCTCGTATCGCTAATCGTGTAGCAGTCATGTACGCGGGGCAAATTGTTGAGGAAGGTCTTACAAAAGATATATTTGCGTCGCCTCAGCATCCTTACACACGCGGACTGATTAGTTGCATTCCGATTCCAGGGCGAACAATCCCCGGTGGCAAGCTGGGAACAATTCCTGGGGTCGTGCCCTCTTTAATTGGCGAAATCAAAGGGTGCGCTTTTAAAGACCGTTGCGCCTCGGCTCAGGAACGCTGCAGCGGTGAAATTCCTTTGCGTAAAACAGCACTAGGACAGCAGTGGCGCTGCATCCTCGAACATGAGGAGATCGCGAGATGAGCGCCCTCATACAAACGACAAATCTGCAGCGTACGTTTACCGTCAGTGCTGGCCTCTTTAAGCCAAAACAGACATTACACGCTGTCAACGGCGTAGACCTTTGCGTGAATCGCTCAGACGTCTTAGGTGTTGTTGGCGAGTCAGGTTGTGGCAAATCTACGCTTGCGCGAATGTTGCTTGGACTGACACCCCCAACACAGGGAAGCGTCCAGATCGACGGGCAAGACATCAGTAAAATTGATCGACGAGAGCTTGCGCGACGCGTACAGCCGATCTTTCAAGACCCATACTCCTCTTTGAATCCGCGACGCACCATCGCCTCCATCGTTTCTTTCCCGTTGGATGTTTTAGGTATCGGTTCAACGGAAGAGCGAAAGAAAAAATCTTTAGAGATGCTCGAGCGTGTTGGCTTACCCGCCCGTTACGCAAACAACACTCCCGGCCAGCTCTCTGGAGGTCAGCGACAGCGTGTTGCGATCGCACGAGCGCTCGTCATCAACCCCGAAATTGTGATTTGCGATGAGCCGACGTCAGCGCTGGATGTGTCAGTGCAAGCGCAGATCTTGAACTTGCTGTTAGACCTGCGTAAAGAATTTAATCTGACCTATGTGTTCATTAGTCACAACTTGGCAGTTGTGGAGCACATCGCGACGCAGGTAGCCGTGATGTACTTGGGGCGCGTCGTTGAATTGCGCCAAACTGCGGAACTGTTTAAAGAGCCGCGCCATCCGTACACGCAAGCTCTTCTAGCCTCTGTGCTGACCCCTGAACCTGGTCTCGGCATCCCAGATACAGGCTTGGGACTTTCCTTTCCGGATCCTTTGCATCCCCCGACTGGTTGTGCCTTTCACCCACGCTGCGCGCAGCGCAAGCCTGAATGCTCGACGAGCCACCCTCTCCTTAGGCGCGATGCCCAAGGAGAGGTGGCCTGCCATCTTTATCCTTCGAACCGATAATCAAACGCCCAGTAATACTGCCAGGTCGTATAGGAAAACTGTTGCGAAAAAGAAGATACGAGGTCCGTCAATTCGAACTCCGTAGGGTAATTTTTTAAGACCTTGTGCGTCGATCCGTCGGAAAGCGGACGCGTTTGATAGGTATTGCCAGCCACATCGCGATCCGAGAGCGGCGTGCTATTGCCCTCGACATACAAGTTATCTAAAAATATGACACGTGCACCTGGCTTGAGAAAGCGATTTAGATCACTCAAGTAGCCGGATAGTTTTTCCAGCGGTATGTGCGAAAACCAAAAGCCTGCGAAGACCGCATCAAACTTCTGCCCTACCAGTGGCATCTGATAGGCATCACCGACCACCCAATCTACGCCCGCGCATCCAGGCCGGGCTTGTGCAATAGACAAGGTTTCTTGCGAAGCATCTAACGCCACCATACGCTTTGCACTGGGAGCAATAAACTGCGTCCAATAGCCGGTTCCAGCAGCTACCTCCAGAACCTCGCACTGTGCAAACTTTGAGGGTAGCCACTGCTCTATTGCACGGAGATCTTGCTGTCGCTCGGGCTTAGCGTAGATCTTGTCATACTCTTTTGCCCGAGCCGCGTAATAGTCTTTCATTTCGACAGACATTGAACACTCTATTTCATTGCAGCCACTAACGGCTTAAGCTCTTCACGAATCACTTCGAGGGACTTAGTGAAATCAGCACCCGACATATAGGCCAAGACAGCTGCATCGTTTTTGACCGTTGCAACAAAAGCTGGGTCTGCAATCGTGTCCTTGATAGCCTGCTGAAAGCGGTTTGCAATGTCATCGGGGAGCGCCTTGGGGCCCGCGATCGCACGCTCAGAGGTCACACGGACTTTGATGCCTGATTCATCGATTGTTGGCACATTAGGGATTGCGGACACTCGCGTCGGATTCATCACGGCAACTGGTGTGATAGTTTTCATATCGCCATAACCAGCAAGATATTCACCCACGCTTGCAATAGCGAAATCAACGTGCCCTCCAATCAAGGCGCTCTTGAACTCCCCAGCTCCTTTGAAGGCGATGTCCGTGCCTTTCACGTTAGCAGCCGATTCGATCTTAAGCAGAGCCTGATGTCCGCTGGTGCCGCGGCCGCTTGTGGCAAAGGAGAGCGAACCGGGATCTTTTTTAAGCGCCTCCAGAATCGCTGGGATTGTTCGATTTTTGGCATCCGAACGAACCATCAACACGGCTGGGTCATCGACGACGCGCGCAATGATTCGCACATCGTCGGTTTTATAAGACGCCTGTTTATACATTGGAATAAAAACAAACCCGGGCACATTAATGAAGCCGACGGTGTAGCCATCAGGCTTTGCACGGGCCAAATACGCGGTCGAAATTTCACCGCCCGCGCCTGGTTTGTTCACAACGACAATCCGCGCCTTACCGCCAAGTTTCTTTTCTAAAAATGGGACAAGCGCGCGTGCCATTAAGTCAGTTCCACCACCTGGGGCGAAACCCACCACTAACTCAATCGTTTGATCATCGGGCCAAGCGGCCATGCTGGGTGCGCACAGCACGCTAAGTGCTAGCGCCGCCGACCAAGCTTTAATTTTGCGAACAGACATAGATTTTCCTTTGAACAAGTTTGGCTATCAATAATCCCATCATACTGGTAAAGGCAGCGCAGTCTTGTAGCGCACCTGTTTCAACGCGAAACTCGAGCGAATTTTTTCAATTCCCGGAATCGACGTGAGTTGCTCGAGAATAAATTTCTCGAGTGCGGCGATATCAGCAACCGCTACACGAATTAAATAATCGCTGTCGCCGGTCATCAAGTAACACTCCATCACCTCATCATGCTCGCTGATTCGCTGCTCAAAATGTGCAAGGGCCTCTTTGCTTTGGCTCTGCAAACTGATGTTGATGAACACATTCAATCCCAAGCCCAGTGCGGCGGCATTGGTCAGCGCCACGTACCGATCAATCACACCGGAAGCCTCCAGCGCTCGTACCCTTGCCAGACAAGGGGAGGGGCTCAAATGAATTCGCCGAGCGAGTTCTATATTTGAAAGTGCCCCATCATTTTGAAGCTCAGCCAATATCTTTAAATCAATAGAATCCAAGGCATTCATTCTGAATTTGTAACTTTTATAAGCATTAAATACTGAAATTATAGTATTTTGTTACAAAATTAGGCATCTCATGCTGTGCAGAAGTATTTAGAATGTTAGTTATATTCCAATCTAGACTTCTTCTACCGCATGAACGCCTCTATCGACCCCCGTATCAGCTCCTGGATTAGCCAAGCACCCGACACCGACAGTGCGGAAACCAAGGAATGGCAAGACGCCTTCCGCGCAGTGCTAGAGCAGGCGGGACCCGAACGCGCCAAGTTTTTACTCGACGCGCTAGTGCGCGCGGCTCACACGGTCAAGCTCGGGTGGCATCCGGATCTGAACAGTCCTTACGTCAACACCATCTCCGTCGATCAACAGCCTGCCTTCCCCGGTGACCTTGCAATAGAGGAGCGCCTGGCATCGATCATGCGTTGGAACGCCTTAGCCATGGTCGTGCGTGCTAACAAAGCCTATGGAGAACTCGGGGGTCACATCGCAAGCTACGCCAGCGCGGCCGATCTGTTTGAGACCGGTTTCAATCACTTCTTTGAGGCGCGTCGCGGCACGGGTCCAGGCCAACACCGTGGCGACTTAGTGTTCTTCCAGCCCCACAGCGCTCCAGGCGTGTATTCCCGTGCGTTTCTTGAAGGCCGACTCAGTGAGCAAGACTTAGAACACTATCGCCAAGAAATTCAGGCAATCGAACACGGAGCCCAAGGATTATCCAGCTATCCTCACCCTTGGTTGATGCCTGATTTTTGGCAATTCCCAACGGGCTCGATGGGTATCGGCCCAATTAGTTCGATTTACCACGCACGCTTCATGCGCTATCTGACACACCGCAATCTACTCGATTGCTCTAACCGCAAGGTCTGGGGCGTATTTGGTGATGGCGAGATGGATGAGCCCGAGTCCATGAGCGCCCTGACCTTGGCTGCGCGCGAAGGATTAGACAATCTCGTGTGGGTCGTGAACTGCAATCTGCAGCGTCTCGATGGCCCCGTACGCGGCAATGGTCGCATCATTGATGAGTTAGAAAAACTGTTCACTGGTGCAGGTTGGAATGTCATTAAGTTAGTGTGGGGAAGCGACTGGGATGGTCTCTTCGCAAGAGATGTGACAGGTGCGCTGACCCGTGCCTTTGCAGATACGGTAGACGGCCAAATGCAAACTTTTGCCGCCAAAGATGGTCGTTTCAACCGCGATAACTTCTTTGGACAAAACGAAGAGCTCGCGCGTTTGGCACAAGGAATGACCGATGACCAAATCGATCGACTCAAGCGTGGTGGACATGATTTGGTCAAAATTCATGCAGCCTATGTTGCGGCTGCTAACCATAAAAATCAACCCACAGTGATTTTGGCGCATACCAAAAAAGGCTATGGGATGGGCAGCGCTGGGCAAGGAAAAATGACCACGCACAGCCAAAAGAAATTTGATGAAACCGACTTGCTTGAGTTTCGCAATCGTTTCAACCTGCCCTTAACCGATGAGCAGGCCACCTCGTTAAGTTTTTACAAACCCGAGCCTGACAGCCCAGAAATGAAATACCTGCAGGCACAGCGTCAGCGTCTCGGCGGCTACTTACCAAAGCGCGAAACTGTTTGTGAAAAAATTAATGTGCCTGCCATTGAGCAACACAGCGGCTTTGCACTGAAAGCAGACGGCAAGGAAATGAGTACAACCATGGCGTTCGTTCGAATGCTGGGTAACTTACTTAAAGATACAGAGCTTGGTCCACGCATTGTGCCGATCGTCGCCGATGAGGCACGTACGTTCGGAATGGCCAACCTCTTTAAACAGGTTGGTATCTATTCCAGCGTCGGCCAGCGCTACGCGCCTGAGGATATTGGTTCTGTCCTAAGCTATCGCGAAGCCTTGGATGGTCAGATTCTTGAAGAGGGTATTTCTGAGGCCGGTGCTATTGCGAGCTGGACCGCTGCAGCAACAAGCTACAGCGTGCACGGCTTAGCGATGCTGCCCTTCTATATCTATTACTCCATGTTTGGCTTCCAACGGGTAGGGGACCAAATCTGGGCGGCGGCAGATCAACGGCCTCGCGGTTTCTTATTAGGTGCAACCTCTGGCCGCACGACGCTCGGCGGTGAAGGCCTACAGCATCAAGATGGTTCGAGCCATCTGCACGCCGCAACGATTCCAAACTGCAAGGCGTACGACCCTGCCTTCGCAGGAGAAATGGCTGTGATCGTCGATCAAGGCATTCGCGAAATGATGGTTGAGCAACGTGACGTTTTTTATTACGTCACCCTCATGAACGAAAACTACGCGCAACCCAGTCTACCCGAGGGTATCAACGAGGGCGTGCTCAAGGGCTGCTACTTGTTCAACACCTATCGCGCAAAGAACCAAAAGAGCTGCGTCACGCTTTTAGGTTCCGGTGCAATTCTGACCGAAGTCATCAAAGCGGCCGAACAACTTGCTGCTCAAGGAGTCACAACATTTGTTTACAGCATTACCAGCTGGAGTGAACTCGCACGCGATGGTGTTGCCTGCGAGACTGCTCTCCTGAAGGATGAGGCTCCTCCCGGGACACCCTACTTATATCAGCAACTAGAGCATAGTGAAGGACCCATCATCGCAGCGACGGATTATGTCCGAGCCTTGCCTGAATCAGTGCGCGCCTATGTGCCAGCCGGACGGCGCTATTTGACGCTTGGCACCGATGGCTTCGGCAGAAGTGATACCCGTGCGGCGCTCAGATCTTATTTTGGTGTCGATGCAGCAACGATTTCACGTGCTGCATTGCGCGCCCTAAAATGACGGCTGAGAGTCGCCCTGCCCTCGTGCTCGACGCCTGCGTGATGATGTCCGGTTTACTCAGGCCCTTGCTGCTGGATTTAGCCGCAGCAGGCTTGTTCGCTCCCCTGTGGACCTACAAGATTGGTCAAGAGTGGCAACGCAACGCCGCGCGACTATGGGATATCGAACCGCACGTGCTTGAAACCGAATGGTCGCGGATGCAAGAGCGCTTTCCATTCGCCGACATGGGGGATGTGACGGAATATGAAGCCACCCTTAAACACACTGACAAAAAAGACAAACACGTTGCCGCTGCAGGTGTGGCGGCTATCGTAAAGACCGACTGCTTGCCGATTAGCGTCGTGACCTGGAACACCAAAGATTTCAGCCGCTCAGAGCTGCGTCGCCAGCAGTTAGGGCTCATTGACCCTGATCGCTTGTTGTCACAATGGTGGCCTACACATGAGCAACTTTTGCGCCATCACATTGAAGCAACGATTCAGGCACTGATAGACACGGGCCGCCGCCAACCGGAAGCGACCATCCCAATGCTCAAACGCGATCGACTATTTAGACTCGCAGGCTGCTACGATCGGTCTCTCACTGCGTGACGCTAAATTAAACGAACGGAACCAGAGTACTGCCCGACAACTTTGTCGGACGTCAGTAAGGTAATTCCTTCGGCATCCGCCTGCGCGAGCAGCATACGATCAAACGGATCTTTGTGCATACCAGGCAATACCTCGACTGCAAGCGCATGCACAACTGTGATGCTCAGCTCACTATAGCCATTGTCGAGCAAACCGCGCCGCAAGACGCGTGCGTTCACATCGAAATCCGCCCTACCCAAGCTCTGTTTGATTGAAATTTCCCACAAACTCGCTGCGCTGAAAAACAATTCGCTGTCTGGATGCGCAATGAGTTCTTGCGCTTGTTTCGATAGTTTTTCCGGTTGACTCGCAGCCCAAAGCAACAGATGAGTATCTAATAAAAACTTCATAACTTCCCACTAAACATCTGTTCGATTTCGGCCTGACCCATGTTGTCAAAGTCATCTGGAATCGCAAATTGATCTTGTAAAAACCCGAGCCGTTTGGGAGGCCTCGGTTCTGCGGCCTGGTATGGTACGACAAGCACCATGGGCTTACCGGCCTTAGCTATGACAAAAGAATCACCCTTTGTTGCCTGGTCAATCAACTTGGATAGGTGAGTTTTTGCTTCGTGAATGTTGACTGTTTGCATGACATTCTCAGATCCATAATAAACTAAACTAATTAGACTTAGTTTAATATAAAACAATAAAAAACCCCATCCGTCGGAGGCGACGAGTGGGGTTGAGATAAAGCGAATTTACTACTGCGATGCTGCGGGCGCGTCAGGTGCTGCAGCAGGTGCAGGTGCACCACCTTGCTGCTCGATGCCACCAATCGCCTTCACCGAAAGACGCAAACGACCTTTGTCATCGGCCTCGATCACTTTAACGCGCAGGTTTTGACCAACCTTGAGCACGTCATTGATGTTGGCAATGCGGTAGTTTGCAATCTCCGAGATGTGCAGCAAACCATCACGGCCTGGCAACACTTGCACGATCGCACCAAAGTCTAGCAGACGCAGAACACTACCTTCGTATTCCTGGCCCACTTCAACATCGGCAGTCAGCTCAGTGATACGACGCTGTGCTTCGCGTGCACGATCGAGATCAGCGCTCGAAATGACAATGGCGCCATCATCCGAAATATCAATCTGGCAACCCGTTTCTTCGGTCAAGGCACGGATGGTTGCACCACCTTTACCAATCACGTCGCGGATTTTTTCTGGATTGATCTTCATGGACAACATGCGTGGCGCAAATTCAGACAACTCTGTACGTACGCCCTGTGTGGCCTCACGCATCTTCGACAGGATGTGCATCCGGCCGTCGCGCGCTTGTGCCAAAGCAACCTGCATGATTTCTTTGGTGATGCCCTGGATTTTGATGTCCATCTGCAACGCAGTGATACCTTTATCGGTACCGGCAACTTTAAAGTCCATGTCACCCAAGTGATCTTCATCACCGAGGATGTCAGTTAAAACTGCAAATTTGCCTGCGTCAAGAATCAGACCCATCGCAACACCAGCGACCAAATCTTTAACTGGCACACCAGCATCCATCATTGCGAGCGAACCGCCGCAGACCGATGCCATCGAAGATGAACCGTTTGATTCGGTGATCTCGGAGACAAGGCGGATGGTGTACTGGAAGTCAGCAGCTTCTGGCAGTAATGGCACCAGCGAACGCTTAGCCAAACGACCATGACCGATTTCACGACGCTTCGGCGTACCGACGCGGCCAGTTTCGCCAGTGGCGAACGGAGGCATGTTGTAGTGCATCAGGAAACGGTCACGATACTCGCCCATGAGCGCGTCAATGATTTGTTCGTTTTGCTTGGTGCCCAAGGTCGCAATAACCAGCGCCTGTGTTTCACCGCGCGTAAACAATGCACTGCCGTGCACGCGAGGCAACACGCCCAGACGAATCGAAATCGGACGCACGGTGCGTGTATCACGACCATCGATACGTGGCTCACCTGACAGAATCTGGCTGCGCACGATACGGGCTTCAAGATCGAACAAAATGTTATCAACCGTTACCGAGTCTGGCTTGGTTGTGCCTGCGGCAGCAGCTTCTTCAGCAAGCTTTCCATGCACGTCAGCGTAAACCTGGCGCAGCTGCGTTGTGCGCTCTTGCTTTTGACGCGTCTGGTAGGCGGCGTTGAGAGGGCCTTGTGCGGCAGCCGTAACTGAAGCGATCAAGGCTTCGTTTTTAGCGGCGGGGGCCCACACCCAGTCTGGCTTGCCAGCTTCGCGCACGAGGTCGTGAATCGCACTGATGACAGCTTGCATTTGGGTATGACCAAAGACCACGCCACCGAGCATGATTTCTTCGGACAATTGCTGCGCTTCAGATTCCACCATCAACACGGCGGCTTCTGTACCAGCAACAACCAAATCCATCTGCGATGTCTTGAGCTGTGTGGCGGTCGGATTCACGAGGTACTGACCATCGATATAACCAACACGCGCGGCACCAATCGGGCCGTTGAATGGAATACCTGAAACAGCCAAAGCAGCCGATGCACCGATCATCGCAGGGATGTCAGGATCGATCTCTGGGTTGCACGACAAGACATGAATGATCACCTGAACTTCGTTGTAGAAGCCTTCAGGGAACAAAGGGCGCAAAGGACGATCGATCAAGCGCGACGTCAGCGTTTCTTTTTCGGAGGGCTTACCTTCGCGCTTGAAGAACCCGCCGGGGATCTTGCCAGCTGCGTAAGTTTTTTCGATGTAATCGACGGTCAGGGGGAAAAAATCCTGACCTGCTTTTGCATCTTTTTTAGCAACAACTGTTGCAAGTACAACGGTGTCTTCGATTGTGACCAGCACTGCACCCGACGACTGGCGAGCGATTTCGCCTGTCTCGAGCACGACTGTGTGTTGGCCGTACTGAAATGATTTGGTCACTTTATTGAACATGACAATTTATTCCTTACAAATGAAAAACCGTGGGCGTCGCAGCACGCGTGCCGCATCAACCACGGTTGATTCACGGGGAGACTGCCCCACAGATTCCGATCACTTGCGCAGACCGAGTTTTTCGATCAGTGCGCGATAAGAATCAGGGTTGCGGCCCTTGAGATAATCGAGCAACTTACGGCGACGGCTAACCATGCGAAGCAGGCCGCGACGTGAGTGGTGGTCTTTCAGGTGAGTTTTGAAGTGATCTGTCAGCTCGTTGATACGAGCAGTAAGCAAAGCAACTTGAACTTCAGGTGAACCGGTATCGCCCTGAGCGCGCTGAAACTGCGCAACGATGTCGGATTTTTTAATATCAGCTACAGACATTTTTATTACCTCAGATAACAAGCGTCAGGACCGAGGCGCCCTGACGTGATTGGATTAAAGAGCTTTAAAAACAATGCTTTTTATAAGTAAAGCCGCACGATTATAGCTGATTGGCTAAAATGACGATCAAACCGTCTTCAAGGACAAACCACCATGTCAGTACTCAGCAATATTTTGTGCGCTGCTCTTATGAAAAACGCCCGCATGACAAAACTTAGTGTTTTAGTAGGTGCAGCGCTACTGACCGGTTGTGCAAATATGAACACCGTCCCGCCGGGCACGCCATTGGCCGAGGTGATCAAAAAGTACGGCAAACCAGACACCATCTGCAAAAAAGACGATGGCACAGAGCGCTTGATCTGGTCTGGGCAACCCTACGGTCAATTTTCTTGGGGTGGCACAATAGCCAAAGATGGCAAAGTCATCAAGATTGAACAAGTACTCACGGATGAGCAATTTGAAGTCTTGAGTGTAGGTAAATGGTCAGCAAAACAAGTCGAATGCCAATTTGGGCCGCCTGCTAACACCTACGGGATCGCCAAGGGTAATGAAATTGTCTGGGCCTATCGCTACAAACAATATGATATTTGGCCCTCTATGATGTACGTTTACATGGGCTCTGATGGCCAACATGTCACGCGTTTTCATCCTGCGCCAGATCCCTTGACCTTGAGCGACAGTCTGTTTCCCATATAAACCAAAAGCCGGCATCTGCCGGCTTTTTTATCGCTGATTGCGCGACGCAGAAAGCTGACCTTGCCGGCGCCAACGCCACAACCACACGCCCCAGCCCGATAAGCCATAAATCACGAATAACGCAAACAGCACAACGGGAGGGTCGCTCGAGATAAACACAAACCCCGCGACAAATACCAAAATGACCCAAAACGGCACGCTACGACCCAACGCAAACGACTTGCCACTGTAAAACGGCAAATTAGTCACCATCGCAATCCCGCAGTATAAGGTCAGCACAAACGAGGTCCACGCTAGAAACTCGCGTGGCACCTGCAAACGATTATCCACCACGAGCCACACAAAACCAGCGATCAATGCGCCGGCAGCCGGACTGGGAAGACCTTGAAAGAAACGCTTGTCTACCACTGCGATATTCGTATTGAAACGCGCAAGCCGAAGGGCTGCTCCGGCAACATACACGAACGCCGCAAGCCAGCCCCAGCGGCCCAGGTCGTGCAGCATCCATTCGTACATCACGAGTGCTGGCGCAACGCCAAATGACGTCATATCAGAGAGCGAGTCGTATTGCTCACCAAATGCGGAGGTTGTATTGGTCAAGCGCGCTACGCGACCGTCCATACCGTCAAGCACCAAGGCACAAAAGATTGCAATGGCAGCCATCTCAAAGCGTCCGTTCATCGCCTGCACGACAGCATAAAAACCTGCAAACAACGCCGCAGTCGTGAAGGCGTTGGGAAGCAGGTAAATGCCGCGATGGCGTTGTTCAGGGTCGCGCATTGGATTGTTAGCCATGGAGGCGCCTCAAAAGTTTAAGAGGGTAAATCGGCAAGCACTGTGCTCGTTGCACTGACTTTATCGCCGATTGCGACACGTGGTCGTGACCCAATTGGCAGATAGACATCGACCCTCGAACCAAAGCGAATAAAGCCATAACGCTGACCACGCGCCATCGTATCACCCGCTTTGGCGTAACAAAGAATCCGCTTGGCGACTAAGCCCGCCACCTGAACCGCGGCCACAATATGCCCAGCATCCGTGCGCAACACCATGGCGTTGCGCTCATTTTCCAGAGAGGCCTTGTCTAGCGCTGCATTGAAAAACTTGCCAGGAAAATATTCAGTGCTCAGCACTTCACCGTCCACCGGACTGCGATTACTGTGCACGTTAAATACATTCATAAACACACTGATCTTGAGCGCTTCACGCTGTGCGTAAGGATCAAGCGTTTGCTCCACCACAACGATACGTCCATCAGCCGGTGACAATACTGCATTGCCTTCGGTCGAGCCCGAGCGCGCAGGATCACGGAAAAATTGCAGGATAAAAACTGCAATCACCCAAAAAAGAATAGACCAGGCAGGCGACAGAAATGTCACCAGCAAGGCGATCGCGACGGAGCCCGCTAGAAAAGGCCAACCCTCACGGGCAATAATAGGATGCGGATAATGTGGTGTATTCATCGTAAGCGAAAGGTTAACCCAAAAAAACACGCCCCGAAGGGCGTGTTTTCGAATGCCGGCTGAACTGAGTCAGGCCTTCGGATCACTTTCGCAAGCCGAAACACCAGAAATGCCTCAAAATCAGTTCTTGGTCTTATCAACCAGCTTGTTTGCAGCAATCCAAGGCATCATGGCGCGCAACTTAGCGCCGACAACTTCGATTTGCGACTCAGCGTTGATACGACGACGCGATATCAAAGCAGGCGCACCCGCTTGGTTTTCAAGGATGAAGCGCTTGGCGTATTCGCCGGTCTGAATGTCTTTCAGAGCCTGACGCATCGCATCACGTGTTGCATCGGTAACAATTTTAGGACCTGTTTCGTATTCGCCAAACTCAGCGTTGTTCGAAATCGAGTAGTTCATGTTGGCGATACCGCCTTCATAAATCAGGTCAACGATCAACTTGAGTTCGTGCAAGCACTCAAAGTAGGCCATTTCTGGCGCGTAGCCTGCTTCGACCAGCGTGTCAAAACCAGCTTTGATGAGTTCGACGGTACCACCGCACAACACTGCCTGTTCACCGAACAAGTCAGTTTCAGTTTCTTCGCGGAAGTTTGTCTCGATGACACCAGCGCGACCGCTACCAATGGCGCAGGCATACGACAGTGCGACATCGCGTGCCGAACCCGATTTGTCTTGATGCACAGCCACCAGCGATGGAACGCCACCACCTTGCGAGTAGGTGCCGCGCACAGTGTGACCAGGTGCCTTGGGGGCAATCATCACGACGTCGATGTCTTCGCGTGGCATGACTTGACCGTAGTGCACGTTAAAACCGTGTGCAAACGAGAGCGCTGCACCAGGCTTAATGTTTGCATGGACGCTTTCACGATAGACTTGAGCGATATTCTCGTCAGGCAACAGCATCATGACGAGATCTGCTGCTTTAACGGCATCAGCAACTTCAGCGACTTTCAAACCGGCATTAGCCGCTTTTTTCCACGACGCGCCGTCTTTACGCAGACCAACGACGACTTTAACGCCCGACTCATGCAGGTTCAGTGCATGTGCGTGACCTTGCGAACCGTAACCAATAATCGCAACGGTCTTGCCTTTGATCAGGGACAGATCACAATCTTTATCGTAATAAACCTTCATTCTGGGCTCCAGATTTTTTTAAGTTGAATACAGTAATGCTTAAAGCTATTGGTTTGAATCAAATCAATCGACCAACGCCGATCAAAGTTTAAGAATGCGTTCGCCGCGGCCAATCCCCGAGACACCCGTACGGACGGTTTCGAGGATAGCGCTACGATCCAGCGCATCAATAAAAGCTTGCACCTTCTCCTGGTTTCCCGTGAGCTCGATGGTGTAGGCCTTATCTGTTACGTCAATGATGCGTCCGCGAAAAACATCCGCCATACGCTTCATTTCTTCGCGCTCTTTGCCCACTGCGCGCACTTTAATCAGCATCAGTTCGCGCTCGATATGTGGACCTTCTGTCAGGTCAACCACTTTGATCACATCAATCAACCGATTCAAGTGTTTAGTGATTTGCTCGATCACATCATCGGACCCCATGGTGACGAGCGTCAAGCGAGACAGGGTGCTGTCTTCAGTGGGCGCAACCGTCAGGGTTTCAATGTTGTAACCACGCGCAGAAAACAAACCCACCACACGCGAAAGTGCGCCAGGAGCGTTTTCCATCAGAACAGAAATTACGTGTTTCATGGTGGTCTCCTTATAGATCTTCAGAGCCGAGCAACATTTCGGTCAGGCCCTTACCCGCCTTGACCATTGGCCAGACGTTTTCGCTTTGATCCGTAATGAAGTCCATGAAAACCAGACGATCTTTCAACTTGAACGCTTCCCGCAAGGCGCCATCGACATCCGAAGGCTTGTCGATGCGCATCCCGACGTGGCCATACGCTTCTGCCAGCTTAACGAAATCAGGCAAGGCATCCATGTAGGACTCGGCGTAACGCGAGGAATAGTCAATTTGCTGCCATTGGCGAACCATACCGAGGTACCGGTTGTTCAGGCACAAAATCTTCGGTGTGAGGTGATACTGCCGACAGGTGGAGAGCTCTTGAATGTTCATCTGGATTGAGCCCTCGCCCGTAATGCAAGCAACCGTTGCATCAGGATGGGCCATCTGAACGCCCATGGCGTAGGGCAAACCCACGCCCATCGTGCCCAAGCCGCCTGAATTAATCCAACGGCGAGGCTTGTCAAACCCGTAGTACTGCGCGGCCCACATTTGATGCTGACCCACATCGGAGGTAATGTACGCATCACCCCCAGTGACTTCCCAAAGCTTTTGTACGACCGACTGCGGCTTGATTAGTTCGGCCGAATCGGCGAACTTCATACACTCTTTACCGCGCCAGATTTGAACCTGCTGCCACCATTTGGCCAAGGCGTCTTTATTAGGCTTGGTCTCTACGGCTGCAGCTTGATACTGCTCCATCAATTCAATCAGCACATCTTTAACGTTCCCAACAATTGGCACGTCAACCTTCACACGCTTGGAGATCGAAGAGGGATCGATATCGATATGAACAATCTTGCGTAGATTCTGTGCAAAGTGCTTGGGGTTACCAATCACACGGTCGTCGAAGCGTGCGCCAACTGCAATCAGGACATCGCAATGCTGCATTGCCATGTTTGCTTCGTAGGTGCCATGCATACCGGGCATTCCAACGAATTGCTTATCGGTTGAAGGATAAGCACCCAAGCCCATCAAGGTATTCGTGCAGGGTGCACCAATCATCTTGACAAATTGTTGTAGCTCAGGCGCCGCGTCGGACAAGATCACGCCGCCACCCGAATAAATCATCGGGCGTTCGGCTTGCAGCAGCATCTGCACTGCTTTTTTAATTTGTCCCTGATGTCCTTTCACGACAGGCGTGTAGGAACGCATCACGGGCTCACCCTTGGCTGGCGAATACTTGTACCGCGCTGCAGTGATGTCTTTAGGGATATCCACCAGCACGGGGCCGGGTCGTCCGGTGCGTGCGAGGTAAAACGCTTTGTGTAAGGTGTCCGCTAGATCCTTGATGTCACGCACTAGGAAATTATGTTTGACGCATGGACGGGTAATGCCCACCGTGTCGCACTCTTGGAACGCGTCTTCACCGATTGCGTGGGTCGGAACTTGTCCACTAATCACCACCATCGGGATTGAGTCCATGTAGGCTGTCGCAATGCCCGTGACGGCATTGGTCACACCAGGACCGCTTGTGACTAAGCAAACGCCTACCTTGTCAGACGAGCGTGCATAAGCGTCTGCTGCGTGCACGGCTGCTTGCTCGTGTCGCACCAGAATATGTTTGAACTTATCTTGTTTGTAAATTGCGTCGTAGATGTATAAGACAGCGCCACCGGGATAGCCAAAAACGTGTTCTACGCCTTCGTCAGCCAAGCAACGCACGACGATGTCTGCGCCATTGAGTTCCATAAAGTCATTCCTTTCATTACCGGCATCGCCCATATGACTGCATCCTCGGATAAAGAGAAACGCTGAACCGCGACAGGTGTTGCAACATGACCCGACGTTTTCAGACTCACGGAGCCTGGCCACCCGGACACCTTGCCAACCCGGCACGCATTCGCCATTCGGCTATGCACGCACCCAACAGGGGTGCACTGGATCGAAACGGAAGCGCTGACCGATGCTTGTGGCAGGGGCAGCAGCAAAAGTTAAATGGCAAAGATGGTTGGGTGGTGACCCAAACTTTAAAAGCCATCGCACGAAAAAACGGTTAGTTTTTTGGCACGAACCTGAAACTTTACCGTGTTGTGCGGCGCAGCGCAACTCGGCAATATCTACGAAATCGTTGGCTAATAGAGCATTTAGGTCAAAATATGCCTTTGCCACTAGCTTTTTCACCGCAGACGCCGAGACGGTGCTAGATTATTAAATAAATTGCTGCGCTGCACACAAAATCCTACTTGGGCGTGCGCTTGGCTTATCCCTGCCCCCCCCTTACAACACCCGATGAACGACGCAGTTAGCCAGCTCCAGCGCTTTTTGTTCAGCCACCACTTATATAGCGGGGTGCGTCGGGCTGCGGGCATTTTGCTGCCCATCACGATTCTAGGCGGCATATTTGGCTGGTATGGGGCAGGTCTGATCGCGACCTTCGGCGCACTATGCGTCGCCTTTATTGATCAACCAGGCCCCCACGAGCATCGTGTGAGGGAGATGCTGGGTGGCACGCTGCTGAGCACCCTTACAGTGGCAATAACCGGTTTAGCCTCAAGCCACCCCCTGCTCATTTGGTTTGTGGTTATTGGGCAATGTTTCGCGTATTCCATGCTTTCCGTGTTCGGCAAAAAAGGCGGGCAAATCGGTTTTGCATGTTTGCTGCTCATGACTGTCACCATGCACGAGGCTATGCCAACCAACGAGGTCTGGTTGCACACACTGACCTCTTTCGCCGGTGGCCTTTTTTACACCTTGTTTAGCTATTCGTTGAGCCGTGTGATGCATGTGCGCGAAAAAGAGCAGGCCTTATCGGTTGCCTTATTCGCCACAGCGGACTACATCGGACGACGTGCCGACATGTACGACTGTAGTCGCGACCTAGAGGATAGTTATCGCAAACTGGTGGCTTGCCAATCAAGCATGACCGATAAACACCAAGGAGCACGTGACATGGTGTTACGCGGGCTCGCCAAAGCCGGTCTGATCACTGACTCCAAACGCATCATGCTTTGGAATCTGTTCATTGAAATGATCGACATTCTTGAGACTCTCGTTGCCACGCGTACAGACTACGCGTTACTCAGACAAAAGCTGGGCAACTCTGATGCAATTTTGTTTATGCGCGATGCGTTACGCAAAATGTCAGTCGATCTTGACTACATCGCCTTATCGGTATCGAAGGAAACGACTGCCTCGCATCGCAGTAGCGTCAAAGCAGAACTTCGCGCGCTGGAATACGAAATAGAGCAAATGACACGTAATGGCTTTGCGCAAAGCGATCCCAACACCTATAACCTCTGCGTTGAAATCCTAAGACGCCTGCGTCACAGCGCAGAAATTATCGAACGCATGATTGAGGCGACACAACGCAAGCCGAACGCTAAGCCGTTGGAATCAGTCATGCTTGACCAATCACTCAGCCAGTTTTTATCGCGCGAACACTTTCGCCTGCGCATGATCACTAGCAATCTGCGTCTGGACTCTCCGATCTGCAGGTATGCCTTACGCGTCGCCCTTGCAGCTGGGGTCGCAATGACGGTCTGGACACTTATTCCACAGCTTGCGCAACAAGGCTACTGGATCCTGCTGACAGTACTCATCATCATGAAGCCGGGCTTTGCACTGACTCGACAGCGCAACGGTTGGCGCCTCGTAGGCACCTTGATTGGCTGCACTGTCGCGCTTGGCATTATGTTTGCTAATCTGAGCAACTCTTGGCTTCTCGCCATTATGGTGCTATCCACCATCATCGGCGGCAGCATGCTGCAGATCAATTACATGGTCGCATCCATCTTCAACACAAATGCCGTGTTGTTAGCCTTCCATTTTGTCGACCCCTCGGCGGCCACCGTGATTGGCGATCGCGCGTTAGACACGTTTATCGGTTCGGTGATTTCGTTTGCCTGCAGTTACTTCCTGCCGTGGTGGGAATCGCAGTTCATGCCATCGCTTACCAGGGCCGCGATATCGGCAAATCGCGAATACCTGCGTGCGGGCTTGAAATATGTCACTGTCTTTCAGCAGTCAGGACAAAACTCGCTCGACGAACAAGTCAAGCAAGCGGATTTGGCCTGGCGCCTATCTCGCAAAAACGCCTATGTCGCGCTGAGCAATCTAGCCGATGCATTTTATCGGATGATGCTCGAACCACACTCGCGTCAGTGGCATGCGGTCGAGTTCAACAATCTGATGATTCAAAACCATACACTCGCCTCGCAGATTGCAACAGTAATCCACACCTTGGCGACATCTCGCGAAGCACCGCAACCGATGACTGACCACCTTTTGGCACTCGTACCTTTTTTGGAAGCCCACAGAAGTGGCTATCTGCCTCCCTTACCTGCGATGGTGAGTGACGGCAGTCAACCCACACTCAGTTATCCCATGACACAATTACACAACACGGTCGCTGCAATCGATCAAGAGATGTCCATCATTCATCAACACTTAACACCTGCTTCACTTTAAATATTCTCTTCGTTATCTCATAAGGAAAATGATATGTCCCTCAAAGGCAAAGTCGCGTTAGTTACTGGCGCTGCCAGCGGCATCGGTCGCCAAGCCGCCCTCACCCTCGCACAAAAAGGGGCAGCCGTTGTGATTGCGGATCTCAATCAATCCGCTGCAGACGCGGTTGCAACTCAAATCATAGAAGCAGGTGGCAAGGCCATGGGTGTTGTGATGGACGTGACCGACGAAGCCGCTGTGAATGCGGGCGTCGATCAAACCGTTAAACAATTTGGCAGTATCGATATCTTGGTTGCAAACGCTGGCATTCAGATCGTGCATCCCGTGGAAGACTTTCCGTATGCCGAATGGAAGAAAGTCGTGTCGATTCACCTAGACGGCTCCTTCTTAACCACCAAAGCAGCGCTCAAGCATATGTATGCGGCTGGGCGCGGCGGCTCGATCATTTACATGGGCTCGGTGCACTCACACGAGGCCTCGCGCTTGAAGTCAGCCTATGTGGCTGCCAAGCATGGCATCTTGGGTCTCGCTCGAGTGGTTGCCAAAGAAGGTGGTCCCAAGGGCGTACGTGCAAACGTGGTCTGCCCAGGCTTTGTACGCACCCCTCTGGTCGAAAAACAAATCCCCGAGCAAGCAGCAGCTTTCAATATCAGCGAAGCCGAAGTGATTAAAAACATCATGCTGAAAGATACAGTCGACGGCGAGTTCACCACAACTGAAGACGTGGCAAACGTCATTGCCTTTCTCGCGGGCTTTGAAAGCAATGCATTAACCGGTCAATCCGTAGTGGTCAGCCACGGCTGGAGCATGCACTAAGCCGGCTTGTAGTTATGCGCCGGGACGTCTGAACACGAGCTTATCTTCGGTTGAGACGTCTGCGGCAAACGCGTAACCCTCTGCATCAAACTTCTTTAGCCCCTCGGGCTTTGCGATGCGGTTTTCAATCGCAAAACGCGCCATCAGTCCACGTGCACGTTTTGCATGAAAACTCACCACCTTCCACGCAGCGCCCTTCCCGTCTTGAAACACGCACTGAATCACACGTGCCTTGAGCTGCTTTGAATCGACCGATTTGAAATACTCTTCAGACGCGAGGTTCACAATGATCGGAGCTTTGTCTTTTGCAAGACGCTCATTCAAATACGGGGCGATCGTCTTTGCCCAGAACTGATAGAGATTGGTGCCACCTGGATTATCCAGTTTGGTGCCCATTTCCAAGCGGTATGGCTGCATCAGATCTAAGGGCCTTAGCACGCCATACAGACCGCTTAAGATCGCGACATGCTCTTGTGCCCACTCAAGATCTTTAGGCTTAAGTGTGGAGGCCTCAAGGCCCTCGTACACATCACCATTAAAGGCCAAGATCGCCTGCCGGGAATTGGACTGATTAAAGCTTGGCTTCCAAGCGGCATAGCGATCGACGTTGAGCTTGGCTAGCGCAGGGCTCAAATCCATCAGCTCACCCACCTCGGCCGCGGAACGGGCCTTGAGCACCTTGATCAACACGGCGGCTTCCTTTACAAACAAAGGCTGTGTGTGCGTTTGCACGTTCAGTGCGGAGTCATAGTCGAGTTTTTTGGCGGGCGATAAGACGAAGAGCATGGCACGGGTCTCGCTTGTTAGATAGAACCAAAGAGCTAAGGCCTATAGTTTACCGGTTGGCTTGGCAGTTTCTGCTAGAATTACGGGCTTGACCCAGTGCTCGCGGTTACCCAACCGCATCCCGGAGAGGTGGCAGAGTGGTCGAATGTACCTGACTCGAAATCAGGCGTGGGTGCAAATCCACCGTGGGTTCGAATCCCACCCTCTCCGCCAAATTTACGATGCAACGAATCAATCATCGGTTGGGTCAGCATGGATATCCTTACGTGGGGCGTCGTCTTTTTCACCACAGGTATCGCGTTAACTAATGTTATCTTTGGCGCCCCGCTCTGGATTAAAGCACCCAAGAACCAGCCAACTATCATTGTGATGACTGGCGCAGCACTAAGTATGTGTGCATTTCTTGCGGCCACTGCTCCGCTGCTGATACTGACATCGCACTCGGATTTTGGAACGAAGGCGACTGTGTTTATGACAGCCTTTGCCAAGCTAGCCCCAGTGTTATTTATCTGCTTCATTCTGCAAGCATTGTTCCTAAGATCAACTCGGCAATCAATATTTGACCGTCAATCCCTATTGATATCCCTGTTCTTTATCGGGCAACTAGGTTTGAGTATTGTTATCTTTAATCAAACGGCGTTGACTGATCTCCAAGAGGTCACAATTGATTTCGTGCGAAGTATTTTCCGCAGCGTCATCTTCCTTCTTTTTATGGCGTGGATTTATTGGGAAGCAAGAGCAAAAGTTAAAGAGCATCCCAATTATCTTCTGAACTTTATCCAGCTCTTTTGTGGGCTCTGTTTGATTCAGTCTCTGGCCTGGATCTGCTTCTTAGCCACCGATTTCAGTAACGATTTTGAGTTGGTTAATCAGTTTGGGGGCTGGCTCGCTCTAGATATGATCAACAGGGTTATTCGAACAGGGATTTTTTGTTTAGTTCAAGTGCTCATTTGTCTTTATTGGTCTCAGCACTACTCATTGAGTGCAATTCAAGAGCGCCAAAAACTAGAACGGATCCAGGATCTACTGAAAGAAAAAGATAATCTGATCAGGAAACTATCTACTAGTACAGCGTTAATTGAGAGCGGTGCATTGTCAGCAGGGCTAGCGCACGAATTCAATCAATTTTTAACGCGGATTGAAATGAATACAGACGAAGCCTTGCATCTCGTAGAGGGTTCAAATACAAAGACCGACGATCTAAAACGACCGTTAAGTAATATTCGAAAAGCGAATCACGCAGCAGCTACGCTAGTCGTCAATCTAAAAAAACTTTTTCAAACCGATGCTGAACATTCTGATTTTTGTAATGTGGATGACCTAGTGCGTGATGTTGTTGCGCTGTATACAAATCGATTAAGCCAATCTAATATTCAAATTGAATTGAAGTTGCAAGTGAGCCAGCAACTATCAATTTGGGAGCATTTGTTTCGGCAAGTCGTGGTTAACTTGCTTTCGAATGCAATTGAGGCGCTCAATGCCAGCAGCCAATCGAATAAATTGATTCGGATTGAAAGTAACCTTACCCGGCAGCGGCAATACTGTTTGGTGATAACCGATAGCGGCCCCGGGATTCGCTCAGAGCAGGAGGCGCAGATGTTCAATATGTTCGCAACGTCTAAATCCACCGGCACCGGCGTCGGTCTTTGGTTATCGCGCTATATCGTGGAGCGCCATCAAGGCTCCCTCCACTACGAAAATTTGCCAAACCAAGCCGGGGTTAGCTTTGTGATCTCAATACCTGTGGGTAACACACCACGATGAATAATTCGGTCGCAACGAGCATCCCTTCGGGTCAGCACTTCGTTTTTTTAGTGGAAGATGACGACGACTTGCGTTCTGATTTAGAACACGCCTTACAGGCCTCTGGCTACACCACATTCGCTTTCGCTGATCCAGAGGGGTTTTTAAGCGAGTTCGAGCCTTTGGTGCCCGCGGTCTTGGTCACAGACATGCGTATGCCCAAAAAAAGCGGCGTTCAGTTACAAGCTGATTTACTTGAAAAAGGTCATCAACTCCCGATTATTTTTATTAGTGGTGCAAGCTCAGATGAACAAATCATCAAGGCCTTTAAGAATGGTGCCTTTGATTTTTTATTAAAACCGTTTGGCCGTGATGCGCTGTTGAGTGCGGTCGCACGCGCGATGGAGCAGAGCAAGACTGTGATGGATGAGACGGGGCGCCAGACCCGCTTGGCTGCCGCCCTCAAAACCCTGACCCCCCGTGAGAGGCAGGTATTTAGTCTGATGGCAAAAGGCTATGACAATAAACAGCTCGTCAACGAACTCGGGCTCGCACTGCCAACCGTCAAGCAATACAAGTCTGAAGTGATGGAAAAACTCTGTTTGTCCTCACTTACGGAGCTAATTGCTTTAAGCGCCAGCATTGACGGCAAGTAACCGCGTAAAACCTCGCAAAATACCTGTTTTTTCTTCCGCACTCCTACGATCGTAGGATGGCAAGCCCACTTTCTATCCACACAATGCTCACACGTTAACTAGCGACGACCCTCCGGTCGCCGCAGTCATGGCACGCGAAGAACGCATCGCCTAGTGTTATGCCATTCACTCGAGAGCATAGATTGCATACCTTCTCATCACGGACTACAAAATCGATACTTTGTCAGGTAAAGCGAAACGGTTGGTCGCACCTAATGCTCCAGCTTGTAGCCGTTAGCTTAGTTACGATTCATCTTCCTGCGACTGCTGCTGCAATCTGTGATTCCAGTATCACTACAGCAGTTTCGACCTGCACCGTGACGTCTGGGTCTGTGGAGGTTGGTGCTGGGGGATCGGTTACTGGAAGTGCTGTTGAGGTCGGTCAGGGTTCAAATGGCATAGCCGCGACAGGCAACGTTAACTTAATCAATATCTCAAGCAGCATTGTCCCGGCAGTTGTCGGAGGCATTGGGAGTGCGGGTAGTCCTGGTGCCCCTACGGAGACGATGTTTGGCGGGACTGGTGGTGATGGCTCTTCAGGAGGCTATGGCCTCTACAACACTAGCACAATCACAAATTTAGTGAATTCGGGTCAAATCAAAGGTGGCGCTGGTGGCGCTGGTGGACCCGGCGGACCCGGCGCCCAGTTCGGTGGCAGCGGTGGTTGGGGCGGGGTTGGTGGCCCCGGAATTTTTAACTCGGGTACCATTACCAACCTCACCAACACAGGCTCTATCCTTATGGGTGCGGGGGGGGCTGGAGGAGCTGCTGGGCCTGGTGGCTTCAGTGGCCAAACCCCGACTACGAATTACGGCATCAGAAATACCGGAGTCATCACCACACTTAACAACCAACAGGGAGCCAGCAGTAGCGCTCTAACGTATAGGGGTAACCTACCCGTTAATTACAACATCATCATTGCGAGTACCACTGACTTCGGTAAATTGTCTGGAAACCTTGTCACAGGGACCATGACATTTGGAATTTCTTCCTTATCCACAGCGGATAGCTCTATCTTAAATACGACACTGAGTTCAGTGTTGAGCGGTATCGCGGCAGCAAACCTCGCTAACACAAGTGGCACAGCAGATGGCTACGCCTTTACGTTGAGCGAGACAGCATCTGAGTCCGGCATCTGGAACTTACTCATCACGCTGCCTGGAACGGGTGGTTCTGGTAGTGGCTCGGGCTCATCGTCCAGCGGAACAAGCGTCTCAACCGTCTCTAGTGGCACAAGCGTTGGGCTGGCTTCACTTGGTGCGAGTCCTGTCTTGTCTGGTGGCACGCTTGTGCTGTTAAGTGGTGATAGCTCAAGCACTGCCTTTAGTGTGGCTGGTGCAAGCACGATTCAGAATCCCACCTCAGGTAGTGCTAGGTTGTCGGGTGTGTTCTCTGGTGCAGGGTCCTTGACCTTTACTGGCTCGGGCACAACAGTGTTAAGTGGTGCCAATACCTATTCAGGTGGCACAACAGTAACGGGCGGCACGCTATCACTGGCGGGTGGTTCACCCACAGGTACGGGTGATGTGTTCGTAGCCTCTGCGGGTACGCTGATGGGTACAGGCACGATTGCGGGTAACAGCATTGTGAGTGGTGTGCTTAAGCCGGGTAACTCGCCGGGCTATTTGTCTTTCACTAAAAATCTGACACTGAACTCTGGGTCAACCTATCAGCAAGACATTGCTGGCAACGTGCAAGCAAGCAGCGCAACGCCTGTGGGTGCTTCAGGCTATTACTCCTTTGTGAATGTCGGCAGTCAACTGGTGATTAATTCGGGCGCGACGCTTACGCCGCGCTTATCAAATTTGTTTAACGCAAGTGAATCAGGCTACGGCAGTGCGATCTACGTCCCAGCACTTGGCGATCGCTTCCGTATGGTGACAGCGACCGGTGGTATCTCGGGTCGCTTCAGCACACTCACACAACCCGCTGAGCTCGCTAGTGGCACACAGTTCATCGCGTTCTATAACGTCAACAGCAGCAGTAGCCTTGATCTGGCTGTGACGCCGACTTCTTACAGTTCTACGTTGTCATCAAGCACCACGAACGCCAAGGAAGTCGCGAATGTCTTGGATCAGCTCTTAGGCGTTAACAAGACGGGTGCTGCTACGGCAGCACAAGACTCCTTGCTTTATGCCGTTTCTGGTCAAACCGCAGCAAGTCTTCCAAGCTTTGCGCAATCCCTCTCGGGTGAGATCCACGCAGCCTCAGCAGCCACGCTTCCCCAGACGACACAGCGCGTGCAGCAAGCGGTGTTGGCACGCTTAGGCGACTTCCCGATGGCTCCGAATCAACTTGGTGGCGGTGCTGGCAATACACCCACCCCCTTATCGTCAGGTGCTGTCACAGGTAATAACCCCTCGGGGCTACCTACTGCCAACATGAGTTCAAATCCCGCCGTCAACCCGAAGTCCGCAAACATCACGAGTGCAGCCGTAGCAGACGGTCGTGCCTGGGGTGAGATCGCCTACCAGCGCGGTGAGCGTTCAGGTAACAGCGGTGGCAATGGCTTTAACAACAACCTATACCAAGCCGTGTTTGGTGTGGATGCATATACAAACGCTGCGCTTGGCTTAAAGCTTGGTGGTGGCTTAGCACTCTCAAACACCACGGTCAATGCCACGGGTGGCAACAGCACCATCCAGCAGGGCGCTTTGTTCCTCTACGGCAAGATGCCTGTGGCAGAAGATTATGTACTCGACGGTATGGTGAGCCTTGGCCTAAGTTCCACCAACCTCTCGCGCAGCGACGTTACCGGTATCAGCAGTGGCTTTAGCAACAAGTCTGTCATGGGTAACGATGTGCTGGTGAGCGCAGGCTTGAGCCGTCCGTTTGAGACGAGCGGTTTGCGCATCACCCCTTATGTGCGCCTCACTTACCAGTACGTGGGCCAAGCATCCTACGATGAGGGCGCAAGTGCTGCAGCGCTTACCGTAGGACGGATGAACGCCAACGGCGTGCGTGGAGTGATCGGAGTGGGCGCCGGGTCACTGAACAAAGACCCACTCAAAGATGAATACACCTACCGTGCGAACCTCGCCATCGGTGCTGACTCGCAGGGCTTGCTCAACCCAACACTCAATACCACCCTCGGTGGCTACTCAAGCAGCGTCACCACCCCCACAGCAGGCTCTACGTTTGTGCAGGCAGGTTTGTACGGCACAGTGAAAGTCGCTGACAGCGCCTACGCCTATGCAGGCGTCTCGGTCGAGGCTAGGACAGGGCAGACGCTGTATGGCGGGAGTGTGGGTTTAAGGGTGGCGTTTTAGGGAGGGTGCCCAGAGTTCGTATCCCTCCCGCAGACCAAAAGCAAAAAACCTGCGATTGCAGCACTTCAGGCGATTTGTAATGTCATCAAGGCTGTCCCGCCACAAAGTCAGGGAGATAAAGCACCTAACGGTGCTTTTTTTTGCCCCAACGGCCTTGTGAAAATTTTTTGCGCTTCTAAGCAAGCGCGAGGAATAAGGTGAGCGCAAAAGGGATTTGGATGCAATACTCGTGCCCTAGCCATCGGATACAAATCCATCTAACCTGATATTGGACCTGACATGTACAGAATCATCCTTAGAGCTGTTTTAGTCTTTTTTGCCTTGATTCTGCCCACCTATGCGCAAAGTCCAACACCCTCCTTGTTCAACGATCTAAATGCAGCGGCAAGAGAGTCTTACGGAGCCGCACGAGCACTTGCATTAAAGAGTGATCAACCCGTCTTTCTGGTAACACACACCGTTACCTTGATTAGGGGAGAGGATTTGGGCTCCCTACCCTATTCGCCGCCTCTTTATCACGAACTCAAGTCAATTTCACATCTTCCTCTAGGTGTTCACTCGGCGTCGATAGGACTACTCGAGAGCCCAACAAAGCAGCCTTGGATTGAGCGATTGAGGACGTTAGTCAAGAATGTGGATATTGCCGAGGCAGATCTGGCCAAGGCATCATTTACCGAAGCACAAAGAGTGCGTCAGCAGAAGATCTTGTCGCTGTCACGCGCTTATATCGATAATGTATTAAGCCGCGAAAATGTCGACATGGCTTCCATTACCCGCTACTCTCGCGCGCTTGCACCATTGCTTCTCGCCAATGCAGCAGATGCTGCAAATGTACAGATCGAAGCTCTAGATCAGGCCGTGCGCGAACTCAGTAAAAAACTCAAACCGGGAGAGTTTGAAAAAGCGCTTGCGGTCATTACCGGTCCGAAAACACCGCGCGAAGGAAATTTGCAGTTCCAATATTTTGTATACGCGTTCGGTCCCGGCTCTGCTGGGTCAAGAGTCCTTTATATGGAAAGCATTTTTGACCGAGAAGCGGCGTTGGGCGTCCTTAGAACTGTCCTAAATGACCGCGTCGCCAGTCAAGCTTTTTTTGGGGACACTTATCGGCTGGAGCGCGACCTGATGGCCGATGGCGCCACCGTAGAATTGATGCGACGGTTTGGCCACCTTGGCCAGTGAACAGCACGCAGGAGCCACACTAAAGGGAATCGCGATGGACGCTAACCTGAGTTTTCCTCCCGACGGCTCTGTCACAATTTGTAGCACTTCTACGCTTGTGGGCGTGATGAGAACTTGAGACAATTTTCATCCAACAGTTTTAGGATTTGTTAGATGGAAGCACGGATTATTTCCTTGGAAAAATTTGCAGTAGAGACATGCGATCGCTTGGCCCGTATCGAAACGCGGTTAGAGACGTTTGCAACGAAAACCGATCTACATCAAGAATTGCACAGAATGACCTGGAGACTATTAGGCGGCACGATGACCGGGGCATCCGCTTTGGTAGGCGTTGTGTATTGGATCGCGCGATCCGTACCCTACACACACTAAGCTAGCGCAACCGATTTAATCTGGGCCCACACCACAGTCCCGACATTCAACCCAAGCGTCACCAAGGCCTTACGGGTGACGCGTGCCAGTAAGCGCTGGTCTTGATACCGAATACCAACCAAACAGCTGGCGGGGTGCGCATCATCATTGATGCTCTCGATCACACCGCATATCTTATTTTGAATCGAACTGTCGCGCGGCTCGATCAGCGCTAAGCTGACATCGCTAGCGTGTATGTGAACCCGCACTGCGGTACCAACCGCGAGTTCTTTTTGCCGTACCCACAGGCGGGCACCACTGACGTCAATGCAAGTTAAGTGATACGTGTTGTCATGCTCGGCGACAGAGCCTGCCAACACGGCGCCCGCCTCTGACCCCGCGTGCGAAGCGAAGACAGAATCTGATAGCGTCTGGCTCACAGAGCCCTCTACCTTTACCCGTCCGTTATCTAGCAGCACCACGTGGTCTGCTAGACGCGTGAGCTCCTCCATCGCGTGCGTCACGTACAAGACAGGAATACTCAATTCGTTATGCAGCCGCTCGAGCCACGGCAAGATCTCCTGACGGCGCGCACTGTCGAGTGATGCTAGCGGCTCATCCAACAACAAGATCTTCGGCTGTGTCGCCAGCGCACGTGCAATGGCCACACGCTGGCGCTCACCACCCGACAAACTTGTGGTGTCCCGGTCAGCGAGATGTTCAATACCTAAGAGTGTGGTGGCCGCTTTGAGTGCTGCCTCACCACCAGGCTTATTTGTCCGCTTAATGCCATACACAAGATTGGCCTGCACGCTCAGGTGTTCGAACAGGCTAGCCTCTTGGAACACATAGCCTAAGTCGCGCTGCCAGGTCGGTGCCCACTTCGCATGCGCATCGTCCTGCCAAACCGTATCACCAATCGTGACGAGGCCCTGCGCACGCTCCAAGCCCGCCACGCAGCGCAGGATCGTCGTCTTGCCTGAGCCCGAGGGGCCAAACAAGACGGTGACGCCACGAGCAGGCAGCTCAAGATCTACCTCAAGCGCAAAGCTTTGTCGCCGTAAAGAAAGAGCAAGCCGAAGTGCCTTAGAGTTCGTCATGGCAGCACCCTATCTGAGCGCCTTTTTAATAACGACAAGCAGAGCAACACAGCAAAAGAAAAAATCACCATTCCAGCCGCCAGCCAATGGGCCTGGGTGTATTCCATCGCCTCGACATGCCCAAAGATCTGTGTCGATACCACACGCGTTTGACCGGGTATGTTTCCACCAATCATGAGAACCACACCGAACTCGCCCACGGTGTGCGCAAAGGTTAGAACCGTTGCGGTTAACAACCCCGGCTTGGCTAAAGGCAGAGCAACCGTAAAGAAAGCATCCAGGGGTGTTGCACGCAAGGTCGCTGCAACCTCGAGCGGGCGACGGCCGATGGCTTCAAACGCATACTGAATAGGTTGCACGGCAAAAGGCAAGGAAAAAACAATAGACCCAATCAAAATACCGCTAAAAGAAAATGACATCAAGCCCAGACCCAAGCCCTGCGTCAACATTCCGACCCATCCTTGCGGGCCTAACAGTACCAATAAATAAAATCCCAGCACGGTGGGGGGCAAGACCAAAGGCAGAGTCACCATTGCACTGATGGACGCACGCCATTTAGAGCGGGTCTGGGACAACCACCACGCGATCGGTGTCGCCACTAACAAGAGAATGATCGTTGTTAGCGCCGCCAGCTTAAGCGTCAGGCCTATCGCTTGCCAGGCATCCGGAGTAATGGGGCTTGTCATTGGGGGCAAACTCTAAAGGTCGTACCCGAAGGATACGATGATGGCTTTTGCTTTATCGCTACGCAAGTACTGCAACAGGGCTTGAGCAGCCCCATTCGCTTTGCCTGACGTTAGCAACACAGCATCCTGCTTAATTGGACTATACAGGTTAGACGGGACCACCCAGCCAGAACCTTCTTTGAGTTTGCCGTTTTCAAATACCTGGGAAAGCGCAACAAAACCAAGTGCTGCATTCCCAGATGAAACGAATTGGAAGGTCTGACCAATGTTTGAGGCTTCAACAAGCTTAGGTCCGAGTTGCTTGGTGAGGTTCATTTTCTCGAGGACCTGTATGGCTGCAGCGCCATAGGGTGCAAGCTTTGGATTTGCGAGCGCAAGCTTGTCAAATTTTCCTGTTTTAAGAATCTCGCCCTTGGCATCGACAAGATCAGCCTTCTTGCTCCACAGTACGACTTTTCCCGTTGCATACGTAAAGCGGGTTCCTAGCACAGCAACACCTTCTCGCTCTAATCTTGCGGGCGTCTCGTCATCGGCCGCCAGCAAGACAGTAAAGGGTGCACCGTTCTTGATCTGAGCATAAAACTGCCCTGTGGCGCCAAATGACAGAATGGCCTTATGCCCAGTATCGCGCTCAAAGGCTTGCGCGATGACCTTCATGGGTGCGGTGAAATTAGATGCTACCGCAACGCTCACCTCTCCAGCCATCGTCATCATGGGCAAGGTCATTGTTATTACTAGAAGCAATAACCGTTGGAGCACACATCTTGCCATCGGGGGTCGTTCGCTATGATCTGAGTGACGAAAATCTTATCACGCTAGCGTGTTCGGCGTGTGCTAAACCGCGTCATACACAATACGAGGAGCAAGGCGCATACGGAGCTAAAGACATAAAGCATGCCCGTCCCGCCCAGGCGCATCAAGGCACCTGAAAGCAACGGACCCAAGGCAGCACCCACGCTGTACACAATCAAGACTACAGCGGACGCACCGACCCGCCTATCTTCTTGAACTCGGTCATTGGAAAGCCCAGAGGCTAAACCATAAAGCGTAAATTGAATGACACCCAGACCAGCGGAGAACAAAAGCATCAGCCAATACGGCCAACTGACCCAACCCCACATCAACGCGGCAATTGCTGTAAAGATCAACGCATTATTTCGTACGAGCTTAGCCCGATCAACGCGATCGGATAACCAGCCCATCGGCCATTGCGCCACGAGCCCTGCGATGACAGTCGTCGCCGTATAAAAAGCAACTTGTCTTGTGCTGAACCCTTGGTCCGCCGCATAGACCGCAGCCAATCCATAAAAAGACGCTGAAATATTGCCAGAGAAGAAAGCCGTGATTAACGCCATAGGCGCTACCTTAGAAAAGTACCTGAGGTCCACAGGCGTGGGCAGTTGCATAACGGGGGGCTTCAACTTCGCGAGCAGAATGGGGAGCAAGCTCAATGCTTGGCACAGTGCGACAAAGATGAGGATGCGTAAATCAAGTGTAGGGTACAGCGTGATTGCAAGCTGCCCGAGCGCCGTTCCAGTGCTGGACATCACCAAATACACGGACATCACCCGGCCGCGATGGGTATTCTGCGTTTGCGCATGCAACCAGCTCTCAACGACGATATATTGAATGGACATCGCAATGCCCACGATTAGGCGAAGTCCAATCCAGACGGGCAGAGAATCAAACAAACTCTGTGCGAGTATTGAACAAATCGACACAACGGCAGCGGTGGCGCAGGCACGAATATGTCCTACTTGAAGGATCAAGTAGTTGCCAACGCGAGCTCCTGTGCATAAACCTACGTAATAAGCCGACATCAGCGCACCAATCCATAAGGCGCTCACCGACTCAGAGGTCAGTTTTAAGGCGACGTAAGTGTTAAAGAGCCCCGTGCTGACCAACATCAGCAACGTAGCAACGTACAGGGATGGAAACGAGGCGAAAGTAGAAATCATTTAGTGCGACTAACTTTCGCCTCTTGGTGACCGCGAACCACCTACAACTATTGTTGTGGGATCGCTCCGATGCGCACTTTACCTGGCTGATCTAACAGCGCGGCTGCAATGGTGCGACGATGCTCTGCAGCTGTGCCCCCTCGCAAACTCCAGGAAGCCACACGACGATACCAAAGGTTCAAGTCAAAGTCACGAATAAAGCCCATACCACCATGGATCTGTTGCGCCGAGCGCACCACCATCATGCATTGCTCGTTACCGAAAGATTTTGCCTGAGCAACATTGACGCGACAGGGAAGTTGTTGATCCATGCGCCACAAGGCCTCGCGTGACAACATCGTTGTGCCATCGATGGCGTTCACCATGTTTGCACACAGATGCTGGATCGCCTGGAACGCTCCAATAGGCTGTCCAAAGGCTTCCCGCTGCTTGGCATGTGCAACAGCCATGTCCAGGGTTCTGCGACCAGCGCCCGCCATCATTGAGGCATAAAGCACTGCCGACAAGTCCATGACTTCATGTGCGACCGCATTACCGCTAGCGCTTTGTCCGATCCGTGCAGTCAAAGGCACCCGCACGTTCTCGAATTTAAGGTTTGCTTCGCCATCTTTGGCCATGGAGACCAAGGCTTCGCTCGACAAGCCTTGGGCGTTGGTTGACACAAGGACGGCGCCCAGGTTATGGGGCGCTTGCGCTTCACGATACAGTACCAGACAAAGCTGCGAAGCACGGAAGCTTCCGACAAAGCTCTTTACGCCATTCAAGACCAACTCATTGCCTTCGACACGACCGTCAAGAACGATTGAATCGGTAGTCCAGCGTCCGTTTTTCTCGGCAACGGCATGACTGAGAATCAGTTCACCTGCCAGCACACCTTGCAACAACTGTTGCTGCTCTGGACTGCCATGCCGATCAATGACCATGGCTGGCACCATCGTCGAGTGCAACGGAATCGGCGCAATGTGATAACCGGCCAATTCAAACAGCAGGCCTAAGTAGGTGAGAGGCAATGCCTCGCCACCATTCTTTTCTGACAAACAAAGTTGCAACCAGCCGTTTTCCGCAAACTTCGTCCAAAGTGCAGGCGCGTATTGCAACGCATCGGTCTCGACCTGCCGGACAAGCGCTGAGGAGCACTCACCCGCCAAAAACTCAGACGCAGCCTCTTTGATCTGTATCTCTTGATCGTCAAGCAAAATATCCATTATCGATTCACCTATTCTTTATTTCGCTGCGCGGGGCAAGCCCAAGCCAATACGGGCGACTTGATCACGCATCACCTGCACGCTGCCATGATTGATCGTGGACTGATAGGCACCCAAGATGTTGTGTGCAAAGACGCCCTTCTCAATCGCATCGGGCGAACCTTGCATCAGCTGTGCATAAGGCCCCAAGATCTGGCTAATCGCTTCGGTCGTGCGCACACTGTGCTCCGGTGCGAATACTTTTTCTGCGGAGCCTTCGTAGGTGAACTTGCCGCCATGCTGCTCAATACTGATGCTGCGCATCGTCATCAGGCGGCAGACTTCTGCTTCGGTCCACATCTCTGCCACTTTGTCGCGAACTTGTGCATCTTCGCGCAAGGAGTCTTGCAATTCGCCGTCGCCATGCAGCCAGTTCACGATGTCTTCATCGCGCATCACCGAGATCAAATAGCGCCAGGCACCAACGCGATCCAAGTTCAAGCCGCGACGGGCAACTTCCCAGCCGCCGCCCTCTTCACCGAGCAGGCACGAAGCAGGCACTTCGACATCGTCAAAGAACACTTCGTTGGTGCGCTCTTCACCGTAAGTCGTCCCAAACGGAGCTGGCGGGTCGTTTTGCACTGTCCATAGTGGTCGTACTGTCATGCCTGGCATGCCCATGGGTACGAGCAAGATAGACAGGCCACGATGTCTAACCGAATCAGGATCCGTACGGCACATCAAAAAAATGTGCGTCGCATTCTGTGCATTGGTCGTGTAAATCTTTTGCCCGGTAATAATGTATTTATCGCCGACGCGCTTTGCGCGACAACGAATACCGGCTAAGTCGGTGCCACAGCCTGGTTCGCTATAGCCCTGACAGAAAATAATTTCACGTTTAATCGCACCCGGCACAAACTCTTTCTTTTGGGCTTCAGTACCAAAGGACAGAATCGCAGGTGCACCGGTGCCACCGCCAAGCGTGATGCCGGTATAGCGGTAAAACTCTTCTTCAATCACAAACTGTGCAGTCCGGTTTCCACCGCCACCACCGAACTCGGTTGGCCAGCTCCAGGCGAACCAACGCTTATCGTTCACGGTATCAAAAAATTTGCGGATCGCTGGACCCCAGCCCTCGCCTCGCTTGCCGGCCATGTTTTCAGCCCGCACTTCTTCTGTAAAGTGCTCTAACAAAAACGCACGCACTGTTGCACGTAGTTGCTCTTCTTCATCAGTGAACAAGAAATTCATCGAAGACCCTTTCGTAAACGAAAAAAACAGGTTCCGGTGTTGCGACACAACAGCGGAGATTTAACAAACAATAGGGAAAATTGAATCACAAAAATGACCTGCGCCGTATAAAAAACACGGAGCAGGCCATGGTATTACCACCAGATGGAATTATCGCTGGGTCAGTCCGCCCAGCCTAAGGGTGAGCACTAGCGAAAAAGCGACCACACCCACCAACCAACGCAACCCAGCACCAGCATTGCAGCCCAAAGTCGCTGATCCGCTTTAACCAGGTCTGGACCGGGGCCCGGGACCCTTCCTGTGACCATCGGAGATGCTATGTTGCGCAGCCGCAAAAGGCTAATCAAGGCGATTAGACCCAAGTGACCGACAACGATCCAAAGATACAGCTCTCCGAAAAACTCATGGGCGCTTTCGATGATCTTGCCGCCCAAGTCGTTGTTGACTAGGTAACCAGAACCCACCAAGGGCAAAACAAGCACCAACAGGCCCGCTACGACGAGCGCCATGAGCAGGTTTTGACCTTGCTTCCATGGTATCGCTGCAATGCTTCGAACATGTTTCACGTCGTTGAACCACTTGCGCAGTCCAGATAGCTTGCCAAAGAGCAATTTGAACCGGACATGCTTAGGTCCCACCAAGCCCCAGACAATCCTAAATCCTAGTAAGCCGAGCATGGTATAGCCCAAGGCGACATGCACGCCGCGCAGACGCTCAACGTCCGCTGTGACATAGGCCCCCAGGAAAGAAAAGGCAAACAACCAGTGAAACGTTCTCGTTGCGAGATCGTTCACGCGTCTTGTCGTGCCATGTGCCGCAACTTTAATACTCGATGGATTCAAGGTCATGCTCATTTCGGTATCCTCACAAACTTATCGTTGTAATTGCCTTCGTCGGCAGTGGTGTGACAGGCCGCACAATTGGAGGCGCTCTTTACGCTTGGTCGCAACCAAACCTCAGCATCAATCTTGCGATGCTCCCGGACGAACCATGCCGCCTTGGTGATCCGATCTTCTGCGGGCTCTTCGCGGACTTTCTTGTAGATGCCTGCCAAGGGCTCGAGCCACTTCGAGATTTCTAAGACCTCTGCCGGCTCTAGCGATGCATCGACGCCGTAATGATTGTCCAAGTGACTCAAGAGCCTACGCCACGATGCGACCGGAAGTAAGGCGGGCGGATAAGCCAGATGGCAAGAGGCACATTCGGTCCGATACTTCTCGGAAATCGTGGGGGGCAGTAGATCTTTAGATCCCGCCGCTTTCACCATTGTTCCGCCCAAAGAGGCAGCGAACAGTATTGCCAGTCCAAGGCTTGTGATTGTGTTCTTCATAGCTTGAGCGACAACAAAAATGCGATGACGTCAGACTTCTCTGCCGGTGTGCACTCACGCGACAAGACGTCCTTGCAGTTGCGACGAAACCACTTATCCACTCGCGCAGAGTCCGTTAAAGCTGCCGGGTTTGCGCTGGGCGCTAGGGGATCAATCGGCTTACCCGTGCTCGCATGCTTTGCTACTTTCGTAGGCGTCTCACCGTGGCAGGAGGCGCAGGTCCACTTTGAACCGTGTGTCGAGGTAAAAAAAAGCTGTCCGGCTTCCGCATTACCTGCGCGACCGGCCGCAACCTCAAAGCGCTGCAACTGGGCAGCCGGAGTTGTATCCCCTGCGTAGGCGGCGAAGACGCCCGCACCTAGAATGGCCGACAATAGGGTTTGGATGACGCGCTTGAACATGCAATAGCTCCTAAATCATTAATCTATGGCGTCATCATGCAGCTTCTAGTGTGTACGTTTCCTGAACCGTTCGTTCATCTTCCGTTCATCTTGAACAAGGCAAAATAGTGGTGTGAATGACACGGAATATCCAACATGAACATCGCCAAAACACACACGTTGCACATGGCTCTCGCGATCGGCGTAATCTGTCTTACTGGCATTGGCACTTTATCGTCTGCAATTGCCAGCTCTGGAGATCATCAACGCGCCACGCAGGCCGTCGAATCAGGCGAGATTTTGTCCTTACGCGTCATTCTTGAGCGTCTCGAGTCCTCCAACCCCGGACAGGTACTCGAAGTGGAGCTTGAACAAAAAAAAGGGGTTTGGATCTATGAGCTTAAAATCCTAAAAACTGGCGGTCGTTTGCAAAAATTAAAAGTAGATGCCAAAACCGGTACAGTCTTGTCAGACAAGGAGCGCTAGGCAATGCGTCTATTGGTCGTGGAAGATGAGTTGACCTTGCAACGCCAACTCGTCGAGGCACTTTCCGCAAATGGTTACACCGTCGACGTCGCCTCTGATGGTCGTGAAGCCCTATACCTGGGCCAGGAACAAGCATACGATGCCGTGATCTTGGATGTGGGCCTGCCGCTCATGGATGGGATCTCGGTTTTACGTAAATGGCGCGCTGATCAACGCACGATGCCGGTGCTTATTCTGACCGCACGAGACGACTGGCACGACAAGGTCTCTGGCATTGATGCTGGTGCTGATGATTACGTCACCAAGCCGTTTCATATGCAAGAGTTGCTTGCGCGCGTGCGCGCACTGATCCGCCGAGCGAGCGGCGTGGCGGATGCGACGCTACGTTGTGGCAAGCTTGAGCTTGATACGCGCACAGGTCGTGTGTCTTGTGAAAATGAAGTGATCGTCTTGACCAGTCATGAGTTCAAAATCTTGTCATACCTAATGCATCATCTCGACGAGGTCGTCTCTCGTACTGATCTGACAGAGCATATTTATGCGCAAGATTTTGATCGGGACTCAAACACCATTGAGGTCATGATTGGTCGCCTGCGCAAAAAGCTGCCGGATGGTTTGATACAGACTATTCGAGGCATGGGCTACCGAATGAGCAAGGCAGACTGCTGACCATGCCCAAACACCTGTTTCGTGGCTGGCGTGGCTCGCTCATGCTGCGTCTATTTGGTGGCACAG
Organism: Zwartia hollandica; assembly: GCF_019923725.1. Lineage (GTDB taxonomy): Bacteria > Pseudomonadota > Gammaproteobacteria > Burkholderiales > Burkholderiaceae_B > Zwartia > Zwartia hollandica. The sequence goes on from NZ_JAHXRI010000010.1 coordinate 467,722, forward strand.
CCCTGTGGATTGCGATCGCACTGGGGCTCACGACGTTTGCGTTAGATGGACTCTTTAAAGATCAAGCTACGCGACAGTTCGAACAACAATTGCAATCCTATCTGTACCAAATCGTTGCTTCCCTTGAGCTCGACGGACAAGGCAACCCGACTATCCGTGCGGCGGGGTCAGATCCTCGCTTCTCACGTCCCGAATCAGGACTCTATTGGCAAATCAACGATACGCGCGGCGTGACCCTGCTGAAGTCCCGCTCCTTATGGGATACAAAGCTTGATATCGCCAATGATTCGTTTAAAAATGGCGAAATTCATTTTCATCCCGCCATCGGGCCAGCTGCGCAACGCCTCTTGGTCGCCGAACAGAACCTCACCCTCCCCGACGCTTCAAACAAACAACTAAGAGTGATCGTCGGCTCTGAAACGAAAGAGTTATCACGAGCGATCCAAACTTGGCAGCAGTCGCTCGCGCTGTTTGTTGGCATCCTTTTCGTGAGCCTTGTTGGCGCCGCCGCAGCACAGGTCGGCTTTGGACTCCAACCATTAAGACAACTACAGAAATCTGTAAAGAGACTTCGCGAAAGCCCTGGCGCACGCATTACGGGCACCTACCCTACCGAACTCAAGCCGCTTATCGAGGACTTCAATGCAGTCATCGACGCAAACGGAAAAATCATCGAACGTGCACGTAATCAGGCAGGTGATTTGGCGCATTCAATTAAGACGCCTATCTCAGTCATGAGCAACGCCCTGCATACTGAGAAAACACGTAGCGGCCATGACGCGGCTCTCGTGGCCTCACTTGAGGAGCAATTGCAACAATTGCAGCAACAAGTGCAATGGAGACTGAAGCGCGCGCGTATCGCGGCAAACGCAGGGGTTCCGCATAGCCGCACTTTGGTCAAAGTAACGCTCGAGCAGCTCGCACGCGTTATGCAGAAGGTCCACGCTGAAAAATCGATTCAAGTGACGGTCGGTTCAATCGCAGAGGAACTGTACTTCGCGGGTGAAGAACAAGATTTGCAAGAAATCGTGGGCAACCTTCTAGACAACGCCTTTAAATGGGCCGTGCGCTGCGTTGTGGTGCAGGCGACGCAGTCAAATGGAAGGCTGCGCATCGTGGTCGAAGACGATGGGCCTGGGTCTGAGTCACTGACGGACTCAACGCACCCACCTAGTCGCGGGCAGCGCGCGGATGAGACCGTGCCAGGAAGCGGACTCGGACTCAGTATCGTACGCGACTTAGTGACGCTTTACGACGGGACGCTTTCTTTTGAGGTTAATGTACCGAACGGGTTACGCGTTGTCAGTATATTGCCGGGCGGACTAATGTCATCACCATCTTAAAGTCTTGATTTAATGCGGGCCATAACGTCCGCCGTGAGCACATGCCGACGGATCTTTCCCGTAGGTGTGAATGGTAACTCATCGTAAAACTCAAGCATCTCTGGCAATTTGTAATCTGCCACCTGCCCCTTCAGCATCTTTATTACGTCATCCAGGGTTAGCGAATGATCCGGCTTTAGGACCACACACAAGCAGTTTTTTTCGCCCAGTCGTGTATCGTTAACTCCAACGATTGCCACATGTAAGACAGACGGGTGTCCATATAGAAATTCCTCGATCTCACGAGGAAAATATTTTTTCCCGCCTCGATTAATCATTTCCTTTCGTCTACCAACAATCATTACGTTGCCGGCGTCATCCACGTACTTTCCAAGATCTCCGGTCCTAAACCAGTCATCGGCAGTAAATAGCTCACTATTTGCCGTCGGATTATTAAAGTAGCCTAGGTGCACAGAGGGTCCGTACGCAGCTATTTCACCTTCCGCTCCGTAGGGAACATCGTTACCTTCCTCGTCGATGATCCTCAACTCCATTTGACCCACAATACGTCCAATAGTCCCATTGACCTTTTGCGGATCATCTTCAAAGCGCGTAAAGGTATGAAATCCTGTCTCGAGCATCCCATAAAGCTCAAGTAAGTGGCCTTTCATGTTCTGCTGGTAGGCTTTAATCGTTTCAATTGCCGCCGACGCACCGCCCGTAACAACCACGCGCAAAGAGCTGCAGTCATACTTCTGGAAGTGAGGAACATTCAAGATGGCAAGCAGCGATGCAGGTGCGGTTGGGATAAAAGTGATCCGATGCTTTTCAATGAGTTGCAGCGCTCGCTCTGCATCGAAGCGCTCCATTAACACAGCACAGCAGCCGGCGATGACGGTCTGTAATAAGCTGATGTAACCCCAATTGAGTCCCACGGGCAGCCAAATAAGAATCACTTCATCAGAAGTTACGCCCATCTCACCGTTAATGACTTCAATCGTATACAGCGTTGTGTTGAAGCTGTGCATCACTCCTTTCGGATCACCCGTCGTGCCAGAGGTAAAGGCCATTCGCATGACGGCATCTGGATCCATGACGACTCGATCAGACTGTGCGAGCGGCGCGCTTTGCGCTAGTCCGGCCTCTAGTGAGTGCACATTCGGCACGACTGTTTCACCGGATACGACAACGGTCTTGAGCGATGGCAAGTCACCTCTTAAGTCATCGATCATCGCTGCGTAGTCGAACCCCTTAAACGAAGCGGCGCAAACAAAGGCCTTACTATTGGAAAAGCGAAGTATGTATTCAACTTCGCGACGTCGAAAATCTGGGCTAATTTTGTTTGCAATCGCACCGATCAGTTCCAATGAAAAAAAGACAATTGGGAACTCAACACGGTTGGGAAATTGCATGGTGACCACATCACCTTCGCCAATCCCGAGGCTTTTAAAAAATGCAGCGCAACGATCGACTTGCTCTTTAAGCTGCTTGTAGGTCAGACTCCGTCTTTCGTCGATAAAGACGACTCGATCTGGATGCTCAATTGCACGCCGTTCAATACAACTATAGAACGTGATGTCTTTCCACGCACCGCTTTTGATGTAGCGATTTCTAAGCGCGGTGGTCAAGCGCGTCTGAAATTGAGCGACTGTCATGATGCCATCCTATTTTTATCTCAACGCTCGTAAGAGCCCGCCGTCGACGGGAATCGTACAGCCTGTAATGTAAGCACCCGCAGGCGAAACGAGCAATGCAACGAGGTTTGCAATATCGGCGGTGCTTCCAATGCGCCCCAAGGGGATTTCAGCGGTTAACTTTGCGCGCACGCTTTCTGGACTTTCCGTCCCTGCAGCGAAAACCTTCTGCAGTCGATCGGTGTCAATGTAGCCAGGACAAATCGTATTAACGTTTATCCCATACTTAGCGATTTCCATCGATAGTGTTTTGGCATAACCAATCAACCCAGCCCACGTTGCAACAGACAGGCCGAATCCAGCGATTGGCTGAATTGCCGAGATCGCTGAAATATTCAAAACGCTTCCCGATCCCGCTGCCTTCAAATGCGGCAGCGCTGACCGCACCATTCGTATAACACTGAACAAATTTTGTTCAACTGCTTTTTGCCATGCCACATCATCAAAGGACTCAATCGAGCCCAAAGGTGGCGCACCGTCATTGTTGACAAGTATATCTAGCCGGCCGAACTGATCAATCGCAGTCTGGACAATCCGACCGCTTTCATCCTGATCACGAATATCGGCTGACACAGGAATGACTTTGACTCCATGCTTTTCAGACAACGTTTTCGCAGCAGCCTCAAGCTTTGGGACGCGCCGGGCAAAGATAACAAGGTTAGCCCCCTCGCCTGCCAAACGGTCTGCTATCCCATAACCAATGCCCATACTGCCGCCACCCACAATTGCGACTTTATTTTTTAATCCGAGCTCCATCAGCGATCCACTCCACTCAGAAATGCCTCGGCATTCTTGTGAAAGACTTTCTCTAGAATGGCTTCTGAGTAGCCCTCCGCCTTCCACTCTGTTGTCAGGCGTTCGAAGGTATACAGCGGATAGTCGCCACCAAACATGATGCGATCCTGCAGTCGTCTTGCGATGTCATGCTTTAAATCTGGAGCAAAGTACTTGGGTGACCAACCATGCAACTCGTACCAAATATTACGTTTGTGCATCAGCACTGCAATCGTTTCAGTCTGCCACGGCCAACCGGGACGCGCTGCGACGATTCGCAGTTTCGGATTACGCGCCGCAACCATATCTAAGTGTCGCGGATGGCAGCTATCCAATAAAATCCCATTCCCGCCTGGCAAGCCGGCGCCGAGGCCCGTCGTGCCTACAAAAATCAAAACGGGTATTGAGGCCTCGATACAAAGCTTGTAATAGTCATCGTAAACCGAGTCGCTTGCCGGGACTGAGCCGGAGCCATTGACTGCGAGACCAATAAAACCCGCTTTTGAGTCGATACATCTGCGCAACTCCGCCAGACCCTCTTGCTTGCCATGAAACATCGGATCGATGTGAAACCAATTACCTAGAATGGCATCTGGGTACTTTCTTTGCATCTCGAAAGAGTAATCATGCAGAGGCTTGATCTCTTGAATCGGTGCAAATTTTGTAAACCCTAGATCCAGGATCACTTGAGCTTGACTCGCGCGAAAATAATTCGCCATCTCCTCGTCGGTGACATACTTTGTCTCAGAGTTCCATGTCTTCTTCTGCTGGGCGAGCTCAGCGGCCGTCCGTAACACATAGCCACGTTCCGTCCCCCAATGGGAGTGCATATCAATTAATTTCATATCCAACCCTTACGCAATTCAATGATCTACAAACCTAAATATGCTCGGCGTATGCTCTCGTCGGAGGATAATGAGTCCGCCGAGCCGCTGATGGCTACTTTCCCAGCTTCCAGCACGTAGGCAAAGTCCACGATCTTCAAAATCTTTCTGACGTTTTGCTCTGCAATAACAATCGTGGTCTTTCGCTCGCGGTTGATCTCAACCACCGTCGATAAGATTTGATCAAAAATCTTTGGTGCAAGACCGATGGATGGCTCATCCAGTAAGATTAAGTCTGGTTGGCCCATCAGTGCGCGGCCAATGGCCAGCATCTGTTGTTCGCCGCCCGACATCAGAGCAACCATCTGCCCAGATCGCTCTTTTAAGATCGGAAACATTTGCTGCACCTTCTCCAACCTACGAGAAAATTCTGTTCGATCTCGCAGCAAGTAGGCGCCCATTTCCAGATTTTCATAAACAGTCATCTCTGGGAACAGCATTCTTCCCTGAGGCACGAGCGTGACGCCTTGTTTAACAATTGACTGTGTCGAAACATTCGTTAAGTCATGACCGTTCAGCCGAACGTTTCCTTGTGTGACTCGCACTAATCCGGCTACCGCTTTAAACAGTGTCGTCTTTCCCGAACCATTCGCGCCTAAGACGCCAACAATACTGCCGGGCTCGACCCGCATCGAAATTCCATGCAGAACTTCTACGGGCCCATACGCAACATGTAGGTTCTCAATATCAAGCATCGGCGACTTCCTCGCCAAGATAGGCCTCAATCGCGATAGGATCTTGAGTCACTTGCTCAGGAGTCCCCTGAGTAATGACGCGACCGAGATGAAGCACCGATATGAAGTCAGCCAACTGCATCATCACCCGCATATTGTGCTCGATCACCAAAAGGGTCATACCTTCTTCACGTACGATTGACTTCAGCATTTTGATCGCAGTCAGCGCTTCTTCCTCAGACATCCCTGAAGTAGGCTCATCGAGCAACAATAATTTTGGCTTGGCAGCTAATGCGCGCGCAAGATCCAATCGCTTCAACATTCCATAGGGCAGAAGACTAGCTGGACGCTCGGCATCCTCCAGTAGTTCAAAGCGGCGTAGCAGGATATCGGCCTTCTCTTTTGCTTCAAGCTCAAGGCGTCGTGCGTGAGGTGTACCTAACAACTGTGCCAATAACCCGATTTTCAACTGCCTATGCATCCCTATCAATACATTATCGCGAACGCTTCGATCACCAAAAATTTGCACATGTTGAAAACTGCGGCTCATCCCCAAGGCGCTAATTAAATGTGGCGCCATTTTTTCAATGTTCACCCCATCAAAAACTATTTCACCTGATGTGCACTGAATGGCACCGCTGATGCTATTAATCAGCGTGGTTTTTCCTGCGCCGTTGGGACCAATCAGGCCACGAATTTGTCCCTGCGGCACATCGATCGACACATCATCTACCGCCTTCAATCCGCCGAACTGGAGTGATAAATGGCGCGTCTGTAATAGCATCTTCGTCTGCATGGAATCAATGTCCTGCCGTCGAGGCGTTCGGTTTACTTTTACGGGCTCGGAATAAGCCCACCAAACCGTTCGGCATGAAGATCAAACTCAATAATAGAATCGCTGAATACACCAAATCCCCGTACTCTTTGATTCCTCGCAAGGCCTCTGGTAGCCCGGTAAACACCACGGCACCAATGACCGATCCGGCGATGCTACCCATTCCACCCACCACAATAAAGGTGATGTAGCGCAGCGACGCAGACACCCCAAACTCCACGGGATCAATAAAGCCCACCACCATCGAAAACAAAGCTCCCGCAAGTCCGGCATACGCGGCGGAGATAGTAAAGGCCACCAACTTGACTTGCGCGACTTGTATTCCTAGAGCCTGTGCAGCGTGGGGACTCGTCCGTATCGCATCAAACGCTCTTCCGATCCTTGAGCGCATCATGTTGGCGGTGATATAAAGACAGAAGCCGCAGGAAATGGCGACGATGTAAAACAGTAAGGTTTCATTTCCCATCGACCATCCCAAAAACTCTGATGGTTCAATTTTCAATCCACGGATGCCGCCCGTCAGGTCTGGAAACTCTTCTATCAAAATTTGGGTCAAACTCAGAAATGCCAGCGTTGCCAACGCAAGATAAATACCGCTAAGACGTCGTGCAGGGTACCCGACCAGAACCCCACCCAGACTCGCCAACAGCACCGCGCCAAGCACGCAAAGCAACATAGGCAATTGCGAATGATTATTCAACAGCGTGTAGGTGTAGGCGCCAATCGCCATGAACGAGGAATGGCACAGAGAAATCTGACCTGAGTTACCTGTCAACACATTCAAGCCGAGCGCAAGAATGATGTTTATCAGAATCAGATTCAATAAGTACAAGTAGTAGGTTGGTAAAACCCATGGCGCGATACCGGCGGCAATCAAAAGCGCCACGATCACCCAGATGGTTTGTTGATTCTGCTTCATCAAATTCTCACCAGGGGTGCTCTGCCAAAAAGCCCATAGGGTCTGACGAGCAAAAAGACAACAAGTACCACAAAAGGAAGTATGTTTTTAGCCGTACTTCCAAAAAAAGCACCTGAATAGGTCTCAATTAAACCCAACAACAAGCCGCCTACGACGGCGCCTGGCAGCGAAGTGAATCCACCGATCACCGCAGCGACAAGTGCTTTAAGGACTAAATGTCCAACCTCCGGATTAATCCCGATAATAGGTGCTAACAAGATGCCACCTAAGGCACCGATTGCCGAGGAGATACCCCACGAAATCATCAACACGCGCTCAACGCTGACTCCCATCAGGCGGGCAGCCTCCTGACTTTGGGACACCGCTCGCATCGCCTTACCCAAAGGGTTGAACTTAAAGAACCAAGCCAAGCACACAACCAACATCGTTGTACAGAAAATGACCCAAAGGTACTGTGGATTGAAGACCACGCCAGCCAACCGAAAGGAAGCAAAGGGCAAGGGATTATCAATGGTGAAGAGATTATCTTGCCAATACAGTCGTATCGCACTCTTGATAATAAGTCCGATGGCAAAGGTCGCAATGACCAACGTGAACTCTGGCGCCGCCATGATGCGACGGATCATTGCACGCTCAATAAACAGCCCGACAACAAAGCCTATTAATATCGTGATCGGCAATACAATCCAGTACGGCAGAGCTAACGCTGTCAACACCAACGCGGCGTACGCCCCAACAGTAACCAGCTCACCTTGGGCAAAATTTAAAATGCTAGATGCCTTAAATGGAATGACGAGTGCTAAGGCAACGAGCGCGTATATGCTGCCAACTGATAAGCCGGCAATAAGCAACTGCAGTGCAATCGTGATAGTCATATCGAAAAGTTAGCACTGCGCCTCGCGCTTGCGCGACACGCAGTGCTCCTCAAGTGGTCCCTACTCGTAACGCTTGAGGATTTCGCTGGGCCGACTAGGCTTCCAACCCACAGGTTGCCAATTGCCGCCTTTGACCTCCATCACGGTCAATGTCAGATTGCCGATGTGATGTTTGTTGGTAAAGGTGATCGGTGCGGCGAGAGGTGACGATGCAAAGTCTTTAATTTGCTCCAAGCCAGCGATCAGGCTCTTGGTATTTAGCTCTGGTCCTGCCTTCTTCATCGCTTCAGCCAATACGTACATATCGGTGTAAGCCATCACGTCAAACACGTTCGGGCGGCCGACTGGCAAGTTTGGATACTCTTTCTTCCACTTGGCCTCCCACGCTTGCAACGTGGGGTTTGGAGTGCCTGGCAAAAACGGAATGAGCGAAAACCCTGTTGCGCCCTCAGCGTTTTCCTTGGCTGCAAGGGTAAACGACTTATCCACCATGGTGGCGCCTACAAAAAACTTTTGCTTGAGCCCTAATTCACGAGCCTGGCGCATCGCAATCGCTGCCTCAGCTGGGTTACCAAAGAACGCCACAACTTCAGCACCAGAGTTCTTCACAGCGAGCAACTGTGGCGTGAAATCCTTGTCACCTATATTGAACTCTGCTCGAGCGGCCACATTCACTTTGTAGACATCTTTTAGTGCTGTCGCTAACGCATTACCCTCGTTTTTAGGGTATTCCTCTCGGCCATTCATAATTGCAACTTTCTTCGCTTTGAGTCCATCAGCAATGAACTCTGAATAAAGTTCGCCATAGCGAGGAACCTCTGTTGTCGCACCTCTAAACAAGTAACTGCTAAAGGGAAACGTCACGGCAGGTGCCGAGGCAAACGATACATACATCACACGCTGCTGTGCTTTGATGTAGTCAATCGTGCCTACGGTTGCATTTGATCCAGCCGCACAGAAAATCATGAAAACTTTGTCTTGATCGATGAGCTTCTTCACTGCGCCAAGTGCGCGTGTTGGCGAGTGTCCATCGTCTTCAAAAATCAAACGGAATTTTCTGCCGTTTACGCCACCAGCCGCGTTAATTTCCTTAATGGCCATCGCAAGCCCATCACGACCACCCAAACCGATATAGGCCGCTGGGCCCGTAATCGGTCCAAATCCACCAATTAAGATTTCATCTTTTGTAACACCTTGCGCCGAGGCGCTGTTCGCAAACAGAACCGCAGCGGCACAGGAAACTGCTAGCCCGACTAGTTTTTTGATCATGTTTGTCTCCGATTGTTTTGCAAATTTTTTTGCAATAGTTTTTTTGTACCCTGATCTTATAGAGGGTCGAGCCCTTTTACAAGGGCGACGTGCATTAGACTCTGCAAGTAGTATGCAGCCAAGCAATAAATAGAGCCCTAAGTCAGCGTTAATGGTCCTTTCAGCTCGGATACACCAATATGCACTCCCTCGAACCAAACTATCGTGCCCTAGTCATCGGCGCCTCAGGCACGATCGGATCGGCTTTTGTCCGCGCCCTAAAGAGTGATCCACAGTGTGCGTCGGTGACAGAATTGTCGCGGCGCACAACGCCCGGGTTTAGTCTTGAAGACGAGGCAAGTATTGCCTTAGCCGCTACTGCTTTAACGGAAGTCGGGCCATTCGCCCTGATCATTGATGCAACCGGCGCACTCACCATCGATGGAATGGGGCCCGAGAAGCAAATCGGTGCCTTGAGTAGCGCAGCGCTAATGCGTAGCTTTCAGGTCAACACAATCGGCCCTTCTTTGCTGCTCAAGCATTTCTTACCGTTGCTGAGCAAAGACCGAGCGATTTATGCAAAGCTTTCTGCGCGCGTAGGCAGCATCAGTGACAATCAAAAAGGGGGGTGGTACGGCTACCGCGCATCAAAAGCAGCGTTCAATATGATGCTACAGACCGCTGGCATTGAATTTGCGCGCAAAAATAAACAGGCGGTGTTGGTCGCCTTGCAGCCCGGTACCGTCGCGTCACCTTTGTCTAAGCCGTTCGCTTCAGCCTCACATACCGTTTCAGCAGACGAATCCGTGGCTGGCCTACTCACGAATATGGACCTGCTGCAGCCAATGAGCGGTGCGCACTTTATCGATTACGCTGGCAAAGCGATTCCGTGGTGAGTAAGGACCTACGCGTCGACCGCATAGGCCGTTAATTGCTCGATCGTCACAAAATCTAAAGCACGCACGTGGGTGCACTCAAGCACTACTTCAGGAGCCACACCCGCTGCGAGCGCCTCTTTCCAGCGCAAGGCACAAAGGCACCAGCGATCGCCATCCTTCAAGCCCGCAAAGCGGTACTCAGGTCGCGGCGTGGAAAGGTCATTGCCACGGCTGCGCGAAAACTCTAAAAACTCATCCGTCACCTTGGCGCAGATGACATGACTACCCAGGTCATGCATGTCTGTGTGGCAGCAGCCATCGCGAAAGTAGCCTGTCAATGGGTCATAAGAACATGGGACTAACTCTGTGCCTAAAACATTACGCGCGCCATCACTCATGGAAGTCAGACCTGATCGGAATAAATTATTCAGATAATATAGGCTGATTCACTAACCAAATCGACAAAAACCCTATGAAATCCGCAATATTTGCTCTCGCTCTTTTTCTAGGTCTCGCAGGCCCTAGCGCTGCGCAACCCTATCCTAACAAGCCCATCAAAGTCATCGTGCCCTACCCCGCTGGTGGTAATGCCGACATCACCGCTCGGGTCATCTCGCGGAAAATGTCCGATATCTTAGGCGTGCCAGTCGTTGTAGAGAACCGCGCTGGCGCCAACGGCATGATTGGCACCGATGTCGTGGCAAAGTCTGCACCGGATGGCTACACCTTAATCGCACCCGCCAGCGGTCCAATTGTGATTAACCCAGTGCTCTACAGCAAAGTGCCTTATGACTCGATTAAAGATTTACAACCGATCAGTCAACTCACCTCTTTTCAGTACGTGTTGATTGTTCCGGCTGCCTCATCCATCAAAAGCATCCAGGATCTCGTCTCCCAGGGCAAGGCTCAGCCGGGAAAACTTAGCTATGGCTCGACAGGCATTGGTGGCGGCGGTCACCTAGCCGGCGAAATGTTCGCGCTTTTGAGCGGCGCGCAGTTCAATCACATTCCCTACAAAGGTAGCGCTCCAGCTTTAGTCGACCTCTTGGGCGGCCAGCTTTCATTTACCTTTGATACCGTGTCAACCTCAACACCGCTGATCGCAGAAAAGCGTGTCCGTGCTTATGCTGTTTCTGGTCCGACACGGGCAAGCTCCTTACCCGATATACCAACGATGGCAGAAGCGGGCTTCAAAGACTTTGACGTCACACAATTCATTGGCTTGCTGGCACCGGCGAAAACTGATCCAGCGATCGTCAAAAAACTTCAAGAAGCTGTTGCACTGGCGTTGAAGGATCCGGATGTCATTCAAAACCTTCAAGTCAAAGGTGGCAACGATCTCGTGGGTAGCACGCCCGAGGCCTTCGCAGCATTGATCCAAAAAGAACTCAAGATGTACGGAGCGCTGATTAAAAAAGCGAATATCAAACAGGAGTAGCTAGGCACTCGTTATACGCCCAGCACCGTTTAACCGGGCACGATATTTGCTTTTGACATAAACCGTTTACTTTGAAGGAATTTCCATGAATCATTCACGCGGCCTATTCGGCGTGCTGGGCCTAAGCCTCACCGTCCTTTGCACAGCCATGAGCCCTGCGCAGGCACAAGACAGCTACCCAAACAAACCCATTAAAGTTGTGGTGCCCTTCCCCGCTGGCGGCGCCACAGACATACTCACGCGCGCCATCACTGAGAAACTCGCGGTGCGCATTGGTCAGTCTGTCATTATCGAAAACAAGCCCGGTGCGGGTGCGAACATTGGTGCGGCCACTGTCGCTAAAGCGGCGCCGGATGGCTACACCATTCTGATGGGCTCGATTGGGTCGCACTCTATTTCGGTGACTTATCACAAAGATCCTGGCTACAACTTCCAGAAAGACCTGATGCCGATTTCTAGCGCAGGCTCCTTGAGCAACATTGTTGTCATCGGCAATGATGTTCCGGCCAAGAACTTGAAAGAGCTGGTCGCCTACGCGAAAGCCAACCCTGGCAAGCTCACCTGTGGTTCATCTGGCACAGGGGGTTTGATCCACCTGACCTGCGAGATGTTTAAGATCGCTGCAGGCATTGATGTGCTCCATGTGCCGTACAAAGGGACATCACTCTTAATGCCTGACTTGATCTCTGGCCGTGTCACGATGGCACTCGACACACTGCCACCTTACATGCCGATGCTGAAAGATGGTAAGGTGCGCGCCCTTGCAATTACAACCGCAAAGCGCTCTTCGCTCATGCCAGACTTACCTACCGTAGCAGAGTCTGGATACCCCGGTTTTGAGTCCGTTGCGGTCTACGGGTTCTTCGCACCAGCAGGTACGCCAACTGCAATTATTAAAAAGCTGAATGCCGATATCAATGCGGTATTGCTCGACCCAGAACTGAAAGACAAACTGCTCAAGGTTGGTATCGAAGTCGAGGGCAGCACACCCGAGGCACTTGCGGCATTTGTTGGCAAAGAAATTGCAAAATGGGCAGCTGTGATTAAGGCGGGCAATATCAAGTCAGAGTAACGCGCCTGTATTGCACTCACGTGGCTGCGACGTATTTAAAGACCTAAGCGGTCTCTTTACGTCGCAGCAGAATGATCGGCGGGATCACCAACAACCAAGCGATACGCGTTTGATAACGATAGTGGGGTTTTGATAACGCCCCCGTTGCAAACGCATTCGCAAGCGCACCCACCCACAACAATAAAATTAATGCGATCGCGCGCGTATCGCGCATCATTAGCGCGCGCCATAAGCAATACAGACTCAGCACAAGGCTCAGCACCAGGACCATCACGACCAGTGCATTCAACCACTGTACACGCTCCTGCAATGCATTGCTCCACTGCTTAGCCGCTTTAAAACGCGCGAGCTCCGCGCTCGAAAAATTTGCCTCGATACTTTTAGCAACGGTCACATCCAGCGAGTCTGCGTGTAAGGTGTCTCCCAGCTTGATCATGACGAGTTGCTGACTTGTGTTTTTAAGCATTGAAGCCATTACACCGAGGGGATTGTCGCGCGCAGCAAGCGACACGAGAGTTGAAGCCTCTGGCGCCAAACCGATCGGCCCACCGGGATGCGACCAAACAGGTCCTTTGCTATCCCACATAAACACATCGCTATCAGTGGGCAAGCGATCTTTCCATGCGCACAAGTGCCAACCCGCCTTTGGACAGTTCGCACCCAGCGTTGCATTCACATGCCCATCTGCCGCGAAGCGCGCCAACATAAAAACAGAGCCAAAAGGCGAGACCGCGAGTTTATTGAACGCGTAATAACTCGTGGACACCAACAGACCAAGCGCGAGCACCAAGGGCAACATGACGACGCCGAAGCGAGCAAAGCGCAGCAAGAGGACAACCGACACGCACGCGGCCGCAATCACCAGATGAGATAAGTGCACTGCAATAGCTAAAGCGCCTACCAGACAGACCCATACGGCGAGTGAGCGCGATAGCCGTGGACTAAAACCCAAGACAAAAATGCTTAATACCGTCAGCGCCGAGAAAATGTCTGGCATCAAGAGAGAAACAAACCACGACGCACCCGTGCAAACAGCGAGAATCAGGCAAAGCAATAGAAATCGGAGCTTGTTGGGAGGACTAAAAACAGCCAAGGTCAGCCACAAGAGTTGTGACACAAGGATTGCTTGAGCCGCAGCAACGCCCCACAACGACTGCCAGCCATGCACCAAGAGCATCCAGGGGCCATAAATGAAAGGCTTGTCCCAATTGTAGTAGCCTGGCGTAGGTTGGTATATAAACACATTGGTGTCGCTGTACACCAAGGGGTAGCCATTCCAGAGAGCTGGCCATAAGAATGGCAATGCCCCCAACAGAACCACAAAAATATTCTTTATTTTTTCAGAAGGCATTGTAATCCTGATGTACTATATAAATCAAACATTGACGTACTATATTAAATAAAACAAGATGTACTACATTTATTACGGGTTTAGCTAACTATGCCTCAACCTCGTTCAATTCCAATAGGTCAAGTTCAGTTCACTGCTGAGCGCTATATTCAGTTACTTTCGGAGCGTGGCAAACGCATTCCTAGGACCTTAAACCAAGTCGCAAAAATTGCGACGACCGATACTGCGGTGTTGCTCGAGTGCATCAAAAAACTGGAACTTCTGGGTCTGACTAGCCAGACCGATTACCTGAAGATTCGAACTGCCGCGCGTATTAGGGTCCTCAGGGGATCTGGCAACACTCAGAGCGATTATGGCGTACATGAAGCAAACAAACAGCGTCTGCGACGCGCTCAACGCAAAGCACAAAAAATTGAGATTCACGCCCAGGCTCTCGAAGACTGGAACCGCGAGGGTCGCTTTAAAGCCTATAGTGAAATTATGGAGGGGTTGCCTGCGTCTCAGGTGGTCCGGGCGGACAAGCTGTTAATGGACCTACTCAACCGATATCCGTGCCTTTCTACGCCGGAGTATCGGTTGATGCTTGAACAAATCGATCAAACTAAACGCTTTAACCAGCCATGACGGTCTGGGGCACGCCCGTATTGAATATCGGTTAACTCCTGTCGCAGTGACATCGTCAGCTTACCGGCCGGTGCGTTCTCATCGCCAGCCACAAAATCACGACCTTTGAGCGCCGAAATTGGCGCGACCACGGCTGCCGTGCCCGCGGCGAACGCTTCGACGATATCACCTGAGGCAACACCATTACGCCATTCATCAATCGAGATTTTCCGCTCTTCAACCTTCAGCCCACGATCTCTGGCCAACTGCAGAATACTCAGGCGCGTCACACCCTCAAGGATACTGCCTGACAGCTCAGGGGTAATTAATGTGCCATCTTTTTTGACGAGAAATACATTCATCCCGCCCAGCTCTTCGAGGTACTTACCCTCTTGCGGATCAAGGAAGAGCACCTGCGAGCAACCGTTTTTATAGGCTTCCTGCTGGGGCAATAGCGAGGCAGCATAGTTGCCGCCACATTTTGCAGCGCCTGTTCCACCCACAGCCGCGCGGGTGAAATCCTCGGATAACCAGATCGATACTGGAGCAACGCCTTTTGAAAAATAAGGCCCCACGGGACTCGCGATCACAAAATAGGTTGCTTTGTGCGCTGAGCGCACACCCAGAAAACTCTCATTGGCAATGGTAAATGGACGCAGATACATACAGGTGTCGGGGGCCGAAGGTACCCAGTCGGCATCCATGGAAACCAATTGTTTCAGAGACTCAATGAAGGCGTCTGTCGGCAACCCTGGCAAAGCCAGCCGATGCGCGGAACGCTGCATACGTTCAGCGTTGGCCTGTGGGCGGAAGGTCCAGATCGAACCATCAGCATGGCGATAGGCTTTCAAGCCCTCGAAAATCTCCTGCGCGTAATGCAGAACAGACGATGCAGGATCAAGCAGCAAGGGTCCATAGGGCTTGACTTGTGCATCGTGCCAGCCCTTTTCAACGGTCCAATCAATGGAAACCATGTGATCGCTGAAGTACTTACCGAATCCAGGATCGGCAAGAATCGCATCTCGCTCAGTCTTAGAACGCCCGTGCGTTGAGCGAGTGGACTTAAAAATCAGTGGTGTGTGTGCAGTCATGATCTAAACCAGAATATGGGACCTATGTTCCTTTGATTATAGCCATGGGAAAAAAAAGGATTAGTTGTCCCGTCCCGGCTCGGAAATGCCTTGCATACGACGCAAACGCGCCTCTTGTTCGCGACGGGTTGCCTCGATTTCCTGCATCAGGCCAGCCATATCCACAGGAGTGTTATCAATCCGTGCCTGGCCCGTCAAAGGAGTCTCGGTTGTGAGGGTCCCCGCAACATAGTGTTGCCAGATCTCCTTACCGTATTGTGTTGTCAGCAGTTCAGGAGCAAATTGCCCGAAATAAGTCGCAAGGTTCTGCACATCGCGCTGCAAATGAACCTGAGCCTCATTGTTTGCCGCAGCATCGATTGCTTGCGGTAAGTCAATAATGACCGGGCCGTCCTCTGCCATCAGAATGTTGTACTCCGATAGGTCACCATGGATCACGCCGGCGCACAGCATACGAACCACTTGGTTCAGCAAAAACTGGTGGCACTCTCTGGCGCGTTCTGGCGACAGTTCCACATCGTTGAGCCGAGGCGCGACGTCACCCTCTGCATCAGTGACCAACTCCATCAGCAGTACGCCGTCCGTGCAGATGTAGGGCTTGGGAACACGAACACCGGCTGCAGCCAACTTGAACAAGGCGTCAACTTCGGCGTTTTGCCAGAGCTCTTCTTGCATCTGTTTACCATAGCGCGTGCCTTTTTCCATGGCCCTCGCTTGGCGACTATTTTTTACTTTGCGACCCTCTGTATACGAAACTGCATTCTTGAAACTGCGCTGTTTAGCATCCTTATAAACCTTGGCGCAACGTACCTCATCGCCACAGCGCACCACAAAAACAGTCGCCTCTTTGCCGCTCATCAACTGGCTTAGCACATCATCAACCAGACCTTCTTCAACCAGCGGCCTGAGCCGTTGCGGGACTTTCATTACACCTCCGAGCAATCGTTCTATCCCGTAATGTACAGGTTTGCCCGCGGCAGTGCTCAGTGCGGTCGACCATGTCGGTGTGGATAATGGCGATGGGGGCGATAGTAAGGTACACGACCGACTGGCGGCGCCACAAAAATAGGCACTATCACACGCGGGGCGGGCCGAACATAGGGCGGGGGCACATACACAGGCGCAGGGGCAATGTACAAGGGGGCGGGCCTATAGCGATATCCATAACCATACCCAGAGCTGTAACCATACGCGTCCACGCCTGGCCCGTACGCAACGCAACCCGTACAAATAAACAGAGCACCCAACGATAAGAACCGTGTGATACGCATAGCTGAACTCCGTTAGCAGTGACAATGGGCATACGTTATGCCCATCAGTTGATGCTGTTAAGGGGTCAGGCTACTGAAATTTGTTTCGATTGGTTACAAACTCTTTCAATCTGTTTAGTTCTGCAGAATCGACTCAATCGCTAGCGCAACTGACGATAAGTTTGCGTCGTCGTCGCGAATTGAAGACACCATCAAACCAACCGGCAGCTCACCCTGTCGATGACAAGGCAGACTATAAGAGCAGCCATCCAGCAAGTTGATTGTGAAGGTATTGCGCAACATCTGCCCG
This sequence comes from Zwartia hollandica, assembly GCF_019923725.1. Taxonomy (GTDB): domain Bacteria; phylum Pseudomonadota; class Gammaproteobacteria; order Burkholderiales; family Burkholderiaceae_B; genus Zwartia; species Zwartia hollandica. The sequence continues at coordinate 484,940 of NZ_JAHXRI010000010.1, forward strand.
TTTGCTTTAAAGAACTCCTCGTCAGAGGCAACTAAGCGGGCAATCTCTGGGGCAACGGTCGGCACGGTAGGGCACAACACCGCGTCAAAACCTCGGATTGCACGCTCTACGCTTGCGATCCAAGCGCGGCGCTTATCCAACAAGGCGATATATTGCTGCGCTGTAATTGTCGAGCCCAGTGAGACCCGCGCTGCGACGCGAGGATCAAAGGCGTCTTTGGCACGCGCCAGACGCTCATGATGCACGGCATAGGCCTCGATCGGGGAAAGACCTCCAGGGGCATTCACTTTCGATATCTCGGCAAATTCAGCCAGGGGAATTTCAACGATTTCAGCCCCAGCCGCAGACAGGGCAGAAAGGCTTCGATCAAACGCTTGAGCGACCGTCGCGTCAAGCCCATCCAGCACGAAGGTCTGCGGCACTGCCAAACGCAAGCTACCCACCGAGCGTGGGCGCACCACCAAGGGCTGACCCGACAAGACTGCATCGACCGTGATGCAGTCTTGCACGCTGCGTGTCATGGCACAAACCGTGTCTAAGGAGCGCGATAGCTCTAACGCACCATCAAGAGGCACCCGACTTTGCGTGGATTTAAATCCAACCAAACCACATAGCGCAGCCGGAATTCGAATAGAGCCTCCCGTATCCGACCCCAACCCCGCCACGGCCAAACCGAGCGCAACTGAAACACCGGCCCCGGAGGATGAACCGCCGGGAATCCGAGCAACCTTGGGATCTGTCGGATTGACGGGTGTGCCATAGTGCGGGTTGATTCCGATCCCGGAGAACGCGAACTCGGTCATATTCGTTTTGCCAATAATGGCCGAGCCCGAGGTCCGTAAACGTGCAACAACTGGGGCATCGTGGGTCTGGGGAGGCTCCCCCTTACACACCACTGAACCGGCCATCGTTGTCTCGCCCGCCACGCCATACAGATCCTTGATCGAGACAGGTAGTCCGGCTAATGCAGATTGCTCTACCCCAGCAGCCTGAGCCGCGTCGGCATAACGCGCTGCGGCCAAAGCCGCCTCTGGATAAAGCTTGGTAAATACGCTCTTCGCACTCGCGTGCGAAGCACCCTCGAGCGCACGCGTAACAAGCGCCTCCCGTGTTGTTTCGCCACGGGCGATCTTACGATTGAGTTCCTGGATAGTTTCAGTGATCTGCGTCATGGTGTGTCTTTGAAATTTTGGGGAGATTATCCCCACAATGTAAGGAACTGAGCCCAACCGGTCAAGCGGCCCCAAATTGCCGTCGTTACGATCGTTGCCCAAGCCCCCACACGCCATAGGCTTCCTGCTACGATTAGATCATTGCAGTTTCCTAAAGATTATCAAAAACAAAACCTACGAGACTCTTAATTATGTCAAACAATAAACCCGCTCAACTACACGCACGACTCAAACAACCTGGCCTGGTGACAGCACCTGGTGTCTACGACATGGTGTCCCTGCGTCTGGCGGACAGTTTCGGCTTTGAGGCGTTATACATGACTGGCTTCGGTGCGGTCGCCTCGCATATGGGCCTACCAGATGCAGGCTTGGCAACTTATAGCGACATGGTGGGACGCGTCGGCTCAATGGCAAAAATGGCGCGTACGCCTCTCGTGGCAGACGGAGACACAGGCTATGGCGGGCTATTGAATGTACGCCATACTGTTCAAGGCTACGAGTTAGCGGGCGCCTCCGCGATTCAACTAGAGGACCAAGAGTTTCCAAAAAAATGTGGTCACACTCCAGGGCGTCGTGTGATTCCAATGGAAGACATGGTGAAAAAAATCCGCGTTGCGGCTGAATCCCGTCAATCGAAAGACTTTCTAATCATTGCGCGCACCGATGCCCGTACAACACTCGGGCTCGACGAGGCCTTGAGAAGAGCTGAGGCTTACGCAAAAGCCGGTGCAGACATTTTGTTTGTCGAGTCCCCAGAATCAGAAGAAGAAATGCGAACAATTGGACGTACTTTTCATCAACCCTTGCTCGCCAATATGGTCGAAAAGGGCCGTACGCCAGTGCTGAGCAAGGCCGAACTCGAGGCGCTGAACTTCAAGCTCGCCATTTTCCCCGTTACCGCCTTGCTAGCTGGTGTTCAGGCAATGACTCAGGTGTATCAGCACTTCAAAAGCACGGGTTCATCTGTGGGCGGAAAAACTGATCTGTATGACTTCACCGATCTCACTAAACTCATGGGATTTGAGGAAGTGTGGGCTTTCGACAAAAAACATGCAGACTGACTAAAATCCACTTATCTGCATCGCTCAGGGTGCAGTTTTCTACTCTTCTAGGACAAAGACAATGAAACCTTCACGTCGCCAGTTCATTATTTACTCGTCGGCCAGTTTGGCTGGCCTCGGTTTGAGCGCGCAAGCTCAAGCTCAAGCCATGCTTGGCGAAGCAGAGCCGGCCGCTGCTGGCCTAGGCTACAAGGCTGATGCAGCCGCAGTCGACAAAACCAAGTTTCCAAAATATGCGGCTGGTCAAGTTTGCACAAACTGCCAACTGTATGTCGCCAAGTCAGCCGATGCAGGTACCTGTGCAATCTTCCCAGGCAAATTGGTCGCAGGTCCAGGCTGGTGTAATGCTTGGGTCAAGAAAGCCTAATTCATCGGAGAACATATTGAACAAGTCCCTAAAAGTGCTTGGTCTTTGTTTGGGAATCGCTGGCTTCGCGCCAGCGATGGCTCAACCAGCCCCCAAGGCATCGACCACCACAGAGCAGTATGTCGCCTATTGCAATAACAAGAGCGATATCGCAGCTCAAAACTTCTGCCATGGTTTTGGACAGGGTGTCTACGAGACCTATATCGTGAGCCGCCATCCTAAAAACGCACCGAACTTTGTTTGTCTCGAACCGAAAGGCAATACTCGACAGCAATACATTGACGGTTTTGTAAAGTGGACGGCAGCGAACGCGCGCTTCAATCAAATGTCAGCGGCAGACACCATTTTGCGATACCTCGGCGAAACGTATCCTTGCAAACGCGGCTAAGCCTCTTGGCTCACGCACTGCTTAGGCCGTCACTTAACGCTTTGGAATACTCATTATGAAGAAAACTCTCCTCGCTTTGCCAGTATGCGCAGCCTTAGTGCTGACAGGCTGCTCGGGTATGAACACCACACAACAGCGCACTCTGTCCGGTGGCGCAATCGGTGCCGCAGCAGGTACAGGGATTGCGCTGCTCGCTGACGGCAACCCTGTCTGGGGCCTCATCGGCGGCGCTGCAGTTGGCGCCTTGGGTGGATACCTTTACGACAAGCACGAAGCAAACAAGCAGCAATAAGGCAACACCGAAGTGCTGTTAGGCGTCAAACAAAAAAGCCTCGCATGCGAGGCTTTTTTTCAGCGCTTTTTACGAGGTGCCTGGACCTTCCAGCGACGATGCACCCACCACCATTGCTCAGGATGCCGAACGATTAACAATTCCAGAGCTTGGTTATACGCTCTTGTGTTGCGTTGAATTTCCGCACCAACGTCCTCCTCATTAATCGCCGTAAGCGCAGGCAGAAACTCTAGGACGTGCGTGCCGTCCGGCTCGCGCCACGAACACGCTGGGATCACCGGCGCACCCGTTGCAAGGGCGATAACTGCCATGCTTTTATAGGTTCCCGCGGTATGGCCAAAAAACTCTACCGGAATACCCTCTGGACGTCTTGCATACTGATCAAAGGGAAATACCACCGCATCCCCGCCTTCAATCGTCTGGACAATTTCCTCCAGAGATCCACGACGGCCCACCACACCAAAACCTGCCTCATTGAAGCGACGTGTGAGCATGTCGCTTAACCAGCGTGGCTTGATCGGGCGGCGTAAAAAATGAATGCGTCCCTTAACCTGCGGGAAGTGCTCAATACCCGCGACCGTGGAGACTTCAAAATTCCCAAAATGTCCGGTCAAGATCAAGAGGCCTTTCCCAGCCTCAAAGGCATTAATCATGCCTGGTACACCAAGAACACGGACCATGCTCTTCTTTTGCTCAGCCGATAGAAAGCGGAATTTCACAAGCTCGGTCAGTAACGACCAAAGATGTCCGTAGTGTGCTTGCGCGAGACGCTCTATTTGTATGGGATCAACTTTGCCACCATAGACACGCCCTAGATTCTCGAGAATGACACGCCGACGGTATGGCAACCAGCGATAAATAAATTTCCCAGCCCAAGAGGGTGCAATGACTTTGGGTACCCTCAGCGCAACCGCCGTTGCAGTTGTTTCTGAATGAGTCAACGATATTTTTATTTCAGCGACAAGGTACCTACCAAGAACAACTTCTGCGACCGGGGTCACTTCGATATGCGGTGCACCGTACTCGTCACGCCACACAGAAAAATCCATCGCCGTAATGGTATTGAGCGCAGTCTCAGCTGAGAACAGCTTCAGGCAAGCCTCTTTTGCAGCAAATCTGGCTGCTAAGCTTGCCGCGCGACCTGGACCATCGCCTGCGTCGGCGATCTCGGTGGCGGAGAATAGCTTGTGAAGCTCACCAGGCATGGCCTCAATGAGGCGCACGATACGCTCAATTTCGACAGTGTCGACCGCGCAGCCATCCGGGAGAGGTTGCTCAGACACTACGGACGCCGGCTTTAACGTATCGCACGCAGCAATACTGCGGCATTCGTGCCCGCAAAGCCACGGCAAAGTACCAGCACGACATCACTACGCGTTTCACGATTCTGTTTGGTGATGTTTAGCCCAGCGCACGAAGCAGCCAATTGTTCCAAGTTGGCAACGCCCGGCACAACACCTCGCCTTGCAGCCTCAAGACCGATGGCAATATCGACGAGACCGGATGAAGCGAACAGGTGCCCAATCGACCACTTGTTTGCTGTCACGGGCGGCATATCTTTACCAAAAATGCGCAACAACGCTGCCGTTTCAGATGCGTCGGATTGTTCGGTACCATTGCCATGCGCAACTATCATTCCCACATCAGACGGCTTGAGCGCAGCATCCGTCAACGCAAGCTCTATCGCGCGGCTTAAGCCGTCGCCATCATCGCGAATACAGAAAATTCCCTCTCCTTCAGAGGCATCGCCGCCCCCAAGGTATTCGCCTAGGATCGTGGCGCCTCGCTGCTTGGCACTCGCTTCGGTTTCAAGCAACAGCGCCGCAGCACCCTCACCCAACACACACCCATCATGTCGTGAGTCGAATGGACGCAACACATCTTTGGAAACTAAACCAACTTGATCCAGGTAAAGCAACGTCTGGGGCTCAATCGGTGCGTCATGTGCGATTGCCACAACACGCTGCGCATCGCCTTCGCGCAATGCCCAGGCACTTTCAATGACGGAAAGAATACCGCTGGTGGTGTGATTCGTAATACAGCCGTTGGGGCCTTTCAACTGATTGCGAATACTGACATGACACAGCACATTGTTCGGCAAGGAACGCAACAACCACATTGGATTAACGGTGTTGGACAACTCTTTACCAAAGGTGGCGAGACTATCTCCGCTTTCTGCCATCAGAGGAAAAAAATCATAGTTCACCTCGAACGCACCACCACCTGAGCCAACATAACAGCCCGTCTGGTCCGCGTACTTGGCAGCGGCCGCCTCATCAAGCGTTCCCGTATATGCAGGTAACCCAGCCTGTTCGATCGCTTGCGTGCCCGCGTAAATACCGAAAACATCAGAGCGACGCACAAGCTTAAGCAACTTGCGATCCCCTAAAAGTTTTCCGCCGTTGTAGTCAGGCACTTCAGCTGCTTGGCTATTTGGCCACTTTTCAGTATCCCAACCCACAATGGGTGCGACCATCGAACGGCCCGCGCTCAGGGTGTCAACAATGGCGGCGGGATCCAAACCGGCGGCACAAATCGCACTATTTCCGGTGATAACGATTCGACTCATTTCAATTACCGTCCTGCAGCAATTAACGCTGCGGTTTCTTCGGGATTGCGGAAAGCCAGACAGCTGTTACTGCCGCCAAATCCAAGAGAATTCGAGAGCGCCATCCCAATTCGCGCAGGGCGCGGCGCATCACGCACAATATTCACATCGCAGTCAGGGTCGAGCTGTTGCAAATTGGCGTTAGGCGGCATCAAACCATCGCGAATTGCCAGCGCACAAATCCCTGCCTCGACTGCACCCGCTGCAGCAATCAAGTGACCCATCACGCTCTTCGTTGAGCTGACGCCAACTTCTTTTGCACGGCCTTCAAACACAACATTGACGGCCGCACACTCGCTTCGATCATTCATTGGTGTTGAGGTGCCATGCGCATTCAAGTAATCGATATCCGTTTGCTCGGCGCCTGCATCGGCAATCGCACGGCGCATCGCCTGAATTGGACCATCGCCAGACGGATGCGAATCCGTAATCCGGTACGAGGACAGAGAATTACCGTCACCCGCGAGTTCGGCATAGATAGTTGCGCCGCGTTGAACTGCACTATTCCACTCTTCCAGAACCAAGAAACCCGCCCCTTCTCCGAGTAAAAATCCATTACGGGTCAGATCAAAGGGACGGCTCGCACGCTCAGGGTTATCGTTGTCGGGCGAAACTGCCGACAACAAACAGAAACCTGACAGACCGACTGGCGAGATCATTGAATCAAACCCGCCCGTCAGCACACGATCCGCGACGCCACGGCGAATGAGTCGCAGCGCGGTACCAACCGCTTGCCCGCCAGAGGCACAGGCGGTGTGCACACTCGATGCATAGCCACGTATGCCAAAACGTCGTAACAACAAAGAAATACCTGCGGTCGACAAGCTGCGGCTAAAGGCCATAACATCGTTCGCGACAGGCTCTTCCAAAATACCGTTCGCCTGGAAGTCGCCATCAGGGGCGGCCGCTTTTTGAATCGCGGCAATCTCCGGGTGCGCAATCGTCATCATGCCTGCACCGACTACACAGCCCCAGCGCGCTGCGTCTTGTTGTGTGGGTCGAATCCCTGCATCTGCAATCGCTTGATCTGCCGCCGCTAATGCGAAACGATGGGCGCGGCTCGCATACTTAAGGAGCTTACGGTCATCGATCGGTGGCAAGCTGTCAAAGCCTTTCACCTCAGCTGCGATACGCGTAGAAAATCCAGAAGCGTCAAAAAGTGTAATGGGGCCTCCACAACCTTTGGCAGCCTTTACGCGCGCCCAAGTGGATGCCACATCGAGTCCTGCGGGCGTAACGAGCCCAATACCTGTTATCGCTACGCGACGTCTTGCGGTCATGCGGATTCTCCGGAATCTGGAGCAAAAAACATTTTGGCGCCAGCTATTGTGCGGCCGTTTGCTGACGCACCAACTTTAATCAAAATAGGTTCTAAGTCACCTTCGCTCGGAGTCGCCGCTTCGGCGGACAACACAAGCGAAGCACCTGGCGCGGTAAATGCGCGCACCTTCACGTTTGTAATACGACACACACGCACCGGACAGCCAGCCAGCGCCTGGGCAAGTCGCTGCGCCAGTTGCTGTTGCGCATAGAGCAACAGCGTGGCGGGGTACACGGGGCGTGAGGGGAAATGATCTTCAAAAAACGGTGCATGCTCAGGCACGGCGAGCGTCGCCTCGAGCCGATCCGAGCGGTCACTGGGGATATCCGTTAAGGCCGGCTGCGGCACACCACCGAAAGCGCCTGGCGCTCGTCCGACGTTTTTAAGCACCTCAAAATCTGCAGCAAGTGCTTCTGGGGCATCAAACTCATGAATGTCGAGCATCGATCCGAGGGTATCTTGCAACTCAAGCACCAACTGCCCGCCAACAAGCGCACGTCCCTTGTATTGAATAGCCTCTGCATCGCAGGACTCAATATCAACGATCAGCTCAAGCGTTTCACCCGGCTTGGGGAGACGGTGCATGCGCGTATCGCCCGCCAAAGCCGCAACGGGACGATGCGTGAATCCAACTGCAGACATACCGACCCAAGCAGCAAGTTGTCCAATGGCCTCGGCCACCAAACTGACGGGGAAGTGCGAAACAGTGCTTGGGATCGTATAGAGGCCGCTCACGCGAGTGACCCCTTCAATACTGGTAATACGGTCGACGAACGAAAAAGCGGCGAAGCGACCGGTTGGCGAGGCCTTGGCGGCACTCGCCCTGCCGAGAACCATCAGCCAGCGGCTTGTGATGCACGCTGAGCGCGGATCACGAGCTTGCAGAAGGTTTCCGGTGTGTACAAACGCGCGATGTGATCGACACGCATGGGAGTTTTGAAACGCGAAGCGTCGATTTCAGACAGGTATTCGCGCAAACGAGCCAAACCTTTTTCGGTCAGGATGCCGTTTTGCTCAAAATCGGCGACAGCCATATCACCGCGAACATCTTCAATAATCTTGCCGCGTGGCACCTTGATTTTGAAGGCGCGCTCGAGGCGAAACACCATATCGAGAAAATCGATCGATTCAGCATCCAGGCCCTCGATCAGGGATACATCGAGTTTGATGTCATCAACATCGCAGCCTAATGCATCGGCCATCGTTTTTTGGACGGTTGGGAAAACCGCCATGATTTCTTCTTTCGAGATGACTGCTTCAGCCATGATTTACTCCAAATATGTGTCAGCGCGCGTCATTTTAACCCAAGTATCAGGGAAATCCCGCCCTGAAAAAGGCCTAACCGAGGGTAAAAACCGGGCGACTAGCCCATTTTAAAGCCGCCATCCACATAGAGGACCTGTCCCGTCACATAACTGGCGAGATCTGACACCAAGAATCCGACCGCATTTGCCACCTCTTGTGCCTGGCCATAGCGCTTGAGCAAGATATTACGCTTGACCTCATCCTCAGCCAAATCGCGCACTTGCTGAGACATCTCCGTTTCAATCACCCCGGGCGCCACGGCGTTGACCAAGATTTTGCGAGGGGCCAGCTCGACCGCTAACGCACGCGTCAAGGCATCCACGGCTCCTTTACTCGCCGCGTAATTGGCCTGCCCTCTCCCCGCCTTGTTGCCAGCAACCGACGATAAATTGACAATACGACCAGCCCGCTGGGACATCATGTACGGAATGACGGGCCGGGTCACGTTGAAAACACCACCAACGTTGGTGTTGAGCACATCCGAAATTTCGTCGTCTTCCATCGCTGCCATTAAGTTATCGCGCACGACGCCAGCATTATTGACGAGGATATCGATGCGTTCGCAACGCTCGGCTACCGCCTCAACCGCAGCCGCGCAAGCGGCTGAGTCGCTCACATCCACCTGCATTGCGGTAGCTTGACCACCGGCTGCCTGCACACCCGCGACGACCTCGTTGGCGGCCGCTTCATTACCCCGATAAAAGAACGTCACATTGGCGCCCTGACCTGCCAATAGCTCGACAATTGCGCGACCAATGCCACGCGAGCCGCCTGTAACGATTGCAACCTTGCCAGAAAGTCCTGATTCAAATGCCATCGTGATCAACCCGAAATCGCAAAGCCGCCATCCACCACAAGGGTGTGGCCATTAACCCAAGCAGCCTCAGGCAAGCACAACAGATACACCGCATCGGCAACGTTCGTGGGCAACAAGCTGGGTCCGGCCGGCGTGCGTGCCGCAAACTCCGACAAGACCTGCTCTCGATTCGGAAAATGGCTCAAGGCATCAGTATCTACAACACCCGCGGAGACAGTGTTCACGCGAATGCCACGCGGCCCTAACTCTTGGGCAAGTGTGCGTACCAAGGACTCTAGCGCGGCTTTCGATGCACCAATAAACCCATAATGTGGCATCGCTCGCTGAGCACCCAAACTCGACATGGCTATGATGCGCCCCCCGTCCTTCATCAGCGGGGCCGCATGCTGCGCAAGCAAGTTAACTGCAAACGCGTTGGTTTCAAGGCACCAACGGAAATGTTTGAGCGTCATGTCCATCGCTGGTTTCAACACGCCTGAGGCCGCATTGCTAATGACGATATCTAGACGACCGAATTCTTTAGTGATGATCTCAAACATCTCAGTCACGCTATCAGGCACGCCCACACTGGCTTGCACAGCAATTGCCCGACGACCCATTGCGCGAACCTCTGCGCAGACCGCCTCGGCTTCATCCGAGCTGTTGTAATAATTGGCGATGATGTCACAACCGGCCGATGCCAGCTTGAGCGCGCAGGCGCGCCCAATGCCGCGCGCGGCTCCGGTGACTAAGGCAACTTTGCCAGACAGGGGCAGACTCATGATAGGGGATCGCTCCGAAGGAAAGGCAAAGTTTAACCAAGATCGAGGTCAACGAACAATTCTGAGGCTCTTTCCTGAGCCAAGACTTCTCGGGCATCTTACAATGTCAGATCTGTTCGCCTATTCCACTAAAGGATTCAGCATGTCCAAGCAGCCTCCGATGCCCGCCATTCCCGCTCTCGCCTCACACTGGATTCAAGGCAAGTCTGTCGCCGTTGCAGGCGCGCGCAATCAGGACGTCTTTAACCCCGCAACGGGCGAAGCTTCGCGCAAAGTGGAACTTGCCTCGACCGAAACAGTTGCCGCCGCCGTTGCCAGTGCCAAGAGCGCCTTCGCGGCCTGGGCTGACACACCGCCTCTGCGTCGCTCGCGGATCATGAATAACTTTTTAGCGTTGCTTAACGCACGCAAGGACGAACTGGCTTCGATCATTACGCAGGAGCACGGCAAAGTCTTCACAGATGCCCAGGGTGAAGTCATGCGCGGCATTGATATTGTGGAGTTCGCCTGCGGCATCCCTCAACTACTCAAAGGCGACTTTACTGATCAAGTATCTACCGGGATCGACAACTGGACCTTACGTCAACCGCTAGGTGTGGTGGCGGGCATCACGCCCTTTAACTTTCCTTGCATGGTCCCCTGCTGGATGTTCCCTGTCGCGATTGCAGCCGGCAACTGCTTTATTTTGAAACCCAGCGAACGCGACCCTTCGGCAGCGATTTTCATGGCACAACTTCTAAAAGAAGCTGGCTTGCCTGATGGCGTGTTCAACGTCGTGCAAGGCGACAAAGTTGCGGTAGACGGCTTACTCGAACACCCAGACGTCAAGGCCATTAGTTTTGTCGGCTCGACACCAATTGCCCAATACATTTATCAGCGCGGAGCAGACCTTGGCAAGCGCGTGCAAGCACTCGGTGGCGCCAAAAACCATATGGTTGTGATGCCCGATGCAGATATCGAACAGGCTGTGGACGGACTGATCGGCGCGGCCTATGGCTCGGCAGGCGAACGTTGCATGGCGATCTCGGTAGCCGTGTTGGTGGGAGATGTGGCAGACAAGATCGTGCCTTTGCTAGCTGAGCGTGCCAAAACCTTAAAAATTAAGAATGGTCTTGAACTCGACGCTGAAATGGGCCCAATTGTGACGCGTCAAGCACTCGAACGGATCGAGGGTTATATCGATATCGGCGTGAAGGAAGGTGCCAAGCTCGTCGTCGACGGTCGCGGGATCAAAGTGCCTGGCCATGAGCAGGGCTTTTTTACCGGGGGTTCGCTGTTTGATCACGTCACCCCCGAGATGCGCATCTACAAAGAAGAGATTTTTGGACCCGTGCTGTCTTGCGTGCGTGTCAAAGACTTCGCACAAGCGGTCGAACTCATCAACGCGCATGAGTTTGGCAATGGTGTGTCCTGCTACACGCGCGACGGCAACGTCGCACGTGAGTTCGGCCGTCGCATCCAAGTAGGCATGGTGGGCATTAACGTGCCTATTCCTGTCCCTATGGCATGGCACGGCTTTGGTGGCTGGAAGAAGAGCTTGTTCGGGGACATGCATGCGTACGGCGAAGAAGGCGTGCGCTTCTACACCAAACAAAAATCGATCATGCAGCGCTGGCCAGAAACGATTGGCAAAGGCGCCGAGTTCGTGATGCCCACCTCAAAATAAGCGGCGAGCTTCGTATGTCAAAAAGGGCTGTGTGCTTACTGAGCGGCGGCTTAGATTCAACAACATCACTAGCAATTGCCCAGAGCGAGGGCTTTGAAGTCTACGCTCTGAGCTTTCGCTACGGACAGCGTCATTCCATTGAACTCGAAAAAGCAGCTTCCTTTGCAAAGCTGCGCAGCGTGACTCGTCATGTGATCCTAGACATCGACCTGCGCAGCTTTGGTGGCTCGGCACTGACGGCAGATATACCCGTCCCCAAAGGGCATAGCGTCGAAGACATTTCCACTGGCATACCGATCACCTATGTACCTGCGCGCAACACGATCTTTTTGAGCTTCGCGTTAGGCTGGGCGGAAGTGCTAGGCGCCCAAGACATCTTCGTGGGCGTCAATGCGATGGATTACAGTGGCTACCCAGACTGCCGTCCCGAATACATTGCCGCATTTGAACATCTTGGAAATCTCGCCACCCAAGCAGGTGTAGAGGGCCACCAGCGCCTCAAGATTCGCGCACCACTCGTGAAAATGACCAAAGCGGACATCATTCGCAAAGGCATGGAGCTCGGCGTTGATTTCGCAGAAACCACCAGCTGTTACGACCCAGGCCCAACCGGCGCACCTTGCAAGCAATGCGACTCATGCCTGCTGCGCGCTAAGGGTTTTAGTGAAGTTGGCATCGCAGATCCGCTAGATGCCAAGTTCAAATAATTAAACTTGCCGCCAGCTAATGCGGCAAGTTTATCTACTGAAATGCCAGCGAGAAACCTGGTACATAAGTCACCAACATCAGCACCACTAGCATGATGCCAACAAACGGCCAGATCTTGCTCGCCACATCGCTAAGCTTGAGTCCGCTAATGGCCATGCCTACAAACAAACAATAACCAATTGGTGGCGCTGCCATACCAATCGCAACGTTCGTGACAATAATCGTACCGAAGTGAATCGGATCAATCTGAAAGCTGTTGGCGATCGCGATTAGCAGCGGCCCCAACACCACCATGATCGCGATCTCGTCCATGACTGCAGCAAGCAAGAAAAATGCAATATTCAGGACCAGCAGCATGAGCCATTTTTCTTGAATGTTTGCAGTGAGCCACGCAGCGAGCTTCGGCGCAAGTTGCTCTTGGGCCACAAGAATTCCGAAGCCGGTCGAAAACATAATGATCGCCATCACGATCGAGGTAATTTTGAGTGAACGCCAAACGATTGGACCGATATCGGCAATTTTTAGACGCTTCTCAATAAACATGCCGACAAGAATCGCATAAACACAACTAACAACCGCCGCCTCGGTTGGAGTAAACACGCCGCCGTATATGCCTCCGAGTACGATCGCTGGTGCAAGAAGAGCCCAAATCCCATCTCGTAGCGCCTGGCGAATCTCAACAAAAGAAGCCCGACTTTGCACGGGAATCTTGTTGCGCCGAGCATAAATCCAACACACTGCAGACAGTCCAAGGGCCATGATCAAGCCAGGAACAATACCCGCGCTAAACAATCGCGAAATAGATTGCTCAGCAATCACACCCCAAATCACAAACGCAATCGAAGGTGGAATCAGCGGAGCCAGAATTCCCGCACTCACTGCAAGCGCGGTAGCAAAACCCTTGTCATAGCCTCGCGCAGCCATCGCCGGAATCATAATGGCGCCAATCGCAGCGGTCGTTGCGGGTGCGGACCCAGAAATCGCTGCAAACACTGTCGCGGCGACAACAGTGACGTGTCCGAGACCACCCGTGAGATGGCGCACAAACACATCTGCAACCTTGACGAGTCTTGCCGACAAACCGCCCGCAGTCATCAACTCACCGGCAAGCATAAAAAATGGGATTGCAAGCAGCGAAAAAGATTGCGTACCTGCGACCATACTCTGAGGCATCAGCATGGGCTCAATACCCGAAACCACTAAAGAGACGGCCACCACAATACCAATACCAAATGCAAACGGCACACCCAGCAGCATCAGCACGCCAAAGCCAGCCGACAATAACCAAGCTGTGCTACTCATTTAACGACTCCGCATGCGGCAATAAACGCTCAAATGAAAACAAGGCAAGCAACACGCCAAAAGCAGGCGCAAGCGCATAAAGGAGCTCAATTGGAAAACCAATGGCAGCAGAGGTGGCGCCCCGAGTCTCCACCATATACTGCCAGCCGTAAACTGCCAGGAAGACGCCAAGCGCACATAACATCAACGAAATCAAACGCTCAAGCGCCCACCGCAAAGAGGAAGGCAAGACGTTTAGCAACAAATCCATTCGCGCATGCGTCATGCGACGCACGCCGATAGCTGTCGCAATGACAACTACCCAGCCAAAGCCGAGAAGCGCTAATTCCTCGCTCCAGGAGAGAGGAATTCCAAACACATAACGCAAGAAGACCTGCGCCGCCAGCGCCAAAAGCATGAGCAGCACAACAACGACCGCTACATACTTGAGGAGCTTCTCTACCAAATCACAAAAGCGACGCATGAGTCAGTCCAGATTACTTCACTGCGTCGAGCGCTTGATTCATCAACGAATCACCAACAGTCTTGCGGGCTTTTTCGTAAATGGGTTGTACCGACTGACGGAACGCAGTCACATCACCTACGCTATTAACCGTCATACCCTTCTTTTGCAGGCCGGTTAACAAGTCCTTGACGTCGCTACCAGCGGCTTTACGCTGAGCAGCAGTCGCCACTTTTCCAGCTTCGATCACCGCTGCACGTTGCTCTGGCGTGAGCTTATCCATCGTACGCTTCGAGATAATGAGCTCGATCGCCGAATAGGTGTGATTCGTCAACGACAAGAACTTGGTGACCTCATACATCTTGCTGCTATCGATCACAGCAATCGGGATCTCAAGGCCATCAATCGTACCCTGCTGCACGGCTGTAAAAGTCTCACCCCAAGCCATTGGGATGGCAGCGCCACCCAGTGACGTAAACATGTCAATGAACAGTGGGTTCTGCATCACGCGATACTTAACGCCTTTCACATCAGCCGGCACGGTCACAGGCTTTTTGTTATTGATCATCTGACGGAAGCCACCTTCCATGTAACCAAGAACAATAATGTTCTTCTTAGCCAACATAGCGGCCAACTCACCACCCAGCTTTCCATCGAGTGCTTTCTGAGCCTGCGCTTCGTTGGAGTACAAGAAAGGTAGGTCATTAATTTGAAATGCCGGCTCAATCTGAGCAATCACCGCATTCGTGATGATCGCGACATCCACCGTGCCGAACCGCACGCCTTCCATGACTTGCTTTTCTTCACCGAGCTGGCGATTTGGGTACATCTGGACCTGAATAGAACCCTTAGACAGTTTTTCAACTGCTTCTTTGAATGCGCGAGCACCAACAGAGTAAGGGTCCGTAGGACTGTCAGGCGTCGTCCAGCCCATTTTCAAAACAGTTTGAGCACTCGAGATTGCAGGCATAGAAAACGCGCATACAGCCGAAACCAAGGCCGAGAGCGCGAGCATGTTGCGTCGTTTCATTGGGAAGTCTCCTAAATAGATAAAAACGATAAAGCACTAACGTGATGAAGTGAAAACTTAAGCAATAAATGTTGGAAAGTCATAGAGCACCTCAGGATTGCGCACCAGTATCTGTTGACGCAAGCCTTCTGTGGACAACCAATCGAATACGGCGTCGGCGATATCGCCGTCATTGGGCATAGGCGTAGGAATGTTTGGATGAGGCCAATCCGTTCCCCAAACCAAGCGATCCGTGCGAGTTGCCAACAGTGCATCCACGAAGGGGTGAATCGCTGCCCATTTGTTTGTAGCCTCCACCACCCGGTATGCGCCAGACAGCTTGACCCATGCCGTGCCCTCTTTTACTAATGCGCACATATTTTGGAACCCCGCATTGCGCACATCCGGTGTTGAGGGATGCCCAAAGTGGTCGAACACAACGGGCACACCCAGCTTTGCTGCCCAAGAGGGGATGCCCGGCTGCGCACTCACATCCACCAAAAACTGAATGTGCCAACCGAAGGGCTTGATCCGCTCGGCCAGCGCCTCCGCGTCGCTCAATTGATTTCCACCGGCAAACAGGATATTGACCCGTGCACCACGCGTCCCCGCTTTGTGCAGACGTTCAATTTCTGCTTCAGGGGTATCGGCTGCTAGCACGCCCACCGCGCGCAACCTGCCCGGATGCGCCTGCATGGTGTCGTAAAGCGTTCGGTGATCGTAACCATAGACGGACGGATGCACTAAGACCGCACGGTCAGCACCGATCGTATCGTTCATTTTCTCAAATGCGGCCCAGGGCGCAAGGCTCGGCGTATAAGAGCGATTCGCGGTGAAGGGATAGGTTTGGGGGTCTTCAAACACGTGGAAGTGACAGTCCACTGTCCCCCGGGGCAGCCTCTTCTTTGACGCCACCATGGGATCAAAGGGTAAATATTCAGATGTATTCATACTGCAAACCTTGTCGTCCTGACACCGCTTGGCAAGGCAGTTTGCTCGCGGTTTTGCTCTCGATTGCGCTAGACGATATCACAGGCACAACTCGCCGAATACCTGATTAAACCAAACAACCTTGAGGCCGAGTGCTCTATTGGGGTAATTGCCTACATCCGGGGCTGGCCGATCAAGCCAAGCGCCTACCCGTAGATGCGTCAAAACGGTGCGTACGATCAGTGCGCGGCTTAATTCGCACAGAGGCACCAACGGCGGGGCAAGCCTGGTCTTCGTGAATGCGCACAATCAACACATCCTGATTAAGTTGGCAATACACCAAGCGTTCAGCACCCAAGAGTTCAACAGCAACTACCTGCGCCTCCCAACCGTCGTTTGCAAAGTCCAGGTGCTCGGGACGAACACCCAAAATCGTTCCTGCATCAACACCTGGAACGTTTTTCAGTAAGTTCATGGGGGGCGACCCAATAAAGCTCGCAACAAACGTTGTCGCCGGCTTGCTGTACACCTCTTCAGGCGTGCCGAATTGTTCCATCACCCCAGCGTTCATCACAATCATGCGCTGCGCCAAGGTCATGGCCTCAACTTGATCGTGCGTGACAAATAACGAGGTAATGCCCAACTCTCTGTGCAATTTTTGAATTTCAAGACGAGTTTGTGCGCGCAACTTGGCATCCAAGTTAGACAAGGGCTCATCAAACAAAAACACTTGTGGTTGACGCACAATTGCCCGACCCATCGCCACGCGCTGACGCTGTCCTCCGGACAGCGCCCGGGGTTTGCGATCTAGATAAGGCATCAGCTCCAAAATTCCGGCGGCCTTCTCGACGCGCGCACGAATCTCTTCTTTAGGTACTCGCGCAATTTTCAAACCATAGGCCATATTGTCGAAGACGGACATATGCGGATAAAGCGCATAGTTCTGAAACACCATCGCAATATCACGCTCAGCGGGCTCAAGATTATTCACGACGCGGTCGCTGATAGAAATCGTGCCGTCTGTAATTTCCTCCAGCCCCGCAACCATTCGCAGCAAGGTCGATTTGCCACAACCAGATGGGCCAACAATCACGACAAACTCACCGTGCTCGACGTTCGCCGAAAGGTTATGAATGACCTGCACAAAGCTTTTAGGCGTGCCATAACGCTTAACGACGTTCTGAAATGAAATAGCAGCCATCTCAATATCCGCTTTTTATAGACATTATTTTTCCGAATCCACCAAACCCTTCACAAACCACTTTTGCATCAGGATCACAACAAGCGCTGGGGGTAACATTGCCAACATTGCCGTAGCCATCACCACATTCCACTCGGTGTAGGCGTCTCCAGAAATCAGGCGCCGTATCCCAAGGACCACCGGATACATATCTTCTTTTGTCGTCACCAGCAGCGGCCAAAGGTACTGATTCCAGCCATAAATAAACTGAATCACAAATAAGGCGGCGATACTGGTCCGCGATAAGGGCAAGAGAATGTCCCAAAAAAACCGCATGGGTCCCGCTCCATCCATGCGCGCCGCTTCGACCAACTCGTCAGGTACGGTCAGAAAGAACTGTCGAAACAAGAAGGTCGCCGTCGCTGACGCAATGAGAGGAATGGTCAAACCGGCGTAAGAATTCAGCATCCCGAGACTCGCCACCACGCCATACGTGGGTCCGATGCGGACCTCGACAGGCAACATGAGGGTGATGAAAATCATCCAGAAAATCAGGCCGCGCAAAGGGAAGCGAAAATAGACGATCGCGAAAGCCGAGAGAATCGAAATCGCAATCTTCCCAAAGCTAATTAACAACGCCGTGACCAGACTCACCCACATCATGGGCCAAGCAGGATTAATGCGCCCCCCAGCCTCTGTTGAGCCGCCGAAGAGCGCTAGACGATACGTCTCAAACGCATGATCACCTGGCAATAGTGACATCGGCGTATTCTGCACAATCTGCGCAGTGGTTTGTGTGGAGGCAATAATCGTGACATAAACAGGGAACGCTACGATCAACACCCCAAGTATCAGCACGAGATGCGAAAGAACTGTTAAGCCGGGTCGACGCTCAATCATGCTCATGCGTATTGGACCTTACGTTCAATAAATCGAAACTGCACAATTGTTAGACAAATTACGATAGCCATCAAAATGACCGATTGAGCAGCCGAACTTCCCATATCCATCGCCTTAAAGCCGTCGTAGTAAACCTTGTAAACTAGAATTGCCGTCGACTTACCGGGCCCACCGTGCGTGGTCGCATCAATAATGGCGAAGGTATCAAAAAAAGCATAGACCACATTAATCACTAACAAGAAAAATGTGGTGGGTGACAGCAACGGGAAGATAATCGTGCGGAAGCGGTACCAGGGCGTCGCCCCATCAATCGCAGCGGCCTCAATCAAAGAGCGTGGTATCGATTGCAGTCCCGCGAGAAAAAATAAAAAGTTATAAGAAATTTGTTTCCATACTGCGGCGACAACGATCAAGGTCATCGCATCGCGACCATCGAGCATGTGATTCCAATCCACACCGAACCAATGTAAGGCGAAGGATACGACTCCCATCGGAGAGGCAAAAATAAATACCCATAAGACACCAGCGACCGCCGGGGCAACGGCGTAGGGCCAAATCAAGAGGGTTTTATAAATATTGGCTGCGCGCAACACCCGGTCCGCCATGACAGCCAACAGCAAAGCTAGACTCAGGCCAACTACGGCCACTAATAGCGAGAAAATAGCGGTCGTTTGAAACGACTCAAGATACAGCGGATCGTTAAAGAGTCTGGAAAAGTTCTGCCAGCCTACGAATTGCCGAGACAGTCCAAACGCATCCTCTTCGAGGACACTTTGATACAAGGCCTGACCCGCGGGCCAAAAGAAGAAAATCAACACGATCGCCATCTGGGGTGCAACGAGCAGCCAAGGCAACCATCGAGATTTAAAGCGAACTTTTTTTTCCATCAGTTTCTACAAAAAAACGCGACGGGCCTGTTACGAAACCCGTCGCGCTGTTTCTGCTCACTTTAGCGGCTGTTGGCCTTCTCAAAACGCTCAAGCAACTCGTTGCCACGCTTCACGATTGCGTCCAACGCGTCTTTCGCAGCCTTTTTACCAGCCCAGACCTGTTCAAGTTCTTCGTCAATAATGGTACGGATCTGTACATGATTACCAAGACGAATACCTCGTGAGTTGTCTGTGGTTTTGCGAATCATCTGCGTGACCGACACATCGGTGCCAGGATTCTGCTTATAGAAACCTGATTTTTCGGTTAACTCAAACGAGGCAATCGTAAGCGGCAGATAGCCGGTCCGCTGGTGGCTCTTGGCGGCCTCTTCTGGACGAGATAGGAAGTCAAAGAACTGAGCGACACCCTTGTATTCGTCTGGCTTACGTCCTGCCATCACCCAGAGACTGGCACCACCAATCACGGTGTTCTGTGGCGCACCTTTTACATCAGCGTAGTAAGGCAAGGTCGATGTACCAAAGGCAAACTTCGCATTGCGCTTCAAGTTACCGTATAAGGCCGAAGAGCCCGTGGTCATCGCGCACTCACCTGATACAAAGACTGGGTCTGCTGCATTGGCACGACCTTTGTATACGAACAAACCGTCTTTGGCCATCTCCGACAAATTCTGAATATGGCGCACCTGCAAGGGTTCATTGACCTTTAGTCGCGCGTCCATGCCCTTCATGCCATTACCTTGCGTGGCAAACTCAGTGTTGTGCCAAGCGCTAAAACTTTCGAGCTGCGTCCAACTAACCCAGCTCGTTGTGTAAGGACACTTATGGCCGGAGGCCTTGAGCTTCTTGGCCGCCTCGATCACCTCAGGCCAAGTCACTGGTGGTTTTTCAGGATCCAGCCCGGCGGCCTTGAAGGCGTCTTTGTTGTACCAGAGAACCGTCGTTGAGCTGTTGAAGGGGAAGCTGAGCATTTGGCCGTTGGGTGCCGTGTAATAGCCAGCAACCGCTGGGACGTACGCGGCAGGGTCAAACTTTACGCCAGCCTTGCTCATGATGTCAGCCACGGGCACGATCGCGCCCTTGCTGGCCATCATCGTTGCGGTGCCAACTTCAAAGACCTGGAGAATATGGGGTGCATTACCGGCACGAAAAGCGGCAACCGCAGCAGTCATCGCCTCATCATAGGTGCCCTTAAACACAGGAACAACTTTGTAGTTTTTCTGACTTTCATTAAAATCCTTGGCGAGATCATTGATCCACTCGCCAAGCGCGCCACTCATGGCGTGCCACCACTGAATCTCAGTTTGCGCCTGTGCGGGCAATGCGGTCAGCGCGCCTAGCGTTATTGCGGCTGTCGCCGCGGCAAATTTCAGTTTCATACGATCTCCTTGATTGGCGTGCTCAGCCACGCGTTGTCGACTTTGGTAATTGAGGGTACCGTCTTGACTGTACCCGTTCGAGATGACAGCTTTATTTATCTTTTTGACATCTGTTTGTAACATTTGCCGACCCAAGTTTGAATTAGGGTCTGCCCTGTATTCGCCCGGCAGTTCCATTTTTTGTTTTAGGCGTCCCCGATCATGCAATACATCCTCGCGCTCGACCAAGGCACCACCAGTTCCAGGGCAATTCTATTCGATAGGCAAGGCCGTAGCGTCAAGACCGCTCAGAAAGAGTTTCGGCAGATATTTCCGCAGCCAGGTTGGGTCGAACACGACGCCAACGAAATCTGGCAGACACAACGGGAGGTAATGGAACAGGTTTTAGGGTTGAGCGATACCCCTGCCTTGGTGAACCAGGTTGCCGGTATCGCCATCACAAATCAACGCGAAACCACCGTTTTGTGGGATAGACGGACGGGCGAACCCGTTGCAAATGCAATCGTTTGGCAGGATCGCCGCACGGCCGACACGTGTGACACGATGCGTAAACAAGGCCACACACCGTTATTGCAGGAAAAAACAGGACTCGTGCTGGATGCCTATTTTTCCGCCACTAAATTAGCCTGGCTACTTGACCATACACCCGGCGCGCGCGCAAGCAGAGCGCGGTGATTTAGCCTTTGGCACGATCGACACCTGGCTCCTTTGGAAACTGACAGGGGGTAAGGTGCATGCCACCGACCCTAGTAATGCCTCTCGCACCTTACTATTTAACTTGCACACGCTGCAATGGGATGATGCGCTACTAAAGCTCTTCAATATTCCGCGGGCCTTGCTACCCGACGTGCGTCCAAGCGGCGGTCTCTTTGGCGAAACGGACCCCTCGCTTTTTGGTCGCGCCATGCCAATTACCGCCATCATTGGTGATCAACAAGCAGCCACCTTTGGTCAGGCCTGCTTCTCCCCTGGCATGGCAAAGAACACCTATGGCACCGGCTGTTTCATGCTGTTGAATACGGGTAGCACGCCTGTTGCGAGTGCAAACCGGTTGCTCACCACGGTGGGTTGGCAGCGTGCAGTCGAACCCAAGCTTGCACCAGAAGCAACATATTGTCTCGAAGCGTCGGTCTTTATGGGTGGTGCAACCATTCAGTGGCTGCGCGACGGCCTAAATATCATCGACTCGGCGGCACAGGTCGAGGGTTTGGCGCAAAGCGTCTCGGATGTCGGAGACACCTACCTCGTACCTGCCTTTACGGGACTTGGCGCACCACACTGGGACGGACACGCACGTGGCACGCTGGTTGGCATGACGCGCGGCACAACCAAAGCACATATCGCCCGTGCGGCGCTCGAAGCTATTGCACTACAAGTCGCTGACGTATTCGCTGCGATGCAAAAAGACTCCGGCATTACGCTTGCTGAATTGCGTGTCGACGGCGGGGCCTGCAAAAACAATTTGCTGATGCAAATACAGGCCGACTTTCTAGGCATCCCGGTTGTACGTCCAGCGATCACAGAAACCACTGCGCTAGGTGCAGCCTACCTTGCCGGACTCACAATTGGATTCTGGTCAAGCACCGAGCAGATTGCCTCGCAATGGCTGATAGATCGACGCTTTGAGCCGAGCGTGTCTGAAAGCGCACGTCAGGCGAAACTGGCCCGATGGCATCAGGCGGTGGAAAGGGCAAAAGGCTGGGCACAGGACTAAACTACGTAATCCCTGCAACAAAAAGACTACAACATGCACCAGCCCGAGTCTCTTCCCAAAAAAAACGGCCAGAGCAGTACACCGCTTGACGCGACGCGGGCAAATCTGCTTTCTTGCCTTTCAACAGACGCGCCCTACGATCTCGCGATCATTGGTGGTGGCGCAACTGGCCTCGGACTCGCGTTGGATGCAGCCTCACGTGGCTATTCTGTAGTCGTCATCGAAGCGACTGATTTCGCTCAAGGCACATCGTCGCGCTCGACCAAGCTTGTGCATGGCGGAGTGCGATACCTCGCACAGGGTAATGTCTCGCTGGTATACGAAGCCTTGCACGAACGTACAACGCTCTTGCATAACGCACCGCACCTGGCACAACCTCTTGCATTCGTGATGCCTTGCTACAAGTTTTGGGAGCAACCCTTTTATGGGGCAGGTCTCATCCTTTATGATGCACTAGCCGGACGCCGCAGCCTTGGACGCACACGCTTTCTGGGTAAAGCACACACATTGCAAGACCTGCCCAACTTAAATACACGCGACCTAAAAGGTTCTGTTAAGTACTGGGATGGGCAGTTTGATGACGCCCGACTCGCCATCGCACTCGGACGTACGGCCGCGCAACACGGCGCGCTCCTGCTTAACTATTGTGAAGCTGTTGCGCTCACCCATACCGATGGCTGCGTTTCTGGTCTCGTGATCCGCGATGTTGAGACGAATGAAGAACATAGCATTCGAGCGAACTGCGTTGTGAATGCCGCCGGCGTGTGGGTCGATGCCCTACGTGATTTAGATGCGCAGGCAAGCAACACGCGTCATTCGAACATCGTGGCACCGAGTCAGGGTGTACATATTGTTGTCGATCGCGAGTTTTTGCCAGGGGATCATGCACTCATCGTCCCGCACACGGCTGATGGTCGCGTGTTGTTCGCTGTGCCATGGCTTGGCAAAGTGATTATCGGGACAACGGACACGCCACGTCAGGACTTAAGTCGAGAACCGACCCCGTTTAAGGAAGAGCTGGAGTTCATTCTTCGCGAGTCAGCCCGTTACCTTAAGCGTGCCCCGCAACGCGCAGACATCAAGAGCATCTGGGTCGGCTTGAGGCCTCTGGTCAAACCACCTGAGGATGACAGCGGAAATACCAAGAAGATCAGTCGCGAACATACCGTGCTGATCAGCAAAAGCAAGCTCGTTACTGTGACG
The DNA here is from genome assembly GCF_019923725.1 of Zwartia hollandica. Classification (GTDB taxonomy): domain Bacteria; phylum Pseudomonadota; class Gammaproteobacteria; order Burkholderiales; family Burkholderiaceae_B; genus Zwartia; species Zwartia hollandica. The sequence goes on from NZ_JAHXRI010000010.1 coordinate 508,352, forward strand.
GGAGGAAAATGGACAACCTACCGTGCGATGGCAGAAGATGTCTTGGCTCAGTGCACAAAGGCCTCTTTACTACCCAAACGCGCAAACTGCCAAACTGAAGATCTTCAACTGGTCGGCGCGCAATCGGGTCACGTTGTCACTCATTCCATGAACGCAGCACCTAGTGTTGCGGCTTATGGAGACGAGGCAGCTTATGTCGAAACCTTACCCGGCGCACAACGCGTGCTTGGTGGCGGACTCACCGAGGCCATGGTTCGCTTCGCCGTTAGACATGAGTATGCTCGAACCGTAGAAGACGTTCTAGCTCGCCGTTCGCGCTTACTATTTTTGGACGCGGAGCTCGCCTCGACCCTTGCGCAAGCGGTGGGTGAAATCGTTACAGAGGAAACAGGGCGCGACGCTGGAGTGGCTGCGTTCAAGGAGCTCGCGCAGCACTACCGCACGTTGCCCGATGCCTAAGACGCCAGCGCATCCTCAAGAATCATCTCTGCGCCCTTTTCTGCAATCATCATCACCGGCCCCTGCGTGTTACCTGAGACCATCGCTGGCATAACTGAGGCGTCAACGACCCTAAGTCCACTCAGTCCTTTAAATCGCAAGCGCACGTCTACAACAGCATTAGCATCGCTACCCATACGACAGGTGGCCACGGGGTGATAGGTAGTTTGTCCGTTGTTTCGCGCGAAGTCTAGCCATTGCGCATCTGTTTGCACAGAATCGCCAGGGCTCATCTCAAAATCGATATAAGACTTCAGTGCATCACGACCCATGATACGTCGTGCGATGCGCATACCATCGATAAGAGACTGCTGGTCTGTGCTGTTCGCAAGAAAATTCGGTCGTATTGACGGCCCAACCATCGGATCTGCAGACTTGATATGGATGCTACCTTGCGAGGTCGGACGAATGCCAGACACACCCATCGTCATACCCGGCGCACTATCTAGCTTACGTATCGCCGCATTCGCATAGCTCGCATGCATAAAGAAATATTGCACATCTGGCGTCGCAATCTCTGGGCGCGTCTTGACAAAGCCTCGCACCAGCCCGGTTCCTAGGGTCAGTATCCCTTTGCGTTGTAAAAAGTACTGCAGCGCAGCGACACCGACACGCCAGCCTTGCGCAAGCTCATTGAGTGTCTGCGTATTTTTGACACGCCAATTCATGCGGGTTGCAAAGTGATCGATATAGTTTTCACCAACTCGGGGAGAGGCATGTAGGCAAGTAATCCCGAACTTTTGCAATACGGACGGATCACCGATTCCCGATAGCTCTAAAATTTGAGGCGTCTGAACTGCACCTGCAGCCATGATGACCTCTCGGCTAGCCGCTACTTCATGCATGCCGTCTTGCTGCAAATACGCAACCCCGCTGCAGCGCTCTTGGGTGAGTAATACTTTAGTGACCTGCGCGCCGGTTCGGACGGTTAAATTTTTACGATGACGAACAGGTTGCAGATAGCCGTCTGCCGCACTCCAGCGTTGGCCACCTTTTTGCGCAACTTGATAGTAGCCAAAACCGTCTTGATCAACACTGTTGTAATCATCCGTCAGTTTTTGGCCGTCCTGAGCGGCCGCCTGTAGCACCGCCTCAGCGATAGGAAAACGTTCGCTCACATGATGAATATGCATCGGCCCAGACTTACCCCGATGCGCGCCCCCAGGCATATAGGTTTCGATTTTTTTAAAGTAGGGCATGACCTCTTTTGCCGACCATCCGTGCGCACCTAGCGACGCCCAGTGATCATAATCTTCAGGCTGACCATGCACATAAATCATGCCATTGATCAAGCTCGATCCACCCAAACCTTTTCCGCGAGGAATCGCGATCTTACGGCCGTAAACATTATCCTCTGGCTCGGTCTCGAAGCGCCAGTTGTAGATTGGATCATTCAATAGTTTCGTAAAGCCAGCAGGGATATTGATCCACATGCTCTTAGGCTCTCCGCCGGCCTCCAGCATCAGAACCGAGTACTTGCCACTTTCTGTCAAGCGATTAGCAAGTACGCAAGCGGCCGTACCGCCACCAACGATCACATAGTCAAACGTTTCCATTACTTTGCGACTCCCATAAAATCCGCCATCATTTCAATCTGACACTCAAGCATCGGAAGACCATACTGTATTCGACAACCCTTGGCCTGAGCGAATTCAAGCAATGGGGTTAACGCAGGTGTCATGATGATTTCCGCAACAATTTGATTGGGCTGCAGACGCGAAACATCAAACGCAAACGCATCTCCAGTTTTCATGCCCAAAGACGTTGCATTGATCACGAGGTCGGCATGCATTGGATCTTGAGATCCGAGCGCAGTCTCGACTTGTGGAAACAGTTTCTGGATACCTTGAAGAATCTGCTGCGCTGCCGCTTGTGTTCGGTTATGAATCGACAGCTTTCGAATTCCAGCCTGCGCGAGAGCAAACGCAATAGCGCGAGCCGCTCCGCCTGCACCGCACAGGAATACTGCCAGCCCCTCTGGATTGAACCCGCTTTGACGCAACCCCTCGACAAAGCCTTTGCCATCCAAGATATCACCCGCTAGTGTTCCGTCTGGTTCACGTCGCACAATGTTGACCGCACCTACCGCGCGTGCCTCTGGGGTCACGACGTCACAAAGTTCGACCATACCTGTCTTATGCGGCACCGTGACAACCATGCCACCAAAATTACGCAGACTGCGAAGCGCCTGAACGAGGTCTGACAAACCTTCAGGAGGAACGTGCAACGGCACGAGAACACCATCGGTACCACGGCGATCAAACACCTTGCGCATCGTTTGCGGCGTCTTAACTTGCGCGACCGGGTCTGCCACAATCCCATAGAGTCGCGTATTACCGGTAATTTCGATCATAATGTCTCACCATCAACATCTCGTTCGTGTTTTGAGTAGTGTACCCATGAACCGATTTCAACAACTGCTGGGCATACTTGGCTTAGTCTTATGCCCCTTTCTTTTGTGGGCAGCGCCTGTGCAGCACCATACATTCAAAACCTCTGACGGGGTACGGCTACATTACCTTGAAGCCGGTACTGGCCCTCAAACTATTGTCTTTATCCCCGGCTGGCTCATGCCAGCGGCAGTCTTCGAACAACAGCTCATAGGGCTATCTAAGCAATATCGTGTCTTGGCGCTAGATCCACGCTCGCAAGGGCTATCCGAACTAACCAAACTTTCGCATGCTCCGACACGCCGCATCAAAGACATGGACGAATTTATAAAATTCGCAAAGATCAAAGAGTACATCTTGGCGGGGTGGTCGCTTGCCGTACTTGAGTCCTTGGACTATGTCGCTAATTACGCACCGAAAGACCTGCGCGGACTGATACTGATCGACAACTCAGTCGGAGAAGGACGTCCTCCAGCAGGCCGAAAGTCCAACTTTCAACAAACGATGAACGATCCTAAGAAGCGCGAGCAATATATGCGTACGTTTAGTCAGGACATTTATCGTCAAACACCCCCTCCCCTTATCGCGCAAGCGGTGTTGGATTCAGCACTACGTGCACCGGCAAACGTGGCGATCCAGTTACTAAACCAACCGTATCCAAGGGAGTATTGGCGCGAAACACTCGAGAAACAAAAGATCCCTGTGCTCTTTGCCGTGCGACCCTGGCTCAAAGAACAGGCCGATGCTCTTGAGCGTAAGCGTGCGCCGGAACTCATCACAATCGCTATGTTTGAACAAGCGGGCCACGCTTTGTTTGTGGATGAGCCTGAAACCTTTAATCAGGCTGTTCTCAGCTTTAGCAAACGCGCTTTCGCTCAACCGCGCAACAATCCCTAACGCCTAACAATCTGAACGCTACGACGCTCTGTCGTCTTGTTGTAGCTAAACGCGAAGGGCAAGGGCTTGACGTCTTTGGACTCCCTGTAGGCTTGCGCAAGAGATTCTTGTTTTTTGCGATTGAATAGCTCATGCGGGTACAGGAAGCCACCATACAAATCGACTGGGCCAATTTGAGCAAGGTTGGTGTAATTCAACCCAGTCTCATCTTGCACAACCATCGGAGCGTTTTCGACCAAGATGTCTCTTAAGACCGAAAAATATGTTTCTTGCAGCAAATGCGACGCGGCCTTTAACAGAACGGGATGACGCGATTCACGCGCAAGCCATGCTCTGGTCGAAGCGCTTTGGCTGAGTGCACCATCAGATAAATCCAAACTGACATAATCGAGCACGACCGGTTTACCCGCTTTACTCAGCTCCAAGCGCACTGATTTCCAAGGTCCATTCGCTTTGACGTAATCGCCCGAGGCCTCATCGAAGACGATTGGATATACAGCCTTGACGTCGTACCCAGAGTACAGCGCGAAGGTGATCAAAATGGTGGTCACACCGATCTGCGCGTGTTTGTCGCGTAAATCTTCATTCAGGTCATCCGTACGAAAAAACGCCAGGCGGCTGAACTTCATCCACTCGCGCATAAACTTTGCCTGAAAGCTCTGCAGACGTACGCTCGACATATTTGCGACATCAGCAGGCTCGCCAGCCGCCTGCATCGCAACCATCACAAAACGGTCTGCCTGAGGAAACAAGTGTGACACTGTCACAAAATCTGGGCCGGAGAAAGGATAGAAAACAGTGCCACCAGGTGGGCGTCGGATTTCGGTCTTTGCCCATTCAGACATCGGTTGACCAATAGACTTCTGATAATAGTCCCAGGCACCATCGGCCTGCGCTTTTGAGCCTGCACCGAAAAACGGGATCGCGGCATTCGCTTGTGCTCCAGCGGCTAGGTAAGTCCCCTGCACCGCTTGTGCGTGCGCCAAGCGGTCCGAGATCGCGGTCAAGGCGAGAGCAGCCGTCAACCCAACTGTTACTTGCAACACGCTACGCAGGAGTCGCTTCATTTCTCTTTCACCTTAATCATTCAAGTTATTACCAACCATAAGCGCTATTTTTTAGCGCTCACAGTCGCCTCACTACGGTTCGAAAGCACAATGCCCAATACGATCAACGCTAGGCCAATTAAATGATAGATTTGCGGAAACTCACCTAACAACAACACAGCTAGAATTGCCGCAAAGACTGGCGTTAAGTTCAAAAAAAACATGGGCAGTTGCGAGCCAGTGAGCGCAACGGCACGTTGCCAGCAGATGTAGGCCAACAAAGCCGGACCAAGCGCAACATACACCACCATGCCCAACGTGTGCCCGTCCCACTGGATCGGAGCATAGCCCCCCCAGAGCACCTCAGCCAACACCATGGGTACCGCAAAAACAAGACCCCATAACATTTGTAATGCGAGCACACTATAGCCGGACATGGACTTGGGCCGCTCACGCAGCAGCCAGGTGTAGATGCTCCAGAGTGCGATTGCGAACAACATGAACAAATCGCCCGACACAAAGGCCACTTGGGTCAGGTTTTGAATCTCACCTCGCACTAAAACCCAGGCAACACCTAGAATTGAAAGCACCGCGCCTAATGCCGCCGACCGACCGATATGCGCCGAAAAAAATGCACGTCCGACCAACAACGTAAAAATAGGGCCCGCCGCCGTGATCAAAGCAATATTGATCGGGCTTGACGTAATAAGGGCTAAATACTGCAGTGCGTTGTAGCAGGTTGTACTTAAAAACCCAGTCGCAGCAAAGAGCTTCCAATGCTGGCGGCCGGTTGACCAGTCCACCTTCAGTTGTGTCAAGATAAACGGCAGCAATACGAGCAGCGCAACGACCCAGCGCAAAAAATTTAGGGTCAGCGGTGGTATAGCACCTGCTGCCATACGACCCACAATGGCATTGCTTGCCCACATCAAAGGTGGCACAGTCAACACCAGTAAGGTCGTCGCGCGCATGATTGGCGAGTCAGCCCGCTTGCAATACGCTGAGGCCACCCATGTAGGGACGCAGCACTTCAGGAATCACGATACTGCCATCAGCCTGCTGGAAGTTCTCAAGCACCGCTACAAGCGCACGTCCCACGGCAAGACCAGAACCATTGAGTGTATGCACGAACTCCGTCTTACCGGCAGGGGTGCGTGTGCGTGCCTGCATTCGACGAGCCTGAAAACTTTCGCAATTTGAAACCGAGGAAATCTCACGCCAAGTATTTTGTGCAGGCAACCAAACTTCAAGATCGTAAGTCTTGGTCGCACCAAAACCCATATCACCGGTGCACAGCAACATGACACGATACGGCAAGCCTAAGAGTTGTAGAACTTTTTCGGCGTGTCCCGCCATGTCTTCGAGCGCTTGATAGGAGGTCTCAGGCGCGACGATTTGCACCATTTCGACTTTATCGAACTGATGCTGGCGAATCAAACCGCGCGTATCACGTCCACCACTGCCAGCCTCGGAACGAAAACAAGGAGTGTGTGCTGTCATTCGCAAGGGAAGGTCAGCCGGTGGAACGATCGTATCCCGCACGAAACTTGTCAGGGTGATTTCCGAAGTTGAAATTAAGTACTGCTCTTCACGCGCCACCACATTGCCCTGCTCGTCTACGGACGGTTCATCTCCGCCTCGAGTGACCCAGAACATATCGTTTTTAAACTTGGGCAACTGCCCTGTGCCCATCAAGGTCGAAGCATTCACGATGTAGGGGGTGTAACACTCGGTATAACCATGCGCCCCCGTTTGAAGATCGAGCATGAATTGCGCTAAGGCGCGATGCAAACGCGCAACGGGGCCTCGCATAAAACTAAATCTCGCACCAGAGAGCTTTGCTGCAGTGTCGAAATCCAAACCGATTTTTTCACCGAGCGTGACATGATCCAGAGGTTCGAAGGCCAAACGCTGCGGATCTCCGGAGGCGTCCGGTAGTGGCACCCAACGACGGACTTCAATGTTGCCTTCGCTATCCACACCTTGTGGAACGCTCTCGTGCGGTAAGTTAGGAATCGCCATCAACATATCGGACAGCTGCGACTGTATCTCGGCAAGCTCCAACTCTAGGGCCTTGAGCTTGCCCGGTATGGATTGCGACTCCGCCAGCACGGCCGAAGCGTCCTCACCCCGTGACTTCAACGCGCCAATTTGTTTAGCCAGCGCATTACGTTGCGCTTGTAAGTTTTCGGTATCGGTTTGAACCGACTTGCGACGAGCCTCCAGCCCATTGAACTGATCCAACGGAAATGCGAAGCCACGCGCCGCCAAGCGACTGACGACGACAGCCAAATCTTTACGTAACAAAGCGGGGTCAAGCATGATTTTTAAGGGGTTAAGGCTAATGAAGCCAGTATTGTAAACGGCGCAGCAGCCAGGCAACGCTAGCGAGGCAAGCGACACTTGCCACCCAAATTAGCAGAAACCAAAGCCATCGTTTCATAGGGATCTAGTGGTAATGATGCTTTGCTTGGACCTTGCCGCGAAAAACCCAGTATGCATAGCCGGTATAGACCAAAATGACAGGGATCAGGACAAGCGCACCGACCAACAAGAATCGCAGGCTGTTATCGGGAGCAGCGGCCTGCCAAAGTGTCAGCGAAGACGGAACGATGTAGGGAAAAAAGCTAATTAAGAGACCGATATAAGACAATGCAAAGAGCCCTTGTGCAGCTAAGAAAGGCATTAATTCGGACTTATCTGCCAAACCCTTAAATAAAGCGTAGGCGCACACCAAAACCAAAAGAGGGACAGGGGCAACGAAAGCCATCGCTGGCCAGGCAAACCACTTTTGCATAAAGTGTTCATGCATAAATGGCGTCAGCAAACTCACCACACCAATCATGCACAACAAGGCCAATCCCAAGCCGAACGCCGCCTTTCTAGCAATCCGAGCGACCTCACCCTCTGTTTTTAAAATAAGCCATGTTGCACCGAGTAAGGCATAGCCGATCACAAGCGCCAAACCTGTGAGCAAGCTAAAGGGGGTTAACCAATCCCACCAGCCTCCGGCGTATGCTCTATTCTCGACGGGAATGCCTTGGACGAGCGCGCCAAGCGCAACGCCTTGAGCAAACGTTGCGACGGTGGATCCTCCTGCGAAAGCCCAATCCCAAAGATACTTACGCGCGTGGCTCTTCCATCTAAATTCAAAAGCGACTCCACGAAATACAAGCGCAAGCAACATGATGATGATGGGTGCATACAAAGCCGGCATAATCACTGCGTAAGCGAGAGGGAAAACTGCAAAGAGCCCTCCTCCCCCTAAGACGAGCCACGTTTCGTTACCGTCCCACACGGGCGCAACGGTATTCATCATCTGATCGCGGCTTTCTTCACTACGACCCCACGGAAACAAAATGCCAATTCCGAGGTCAAAACCATCGAGAACGATATAAGCCAAGACTGCGAAAGCAATCAAGCCGGCCCAAACAAGCGGGAGATCGATCGTCATACCTGACCTCCTGAACCGGAGTGCCCCGCGACACCGGTGCGGGCACCCGCCAGTCCAGCCGCACGCATGGGCTCCTGCACAGATAACGCGGGATCTGACATAGACGGCGGATTCGCCATTTGCCTAAGCATGTAATAGACACCCGCACCAAACAAAGAGAAATAAACTACGACAAACGCCAGCAAGGAAAATGCAATTGCCGTTGCATCAATAGGAGACGCGGAGTCAGCCGTGCGCAGCAGGTTATAGACCGTATAGGGCTGGCGCCCGACTTCAGTGACTGTCCAGCCCGCGAGCACGGCAACAAATCCCGAAGGACCCATCCATAAAGCTGCACGATGCATCAGTGGCGTGTCATACAACCGACCTTTGTAACGCAGCCATAAACTCCAAAGACCGAGCAAACACATCAGCGTACCGATACCCACCATTACTCGGAACGCATAAAACACAATACCCATCGGAGGCTGCTCATCAGCGGGCCAACTGTCCATGCCGCGGATCTCACCATCAAGGGTATGCGTCAAAATCAAGCTCCCCAAATACGGAATCTGCACCACGCAATCCATCCGTCTCTCCTTGGCATTAGGCACACCAAACAGAATCAGTGGCGCCCCCTTGACGGTCTCATAGTGGCCTTCCATTGCTGCAATTTTGCGCGGCTGATGTTCAAGCGTATTGAGGCCATGGGCATCGCCCGCCGCAATCTGTATCGGCGCGACGATTGCCGCCATCCATAGGGCCATAGAAAACATCACAGCGGTTCCAGAGCCTTTAACACGCTCACTCTTTTGGCGCAGCAAATGGTAGGCGGCAACCCCGCCCACCACAAAAGCCGTGGTGAGATAGGCCGCTAGCAACATGTGCACTAAGCGATAGGGAAACGAGGGATTAAAGATAACCGCCCACCAGTCCACAACAATGAACTGCCCAACATCATTCATTGCATAGCCAGCCGGTGTTTGCATCCAACTATTGACTGACAGAATCCAAAAGGCAGACATGAAGGTACCGAGTGCCACCATGGCAGTGGCAAAGCAATGCAACTTTGGCCCAACACGCTCACGGCCAAATAACATCACACCAAGAAATCCAGCCTCAAGGAAAAATGCCGACATCACCTCGTAGCCCATTAGTGGCCCAAGAACGGGACCCGTCTTCTCGGCAAATACGCTCCAATTCGTGCCGAACTCATAGCTCATGACTATTCCCGACACGACACCCATACCAAACGCAATGGCAAATATTTTCTTCCAATAGTTAAACAGCATGAGGTAGACGGGCCGCCCCGTCATCAAGTGCAAGCCATTAAGCACAGCCAGATAGCTTGCCAACCCGATCGAGAAGGAGGGGAAGATAATGTGAAAACTGACGGTAAACGCAAATTGAATACGGGCTAACGTCAGCGCATCAATCCATTCCATTTTTTAGTCCTTTGACTGTTTGCGCGCTTGCGCATCGAGCTCACGCAAACGCGCAAGCTTTTCAGCGATTTTCCCTTCAAGCCCACGAGGCGTAGGCACATACCACCCCGGTTCACGCATGCCGTCAGGCAGATAGGACTCGCCAGCTGCGTAAGCTTCAGGCTCGTCGTGTGCGTAACGATAGGCGTGCCCGTGTCCAAGTTCCTTCATCAGCTTAGTCGGCGCATTACGCAAATGAATCGGCACAGTGCGTGAACTATCACTCTTAATATAGGCGACCGCTTGGTTATAGGCCATATAACCCGCATTACTTTTAGGCGCGACAGCGAGATAGAGCACAGCTTGGGCCAAAGCAAGCTCACCCTCAGGGGATCCTAGTCTTTCATAAGTCGATGCGGCATCATTCGCAATTTGCATCGCCCGAGGGTCTGCTAATCCGATATCTTCCCATGCCATACGTACGATCCGTCGCGACAGATACTTTGGATCAGCACCGCCATCCAACATACGCGTCAGCCAATACAGAGCTCCATCAGGGCTAGAGCCACGCACCGATTTATGCAGAGCCGAAATCTGATCATAAAAATTATCGCCCCCTTTATCGAAGCGCCGTGCATTCATACTTAGCGCGTTTTCGACCAAGGCGCTATCCACGAGTGTCTGTCCTGCATTTTGTGCGGCGACACTTGCTTGCTCTAATAAGCTCAGAAAACGGCGCGCATCACCGTCCGCATAACCAATCAAGGTGTCAAGTGCGACCTCTTCGAATTGCAGGTCACGCAATACCGTGGCTTGGGCGCGCGATAAGAGTTCGCGCAACTCATTCTCATTGAGTGACTGCAGCACATAAACCTGCGCGCGGGACAATAACGCTGCATTCACTTCGAAAGACGGGTTTTCCGTCGTTGCACCGATAAACGTCACAAGACCCGACTCTACGAAAGGCAACAGGGCGTCTTGCTGTGCTTTGTTAAAACGATGGATTTCATCAACAAATAAAAGTGTGCGGCGCTGATACTGCTCGAGCGTCATTTGTGCTTCATCCATGGCAGCACGTATATCTTTGACTCCCGCGAACACTGCAGAAATCGCAATAAATGCGCAATCAAAGGCCTGCGCAGTCAAGCGCGCGAGCGTTGTTTTCCCCACACCGGGTGGGCCCCACAAAATCATGGAATGCGGGCGCCCAGATTCGAACGCAATACGCAAGGGCTTGCCGGGCCCGAGTAAGTGGCTCTGCCCCACTACCTCGTCTAAGGTTGTAGGACGCAACGCCTCAGCAAGTGGGGGGATAGGCTTGGCTTTAAATAAATCCGTCATTGCATACGCACGACATCAGCGCCGGGGGGTGGCACAAATTTAAAAGCGTCTGACGCCAAGCCTGGGTTACGTACCAAGCCAGAAAGCTTGACATGTGTTGTCTGGCCAAACGCGTCAAGCAAAATGATATGCGCGGGGAGCCCCCCCTGAAAGCCGATGTCTACGTGGACAAATCCTGCATCACCCGTGCGAGGTAAGGCGCGCAACCACGCCAAACCATCCTTGTCAGGCAAGACGGAAACCTTGAAAGCCTGATCCAAAGCGCCGGAACCGAACAAGATCGCCGCGGGCGAAGCACCGATTGCCTGGTCGACTTTACGCACACTGACTTGATTAAGATCTGGATCAAATTGATACATCTCTTGACCGTCAGAGACGATCTGCTGCGCGTAAGGTTTTAGAACTTCCCAATTAAACTGCCCCGGACGCTTAAAAGAAAAACGCCCTGTTTGTGCGGGCTTTGTTTGGCCTTGCGGACCCACTGTAAACTGAGAGAAGCTACCCCTGGCCGATTGAACCGCCTGAACAAAACTACTCAATTGGTCTGACGCTGTTTGTGCTTGCAATGTTGTTGAACAACAGCCCAAGCCCAGAGCGAACGACATGAAATAAAAAAACTGCCTCAATCGTCGCAAGGTTGTGTAGCTAATCATTCTTCGATTGCAGTCTTAGGCGCGAGGATCTCGCGATTACCATTAGACTGCATCGCCGACACCAAGCCGGAGTTCTCCATCTGCTCGAGCAGGCGTGCAGCGCGGTTGTAGCCGATGCGCAGATGACGCTGAACGAGTGAAATCGACGCGCGACGATTTTTTAAGACGATCTCTACCGCCTGGTCATACATGGGGTCCGCTTCTACATTCGCAAAACCGGTCACACTGCTGACGCCATCGCCAGTCTCGCCTTCGACGCCGCCCTCAAGCAAGCCATCGATATAGTCGGGCTCGCCTTGGGCCTTCAAGGACTCAACAACACGATGCACTTCCTCATCGGAGACAAATGCGCCATGCACACGCACGGGCAATCCGGTACCTGGGGGCATATACAACATGTCTCCCTGACCTAATAAAGCCTCTGCACCCATCTGATCGAGAATCGTGCGGGAATCAATTTTGGAGGACACTTGAAAGGCGATACGCGTCGGGATGTTTGCTTTAATCAAACCGGTGATCACGTCAACGCTTGGGCGCTGTGTGGCCAGAATCAAATGGATACCTGCGGCACGCGCCTTCTGCGCTAAACGCGCAATCAACTCTTCAATCTTTTTACCTACCACCATCATCAGATCGGCCAACTCATCGATCACGACAACAATCGTCGGGAGCTCTTTCAAGGGCTCGGGTGCATCGGGTGTGAGTGAAAATGGGTTCGGGATCGGTTCTTCGCGCTTGATGGCGTCGCGTATTTTGTTGTTATAGCCGGTCAAGTTACGCACGCCTAATTTACTCATCAGGCGATAACGCTTTTCCATTTCCCCGACACACCAGTTCAGCGCGTTTGCAGCCTGCCGCATGTCCGTCACAACCGGTGCAAGCAAATGAGGAATGCCTTCATAGACGCTCATCTCGAGCATCTTTGGATCAATCAGAATCAAACGCGTCTGAGAAGCGTCAGCTTTGTAAAGAAGCGACAGAATCATCGCATTGATACCGACAGATTTCCCAGACCCCGTTGTACCCGCCACTAGCAAGTGTGGCATCTTAGCCAGATCTGCTACCACTGCGTGACCAGCAATATCTTTACCCAACGCCATGGTCACAACGGAACTACTGGAGTGATAGACCTGCGAACCCAGAATCTCAGAGAGCTTTACCATTTGCCGTCTTGGATTGGGCAGTTCAAAACCCATCAAATTCTTGCCTGGGATCGTCTCCACCACACGGATACTGACCAAACTCAACGCACGCGCAAGATCTTTCGCCAAGTTAACGATTTGGCTTCCCTTAACTCCTGTTGCAGGCTCGATCTCGTAGCGCGTAATAACCGGGCCGGCTTGTGCCGCAACCACTTGCACCTCGACACCGAAGTCAGCAAGTTTTTTCTCGATTAACCGCGAAGTGAATTCAATTGTTTCAGCAGAGACCGTCTCAAAAGCCGGTTCGGGCTGATCCAGCAAACTCAATGCGGGCAAGTCACCGGGTGCTACGGGTTCCAAAAATAAGGTTTGCTGTTTCTCTTTTTGCAAACGCTCGGACTTTTGCACCTCAACGATTGCTGGCTCGATGCGTATGGGCTGCTCATGCACGGTTTTTTCGTGCTTAGCTTCGACTTGCTCATGACGCACGGCCTGCGCCACCTGCCCTGCGCGTCGATCCTGACGCGCAGTGCGAATCGTAGTGAACTTAAGCATCACCCACTCAAGCGCCGCCCCCACTTTTTCAGCGACGGTCATCCAAGAGAAACCAAAAAACAAACTTGACCCAATCACGATCATTGCGATCAAGATGATCGTGCTACCAGCAAAACCAACGGACTGTGCCAGAAAGCCAGACCATACGTGACCGATTACACCGCCCGCTCCACTGTTGTAATCCATGCGTCCAGGCAACTGCAGCCCCAGAGAGCTCAACCGGTACGCCTCCAGCCCAACAGACCCAAGTAAAGCGACAAAAAACCCAATCCCCTGCTCCCACCTGACGCGAGCGAGAGTTTCTGGTTCGCCGCGCGTACGAAGCTGCGCCGCAAGACGCAGATAACCCGCTCGCACGCGATGAATCAGCAATATGACCCACCACCACGCCGAAAACCCAAAGAGGTAGAGCAAGATGTCCGCCAAATAGGCTCCGATCAAACCCCCACGATTGTGGAGCTGTTCGGCATCGCGGCCTACGGAGTGAGACCAAGCTGGGTCGGCGGCATTCCACGTGGCCAGCACCAAGGTCAGCCAAGCAGCCAGCGCCGCGAACAAAATCCAGCGCGCTTCCCTCGCAATGGATAGGAGCCGCGTTTGTAACGCTGATGGCCCATTTCGGGTGTTTCGGGTCGTGCGCGAAGGGCGCGTCGTGGCGGGAGAGAGTCGAGGCATGGAGAACATTATAATTTGCAGGTCAATATAGAGGGTAAATTCAATGTCAACGCCAAAACATGCCAAAGTTCTCATTTTGGGCTCAGGCCCGGCCGGCTATACCGCCGCAGTCTACGCTGCCCGCGCCAACCTGAACCCCGTCATGATCACCGGGATGGCCCAAGGCGGTCAACTCATGACCACCACAGAGGTCGATAACTGGCCCGCGGACGCGAACGGCGTGCAAGGACCAGAGCTCATGCAACGCTTTGCCGCACACGCAGAGCGCTTCAATACCGAGATGGTATTCGACCACATCGCCAGTGTCGACTTTTCCAGCCGACCGTTCCGCCTCACCGGTGACGGTGGCGCGCAATACACCTGTGACGCCCTCATTATTGCCACGGGTGCTTCCGCCAAATACCTAGGGCTCCCCTCCGAGGAAGCCTTCATGGGGCGCGGGGTGTCTGGTTGCGCGACTTGTGACGGTTTTTTCTACAAGAATCAAGATGTTGCGGTAGTTGGGGGTGGTAACACCGCAGTCGAGGAGGCGCTTTACCTCTCCAATATTTGTCGCTCAGTCACCGTCGTGCATCGCCGCGACAAGTTCCGTGCTGAGCCCATCATGATCGACAAAATGATGGAAAAGGTCGCGAACGGCAACATGAAGATAGCCGCCTTTCGCGAGGTCGACGAAGTACTGGGCGACCAAAGCGGTGTCACAGGGGTACGTCTGCGCTCCACCAAGGGCGAGCCTGCGCTGGATTTGGCTGCCACGGGCGTGTTTATTGCGATTGGCCATCAACCAAACACAAGTATTTTTGAGGGAAAGTTAGAGATGGCGAACGGTTACATCGTGACCAAAAGCGGCTTAGCGGGCCTGGCCACCATGACCTCTGTGCCAGGCGTGTTTGCGGCTGGTGACGTACAGGATCACGTCTACCGCCAGGCGATTACCAGTGCAGGAACCGGCTGCATGGCCGCTCTTGATGCGCAACGGTGGCTGGAGAATGCGGAGTAATAAGGCAGGCTTGGCCGACCTCAAACGCCTACATGCGGCCGCACAAGCCGCAAGCAAGGCGGAGGAGGAGCGGGCGACGATACAAAAAAAGCAGCAACAGGCTGACATCGTAGCCAGCGCAGCCGATCGTCAACTGTTTGCGCGGATGACCGAGGCAGTCAAGCCATTGGCGGCAGACCCTCGTATATTGCATCGTGCGGCCTCAGGGCAGGCCAGGGGCGCCGAACTCGAGCAACGACGGGCACGTGCAGCAGGTCAGGCGCCTGAACCCGCCTTGGGGTTATCTGATGGCCTCGCGGGCTTCGCCGAGGATCAGTCCGATTTGCATTGGGCCGCACCGGGTATCGGTCCTGATGTTCAGCGGCAACTGCGTCGCGCCTATTGGCCGGTGAGCGCCCATCTAGACTTACACGGGCTGAACAGCGACCAAGCGCGCACGGCCCTTGCCTCTTTCGTGGCGCAAAGCCAAGGTCACGGAGCGCGTTGCATCCGCATCGTGCATGGAAAAGGCTATGGCTCGCAGAACGGTCAACCGGTCTTAAAAAGCCGTGTTGCCCATTGGTTAACTCAGCTACCTGCCGTGAGTGCTTTTGCCAGCGCTCCGGCCGCCCATGGCGGTCAAGGGGCACTGTTGGTGCTAATCCGGCTGCCTTAAGTAGTCCACCATCTGTTGGGTGACAGCAAGTGGTGCAGGCGTGAGCAAGGAAACCACGACAATCACAACAAACGCCACGGGTGCACCAAAAACGCCAGCAGCGATCGGCTGAATGTGCCACCACAAATCTACTGGTACTCCGGTTGGGACACCGAGCACCAGCTCTCGCAGCCAAGGTTGCGCTTGGACCATGTAGTAGATCGTGACGCCCAGCCCCGTCAGCATTCCACTCGCTGCCCCATATTTATTGGCGCGCTTCCAAAATACTCCCATGACCAATACAGGGAAGAAAGAAGCCGCGGCAAAGGAAAACGCCGCTCCGACTAGAAACAAAATATCGGCCGGCGTGCGCGTTGCTGCCCATGCGGCAGCAAAAGCGACAACCAGTAAAAGCATTTTAGAAAGAATCACTTGTCGCCCTGCACCCATTCGGGGAGACACCACTCTAAACAAGGTGTCATGCGACAACGCATTGGATAACGTTAACAACAAACCATCGGCTGTCGACAGTGCAGCAGCCAGCGCTCCCGCAGCAACAAGTCCCGAAATGACATAGGGTAAGCCTCCGATCTCTGGCGCAGCGAGCACCACAACATCGGCGCCTAGTTGTACCTCTGCAAGCTGCACAATCCCATCCTGATTGAGATCCACGATACTGATTAAAGAGCGATCTACAGCAGACCACGCGTTGACCCAGGCCGGGAGCTGAGCATAAGGAATACCCACCAAGTCGGAATAGATTTCGAACTTAATCAAAATCGCTAAAGCGGGTGCCGTCATGTAGAGCAAGAGGATAAACAGCAACGACCAAAACACCGACTTTCGCGCCTCGCTCACCGAAGGAGTCGTCAGAGATCGCATCAAAATATGCGGCAACCCTGCTGTGCCAAGCATCAAACACAACACAATCGCCAAAAAGTTATTACGCGCTGCGTCGGAGCTTACGGGATTTTTACTCGCAAACGGATCCGCGTGAGGGACAGGCGGAGATGCCCGAGCACTGAAGTCTTCGCGGGCCTTCGTCCAAACAGTACGTGCTGATTCAATCGAGCTAGGATAGCTTGCATACTCGCGCTCGAGCGAGCGTATTTCGGCCATTGGCGCATCATTGGCTCGGGCACGCAACAAACGCCAGTGCAACCGCTGCTTTTCTTCCTCGAACGAGGAGGGCAACGCATCAATGCGTACTTGCATCGCATCCGCACGGGTTTGCCAAAGCGCTCTAACTTGTCTTTCTGCTTCATCGTGGGTGAGTTCGCGCTCACGCTCGGTCACTTGCTGTAAGACTGCACTTGCTGCCACCTGAGGTATGGGCTCACCCGTCTGCTTAACTGCCAGCCACACAACTGGCACCAAGTAGGCGATCACCAAGATGATGTACTGACCGACCTGAGTCCAGGTCACAGCGCGCATACCACCTAAAAACGAACAGACAAGCACGCCTCCTAGCCCAATAAAAATACCTAGCTCGAAGGAAATACCGGTCATTCGGGTGGTGATAATGCCAACGCCATAAATCTGTGCCACCAAATAAATAAACGAGCACAGTACCGCGCACAGCACGCCGATCAGGCGCGTGAGGTTACCCTCGTAACGCGCACCGAGAAAATCCGGAATCGTGTATCCACCGAACTTGCGTAAATAAGGTGCAAGAAAAAGTGCGACCAACACGTAGCCTCCGGTCCAGCCTAGGATATAGGCCAAACCGTTGTATCCAGTCAAATATAGTGTTCCGGCAATTCCGATAAAAGAAGCCACTGACATCCAATCAGCCGCTGTTGCCATCCCGTTGTAGAACGCTGGCACGCGTCGACCCGCTACGTAATACTCAACTGGGTCTGAGGTCCTGCACATGATGCCAATACCGGCATAGAGCGCGACGGTCGACAACAAAAAAACATAGCCAATCCATTGGCGCGCTAACCCGAGCACCTCAAGGACCGACAACAGACCAACAAGAGCAACGAACCCCAAGGAATAAGCCGCATAACCGCGAAAAAGCTGTGCGGATTGGGATCGAGGTCCCTTAGTGCTCAGCCGCATTAACGCTCCTGCTCTCGACGAAGGCGTTCGCGGCGATCCAGGCGATCCATACCCCACGCATACAAACCAATAATCAACAGAAAGCAGAATTGCGCACCGAAGGCCGCCATCCAAAACGGAAAGGGCCAATCAAATACGAAGAGACCCGTGAGCCCGCGCGCGAAATAGGCCGGTACGAAGGTAACAAGCAGCCAGACCAAAAGCAGACACAGAATCAAGAGCAGATTGCTGCGCCAATAATTGACGGAGCGGTCACGCGTTTTGGGGGGGAGATTGGGAGTCATGATGTTCAAAGAATACTCGAGCCAACCGTGTAAACGACAACGGCCGACACGAATGTGCCAGCCGTTGCGCTTTTCTTATATTTTGACACCACAAGCTTTACGCCCGCAGAGTAATGTCCCCTCACCTGCATGCAAAGGATTCTGCACGACACTGGACGTCGATACATCAGGGTATGCCCTAGTTTTGCACTAAATAAGGGAGTTTTTTGGTGAATTTGCGACATTCGTGCCCCCAAAAAGATCATCACTGTTGTTTCGAGCCTGCCTCGGGGCTCCACTTGCTAGACTAGCGGTCACCCCCTCGTTTTATCAGGTAGCACCCATGTTTAACCCATCCCGCGATCAAGTTCGTCAGTTTTTTATCGACGCATGGAACAAACACAAAACACAGCAAATTCTGAGCCCACTCGAAGCGATTGCGTTGGACTGGATTGAGCAACATCCCGAGTACCACGACGCCTTAGAACGGCCGGACTCTATGGCTCGCGAGTTCAATGTAGAGGAAGGAAAAACAAACCCCTTTCTACATCTGTCGATGCACCTCGCCATTGCAGAGCAACTGTCGATTGACCATCCGCGGGGAATTCGCGATGCCTTTGACAAACTTGCCTCGCGCACAAATCAACACGAGGCCACACATGAGATCATGGAATGCCTAGGTACGGTCGTGTGGGAATCTCAGAGGCTAGGCAAAGCGCTGGACAGCGATGCCTATATTGAACTCATTCGTCAGCGGGTCAGTCGAGATTAACGACCGACCTCTGAACAACTAGCGACGAACCGCGAGTGGACTGGGCTGAGCAGCCAACCAAGCCGACACGTTGTCGACGTCTTGCTTAGACAACTGCTTAGCGAACGCACCCATGACTGCGTTCTTGCGCACGTTTGCCGAAGCAGGAGCGCCCGAAGCACCGCGCTGATACGAGCGCAACGCTTGCACTAAAAAGTCAGCATGCTGACCAGCGAGGATGGGGTAGGACGGATCGATAGACTTGGCGCCATCTGCTCCATGGCAAGATGCGCAGTTCAGTTTCTCCCAGACAGCTTTACCAGCAGCCAAGTCGGCGGCATGGCTCGTCGCAGCCGCAGCAAACAATACAACTGAACCAAGGGCGAGCGAAGTGAGTTTCATAGGGGCCCCCGATTATTTGAGCGAAGAGTAATAGGCAGCTAAGTCAGCGATGTCTTGTGCCGACAGACTTTTAGCAATGGCATCCATCGTGGGATGTGTGCGTTCGCCCGAAGCGTATGCACGCAAGGCTACCTGAAGGTACTTGTCATTTTGTCCGGCGATTTTAGGCACCGAGTAGACCTCCGGAAAACTTGCCTTGTAACCGACAATGCCGTGGCAGCCAATACACATGGACACCTTGGACTTGGCGGCTTCAACGTTACCTTTCGGCTCGTCGGCAGCCGATGCTGGCAGAGCAAGCAGACAGGTGGCGGCAACCGCCGCGGTAGCGATCTGGCGCGCAAGCGTGACGGCCTGGTGCGAAAGACCCTTTGATAAGCTTAGCGTAGTGTTCGAAAACTTCATATTGGACTCTTGGTCTGGCAGGGAAATGACCCGGGATCAAATCCCGGCCGCAAAACGTGAGGATTGTACGATAATTGGGGAAATTACACTTTCAATTCCAACAAAATCACCCCATCCTCTTATCATTTTAGCCACCGATGACCAACGCTCACCCCGCTTCAGACCTGACCACCCGTTTCGATGGCACAGCCCGTTATGTGGCCACCGATGACCTGAAACTAGCGGTTAATGCTGCACTGACGCTTCAGCGACCTTTGCTCATCAAGGGCGAGCCAGGAACCGGTAAAACGATGCTTGCGGAAGAGGTCGCAAGCGCCTTAGGACGGCCTTTGCTTCAATGGCATATCAAATCGACGACTAAAGCCCATCAAGGACTATACGAATACGACGCCGTATCGCGCCTGCGCGACTCGCAGCTCGGCGACGAGAAGGTCAAAGACATCCGGAACTACATCATGCAGGGCGTCCTTTGGCAAGCATTTGACTCGCCCGAGCCTGTTGTCTTGCTAATCGACGAAATCGACAAAGCCGATATCGAGTTTCCAAACGACTTGCTGCGCGAACTCGATCAAATGGAGTTCCATGTTTACGAAACGCGCACAACGATTAAGGCTCGGCACCGCCCGTTGGTGATCATCACCTCGAACAATGAGAAAGACTTGCCAGATGCCTTTTTGCGTCGGTGCTTTTTTCACTACATCCGCTTTCCCGATCGCGACACGCTGCGAAGCATCGTCGATGTGCACTTCCCTAACCTGCACGCCGAAGTCTTGCGCGCGGCACTCGACACGTTTTTTGCGTTACGTGAAGCGCCAGGCCTCAAGAAAAAACCATCGACGTCTGAATTTTTGGACTGGCTGCGCCTCTTGATCGCAGAGGATGTGACAGCCGCCGAAATCGATGCACACGCGGCGACATCGATCCCTATGCTTGCCGGTGCCTTACTCAAAAATGAACAAGATCTTCAACTACTCGAGCGTCTAGCCGCTGTCACACGGAACAGCACGCGTCGTCCAACGGGATCTTAAGCATGGCGGTTTCCCAAACTTTTCGTGTTGCGCCCGCGCCTTGCACATTGCGTGGCCACGGCCTGCGGCTGGAGCCGCTCGGCCATCAGCACCTTGATGGCCTGAAAGCCGCGGCGCGCGACGGTGAACTCTGGACGCTGCGCGTGACATCCGTTCCCGAACCGGATAAAACGGCTGCCTACATCGATACAGCTCTGGCAGAAGGCACTCGGCTCGCATTCGCCGTCATCGATGAGTCAACCGAAACCGTCATCGGCTGTACGAGCTACCACGACATCGTCCCTGCCGTGGCGCGCCTCGAGATCGGCTACACCTGGTACGCAAAAAGTCGTCAACGTACGTACGTCAATACGGCATGCAAACTCATGCTGATGACACACGCGTTTGACACCTTGGGTGCAGCGGTCGTCGGCTGGCGTACCGATAACTTCAACTATGCCTCGCGACGCGCCATTGAAAGACTCGGTGCAAAGCTCGACGGAATCCTGCGCCACCATGCTTTGCGGCGCGACGGTACAGTGCGCGACACCGTTATGTACAGCGTCATCGCGGGTGAATGGCCCGAAGTGCGCGATCACCTGACCTACCAACTTAAACGCCATGCTGGTTGATTTTTTTTATCACCTTCGCAGCCAGAAGCTTCTGGTTTCGGTCAAAGAGTATCTGACACTGCTCGAAGCGCTGTCGAGTCCCATCATGCCGCCCACACTAGAGGATTTCTATTTTCTCTCGCGCACCACGCTGATCAAGGATGAAACCTTATTCGACCGTTTTGATCGAGCCTTTGCAACGTATTACCGAAACCTAGAGCAGAAGCTACCCGCGGGTAAAAAAATTCCTCTGGACTGGCTCATCAGCAAGCTTGAAAAAAACCTCACACCAGAACAAAAAGCAAAACTAGAAAAGCACGGCTGGGACAAGCTCATGGAGATGTTCAAGGAACGACTCGAAGAGCAAAAAGCCCGTCATGAGGGCGGTAACAAATGGATCGGTACAGGCGGTACTTCGCCGTTTGGTAATGGTGGAGTCAACCCTGAGGGCATCCGCGTGGGTGGCTCGGGCGGCGGGCGCTCGGCCATCAAGGTGTGGGACGAGCGCAATTTTCGTGATTATGACGATTCAATTGAACTGGGCACACGCAACTTTAAAGTGGCACTGCGTCGACTACGGCGCTTTGCCCGCGAAGGATCGGACTTTGAACTAGATTTGGGTGACACCATCACCAGCACCGCCCGCAATGCGGGCTATCTAGATATCAAGATGGTGCCCGAACGTCATAACAACGTCAAAGTGTTGATGCTGCTTGACGTGGGTGGCAGCATGGATGATCACATCGCTCGTGTGGAGGAACTGTTTTCCGCGGCAAGTAGCGAGTTCCGCAACCTCGAGGTGTATTACTTCCATAACTGCCCCTACGAGCATCTATGGAAATCCAATCGACGACGTCAGATGGAACGCTTCGAAACGTGGGATGTTCTGCGTAAGTTCAATGCAGATTGGCGTTTGATTTTTGTTGGAGACGCTACCATGAGCCCCTACGAGATTTTGCAACCAGGCGGTTCGGTCGAACACTACAACAAAGAGCCCGGCGCGGAATGGCTACAGCGCATGGTAAGTGCTTGGCCCAAATCCGTCTGGTTGAATCCCGAACCGCAAGCCTCCTGGCAGTACCGTCAGTCGATTGCCCTGATTCGCAATATCGTGCAAGACAAGATGTTCCCGGTGACGGTCTCAGGCATCGAACAGGCTATGCGACTGCTTTCGAAGTGAACCTATTACGAACCGGACACTCCAACCGGTTCCACTCCCTTTCAGGAATGCCCGTATGTTGCACCAATTTAGCGCTCTAAAAAATATTTTAGCTGGCGTAGCGCTGGTTCTGCTTAGTGCAAGTGGATGGGCTGCTAATCCACCTGCTGGGGTCACCGCACTGCAGTCGGTGGAAGGTGTCACAGAATACCGCCTGAATGCGAACGGCCTAAGAATCCTGCTGGCACCGGACGACTCGAAACCCAGCACAACCGTCAACATGACGTACTTAGTGGGATCGCGTCACGAAAACTACGGCGAATCAGGCATGGCCCACCTTCTCGAGCATATGTTGTTCAAGGGAACACCCAATATGCCGAATGCGCTGGCGGAGTTTTCCAAACGCGGCTTGCAAGCAAACGGTACGACCACGGTCGACCGCACCAACTATTACGCAAGCTTCTCGTCAAACCCAGCAACGCTGGCTTGGTATTTATCGTGGCAAGCCGATGTGATGATTAACGCAAGCATCAAACGCGAAGATCTCGACACAGAAATGACGGTCGTGCGAAATGAAATGGAAAATGGCGAGAACAACGCTTTCAGAATCCTGATGCAGCGAATGCTAGGCGTTTCTTACGAGTGGCATAACTATGGCAAGACAACCATCGGTGCGCGTTCTGACGTAGAAAACGTCGACATCCCAAAGCTACGTGAATTTTATAAAACATACTACCAACCCGATAACGCCGTATTAGTCATCGCCGGGAAATTCGACCCAGAGGCCGCATTAAAAGATATTGTTCAATCTTTTGGCAGTATCCCCAAGGCAACTCGAAAGCTCCCCCCCGAATACACCGTTGAACCCGCTCAAGATGGCGAGCGTCGCGTGACGCTACGCCGCACTGGCGGCTCGCCTCTTGTCGCCGCGATGTACCACACACCATCGGCTGCGCATAAAGACTTTGCTGCCTTGGATCTGGCCAGCATGATTATTGGTGACACGCCCTCGGGCCGACTTTATAAGGCACTCGTCGCAAATAAATTAGCAGCAGGCGTGTTCGCTTTTACGATGGATCGAACTGCGCCAGGCAGCGTCATCTTTGGTGCAAACTTACAAACAGACATGGATCAAGCGCTAGCGCTCAATACACTGACCGCAACGATTGAAAGCATCGCAAAGCACCCCTTCACCACTGAGGAGCTCGAGCGCGTGCGTAACCAATGGCTTAAAGCATGGGATCAAGGTTTCAGCGATCCACAAAAGATAAGCGCCACGCTCACGGAAGCCATCGCTCTCGGTGACTGGCGTCTATTTTTTGTGATTCGCGATCGTATTCGTGCGGCCACGCTGGTGGATGTTCAGCTGGCTGCCGAGCGCTTTCTGGTGCAATCCAATCGCACAGAAGGCGTCTATATCCCTACGGATAAGCCAACCCGTTCTCCACAGCTCAGCAAGCCAAATTTACAAGAGGAATTAAAAGATTACACCGGTGATACGGGTCTGAAGCAAGCATCCGCATTTGATCCGGACCCAAACAATATTGATGCACGTACGCAACGTAAAACCGTAGCCTTGCAGAAGGGTAAGCTCCAACTCGCCCTACTGCCCAAAGAGTCTCGCGGTGATCGCGTGAACGTCGCCATTCAAATGCAGTTCGGTGACGTCGACTCACTCAAGGGTCAACGTTTAAACACCATTGCTGTGGCGGAACTACTTTTGAAAGGAACGCCAACACAAACACGCCAGCAAATCACTGACCGTATCGACGCATTGGGCGGGCAGGTCGGCGTATCGGGGGCGGGCGGCGGCCTTGTCATACAGCTGTCAACCACTGCAAAACATATCGATGAGCTCACAAGTTTTGTGCTTGAGGTCATACAACAGGCAAACTTCGCCCAAGAGCAGCTCGACGAATACGTAAGCAAAACGACCACAAGCATTAAGAGCTCTATGACTGAGCCCAACGCGATCGCCTCGCGCATGCTCGCTCGCCATAGCAACCCTTGGCCAAAAGACGATATTCGTTACACGCCAAGCTTCGAGGAGTCTTTGACGGCCGTCGCTGGACTGACACGAGAGCAGTTGGTCGCATACCATCAGAAATTCTTTGGTGTGTCGCAAACGTCAGCCTCAGCGGTCGGCGCCTTCGATGCAGCCAAACTCGAGCAGACGCTTGTACAAGCGCTTGGCAAATGGAATGCAGGCGCTGCCTATAAGAGAACGCCTGAGCCCTACCGAGACATTAAGCCGGCCCAAATGCAAGCGGAAACGCCTGACAAAGCCAATGCGTTCTACATCGCGAGCAGTATGCTCAAGCTGCAAGACACTGATCCTGACTTCACGGCACTATCTTTGGCAAACTTTATGTTGGGTGGATCCGAGACCTCTCGGCTCTGGATGCGTATTCGCGAGAAGGATGGCCTCTCCTACAATGTACGCACCCGCCTGAGTGTCTCGTCCTTCGAGCAAAGCGGCTCGTTGTCGGTCTATGCAATCTTTGCACCGGAAAACAGGGTCCGCATTGAGTCTGGGATTCGCGAGGAGTTCGAGCGTGCCCTCAAAGACGGGTTTACCGAGACGGAAGTGAAAGAAGCGATCGCCGCTTTGTTGAACTACCGCAAACTCTCTCGCGCGCAAGACGCGAATCTGGTGACCGGCTGGATAACCTACATGGACACCGGCCGGGATTTCAAATGGTCAGCCGAGTCCGACAAGAAAGTTGCCGCACTGACTGTTGAACAAGTTAATGCGGCGTTACGTAAGTATGTGCAGCCACAAAACTTTAGCAGTGTGGCTGCAGGCGACTTTAGGAGAAAAACTCCTTAACGCGATCTGTCCAGGACTTACTTTGCGGCGAGTGGCGTTCACCGCCCTCGCCAAGCGAAGCCTCGAACTGTCGCAAGATTGTCTTTTGAGCGTCGTTAAGCTTGACTGGCGTCTCGACCACGACATGGCAATACAAGTCGCCGGGATACGCGCCGCGTACGCCCTTGACGCCCTTTCCACGCAAGCGGAAAGTTTTCCCCGACTGTGTACCTTCGGGAATCGAAATCTCAGCCTTGCCGCTGAGCGTAGGAACCTGAATCTCGCCACCTAGCGCCGCTGTGGTGAAGGGGATCGTCAACTCACAATGCAAGTCGTCATTGTCCCGCTGAAAGATCTTGTGCTGCTTGATGTGAATCTCAACAAACAGATCACCGGATGGCCCACCATTGATGCCAGGCTCGCCGTTTCCTGACGAGCGAATACGCATTCCGTCATCAATACCAGCTGGAATCTTGACCTGCAGCGTCTTGTTACGACGTGTACGACCCACACCATCACACGACACGCAAGGGTCCGTGATTTCTTTGCCACTACCATGGCATGTTGGGCAAGTCTGCTGCACGCTAAAAAAGCCCTGCTGCATCCGAACGGCACCTGAACCGCCACAAGTACGGCAGGTTTTAGGCGAGGTGCCGGGTTTAGAGCCACTCCCTTTACACACCTCGCAGTTTTCCCAGCTTGGCACGCGGATTTCCGTATCAAAGCCGGCGGCCGCCTGCTCGAGCGTGATTTCCATCGAATACTTCAGATCTGCGCCACGGTATACCTGAGGTCCACCGCCACCACCGCCTCGCTGACGCGCACCACCAAAAATCTCACCAAAGATGTCACCAAACGCATCACCAAAGCCAGCACCGCCCGCACCACCCATCCCTGCAGCATTCGGGTCAACGCCCGCATGCCCATAGCGGTCGTAGGCCGCACGCTTGTTTTCATCGGAGAGAATTTCATACGCCTCTTTGGCTTGTTTGAATTTCTCTTCGGCCTCCTTGCTATCCGGATTACGGTCGGGATGGTATTTCATCGCTAGCTTGCGATAAGCCTTTTTCAGGTCATCATCCGAAGCGTTTTTGGCCACACCAAGGGTTTCGTAGAAGTCGCGTTTTGCCATGATCTCAGGCTCGTCAAAAGGTGAAACAGAAAAAGCTTGCCCGGGATGCTCTAAAAGAGTCCCGGGCGGTTGCTACTGACGTCTAGGCGATCACTTCTGGTCGCGTTTGACTTCTTTAAACTCGGCATCGACAACGTTGTCATCCGCTGGCTTGCTTGAACCTGGCTCTGCACCGCCAGGGGCACCACCCGCCGCAGCTTGCGCTGCTTGTGCATCGGCGTACATCTTCTCGCCAAGTTTTTGTGAAGCCGTGGAAAGCGCTTCAACTTTGGCATCAATCGCAGCCTTGTCGGCGCCGTTCTTCAAGACTTCTTCAACTTCAGCGATGGCTGCTTCGATTGCTGTTTTTTCAGCAGCTTCAAGTTTGTCGCCATACTCTGTCAACGACTTACGTGTCGCGTGGACCAAGCCGTCAGCACTGTTACGCGCCAAAGCCAGTTCCGCCATACGGTGGTCTTCCTCGGCATTTGCCTCGGCATCCTTCACCATGCGCTGAATTTCTTCTTCAGTCAGACCCGAGTTTGCCTTAATGGTGATCTTGTTCTCTTTGCCGGTACCTTTGTCTTTGGCAGAGACGTGAACAATACCGTTCGCATCAATATCAAACGTCACTTCGATCTGCGGCGTACCACGTGGTGCGGGTGGAATACCTTCAAGATTAAACTCACCGAGCGTCTTATTACCTGCGGCGATTTCGCGCTCGCCCTGGAACACTTTAATGGTCACGGCTGGCTGGTTATCATCCGCGGTCGAGAAAACTTGCGAGTGCCGGGTCGGGATGGTCGTGTTCTTGGTGATCATCTTGGTCATCACACCACCAAGCGTTTCAATACCAAGCGACAACGGCGTCACGTCGAGCAACAACACGTCTTTACGATCACCAGACAATACCGAGCCCTGGATTGCAGCACCGGCTGCAACTGCTTCGTCAGGGTTCACGTCTTTACGTGGTTCGCGACCAAAGAACTCTTTGACCTTCTCTTGCACCTTAGGCATACGTGTCATGCCGCCGACCAAAATCACGTCGTCGATTTCACCGACTTTCACACCTGCATCTTTAATCGCGATGCGACAAGGGTCCATGGTGCGAGCGATCAACTCCTCCACTAGCGACTCGAGCTTAGCGCGTGTCATCTTGAGGTTCAAGTGCTTGGGGCCAGAAGCATCAGCAGTAATGTAGGGCAAGTTGATTTCAGTTTGCTGGGCTGAGGACAGCTCAATCTTGGCCTTTTCAGCCGCTTCTTTCAAACGCTGTAGTGCCAAAACGTCTTTACCCAGATCAACACCCTGCTCTTTCTTGAACTCGGCGATGACGTATTCGATGATGCGCTGGTCGAAGTCTTCTCCGCCCAGGAACGTATCACCGTTGGTCGACAACACTTCAAACTGTTTTTCGCCGTCCACATCTGCGATCTCGATAATCGAGATATCAAACGTGCCGCCGCCCAAGTCAAACACAGCAATCTTGCGATCGCCTTTTTCTGACTTGTCCATCCCGAAGGCCAACGCAGCTGCGGTTGGCTCGTT
This sequence comes from Zwartia hollandica, assembly GCF_019923725.1. Taxonomy (GTDB): domain Bacteria; phylum Pseudomonadota; class Gammaproteobacteria; order Burkholderiales; family Burkholderiaceae_B; genus Zwartia; species Zwartia hollandica. Next base: position 536,170 of record NZ_JAHXRI010000010.1, read on the forward strand.
GATGATCCGCTTGACATCCAGACCAGCAATACGGCCTGCGTCTTTCGTCGCTTGGCGCTGGCTGTCGTTGAAGTACGCAGGCACGGTAATCACGGCCTCGGTCACTTCTTCGCCCAAGAAGTCTTCGGCAGTTTTTTTCATTTTGCGTAAAACGTCTGCAGCAACCTGCGAGGGTGCGAGCTTTTTGTTTTGTGCCTCAACCCAGGCATCGCCGTTTTCAGCCTTGACGATTTTGTAAGGCATCAAGTGGATGTCTTTCTGCACCGCGTCTTCCGTGAACTTACGTCCAATCAGGCGCTTAACGGCATAGAGTGTGTTGGTAGGATTAGTGACTGCCTGACGCTTTGCAGGTGCGCCAACGAGCGTCTCACCGTCTTCCATGTAAGCGACGATTGAGGGAGTCGTGCGAGCGCCTTCTGCGTTCTCGAGAATTTTGACCTGACCGCCGTCCATGACGGCAACACAACTGTTGGTCGTGCCAAGGTCGATACCGATAATCTTACTCATGGTGAATTACCTTTAAAGAAATCAGAATAGGGGGAATGCTTTAAAACTTAAATGCTTAGATGTTTCGTAATTGGGGGCTAGTCGAACAATTTCAAGACTAGGAAGATACGGTCACGAGTGCCGGGCGCAATACACGATCAGCGATCAAATAACCCTTTTGCAAGGTCTGCACGACAGTATTGGGCTCTTGTTCAGCAGGAACAGTCGCTATTGCTTGGTGCTGATGCGGATCAAACTTGGTTCCAGCCGAGGGCGCAATTTCCTTCAAATGGTTTTTCTCGAAAGCGCTCACCAGTTGTTTGAGCGTCATTTCGATCCCTGCACGCATATCGTCGGTGCTCTGTTCGGTCTGGGCTAGCGCGGCTTCAAGACTGTCTTTCACCGGCACAAGCCCCTCAGCAAACGACTCAATCCCAAATTTACGTGCCTTGGAGACTTCGTCTTGGGCCCGACGACGAACGTTTTCCATCTCGGCGTGCGCACGCAGCACTTGGTCCTTGTATTCAGAAAGCTGTGCCTGAGCAGTCACCAACTCGGCCTGCAGTTGCGCAATCGGATCAAGCGGTTGCGCCTCTGCTTGGGCGGTTGCGTCAGACTGCCCCTGTGCGGCGCCATGCTCAGCCGACTTGTCGAACGACGAATCGCCAGATTGGTTGGCAGTCGGATCTTGGTGAGCGGTCATTGAATTTCTCCAGAAAATGCTTTGGTTGACTCAAAGTTGGGGGCAATCCCCTCAGATTCAAGGTCAAAAAACACAGTTTCTGGAAAAATTCGGTCGTTTTTTAGCCGAACATTGACTAAAAATTCATGACGAGCAAACTTTTACTTAGCCAGGCGAGTCGGCCAGCCTTGCAACTGCGACTCCACCAAATCGGCCAAGCCGAGCATCCAAGCTGGATCGTCGTTTAATGCAGGGATGTAACGAAACTGCTTACCCCCCGCATGAAGGAAGGTCTCGCGCACTTCAATACTGATTTCTTCAAGTGTTTCAAGACAATCCGCCAAGAAGCCAGGACACACAACATCGATCTCTGTCACTCCTTGCTGCGCCAGCTTCTCGAGCGTGGGCTCAGTGTAAGGTTCAAGCCACTTGGCTGGACCAAACCGGCTCTGGAAAGTGACTAAATACTGGTCGTCATTTAGGCCTAATAACGCGGCCAGCGCGCGAGCCGTTTCGTAACTATCGCGACAGTACGGGTCGCCCATATCCACGCATTGACGCGGCAACCCATGAAAACTCATCACTAACTTTTGCGGACGACCTTGCGCCTGCCAAAGCGCCGAAATCTTATCGGCTAATGGTTGTAAAAACCTTGGGTCTGTGTGGAATCTCTTAACAAACCGCAAAGCAGGCTGGTTGCGCATATGGCCCGCCACGCGCGTGGCTTCGTCGACGACGGTAGCCGTCGTACTGGAAGCGTACTGGGGATACATAGGTACCACCAAAATATGCTCACAACCGCTATCGCGCAGCTTGAGCATCGCGTTCTGTATAGACGGTTTGCCATAGCGCATGCCGGTCTCAACCTGAACGTCAAGCCCACGGTCTGACAAGATGCGCTGCACCCCAGCGGTCTGACGCTGCGTGTAAACCAATAGCGGCGAGCCGCCCTCCATCCATATGCTTTGATAGCGCGGCGCCAACTTGCGCGGACGCGCCAGCAAAATCGGGCCATTCAAAATAGGCCACCACAGTAACTTGGGGATCTCAATGACGCGGGGGTCCGACAGAAACTCGCGTAAATACTTGCGGATTGCTGGGGCGGTTGGGGCTTCGGGCGTGCCGAGGTTGACCAACACCACACCGACGCGCGGGCGCACGAAAGGCTCCGGCCAAGTGAGGAAACGCTTGCCATCAGCGCGTGCGCGCTTAGGTTCGGGCCAAAATCGCATGCTAATACCGTTCGGAAGGGTGATGGCTAAGCGCGCTGGAAAGTAAGCGCGCGGTGATATCAACGATGGGAATCACACGCTCATAGGCCATACGGGTCGGACCAATCACGCCCAGTGTGCCAATAACGTGACCATCGATGCTGTAGGGTGCTGTAATAACCGACAAGTCCTCGGTAGGGACGAGCTCGGAGTCGCCCCCGATATAGATTTGTACGCCTTGCGCACGGCTCGAAACCTCAAGCAACTGCATGAGATCAGTCTTCTTTTCAAAAAGAGAAAACGTTTTTCGTAGGCGGTCCATGTCACCGGCCAATTCATTGACGTCCAACAATTTGCGCTCGCCTGAAATGACAACGGTTTCGCTTTCGTCGGCGGCCTGGGCACCTGCCTCGACGGCGGCTTGCATCAAGCGGGACATATCCTCTTGAAGGCGCGCCAAGTCATGCGAGAGGGTTTGACGCACTTCCGCAAAGGACTTGCCCGCAAAATTATGATTAAAGAAGTTTGCGGCCTCGATGAGTGCGGTGTTGCTATAGTCCCGAGGCGTCAGCAAAATACGGTTCTGCACATCGCCATCGGGGGTCACAATAATCAGCAGAATCCGTTTTTCTGACAAACGAATAAATTCGATCTGTCTAAACACCTGGGCACGACGCGGCGACAACACCACGCCGGCAAATTGCGTCAAACTCGAGAGCATAGAGGCCGCAGCGTTGACCGCACGTGAAGGATCAGAGGCCGACTGCAATTCGCGAACATTGGCCGTGGAAGCTAACTCAAAGGGCTGTGCAGTGAGCATCGTGTCGACAAACAGCCGGTAACCGCGTGGGGTAGGAATCCGGCCTGCCGAGGTATGGGGACTGTGAATCAGACCAAGCTCTTCGAGATCAGCCATCACATTGCGGATGGTCGCGGGGGACAGGTCAAAGAGTTTGGAGAGCGTACGCGAGCCGACGGGTTGACCGTCGTCGATATAGCGTTCGATTAATGCTTTAAGAAGGGTACGGGCACGATCATCCATGATTGCCCTATTTTACCTTCCCCGACCCTATAATCGGGTAGTTTTTCGACGATCAGGGGTCGCATGCACTTTCCCACCATCGCGCTTATTGGCAGATATCAAGACTCGGGCCTCCACGCTCCGCTGCGCGCCCTCGCGACCCTGCTTGGGCAGGATGGCCGCAAAGTGCTAGTCGAGGCAGATACAGCCCGTCACACCGGCGTCAGCGAGTACCCGACTGCAACGTTTGCACAAATTGGACAACAGGCTAGCCTCGCGATCGTGATGGGCGGAGACGGCACAATGCTTGGCGCAGCACGCCACCTCGCTCCGTTCGATGTGCCGGTCGTCGGAATCAACCATGGCCGTCTTGGCTTCATCACGGACATTCCAGTCGAAGCGGCTCAGGTTGCCCTCACAGATCTTTTGCAAGGCCGTTACGAAACTGAAAAGCGCATGCTCTTGAGCGCTACGGTCTGGCGCGGCGACCAACAGATGTACACCGCCACTGCTCTCAATGATGTCGTACTTAACCGTGCAGGTCGTGGGGGAATGATTGAAGTGCGGGTCGAGATCGACGGCACTTACATGTACACGCAGCGTGCAGACGGACTGATTGTTGCCACCCCAACGGGCTCCACTGCCTACGCCTTATCTTCGGCCGGTCCGATTTTGCACCCAGAAATTAGCGCCATGGTGCTCGTTCCCGTGGCACCACAAACGCTCTCAAATCGCCCGATTGTGGTCCCGGCCAACGGCGTCTTGAACATGACACTCACGGCCATGGGCCGTGTCGATGCGGGCGCGAGCGTGCATTTTGATATGCAGACTTGGTCTGACTTAGTGCCCGGCGATCGGATCGTCGTGCAGCGCGCGGCACATACTATTCGTTTTTTACATCCGGCCGGCTATAACTTCTTTTCCACACTGCGTCGCAAGCTCGACTGGAACCGCATGCCGCGCTCCGGCAACGACGGGGACTAGCGCCCATGCTGCGCGCTCTGCAAATCCGTGACTTTGTTATTGTCACCCAGGCGGATATTGATTTTGCGTCTGGTTTTACCGTGTTCTCTGGCGAAACGGGCGCTGGCAAATCCATACTAATCGATGCGCTAGCGCTGACGCTCGGGGAACGCGCGGATGTCTCTGTTTTGCGGCAGGGCGCCGAACGCGCCGAGGTCAGTGCGATTTTCGATACTCCGCCCGAACTCCAGCACTGGCTGACCGAGCATGACCTGCACGCCGGAGACGAACTCGTTTTGCGCCGCGTGATTGACGCTCAAGGACGTAGTCGCGCCTATATAAACGGTACAACAGCGACCGTCACGCAATTGCGTGAAGTGGGCGAACGTTTGATCGACATCCACGGTCAGCACGCACACCAAAGTCTGCTGCGTCCGGACAACCAACGCGATATGCTGGATGCGCATGGCGGTCATCAGACGCTTCGGCAACACGTGACGAACGCTTGGAAAGCCTGGCGAAAAGTCGAACGACAACTCTCGCTAAGCGAACAGGATGCCAGCGTCATTGCAGCAGCTCGCGAAAAGCTCGAATGGCAAACAGCGGAACTCGATCGTCTGAGCCTCGGACCGACCGAGTGGCAAGACATCTCATCTGAACACACCCGCCTTGCGAACGGACAGGCCCTCATCGATGGAGCCGCGCAAGCGCTGGCTGCGCTCGACGAAAGCGAAGGTTCGGCGCACCATCAAATCGCAACAGCCGTGCAACGTATTAACCAACTGTTGCGCCATGATCCTGCCTTGCAATCTGTCTATGAGGCTCTCGAGTCGGCGCGTATTGGCGTAAGTGAAGCGGTATCAGATCTCAATGCCTATCTGTCGCGTGTCGAACTCGACCCAGCAAGGCTTGCAACGGTCGAAGAGCGCATGCGAACAATTTTTGATCTGGCGCGCAAGTTCAAAACCGAACCAGACCAACTCTACGGGTTACATCAAACACTTCACGGCGAGCTCAAGTCTCTACAGGCGTCTGCCGACATTGAGGCGCTGCGTGCAACAGCCGCTGCGCTCAAACAAGACTACGACCAACATGCGCAAACTCTTTCCGCCGCTAGGCAAAAGGCGGCAAAAGACTTAGGTAAGCTTGTGGGCCGCGCTATGCAAACCCTAGCCATGGAAGGCGGGCAATTCACTATCTCGCTCACCGAAGCCCCCGCTTCGGCCCAAGGCCAAGATCATGTTGAGTTTCTAGTCGCAGGCCACACCGGCACAACGCCAAAACCACTCGCTAAAGTCGCGTCCGGCGGCGAGCTCGCAAGAATCTCGCTCGCCCTCTCGGTCATTGCCAGCCGTGCGGCAAGAGTTCCCACACTGATTTTTGACGAGGTTGACAGCGGTATTGGTGGCGCGGTCGCTGAAGTCGTTGGTAACTTACTGCGTGAACTCGGACAGCGCCACCAGGTGCTTTGCGTCACCCACTTACCTCAGGTAGCCGCCCGAGGCCAACATCACTTCCAAGTCAGTAAACAGCAGACCAAAGGCGTAACGAGTTCAAGCATCCTGGCTTTAAATGACGCCGCTCGCATTGAAGAAATCGCCCGCATGCTCGGTGGAATCAAAATTACCGACACGACGCGCAAGCACGCTTTAGAAATGTTGAACATAGGATCCTGAGCGGGATCGCCCAACGTCGCCCTAAACGCAGTCTTTGCAGACCCCGTACAACACCATATCGTGACTTTCGAGCCTATAACCATTGGCTCGGGCAATCTTGTGCTGGCGCTTTTCAATTTCTTCGTCAGCAAATTCAGTCACCTTGCCGCAATGGGTACAAATGAGGTGATCGTGATGATCTCCGTCATTGAGCTCAAAAATCGCTTTGCCTCCATCAAACTGGCTTCGAGCCAAGATGCCCGCCTGCTCAAACTGGGTCAACACCCGATAAACGGTGGCTAGCCCAATATCAATCTTGTCGTTGAGCAAAGAGCGGTAGATATCCTCAGCACTCAGGTGTCTTTCACCAGATTTGCGGAACATATCGAGAATTTTTAGTCGTGGAAACGTGGCCTTGAGGCCGACATTTTTAAGGTCGCTTTGGTCGTTCTCGGTATCCAAGAAAAATCCCCTGTTTTGCCTACTAGGCTTGCGATTAAGGCTTTATGATAGCGTCTTTGGTTGCGAAACCTATAGAGGTCTGCAGTGTTCACATCTCGTACTCTCACTTCTTACCTGCGCGCCAGCCTGTTGGGGGTCGTCTGCGTAGCTGGCTTAACTGGTTGTTCCTCCACGCAATGGGGCTTTCCGTACAGGGTGGGCATCCAGCAAGGTAACTGGGTCACCAAAGATCAGGTCTCGCTTTTGCGCCCAGGCATGTCGCGCGAGCAAGTACGCTATGCGCTTGGCACTCCGACTCTAGCCAGCGTCTTGCATGCAAACCGGTGGGACTATCCTTACTACTACCGGGCAGGCAATGGTAAGGTCGAAGAACGCGTGCTCACAGTTATCTTTGAAGGCAGTCAGCTTGCCAGCTGGCGCGGCGACGAGCAACCAGATCTGCAGCCCTTCCAGATCGCGCGCGAAGAAATTCGAACCTCACAAAAAGAGGCTGCACAGCATCAGCTGAACATGACGCGCGAAGCGAACGATGCGGCGGCGGCCTCGGGAGCGTCAGCCCCGGTAGAAATTTTGCCAGGCGTGACATTCGGTCAAACAACCGGCGACATAACACCGTCTGACCCATCGGCTTCGCCGGCCGCTCCGCTTGAAACACCAATGCCCCTGCGTTAAACCGTTATTCACCTATACAACAAGAGTTCATCATGCGTATTGCAATCGCCGGAGCCAGTGGTCGTATGGGCCGTATGCTCATTGAAGCCGTCACCCAATCCACTGATTTAAAGCTTACGGCTGCGTTGGATATCGCTGGTGCGCCTATGCTGGGTCAAGACGCGACCGCCTTCTTGGGTAAGCTCAGTGGGGTTTTAATCACAGATCAGTTATCTGCACTCAAACAGGCGGATTGCCTGATTGATTTCACGCGCCCGGAGGGCTCACTCGAGCACCTGAAGGCCTGCGTGACACACGGCGTCAATATGGTTATCGGAACGACGGGGTTTGACGATGCAGGCAAAGCCGCCATCAGTGAAGCAGCCAAATCGGTTGGTATTGTGTTCGCACCCAACATGAGCGTCGGCGTCAATGCAACGCTCAAACTGCTTGATATGGCCGCTCGCATTCTGAACTCGGGCTACGACGTAGAGGTCTTTGAAGCACATCACCATCATAAAGTGGATGCTCCCTCAGGTACTGCGCTCAAAATGGGCGAAGTCGTTGCAGACGCTTGGGGCAAGAAGCTAGACGACATCGCCGCCTGGACCAGGCACGGCCACACGGGTGCACGCAAGCCGGGTGAGATTGGTTTCTCCGTTGTACGAGGTGGTGACATCGTCGGCGACCACACCGTTTATTTCTGCGGTGTCGGTGAACGCATCGAGATCACCCACCGTTCAAGCAGTCGCGCGGGCTATGCCGAGGGTAGTTTGCGTGCCGCACGCTATCTTGAAGGCAAAAAATCCGGCTTGTTTAACATGCAGACGGTGCTCGGTCTCTAAGCAAGCAAACAGCCACCCCTACCGTTCTGCCCTCTGGATGACGGCATCAAGCAGCAGGTGCGACAGGCTCCATTTCAAGTTCGACACCGAACCTCTCTTGAACGCTTGAGCGTACCGCACGCGCAAGCGCCAGTACCTCGTGCGCATGCGCTCCGCCGTAATTGACTAAAACCAAGGCTTGACGGGCATGCATGCCAACGGCCCCAACCCGACGCCCCTTCCATCCACACTGGTCAATTAGCCAGCCAGCTGCAAGTTTGTAACTGCCATCAGGCTGCGGATAAGAGACTAATGTTGGCTCTGTCAGCTTTAGCGCGTCATGCTGCGCTGCCGTCACCACAGGATTCTTGAAAAAACTGCCCGCATTACCTAGCTCGGCCGGATCGGGCAGCTTGGCACGACGTATGGCACACACTGCGTCGAATACTTGTCGTGCGGTCGGCATGGCGGTGTCGGCCGCCCCAATCCGAAAGTGTCTTTGAAGGTCTGGGTACTGAAGCACAGGCTGCCAGACCTTGAGCAGCCGAAAGCGTACGGAAACAATCAGCCAAGTTCCTTGCGCGGCCCGCTTGAAAATGCTGTCACGGTAGGCAAACTCACACTCGGCACGCGTCAGTGTGATCAAGACGCCTTGGGGAATGTTCCAGGCAGTAACCGACTCGATACGGTCTTGCAGCTCAACACCATATGCACCGATGTTCTGCACCGGCGCCGCCCCCACCGTTCCGGGGATTAAGGCGAGGTTCTCCAACCCCCTCCAGCCACGCTGCGTGGCGTGACACACCCACTCGTGCCAACCTTCTCCGGCGGCCACATCAACGAGCCAGCAGTCAGGCAAGTCATCAGCCAGTGCAATGCCCTTGAACTCGACTTTTAAAACCAAAGCAGAAAACTCTGGGGGCAATACAACGTTGCTGCCACCGCCTAATACAAATACCTGAGGAAACTGGCGCGCGAGCTCAGTTAGGCCGGACAGTTGCGTTGTGTTGTGCAACAAAATTAGGCTCTGCGCTCGGCAAGCAAGCCCCAAGGTATTTTGAGTTGATAGCTCCACCGACTCAACCCGCACGTCTGTCTTGGCCCCGAGGTGTGCCGCAAAGATCGACTCGGCAACTTCCACAATAGGCAGAGGGACTGGCGGGTTTGACATAGGGGTGGGAGGGTATGCTATAGTCTTGGTCTTCGTGAATCGTACTTGAATGCAGTGCTGAAAGGCACTAGAAATTTTGCACTTCAAGAACGGTAAGCGGCAAAGCGGGAGTAGCTCAGTTGGTAGAGCGCAACCTTGCCAAGGTTGAGGTCGCGAGTTCGAGACTCGTCTCCCGCTCCAAATTCTGGCAAAAGCCTGATCTGTCGATCAGGCTTTTTTCTTGCCCAGACAAAACATCAGTCAAGTTTGGCGCCAGAAGTTTTGACAACTTCGCTCCAACGCTTAACTTCATTATCAACAAACGCACCGAACTGAGCGCCTGTTAGGTCTGGAAATTCAGCGCCGTTTGTTGCCCACACCGTACGGATCGTCTCGTCTTGCGGCAGTTTTTTCAGTGCCGCGATGATTTTATCTGTGACAGCCGCTGGGGTATTTTTGGGTGCCCACAAAGCGTACCAGGTGCTAACCACGTACTGAGGAAGCCCAATTTCAGCTGTCGTGGGCACATCAGGGATAGCAGGGTTACGCTTTTCACTTGCAACAAAGAGAGGCGTAATACGCCCTGCTTTGATTTGCGCAGAGGACGAACCTAATCCGTCAAACATCATATCTACATCTCCTGCAATCAAGCCTTGCATAGCAGGACCCGCACCGCGGTAGGGGATGTGCGCGATGTCGGTTTTCGACTGGATCTTGTACAACTCACCCGCGAGATGGTGCGATGTTCCGCTACCAGCAGAGCCATAGTTCATTTTGCCTGGATTCGCTTTTACCTGCGCCAAGAACGCCTGGTAGTCTTTGCCGGGGACTTTCTTGGGGTTCACGACCAACACTTGCGGCACACGCGCAATCACTGCCAACGGGATAAAGTCCTTCTGAATGTTGTAATCCAGCTTTGGGTACATTGACGGTGCAATCGAATGGTGCACTGCTCCAACAAACAAGGTATAGCCATCAGCCGGCGCCTTGGCTGCAGCCGACGCACCGACTGTACCGCCCGCACCGCCACGATTATCGATAATGAATTGCTGACCCAACTCTTTGCCTAACACTGCAGCAAGGGGGCGAGCGAAGGCATCAGTCCCGCCACCAGCAGGAAACGGCACGATGAGCGTGACTGGCTTGGTCGGCCAGTCGGACTGCGCCCAAGTAGGCCCGGCCAGTAGCGCTAGTGCGCCAACACCCAAATGCATTAGCGCTCGGCGCGTCATCATTGTTTTCATCGTCGTCTCCAGATTGTCTCGAACAAAAAATCCACGGACCATCCCTTGCCGACATGGCAAAGGCTTCGTCCTGAGGTTATAGCCAGTATAGTTTGAGTCAACCAAGTTAAAAAGACCTTTTGTAGTATGATCTGCGCCGGCGTAACGCTTAATGTTGGCGCAATGGCAGAGTGGTTATGCAGCGGATTGCAAATCCGTGTAGCTCGGTTCGATTCCGGGTTGCGCCTCCAGTAGATAACAATGACAAGCGTGAGCTCTAGCCCCTCCCCTTCTGCAATGCCCACAGGCTTCGTGGCGTTGCGTATCGTTCTCGTGTTTGCCGTTGGATATTTTCTATCCTACGCCATGCGCTCGGTCAACGCTGCCATCGCACCCCTCTTAGTTTCAGATCTGAATCTCTCAGCCAGCGAACTGGGCTGGCTCTCTTCGGCCTATATTCTTTCCTTTGCCGCGATGCAAATCCCTGTGGGGGTCTGGCTCGACCGATACGGCGCGCGCAGAACTGAATCTGCGTTGCTGTTGATTGCAGCCGCCGGAGCCGCACTGACGGCCATTGGAGAGACGCTCTTGATCCAGTCGCTGGGACGCATCCTCATAGGAATCGGCGTATCGGCCTGCCTGATGGCCTCCTACTCCTACTTCCGACGATGCTTTCCACCTGAGCGGCAGCCGCGTCTAGTGATGTATATGTTGATCTCAGGCACCTCGGGCGCCTTAATGGCCAGTCAACCCGCGCTAGCGCTAGCAGAATGGGTCGGCTGGCGACATGTTTTTAGTCTCACGGCCCTGCTCTTTCTCTTTAGCGCTATCGCCATATTTGTCTTCACCGGCGACCTCGACCGTCAGACCAGTGCGAGCAAAACACAAATCTCAAATGCTGGTTTTTTCTCGCTTTGTCGACATCCATTTATGCTTCGCGTCTTACCAGCGACCGTGTTTACAATCGGTGGTTTTGGCGCGCTACAAACCCTTTGGGCGGGTCCCTGGTTTACACAAGTGTTGGGAATGAGCCCTGACCGAGCAAGTCAAACCCTGCTCTATATGAATGCCAGCATTCTGTGCTCCTATTTTTTAATGGGCGAATTGAGCCCGCGGCTCATCAAACGCGGCGTTTCCTTACTGAACCAGTCATTAGGCGCGCTGATCTGGCTGCCTGTGTGTTTAGGCATCATCACGTTTTGGCAACACTCTGCATCCTGGATCCTATGGTTGATTATTGCCCCGGCCATACCGGCGATGTTCTTACTCCAGACGCAAGCTGCGCTCGAGTTTCCCAGAGAAGTCGCCGGACGCGTGCTGACAACCTATAACCTGCTGGTATTTGCGGGTACGTTTATTGTTCAATGGGGCTTTGGTGCGCTGACCGATTTGTTTCAGCGTCTAAACAACAACCCGAGTCAGTCGCTCACTTACGCCATGACCTGTCTGGTCATACTCCAAGCGGGCGGCCTACTGTGGTTTTTTGTAAAAAAACCTGATGGATCAATCCGTACTTGATGCGATCGCCCGCTGGCCGAATGTGCCGGTGGTCTACGGCTGGCTTTCCCTCAGTGCACGCGGGGCTTGGCGTCTGCACCCTCTGGGCGATGCGCAACTTGGGGGCGAAGGCACAGGTATCACCAACACCCAAATCTTGGGGTTTATTGGTCGGAACTATTCGAACGAGCCTAACGGACAGTGGTTTTTTCAAAATGGTCCACAACGCGTGTACGTTCGATTAGACGCTGCTCCGCTGATCCTCCACCTGCGACCAGATCTCAACGCACTTGTCACGCATAACGAGCTCATCGTCAAAACAATCACACAGTGGTTTGCAGACGATCTCGGGCAACTTTATGCCCAAACCGATCTAGGGCCTGCCCGTGTTGATGATCGCGACCTGCTGGGCCTTACCGAGGTGCTTCGAAGCGAAACGGGTAAAACAGCGCTCGAAGTCCTGGACAACCTTTCCCAGCACGACGACCTGTCCTCCCAACAAACGGGGATGATTCGTTTATTTGACCCTTTGGCGCAATATGCGGCCCTAAGTAAGCCTGCCCCCCTACAGCGCATCTTGCAAAGCGACCTTGCAAAGACTTTGGGTTTTGTAATGAATCCTGCACCAATACGCACCGATTCGTAATCATTAGCCTTAAAATACAGGTCTATGAGCCACGATCCCGACTTCTATTTCCCTGCACCACGTCTGCAAAAATTCTGCGGACAATGTGCGACTCCCATTACGCGTCGTATTCTCGAAGGCGATAATCGGGAACGGGATGTGTGTGAAGCCTGCGGCGCAGTCCATTACCAAAACCCCAGACTTGTGGTCGGCACCCTGCCAATCTGGAACGACAAAATCCTTTTATGCCTGCGAGCAATTGAGCCGCGCGCCAACACCTGGACTTTACCGGCTGGCTTTATGGAGCTTGGGGAAACCATTGGCCAAGGTGCTGAACGCGAGACGCAAGAGGAAGCCGGAGCGCAAATAACGCTGGGCAAACTCTATACGGTTGTTGACATACCCCACGTCGATCAAGTGCACGTGTATTTCCTAGCGCACGCGATCAGCCCAGATCTTGATCCCGGTCCAGAAACCCTTGAGGCACGCTGGTACGGCATTGACGAAATCCCCTGGGATAATCTGTCTTTTCGCTCTGTCTCAACAACGCTCAAACACTATCTGCGCGAGCGCGAGATCGGCCACTTTGACACCCACCATTACTCTTTGTTCGCAGCCAACCGGCCAGGCGACTGAGTGCAAAGGCCCGCTTGAGCCTGCCATGAGACTGACCTGGCTCGACCCCGACACCCCCTTTCCTAATCCGGAAGAAGCGCTGCAGGAGCCCGCCGGGCTATTAGCCGCTGGGGCTGACTTATCAATCCCACGTTTACGCGCCGCCTATCGCCAAGGCATCTTTCCTTGGTTCTCGGCAGACGAGCCGCCGCTCTGGTGGTCGCCCGACCCAAGAATGGTGCTGCAGTGCGACTCATTGCATCTGTCCCACTCCTTGGGCAAGCGCCTGCGACAAATCGCTCGCGCGCAAGCCGCTGGGGACTACTCCACCGTCGTCAAAGTCGACACGGCTTTCACCGCCGTTTTGCGCGCTTGTGCCCGACCAGCCCACAATGGACAGCCCGGCACCTGGATCACTAGAGAAATGCAATTGGCTTACGAGGCCTGGCATTTACTAGGACACGTGCACAGCCTAGAAACGTGGATGGATGGAGAGTTGGTAGGAGGGTTATACGGCGTGAGCCTCGGGCGTATGTTTTTTGGCGAATCGATGTTTAGTCGAGCGACAGATGCCTCTAAAATCGCCTTGGCACACTTGGTCTGGTTCTTAAAGAATCAAGGGATCCCGTGGGTTGACTGTCAGATGCACACTGCGCACCTAAGCACCCTAGGGGCAGCACCCATCCCCAGGCAGCAATTCATCGCACATGTCCAACAATACACCTCGATGCCTGATATCGTTTGGCATCCAGGTCGCCTGGACCAAGCAGGTATATTGCACCTATGAGCCAACTGAAAGAACTCCCCTTTGCGGCACTGCAGTTTTATGCGACTGCGCCGTATCCATGCAGCTACTTGCCGCAGCAACAAGCTCGCTCGCAAGTCGCTGCGCCGGGACATTTGATTCATGCCGATACCTACTCCCAATTGATAGATCAAGGATTTCGGCGCAGTGGGCTATTCACGTACCGCCCTCACTGTGACAATTGCCGCGCCTGCCTGCCCGTCCGTGTTGACACGACTCGCTTTACACCGAACCGCACCCAACAGCGCACCCTCAAGCGCCATCAACAACTACGTCCACTGGTCGCCGAACTATCCTGGTCCAGCGAACACTACGCGTTGTATGCCCGCTATCAAGCGCTGCGTCACCCTGGTGGTGGCATGGATGATGACAGTCGCACGCAGTACAGCGAATTTCTATTAGCCAGCCGTGTGAACACTCGCTTGGTCGAGTTTCGAGAAGAAGATGGCACCTTGCGTATGGTGTCTATCATCGATGTACTCGAGCAAGGGCTCTCGTCGGTCTACACCTTCTATGATCCAGATGCGACAGGTAGCCTGGGCACCTATAGCATTTTGTGGCAAATCCAACAGTGCCGCCAACTCGGACTGCCATGGCTCTATCTAGGTTATTGGATCGAAAAGAGTGCAAAAATGGCATACAAAGCAGCATTTGGTCCGGCGCAGTACCGCTATAACGGAACCTGGCACGATCAGCCGCCACTCCCTGATGTTTCACTCTGACCCTATTTCTTAACGGTTGTCATGTCGATACTCTTTCAAGCCTACCCTCTGGCCCGTCAAGCCCTTTTTGCCATGGATGCCGAAGCGGCACACGAGGCAACGCTCAGCGCCTTGCAACGCGCCTACGATTGCTCATTCACAAGAGGGTTGATGCACAACCGAGTGGTTGCACCCATGACATTGATGGGCCTGGCCTTACAAAACCCTGTGGGGCTCGCTGCGGGCCTAGATAAGAATGGTGCCCACATTGATGCGATGGGAAATTTGGGGTTTGGCTTTGTTGAGGTGGGTACAGTGACGCCCCGCGCGCAACCTGGCAACCCAAAGCCACGTATGTTCCGCATACCCGAGGCACAGGCGCTGATTAATCGCTTAGGTTTTAACAATCAAGGGCTTGACACTTTTTTGAGTAACGTCCAGCGCAGCACGTGGCGCACACAAGGTGGTGTCATTGGTTTGAACATCGGCAAAAACGCCGATACGCCAATCGAACGCGCTGCAGACGACTACCTCATTGGCTTGGCAGGAGTCTATCCGCATGCCGATTACATCACCGTCAATATCTCCTCGCCCAACACAAAAAATCTCCGGGCTCTACAAGGTGAACAGGAACTCGACGAACTGCTATCGCAGCTTGCTCATCGCAGACAAGAGCTTGCTGCACAATATCAGCGACGTGTTCCGCTCGCCGTCAAGATTGCACCCGACCTGACAGAAGAGCAGATCGACATCATCACCGAGGTACTTCCTCGCCATGGCATTGACGGCGTCATCGCTACGAATACGACTATCGCACGCGATGCTGTGCAAGGGTTGGCGCACGCTCAAGAAGCGGGTGGTTTATCGGGCGCCCCGTTGCATGCACGCTCACTCGAAGTGATTGCACGACTGCGCGCAAAGCTTGGACCGGACTTCGCCATCATTGGTGTGGGTGGAATCGTTTCTGGTAAACATGCGGCTGAAAAAATCTCCGCCGGTGCGAATGCCGTGCAGCTCTACACCGGTTTGATTTATAAGGGGCCCGCATTGGTCGGTGAGTGTGTTCGCGAGATTGCAAAACTAGGTAAATAAGACGACCCAAATAAAAAAACCACCCGAGGGTGGTTTTTTTATTGCGGCGTTGTAGCTTAGGCTGAACGACGACCACGAGTAGCGGACTTAGCAGCTTCTGCAGCTTGACCAGCTGCTTTGAAGGTTGCGTTCGCAGCAGCAGCAAGATTCTTCTCGGCAACTTCAGCAGCCTGCTTGGCAGCTTTAGTCATCGAGTCGTAAGCCGAACTGGCCTGAGCCATCGAGTTCTTCAACATGGCCACAGCACCTTCAGAACCCGCTGGAGCACTCTTGGTGAACTGCTCGATTGCGTCCTGAACATGCTTCTGCCCTTCAGCAATCTGCGACTCGCTCAGTTTGGCCAAGTCAGCCTGCACTGTTGAAACGATGTCGTATACATGCTTGCTGTAAGCCATCGCTTTTTCTGCGCTTGGCTGGACCAGACCTGACGAAAGCGACAAAGCTTCTTGTGCGTCTTTTACGCCAACAACTTGCTGCGAAGTAGCCGACACTTCGTCGATCGTAGCTTTCAAGGCCTTGAGGTTGAGGTCAACAAGCTTCTCGAAACCTGAAAAAACTGAACCCTGAACAGCCACGAATGCATCGATGGCCGCTTTTTGACTATTTAGGACCTGCTGAGGAATTGCAGACATGGTGTTCTCCAAAATGAATTAAATGTTTGTTTGCTGCGATATGTTGCAGTGCACAAGTGTCATTTTAGGCTGAAAAAATGCCGTGTCAACAAATATTTGTTGCGGCGCACCAAAAAACCACAATATTTTTATGTGGTTAAGTTAATCTTATAATTGTGAGTGTTTACTGCGCACTCGTTGCCCCAGTTTCATAGCCTAAAGCTTCTGAAATTGTGGCTGCCGTTGCAACCAGCTGTGGAATCCAAGCATCTTGCAGACGACTTGATGGCGCAGAAATAGACAAGCCAGCCACCAACTTGCCGGCGTCGTCATAAATGCCCGCGGCAATACAGCGCACTCCCATCTCAAGCTCTTCATTGTCTCGCGCATAGCCTAACTGCCGAACAAGTGAGAGTTCGCGTTCTAGGGCTTCAAGACTTTTGATGCTATTGGCAGTGCCCCCTGCCAGGCCGGTACGTGTGGCATAGGCTCGCAATTGCCGCGCGTCCACCGAGGAAAGAAACAGTTTGCCGTTGGACGTGAGATGCAAGGGTGCGCGACCACCAATAGCGCGCACTACCTGCATGCCCGAGCGTTCGCTCCAGGCGCGATCGATATACACGATTTCGTCACCCTGCTGCACGGAGAGATTAACTGTCTGACCGGTCAAGGCGTGCAACGCCCGCATGGCATCAATAGCCGCCTCTCGAACGTTTAGGCGCCCCTTCACCAGCGAGCCTAGCTCTAGCAAGCGCATGCCTAGCTGATACAAGCCGCTATCCACGCGTTCAACGTAACGCCCGATTACTAAATCATTGAGGATGCGATGAGCGGTCGAGGTGTGTAACCCGGTGGTTCGGGCCAGATCTTTGAGTGGAACGGGATCTGGTTGAGCCGCTAAAGCATCAAGCAACTGTGTGGCTCGACCTAAAACCTGAATCGCCATCTCAGCAGATCCCGAGGAAATAGGGGGCGACAAGACTGTGGAAGATGAAACGGTGCGCGACATGGTGGGTTGATGTAGTCAGTAACCGCTGCGGCAGTGCAGCATAAGGAATTCTATCTCATATTATGAAACGCACTGCTTCTTGCGTCAAATCTCGCATCCAAGCGCTGCTTGCTAGGTATCATCACCCCATTCTCTTTTAAGGCAACCTCTCATGCGCTCTGACCTCGACATCGCTCAAGCCGCACACAAGCGACCAATTCTTGACCTCGCCCCAGAACAAGCAGGTATTCCCAACGAGGCGTTAGAGCCTTACGGCAGATTCAAGGCGAAGCTATCCCTTGAATACATCCGCACTCTCGATTCAAGACCGGACGGAAAATTAATTCTGGTCACAGCGATTTCGCCAACTCCCGCGGGCGAGGGCAAAACCACGACGACCGTGGGTCTCGGTGACGCTTTAAATTACATCGGTAAACGCGCCATGATCTGTTTGCGTGAACCCTCGCTTGGTCCAGTGTTTGGCATGAAAGGGGGTGCGGCCGGCGGAGGCATGGCACAAGTCGTTCCCATGGAAGATATCAACCTGCACTTCACGGGTGACTTCAATGCCATTGCGCTCGCCAATAATTTGCTGGCGGCCTTAATCGATAACCACATTCACCATGGCAATAAGCTGGGCTTTGATGTGCGACGTATTAGTTGGCGCCGTGTCGTGGATCTAAATGATCGCGCCTTACGTCAAATCGTAGTCGGCTTGGGTGGCACCGCAAACGGCTTCCCGCGTGAAGATCGCTTCGACATTGTTGTCGCCTCCGAAGTCATGGCGATCTTTTGCTTAGTCAAAAATCTAAAGGAACTAAAAGAACGATTAGCAGACATCGTCGTAGGCTATTCCTTAGCTGGCAAACCAATTCGCGCACGCGACCTACAGGCACAGGGTGCCATGGCGGCTCTGTTGAAGGAAGCGCTGGCTCCGAACCTCGTCCAAACGCTTGAGAACAACCTCGCTCTGGTACACGGCGGACCGTTCGCCAATATTGCGCATGGGTGCAATACCGTCCTGGCGACCTCAACCGCGCTCAAGCTCGCCGACTATGTCGTCACCGAAGCCGGCTTTGGTGCCGACCTCGGTGCGGAAAAGTTTTTAGATATCAAGTGCCGCAAAGCGGGCTTGAAACCTTCTGCCGTGGTGCTGGTCGCAACGGTACGCGCGTTGAAGTATCACGGCGGGGTCGAGGTAAAAGATGTTGGCTCAGAAAATCTCGAGGCCCTGCGCCTAGGTCTAGTGAATCTCGAGCGCCACATACATAACATCACTAAAAATTTCGGTTTGCCTTGTGTTGTGGCGATCAACCATCGCACAGAGGATACTGCGGCGGAAATCGCCCTGCTCCAAGCGACAGCCGCCTCACTTGGCGTGGAAGTTGTCCTGGCAGAGCACTGGGCAAAAGGTGGCGCTGGCGCAGCCGAACTCGCTCGCGCAGTTGTCAAACTGTGCGAGCGACCCAATCACTTCAAGTTTCTCTATGAAGATCAGGCGACGCTTTGGGATAAAGTTCAAACCATTGCAACCAAAATCTACGCAGCAGCAGGTATCTCGGCTGATGCAAAAGTCCGGGCACAGTTCGCGCAACTGGAAGCGGAAGGTTATGGTCACCTCCCAGTATGCATTGCGAAGACACAATATTCATTTTCAAGCGACGCGAAACTACGCGGCGCCCCAAGTGATCACCTATTGAATATTCGGGAAGTACGCCTCGCAGCAGGTGCGGGGTTCGTCGTGGTCGTGTGTGGCGACATCATGACGATGCCGGGGTTACCCGTCGTGCCAGCAGCCAATGGCATCGACATCAACGATGCCGGAGAAATCACCGGCCTATCGTGACCGCTTACCGTAATCGCTAGACGCTACTTTGTCACCGGAGGCTCGTACCGTGCGCCCAACCGCAAGGCTTCCGCGCGCAAAAACTCCAGCGCCTCTAGGGCAGCCGCCGCATCGCCTTTGACGCCAAGCTCAATATGCGGAACGCTCCCACCCTCGCCAACGGAGGGAAGACTGAAAGCCTTCACCGTTGGCCATTTTTGCTCTAGCGCCTCGAGCGCGGGGGTGATTCTAGATTCGGGTAGGCCGTAAACGATAAAGGAATGCTCCGCGCGATCTTCCTTGTTATGCAGATGCGCATAACGCGTGTCCAGCATCGACTCAAGCATGGGCCATGCCATGACAGGAAAGCCTGGCACAAAGGTATGGTCGTGAATAAAAAAACCAGGGATCCGATTGAAGGGGTTCGGCACTGCCTCACAACCTTGGGGGAAGAATCCCATCTGCAGACGTTGTTGGTTTTCAGGCGCATTCATATCGGCTGACCCCTGACCTTTCGCAGCGTTCTCAGCACAACGAATCGTGATTTGTTCTTTCGCAAAATCGTTAAGCTCGAGTGGCACACCCAAGGCGGCTGCCGCAGCTTGCCGCGTGTGATCATCCGGCGTGGCCCCAATACCACCGCAGCTCAACACAATATCTCCGGAAGCAAAGCTGCGTTTGTAAGCCGCTGTGAGGGCCGCACGATCGTCGGACAAAATTTCAACCCAGGACAGCTGTAGCCCTCGAGCCCCCAGTAATTCCACAACTTTTGGAAAATGCTTGTCTTGCCTGCGCCCCGAGAGGATTTCGTCGCCAACAACGATAAGACCGAAGCGAGATTTTTGTGTAGAGGCAGGCATAAACGTTCCAAAAAAGTATCAATCAGGTACAGCCGACATTTCAGCACAAATGTTGCCCGACATGTCACGCGGGCCTCAGCAAACTAGTCAAATGCAAGGTTCTCTTGGCGCAGGCGACGCAGGGCGGCCAGGCCAAAATGTGTGTAGATCAAGCCCGAAAATACGGGTAAAAATACCCACGCAGGGGGTAAGAGATTTAACAGCGCGCAAACTAAGCCAATAACCCAGAATCCTGTGCTGTGGCGAGCAATCAGCTCCGTACGTTCGGCGGCGCTGGCATGATCGACGATCGCATCGAGTCGCATCATGCGCGAAAACGCAAACGTCCACCACAACAACGAAACCAATAGACCCAGCGGCGGAAACAGCCAAAACGGCAAGGTCAACAGCCAACCGACCATAAATAGCACGCTGACCCAGAGCGCATTCCAGAGGCTCACGATGAAAGCATGTTGGCCTGCCACCTGGAGATCACTGTAATGATGGCGAGACACATGTCGCACCACAATCGGCATCACAAAGACGGCGGCGACAGCCAAACCGAGGATTCCTGTTAACGGTAACAAGATCGCTGCAACCATTAAAGGCAACAACCACGCCTTGATTGCTGCAAGCGAGAACAGTCCCATGGACTGCAACCATTGCGCCGCGACCAGCAAGGGTGTGGTTGCACTCAGCTGTTGATCAAGCCAGTCGGTCAAGGGGCCTAAAGCCAAAAACAACACTAACAGGGCACCTACCATCATCAACATAAATGGCAAAAGTAACGCGAGCAACATCTTTGGATGGAACTGAGATAGTAGGGCGCGACCAAAGGCGTCTCCGACACCAGTCAGCCCCGCAGAGCGGGGGCTGTTCGGAAAAGCTCGGTCAGAAATCGGCTTGGGGGGTTGCATCATAAACTTGTCGCGTGGAGTGAATTAAAACCCGGCTATCATAGACAAACAAACACCTCAGTGCATCGATGACATTACATCTACCTGGCACCACAGCACTCATTGAGCAGCTCAAACAGCCTGCTCAACGTCTCGCCCTGTGTTTTTGCGCGGCATGGTGCGATGCGTGCAAAGCCTACAAACCAAAGCTCGAAGCGCTCGCGTCAGCACATCCGGACATCTGCTTCGTCTGGATCGATATCGAAGATCATCCAGACTTGTTGGGCGATGAAGATGTTGAGAACTTTCCCACCATTGGCATTTTGGATGGAGGAAGCGTACGTTTCATGGGCACGATCTTGCCACACATCGAACATCTCGAACGATTGCTCGAAGCGATGCGCGCACCTGGCAAAGCCCAGGCTTGTAGGCTACCTGGCGATTTGTTAAGTCTTTTGACGCGTGCCTAAACCACACAAACCATCGTCTAACCTACGTTTTTTTGATTGCTGCGCCAAGCAACAGCCCGACGGGGCGTTTCCCAAGCAAGGCCGGCTTTTTTCCGGTTGACGCCGGCGCCTGTGCAGCTGCAGCGACAGCCGCCGCCGACGGCTCATAAGGTTTTAAAAAAAACTCATCGATCGGCTTGACTGGTGCGCTGTAGCGACTTGGGCGTGCGCCCCGCTCGTTACCGGAGCCTCGGGCTTCGGCACGCGGCCCACGCTCCGAACGCTCTGTGCGCTCAGAGGCGCGTGCAATCAACTCGCCTGGAATTTGTAAGGTGCCACGTGTGACAGGCGTCTTGATGAGTTTTTCAATATCTAGCAGATACTTTTCTTCGGCAGGTGAAAACAAAGAGATCGCTTCGCCCTTAGCACCCGCACGCCCAGTTCGGCCAATACGATGGACATAGTCTTCCGCGCTATGCGGCAAGTCATAATTGATCACACAAGGCACGCCGGCCACGTCCAGACCACGCGCAGCCACATCGGTCGCCACCAATACCTCGAGCTCGCCGGCTTTGAAGGCGTCAAGCGCTTTCATGCGGTCAGCCTGGGATTTATCGCCGTGAATGGATTCGGCTCGCACACCATCCAGTTCAAGCTGACGCGCTAGACGCCCTGTCCCAATTTTGGTGTTGGAAAACACAATCACTTGCTTTAACCCGCGAGACTTAACGAGATGCACTACCGCCGCACGCTTCGCATCGCCCGACATCGCATAAGCAATTTGCGTCACTGTATCGGCCGTGGCATTTCGCTTAGCAACCTCAATCTCCACAGGACTATTGAGGTAGGTGCGAGCGAGCTTACGAATTTCGTTACTGAACGTCGCCGAAAACAAGAGCGTTTGTCGCTGCGCCGGCAAGAGGCGAATAATCCGTTCGAGGTCGGGCAAGAAGCCCATATCTAACATGCGATCGGCTTCATCCAGGACCAAGATACCCACTTGTCCAAGATTCACATTGCGCTGCTCGACGTGATCAAGCAGCCGTCCGGGCGTTGCAATCAACACTTCACAACCATTGCGTAGCGCCTCTTTTTGAGGGCCGATGTCGACACCGCCGAACACAACCGTCGAGCGCAACATCGTCTGTTTACCGTAACGCTTAACGCTCTCAGCAACCTGATCGGCGAGTTCACGCGTGGGTGTCAAAATCAATGCACGCACGGGGTGTCGAGCGGGCGATGCGCTCGAGTTGGCGTGTTGCATCAGTCTGTGCAGAATGGGTAACGTGAACGCAGCTGTCTTGCCCGTTCCAGTCTGGGCCGCCCCCATCACATCGTTGCCCGCCATCACCGAGGGCAAGGCTTGAGCCTGGATGGGCGTTGGCGTGGTGTATCCGGTATCTGATACCGCCTGCAACAAGGCAGGATGCAGTCCGATCTCGGCAAAAGTGAGGGTAGCCGGCTCAGGCTGTAATACGGTTTGAGTGTTTGAAGTCATTGAATTATTTAAGAAATCACCCACCAGTGTACCGCAGCTAGCCCAATAAACCGCAGGTTTTAGGCAAGGAATAGCCAACGCGCGGTCCAAAGGACCGCCATTCCAGACACAATCAGGACAAAACTGTTCCGCGTCCAGCAAAATAGAGCCGTGGCGACCACTGCGGCAAACAGCCTCAAGTCCACTTGCGGCCCGAGCTCTGGGTGCCAGGGCAGCAGCTCCGGCACAATGATTCCGGTCAACGCTGCCAGGGGCGCATACCTTAGCGCACGCTGCAAGCGATCGGGCAGAGGCAAAAGATGGCCAAACAGCACATATCCTGTTCGGCAAATCAAACTCGTGGAGGCGAGCAAGACAATGGCTGAGTAGACATACCAGGACTGCTCAATCACGATCCTGACCCCGTCGTTGTGATGTTCCGATGAAGCTGAGACTCTGCCCACATTCCCGCAGCAATACCGACCACCGTCGACGCCACCAAACCCATACGCAATGGCCAGGGCTGGGTCAGCCAAGCTGTGGCGCCGGCGGCCAACACCGAGATCATTGCAGGTCGCGTTTTGATGAGTGGCAACATTAACGCCATCAATGCCAATACTGCTGCGAACTCCAGCGACCACGAAGCTGGAACCGACGCACTCAACGTAATTCCGATCAGTGAGGTTAACTGCCACATGGCCCAGCAGGGAATGGTGGCACCAATAAAAAACCACAATTGCTCTGTATTGCCCTTCTGGGGGGCAGCCCCAAACCGCCCAATGAACGTCACAAAAACAATATCGACATTCATGAACCCTAGCAGCAAACGCTTAGGCCAGGGCATGTGTTTGAAATACGGATGCATCGCTGCACCAAAAATGAGAAACCGCAAGTTCACGATGATGCCTGCACCGAAAATCAGCCAAAGTGGTGCGCCAACAACCAATAACGGTATCGCCGTCAGCTGAGCCGAACCCGCATAAACCAGGAGTGACATCACAGCCGCCGCAGGTGCGGAAAGCCCCGACTTCACCATGGCGACACCGGTGACGATGCCCCAGATTGCCAGCGCGATAAGCCCCGGCGCAATTGCGCGCGCGCCCTCAAAAAACGCACGGCGTCTGAGCGTGCGTAGAGCGATCGAATCCAATGGTTTAGCAGCCACGTATCAGTTCAACGACAAACGACAATGCGAAAATTTGAGGGGTTTTTATCTTTCGATTGCGCTATTGTAGACCGTGCAGTTGTTACAATGATTGCAACACGTTATTTTCACGAGACGCGCAATGACACAAGCATCTAGCTCCACTGAAAACCAACAAGCGATCATGCTGACGGGTGACGACTTACCCCTGCATTGCCCCGGTCCGAAAGCTCCGCTCTGGAGCATGCATCCACGCGTTTTTCTTGATGTCACCAAAACCGGTGTTGCCAAGTGCCCGTATTGCAGCACCGAATACCGCCTGGCACCTGGTGCAGTTGTGCACGCTCACTAGGCTGCCCACCTTGCCCGTTATCTTTGCCACCCCAGAAGAAGCCGAACTCGCCTTCTACGATGCCCTTGAGCGTGCAGACTTGCCTCGCCTAATGCAGGTCTGGGCTGAGGATGAAGAGGTTATCTGTGTACACCCGGGTGGCTTACGTGTAGTGGGGCTACATGCTGTAAAAGAATCCTGGCAAGAGATACTGGCCAACGGCGGATTGCGCATTCGCCCGTCGATGACCGTGTCGTCGCACAGCATGATGGGCGCTGTGCATTCTCTGATCGAGCAAATCTCCGTCAAGAGTGCAGATGGCACAGAAGTTGCACATTGTTATGCAACCAACGTCTATCACAAAGGTCCAACTGGATGGAAACTGGTCATGCATCACGCCTCGGCTGCGCCCGTGGAGGCAGGCATGCTCGATCTTCACGACAAACCAGGGCTTCTGCATTAAGCACCCCCTCGTGAGCGCCCATCTCGATCTCTCACCTTGTCCGACTCCCGCTTGGCTCCCCGAAAGGCAGTCACAAACACTCTTCGGTGCTTTGCTTGCACCTACAAACCGCATCCGTTTTTTTCGTGAGCGCGTCGAAACACCAGACGGCGATTTCATCGACTTTGATTGGAACTCGCCACTCCTTCCTCGCGCCCCCAAACAGGCGCGTGATGCGACGCTGATTCAAACTGCCGCAACAGACTGGCTCGATGACTCTGGACGTCAGGCGCTTGGCCAAGCTCAGGCGAGCCCCGCACTCGTTTTACTGCATGGCCTCGAGGGAAGCAGTAAAAGTCGCTATGCACAATCCATCACCCAATACTTTCGGCAGGCGGGCTGGACGGTCGTCGTCGCGCACTTCCGTGGCTGTTCGGGTTTTGCAAACCGCTTGGCGCGCGCGTATCACTCGGGAGACTCAGCCGAGATTCGCTTCATCCTTCAGACGGCACACGCAAGACTTCCCGCAGGGCACTGGCACGCAGTCGGCATATCCCTCGGGGGCAACGCGCTGCTTAAATACCTAGGCGAGTCACCAACCGAGGTGGCCTGGCTCAAAGCAGCTGCTGCGATCTCGGCACCATTGGATCTTGTCGCCGCTGGAAACCACCTGTCGGATGATCGATTCAACCGCGAGATTTATTCACGACACTTCCTGCGCACCCTTAGGCCGAAAGTACTCAAAAAAGCGCAAAGATTTCCTGGTGTGATCGACACCCTACGCATCCAGCAAGCTCGCACGCTACGAGACTTTGATAACGCCTACACGGCACCGATGCATGGCTTTGCAGATGCCCTTGATTACTGGACACAGTCTTCAAGTATGCGTTGGCTTACTCACATTCACATTCCCACGCTCGTGCTCAACGCGCGCAACGATCCTTTTTTACCTCAAGCTGCCTTGCCAGGCCCACAACTCGGCAGCGCGCAGATAGAATTTCACCAGCCCGCACAAGGCGGACATGTTAGTTTCGTTACGGGAGGTTGGCCGGGGCATCTTGGTTGGCTACCAAGACGTATCGAAAGATTTTTTACCGCTCGCTAAGCCCTGCAGGCGTTATTTAAATCGCTCTAGCAAACGTCGGTCGTCTGATATTTTTGTCGTCAGCGTACGGATCTGGCCATCAATTTGCGACTGCACATAGAAGTCTTGCGACTGCGCACGGGCTTGCTGCAACTGCGTCACAGCGGCTGGTAAGGCGCCCACCCTTTCATAATATGCCGCCATCGACTGCTTAGCCGCAATCGATTCACCGAGTCTGTCCTGCGAGACGGCGAGCATCTTATAAAAATCTGGCTCTTCGTTTGGCCAGCGTTTAATTTGCGCCTGTAAAAAAGTGACGGCTTCTCTATCCTTGTTCGTGCCTTGCAAAGTTTGTGACACGCGCAGCGCGAAAGAACGTCGACTCGGCCAGCGCTTATTACCCGCCTGAGCGGCCGTCAACGCAGCCGCGTATTGCCGGTTGGCAATATCAATGTCAATTTTCTGCAAGTCCAAATAGGGTGATGAAATTTTGAACGACTGTGCCTGTTGTAGCGCTGCGGCCGCCGCCGCCGGATCCTGACGAGCGAGTGCTGCGAGCGAGACCCCATACCAAGCGGCGACGCGACGCGGCGCACTCTCGCCAGCTCCGGCTTGACCGCCTGGTGCCCGCGCTTCCTCTTCCAGCTGATCGAGCGCCTGACGCAAAGCGCGTGGATCCAGCGCCTGCAAAACCCTCGCCTTCGCACGTACGAACCAAAACTCATCCGACCCTTGGAATTTACCTGAGGGATATTGCCGAATGCGGTTTTGCATATCCGTCATCCGCTGAATACTCAACGGATGGGTCGTTGCATACACACCACCACCACGCCCTTCGTTGAGCGATGATGCATTCATCAGTCTGCCAAACATTAGCGCCATACCGTTAGGGTCGTAACCAGCCTTACGCAACATTTCCACCCCCGTGCGATCAGCTTCCTGCTCCGCATCGCGAGAGAACCCAAGTTGACGGTCAATCATCGCGGCCTGCCCAAACGCCGCGATACCCATCGCAGCTTGCCCTCCGCCTGGGATCATCGCTGCCAGTATCGCTGCAACCAAGGTCGCCAACGCAAGGTGACCACCCTGGGTTTGCTGAGTCAATCCGCGCGCAATATGTCGTTGGGTGACGTGTGCGATTTCGTGGGCCACCACACCAGCAAGCTCAGACTCTGCTCCCGCCAAGACGATCAAGCCAGTCTGCACTCCAATAAACCCCCCTGGCATCGCAAACGCGTTGACGACTGGATTTCGCACGCCGAACACATCTACCTGAGGAGCACCTCCGGGGGCGAATGCGGCAATTTTGCGTCCCATTTCGTTCAAATACTGGCTTAAATCCGCGTCGTTGATGTATTCCGGATCCCGTCGCCCCTGCACCATGATGGCTTCACCTAAGCGTCGCTCCACAGAGGGGGACAACTCAGCCGCAGCCGGCGAGCCCAGAGTTGGCACAGCCGCGGGCTGTGCCGGGGACACCGCTGGAAAGCACAAAAGTGCAGAAACCGTCCAAATCACGCACTTAGACGGTAGTGTTTGATGAGTTTTTGAATGTTTTAGAGCCATAAGCTTATGATAGCGGCTGTCGAGATATGTTCCGCCCTTTGGGCGAATTTTTGCAAGGAATCAAAAAATGCGCCCTGTACGCAAAGCGGTTTTTCCAGTTGCCGGACTTGGAACCCGTTTTTTACCAGCTACCAAGGCAATGCCTAAAGAGATGCTACCAGTCGTAGACAAGCCCTTGATTCAGTACGCGGTCGAAGAAGCCGTTGCGGCCGGTATTACAGATTTGATTTTTGTGACCGGGCGAAACAAGCGTGCGATCGAGGACCACTTCGACTCGGCTCCAGAAATGGAACATGAATTAGCGCGTAAAGGCAAGGCTGAACTCCTTGCAATTGTTCAGGAAATCTTGCCTTCGAACGTCAGTTGTATCTACATCCGACAATCTGCCCCACTTGGACTTGGTCATGCAGTCTTAACCGCCGCCCCAATCGTGGGCGATGAGCCTTTCGCAGTTCTTTTAGCTGATGATTTGCTCGATGCTGAGCGTCCGGTGATGGGGCAGCTTATTGATGCCGCCCTCACCTACCAAGGCAGCATTCTGGGCGTACAAGAAGTGCCTTTAAGCGATACCGACAAGTATGGCATTGTGGCAACGGAACCAGCCGGTCCTCGCACAGAGCGTGTCAGACACATCGTTGAAAAGCCAAAGTCAGATGTTGCCCCCTCCACCCTGGCTGTGGTCGGTCGCTATGTTCTGGACGCTAGAATTTTTGCGCATTTGCGTCAAACACAAGCGGGTGCGGGCGGTGAGATCCAGCTCACAGACGGAATCGCCTCCCTACTCAAAGAGCAACCGGTATTCGCTCATCGCTATGAAGGGATTCGCTACGACTGTGGCAACAAAGAGGGAATGTTCAGAGCCACTGTGGCGCTCGGTCGTAAGTACCACGGTCTCATTCCCTGATTTTTCCAAGGGGCCGAGGTTTGGCCCCTCCCCAGCGGCCATTTGCAGACAGCCGCATGAGTGTGCGCAAGGCCACCAAGAGACCGATCACCTCGGTCATCGCTGCCGGTATCCACATGGTCAGCCCGCCAATCATCTGATCGGCTTGGGCGCTCATCGCAATCGCGCGGCCGCACAAGTCAAACAAAGGGTATAAATCTCGCTCCGTGAAGGCAATCACGGCGCCCGCGACCATCTGTGGCGCCATCGTCAAAATCGGAGAGATCACGCGGCCACCCGGCGTCATTGCCGCGGGCGGATTCGGTCGACGGTCTAGAATTAAATTCCAGTACATAAAACCGGTAATGACAACCGACCAGTTCATGAGACGGTACAGCCGCCAGTCCAACATCGAATAAAACTGTACCGAAGGGATCAGCCAGATCACAACCAAAAATACGAACAAGGCCGGAACAAAAATGGGGTTAGTCAGAACTGACACGACCCCTCGGCCCAAAATTGTTTGATTGAACCGAAAGAGCGCACGACGCAACGTCTGTGGCAGCCCAGCGCGCATGACTGAACCGGGGTACGCTGCCATCACGATCAGAGGTCCAAGATGGTGCAGCACCAGATGTTGAATTCGGTGCATAAAAAACATACGCTCGGCGTAGTAATCGAGCATCGTGTGCATCGATAGGTACAGCATGACCCAGCCAGCCCAAAAGAATACTTGGCGTGTGCGCGATACACGACGCACGCGCACGCCCCGTACAAATAGCCACGCGCTAAGTGCGAAGCACAACATTAAGACGGGCGACGATTCCCAGGGTCTAAGCCAGCTCAGCCAATCCATCACACAACCTTTTAAATGATCGGAGATCAGCACACAATCTACGCTTCGAATTGTAGTATGTTGAGGTCAATCCATCTAACCGAATGTCTTATGACCCACGAGCACAAATCAACTAGCGCCTTCACTCGCCGCCGCCAGCAGATTCTAAGTTGGATGCGCAGCATGGGCGGCGGAATCGCCATCTTGCCCACGGGTCCGGAAATTGGACGCAACCGAGATAATCATTACGCGTTTCGACACGACAGTGATTTTTTCTACCTCTCTGGCTTTACCGAGGCAAACGCTTGGTTGGTGTTGATTGCCGGTGAGACCGACAGCAGTATTTTGTTTTGCGAGCCAAAGGATCCGCTGATGGAGACGTGGACTGGCAAACGGTGGGGGCCCGATGCCGCTGCGGAGCACTTTGGTTTTGATCGAGCCCTCCCCACAACCGACCTCGATACTCAAATCCCTTTATTGATGGCAGGTTTAAAAAACCTGTTTACCAACACCGGGCGCAGTCGGTCACCACACTACCTAACCCAACTGCGTACTTGGCTCGAGAAAGCTCAGACAACGTTACGCGGCACGCGCGCTGCGCCTACGCAGTGGCTCGATATTGGCGAACCGCTGAGCGAGATGCGCCTCATTAAGGACGCCAGCGAACTGGACACGATGCAACGCGCAGCCACGATCTCGGCACTTGGGCATACCCGCGCTATTCAAGCTGCACAGCCGGGCATGCACGAGTACGAGCTCGAAGCCGAACTTTTATATGTGTTTCGCAAGCACGGCGCCCAATCAGTTGCCTACGACAGTATCGTTGCCGCCGGTGCCAACGCGTGTACCTTGCACTACCGCGCGGGCAACACAGTCATGCGCGACGGCGATCTTGTTCTTATCGACGCAGGTTGCGAACTTGACGGCTACGCCTCGGACATCACACGCACCTTTCCCGCTAATGGTCATTTTTCAGCGGCTCAAAGGGCACTCTATGAAATCGTTCTTGCGGCGCAGCATGCAGCTACCGCCTGCGTATCGCCCGATCACCACTGGAATGCCGCACATGAAGCTGCGGTGCGCGTCTTAACGCAAGGGCTCCTCGATGAAAAGCTGTTAACTGGGACTCTTGAACAAAACATTGAAACCGAAAGCTTTAAACGCTTCTACATGCATCGCACAGGGCATTGGCTGGGTATGGACGTGCATGATGTCGGAGATTATCGTACCCCTCCGGCTGGTGCAGGCGAACGCGGTTGGCGCACGTTAATGCCAGGCATGGTGCTGACGATCGAACCTGGTCTCTACGTGACCCCATCGCCAGACATACCAGAGATATTTTGGGATATTGGCATTCGAATTGAAGACGATGCAGTCGTGACGCAACACGGCTGTGAATTGCTGACTAGGGGTGTACCCGTAGAGATTAGGGACATCGAGGACTTGATGCAGCAGAGAGATTGACGTAAAACAAAGATCTGGAATCCTTGGAACAGAGACCTATCATGTTCGATCCCGTTCAATTTGAAACGTTAGGCGGCATTTGTGTTGTCACTCACAGCAAGTCGCACGCAGAAGAAATTAGTCGCGACCTAGGTAAGTGGTGCTCAGACCTGAATATTCGTCAATATCTGGATTCGACGATCTCGCAACATCAGAATCTTTGGGTTGCGCGAATGTATGCGAGCGCCTTACTCAAAGAGAGTGCGCCTAATGCTGACGTTCGCCTCCTTGCGGATAGCTTTGGGTTTTCGACCGAAAGCTCTGACGACGAACTGTTCAAAGAAATCGTATTTTCGAAGGCGCTCAGTCCAGTTGCCTCGAGTTTTCCAAGTATTGAGGAATTTTTCGCAGCCCTGCGAGTGCGCAAAAACATTGCACTCATCGCACGACGCACCGAGTTGTGGTTCAGCATTGACGAAGATACGCGGCCCTCTACGCATTGGCGACAACTCAGTGGAGACGGTTTTGCATTGATCGCCGGTCAGCCGCTTAGCCAAGCGCTGGAGCTCGCACTTTGCCCCGATGCCTCTGGGCAAAGTTACGGCTTCGCCTGTCGGCAAGCTTCTGAGTACCTCATGCTTGCGGGCTTAGCGCAAGAGCTCGAGACGACCAACCCACAACTTCTAGAAACGATCGAGCGCCGCTGGAGTGAACAACCACTCCGAGGTGATACCTTCATTAACGCATTTTTAACTGAGCGTGGCTCTCGCGAACATCCATTTCCAAAACATCATTACGTTCCCGGCAGTCGAGTTTGGTTCAAAAACCCGGATGAGAACTCCACAGATGTGGATGGGTTTGAGGGCTCTTGGGTGGTGTACATGGGCGCCGGAAAGTTTGTGAATCTGTGGGACAAAAAAAGTCCCTACGACATTGAGACAAAATGTTTTGAGGTGTATCACTGGCGCCACTGCGTCGAGCGCACAGACGCTGGCATCTTGCGCATGAATGAAGATCGTGTCAAAGACATGATGGCAGCATCAATGGCTGATCCTGCAGCTAAACATGAGATCTTGCATCAAATGATGGAGTACCGTGCCCCCGTGCGCGTCTACGGTGAAGGTGGCTGTATCGATCTCACCCGTGAACAGGCCCGCTGGGTCTGTCCTCAAACAACCAACATCAGTATTTAGCCTTTTAGATCTAGGCCATCTAGCAACCCAAGCGCGGTCCAAACATAAATCACGACCATCGCAATCCCGAACATGAAGGCGACGGTACCGATCAACAGCGTGAAACTCGCCACCAGCACCGGACCCCAGCCACTCGGCTTGTCTCGCACAAGGCCTGGGTTATACAAAGCGTCGAAGCGCTCATCACGCATCAGGCACAAGACGATTGCCTCGACGAACCCATCTAACGTTGGGATAAATAATAAAAAAAACGCTGGGTTTTCCCACCAAGTCTCGGCAAAACTACAAGCAACCATCAGAGACACGGAAATTAGGGAAACAAGCCAAGCGTAGGGGCGCTTCAAATACCACCAATGTGCGCCTACACAGCCCAAGACTGCGGCCAGAAGCCCAACCGTGACCTTGTTTCGAAATGCAGGCGCTGCTTGCTGAATAGACATAGGACCTGAAAAAAATGAAAATCACTTCCGCGGAATCCGAAGAATAGCCTATCGGCATCTAAGGATTCAACTAAAGACCTTAGTCTGCGCCCACGATAGAATGCGGTATGCCCTCCAATGACTCCACGTGCGAATTCGATGTTGCCATCTTAGGTGGCGGCCCGGTCGGGTCCGCCTTGGCTTTGCTGCTCGCCAAATTGAGCCCCGCACCAGAGCGCATCGTTTTATTACAGTCAGATTCAGCCTCTCGTTATGGCTACGCGCCAGAAACTGACCCTAGAGTCCTAGCGGTCAATCACGGCAGTCGCGTTCTGCTCGAATCGTTGAATGCGTGGCCAGAACGGTGCGCAGACATTCGAACCATTCACGTCTCACAACGTGGTCGGCTTGGAAGCACGCTCATCAAACAGACAGACTTTGGCGTACCGCAGCTAGGTTGCGTGGTGCGATACGGCGCGCTTATCCAACAGCTTACCCATGCGGTTAAGGCAAGCGGTGTCTCCGTGCGCCACGCAGCGACGGCGGAAATCGTTTGTCAACACGCCGCCACCGTAGAGCTCTCGCATGGACAAGACACTCTGCATGCGGCAATCGCTGTGCAGGCAGACGGAGGGAATCCTACCGAAATTCGTCGTACCTATAAACAAATGGCCTTACTCACCAAAGTGCGGGCCAGTATTCCGCGTGCGGGTTGGGCGTTCGAACGGTTTACCCGTGAAGGTCCGTTAGCCGTTTTGCCGCACCCAGAGGCAGCCGATCAACAGTCCGTCGTCTGGTGCTGTACACCCGAGCGCGCCGAACAGCTACACAAGCTCAACCCTAAAGACTTTTCACTGGCGTTGACACAAGCGTTCGGTACACGACTGGGCTCGCTCGAGGTCCAGGATAAGGTGTCTATGTTTCCGCTGGCGTTAAGCGTGCGCGCCACTCCCGTTGATGGCCGCATCATCGCCATTGGTAACGCGGCACAAACGCTTCATCCTGTCGCGGGTCAAGGCCTCAATCTGGGGTTGCGAGACGCAGCAAGCCTGGCCATTGCCTTGCGTGACTGGATGGTGCTCTCGAACCAGCAACCCTCCGCCGCACTCAGGCAATTTTTACAAATGCGTCAACCTGATCGCCAGCTCACCACCAGACTGACAGATTTAATGTCGCGCGTATTCACCTCGGGTTGGCCCGTGGTGGAACATTCCGCCGGACTAGCCTTGCTAGCGATGGATATGCTTCCAGGGCTGCGCGCACCCTTAGCGAGACACCTGTTGCAAGGTTTAAGGCTTTAGTCTTAGGCGAACGCGTCACCACCCCTCAACCGATTACAATTTGCGCATGCAGATCGGTGCGTGGTCCCTTCCCAATAACGTGTTCGTTGCGCCTATGGCTGGCGTAACAGATCGCCCTTTTCGTCAACTTTGCAAAAAGCTTGGTGCTGGCTACGCCGTATCTGAAATGGCCGCAAGTAATCCTCAGTTATGGCAGACGGTGAAGTCCTCGCGCCGACTGAATCATGATGGCGAAATAGACCCGGTTGCCGTGCAGATCGCTGGGGCAGATCCTACGATGATGGCACAGGCTGCTGTCTTCAATATTGGCAAGGGTGCGCGCATTATTGATATCAACATGGGCTGCCCCGTTAAAAAAGTGTGTCACGTCGCTGCTGGCTCAGCACTGCTACGCCACGAGGACTTGGTTGCACGCATTCTTGATACTGTGGTTCAAGCCTGTCTGCCGTACGGTGTGCCCGTTACACTTAAAACGCGCACTGGCTGGAGCCGCGAAGATCGCAATGCACTGCGTATTGGTCAAATCGCCCAAAACGCAGGGATCGCCGCACTGACGCTGCATGGCCGTACGCGTGAAGACCTTTACTTAGGTGAAGCAGAGTACGACACCATCCGAGCGGTAAAGGCAAGCCTCACGATACCTGTTGTCGCGAACGGCGACATCGATAGCCCTGAAAAGGCACGGGATGTTCTCGCCTATACGGGTGCTGACGCTGTGATGATTGGTCGCGCAGCGCAAGGACGGCCTTGGATTTTTCGTGAGATCGCGCACTTTCTGCGTACCGGACACCACCTGGCACCACCGAGCTGGGATGAGATGCGAGACTTACTGCTGACGCACCTTGCGGATCATTACCATTTTTATGGCGAGCGAACCGGCGTGCGCACAGCCCGAAAGCACATTGGGTGGTACGTTGAGGGTCTGCCTGGCGGTCGAACCTTTGCAGACCATATAAACCGTTTAGAAAGCA
Source organism: Zwartia hollandica (assembly GCF_019923725.1). Taxonomy (GTDB): domain Bacteria; phylum Pseudomonadota; class Gammaproteobacteria; order Burkholderiales; family Burkholderiaceae_B; genus Zwartia; species Zwartia hollandica. The sequence continues at coordinate 570,530 of NZ_JAHXRI010000010.1, forward strand.
CTGCCGAACAAGCCGCGGCAGTTGAGCGTTGGTTTACTTCCCAAAGCAATGTTTTGCCACACACAGCCCCGTCAAACTGCGACAATGCCACAGACAAAACGCTTCAACAACAGGCCGCCTAAGCGTTAGACAGTCCACACACCATGAAACAATACAATGCCCTGCAAAACTCGGTCCGCGACACGCTAGAACGTTATCTGGCTGACCTCGGTGACACAGATCCAAGTGGTCTGTATGACATGGTGATCCAATGCGTAGAGCGACCAGTATTACAAATTGCGATGCAACACGCAGAGGATAACCAATCAAAAGCTGCTGACATGCTTGGCATGACGCGCAACACGCTTCGCAAGAAACTCCTTTCTCACAAACTACTTTCAGAAAAATAAGCCTGCAATGAAAATTAAAACAGCCTTGCTCTCCGTTTCGGACAAAGACGGTATCGTTGAATTCGCCCAAGCGCTTGCTGCACGCGGTGTGCGACTTCTCTCCACGGGTGGTACCGCCAAACTACTCGCACAGGCTGGACTCAAAGTCACCGAAGTTGCCAAGCACACCGGATCGCCAGAAATTCTTGACGGTCGCGTTAAAACATTGCATCCGAAGATTCATGGTGGCTTGCTAGCGCGTCGCGATAGCGATGAACACATGGCGACGCTCAAAAAACACAAGATCGATCGGATTGATCTACTCGTCGTCAACCTCTACCCTTTTCGCCAAACAGTCGCCAAGCCTGACTGCACCTTTGCCGACGCGGTAGAGAATATTGATATTGGTGGTCCGGCGATGCTACGTGCCGCGGCCAAAAATCACGGCACAGAAGAAGGTGGTGTCACCGTTGTCATCGATCCAGCTGACTACCCTGACGTGCTTAAAGAAATTGATGCACGCGGCTCGACTTCTTTTGGGCTGCGCTTAAAGCTTGCGACCAAGGTCTATGCCCATACCGCTGCCTATGACGGCGCGATCGCGAATTATCTGAGCAGCCTGACCGAGGCCGAACCTAGCCAGGACGCTGTGCCTGCCCGCAGCACGTGGCCAAACGTTCTGACGCTTCAGGTGCATCAGCAACAAGTGTTGCGGTATGGCGAAAATGCGCAGCAACTTTCGGCGTTTTATACCGACCCTAGTCGACCAGTTGGCTTGCTAGGTAACTTTGTTCAGTTACAAGGCAAAGAACTCTCTTATAACAATATCGCAGATTCCGATGCCGCCTGGGATTGTGTGCGCAGCTTCACCTCCCACGCGTGCGTCATCGTCAAACACGCGAACCCTTGCGGCGTCGCTACAGCCGACAGTACGCTTGAGGCCTACAAAAAGGCTTTCAAAACCGACCCCACCTCGGCCTTTGGCGGCATCATTGCATTTAATCGCAAGGTCGATCTTGCGACCGCACAAGCCATCAGCGGACAGTTCGTTGAAGTCCTGCTAGCCCCCGCCTATGACAAGGACGCCCTGGCGCTGCTCGCAGCCAAGAAGAATGTACGCGTGCTGCGCGTTCCGATGGGCACGGGCCAGAACGATATCGATGTCAAACGCGTCGGGGGTGGTTGGCTCATCCAGACACCAGACTCAGGAACGACGGCCGCCAAAGACCTGCGTGTTGTCACAACAAAACAGCCGACGCCACAACAAATGGCAGATCTACTCTTCGCCTGGAAGGTCGCGAAGTTTGTGAAGTCCAATGCAATCGTCTTCTGTGGCGATGGCATGACACTTGGAGTGGGTGCCGGGCAAATGAGCCGAATCGATTCTGCCCGTATTGCGTCCATTAAAGCAGAGAACGCCGGGCTGACATTGAAAGGCTCAGCTGTCGCTTCCGATGCATTTTTCCCCTTCCGCGATGGGCTTGATGTCGTAATCGATGCAGGTGCGACCTGCGTGATTCAACCAGGCGGTAGCATGCGCGACGACGAGGTAATCGCCGCTGCGAATGAGCGCGGCATCGCCATGGTGTTGACCGGCATGCGGCACTTTCGTCATTAACACACTGACTCTATGAGGATTCTTGGCGTTGATCCGGGCTTACGCCGAACTGGTTTCGGTGTCATTGACGTACAAGGCGCCAAGCTATCGTATGTGGCAAGTGGGACCATCGTCGTCCCAACCGATGTGACCCTGCCGCTGCGCTTGAAAGTCATCCTCGATAATTTGCGTCAAATCGTCGAGGACACTAAGCCAGATGTTGCTGCGCTCGAAATCGTTTTCATGAATACGAATCCAGCAAGCACATTGCTACTGGGCCAAGCCCGAGGTGCAGCACTCTGTGCGCTGGCGGATCGGGATCTGGCCGTTCACGAATACACCGCACTACAAATAAAAAAATCGGTCGTCGGTGCGGGCCGTGCGGCGAAAGAGCAAGTTCAAATGATGGTGCAACGGCTATTACGGTTAGACGGCATTCCTGCTCCAGACTCGGCCGATGCACTCGCCTGCGCCATCTGTCATGCCCATATCGCACCACTGACCGAGAAACTTAGTCAAATGAACTACCAAACTCGCACCTCACGTGGCCGTTCACGCGTGCGGGCCGGGCGCTTACTGGGTTAGCTTGCCCATTTACTCAAGGATTCTGGATGATAGGTCGTCTCACCGGTACATTGTTTGAAAAGATGCCTCCGCGTATAGGGCTAGATGTGCAAGGCGTGGGCTACGAGATCGATGTCTCGATGACTACGTTTTACGCACTACCTGAGTTAGGCGCACAGGTCACTCTTCTTACCCACCTCACTGTGCGTGAAGATGCACATATTCTCTATGGCTTCTCTACAGCCGAAGAGCGCGCAACCTTCCGCGAACTCATCAAAGTGAGCGGTATTGGTGCCCGTACCGCGCTCGCAGTCCTGTCGGGCATGTCAGCCACCGAGCTCGCGCAAGCGATCACACTTCAAGAACCCGCTCGCTTAATGCGCGTTCCAGGCATTGGTAAAAAAACGGCCGAACGCCTTCTGCTCGAAATGAAGGGCAAGCTCGGCGCAGATCTAGGCGTACAGCCAACAAGCGTAGCAGGGACTCAGAACGATGTGCTACATGCGCTCACCGCCCTTGGATACTCTGAACGCGAAGCGCTAAGTGCCTTAAAAGGCCTGCCGGATGGTGTGAGCGTCTCGGATGGCATTCGCCTCGCTTTGAAGGGACTATCCCGCTGAGCCAGTCGCACGGACAACTGTTACGGACTTTAATTTTTTGACCGGATTCTAATATGAGCCACATCATTCACCGCTCTCTGCTCAAAACACCGCTAACGGCTGCGCGTGCGCAAGGCATTCATATTTATGATCAGAACAACAAGGCCTACATTGATGCCAGTGGCGGCGCAGCAGTGTCTTGTTTGGGTCATGGGCATCCCGACGTGCTTGCTGCCATGCATGCACAGATCGATCAACATGCCTATGCACACACTGGTTTCTTTACCTCAGACGTTACTGAGAAGCTTGCTAATCATCTGATTCAACACGCACCAAAAGAGCTTGGTAACGTCTACTTCGTCTCAGGCGGCTCCGAAGCGATTGAAGCATCTTTAAAATTAGCGCGGCAATACTATGTCGAGATTGGTCAGCCCGAACGAACAGTCTTTGTCGCAAGACGGCAGAGCTACCACGGCAACACCCTGGGTGCGCTGGCTATTAGCGGCAATGAGCAACGGCGCAAACAGTTTGCCCCCTTACTCATGGACGTACCGCGAGTGGACCCGTGCTATGAATATCGCGACCGTTTGCCTAGCGAGACCCAAGACGCTTATACCGCGCGTCTACTGAAAGAAATAGAAGATGTTTTCGTCTCTACTGGACCAGAAAAAATCATTGCTTTCTGTGCAGAGACCGTGGGCGGTGCGACTGCAGGTGTTCTACCACCCACCCCGGGCTATTTCCGTGGCGTACGAGACCTATGCGACCGTTACGGTATTTTGCTGATTGCTGACGAAGTCATGTGCGGAATGGGGCGAACAGGCACGCTCTATGCTTTTGAGCCCGAAAAAATCGTCCCCGATATTGTCGTCATCGCTAAAGGCTTGGGTGGGGGCTATCAGCCGATCGGCGCTTTTCTAGCGCACAACCGAATTATTGATGCACTACGTCAAAAAAGCGGTAGCTTTCAGCACGGCCACACCTACCTTGGACATCCAGTCGCTTCAGCTGCAGCCCTCGCCGTCCAACAAGTCATTAAACGCGACAACCTACTCGCACAAGTGCGCGCGCGAGGCGAATATCTGACAGGCGCTTTGCAGGCGCGCTTCCGCGATCACCCCTTTGTTGGCGATATTCGCGGGCGCGGACTTTTTATGGCACTTGAGCTTGTACAGGACCGTGTGTCAAAAGCACCTTTTGACCATCGCAACAAACTACACGCAGTCGTTAAATCACAAGCCTTCGAGAACGGCCTGTTGGTCTACCCGATGGGCGGAACCATTGACGGTGAGCGAGGCGACCATGTGCTGCTCGCCCCACCATTCATTACCTCTGAGGCCGATTTAGATCGAATCGTTGACTTGCTCGCGCTCTCGATCGACCAGTCAATCAAGAGCTTGGGCTAAGTAGGGCTGCGGTATCAATCGATTTTTGCACCTGAGAGTTGGACGGCCTGCGCCCAGTTCTTTACCTCGGCATCGATTACTTTTTGAAACGCCTCGGGTGTGCTGTTGTTTACTTGCCCTCCCATATCTTGCAGTCGTTGCGTCATGCCAGGCTCGGCAACAATACGTCGGATATCCGCCGAAATTTTTTCACGTAGCGCCACTGGCATCGAAGCTGGACCGTACAACCCAAACCAAGTGGCGGCGGTAAACCCAGGCATCCCCGCCTCAGCGGTGGTTGGCACACCATCGAGCGCAGCGACACGCTCACCATGGGCAAGTGCAATAGCACGCAACTTACCCGTTTTGATATATGGCAAGGCTGCCGACAGTGTCACGAAAGCGATTTGAACCTGACCGCCCATCAAGTCTGTCAACATCGGCGTGTCGCCTTTATAGGGCACGTGCACTAACGGTGTCCCTGTTTTCGCTTTAAACAGTTCACCCGCCAAATGCTGTGGTGTACCGTTGCCGGTGGACGCCATCGTTAAGCCGTTTTTTTGGGCCTTCGCATAATCAATCAATTCCTTCAGCGTCTTCGCCGGAACGGCAGGATTCGTCACTAGCACCAACGGTATGGTAGACACCAAGGTAATCGGCCCAAAGTCCTTAATGGGATCGTAATTAAGCTTGCGGTAGAGGCTCGCGCTAATTGTGTGCGCTGCCGTCGTCATGTAGAGCGTATAGCCATCGCCGGGCGCGCGCGCCAACGCCTCGGCCGCGACGGTGGTTCCCGCTCCAGGCTTATTGGTCACAACCACCTGTTGCTTCCAAGCGGTCGTTAGTTTTTCCGCCAGCATCCGCGCGATCACATCGGTAGCACCACCAGCAGGGTAAGGCACCACGATCGTGACTGCCTTCTCTGGGTAGGCAGCCAAAGCCGTTGCACCATAGACAAAGAATCCAACAAACCAGCCAAGAAGCGCTTTACCGCAAAGCTTACGAATATTCATGTCAATCACCTCTAGGTCTAGTAGTTTTAACTATCCTGCTGCTCACGCCAGGCTAGCAAACGCATCACACCTTCGCGCATTTGCACCACCGGCTTCCAGCCAATCACCTCCCCCGCTTTGTCATGGGGAATATGAAAAGCACCACCCGAAGTCAAACGAACCTTGCCCGGAGGATCCGGACGCACTTCCGGTTTGAGATCGCTCTTGCAATACTCGAGCACAAGCTGAACAAGCTCCCCGGTGGTAATCGGTGCAGGTCCAGACACGTTGACCGCCACGTCGGTCGCAGTGCTCTGCAAGGCAGCCACGTTTGCGCGCGCAACATCGGAGACATGCACAAAGTGTTTGGTATCTTTACCATCGCCGGGTAATACCGGCGCCTGGCCTTTGCGCACAAGGTCGTAAGTCTCCATGATGTATAACGAGTTCGCTGCACGATAGTGCTGACGTTCGCCATACACGGTCGAGTAACGCAACACGACGTAATCCTGTCCTGCGCTTTGATAATAGTGGCGACACAACTGCTCGCCCATGATTTTTGAAGCGCCATACAGAATCGCCGCAGGTGGTGCCCCAACAGAATGAAAGGGTATCTCTTCGGACAGCGCACCTTTGATTCCCGAGCCATAGCCGTACACTGCGTTCGAAGAAGCGAAGATGATTTTTTTAACGCGGTTAACACGGCAAGCTTCTAACATATTCTGCGCACCACGAATATTGACATCAACTGCCTGCCAAGGCGTTTGAGAAAAACCAAGCGTCATGTAGGCCGCCAGATGAATCACGCCATCCACACCTTCGGTTGCAGCAAGCAAATCGGGCAAGCGCATCAGGTCAGCACGCACAATCTTAATGCGTGGCTCATTCTGCAAGTGGGCGATGGCATCCATCGATCCAAAAGAGAAGTTATCTAATAACAGTACCTCACGTGCGCCTTCTTTCAACAGCAAATCGGCCGTATGCGAGCCAACCAAACTGGCCGCCCCCGCAATCAGTATGCGCGAATCTTTGATGTTGAGCGCTTTACCTTGTTTGACAGTCGTCATTGTCTCCAACCCTGTATCTATGTTTTAAGTGGCAGGTGCTAAGTAAATCGGTGCGACAGATTCTAGCGGAGTCGGCACAACGCCGAGCCGCGGATCCATCGGCAACGCTGCGACATTATCTTTTGTCAGCGATGCCAAATTATCACGTGACAATAATGGCTCGCCAGGCAGCAACTCAAAGGCGAACGCCTGTAAGCGACCCAGGCTCATCGGCAAGTTCAGCACCATACGCGGGTGGCCGCTCCAGAGCGCAGCAAGCTTGACCAACTCACCGAGCGTGTAGACACGCGGCCCCGCCAACTCGAACGTTTGATTGAGTGCAAACGGCGCCTTAATCACATTAAGAATCGCATCCGTGACATCGGATACATAGACGGGTTGCATTTTTGCGTAGGCGCCGGCCATGGGCAGTATCGGCAAGTATTTCGCCAACCCAGCAAACATATTCATGAACTGATCTTGCGGCCCAAACACAACCGAGGGTCTAAAAATCGTATAGCTCTCATGCTCGGCGTCTGTATAGGCTTCTTTAATTGCCACTTCGCCTGCTGCTTTTGAGCGTAAATAACCGCTTGGACCCTGCGCATCGGCACCGAGTGCGCTGATGTGGATGAACCGCGGCGTTTCTGCACGACGACAGGCTTGAGCGATACGCTTAGGAAGCTGCACATGAGCGCGATCAAAGTCTGGACCGAAAGGGTCGCCACCGCGACTATGCAAAATGCCGACTAGGTTCACCACCACGTCGCAGCCGCTCACGAGACGATCGAGCGTCGCCTCGTCATGAACATCGGCCTGCATCACCGTGACGGTGGGATGCACCATCAACTCACGTCCTCGTTTGTATTGACGCGTGGGCACATGCACAACATGCCCTTGCGCAACGAGCCGACCCACTAGGTGGCGTCCGATAAAACCAGCACCGCCAATCACGAGTACGCGCATGTCGTCTTACTCCCTTAAACCATCAATACTCAAGACTGAGTCAAAAAGCCTGCATAGGCCGCTAAATCAACGTTTCCACCACTCAAAATCACCCCAACCCGTGCGCCTTTTTCAACAGGCAAGGCACCATGCATCAGCGCTGCCGCGCCTAGGCATCCGGTTGGCTCCACCACTATTTTCATACGTTCGGCAAAAAATTTCATGGTTGCGATCAGTTGTGGATCCGTGACCGTTAAGATATCTTTCACACGCTGTTTAATCACACCAAAAGTCAATTGACCCAAATAGAGCGTCAACGCACCATCCGCAATTGAACGCGGCGGTTCAATACGGATCACCTCACCTTTGCGTAACGACTGCTGACCATCATTGCCCGCCTCAGGTTCGACACCAAATACTTTGCATTTCGGGCTGAGTACGCTTGCTGCCAAGGCACTGCCCGCCAACAGTCCTCCACCGCCCAGGCACACCAACAAATAGTCTAATTCACCCACATCTTCGAGCAACTCCAGTGCGGCCGTTCCCTGACCCGCGATGACGTGCAGATGGTCGTATGGTGGAATGATTGCCATACCCGTTTTTTCTTGAATTTCACGCGCAACGACCTCTCGGTCCTGCTTGTAGCGGTCATAACTAACCACCGTGGCACCGTATTCTTGCGTCGCCGCCTTTTTTGCCGCCGGTGCATCGTGCGGCATGATGATCGTGGTGGCGACACCCAAGAGCTTTCCAGCCAAGGCTATCGCCTGTGCATGGTTGCCCGAAGAATAGGTCAACACGCCTGCGCGGCGTTGTTCGGGCGATAAATTAGCGATCGCATTGTAGCCACCGCGAAATTTGAAGGCGCCCATGCGCTGCAGGTTTTCGCACTTAAAAAATACCTTGGCGCCTGTCAAGCGATCCGCCGTTGCGGAAGTCAATACCGGGGTGCGATGGGCCACGCCCTTCAGGGTCTTGGCGGCGCTCGCAACATCTTCGTAGGTGGGCAACACTAAGGACATAGCTTTCCTCTGATTTCGGGGTAAAAGTGTGGGATAGTGTACGATTGTCTAAGCGTCTTTGTGCGACCCGCGCCCCTAACGGATTTTTTAATCGACACATGGCCATACAGTCCGACTCCCTAAGCTCGCGTGCCGAGGCTTCACGCCTGGTCGCACCCCAAGCCGTTACCCCCAACGAAGAGTCCATCGAACGGGCGTTGCGCCCCCGCGCGCTAGAAGAGTATGTGGGACAGCAGCGCGTGCGCGATCAGCTTCAGATCTTTATTGCTGCCGCGCGAAACCGACAAGAATCACTAGACCATGTGCTGCTCTTTGGTCCACCCGGCCTAGGGAAAACCACGCTGGCCCACATCATTGCGCACGAAATGGGCGTTAATTTGCGCCAAACTTCGGGACCCGTTCTAGAAAGACCCGGCGATCTAGCCGCCTTGCTGACCAATCTAGAACGAAACGACGTGCTGTTTATCGACGAAATACACCGGCTATCCCCCGTTGTAGAAGAAATCCTTTACCCCGCCCTTGAAGACTTCCAGATCGATATTCTGATCGGCGAAGGTCCGGCCGCACGCAGCGTCAAACTCGACCTGCAGCCCTTCACACTTGTCGGTGCCACCACCCGCGCCGGCATGCTCACCAATCCGCTACGCGATCGCTTTGGTATCGTCTCGCGGCTTGAGTTCTATACCCCCGAGGAACTGACCCGTATCGCCACACGCAGTGCTGGGTTACTGCAGGTACCCATCACGCCAGACGGTGCGTCGGAAGTGGCTCGTCGAGCCCGCGGTACGCCCCGCATTGCAAACCGCCTACTGCGCCGCGTCCGCGACTATGCCCAGGTCAAAGCCGACGGCACAATTGATGCAACGGTGGCTAACGCCGCCCTCTCAATGCTTGAGGTCGATCCGCAGGGCCTAGACCTGATGGACCGCAAGCTTCTTGAAGCCATTGTGCACAAATTTGACGGCGGACCTGTTGGCGTCGATAGCCTCGCTGCCGCTATAGGCGAAGAGCGCGACACCATCGAGGATGTGATCGAACCCTATTTGATCCAGCACGGCTACTTGCAGCGTACGCCGCGCGGCCGGATGGCTACACAGACGACGTGGCGACACCTCGGACTGACGCCACCCAAAGCTTCCGCGAGCGATGGCCCCTTGTTTAGCTAGTCGTATCGCGGTTTCAGACGCCGATCAGGCATCCTCAAATGCCTCAATGCAAGCCAGAATCGACTGGCCATAGGACTCGAGCTTGCGCGCACCCACGCCGTTGACGTGCGCCAAAGACTCTAAATCAGTGGGTCGCGCAAGCGCGATTTCCTTGAGTGTTGCATCGTGAAAAATGACATAGGCGGGCACACCATGGCTACGGGCAATCTCAGCTCGCCAAGTGCGCAAGGCCTCAAAAATTGGTTGCACTAAAGCTGGCAAATCGGCACCAACAGACTTGCCGCGCGCAGCTGACGGACGCACAGGTCGATCAGCTTCTCGCCTGAGCATGAGGGTGCGCTCGCCCTTAAGCACCGCCCGACTCGCGTCTGTCAGAGCGAGCGTGCCATAACCTTCTTGATCCACCATTAAAAGTCCGTGCGCGAGCAATTGCCTGAGCACGCTACGCCAGCCCTGCTCTGTAATATCAGGACCAATTCCAAATACGGAAAGTTCCTGGTGATCATGTTCGAGTACGCGAGGAGTTTTTTTACCGCGCAAGACATCAATCAGATGCCCCGCGCCGTAGCGTTGGCCCCGCTCTTTCCAAAGACGGTAGATCGCCGACAACATCTTCTGTGCGGCCACTGTTCCATCCCACGCTTGAGGGGGCGTTAAGCAGTTGTCACAATTACCGCAGGCCGTAATGGTTTGCCCAAAATACTGGAGCAGGCCCACACGCCTGCAAGCGATCGTCTCGCATAGTCCGAGCATCGCGTCTAGTTGACTGCCCAAGCGGCGCCGGAACGCATCGTCGCCCGTCGATTCATCGATCATGCGGCGCTGCTGCACGACATCCTGTAAACCATAAGCAAGCCAAGCCGTTGCTGGCAGACCGTCTCGTCCAGCTCGGCCGGTTTCTTGGTAATAGCCTTCAACAGACTTCGGCATATCGATATGCGCCACAAAACGGACATCTGGCTTATCGATACCCATTCCAAAGGCAATCGTTGCCACCATCACCAAGCCATCTTCGCGTAAAAACCGTGATTGATTTTGTGCGCGCACGGCTGTACCTAACCCGGCGTGATAGGGCAATGCCTGTATGCCCTGCGTGCATAAATAGGCCGCGGTATCGTCCACTTTGTTGCGAGACAAACAATACACAATGCCAGAATCCCCGCGATGCTCCTCGCGTAGCAACTGCAGCAGCTGTTTGCGGACATCCTGCTTTTCAACAATGTGATAGCGGACGTTGGGTCGGTCAAAGCTGGCAACAAAGTGACTTGCCTGTGTTAACGCTAAACGATCGACGATCTCGCGTCGCGTGACATCCGTCGCGGTCGCCGTCAGTGCAATACGCGGCACGTTTGGCCAGCGCTCGTGCAGCATCGACAACCCAAGGTATTCAGGACGGAAATCATGTCCCCACTGGGAGACGCAATGCGCCTCGTCAATCGCAAACAACGCAATCTGACCACGCTCAAGCAACTGCATACAACGATCAGTTAGGAGGCGTTCGGGCGCCACATACAACAGGTCATACTCACCGCGCAGAAACGCTTGCTCGACGTCCCGCGATACCTGCCAGTCCTGGGTTGAATTAAGGTAGGCTGCGCGAACGCCGAGCTCAGTCAGGGCGTCTACCTGGTCTTGCATCAGCGCAATTAAGGGCGAGATAACGATACCCGTTCCTGGGCGCACAAGAGCAGGCACTTGGTAGCAGAGGGACTTTCCCCCTCCGGTTGGCATTAAAACGAGTGCGTCTCCGCCCTCAATGACATGTTCGACAATGGCTGCTTGATCACCCCGAAAGGATTCATAGCCAAAGACGCTTGCCAGCACGCGCCGCGCACTTTTATTTGAGGAAACTCCTCCTGCGTCCACAGAAGGGGCGACATCGACCGTAGCGGTCTGCGACTTAGACATAAAAAAACATGAGCAACGGCATGACTGGATTGTAGTGGATACACTTGCTCAAACGGGCAAGACGCTGCACACTATACGAAAAGGGAATTGCAAACCATGTCCGAGGTGCGTACCAAAATTTTGGTGGTAGACGACGATCCGGCACTTCGCCAGTTACTTGCCGACTACCTCAACAAGCACGGCTTTGATACCTTGCTTGCGCCGGACGCACGCAATCTTGACACCTTAATTCAACGTTTTACCCCTGCACTGCTCGTCTTGGATCGCATGATGCCAGGTGGTGACGGGGCTGAAGCACTGCGCACCCTTCGGGCACAAGGCGAAGATGTTCCGGTGATTCTCCTGACGGCACGCGACGAGTCAGTCGATCGCATCATTGGACTCGAAGCAGGTGCGGACGACTACGTTGGAAAACCCTTTGATCCGCGAGAGTTACTCGCCCGCATTCAAGCCGTCTTGCGACGCAAAGTCAGCTCGCACGCACATAAACGCAACGCGCCCATCACGTTTGGCGACTTTACCTTTGACCCAGTCATGCGCCAGTTGCGCAAGCATGGTCAAACCGTCAAGCTCACCGGCGGTGAAATAAATCTGCTGGAGGCCCTTTTGCAAAGTGCGGGTAAGCCATTGTCTCGCGAGCGGCTCATGACGCTTGCACGCGATGATGAGGCGGGCGAGCGAAGCGATCGCGCGATTGATATCGCCATCCTCCGTCTGCGACGAGTGCTCGAAGACGACCCTAAACAGCCTCGCTGGATTCAGACGGTCTGGGGCACGGGCTACCGCTTTTCACCTTGAAAAACACCTTCTCACTCGGACCACAATCTCTGCGCGCTCGCCTGATCGCGCTGCTGCTTGCGAGCGTTCTGGCAGGGCAAGTCGCGACGCTATACCTCGTGTCGCAATATCAACGCAATCATGCACAAACGGTCGCGTTAGACCTCATCGCCACAACTATTCGAGCGCTGCATTTCTCGATGGAGCACGCAGCTCCTGCCGATCGCGCCGAATTCGTGCGCCAAGCCTCGGAAGGCCAATGGCGGTTATGGACCCGCCCACTTCCAAATGATGTAAGACTTCTGCGTCGGCCGACTCCGGCGAGCACGGAGTCGGTACGGATTCAATCTGCCCAAGAGAGACAGGCGAATACTCAGTCAAGCACACGCCGGCTAACCAACCGTGCGCCAGACGATTCGGCTTCGCGTCCAAACGATAGTGCCCAGGGTGAACGCGCCACGAGTGCGAGCGACCGAAGCATCAACAGCTTATTGGAAAGTCTTAACGAGCGTCTAAGCGGTGATAGCCGTATCGCCGTATCGTACGGGCAGCCACCGGAGCTTTACATCTCCCTTCCGCAATTTACCGAACCGGTGCCCGGACGCCTGCGCGACTGGCTTGTGATCCCCCTTGAGCAGCTCAAGCCACCACTGGCGAGCTCACTTATTGCTTATTGGCTCATGGGCCTGCTGGTCATCATGCTCGTGGGTGTGCTGTTTTCGTGGCATATCACCAGACCTATTACGCGCCTCATGCAAGCCACAGACAAGCTAGCAGCCGGCACGCCAGCACCCGTGGACCCAACCGGGCCCACTGAGCTGAGGGTGTTGGGCGAACGCTTTAACGCCATGCTAGCGGCACTGCGCGCTTCAGAGTCGACAAAACGCACGCTGCTAGCAGGCCTGCCGCACGACTTGAAAGCACCGCTTTCACGCATGTGGCTGCGGGTCGAAATGTCAGAAGAGCCGACCCTAAAAGAAGGGATGCGAAGCGACTTGCAAGATATGCAACACATCGTCGACCAGTTTGTTCACTATCTACGAGGGACCGACCTCGGGTCCTACCGCTTCACCATATTCTCGTTGGATCAATGGCTACGTGAACGTATTAGGAACTGGCAGCAAACCGGTCAGACCATTGTGCTTGAGGGTCCGCCCGCGCGGGCCTCCATTCACGCTGACCAGGTAGCACTTTCTCGCCTGTTGGACAACCTGATTGGAAACGCCCTACATCACGGCGCCCCGCCAGTGCATATCAGCCTAAGAACAGAGGGGCTAATCGCCGCACTGACGGTGTCCGATCACGGCCAAGGCATTCCCCAAGCGCTTCGCGCGGAGGCACTTAAGCCGTTTGTTCGGCTCGATGAGGCCCGCACCCGCTCAGGTAATGTCGGTCTTGGGCTTTCGCTGGTTGACTCAATTGTGCTTGCACACGCAGGCACGCTGACTCTGGATCAGAGCCCAGCGGGCGGGCTGCAAGTCAAGGTTAGACTGCCCATTCTGGCTAGGGACTAAACCGCCGCTTGGGCTGTTCCAAGTCGGATCGCGTCTGTCGTGGCAAAATGTATCTTTAATGCCCCAATTTCCCACTAAAAACCGGTATGACCCAAGAATCCTCCGCCCCCGTTACAACGAATTTTCTACGCAACATTATCGATGCCGATCTCGCTGCCAGAAAGTTTGAAGGAAAGCGTTGGGCGGGTGGTCCTGGGCCCGCCTCTGTGCAGGCCAGCGGGGAAGTTGACCTTGCGCGTATCCGCACGCGCTTCCCTCCGGAGCCCAATGGCTATCTGCACATCGGTCATGCAAAAAGTATTTGCTTAAACTTCGGATTAGCGCGTGACTATGGTGGCGTGTGTCATCTGCGCTTTGACGACACGAATCCAGAAAAAGAAGAACAAGAGTACGTCGATGCAATCATCGATGCCGTGAAATGGCTAGGTTTTGATTGGAAATCTGGTAACAGCGAGCACCTGTTCTTTGCCAGTAGTTATTTTGCGACGATGTATGCCTGTGCTGAGGCTCTAATCCTGGCTGGTCATGCGTATGTTGACGAGCAAAGCCCAGAAGAAATGCGCTTAATGCGCGGCACGCTAACTGAGCCCGGGAAAAACTCTCCCTTCAGAGGCCGTCCCGCGCAGGAATCCTTGCAGATGCTGCAGGACATGCGCGCTGGTAAATATGCCGATGGCAGTATGGCTCTGCGGGCACGCATCGACATGGCCTCCCCTAACATCAACTTGCGCGATCCCGTGCTCTATCGCATTCGCCACGCCACGCACCACCGTACGGGTAACGATTGGTGTATCTACCCAATGTATGCCTTCGCGCACCCCATCGAAGACGCGCTAGAGGGCATCACCCACAGTATTTGCACACTCGAATTTGAAGACCAGCGCCCGTTTTACGATTGGACACTAAATAGACTACAAGAGCTTGGACTGTTCGCTAAGCCTCTACCTCATCAGTACGAGTTTGCACGCTTGAACATGAGCTACATCGTCACCAGCAAACGTAAGCTCCTGCAGCTTGTCAAAGATGGCCACGTCAATGGCTGGGATGATCCCCGTATGCCGACCATTGCAGGCTTGCGCCGCAGGGGCTACACGGCCTCTGCGTTGCGTTTGTTCTGCGAACGCACGGGCGTTTCAAAGTCCAACTCGCGTATAGACTACAGCTTGCTTGATCAAGCCCTGCGAGAAGATCAAGACCCGATCGCGCTTCGCTCGGTGGCGATCCTCGACCCCTTAAAGCTCGTCATCACAAACTTCCCTGCAGACCATGTGGAGCCCTGCCATGCGCCGCGTAATCCACATGCGTCGGAGGCGGGAATGCGTGAGTTTGGGTTGAGCCGAGAGGTATGGATTGAACGGGAAGACTTTGCTGAAGTCCCGCCAAAGAAATACTTTAGGTTATTCCCTGGCAATAGCGTTCGTTTGAAATACGGTTACGTGGTGACCTGCACGGGTTGTGTCAAGGATGCGGAAGGCAACGTCATTGAAGTCCACGCCGAGTACAACCCAGACACCAAGAGCGGTACGCCAGGATCTGATGCCGTTAAAGTCAAAGGTAATGTCACTTGGATCAGCACGGCACAAGCCGTGTCCGCAGAAATCCGACTTTACGACCGACTATTTTCAGAACCATTCCCAGACGCGGGTGACAGTGATTTTCTCAACTGTCTGAATCCGCATTCTGTGCAAGTGGTCAAGGCTTTCCTCGAGCCCGGCACAGCACTCGTACCTGGCGTTGTCACGCAGTTCGAGCGCTTGGGCTACTTTGTGGTCGATCCAATCGATTCAACGCCAAACGCACCTGTCTTTAATCGTGTCACCACGCTTAAAGACACCTGGGCCGCAGCAAGCTAAGCCGCTGCGGATGAGTGGCTTAGCTTATCTCAGCGCCTTATAACGAATACGTTTAGGCGCTGCGCCTGCTTCGCCTAAACGTCGCTTTTTATCCGCCTCGTACTCTTGATAGTTACCATCAAAGAAGACCACTTGCGAATCGCCTTCGAAGGCGAGAATGTGTGTCGCAATACGATCAAGGAACCAACGGTCATGGCTAATCACCATGATCGAGCCCGCGAACTCAAGCAACGCATCTTCAAGCGCGCGCAAGGTTTCGACGTCCAAATCGTTTGATGGCTCGTCCAGCAATAAAACGTTACCGCCAGTAATAAGCGTTTTTGCCAGGTGCAGACGACCACGCTCACCACCCGATAACTGGCCAACCTGTTTGCCTTGGTCAGCACCCTTGAAGTTAAAGCGCCCCAAGTAGGCACGCGCCGGCATTTCAAAACGCCCAACCGTTAAGATGTCTGCACCATCCGCGATCGAATCAAAGACCGTTTTGGCGTCAGGCAACGAGTCTCGAGACTGATCAACGAAGGCGATCTTGACCGTCTGACCAATCTTGACCTCACCACTATCGGGTGTATCTTTACCCGCGATCATACGAAAGAGGGTCGATTTACCCGCACCGTTTGGACCAATGATGCCAACGATCGCACCCGGTGGTACGCGAAAGCTCACGTTATCCAATAACAATTTATCGCCGAACGCTTTTGAGACATTCACAAACTCGATCGCGTCGTTACCTAAGCGCTCTGCCACTGGAATAAAAATCTCCTGGGTCTCGTTACGCTTCTGATATTCATGCGAAGACAGCTCTTCAAACCGCGTCATGCGTGCTTTAGCCTTAGCTTGACGGCCTTTCGCATTCTGACGCACCCATTCAAGTTCTTTCTTGATGGTCTTTTGTCGGGCTGATTCGCTCGACTCTTCCTGCTTAAGGCGATCATTTTTTTGTTCAAGCCACGAGCTGTAATTGCCCTTCCAAGGGATCCCATGCCCGCGGTCCAGTTCCAGAATCCACTCTGCTGCGTTATCCAGGAAGTAGCGGTCGTGCGTCACGCCAACGACCGTGCCTGGGAACTTCGCCAGAAATTGCTCAAGCCACTCAACACTTTCCGCATCGAGGTGGTTAGTGGGCTCGTCAAGTAACAACATATCTGGCTTGGACAGCAACAGACGACATAGCGCGACACGGCGTTTTTCACCGCCCGAGAGCTTGCCAACGTTCGCATCCCAAGGCGGCAGACGCAACGCATCGGCTGCGATCTCCATCTGCGTTTCCATGTCGTCCGAACCACTCGAGGCTGCAGCCGCAATGACGGCTTCAAGCTCAGCCTGTTCCGCCGCAAGCTTATCAAAATCGGCATCAGGCTCGGCATAGGCCGCGTAAACCTCGTCGAGCCGTTTTTTTGCAGCCATGACTGCACCTAAACCCTCTTCGACAGCCTGGCGTACCGTATGCTCTGCATTAAGCTTTGGCTCTTGCTCGAGGTAGCCAATATTGAGGCCCGGCATTGGCACGGCTTCACCTTCAATCTCCTTGTCCACACCGGCCATAATTTTAAGCAGCGTCGACTTACCAGAACCATTGAGTCCCAGAACGCCAATTTTGGCACCTGGAAAAAACGACAGGGAGATATCCCGCAGGATTTGGCGCTTGGGTGGAACCACTTTGCCCACGCGATGCATGGTGTATACGTATTGAGCCATAAGTCCAACAATGAATAGAACAGAGATGTCCTATTGTAGAGCTTAGGCAGCCGCTTCGGACCACTCCGCAGTGATCAAAAGGCTATGATGACGGCTGTGATCTCTAAATTTTGAATCAAATAATGACGACCCCTGACCACGCACTACGTTTTACCGAACAAGAACTGTCCATGCTGGGTAAAACAGCTGATGGCCTGAGTGCTTACATGGGCAAATCGGTACTTGCTGAAATAGGGATGGACGACGACGCAGAGTGGGTGATTTTTGCAATTCCGCTTGGCGTAGATGAGACCCCCGACGAAAAGGCCACGCAGGTCCAGATGGGCGGTCCAGGCGCACGCTTTGTCGGCAATCGCGGCGGGTTGGACCTGGATACGGAAGTCTATGACTGCCAGTATCTTTGGGCGGTTCAAATCACAGACGATCCCGACGCGCGCTTCGTCAGACTAGACCAGAACGGCGACGAGTTCGACTACGCGATGGAGCTTGCCGAGCTACTGCCTTTTGATTTAACAGATGACGCCCTGCCAGATCCTGATCTAGAACTGCTCGAGGAGCTTGAGGAGGATGATGACTCCGATCAGAGCGAGCAGGCGGACGACCCACCTAGGCCGCCCTCCATTCACTAAAGCCGTTAGCCGCTAATCTGCATTGGCCAGCCTTGGGTCACCCCATGGCAGGCAATCTCGACACCCTTGAAGTTCTGCGTGACAGGGGACTCTGTCTTACAAAGATCACGGACAAACGGACAGCGGGGGTGGAACGTACACCCCGAGGGTGGATTGAGCGGGTTGGGCACTTCACCAGCTACTGGTGTACGAGACGCACCTTGTCCCGTCATATCAGGAATCGCGGACAACAGCATTCGTGTGTAGGGATGTTTAGGATCGGCAAACAACGTATCTCGATCTGCGATTTCAACAATACGACCTAGATACATCACGCCCACTCGATCCGCCACATGATGTACGACGGCAAGGTTATGGGAAATGAATAGATAGGTCAGTCCAAGATTGCGTTGTAAGTCCTTCATGATATTCAAAACCTGCGCCTGAACCGAAACATCGAGCGCGGAGGTCGGCTCATCACACACCAAAAACTCTGGGTTCACCGCCAGCGCACGTGCAATTGAAATACGTTGCCGTTGGCCGCCTGAGAACTGATGTGGAAATCTACTTTTATCCGAGGGGTGTAAACCAACTTGCGTCAACAATGCGTCTACCCGCGCTTCACGTTCAGCAGGGGTGAGCGTCGTATGCGCAAGGATCGGTTCGGCAATAATTCGTCCCACGCGCCAGCGCGGATTCAGACTCGCATAGGGATCTTGGAAAATCATCTGTAAGCGCTTGCGCAACGCCAGGCCATTGCGCCCCTGCATGTTTGACAGCGGCTGCCCATCAAACAAAATACTTCCTTGTGTCAGTGGATACAAACCCACCAGCAGACGGGCAATGGTGGACTTGCCACAGCCAGACTCACCAACCAAAGCCAAGGTCTCTCCTTTGCGAATCGTGAAGGACACACCATCGACCGCACGCAAGAGTGTGCGAGGCTTACGCGACAACACCCGCTCTAACCAAGGTGCCGACACATCAAACCAACGCGCAGCATCTTTAACTTCTACCAACGCTCGCTGAGTCGTCATACAACCTCCTGAGCAGGATGAAGCCAACAAGCCGCTTGAGAAGTTCCCAGTTGCTGCAATTCAGGGCGTTCGGCCCGACAACGATCCATCACTTTAGGACAACGAGGATTAAAGGCACAACCAGCCGGAATCGCCGTCAGTCTAGGCATGCTGCCATCAATCTGAACCAAACGTTCAACATGCTGATGAATCGAAGGGATAGAGCCCATCAACCCGACAGAATAGGGATGGCGGGGCGCATGAATCACATCGCGCACTTTACCGATCTCGGCGACGCGACCCGCGTACATGACGACGACGCGATCTGCGGTCTCAGCAATGACGCCCATGTCATGGGTAATCAGCATCACGGCCGCACCTTGTTCGCGACACATCTTTTTTAGCAGCTCAATGATCTGCGCTTGGATCGACACGTCAAGCGCCGTCGTCGGCTCATCCGCAACAATCAGCTTCGGCTGGGCAGCCAAAGCCAACGCAATCACCACGCGCTGACGCATTCCACCCGAAAACTGATGAGGATAGTGATCGATGCGTTCACGCGCCGCCGGTATGCCGGTTGCTTCCAATAATTCAATGGCACGGTTACGCGCTTGCGTCCAAGTCATTGGCAAGTGCGTGACGATCGTCTCTGCGATCTGGTGACCAACGGTGTATAGCGGATTCAGGGATGTGAGCGGATCCTGAAAAATCGCTCCGATTTCACGTCCACGAATACGGCGCATGTCCTCGTCAGAAAGCTGATCAATGCGCCGACCCTCCAGCAGTATTTGACCCCCCGAAATACGACCTGGAGGTTCAAGCAAGCCAATAATTGCGGCACCGGTCAAGGATTTTCCTGCCCCCGACTCGCCAACCACACCGACTACTTCACCGGCAGCGATCGAGAACGACACCTCATTCAAAGCTTTGAGCGTGCCGCGACGTGTTGGAAACTCAACACTCAGTTCTTTAATTTCTAGAATATTCGACATGGGTGTCCTCAACTCAAACGGGGATTCAAGGCGTCACGAAGCCAATCCCCTAATAGGTTGACAGACAGCACTAACAGCACCAGGGCCGCACCAGGAAAAATCGTGATCCACCATTCCCCGGAAAAAAGGAAATCATTTCCAATCCGGATGAGCGTACCTAAGGACGGGGAAGTGGGCGGCACACCCACACCCAAGAATGAAAGCGTCGCCTCGGTGATAATCGCAGTTGCCAAGTGCACCGTCGCCAAAACGAGCACCGGTCCCAACACATTCGGCAACACATGGCGAAACATAATAACGGGCGACGAAATGCCAATGACCCGGGCCGCCTGCACATATTCGCGATTCTTCTCAACCAAAGTAGAGCCACGCACCGTACGTGCATACTGCGGCCAACCCGCCAGCGCAATCGCTCCTACCAACACGGGAAAAGCAATCACCTCATGCATATCGCCTGGAACAACGGCCCGCGCAACACCATCGATCAACAAGGCAATCAAGATTGCTGGAAACGACAGTTGCACATCGGCAACGCGCATAATTAACGCGTCAATGCGACCACCTGCGTAACCAGAAATCAATCCGAGAACGATGCCCAAAGACATCGCACCAGCCACTGCAGCCAAACCAATCAATAACGACACCTTGGTGCCATACATCAGCGCTGAAAGCATGTCGCGCCCTTGGCTGTCGGTCCCGAGCAAATACTTTGTCGTGCCGTCAGACAGCCAAACCGGCGGCTTGAGCGCATCAAGTAAGTCAATCGTTGCCAGATCGAAGGGGTTATGCGGTGCGATCCAGGGCGCACCAAAAGCCGCCACCAATAAGGTGATCAACAAAAACGTTGCTAACATCGCAACCGGCGTGTGACGCCAGGACCAAGCCAGATCCCCATCCCAAAAACGTGCAAGTGCTGCGCGCATTAGTGACCCCCGCCTGATTTACCTAAACCTACACGCAAACGCGGGTCGACGGCAAAGTAGAGAAGATCAACGGTCAAATTAATCACAACAAAAATCAAAGATATCAAACAAAGATAAGCCGCCATCACTGGAATATCGGCGAACTGAACAGCCTGAATAAAGAGCAAGCCCATCCCCGGCCACTGGAAGACAGTTTCAGTCACGATCGCGAACGCAATAATGCCACCCAATTGCAGGCCCATGATTGTGATCACTGGGACTAGCGTATTTTTTAAGGCATGACCGAAATGAATGGCACGCTTCGTTAAACCACGTGCGCGTGCAAACTTAATGTAATCAGCACGTAGCACTTCGAGCATTTCAGAACGCACGAGTCGCATCACCAGAGCCACTTGAAAAAGCGAAAGCGTGACAGCGGGCAGAATTAAATGGTGCCAACCACTTGCGGTGAACAAGCCGGTGGACCACCAGCCAAGACGAATTGTGTCCCCGCGCCCGTAGCTGGGCAACCATCCAAGCTGTACAGAAAAAATCAGAATTAACAAAATGCCAATCAGGAAGGTCGGCAACGACACACCAAACAGGGAGAAGGCCAACAGCGCTTGGGATAGCTTGCCATGACGCTTGAGTGCGGTATACACACCCAGCGGAACTCCAACCACCAACGCAATCAATGCAGCTGCAATTGACAACTCAAGCGTAGCGGGCAAACGCTCACGCAGCAAAAGCGACACCTTTTGACCTTGACGTAGAGACAATCCAAAATCGCCTTGTATTGCATTGGTAAGAAAGTGATAGAACTGCACAACAACCGGATCATTAAGCCCAAGAGACTGACGCAGCTGTTCGCGCTCGGCCGGCGTGCCCTCCTGGCCCAGCATGATCATGACTGGATCACCGACATATTGAAACAAGATGAACGCCAGCAGTGCAACTGCCAACATGACGCCAACGGCTTGGATTAACCGGCGCAAAATAAAAGCAAACATGGATTCTCAGTACAGAGGCAAAGTCATCCGACGCCCAGGCTTACGATCGTGTAGCCTGGGCGTCTGAGTGGATTACTTAATCGTGATGCGCTCAACAACCGGGCGATTGTTAGGCTGGTGAACAATTTCGACATTTTTCTTCATTGCCCAAGGAATCACTTGGTCATGCAGAGGTATCGTGCCGAACTCTTTGGCATGGATTGTGAACGCCTCACGAATCATCGCAGTGCGTTTAGCATCATCGACCTCGGTCTTTACCGCATCAATCAGCGCATCAACTTTGGGATTGGAATAACCACCATAGTTAAACGCACCGGCTGCACCCTCACCCTTGCTACGAATCAAAGATTCAAGTGTGTAGTAAGCATCAAACGTCGGAACGCCCCAACCAAACAAGTAGACACTGAAGTCACCGTTCGCAATCTTCGGGAAGAAGGTCGCACGAGGCATTGCGTTCAATTTTGCCTTCACGCCAGCACGCGCCCACATCGCTACGACAGCTTGGCAAATGGCTTCGTCATTAATGTAGCGATTATTCGGGCAATCTAAAGTGAACTCGAGATTGTTTTCGTAGCCCGCCTCTTTAAGCAAAGCCTTGGCTTTTTCAACGTCATAAGGAACACGCTTACCCATTGCGTCTGAATAGCCATGAACCTGCGGGGAAATCATAGCGCCTGTAGGCAAGGACATTCCTCGCATGACGGACTTCTTGATCGCTTCAATATCGATCGAGCGATACAGAGCCTCGCGCACACGCACATCTTGCATCGGATTTTTGCCCTTGATGTTGCTGTACTTAAGTTCTGGACTCTTTACATCCATTGCAAAGTAGATCGTACGGTTTTCGTTACCGTCGATGACTTTAACTTGCTTGCGTAAGCGATCCAAGTCTTGTGCAGGAGGATCCAACACAAAGTCAACCTCACCTGACAGCAGCGCTGCGGTGCGTGTCGCGTTTTGTTTAATTGGTGTGTAGATGATTTCCGTCACGTTGCCCGTCTTCGTGGGCTTGCCCCACCAGTTCGGGTTCTCTGCATAGGTCGTTTTGATGTCGACTTCACGGGTTTTGAGAATATACGGCCCGGTGCCCATCGCATGACGTGCAGCGTAACTTTCCTCTTTCTTATTAAAGTCTTGAGGTAGCGTAGCGTTGTTCTTTTCAGCCCATGCCTTGCTCATGATACCAAGCGAAGGGAGTTGGCGAAGCAACACAGGGTTCGGGCCTGCTGTTGCGATTTCGACCGTTAGAGGATCAATCGCCTTGACATCACTGATACCAGCAACGTAGGACTTGAACTGAGAGGAAGGCGCCATGGCGCGCTTAATCGAAAACACAACGTCATCCGCGGTAAACGCGGAGCCGTCATGAAACTTTACGTTCGGACGCAGCTTGAAGCGCCAAAGGGAAGGATTGACCTGCTCCCAAGAAACGGCCAAGGAGGGGACCACTTCAAACTTGTCGTTGTAGGCAAGCAAGGGGTCATACACCCATAAGTTGGCGGCAATATTCAGGCCTTCGTTTTGAGAGTGTGGGTCAAGGGTCAGAATATCGCCCTGGCTAGTCCATTTGAAGGTTTTGGCACTTCCTATGGCTGGAAACAAAAAAGCTGCTGTCAACGCGGCAGCGATAAGTGATCGACGCATGGCTCGGTCCTTAAGAAAAGTTCAGTAACGGTCTCAGTTTGCCCCATCCGCTCAGGGGCGTCAACAATGAACATATAACTACGGGTTTGCGCTTAGTTCAGCTTGATGTTGTTGGACTTTGCCACCCCACTCCATTTGTCGCGCTCACCAACAATAAATGCCTTAAATTGCGCTGGCGTATCGCCAACCGGCTGCGCACCCAAGTCGAAAAACTGCTTTTCAATTTCAGGCGTGCGCAAAATGGCCATTAAATGACGGCTCAGCTCATCCACCAAAGGCTGGGGCGTTCCGGCAGGCGCCATCAAGCCAAACCAGGCCGACACATCGTAACCAGGCACGCCTGCCTCAGCCATGGTTGGGATCTCGGGGGCACCCGGCCAACGCTTGGTTGTTGTGACCGCCAGTGCGCGAACCTTACCCGACTTAATGAAGGCCATTGAGGACGGCAAGTTATCAATACCGACACTGACTTGACCGCCAATTAAGTCCACAAGCATTGGCGAGCCACCTTTGTAAGGCACATGCACGATGTCAAGCCCTGCCATCGACTTAAAGAGTTCGCCACTCATGTGCGGGGAGCCGCCATGACTGGTCGAACCGAAATTGATAGTGCCTGGCTTGGCCTTAGCCAGCGCGATGAGCTCTTTCAGATTCTGTACCGGCAAATTAGTATTGGCGAGCAAAACATTAGGCGTACTAGCAACCAAGCTGATCGGAACAAAATCTGTCACGGGATCATAAGGTGGCGGCGTTTGCAGGGCCGGAATAATTCCGTGCGAAGCGATACTGGCAAAGACCAACGAATGCCCATCCGCGGGTGATTTCGCCACTTGCTGCGACCCAATCACACCCCCGGCCCCAGGACGATTATCGATCACGACAGTGCGTCCAAGGCGCTCGCCGAGCCTGGGCGCCACGGCACGAGCCAATAAGTCTGTTGTCCCCCCAGCCGGGTAAGGCACCACGATTCGAATCGGACGGTCAGCAAAGGCAGTTTGCGCCGCCGCACCTGAAGACCCAAGCACCCCAGCGGCGAGTACCGAAGTGAATATCCCTAGCCATTTGAAACGATTATTTTTTTTCATGATTGATGTCTCTTCTCCGTTGATGATGGACTAATGGTTTGACGTAAGTAAGGCATCAAGCCTTGGGTAAAAGATGTTGCCCTCGTAGCTGGGGCCTTAACCCCTCGGGCACCTCTAACTCAAAATTCAACACCGCGGCGGATAACGCCTTGCCATAATTATCAAGACACAGGCTGCGCGAGACTCCTCCCCCAAGCGCCCCTTGCGCCACAAAATTCATTGCGTGCAGTTGGTCCACGTCATAGCGCGTCACTGCGCCTTTAATAGCGCCTGAATAAAAAGCCTTGAACCGTTCCGCAGTCAGTTGCTCCTTCAAGAGCGGATATAGCTCGGGCGTGTAGGCAAAGACGGCGATATTCGAGGTGTCGCCCTTATCCCCAGAGCGGGCATGCGCAACATGTTGAAGTTTTACTTTCATGGCTCAACTCACAAAATAATTTATTGAAGGGGTTACGCGTTCGCGAGGCACCAGCGAAGACCAGACGCCGATGACTTCCCGAGTGCGATCCTGATGCGGCACGCGCTTGCCGGTGTGCGCAATACCGGATACCGCCATGCCATCAATCTCACGGCCGACTTTGGCCGCCTGCTCTCGTGTCTTTGTGCGCGCAGCTACACGCACAGCCACCTCATAGGGCTCAGGCGCGTCTTTCGGCGTTGCATCGCCATGGATCGCATTCAAGCCAAGGTAGTCGATTCGAATGTCCTCTGCCTCGAGCTTCACAATCTTGAAGCGCTCTTCCAAAATCCTCTTGGCGAGCTGCGCGCGACGCAAGGCTCCGGGGCCGGCGTAAAAAAACATGTCTTCCCCGATAAACCCTTCGGTGCAACCAATCGACACCTTTAAGGTGGGCGTGCGAGGCTTGCCGCCGATGTGACTAACCTTCACGCGATCGGCGCCGACTTGCTCAAGCACAGCGGTCGAAAAATCCACCACCACATCAGGCGTTAAATAATTAAAGGGGTCATGTACCTCATACAACAGTTGTTCTTTAATTGTTTGCAGCGTGACCGCCCCGCCCGTTCCGGCAACTTTGCTGATCACAGCGCTTCCATCCGGACTGACCTCAGCAATCGGAAAACCAAAATTCCAAGGCTCTGGCACGTCTTTAAACCCTGGGTCTGCGAAATAGCCTCCCGTTGCTTGCGCACCGCACTCCAGAATGTGTCCAATCCCAGTCCCTTGACCTAGCTTGACGTGATCTAGGGGATCCCAGCCAAACTCAAACATCATGGGCGCTAAAAATATCGAGGGGTCCGCTACACGGCCAGTGATCACGATTTGGGCGCCCGCCTGTAGGGCTTGCACGATTGGCTCAGCCCCTTGATAGACTTCGGCAGAAATCAACGTTGACTGCAGACTCGCAGTAGGCTTGCCGTTTTCAAGAATGGTGTCGGTCAGTTCAAGCACATGCTCCGTGATCAGACTGCCATTGACCGCGGCAACTTTAACGCCGGTATAACCAAACTCCTTGAGCCAATACACCACACGCTGTGCCGCTGCGTCTGGGTTAATCCAACCTTGGTTGCTAATAATCTTTGTGCCGCGGGCCATGCAGGCTGGCAATACGGCACGCATACGGTCATCGAGGTATGTGTCATAGCCTGGGAAACTAGGGTCACGCCGTGCGCGCACCTGCGCGGCCGACACCGTGGCCTCGGCCATGGTCTCAAAACACAAGTAATCTAAATCACCTTTCTCTGCATTGAGCGCTGCAGGCTCTACTCGGTCACCCCACCAGGCGGCGCCAGATCCAATTCTGATAATTTTTTTCATTTTGCTCTCAAAAAAACGCCCTCAGAGCTTTGAGGGCGTGCGATCCATACACTTACCGATAAGCGTCTTAAACCGTTGCAACGGCCGTCGACGGGGAACCCACTGCTCCCGGCAAACGCAGTGGTGGTGCCGTCAACAAGAAACGATTGCGGCCATGCTCACGCAACCATTTGGCAAGAGGCGTGAGATAAAACATCTCACCCAGATGCACGCCGAGCTTGAATAAACAGTGCTCATGCAATGGCAAGGTCGCGCAACAACCCACGTGATCAACTGCAGGGTAATGCTCGACGGCATAGTTATCGGCCATCAACACCACCAACTGACTGTCGGTGATCCAGTTCAATAGTTTTTGGTCCCGACCGTTCAAGGCTGCGCAGCTTGTTTCCAAGGTATGCAGGTCAGGCTTACCCTTCATATCCATGAGCATTTGTGCAAAGCCTGTGTGCAAACACACCATATCGCCAGGCTCGACAACCACCTTATCTTTCTCCATGACACGCATCAGAGTGTCATAGCCAATGATCTCGCGCTTGTTTCCAAAGTGTGCGTGAAAGTCGAGCATCACACCGCGCCCCTGCACGCAAGACTCCGCCATATTTTGTATACCCAAGGCCGTGGCATTCGAGGTCGACCTCTGATCGCCAGGTTGGGGGACGCCCGCGTCTTTCGCATCGGTTGGGCCTTGGATGTCGTCACCCGCGCGATAGCCGTTGTAATAGACCGACTCGGCAATCCCATCACCGTTCGCATCAAAACGGGAACCGACATGCGCCAAGCTATCCCATTGCGTTGAATACTGAAGGTGCATCACGACCAAATCATCACTGATGACGTCAGTGTGTAATTCGTTATCGCGAAACAAACCGTAATTCATATTCGGACGATCACCACGAAGCGTTGGACGAATGACTGGGGGAAAACGTCTGGGGTTGAGCAAATTGCCACCGGGTAAGTCCAGTGGCAGGCTCAGACAGAAAGGTTGAAACTCTTTGACTTCAGCGATGCCCTGCTTGAGCTTGGCTGGCGTCAAGAGATTGATGCGACCCCGTTGGTCGTCCGGTCCAAAATCACCCCATGTCGATCCTTCAGGACGATTTACCCAACGTTTTGACCCGCTCATGCTTTGTATCTCCGATTTATGTTTATTGTGACTAGCGTTCGTATGCGTTCTCTTTTACGCTCCTAGGATAGTCAACCGATCTGCCCACCGAGTCAAGTCAGTCCCCGCCAGGTCAAAAGCAAAAAGGCCGCTGACATCGTCAGCGGCCTTTCACTTAAATCATTTTGGTCTACGCAGAACGCTGCAAAGACCAGTCAATATGCCAATACTCAGGCTTTCTTGACTTTCTCGAGCATTTTGAACACGCCTTTGGGAGCGTTGACGAACAGGCGCTTGAAGGCCTTGCCCAAGCAACGGCGCTCGAGAGTGTTGCGACGCGTACGTTTTGTTTCTGAAGCCATAGCTATTCTCCGGTAGGGAACTCACTATATTACCCTAAATTTGACCCGGTTATCGCTTGGACAAGAGACCCCAGCTCGGCTAGCCCGCTCTATGATTGCGACATGAACCCCACTATTCGCATTACTGGCGCTCGCCAGAACAACCTAAAAAATCTCGATGTCACCCTAAATACAGGGGAACTGACCGTCATAACTGGCGTCAGCGGCTCGGGCAAAAGCTCCTTGGCCTTCGATACCTTGTACGCCGAAGGACAGCGGCGCTACGTCGAAACCTTCTCGCCCTACGCCCGACAGTTTCTCGATCGCATGGATAAGCCTGTGGTCGACAAGATTGAAGGCATTTTGCCTGCAATCGCCATTGATCAAACCAACCCAGTGCGCAGCTCGCGCAGCACGGTTGGCACAATGACCGAGCTCAATGACCATCTGAAATTACTTTTTGCGCGTGGCGCGCAGTTAATGTGCCGCGGGTGTGGTCAAGCCGTTTGTCGCGACAGTACGGCTTCAATCTTTAGCGCCATCACTGCGCGCGCAGCAAAGGCGAGCGATCCAAGACTGGTCATTACTTTCCCAGTCCAGGTACCGGCAAACTTTAGCGAAGAAGAGGTCCGAGGCTTCTTAGATCAGCAAGGTTATACACGGGTCCATGCCGATGAGGGTCCGACGCAAACAGAGGTCGTTGCAGCAAGCGCCGCGACGAAGGCTCCCGCAAAGTCCAACAAAAAGAAGACGGCGATGCTGTCCCCGACATTACGAACCTTACGCGTGGTGCAAGACCGCTTTCGTATGGCAGGGGCAGACACTTCGCGTGTCATGGAAGCACTGGACATCGCCCTGAAAATGGGCAATGGCCTCATCGCTGTACACGCCCTTGATCAAGACGGGCAGGACACAGAGGTCTGGAAATTTAGCGACAAACTCCATTGCGCAGACTGCAATATTAGCTATAGCGACCCCCTCCCAAGCACCTTCTCTTTTAACTCACCGCTTGGTGCGTGCGAGACCTGCCGTGGCTTTGGACGCGTGATCGGAATCGACTTTGGCTTGGTTATTCCTGACGAGAACAAAACGCTGGAAGGCGGTGCCATCAAACCATGGCAAACGCCAAGTTACAAAGAATGCCAAGTCGAACTAGAAAAATACGCCAAGCGCGCGAACGTTTCGACCAATACGCCCTGGAAGCACTTACCGCCCGAGCACCAGGAGTGGGTCCTGCATGGCGATCCGCTTTGGAAAGGCGGCAATCAAGCCTGGAAAACACAGTGGTATGGCGTGCAACGTTTCTTTGACTGGCTCGAGACCAAGTCCTACAAAATGCACGTGCGCGTGCTGTTGTCGAAGTATCGCAGCTACACCCCCTGCCCCACTTGCAAAGGTGCACGACTTAAGCCCGACGCCTTGCTGTGGCGCATCGATGGCAGGTCCATTCAAGACCTGATGTTGACACCGATCGTGCAGTTGCGCGAATTCGCAGGCACTGTCAGGTTTGCCGGCAGCTTAGATGCAGCGATGGATCTTGTATTAACGGAGGTGCGAGCCAGACTCAAATTCCTCTGTGATGTCGGACTTGGTTACCTCACACTAGACCGACAAAGTCGCACTTTGTCAGGCGGCGAAGTGCAGCGCATCAACCTGACAACGGCGTTAGGCACGTCTCTCGTTAACACACTCTTTGTACTGGATGAACCATCGATCGGTCTGCATCCGCGAGATATTCACCGCATTGTCGAAGTGATGCATCGACTGCGCGACGCAGGTAACACTCTCGTTGTCGTCGAACATGACCCGCAAGTCATGATCGCTGCAGATCGCGTGATCGACGTTGGACCAGGTCCCGGCGAACGCGGCGGCCAGATCGTCTTCGACGGCACCCCTAGCGCCTTGAAAGAAGCGCCAACCTTAACCGGCAAGTACATGGGTGGCCTGTTGAAGGTCGAGGCACCTCGCCCACTGCCGGTATCCGCAAACACGCCGAGGTTATTGCTCGAAGGTGTGACAGCAAATAACCTGAAAAACGTCTCAGTCGAAATTCCACTCGGACGACTCGTTTGCGTCACCGGTGTCTCTGGGTCTGGCAAATCCACTCTCATCCAGGACGTACTCTATCCAGGGCTGCTCAAGATCATGGGCAAACCCACAGAATCACCGGGCCCGTTCGATCGTATTCTCGGTGCAGAGCAGCTCGCTGATGTTGTGATGGTCGATCAGGCGCAAATTGGGAAAACAGCGCGCTCCAACCCCGCGAGTTATGTGGGTGCCTTTGATCCCATTCGCAAGCTGTTCGCCCAGGCTCCGGTTGCGCGTGAACGTGGTTACACCGCAGGCACCTTTAGTTTTAATAGCGGTGATGGCCGTTGCCCAACTTGCGGTGGCACAGGCTTTGAACACGTTGAAATGCAGTTCTTGTCTGATATCTACATCCGCTGTCCCGACTGCGATGGCAAGCGCTTCCGGCCAGAAGTACGCGAGGTAGAGATCGAACATCTCGGTCGGCGCGCCTCGATCGATGCCGTCTTAGACATGACTGTCTCAGAAGCGCTTGAATTTTTCAAAGGCCTACGCGATGTTCAACTCGGTCTAGCTCCGCTTGCAGACGTAGGACTGGAATACGTCAAACTTGGTCAACCGGTGCCGACCCTATCTGGCGGTGAAGCCCAGCGACTAAAGTTGGCCGGCCATCTGGCTGAGGCGGCACGCAGCGGAATCTCGACTGCCAAGGTTGCTAAAAAAGGTAGCCTGTTTCTATTTGACGAACCCACGACTGGTTTGCATTTTGATGATGTCGCACGACTGATGCGTGCGTTTCGCAAACTACTCGGCGCGGGCCACACTTTATTAATCATCGAGCACAATCTTGATGTCATACGGTCTGCCGACTGGGTGATCGATCTGGGTCCCGAAGGTGGCGACGCGGGGGGCGAAATTATTGCGGCAGGCAGCCCGGAAGATATCATGCAAGCACCTCGTTCCTATACAGGCGAGGCGTTGCGTGAGTACGCCGTGGCGATGACACCGGACGCAATTGGTAGCACGCTCGCGGAAACCTCTGGTAAGCCCCTCCAGGCAGTCCTTAAAGAACGCCGTCGCGCAGCGACTCAAATCGATATCTTGCATGCGCGCGAACACAATTTAAAGAATATCAGCGTGAGTATTCCGCACGATAAATTTACGGTAATCACTGGTGTATCTGGCTCTGGCAAGTCGACACTAGCTTTCGATATCTTATTTAACGAAGGACAACGTCGGTATCTCGAATCATTAAACGCGTATGCGCGTGCCATCGTACAACCGGCTGGCAAGCCCGATGTAGATGCAATCTTTGGCATACCGCCCACGGTTGCGATTGAACAGCGCACCAGCCGCGGGGGTCGCAAGTCGACGGTCGCGACCATGACCGAGATCCATCACTTTCTGCGTTTGATGTACATGAAGCTCGGCACCCAAATGTGCCCAGATTGCCGTGTCAGCGTCGAGCCGCAAAGTGCGGATCAGATCGTAGCTCGTATCTTGCGTGACCATAAAGGTCAACGTATTGGCCTGCTCGCGCCGCTTGTTACAGCACGCAAGGGCTATTACACCGACCTCGCGAAGTGGGCCTCCGGCAAAGGCTTTACCCACTTACGTGTCGACAATGCGTTTATCGGCACGGCAAAATGGCCTCGCCTCGATCGCTTCAAAGAGCACACAATTGAATTACCCGTCTGCGATCTCGTGGTCGAATCAAAAAACGAATCCGCTCTGCGTGAAGGCGTGCGTAGCGCGCTCGAACATGGCCAGGGTGTGATGAGCCTCGTATGGCCGCTCGACAAGCTTCACAGCGATATGGCTGCCACACTTGAGCAGACGCACTTCTCAGTTAAACGCGCCTGTCCGAGCTGCGGCACGAGTTTCCCTGAACCAGATCCGCGCATGTTCTCGTACAACTCGAAACACGGCTGGTGTACCGGCTGCTTTGGCACAGGGCTTCAGCTTCAAGGGTTCGACGCAGAACAAACCGGCGAGGAAAACGCGTGGAACGCATCCTATGAGGGCGAGACTAGAGTCTGTACGCAGTGTCATGGCGCGCGCTTAAATCCAGTATCGCGCTCCGTACTCTGGCGTGAAAAATCGATTGCCGAGCTCGCAGGTCTTGCAGTATCGGATGCGCATACTTTCTTCACCGGACTCGTCTTACGCGGGCGCGATGCAGAAATTGCACGCGATATCCTAAGTGAAATTCGCGGGCGACTGCAATTCATGCAAGAAGTCGGCTTGGGCTATTTGGCTCTTGACCGTGCAGCACCGACTTTATCGGGCGGAGAAGCCCAACGCATCAGGCTTGCTGCGCAACTCGGTTCCAACATGCAAGGCGTCTGCTATGTATTGGATGAGCCAACGATTGGACTGCACCCTCGCGACAATCGCATTTTGTTGGGTGCCCTATCCAAACTCGAGAAAAATGGAAATACCTTGGTCGTCGTAGAGCACGACGACGATACGATTCGACGTGCTGAACATGTCATTGATATCGGGCCGGGTGCAGGCGTGCGTGGTGGACGCGTCGTCGCCCAAGGCACGCTACAAGATTTAATGGATGCACCTGAATCCACAACGGGTCGGTACTTACGCGAGCCCCTCAAGCACCCGCTACAACCGCGGCGTCCCGTCACCAAAGACCTTCCGATGTTGACGGTAAAAGGTGCAAAGCTACATAACCTCCGACATGTCGACGCTCACTTTCCAATCGGTCGCTTGAGCGTTGTCACAGGCGTCTCGGGCTCGGGTAAATCAACCCTCGCGCGCGAAGTGCTGCTCGACAATCTCTCGGTGGCATTGTCGGTGCGTGGCACTCCCGCCTGGCAGGGCTGCGAAGACATTAGCGGTTGGCAAGCGCTCGATCGAGTTTTAGAAGTGGATCAAACGCCAATTGGTAAGACCCCACGCTCCTGCCCAGCGACTTACATTGGTTTCTGGGATGACGTACGCAAACAGTTCGCTGAAACGAACGAGGCGCGCATTCGTGGCTGGGGTGCTGGCCGCTTCTCGTTCAATACAGGCGATGGTCGCTGTCCGATCTGTGAAGGCCAAGGCATGCGCACGCTCGAAATGAGCTTCCTACCCGACATCAAAGTACCCTGCGATGCGTGCGGCGGAGCGCGCTTCAACACCGATACGCTCGCGGTACGCATGCGAGAAAAACATGCAGGTCAGGTACTGTCGATGGAAGTGGATGACGCGATCGTTTATTTTGCTGCACACCCAAAGATTCGCCATCCTCTGCAACTCATGCAAGATGTTGGACTCGGCTACCTGACGCTAGGACAACCCTCGCCCACACTATCTGGCGGTGAAGCGCAACGGATCAAGCTTGTGACCGAGCTTGCAAAAGCGCGTATGACAGAAGGTGTCATCACGACTGGCAGAGCCTCACGGTTGCCTCACACGCTCTATGTACTGGACGAGCCCACTGTCGGGCTCTCCATGGCTGATGTGGAGAAGCTCATCCGCGTACTGCATCGTTTGGTCGAAGCTGGAAACACCGTGGTGGTGATCGAACATAACCTAGACATCATCGCCGAGGCGGACTGGTTGCTGGATCTCGGCCCAGAGGGTGGCTCGGGCGGAGGTCGTCTTGTCATCGAAGGGACGCCCGAGCAAGTCGCAGGCGCTCGCAAGCGCTCGCATACGGGTGATGTCCTTCACGAGTTCATGACCCGCACATGACGCACTGTCGCTTTGAAGACCGCTTAGCGGGTGAGGCGCGGGTCTTGTCAGAGCCGCTCTACCGCATTGAAGCGCGCTCGCAACAAGAACTACCCCAGGCCTTTGTACGCATCGCACAAGCCAAAAAAGACGGTCACTGGATTGCACTTTTGCTGGACTACGAATTAGGGGAATGGCTTGAGCCAACACTAGAGGTCCATGCAAACGACACCCGTTCTGAACGCACGCAGGACTCCTCGCCGCGCCTGACCGCTCTCGTGTTTGCGAAAATGATGCTCGAGGCGCCCTGGGGCGAGGCCCTCCAGACTAGCAAGCACGAGCATTCTGCGGCGATTGAAAACGTAGCTTCCCTTCTTTCGAAGGATGCTTACATCGATCGCATTCAGAAAATCCGTCAATGGATTGCTCAAGGCGAGGTTTATCAAATAAATGCGACGTTTCCGATGTTGGTTCAGCTGCGGGGAGATCCCTCCACACTTTACAAACGCATCGCGAACAAGCACCCTGTCGGACATGCCGCTTTTATCGAAGACGGTATGCGCACCGTGCTGTCCTTCTCACCTGAATTGTTTTTGGCACGAACCGGCGACTGCCTGACGACCCGCCCCATGAAAGGTACTGCACCACGTTCAACGGATCCCGCTGAGGATCATGCCTTCAGGCAAGGCTTGGTAGCGAGCGCCAAAAATCGGGCAGAGAACCTCATGATCGTTGATCTATTGCGCAACGATCTGGGTCGTGTCGCTCTCGCTGGTAGCGTCACAGCAAACCCACTATTTTCCCTCGAGAAATACCCCTCGGTTTGGACCATGACTTCGACCGTTCAGGCCCGCGTCGCACCTGGCACGGATCTAGAAGCAATTTTAAGAGCCCTCTTCCCTTGTGGCTCTGTGACGGGCGCACCAAAAATCGCTGCCATGCGGCGCATACAAGAGACAGAGGCTTCACCGCGCGGACTTTACTGCGGTAGCGTTGGATGGCTAGCTCCTAATGGAGATTTCTCCTTGAACGTGGCGATTCGCACCTTGGTCCTTGATGCACAGAAGGGCACTGGCCTCTATCATGTTGGTGGCGGTATCGTCTATGACTCTGACCCCGAACAGGAGTGGGAAGAATGCCACTGGAAGGCGCGCATACTCGCTTAAAACTAAACAGATGACTAAGCCAACACCCGATCTGATAGAAACGATGCACGCTGATGAAGCGGGTACCATTGATTTAATCCCCGAGCATTTAATGCGTCTTGCTCGCTCTGCAAAAGCGCTTGGCTATTCTTATCCCGGCGACTCGGCTGTGATTGAGGCCATCAAAACTACTTGCTCGGCGCACACAGGCAAATCGCTTCGCGTGAGATTGTTACTTAGCGCATCAGGCGTGCTTTCGATGCAAGCGGTGCCCTTAGGCGCACTGTTCGGCACACCGCTGATTGCGCTGTCTCCTGTGGTGCTCAAGAGCCAAGAGCCCCTGCTTCAGCACAAAACTACACATCGTCCCTGGTATGACGTCACTGCCGAATGGCTCAGCATGCACCCCGCGTACTTCGATCAGATTTTTATCAATGAACGGGGAGAATTATGTGAGGGCAGTCGCTCAAACATCTATTTGCTGAGCAAAGGCGTGTGGCTCACGCCTCCCTTGCACTGCGGTTTGCTAGGCGGCACGATGCGTGCACGCCTGCTGCAATCAAGTCAGGTGCAGGAGGCCGTCCTGCGCCTGAGTGATCTATCTCACGCGCAAGCAATCCGTTTGTCGAATGGCTTGCGCGGCTGGTTTGAAGTCAAGCCGGATACCTCACTCCTTCCAGGGCATATCCTTCCATAGTTGTTGCAACATCTTTTCTGTATCCGCCAGTTCTTTTGCATACGCAGGCGGTGCCAGATAACGGATTGGTGCAAACAACTCACCCGCCTTTTTGATGTACTCAGGATCTGCCGCCGCCTGCGCAACAGCCTTCACTAAGCGATCGCGAATCTCAGGTGGCAAGCCCTTCGGTGCTGCCAACCCGCGCAGCGAGGCACTTTCCATGTTGTAGCCCTGCTCCGCAAACGTTGGGGTGTCAGGCGCTAATACCGTACGCTTAAGTGACATCTGACCAATCATACGCATCGGTGAGCCGCCTTTGATGTAAGCCAGGGCCTCACCCACGTTAATCGCACCGACCACCAACTGACCGCTCACCACCGCAGCACGTGTTTCACCCGATCCTTTGTAGGGAACATGGGTCAACTTAACGCCCGCAGCTTTCTCAAAGAACAACATCGCGAGGTGATCATCGGAGCCCACGCCCGTGGACCCGACCGTGACCTTACCTGGATTAGCTTTGGCATAGACGACCAAGTCTTTCAAGGTTTTAAACTCGCTCGATGTATTCACCGTAAAGGCACCGGGGTCATCAATCAAATTACCAATCAAGTCATAGTCCTTCCAGTGAAAGGTCGATTGGCGCTCAATTGGAATCGAGATCAAGTTAGGCGTGTTCAAAAAGCCAATGGTGTAGCCATCGGGTGCGGCTTTAGCTAGCTCGGCAAAACCGATCCCACCGCCCGCACCTGCCTTATTGGACACAACAATACGCGCGTTATTACCCAAATATTTTTCAATGTAGGGCGCAATCAATCGGGCAACCAAGTCCGTGCCACCACCTGGTGCATAGGCGATGATCATCGTAATAGGCTTGTTCGGGTACTGTGCTTGCGCACCACTGGACCACGCCAAGGCAGATAGCAAAGCCACGCCAGTCAGACGACTCAATTTACGGATGAAGCTACTCATACAATCTCCTTATATATTCGTGCTGCTTTTTATATTTTTGTACTACTTGTCTTTTCTAAGCCGAACTAAATATAGAGCCCTTCTGACGACTTGGATGTTATGACTTACCCGAACATCTTTTTATAACGCTCAACGAATACCGGCCAAACTTCGGGGTTGGCCATACGTGGCGCGCGCTCGCATCGCAACAACCCCTCTATTTGCTCGGCACCCATGCGCGCAGCATTACGCCGCGCCTCGTGCGTGACACCTGCTGTGTGATAAGTTGCAGTCACGTTTGGCAAAGACAATAGCGGGTTATCGACAGCGGGGGGCTCGACCGTCCAAACATCTAGGCCGGCGCCAGACAGATGTTTGTCGCGCAACGCCTCGTATAACGCTTTCTCATCGTGAATCCCGCCTCGCGCTGTCGAGAGAAATACTGAACCTTTCTTCATCGAACGATACTGATCAGCACCAAAAAGATTCAGGGTCTCTGGCGAGCGCGGACAATGCACCGACACGACATCGGACTGCGTCACTAACTGCTCAAAACTCACAGGTGTTGCCCCGCGCTTTGCGATTTCAGCGTCTGTTATTTTCGGGTCGTACCCGATCACCTGCATCCCAAAGGCTTTCGCCAGGTGTGCCACGCGGGTTCCGATATGACCTACTCCCACAATCCCGATCGTCAGCCCTTTTATCTCGTTACCCATTAGATCTTCGCGGGTCGTATAGGCATTGGCGCGCATCACACGATCGGACTCGGCAATGCGGTGCTTCACCGACAACAGCAGGCCGATTGCATGCTCGGCTACTGAGTCGGCGTTACAACTTGATTGATTGACCACCAAGACACCATGGCGGCTGCACGCCTCAAGATCAATGGGATCAAAACCCGCCCCCGATGCAGAGGCACACAACAGGTTCGGCAACTGCTTTAGCAGCTCCTCTCCTAGCCACCACTGCTTGGGCACTTCGTCGCGTGCAGCGCAAATATGATAAATCTGCGCCTCTTTGAGTGTTGCCAACGTTTTTTTATCGTCATCCGCATAGCGACAAATAGTTAGGTCAATGTCCTTGAATTTGGCGAGATGCTCGTCAAAGACCGGGTTAATCCAAAAATCGAAGCGCACAACCTTTTTTTTCATTTCAGAACACCTTTGGCGCGCAGGCTTTGGTCCACCCACTTACGATCCAAGGTTCCTTTGGCGATTTGCTTCAGAATGTCCTTCTCTTTCTTCTCAACCGCCATCACTAAGGCAGCCAACTCGTCGGCGACATCAGGACGAATTGCAAACACACCGTCATAGTCACCGACAATGATGTCACCGGGGTGCACGACCATGCCGTCGACCGAGACCGTGACGTTGATTTCGCCTGGACCTTCTTTGTAGGGACCACGATGCGAGATCGCACGTGCAAAAACAGGGAAGCTACTTTTGCCCAAGCTGTCGACGTCGCGAATTGGACCATCAATCACAAATCCAGCGATTTTTTTACTAGCTGCAAGCGTAGACATAATTTCACCGATGATCGCATTACGCTGCGCACCACCGGCATCCACCACAATCACATCGCCCGGTGCAGCCATATCAATCGCTTTGTGCACCATCAGGTTGTCGCCAGGTGCAGTCTTGACCGTGAACGCACGTCCCAAAATACGACCGCCCTTGTGAAAGGGACGCAGATCAACCGTGCCGTTTGTACGGCTCATGACATCACTAATATTTGCCACTGCGAGCTTGGCAAATTTTTTCAAGGTCGCATTGCTGACCGTATGCTTGTGCGTGTTGATCGCAAATCCAAGGTTAGACATATCTACTCCACATAAAATAAAAAGGACGGGGTTTAGTCTTTACGACCGACGTGTACTAAAAACTCTGGCGTCAACTCTTTCAGTGTGTTGACACCCATCATGGCCATGTTGCGCGAGACTTCTTGCTCTAGCAACGAAATCGCGTGGTCCACACCTGCTGGACCACCCACCGCGGCTGCGTAGTTAAAGGGTCGTCCTAAAAATACGCAACGTGCACCTAGGGCAATCGCCTTGACAATATCACTGCCGCGACGCACACCGCTATCAAGCATCACGGGGCCGTCTTTAAATGCATCAAGAATCTGGGGCAACATTCTCAAGGGCGCAACGGCACCGTCTAGCTGACGGGCTCCATGATTGGACACAATGACGCCGTCCATCCCGTACTGTCGGCAAAGCGCCGCATCAGCAGGATGCAGAATTCCTTTGATGACCATCGGTCCTTTCCATTGGGCGCGAATCGCTCGAACATGTTCCCAATTCAGGTGACCACGTGAAGAAAAGTCACGCATGACGTTAGCGGACATAATCGGCGCTCCGCGGGTGGCAAAGGAGTTCTCAAAATGCGGCATGCCGTGGTGCATGAGCGTTTTCAAAAACGTGCCAAATAGCCAGCGGGGATGAGTAATACCCTGCCACGCCAATCGCAGGCTGGGCCTTAACGGCGTGGAGAACCCTGTGCGCACGTTGTTTTCACGATTGGCTGAAGACGGAGTATCTACAGTAATCACTAGTGTTTTGAAGCCCGCCACAGCGACGCGATCAATCAAGGGAGCGATCTGTTCCGTTTTTCCAGGCAGATACGCCTGAAACCAAGCGTCTGGCGCTCGCTCAACCAACTCTTCCATACGAATCAACGAGGAGCCGCTCATAATCATCGGCACATTCGCACGTGCAGCCGCCTCGGCCAATACGATATCGCCGCGGTAGGCCGACATAGCGGTAATGCCCATTGGCGCCATACCAAAGGGTGAACTGTACGTCTTACCAAAGAGCTCGACTTGCTGGCTGCGCTGCGAGATATCGACAAGGATGCGCGTCAGAAATTCATACTCTGCAAAGACATCCCGGTTAGCCCTTAAAGACTGGCCGTCTTCACACGCACCGGCTACATAGCCAAAAATCGGGCGGGGCAAACGTTTCTCGGCTTCGCGTTCAAAATCAGCGAGGGATAGAATTTTTGCTAGTGCGGAAACTTGCGTCATGAAATGCTGCCGTGTGAATACTCAGTTTTTAGGGTAATGCGCTAGCAGTTGCTGAACAACCAGATTAGCTGCTGCGAACCCCATGGAAGCTGTGACATTAACGCTAGACCCATAGCCGGCGCAAGACAGTCCTTGCAAGGGGTCGTTTTGTTGCCATGCAGCAGGCAAGATTGTGGGCTGATCCACCCAAAGCACCCGGACGCCTAACTTGGCTACACGCTTACGCATTTGCCCTTGCGAATCTACCGCGCGCGGGTACCCATGACTGCGGCGCAGCACATTGCGCAGACGGGCCAACAACGCATCATGTGTTGCCTCCACTAGGTCGCCAGTACGTAAGGCAAGCGAGTCCGTTTTGCCTCCTGCGCCGCCACAAACAATGAGGGGGGTGTTGCAAGCCTTTGCATGCAGCACCATAGCGACTTTTGCAGCCATCTGGTCGGTGCAGTCGATAACAGCACTCAGCCCAGCTGGCAAACATAGTTCAACATTCTCAGGGGTTAGAAAATCATCAATGGTCGAAATCCGGCACTGAGGATTGATGGCCAGAATGCGCTCCGACATGGCAAGCACCTTGGACTCCCCCAGCGTTTGAGTCAATGCATGAACCTGGCGGTTTACATTGGACTCGGCAATATGATCAAGGTCTACAAGTGTTAGCGCACCAACAGCGTTTCGCGCCAGCGCCTCGGCCGCCCAAGAGCCCACCCCTCCTATCCCCACAACCGCCACATGCGCCGCACCCAGACATTCCAGGGTTTGCGGACCATACAAACGCAACAAACCGGCGAACCGGCGTTCAACATCGGCTGGGGTGTCATACGTGATCTCAGTCTGCGGCAAGGACATTTACGCTCGACATAAAGGGCAATGAATGATGCATTTTTGCATGTTCCGCGAAAAAACTTTGTTCTTGACTCGACAACACGCCTAGAGAGGAACACAATTTAGTCCTAACACCGTGAGCATGCCGTCCCCCACTCCTCCCCTCGCCAACAAACCGTCAAGTTTTGCCGGTCCCGTTGTGCTATGCCTGTTGGTCATGCTGTCGCACATCGCGATTTCCGGTGGACGCGTCGCCGTATCGCTCACGGCACTGCAATTAGGTCAAGGCACCCTCGAAGTCGGCATCCTGATCGCTGTCTTTGCCTTGCTACCCATGCTGTTCTCTATTCAAGCTGGCCGACTCATTGATGACATCGGCCCCTGGCAACCCATGCGGGCGAGCATCATTTGTGTGGTGATCGGGACGTCTCTGCCTGTGGTTTGGCAAAGTTTGACGGGTCTCATCGTTGCAGCGACGTTTGTTGGGGTCGGACACATGACCTTGCAAATCGCGGTCCAACGGCAGATGGGGCTCAGCAATGGCGAAGAACGCCTGCGTAACTTCTCCTGGCTTTCTTTGTCGATGGCTACCTCCGGGCTCATCGGACCCTTACTTGCTGGCGTATCGATCGACTACCTAGGCTATCGCTCCGTCTTTGCCTTGCTCGCCGTCGCACCGCTGGTCGGCCTCATTGGGTTGCTGAGCATGCGGGGTTATCTCAAGGCCTCACACATCAAGTCGGCACCTGTGACACAAAAGCAAAGCGTCAGTGATTTGTTTAGCAGTCCCTCGCTGCGGAAAGTCTTTATCGCCAACATGTTGCTTTCAGCAGCCTGGGACACCCACACCTTTGTCGTGCCGATTTTTGGGGTGCATGTGGGGTTATCGCCCACAACCATCGGCTTGATTCTGGCCTCCTTTGCCGCGGCAACCATCGTGATCCGGCTGGCACTCCCTTGGATGATGCATCGCATTCGACCCTGGCAGCTGATCAATTTCGCGCTAGTTGTCACGGGACTGAATTTTTTGCTCTACCCCTTCTTTGAGCAAGTTTGGATTCTTGTGTCGCTTTCATTCTTATTGGGCCTTGGCTTGGGTTCGACACAGTCAAGCATTCTTGCCTTGTTGCAACAGCATGCACCAAGCGGCAGAGCGGGAGAGGCATTCGGCCTACGTATGGCACTAGTGAACGGCTGTCAGGTCGCGCTTCCTCTGGCCTTCGGCGCACTCGGAACGTTCATGGGGGTAATGCCACTCTTCTGGTTAACCGCGGTCGGCCTAGGTGCAGTCCGCTGGTTCACCGACGACGCGGAAAAGCACGAAAAAAATAGCACTCAAGACACAGAGCCACCTACCCCCCCAAAAGATCGAACTTAATTAAGTTAAGGCCATGACGCGATTTGCCGATCTACCTATGCCCCCCGCAGTGAGCGCCTTCGTGCGTTGGTCTGAGGAAAAAATGGCAGAATCCATTGAGACTGCGCTTCGCGACTGGACCCCAGGGTGCGATGTCTGGATTTTTGGTTATGGGTCTTTAATCTGGCGTCCAGAGTTCGACTTTACAGAGAAGCGACCCGCTCAAATACAGGGCTTTCACCGGGCACTTTGCCTCTGGTCGCGAATAAACCGTGGCACCCCTGAAGTTCCTGGACTCGTTTTTGGGTTGGAGCAAAGTGGAAACTGTCAGGGAATGGTGTTCAAGGTAGAAGCCGAACGCGTTCGGTCTACCTTTTCGTCAGTTTGGAAGCGCGAAATGGGCACAGGGGCCTATCATCCAACCTGGCTCGACTGCATCACGCCAGAGGGCCCCGTAAAGGGCCTGGCTTTTGTCATCAATCAGGCCGGCCCTGCCTACGTCAGCGAACCACCTCAAGACGCCTTGGTTGAAATCATTTTGCGCGCGCGGGGGACCTACGGCACCTGTCTCGAATACGTGACGCAAACAGCCGATGCCCTGCATTCGGCTGGCATCGACGATCAACGCCTCATGGAGTTAGTGAAATGCCTTCGGCAATTACAACCCCGTTCCTGAGCACCTGAACCCCTAAAACTCAGTGGCGTCTTAAGGCCGAGCGTTCCATGCCACGGTACACTAGAACGAAGGCTTAGGTAGCGTTGCGCGGGTAGCGCGGCAAACCCGGCCGCCACGGAGCACCATCATGTCGATTGCAGATATTCGCCAGAGTTACGACAAGCACACCCTGCTTGAAAAAGACGCTAAAGGCTCGCCCTACGAGCAGTTTGGGGTATGGTTTAACCAAGCGCTTGATGACAAGGTCCCCGAGCCAACAGCAATGACGCTGGCGACGGCGAATGCACAAGGCAGACCTTCTGCACGTATCGTGCTGCTCAAGGGCTACGACGACAAAGGCTTTGTTTTCTACACAAATTATGAGTCCCGCAAGGGTAAAGACTTACTGGTGCAGCCGTGGGCGTCTCTACTGTTTTTTTGGCAGCCGCTTGAGCGTACCGTTCGAATAGAGGGCTTAGTCGAAAAGGTATCCGCACAAGAGTCTGACGAATACTTTCACAGCCGTCCACTTGGTTCACGTCTTGGCGCTTGGGCGTCCGCCCAAAGCCAACCCACCAGCATTGCAGAATTGGATGCTCGCCAACAAGCCATGACGGCAAAGTATGGCGATGCACCTCCACGGCCACCGCACTGGGGCGGCTATCGCCTGAAGCCCGAATATTTTGAATTCTGGCAAGGCCGTCCTTCACGGCTGCATGACCGTCTTACTTACATTCCCTCCGGCACAACTGGCTGGACAATTGGACGGATCTCGCCCTGACATGCATGCCTCATCACCGGATTTTGACTCCACTTTTTTTAGATCTGCGCTTGGACGTTTCCCGACTGGCGTGACGGTCATTACCGCATCGCTACCAGGCCAAGCTCCCGTGGGTCTGACTGCCAGTTCGTTCAATTCAGTCTCGCTAGATCCACCCCTCGTGGTCTGGAGTCTGTCACGCAACTCGTCCTCCCTTGCAACAATCCAACAATGCAAGCGCTATGTGATCCAAGTGCTGGCATCTGATCAAATGATGATCGCGCAGCGTTTTTCAAAGGGCACTGCGGCCGAGCGCTTCAGTGGCGTTCCATTAACAACAGCGCCCAATGGCTCACCTCGACTGCAAGCAGACTGCGCGGCCTGGTTTGAATGCTCCAATCGTAGTCAGTACGAGGAAGGTGATCACATCATTTTTGTGGGTGAAGTTGAGCACTGTGCGCGAAACGATAGCCTCCCATTGATCTATCACGCGGGCGGCTACGATCTAACTCCTCCCCCCGAAACAAAAAAACCTTAAACAATATGAGTACGGATATTGATTGCATCGTTGTTGGTGCTGGCGTTGTAGGACTCGCGATTGCACGCGCCCTTGCCCAGTCTGGACGCGAAGTCATGGTCGTCGAGGCCGCCGAAGGGATCGGTACAGGCACTAGCGCCCGAAACTCCGAGGTCATCCACGCTGGAATCTATTACCCCGCAGGCAGTTTGAAAGCAAAGCTCTGTGTACAGGGCAGACATATGCTTTATGCCTACTGCGCAGAGAAAGGTGTTGCACACAAGCGCATCGGCAAACTGATTGTGGCGACCAGCGAAGAGGAAATCCCCAAACTCGATGATATTTTGAGTAAGGCCCGTGTCAATGGCGTGGACGACATGGAACTACTCAGTGCAAGTGAGGCACAAGCGCTTGAGCCCGCCTTGTTTTGCACGGCGGCGCTATTCTCGCCCTCTACAGGCATCATCGACAGCCACGGCTTAATGTTGGCTTACCAGGGCGATGCAGAAAATGCCGGCGCGCAGTGCGTTTTCCATACGCCGTTACTTTCAGGAGAGGTACGCAGCGAAGGTGGGTTTAACTTGCAGTTCGGTGGCGCCGACGCAATGCAGTTAAGTTGCAATGTCCTGATCAATGCATCGGGTCTGCATGCGCCGACGCTCGCCCGCAAAATTCGAGGTGTACCGGAAGCTTCTATTCCCACCGAGTATTTGTGCAAGGGCAGTTATTTCACGCTACAAGGGCGAGCGCCCTTCACCAGATTGATTTATCCGACACCCCACCATGCAGGGCTCGGAGTACATCTGACCCTCGACCTTGGCGGTCAAGCGAAATTCGGACCAGAC
Source organism: Zwartia hollandica (assembly GCF_019923725.1). Lineage (GTDB taxonomy): Bacteria > Pseudomonadota > Gammaproteobacteria > Burkholderiales > Burkholderiaceae_B > Zwartia > Zwartia hollandica. Next base: position 614,899 of record NZ_JAHXRI010000010.1, read on the forward strand.
ACTGAATGGATCGACAAGGTCGACTATGACATTGATGCAAGTCGATGCAAGGGATTTTACGAAGCGGTCCGCACCTACTGGCCTGGCATGCCCGACGCAAGCCTATCGCCTGGCTACACAGGCATACGACCAAAAGTTTCCGGGCCACACGAACCAGCTGCCGACTTCATGATCGTCGGACCGGCAACACATGGCGTGCCGGGACTCGTGAATCTATTTGGCATAGAGTCTCCCGGACTCACCTCAAGCCTTGCGATCGCCCAAGAGACTCTCGCACGCCTTCACGCTTAAAGTTCCTTTCGGAGACAGCATGTCCCATCCCGTCCCAGACTCTCGCGGTATCAACCTTTTTGAAGCGGACTCAGGTAAGGATCTACTCGCTTGCTATCTCCCAGAGGACTTGCACAAACACTTGCTGCCACATCTGACACGACTGGGCGCACTAGCTGGCTCTTTGCTGGACGAGTTAGCGGGTGTTGCAGATAAGCACCCACCAACCCTATCCGTTCGCAGCCGCTCAGGTATCGATGTATCGCAAGTTAATAAGCACCCGGCCTATGTCGAGCTAGAGCGTTTCGCGTACAGCGAGTTTGGGCTCGCTGCGATGTCGCATCGGGGGGGCGTTCTGGGATGGCCCACGGCGATGCCGCCTGCAGCGAAATATGCCCTCACGTATTTATTCGTTCAAGCAGAGTTCGGCTTGTGTTGTCCCGTCAGCATGACCGACTCTTTGGCACGCACTTTAAGAAAATTTGGCGATCCAAAACTCGTTGAACAAGTGTTACCGATGGTGACCACGCAGGACTTTGATGCCTTGCACCAAGGCGCGATGTTCATGACGGAACAAGGCGCTGGCTCCGACGTCAGCGCTACAGCCACGCAAGCAGCTCTGAACGCCAACGGGGACTGGCTACTTACAGGGGATAAGTGGTTTTGTTCCAATCCAGATGCTGGCTTTGCGATGGTCTTGGCGCGCTCCGAGGCCGTCGACGGACTACAGGGGGTCTCACTCTTTTTGCTGCCACGTACACGCCCTGACGGCACGCCCAACAACTACCGGATTTTGCGACTCAAAGACAAGCTCGGCACACGCTCGATGGCGAGCGGTGAGATTCGCCTCGAGGGTGCCTTTGCCTGGCTGGTCGGCGAACGCGGCATGGGCTTCAAGCAAATGTCCGACATGATTAACAACTCGCGCCTCTCGAACGGCGTGCGAGCTGCGGGCTTGATGCGGCGCGCCTTAACCGAAGCGCTATATGTTGCAAAAAATCGTCAAGCGTTTGGCAAACACCTCACCGACATGCCGTTAATGCAGCGTCAGTTAAGCAAAATGGCTATGCTGACCGAACAAGCAAGAACAATGGTGTATCAAACGGCGCAAGCCTTAGCTGCGGCTGATAGCGATCCCAGCAAGCGTGCCTTAATGCGCATTATGACCCCCTTGATTAAGTTTCGCGCCTGCAGGGATGCGCGCAAAGTTGCAGGGGACGCAATGGAGGTCCGCGGAGGCTGCGGCTATATCGAGGAGTGGAGCGATCCGCGGGTGCTGCGCGACGCCCATCTTGGCTCAATTTGGGAAGGCACAAGCAATATTGTTGCGCTAGATGTCTTGCGGGCGATTCAACGAGAAGACGCCTTGCCCGCGCTGCGTGCCCATGTTGCTGGACTGCTCGCAGACGGTCTCCCAGTTTCACAGGCCTTGGCGGCCCTGCAAGCGGAACGCATTGAACGCGCTTTTGGGTTTGCTGAGAGCGCCAGCGCAACCAATACCTCCGAGCAAGCGCGCCAAGCCGCGAGCGGCCTCTACCATGTTGTGACGATGGCTGGCATGCGCTGGGAAGCGAAACACGCGGCCATGCCCATTCGGGCAAAGCTTGCCGACTTGGTTTTAAAGCACCGCCTTGCCGCCAGAGACCCAATCGGCGACATATCCCTAGCGGATAGCGACCTGTGTGACTGGCTTGGCGCCCCAATTTAATTGGCATGACAGGGAAAAATGTCCTTGCAACACGATATGATTAAGCCCATTCCTTTCACCATAAATGACTAAAAAATAATGAGCCAAGCCCCTTCAGCCAAAAACCCCCGCACTGGCGGTCAAATTCTTGTCGGCCAGTTGGTCAGCCACGGTGTGAAGCACGTGTTTTGTGTGCCAGGCGAAAGCTTCTTAGCGGTGTTGGATGCGCTCGTTGACGTCAATATCGAAGTCACTGTTTGTCGGCAGGAGGGTGGCGCTGCCATGATGGCTGACGCACATGGCAAACTCACCGGACAACCTGGTATCTGTATGGTCACGCGCGGGCCTGGTGCCTCAAATGCCCTCGCCGGCATTCACATTGCCAAACAAGACTCGACCCCGATGGTTGTTTTTGTCGGACAAATCGAACGCGGCATGCGTGAGCGCGAAGCGTTCCAAGAAATGGATTACCGCGCCGTTTTCGGACAAGCGGCGAAATGGGCAACTGAAATCGACGACCCAGCACGTATTCCAGAAATCCTCTCGCGTGCGTTTCATGTCGCGACCTCGGGGCGTCCTGGTCCTGTTGTGATTGCGCTACCCGAAGACATGCTGGTCGAGCTCGCAACAGTGCCAGATGCGCCGCACTACGAAGCGATTGACTCGGCACCTTCCCTCGGCCAAATGGCGGATCTCGCCAAACGCTTGTCACAAGCCAAAGCACCTGTGGCTATCCTCGGTGGTGCGCGTTGGAGTGCAACAGCTGTCAAACAATTTGTCGAATTTGCTGAGCGTTTCAAGCTACCGGTTGCAGTATCGTTCCGTCGCCAGATGCTTTTCCCTGCGAACAGCCCTTGCTTCATCGGTGACGTTGGCATTGGACTCAATCCAGAGCTTCTCAAACGCGTACAAGATGCTGATCTGGTCCTGCTCGTGGGCGGCCGCATGTCCGAAATGCCCAGCCAGGCGTACACGCTCTTTGATATTCCAGTGCCAAAGCAAACGCTCGTCCATGTACATCCAGATAGCGGTGAACTTGGACGCGTCTACCGCGCAGCCGTCGCAATCAATGCCTCACCCATCGCCTTCGCTGCTGAGCTCAGCGGCTTAGCAACACCCTCGACTACCCCTTGGGCTGCCGGTACAGCCGCCATGCACCAAAGCTACCTAAACTGGAGCGACCCAGTCCCGATCAAAACCCCAGGCGCATTGCAAATGGGCGGCGTGATGGCCTACCTGGAATCCAAACTCCCAGCCGATGCCATCATGACCAACGGCGCAGGTAACTTTGCAACCTGGTTGCATCGTTTTCATCGCTTCACACAGTTCGGTACACAGCTCGCGCCTACTTCAGGATCCATGGGTTACGGCTTACCTGCCGCGGTCGGTGCAAAGCGTGTCGCACCGGACAAACTGGTTGTTTGCTTTGCCGGTGACGGCTGTTTCATGATGCACGGTCAAGAGTTTGCGACCGCTGTGCAATACAACCTGCCACTCGTGGTCGTTATTGTCGATAATGGGATGTACGGCACAATTCGTATGCACCAAGAGAAGCACTATCCAGGACGGATTTCTGCGACACAGCTTAAGAACCCTGATTTCTCGGCCTACGCACGCGCCTTTGGTGGTCATGGTGAGCGCGTTGAAAAAACCGAAGAATTTGGCCCTGCATTTGAACGCGCCGTTGCAAGCGGCTTACCAGCGATCATTCACTGTCTGATCGACCCAGAAGCGATCACGCCGACAACAACCATCGCTAAACTTCGAGCCGCTGCCCAAAAAGCCTAAGGTCTTTCACAAGCGACGCGACCGACACCTCGTACAATTTTTATAGTTAATTATCTGGAGCATTTCATGGCCTCTGACGCCACCTTCAACTGGGAAGATCCCCTTTTACTGGACAGCCAACTCACCGACGAAGAACGTATGGTGCGTGATGCTGCACGTTCTTATTGCCAAGACAAACTGGCGCCGCGCGTACTCGAAGGTTTTCGTCACGAAAAAACAGATGTGAATATTTTCCCCGAAATGGGCGAACTTGGTTTGTTGGGTGCGACCATCCCCACAGAGTACGGCGGCTCTGGACTGAATTACGTTAGCTATGGCTTGATCGCTCGCGAGGTTGAACGTGTTGACTCCGGTTACCGTTCGATGATGAGTGTGCAGTCTTCGCTCGTGATGGTGCCAATCAATGAATTCGGCAGCGAAGCGCAGAAACAAAAGTATCTTCCTAAGCTCGCTCGCGGCGAATGGATCGGCTGCTTTGGCTTAACAGAGCCTAACCACGGATCCGATCCCGCAGGAATGGAAACACGTGCGGTCAAAACCGCAAACGGCTATTCGCTGACCGGCAATAAGATGTGGATCTCCAACTCACCGATCGCAGACGTGTTTGTTGTCTGGGGCAAGTGTGTCGGCGGTGACCATGACGGACGTATCCGGGGCTTCATTCTTGAGAAAGGAATGAAAGGCTTGTCGGCTCCAGCTATCCATGGCAAGGTGGGCCTTCGCGCCTCGATCACAGGTGAGATCGTCATGGACAACGTTGAAATCGGTGACGAACAGATGTTGCCAGGCGTGTCTGGACTGAAAGGTCCTTTCACCTGCCTGAACTCTGCGCGCTTTGGTATCGCCTGGGGTGCACTGGGTGCAGCAGAATTCTGTTGGCACATGGCGCGCCAGTACACACTGGATCGCAAACAGTTTGGACGTCCATTGGCCGCGAACCAACTGATTCAGAAGAAACTAGCCGACATGCAGACTGAAATCACACTCGGACTGCAAGGTTGCCTGCGCTTAGGCAGGATGAAAGACGAAGGTACTGCAGCTGTTGAAATTACATCCATCATGAAACGCAACTCCTGCGGCAAAGCCTTGGATGTCGCGCGCATGGCACGTGACATGCTGGGCGGCAATGGCATCTCTGATGAATTTGGCGTTGCTCGTCACTTGGTCAACCTTGAAGTGGTCAACACTTACGAAGGTACGCATGATGTGCACGCGCTAATTCTGGGCCGTGCACAAACAGGCATCCAAGCGTTTTTCTAAATAGTAAAAAGGCGTTCGCATCCGTGCGAACGCCTGAATACTCTGGAGAGAGAGTTAAACGCCGAGCAAGCCTTTGAGCTTCCTCACGGCACAATCTGGGGTAGTCAATATTCTTGCAGTTGTTTTCACTTCAGGATGCAGTGCAGCCTGCGCCATTGAAAACTGCCCCAGAACGATTGTTGGATATTGGTTTAGACCGTTGACGCGTTGTGCAATCAGTTGATCGTGCTCATGTCCGTGTTGCCTCAGTAGCGCATCGAGCGCACCCTCCACCATAAACGAATCGACGTCGGGTTTAATACCCAACGCTGCCGCCATGTCAGACAGCTCACTGCGCAGCGCCTGCACTGAGGGGGTAAAGGTCGTCAGCATGGCGGCTTTGCCACCGATCTGAAGCAACTCTTCGAAGAGCGCCTGGTTGGGCGTTAAGATCGGGATTCTTTGTAAGGTCTTAAGATTGTTGATCGCCTCACCGAAGGCTGAGCAGGTAAACAATATCGCATCGGCACCTGCGTCCACGCAGTACTGCCCGAGTCTTGCAAACCGCTCCACCATGCGCGGTGTCATCTTTCCATCGGCCAGCATATCAATTGCTAGTGATTCGTCTAACAAATTGACGATGCTCGCTTCTGGCCACAGTTTTTTAAAACTGCTTGATGCCGGCGCCATAGATACATCTACGGCATGCACTAAAAATATTCTAGGTGCTGTGCTCATCAAGCTATTCCGGTTGAATACCTGCGTCTTTCACAACCTTCCCAGCTCGTGCAATCTCCGCATCCAATAACGCGGCTAACTCTTTAGGTCCCCCAATCATCGGCGCCGCACCAATCGATCGGATTTTTGCGTCGGTCTCCGGATCTGCGAGCACAATTGCCAACTCCTTGGCCAAGCGATCAATGATAGGCTTGGGTGTCTTGGCTGGAGCAAACACGCCAACCCAAGCGCTGTAGTCAAAGCCAGGTAAACCAAGCTCAGCAACAGTAGGTAACTCGGGGGCTTGCTGTACTCGCGTCAAGCTCGTCACTCCGATCGACTTAATTTTTCCCGATCTGATATTGGGCACTGAGGTAGCCACGGGCTCGCAAATAATCTCCAGTTGCCCGCCCATCAAATCATTGAGGGCCTGGGGCGAACTCTTGTAGTTGATCGTCTTTATGTCAATACCTGCAGCAGTCTTGAACATTTCCATACAAATCTTGGAACCAACCGTGGCCGTGCCGTAATTAAACTTTCCCGGGTTGGCCTTTGCCAAGGCAATAAACTCTTGAAGCGTAGTCGCCGAGACGTTAGGGCCTATGACAAGAATGTTATAGAAGTCCTTGAGCGCCATTGAGACAGGCTCAAGATCTTTGGTTGGATGAAACGGCAAGTTCTTGCGCAAATGAAAATTAGCGGCCAAGGTGGTGCTTGAACCCAACACCAGGGTGTAGCCATCTGGATCCGCTTTCGCGCCAGCGTTCACGCCAATGATGCCTTCGGCACCTGGACGATTTTCTACAACTACCTGCTGTCCCAAGCGCTGTGAGAGTTTTCCTGCCACGACCCGCGCCACGACATCTGTCGCCCCACCCGCTCCGAGCGGAACAATTAGCTTGATCGCTTTGGAGGGATAAGCATCTTGTGCCATGACGCTCGCGCCACAACCCAACATGATCGAAATGACGCCAACGATTGTTTTTAATAGCTTAGTCATGTTTGTCTCCTTACCGGTTTACCAAAATTTTCTATTTTTTATAAAAACCAACCTCATACCGTGGGGATCGATCCACCATCCACAGGCAACACTATTCCGTTCATATAAGCTGACAACGGACTCGCAAGCCAAGCCACCGCGTGCGCCACATCTTCAGGCTCACCCTTTCGTGCCATGAACTCTGGATTCGCCGTTGAAATTGTCGCAAGTTGCGCGGTCAAGGCATTCAAGCGCTCCGATACAATCGGTCCCGGTGCAATCGTGTTCGCACGAATCCCTTGATGCTGATATGCGTCCGCAATACCCTTAGTAAGAAGATTGATGGCAGCGTTCATGCTTCCTCCAGGCAAATGCGCAGGCGATGGCAGTCGACCCGCCTTACCCGAAATATTGACAATCGTGCCTCCGCCCACCTCAATCATGTGCGGTAGCACTGCACGCATTGTTCGAACATAGACCATCAACTTACTTTGAAAGGTCCGATCCCAATCAGCGTCTGTCAGGTCAGTGAATTTTCCAAAGGTTGGTAAAGCCGTCGAGTTCACCAATATATCGATGCGTCCCGCTTCGCGGACGATTGCATTTGCCGCCGCATCGACAGCCTCGGATTGCGTCGCATCAAGCACTTGGATCGAAGCACGGCCACCGGCCTGCGTAATTCGATCGCACACTTCCCGCAGTTTCATCTGGTTACGACCACTCAACCAAACTTCCACACCCAAGTCCGCCAACAACACGGCAATGGCTGACCCTATCGCACCCGACGCACCCAAAACCCAAGCGGATTTTCCTGCAAGCTTCAGATCAAGTCGGGTCATGTTAGACATCGCGCTCTCTATATTTTTATCAACGGCTCTTCGACTCAAGCCTCGTGTGCATCGTTCCACAGGGGGTGCCCTCTGTCAAGAACTTGTAGGGAATGCGAGTAAATATCCGGTAATATCAAACCGCACACAATAGATGGCAGCCACTGCCGCGTCGTATAAAAAAGGAGACAAGATGGGTACTAGATTTATATTTGGCTATGTCGCAGCACTCGCGACCGTCCTCGCCACACTCAGCCCGACGATATCGTATGCGCAAAGCGCATCGGACCGTCCAATCAATGTCATTATTCCGTTCGCGCCAGGCGGGGGTACTGACGTACTAGCACGACGCATTATGCCCAAGATTGCCGAAAAACTCGGCACGACTACAACGATCGAAAACAAGCCAGGCGCATCCGGTTCGATTGGCGCACAGTTCGTCGCACGCGCAGCGCCTGACGGAAAAACACTCCTTGTCGGTTCCGTTTCCGAAATTGGCATTAACCCCGGCCTGTATCCAAAGCTACCCTATAACGTTGACCGTGATTTTGTCGCAGTCACTGCATTGGCTGCTGCACCTATGGTCCTCGTCGCGCACCCGTCCTCTGCCGTGAAAACAGCAGGTGACTTAGTACGACTCGCCAAAGCAAACCCAGGAAAAATCAACTTCGGCTCAGCGGGTGCTGGAAGTGGCGCGCACATGGCTGCCGAACTATTTATCTTTGAAACGAAAATCAAACTCACCCACGTTCCGTATAAAGGCACGGGCGCAGTAACAGCAGACATGTTGGGTCAACAACGCGATATGGTGCTGTTTGCTCCCTTGCCCGCGGTCGCCGGCATTGTTCGGTCCGGACAACTAGTCGCCATTGCGCAAACCGGTAAGACACGATCCTCGGCTATGCCGGAGGTACCCACCTTCATCGAGGCTGGCGTACCTGGTTTTGACATGGACTACTGGTATGGTTTAGTGGCGCCTGCAAAAACGCCAGCCGATCTTCGTAACAAGATTCACTTGGCAGCGCTTGATATCTTGAGCCAACCAGAGGTCATCGCTGACCTAGCCAAGCTCGGTCTTGTGCCAACCATCACAACTGAAAAAGACTTCGCCGACTTCATTAAAGCCGACATGGCAAAGTGGGCGCGTGTTGTGAAGGCAGCAGATCTGAAGCTGGACTGAACTATTGATGGGAATGCATTGGCCGGCCTGGAACATCCAGGTTGGCTATCAACACGCATCCGCTCTCAGACTCAGTAATAAACAGTGTTCGGTTATCTTTTCCGCCATAGGCCATATTCGTTATCGCCAAGCCTTTGCATGAATCGATACGCATAATCGGCACACCAAGCGCAGAAAATCCCCAAACGATTCCGGCACCAACATGGGCCACCATCAAGTTGCCCTCGATATCCATTGCCATACCATCTGGCCCGGTTCCGCCAGACAGCTGTACGAATATACCTGTTCGTGCAAGCGCCCCTTCCGGCGTCAAATAAGAGCGCCAGACAGCATTGCCGCGCGTTGCGGCCACATATAGAAGCTTCTCATCAGGACTCATCACAATGCCATTCGGACTGGGAACATTGTGGAGGAGTCTTTCAAGGCGTCCGGCGACGTTCAAACGATAAACTTTTCCATTGGGATCATCGATGCTACTTTGCCCTTGATCCGTAAAATAAACATCGCCTTGGGTTGTCAGGAACAAATCATTAAGGCCTTTAAAGCTCTCCGTCATATAGCGCTCGACAACCGGCGATAGACCTCCCGTATTCGGATCCAGCAACAGTAGCCCTAACTTATGATCCGTGACAAAAATTCTTCCGTCGCGATGTATTTTTAAACCGTTAGGCTCGCCGTTGTACTCACACAGCACCTCAATATTGCCAGCGGGATCGACACGAAATATTCGGCTATAGGCAACATCAACTAAATATAAATTTCCCTTTAAATCAAACGACGGTCCTTCCAGAAAACAATCTGTCTTATCGCCACCTTTCGCAGCGGCACGCCGTTCGGCGTTGAGTTGACCCGGGCGCCGAAGATGATCAGGCACACGAAAGAAGACTTCTGTTTTGATGCTTGGCGGAGAAGGGTACATTACATTTAACCTTGCCTAAGATTAGCCAATAACCGTCCGTAGCCAGGGATCGACCAGGCGCCATCTATCAAATTCATGGTGGCCCAGATGGCACAGCTATTCGTACTCAGTACGGGCTTGCCAGTATCTTTTTCAAGCGCATCGATAACCTCCAACGTCATCCAGTTTCCGCAAGCTAAAAATATCGCATCCGCCTCAGGATGATCGGCCTGGCGTCCAAGATCATAGGCCGTTTGGGCAGAAAGATGGCCAACTTCGATGTTACTGACAATGCCCATGGCTCTCTGTTGCAGCACCTGCACTCCACTTGCTTCAATAAACGCAGCAACAGTTTGATTAGTACCCTCTCCCCAGGGAGCCGCCAAAACAATCTTTTTGATATTCAACAGAGTGAAAGCCTCAAGCATCGCTGTCGCGGCAGTCGTGGCTGGCTTTCCGCATGCTTGCTCGATACGAGCACAAATTTTCTTGTCATAGCCTTTCCCCAAACGAGTCGAGGGCGCTGTAGCCGAAAGCACGACAGCATCAACCGCGGCATCTTTGAGTTTCTGCGCTTCGGCTTCGAGCTCTTCAACAATTTTGATCGTGGATTCAGGATCGATATTACGCAAGGTCAGTCGTGCACAATGTAAAGATACGTCGCTAGGTAACACCTCAGCAAATTCAGGCTCTTGCGTAGTATTCGAAGAGGGCAAGAGCAAGCCAAACCGTTTTGTCTTTTTTTTCATGATACGCGTCCAACTACTGGGTTCGTTGCTACGTGACGACCTGCAAGTCGTCCGGAAATAAATGCCCAACCGAGATGATGTCCATGTCCCTCCAACAGCAACCCACCTTGTCCCGCTGAGCCGGCTGCGTATAGGCCTGGGATGACAGAGCCGTTCGCATGAAGAACTTGCAATTGCTCGTTAACGTTCAAACCACCATCGGTGAAAACAACATAGCTTTTAACTGGCCCTAAAGCAAAAAACGGACCCTGCACAATGGCTGGACGTTCTTGCCGTTCGCTTTCGTTGTATTGCCGAACACTGGCCGACAGAGCGCTTGGATCTACACCCATGCTACCTGCAAGACCCTCTATGCTGTCCGCCTGAAGGAAAATATCAGGCCGGTTACGGCGGTAGTCTGCAAGATAGGCATAAGCAACACCAGGCGCAGTTGAAATAAAGTAGGGCCAAGCGGAAAACTTCTCGGCTACCGACTGATCAAACACGATCCACCCAAGCCGGTCAGGTTGTTTAGCCATATCCCGATTGGGCTTAGTCAATTCATCCGTGAATCTCTGGCCAAGCTTGTTGATCAGAATGCCGCCCTGCTTATACAAGTCAGTCGAAGGGCTCACAGCCGTCGTGAGAAAACTCATCAGGAACGGGCGCAGAATACACTTCGGTAAATAGTTAGCCGACGCAGCGATCAACTGAGCAATCCACTTTTTTGGCGGTAGCTTTTGCAGCAAATTGGGACGCGTTGGCGCAATGAAGCGCATGATGGGTCCTCGTACGATGTCGCCATTGACGACTTTTGCGCCAATCTGCATCGCGATTCGATGTCCATCCCCCGTGGCGGTCGTATTGATCGCATCGACTAGAGCGACGTCGGGATTAGCCAAGCTTGCCTTCAAATCCGCCGCTGCGCTGTAATCACCACTGGCCAAGACAACTCCACAACGCGCCCGTATCTGCTGGAGCGTGCCGTCCGAGGTGCGGACCTGTGCGCCTACGACACGGTCACCTTCAAGCATCAGACTATCTAACGCCGTATTTAAGCGAATGGCGACACCAAGTTGCTGACAGTGACGCGTCAAGTGATATGCAAACGATTTGGAATTTGGTACGACGTTATGCATGCGGGCCACGCGGTGTGGCGGCTCTTCCTCAGGACCTACAAAGACAACCCCTAGCTTCATCAACCAATCAATCATCTCTGCAGTGTGATCGACGAGAATGCGACGCAACTTTAAATTGTCGCGAGGCGCCAGCTCACCAGCATGCTTAGCCATATCCTCGAAGTGCGCATCTGTACTGTCTACAATTCCGGCTTTGCGTTGATGGGGTGTGCCTGTCGCCGTAATGGACCCCACTGACCATGAGGTCGAACCACCCGTCTCAGCATTCTTTTCCAACAAAATGACTGCGCGCCCAGCCAATGCTGCCTCCGAGGCTGCCGCCAAACCAGCTCCACCCCCACCCACTACCAGTACATCTGTCTCAATCGTTGCTGCCACGTTATGTCTACCTTCAAGGAATAATTTTTTGTGATCTAAAGAAATCAAAACCTTCTAACCACATGTTCGTGGTATTAACGCGCTCATGAAAGCCATCCCGAGCTGCTTTATCCATAGAGGATACGACATCCCATTGCAATGACATCACATAGTCACCATAAGGCCACTGCGCAAGCGTTGTGAGGTCTGTCCTGCGCAACCCATATTTACTCACCATACCCGTCCACGTCTGCGCGTGCTGACGCGCAAAATCAACGAATGTGGCATCTTCTGGCGTCCCTAACTCCATCCCAAAGTAGTCGGCAAAGTGCGGCCAAAGCTCAGACCAACTCATGGGATCACCATTCACAATGTTATAGGCCTGGTTTGCGCAGCGTTCGTCCGTCATCATCCAGGTCGCCGCCCGCGCCAAGGTTGGCAACCATGAAAATTGTGTTTTAGCCCTGTAACTGCGCATAGTGCCAGGATAAACAAGCGGCAATCCTAGCTCTCGTAAAATCGATGCGTATAGCCCCACGAGTAAAATCATGTTTCGCGCTTCATCAACGCGATAGTTACAAAATGCGTGGGGCCGAGAGATCGACCACGACCACCTTTTACCGCGTTGACGTTGCTCAAGCAGGCATTGCTGCTCGTAATAAAAGCTATTGAAGTTTCCGCATGCATCATCCTCCTGATAAGGAGTTCGACGCTCTTTTACGGTGTGTCCATAGTATTTTGTACCGTGCACAAGGTGAATATGCTGCAGATTTCCGGAAACTGAATCTAGCGCATTCAACAAGTTTTCTAACATCCGCACATTCGTCTCGCGTGACTCAAGCTCTCCGCCGAAGTGATCGTAACGCGCCGCGTACAGGACATGCGTCACGTTTGATAGTGCCGCAATCTTGTTTAAACAGTCTTGTGCGTCTGTCAGATCGAGCGCCAACATTGGATATGGCGCATCCTTCTGGGGCGTACGTGCCAGACCAAGCGGATTCCATCCCTGTTGTTCGAACAAGTGCATACCTACACTACTACCAATTTGGCCGGTCGCTCCTGCGATTAAGGTAAGGCGTGATGAATCCATGGCGCTTCAATCCGGTCGGTATATAGCGATATCGGTACGATGAGACAAGCCTTGCGCCTGCAGTTGAGAGGCGACGCAAATGCCTCGATACGGCGTGGTGCGGTCTAGGCCCACCGCTCTTAACCACATAAACGACAACGCACTATCTGCTAGCGCCGGCGAGGGCTGATCCGTAACCAGTAACACTTCAGCATGCCGCAAGTGCGGCGCAGCGACTCCTATACCGTCGGTTTCACTATCGAATAAATTGCGCTTGTAGTAGCGCTTATCAATCAACGCTGACCATGGTCCCATCCCGCGAATTTTTTGATAGTACGGATCAATAAATACCTCGGGTGCTCGGATGGTGTACATCGCAAGCGAAGGTGACCAGTTCGGCGTTTGCGTAAGAAAGCGCTGGGCCGAATCGATCCCCTCAACCGTACACATGATCCGCAAGTGCTCGACATACCACTCGCGCCAAGCTGGCTCACCAGCGGGATCCGTGATCCCGCTTTGGCTCATGAAAATCATCTAGTTCATCTCGAGTCCAGAACCCTTAATAACAGGGCCCCATTTCTTTGTTTCAGCAGCGATATGTGCAGAAAACAACTCAGGCGCACCACCGACTGGCTCGTATCCCATCTGAATCAGGCGCTCACGCATCGCTGGGTCAGCCAACACTTTATTGAATGCAGCGTTGAGTCGCTTGATTGCTGCGTCTGGTGTTCCTGCTGGCGCAAGAAAACCATTCCACGAAGTGACCTCATACCCAGGCACAGCGACCTCTGCAATCGTAGGCAATTCAGGAACGCCTGGCGAGCGCTTAGCACTTGTGACGGCCAAAGCACGCAGCTTTCCACTTTTAACATGAGGCAACAATGGGGCAGGCTCACCAAAAATCAAATCAATTTCACCTGACAGAATCGCATTAGTCGCCGGTGCGCCTCCTTTGTAAGGAACGTGCTGGAGTTTGACACCCGCCATATCTGCAAACATTTGCCCAGCCAAGTGATTGATTGCACCATTGCCGCTCGAACCATAAGTAAGTTTGCCTGGATTGGCTTTCGCAGCCGCAATCACATCCGCAACGGACTTGAACGGGCTGTCTGTCCTGACCGTTAGCAACTGGGGAACCGACGCCACAAACACGATAGGCGCAAAATCACTTTCTTCAAACGGCATCGACTTATACAAATGTCGATTAATTGAATGTGTACCCGAATATGCAAAAGCAATGGTGTAACCGTCTGGGGTAGAGCGCGCAGCGGCTGTCGCACCAATATTGCCTGCAGCGCCTCCTCGGTTCTCAATGAATATTTGCGTACCAAGCTCATCGCCGACCGCTTTAGACAACAACCGAGACACAACATCGGCTCCGCCTCCTGGTGGCCACGGAACAATCAGCTTGATCGGCTTATCCGGATAAGCTTGTGCATGCGCATTGATAGGTCCAACCGCCAGACCTATTAACGCCAACAGTGCGTAAAAAAATTTATGCATAGTCGCTCTCATTTAGTATTGTTGACGATCGGATGACTATCAGATCGTTTGTCTTTGTGAAATTTGCGCCACCTAGCATAATTTAAATTTTTCAAATCACCTACAAATTCCAGAGGCGATCGCAACTTATATTATGAGGTTTTACTTAGGCGGCAGCGCGTCCAAGCCGGTCCGCTGCACCCAACCATTGCGCCCCCTGAGGAACAGCTTCCCAGAGGATCCGTTCGTAGCCCGCCTGGTCCAATGACCGCAACGTCGCGTACAGTGACTGGCCATATGCCGTAGGATCGCTGGGCATAGCTACCCAGTCGACATGGGAGCGTCGGATGTGGGTATCTGAGCGCAGCGTTGTCGCAACGCACACTATTTTTTTATTCTCGGCGATGACTAATTCGCGTGCACACTCAAGCAGAGCGGCTGCAGACAGCAAGGTGAGCGGTGTGCGCGGTGCATAATGAGATTTCAGTGCCCCAGAGACCCGAGGCGCTTGTGCATCAGCATCCAGCACGGGCTGTGCCAATACCGCAGCAATTTGCTCAGCGCTAATGTGCCCAGGGCGAAGCAAGACAGGCCCCACACCTAAGTTCAAACGTGACAAATCGATAATGGTCGACTCGATCCCGACGGTGGTTGCGCCGCCTTCTAATATTGCTAACCCCTTCGCCACAAGTTCCGGAAACTCATCGCGCACGTGGGCAACAAGGGTTGGCGATACTCGTCCAAACTTATTAGCGGAAGGACCTGCAATACCCGCCTGGCCAGACGGCTTGGTCGCAGCGAAGGCACGAATCAAACGCTGTGCAACGGGATGCGAGGGGCAGCGAAGACCGACGCTGTCTTGCCCTCCACTCACCACGTCTGGGATATGGGCTGCACGCTTCAAAATCAATGTTAAGGGCCCCGGCCAAAAGGCATCGATCAATAACTGCGCCTCAGGTGGAACTGTATCAGCCCAATACGTTAGGTCGGCTTCGGGTGCGACATGCACAATGACGGGATGATTCTGGGGTCGGCCTTTTGCAAGGTATATATCGTTCACAGCAGCCACGCTCTCGGCATCCGCACCCAAACCGTAGACCGTTTCCGTCGGGAAGGCTACTAAACCGCCCTCGGCCAGTATCTTCACAGCGCGGTCAATCTCGGAATCGGAGGCAAACACTTGTGTGCTCTGTGTCAAGCGGTTGCAGCGACAGGCAATCGTAGGAGACCGACAACCTGATTTGCAGCCTCTACTGCTTGCGCAAGGGTGCGCCCCGTGCAATTGACGTGCCCCATTTTGCGCGCGCGACGTGCCTCGCGCTTTCCGTACAGGTGCAGCGAGGTACCTCCAATCGCCAAGACGCCGGCCCAGTTTGGCTCCACCTGTACGTCCTCCACAGTGGGATACCAAACATCACCCAAAATATTCAACATCACCACAGGAGCGAGTAAGCGCGTGCTACCCAAAGGCAAACCGGCCATGACGCGTGCTTGCTGCTCGAACTGACTGGTCACGCAGGCATTCATACTGAAATGACCACTGTTATGCGGGCGTGGGGCAATCTCATTGACCAGCAACTGACCATCCCGCAGCACAAAAAATTCAACGCACAATACACCCTCATATTTAAGCCCACGTGCGATCGCAAGTGCCGCTTGCGTCGCGCGTTCAGTCATTGCAAAGGGCTCAAGGTCTAGTGTCGTCACAGCCAAAATGCCTTGCTCATGGACATTGCGTGCAACAGGAAAGACTTCACAAGCGCCATCCAGTCCGCGCGCAAGCACGACAGACAACTCTTCTTTTAAATCAAGCATTGCCTCAAGTACGCAAGGCACGCTGCCAAACTCTGCAAAGGCTTTAAGCGCCTCATCAGCGTTTCGCACTCTAGCCTGACCCTTGCCGTCATAACCGAGACGTGCAACTTTTAGAATCCCAGGAAACAGGTTCGCAGAGGCTGAGCATAGCTCTGCCTCGCTGCGAACTGCGGCATACGGTGCAACAGCGACACCTTGCGATGCAATAAAAGCTTTTTCAGCGATGCGATCTTGCACAATCTCAACCGCATGTGCACCGGGCGTAACACGACAGTGTGCCGCTAAAACTTCTAAGCTTCTCGCAGGTACGTTTTCAAACTCCGTCGTGACAGCGCGACAGCGTTGCGCAAGCTTCAGCAGCGCCGTCTCATCTTCGTACTCGGCCTGTATGTGCAGATCTGCGACCGAGGCAGCCGGTCCTTCACTCGCTGGATCCAGCACGGCTACGCGATACCCTAACGATTGTGCGGCGTGGCAGAACATACGGCCCAGTTGGCCGCCACCCATCAAACCCAACCACTCACCCGGTGCAATCACAAAGGTACCTTCATCGCACGCGCGGCCTCAGTCTGACGGGCACGAAATGCTTTAAGTTTTTCACGCAGGGCTACGTCGGTGGTGGCCAGGTTTGCAATCACGTGCAACGCTGCGTTTGCCGCGCCTGCCTCACCAATCGCAAACGTCGCAACGGGCACACCTTTAGGCATTTGCACAATCGACAACAAAGAATCTTCACCACGCAAATAGCGCGAAGGCACGGGCACACCAAACACGGGGACTTCGGTGAGAGCGGCCATCATGCCCGGTAAATGCGCGGCACCTCCGGCGCCCGCAATCACAGCACGCAAACCCCGGCCGGCTGCGGCTGCACCGTATTCCGCCATGTCCAACGGCATACGGTGCGCAGAGACAACGCGCGTCTCACACGCGACCCCAAAATCATTGAGCATCGAGACTGCGTGCTGCATCACCTCCCAATCACTGGAGGAACCCATGATGACACCGACAACCGGTGCGGCAGAGCTAGCAGGTGCGTTCATAACAAACTCTCGCAAGTCATAAAGATAATCATTTACGCACGCGAACCCAATGGGCCTGGCGCAAGGTAAGGGCTACGCTGTCAGTCGATCCAGCGCTTCACGGTATTTGGCCGCTGTTTTGGCAATTACGTCGGCGGGAAGTCTTGGCGCAGGAGGTGTCTTACCCCAGTCCTGCGTTTCGAGCCAGTCGCGCACAAACTGCTTGTCAAAAGAAGGTGGACTGATCCCCTCTTTATAGCCATCAGCTGGCCAAAAGCGCGAGGAATCAGGGGTCAGGACCTCATCCATTAAATGCAAGGTACCCTGCGCATCCAGACCAAATTCGAACTTTGTGTCGGCAATCATGATGCCTTTAGTCGCCGCATATGTTGCAGCCTCTGTGTAGAGCCGCAGAGTGACATCGCGAATGCGCTCAGCCATTTCGCGTCCGACTTCTTTGATAACGTGATCAAAATCAACGTTCTCATCGTGCAAACCGACATCGGCCTTCGCAGCAGGCGTAAAAATAGGTTGGGGTAACTTACCTGCTTGCTTCAAACCGATTGGCAAGGCAATGCCACAAACCGAACCGGTCTGTTGGTAGTCTTTCCACCCGGAGCCAATTAAGTAGCCACGCGCAACCGCTTCCACCAAAATCGGCTTCAGCCGCTTAACGACTACGGCGCGACCAACCACCTGCTCACGCTCCTCTGCCGTCACGACATCTTCAGGCCTGACTCCCGTCGAATGGTTTGGCAGAATGTGGGCTAATTTTTCTAACCAAAAATCGGTCAGCTCTTTTAGAACCTGACCCTTTCCAGGGATAGGATCATCCAGAATTACGTCAAAAGCAGAGATCCGGTCAGACGCCACGATAAGCAACTTGTCGTCACCCACCGCGTACATGTCCCGAACCTTACCTCGCGCGAGCAGAGGTAAGGATTTGATGCTGGACTGAAAAAGCGCTGCAGACACTATTGCACAACCTGCGACAGCTTGCCTGCAGCATATTGTGTAGCCACATCTTTAAGCGGAATTACTTTGATCTTGCTGGCCTGACCTGCAGTACCGAACTGCTGATAACGCTGGACACAAATACCTTTGGCCGCTTCGCGCGCTGGCTTCAAATACTCACGTGGATCAAACTTCCCAGGGTTTTCTGCGAAGAAGCGGCGAATCGCGCCTGTCATCGCCAAACGAATGTCCGTGTCGATGTTGATCTTGCGCACGCCAAACTTGATCGCCTCTTGAATTTCTTCAACAGGCACACCATAGGTTTCTTTCATGTCGCCACCGAACTGACGAATTTCTGCCAACAACTCTTGTGGCACACTGGAGCTGCCGTGCATGACCAAGTGGGTGTTGGGTAAACGCTTATTGATTTCTTTGATACGTGAGATCGATAAAATATCGCCGGTTGGCTTGCGCGTAAATTTGTAAGCGCCGTGACTCGTGCCAATCGCAATCGCCAATGCATCGAGTTGCGTCTTACGCACAAAGTCAGCTGCCTGCTCGGGGTCGGTCAACAACTGATCCATTGTCAGTTTGCCGTCCGCACCGTGACCGTCTTCTTTGTCACCTTGCATTGTTTCGAGCGAACCCAAACAGCCCAGCTCGCCCTCAACGGTGACGCCCAATTTGTGCGCCATGTCGACCACTTGCTTGGTGACCGCGACGTTGTAGTCGTAATCCGCAATCGACTTACCGTCTTCCTTGAGCGAGCCATCCATCATGACGCTCGAGAACCCAAGGTCGATCGCACCTTGACAAATCTTTGGCGACTGGCCGTGGTCTTGGTGCATCACCACGGGGATATGGGGATAGGACTCCACCGCGGCTTGAATCAAATACTTCAAGAACCCTTCACCCGCGTATTTGCGTGCGCCTGCACTGGCTTGCATGATGACGGGGCTGTCCGTTTGAGCAGCCGCTTCCATAATGGCCTGCACCTGCTCAAGGTTGTTCACGTTGAAAGCGGGGATGCCGTAGCCATGCTCGGCGGCATGGTCCAAAAGCTGGCGCATAGAGACGAGAGCCATGAATAATCCTTTTTAGAGCAAAATGTAGGGGTTACACACAAATAAGCCCACTATTTTACGGCAGCACGCCCGTATTTGCCCCAATTCGGGTCAAAACCTTATTTCACCCATTTTTTCTTACCTAAAGAGCCTGTCCATGCCCCTTGGCGCCACCCCCCAGCCATCTTCGCCCGTCATGGTTTCCTGGCTTACAGACGACCAGCCCCACACGCTACCGTGGCGGTCCGAAAATGGCTGGACGCCCCCGAAGCGTTGCTTAGCCGCCGACGACACCATGACGGCGGATATCGCTTATCGCTTCGCCAGTGAAGGCGTCGGCCTCATTTGGACAGGAGATTTTCAAAATGCGCGGCAATTATTACAAGCTCTTGCGCGCCGCGTTGCGAAACGGCGCACCAAATTCGCCGATATGCCCTACCCAGAACGCTTTCACCAAGTACGGCTCGCACGTGCCCAGCGCGCACGAACCTTAGGGATGCTGTGCCTGCCCTTTGGCGCACACCATACGCTGCCACACCGCCGAGCTCCAGATGTCCAACAAGCCTGCCAGCAGGCGCACGGCGACAATTCTGCTGGTTATGTCATGCCAATGACCGAACTGCTCGGCCTGATCAGTGCCTATGAATGGCGCAAAACCGGCATTGCCATTCAGGGCCTCGACACGCCGATTCACGCCCACTATGGCGTTTTCGCCCCCACCCGCGCCGAATACCTAGAACTGATTCGTCAAACCGCGCTTCCCCAAATCCCCAGCAAAACTGCCTTTGATCTGGGTACGGGTACGGGCGTGCTGGCAGCCTTGCTCGTCAAAAAAGGGGTCGTACACGTGATCGCAACGGACACGAGCGCCAGAGCTCTGGTATGCGCTCGTCAGAATATTGACTCGCTGGGCCTAAAGAAACAAATCACTTTGCAAGAAATCGATCTATTCCCAGCAGGACGCGCTGACTTAGTGGTTTGTAATCCTCCTTGGTTACCGGGACGACCAGCCTCCCCCCTCGAGCATGCCATTTATGACCAAGACCAACACATGCTGTCTGGTTTTTTGAGTGGCTTAGCCGAACACCTTAATCCCAACGGACAAGGCTGGCTGATCTTGTCAGACCTGGCCGAGCACTTGCACTTGCGCAGCCGCGAACAGCTCCTCGCGCACATTGAGGAAGCGGGGCTCGTCGTATTGGCGAAACACGACATTCGCCCCCATCACCCAAAAGCCAAAGAGGAACAAGACCCACTTGCCGACGCTCGGCAGGCAGAAACTACGTCGCTGTGGTGTCTGGGCGTCGCGCCGACTTAGGCCGAAAGGCCTTGACCACCTCGTCCCGTGTTTCGATGTAAGGGCCGCCGATCAAGTCAATGCAGTAGGGGACTGCGGCAAAAATGCCGGAGGCAACAACCGACCCGTCTTCACGCTTGAGACCTTCCAGGGTCTCACTAATGGCCTTGGGCTGGCCGGGTAGGTTGATAATTAATGCAGCGTGCTCAGCTGTTTCGCGCAACACAGCGACTTGTCGCGACAAGATGGCCGTCGGCACAAATTGCAAACTGATCTGCCGCATCTGCTCACCAAAACCTGGCATCTCGCGCGTGGCGATTGCGAGCGTTGCCTCGGGGGTGACGTCCCGTCGCGCTGGTCCAGTTCCACCCGTCGTCAAAACCAAATTGCACTGCTCCACATCCACTAGCTCGACGAGTGCCGCAGAAATCGTTGCTGTGTCATCCTGAATCAGGCGCGACACAATCTCTACCGGTGTTTTAACAGCGCGCGATAACCAAGCGGTCAATGCAGGAATGCCTTGATCTTCATACACGCCTTTCGATGCGCGATCTGATACAGACACTAAACCGATACGAATCGTGTCGGGATGGCGAGCGGTCGTCGTCATTGGAGTACTCACAGCTTGTTGATCGAATGCGTCAGATTATCGCCCAAGTTGTGCGCGTAAGGCTCTGATCTCTTCCATCAAGTCAGTCATTAATGCAGCGGCTTCGAGATTGACGTCAAAGTCGCGCTGCAAGCGCGAAACTTGACGTGCCCGGCCAACATAATGGCTCTCGAACACCCATTTATCTGGCTCTCCCTGCAAGTCAAGATTCAGTACACCCTCATGCACGAGCGTGATCACCCACTCAAGCTGTTGATCGCAAAGTCTTGCTAACTCGTGGACGCTTACAGGGGCGTGGTCATCCACGCTTACCGCTGAATACACTGTCATTGATTTCATGCTTGCACTCCAAGGTGGAGACGCGGATTGAATGCAGCCGCCTCCGCCAACTGTTGATACGCACGCTTAGCGGCCTCAGACTCTGCCGGTGGCCACACAACCTCCAACACCAGATACAAGTCGCCTGCTGGATCTCCGGGCAAGCCTTTGCCACGCAAGCGCATCTTGCTGCCTGAATGGCTGCCTGCCGCGATGCCGACTTCAACTACGCCTTCCATCGTGGGCGCGTGCACTTTTCCGCCCAGTGCCGCCTCCCAAGGAGTCACAGGCAGCTTCATCGTCAGATCTTTACCATCCACCTGATAGCGTGGGTGCGGAGCAAAACGTACAGTCAGGAACAAGTCACCGGCAGGGGCGCCCCCCTCACCTGGCATGCCTTGTCCAGCGAGACGAATCATCTGCCCCGCACGAATCCCAACAGGGATTTTTACGCTCAGGGTGCGATTCACAACTTGTGGACGGCCCTGAGCATCGAGTTGCACGGAGCGCAAACCCAAGTCCCTGGTCGCGCCAGAAAAACTATCTTCGAGCGACACTTCAATCTCTGCATGGTGATCGTCACCGCGCACGGCATATGTCTGCCCGGGCGCGGATTGTCGCTGGTGAGCCTGCCGCTGATGAGCAGCCTGCTTGAACAACCCATTCAGGAAGTCTTGAAACTCCGCCTCGCTCGGCCCTTGCCCCTCGCCACCCGAGAACTCGAAACCCCGCTCCCAACCTGGCCCTGGGGCAGCACCATTCGCGCCGGAAACGTTGGCTGCGAGCTGATCGTAGGCAGCGCGCTTCTCCGCATCGCGCAAGATATCATTGGCTTCGTTGATATCGCGCATGCGCGCCTCCGCGTCAGCCTCTTTGCTGACGTCCGGGTGATATTTACGCGCAAGCTTGCGATACGCTTTGCGGATATCATCCTGCGAAGCATCACGTGGCACTTCCAATATCTTGTAATAGTCTTTAAATTCCATGAGTGTGGCTGTGCTTAGACACGCCAAAAAAGTGACTACCCCTTCACAATGGGGGCAAACCTTAAAAAATTCAAGCTTTTATGAAAATCGACAATATTCCGTTTGGCACAACCGACTGGTCAGAGGTTCCGGCCACAGAGCATGCGGGAACCACAGGCAAAGCCTTTTGGCGCACGCGGCAATTCGGCACGATCCGGGTTCGGATGGTCGAATACACGCCTGGCTATTTAGCCGATCACTGGTGCGAGAAGGGACACATCCTGCTTTGCTTGAGTGGGTCGCTTCATACCGTCTTAAAAGATGGCAGGACGTTCGATTTAAAGCCAGGCATGAGCTATCAGGTCGCGGACGCGGCTGAGCCACACCAGTCCTCAACCGAGACTGGTGCGACGCTATTTATTGTTGATTGAGACTTATCGTCGGCTAGCGCTAGCCGCACAAAACTCTAATCTAATGCCCGTTTATGCAAAACATCCACTGCGGGTAAGGTTTTGCCTTCGAGGAACTCGAGGAAGGCACCGCCCCCTGTCGAGATGTAGCCAACTTTGTCGGTAATACCAAATTTCGCGATCGCAGCAAGGGTGTCGCCACCGCCCGCGATGGAAAACCCCGGAGAAGCAGCAATCGCCTGAGACAAGGACTCGGTTCCTTGAGCGAATTGCTCGAACTCAAACACACCGACCGGACCATTCCAGACGATCGTGCCCGCTTTTTTCAAGATATCCGCGAGCTGGGCAGAAGTCTGCGGGCCGATATCTAAAATCAAATCATCTGCAGCTACGTCTTTGGCAGCCTTAACTGTGGCTTTCGCCTGCGCTGAAAACTCAGTCGCGCAGACCACATCAACGGGTATTGGCACCGCAGCGCCACGCGCCTGCATCTTTTGCATCACCGCACGCGCCTGATCGATTTGGTCAGGTTCGGCCAACGATTTACCAATCGGCAAACCAGCTGCCAACATAAACGTATTGGCGATACCACCACCTACAATCAACTGATCAACCTTGTCAGCCAACGACTGCAAGATCGACAGTTTGGTTGAAACCTTTGAACCACCCACGATCGCCACCAGCGGGCGTTTGGGTGCAAGCAACGCACGCCCAAGGGCCTCGAGCTCTGCCTGCAGCAGCGGACCGGCACAGGCGGTTGCCGCGAACTGTGCAATCCCATGCGTCGTCGCCTCGGCACGGTGCGCGGTGCCAAAGGCATCGTTCACATACACATCACATAGCGCCGCCATTTTCTTGGACAACTCGGGATCGTTTTTCTTTTCACCCTTGTTTACCCGGCAGTTCTCAAGCAAGACGACTTGTCCTGGGGACACCTGGACACCATCAACCCAATTCTGCACCAAACTCACTTGCATACCGAGCAACTCGGAGAGTCGTTTGGCGATGGGCGCCAAGGAATCTTCAGCTGTCAGTGTGCCCTCTGTTGGACGTCCGAGATGTGAGGTCACCATCACCGCAGCACCGGCATCAAGCGCCAAGCGAATGCCGGGCACCGAGGCACGAATACGCGTGTCTTCAGTGATGTGGCCTGCATCATCAAACGGAACATTCAAATCGGCGCGGATAAACACCCGCTTACCGGAGAGTTTGCCAGACTGAGCCAGAGCAGAAAGGGTTTGAACAGTCGTCATAGTTTGATTTACTTCGCTGCCATTAGCGCCACAGTGGTGTCGAGCATACGGTTGCTAAACCCCCACTCGTTGTCGTACCAGGAGTTCACTTTGACCAAGGTGCCAGACACCTTAGTCAGCGTTGCATCAAAATTGCTCGAAGCAGGATTGTGGTTGAAGTCTACCGACACGAGCTGCTCGGTGTTGTAGGTCAGAATGCCTTTGAGCGGGCCCGACGCAGCGGCTGCTTTAAGGATGTCGTTGACTTCATCAACTGTAGTTTCACGCTTGGCGATAAAAGTCAGATCAACGATCGATACGTTGATGGTTGGCACGCGCATTGCAAAACCATCGAGCTTGCCATTCAGTTCAGGCAGTACCAAACCAACGGCAGCAGCAGCACCCGTCTTGGTAGGAATCATGCTCATTGTTGCCGAGCGCGCGCGACGAAGATCTTCGTGATAAACGTCCGTCAATACTTGGTCGTTCGTGTAGGCGTGAATCGTTGTCATCAGACCCGTCACAACACCCAACTTCTCGTGCAGAGGCTTAACCAGTGGTGCCAAACAGTTCGTTGTGCAGGAAGCATTGGAAATCACGGTGTGCTCGCTCTTGAGCACGTCCTGGTTCACGCCATACACAATCGTCGCATCAACGTCTTTGCCGCCAGGTGCCGAGATGATCACTTTCTTTGCACCACCTTTGAGGTGGGCCGATGCTTTTTCTTTGCTTGTAAAGAAGCCTGTGCATTCGAGCACAACATCTACTTTGAGTTCGCCCCAGGGCAACTCAGCAGGATTACGGTTGGCCAATACGCGAATCTTGTCGCCATTCACAACCATGTACTCGCCCTCAACGCCGACGGTACCAGGAAAACGTCCGTGTGCCGTGTCGTACTGTGTGAGGTGCGCATTCGTCTTCGGGTCGCCCAAGTCGTTGATCGCTACGATTTGGATGTCATGCTTTTTGCCACCTTCGTAATGAGCACGCAGAATATTGCGACCGATACGACCATAGCCGTTAATTGCAACACGAATCGTCATGGAACCACTCCTATTTATTTAAAGTTTATATAACGCGCACTTAGAGAATGCGCTTAACCGCTTCCGCAACTTTCTCTGCGGTCAGACCAAAATGTTTAAACAATGCACCAGCGGGCGCCGACTCGCCGTATGTATCAATTCCCACCACTGCGCCATCTAGACCGACATACTTATGCCAAAACGCTGTGACGCCGGCTTCCACGGCCACACGAGGCATGCCTTTGGGCAATACTGACTTACGCCAAGCCTCATCTTGCTGATCGAACACATCGGTGCTGGGCATCGAGACCACACGCACCGCAATACCTTGCTCAGCCAACAGCTTTTGTGCCTCGATCGCGATGGCAACTTCAGACCCTGTCGCGATAATCGCCGCACGTGCATCTTTCGCTTCTTGCAACACGTAGCCACCACGCGCCACGTTTTTGAGCGTCTCAGCATTGCGTGCAACAAAAGGCAGGTTCTGGCGCGACAACAAGAGCGCTGTCGGACCACCTGCATGCACATCCATGCCAATACTTGATGGGCGGCCCACCGCGGCCAACCATGCGGCTGTCGTTTCGACCGTATCGCAAGGACGCCAAACAGATAGATTGGGAATCAAACGCAAGCTGCTTGCATGTTCGACCGACTGATGCGTTGGGCCGTCTTCGCCCAAGCCAATCGAATCATGCGTAAACACGTGCACCACGCGTTGCTTCATCAGCGCAGCCATACGCAAAGCGTTGCGCGAGTAGTCAGAGAAGGTCAAGAAGGTGCCGCCAAACGGCAAGTAGCCCCCGTGAAGCGCCATCCCATTCATCATGGCAGCCATGCCGAACTCACGCACGCCGTAGTTAATGTGGCGACCGAATTGAACACCTTGCGAGTTCGCACGCACAGGCACAGCACCTTTCCAGTCCGTAAAGTTCGAGCCAGTCAGATCGGCTGAGCCGCCCAACATCTCTGGCAACAACTCAACCAATGCCGTAATAGCCAGCTGAGAGGCTTTACGCGACGCAATCGTTTCAGCTTTCTCGTTAGTCGCCGCAAGCAACTTCTGTGCAGCCTCCGCGAACCCTGCCGGAAGCTCACCGCGCATACGGCGCATGAACTGTTGTGCTTGTTCAGGATATTTCGTGGCGTACGCATCAAAGGACTTCTGCCAGACCGACTGAGACTGTGCCCCAGCAGCTCGTTGATCCCAACCTTTGTAAACCGACTCTGGGATTTCAAAAGGTGGATGCGGCCAACCGATCGCAGCGCGCGTTGCCGCAATTTCATCGGCGCCAAGAGGTGCCCCATGGACCTTGTCGGTGCCAGCCACGTTCGGTGCGCCTTTACCAATCACTGTGCGACAAATCACGAGCGTCGGCCGTACGTTTTGCTTACCCAATTGTTGGGCTTGCTTAAGCGCATGATCCACAGCATCTACGTCATGGCCGTTTGCGACGCGCACAATATTCCAGCCGTAGCCCTCAAAGCGTTTGGCAGTATCGTCAGCAAACCAGTTCTCTACCTTGCCATCAATCGAGATGCCATTGTCGTCATAGAGAACAATTAACTTCGACAAACGTAAGGTGCCTGCAAGCGAACACACCTCGTGCGAGATGCCTTCCATCAAACAGCCATCACCGACAAAGGCGTAGGTGTGGTGATCAACGATCTTATGATCCGGACGGTTGAACTCAGCGGCAAGCAAAGCCTCTGTAAGGGCCATACCTACAGCGTTTGCCAATCCTTGTCCCAAAGGACCTGTCGTCGTTTCAACCCCGTGCGTAATGCCAACTTCTGGATGTCCCGGTGTTTTAGAGTGCAGTTGCCGAAACTTACGCAGCTCTTCCATCGGCAAGTCGTAGCCCGTTAAGTGCAACAAGGCATACAGCAACATCGAACCATGACCATTGGACAGCACAAAGCGATCTCGATTCGCCCAAGCGGGATCGGCTGGGTTGTGTTGCAAATGACGCGTGAACAGCGCCTGCGCCATTTCGGCCATTCCCATCGGTGCGCCCGGATGCCCGGAGTTCGCTTGCTGAACAGCATCCATAGCCAGTGCGCGGATAGCGTCGGCCAGTTTGACAGGGGTATGGTTGGGTTGGCTCATGCGGTGTGTCCCCGACCAGAAGGCCGCGAGATCAAAAAATGGGTTACAAAACACAAGAGTTTAGCACCCGTATATCCCCTTACACCCCGACTGAGTAGCCTTGATGACAGCTCCACGCTTTTACTGTCAGGACCCGATTTCCGGCAATCAAACCCTCACACTTCCAGCAACGGTTGCGCACCACATCAGGGTGCGTCGCCTGGCCGCGGGTTGTGAAATTGTTCTGTTCGATGGGCGAGGCGGAGAAATCGCCGGAGTGCTTGATTTTGATGGAAAAACTGCACAAGTGCGGCTCTCAGATCATCGTCCAAGAGAAGCTGAAGTGGCGGGGAGGATGACACTTATTCAAGGTCTCCCGTCGGGCGACAAAATGGACTGGGTCATTGAAAAGGCAGTGGAGCTTGGCGTGCAGCGCGTGATCCCGGTTGCCGCGCACCGCAGCGTCCTTAAGTTATCCGGTGATCGCCTGACCAAGCGCTTGATGCATTGGCAAGGCATCATCATCGCCGCTTCGGAACAATGTGGCCGCAATCGTTTGATGCAAGTACTGCCCCCTCAAAGTCTTGAGCAAACGTTGACTCAAACAGATTTAGGTTTTGTATTGCTTTGCGATCCCGCCGCCAACGACGATCTGGCTACCACGATTCACGGCAACAACGATGCAGCAAACACTGGTCTCAGTTTCTTAGTTGGGCCCGAAGGCGGCTGGAGTGCGGAAGAGCTCGCGATCTGTCGCCGCCAGCAGGTGAGAAGCGTACGGTTTGGAGCGAGGGTATTACGCAGCGAAACCGCCGGGCTCGCTATGGCAGCCGCCTCCACCGCCCTGCTTGACTGGTAACAGAGCAAAATCGAGCTTTGCCCTAGACCAGAGCGCTAGCTCGGTTCATCACTCCAATTGCGGACTACGCCAGGCTTAGCATCATCATGCTTCCCGGCATGATGGATGCCGTAAATAAAAACCAACCCATTTTCACGCGCGTAGCTGACCGTGTCGTTGAGGACCTGCAAAAACTGGTGTCCGTCCATCACGATCGCTGGGTCCTCAGAGTGCAACTTATCGAGAACTAGCACGAGACCGCCATCTTTTTGATCTTGTAGCGTATCTCGCAAGCAATCAAACAATCCGTCAAAATCGCTACCAAAAAACTGGGGATAATCCACAGCCTTCACGATTGCACGAAAAACAGCCGAGCGACTGCGGGCTTTATCGCAGTCCGCAACACACCAGGCTAAACCGTGCTCTTTGGCCGCAGCGGACATCAGATCGAGCCCGGTCAGAGGATCGAAGTCCCCCCCGCGCTTTAACAGCTGACGCAATGCTGGATCAACCGCCTTACCCATACACATGGCTCCTTGAATAGGTTAGGACAATAACTCGACAGTGGCCGGTTTGGAAGTGGCTAGACACCTTTCTTTGCCAGAAGAACACAAAAATCGATGGTGGAAAGCATCACGCCCACCAAGTTTTGTAGCGTTGGTGAGCGTGGATATCTTATTTTTTCTATTTATTACAGTAACTTAGCTTGCATCGCGCTATGCCGAGGGTCGTTCGCTTCCACGACGGTTAATGCTGTCATATTAACGATACGGCGCACAGTCGCGCTGGTCGTCAAAATATGCACAGGAGCATTCGCTCCCAATAAGAAGGGCCCGACAGCGACATTGCCTCCGGCTGCCGTCTTCAGCAAGTTGTACGCGATATTGCCAGAATCGACGTTCGGGCATACCAGGAGGTTAGCGGAACCTTTTAGGGTAGAGGACGGAAGAATGCGTAAGCGCAACGCTTCGTTCAAAGCACAGTCACCGTGCATTTCTCCATCGACCTCAAGCTCGGGGGCTTTCGCTCGAATGATTTCGAGCGCTTTTTGCATTTTGCTTCCCGAGGCAGAGCTGCCCGAACCGAAGTTCGAGCGCGACAGCAACGCCGCTTTCGGTGTCAAATTTAAGCGGCGCATTTGATCGGCCGCCGCAATGGTGAACTCAGCGATCTGTTCGGCAGTAGGGTCGTCATTGATGTGCGTGTCCACTAGCGCCAGCGTCTGCTCAGGCAGAAGCAAAATATTCATCGCAGCATAGGTCGTCGCGCCCTGGCGTTTACCAATCATCTCGTCCACAAACTTTAGATGATCGTGATAGCCACTCACCGTGCCGCAAATCATGCCATCAGCATCGCCCATTCTCACCATGGTCGCACCGATCAAGGTCAGGCGCCGACGCATTTCTACACGGGCCATTTCCTTGGTCACGCCGTTACGACACATTTTTTCCCAGTAAGCGGTCCAATATTGATTAAAGCGCTCGTCGAACTCTGGGTTCGTCACCTCGACGTCCTCACCAAGCCGCAGGCGCAAGCCAAACTTCGAGATGCGGTCTTTCAACACAGAGGGTCGGCCAACCAGAATCGGCTTAGCAAGTTTTTCGTCAACGATTACCTGCACCGCACGCAAGACGCGCTCGTCCTCGCCTTCGGTGAACACAATACGTGCGCGTCCACCCTCGCGCACACGCGACTTGGCAGCAGAAAACAAGGGGCGCATAAATGCACCCGAGCGATAGACAAACTGCTCGAGTTGCTCAACGTAAGCGTCAAGATCAGCAATCGGACGCGTCGCGACTCCGCCTTCCATCGCCGCTTTTGCCACAGCCGGCGCAATGCGCACAATCAAGCGTGGATCGAAAGGCTTTGGAATAAAAGAGTTCGGCCCAAAGGATACGTCATAGTGCCCATACGCCGCAGCGACAACTTCACTTTGCTCTTCTTGCGCTAGCTTGGCAATTGCGACAACAGCCGCCTTTTCCATTTCGCGCGTAATGGTTGTCGCTCCCACATCCAACGCCCCACGAAAAATATAGGGGAAGCACAAGACGTTATTGACCTGATTAGGGTAATCGGAGCGTCCAGTTGCCATCACAATATCGTCACGGACTGCATGCGCTTCCGAAGGAAGAATCTCTGGGTTTGGGTTCGCCAAGGCCAAGATCAACGGCCGCGCGCCCATGACCTTCACCATCTCTGGTTTGAGCACGCCGCCGGCAGACAACCCAAGAAACACGTCAGCACCAGAAATAATATCTGCAAGCTTGCGGGCATCCGTTTTTTGAGCGAACCGCTCCTTGTCTGGATCCATCAAAGTGGTTCGGCCTTCGTACACAACGCCCTCGATGTCTGATACCCAAATATTTTTGAGCGGAAGGCCAAGGTCGACCATCAAGTCCAAACACGCCAGAGCTGCAGCGCCTGCACCCGACACCACCACCTTTACTTTGTCAATATCTTTACCAACAACTTTCAGTCCATTGATGAATGCGGCAGACACACAAATAGCAGTACCGTGTTGATCATCATGGAATACCGGTATGCGCATGCGCTCACGCAATTTGCGCTCAACGGTAAAGCACTCTGGTGCCTTGATATCCTCTAAGTTGATTCCACCAAAGGTCGGCTCAAGCCCAGCAATAATCTCAACAAGTTTAAGAGGATCTTGTTCGTTAATTTCGATGTCGAAGACATCGATGCCCGCAAACTTTTTAAATAAAACAGCCTTGCCTTCCATGACAGGCTTCGACGCAAGCGGACCAATATTGCCCAACCCAAGCACCGCTGTGCCGTTCGTGATGACACCTACTAAATTTCCTCGCGCGGTATATCGAAACGCATTGGCAGGATCCGTCACGATTTCTTCGCAAGCCGCAGCGACACCTGGCGAATAAGCCAAGGCTAGGTCCCGTTGGTTAGACAGCATTTTTGTCGGTGCGATAGAAATCTTGCCAGGACGACCTTGCTCGTGATATTCGAGCGCAGCTTTGCGAAACGTTTCTTCCATAATGAAAGGCACCAGTGATTTCAATAAGAGAAGTTAATTTTAGTCGCTTTACTCGGAAACCGAGCCGAAGACCCCAGAGGGATCTAGGATCTGCTTCACACTGCGATCAATTGAAGCGAAAGGGATCGACAAAGCGTCCGAAAAGTTCTCTGCAGATCGCTGCGACATACCGATCGCTGCATCCGAGGGACCACCCGCGCCGACAATTGTCCGTCCAGTCGCCGCGAACCAAACAGTCTGCACCCACCCCAACGCACCACCATGTCCAATGAATAGCCAAGCCAAGTTCGGCTCGCTCGGGGCCTTGGGCCTCAGAGCATCTAGCCTAAAACGCAACGGCCAAATCGCAGCAGCCATACCTTGCTCGACCGGTGCGCTATGTGCGAGCTCAAAAAGTTTGGGAATAATTCGCTGGGTCGCCAAACTTTGCAGCGGCGCTTGTGCAGTCGCTCCGAAGGGGCCCAACACCTCAGTTGTGCCATCAGCGAGCACTGCCTGTAGCTGTACGATACCGCTCAGGTCGCACTGGCCGGTCGGCCAGCGACCACAACCTCGACTCGCCACCCATTGCGCAACCGTTTGTTCGGGATCCGCCATATCCAATGACGCGATACCGAGCCCCTGAAGCGCACCGAGTAAGCAACCCGCGTCTGCTCGCCAAAGGGTTTGCGCGGCATCGACTGCAACAACGGTTGCCCACGGTGCGCGGGCCGACACCCAAAGTGCACCGCGACCCGGGTCAGGACGGCCATCCGAGTCCGCGAGCAAATACTGCACGCCAAACTCGCGGCACAAGGCAAAGGCATGGGTGAGATCGCCCTCGCGGGCAGGCTCTAGCCACGCCTGCATCGTCTCTTGGCTTTCGTCCCATCGCACGCGTCCCAGACAAGTACGCGACAACCTTGCACAAAAAGTACCCCACGGTGTCGCCGGCGTGCGGCGTCCCGTCAGAAAACTGCGTCGCGAAGGTTTTGTAACCACTACAATTCGCATCCAAGGTTGGAGAGATGAGACATGACAGTACTCGCGGCACGCACACATGACACGGTAACGTTCCACGCGGTCGAGCTTTTAAAGGAGGCCTCGGCCCTGACCCGCTCGGGTATCGACATTATCAGCCTTGGCGTGGGTGAACCAGACTTTACCGCCGCACCCCGGGTCGTCACGGGTCTCGATAGCGCGGCTCGCGCCGGCAAAAGCGGGTACTCACCTCCTGCAGGTCTACCGGAATTGCGCGAAGCCATAGCGAATTTTTACACGAACCAGCTCGGTGCGCGCGTAGACCCCGCCAGAGTGATTGTCACCTCAGGCGCGAGCGGTGCCCTGTTACTGGCAGCGATGGCACTGATCAACCCAGGCGACGAAGTGCTCATGCCCGATCCCTGTTACCCACCCAACCGCAACTTTGTTGGCGCAGCCGGCGGGACCACCAAACTCATTCCCACTAGTGCAGATACCCGCTTTCAACTTAGCGCAGCCGATATCGCCAGCCACTGGGGACCGCAAACACGCGGCGTACTGATTGCATCCCCTAGCAACCCAACGGGCACCTCCATCACACGCGAAGAGCTCAATCGAATTTTTAAGGAAGTACGCGCGCGCCACGGCTTTGTCATGATGGATGAGATTTATCTCAGCCTATCGTACGACGGAGCTCCGCAATCGGCGCTTGCGCTTGACGACGACATCATCATTCTCAATAGTTTCTCCAAGTACTTCAACATGACCGGCTGGAGGCTGGGCTGGATGATCGTTCCACACCATCTTGTAGCCCCGATCGAAAAAATGGCTGCGAGTTTGGCCATCTGTGCACCCACGCTCGCTCAGTATGGCGCACTCGAATGCTTTCACCCCGAGTCACTGGCCATCTATGAAACACGGCGCGAAGCGTTCCGCCAGAGACGAGATTACCTCGTGCCCGCGCTTGAGTCCCTCGGCATCACAGTTCCCGTTATGCCTGATGGCGCGTTTTACGTCTATGCTGATATCTCTGCTCACGCCTCAGATAGCAGTGCGTTCTCGGCAGCCCTACTACACGGCGCGCGCGTAGCGGCCGTCGCAGGTCTAGATTTTGGTCCTGCACACGCTGCACACACGATGCGCTTCGCCTATACAACGAGCCTTGAACGACTACAAGAAGCCATACATCGCATCAAAGGTTTTTTGAGCTAACGTCCAACACCAAACGACTCAATCGCTTCTAACGCTTGAAGGGCAGGTACCTTGAAATACAAAGATCTTAGAGACTTCATTTCGCAACTCGAGCGCAATCATGACCTCAAGCGCATTCAGGTACCTGTTTCGTCCTCATTAGAAATGACTGAAATATCGGACCGTGTACTCAAAGCGCAAGGGCCAGCGCTAATTTTCGAGCAGCCAATGCATAACGGCACTCGAGCAAGCATGCCAGTCCTGACAAATTTATTTGGGACTCCCACCCGTGTCGCGCAAGGGATGGGTGCCGAGAACACCGCTGCATTGCGAGAGATCGGGGAGTTACTGGCGAGCCTGCGAGAGCCTGAGGCCCCCAAGGGACTTAAAGACGCAATAGCGAAAGTCTCCATGCTCAAAGCGGCCCTCTGGGACATGAGCCCAAAAAATGTACGCGGCGCACCTTGTCAGGAAATCGTATGGGAAGGCAATGATGTTGATCTTGCCAAACTGCCGATTCAAACCTGCTGGCCCGGAGATGTTGCACCCTTACTGACCTGGGGTCTAGTCATCACGCGCGGGCCTAATGCAAAACGCCAGAATCTCGGGATCTATCGACAACAGGTGATCGGCCGCAACAAACTCATCATGCGCTGGCTATCGCACCGAGGTGGTGCGTTGGATTTCAGGGATCACGCGCTTGCCAATCCCGGTAAACCGTTTCCCATTGCCGTCGCGCTTGGTGCGGACCCTGCAACAACACTTGGCGCGGTTACTCCCGTGCCCGACTCACTTTCGGAATATCAGTTTGCGGGGCTTCTGCGTGGCGGTCGCACCGAGGTCACGCAGGCGCTCGGTAGCAACCTCTCCGTTCCGGCGACCGCAGAAATTGTCCTTGAGGGCCACTTGCTGCCAAGTACCGACCCACGCGCCATCACCCCAAACGTACCACCTGGGGTAAATCCGCCGCCCGCTTCGGATTACGAACTTGCGCTCGAAGGACCTTTTGGTGATCACACCGGCTACTACAACGAACAAGATTGGTTTCCGGTATTCACGGTAGACCGCATCACCATGCGTCGCAATCCCATTTATCATTCCACCTACACCGGCAAGCCACCAGATGAGCCTGCAGTGCTGGGCGTTGCACTCAACGAAGTGTTTGTGCCACTACTACGCCGACAAATTCCGGAAATCGTAGACTTCTATCTGCCCCCAGAGGGATGCAGCTATCGCCTTGCTGTCGTTTCAATTCGTAAGCAATACCCCGGTCACGCGAAGCGGGTGATGTTTGGTCTCTGGAGCATTCTGCGTCAGTTTATGTACACAAAATTTATCGTTGTGGTTGACGCAGACATTAACCCACGCGACTGGAAGGAAGTGGTGTGGGCGATGACCACGCGCATGGATCCGGTACGGGATACGCTGCTTGTAGAGAACACGCCAATTGACTACCTTGATTTTGCCTCGCCCGTCTCCGGACTAGGCGGAAAAATGGGGATGGATGCGACCAATAAATGGCCGGGAGAAACACAACGAGAATGGGGCACACCTATTCAGATGGATGCCGCAACCAAGTTGCGTGTAGACGCGATTTGGAACGAGCTCGGACTATCTTAAGCAGAGCGCTTTGCGTGACGCAATAGCAGGGCAATAAAGAAAGGTCCGCCCACCAAGCTGGTGATGACACCAACCGGTATCTCTGCGGGCATCACCGCGACGCGTGCGAGCCAGTCTGCCAGCACGAGAGCGATCGCGCCCGCAACCCAAGAAAGTGGTAATAGCACCCGATGGCCTGCGCCAACCCAGCCTCTCAGAATATGTGGAATGACCAGTCCGATAAAAGCAATGCCCCCTGTCGCAGCAACGAGCGGGCCCACAAGTAGCGCGATCAAAAGAATCAACGTACGACGCACTTTTGCTATATCAAAACCAAGGTGATGTGCTTCACGCTCACCTAGCAGTAACGCATTTAGAACACGCCACTGACGGAGCAATAAGGTCGAGCAAATAAGCGTCCATGGCAGCAACCAGCCCACCTGATCCCAAGAAGCACGGGTCAAACTGCCAAGCGACCAAAAACCAAAGCTACGGAACTGAGACTCAGAAATGAAGGTGGTCACTAAACTCACCACGCTCATCATGGTGGCGTTGATCGCAATACCTGCCAACAATAAACCAGCGACTCCCGGGTAGCGTCGCCCCAAAAAATAAGCCGACAGGGTGGCGAGCATGGCGCCAATAAAACCTGCAGCGCTGGTAAACCAGTGGCTATTGAACCCAAGCAGCAGTGTTAGGACGACCCCGAGCGACGCACCGGCCGATATTCCCACAAGACCGGGCTCCGCCAAGGGATTGCGAAACAACGCTTGCATCACCGCACCGCTCAGCGCAAGCGCCCCGCCCGCCACAGCCGCGAACAAAACGCGTGGCAACCTTAGCTCTAAAAGTACGGAACGCTTTAAGGGATCAACATCCGCGCCAACGCCAACGATCGCAAATACTTCGGACCACTGTATCGGCACTGCGCCGGACTTAAGCGCCAGGATCACCGTCATCAACAACGCAAACACCGCAACCATCCACAGAAGGAACGGCCGAGTAGGAGGTGATGAAGTGATCTGCATCAACGAACCGTCTTGACCTCAATCACTGCGCGCTGACCAGCTTGTTCAATTTCCTGTTTCATCACAAGACTCACCGCAGGGCAGTACCAGTCCGTGACATAAGACTGCACCGCTGGAATGGCGATGACCACACCACGTATGTTCGCCATCGTTTGCTCGGTGCCTCGCGGATATCTAACCGGCCAACATAATTGCGGCCCTAACGCGGTATCGATCGACTGACGGGTACCCACAATTTTCTCGCCAACGCGAACCGTTAGCGCAGTGGTGGGTCCCTTGCGAGGATCCCCAATCGCAAGCCGAAAATTTTGTGGCGCCAACCGTTGTCCTGGTGCTTTGATCACAGTTCCATAACCAAAAATACTGACCATCTGCATATCAAACGCTTCTGCCTCAGCCGTCTGACCAGGACCGCTTTTAATCAGCTTCGCCTGCAAGTCGTTGGCCGTCAGGACATGATCGAGCTCCGCAGCACCTGTTAACAAACCAAACAAGGCGTAACTCGCATTACCTTTGACTTGTGCCTGACAGCTTTGTTTACCGGTTTTCTTAACATGACTAAAAGTCATGCGTGCGTTGACTTGAACGATGCCCTTACCCGTGATTTCTATCAGTCCACCATTATGAAAAAACTTGGCATCACAAATACCGGCGTGCGCTGATACGCCAGACAGTAGGACCACTACACCCAAGAGGGCATGACGAACATTCATGGGTGCTTACCAGGTTGCATCGGTTAAATTTATTTCGCGGTAAGCCAAGCGATTAACGCATTTTCAAAAGACCGCGCATCATGCGCACGATCATGATTGACCATACTGACAACTATATAGCGTTTGCCGCTGCTCGACCAGACATAGCCTGCAACGGAACGCACGTCGCGCAACGCACCCGTTTTAAGATGCGCCATAGACTTAGTAGCGGGATCGCGTAACCGGTTACGGGTCGTCCCATCAGTACCAAGAATTGCCAGCGAAGATACGTATTCAGGCATCACAGGAGACATCCACGCTTTTTGCAGCATTTGCGCCAGACTATCCGCCGATACCACCCCATTTCGAGATAAGCCGGAACCGTTATCCAATACCAGCCCCTTCATCGGCAGGCCTTGCCTTGCCAAGACGTCTTGCGCGATCTGCACACTACCTGAAACATTCGCAGGACGTCTGCCTGCCTCAGCGCCAAGCGTCAACAACAGCACACGCGTCATCACGTTATTGCTACGTTTATTAATCAAGCGAATCACCTCAGACAAAGGCGGCGACTGATGCGACGCAATGGCGGTGGCATTCGATGGAATGGAACCCGTTCGGACCTGACCGGTCATCGTGCCGCCAAGCTCTTTCCATAATGTTTGTAATACTTTTGCACCAAACTCTTGCTGGGAGAAGGCCAAACGAAACACATCAAACTCGCCACAGGACCCAGCGCCTCTGCCACTCACGCGTATCCGAACCGTCGACCCATCTGACGTGGTGTCTGTAGTCACGGCAGGTGACCCCGGACATTGTCCGTCGGCCCATTGCACGTTGCCCTCAACGACAACACCAGGGATTGGAGGGTCGATGAACGACTTCCAGGTTCGACTCGCCGGATCGGGGGAGAAAACAAGCCGAACGGCCCCAAAGCCCACCATGAAGGCATCCGGGCTAGCGTTATAAGGACGATCTGCGGCGCCGTCGAATGCACCAGGGTCTATCGTGACTTCACCAAAAACCGATCGATCCACAACGATATCGGAAATCTCTCGGATGCCCCGCAAACGCAAGTCTCGCAAGAGGCGCCACACATCTTGCAACATCAAAACAGGATCACCGCCGGCGCGAAGATACAAAGGTCCTTTCAGTACACCCTGGTCACTAACCTGAGAGTCTGGACTTAATAGGAAACTCGTATTCCACACATAATTCGGACCCAAGCGCGAGATTGCAGCGTAGGTGGTCACTAGCTTCATCACGGAGGCGGGGTTACGTGGGGTCTCGGGGGAGATTGCGAACAGTCTGGGCCCACCAATTTCCTGCACCAAGACAGACAAAGAAGACTCTGGTAGCTTGGTCTTGGCCCAGGCTTGTGCTAACTCGGGGGGCAACCCGCTCTGGGCTTGAACTTGCCATGCCGCCCCCGCACCGCCCAACAGCGTCGCCAACACCGCACACCTGCCCAGCCACATGCTGACCTTCGCTTTGCCTACGATCATTACGTCACCTATTTAGCGAGTTGAACCGACAGCATACAAAAAAAGCGTCTGCCCGGCTTAAAATGCGCCCTCTTGTAAAAAAGCGAACAAAACGCGTGTCGACCTCTTTGTCTCTTTCTGATTTTGACTACCACTTGCCGCCTGAGCTAATTGCTCAGGTGCCTGCGGCCGTGCGCTCCAGGAGCCGCTTATTGCATGTCGACTGCAAGGGCGATCGACGCGATCTTGGTTTTGGGGACTTGGTGTCCCTATTGACCTCGAAAGATTTACTGGTACTCAACGATACACGGGTCATACAAGCGCGTTTAATCGGACAGAAGTCCAGCGGCGGTAAGGTCGAGGTCTTGGTCGAACGCATTACCGAGGATAACCAAGCCCTTGCTCATGTGCGCGCTAGTAAGTCGCCGATCCCGGGCACCCTGCTGACACTGGCCGAAACGATTTCGGTCAAGGTCTTAGGCCGAAGCGACGACCTATTCGTTCTGCAGTTTGATCGGCCTGTACTCGATGCCCTCGCTGAGCATGGCGCCGTCCCCCTGCCGCCTTACATCACCCACCAGCCAGACGCAAGCGACACTGAGCGCTACCAAACCGTTTACGCTCGCGAACCCGGTGCCGTTGCTGCACCGACCGCTGGTTTGCATTTTGATCAAGAAATGTTTGAACGCCTGGATGCGCTTGGCGTAACAAGAGCCTTCGTGACCTTACATGTTGGCGCAGGAACCTTCCAACCTGTGCGCGATAACAATCTTGAAACGCACATCATGCACGCCGAGCGCTACACCGTACCACAGGCGACGATCGATGCGATTGCCCAGACAAGGGCTCAAGGTGGCCGTGTCGTTGCAGTAGGCACCACCAGTGTCCGTGCCCTAGAGTCTGCAGCCCAAGCACAACCTGCATTGACTTCTCCACAATCGGGTGACACCCGCCTGTTCATCACCCCTGGCTTTCGCTACCGGGTGGTAGACGCTATGTTGACTAACTTCCACTTGCCGCAATCTACATTACTGATGCTCGTTGCGGCCTTTATTGGGCTCGACAGTATGAAAGCCGCCTACCAGCATGCGATTGCAGAGCGCTACCGTTTTTTTAGTTACGGCGACGCAATGTTTCTCGAACAGAGGAAGACCCCATGACCGACACCCCAAAACCTGTAAACGGCCTCTCTTTTGAGCTGCAGGCTACTGACGGTCTGGCTCGTCGTGGACGCATGACGTTGAATCACGGCGTAGTCGAGACACCGATCTTTATGCCCGTAGGCACTTATGGCAGCGTCAAAGCGATGATGCCGCATGAATTAACAGAGGTCGGTGCGCAAATTGTGTTGGGGAACACCTTTCACTTGTGGTTGCGTCCAGGCACCGAAGTCATCGCCAAACACGGTGGGCTGCACGGTTTCATGCAATGGTTCGCCCCGATCCTGACGGACTCTGGCGGTTTTCAGGTATTTAGTTTGCAGGGAATGCGGAAAATTTCCGAAGAAGGCGTGAAGTTTGCCTCGCCCATCGATGGCGCAAGATTATTTCTAACGCCGGAAGAATCCATGCGGATTCAGACGGCGCTGAACTCCGACATTGCAATGGTTTTTGACGAATGCACGCCCTACATGATCAAGGACAAGCCAGCCACCTCCGAAGAGGCAGCCCGATCCATGCGTATGTCTTTGCGCTGGGCTCGCCGCTCGCGCGAAGCGTTTGATTCTCTCGAAAACCCCAACGCGTTGTTTGGCATCGTGCAGGGGGGGATGTTTGAGACCTTACGCGATGAGTCCTTAGCGGGCCTAGAAGATATCGGTTTCCAAGGCTATGCCATTGGCGGGCTCTCTGTGGGCGAACCTAAAGAAGACATGTTACGGATTTTGAAGCATGTTGCCCCCAAACTGCCGGCAAATGCCCCCCGCTACCTAATGGGAGTCGGCACACCAGAGGACTTGGTCGACGGTGTGGCTCAAGGAATCGACATGTTTGACTGTGTCATGCCCACTCGCAATGCCCGCAATGGCTGGCTATTTACCCGTTTTGGTGACGTAAAAATCCGTAATGCCCGTTACCGGGACGACACCCGACCACTAGACCCCAGTTGCAGCTGCCACACGTGCGCGAATTTTTCCCTCTCGTACTTGCATCATTTACAGCGTTCAAACGAAATAACGGGCTCAAGACTCAACACTCTTCACAACTTGCACTTCTACCTCACTATCATGCAGGAAATGCGAGAAGCCATCGCCGCGGGAAGGTTTCAAGCCTGGAGAATGCAATTTGCTCGAGATCGCGCCACCAAATCGTTACAATAGCCAGCGTTTCGCATATATCCAAAGGAGACCTTAATGTCTGCTCAATCAGTTTCCAGCCTCGTGCTGGCTCAAGCCAGCGACACGGCTGGCTCGCTAATGGGGATGGCCCCCATTATTTTGATGTTTGTCGTTTTGTACTTTTTGATGATTCGTCCCCAGATGAAACGCCAGAAAGAACACAAAGCATTGATTGCCGCGTTAGCCAAAGGTGACGAAGTCATCAGCGCTGGTGGTTTGCTGGGCACAGTGACAAAAGTCAGCGACAGCTATGTCACGATTCAAATTGCCGAGCATGGCGACAAAGCTGTAGAAGTCGTTATGCAAAAAGCATCGGTGTCAGCCGTCTTGCCAAAAGGCACGATCAAGGCGCTGTAATTTTTTTTGTACCGCCCCGCCGCATGTTGCGGTGGGGTGCAATCCCTTTTGATCCCCGTCGGCAATGAACCGCTATCCCCTTTGGAAATACCTGACGGTGCTGATCGCGGTTGTGATCGGCCTGCTCTACACCCTGCCAAACCTGTACGGCGAATCGCCCGCTGTGCAAATTTCTAGCGCCAAGGCCACACTGAAGATCGATGCTGGCATGCTCGATCGCGTGCAGGGTATTCTTCAACAGGCAAAGATCGCGAGCGCAGGTGCCTCGTTTGATCAAAACGGCCCTGTTGGAACCATACGAGTGCGTTTTGCGAACACCGACACTCAAATTCAGGCGCGCGACCTGATTGAAAAAGCACTTAACCCTAATCCATCAGATCCTAGCTATACGGTAGCACTCAACCTGTTACCTGCCTCGCCAAGCTGGTTAAGCGCAATCGGCGCCAACCCGATGTATCTGGGTCTGGATTTGCGCGGAGGGGTCCATTTCCTGCTGCAAGTTGACATGCAAGGGGCACTGACCGCTCGCTACGACTCACTGGTCACGGATCTGCGGGCCATCCTGCGCGAGCAACGCATTGAAAGCGGTGGCGTTGAACGCAGCGGCATGTCGGTTGTTTTGTCTTTCAGCAACGCGGGTACACGCGACCGTGCAATCTCTGCCTTGCGTACGCGACACCCAGACTTGCAAATGACAGAGCGCACAGATGGTGCGCGCCTGCAAGTTGTCGGTGTCTTGAGTCAAAGTGCTATCACGACAGTGCAAGCGAAAGCACTCTCTCAAAATATCACCACACTTCATAACCGGATTAATGAGCTCGGCGTGGCCGAGCCTGTCATACAACAACAAGGATCTGACAGGATTGTTGTGCAATTGCCTGGTGTCCAAGATGTGGCAAAAGCAAAGGATATTCTGGGCCGTACGGCGACCCTTGAAATTCGTATGGTGGATGACACCCCCGCAGCGGCAAGTGCGCTGGCCGCTGGCACAGTTCCGTTTGGTCTTGAGCGTTATCAAGACCGAGACGGACGACCCATTCTTGTTCGACGCCAGGTTGTGTTAACAGGTGAAAACTTGCAAGACGCACAAGCGGGGCGTGACAGCCAATCACAACAAGCCGCTGTTCATCTGACACTTGACCAAAAAGGCGCACGCATCTTCCGCGACGTGACACGCGACAACGTTGGCAAGCGTATGGCTATTTTGCTATTTGAAAAGGGTCGTGGTGAGGTAGTCACAGCGCCAGTCATTCGTGGCGAAATCCCTGGCGGGCAAGTTCAAATATCAGGCAGCATGAGCGCAGAAGAAGCCGCAGATACTGCACTGCTATTGCGTGCGGGCTCACTGGCAGCTCCTATGGAAATCATTGAGGAGCGTACGATCGGACCAAGCTTAGGAGCCGACAATATCGCCAAAGGCTTTAACTCAACGCTCTATGGCTTCATTGCGATCGCTATTTTCATGCTGGTCTACTACCACCTGTTTGGAGCGTTCTCCACTGCCGGCTTAGCTCTGAACATTCTGTTGTTGCTTGCAATCTTGTCAATGCTGCAAGCGACCCTGACCTTACCGGGTATTGCTGCGATCGCACTGACGCTTGGCATGGCAATTGATGCGAACGTCCTGATTAATGAACGGATACGTGAAGAGTTGCGTAACGGCGAATCACCACAAAACGCCATCCATCTAGGATTTGAACGCGCCTGGGGCACGATTCTTGACTCGAACCTCACCACGCTCATCGTTGGTGTTGCGCTCTTGGTTTTTGGTACAGGACCGGTTCGAGGCTTTGCGGTCGTGCACTGCCTCGGCATTCTGACCTCGATGTTCTCGGCTGTTGTTGGTGTGCGTGCACTAGCCAACCTCTGGTACGGTCACAAAAAGAAGCTCCAATCGATCTCGATTGGAACAGTCTGGAAACCAAAGGACTGACATCATGGAATTATTCCGAATCGGCCGCACCATCCCATTCATGCGCAATGCGCTGGTGCTGAATGCCATTAGCTTCCTCACCTTCGTTGCTGCCGTATTCTTCATAGCAATCAGAGGTTTTCATCTG
This sequence comes from Zwartia hollandica, assembly GCF_019923725.1. Taxonomy (GTDB): domain Bacteria; phylum Pseudomonadota; class Gammaproteobacteria; order Burkholderiales; family Burkholderiaceae_B; genus Zwartia; species Zwartia hollandica. Next base: position 657,602 of record NZ_JAHXRI010000010.1, read on the forward strand.
TCGATTGAATTCACAGGTGGAACGGTCATGGAGGTGAACTACGCTCAAGCCGCTCAGCTCGAGAAAGTCCGTTCTGCATTGACGGGGCTCGGATACACCGACTTTCAGGTGCAGAACTTTGGTACCTCGCGCGACGTCATGATCCGGCTGCCACTTGCCGCAGGACAAAGCTCAGCGACACAAAGTGACACCGTCATGAAGGCGCTAAAGGCGTCAGACTCAACAGTCGAATTACGACGCGTTGAATTCGTTGGTCCTCAAGTGGGTAAGGAACTTGTTGAGAACGGGTTGCTAGCCCTGCTTTTTGTGGTGATTGGCATCACGATATATCTTGCAGTGCGTTTCGAATGGAAGTTCGCTGTCGCTGGTGTGCTGGCGAACCTCCATGACGTGGTGATTATTCTCGGCTTCTTTGCGTTTTTTCAGTGGGAGTTTTCTCTCTCTGTTTTAGCAGGCGTACTGGCGGTTCTTGGGTATTCGGTAAACGAATCCGTGGTGATCATGGACCGAATTCGTGAAAACTTCCGTCGGGATCGTGGCGCAACCGTCCGCGAAGTTATTGATGGCGCCATCACACAAACCATTTCTCGAACCATCATCACGCACGGCTCTACGCAAATGATGGTACTGGCCATGCTCATTTTTGGTGGTCCCACCCTGCACTACTTTGCCCTCGCACTCACAATCGGCATTTGGTTTGGTATTTATTCTTCCGTGTTTGTGGCTGCCGCCATTGCGATGTGGCTCGGCATCAAACGCGAAGACATGATTAAACCGATCAAAAAGGCCGATGAAGTCGAAGAGGTTTATCAAGAATAATTTTTCTGCCCACGGGATCAACACCCGCTCCGGCAATATCATGCAAAACAAAGACAATGCTGTACCGGGTGATAAACCCGCAAATCCAAAAAGAGTATTCATTCGTACCTTCGGGTGCCAGATGAATGAATACGACTCCGACAAGATGCTCGATGTGCTTGGCCAAGAGCGCGGGGTCGTCGTCACAAATAATCCTGAAGATGCCGACGTCATCCTCTTTAATACCTGCTCGGTGCGCGAAAAAGCGCAGGAAAAAGTATTTTCAGATCTCGGCAGAGTCAAACATCTTAAGGCCTTAAACCCGGATCTCATCATTGGCGTAGGCGGTTGCGTTGCCAGTCAGGAAGGCAGCTCTATTGTCGATCGCGCCCCCTATGTCGATGTCGTGTTTGGGCCCCAAACGCTACACCGGCTACCAGACCTGATTGCACGACGCAAGGCCGAGGGCCGTTCACAAGTCGACATCAGTTTCCCTGAAATTGAAAAGTTTGATGCGATGCCGCCGGCGCGCGTGCAAGGCGCCACTGCCTTCGTGTCGATCATGGAAGGCTGCAGCAAGTATTGCAGCTTTTGTGTCGTGCCTTATACCCGTGGTGAAGAGATGTCACGGCCGTTCGAAGATGTGTTGATCGAAGTCGCTGACTTGGCCGATCAAGGTGTAAAAGAAGTGACCTTGCTTGGTCAAAACGTGAATGCATACCGCGGCAAGATGGCGGAGGACGAACATGGCAAGACTGAGATTGCCGACTTTGCGACGCTATTGGAGTACGTGCACGAGATTCCCGGCATCGAACGCATTCGCTACACAACATCGCATCCAAAGGAAATGACTGCGCGCATGATCGACGTCTATGCGCGTCTACCAAAGCTTGTCTCTTTTTTACACTTACCAGTGCAGGCGGGTAGCGATCGTGTACTCGCCGCGATGAAGCGTGGCTACACCGCGATTGAATTCAAATCGGTCGTACGTAAGCTGCGGGCTGCACGTCCCGGCTTGACGCTTTCTTCAGACTTTATTGTTGGCTTCCCGGGGGAAACCGAAGAAGACTTCGAAAAAACAATGAAGCTTATCGACGATATCGGCTTTGACACCTCGTTTTCGTTCGTCTACTCGCGCCGTCCCGGCACCCCAGCCGCTGACCTCACTGACGACACACCTCAAACTGTGAAGCTGCAGCGTTTACAAAAACTACAAGCGCGTATTAATGAACAGGCCCACGCCATCGCACGCAGCATGGTGGGCTCAACCCAACGAATCTTAGTGGAGGGTACATCCACACGCGATGCGAACGAATTAAGTGGCCGTACAGAGAATAATCGCATCGTGAATTTTGCTGGTCACCCGCGCTTAATCGGTCAAATGATTGATGTCGTGATCACCGATGCAATGACCAACACCTTTCGTGGACGCGTGGCACACACATGAGTCGCTCACCCGCCAAAACTTCGACGCGTGGCCGCGTCGTCCCAGTAAAAGTCAAACTGGAAGGTAGCAACCAGCAGCTTTCTAATCTGTGCGGGCCATTGGATGAGAATCTACGACGAATCGCGGACGGCCTTGATCTGGATCTTTCTCGACAAGCGGATACGATTTCCCTGCGGGGCCCTTACGCCGAAGCTGCGGGAACAATGTTGTTAGCCTTATTTGAGCGTGCCGCACAGCGTGCGCTGTCTATTGATGACATACAGCTTGCCTTGGTTGAGATTGGCGTTGGCCGCTTAGCGCATCCAGCCGTTCAGCAATTCGACCCCAAAGATTTTCCTCCGCTCGATGATGAAAGCGGTACGATCGCGCTACGCACGCGCCGCAGCGATTTGCGTCCTCGCACGCCACGTCAGCGGGATTACTTGAACAACATTTTGAAGCATGACATCACTTTCGGAGTTGGCCCTGCCGGCACGGGGAAGACCTGGCTCGCAGTCGCCTGCGCAATTGATGCCATGGAGCGCGACACAGTTCAGCGTCTCATTTTGACGAGGCCAGCGGTCGAGGCAGGCGAGCGTCTGGGGTTCTTACCCGGAGACCTCGCACAAAAAGTTGACCCATATTTGCGCCCGCTCTACGACGCACTATACGACTTAATGGGCTTTGAACGCGTACAACGTCTGTTTGAAAAACAAACCATTGAGATCGCACCGCTCGCCTACATGCGAGGACGCACGCTGAATCACGCCTTTGTGATCCTAGATGAAGCACAAAACACCACGCCAGAGCAAATGAAAATGTTTCTGACACGTATTGGCTTTGGCAGCAAAGCAGTCATCACTGGCGACCCCTCGCAAGTCGATCTTCCCAAAGGCCACAAAAGTGGGCTCGCCCATGCTGTTCAGGTGCTGCAAGATGTGAAGGGAATTGCGATGACCAAATTCACTAGCAAAGATGTTGTGCGTCATCCTTTGGTTGCGCGCATCGTGGATGCCTATGAGCAAGCCGAACAAACCAACAGTTAAGCTCGCACTGGCAGTTCAATACGGCGTGTCAGCGCCGCTCTTGCCACGCTGGCGCATTCGGCGCTGGGTACAACGCTCTTTAATAGCCGCTCTGCGCGATCAAGCTTTTACATTTTCTACTTTTGCGGTCGTCGTAAGAATAGAAGGCACAGCGGATGCGCGCGCCCTTAACGCGCAATATCGTGACAAAGACTACGCCACCAACGTTTTGACCTTTGAGTACGGTCTAGCACCGGATGGCATTGCGTCAGCCGACATCGTGCTGTGCTTGCCGATTATTAAGCAAGAAGCGCGCACGCAACGCAAAGACTTTCTTTGTCATGCGGCACACCTGACTGTGCACGGAACATTACACGCGCTCGGTTATGACCACTTGCGCGTCCGTGATGCAAAAAAAATGGAAGCTCTTGAAATTGAAATTCTCGCCGAAATGGGAATAAGTGATCCTTATTACCTGGCATAACGCCTCTCTCGAACACCATTCGTCGGAGATACACAACTAATCGGCCACTTTCAGGTTATCCTAAGGCTTCCTCCACTCTGTCCCCGGACAATGTCAGATCCCTATCCTGCTGCCGAAGTGACCAGCCCTTCGGCCAAGTCAAACAGACCCCGCCTGCTAGATCGCCTGCTTTCCCTTATGCGCCGTGAGCCCGAAGATCGGGAAGGTATCGTATCGGTGCTCGAGGCCGCGCGCGAACGTAATCTCATCGATGCCGACGCCTACTCGATGCTGAAAGGCACCTTGGCTGTCGCCGAACAGACCGCGATGGATGTCATGGTGCCGCGGGGCAGGATGGATATGCTTGATGTCGAGGAGCCAATCACTGCCCTCATGCCTGAAATCATTGAGACCGCACACTCGCGATTCCCCGTGTTTGAAGGCAGTCGTGACAATATCATCGGTATTGTGATGACCAAAGATCTACTACGTTTAATGGTGACTCCCGATTTATCTCTCAAAGACTTCGTCCGTCCTGCGATTTTCATACCTGAAACAAAACGCTTGAATGTTTTGCTACAAGAGTTCAGACGCAATCGGAACCACCTAGCGATTGTGATTGATGAACATGGTGGCATTACCGGCCTGGTCACACTCGAAGATGTACTCGAACAAATCGTCGGATCGATCGAAGACGAATATGACGTCGATGGAGAGAAAACCATTTTTTCCGATGGAATACGCGCTTGGCGTATTCTTGCTACAACTGAAATCGAAGCGGTCAATGCGGCACTTAACACCGATATTCCGGTGGGCGAGTACGATACCGTTGGCGGATGGCTGGCACACGAGCTTGGAAGAATTCCCAAGCGGGGTGATATTCAACAGCACGGAGACTATCGGTTTGAAGTTATGCGTGCTGATGCACGACGCGCGCTATGGCTGCGCGTGAAACAGCGCACGGGAGCTGAATCCCTCCGGGTTCCCCAAACATCGTGAGGCATTTCTGGCTCAAATGGCGTTTAGCCTTTGGGCTACTCGCCGCAGGTGCAACGCAAGCGCTCACTTATGCACCAGAGCCTCTGCCCAGTTGGTCCCTAAGCTTTGTCCAATTCGCGACGATGGCGCTACTGGTGGCTTGGGTCTGGCGCGCGCCGAGTCCGTTACACGCCGCTCGTCGGGCTTGGCTCTTCGGATTAGCGCACTTTGCAGTTGGGCTTTACTGGCTAACGATCAGTATGCATGTGTATGGATTGATGCCACTGCCCATTGCAATTATTTCGCTGCTCGCGCTGAGCGGCTATCTTTCACTTTTTATCGCACTTGCCGCTTGGTTGACGAGGCGCTTTGGCTTTGACCCTACCCGCGCACCGAACGCGCTGAGTGCGCCAGTTTGGGCTTCTCTCATTTGGGCCGCTGCCTGGACGTTTAGTGAATGGCTACGGGCAAACTTGTTCACTGGCTTTCCTTGGTTAAGTAGTGGCTACGCGCATGTGGATAGCTGGTTCGCACCGTGGGCAAGCCTGCTCGGTGTGTACGGGGTATCTTTTATCACCGCCTTTGTGGCTGCAGTGATCGCAGGGCTGATCATGAAAGACCCACAAAAGCGCGTTGCCTCTCAACCGTCGTACGCAATGGCAGGTGTCATCGCACTAATGATCGGATTACTCGGCTGGGGTCTTGGGAAAATAAACTGGACACAACCGGTTGGCTCGCCAATCGCATTGCGCCTCATACAAGGCAATATCGAACAAGGGCTCAAATTTACGCCCGCTCACTTGCAAGAGGCGATTGCTCAGCATCTGAAGTTGGCCCAAACACCAACCCCGACAAATAGCCCAACACCGGCGGCCATCCTTTTACCTGAGACGGTGCTGGCCGTTTTTCAGCATCAACTCGCACCCTCGGTTTGGCAGGCGTGGATCGAGGTGGCAAAGCAACAGTCTGCGACACTGCTGATGGGAAGCGCACTTTTCAACGCACAGGACCGCAGCTATACCAACAGCGTGATCGGCATCACCCCGGACACGACCGTCGAACAAGTCCAACTCGCGGCAACTGGTTTACGCTATGACAAGCATCATCTCGTGCCTTTCGGAGAATTCATCCCCTGGGGATTTCGTTGGTTCGTAGACTTGATGTCAATTCCGATGGGCGATTTCCATCGCGGCGCGAAGTCCCAGCCTCCATTCCTCGTGAAAGACCAGCACATTGCTGCAAACATTTGCTACGAAGATATCTTCGGCGATGAACTGCTTAGCGCAATTACTCAAACGCCGAACACGGTATCTACGATATCCGGTGCGACCATCCTCGCTAACTTTAGCAATCTTGGTTGGTTTGGTGACTCCTGGGCATTGCGACAACACTGGCAAATGGCACGCATGCGCTCCATCGAAACCTCTCGACCAATGGTGCGCGCAACAAACACAGGTGTTACGGGCGCAATCAATCAGCACGGACAAGTGATCGCAACATTACCCACGCATCGCTCCGGGGTACTAGATGTCAGTGTGCAAGGGCAGCAAGGTACAACGCCCTACGCACGCGTTGGCGACTGGGCAAGTTTGCTGCTATCGCTTGCCATACTGAGCGCAGCACTGTTGATGAAAGCACGCGTTGACAAGCGGCAGCACCCAACCGCATGAGCGCAATCCGCATAGAAGCGCTCGACCGAATGGGTGACATTAACGCCAAACTTTGGGATGCACTTGTCAGCGAAACCGGTGGCTCTGTCCTTAGCAGCCACGCCTTTTTAAGCGCCTTTGAAGAATCAACAAGCGTCTCCATAAAGACCGGTTGGCAACCCAAACACGTTGTCTTGCGCGACGAGTCGGGAGCACTAATTGCCGCAATACCTCTTTATGCGAAAAGCCACTCGTATGGTGAGTTCGTCTTTGACTGGGCATGGGCAGAGGCTTACGAGCGCCACGGCCTCGCCTACTATCCAAAGTGGCTAAGTGCGATCCCGTTTACACCAGTACCAGGTGCAAGGCTACTCTGTGCCCCAAAGAACCGAGCGCTTGCGGCACGCGCGTTGGTGCAATGGGCTAAAGAAAGCAAACTCTCCTCCCTGCATGTCCTCTACACCTCGCCAGAGGACCAAGAGGCGCTTTGTGCAGCAGGGTGCATGCCTCGCACGCATACCCAGTTCCACTGGCTAAACAAGGGCTGGGAGAGTTTCGACGACTTTCTCTCGAGCCTAACCCAGAGCAAGCGTAAAAAAATTCGTGCTGAGCGTCGTAAAGTAAAAGACGCTGGGGTCACCACCCGCGTGTTGACCGGCAGCGAGATCCAAGCAGCCGACTGGGAGTTTTTTTATCAGTGCTACGCAAACACGTATGCTCTACGAGGCAACCCTCCGTATTTAACACCCGCTTTTTTTACTTGGGTCGGACATACACTTTCCGAGCATTGTGTCGTGACCCTCGCCTACCGAGACAACAAACCCATCGCCGCCTCACTGCTCTGGCTAGATACCGTCAACGGACAGCGCAAACTGTATGGACGATACTGGGGGGCAGTCGAGCATGTCGACTGCCTCCACTTTGAACTGGCCTACTACACCCCCCTTGAGTGGGCGCTCTCGCACGACATCGCAGTGATAGAAGGTGGGGCCCAAGGCGAGCACAAACTTGCGCGAGGGTTCGAGCCCGTACAGACTTTGTCGGCGCACTGGTTGGCCCACTCAGGATTCGCCGATGCGGTCGAAAAGTTCCTGGAGAAAGAGCGTACGGGGGTCAATCAATATATCGGCGCCCTAAAATCGCCTTTTCGGGCGGAAATCGGCGACTGATCAAGGCTTTACAGAAGCCTCCCGACTTGCGCTAGAGCCAAAATTTGTGCATAATCCCGTTTCTTCGCTAACGACACACTGCGGGCTGTATGCCGAGTGCCAAAATCGAAGGCAGTCCCTCCAAAGCGCTATCAGTTCGGTTCTTTAGTGGTCTGTGCTGAAATTTTTGGGGGTATAGCTCAGCTGGGAGAGCGCTTGCATGGCATGCAAGAGGTCAGCGGTTCGATCCCGCTTACCTCCACCAGTTAAAGCGAAGAATGCATTAGTCCTGTCCCCTTCGTCTAGAGGCCTAGGACATCACCCTTTCACGGTGAGTACAGGGGTTCGAATCCCCTAGGGGACGCCAGTTTTCTGGTTCGTTTAGTAGGCAGTAACCGCTGCGGAGCGGTAGTTCAGTTGGTTAGAATACCGGCCTGTCACGCCGGGGGTCGCGGGTTCGAGTCCCGTCCGCTCCGCCACAAATCAATGAGAACCCTAGCCGATGCGCTGGGGTTTTTTCTTTTTCAGCGGCATATTCAAATGCTTGGCTTTAATATTGGGTCATCTATCGCGATTCGGGGGTTGTCTATCCCAGAGCCACGTAGTGGTAACCTAATAGCCGTTAACGATGTGCACACAACAGTGCACGACAGTCTTTATTTATAGGGTGGATGACATGCTACTGAAAAAACTACTAATAACAGCGCTGACCGGTCTAGTCTGCGTAATGGCAGGCGGGGTTCAGGCTCAGGGTGACTTTCCAAACAAGCCCGTCAAAATCATCGTCCCTTTTCCTCCTGGACAAGCGACTGATATCGTTGCACGCTTATTAGCAGACGGTCTGACAAAGGTTTGGGGCCAACAAGTCATCGTTGACAACCGCGCAAGCACCATCGCCGGTATGCTCGCTGGCAAAACTGCACCGAATGATGGCTACACACTAACGTTTGGTACAAGCGGTTCGATCGGAGTCAACCCAAGTCTGTATCCAAAATTGCCCTACGATCCACAAAAAGACTTTGTGATGGTTAACGGTGTGTTTATCGTGCCCTTAATGATCATTGCACACCCCTCGTCGCCCTTCAACACGCTAGGCGAATTAATCGCTGGTGCAAAGAAGAATCCGAACGCGTTAAACGTCGGCTATGCTGGTATCGGCACTTCGCAACACCTGACAGGCGAGCTTTTCAAGAGTACGGCTGGTATTGACTTTACCGGTGTGGCTTACAAAGGTAGCGGTCCTGCAATGACAGACCTGCTCGGTGGGCAAATTACGCTCTCCGTCGACAGCCTGGCCTCTGCCTTGCCACAAATCAAAGCTGGAAAAATCAAAGCGATTGCGATGACAAGCGAAAAGCGCGTCCCGCAGCTACCTGATGTCCCGACGGTCGCGGAGCTTGGCTTTCCTGGGTTTGAGGGTAGCGGCTGGGGCGGTTTGATTGCACCAGCAGGTACCCCACCCGCGATTGTGGAAAAGATTAGTGCTGATGTGCGCAAGCTCGTCAATGACCCTGACTTCCAGAAACGAATCATCGATCGCGGTGCAATCCCTGATCCGCGTGATGCGAAAGAGTGGACAAAGTTTGTCAATGCCGAAATCGTGAAGTGGGCTGGTGTTATTAAGCAGGCCAACATTAAGGTCGACTAAATAGATGAACACTCAGCGCACAAACTACTGCCTGCGCCCGCTTTGGACGACGGCATGTGCGTTAGCTGCGCTGACACTCACACCACTTTCGCATGCGTACGCTCCACTCAATACAGACGATGCAGGTACCGTCGGACACAAGACGAACCAAGTCGAACTGTACGGCAGCTTTGCCAAAGAGTACGGTGCGGGGGGTGAGCAAATCGATCCAACGAGCGCAACTGTCGATTACGAAGGGGGAGGTGCCGTACGCGCTGCACCGTTTACCTACACGCGAGGCATCACCGATGAGCTTGATGCATTTGTTGGTGCAACTTACTACGGCAGCCCCAAAGGCAGTTTCTCTTCCATCACCAATTACTCTTTTGGCCTGAAATGGCGGTTTTACGGCGATGGGGAGACTGGGCTAAATCTCGCGATCAAGCCACAAGTGATTCTTCCCGCGACAAGCGCGCAGCAAAACTATGGGGTAGGGAACGCAGCACTTAACTACGGCGTGATTGCGATTGCCTCGTATTTTTGGGAAGAGGCGGAGTTGCACGCCAACGTTGCGTACCTGCGTGCCCCTTACAACACAAGTCAATCGGTTGGTTTTAGTAACGATCCGAATCGAACAAATCTCTATTCGGTTTCGCTCGCGCCGGTATGGCGTGTTACACCGCAGTTCAAACTGGCTTTAGATGCGGGCATCAACACGAATCCCGTCGTTGCAGATCAGTCCTTCATCAATTACGGTATGGTCGCAGCGATTTATTCGCCTACAAAAACGCTCGATCTCGGTTTGTCATTTCAGCGCTACGCAGCTAATTTTGGTAGCGTATTTTCTGGGTCGGGAGCGTATACAAATCGCATTCAAGCAGGCGTCACCTGGCGCTTTGACTAACGACACCATCGCAATTCTTTGGGCCAATAAAAAATGCCACATCGAGCTTACTCGTGTGGCATTTTTTACAGCCTAACTATTTAGATCGCTTTGAGCATTGAAGCAGCGTCACTGACTTCGTACTTGCCAGCCGCTTCGATATGCAGAACCTTGACTACGCCGTCAACAATGTACGCAGCATAACGTTGCGAACGAACTCCCATGCCACGGGCAGTGAGGTCAAGCTCAAGACCGAGCGCTTTTGTCCACTGTGCAGCACCGTCACCCATCATGCGGACTTTGCTACCCACTTTCTGGTCACGTCCCCAAGCACCCATGACGAACGCATCGTTCACAGCAACGCACCACACTTCATCAACGCCTTTTGCTTTGATAGCGGCGTTATGCTCGACATAGCTAGGCACATGCTTGGCGGAGCACGTTGGTGTAAAGGCGCCTGGCAAGGCGAACATTAAGATCTTTTTGCCTTTGACCAAATCAGCAACTTGGAAGTTGTTTGGGCCAAGAGTGCAACCTGCTGTTTCTGTTTCAATGAATTCTGTGAGTGTTGCGTCGGGCACTCGGTCGCCAACTTTGATTGTCATGAGCTCTCTCCTCGGGCATCACGGGCAGCGATGGCTGCCACACTTGAACCCAGCTAGACCGCTATCATAAGCCAGTCAGGCAAGAAATGAGTCTGCTCCCGCTGCTCATTCCCACATGAGTAGCGGGGTTATATTTGATGACGAAGAACTACTTGGTAGGCTTAGGCTCGTCTTTCACCCGGTACACCAACACTGGCATATGCGTCAAAGCTAAAACCTTGGTTGTCACACTACCTAGAAGCAGTCGCGACAAGCCACTACGACCATGGCTACCGATAAAGATCATGTCACAACCGTAGTCCTGTGCCGCTTGCACAATCCCATCAGCAATATTGAAGTTCGAGACAGCGTGCACAGTCGCTTTGACATTCGCCGTGTCCGCTCGATCTAGAATCGACTTTAGATACTTTTTAGCTTGCTCGGCATTGGCTTGCTCGTAATCAGTATCTGAGACTGCATACGCTGCTGACATCCCATCGAAACCAATCGTCGCAGCAAAAGGCTGCGTGACGTAGAGCGCTACAACTTCGGCGCCAGTCGCCCGGGCGTAGCTAATCCCAGCATTCGCCGACTGCACAGATAAAGGTGAGCCGTCGGTAGGAATCAATACTTTTTTAAACATGGCCAGACCCCTTTAAATAGAAATTAACAGTTTCATACTAAACGGGTCGCTACAACAATTCCAGCAACATTTGCGCTGGAGTTGACGCAAATCAACCGTTTCCGGTTGCGGCCCGATACAACACCGTACAGCGGGTGCCCGAACGGCAATAAGCCAGCACAGGCGCAGGCATTGTGTGCAATAGCTCAGCAAAACGAGCCACATCATCTTGGGTCATCGCACCGCTGACCACTGGCTGATACTCCACCCGCAAACCTGCTTCGCGCGCAGCTGCTGAAACCTGCTCAGCCGTTGGCTGATCCGGGCCCGCTTCATAGTCCGGGCGGTTAATGATGACGCTTTTAAACCCAGCGGCCGCAACCGCTGCCATATCAGAGGGCTGCAACTGCGGCGCTACAGCGAAATCAGGGGTGATGGAATTAATGGGCGTCGACACGAAACAGCTCCGAGAGAAATAGGCTAGATCAAGCTAGCGTTGTAAGTGAGCATTAAAGATAAGACTGAGCAATACTTACTAGTATACGCAGCGAAAGCCAATATAGACGACATAGACGTCTATATGCTTGTACTGCATGCCCTCCAACCGCATTTGCGAGGGACCATACCACCAAGAACCGCCTCCAGTCAGGCGGCTATCACCTTGTGCATCTGCTAGCCATTCCCAGGCGTTGGCTCCCATATCAAACAGTCCGTTGACGCCCCTACGCGTTTTACCAACCGGCGCGTGACGCTCCCAGCCGTCACCGGCACCTTGCGTATTCGCTCCCTCGGGCGAATCGCCCGTTGGGTAGGGATACGTTTTGCCACGCACAAAAGGGGCGGGGGGATTCAAGCGTTGTTCGGTATAGGCTGCGCGCATCCACTCCTGTTTGGTCGGTAGCCGCCCACCCGCATCTTGGCAGAAGGCCTGCGCTTCGTCCCATTTGATGTGTACGGCCGGCTCGTCGGGTGCACCGGGGCTGCCAAAGGGCGCACGCCAGTTCCAGCCGGTTCGCTTTTGCCAACCCATCACATATTCAAAGCCACCGCCGCTGCGCTCAGCCTCGGTCACCACGGCTTTGCGTTTGGCATATTCGGCAAAGCGCCCAATACTGACTTCAGTTTCGTCAATCTTATAGTCGCCCATCTCCACGCGGACATTGGTTGGCTGTGCCGCAACGGCAGGCCACACAAAGCAAACCGACACAACAGTTACGCCACACCAAGAGTATAGGGATCGAAGTAATTTCATGGTCAAGATCAGATAAGTTGGTGACAGCTCGAATTTGAGCGATACTTTGCGAAACACATTGCAACATCAGTACAAATGTATCTCAAAACACCCTGGAGACAAAAATGATTTTGGTTGGCCGCTATGCATCCCCTTTTGTTCGACGCGTTGGCGTCGTTCTGCAAACCCTTGGAACCCCTTACGAGCATAAGGTTTTGTCGACAGCCAAAGACGTTGAAGCAATCAAAAGCTACAACCCCATCGCCAAAGTACCCGTACTGGTTCTTGAGAATGGCGAGCACCTCATTGAAAGCGCGGCGATTATCGAAGCGATTCTGGAGATGACACCCAACCAAAAATTGTTGGCACCAAGTGGCGCCGCGCGTCGTCACACCCTGCAGCACTGCGCGATTATGACGAGCGGTTTGGATAAATCTATTCAAATTATTTATGAACCACTTAAGCGACCCGCAGAAAAAGTCCATGAACCCTTCTTGGATGGCCTGCGTGCACAGGTCCGTGCCAGCCTAGAAATTCTAGAAGGGCTTGCAGCCAAGGGAACATTCCCGGGCGGTGCTCAAGCGAATCTCGCCGACATCACTGTTGCGGTGGGTTGGTTCTTCCTAAACAAAATGATGCCCAAGGTTGCTGCACCAGAGCAGTTCCCAAATCTGGTGGCGCTCTCTGCGCGCTGCGAAGCCTTACCGGCCTTTAAAGCGTGCCAATTAGAGGGCTAGAAACGTCTCTGACGATGCCCCAGTCATGACAAGTAAAACATTCCATGGCTGGTGGATGGTGGCGGGCTGCATGGCTGTTGCCATCGTGGCCTGGTCATTCGCCCTATATGGCCCAAGCGTCTACCTACACACGATCAGTCAAACGCATGACTGGTCCATCGGGTTGGTGTCGTCCGCACTTACGCTTTCATTTTTAGTCAATGCCTCGGTGTTGAGCTTTGTCGGCAGCGCGATCGCCAAGCACGGTCCGCGCATTGTCATGGCGCTCGGAGCTGCGATTATGGCCTCGGGCTTTATCGCGATGAGTCAGATTTCCAAGATCTGGCACGTCTATGCCTCTTTTGCTCTGATGGGTCTAGGCTGGTCCTGTCTCTCCACCACCGCGATCACTTCCTCGCTCGCCCCATGGTTCGAAAGGCACCAAGGTCGTGCAGTCTCTACCGCAATGCTAGGAGCCAGCATTGGGGGCATGGTGGGCGTACCAACCCTTCTCGCCCTGATCACCTGGCTGGGCTTCAATGCCGCAATACTCGTTGTTGCTCTGATTGTGCTCACGACCGTTTGGTCTGTCAGCTTCTTCATTCTGCGTCACCGCCCACAAGATCTAGGCCTATATCCAGACGGTGAAACACCCGCCCCACAGGCGGGTAAGCCGGCCGCGCGGACCTGGTCACGCACCGAGGCGCTTCGGACACTGGCGCTCCGCAGCGTCGCCCTCACCTTCGGCTTAGCTCTGATGGTGCAAATAGGCTTTCTGACACACCAAGTGTCACTGCTCTTGCCTGCGCTTGGCCAAGCTGCTACAGCAGTCTGCATCACTGCGGCAGCCATGCTTGCCTTCGTCGGTAGAATTCTCTTAGCTAAATTTTCTGATCGTCTCGATGTGCGTCAGATCGCCTTTGCGGTCTTACTGACCGCCGGTGCGAGCCTTGGCCTAGGATTCCTTTTTACAGAGCAGGTATGGGCACTTATCCTATGCGTACTTGGCTACGGCTTCACGGCGGGTAACATCACGACACTCTCTCCTGTCATCGTGCGACGTGAATTTGGTGCAGCTTCCTTTGGTGCCATCTTCGGAATCACGGCAATGTTGACGCAACTCATGTCAGCGATGGGACCGGCTTTTTTTGGATTACTGTATGACCTTAGCGGGAGCTATCGTTTACCTCTAGGTCTTGCCGCTTTACTTAATATTGTTGCGGCAATTGTCATTATGATTGGCCGTCAATCGTTGCCAGTAATCAGTAAAGAGGTCTCTGCTGCACCGTGAAACTAAACGCGTCGCTCGTACCAAGGTTTAGTCTGATTGACTACTTTTACGACGACGAGCATCAGCGGCACTTCAATCAACACACCCACAACCGTGGCAAGTGCTGCCCCCGACTGAAAACCAAACAAACTGATCGCCGCTGCCACAGCAAGCTCAAAAAAATTAGAGGCACCGATGAGTGCCGAGGGACAAGCCACACTATGTTGCTCGCCTAACCTACGATTCAACCAATAGGCTAGACCTGCATTCAATACAACTTGGAGCAGAATCGGGACAGCCAACAAGGCAATAATGAGCGGCTGTTCAACAATCGATTGCCCCTGAAAAGCGAAGAGTAAGACAAGTGTCGCGAGCAGTGCGACCACGGACCACTTACCCAATGCCGTCATCGTTCGGTCAAACGCCGCCTCTCCCTTAGAGACAAGCCATCGACGCCAAAGCTGCGCTAACAAAACAGGTACCACGATATAAAGTACAACAGAGATAATCAACGTATCCCAGGGCGCCGTGATTGCAGAGATTCCGAGCAACAGCGCGACCAAGGGAGCAAAAGCAAACACCATGATCGTGTCGTTCAAGGCCACTTGAGACAAGGTGAATATTGGATCCCCGCCTGTCAGCCGACTCCAGACAAACACCATTGCTGTACAAGGTGCGGCGGCCAATAAAATGAGCCCTGCAATGTAACTATCGATTTGCTCTGCTGGTAGCCACGGTGCAAAAGCGTGCCGAATAAAGAGCCAGGCAAGTAACGCCATTGAAAACGGCTTGACTAGCCAATTCACAAATAGGGTGACACCGATCCCTTTGACATGCTGACGCACCTGACCGAGCGCTGCAAAATCAATCTTGATCAGCATGGGAATAATCATGACCCAAATCAAGAAGCCAACCGGCAGATTGACTTGTGCGAGTTCCAGTGCCGCAATCGCCTGAAATACACTTGGAGCTAACTGCCCCAGGGCAATACCGACAACGATACAAAGAAATACCCACAGGGTCAGGTATCGCTCAAATACATTCATGCAGAACCTTTCAGGCGCGCGTAGTTGGTAAAAATAGGGTGATTAGCCAGCATAGTACTAGCATCACCGCAGAACCCACCAAAGCCGCCAAAAGCCCTCCCCATTGATACAGCAAGCCCGACAAGAGTGTCCCGATTAAACGCCCTGCTGCATTCGCAGCGTAGTAAAACCCTACGTCCTCGGCCGCCTTCTCGGACCCGGCATAGGCCAAAATCAGATACGAGTGCACAGACGAATTGACCGCAAAGGCAAAACCGAAGATACCAAGACCCACCACAACGACCCAGGTAAGATGCGGCACCGCGAATGCAACGGCGAGCGCCAACGCGATTGGCACCACAGCCAGGAGTCCTGACCATAATCTGGCTGCAGGAACTTCCGCGGTCAGCCCATCAGCGCTGCGCTTAACGAGTGATGGTGCGATGGCCTGAACCAAACCATAACCAATCGTCCACAGGGCCAGAAAGCCGCCAACCATGGTGAACGTCCATCCGGACGCATAAAGGAACACGGGCACACCGACAACAAACCAGACGTCTCGCGCACCAAACAACACGACGCGTGCAGCGGCCAGTAAATTGATAGCTCGGTTTTTTGCAAACAGCTCACGCGCAGACTTTGACGCACGACTCTTGCCCATCATCGGAGGTAAGGATAAGAGCACAGCGACTAATACGATTGCCAGCATCGCGGCCATGGCCCACAGTGCACCACGAAAGCCAAGCAGATCAAGTAACAAACCACCAAGAAAGAATCCGACACCCTTCATCGCATTCTTACTGCCGGTGAACCAGGCAACCCACTTGAATAACTGTCCCGACGCCTCGCCTGCTGTAATTTTGATTGCTGACTTACTTGCTGTTTTAGTTAGGTCTTTGGCGACGCCACAAACGCCTTGCGCCAGCACCACCCAGGCGACCGATAGGCCGGCTGCCCAATCGGGCGATAATATCGACAACAGTAGGAAGCCAATAATTTGCGTCGAGAGACCGACACTTAGCATCCGTGTGATGCCAAACCTTGCGGCAAGCCAACCTCCAATCAGATTCGCTAAAACGCCGGCAGCCTCGTACAACAAAAATAAGAAAGCAAGGGTAAAAGGCGAATAACCCAAGCGATAGAAATGCAGCAGTACCAGCATGCGCAACGCGCCATCGGTCAGCGTAAAGCCCCAGTACGCTGCCGTCACAATCCCATAATTACGTGCCCCAGCTGAAGACATCGCTTACAAACCCTTGCTATCAAGGATACACGCCAGATCTACCATCCGACAGGCATAGCCCATTTCATTGTCGTACCAGGCGTAAATCTTCAACAGCGTGCCGTCGGTGACCATTGTCGACAAAGCATCCACAATTGAGCTGCGTGTATCCCGTGCGTAATCCGCACTCACCAGAGGGCGCGTCTCAAACCCCAAGATACCAGCTAAGGGCCCAGCAGCAGCTTTAGCGAACAAAGCGTTGACCTCTTCTGCCGTGGTTTCGCGCTTGAGTTCAAAGACGCAATCCGTCAACGAAGCATTCAATACTGGAGCCCGAACCGCGTGGCCGTTCAGCTTTCCTTTCAGCTCAGGGTAAATCAACGCGATGGCTGTCGCGCTCCCTGTTGTCGTCGGCGCCAGACTCAACATTGCACTGCGCGCGCGGCGCAAATCTTTATGGGGCGCGTCAACGACCTGGTTCGTATTGGTGGGGTCATGAATGGTCGTGATCTGTCCGTGCCGAATGCCGATCGACTCATGAATCACTTTGACCACGGGTGCGAGGCAGTTCGTCGTGCACGACGCAGCCGTCACAATTTTGTATTGCGCGGGATCGTACAAATGGTCGTTCACACCCACCACAATATTCAAGACCTTACCAACCTTGACGGGCGCCGCAACGATCACGCGCTTGGCACCACGCTCGAGGTGTCCTTGAATCGTCTCGGGCGTTAAAAACTTTCCCGTGCATTCCAGCACCACGTCGACGCCATAATCCCCCCAAGGGATTTCTGCTGACGTCGCGTAGGAAGAGAATCCAAGCTTCTTGTCGTTGATTCGAATCGTTTGGGCATCGTCGGCTTGTATCTCTGCGCGCCAACGGCCCTGTACGCTATCAAATTCAAGCAAATGGGCAGTCGCCGCTGCGCCGCCCTTGATTTCATTTAAATGAACGACTTCCAGACGATTGCCCGACCGAGGATCATCAGACTGCCGTTCAGCAGCCCCAAAGGCCGACCGCAAAGCAAGGCGTCCAATCCGTCCAAGTCCGTTAATACCGACTTTCATTCTGACTCTCCCATGCTTTCGCTACGTGTTGAACGGTAGGTAACACTATTTCAGACTGAACTCTAGCAAGAGCATATGACGATTATGTGACAATACTCATTCTTAGTCTTTGATACCGAGTCCCGTCATGGTGCTACCCAGCGATCAAGTCGATCGACTTAACGAACTAGAAATGAAAATCGTCCTTGCGGACGATATGCTCGATCAACTTAATCAGACCATTTTTCGGCAACAGCAACAGATTGATGCCCTAGCTCAGGAAGTACGCACACTAAGGCAACAGCTTCCTCAGGATCGAAACACTTCGGGGACAACGCTCTTGGATGAGCTTCCCCCACACTACTAGCTTGGCTTGACAGGCTTGGCCATGACGCTCATGAACAAGTCGCTTTCTAACCAACCATTTAACCAGCGGCGCACCGCAGGAAACTCGGCGGTACTAAACCAGTTGGCATCGACCGCTGCGAATTGGCGAACGAATGGAAAAATTGCCACGTCACTCAAGCACGGATCTTGTCCACCAAGATATGGAAAGCGCACCAACCTAACTTCAAGATCATTAAGCAGCGCGAACCCAGCTTGTTCACGGTAATGCAATGACGAAAATTCTGGATAGCGTTCGGCATACTTATAGCGATCTAGCCAATGCTTGAAGTCTGTGTCGTTACGCTGAACTAAACCGAGCTGCTCTGTCTCTTCGGCTCGTTGCAGCCACCTCTGCGGATCGTTCTGCTTCAGGGCCCAGCGCATGATGTCTAGACTCTGCTCGATGACCAGACCGTCTGCGCACTGCAGGACCGGAACCGTGCCTTTGGGTGAAATAGCCAGCATCGCTTGAGGCTTGTCTCGCAAACTAATTTCAATTTGCTCGACCTCGATGTCAGCAACGCGCAACGCCATCCGCGCGCGCATGGCGTAAGGGCAACGACGATAAGAATAGAGAATCGCTTTAGACATCTAAACGATAGACCTTCGCCGCGGTTGCAAAAAATAACTGATGCTTCTGCGCCTCAGTATATGAGGCCGCAATGCGCTTGAACGCATTCCAAACCACATGGTAGTCGACAGACTCTCTATCAGGCGGGAAGTTGCTCTCAAACATACAGCGCTCAGGACCAAACTGCTCAATGCAATACTCGAAGAAGGGACCCCACGCTTGCGCCAGCACCTCAGACCCTGCGGGTCGTTCAAGCTTATTAAAGCCAAATCCAAGGTAACCCATACCCAGACCACCAAGCTTCACAAAAACATTCGGGCACTGAGCGAGGTCACGTAGTGCACTTCTCCATTGCTCATTGGTCTGTGCCTCATCGGCAAGGTAGGTCCGAGTCTTAGACAGCAAACCACCGATGTGATTCAGAATGATCGGGGTATTAGGAAACGCGCGCGCTAAATTACTAAGCTCTGGTATTTGGTGGTGATAAATCATCGCATCAAAACTCAGACCCCGTGATGCCAATTCAGCAAATCCGGCCCGAAAGTCCACATCAGCAAGTAAGCCCGGTGGAATTGCATAACGACCGTTATTTAGAGGCGGATCTGCATCCCATTTTGTAATGAGACGTACGCCGCGAAACCGCTCTGAAGCAGTGGCTATCTGAGCGTCTAACAATTCAGCAATGGCAGAACCATACGTTAAATCTGCTGTGCCGACGATGCCTGCTGCAACCTGCGCCACTCCGTAGGCCTGACTGGCTCCAATCGCTGCCATGCCATTTGCAAACTCGACCTCGCCAAGTCTGCTCATCATCTCAGGTCCATTCTTTCGATAATACGCACCACACTCAACAAACACCGACGCAAGAATGTTGTGACCCGCTTTTGTATCAGCGATGAACTCCGGGAATAAATACGTTTGGCCCGGCCGCTCCCACAGATGGTGGTGCGCATCGATAATCGGACGTTGCGGGTCAATAATGTCTTCGCGTAATAAGGCACGCCAAGCGGAATTATCTTTGAGGACGTGGGGCGCAGCAGGCGTGCCATCCGGATTAAGGCTTACACGCAAAGGCAATTTACTTGGCATCAAGATCCCCTTTATATTTTTTGAGTCGAGATAAAAATTGATATTGCTAAATTTATCAGGAATTTGACCTGCGCAAGAGACCAATGATCTATCGCACGCCCGCTCGCCAAGGGTCACTATGCCGAGGATTCGACACAAAGGCAAAGTCAGTAAGGCTTTCTAGAAATGCAACCAGGTCAACGACCTCCTCCTCGGTGACGTTAAAGCCTTGCAAAAACTCGCTGCGCAAAGGATTGGGCTGACCCTTGTCTGCTGAGGCGCGGCCTGCACGGGCATAATGACCACGGATCACTTCAGCCAAGCTTGGAATCGAACCATCGTGCATATAAGGTGCGGTCAACGCAATGTTGCGCAAGGTCGGAGTACGAAACTTACCGGTATCACCTGCGATACCGGTAATCTCGATAATTCCAGGGTTCGTCTGCGGATAGCCACCTTTACCGTCGACGTCATACAAGCCCGTATTGTGAAACCCAAGCTCAGGAAAGGGCATCCGACTATGCTGAATATTGTCATTGAAGTTCAACCCGCCATGACAGTGGTAGCACTCCATTTTTTCACCAAAAAATAGCGACTCGCCGCGCTTTGCGGAGGGACTCAAGGCATCTGCCTTGCCCTCATACCGGTAGTGATCGAAGGCGCTACTAAACGATACAAGGCTGCGTTGGAACGCGGCCAAGGCCTTCGTGACGGTTGATAGCGAGTAGAGCCCTGCATCCCCGAGGGTTGCCTCTTTTGGGAAAGCCTCGATAAACATTTTTTTGTAGCGCGGCTCTGACTTGAGTCTTTCGAATAGCAGTTCCTCGCGCCCAGCCATTCCCATTTCAACGGGGTGCTCACCAAAAATTGGAATGAGTGCTTGTATTTCCAAACTATTCAGATTTGGGTTCATCCAAGTCAGGACGGGCAAATAACCCGCATTCGCCAGCGACATTGCACTGCGTCCCCCAAGCTTACCGTCTACACCTTCGGACCGCGCCTTACCGTCAGTGAATGCTTTCTCTTGTCGATGACATGTCGCGCAAGACATCGACTCATCTGCAGACAATCGCTTGTCATAGAACAAATGTCTGCCTAGCTCAACTTTACCGAGCGACATCGGATTGTCTGGCGGCACAACAGGCTCTGGCGCCCAGGGGGCTAGGCCCCACTGGTATGCCACCTCGTGCCGGGATGAGGAGTCGGCTTGCGTGGTGCTTTGAGCAAATACAGACCAAACAAGCAAAATCACCGTTGCACAAGCGAGCAACACGCTTAATAGTCTCAGGTGAAACGATCCCGGCACTCTCATCACAATATCCCCAAGTTACTTTGCGCTAAAGAAGCGCTGGAGACCAGCGGCATGATTCTCGTAGGGAAGTCCCAGAGCCGCCATGATGGGTGGGCAATCCGCGTCTTTCAGAAAGCTCATGCAGCCTGGCGAAGTACCTGGGGTATTTACATCAACATTGGCACCTGCAAGTACTGCACCAATGTCTGCAACGATCGTTTGCTTGCTTAGGTCAAACTGTGGCAAGCTCACCGTGAGTCGATTAGGATTTGCGCAAGCGGTAGGTGCTGCAGTCTTTGATGGGGATGCGCACATTGTGCTTCCCAAGTGGACCGAGAACCCGGATGCAGCTCCACCTCCATGACCAGCGCCGTGCGCTGCGCCATGCCCGTGCGCAGCCGTGGTGCCAGCACTGGCCATATCCACCTTCAAAAACTTGTAGCCTCCCTGCCATGTCCAGAACATGGCTGTGCTACTCAGGGGTGCGGGGGCAGTCGTAGGATCGACATGGTTAAGCTTGAACGGCACGCCGAGGGTAAAGCGCACACCAGTATATTTACCGGGTGGAACCGTGCCACGCACAGAGGTGTTCGTGGGGACTGTGCCATTACGGCAAGGGCCTGTTGCATTTTCAAAGTCTAATAAAGCAACATTTTCTACCTGCCATGTCTTATCTTGCGTCAAGGTGAGAGCTGTTGCGCGACCTTGTGCGTCAAGAAGCTCTACCTCGCTCACGAAGAAGCGAAAATCGCTTGGTGTGATTGTCGACTTTGTGCTGCCAATATCTTTATAGCTCTGGCCACAAGAAAACGGTTGACCATTTACTTGCGCAGTGAACTTAATTTCAACGGGCTGCTGCTGCGCATGTGCCGTCGGCAAGCCAAGCCCACAACCCAATCCCAACATCACTGCGAGTGTATTTACGTATTTCATCATTATTCCTTAATGTTTATGTGTCTTTTCACCGGGGCGTGGTCTTTGCACCCAGACAACCACCTTGACCTTTCCGGCTTTTTCGAACGTCAGCGTCATATCAAAGCGATCACCCACTTTTAAGGGGCGCTTTAACTGACGCAATAGCACTTGGTAGCCCTCTTCAGCATCATGTCGAAATACGATCGACTGCCCAGGGGCAACCTGAATCGACTTCACATCGACCCAGGTAATTTCGTGATCGACTGAGTGTGTTTCGGTTCTGAACACGGACTCGGTTGCAACAGCTGTATCTGCCTTCTGCAACAAATCGGGTGTCGTGCCAGTGTTTTTTAATTCCTTGAAATACACGGCATATTCACCGAGTTTTTCAGGATTCTCCACTGCATAGGGATGATCGATCACGAGTGCGCCCACTTTATTTCCATGGGCATAGGCAGCACCCAGAAAGAAAAAGCAGGAACACAAGCAACCTAGCGAAACAAAGAAACGTCGTAGACGCATGATTCTCTCCAATCAAGCTCACCGCATCATCGCGCCTCGGTGAGGCGACGTGCGAGTTCAGACCGCTATCGCGGCAACGTATGAGGGCTTAGAGAGAAATGGGAGGTGCGCGTGGCGCATTGACGACCCAACGTGCCTGCGTATTCGGCAACGGTGAATCTGGATGAAGCGAAGGAAGTGCAGAGGAAGATGCCACTACACCCAAAAAATGTGCAGGCGGACGATCTAGAGAATGTACATTCAAGGCGCAGTATGCGCACTCTGATGACGATTGATCGCTAGAATGATTCGTCGACTCTGAGTCGACCCTGTCTAGCTTGATGAACTTCGTACCTGTCGTCGTACAAACTTCTACCAAGAAATCTTGGCCGGACGACTCAGACAACACCACATGGCTGAGGGCTGGCGCGCATAGATTAAACAGCATCACCAGCAAGGCAATGCTACTTAAAATACGTTTATGCGTGCGCAGCACCAAGTTCATAACCGAAGTATAGATCAGGATTTCTAGTCAGACTGGATTGGCTCAAGCGGACTATTTTTTTAGAATCATGGCCTTGATTTGGTCCAAGGTGACGTAGCCCTTCTTTTCGACATCAATTTTGCTGAACGACGAAGCAATACGAGGCATGCCGGCCTTCGCCTCTTCAAGCGTCAGTTTGCCATCCGCATTTTTGTCAGCTGCCGCAAAGCGTTCTTCTGCTTGCTTGACCTCATTTGCCTGACTAGTAGTCATTGTCTGGGCAACACTAGCGGCACCCAACGAAATGCCCATCAGGACGACTAGACTAGCTAAAGCAAGACGCATCTTCACAGTAGAACTCCAAGTGACAAAACAGAAGGATTGGACTGTAGCACTAGTCGCCCAGCGATCTCCGCCAAACTCCTCACTAAAACTACACTCAAATTTATTGAGCCATAGTTGCGGGTATATTAGGCAACGAGACAAACATACGTCAAACCCTTCTTGACCATTCACACTGGGCAACTGACCATCATGAAAATCACAAAAATCGAACCCTTGCACATCGGGCAATTCATGTTCGCCCGCATCAGTACCGACGCAGGCATCACCGGCTTTGGGGAAGCGGGCACCTGGGGCCATATCGAGGCCGCTGGTATCTGTATGAAGCGCTTCGCGGAATATCTTGAAGGTAAAGATCCCTTCCCAATCGAACACCACTGGAACGTGATGCATCGCTTTAGCTACTTCCAGGGCATGGCTGAAAATGCAGCCATTTCTGCCATCGACATGGCCTTGTGGGATATCAAGGGCAAGGCGCTTGGCGTACCGATTTACGAACTACTAGGTGGCGCCGCGCGGACCAAGGCGCGCATTTACGGTCATATCTACGAAAACACGATTGAGAAGATGTTGGTTGAATGCGAAGTCAAAATGAACGCGGGCTTTACGGCCTTTGGGCACCTCAATCCTTTTCTCGATGAAGGCAACGATAAGGTTTACTTCAAGACCCACATCAAGAAGATGCGCGATGCCATTGAAAATACCGAACGTATGCGAGCAGTCGTTGGCGATCGCGTCGATCTCTTGATAGAAATTCATCGTCGCCTCACACCGGCTGAAGCGATTGTCTTCGCGCACGGCATTGAGCATACGCACCCAATGTTTATCGAAGATCCCATTCGACCAGAAAGCAATGATGCGATGGCCCGCGTAGCAGAGAAAATTAATATCCCGATTGCTACAGGCGAACGCTTTTCAACAATCTATGAATTCCAAGCGCTCATGGCGCGAGGCGGTGTGGAATATGCACGCGTCGATCTGTGTTTATGCGGAGGCATTACGGGCGCTAAAAAAGTTGCTGCAATCGCCGAAGCGTATCAAGTCCAAATCGTGCCGCACAATCCGCTCTCACCTATCGGTCTTGCCGCCTGCCTACAAGTTGCCGCAGCCATTCCAAACTTTGCGATTCAAGAGTACGCAACAGGCTTCGAGGCGGGCACCTTCGAATCGCGCCCTGAACACTTGGGGAGCAATATCGTCGATAAAGTTCCATTACCAAAGGATGGCTTCGTCGATATTCCGACTGGCCCAGGGCTAGGCATGAATCTTTTGTCTGACGCGCAAAAGATTCGGCCACCCTTGTTAAAACCAATTTCGATGCGCCCGCACTTCGATGGGTTTATTGTCGATCAGTGATCCTTTAGACAGATAGAAAAATACCCGCTTATGCGGGTATTTTTCTACTTGCGGTGGTAGAAAGCAAATCCCTCTCGTACACGCTTGTCCGTTTTCCGAACGACCTTGCCATCTGAGTCGGTGTACTCGTACGTATTCTGCTGATCGTCCAACGTAATAATGCGAAACTGATCGGTTTTCCCAATGTAACTAGTTTTGTCTGATACACCTGCGATTGAATCGCATATCGTATTCAATCGAGAAGGATCATCGACATTGACGTTATCTTCTTTTAGATAGTCAGGCGTTAGTTTCTTGTTTCTTAAGGTCTGAAACTGAAGATTGCCTTGCATTGACCAATCAAATGCACTGCGTGCAACACAGGATACAACAGTCGAACCCATTGTCACCAGGTATTGTGTCTCCTGATTCATCGCACCGTTCGCGATGTAGTCTTGAACAGTAATGATTTCTATTTTTATGTTCTGCGCAGTCTGCGACTGCTGTATCAACCAGCGTCCCAGCATCTTGTTGAAGTACGGATTGTTATTTTGCGCCAAACTTGGCAGTGCCAGTAACGACAGTAGAACAAATGCAAGGACTGAGTGCATGCGATTCATTTAGAGTACTCCCAAGTCAAGAGAAGAGTGACGGCTAGTTAGAAACGCAAACACCACCAGACTTGCCGTACCCTGCCGGGCAACTCCCGCTTCCACCGTAGTATGCATAGCATGCGTTACTGTTGGCCACACATACACGTCCGCTTTGCCCATAATTGCTTGGACAACTTTGTCCCGACGGCACCACGAAGGCGTACCCTGCACCAGGGTTTGGTACACAGGTCGTGCCGCTCTGACCGTAGTTACTTGGGCAGCTCTGTCCGGAGGGTACTATCAAAGGCTGTGCCCTGGGCGCAGGATTTTTGCATGATGCATGGGCGGCAAAAGACAACACCAGTATCGAAACTGCCAATAGAGCTTTTTTCATTTAAATATCCCTTATTCAAAGTACGACACCCAGTCCTGTTGGGATCGTGTCCCCCACCTTCAACTGCAAATACGCAAGATCAAGCCACCGACCGAACTTTACACCAACCTCTGGCATCAGCCCCGTTTGCACAAAACCAAGTTTTAAATGTAACGCGATCGATTCTCGATTGCCCGCCTCAATTGCCGCGACCATCACGTGCTTCTTTAATTTTCGAGCACGTTCAATCAGTGCCGTCATCAACAAAAAACCGACTCCTGCCCCACGTCGATCGTGCCGCACATAAACCGAATGTTCGACGGTGTGTCGGTACCCGTCGAATGCTCGCCAATCGCCAAAACTTGCGTACCCAATCACCTTATCAGAGCCGTCAACGGCGACTAACACTGGATAGCCCTTGCCTTGACGCTCTAGTAGCCATGACTGGCGATTCGCTTCATCAACAAGCGTTTCATTCCAGATCGCCGTGGTGTGCTCCACCGCATCGTTATAAATAAGCATGATGCCCTGCGCATCATCGATGGTTGCATCACGAATATGCATTCCTTTTCCCCACATTTAATTGCCGAACTCGCGATTACGAAATAACGTAGAATTCTACTTGTATCGTTAGTAGCGGGAGAGCACACAGGCCTCATGAGCACTGCTGTCGCCGAAGGAGCAACCGCCCCGGAAACTCTCAGGCACAAGGAACCGCTACTTCTTTGACACTCTGAAGAGTTGCCCAGCCGCACAGCCCGGCACACCGAAGGAGCAAGCGTTAATCGAGGCTTAGCTTCCGAGACGCGAATCTCTCAGGTCCTGCACAGAGGGGGCGCACACTTGAATCGCAAGTGCGCTCACCTTTATTCGTGCGCAAGGACTATTCCCATGCTTAACAAGATCGCTGTCATTGGTGGCGGCATCACTGGTGTCACCACAGCTTACGCGCTCGTCAAAAGAGGCTTTGATGTCACACTCTACGAAAGCCATCGCTACGCCGGGATGGAGACCTCGTTTGCGAACGGAGGCCAACTGTCTGCCTCTAACGCCGAGGTCTGGAACCACTGGTCCACAGTCCTAAAGGGGCTTAAGTGGATGTTCAACCGCAGCGCTCCGCTGTTAGTTAATCCTAACCCGAGTTGGCACAAACTCAGCTGGTTTACGGAATTCTTGGCAGCCATCCCACAGTACAAACAGAACACCATCAAAACCACGCAACTAGCCATCGCCGCGCGCAAGTACCTGTTTGACTGGGCTACCCAAGAGAACATCTCTTTCAATCACCAAACAAAAGGGATCTTGCACATCTATCGTGACAAACATAGCTTTGATCACGCGCAGTCCGTTAATTGCTTACTCCAGCAGGGTGGACTCGAGCGCCGCGCGGTCACCCCGCTCGAAATGCGTAGCATCGAGCCCACACTTGCGGGAAAGTACTACGGGGGGTTCTTCACAGCAGACGACTCAACTGGCGACATTCACAAATTTACGACTGGACTGGCCGCAGCGATTGAACGCTTAGGCGTCAAATGTAACTATAGCCATGAGGTCATACGCCTTGTGCATGTTGATTCAGGCGTTCTGGTGCGCGCAAAGGCCGAGGCAGGAGATACAACTAATCGCTTTGATGGCGTCGTCTTATGTGGTGGAACCGCGAGCCGAGCGCTAGGCGCACAACTGGGCGACCGAATCAATATCTACCCAGTCAAGG
This sequence comes from Zwartia hollandica, assembly GCF_019923725.1. GTDB lineage: Bacteria > Pseudomonadota > Gammaproteobacteria > Burkholderiales > Burkholderiaceae_B > Zwartia > Zwartia hollandica. The sequence goes on from NZ_JAHXRI010000010.1 coordinate 684,890, forward strand.
GATACTCGATCACCGTGAATCTCAATGATCCCGCGAGCCAGAGCGGTGCGCCACAGGTTAGTTTGCTAGACGACGAAACAAAACTCGTCACGAGCCGTTTAGGCAGCGATCGCTTTCGGGTGGCAGGTACCGCTGAGTTTAACGGCACCAACCGCGACATCCGTGCGGATCGCATTGAGCCACTTGTTCGCTGGGTACACCAGTGCTTTCCGCGCATCAACACCCGCCATGTCATACCTTGGGCCGGTTTACGTCCGATGCTACCCAACATGCTTCCCAAAGTGGGGCCAGGCAAAAAACCTAATGTTTTTTACAATACCGGGCACGGTCATCTAGGCTGGACGCTCTCGGCAATCACCGCCGAGGCGATCGCGTCTTGCATCCAACAGGCAAAGGGCTTAGATAGCTCGCGTTACTGCTGAACAATCCCCGCCTGCGCAATCGTATCAGCATACTTCTTGCGTAAGTCCCGGAGCATGACTTGCATCTCTGGGACTGTATTGGTTGAAACGCTGAATCCCAGCGCCTCAATCTGCTTGATATTCGCAGGGTCGCGAACAATCTCCGTCACATCCTTATTGATTTTGTCCAGGATCGCAGTTGGTGTGCCCTTAGGCGCCAGTATTCCTTGCCAGCTTTCGATATTAACGGCTGGGTACCCTGACTCCGCCATCGTTGGCACCTCAGGGAAAACAGGTGAGCGATAGTTGGTCGTCACCGCCAAGGCACGCAACTTGCCAGCCTTAATTTGCTCAGTGACAGCAGCCAAGGTGATGATTGTGGCATTCACGTGTCCGGCCATCGTATCCAAGGCAGCAGGCGCGCCACCTTTGTATGGGATGTAGTTGACTTTAATATCCGCTGCGCTGGCGAGCACCTCGTGCGCGATATGGGCAATGCCACCACTTGTCGGCAATGCCAGCGTAAGCTTGCCGGGATTTGCTTTGGCGAAGTCAACATAGTCTTTAAATGTTTGCGCCTGAAAGCCCGGATTAGACACAAGCACCTGCGGATTGACGACCAAGCGCATCACGCCGCTCAGGTCTTCTGCGGTGTAGGGCGGGTTTTTGAGCAGAATGGTATTGAGCACGATCGCATCGCTGTGGAGCACGAGCGTGTAACCATCAGGCTTTGCACGAGCGACTTGTGCCGCACCAATCGCACCACCTGCACCCGTAATATTCTCAACTATTACCGTTTGACCCCAAGCGCTACTAAGTTTTTCTGCGATCAGGCGGGCAATCTTATCCGTACTACCGCCCGCAGAGACAGGAACGATAATTCGCACGGAACGCTGTGGGTAGGATTCCGTTTGCGCAACGACAGCGCCGCAAAAACCTACCGACAAAAAACAAGCAAATAACACTCCGTATGCTTTCTTTAAAAACAGGCTACTCAACATGACCTCTCCCGAGCGTTCAATTATTTCGACTAGAGCACGTTTCTAAAACACATACCGCTTACCCACGGCAGTTGGCGCTAAGACTTTATCCCCAAAAACATTTGCCATTGCAGCAATCGCGCGCCAACCCGTGCAGTGACCTGCACCGATTAACTTCAAGCCAAATTGTTTTAAACCCTCTACCGTTTCAGGAATGATCGCTTCGTTTGCTCCTGACAAATGAAAGCCACCGAAGACAGCATGGATCGGAATGTCAGGAAAGCGATCTCTCGCATCATGCAGTACGTTAATGATGCCTGCATGTGAACATGCAGAAAAAATAACAAGTCCTTTGTCTTTAACTTTTACTCCCAACCAACGCTCATCGACGAGCATCTCGTCCTTCTCCCACTGGCCATCTGCATTTTTACGTACTTGACCAGGAAGTCCACGCTCAAACGCAGTGCGTCGCGGGATTTCACCGCTAACCGCGAACATATCATTGAGTAGCGATACCGGCTCGCGATACAAAGCAACCTCTGCTCCAGCGGCTGTAAGCTGCTCGACACTAGGAACATCGATCATTTCGCGGTACTTACCGTTAGGCAAAGTCGCTGCGCGTTTATGAAACATGTCTGGGTGCCCGTAAAACGGTACGGTTTTACTCCCATTTCGCTGTCGAATGGCGTTCAATGCCAACAACAGTGCGCCCGCATGATCCCAGTGACCATGGGACAGCACGACCGACTGAACCTTACCGAGGTCAACACCCAAACGACTCACATTTCGCTCAAAGGCGTACTCTTCAGGGCCTGTGTCGAACAAGACTGTTCGCTCTGTATCGCCTTTACGAGCAGTGATCAAACAAGATAGACCATGGGCTGCGCAACATAGACAGAGGCCGGCCATCATTTGTCCGCCTCGACTAAATAGTCCCATCGCTTCGCTAGTCACGCCGGCCGGCGTAGTTGAGAGCATATCTGTCGTGTTATCCACAAGGATATGTATTTCTAACGCATCCACCGCATCTAGCATCATGTCGACAGCCCCAGCTTGTATTGAGCGAATATCTTTTTTACCGCAGATTTTCTACATTCAGGGAATGTTTTTGATGCTCGACGAAGCAATGCGTTTTTTTGAGCAAAAAAAATGACTTACTCTTGAAAGAGTAAGTCACTGTTTTACTTGGTGGGTCGGGGGAGACTCGAACTCCCGACCAACGGATTAAAAGTCCGCTGCTCTAACCAACTGAGCTACCGACCCCAAGCCCTACATTATGACTTTTTCATTATTGGCTGTCAAACCGAGGGGTGTGCAGCAAAAATTGACTCAAACTTAGTACCTAGTGTCAGCAAAAGGCTGTCCTCATTCAGAGCAGAAACAAACTGCACGCCTAAGGGCATGCCTGCATCGCCTTTAGCGAAAGGCAATGTTAAGCAAGGAACCCCAAGCGTTGTCCAGGCCCGGTTAAACGTCGACATACCAGTGCCAGTTGATTTAAGAGGCGCTTGCCCGGGGGCACCAAGCGTCAACACCGCATCAACATCTAACATCGCCCGCGCAAACAACGCTTTGCACTTCTCCACGTGTAATAGTTCTTTTTTGAACTGCTCATCCGTAATCAGCAAACCGGTTTCAATTAACTTAACAGTCGAGGCACCTAAGTTTGCAGCCTGAGTGCGATAGACCACCTCGTAAGACCGCGCCGCATCGTAGGCCATGATGAGGCGATTCGATTGACCAAGCGCAAGAAAGTCCTTCGCTGGCAAGTCGATGTCGACGATTTGCACGCCAGCGGCTTGAAGTACGTCTCGCGCACGCTCGAGCGCGCGTAACGCATCGGGATCGGCTTGAGGAGCTTCAGGGGAGGGGTACCAGGCAACACGAGGCTTGGCGGGGGCTTGAGCCCGTGCATCTTGTTCAAGTAGCACGGATGACAACAACCGAATGTCGGTCATTGAGCGAGCCATCAACCCGATGGTGTCCATCGTAACGGACAGCGGACCAACGCCCTCTAGCGAAACCTTGCCGTGTGTGGGTTTGAAGCCAACGATGCCGCAGTAGGTGGCAGGACGAATCGTCGATCCGCCTGTTTGCGAACCCAGCGCCATCGTCACCATATCGTCTGCAACGGCTGCCGCCGAACCACTCGAGGAGCCACCCGGTGTGCGGTCAATGCAGTGGGGGTTGGTCGTGGGGCCCGCGTGCTGGTGAGCAAACTCTGTTGTCACCGTCTTACCTATAATCAACGCCCCCGCAGCTCGCAGCTTTGCAACAGCGTACGCATCATGCTGCGGCCTGTGGTTGGCAAAGGCCGCAGAGCCGTAGGTTGTGGGCATATCATATGTATCAAAGATATCTTTGATACCAACAGTGACTCCTGCCAACGGCAGGGCAGACGTATCTGCCGGCAATGCGGCGAACTGCTCGCGAACCTGCTGCGCATCATGCCAAGACCAGGCGCGTACCTGCGGTTCGCGCGAGGCGATCCGGGCAAGTTGTTCTTCTAAAATCTGCGATCTAGTGAGCGCTGTCACTTAGCGTGCTCGCGAGATGCGCACCTCAGCGCCGCGTCGCTTGACTTCCAAGCCCTCAGAGGGAAGGATACGCAAGCCTTCAAGGCCCTTGATGTAGCTTGAGCCCTGCATCTGCATGACACGAATCTTATTGCGCATCACAACGGGGTTGTGCACCGGCATACCAAACATCCAGACCTCGTCCAGAATGCGTGCCGAATTAAATTCGCCCGTGTGGCTGGCAGTCGGACCCAAGCAGAGCATGTGTCCTTCTCGGCCAAATACAGGCAAAGCGTCTAACGCACAGGAGACCGTCCACGTGGTGCCGCCCTCATAGCGCCAGCCTGTGTTTAGATCCCACCACGCATCGCCTTGCGGCAAATACACTTGAATTTCCTTACCTGGCTTCATCGCCGGCGCAACCAGCAGTGCTGGACCAAGCATATATTGTGTATCCCAGCGCTGTGCCTCAGCATCTGCGGGGAACGAGAGCGCCATGGAACGCTGCACTGGCAGGCCTGTGCGTGCTGAATCTTCAATCGCACCAAGAACGTACGGAATCAAGCGATAGCGCCATTGCAACCAAGACTGCACGTGCGCACGCGTTGCTTCGTCAAACGCAGTAGGCAATAAATCGGGATGCGCTTGAAAAGCCAGATTGGCAGAAAATACCGCCATGCCTAGCCACCGCAGATACAGCTCTGGCGTCATATCCGCCGTTGGCATTGCTGCGTTGCCCAAGGCATGCATTTGAACTGGGATACCGCTTGCGCCAATCGATAAGGCAGTGCGCAGCGTATGCTGCAAACCACCCCATGTGTTAGGTACACGGGGTGCGCTTTGCCACAACAGGCGCTGCGCACCCGCAAACAAATCAGAACTAAAAACAACACCCTCTGGCGGCACTTTATGACCAGCTGCCGCATCAAACAATGCACGACGCGCTAATGCTGGGTAGAGCGAACGCAACACCGCACCACTTTCGCCACCGCGCGCAACAATATGATCCGGGAAATCAAACTGCACATCACAGGCCGTTGCCCCGACACCCTCTTCAGCAAGATGACGGTGGCGCTCTGACCAAGTCTTCATTGCATCGCGATGAGTTAAATCCAAGAGACCAAACGGCTTTCCCTGCGTCGCAGGAACGCCCGCAAAAACATGCGCCTCCCCGCTTTCACCCACAAGTAACCAGCCTCGGTCTTCTAGCTCGGCAAAGATCGTCGATTCAACCAGCGCTGCTGGGATTGTATGCATACACAAATGGGTCGCATGCTTGCCAAATTGTGCCAATAATTGTTTCGGACTCGGGAAACGCTCGGCATCCCACTCGGGCAGCAACTTCGAATCCTGATAAGTCCAGGCGGCTGGCGGCAACAGCAACACACCATCGACTGCCAGACTTAAGCGTCGAAATTCTGCAATGAGCTCAGCCGTCTGAGAAGCGTTATGGCTCGTGTGCTGCTCAACCCAGACACCCATCGACCACAAAACGGGCTGACCAGCACGACCCGTGAGCTGCGTGTACTGGTTCAAAATTTCAGTGGGCTCGCCAGCAAAGATGAACACATCAAGCGTTTCATCTTCCACGGCGATCATGTACTGTGCCGCGGACTCGGCGCCTAAATCATGCTCTACGCGGCCGAGGGTGTTGACATAAACACCCCAGCCATTAGGGCTCCAAGCCAGGGGCAAAGCGCGATGGTCTGGCGCATCAGACACAATCGTTTCACCACGCCGATCGAGATCCCCTGGAGTCTCGCCTAAACCAAATATCTTGTCAGTACGCTTGAGATCAAAGCCCAGCGACCAAAGCTCTTCCGAGCGAGCAACGCCAGACTCGCAAAGCGTTAAGGCTGTTTTGCCAAGTCGGTGCAAATGCAGTTTGAATGGATTCACAGAGATATCTAGACTCACATCTCCTTGCACAAGCCGCCAACCCTTCAGTGCGCCTTTGAGCGGCTCGAGAATAGCTTCGCCTATCGCCTCTGGCCGAGCAAGCAACACTTCTGCATGCGCACGCGCTCGTGCGCCGGGCAGAATATCTGCGGCGACAGCGTCGGGGCGACCGCAGCGAATCCGGAACACGCCAGGCGCATGCGGTTCAACCACGAGTCTCATTCCCGCACCTGCATCGAATACGAGCTTGGTAGGCAAAGTATCGACTAGTTTGAGTGAATCTAGGTGCATGTTTAGCGCGTGGGTATAAAAGCGACCAAAGGCGCTATTTTGACGGATTTAAGTATTTTAAATTGTGAAACTGGCTTAAATCTGACTAATTTTGTCAATTATATCGGTTTCCAATGGCAGAGGTTCAGCATTTAGGGTTGCTGCGACCAAATCTCCCGCCAGACTTGACCAGGTTAGCCCGCGAGATGCAAGCCCTGTAATGGCCCAAAGGCCCGTATGTTGGCCTATAGCACCCACCGCAGGGAGGCGTCCGGGCAACACGGCTCGCCAGCCCGCCCATCCTAAGATTGCGCCATGACCAGCCTGCTCTTGCAATAGCGGCGTACCAACTAGACCCTCAGTTCGCTTTAAATTTTCTCTCGCCCCAGCGTCAGTCACAGAGACCACCTCGGCCCCGTGCAAATAGCTACTTCCCGTGACGCAATATCCATCCACAGCCGGAAGTACATATCCGTCACCGGAAACAATACAACGCGGCCCACCCGCGAGCAGCCCCTCCGGAACATAGGTCACCTCGCCCCCCAGCCGATGCATCATGCGTAAGCGCGCATGCTCAGACAGCAGCCCGCTGGCACTCAAAATATCTTGTGTCGCATGCGCTGCAGCGACCACCACCACACGGGACTCATCGAACACCTCACCCGCTGCATCTAACACTTGCCAAACCTCGCCGCGCCGCACGATACGTTGAACGCGCCTCTTGCGTCGCAAAATGTTGGGGCCGTTGAGCAGCTGGTCGAGGAACAATTCGGGCTGTACACGTACGGCCATAGGAAAATAAATGCCGCCTCGCTGCAAATGGATGCCTGCGATCGCACTTGCCTGGCTTGCATCGACGAATTTTGCCCAAGCCTCGGGTAGGTTCAAGCCTGCAACCACAGATTCTAAGTCCACAATTCGCCCGGACCTTCGAGATAACTGCAAAGCACCACAGCAATCAAACGCCTCTCCCGTCAAATGACCCCAGCGCCGATGGCCGAGCAAGGTCCCCGCCCGTGACAACCGCGCGCGGATATCATCTTCACGGGTAAGCATCGGAGTCAGTGCCGCCGCGAGATGTCCTCGGTGTGGCGCTTGTTCGGCTCCGCTGGCCTCATACACGGTCACAGCCCAGCCCCGCAGAGATAGCGCGTGCGCAACACTCGCACCAGCAAACCCTCCACCCACGACAACGACGTGCTGGTGGCCTTCATGAAGCCCCGACGAAACAGCCGATTGCGCGCCCTCACCGCGTGACCACACGCCTCCTCGAGCTGTGCCCTGTCCCCAGAGCGCTGAGGCTTGCTCACTAAAATTTTCGCGTAGCTTAGTCGCTGACATCAATAGCCTGACAAGCTTACCTCCCGGCGCTAACAGTCGTGTCGCCGCAGCAAGCAATGGCTCAAGCTTTACATCAGGGTAGTCACGCGCTTCGGGAGGAAACACTACAGCGTCCGCACGGGCCGACACGCGTCCCAACATGATCGAGGCATCACCGACAGCCAGGGTTAGCGTCACGCGCAGCCGCTCAAACTCCAGACGGTGCACACCCAAGAGATTCAACGGCCATGCCTCGACCAGCTCTTGTACAAACGGCTGTATGTCTGCAGGGCACGTTTGCAGTAAGCGCGCTTGAAGCTCTTGAGCCGGGCAAAGTTCAGGTAGCAGGCCAACAACGTGGAGACGTCGACTCCTCTGCGGTTCTAGACGCCATGCATGCCAAAGGTGTAAAAACAGATGCCCTTCGCCAAAGGCAGTGTCAATAATGGTGTAGTCGCTGCGGCCAACCCAAACTTGAGGCACTCCAAGCCCAGCAAATACAGCAGCAAAGGACGTCATCAGGATCGCAGGGCACGACGCAAAATTTTCCCAACATTGCTTTTGGGAAGCTCTGTCCGAAACTCAATCGTACGCGGACACTTATAGCGACTAAGGTCGCGCGCGCACCATTCTTCTACAGCGTCTTCGCTCAACAACGGATCCGAGGGGACGACGAACAGCTTCACCGCCTCACCCGTTGAGCTGTCAGGCACACCGACTGCCGCACATTCCAACACACCAGGATGGCTAGACACGACGGCCTCTACCTCACTGGGGTACACATTAAAACCAGACACAACAATCAAATCTTTTTTTCGATCAACCAAGAACACATAACCTTGAGCATCTATATAGCCAATGTCCCCTGTCAGGAAAAATCCATCTGGAGTCCTCGCTGCGTCTGTCTCTTCTTGTGCGTTCCAGTAGCCTCGCATGACTTGGGGTCCTCGCACAGCGATTTCACCACGCTCACCCGTCGCGACCGGCACGCCTTGCTCGTCAACAATACAGATCTCTGTGGATGGCAATGGCAATCCGATACTGCCAGAGTAAGCTGACGCATTCGTCGGATTGGCTGAGACCACCGGAGAGGTCTCGGATAACCCGTATCCTTCAATTAAGGGGCGCCCCGTCACAGCGACCCAGCGCTCTGCGACAGCCTGGTGAATCGCCATGCCACCCCCAAAAGCTAGGCGTAAGTGCCGGAAATCAAGCTTCGCGAATTGTGCTTCATTGAGCAAGGCATTGAACAAAGTGTTCACGCCAGGCAACACGTGTGGCGGGTCTTTGCGCCAGGCATACAACAATGACGCACGATCACGCGGGTTAATCACCAAGACGCTTTTCATGCCCGCGTGCAGCGCATACAAACCACACACCGTCATCGCAAACACGTGATAAAGCGGCAAAGCCGTGAGCATGGTCAGCGGCCGAGGCAATAGATCGCCGAGTGCGGGTTGCGCCACTGCCTGGACTTGCAAAACATTCGTCACTAGATTGCGATGCGTGAGCATGGCCGCGCGGGGTGAGCCCGTGGTGCCTCCCGTGTATTGCAAAGCCGCGAGATCATCCATCGAAAGATCAGGCGCCTGCCAGGACAAATCCCTACCTAGCCTCAGCACAAACCGCCACGGCCAAGCCCCAACCATCGGCTTTTTAGGTCCCAGCTTCTTAATGTGCCGCGCACCAAAATTAATGACACTGGATTTAAATGGTCCCAGCATGTCCCCGGGGGACACGACTACGCGATGCAGTAGCCCTTCACAATCCGTCACTTGCTCCAGCGTATCAGCCACGCTTTCAAACACCACGATGACGCTCGCCCCACTGTCGCGCAACTGCACGCCCAACTCTCGGGGTGTGCACAGTGGGTTCACATTAACCACGACGCAGCCCGCTTTGAGCGTACCCAACAAGGCAACGGGATAGGCCAAGACGTTAGGCATCATTAGCGCCACGCGTGCGCCCGATTCCAACTTCAGCGATTGCAACCATTTGGCAAAGGATGTTGCCTCTTCGTCAAGTTTTGCATAGGTCAGAGGCACACCAAAGGACTGCACCGCAGTGCGGGGACCGTACCGCTCACAGGCCTGCTCCAGCAAATCCACCAGAGAGACATAGCCGTCTGTTGAAATCGTCGCTGGGACACCTTCCGGATAACTGTTAATCCATGCTGACTTCATGGTCTATCGCCAATTCAAGTTATGGGTTTAAAACGTTATTTTCATCGATAATACTGGTAGACATCGTTGATTAAAGTGAATTGCATGAAACTTCTTGAGCCCTTTTTGAGCTGGCAGTCCGAAATGCAGGCAATTCGGCGCGATATCCACGCCCACCCAGAGCTCTGCTACGAAGAACAGCGCACAGCAGATTTAGTCGCGGAAACGCTACAAAAGTGGGGAATCCCCATTCACCGTGGCCTCGGTGGAACGGGCGTGGTGGGCATCATCACCGGACGCACGCCGGGAAAGAATGCAATCGGTTTGCGAGCCGACATCGATGCGCTCCCCATGCAGGAGCTCAACACCTTCGAACATGCCAGTCGCCACGCCGGGAAAATGCATGGATGCGGCCACGATGGTCACACTGCGATGTTACTCAACGCGGCACGTTACTTGGCCGAAACCAAAAACTTTGACGGAACGGTCTACGCTATTTTCCAGCCTGCTGAGGAAGGTGGTGCCGGCGCCAAGCGCATGATGGACGATGGGCTATTTACTAAATTTCCCATGCAAGCGGTTTTCGGGATGCATAACTGGCCTGGCCTCCCCGTCGGAGAGTTCGGCGTTACCGCGGGCCCCATCATGGGCTCGAGTAACCGCTTCTCGATTAAAGTCCGAGGCAAAGGCGGCCACGGCGCCATGCCTCACTTAGGGGTCGATCCCGTCATGACTGCAGTGCAAATTGCCCAAGCGCTTCAGACCATCATCACACGTAACCGACATCCCCTAGAGGCGGCTGTGTTGAGCATTACGCAGATTCATGCTGGCAGCGCAGACAACGTCATCCCGACTGACGCAGTGATGGCCGGTACCGTGCGGACCTTTACCCTAGAGACACTAGATCTCATCGAAAGACGTATGCGTGAGGTGGCACAGCACACGGCAGCAGCGATGGGTGCCGAAGTGGATTTCACCTTTCACCGGGTGTATCCCCCAACCATTAATCACCCGGCTGAAACTGCATTTTGCGTAGACGTCATGAGAGAAATCGTTGGCGATGCGCAAGTGAACGATCATGTCGTACCAACGATGGGTGCAGAGGACTTCGCTTTCATGCTGCAAGAGGTGCCTGGCTGCTATGTTTGGATCGGTAACGGCATGGGGGAACATCGGGACGCAGGTCACGGTCTGGGTCCATGCATGCTGCACAACGGCTCCTACGACTTCAATGACGACTTGTTGCCCTTAGGGGCAACCTACTGGGTCAAGCTCGCCGAAAACTGGTTCAAGCGATAAGGCGCAGATCGGAGTAGTATCTCGGTCAATTCTTAAACAGCCGGCCTCTCTCGCATGTCCCAACCTGCCCTCGCAAGCGCATCCCCTTGGCGCGACAAACTCAACGGTATGCTTTTTGTTGGGCTTTTAGCCGCTGCTGTTGTTCAGCTGGCCGGCATCCCCTTCGTGAAGACACTTGGTTTTAGTCCTTTGGTCATAGGGATCGTCTGCGGCATGTTGTATGGCAATTTTTTACGTGGAACCATGCCGGCCGAATGGGGTGCTGGCGTCCACTTCACTGCCCGCAGATTATTGCGGGTAGCCGTGGCGTTTTACGGCCTAAATATCAGCGTTCAGCAAATCATCGAGGTTGGGTTGCCCGGGCTGATCGTATCGGTTGGAATCGTGGTGGGCATTCTGGTTCTGGGCACCTGGATCGGCACCCGCGTGCTCAAACTCGATCGGGATACTGCCATGTTAACTGCCTCGGGCAGTGCCGTCTGCGGAGCAGCCGCAGTCTTGGCTTTTGAGTCCACGCTCAAATCTGACCCACACAAAAGTGCCGTTGCTGTGGCCACCGTGGTTCTGTTTGGCACGATCTCTATGTTCTTGTACCCCTTGCTATACCAAGCTGGCTGGATCGACATGGATACGCGGGCCTTTGGTATTTTCTTGGGAGGCGCAGTGCATGAGGTCGCGCAAGTCGTAGCTTCTGCCAGCAATATTGATCCAGCCACCACAGAGATTGCGACAATCGTCAAGATGACGCGTGTGGCGCTGTTAATCCCTATTTTGCTTTTAGTGGGGCTATGGCTCCAACGCACAGCGATCGCTGCAGCAGCACCGGGCGAAAAGAAACCGAGTCTACCCATCCCATGGTTCGCTATCGGCTTTCTGGTGCTTGCGTTGATCCATTCCGCAGGGGTCATCCCCCAGAATGTTCTGGAAGTACTCCGCGCGCTCGATATTTTCGTTCTGACCATGGCCATGACAGCGCTCGGAATCGAGACGCGCTTTGCCAAAATGCGCCAAGCCGGACCCCGTGTCATGGCACTGGGTGCGATCTTGTTTATACTGCTCGCATGCGGCGGCTATGCATTGGTCAAAATCGTGACCTGAGTCGGCATAGCTTGAGCCACACGCAGTTATTGACCCCCTCGTTGGCACGGGCTCCCCATGACGCAAATAACTCCTGACGTGCCCGTCACTGCTCGGCGACTTGACCCCGAGGACGCTCAGCTCGCACTCGCGAAAGTGCAAGAGCTATTGCAACGCCATGAACTCGTTGAAAACCTCGTCCACCGTCAAGAGGAAAACGATCAGCGCGCTAATTTAGTCGAAGGCTTACTGCAACGGCAGCACGATGCAGAGCTCACTGCGCTGGTCAACGACCTACACCCGGCGGACATCGCTTTCATCTTAAGCTCTGTTCCCAACCTAGAGCGCCAAATGATTTGGCGGTTGGTGAGCGCCGAACATGATGCGGACGTTTTGCTTGAGGTCGATGACTGGGTACGTGAGTCGCTCATCGAAGCGATGGATCGTAAAGATCTCGTCGCGGCGACCGGCAACATGGATGCCGATGAACTCGCGGACCTAGCGCCCGACTTACCCGCCGACGTGGTGGCGGAAGTACAAAAGGGTCTGACGATCGAAGAGCGGGCACGTTTGATTGAAGCCATGGGTTACCCAGAAGATAGCGTGGGTGGCATCATGGACTTCGAGATGGTGCGCGTCCGTGAAGACGTCACTCTTGAAGTAGTGCTGCGCTATCTCAGACGCCTACCCGAACTACCTGACCATACTGACCAGATTTTTGTTGTAAATCGCTCGGACAAACTGTTGGGTACGCTCACCCTATCTGCACTCCTCGTCAACGAGCCCGAAGTTGATGTCAGTCAGGTAATGAGTACGGAATACCTGTCGCTCAGCCCCCTGGATTCCGACTCCGACGCCGCTGGTGCGTTCGAACGCTACGATCTGGTCTCGGCACCTGTTGTCGACGACCTAGGGCGTCTCGTTGGCCGCGTGACAATCGCCGAAGTGGTGGACGTGATCCGAGAAGACTCGGACGAACAAGCGCTGTCTCGCGCTGGTATGCAAGAGGAAGATATTTTTGCGCCAGTCACCATGGCACTGCGTAACCGAGCGCCCTGGCTTATCCTGAATTTATGTACCGCAGCGACTGCCTCTTTTGTGGCCTCGCTGTTTGAGGCTACCGTCAGCACGATCGTTGTACTGGCATTTTTAATGTCGATTGTGGCCGGTATTGGCGGGAACTCCGGCAATCAAACAATGACTTTGATCATCCGTGCTCTTGCTGTTGGTCGTATCACACCGAAAAATGTTTGGCCTTTGGTCAAGCGCGAGATGCTGGTCACCTTTTTAGTGGGACTGCTGGGTAGCACCATTGCTGCGGTCTTTGCTTGGCTTATTTCACATTCGGTTTCAATCGCACTCGTCATGATGGGTGCCATGATCTGCAATATGCTTGTAGGTGCCAGTATCGGGGTCCTGGTGCCGGTGGTGCGAGCGCGTTTAGGTAAAGATCCCGCCATGGGCTCGTCTGTACTGCTAACTTTTGCCACAGACTCCTTAGGCTTCTTTATCTTTTTAGGCTTAGCGACGTTGTTTTTGATCTAGCCGAGTCAGGCTTAATTCAATGTTTGCGCGGAAGCCAACACGCGATTGACGTGGGTGCCGATACGACCTACATCCATGCCATAGACGTGTATCGACACAGCAGGTTCTGCAGCCTGATTGCCCAAACGATGAATAAACTCAAGCCCAGCGTGCCCGCAAGCGCTATAGCCTGGCTCGCGAGTGAATTGACTGATCAAGTAGGCATGCCGTTGCGAGCTATCCCACTGATAAAAGCCTTCCGTTAACTCGCCAGCCAAAATACGGTAAGCGCACCAAGCGTAGTGTGCATGAATCGGACTACATTGCTTGGAGCCCCACACAAGACCCACTGCAGTGAAGCGCCCCAAAGGATCTGCATGCAATATGTGACGCGTGTAACTCTGCGTCGATCTGGGGAGCGCTAGAACTGCCGCACAAAGGTCTACCGCCGCCCTTCGTTCAAGCTGCTGGCCTATCGCTTGTCGCATTCGGTAAGGAACGAGATCAGGCTCACTCAAACAAGCGGCCTCGAGGTCCGCCGACAACCCAGGCACTACGCGATCAAGGAAAGAAATCGGCAAGTCAGCTTCCGGGGTTAATTCCAGGTTGACTTGCCGGTCAGCACGCAGCTGAGGGAGGAGACTAGACATGGCAATATGATAAATAGCCTTCTTAAGAAATAATTTGCTAATTTTGTTGTTTTTATTATTTAATTAGAAAATTTTTCTTAATTTAATAAAAAAATAAGATTAAAAATGCAAATAGATAAAAAAGACAGGGAAATACTGCGTTTAATGCAAGAAGATGCGAGTTTGTCTCTCGCCGACTTGGCCGCGGCGGTGAACCTAACTCCTACGCCTTGCTGGAGACGCATCCAAAAACTGCAAGCTGAGGGTGTCATTCAAAAGCAAGTCGCGATTTGTGATGCGCGCAAGCTAAACCTCGGGCTCACGACATTTGTGACGATCCGAACTAGCCAACATAACGAACAGTGGATGCAACGTTTTGTCGACGGCGCAACGAGCATCCCAGAAATTGTTGAAATCTATCGCTTGAGTGGCGATGCCGACTATTTGCTAAAAATTGTCGTGCCAGATATCGATCGCTATGACAGCGTCTACAAAAGACTGATTCGCTCTGTTGACCTCTTAGATGTGAGCTCAGCCTTTGCGATGGAGACCATCAAGTGCACCACTGCACTGCCGCTGGATTACGTGCAGTGAGTTTAGTCCCGAGTCTCCTGCGGAGACGGTTCGGCCATCCATGCCCGCATCAGTGTGTATGTGACAGCAAGAGCCACGGGACCAACGAAAATCCCAATCAAACCAAACCCAATCAAGCCGCCAATCACCCCTGCAAAAATCAATAACAAGGGGAGATCTGCTCCTCGCTTGATCAACATCGGTCGCAGAAAATTATCCAGACTCACCACAACCAAGCTCCAGACTAACAAAAATGTAGCCCAGCCCATGTTCCCTTCCCAGTACATCCAGGCGACTGCAGGAAACAACACAAGACTAGGACCCGCCTGGGCGATACAAAGCATCAACATCGCTGCCGACAAGACTGCAGCAAAGGGCACTCCCGCGATCACAAGCCCCAACCCGCCAAGCACAGTCTGGACGAGAGCGGTCACGCCTACTCCCAACGCCACCGCGCGAATCGCCTGACCGGCCAAGACAATCGCGTCTTCGCCTCTCTCGCCAGCCAAACGCTTACCAAAACCTCGCGCCATCGCTGCACCAGCCTCACCCGAGGCATACAAGATCGTAGCAATAACAACTACCAACAGAAACTGAATCAGCATTCCGCCCAAACCACCAAATTGCGACAGCAACCACTTTCCAGTCGAGCTTGCATAGGGCGTAATGTGGTCAAGTGCGCCCGAAGCTCCCCCATCAATGAAACCCTGCCAAGCCGTTGCAATTTTTTCACCAACATAAGGAATAGCCTCTACCCAATCAGGCGGGGGAGGTATTCCATTGTCCATCAACGTCTTCCAGAACGAAGTCAGTTGTTCAGAACGATCCGCGATTGTCGTAATGGCCCACCAAAGTGGGCCAACCAGCAGAAGCAGCATTCCAATTGACATGACGGCAACGGCAGGGGTACGACGTCCACCAAAAAGCCGCTCGAGTGCAATGAGCCAAGGCCAAGTAGCCACAACAACCATCGTGGCCCAAACCGTTGCAGCAAGGAAGGGACTAAGCACCCAAAGCGAGAGTGCGAGTAAACCGACGATAAAGAAAATTGCTAGGGTGCTGCGTGTCAAGTCATGTTGCATTGTCTGGATTCACCCTAGCTAACATCGCGTTATTTAAGCTGCCCGTGGCAGTGTTTGTATTTCTTACCACTACCGCAAGGACATGCGTCGTTGCGCCCAACCTTGGGAAGAATGTTTCGGACAGTCCCTGGGTGGTCCGAAGCCGGTGCTGCAGCCTGTTGCGCTAGCTGCTCAGCCTCTTGATACTCAGTGTGCTGGTATTGCACATTCTGCATTTGCACGGCTTGGGCCGCCTCTTGCTCTGCCTGTTGGATTTCTTCTTGTGTCTGAATCCGTACCGTCATTAGTAAGCGAATGACATCATCACGGATTCGATCCAACATGTTAGAGAACAACTCGAAGGCTTCGCGCTTGTATTCCTGCTTAGGATTCTTTTGCGCATAACCACGCAGGTGAATACCTTGACGCAAGTGATCCAGCGCCGACAGGTGCTCACGCCACTGCGTATCAATCACCTGCAGCATGACTGACCGCTCAAAACCCGCCCAAGACTCAGCACCCACCGTGTCAACTTTCTGACGGTAGGCTAAACGTGCAGCCTCAAGGACTTTTTCCAAGACGTCTTCATCATTAATGCTCTTGGTATCTTGGACCATCTGCGCGATTGGCAATGCAATTTGCCAGTCAGCTTCGAGCGCCATCTGTAAGGCATTGATATCCCACTGCTCTTCGACTGAACCTGGGGGTACATGCTTTGTCACCAAATCAGTAAACGTGCCATCACGTAGATTATCAACTGTCTCGGTGATTGCTTGCGCCTCGAGCACTTCGTTGCGCTGCGCATACAGCACTTTGCGCTGATCATTGGCAACATCGTCGTATTCGAGCAGTTGCTTACGCACATCAAAGTTACGACCTTCAACTTTTCGTTGGGCTGTCTCGATTGAACGAGACACCATACCGGCTTCGATCGGCTCGCCTTCCGGCAACTTCAATCGCTCCATAATTGCGCGCACGCGATCGCCAGCAAAAATACGCATCAGCGGATCTTCTAGCGACAAATAGAAACGCGACGAGCCTGGGTCGCCTTGTCGTCCAGCACGACCACGGAGCTGATTATCAATCCGGCGCGATTCGTGACGCTCGGTACCTATGATGCGCAGACCACCAGCGGCTTTAACGCTATCGTTCAGCGGTTGCCACTCCTGACGGATCGCATCAACCTGTAATTGCTTATCGGCGTCTGACAGAGACTCGTTGGCGCGTACTGTTTCAATCAGCTTTTCAATGCTACCGCCCAACACGATGTCAGTGCCACGACCCGCCATGTTCGTCGCAATCGTAATGTTTCCGGGCTTGCCCGCCTGCGCGACGATCTCAGCTTCGCGTGCGTGTTGCTTAGCGTTGAGCACTTCATGCCGCAGACCGGATGCCGTCAACATACCCGACAGCAATTCCGAGTTTTCGATACTCGTCGTTCCTACCAAGACCGGTTGCCCGCGCTCTTGGCAGTCGCGTATGTCTGCCTCAATCGCCTTGAACTTTTCTAATGCGGTTTTAAAGATTTGATCATTTTGATCGGCGCGCACCATTGGACGATTCGTGGGCACAATCACTGTTTCGAGACTGTAAATTTCTTGGAACTCATAAGCTTCTGTATCGGCCGTTCCGGTCATACCCGACAGCTTTTCGTACATCCGGAAGAAGTTCTGGAAGGTAATTGAAGCAAGCGTCTGGTTCTCAAGCTGAATCTTCGCACCTTCTTTTGCCTCGACGGCCTGATGCAAGCCATCAGACCAACGACGTCCGACCATCAAACGACCCGTGAACTCATCAACGATAACAACTTCGCCTTCTTGCACAACATAATGTTGATCACGATGGAATAAATTGTGTGCGCGCAACGATGCCATCAAATGGTGCATCAAACTAATATTACGTGGCTCATACAGTGACTGGCCCTCCGGCAACAACCCGAGGCGTGTCAGAATACCTTCCGCTTGCTCGTGCCCCGACTCGGACAAAAACACCTGGTGGTTTTTTTCATCGACCCAGTAATGTCCCTCTGGTTCTGGCTCTTGAGGCTTCGGCTCCGTGGCCATGCGAGTAAGCAACGGTGGCACTGCGTTCATGCGAACGTATAGTTCCGTGTGATCCTCTGCCTGACCAGAAATAATCAAAGGCGTACGGGCCTCATCGATCAGGATCGAATCCACCTCATCGACGATTGCGTAGACAAGCGAGCGCTGGCGTCGATCTTCGACACGGTACTCCATGTTGTCTCGCAGATAATCAAATCCAAATTCATTATTCGTGCCGTAAGTGATATCAGCACGGTAGGCTGCAATTTTTTCTTCGTTAGTCTGTTGAGGCACTACCACACCAACTGTCAGACCCAAGAAGTTATAGAGCCGGCCCATCCATTGCGCATCCCGCCTGGCCAAATAGTCGTTGACGGTGACCACATGCACGCCACGTCCACCTAGAGCATTCAAATAGACGGGCAAGGTTGCCATCAGCGTCTTACCTTCGCCTGTCCGCATTTCAGCGATCTTGCCCGAGTGTAAAACCATGCCGCCAATTAACTGCACATCGAAGTGACGCATCCCAAAGACACGCACACCGGCCTCCCGCACGACAGCAAAGGCCTCGGGTAGTATCGAGTCTAACGTGCTACCTGCTTCAATCCGTGATCGAAAGTCATCTGTTTTCGCCCGCAACTCCGCATCAGATAAGCCCTGCATCTGAGGTTCAAGCGCACTGATCTGATTGGCCTGGCGGCGCAATTGCTTCAGCAAGCGATCATTTCGTGTACCGAATATTTTTTTAAGCAGAGAAAGCATGCGTATGAGACCCGGGCAATTTTGCGTGACAAGCACACAAACTAAACTAAGAAAATATTAGCAAAACACCAAAAAAGACTGGCGGTAAGGTAGTCAGTTTAACGCAGGCGTGGTCGCCATGTAACACCGGAGGTTCCGACCGACACTGGCTGGGCTAGTGATTGCTCAGCAACCATCGGCTGCCCCGCTAGAAATACCCGCGGATCAAGAGGACGATCGTCTTGTCTGACCTCGAAGTGCAGATGTGGCCCCGTCGATAGCCCCGTTGAGCCAACTCGCGCGATCAACTGTCCACGCGTGACAAGCTGGCCCTCTTTCACCAGAACGACCTTGGCATGCGCATAGCGGGTGATCAAGCCTTCTCCATGATCAATTTCAACCATATTTCCAAAACCACGATGCTGCGCCACCGTGCGAACAACGCCACCCGATGCTGCACGGATCGGGGTGCCCTCAGGTGCGCTAAAGTCCAAGCCCTCGTGCATACTCATTTGTCCGTTAAACGGATTGCGTCGCCACCCGTAAGACGAGCTTAAATAGGGATAAGACTCAATTGGCATGGCCGTTGGCAGACGCGCGACCGTGGCCGCGCGCTCGGTGACAGCCAGATCAAGCATCGAGAAATAGTCACTTTGACGCGTCAACCGCGCTTGCACAGCGTTAATTTGGCTCTCAAGCTCTGACAATGGACGCACGTGCGGCCCCGGTGGCAATGGAACCCACAAATCGTCCAACACAACTGCCGCCTCAGGCGTCTCAGAGGCAACACTCACATCACCGTCGGGCAAACCTGCTACCTTGGCGACCCGCCGCCCCAGGCCGTCCAGACGCTTGATGGTCGCTTGTAACTCACCCACCTTTGTTGCCAGTAGGTGTACCGTCTGGTTATCCGCCGCAACACTCGCCGACGGGCTAGGCGCCATCGCTGCCACTACGAGTGCGGATGGCTGGGTCTCCGGCTGTAACTTCCAGACCAGGCGCTGCAAAACTGCGCCTGCGATCATTGCAGCAACCAGCAAGAGGGCAACAAGCACCACCAATCTACTTACGCTCAGCGTAATTGGTGCATACTGCCCTTGTCGAGACGGCATAATTATTAACTTCATTAACTTCCTTAACTTATGGCAAGTCCACCACCCCGCAAGACGCGCTCTGCATCCCCTTCAGGAAGCGCTCATTTGATCGGCTGGTTGGGCCATGACTCTCAAGCAGCGAGCGTTCTCGCAACTGCGCAAGCGCACCTAAAACTTCGAGCGGCAATCAGAGAAGCGATTCCTCCCGCAATGCGAGGCGCATTTGAAGTGATCAAACTCGAGCCGCACTGCTTGACACTCATGGTTTCGAGTGCCGCCTTCGCCGCAAAGTTCCGCCAAATTGCACCGAGAGTGACTGCTCACTTGCAATCGGCTGGCTGGAACGTAAATGAGATCAAACTACGCGTTCAAGGAGGGCTGGGGCTACCTGAAATCAAAAAACCAGAAAAAGAAGCCCGTGCGTTGGATCAAAAAGACCTGCAAGCGTTTGAAGAATTGAATAAAAATCTAAGACCGGGCCCACTCGCTGATGCGGTGGCTAGATTGCTAGCTCATCATCAGCCGAATCAACCGGAGGTTAAGCCAGCTTCCACTCTTGTCGAAACGCCGCAGGCGCCTCTGATACCGAAGAGTAAGTAACCAACTCCCAAGCATCTTGCTGAGCCAACAAGGCCCGAACAAGTTGATTATTAATTGCATGCCCGGATTTACACGCCACATAACGTGCAACAAGTGGCTTCCCGATTAGATACAAGTCACCGACCGCATCTAGGATTTTATGCTTGACGAACTCGTCGTCATAACGAAGCCCGTCGACATTCAAGACGCGATACTCGTCCATCACAATTGCATTGTCGAGACTGCCACCACGCGCCAAGCCCGCGGAGCGCAAAGCTTCGACTTCGTTTACAAAACCAAAGGTTCGAGCACGAGCAATTTCTTTCACATATGAGTGCGTCGCAAAATCAATCTCGGCGAAGCTCGCCGTTGAGTCGATTGCGGGATGCTGAAAGTCGATCGAGAACGCGAGGGAGAACCCTTCATGCGGCTCCAGACGCGCCCATTTCGCTTGATCTCCTTCGCCTTCGCGAATCTCCACAGGTTTGAGCACCCTTAAAAACTGCTTGGGTACAGCCTGCTCTTCAATACCGGCTGAGCGCAAGAGATATACAAAAGTCGCTGCGCTGCCATCCATGATGGGGACTTCTTCGGCGGTCAGATCGACATGCAGATTGTCGATTCCTAAGCCGGCTAACGCAGACATCAAGTGCTCGACCGTCGATACGCGCGCTGCACCCTGCCCAAGAACGGAAGCCATGCGTGTGTCTTTCACCATGCCCGCTTGAGCAGGTAAGTCCACGACTTCCGGTAAATCGATGCGGTGAAACACAATACCCGTGTTAGGCGCCGCTGGACGCAGGGTCAATTCAACCCGTCGGCCGGAATGAAGGCCAACGCCAGTGGTTTTTACGAGCTGTTTGATCGTGCGCTGGCGAAACATATAAGCAGGCTAGTCTCTTGAAATCTTAATGAATTGTACTTTTTTTTCACGGACATTGCACCGCACAATGCGCAAAATCCCTCCTCGAATACTCAGCCAAAACCACGCCCGAGCCTGGGGAGGGCCCGTGCGTGATGCCAACGCCCAACTAGGGCGCCGGCAAAGGGAGCAATCGATACTACTTAATCGGCTTGGCGACGCAGAAACGCAGGGATGTCGTAATGCTCCATCCCCGCAGTTTCCAATGCGCGAACCTGGGCCGAGGCTTGAGTACGCGGGTTACGCAATACCGATGGGACGGCAAAGTCCTGCTGCTGACCACCAACCGGCATATTGTCCGTGCCTGTGCGCTGGACTTCAAACGTTTCCACCCCCGGCACTATGTGCGGGCGACTTTGCGCACGACCCAAGCCCGTTGCCACAACCGTCACACGCAAGTTGTCTCCCATCGAATCATCGTAGGCCGTACCAAAAATGACTGTCGCCTCTGGCGAAGCAAAGCCACTGATGTGATCCATGATGGCCCGAGTTTCTCTCATCTTGAGCGTGGAGCTGGCGGTGATGTTCACCAACACACCGCGTGCGCCATTCAAATCGACACCTTCGAGTAACGGACATGCAACGGCTTGCTCTGCAGCAAGTTTTGCGCGATCTGGTCCAGACGCAACGGCTGTTCCCAACATCGCCTGACCCTGTTCGCCCATAATCGTCTTCACGTCTTCAAAGTCGACGTTCACGTTACCTTCAACGTTGATGATCTCAGCGATGCCAGCGCAAGCATTGTGCAATACATCGTCCGCTGCCTTGAAACAATCTGACTGCGTTGCATCCTCGTCCATCAAGTCATAGAGGTTCTCGTTGAGGACCACGATCAACGAATGCACATATTTGGACAACTCGGAAATACCTTCTTCGGACATCTTCATCCGCTTATGGCCTTCGAAAGAGAAGGGTTTGGTGACTACACCAACGGTCAGAATGCCCAACTCTTTGGCAACCTCGGCAACTACAGGACCCGCACCTGTTCCCGTACCGCCACCCATACCGGCTGTAATGAAGACCATATTGGCTCCGCTTAACGCCGAGCGAATTTCTTCGCGCGCCAGTTCAGCTGCAGCACGGCCTTGATCAGGCTTAGCACCTGCGCCTAAGCCTGTACGGCCCAGACGAATTTGCACCGGTGCATTCGTTGCGGCCAACGCTTGCGCATCGGTGTTGCAGCAAATGAAATCCACACCTTGTACGCCAGACTTAATCATATGGGCCACAGCGTTTCCGCCTGCACCACCGACACCGACCACCTTGATGACCGTGCCTTTATTTGCGTTATCTAACATTTCAAACATCATGATTGACTCCCTCAAGTCTAAATAAGTAAACGTTTCTAAAATCCCCAAACTACTTTTTAGAAATCGCTTCAAACTCGCCGCCGACTGCGTCCGCGCCGGGTTTGAAACGTCTCTCCAACAGACTGGGCCAACATCAAATATGCCCAATCCTTTCGGTGCCCGAAGGCTCCAAAATCAATGCATGAACCACTCTTTCATACGTGCCAAAATCGCCTTGAAGCTCCCTGCCTGCTGCGTGACCTTACGACCACGCAATCTCTGCATACGCGCCTCACCTAACAAACCCATCACGGTCGAGAAACGCGGATTACGCATCACATCGGCCAAGCTTCCGTCGTAATCCGGCACCGCAACTCGCACAGGCTTCAAGAACACGTCTTCTGCTAGCTCGACCATGCCTGGCAGCATCGAGGTCCCTCCTGTCAACACCACACCGGAAGACAGCAAGTCCTCATAGCCCGACTCACGAATCACTTGCTGCACCAAACCAAAGAGTTCCTCTGCCCGCGGTTCAATGACAGCCCCTAGCGCCTGTCGCTTAACGAGCCTCGGGCCTCGATCACCCAAGCCGGGCACTTCAACCGTCTCGTCGGGATCCGCCAACACTTGTTTAGCAATACCAAACCGCAACTTGATGTCCTCTGCATCAGGTGTCGGGGTACGGAGCATTTGCGCGATGTCGCTTGTGATCTGATCACCTGCGATAGGCAAAACGGCCGTATGCCGGATCGCTCCGCCGGTATAGATCGCCACATCCGTGGTTCCGCCACCGATATCCACCAAGACCACTCCAAGCTCTTTCTCATCGGCGGTTAAACACGCCAAGCTCGAGGCCAGAGGCTGCAGAATCAAATCTTGAACCTCTAGCCCACAACGACGCACACACTTGACGATATTCTGGGCAGCACTCACTGCGCCAGTCACAATGTGTACCTTCACTTCCAAACGCAAGCCGCTCATACCAATCGGTTCGCGGATATCTTCTTGCCCATCAACAATGAACTCTTGCGTCAATACATGCAAGACCTGTTGGTCGGTTGGAATATTGACGGCCTTTGCCGTTTCAATGACACGGGCAACATCCGTCGCCGTCACTTCTTTATCTTTAACTGCCACCATACCGCTCGAATTGAAACTGCGGATATGGCTACCAGCGATTCCGGTATACACGTCACGGATCTTGCAGTCGGCCATTAGTTCGGCCTCTTCCAACGCACGCTGGATTGAGTTGACCGTCGTTTCGATGTTGACAACGACACCTTTACGCATGCCGCGCGACTCGTGCTGGCCGAGACCGAGCACTTCAAAACGGCCCTCCGGCAAAATCTCGGCGACCACAGCAACGACCTTGCTGGTGCCGATGTCGAGGGCGACGATTAGATCCTTGATGTCACGGGTCATGGCGTTATCGTTTCTTTTGAGGTTGAGTGGGTTCTGGCAATGCAGCTAGCGTTAATGCAAAGCCGTTGGGGTAACGAAGGTCGACGTGCGTCACCGCACGACCACCCGTTTTCTGACTGGCCTCCGGCCAGGCTTGTACAAAACGACGAATGCGCGCGGCAAATGGCAAAGCGCCCGGTATGCCGGCCTGCGTGTTCGGGGCGTCGGCACCTGGGTCTCGTCCTAGGGCAAGCGTCATGTCGTTTGACAGTGTCGCCTCCCATGCCAGTCGATCGCTTAAGGACAGCTTGCGGACATCTAGGCCCAACGGAGCAAACCAGCTCGTCATTTCGGCGTAGCGATTTACGACGAGTAGCTCTTGACCTTCTGGCCCTTCGAACTGAGGTAACTGCGTATCGTCGTCTAACTCGCCCTGATTCGCGGTAAACGCTTGCCCCCAAGTGTTGATCATTTGGTTGTCGTTCCACAAAGCCAACGGCTGTTGCTCTTCGATGGAGACCCGCAACATGTTGGGCCAGATTCGACGAACCGTCGCAGAGCGCACCCACGGAGCCTCTTCGAAGACACTTTGTGTCTCGAGCAAATTGATTGTAAAAAAATTGCCAATCAGATTTCCGGCGACAGTTGACTGAAGGTTCTCTGGCGTAACGTACTTCAACGTACTGTTCGGAGCTGGCTCGATCTCGATCGCCGTCAACGCGAAAATCGGCCGTTGAATCAGCCAGTACACACCACCCGCAAGCATAGCTAGCACAGCCAACACCATGAAGGTGTTGGCAAGGCGATTGATCGTACGAGCTTCGTTCCACACAACTGGCTCCGTTACTCTTGCTTGAGACGACCCACTTTGCAGCGGGCCTCACTCAAGATATGCATACACAAACTGGGATAATCCATTCCAACTGCTTTAGCTGCCATCGGCACGAGCGAGTGTCCTGTCATGCCAGGGGACGTATTCATCTCGATTAGCCACGCTTTGCCCGCCGCATCGAGGATGACATCTGCACGCCCCCACCCTTCACACCCAAGCGCCCGATAAGCCTGAACGCTAATTTGAGCAATGTGTGCAGCAAGGGCCGGTTCGATCGGCGCGGGACACAAGTAGCGTGTGTCATCAGAAAAATATTTATTTTGGTAATCGTAATTACCGTCTGGCGCCACAATCTCAATGAGCGGTAAGGCGCGCGCGGAGTCGCCGCCGCCCAGAATCGCTACCGTTAACTCGCGACCAGAAATAAACTGCTCCGCTAACACGACATCGTCATACTGAGCGGCATGACGGTAGGCGCCAACCGCATCGCTTGCCTGCACCGCCTTGACGATACCGAGCGTCGAACCCTCATGCGGTGGTTTCATCATCAGAGGTAGACCTAAACGATCAACGGCGCTCTTCACACTTTGCTCATCAAGCAAAGCTGCGTAACCTGGCGTAGGCAAATCAGCCTCGATCCAGATTCGCTTGGTCATAATCTTGTCCATTGCAAGACTGGATGCCATCGGACCGCTACCGGTATAAGGAATCCCCAATAGCTCCAACGCACCCTGTATCGTTCCATCTTCACCAAAGCGACCGTGGAGCGCGATAAAGACGCGATCAAACTTTGCGTCTGCCAGTTCGCTCAAACTATGTATGCCCGTATCAAACAAGTGTGCATCCACTCCCTGACTCACAAGCGCTGCATGCACGCCGGTGCCAGACATGATCGAGACCTCGCGCTCAGCCGACTTACCACCGTAAAGGACTCCCACACGACCCATTGGATAAGTCATCGCAACCCCCCAAGTTGATCCGGTACTTTGCTGATGGATCCCGCACCCATAACGATCACGACATCACCATCTTGCGCAAAATTTTTGATTGCTTCTGGCATGGCAGAAACGTCTTCGACGAATACAGGCTCGACCTTACCGGCCACGCGAACACCGCGTGCGAGCGCTCTCCCATCTGCAGCAACCAAGGCAGGCTCGCCCGCGGCGTATACCTCGGTAAGCAACACAGCGTCCGCCGAGCTCAGGACTTTGACAAAATCTTCAAAGCAATCGCGCGTCCGCGTGTAGCGGTGAGGCTGAAAGGCCAAGACGATGCGGCGCTGCGGCCACGCACCGCGTGCCGCAGCTAACGTCGCAGCCATTTCAACCGGATGGTGACCATAGTCATCAATCACGCTGAAGGTGCCGCCTTTTGATGCGGCAAAATCACCAACTTGGGTGAAGCGCCGGCCCACTCCTCGGAATTCTGACAGGCCTTTCGCAATTGCAAGGTCATCCACCCCGAGCTCAGTCGCGACAGCGATCGTAGCCAACGCATTCAATACGTTATGTTTGCCTGGCAAACTCAAATCTATCGACAACAAGGGCATCGTGCCTTGTCGCGTAGTTCGTAAGACATCAAACTGCATGCGCGTGCCGGTTGCACGTACGTTAGTGGCCCGAAACTGTGCTTCTGCATTTAAACCATAGGTAATAAGCGGTCTTGATACAAAGGGAATGATGTCGCGTACATTGGGGTCATCCGAACAAACAATTGCACTTCCATAGAATGGCAAACGCTGCGTGAATTCGACAAACGCACTCTTGAGTTTCGCAATATCGTGCCCGTATGTATCCATATGATCGGCATCAATATTCGTAATGATGGCCATCACAGGCAGTAGGTTCAAGAAGGAAGCGTCCGACTCATCTGCCTCGACAACAATATAGTCACCTGCGCCCAAGCCAGCATTAGCGCCTGCAGAGTTCAAACGGCCACCAATTACGAAGGTGGGGTCTAACCCACCAGACGCCAGCACGCTCGCGACCAAACTCGTCGTTGTCGTTTTTCCGTGTGTACCGGCCACTGCGATCCCGCGCTTGAGACGCATCAATTCTGCAAGCATGACAGCGCGCGGAACGACGGGAATCCGAGCTTCACGCGCAGCGATCACCTCCGGATTGTTATTTGCCACAGCAGTCGAGGTCACGATCGCATCTGCTCCGAGGACATTCTCCTTCTGATGACCAAGCGCAATCGTCGCACCGAGCGTCTGCAGTCGTTGCGTAACAGACGAATGCGCGAGATCCGACCCTGAAATTCGATAGCCTAAGTTCAGCAACACTTCTGCGATTCCACTCATGCCAGAACCACCGATTCCGACAAAATGAATATGCTGAAGACGATGTTTCATGCTTTGCCTCCGGCCAATTCTTCGCAAATATCTGCAATCCGCTGCGCGGCGTGGGGTTGAGCGTGTGCGCGTGCGCGTTGCGCTACAGCATTCAACTCATCACGTGTGCGAAGTGATAACCATTGCGCGACACCCTCTGCGGTCATATCTTTTTGTTGCAACACCCAGCCTGCTCCCGCATCAGTCAAAAATTTTGCATTCGCGGTCTGATGGTCATCGACAGCAAACGGGAATGGCACAAAAAGAGCGGCAACACCTGCTGCGGATACCTCAGCGACAGTCATCGCACCAGCCCGACAAATCAGCAGATCGGTTTGACCTAACGCAGTCGCCATATCGTCAATAAACGCAACACATTGAGCCTGCACTCCCGCATCGGCATAGGCACGCTCCAACGCCTCGATATGCTGCGCACCTGCCTGATGAGTCACGATGGGTTGCGCCTGCGGTTGCATTTGAGCAAATGCCTGAGGTAGGACTGTGTTTAACGCGGTTGCACCAAGGCTGCCACCCACGACCAATACCCGCAATGGACCACTGCGCTGGCCGTATCTTTCACTAGGATCTGGAAGGCGCACAACTTCTTTGCGTACTGGGTTACCGACCACCTCAGCACCGGGAATCGCTCCCGGAAAGCCGCTTAAGACACGCCGAGCGAGGTGCGACAGATAGCGATTCGTCATGCCAGCAATTGCATTTTGTTCGTGCAGCACCAACGGCTTTGCGCGCAAAGCACTGACAACGCCGCCAGGGAATGCAACGTAGCCACCCATACCTAGGACTACGTTGGGCTTGATGCGTGTGAAGTGCCCCCACGCTTGAACCAGTGCACGCATGAATCGGAATGGTGCTTTAAGTTGATCGACGAAACCCTTGCCCCGTAGCCCAGCAAAACGCAAGGGACAAAGTTCATAACCACGGGCGGGAACCAGTTTGCCCTCCATCTTTTCTGGGTGCCCTAACCAACGCACTGTCCAGCCACGGTCACGCAAAACATCAGCAACCGCCAGACCCGGCATAATGTGTCCGCCGGTTCCGCCTGCCATGATAAGAACCACGGGAGAGGTCGAACTCATGCTCTTCCTCCCCGCATTAAATTACGATTCTCAAAGTCGACTCGAAGCACGACTGCAATCGCGATCAAGTTCATCAAGATGCCCGAACCGCCATAACTGACTAGAGGCAGAGTTAGGCCCTTGGTGGGTAATAGACCAAGGCAAACGCCTATATTGATAAACGCCTGCACCCCAAACCAAATTCCGACACCCTGCGCAACCAAGCCTCCAAATACGCGTTCCATCGCGATCGCTTGCCTGCCGATTTCAAAGCAGCGATAGATAATGACCGAGAACAAGGTCACGACCAGCAATATGCCAAGAAAACCAAGCTCCTCACCTATTACTGCAACAATAAAGTCAGTATGCGCCTCGGGTAAATAATGTAATTTCTCTACGCTGCCGCCAAGGCCGACGCCCGTCCACTCGCCACGACCGATTGCCATTAATGAGTGCGACAGTTGGTAGGCCGTAGACTGTGCATAGTCTGGATTCCACGGGTTCAGGTAGGCGAAGACGCGTTGTAGCCGCCAAGGCGTGAGCCAGATTGTGAGGGCGAATCCAGACACAATGACGCCAACGAGCCCCGAAAATATCACTGCATTGATCCCACCAACAAACAAAATTCCAAGCGCAATACAGACGACCACAACCAGTGCACCCAAATCTGGCTCGCGCATTAACAAAAATGCAACGATGCCTAAGATCACGGCCATGGGAAGAAAACCCCGTCGCAAGCTTTGAATAAATTGCTGCTTGCGAATCACGTAGTCCGCCGTAAAGATGATGATTGCCAGCTTCATCATCTCAGAAGGCTGAAATGTTAATGGTCCGATGGGTAGCCAGCGCCAAGCGTTATTCGCTTTTCGTCCAATCCCTGGGATGAGCACCAACACTAGCAACAAGACACTAAACCCAAAAAACCAAAGCGATGTGCGGCGCCACGATTCGATTGGCACAGTAAGCACGAGTGTTGCTAAGAACGTACCGATTACAGCGAAAACCGATTGCCGGAGCACAAACGAATAGCGGCTAAAGTTTTGTCCGCGAGGACCGTCAGCGAGCGCAATAGCAGCCGAATAGACCATCAGAATGCCGATGCCGACCAAGATCGCCGTCGCAACGATCAATGTCAAATCATAATTGCGCATCGTCGTGCGTCCAGGCGGGACGGCATTCACACTCGAGGTCAACTCAGCAAAGAGGCTCACACCACCTCCCCTTGCTCAAGAGCTAGCTCTGCTACTGCTTCGGCGAATACCTGTCCACGATGCGGATAGTTTCTAAACATGTCGAAGCTGGCGCACGCCGGCGATAACACCACAGCATCACCCTCGCTCGCGTGGCCGAAAGCACGCGTGACGGCCTCCTGCATATTGGCGGCGAAGTCGATTGATACGTCATTCGTACTCAACACCTGTGCGATCAGGTTTGCATCCTGTCCGATCAAAATTACGGCGCGAGCCTGTTTGGTAATGACTGGGCCTAGGGGCGTAAAGTCCTGCCCCTTGCCCACGCCACCAGCAATCAATACAAAGCGGCGTCCCAACCCATCGAGGCCTGCAACCGTGGCACCAACGTTCGTTCCCTTACTATCGTTAAAGAAATCGACACCGCCGATCGTACGAACGAACTCCATCCGATGCGGCTCACCAACATATTCGGTCGCAGCGCGCAACATGGGCGCAAGCCCCGCGCCACACGCCCGAGCCAACGAAAGTGCAGCCAAGCAGTTCAGAACGTTATGCGTACCTTTAACACCCAGCGCATCGGCGGGCATCATACGCACCATGCGACCGGCCTGACGCTGCGGCTCCGGCGCATTTTTCTTACGCTTAACCGGTGCGGGTAAGTCATCGTCAAACTCGGTGGGCTCACTCATACACAGCCAAGTTACACCGTTATTAGTCTCAATCCCAACATCACCGGCAAGCATCGGTACGTCGCGGCCAAAGCTGCGAACATTTACGGCGCCTAAAGATTCAATCATTTGCATCACGCACCCATCATCTCGATTGACGAGCACGGTGTCGGACATCCCGAAGATACGCGCTTTCGCCGCCGCGTAAGCCTCCATCGTCCCATGCCAATCCAAATGATCCTGCGTGACATTCAATACGGTCGCCATCGTGCAGCGCAAACTTTGCGTCGTTTCGAGCTGAAAACTCGATAACTCAAGCACCCAGACATCAGGTAAGTCGTTGGCATCGAGACACTCACTCAACGCCTGTAGTGCTGCCGGGCTAATGTTGCCCGCAGCCCGCGCTTTTATTCCTGCGGCGGTCAACATGTGGCGGGCGAGCGCCGTCACCGTTGTTTTGCCATTTGTACCGGTGATACCCAACACTTTAGGGGCGTAACCCGTCTGTTGTTTTAGTTGTTCCAGTGCACGTGCGAACAATTCAATTTCACCGATGATTTCAATCGACCGCGACTGCGCAGCGTCAAGTAGCTCGCGGACAGGGGACATCCCTGGCGCGAGACCGGGGCTTAGCACCAACGCGTCGACTTCATCTAGCAAGGATTCAGCAAATACATCACAACCCAGGTGAAACTCAAGCAAAGTAGGATCGAGATCTTGACGAAGTGCCTCAAGACCGGAGGGGACTTCGCGAGTATCCGCCACACGAACGTTCGCCCCCTGCCGCGCGCACCAACGGGCAGCAGCAACGCCTGTCTCACCGAGTCCGACAATCAAGACACGGGAGGGGAAGGTGACAACGTTAAGCGTATCGTTCATCGAATTTTGAGTGAAGCTAAACCAACAAGTACCAGCATCATGCTGATAATCCAGAACCTAATCACCACTTGTGTCTCTTTCCAGCCACCAACCTCAAAATGATGATGCAAAGGAGCCATGCGAAGAATTCGACGTCCCGTCCCATACCTACGCTTGGTGTATTTGAACCAGGCAACCTGCAGCATCACAGAAAGTGTTTCAACAACAAATACTCCGCCCATAATGAACAAGACAATTTCCTGACGAACAATAATGGCGACCGTCCCCAACATACCCCCCAACGCTAGCGCACCCACATCACCCATGAATACCTGGGCAGGATGGGCGTTAAACCAAAGGAAGGCTAGCCCTGCACCAGCGAGTGCGGCACACAGGACCATCAATTCGCCAGCGCCTGGAATGTAGGGGAAGAGCAGGTAGCGCGAGTAATCGACGCGACCGACTACATACGCAAATACGCCCAAGGCAGAGCCAACCATGACAGTTGGCATGATTGCTAGACCATCCAAGCCATCGGTCAGGTTCACTGCATTACTTGTTCCAACAATGACGAACCAGCTCAAACATACAAAGCCAAAAACCCCAAGTGGATAGCTCACCGTTTTGAAAAATGGCACGATTAAGTCGGTCCGTGTTGGCAGTACTAAAGTAAAGCCACTATTAAACCAATCACGCATCAAAGGCCAGACGTTACTCGTGCCTGGTGCAGAAATTGCGAAGGTCAGATACACGGCGGCAATCAGTCCGATGAGCGCTTGCCAAAAAAACTTTTGACGAGCAGGCATGCCCTCAGGGTCACGATGCACCACTTTGCGGTAGTCATCTACCCAGCCGATCCAACCAAAGCCAAAGGTCACCAACAATACAACCCAAACAAACCGATTACTCCAGTCTGCCCAAAGGAGAGTACTCACCCCTATAGAGATCAAAATCAGTGCGCCACCCATCGTTGGCGTGCCAGTTTTAACGAGATGACTCTCTGGGCCATAGCTACGAACAGCTTGACCAATTTTTAATTCAGTCAGCTTACGGATAACCCAAGGGCCCGCAATCAGACCGATTAACAAAGACGTCGCACACGCAAGTACCGCACGCAAGGTGATGTACTCAAACACACCAAAACCGCGTACGTGGTTATCTGCCAACCAACCGAACAACTCATACAGCATGCTTCACCAGCCCCTCGGGAGTTGTCCCATATTTTTCCTCATACCCGCGCACTACGCGCTCCATGCGCATAAACCGCGAACCCTTTACGAGCAAACTAGCGACGGCCAGGTTGCCAAGCATCTCGCACACTTGCTCGGGCGACTCACAATGATGCGCTCCCGGACCAAACGCCTGGACACTGTCGCGCGTCGCCTGACCCAAGGTCAGCAGCACGTCGATACCTCGTGAGCGGGCATACTCGCCCACTTCCGTGTGCATGGCGGGTCCGTTGTTTCCAACCTCACCCATATCACCCAGCACCAAGACACGAGGCGATGGCAAGCTTGCCAAGACATCAATCGCGGCACGTACTGAATCTGGATTCGCGTTATAGGTGTCGTCAATCAGTACACGACCATTGCTAAGTCGATGCGGTTGCATCCGGCCATTGGCGGCGCGAAACCCCTGTAACCCTTGGATCACAGCGGCCAATGGAGCGCCACTCGCCAGTGCACACGCTGTTGCCGCGAGGGCGTTACGTACGTTATGGATTCCAGGCACAGGCAATACCACTTCGCCCTGCCCAAGAGGTGTGTGCAACACGAAACTAGAGCCCAATACGTCCGATTCAATATCACTTGCCCAAATACGAGCTGGTGCGGTTAAGCCAAACGTACTAGATGCGTGCTGGCCCGCCAAATCAGCCCACAAAGAGGCGAATGTATCGTCCGCCGGATAGACCTTAGTGCCACCAGGCATCAGCGCGTCAAATACGGCAGCGTTCTCAAGGGCAACAGCCTCGACGCTCACCATGAATTCCTGGTGTTCACGCTGCGCATTGTTGACCAAAGCGACCGTTGGTTGGGTGACGCCACCCAAGACTGCGATCTCACCCGGATGATTCATTCCCAACTCGATCACAGCAACTTGATGTTGTGCGCGAAGTCTGAGCAATGTCAACGGCACGCCCAACTCATTGTTCAAATTGCCTGTCGTCGCTAAGCGATTAGCCTCACCCACCCATGCGGCCAGAACCGACGCAATCATTTCCTTCGTCGTTGTTTTACCGTTACTACCTGTCACCGCAATAATTGGCACAGCAAACTGCTTACGCCATGCATGGCCAAGTATCAGTAGCGCTGCGCGTGTGTCTCCCAACGCTATTTGTGGAAGCGCCACCCCGGCAACAGGCTGATCAACAAACGCCGCGACTGCCCCGGCAGCAGCAACTTGCTCAAGATAATCGTGTCCATCAAAATTTTCGCCACGTAGCGCTAAAAATACGGCACCCGCTTCCAGTTTTCTGGAATCAGTCTGAACGCTGCACTCCTGGCGCAATACCAAGCCAGCCTGCGCCCAGTGCCCATCATCGAAGAAGGTTCGCAGACCCTTCGTTTCTTGATAGGCCTCATGACCCTTGCCAGCAAGCAACACAATATCTTCGGGCTCAGCGTTCAGCACAGCATGCAGAATTGCCTGCGCCCGATCCGCCTCAATCAACACATTCGCTGCACCGCTCGCCAAGCCCGAAATAATATCGGCAATAATTGCTTGAGGCGTCTCATTACGCGGGTTATCACTGGTCACAACCACACGGTCTGCTAGCTTTTGCGCCACTGCGCCCATAAGCGAACGCTTGCCGGTATCACGATTCCCGCCACACCCAAATACGCACCATAATTTTGCACCACGGCTTTGGGCAACGATATGCAGAGTGCGCAATACGCGCTCTAACGCGTCCGGTGTGTGGGCATAATCCACCACAACCGTTGGGCTTGGCGCATGCGAAACAATTGGCTCAATCCGTTGTAGTCGGCCACTTACTGGTTTAATTTTCTCAAAGGCCACGCCGATCCGAGAGAGAGTCCAGCCAAGTTGACGCAACAAACCAGCGACACAAAGGAGATTTGCGACATTGTGCGCACCCAGCACCTGTGTCTGTACTTCGACACACTCTGTACGTTCGCATAAGACAAAGGATGCACCACGCAGATTGGTAGAGAGATCTCGTGCCGTGAGATTTGCTGAATCGGCCTGGCGCGACAAGCTAAATGTGAAAGTCGGCACTGCTACGGTTCGAGCTAATTTCACCCCAACTGGATCATCGACATTAAGCACGACCCCCTGCAAACCGGGATGCACAAACAAACGGAGCTTGGCCGCCTCGTACGCCTGCATCGTTAGGTGGTAATCCAGGTGATCACGCGACAAATTCGTAAACGCGGCATGGGCGATGCGCACACCGTCGAGTCGACCTTGATCTAAGCCGATTGAGGAAGCCTCAAGAGCCACAATTGCAGCACCGCGTGTGCGCATCTCAGCCAGCGTACGGTGCACGGAAACCACATCCGGCGTGGTTAGCTGTCCGCTCGCGGTCGAGCCTTCAGGGTAATGCACCCCCAAAGTACCGATGACGCCAACTGCGACACCCTCGCTCCGAAGTGCTTGGGCCAACCACTGAACACAACTTGTTTTGCCATTCGTACCTGTAACCGCGACCACGCGAAGCTGACTCGACGGCTGCCCATACCAAAGATCTGCAAATTCTCCGGCGCGTGACTTCAAGTTCTCGACGCCAAAAATTGGAATACTCGCGGACCGGTCTTGCCATTCTTTTGCGTTCTCAACATGCACCACAATCGCGGCGGCACCTGCTTGAATTGCGGCATCAAGGAAGGCTCGTGCGTCGCCAACTACGCCGGGACATGCAACAAAAACATCGCCCGCCCTCAAAGCGCGAGAGTCCATATGCAACTGTGCGCCAAACTGAACTGCTGCCCTGATCTTTTCAACAAGCGCGGGGATCGATATATTTTTAGCGAGTAGTTCTGCACGGATCATCGCGTAGCCCCCTGCGTCGCCGCAACAGTCGAGGCAAAAGGCGCGTCAGGCTGAACACCCAAAATCCGCAAGGTGCTGCCGACGATACTGGCATAAACGGGTGCAGCGACACGGCCGCCGTAATACACCCCCGAGCTTGGCTCATCTATCGTGACCGCAACCACAATCTGTGGATTCGACACCGGAGCAAAGCCCACAAAGGAGCCGCGATAACGACTCGTGCTGTATTTACGATCAACAATCTTGCGCGCAGTACCGCTCTTGCCAGCAACGCGATATCCCTGCACCTGTGCCGCTTTCGCACCTTCCGGACCCGCTGACGCTTCTAGCCACAAACGCACTCGTCGAGCG
Organism: Zwartia hollandica; assembly: GCF_019923725.1. Lineage (GTDB taxonomy): Bacteria > Pseudomonadota > Gammaproteobacteria > Burkholderiales > Burkholderiaceae_B > Zwartia > Zwartia hollandica. The sequence goes on from NZ_JAHXRI010000010.1 coordinate 719,990, forward strand.
ACTTCAGGAGGATAAACTTGGGTCGTCGCAGGCGGCTGATCGCGCTTGATCAGACTCAGGCTCACCATATCACCATCACGGGCAAAGACGGAGTAGGCGCGCGCCATCTGCAATAACGACACAGACAACCCGTAGCCATAGGACATAGTCGCCTTTTCGATCAGACGCCAGCGCTCCCAAGGCCGCAAACGACCTGGTACCTCACCCGGAAAACCCGTCTGAGGCATTTGACCCAAGCCAAGTTCATTAAAGCGCGTCCACATTTCACGAGACTCAAGCTTTTCTGAAATTAAGGTCATGCCGATATTGCTGGATTTGAGCAAAATGCCCGCCGGATCCAGCGTGCCATTCGCACTGACATCACTGATCGTTGCACCCTGGTAGGCGAACTTGCCATTTCCAGTGCGAAATTGTGTCGACGGCGTAATACGATTGAGTTCCAGCGCCAAGGCAACCGTAAAAGGCTTCATGATCGAACCCGGCTCAAAGGTATCGGTTAACGCTTGATTGCGCATATTGCCACTGCGAAATGTTTCGCGCTTGTTCGGATCGTAAGTCGGCATGTTTCCGAGGGCCAAGATTTCACCCGACTTCACATCGATCACGACCGCTGCGGCGCCTTTAGCCTTATTCGTTACCATGGCCTCTTGTAACGCGCGATACACCTGATACTGTATCCGCGTGTCGATGGACAACTGAATATCGCGCCCATCCACCGGGCTATCGACGTCTTTCACGTCGTCGATCTTACGTCCCATCCGGTCACGCAAGATTCTTCGGCTTCCGCCCTTGCCGGCCAACTGATCATTAAAGGCAAGTTCGACGCCCTCCTGTCCATGATCATCCAGAGTGTTGAGGCCAACAATATTGCCCGCTACCTCACCTTCCGGGTAGTAGCGACGATTGTCTCTGTGAAGACTCACACCTGGGATCCGCATTTTTTGTATCTGCTGAGCCACCTCGATAGGCACCTGGCGTTTCAAATAAATGAACGTCTTTTTTTCCGGATCGATCTTTGTTTTCAGATCAGCCTCAGGCACTTCAAGCAGCTCGGCTAGTTTTTTTAAACGCTCGTCGCTAAGTGTTTTGGCGTGCTTTGGAGTAAACCCTATCGCACGGGCAGGTATGCTGGCAGCCAACACTACTCCATTGCGATCCAGTATCTTGCCGCGACTTGCATACAGCGGCTGCGTCACTTCGTAGCGTTTTTCACCTTGCTGTTGCAAAAACTCGGTGGTGAATCCCTGCAAGTAGATGGCTCGTGCGATCAAAGCCAAGAAGGCCAAACCAATCAACGACAACACCAATCGTCCACGCCACAATGGATAAGGCGCTTTGAGCATCGGATTGCTGAAGAATGGCATATGCTTCATCGGCGGCTCCCAGACTCAGGAGCGGACTGACTCGTGGGTGGCTGGTTAGCCAATGGCTGACTGACGTAGATTGTGCGATCTGGCGCAATCACGTTCATGCGAAGCTCTTCACGCGCGACCTTGTCGACGTGTGCATTCCGAGAGGCCTGTGCACGATCCAACTGCAACTTACGCCAATCAATCTCTAGGTCTTCGGCTTGCGTCGTGTATTTATCGAGTTGGTTGTACAACTGTCGAGCCTGATACCGTGCCGTCACCAAAGAGATCGCCGAGAACATCAACACAATCGCGGCCAGCACGGAGAGACGCCCCATCAACGCGCCCCTTTTTTGGAGCGCGCGGCATCACGCCGTGCGGGGGGCATAAAGGCCTGAGCACCCTCAGGACCGAATGGCGTATACGTACGCTCCGCAACGCGCAGCACGGCAGAGCGAGACCGCGGGTTCTCGGATATTTCGCTATGACTTGGCAAGATGCGCGCGAGCCCCAGCAGAACAGGCTGTGGCATTTCGCTTTCGCGCAGAGGGAGGCGGGCATACGCAGCTTCCGGTCGGGATGCTGCGGTAATGAACTGCTTGACGACGCGATCTTCCAGCGAGTGGAAGCTAATCACGGCCATACGTCCGCCTGTTTTTAATAAACCTAGAGCTGCCGGGAGGGCGCTCTCGAGCTCTTCGAGTTCATGATTGATGTAAATCCGTAAAGCCTGAAAGGTGCGTGTAGCCGGATGCTGGCCCTTTTCGCGCGTACGGACGGTGCCTGACACGAGCTCGGCGAGCTCGAGCGTGGTTGCCACCGGACTTGTTGCGCGGCGAGTAGCAATCGCCTTTGCAATCTGAAAAGCAAACCGTTCTTCGCCATAACGTCCTATGACCTCCCGCATGTCATCAACACTTGCCAGCGCCAACCATTGCGCCACTGTCTCACCGCGCGTCGTATCCATTCGCATATCTAGCGGACCATCCCGCATGAATGAAAAACCACGTCCCGCCTCGTCGATCTGAGGTGAAGACACCCCGAGATCCAACATCACGCCATCTACCTCTCGCACGCCTAACGCAGACAACGCATCAACCATGCTTGAAAACCCATCATGGACAACAGTTACCCTGGCGTCCTGTCCTGCTAACTCCTGCGCCGCGGCGATCGCCTGCGGATCCTTATCAAAGACCACGAGTCGAGCGTCAGCATTCAAGCGCGCTAACAACGCACGCGAATGCCCTCCACGACCAAACGTTCCATCTACATACACACCCGACAATCTCGCCTGCTGATCAGGCAATTCATCTAACGCATGCGAACCACGACGACCGTACTGCGCACCCACCAGCGACTCGACTGTCGGCTCGAGCAACACGGGCCGATGGACAAACTGCGTCACGGCTTAAAACGAAAACTGGTTCAACACATCACCCATGCCTTGCGACAAATCAGCAGCCTCTCGGCGCGCCAAGGCAGCGGCATCCCACAATTCAAAGTGCTCGCCCATCCCAAGCAGCATCACGTCACGTGTGAAGCCGGCAGCAGAGCGCAACTCAGGCGCAATCAAAATGCGTCCCGACCCATCAATTTCGACATCTTGGGCACTACCAAGCAACAACCGCTGTAGCGCGCGGGCCTGCATTGGGAAGGCCACAATTTGTTCGCGCTTAATTTCCCACTGCGCCCGGGGATAGACCAACAAGCAGCCATCGGGGTGCCGCGTAAGCGTTAGACAGCCTTGCGCCTGCTCGACCAGAGCATCGCGATGCCGGGTCGGGACATTGATCCGACCTTTCGCATCAAGCGTCAGCGCACTACTTCCTTGAAACACCCCATTTACCCCACTTAAATACACAAAAACCTACTTTTCACCACTCTAAGTGAATGATTGAGCTTGGTCAAGCGCAGAATGCATTTTTTTCAATAGGATCAAGGACTTAGATAGTTTTTTTGAAATATTTCAGAACTGAAATAATCAAATAAATCAACATATTGCATAATCAATTAAATGTTGATTATGAAGTGCAGGCATAGGGATAACCCGCATAAAATAGTTTGCAGTTAGGTGCAAGGCGAATCTATAGGCCGGATTCTGTAAACCCACTTGCGTGGGCTGGCAATCATTCCTCTGGGCAAATCATTGCTGAAGTGCTCTAGCCACCTACCCGCATACTCGGGCGAGCCGCCCAACGTGACACAAGGCCACACGTATGCCTATTTGGTGTTGCTCCGGATAGAGGTTGCCGCGTTTCACCCTGCAAAATTCAAGGCGCAAGCGCCTCGTGCACCACGGGAACACCGTGGAAGAGTACGCCTTTCAGCGCACCCCCCTTGCAGACTCGTCTCTGTGGCCCTAGTCCTCAAGCGTGAGTGGATTCGCATCCACCCACACTCGGACGGTCGTTAACCGTTATCCCGCTCTACGGAGTCCGGACCTTCCTCGATGCGATTAAGCACCGCGATTGCCCAATTCGCCTTGCATCGACATTGTACGGCGCATTACCTCATACCTTCCCACTGCGGACCGCGAAAACGTTAAGCACGCCGTCCTGCGACAATAGCGGTCTAACAACCCACTTCGTGCCTCGCACGCGCAACTTACATGTCGATTGCTCTGATTACGCTAAATGGCGTGCACCTCGCTTATGGCCATCACCCTCTTCTGGATGGTGCCGACCTCGCGATTCAAGCGAATGAACGGATTGGACTGATCGGGCGCAATGGTGCGGGGAAATCTTCACTGCTACGTTTGCTTGATGGTCGCAACCAACCAGATGACGGCGCGATCAATATCGCGGGTCATGTCCGTGTTGCAACGGTTGAGCAAGAACCCACTCTCGATGAAGCGCTCTCCATCGAGGAAACCGTCATGGGCGAATACGATCCAGACAGTGAAGACTGGGGTCGCGCCTCACGCGTGCGTGCGTTGATCGATAAGCTTGAGCTTGCGCCGGACGCACTAGTCGGCACCTTATCGGGCGGCATGCGTAAGCGCGTTGCACTTATCAGTGCCATCGCCAATGACCCAACGCTTCTGCTGCTAGACGAACCAACTAACCACTTAGATCTGGATGGTATCGCGTGGCTTGAAGCAACACTTAAGCAGTGGCCAGGCAGTGCCATCATCATCACACACGACCGGCGATTTCTGGATGCTGTGGCTACTCGTATCGTCGAGCTCGATCGCGGCCAGCTGTTGAGCTTCCCCGGAAACTTCACCGATTGGCAAGGACACAAAGCGCAATGGCTGGAGTCGCAGCGCCTCGAGAATGCACGTTTCGATAAGCTATTAGCGCAAGAAGAAGTGTGGATTCGCAAAGGGGTCGAAGCACGCAGAACACGCAATGAGGGTCGCGTCCGTCGTCTTGAGCGCCTGCGGGTAGAACGCGCAGATCGTCGCGAACGCCAAGGCAACGTTCAACTCGCTCTCGACGCAGGGCAGCGCTCTGGAAAACTTGTCGCCGAACTTGTCGACGTTAGCAAATCCTTTGGTGACCTCTGCGTTGTCAATCATTATTCGACCACAATTATGCGAGGTGATCGCATCGGGTTGATCGGCCCTAATGGCGCAGGCAAATCGACTCTGCTCAAACTCATCCTCGGCACAATCGAGCCAGATAGTGGCACAGTGAAACTCGGCACTAACCTGAGCGTCGCGTACTTCGATCAGATGCGCAGTCAGCTCGACGAAAACGCGACACTTGCCGAGGTGATTAACCCCGGAAGCGAATGGATTGAAATCGGCGGAACGCGCAAACATGTCATGAGTTACCTCGGTGATTTTTTATTTGCGCCTGCACGTGCCCAGTCGCCCGTTAAAAGTCTCTCTGGTGGCGAGCGCGCTCGCTTGTTGCTCGCACGATTATTCGCGCGGCCAGCAAATATTCTTGTGCTCGACGAACCAACCAATGATCTGGATATTGAAACACTCGAGCTCCTCGAAGAACTACTTCAAGACTATCCAGGAACAGTACTCCTCGTCAGCCACGATCGAACCTTTCTCGACAACGTCGTCACGCAAACGATCGCTAGCGAAGGGGATGGGAAATGGATGGATTATGTGGGAGGCTTTGTCGACTGGGAACGCCAACGCAAAGCACGCAAGCCTCGCCCGGCGATCGATCAAGTAAAAGCAGCGATAGACACGACGACGCCCAACACCAACAAGCCGAGCAGCGCGAGCCCAACAGCAAACAGCGCATCGGCTCGGCAACGGCCGAATAAACTAGCCCCCTGGGAAGCCAAGGAGCTCCAGGAGCTTCCGGCACTCATTCAAAGTCTCGAGGCCGAACAAGAGTCCTTGGTCGCGCAGCTCGGTGACAGCACGCTCTACAAAAACGACCCGGGTAAGTTCTCGGCCATCCAGGAGCAGCTCGCGCAGCTCGAAAGCGAGCTCGCCAAAAAATTCGAGCGCTGGGAAGCGCTCGAGGCGAAATCATTGGCGTGATGAGCACAGGCTGGCCTAAGCGCCTACCTGTCGACCATAGACCAAGGTAGGGACTCTCCGGCGGCGAGCGGCACAATGCTCTCATCACCGAAGGATAACTCTTGCGGAATAGCGAAAGGCTCTCGACGTAACGTGATCGTGCCTTGGTTGCGGGGCAAACCATAGAAATCTGGTCCACGTAGGCTCGCAAACGCCTCGAGCTTGTCAAGTTTGCCGACACGGTCGAAAGCTGTCGCGTACAACTCCATGGCGTGCAATGCCGTGTAGCAGCCTGCACAGCCACAGGCGTGCTCTTTTAAACCCTTGGCATGGGGTGCACTATCTGTCCCCAAGAAAAACCGCGGGCTATCGCTGGTGGCGGCTTCGACGAGGGCCAAACGATGCACTTCCCGCTTCAAAATAGGCAAGCAGTAATAATGCGGTCGCACCCCACCCTGAAAAATTGCATTACGGTTGTACAGCAGATGTTGTGCGGTGATCGTCGCAGCCACGGGTCCCTCTGCATCGCGCACGTACTCTGCACCGTCCTTGGTGGTGATGTGCTCAAACACAACAGGTAATGCAGGCAAGGCCTTGCGCAAGGGGATCATGACGCGGTCGATGAACAAGGCCTCACGATCAAAGACATCGACGAACGGATCCGTAACCTCCCCGTGCACCAACAAAGGCATCCCAACCCGCTGCATCGCCTCTAAGGCTGGTATGCAACGCCCGAGCAAATCCGTCACACCTGCGTCAGAATTGGTCGTCGCACCCGCGGGATACAGCTTGACCGCAAGCGCAGCCCCTGTCTCCTTGGCGCGCAATATTTCATCGGGAGTCGTATTGTCAGTCAAATACAACGTCATCAAAGGGGTGAAATCCTCTTTGGATACTCCAACCTCGGCCATCGCTTGCTCAATACGGGAGCGATAGGCTTGAGCCAACGCGACCGTGGTGACGGGAGGCTTGAGGTTAGGCATAACGATTGCACGTGCAAATTGCCGCGCTGTCGCACCGACGACAGAGGCGAGAACTGCGCCATCCCTCAGGTGCACATGCCAATCATCAGGCCTGACCATGGTTAATGTCTGTTGAGTCATGATTAATTTTCCAAAGGCATCGCGCGTTCAATAATCGAAGCAAACATAGCACTGCCGGCGGGGATCACCTCATCATTGAAGTCAAACCGTGAATTATGGAGCACACGACCTTGCTCTGCCCCGCCTTGCCCGAGGCGAAAGTATGCTCCGGGCACTTTTTTGAGCATAAACGAGAAATCCTCAGCACCCATCGAGGGGATGAGGTTCGCCACCACCTTATCTGCGCCAAACAAGTCCGTCGCCACCTGAGCCACAAATGCTGCATGCTCAGCGATGTTGATCGTCGCCGGGTAGTAGCGTCCGTAGGTAAATTCGGCTGTCGCACCAAACCCTTCGGCGATCGAATGAATCAAGCTACGCATCCGCGACTCGACCAAGGCTTGAACCGTATCACTAAAGGTGCGTACGGTCCCAACCAACCTGGCGGTGCCGGGGATCACGCTGGCAGCACCAGCATTACCAGCTTGAATATGGCCGAAAGAAATGACCGCAGACTCAACTGGGTGCACATTGCGCGACACGACCGTTTGTAGCGCCGTGACCATTTGCGCTGCCACAACGATCGGATCAATCGTTTGGTAGGGATGCGCGCCATGCCCGCCGCGCCCATTGATCACGATCTCAAACCGATCCGATGCCGCCATCATCGGGCCGGGATTTAGACCAATCACTCCTGCGGGTAAGGCCGGCCAATTGTGCAATGCATAGATCGCATCACAAGGGAAGCGCTCAAACAAGCCGTCGTCGACCATGGCTTGCGCTCCGCCCAAGCCCTCCTCGGCTGGTTGGAAAATCAGCACGGCAGTGCCATTGAAATTCCGGTTCTGCATCAAGTACTTTGCTGCACCAAGCAGAACAGTTGTGTGGCCGTCGTGGCCACAAGCATGCATCATTCCCGGAACGGTAGAGCAATACTCTGAGTTGCTGTCCTCGGCAATGGGGAGGGCATCCATGTCCGCACGCAGCCCAATCATCTTGCCCGAGTCAGTCTTTTGGCCGCGAATGACCCCAACAACCCCTGTTTTACCTATGCCACGATGCACCTCAATGCCCAGGGCCTCAAGCGCGCCGGCAACGATGCCGGAGGTCCGCACTTCCTGAAATCCTAGCTCGGGATTGGCATGCAAATCACGCCGCAGCGCTACAAGTTCTTGGTGGAATTTTTGTATCGAGGCTAGTGGTGAGCGTGGGTACATAGCGAAAACAATCCCGTTTGTCCTAGGAGAAATGAGTTTACATCGTAGACAAATTTGCGACATTTAGTATTATTTCGTCTAGGTTTCGACAAAATCTTTGTCTTTCCTGCGCAGAAGTATTATGCTGCGCCTGTTGTGCACATTAATCTGCCTCACTAGGAGAGCCCACATGGCCACCGCCAAAAAACCTGCTGCTAAGAAAGTTGCTGCTAAAAAACCAGCTGCCAAAAAAGTTGCTGCTAAAAAACCAGTCGCTAAAAAAGCTGCTGTGAAAAAAGTTGCCGCTAAGAAGCCAGTTGCTAAAAAAGCTGCTGTGAAGAAGGTTGCTGCGAAGAAAGTTGCTGCAAAGAAAGTTGCTGCGAAGAAGCCAGCTGCGAAGAAAGTTGCTCGCAAGCCTAACGCTGCTTTCATGAAAGCATTGACTCCTAGCGCAGTATTGGCCGCCGTCATTGGTGCAGCTGCAGTGCCACGCACAGAAGTCACAAAGAAGATTTGGGACTACATCAAGAAGCATGATCTGCAAGACGCCAAGAACCGTCGCAACATCAATGCCGATGACAAGCTCAAGCCTTTGTTCGGTAAGAATCAGGTTTCGATGTTTGAGTTGACCAAAATCGTTAGCGGTCACCTGAAATAAATCGATGCATGAATAAAAACGGCACCGTATTTACGGTGCCGTTTTTTTTATTTTCAAATGCCTTGTAATAAGACTCGCAAAGTCAGTGCATCAGACGGGGATGCGCCCTTCCAGCAAGGCCAGCCAACCCTTGATTAAACGGAAAACCGCCCAGATACCGGTGGCAATCACACCGACCCAACCAATGTAAATATAGGTGGCTAGACCGCTGACAGCTAATGCCAAGAGACCCCACCAAAATGTTTGCATCATCCAATCAAAGTGCGCTGCGTACACGGTACCAGCAGCGTCGGCACGCTTGATATACAACAACACGATTGCTGCGACAGTCGCTGCACCAAGCACACCTGCGCTCAGCAGCCCAATCGCGAACAAGCCGTACGCAACTTGTGTAATTACCCGCAAGTCAATCGGGGTAGGCTCTTGAGGAATGGGATTTGTCATGCTGTTTACTCCGTGAGGTACATAAAAGAATCTTACCCTAGGCAAGCCATGCCGACTAGCTTCGGGTTAGCGGCACTAGGCTAAAAAACTCGCACAAACCTGTCGCACAAAGACAAACCCCCAGACGCTTTAGCGACTGGGGGTTTGAGGGGTAAGAGCTTGACGATGTCCTACTTTCACAGACGTTAATCAACTATCATCGGCGCTAAGGTGTTTCACGGTCCTGTTCGGGATGGGAAGGGGTGGGACCACCTCGCTATGGTCATCAAGCGTAGCTTGTTGAACGCTCACGGCCCTGATGGGGCAGTGCTCGTTCCAATCTGGGAAGAAGCGCAACTGTGTTGCTGACCACTAGGACGAACCTAGGGGTGTTTTTGGTGTGTTTGTTTTTGAATACGGGTTGGATGTTTTGACTGCTCTGCGGCAATAACAATTTGTTATTGCGGCACTTCATTTATTTGAACGGCACTTAAACTCTACAACAATCAGGTCTTTAACCTGTAGGGTTATAGGATCAAGCCGCACGGGCAATTAGTATCAGTTAGCTTAACGCATTACTGCGCTTCCACACCTGACCTATCAACGTCCTGGTCTTGAACGACCCTTCAGGGGGCTCTAGGCCCCGGGATACCTAATCTTCAGACGAGTTTCCCGCTTAGATGCCTTCAGCGGTTATCTCTTCCGTACATAGCTACCCGGCAATGCCATTGGCATGACAACCGGTACACCAGAGGTACGTCCACTCCGGTCCTCTCGTACTAGGAGCAGGCTCCGTCAAGTATCCAACGCCCACGGCAGATAGGGACCAAACTGTCTCACGACGTTTTAAACCCAGCTCACGTACCTCTTTAAATGGCGAACAGCCATACCCTTGGGACCGGCTACAGCCCCAGGATGAGATGAGCCGACATCGAGGTGCCAAACACCGCCGTCGATATGAACTCTTGGGCGGTATCAGCCTGTTATCCCCAGAGTACCTTTTATCCGTTGAGCGATGGCCCTTCCATACAGAACCACCGGATCACTATGTCCTGCTTTCGCACCTGTTCGACTTGTCAGTCTCACAGTCAAGCACGCTTATGCCATTGCACTATCAGCACGATTTCCGACCGTACCTAGCGTACCTTCGAACTCCTCCGTTACACTTTGGGAGGAGACCGCCCCAGTCAAACTGCCCACCATGCACTGTCCCCGACCCGGATAACGGGCCAAGGTTAGAACCGCAAACAAACCAGGGTGGTATTTCAAGGTTGACTCCACGCGATCTGGCGACCACGCTTCAACGTCTCCCACCTATCCTACACAGGCCGGTTCACAGTCCAATGCAAAGCTACAGTAAAGGTTCATGGGGTCTTTCCGTCTAGCCGCGGGTAGATTGCATCATCACAAACACTTCAACTTCGCTGAGTCTCAGGAGGAGACAGTGTGGCCATCGTTACGCCATTCGTGCAGGTCGGAACTTACCCGACAAGGAATTTCGCTACCTTAGGACCGTTATAGTTACGGCCGCCGTTTACCGGGGCTTCGATCAAGAGCTTGCACCCCATCAATTAACCTTCCGGCACCGGGCAGGCGTCACACCCTATACGTCGACTTTCGTCTTAGCAGAGTGCTGTGTTTTTAATAAACAGTCGCAGCCACCGATTCTCTGCGGCCTCATCATGCTCCGGGCGCGAGCCCTTCACACTACCGAGGCATACCTTCTCCCGAAGTTACGGTATCAATTTGCCGAGTTCCTTCTCCTGAGTTCTCTCAAGCGCCTTGGAATATTCATCCCGTCCACCTGTGTCGGTTTGCGGTACGGTCTTGTATGGCTGAAGCTTAGAGGCTTTTCTTGGAACCACTTCCAGTTACTACGCGAACAAGTTCGCTCGTGCCACACCCTTGAATTACGCGCCCGGATTTACCTAAACGCCTTCTCCAATGCAGCAACAGGGACATCCAACACCCTGATAACCTTCCGCAATCCGTCCCCCCATCGCACCATACAATGGTGCTGGAATATTAACCAGCTTCCCATCAGCTACGCATCTCTGCCTCACCTTAGGGGCCGACTCACCCTGCGCCGATGAACGTTGCGCAGGAAACCTTGGACTTACGGCGAGGGGGCTTTTCACCCCCTTTATCGCTACTCATGTCAGCATTCGCACTTCCGATACCTCCAGCAGCCTTTACAAGCTACCTTCGCAGGCTTACGGAACGCTCTCCTACCGCGTGCAATAAATTGCACACCCGCAGCTTCGGTCTATCGCTTAGCCCCGTTACATCTTCCGCGCAGGACGACTCGATCAGTGAGCTATTACGCTTTCTTTAAAGGATGGCTGCTTCTAAGCCAACCTCCTGACTGTCTATGCCTTCCCACTTCGTTTCCCACTTAGCGATAGTTTGGGACCTTAGCTGGCGGTCTGGGTTGTTTCCCTCTTGAGTCCGGACGTTAGCACCCGGTGCTCTGTCTCCCACGCTGTACTTGCCGGTATTCGGAGTTTGCCATGGTTTGGTAAGTCGCCATGACCCCCTAGCCATAACAGTGCTCTACCCCCGGCAGTAATACGTGAGGCGCTACCTAAATAGCTTTCGGAGAGAACCAGCTATCTCCAGGTTTGTTTAGCCTTTCACCCCTATCCACAGCTCATCCCCTAATTTTTCAACATTAGTGGGTTCGGTCCTTCAGCACGTGTTACCGTGCCTTCAACCTGGCCATGGATAGATCACCTGGTTTCGGGTCTACACCCAGCGACTAGACGCCCTATTCGGACTCGCTTTCGCTACGCCTTCCCTATTCGGTTAAGCTTGCCACTGAATGTAAGTCGCTGACCCATTATACAAAAGGTACGCAGTCACCCCTTGCGAGGCTCCTACTGTTTGTATGCATACGGTTTCAGGATCTATTTCACTCCCCTTCCGGGGTTCTTTTCGCCTTTCCCTCACGGTACTTGTTCACTATCGGTCGATCACGAGTATTTAGCCTTGGAGGATGGTCCCCCCATCTTCAGACAGGATTACACGTGTCCCGCCCTACTTATCGTACGCTTAGTTCCACCGCCGCAATTTCGTCTACAGGGCTATCACCTGCTATGGCTGGGCTTTCCATCCCATTCAACTATTGCAACAGCTAAAACGTACAGGCTCTTCCGATTTCGCTCGCCACTACTTTCGGAATCTCGGTTGATTTCTTTTCCTCGAGCTACTGAGATGTTTCAGTTCGCTCGGTTCGCCTCCTCAGACCTATGTATTCAGTCTGGGATACCGCTTGCGCGGTGGGTTTCCCCATTCGGACATCTACGGATCAATGCTTGTTTGCCAGCTCCCCGTAGCTTTTCGCAGGCTACCACGCCCTTCTTCGCCTGTGATCGCCAAGGCATCCACCATATGCACTTAGTCGCTTGATCCTATAACCATATAGGCTATAAGACGCTGATTTACTTGTAGCGTTTGTGCCGTTCTTCATCTTTGGCACCCTATCTCATCAACCACCAGGCTCTTACACCCAACAGCCAACTCAATAGAGCTTGAGAATTGAACAAATTACTATGCAATCACAACCCGTTATTCGTGACACACAACACTTTTACATGCCGCGCACCACCAAAAACTTTTCGTTGTGCTTCTTCCAGATTGTTAAAGAACAAGGTAAATCTATTAGGCACAAGGCCTAACTCTTAATACACACTACCTTCTCGTCAATCACCTCAACTCCCTAGGTGTCTGCACGTGTGCACTAAGAGTTAGACTCTATCCGCTCTCTGTCTTTTCTTCCCACCAGTCGTTGGTGGAGGATGACGGGATCGAACCGACGACCCCCTGCTTGCAAAGCAGGTGCTCTCCCAGCTGAGCTAATCCCCCAGATACCCCATGTTGTGGTGGGTCTGGTTGGACTCGAACCAACGACCCCCGCCTTATCAAGACGGTGCTCTAACCAGCTGAGCTACAGACCCGGCCGACTCGGCGAGCGTAGCAGTTACCCGTAAACAGGCCTCCACTACTCCACTACTGCTGCACTACCACTGCTCATGCGCAAGCTTCTCACGCACGACCTAATACCCTTGCTTCTTCATTCAAACAACCGATAAGTGTGAGCGCTACGACACGCCTAGACGCTGCTCTGAAAGGAGGTGATCCAGCCGCACCTTCCGATACGGCTACCTTGTTACGACTTCACCCCAGTCATGAACCCCACCGTGGTAATCGCCCCCCTTGCGGTTAGGCTAACTACTTCTGGTGAAACCCACTCCCATGGTGTGACGGGCGGTGTGTACAAGACCCGGGAACGTATTCACCGCGACATGCTGATCCGCGATTACTAGCGATTCCGACTTCACGTAGTCGAGTTGCAGACTACGATCCGGACTACGATCGGGTTTCTGGGATTGGCTCCCCCTCGCGGGTTGGCGACCCTCTGTCCCGACCATTGTATGACGTGTGAAGCCCTACCCATAAGGGCCATGAGGACTTGACGTCATCCCCACCTTCCTCCGGTTTGTCACCGGCAGTCTCATTAGAGTGCCCTTTCGTAGCAACTAATGACAAGGGTTGCGCTCGTTGCGGGACTTAACCCAACATCTCACGACACGAGCTGACGACAGCCATGCAGCACCTGTGTTCCGGTTCTCTTGCGAGCACTCCCAAATCTCTTCGGGATTCCAGACATGTCAAGGGTAGGTAAGGTTTTTCGCGTTGCATCGAATTAATCCACATCATCCACCGCTTGTGCGGGTCCCCGTCAATTCCTTTGAGTTTTAATCTTGCGACCGTACTCCCCAGGCGGTCAACTTCACGCGTTAGCTGCGCTACTAAGGCCCGAAGGCCCCAACAGCTAGTTGACATCGTTTAGGGCGTGGACTACCAGGGTATCTAATCCTGTTTGCTCCCCACGCTTTCGTGCATGAGCGTCAGTATTATCCCAGGGGGCTGCCTTCGCCATCGGTGTTCCTCCGCATATCTACGCATTTCACTGCTACACGCGGAATTCCACCCCCCTCTGACATACTCTAGCTCGGTAGTTAAAAGTGCAGTTCCAAGGTTAAGCCCTGGGATTTCACACCTTTCTTTCCGAACCGCCTGCGCACGCTTTACGCCCAGTAATTCCGATTAACGCTTGCACCCTACGTATTACCGCGGCTGCTGGCACGTAGTTAGCCGGTGCTTATTCTGCAGGTACCGTCATCCACACAGAGTGTTAATCCATGCGATTTCTTTCCTGCCAAAAGTGCTTTACAACCCGAAGGCCTTCATCGCACACGCGGAATGGCTGGATCAGGGTTTCCCCCATTGTCCAAAATTCCCCACTGCTGCCTCCCGTAGGAGTCTGGGCCGTGTCTCAGTCCCAGTGTGGCTGGTCGTCCTCTCAAACCAGCTACGGATCGTCGCCTTGGTGAGCCTTTACCTCACCAACTAGCTAATCCGATATCGGCCGCTCCAATAGTGAGAGGTCTTTCGATCCCCCCCTTTCCCCCGTAGGGCGTATGCGGTATTAGCTACTCTTTCGAGTAGTTATCCCCCGCTACTGGGCACGTTCCGATACATTACTCACCCGTTCGCCACTCGCCGCCAGACCGAAGTCCGCGCTGCCGTTCGACTTGCATGTGTAAGGCATCCCGCTAGCGTTCAATCTGAGCCAGGATCAAACTCTTCAGTTTAATCTCTGTATAAATCGTATTTCCATGACCCAAGCCAAAGCTCGGGCCGGTTATACGTCGCTGCTCAAAGGAAGTGACTTCGTTTTATCTCCAGGCTTTAACACCCAGAGACATTACTATTTCACTTCAAGTGAGCACTTGATTTCGTTTGCAATCACAGCAGCCTGTTACAGCTGTGTGACCTGCGCTACGCGTATCAAGCGCCCACACTTATCGGTTGTCAAATTTTTAAAGAACAAGGTACCGCTTGCATAAAGCTGAAGATCAGCTAAATGCAGCAAATCTGTAGGTATTCGGGAATTAAATGGTCTTAAAAGACCAGATCACCACGGCTGCTACTGACTGCTTTTACTTACTTTCTTTGCTTTGTTAGAAGCAGAGAAACGAGATTATGAAGGGATTTTTTTGCCCTGTCAAGTTTAGCGACCGAATTAACTGCAAGAGCCCCTAGGATTTGAGGCGAGCCGCAAACCGCTTACGAAATTTTTGAACTTTGGGTGCCACTACCATCTGACAGTAGCCCTGCTCCGGATGCAGTGCGAAGTAATTGTCGTGATAAGCCTCGGCAGGCCAGAAGGTGGCAGCGGGCCTGAGTTCAGTGCAGATTGGAGCGGCGAACTCACCCGAAACATTCAGCTCGCTAATTACTGCAGCTGCCATTTCGCGCTGAGCAACATCCTGCCAGAAAATAGCAGACTGATACTGGGGCCCAACGTCATTGCCTTGGCGGCCAGGTGTTGTGGGATCGTGAATGGCAAACAGCACTTCAAGCAAATCCTTGTAACTGATTTGCGTCGGGTCAAAGTCGATTTTCACCACCTCGATATGACCTGTTTGCTTGGTGCAAACCTGCTCATAACTTGGATTATCCACAGCGCCGCCACAATAGCCCGACTGCGCGCTGTGCACACCATGTAGCGCAGCGAAGACCGCCTCGACACACCAAAAACAGCCCCCACCAAACACGGCACTTTGCATTTCAACAGGAGTTGAGCTCATCTAATTCGCCTATGACTGATATGTTGTGTGCGACTAAGGCCGCAAAGAAATAATCCACTGCGCTAACCGCTGGGCATCCTGCTCATTGACCTGAGACTGAGCAGGCATCGGGACCGCACCCCAGCGCCCTTTCCCGCCTTTCCTAATCGCTGTGCTGAGATACTCCTCTGCGTTGGCCTGTCCAGCGTATCGTTGCGCAATCGCCGTAAAGGAAGGGCCTACGCGCTTAGCATCTACTTGATGACAACCCATACAGGTCTTGGCCTTCGCAAGCGCCAAGCCATCAGGCGTAGCCTGTGCGTGGGCAAAGCCTGCGTAAAGCAAACCCAAACCGAGACTGGCGCAAATGGCGCGCCAGCCTCTTCGCTGGGCAGCCATTCGCATCACTTATCGAACGCGTCCGTCACAGCGCCGCGACTTGCGGTGCTGGCAAGATGACCGAACTTGGCAAGTACGCCGCGTGTATAGCGGGGAGCGGGTTGCTTCCACAACTTGCGACGCTGCTCGATCTCCGCATCCGCGACGTTGAGTTGCAACAGCTGTTTGTGTGCATCAATCGTGATGGAGTCACCCTCTTTAATCAGGCCAATGAGGCCTCCGACATAAGCCTCGGGAGCAACGTGCCCAACCACCATGCCCCATGTACCGCCCGAGAATCGGCCATCCGTAATCAAACCTACCGTCTCGCCCAAACCCTGCCCCACGAGCGCCGAGGTGGGCGCAAGCATCTCGCGCATTCCAGGTCCACCCTTGGGGCCCTCGTAACGAATCACAACGATATCGCCATGCGTGATCTTACGGTCCATGATCGCTGTCATCGCATCATCTTCCGAATCAAAGACGCGCGCCGGTCCAGTGATAACCGGATTCTTAAGCCCGGTAATTTTGGCTACAGAGCCTTCAGGCGATAGATTGCCCTTCAGGATGGCGAGGTGGCCTTGCTCGTACATCGCATTTTTGATCGTGCGAATCACGTGCTGGCCCGCTGGCGGCTCATTCGGAACGTCTTTGAGCGTCTCGGCAATCGTTTTGCCGGTAATCGTCATGCAGTCGCCATGTAACAGACCTGCATTCAACAAAATCTTCATGACCTGCGGAATTCCGCCTGCGCGATGCAGATCCACAGTCAGGAACTGGCCTGATGGTTTTAAATCGCACAGGACTGGCACACGCTTGCGAACGGTCTCGAAGTCGTCAATCGTCCAGGGCACCTCTGCAGCGTGCGCAATAGCCAAGAAGTGCAGAACGGCGTTGGTAGATCCACCAATCGCCATAATGACCGACACCGCATTCTCGATGGACTTGCGCGTAATAATGTCGCGTGGCTTACGCCCCTTGCGCACGGCGTCGACCAACACGCGCGCAGCTTCAGCAGCATTGGCAATTGCCTCTTGATCTTCATTGGCTAAGGTGCTGGAGTAAGGCAACGCCATGCCCATCGCTTCGAATGACGAGCTCATCGTGTTGGCCGTGTACATTCCACCGCAAGAGCCCGAACCAGGAATTGCCTTTTGTTCGATCGCTTTGAAATCCTCGGTACTCATGCGCCCCATCGTGAACTCACCCACGGCTTCGAACACCGAAACGATATTCAAGTCGCGACCTTTATGTGAGCCTGGCTTGATTGTGCCGCCGTAAACATAGATCCCGGGCACATTTATGCGCGCAATACCGATCATCCCGCCTGGCATGTTTTTGTCGCAACCGCCGACTACAACAACACCATCCATCCATTGGCCCTGCACTGCCGTCTCGATACAGTCGGCAATAACTTCCCGCGAAACGAGCGAGTACTTCATGCCCTCGGTTCCCATGGACATCCCATCAGAGATCGTGGGCGTGCCGAAAACCTGCGGGTTCGCTTTAGCCTCGCGCACCGCGGCAATCGCGGCATCAACAAGCGGCTGCAAGCCACTATTACAAGGTGTGATGGTGGAATGTCCGTTCGCCACACCAATCATGGGGTTGGCGAAATCAGTTTCTTTGTAGCCCATGCCGTAGTACATCGAGCGGTTGGGCGCGCGCGTCACGCCTTCAGTAATGTGCTTAGAACGTTCGTTATTTGCCATGTGTAAATACCTGTTAGTGAAGATTTCAGCGGTTATTATCGGACATCTTTTACTTGGTGGGGCGCCATGCTGCAATTCCCAACGATCGACCCCGTAGCAATTCGCCTCGGGCCACTCGCCATACACTGGTATGGCTTGATGTACCTAGTCGCGTTTGGATCTGCCTGGCTGCTTGGACGCTGGCGTATATCTCACCACAAAACCACGCTCAACGCTCGCGACCTTGAAGACATTATTTTTTATGGGGTATTGTCAGTCGTTCTAGGCGGGCGCCTAGGATATGTCCTGTTTTACAAGCCCGTCTACTACCTTTCCCATCCGCTTGAAGTTTTCTACGTCTGGGAAGGCGGGATGTCTTTTCATGGCGGCCTTCTTGGCGTGCTGGTCATGATGTTTCTGCTGGCTCGAGCACGTGGCTACACGTTTTTTTTAGTGGCGGACTTTGTCGCGACCCTCATCCCACTTGGTTTAGCCGTTGGAAGGCTTGGAAATTTCATCAATGGGGAACTGTGGGGAAGGCCAAGTGAGGTGCCTTGGGCAATGGTGTTTCCACAGAGTGGCGACGGCTTGGCCAGACACCCCTCTCAACTTTATCAATTTGGCTTAGAAGGCCTCGCTTTATTTGCCCTCGTGTGGTGGTTTGCCAACAAAACTCGCCCCACTGGCCAAATCAGCGCTGTATTTCTGATTGGCTACGGGACATTGCGATTTGCCGCTGAATTTGCGCGTGAGCCGGACAGTTTTTTGGGGCTGCTCAGCCTTGGACTAAGTATGGGGCAGTGGCTATGTCTGCCAATGATCGGCGCCGGGGTTCTTTTGTTTTTTTGGACTCGACGCAAGCAGTCACGCTAGCAAACAAGTAAGGATTGCGACAAGCCGCGAAAATAAACAAAAGGGCCTGCCAAATTGGGCAGACCCTTTTACTGTAGATGCCCCGCTCGTGCCGTTCAGGCCGGCATCTCGAACCTAGGGTTCAAGTTGGCCGCGATCTGCCTGACTTCGAGCGCATCTGACTAGAGACGCGCATTCCCGTCGGGCTATCCCACAACCTATGTATGCCAAAGCATTGGTTCAGAGAATATATGACCTGGTCACGAACACAGCAGGGACAAACTGGAAATAATTGGCGTTTACTTTACTTTGCCGGGGCCGGAGGCAGCCAAGGCCGCATCAAGCATTAAGTTCATGTCATCAATTCTACGCTTGAAGTCTCCTACCGCCAAGCCACCGAGCGGACCATCTGGCGCGCGCACGGACAAGAGCTCGACCGCAACCTGTATTGCAGCCATGACGGCGATTCGCTCATTTCCTGAAACCTTTCCCGTTCCTTGAATACGCCCAGCCAACTGGCTGATGTGCTGCGCAGCAGCAGTAAGCGAAGCTTTTTCTTCCGCCGGGCACGCCAAGGAATACTCTCGGCCAAGAATAGAAATATCAACGCGCTCCATTAACGTGGCTCCTCAGGTTGCGCGGCGCCTGGTAAGCGCTCGAGCACCGCCTCAATACGCTGACGCGCCTCGACCGTTGCCTCGCGCAAGGTATTAACCTCTTGATCGCGCGACTCCAATTGCGCCTGTAAGGCAGTGTGCTCTTGCTTGAACAAATCGAGAGACCCTTGCAGCGAAGCCTTCTCACTGGCAAACGAGTCCACTTTTTTGTGGAGGACCTTGGCCTCCGTTCCCTCTAGATCCAGCTTCGCTTTTAATGCGTCGCGTTCAGACTGAACCTGCGCCAATTGAGATTGAAGGTTTTTTTGGTCAGCGACGAGCTGCTGCGTCAGGGCAACAAGCTTCGTTAAGCGTGCGGATAGGTTATCGAGATCGTCAAGCATATCGCTATCGTAAAGCAAATTTACGATTCTCAAAATCTGAATCTGACAAATTCACTTAAAAATGTAAGCTAGCATTCAGAAAACTATGCTACGCAATAAAAACCTTTCAATCTGATTACGAAAAAGTAGGGAATTAAGTGCTTTTTCTTTAAGAAGAGCTCGTTCCGGGGTCCGTCTAGGGAAAACCCCATCGCATAAACCTCCTTTTTTGATTTGCTTTGCGCAGACAGTCCATTACCATGCACTCCGTACTAGCAGCGTGCAAGAAAATTAATCGCAACGCTAGTGGGCTTAACGTGCGCCCAGCGCACCCATCGTTTCAACAAAATAATTATTAGCAGCGCAGTCAAGGAGCTACTTACCATGCAGCTTAGAAATAAACAGGATTTTTGGTCGGGGGTGATGTTTATCATCCTAGGCCTCGCCTTCGCCTGGAAAGCGACCAGTTACTCAATGGGCACAGCCGCTCGAATGGGGCCAGGTTACTTCCCCTACTGGCTTGGCGTCATTATGGCTGGCTTAGGCGCAATTGTTTTGCTCAACTCGTTGCGCAAAAAGGCTGAGAAAACTGAAATCGCCAAATTTGATTTCAAAATTCTCGCCATCATCTGCGTCTCCGTTCTGGCCTTTGCCGTGATGCTCCGCCCGTTAGGACTGTTGCTTTCAATCATGGCCGTGGTGCTGATCAGCAGTACCGCAGGCCACGACCACAACTGGAAGACCACCATCATCAACGCTGTGTGTTTGACCGTGATGTGCTGGGCTGCCTTTGTGAAAGGCCTCAAGCTGGTATTCCCCATTTGGCCCGCCTTTCTCGGTATGAACTAAGGAGCACCTGTTCATGGACTTACTTAACAACTTAATGATCGGTTTCGGTGTGGCATTCACACCAGAAAACCTGACATACGCACTAGTCGGCTGTTTACTCGGCACGCTGGTGGGCGTTCTTCCTGGTCTCGGCCCGGTTCCGACTATCGCGATGCTGTTGCCAATTACTTATGTGCTGCCACCGATCGCTGGTCTGATCATGTTGGCTGGTATTTACTACGGTACGCAGTACGGCGGTTCAACAACAGCCATTCTGGTGAACCTGCCAGGAGAAACCTCTTCTGTTGTGACCGTGCTTGACGGCCATGCCATGGCGAAGAATGGCCGCGCTGGCGCAGCGCTCGCGATCGCCGGCATGGGCTCCTTCTTTGCCGGATCCGTTGCCACAATGCTCATCGCAGCATTTGCTCCCCCGCTTGCAGAGTTGGCGTTCAAGTTTGGCCCTGCCGAGTACTTCTCACTGATGGTTCTAGGCTTGGTCGGCGCTGTCGTGCTCGCTTCGGGCTCACTGCTCAAAGCAATTTGCATGATCTTGTTGGGTCTGCTGCTAGGGATGGTCGGCACAGACGTGAACTCAGGCGTTGCCCGCTATGACTTCGGCATCCCTGAACTGCAAGACGGTATTGGCTTTGCGATCGTGGCCATGGGCGTATTCGGTTTTGCCGAAATCATGACCAACCTCGAGCTCAAAGAGAATCGGGTTGAACTTGATGCCAAGATCGGCTCACTCTATCCAAACAAGCAAGAGTTCCAAGAATCGTGGCCTGCCGTTGTACGTGGTACAGCCATCGGCTCCTTGCTTGGCATTTTGCCTGGCGGCGGCGCTGTGCTGTCATCGTTTGCTGCGTACACGGTAGAAAAGAAGCTCTCGAAGAATCCCGAGCGTTTTGGCAAAGGCCACCCTGCTGGTTTGGCTGGTCCTGAAGCCGCGAACAACGCTGGCGCACAGACATCGTTCATCCCATTGCTGACACTAGGTATTCCTAGCAACGCCGTGATGGCGCTGATGGTCGGTGCAATGACCATTCACAATATTCAGCCTGGTCCTCAGGTGATGACAAGCCACCCACAGCTGTTCTGGGGTCTGATCGCCTCGATGTGGATTGGTAACCTGATGCTGATCGTGCTGAACCTGCCCCTGATCGGGATCTGGGTAAAGCTGCTGAAAGTGCCTTACCGCATTTTGTTCCCGGCTATTTTGGTGTTTTGTACGATTGGTGTCTATTCGCTGAGCTACAACACGTTCGATATTGTCGTGACGGTAATCTTCGGCATCATTGGTTATCTGTGGTCCAAACTGAAATGCGAAGGTGCACCACTGTTGCTCGGTTTGGTTCTAGGCCCACTGATGGAAGAAAACTTCCGTCGCGCCTTGCTCTTGTCACGCGGTAACTTCATGACCTTCCTGGATCGTCCGCTGTCCGCATCGCTGTTGGGTGTTGCCGCCCTGTTGGTCGTGATCGTGGCCCTGCCATCGATCAAGAAGAAGCGCGAAGAAGCCTTCGTGGAAGACTGATCCATGCCTAGCATCAACAGCAAAACGTACGAAGCCTCATCCCCCCGCAAAGTCGCGTTTCTGGGCTTAGGGGTGATGGGACTGCCGATGGCTGGTCATCTGGCCAAGGCAGGGCATCACGTGACGGTCTATAACCGAAATGCACAAAAGGCCCAGGCTTGGGTAGCTGAGTTTGGTGGGCGCGCTTGCGCGACACCTCGCGAAGCTGCCTCGGGGGCCGAGATTGTGTTTTCGTGCGTTGGGAACGATGACGATCTGCGTAGCGTCGTGCTCGGCGAAAACGGTGCGTTTGCCGGCATGCAGGCAGGCGCCACTTACGTTGACCACACGACAGCTTCCGCTTCTGTGGCGCGCGAGCTACATGCCATCGCCAAACAGAAGTCGGTGCGCTTCATTGATGCCCCAGTTTCTGGTGGACAGGCTGGTGCAATCAATGGCATGTTGACTGTGATGTGCGGTGGTGATGCAGCAGAGTTTGCCGCAGTTCGCGATGTCATTGCAACGATGGCACGAGCTGTCACACTCGTGGGGCCAGTGGGTGCAGGTCAGCTCGCCAAAATGGTGAATCAGATCTGTATCGCCGGCGTGGTGCAAGGTTTAGCCGAGGGTGTTGCCTTTGGGGAAGCTGCCGGTTTAGATATGAAACAAGTCCTGGACGTCATCAGCAAAGGTGCCGCTCAGAGCTGGCAGATGGAAAATCGGGGCAGTACCATGGTGGATGATAAATTCGACTTTGGTTTCGCGGTTGACTGGATGCGCAAGGACCTGAACTTGGCGATGGACGAAGCCCGTCGTAATGGTGCGCGCCTGCCTGTCACCGCTTTAGTGGACCAGTTTTACGCGGATGTTCAAAAGATGGGTGGTAATCGCTGGGATACCTCAAGCTTGCTGAAGCGGCTTCGGTAATTCAGTTGATTGTCATGAAAAACGGCGCTTCAAAGCGCCGTTTTTATTTCCAAGACTACTCCCTCAGCTTCTGGCCGCGTATCTTGCCCGCGTTTAAAAATGAAAGTAGCCAACTCATTAAGCGCAAGCGTGTAGACATCTCGTTTAAATTCAATGACATCATCGAGCGATACCCAGTAATGGCTCCAGCGCCAAGCGTCGAACTCTGGATGCGGGGTGGCGCGCAATTGAACATCATGGTCGCGCCCAAGCATTCGCAGCAAAAACCAGATCTGTTTTTGCCCTCGATAATGCCCCCGCGATTCGCGCCGAATAAAGGTATCCGGCACGTCGTAGCGCAACCACTCACGTGTGCGTCCCAAAATTCGGACCTGGTCAGGTTTTAAGCCGACCTCTTCATGCAGTTCGCGAAACATGGCTTGTACCGGGCTCTCGCCCTGCTTAATGCCACCTTGGGGGAACTGCCAAGCATGTTCCCGAATGCGCTTACCCCAGAAGACCTCGTTTTTTTGATTAACAAGGATGATTCCAACATTAGGACGGTAGCCTTCGCGATCAAGCATGGCCACTCCCAACGAATTCAATACAATTGCATTTGATTATACGTATCTGTCGGCAATTTTGCCCCAATAAAATTTATCGGTCTTTCATGCGCGCCTCAGCCTTTCATATCACCACCCTCAAAGAAGCCCCAAACGATGCAGAGATCACAAGCCATCGCCTCATGATGCGCTCGGGCATGATCCGCAAACTTGCAGGGGGCATCTACAACTACATGCCGCTAGGTCTGAGGGTGATCCGCAAGGTCGAGCACATCATCCGTCAAGAAATGGATGCGGCTGGCGCCCTTGAATTGCTGATGCCCGTGGTACAGCCCGCTGAGTTGTGGATGGAGTCAGGGCGCTGGGAACAATACGGGCCGGAGCTGTTGCGCATGAAAGATCGCCATGGTCGCGACTTTGTCCTGCAGCCAACCTCAGAAGAGGTCATCACCGACATCGCCCGCAACGAGATACAAAGCTGGCGCCAACTCCCGGTCAACTTCTACCATATCCAAACAAAATTTCGCGACGAACGACGCCCACGCTTTGGCGTGATGCGCGGCCGCGAATTCACGATGAAGGACGCCTATTCCTTTGATCGCGATGTGGCCAGCGCCCAAAAAAGTTATCAAGTCATGTTCGATGCGTACATGAAGATCTTCTCACGCATGGGCTTAACGTTCAGGGCCGTCTCGGCCGACACCGGCTCGATCGGCGGCTCGCAAAGCCATGAGTTTCAAGTGATTGCCGATATTGGTGAAGATTTGATCGTGTACGACCCTGCCTCGAGCTACGCGGCCAATATCGAACTGGCACCAGCGCCCTGCCTGCTGACCCAGCGTCAAGCCGCCTCGGCACCCCTAACCCCAACGCCCACGCCAGGGGCTGCAAAATGTGAGGCCGTGGCAGAACTCCTAGGCACCCCACTTTCCCAGACCGTCAAATCTATCGTGCTGGCCACCGATCCAGAAAAAGGCCCTGCTCAAGTCTGGCTCCTGCTACTGCGCGGTGATCACGAGCTCAATGAAATCAAAACAGGTAAGGTTCCTGGCTTGAATAAGGGCTTTCGCTTTGCGACTGAAGCGGAAATTATTGAACACTTCGGCTGCAAACCGGGCTATCTTGGCCCAGTAAAAATGGTCAAACCTGTCAAAGTCATCGCCGACTTAACTGTCGCGAATATGCACAACTTTATTTGCGGCGCCAACCAGGAAGATTTCCACCTCACAGGCGTCAATTGGGCACGCGATCTCCCCGAACCCGACCTCATTACAGACCTGCGTAACGTGGTCGAAGGCGACCAAGCGCCAGACGGCAAAGGCACCCTAGCCATTCAACGTGGCATCGAAGTGGGCCATGTCTTTTACCTCGGCACAAAGTACTCAGAGGCCTTGAAGGCTACCTTCCTCGACGAAGGTGGCAAGCCCGCTCTGATGGAGATGGGCTGTTACGGGATTGGTGTTACCCGCATTGTGGGAGCTGCAATCGAACAGAACCATGACGCCAAAGGTATTGTCTGGCCGCGTGCCATTGCGCCTTTTGAGGTTGCGATCTGCGCGGTCGGTTGGGGCAAGAGCCAGGCGGTACGTGACGCTGCAGAAGCCCTTTATGCCGAACTGAAGGCCAAAGGGGTGGACGTCATCCTAGACGATCGCGACCTTCGTCCGGGCATTATGTTTGCCGAATGGGAACTGATTGGCCCGCCCGTGCGTATCACCGTTGGCGAGCGCGGACTCAACGACGGCGTGATCGAGCTGCTTGGCCGCAAACAAACGGAGGCCGCACGGGTCCCGTTGTCGGACTGTTGCACCCAAACGCTTGCCTTGCTTGAGACCTATTGATGCAACACAGCTTTGACGTGCGGGTTTACTACGAAGACACAGACATGGGCGGTGTCGTGTTTTACGCCAACTACCTCAAGTTTATGGAGCGCGGGCGCACTGAATGGCTACGAGCTCTTGGTGTCAATCAATTTGAGCTAGCGCAGACTGAACAGCGAATGTTCATGGTAGCCAAGCTTGATATCAAGTATCTTTTACCGGCTAAGCTCGACGATTTGCTACAAATTGAAAGCGAAGTGACACGACTAGGCCGTGCTTCGTTACACTTCAGGCAATCGATTCGTAGGCAAGGGGAACTCTTGACGCAAGGGAACATCCAAGTTTGCTGTGTAGAAACAGTTAACATGCGAATCGCTGCGATTCCGGAATCGATTCACACAAAATTTGCTGCAATTACTCGGGACTAAGTGATGCCAACACCTTCAGATATGTCAATGCTCTCGCTGGTACTGAACGCCAGTATTCCCGTTCAGTTCATCATGTTATTGCTCATTGTCATCTCGATCGCCTCTTGGACATTTATTTTTGCCAAGCGCTCCACCATCAAAAAGGCATTAATACAAACGCGTCGCTTTGAAGACGACTTCTGGTCCGGTGGCGATTTAGCCTTGCTGCACCAGTCCATTTCCACCCGCCGTGCAGAGCAAGGCGCACTGGCACGCATCTTTGACAGTGGCATGACCGAATTCCTCAAAGGACGTCGTGCAGGCGCTGGTGCCGAAAACACTGCCAGCCTTGATGGTGCCCGACGCGCAATGCGTGCCGCTTTCCAGCGCGAAATGGATGAACTCGAGTCGCACCTGAACTTTCTAGCCTCTGCTGGCTCGGTTAGCCCCTATATCGGTCTGCTCGGTACAGTTTGGGGCATCATGCACGCCTTTGTTGGTCTTGCAAACGTACAACAAGCCACTCTCGCTTCCGTCGCGCCAGGTATTGCCGAGGCCCTGATTGCCACGGCTATCGGTCTCTTCGCAGCAATTCCAGCGGTCGTTGCGTACAACCGCTATACCCACGACATCGATCGCCTGTCGATCCGCTTCGAGACCTTTGTCGATGAGTTCTTGAACATCTTGCAACGACAGGTGCGCTAATGTCCTCCGTCCGCTCAAGCTCTGGGCGCCCAGGCCGACGTCTGAAAAACGAAATCAACGTCGTGCCATACATCGATGTGATGTTGGTACTACTCGTGATTTTTATGGTGACTGCACCGCTTATTACACCTGGGGTGATTGAATTGCCCTCGGTGGGACAAGCCGCCAACGTGCCAGTCACTCCAATTGAAATCCAAATCACCGA
Organism: Zwartia hollandica; assembly: GCF_019923725.1. Lineage (GTDB taxonomy): Bacteria > Pseudomonadota > Gammaproteobacteria > Burkholderiales > Burkholderiaceae_B > Zwartia > Zwartia hollandica. Next base: position 746,615 of record NZ_JAHXRI010000010.1, read on the forward strand.
GGACGGGAAGCTATCTTGGCGCAAACGTGAACCGGGCGCCGTCAATGTGCCCGTAGAGCGCAGCGCGCTCGCACAGACAATTTTGTCTGAGCTCAAACCCGATCAACCTGTTGTGATCGCAGCCGATGGCAAAGTGCCCTACGAATCCGTCATGAAAGTCATGGACGATTTGCGTAAAAATGGCGTGACTAAGCTCGGCTTGCTTGTCGACCAAAAAAGTGACGCGCCCGCACCAAACGCAAAGCCAACAGGCAAACCCGCCAACAGACGATGAAAAGGACTCTCGCACACAAGCCTCGAGCCTGTTGCACCACCCATGACGCCACGTAAAGCTTCGCCTGTTAGCGGCCCCATGTTGCCGCCCAAACAAACGCTGGATATACGCGCGTTTGGCTGGGCTTTGCTTGCGCACCTCGTGCTTGTTTTGTTGCTCGTAGTTGGCCTTAATTGGAAGACAGAAGCTGAGGGCCCGATGCAAATTCAGTTATGGGCCGACGGCAATAGCCCAGTGAACCCTCCCCCCCAACCACCCGCTAAATCTGAGCCCAAGCCAGAACCAACGCCGGCGCCTGAGCCCACTCCTGCGCCCCCGCCGCCCCCCCCGCCCCCTAC
>NZ_JAHXRI010000011.1 GCF_019923725.1 Zwartia hollandica
TTCTCGGGCGCGGGTGGCTTAACCTTTATCGGCACTGGCAGCACGATCATGAGCGGCGCCAACACCTACAGTGGCGGCACGACAGTAGCTGGCGGCACCTTGGTGGTGGCTGGACCGTCACCGACCGGCACGGGTGATGTGTTCGTGGCACCTGCTGGCACGTTGATGGGTACAGGCACGATTGCGGGCAATACCATTGTGAGTGGTGTGCTTAAGCCGGGCAATTCCCCTGGCCAATTGTCTTTCACTAAAAACTTGACGATGAACTCTGGCTCAACCTACCGGCAAGACATCGCTGGTACGACTCAAGCAAGCAGCTCAACTCCTGTAGGTGCTTCAGGCTATTACTCCTTTGTAACTGTGGGTAGTCAACTGGTGATTAATTCAGGCGCGACGCTTACGCCGCGCTTATCCAATCTGTTTAGCGCAAGCGAGTCAGGCTACGGCAGTGCGATCTACGTCCCAGCACTTGGCGATCGCTTCCGTATGGTGACGGCGACGGGTGGCATCTCGGGTCGCTTCAGCACACTCACTCAGCCAGCTGAGCTCGCTAGTGGCACACAGTTCATCGCGTTCTATAACGTCAACAGCAGCAACAGCCTTGATCTGGCTGTGACACCAACTTCCTACAGCACGACATTGTCGTCTAGCACCACGAACGCCAAGGAAGTTGCAAACGTCTTAGATCAGCTCTTAGGCGTTAATAAAACAGGTACCGCTACGGCCGCACAAGACTCGTTGCTCTATGCAGTCGCCGGTCAAACCGCAGCAAGCCTTCCAGGCTTTGCACAGTCCCTCTCGGGTGAGATCCATGCGGCATCCGCTGCGACCTTGCCACAGGCCACGCAACGCGTGCAGCAAGCGGTGTTGGCACGCTTAGGCGACTTCCCGATGGCACCGAATCAACTGAACAGAGGATCTGCAGCAACCCCCTTATCGTCAGGCGCCATCACAGGTAACAACCCTTCGGGGTTGCCTACTGCCAGCATGAGTTCAAATCCATTGGTAAACCCCAACGCTGCAAACCTCACTAACGCAGCCGTGGCAGACGGTCGTGCCTGGGGTGAGATCGCCTACCAGCGCGGTGAGCGTTCGGGTAATAGCGGTGGTAATGGATTCAATAACAACCTATACCAAGCTGTGTTTGGTGTGGATGCGTACACGAACGCTGCGCTTGGGCTCAAACTTGGTGCTGGCTTAGCGCTCTCAAACACCACAGTTAATGCCACGGGTGGCAACAGCACTATCCAGCAGGGTGCCTTGTTCCTCTACGGAAAGATGCCTGTGGCAGAAGATTATGTACTCGACGGTATGGTCAGCCTTGGCCTAAGTTCCACCAACCTCTCGCGCAGCGACGTTACCGGTATCAGCAGTGGCTTTAGTAACAAGTCTGTGATGGGTAACGATGTGCTGGTCAGTGCAGGCTTGAGCCGGCCGTTTGAGACGAGCGGTGTGCGCATCACGCCGTATGTACGACTCACTTACCAGTACGTGGGCCAAGCCGCTTACGATGAAGGCGCAAGTGCTGCAGCCCTTACCGTCGCACGGATGAACGCCAATGGTGTGCGTGGAGTGATCGGTGTGGGCGCCGGGTCACTGAACAAAGACCCACTCAAAGATGAATACACCTACCGCGCGAACCTCGCGATCGGTGCTGACTCGCAGGGCTTACTCAACCCAACACTCAATACCACCCTCGGTGGCTACTCAAGCAGCGTCACCACACCCACAGCAGGCTCCACGTTTGTGCAAGCTGGTTTGTACGGCACGGTAAAAGTGGCTGATAGTGCCTACGCTTACGCAGGCGTCTCGGTCGAGGCTAGGACAGGGCAGACGTTGTATGGCGGGAGTGTGGGATTGAGGGTGGCGTTTTAGGGGGGTGGTGCCTAAAGTTAGTATCCCTCTCGCATATCAAAAGCAAAAATCTGGGATTGCAGCACCTCAGACGATTTTATGCCCACGCGCTTAAAAGAAAGTTGCACTTGATTGTAGCCAAAGATATATTTGTGATTAAGCTAATTGGTGTACTTTTGCGTCAATAAATATTACTCAATTATTTTTATACATCTGCCCTCGTTCTGGTTGCACTTTAACCCCTTCGAGCCGTTAGTTTGATCACCGCTTTGTACGCTTTGCGACCAACTGGAATCGCTAGTGTGCAAATACCAACGTCAGGTTCGGTCACAGATGATTTTCTCTCTGAATATTGCGACTCTCACTCAATTGAGGCTGATCGCCCGGCGCTGGCTGCGCAAGCAAACACAACTTTGCCAGCTGTTAAGCGGTGCATGTGTTTCTCCAACCGCTGATCACTTGTCGCCTGTGAGGCACCGCCTCTGCCCCGCCGCGGTCGTATCGTCACTACAGCAAAACTTTTTGAAAGTTAGGGAGGCCCGAGCACGGGTGTCTAGGTTTAGAGCGTTTATGTCAGCCGTAACTTTTGGGGTTAGTTTTTTCTTCGCCAACGGTGCTGTTTGGGCTACTAATTGTGACAGGGTCATCAGTGAATCTGTAACTGCGAGTGAAAAAAACTTCCTACAGCTATGTAGTCTCACAGTGAATAATGGCATCTCGATTTCTACTTCTGGTGACAATATAAATGGTGTCGCAAACACCGGCACCATCACGACTTTAACGAATAACGGTACGATTTCGACTTCCGGTAGCGATGCCAACGGTATCCAAAACTATCTTGGCACCATCACGACACTTACGAATAACGGTACGATTTCGACTTCAGGTGATCACGCCATGGCGATCGATAACAGTTTTGGCGCCATCACAACGCTCACGAATAGCGGCACGATTTCGACTTCAGGTTTTTTTGCCGACGCCATCCTTACCGGGAGCAACATGACGGCGCTCACGAATGGTGGCACGATTTCAACTTCCAGTCAGTTTTCCTATGGTATCTATCACTTCAGTAACACGAACACCATCACAACGCTGATAAACAGCGGTACGATTTCGACGATTGGTGCTGGGTCCCATGGCATTGCTAATAATGGCGCGATCTCATCTTTAAGCAATACCGGCACGATTTCGGCGACTGGCGCCGACGCCTATGGCATCTTCAGTAGTCCCACTAGTAACATCACTACGCTAAACAACAAGCAAGGTGCCGGTAACGCTAGTGGTGCCTTAACCTACGCGGGTGTTTTGCCCAGAAACTACAACATCATTATTGCCAGCCCGTCTACCTATGGGCAATTGTCGATTACGTCAATTACTAGTCCAATCAGCACGATGGTCTTCGGCATTTCAGATCTCTCAACTACAAGCAGTTCAATTGTCGGTCAGACCCTAGCCGGCGTGCTGCAGGGTTTCGGCAGTGATCTTTCCACCTATATTTCAAGCGGTCTGACCTTTTCAAATGGCTATACCTACTCGTTCACCCAACAAGGTGGTACTGGGACTTGGGACTTAACCATAACGGCCTGCAGTATTTGCACGAGTGGAGACAGCGGCGGCGGTGGCACTACGATTTCAAACATCGCCAGGGGCACCTCAGTCGGGCTAAGTGCCTTAGGTTCGAACCCCGTTCTTGCAGGCGGCACCTTGGTGCTAAATAAAGGTGATAGCTCAAGCGTATCAATTGTCATCACCAGCGTAGGCGGCACGATTCAGCAGCCAACCTCAGGTTCTGCTACGTTATCTGGCGTGTTCTCGGGCGCGGGTGGCTTAACCTTTATCGGCACTGGCAGCACGATCATGAGCGGCGCCAACACCTACAGTGGCGGCACGACAGTAGCTGGCGGCACCTTGGTGGTGGCTGGACCGTCACCGACCGGCA
>NZ_JAHXRI010000012.1 GCF_019923725.1 Zwartia hollandica
CGCTTGAGCTTCATGCTCGCCGATAGCTGCGCGGCTGCACTCATCTCCACAAGCTCACTTCTAGATGAGACGGAGCTTGAAGCACCTCAGACCATCCGATTGGATGACTGCATGCTTGAGCAATATCCGAGTCACGCCATTGTGGACTCTGAGCGCTCAAATGCCCTCACCCCAAAGAATCTTGCTTACTTGATCTACACCTCAGGATCAACCGGTAGACCTAAGGGAGCAGGCAATACGCATCAAGGAGCCGGCAATCTCGTAGGCGAACTCATCACTGCGCACGCACATAATACAAACGCTCGAGTCTTGCAGTTTGCCTCGTTTGCCTTCGATGCTTCGTTCTCAGAGGTAATGCCTGCGCTGGCTAGCGGTGCAACTTTATATTTGATTGACGATGCCGCAGTGCGAACGGATCCTCGTGCCCTAGGCCGCTTCATTGCCGAGCATAGGATCACACTCGCTACATTGCCACCTGTCATCTTGCCCGAGATCCCCATTGAAGACCTCGCATGTCTTCAAACGCTTGTTGTGGCAGGCGAGGCCTGTTCGCCAGCACTGGTCAAGCGCCATGCCAAACACTGCAATATGCTCAATGGTTACGGCCCCACCGAGGCGAGCGTTTGTGTCACGATCGCGGGCCCTCTCGATCCGCAAATGGATGCCGCTGCACTTGTTCCAATCGGCCGCCCGATCCAGAACACACAGATCTACATCCTCGATGGGAGCTTGAATCCTTTGCCAGTTGGGCTAGCAGGCGAGCTCTACATCGCAGGCGCGGGCCTCGCACGTGGCTATCTCGGTCGTGCGGGGCTCACCGCTGAGCGCTT
>NZ_JAHXRI010000013.1:0-765 GCF_019923725.1 Zwartia hollandica
CGCTTGAGCTTCATGCTCGCCGATAGCTGCGCGGCTGCACTCATCTCCACAAGCTCACTTCTAGATGAGACGGAGCTTGAAGCACCTCAGACCATCCGATTGGATGACTGCATGCTTGAGCAATATCCGACTCACGCCATTGTGGCCTCTGAACGAACCACTGCGCTCACCGCTCAAAACCTCGCTTACCTGATTTACACCTCAGGGTCGACAGGCAAGTCCAAGGGCGCGGGCAATACGCATCAAGGCGCTTATAACTCTGTCGATTTATCGATTAGCCAATTAAAGCTAAATCATTCATCGCGAGCGTTGCAGTTCAAGTCCTTTGCGTTTGACGCCTCATTTTTAGAGATCATGCCCGTCCTCTGCAGTGGCGGTGCTCTCTATTTGATTGAAGACGCGACAGTTCGACAAGATCCCCTCGCGCTTGGTAAGTTCATCGTGGCGAATCAGATCAGTCACGCCGATATTCCTCCAGTAATGTTGCCAGAGATCCCGCTCGAGAGTCTTTCAAGTCTGAATACTCTGATCGTGGGTGGAGAGGCGTCTTCTGCAGACTTAGTCAGACGACACGCCTCACATTGCCGCATGTTTAATTGTTATGGGCCAACAGAGGCTGCCGTGTGTGTCGCTTACGCGGGCCCTCTCGATCCGCAAATGGATGCCGCTGCACTTGTTCCAATCGGCCGCCCGATCCAGAACACACAGATCTACATCCTCGATGGGAGCTTGAATCCTTTGCCAGTTGGGCTAGCAGGCGAGCTC
>NZ_JAHXRI010000013.1:1049-4282 GCF_019923725.1 Zwartia hollandica
ACTGGTAGCGTACCTCGTTGCGAGTTCAGGTGCGGTTGTAGGCACAGCTGCGGATACCTCTATCCCTGAGGCATCTGCTCTGCGTAGCACGCTCTCCAGCACCCTGCCCGACTACATGGTGCCGGCCGCCTTCGTGGTGCTCGACTCGCTACCGCTCACCCCTAACGGCAAGCTCGATGTGCGTGCATTACCCGCGCCCGAGATCACGGACGCGGGTGAGTACCGAGCACCCGTCACTGAGCACGAGCAACTCGTGGCCAACCTCTTTGCCGAGCTTACAGGGGCCACACGTGTGGGGCTTGACGACAGCTTCTTTGCGCTAGGCGGACACTCGTTACTTGCCATGCGCCTGCTCTCCCAGCTGAGGACTCGCACCGGGCTTGAGCTTGCGCTACGTGTTCTCTTTGAGCACCCCACCGTTGCCGGGGTTGCTCAGGCACTTGACCAAGTGCAAGCCGAAGCGCAAATCCTTGCCGCAAGCGGTGCTGTATCAGTGTCTCGCCCTCCCATCATCGCAGGTCTGGGCGTGCTAAATCCAGATACGGATGGCACACAACGGGTACTCTCCTACGGCCAGATCCGACTCTGGACCCTTACCCAGATAGAAGGCGCGAGTGGTAACTACAACATGCCGACAACCCTCAGGCTCTCGGGTGTATTGCAGAGCCAAGCGCTCGAGCGTGCCTTAGTCGATGTGATCGAGCGCCACGAACCGCTGCGTACCGTGATCGCAAACGAGGACGGTGCACCCGTAGGTTATGTGCGAGCGCTTGAGGCACAGACCACGCTGCTCGAGTATGAAGACCTCAGCAGCTTGCAAGAGCCTGAGCGCGAAGCGGCGCTTGAGCAGATCACTGCACGCGACTCGATTACCCACTTTGATTTAAGCCGCGATCTGATGATCTGGGCTCGCTTGATCAAGCTCAATGGTGACCAACACATACTCACCTTAGTTATGCACCATATCGCGGGCGACGGCGTCTCGATGGGTGTGTTCTGCAAAGAGTTAACACAGGCCTATGGGGCTCGAGCACAAGACCAAGCACCTGGCTGGACTCCGCTCGCTGTATCCTACGCAGACCATGCCGCCTGGCAACGGGCATGGTTAGAGGACAGCGGCGAGCTCGCGCGTCAAAGCCAGTCCTGGCAGGCGCAGCTCGCGGGCATCCCCGAGCGCTTGAGCTTACCGACAGACTACCCCAGAGAGGCGGGTCGCAGCCGCGCGGCGCGCTACCTGCCCATTGAGATCAGTGCACAGACCACTGCTCAGCTGCAAGCTCTGGCCAATCGCCATCAGACAACGCTCTTTACTGTACTAATCGCCCTCTACGGTACGTTGCTTGGACGTCTTGCCAATCAGAGCGATGTGGTCATTGGCTCGCCTGTGGCGGGTCGCACCACTGAGCAGGCCGATGGACTCATCGGGTTCTTTATCAATACCCTCGCACTCAGAGTCGACTCGAGCGGCCATCCTGATCTAAATACCCTCATGGAGCGCGTCAAGGGTAGTGTGAACCACGCGCTCACCCATCAGGATCTACCCTTTGAACGCTTAGTCGAAGACTTGGGAGTCACCCGCTCACTCTCACACACACCAGTCTATCAGGCGTCACTAACTTGGCAGACCCAAGAGGCAGCAGAGTTGTCTCTTGGCGGCTTGACCATTGAGTCGATGCCCGTTGCCCTCGAGCAAGCAAAGTCCGATCTTGCGCTCTATCTGACGCCAATGCCTAACGGCTGCATCTCTGGCATGGTGGAGTACGACGCGAGCCTCTTTGCCGAAGGTCGGGTGGCGCAGTGGGCGACCTGGTTCGTGCGCACCCTCGATCAGGTAGAGGGACTTGGCCAGACAGCTACGCCTGTCGATACGCTCTCACTCATTGATCAAACCGAGCGTCAACAGGTGCTCGAGCTCTTTAATCGAACTCAGGAGCTGGACATCTCCCTGGATGGGCCGGGTACTGCGGTCACAACACTCCCCGAACTCTTTGAGCAGCAAGTCGCCCGCACGCCCGAGGCCATCGCGCTGGTCTCTGGGGATGAACAATTAAGCTATTCCGAGCTAGATGCGCGCGCCAATCAACTCGCCCGTCATCTACTGGCGCTAGGCGTGCGTACTGAGGATGTAGTGGCGATCTTGCTTGACCGATCAGTGGGGATGATTGTCTCCATGCTGGCTGTGCTTAAAGCAGGAGCCGCTTACTTACCCATGGATCCAAGCTATCCGAGAGAGCGCTTAAGTTTCATGCTCACCGATAGCTGCGCGTCTGCACTTATCTCCACAAGCTCACTTCTAGATGAGGCTGAGCTTGAAGCCCCCCTAACCATCCGATTAGATGACTACGTACTCGAGGTGATACTCGAGCAGTATCCGAGTCACGCCATTACGGACTCTGAACGCTCAACTACGCTCGCCCCACAGAACCTTGCCTACCTCATCTACACCTCGGGATCCAGCGGAACTCCTAAAGGGGCAGGCAATACGCATCAAGGAGCCGGCAATCTCGTAGGCGAACTCATCACTGCGCACGCACATAATACAAACGCTCGAGTCTTGCAGTTTGCCTCGTTTGCCTTCGATGCTTCGTTCTCAGAGGTAATGCCTGCGCTGGCTAGCGGTGCAACTTTATATTTGATTGACGATGCCGCAGTGCGAACGGATCCTCGTGCCCTAGGCCGCTTCATTGCCGAGCATAGGATCACACTCGCTACATTGCCACCTGTCATCTTGCCCGAGATCCCCATTGAAGACCTCGCATGTCTTCAAACGCTTGTTGTGGCAGGCGAGGCCTGTTCGCCAGCACTGGTCAAGCGCCATGCCAAACACTGCAATATGCTCAATGGTTACGGCCCCACCGAGGCGAGCGTTTGTGTCACGATCGCGGGCCCTCTCGATCCGCAAATGGATGCCGCTGCACTTGTTCCAATCGGCCGCCCGATCCAGAACACACAGATCTACATCCTCGATGGGAGCTTGAATCCTTTGCCAGTTGGGCTAGCAGGCGAGCTCTACATCGCAGGCGCGGGCCTCGCACGTGGCTATCTCGGTCGTGCGGGGCTCACCGCTGAGCGCTTCGTGGCTAACCCCTTCACGCCAGGTGCGCGTATGTACCGCAGCGGCGACTTAGCCCGCTGGACCGAGGATGGGGTCCTGGAGTACCTCGGGCGCGCTGATGCGCAGGTCAAGATCCGAGGCTTTAGGATTGAGTTAGGAGAGATCGAGGCGGCGCTCG
>NZ_JAHXRI010000014.1 GCF_019923725.1 Zwartia hollandica
ACACACAGATCTACATCCTCGATGGGAGCTTGAATCCTTTGCCAGTTGGGCTAGCAGGCGAGCTCTACATCGCAGGCGCGGGCCTCGCACGTGGCTATCTCGGTCGTGCGGGGCTCACCGCTGAGCGCTTCGTGGCTAACCCCTTCACGCCAGGTGCCCGCATGTACCGCAGCGGCGACTTAGCGCGCTGGACCGAGGACGGGGTACTGGAATACCTCGGGCGGGCGGACGCGCAGGTCAAGATCCGAGGCTTTAGGATTGAGTTGGGCGAGATCGAAGCAGCACTCGTTGCCATCCCCGGCATCGCTCAGTGCACCGTGCAGGCCCGAGGCGAGGATGGGGCTAAGCAGCTGGTGGCGTATCTCGTTGCGGGTTCAGGTGCGGTTGTAGGCACAGCTGCGGATACCTCTATCCCTGAGGCATCTGCTCTGCGTAGCATTCTCTCCAGCACCCTACCCGACTACATGGTGCCCGCAGCCTTCGTGGTGCTCGAGTCCTTGCCTCTCACCCCCAACGGCAAGCTCGATGTGCGTGCCCTGCCCGCACCCGAGATCACGAGCGAAGTTGAGTACCGAGCGCCTGTCACTGAACACGAGCAACTTGTGGCCAGCCTCTTTACCGAGCTCACGGGTGCCAAACGTGTTGGGTTAGACGATAGCTTCTTTGCCTTGGGCGGCGACAGCATTAGCGCTATTCGTCTGGTGTCGCTTGCCCGTGCGCGCAACGCACACTTGACTGTGCGCGCGATCTTTGAATACCCAAGCGTGCAGGCGCTTGCCGCGGCAATAGAGGTTCGCTACGAGCAAGCCCTGATCCTCAAGCCCGAGGCCGGCGCAGTGCCACTGACCCCAGTCCAGACTCAGTTCCTGCAATTAACGGGCTCAGTGAAGCAGTTTAATCAAGCCGTCTCACTTGTGGTGCCTGAGGACGGGTCTATTGAGCAGGTCCGTGTCCTGCTAGACAAGCTTGTGATGCATCACGATGCGCTTCGCCTCGCGCTTATCGACACCCCGAGCGGGCGCAGCCTTTGGTTACAAGACGAAGCCCCCGCACTTGAGATCGTTGAGGTCGACCTAAGCGCACAGGATGCTGAGGCGCAGACCGCGTCAATCGCCAAGCTCGGTGAGAATCTATCCAAGCGACTCGACCCCTACGCGGGGCAGATGCTCGCAGCGACTTGGGTCACAACGAGCCGCAAGCCCGGCGCACGCGCCCAACTCCTGCTGGCCATCCACCACCTGGCTGTCGATGGCGTGTCCTGGCGTATATTGTTTGAAGACCTCGAACATTTGCGCGTTTCAGGCACCCTGCCTAGCCGCACGCACTCGGTCAGAGACTGGGCGCACGCGCTCGCTTTGCAAGCCACGACCCGCGAGAGCGAGCTTGACGCTTGGTGCGAGGCACTCGCGGGTGCCCAAGTACTGGGCACCGATGCGCCTGTCGCACCCGAGCTCAACCGTATGGGCGATGCCCGCCATCATGTCTCGCTCCTGAGCCAAGAACTAGCCTCTGCCTTAGGCGAAGTTGCCCGCACCTATCACGCCGGTATGGATGAGGTATTACTCGCCGCGCTCGGCTTAGCGCTCACCGCTTGGCAAGAGGCGCACTACGGGCTTGCTGCTGCACCGATCCTGATCGACCTAGAGAGTCACGGACGCCAAAGCGGCTCGGTATTGGTTGGTGACGCAACCCCTATCGACATCACCCACACCGTGGGGTGGTTCACAAGCGTCTACCCCGTGCGCTTAGATGCCTCAGCGCTTGATCTGAGCGAGGCCTTGGCCGGCGGGGATGCAGCAGGTCTGATGCTACGCGCCACCAAAGAGCGCATCGCTCAGATGCCCGACAAGGGTCTGGGCTTTGGCATCCTGCGCTATCTGAACGAGAAGACGGCAAACGTCTTGGGCGCCTTGCCCCAAGCGCAGATTGTTTTTAATTACCTGGGTCGCTTTGAGCAGAGCCAACCCCAAGCGGGCTGGTACTCCAACACCTTTGTGGGCAGCCCTGACGATATGGATCGTGCGCGTATGCACGAGATCGATATCAACACAGTCTTCGATGAGCAGGGTCGTCTGCAAGTCGTCTGGTCACACCACCCGCTGCAGCATCTGCCCACACGCATCGAGGACTTGGCGCTTCGCTTTGAGCAGGCGCTCAACGCCTTAGTACGCCACGCCAGCCAAGCGCCGCTCGCGCAACGCCATACGCCTTCAGACTTTGCGCTAGCCCACGCACGGGGTCTGGATCAAGCCATGCTCGATCGCTGGCCACAGGCCACCGAGGTCTGGCCCCTGACCCCACTACAACAAGGTCTAGGCTTTGAGAGCTTGGCGCTGGCCGATGCCGCCCACGATCCCTACCGGGTTCAACTCAGAATGACCCTCAAGGGTCCGTTAGACAGCGCACGCCTTAAGCGCGCGCTTGAGGCGCTGCTCGAGCGCCACCCGATCCTGAGTCTGGCTCTGCCCACCGAGATGCTGGAGAAAGGGCTCGGGATCCAGCACTCTCAGGGCGTTGACTTCACCCTTCTGTCTGCAGACGAATCAGCGCTCCACGCACTGATTCTTGAGGATTTACACACCCCCTTCGATCTGGAGCGCGGCCCGCTGCTTCGCGTGCGAGTGATTCAAACGGCACCAGACGTCCATCACCTGATCCTGGCTAACCATCACGCAATACTCGATGGTTGGTCAATGCCCATTGTGATGGGTGATATCGCCGCGCTCTACCGAGCCGAGGCACTGCCCCCTGCCTTGGCCTGGGGTGAACACCTCAAGTGGCTTGCCGCCCAGGACACCGAGGCCGCACAAGAATACTGGCGCGGGCACCTCGCCGGCCAAGAGACAGGCGCGCTTTGGTTGCCTCAGAGCAAGTCCGCTCAGGCAGCAGATGAGCACAAAGAGACTCAGCATAAGGACCCAGGCGAACAGATCGAGCACCTCTCACCCGAGGTCTCAGCGGGCTTAGAGCGCTTTGCAAGAAACAATGGCCTGACTCTTGCGAACGTCTTGCAATCACTTTACATGCTGCTGCTCGCCCGTCAGAGCGCTCGAAACGACATCACCATCGGGGTCACCCGCAGTGGTCGCAGTGCCCAGCGCATAGGCATTGATCGTGCGGTCGGCCTGTATATCAGCACCATGCCGCTTCGGGCACAGGTTGATCTCTCGCAGCCGCTGATTGAATGGATGCGGGAAGTGCAGACCGAGTTTGCTCAGCAAGACGAGCACCTGCACCTGGGTTTACAAACCGTGCAGCAGCTGGTCGGACAGCAAACGCTCTTTGATTCGCTGTTTGTGTTTGAGAACTACCCAATCGACAGCAGAGTGCAACAGTTCGCACCCGGCATCGACATTGCGAAAGTCTCGGGACACGATGCAACGCACTACGGGCTCGCGCTTGCTGCGATGATGTCGCCTAACGGATTAGTGCTGCGGGCCACCTACGACCAAACGCTACTCGAGGTCAAGCAGATCCAACGCATCATGGGACGCCTCACACAGATGGTGCAGACGATTACAACCGAGCCTGTCGATCAGCTATGTTTGGGCGAACTGCGCTGGTTTGCTCAGACTGAGCGTGAGCAGGTCCTGGAGTTGTTTAATCAGACCGAAGTGGCTTTAGCGGAGCCGAGCGAAGACGCACCCATCACGTTGCCCGAGCTCTTTGAGCAGCAAGTGGCTCACACGCCTGAGGCCACAGCGCTCGTATTTGGTGAGGACAGTCGCACCTATGCCGAACTCGATGCACGTGCCAACCAACTCGCGCGTCACTTGATTAGTCTAGGCATCGGCCCGGAGCAGATCGTGGCAATCGGACTGCCCCGCTCCATCGAGATGGTCGTTGCCCTAATCGCAGTGCTCAAGTCCGGGGCAGCCTACCTGCCGCTTGATCCAGACTACCCCACAGCACGCTTAGCCTTCATGCTCACAGATAGCGGTGCGAGCCTAGTGATCACTCAGAGCGGATTCATTCAAGAAGCGCTTGATACACATCATCTCGAAGTGTTACAGACATCAGGCTCTGCACTAACGGTGATTGAGCTAAGTGATACGACTACTCATGCAACCCTTGCCGCGCTTGATCAAGCACCCGTAACACAAGCCGAGCGAATTACACCGCTCACTCCACAGAACCTTGCCTACCTCATCTACACCTCAGGGTCGACAGGTAGGCCTAAGGGTGTATCGATTGCACACCAAAATACGGTCAATTTTTTACATGCTTTCTCCGCAATCAATCCATTGAGAACGCCGATGCGTGGTGCGATGTCCGCACCTCTCGGTTTTGACGTATCGGTCTGGGATATTTTTGAGCGACTGACGACCGGTTCGAGCTTGGTCCTAGATCTACCATCCATGGCAGATCTCGGTCTTTTTGCTGAAGTAATAAGCGAAAAAAAGATCGAATCAATCTACTTACCTGCGGCGATTGTGCCAATTCTTGCGGATATTTGGAAAGACTCAAAGCGCAAACCAACGCTAATTGAAGTACTCACCGGCGCAGACGTCCTTGAACACAAACCTATAACCGCGCTTGCCGCCTACTCACAATCTCCTGTGATCGTAAATGGATATGGGCCGACCGAGTGTACGACCTGTTCAAGTTGGATTGTTGTCGATACCAATAGCGACTTAGTGAACCACAGGATATCAATCGGCCGCCCGATTCAGAACACACAGATCTATATCCTGGATGCGAGCTTGAACCCTTTGCCAGTGGGCGTCGCAGGCGAGCTTTACATCGCTGGTGCGGGTCTTGCGCGCGGCTATCTCGGGCGCGCAGGCCTCACCGCTGAGCGCTTCGTGGCCAACCCCTTCACCCCAGGCACCCGTATGTACCGCAGCGGCGACTTAGCCCGCTGGACCGAGGATGGGGTCCTGGAGTACCTCGGGCGCGCTGATGCGCAGGTCAAGATCCGAGGCTTTAGGATTGAGTTAGGAGAGATCGAGGCGGCGCTCG
>NZ_JAHXRI010000015.1 GCF_019923725.1 Zwartia hollandica
ATAAGTCAAAGGGCTTTGCTGTCTCGAGCCTAATCAGTTCGCTTAACTGTCGCTCACGCTCTAGCCTTGAGTCGATACCACTCAGATCCGTCACCGTAATCAGCGTCTGCGCATCAGGCGCTGGCAGCAAATAGCCGTCCGGTTCGCCACGTCCAGAATCAATCATGACTGTACGCAACGGCTCATGTCGCGAGACTATCGCCGCCAACGCGCGTGCAAGCGCTTGAATATTCAAATGCCCCGTTAATCTCAGCGCACCTGGTAAGTTATAAGTCGCCGAGCCGCCCTCCAGCTCATTGAGCGTCCATAATCTGCGCTGTCCAAAGGACAGCGTGACACGACTTTCTCCTAATCGCCCAGCACCGGAAACAAGTGCGGGCCCCTGATCCGCTTCGAGGGCATCCAGATAGGGCGCGAGCGCATCCGGTGTCGAATGTGCAAACAACGTGCGTAACGGAAGATTGCAACCGGTTTCAGATCGGATACGTGCGATGAAGCGCATCGCTAATAGTGAATGGCCACCTAATTCGAAAAATCCATCATCGAGACCAACAACCGTCGCCCCGGTCAGTTCCGCAAAAAGTGTGCACAGCAAAGCCTGACTTGCCGTAATTGGAGCCCGATAAGGCTTATCCCCTTGATGTGCCTCAGGCTCTGGCAGCGCACGTTGATCAAGTTTGCCGTTCGGTGTTAAAGGTAAGCGCTCAAGCACAACAAACCCGCTTGGCACCATGTAGTCTGGCAGGCCCTCACCGAGAGCACTACGAATTTGCGCAGCCGAATCTAGAGTCTGTCCAGCCTGCGGCACCAGATAAGCCACTAAACGCTTTCCACCAACAAAATCTTTCGCAACAACCGCAACCTCGCTGACGCGCTCTTGAAAAAGATTTCTTAAGGCCTTCTCAACTTCGCCCAACTCAATTCTGTAACCGCGAATTTTGACTTGATGGTCTGCTCGGCCCAAGTAAATGATCTCGCCGTCCGCACGACGACGCGCCAGATCGCCCGTGCGATACATGCGGCTACCAACGGGTCCAAATGGACTGGCAATAAAACGCTCTGCAGTCAGGCCGGACCGACCTAAATAACCCCGAGCCAAATTAATACCAGCAATATACAGTTCACCGATCACGCCCGCAGGTACGGGCTCAAGACAAGCGTTTAGTATGTATAACTGGGTATTCCAGATAGGCTTGCCAATGGGAGGAAGATCTTCCCACGTTGCTACATCACTCGACAAAGAATATGCACTCACAACATGAGATTCAGTCGGTCCGTAATGGTTATGCAACCTGGCTGAGGCATTGTTCTGGAAAATCTTTCGGATACTCGGCGTAATCTGCAGTTGTTCACCAGCGGTGATTACCGTCTTAGGCCAAGCTACTGCATCTAACCCGTCATGGGTGTCAGCCAAACTATTCAAGACAACAAAAGGCACATACAACTGATCGACCCGCTCAGCGTGCAAATGCTCAAGCAATGCCATGTTGTCTCGACGCACATCATCACGAACCAGTACAAGCGTATGACCTTTGGTCAACGCATAAGAAATTTCTTGTGCAGAGACGTCAAAACTGATTGGGCTATATTGCAAAATACGTTGACGTAAGTCGTGAATTTCATTTTCTTGCCATCGAATTAAATTGACGATCGCTTGATGCGGCATGCCTACGCCCTTGGGGCGCCCTGTAGATCCCGATGTATAAATCAGATAAGCAAGATGCGTAGGACGTAATAGATTTAAACGCTCATTGTCTTGAATTGGCCCACTAGACAGGCTATCTAAACGCGAGGCGACCTGTGCAGACTGTACGTCAATGATTTGCAACGTGGCAGGTAGTACCGCTGACATGTCCGCGGTATCACCGGCTACACTTTCATGTTGAGACTGCGCTATATCTTGCGTCAACCTCTGATGGGCAATCTGGGTCGTCACCAAGGCACACGCCTGACTATCAGAAATCATAAACTCGAGTCGAGATGCGGGGTAATCAGGGTCAAGAGGCAGGTAGGCTGCCCCGCATTTAAGTACCGCGAGTAGTGCGACGACCATTTCAGGAGAACGGTCCAGCAGTACTGCAACAATTTTTTCTGGTCCTGCACCACACTGGATAAGATAACGCGCAAGTTGATTGGCGCGCGCGTTTAGTTTCTCGTAGCTAAGATCCGTATTCTCAAAACTCACAGCGGTTAATGACGGGGTACGCAAAGCCTGCTCATCAAACAATGCGGCTAGCGTCTGGGCGACACCAGAGATCGCCACCTCTAAACCACCAGAGCTCGCCAAAAGCGTTTGGCGCGCCACACCATCCATTAGCGCCAAGGTCTTGACCGGCGCATCCACCGAAGCTGTTAACCCCTGCACCAAACGCTCAAACGCTTCACGCCAGATCTCTACACTCGACTCGGCAAACAAATCTG
>NZ_JAHXRI010000016.1 GCF_019923725.1 Zwartia hollandica
CATAACAGGCATACTTACCCAACCTGGCCTGTGCTTTAAGTTTTTAACTCGAAGAAATCTAACTAGCAAGGCTTATTATTATTCGGCGACAAGTAACTTAGTTTCCATCTCGGGTAAGAAAGAGCCACCCTATGGCGCGACTAGATATTGACTGTTTCTGAAAAGATCGCTATTCTTACCAATAACCTATCGATCGCGAAACAACCAGAAATGTCTAATACTGCCACCCTATCAAGCAAGTTCCAAATCTCCATTCCGAAGGAGCTCAGAGAAACCATGCACTGGTCCGCTGGGCAAGAGTTTGTGTTTCTTCCCAAAGGTGATGGGCTACTCATGATGCCCGTACCCGAGCTCGGTCAACTTCGAGGTATCGCAAAAGGCGCGAATACCGACAAGTACAGAGACCGCAAGGATCGCTTCTGATGGCGTCCCAGCAACTGTGGGTTGTAGACACCTCTGCATGGATTGAATGGCTGACCGATAGTCAGCACGGAAAAAAACTCAACAACAGATTTCCTGCAAAAGACTTTTGTATTGTGCCAACGATCGTACAACTAGAGTTATCTAAGTGGCTGACGAGAGAGCTTGGCGAAGAGCGAGCAGATACTGTCATCGCCTACACACAAAAATGCATTGTGGCACCGCTTGAAACTAGCATTGCGTTGTTAGCGGCCGAGTGTCATCGAAAATTTAAACTGGCAACCGCAGACGCGATCGTTTACGCCACGGCACAACATTGTGGTGCCGAATTACTGACTTTCGACGCTCATTTTGCCAAGCTACCTGCAGTGACTTACTTGGCAAAGTAATTACACTCATCACAGCGCACTGACCAACAGTGGTACGCGATTTTTGTACTACTTATCACCATTAAAACGACCACTGCAACTGCGCCTGTAGCATTTGGCTAGTGGATTGACGTGCCAGAGTAGCGGAGTAGACGAGATTGAAGCGGCTTGAGTCACCAAGGCTGGCACCGATACCGACTTCAACAATGGCTGCATCTCGAGCCATTGGTGCAGCACTTACGGTAAAGCCCGGGCCTGTGGCAAACGCCAAAGTTGTTGTCGGAGATA
>NZ_JAHXRI010000017.1 GCF_019923725.1 Zwartia hollandica
TCTTTCGATGCGGGGTATCCAGGGTTCGGAATTGCCACTGTGTGAGCAATCGAAGCGTCATACGCTACACCTATCATCCCGACGCCATTGCGCGCGGCCGCTGCAGCCCCCATGACATGGGTACCATGAGTTGGGAATGGGAAATCCGGGTAGTCGGGGTTTGGAAACGGGTCCGGCGCTACCGGCCAATAAACCCGGCCAGCAAACTCTGGGTGACTCAATTGGGCCTGATCGTCTGCAATACCGATTCGGACACCCTTGCCGGTGAAGCCTAGCGCCCAGGCTTCGGCTGCATTCGTATATTGCAGGCCCCGATTTGCAAAATATTCTGGCGTGTGAAAAATAGACGAGGCCACTTGGCTGTTTGCGGCACTTGTGACCGCAAACAAAGCAAGGCAAGCTGCAACTTTTCGAATCGAGATCATTAAAGCTCCGGGTTAAGGTCGGGAACTGCATAACAGGCATACTTACCCAACCTGGCCTGTGCTTTAAGTTTTTAACTCGAAGAAATCTAACTAGCAAGGCTTATTATTATTCGGCGACAAGTAACTTAGTTTCCATCTCGGGTAAGAAAGAGCCACCC
>NZ_JAHXRI010000018.1 GCF_019923725.1 Zwartia hollandica
CGCGCTGCGCGCTACCTGCCCATTGAGATCAGTGCACAGACCACTGCTCAGCTGCTAGTTCTGGCCAATCGGCATCAGACAACGCTCTTTACTGTGCTCATCGCTCTCTACGGCACTCTACTTGGACGTCTAGCCAATCAGAGCGATGTGGTCATTGGCTCGCCCGTCGCCGGACGCACGACACCTGAGGCCGATGGGCTCATTGGATTCTTTATCAACACCCTCGCGCTCAGAGTCGATTCCTCGGGCCATCCCGATCTGAACACCCTCATGGAGCGCGTCAAGGGCAGTGTGAACCAGGCCCTCACCCATCAGGACCTACCCTTTGAGAGACTAGTCGAGGACTTGGGGGTCGCCCGCTCACTCTCGCACACACCAGTATTCCAAGCGATGTTGGCTTGGCAGACTCAGGAGACAGCCTCTCTATCGCTTGGGCACCTAACAATAGAACCCATGCCCGTTGCCTTAGCTCAGACTAAGTTTGATCTGACGCTCTCGATTGCACCTGAACCGGATGGCGCGATTCGCGGCGTATTCGAGTATGACGCGAGCCTCTTTAACGATAGCCGGGTGGCGCAGTGGGCGACGTGGTTCGTGCGCACCCTCGATCAGGTAGAGGCACTTGGACAGACCGCGACGCCTATCGATACGCTCTCGCTAATCAATCGAACCGAACGCCAACAGGTGCTCGAGCTATTTAATCGAACTCAGGCACTTGAACTCCCACTTGATGCACCGAGCACTGCGCACACGACGCTCCCCGAGCTCTTTGACCATCAGGTAACCCGAACCCCAGAGGCCGTCGCGCTGGTCTGTGGGGATGAGCAACTCAGCTATCGCGAGCTAGATGCGCGCGCCAATCAGCTGGCCCGTCATCTGCTGGCGCAAGGCGTGCACACCGAGGACGTGGTGGCGATCTTGCTTGATCGCTCAGTGGGGATGATTGTCTCCATGCTGGCCGTGCTTAAAGCTGGAGCCGCTTACTTACCCATGGATCCAAGCTATCCGAGAGAGCGCTTGAGCTTCATGCTCGCCGATAGCTGCGCGGCTGCACTCATCTCCACAAGCTCACTTCTAGATGAGACGGAGCTTGAAGCACCTCAGACCATCCGATTGGATGACTGCATGCTTGAGCAATATCCGA
>NZ_JAHXRI010000019.1 GCF_019923725.1 Zwartia hollandica
GTTTGGCGCGCCACACCATCCATTAGCGCCAAGGTCTTGACCGGCGCATCCACCGAAGCTGTTAACCCCTGCACCAAACGCTCAAACGCTTCACGCCAGATCTCTACACTCGACTCGGCAAACAAATCTGCGTCGTATTCGAACATCCCTTCAAGCGCACCACTCGCGCTCACGCTTAACGCCAAATTCAGGTCTAACTTAGCCCGCGGTAATGTCACAGTTTCAAAACTACAGCTCAACTCACCAAGCTTGAGCTCCACCTGCTCCTGACTCTGAAAGGCCAACATCGCCTGAAAAACAGGCGTGTGCGACAACGAACGCACAACATCCAGACTCTCGACCAAACGATCAAATGGCAAGTCCTGATCAATCAATGCTTCCTCAACGCTTGCACGCGTACGACGGATCAACTCCTTGACCGTGCACGAACCGCCGATCGATATCGGTAAGGCCAGCGTATTAACCAAAAAGCCGATCAACCCCTCCGTCTCAACGCGATTGCGTCCGGCCACAGGCGAGCCAATCACCACATCGTCCTGACCTGCTAGGCGACCTAAGGTGGCTCCATAGCCTGCCAAGACCACTGTAAAGAGTGTCGTGTTCTCACGCCGAGCGAGTGCCTCAAGCGCCTGCACGACCGGTGCCTCAATGCGCACGGACATGTAGGCAGCCCGACGCATCCGGTCAGGATCGCGGGCGTAATCTACGGGTAACGTCAGACTCTCGGGCGCGTTAGCCAACCGCGCTTTAGCGCGAGCCACCTTCGCCTCAAGACCTTGCTCCAGACTTGCCTGCTGCCA
Source organism: Zwartia hollandica (assembly GCF_019923725.1). GTDB lineage: Bacteria > Pseudomonadota > Gammaproteobacteria > Burkholderiales > Burkholderiaceae_B > Zwartia > Zwartia hollandica. The sequence continues at coordinate 801 of NZ_JAHXRI010000019.1, forward strand.
AGCAGCCCAATCGCAATACTGGATTGGCAAAGGTGCCCACTGTGGCTCTGCACCCAAGCAGTAAGCGCTATAGCCCTGCATCAACTCACGCGTGAGTACCGCCATCGAAACGCCATCACCCGCTTGGTGATGCATCGTCAACGTAAACACCGACTCTTGGCGACCCAGCACAATCACGCCCGCACGAAGCGACAGGTCATGCGATAAGTCAAAGGGCTTTGCTGTCTCGAGCCTAATCAGTTCGCTTAACTGTCGCTCACGCTCTAGCCTTGAGTCGATACCACTCAGATCCGTCACCGTAATCAGCGTCTGCGCATCAGGCGCTGGCAGCAA
>NZ_JAHXRI010000002.1 GCF_019923725.1 Zwartia hollandica
CCAGATTGAGTATTGCCACTTGGCGCATGATGAGCAGAGTATTGCGATGCTGGCACGCGCGTTTGAAAAGAATCTCGCTGAACTGGCCGAGCACTGCTTGAATGATCCGCTGGCCGTCACGTATTCGCCTGCAGATTTTCCGTCAGTGGATGTAACACAAGCTGCGATAAATGAATTGGTAGAGCTGTATCCGGATTTAGAGAATGTTGTTGCTCTTACGTCGTTACAGCAAGGTTTGGCTTTCCAGACAAGTGCGCTGTCAATTGAACAGCATGATCCGTATCACGTTCAGGTGTTGGTGTATTTGAAGGGTACGCTTAATGAAGTGGCACTTCAGCAAGCCTGGACCGATTTGCTTAATCGCCATCTCTCCCTGCGCCTGGTCGTTGCGCCAAATCGTGTTGGCGCAGGCTTGGGTGTAGTGCGAAGTGCTAGCGAGCATCGTCTTATTCGTGCTTCTGTACCAGGGGGTGACGCAAAGGAAATGGTTGCGGAATTGCAACGGACAGACCGCCTCATGCGTTTTGATCTGGAGCAGGGTCCGCTCATTCGACTGACATGGTTACAAGCGTCACCTGAGCAGCAGATATTAATGATGTCGAATCATCATATTCTGTTGGATGGGTGGTCGGCGCCTTTAGTACTAGAGGAACTTGCAAGCCTTTATCAGTCAGCGAGTGAGGCGTCACCCATCACGCTGCCGCGCGCTTTCGATTGGTCTACCCATCTTGCTTGGTTGGCAAAACAAGATCAAGATGCCGCGCGTAGTTACTGGCGAGAGCATTTAAGCAGGTTGAGTTTTGCGAGCCGTCTGAACTTGCCTGCTGCACAAGAGGCGGGTATTGGTTTTGGCGAGGCATGGTTAAGCCTGGATAAAGAGAGCGGTGCTAGGCTTGAGGGATTTTGCCGAGCGCACGGTTTGACACAGGCAACAGTGTTGCTAGGTGCGTACGCACTTATGCTTGGTCGGTTAAGCCGGCTCGATGAGATTGTGATTGGAAGCGTGCGCAGCGGACGCTCTAGCGCTTTGCCGCAGGTCGATCGCGGTATTGGGTTGTTTATCGACACGATGCCCCTGTACTTGGAGCTGTCGGCGGGCCAGTCGCTGGTGCAGTGGTTGCAATCGTTGCAAGCTGAGCAGGCCGTGCAGGAGAGCCACGCGCATTTTGGTTTGACGGCAGCGCAGGCGCTCACGCCCTTTGCGGGCACGCCGCTCTTTGAGGCGTTGTTTGTGTACGCGAACTATCCTGCTCCCAAGGGCGAGCGTAAGTTCGGTGCGCTACAGCTCCAGAGCGTGGGAGGCGAGGACGGTGCACATTACCCAGTAAGTTTGTCGGTGATCCCGAGCGAGGAGCTGACGATGCGGTTAAGTTTTGACCGCAGCCGTATTGACCAGGCGCAGGGTGAGCAATTGATCGCGCGCTTAGGAGCGCTATTGCGTGCGCTCCCTCACCATGCGCAGACCTCGCTCAAGGCGGTGCCGCTATTGCAGGATCCGGAGCGCCGCGCGCTCGTGTCGCAGGCGGCGGGCGCAACCCTCGATGTGGCACAACCGACGCAGACATTACCGGACTTGTTTGGTGAGCAGGTGCTGCGTCACCCCGATGCGGTGGCGGTAGTCTACGAGACGCAGAGTCTGAGCTACGCCGAGCTCGATGCGCGAGCCAACCAGATGGCTCGGGTGTTGATCGCCAAGGGCGTGGGCCCCGATCAGCTCGTGGCGATCATGTTGGATCGCTCGCCCGAGATGATAGTGGCGCTCCTAGCGATCGTGAAGGCCGGTGGTGCTTACTTGCCGTTGGATCCGGATTACCCAGCCGCGCGTCTAGAGTTCATGCTGGCCGATAGCCAGGCCCGGGTGCTGATCACAACGGATGCACGCTACGCGAGCTTGGTGCAGTCCATCGAGCAGGCGCGTGCACAGAACCCCGAGGCGATGCTGGTGCGCACGCCCCTGGTGATGCCGCCCGCGCTGCACCTCGATGCGCCCGAGATGATGGCCGAGCTCTCGGCGCAGTCCGACGCCCCGATCCGTCAGTCCGAGCGCTTGGCGGTGCTGCATAGCGAGCACCTGGCCTACTTGATTTATACGTCAGGCTCGACTGGGCGCCCCAAAGGGGCAGGCATTGCGCACCAGAACGTGATCCGGTTGCTCACGCAGACGCAGGACTGGTTCGAGTTTGATCATCGAGATGTCTGGTCGCTGTTTCACTCGATTGCCTTTGACTTCTCTGTGTGGGAGATCTGGGGCGCGTTGGGGTATGGCGGCAAGTTGGTCATTGTTCCTGATGAGATCCGTCGCTCGACGCCCGACTTTGTTCGCTTGCTTAAGAATGAACGGGTCACGGTATTGAATCAAACGCCTTCAGCCTTTGAGGTGCTGATTGCCGAGGACGCGCAGCAGCACGATCCGTCCGATCCGCTGTCGCTGCGTGCGGTGATCTTTGGTGGCGAGGCGTTAAACCCCACCAAGCTCAAGCCATGGTGGGCGCTGCATCCCGTAGGCACGCCCGAGTTGATCAACATGTACGGGATTACCGAGACGACCGTGCACGTGACGTACCGCGTACTGACCTTGGCTGATGCCGAAGGAGATACGAGTTACGTGGGCGAGCCGATTCCGGACTTGGCCTCTTACATTCTGGACACAGCGCTTGAGCCCGTGCCGCAAGGCGTAGTGGGGGAGTTGTATATCGCGGGCGCGGGTCTCGCGCGTGGCTACCTGGGTCGTGCGGGGTTAAGCGCCGAGCGCTTTATTGCGTCTCCGTTTGGGGCGCCCGGATCGCGGATGTACCGCACGGGTGACCTAGCGTATCGGGCGGCCAATGGGGAGATCGCGTTCCTGGGTCGCGCCGATGATCAGGTCAAGATCCGTGGCTATCGGATCGAGACGGGCGAGATCGAGGCGGCGTTGCTGCATGGGTTTGAGTCGCAGTTGGGTCAGGTCGCGGTGATTGCCCGCGGCGTGGGGGGTGAGCAGCGTCTGGTGGCGTATGTGGTGGCCCGCGTGGGCCAGGAGATGCCCGAGCAGTCGGTGCTGCGCGCGAAGTTGCTCGAGACGCTGCCCGAGTTTATGGTGCCGCAGGCGTTTGTGACGATGGAGAGTTTGCCGCTGACACCAAACGGCAAGCTCGATCGCCGTCGTCTGCCCGAGCCCAGTGCGGCGAGCAGCACAACCGAGCATCGCGCGCCACGCACCGAGACCGAGAAGGTGTTGTGTGCGTTGTTTGCCGAGGTGACCAACAACACCCAAGTGGGTCTGGACGATAACTTCTTTGCCATCGGTGGCGACAGTATCTCTGCGATGCGTTTAGTGAGTCGTGCGCGTGCAATGGGATTACAAATGAGTACCCGTGATGTGTTTGCACATCAGTCACCTTTTGCGCTTGCGGTTTCTGTGCATGAAGGTACCGTGCCTGACTCGGCCGCGCGTAGTTACTGGCGAGAGCATTTAAGCAGGTTGAGTTTTGCGAGCCGTCTGAACTTGCCTGCTGCACAAGAGGCGGGTATTGGTTTTGGCGAGGCATGGTTAAGCCTGGATAAAGAGAGCGGTG
>NZ_JAHXRI010000020.1 GCF_019923725.1 Zwartia hollandica
CGTATGTACCGCAGCGGCGACTTAGCCCGCTGGACCGAGGATGGGGTCCTGGAGTACCTCGGGCGCGCTGATGCGCAGGTCAAGATCCGAGGCTTTAGGATTGAGTTAGGAGAGATCGAGGCGGCGCTCGTTGCCATCCCCGGCATTGCTCAGTGCACCGTGCAGGCCCGAGGCGAGGATGGGGCTAAGCAGCTGGTGGCGTACCTCGTTGCCGGTGCAGGTACAGGAGCGGGAGTGAGTGCGGATGGCGGCTCAGAGGCAACGATCCCTGAGACCTCTGCTCTGCGTAGCATCCTGTCCAGCACCCTGCCCGACTACATGGCGCCGGCCGCCTTCGTGGTGCTCGAGTCCTTGCCGCTTACGCCTAACGGCAAACTCGATGTGCGTGCCCTTCCCGCACCCGAGATCACGGGCGAAGGAGAGTACCGAGCACCCGTCACTGAACACGAGCAACTTGTGGCCAGCCTCTTTGCCGAGCTGACGGGCGCCACCCGCGTGGGGCTTGATGATAGCTTCTTTGCGCTAGGCGGACATTCATTAGTTGCCATGCGCCTGCTCTCGCAGCTGAGGACTCGCACCGGGCTTGAGCTTGCGCTACGTGTTCTCTTTGAGCACCCCACCGTTGCCGGGGTTGCTCAGGCACTTGACCAAGTGCAAGCCGAAGCGCAAATCCTTGCCGCAAGCGGTGCTGTATCAGTGTCTCGCCCTCCCATCATCGCAGGTCTGGGCGTGCTAAATCCAGATACGGATGGCACACAACGGGTACTCTCCTACGGCCAGATCCGACTCTGGACCCTTACCCAGATAGAAGGCGCGAGTGGTAACTACAACATGCCCGCAGCGCTCAGGCTCTCGGGAGCGTTGCAGGCTCAGGCGCTAGAGCTTGCCTTGCGCGATGTGATCGAGCGCCACGAACCGCTGCGCACGATGATCGCGAACGAGGACGGCGAGCCCGTAGGCTACGTGCGAGAGCTCAGCTCAGAGACAACACTGCTTGGGTATCAAGAGCTCAGCGATTTGCAAGAGGCTGAGTGCGAAGCAGCGCTTGAGGAGCTCATTGCACAAGAATCCACCACGCCCTTCGATTTAAGCCGCGATCTGATGATCCGGGCTCGCTTGATCAAGATCAGTGGTAACCAACACGTACTCACCCTCGTTATGCACCACATCGCGGGCGATGGCATCTCGATGGGCGTGTTCTGCAAAGAGTTAACCCAAGCCTACGAGGCGCGAACCAGTGGACAAACGACTGACTATGCACCTGACTGGGCGCCGCTCGTAGTGTCCTACGCCGATCACGCCGCCTGGCAGCGAAACTGGCTAGAAGACAGCGGCGAGCTTGCGCGTCAAAGCCAGTCCTGGCAGGCGCAGCTTGCGGGCGTCCCCGAGCGCTTGAGCTTACCGACCGACTACCCCAGAGAGGCGGGTCGCAGTCGCGCTGCGCGCTACCTGCCCATTGAGATCAGTGCACA
>NZ_JAHXRI010000021.1 GCF_019923725.1 Zwartia hollandica
GCGGTGAGGCCTGCGCGCCCGAGATAGCCGCGCGCAAGACCCGCACCAGCGATGTAAAGCTCGCCTGCGACGCCCACTGGCAAAGGGTTCAAGCTCGCATCCAGGATATAGATCTGTGTGTTCTGAATCGAACGACCAATTGGTATATTGTTACGTTTAAGATCTTGAGTACTAATCGCATGGGTTAGCGCAAAGGTCGTCGTCTCGGTTGGCCCATAGCCATTAATGACCTCAATATCTAGATGCTCGTTCTTCAATACCCTAATTGCATTGACCGACAATACATCACCACCGGCTATCAACGCTCTGACACCTTTGAACAGGCTTAATTGGTACTTCGCCGCCTCAGAAAAAAGTCCCGCTGTTAACCAAAGTACTGTGACTTGATATTTTTTTATACTTTGCTCAATGTCTACTAAGTCAGTTTGACCTGCTGGTGCTAGTCCTAATTTGGCGCCGTTCAGCAAGGCCCCCCAAACCTCAAAAGTTGTAGCATCAAAGGAAATAGACGCAAGCTGAAGCAAAGTATCTTTGGGGCCGATCCTACAGTACGAGGGATCATAAGCAAGTGAGCAGACGTTGCGATGCGTATTAGTGACGCCTTTAGGTTTACCAGTGGATCCCGAGGTATAGATTAGGTAAGCAAGGTTCTGTGGGGTGAGCGAGCTCGTGCGCTCAGCCTGAGCCACAGGTGCTAGATCGAGCTTAGCAAGCGTCGACTGAGTGTTGGCATCGTCTAGCTCAAGCATCGGTAGCGCCGCGCCCGCCTTCTGCGCCGCCTCGAGTGCTTCTTTAATCACACAGGTCTGAGTGATCACTAGGCTCGCACCGCTATCGGTGAGCATGAAGGCTATGCGTGCTGTGGGGTAGTCAGGGTCAAGCGGTAGATAGGCTGCGCCGGACTTGAGCACCCCAAGCAAGGCAACGACCATCTCGATGGAGCGTGGGAGCGCGATTGCCACGATCTGCTCGGGGCCGATGCCTAGGTTAATTAAATGACGGGCCAGCTGATTGGCGCGTGCATCGAGTTCAGCATAGGTGAGATTGTTCTGACCAAACACGAGCGCTATCGCCTCTGGCGTGCGGGTCACTTGCTGCTCAAAGAGCTCGGGGAGCGTCGTGTGCGCAGTGCTCGGTGCATCAAGTGGGAGTTCAAGTGCCTGAGTTCGATTAAAGAGCTCGAGCACCTGTTGGCGTTCGGTTTGATTGATTAGCGAGAGCGTATCGATAGGCGTCGCGGTCTGTCCAAGTGCCTCTACCTGATCGAGGGTGCGCACGAACCACGTCGCCCACTGCGCCACCCGGCTATCGTTAAAGAGGCTCGCGTCATACTCGAATACGCCGCGAATCGCGCCATCCGGTTCCGGTGCAATCGAGAGCGTCATATCAAACTTGGTTTGAGCCAAGGCAACGGGCATGGGTTCTATTGTTAGGTGCCCAAGCGATAGAGAGGCTGTCTCCTGAGTCTGCCAAGCCAACATGGCTTGAAATACTGGTGTGTGCGAGAGTGAGCGGGCGACCCCGAGATCTTCGACCAAGCGCTCAAAGGGCAGGTCCTGATGAGTGAGCGCGTGGTTCACACTGCCCTTGACGCGCTCCATGAGGGTGTTCAGATCGGGATGGCCCGAGGAATCGACTCTGAGTGCGAGGGTATTGATAAAGAACCCGATGAGTCCATCGGCCTGCTCAGTGGTGCGACCTGCTACAGGCGAGCCAATGACCACATCGCTCTGATTGGCCAGACGTCCAAGCAACGTACCGTAGAGAGCGATGAGTACAGTAAAGAGCGTTGTTTGATGCCGATTGGCCAGAACTTGCAGCTGAGCAGTCGTTTGTGCACTGATCTCAATGGGCAGGTAGCGCGCAGCGCGACTGCGACCCGCCTCTCTGGGGTAGTCGGTCGGTAAGCTCAAGCGCTCGGGGACGCCCGCAAGCTGCGCCTGCCAGGACTGGCTTTGACGCG
>NZ_JAHXRI010000022.1 GCF_019923725.1 Zwartia hollandica
CAGATTTGTTTGCCGAGTCGAGTGTAGAGATCTGGCGTGAAGCGTTTGAGCGTTTGGTGCAGGGGTTAACAGCTTCGGTGGATGCGCCGGTCAAGACCTTGGCGCTAATGGATGGTGTGGCGCGCCAAACATTGCTAGACGCTGCGCGCGGACCAGAGGTGAGCTGGCAGAATATGGGCGAGCAGACTCTCCCGGCGATGTTTTCAGCACAAGTGCAGCGCAGCCCACTGGCGATTGCGTTATACGCAGGCGTCCAAGAATTGAGTTATACCGAGCTTGATGCAAGATCGAATAAGCTTGCGCGTCATTTGATCGCGTTGGGCGCTGGGCCCGATCAGGTCGTGGCGGTACTGTTGCATCGCACGGTGGAGCTGATGGTGACGCTGCTGGCGGTGATGAAGTCTGGCGCGGCCTACTTGCCTTTAGATCCGGAATACCCAGAGTCACGCCTGCAGTTTATGCTGATCGACAGCGGAGCACAGATTCTGGTGAGTGCTGAGGCGAGCCGAGTCCAAGGCCTTGCTGCTCCCGTAGAAGTGCACCTCGATGCGGGGCAAGTCATACAAACCCTCGACAAGTTGAGTGGTACTCCAGTACTCCAGAGTGAGCTCAGCACAGCGCTTCGTTCTGAGCAGCTCGTCTACGTCATTTACACCTCTGGTTCGACTGGGCAACCTAAAGGCGTTGGAGTGACCCATGCCGGTCTTGCACACCAATTGCGGTGGATGCAAACCGAGTACCCGTTAGACGAGACTTGCGTGATGTTGGCGCGCACATCGTTTGCCTTTGATGCGTCCGTGTGGGAGTTATTCGCGCCGCTTATGGCTGGAGCGCGGTTGGTGTTAGCAGACAAAGAGACGCTGCTGGATATGGATGCGTTGAGCGAGCTGATGGTTGAGCGCGCAGTCACGGATTTACAGCTCGTGCCGTCTCTGTTTCCGATATTTAAAACCGCACTGTCGCGCGCTCGTCCCC
>NZ_JAHXRI010000023.1 GCF_019923725.1 Zwartia hollandica
GGAGTTGTCAATTTCCGTGGCGGTGGTCAACAGAACTTCAATGATTTGCCTTGCCGTCATGTACGGGAAAGCCTGGCGCAACACCGCCGCACCACCCGCAACCAGAGGAGCTGCCATGGAGGTGCCGCTCATCTCATCATATTTATTCATCGGGACTGTCGAATAGATATCGACACCAGGCGCGGTCATGCACCAGTCGGCAGCCGCACCACACCGATTACTGAAGTAAGCGAGAGTCACTGCATTAGTCGTCGCGTTGATATCCGCAGCGGATACAGCAATGAGCGTTCCAGCTAAGCTCGAGTAATCCAACGCCTGAACTTGACTCAACGGAAGTTGATTACTGCTCCAAGTAGTAGGGTTCCGGGCATCAGTCGAGTTTGTGTAGATACGATAAATGGCATCTGCTGAGTTGCTGGTGTACCCAAGCGCTGTGTTGGCTGGGGTAATGAGGGGGAGCAGCCCGTGGCCTTCGGGTACTTTCGCAGCAAGGGGCTGTAGCCGATCGTCGCGTTGGTTTCCCGCTGAAAAGACCATCACAATGTCAGCGTTGGCGAGCGTCTGGACTTGAGTACCATAGTCCATCACCTGACCTTGGTGAAGCATTTGGAAATTAACCAGCGAGTAGTTTGGATTCCGACTACCATCAATTAGAGGCCACGGCCTTGCCCTGGGCCCGAAGCTGCCGTTCATGACAGAAACTTCAGAACTCACCAAATCTTGAGTCCAATCTTTCGATGCGGGGTATCCAGGGTTCGGAATTGCCACTGTGTGAGCAATCGAAGCGTCATACGCTACACCTATCATCCCGACGCCATTGCGCGCGGCCGCTGCAGCCCCCATGACATGGGTACCATGAG
>NZ_JAHXRI010000024.1 GCF_019923725.1 Zwartia hollandica
CTCATGGTACCCATGTCATGGGGGCTGCAGCGGCCGCGCGCAATGGCGTCGGGATGATAGGTGTAGCGTATGACGCTTCGATTGCTCACACAGTGGCAATTCCGAACCCTGGATACCCCGCATCGAAAGACTGGGCTCAAGATCTATTAGATGCCAAGGTTTCCGTGATGAACGCCAGCTTCGGGCCCAACGCAAGGCCGTGGCCTCGATTTGGTAATAGTCTGAATCCAAACTATTCGCTGGTTAATTTCCAAATGCTTAGCCAGGGTGAGATGGTGGACGATGCTGCTGAAGTCCAGAAACTCGCCAACGCTGACATTGTGATGGTCTTTTCGACGGGAAACCAACGCTCCCCTTGGTTTCAGCCATTGGCTGCAAAAGTACCTGCTGGCCACGGGCTGCTCCCCCTCATTACCCCAGCTAACACAGCGCTTGGGTACACCAGCAACTCAGCAGATGCTATTTATCGTATCTACACAGACGAGACTGATATTCAGAACCCTACTACTTGGAGCAGTAATCAACTTCCGTTGAGTCAAGTTCAGGCGGTGGATTACTCGAGCTTAGCTGGAACGCTCATTGCTGTATCCGCTGCGGATATCAACGCGACGACTAATGCAGTGACTCTCGCTTACTTCAGTAATCAGTGTGGTGCGGCTGCCGACTGGTGCATAACCGCGCCTGGTGTCGATATCTATTCGACAGTCCCGATGAATAAATATGGTGAGAAGAGCGGCACCTCCATGGCAGCTCCTCTGGTTGCGGGTGGTGCGGCGGTGTTGCGCCAGGCTTTCCCGTACATGACGGCAAGGCAAATCATTGAAGTTCTGTTGACCACCGCCACGGAAATTGACAACTCC
>NZ_JAHXRI010000025.1 GCF_019923725.1 Zwartia hollandica
CGAATGTCTTGGATCAGCTCTTAGGCGTTAACAAGACGGGTACTGCGACAGCCGCACAAGACTCTTTACTCTACGCAGTGGCCGGTCAAACCGCAGCAAGCCTTCCAGGCTTTGCACAGTCCCTCTCGGGCGAGATCCACGCGGCCTCCGCTGCGACCTTGCCACAGGCAACACAGCGGGTGCAGCAAGCGGTGTTGGCACGCCTAGGCGACTTCCCGATGGCACCGAATCAACTCAACGGCGGTGCTGGCGCCGGCAACGCAGCCACCCCCTTATCGGCAGGCGCCATCACAGGTAATAACCCCTCAGGGCTACCTACCGCCAACATGAGTTCAAACCCCGCCGTCAACCCGAAGTCCGCAAATATTACTAGCGCAGCCGTAGCAGACGGTCGTGCCTGGGGTGAGATCGCCTACCAGCGCGGTGAGCGTTCAGGTAACAGCGGTGGCAATGGCTTTAACAACAACCTATACCAAGCCGTGTTTGGCGTGGATGCATATACAAACGCTGCGCTTGGGCTCAAACTTGGTGGTGGCTTAGCGCTCTCAAACACCACAGTTAATGCTACGGGTGGCAACAGCACCATCCAACAGGGTGCACTGTTCCTGTACGGCAAGATGCCTGTGGCAGAAGATTATGTACTCGACGGTATGGTCAGCCTTGGCCTAAGTTCAACAAACCTCTCGCGTAGCGACATCACCGGCATCAGCAATGGCTTTAGCAACAAGTCAGTGATGGGTAACGATGTGCTGGTGAGCGCAGGACTGAGCCGTCCGTTTGAGACCAGCGGTGTGCGCATCACGCCGTATGTACGGCTCACTTACCAGTACGTGGGCCAAGCCGCTTACGATGAAGGCGCAAGTGCTGCAGCACTTAACGTCTCACGCATGGGCGCCAATGGCGTACGTGGAGTGATCGGAGTGGGGGCAGGGTCGCTTAACAAAGATCCGCTCAAAGATGAATACACCTACCGTGCGAACCTCGCCATCGGTGCCGACTCGCAGGGCTTACTGAACCCGACGCTTAACACCACCCTAGGTGGTTACTCAAGCAGTGTGACCACCCCCACAGCGGGCTCTACGTTTGTGCAGGCAGGTTTGTACGGCACAGTGAAAGTCGCTGACAGCGCCTACGCCTATGCAGGCGTCTCGGTCGAGGCTAGGACAGGGCAGACGTTGTATGGCGGGAGTGTGGGTTTAAGGGTGGCGTTTTAGGGAGGGTGCCCAGAGTTCGTATCCCTCCCGCAGACCAAAAGCAAAAAACCTGAGATTGCAGCACCTCAGGCGATTTGTGATGCAGTCAAGGCTGCCCCGCTAAGTAGTAAAGCAAATCAAGCACCCTCGGGTGCTTTTTGTTTTTTTACATATCAATTCGGCACCTGCGACTAATTGTTTTAGCCGATGCACAGTGTTTTGCTCAAACGATGCTATTCGGGCATAAAAAAGCCACCCGAAGGTGGCTGTCTTGCTTGTTACCCCAGTGGGTGAGGGTTGCCGGTGTAGTAGGAACTGATACCAGTGAAAGACATTATTAATAATGAGCCATCCTTGCAGCTCGTACACTTAAGTTAATGCTTGAGTCGTCCCTCGAGCACCACTTAGGCCCTTACTACTCCATAGGCGATGTGAGCAAATGGGGTCCAAGCAATGAAACCAACCACCACGGTAGCGAGGGTCATCGCGCCTGAGGGTTTCTGTTTTGAGTGAGAGGTGGCTGAATCTAGTCGTCTCATTCTACAAGAGATGAGATCCAAAATGCCCCAGAGCAGGACGCCACCAAATAAGAGGATGCCCGCGAGACTGCCAATCGTGGTGAGATGACAGAGCGCCCAAACAATGACCCCTACAAGCATTGGATCTTTAAGTTTGGCTTTAATGGCATTATTTGGAATGTAGGCTGCCGCGACCAAAATGAGTGAGACAAGGCTGAAGTACACGGTGATGTGCCAAGCCCAAGGTGGGGGTGTCCAGATCGTGATGGGTTGCGGTCTTGCTTCTAGGTAACCAACAGTGATCAGTGCCAAGCCAGCGATCGAAATCAAGGAATAAATTATCTTCCAGGTGACAACACCAAATTTTTTGACCTGTGTATTTCGCCATTCGTGCGCAACGATACTGACTGAATGGATTCCTAAAAAAAGGATTAATCCAAAGATGAGTGTGGTCATAACGTTCCCTTAAATATACGACTAGGCAAATATCATAATAAACAACTGTTTAATATGATACCTGACCTTGTGGTAATTAAGGTTCGTCTATCCAGTGGGGTGTATCAGCTGACCAAGCTAACGATTTTGCCCACCAAGCCGTTCTTTGGTAGGGCCGGCAATTGATCAAACGGGATCTTAGAAATTTCGTCAGCTCTTTTGGTATCTACCCCTAAACTCAGTAGTAAGGTGTAAACGATCTCGGTCTCATATCCTTCTGTATGCTTCGAATTGAGTGCGTCTTGAACCCCAACTCTTAGGGCGCTGATCACGAGATTGACACCGATCTCAACAGGCATATCTGTGAAGTAGCCTTGTTCAATACCCGCTGCGATATCGTTTTGAATGTCCTTATAGCCTTTGTGTCGGGCGTCGCCAAACGGCCACTCAGTTTTCAACATTAGCCTACCCAACAAGGGCACGCTGGTCATCATACGGATGCCAATTCTAGTTTTAGTCGCTGTGCGTAAGGCGATGTCAGAAATTGTAGAACCAACCGAGTTGACGGGTTTTAGTAGCTCTACGCCAGATTTTTTAGCACTGGCATTCAGAAAATCTTCTACGCTTCGGAAACATTTATAGAAAGATGCCCTGGACATCTCCGAATGTGCTGCGACATCTTCAACTTTTATGTCGCTGATCGGTTTCGTCGAAATCAACTTGGCGCTACTCGACAGGATACGCGCGCGCGCCCATTGGCGCCGTTTTTTATCATCGGTAAAGAGGTGGTTAGTAATCTTAGCCATCGTTAATTTTCATGACACATTGACCCACAAGGGTAAGTTTGTCGAAGACTAATTATCTAACGCAGCGACCTTGCCTAGTAATCCAGTTGTTGGCAGTGCGGGTAGAGCAGGAGATGGGATTTTCAATAGTTCATCAGCAGTTTTTGCATCCAGACCCAACCCAATGAGCGCTTGGTATAGCACTTTGTTCTCATAGCTTGTGGAGGGTGACTTGCTAAGCATGACGCTAATTCCACCAATTAGGCTGCCGACCAAAAGGTTGCACCCAATGGACGCAGGCATTTTGGCGAATAACCCTTCTTTAATGCCAAGTTCAACATCCGAACTGATGTTGGTAAAGACATTGAACTCAGTGTTTTGAGTCGGCCAAGGCAGTTGAATCAGGAAATTCCCTAAAATCTTATGCTTGGCCAAGCTGCGCATGGTTAATTTTGCATTGACGACCAATCGGTTAGCCGTGCTGGGGATTTGGTGGGTGATTGCATCGATCTCTGCGGTGAGTTCGTGTGCCAGTTGGTTTGCCAAGGCTGGAATTAATGCCTGAACCGAGGGAAAGTACTTATAAAAGCTGCCTCTCGACACCTCTGCATGCTTAATGATGTCGTCAACATCTATCTCATGGATAGAGACCTCAGAGGCTAGAGCAAGCAAGCTAAACATGAGGGAGTTTTGCATCTCTTCACGTCTTGATGCCGCAACTCTAATTCGATGGTCTTGTATTTTAAGCATCCTCGTATTTTAGGTCATCTGCATTCTTTTTAAAAGAATCGCGAGTTTTTTGGGCATTTTCGCCAGCCTGACCTATTTGAGGCCTCGCACGTCAATGTTTGACACGGCACAAATCAGGCCTCCTGCGTGATTGCATTGACACGCCAACCAATGAATTTGTATACTAAGTGTCACTATGACATTTAGTTTATTTACTTTTTGACAACAAGTATTTGTCAAAAAAACCAGGGTAGGAATCGAACATGTTTGGCTCAAAAAATCTCCGTTCTCTTTTAGGACTCATCGGTCTAGTTACGGTACTAGTGGGTTGCGGAGAAGGTTCGTCTTCATCGAGCAGTTCGCAAACAGATCCGGGCACGCCAACGACGCTGGTGACCGCGGCCAATGGAACAAGCACTCAATTCTGCGCTCCAAATGCTCAGTGTATTTCCCCTCTGTTTGCAAAACTCGCTCAGGTTTCAAACAAACTGAGCATAGCCGCTACGCCTTGGACCAACACTACGACTAATATTATTACCATCTCTAAAACTCCTTACGTCGAAGGGGCGGTGACGGCGGCCCAGATCGACCCGGCAGGTAGTGTCTTCTCAATCACAACCGATGACAAATATCGCTACTTTCAAGGCAATGGTTTGCCAAGTACGCCAATGGGAAATTATCCTGTCCAGCCAGGCACCGCGGCGTACTCGTATTACTCGGCCTTACCGGGTGGTACCGATCCGCGAACAGGTCAACAATATTCCTCTGCTGCCGCCATTTCTATTTCTCCTTACGACCTGAGAGGGAAATTGCCGTTAAATCCCGTGGTGACTGGCTTTAATCCGATTAACTCGCTCATCATTGGCATCACGTTGACCGGCACAGTTTGGCATGCAGAAATCGCAAACGATTCAAGTGGTAATTGGTACAGCCCAACCAATGCGCTTCCGAATGATCAGTGCTTTGGCCATCCTTATTCTCAGCAATACCACTTGCATGGCTATTCATGGAAGTGCTTCCCCAATCAAGGGACCACTGGTCACTCGCCCTTAGTTGGCTATGCGTTGGATGGTTTCGGCATTTATGGTCCACGCGGTGAAGATGGAAAGATGGTCACGAACGCTCAGTTAGATGCGTGTCATGGCCATACTCACCCAGTCGAATTTAATGGCACGGTTCAAAATATCTATCATTACCATTTGAATAATGAATATCCTTTTTCTGTAGGCTGTTTTAGAGGGACGCCAGACTATGCTGCGGCACTTGGCTCTGAAACGATGCGACAGGGCGTCCCCTATGACAAGCTCCCGGACCTGGCAGGGATTGTTGTTCCTCCGGATGTGACTTCTGAAATTTTAAAACCGGGTGTGCGTTAGGTACGATCGAAGACGTGACCCTTAATGTTCGTGCGGTGAGTGCTGGCAAAAGTCAAACCTTAGCGCGTTTGCAAACTGGCGAGATACTAGGATGGGGCGGAGCGGGTAGCGGACGCTATTCGCCTGGAAATATCGATATCTGCAGCCCTAGAAGATCGAATCGCGATCCTGTATACGTTGGACAATCTGAACGTTTTTCTTCAGCGTCAGCAGGCTATGGTGTCAGTCTGGGCGTGACGATGCAAAACGAAGTGTTGGTTTGGGGTTGGAATCCAATCGGTATCGGTGGTATTGACGCAAGTTCTGAAATACCCAGCCTCATAGAATCCATTGCTCGCCCTGTATCCGTGGCGGCAGGTCAATCAATCTTTGCTGCTCTTGATGAAGCGGGCAGACTCTACACCTGGGGTCTTAATGTGGATCACGCTTTGGGCCGAACGACTGAACACATGAATACTTTGCCCGGCATTGTGTATGGCCTACCCGCTCTACAAGCGGTAGCGTTAGGCGATAACTTTATGATCGCGTTATCGCGCGCGGGCGAAGTTTTTTCTTTTGGTAGTAATTCCGTGGGGCAACTTGGGTTGGGCCATTTAAGAAACGCAGCCACTCCAATGCCTGTTCGCATTGCGGCTTCGATTAAGAGTATCGCCGTTGGCGCGACCCACGTCTTAGCCCTTTGCCGTGATGGCAACGTTTACGCTTGGGGTAGCAATCAATACGGACAGTTAGGTCATCGACGCCAGCGCTACGACAGCCAAGCGACTTTGCTTGAGATGCCAGAAAAAATATCAGTACTCGCTGCCGGTATGCATTTTTCATTAGGGCTAACAGAAGCCGGTCACGTCTACGCTTGGGGGTGGAACGGTTTTGGCCAACTTGGTACCAATGACACGCAGCCTCGAAGTACACCCACAAAAGTGCAGGGGCTTGCCCAAGTGCAGGCAATTGCTGCGGGTGAGATGCATGCTCTGGCGGTTAGCAAGCAAGCTTTATTCGGATGGGGTAATAATGAAGTCGGTCAGATCGGTGGTGCCGCTCAACAACAACTGATACCTTTCCCTTTCTGGGAAAATGGCTGATGCGACCATGACGAACGGCCACGAACAAGAACATGGCAGGCGTCAATTTTTACGCTACGGGTTGAGTGTCGCTTCAGGTGTCGTGGTGCCAGTAAGCTTAACGGCTTGTGAGCAACGCGAGACTGAGCGTCAAAAAACTCCGATACAAACCTTCGTCCAACCGCCATTGGTCGAAGCAAAAAATGGTTTGTTGGATGTCACGCTCACAGCTTCCTATTTTGACACTGTGTTATCGGGCGTACATCCAAATGTCCGTCATCCCGTGTCCTTACGTGCCTATGGCTATGACGCTCAACGTGCAGGGTACGCAGGCCCAACCTTAGTGGTGCGCGGCGGCGATACCTTGAGGATTAGGCTGCTGAACCAATTGCCAGAGAATCCTCCCTTTAGAGCGTTTCGCGATCCGACAAATTACATCAAGCCGAACACGACGAATTTGCATGTACACGGTTTGCATGTGTCTCCCGCTATCAATGAGGACGCAACACCGCCCGAATATGGCGACTATGTGGTGGATCCGAATTACGGTGGCGTATTGCCGAACGGGGAGTCTCGTCAGTACGTCCACCGCATACCCAATAATCACCCTGCCGGTCCGTTCTACTATCACCCCCAATATCATGGCTCAAGTGCCTTGCAAGTCGGCAGCTTGATGTCGGGTGCGATTATGGTCAGAGGAGAGGTGGATGACTTGCCAGAAATGGCGCAAGCGACGGAGCTGATCTTTTTATTTCAGGCGCCTTATTTTGCGTTAAATCCCTTCTTTAATGACGCGATGGGTGTTGCCGACGGTCGCTTAGAAAAGTTTCTTCAGTTGACGCAATACCCAACCGGTCGAGGCTTAAAGAAACATACTCGCGCCGATGAGTATAGCGATGCTCAGCCTGTACTGATTAATGGTGTGCGTCAACCTACGATCGTGATGCGTTCTGGCGAAGTCCAGCGCTGGCGATTGATCAATACCCAAGTGTTTAACTCTCTGAATCTCAGTCTAGATGGGCACGTGCTAAAGCAATACACAGCGGATGGCTGGGGTAGCACTTCGTATATAGAACATGACGACGCCAGAAAAGCGAGCGGACTTGGTTTGCACCTCGCGCCAGGTAATCGCGCCTCTGTTGTGGTCCAAGCAGACAAGCCGGGCACCTATTACTTGCGCGGCTTGCCTGTAAAGATTTCCGGAGGTGCTGATCCAATCGTATTGCCAGAAGATACCTTGGTAAAAGTGATCGTGGTCGACGTTAAACACACCATGTCAATACCGAAGACGCCCTTGCCGGTCAGTCACTTTTTAGCGCCCATTACGGATGACGAGTTTGCCAATAACGGCGGTAAGAAACGCAACATTATTTTTAAGATGACCGGCAATGACGCGTTGTTAAATGCTCAACAAACACCAGGTCCGTTGGAGCAGGCGGCAGAAGTACTCAGCTCCCTTGTCGCGCAGGCGGAAAAGTCTTACCAACATCACAAGTTGCAGCTTCAAGAAAAGATCGTGTCAACCTTCGGGTCGCGGTCTCGGACGCCAATCTACCCACCACCGCCAAACCTTGTGCCGCCTTTTGATATTCAGGCCGCCAACACAGTCCATGAAATTGCGATACTGGATGCAGTTGAAGAATGGACTATTTTCAACATGAATCACTTGGCTCACGTGTTTCATATTCACGTCAATCCGATGTACATCATCAAGGTCAATGGCAAGCCTATTGAGCCATACTGGTGTGATACGGTCGCTTTACCTACGGGTGGTACCAGCCAAAATCCTAGCTCAGTCACGTTTCGGATGCGGTTTAAGGATTTTACTGGGCCCTACATCCTCCATAATCAGCGGCTGCAAGCGAGCGATCTTGGAATGATTCAACGCGTCACTGTCGTTGCGCGGGGTTGAGTTGACATGGCCAGTCTGATCATTCGTTGCCCTGTACACCCCGTCGCAAACAATGTTGAAGACTGGTCGGCGCAAGAGCTGTATTTCTCTTGGACGCTGAGCAATGAAACCGATTTTAAAAAAGTGTTGGATTTAGACGCTTTGCCGGTCGCAGACTCTGTGCTCGCGATTATTCCTGGCATTGACGTTCGATTAAAAGAACTCAAGGTTCCAGCGGTCAGTTCTAAGAAAATCATTCAGATTTTACCGATGCTCATGGAAGATGAGTTGTTGGCTTCAGTTTCGGACACCAGTATTCAGCTGCTTCCCCCGATGTTGAATCAAGCTCCCGATCGAAGATTAGTAAGCGTGATCAATCGCGACTGGTTGTTGTGGCTCAGTCAAAAACTTTCGGTGATCAATTGCGAACAGCTTCAATTGATTTCAGAGAGCCTATTGCTGCCAGAAACGACTTCAGTTATTTTTTATCAACAAGAGGACACAACAAATTTCTATACTTCAAAAAAATCGTCGACTGATATCGTGTGTTGGTCGCAACCAGTGGATGAGCCTGTTCTATTCACTGAACAATATAGCGATCAGCCGGAAATGCTGGAGCTGTCCGCAGAGCTCTTAGTTAGTGGCGTGACGATATATAAAGAATCGTATAAAGCAGTTAATTTACTACCAGACGAATACTATGATTTTAGAAAAGACCGACAAAGCGAACTACAACACTGGCTATCGCGAGATTTATGGAAAGCTCCCTTACGATGGGCAAGATACGCGACACTGACGCTTTGTACGAGCTACCTTTGTTACATATTGACCTTGCTATGGCAAGATCGTCAGTGGGAAGCCCGCCTACAGAATGCAACGAGTCAATTCTTAACAGCTCGCACAGATAGTCAAACGAGTTTTGCAAGCTTAGTCAACGTCAGTTGCCTTGCTGCACATAGAAATCTTGAGACTTGCAGCGGCGATTTTGAGCCACAGTTAGTGGCTTTGCAAAACGTACTAAGGAACGCCCCACCCGAGGGCTTAAAAGTCTTGGAGTATTCAAAAAAAGGGTTGATCTTTGAGTTGCAGGAAGCGACTCTTTCGACTAGCCAGCGTTTAGCCATTATGCAAGATCACTCGGTGCAGTCTCTCGGCCCGACGCGGTTTTTGTTGAGTCCATACGCGAGTCTTGCATATGACTAATACCGTCTTGTCGCCAGCGATAAAAGAGACTCTTCTGCGCATCTTTAAACAGTTGCCGCCTAAGATCATTATTGGCATTGGTGCATTACTGATGCTGGGTGTTTGTTGGTCATTGCTGGTTCAGCCACTTCAGCAAACCCTCGAGCTGCGTTTACAAAGATACCCAACTCAATTAATGAGTATTCAAGAGCTCAATCGAACGTTACTCAACTATAAAGATAAGAGTGTACGAATCCCAAGCTTGTCAGAAAGTGAATTGTCTGTTTTGCAACAAAAGCTATTTTCTGAGGGAGTCAAATTCACCTTAACTCGAGTTGAGACGACGGACCTAGTGCGGCTCGAGCTGAAGATTGATGAGATTGAATTCAGCCGATGGCTTGAGCTCGTGGTGGATTTTCGAAAGAATAATGGGTTGTACGCGAGCGATGTCGTCATCAAAAAAATTGATCGTGTGGGCGTGATTCAGCTGAACGCAACCTTGGTGCAAGTGCGATGAAGATTAAATTTGAGCGCCATTCGTTCGGTTTCGGGTGGCCGAGCCGAATCGTTCTTTTGGCTAGCGTGCTAATTCTAGTGATCGCTTGTTTTCCAATACGCTGGCTGAGTGCAAGCGTTGCAAAATTGACAAATTGTCAATTGGCTGTTCTCCAGCCCGAAGGGACTCTGTGGAAGGGGAGTGCACAGCTGGGCTTTTCGGATATTAGATTAGGTACTTCAGAGACGTGCCAGGCTCCGGGGGCTGGCACTGACAGATTTTCATGGAAAACGCAGTGCTCAGTATTTGATGTTAAGTGCACGTGGTTGATTCAGTATGTCAATACGATACGACCCATTGAGTTAAGTGTTCAGCCCAGCACAATCACGTTGGCCAGTAATCAAATCGAACTGCCGGCCAATCTGCTTGAGGTTGCGGGTGGTGTATTTCGCTCTCTACATCTTCGCGGAAAATTAGTGATTCGTTGGGACGATCTTATTTGGGATTCTTCGCGTAAAGGCCTTGTCGAGGTTCAATTTTTACAATTGGCGAGCCCTATCAGCCCGGTTAAACCACTCGGTAGTTATGCATTGACGTTTCAAATTGCGCAAGAGTTGAAGTTGGATTTTTCGACAATCAATGGACCGTTGCTGTTATCGGCAAAGGGAACGATTGAGAAGGGTCGCTTGTCATTGCATGGGGAGGCAACGGCTTCACCAGAATCGCTTGACTCCTTAATTGGCTTGCTCTCAGTCATTGGTAACAAAGACGGCGCTGTTTACCGCTTTAAAATTTAAGGCTCATTATGTTTCGTTTCTTTAAAAACACCGTAACGTTAGCGTTTATCGTCTTTGTGCAACAAAACTGTTTTGCGCAAAGCAATGGTATCAACCTGTCGTTTAATAATGCGGATGTCGAGGCTGTCATTTCAACCGTTGCTCGAGCCACTAATCGTTCGATTGTGGTTGACCCAAAGGTTCGAGGCAAGATCTCTTTAAATAGTAGTCGGCCGCTTACGCCTGATCAAGCGTTAGACAGCTTGTCAACAGCCTTGCGAATGAACGGCTTTGCGCTAGTGAATACTGCCGGTGGTTACCGTGTTGTGACAGAGGCGGATGCAAAATTACAGTCCTCACAGACTTACTCCTCAAAAACAGATGTCACGGGCGATCAAATTATTACCCGCATATTTCATTTGAACTTTGCATCAGCGGCCAATGTGGTCAATATACTTAGGCCTCTGATTGCGCCTAACAATACGATCAACGCCTTGCCTGGTAATAACTCAATCCTTGTGACTGATTACGCCAGCAACCTCGAGCGAATTGAAAAAATTATTCAAAGCGTCGACAACCCCTCCGCAACCAAAGTGGAAACAATTGCATTAAAAAATGCGCAAGCGGCGAAAGTGGCATCCCTTGTCAATCGAGCGCTCGAAACTAGTGTCCCGCAAGGAGGGGATCCTATTTCGAAACCCACCGTTCTGGCAGATCCTAGAACAAATTCATTAATCGTTCGCAGTGGCAATGCCGAGCGGTTAGCGCAAATTCGAAGGCTTGTCGCTACGCTCGATACCGCAAAGAATGTAGGTAGTGTGTATGTGGTGCCTTTGAAAAATGCAGAGGCGTCCCAATTAGCGATTACCTTGCGGGCACTTGTGGCAGCCGATAGCTCTTCGACTGACCCTACCAATACAAACGTTCAAGGCAACGCCAATCTTAGTGCGCAAGCACCAAATCCTATTCAGGGTGGCACATCGCCAATAAACCTTGGCGGCGGTGTCGGCGGCGGCGGGGCCAATCCTCTTGGAGCCGGAATGTCGGCTGCGGCATCCACTGCGTTGACCAGCAGCAGTAGCCCTTCGACCGGAGGCATTATTCAGGCCGATCCCAATACAAACTCACTGATTATTACGGCGACCGAACCCGTTTTTAAAGATTTAATGAAAGTGATCGCGCAGCTCGACCGGCGCAGGGCCCAGGTCTATATCGAATCCATGATTGTTGAGTTGACGGATGCGAATGCTGCCGAACTTGGCGTCCAGTGGCAGGCACTCAACAGTTCGAATACTGCCTTTGCAGGCACCAATTTTACCGGACCCACCTCTTCGGGTAACACAAACATCATCGGAGCCAGCGCTGCAATTAACGCACTACTTGGCACAGCTGCTGCAGGAACAGTTGCTGCAGTCACACCTGTTCCGACCTTGGGTCTTGGAATCAATATCGGTTCAATCACAAATTTTGGTAGTAATTTGGCATTCTCATCGCTCCTGAGAGCGATTTCAACAATTTCTGGTGCAAACGTTTTATCGACGCCTAATTTAATGACGCTCGATAACGAAGAGGCCCGCATTATTGTTGGTCAGAATATTCCAATTGTGACGGGTTCGTATGCGCAGACAGGAAGCACTTCGACCGTCACGCCGTTTCAAACATTTACGCGACAAGATGTTGGCTTAACACTCCGTGTGCGGCCACAAGTGTCAGAAAATGGGACGGTGAAACTTCAGATATTTCAAGAAGTATCGAGCATCCAATCCGTTTCGAACGCCACCGGAATTATTCTAAATAAAAGAAACGTTGAGTCCAATGTGATTGTTGAGGACGGACAAATCATTGTGTTGGGCGGGCTGATTGGGGATAACTACACGGATGGTAGCTCTAAGATTCCTTGGCTAGGTGATCTTCCGTTAATCGGCGGTCTGTTTAGATATGATAATAAGTCTCGAACTAGAACAAATTTAATGGTGTTTATACGCCCATCGGTGCTGCGCAACAATGAACAAATTAATACGTTTTCAAATAACAAATTAGATGACCTAGAAGAAAAACGTAAGACTTTTGTGCAGGCTCCGTTATTGCTTCCAAAAGAGAATCTAAATACAGCGTCTTTGAGAGACATCAGAGACATCATGCATGACATTGCACCGTGATCAGAATTCCATTTTCCTTTGCTCAGAGTCACGAGGTCTTATTGCGAGATCTGGTGGGAGAGACTCCAACTCTATTTTTTAGCACTAAAACAAAGCCTTCAACTGTCCACGAAGTTGCGCGCAACTTGGGGCCCCTGCGCTATTGTCAAAAGAGTTCAGAAGAGCTTCTTTCAATGATTAGTCAAGAGTATGCTCAAAAAGAAACGGATGCAGCGACGGTCGTTGATGAGTTAGAAGAAAGTGTTGACCTGGCGCGTCTCATGCAAGAGATCCCACTCACACAGGACTTGTTGGAACTCAGTAATGATGCGCCCATCATTCGTATGATCAATAGCCTGTTCAAGCAGGCGAGTCGTGATGATGCGTCAGATATTCACTTAGAGGCCTACGACAAACAATCTGTTGTACGTTTTCGGGTGGACGGAAACTTACGAGATGTTGTGGATTTGAAACGAGGTCTGCATGCAGCCTTGGTCTCCAGAATTAAGATCATGGCTTCATTGGACATCGCCGAAAAGCGCATGCCGCAGGACGGCAGAATCTCTTTGAGAGTGGGTGGTAAGGCGCTAGACATTAGAGTGTCAACGCTACCGACCGCCCACGGTGAGCGCGTTGTGATGCGTCTGTTGGAAAAGAATTACTCTAAATTGGATTTAAAAGCGCTTGGTATGGCGGTGGATACTGAGAAAAGTTTTTTAGAGTTAATTAATAAGCCTTATGGAATTGTGTTGGTGACGGGCCCAACCGGTAGTGGAAAAACGACCACGCTATACAGCGCACTATTAACCTTGCGTTCGCAAGTCAATAATATTATGACTGTCGAAGATCCCATTGAATACAATTTAGAAGGGGTCGGTCAAACGCAAGTGAATTCACGTATCGAAATGAACTTTGCGCGGGCGCTTCGGGCAATCTTGCGGCAGGATCCTGACATCGTCATGATTGGCGAAATCCGTGATTTAGAAACGGCACAAATTGCAGTCCAGGCTTCCCTCACTGGTCACTTGGTTCTTGCAACATTACACACAAACGACGCACCCTCGGCGGTGACTCGCTTGATCGATATGGGTATTGAGCCGTTTTTGTTATCTTCTTCGTTGTTGGGTGTTTTGGGTCAGCGTCTTATCCGGCTGACCTGTACGGCCTGTCATGGTCAGGGTTGTGCAGACTGTACTCAGACTGGATTTAAAGGCCGAGCCGGTATTTACGAGTTAATGACAACGTCGGTTGAACTTAAGGAGCTAATCCACCAAAACGCTTCTGAAGCGCAGATACGACAAAAGGCCCTAGAAAGTGGGATGCGTTCGTTAGTGCAAGATAGCGAGAGATGGGTGAATACGAAGATGACCACGCTTGCCGAGGTGAGGCGTGTGACGGGTGCAAATCACGTGGATATTTAGCCATGCCACTATTCCAGTTTGAAGCTGTTACCTATGCTGGTAAAACAGAACGCGGCACCGTTGAAGGCGATAGTCTGCGCGCGGTCAGGCAGCTTTTGTTGAGTAAAGAGTTGGTTCCTCTTTCAATTGTCGATGTCGCATTGACACAAGCGGTTGTCAATGACCGTCGTTTATTTTCGAGTCGCCGGTCGATCTCTTCAAAAGACTTGGCTATTCTGTCAAAGCAGCTAGCGCTTCTGGTTAGATCGGGAATCTCTATCGAAGATGGTATCAGCATTCTTTCCGAAGATTCTAGTATCAAGAAGCACACGCGCAAGGTGCTTGATTCAATCTTGGCAGATATCCGTTCTGGTCTACCTCTCTCTCAGGCGCTAGCCAACCACCCCCAATCTTTCGGCGCGTTTTATCAAGGTATCGTCGCTGCGGCTGAGCAGTCCGGCCAAATGGCCGAGGTGCTGACGCAATTGGCCTTTTTTTTAGAAAAGCGAGAAGCGCTTAAGCAAAAAGCCTTAGGCGCCTTAGTCTATCCCGCAACACTCGCCAGTATTTCAATTGTCGTGATCATCTTTTTAATGACGTATGTGGTTCCCCAAATTGTTCGCGTCTTTGAATCGACTAAACAAACAATGCCAGTCATCACTCAAGTTGTGATGGCAATGTCTAATTTTTTAAGCAAATGGGGTTTGGTTCTGTTGCTGGCAGGCTTGGTGAGCACGCTGATCTTTAAATATTTGTTACGCCGCCCTGATTTTAAATATCGCTGTCATGAGCTATGTTTAAAGATTCCCGTTGTTGGGGCATTACTTCTCGAGTTTGAAACGGCCAGATTTGCCGGGACAATGGCCTTGCTTTTGGGGGCCAATATCCCCATACTCTCCGCGTTGCATTATTCAAAGAATACGCTTTCTAATTTGGTTCTGAAGCGAACAATCGAGCAGGCTGAAGTACGGTTGTCTGAAGGATCGTCTCTTGCCAAGGCTATCGCGAACCAAGGGATATTCTCACCTATCCTTGTACATTTAATTCGCTCGGGGGAGGCTAGTGGCCAGTTAGCTGAAATGTTGCGTTATGCGGCAGAGAATGCCGAGGCTGAAGCCGAACATAAAACCAAGCTATTTACCAACTTACTTGAACCACTATTGATTTTATTGATGGGAGGGTTGGTGCTTGGCATTGTGATGGCGGTGATGCAGCCGATCTTAGAGATGAATAACGGAATTCGTTGAAATACAGGTTAAAAGGAATGGGCTCACTTCACTTGAATAATTCTTTGCTTGCTCCATAAAACTGCGGTGTAGTTTTTATCAGACTGTGGAGTTGTAAATCTTCGGATGAGCGCTTGGGTATGAATACTGCGCTGCTCGATGAGCATGTTGGTATGTGCCAACCAGTAATCGGATTTGACTTCCACTGAGCTCAGAGGCTGCAGTGCTCTATTTGGTTGAATCTTTGTCAGTAACTGAGTGATATCGTTCTGGCTTTTTAAAGGCATGCTCACTCTCAACTGTATAAATCGCATGGCATCTGCTTGCGATAAGGTTGGCAGTAATGCTAACAAGATCTCGTTAGACGTCGTATTCATGTTGATCGCGGTCGGCTCTGGCAATACGATTGCAAAGCGGCTAAGTTTTCTTAACATATCACTGCTGTAGCCTGGTATGTTGATCAGTTCATCAAGATATTGCAGTCGGCGGTTATTCCGCAAAACATACTGTGCCGTTTGGTCGGCTAGATTCTTGTTAAGTCCAAGTTGCTCAAGCAAATTTGCATAGGTCTGAAGTCCGGCGAGATTGACACTGCTTGTGTTGGAATCCCACAAGTTGGCAATATTAAAAAGTGCTTGGGCGTCTTGGATCGCACCGCTAAATTTGATGCTTCTTAACTCTTCCGGTAGATCTTGGTTTTTAAGGTAGTCTTCTACGCGACTATTTTCGATGGGTAGCGCCCAGATCTCGCCTAAATGATCGACTCCGGGGCTGTTCACTAAATCAATTTTCAATACCAGTCTCACTACATCAATGAGTGATCGTTGCAGCCAAGACACCTGCGTATTCTCTTTATAAATTTGAGTCTTTCTGATTTCAAAATCTTGTTGCCACATCAGGCTTGATACGCAGATCGCAATCAGGCTGACTACAACTAACGCGATAAGCGTAGCCGAGCCTTTTTGTGACTGTGACTGTGAGTATGAATCACACATCTATAACTTCCCTTCTGCGATACAAGAACTTGTCAGAGGAGCTCGCATGCCGACACGTGATAGTGAAAGTTGCAGACCGACAGCCGATGTTTTGGTGTGCGAACTCCAGTACGGTTCAATCTTTTGCTGCAAGACTCGTGGCAATTGATAGGAGAGTTGAGCAGAGGCTAACCCTAGGTCTGGATCTTTTGACAGCACTGCGAGCATCTGTGCCGCATCTTGCTTGTCGCGAAAGGGCGGGGTGGTATATCTTTTAAGGGAGTTGTCTGAGACGGTATAGCCGACAAATTGCCAGCCACTCGCTTGCACGGAGGAGTAGTGCCGCATGATCCAGGTGTACGTATTTCCTTGGATAAAACTAGGTGGTGATTTTTCGTCAGCATTTTTGACCATTGTCTCGCAGTCATTTTGAAAGTGTTTCAGCATGACAACAACCGTTTCGTGATCCTTGATTTGTTCCTCTACGCTGTCTTTCACTCGAAACGCACCACCTAGGCCTTGACTGGCCATGAGGCCAAGGATGCCTAAAATAAGAAGCGCAACCATGGTCTCAATTAACGTGAAGCCTTGATCGTTCTTCATAAATTTGACGTTAAATAATTGAAGACAATCGTTGTGAGTTTGGCCAGCCGTTGACCCTGTGCTGAGGTTGGGTCAGTTGGATTTGAGAGGTAGACTTCAATGACGACCCGTCTAAACAACGGATTTGGTGTGGCAAAGGTAGAACGGATGCAAACTAATGGTACGTTTAGTTGCGAGCAGTTTGTTTTATACGTTTCAAATTCTGGCCATACCTTTTGTAAGTAAATTCTGTTGAGCGCATCATTGGCCGATAGCATCGCAAAATACTGTTGCTGAACTGTCGTTTGCGTTTGAACGCTTTGTGTTAACGCTTTAACGCCAGCCATGAGGGCAATCGCTAGTATTGAAAGGCCAACCAGGACTTCTATTAAAGAGAAGCCTAGTTGCTGAGCATTATTCTTATGTCTGAACTGCATAGCTGTTAACGAGTTTCAAAATAGCCATCCCGACGGCGATGAATTGTGGCGGTCAAAGAGCCTTGAATAATCTTAAATACAACGGGTGACGTTGAGCCCGCTTCGTCTAACTGAAATTGAGTGATTCCTTCGACATTTGTTTGAGTTTTCCAAGCGTAGGGGGAGAGCGCATCGCCAAGCACATAAAACTCGTCTTTTAAGTTAGGTGCTAAAAAGCGCCAGCCTTTTCTATCGATTTGAAACACAATCGGCGCACCAGACAGAGTTGTTTCATCTTTACCGTGATTCAGACTAACGAGCAGTCTGCGATTCATATCTTTCCACTGCGTTTGCTCAGTATTGAAAAACGATACTGACATCATCCCAAACGTAATGCTGAGGACTAATAAAACAACGAGTACTTCAATGAGTGAAAAGCCAGCTTGGTCGTCTTTGTTACCAATTACCAAGATCGGCGTCAAAGCCGGTTCCTCCAGGCTTATTGTCGGCGCCGAGACTAAAGACATCAATTTCTGCTCGGGTACCTGGATTTGAGTATTGATACGCAAAGCCCCACGGATCTTTTGGTAGGCGGTCGACATAGCCGTTTGGTTTCCAGTTTTGCGGGATGGGTTCGCTAGTAGGTTTTGCCACCAGAGCGGAGAGCCCTTGTTCGGTGGTGGGATAGCGACTGTTATCCAGGCGATAAAGTTTGAGTGCTTGAACGATTGAGCTAATGTCTTGTTTGGCAGCTATTACACGTGCCTCATTGGGTTTACTCATAATCTGCGGCACGATCAAGGTTGCCATGATTCCGATGATCGCGATGACAACCATCACCTCAATCAACGTGAAGCCAAGCTGTGAGCGATTTTTGGCGAGACAACCCTCGTGGGTTCGGTCGAAGATGTTAATTTTTCTCATTTGAGTTGAAATCCTAAATAGACAAAAGTAGGCCAGATAGGGATAAAATCGGGATTCGAGATCATCTTTGACAACCTATTCAAACAGTGCCTAATCAATTAAGTTCGCTCGCTCGGTGGTTCAGAAAGATCAAAGAGTTTCTAACTGCTGATCGCTCGATCGACTGGGCAACGTCTGGGCATAAAGTTGTTGGTTACCTGACATCAAAGCCTGCAAATCAGAACTTGTATCGTTCTCGGCAGTGGGGTAGCTTTTTCAATCAATTGAAGCCCCTATGGTTTGCGAAGGTAATCAGAAATATATTAGTGTTGTGTATCGTTTTGACCCTGATCTACACCTACTTAGCGGTGCAGCGTTTGCCAAGATTTTCGGATGCTGTTCAACCCGCGCAGATTTATCAAGTGCATGATATTCAACAAGCTGCTAACCTCTTCGGTCATAAGGACCTTGACCTCTCTAAGATTCAACTGACAGGTTTGATGCGTCATGATGCTTCATCCAGTGGGTATGCGATATTTGAGATCGATGGAAAAAATTCGGGAGCCATTGCTGTTGGTGAGACTTTTGATAAAGGGTACTTTTTAAAGAGTCTTGGGCCCGATAGCGTCGAGGTTGTTTATCAAGGTAAGCAAATTTCAGTTCCGATGACGGCAAAACGCTTTTAAACTTCATTAGAAAAGACAAAGCAGATGTATGTTTACGTTACCGTCTGGATTGTCTTGCTTGTGTGGGCATCGCTCATCGATCTAAAGGAGTTCAGACTTCCCGATTGGATCACTCTGCCGCTCATCGTAAGCGGCGTGATATTCAACACGTTTAGTACAAATAATTTTTGCTCAACCGCTGAGGCATTGCTTGGCATCATGATCGGGTATGGATTGCTACGGTTAGTCGATGAATGTTATTTTAAAATTACAAAACGACGAGGGATCGGACAAGGTGATGCAAAATTGCTGGCAGCGATTGGAGCGACTTTAGGCTGGCAAGCAATCTTTCCGATATTGTGTTTTGCCTCGATACTCGGGTTTATTGTTGGCCTAATCCTCATTAAATTCAAACGTTTGACGCTTCAAAATCCCATACCCTTCGGGCCATTTTTGAGCATATTCGCCTGTGCGTTTATTCTTGATAAAGTGCTATTGGCTGGGCCTTAAATCTTTTGCTGAACAACCCGCCTGCTTTCAGCGGCCATGCCATCCGATATTTCTTTACGTTTACGGTTGTAAACACCCCAAGTAATGTTTCCTTGATAAAGATCTAAGCGATTTTTTTGAGCCGCTGGAAACGCAACCAGTTTGTTGTAATCGGCCATCTGCTTGTTTGCGGCCGATGTTAAAGCCAGCGCTTCGTTCATTTCGTTAGCAAGTTTGTCATACGCCTGGGCCCAGGCGTTAAGAGCGTTTTTTTGCGCTTGAGTGATTTTGGTTCTGTCGGACATCATGGCAAGGCTCAATTCGCTGGGTGTGCAAAAGGTCTTGGCAAAGTACGTCGCATACTCTGGTTCAATACAGAGTGATTTTATTTTTTTGCTCACGGCGATGACGGCTTCTAGCGGTGAAGGCTCTTCTGCTGGCGCAGGGTTTAGGATACTGCCACCAGGGGGAACTGCGCACGCGCTGAGCAGCATGACTAGAAGTATGGCAAGTGCGCGCATAGGCTCTACAAGATAAGTGCACCAATGGTGATGTTCAAAGAATTAAGTTTGGCCAACACAAGTACGGGCCCTTGGAAGCAACCATAGTTGACACTATATCATAGTGACAAAAATGCTATTTTGTTAGATATAGTGTGGCGCGCTGAACTTTGGCCGTAGAGCATGTCAAATTCGACCCCCCTTTTGTTGGGGAGGCGGGCGTTGATACCTTCATCCGCCGCTCAAGTAGCAAATAAAAAAACGCCCCTTAGGGCGCTTTTCTACTTCTCGATCCGCTTAATTGACTTTAATGCCGGCTTTTTCAACGACCGGTTTGTACATCGCTAGGTCACGTTTGATTTCGTCACCAAACTCAGCCGGTGTTGTATTTGCCGCTTCGATTCCAGAGCCAAGTAACTTTGCTTTAACTGTCGGATCCTGCAAGACGGCATTGATCTCTTTGTTTAACTTGGCAACGATGGCAGCGGGTGTTTTTGCTGGAGCCATGACACCGACCCATGAGTTCAGTTCAATCCCAGGGATACCCGCCTCTTTAAAGGTTGGAATGTCAGAGTAGGCTGCCGAGCGGGTTGCGCTTGGCACACCGAGGGCCACTAATGTCCCAGCTTTTAAGTGTTGATTGATGGAGGCAGCCGAAGCAAAAGTCAACGGAATGTGTCCTGCCAAAGCGTCGGCGACAGCAGGGCCACCGCCTTTATATGCGACATGCACAAAATTGGAGTTGGACTGTTGTTTGAGCAGTTCGCCGGCTAAGTGCACGATACTGGCATTACCCGACGTGCCATAAGAAAGGCCACCGGGCGTGCTGTTTGCCAAGGCCACCAGTTCTTTCAGGGTCTTTGCCTTCACATTTGGATTGGCCGCCAAAATAATGACGGAGTTACCAATTTTTGCGATCGGCTCAAAATCCTTTAGTGTATCGAAGCCAATCTTAGAATACGCATGGGGGTTAATTACCAAGGTCCCATCCAGCGCTAAAAACAGCGTGTAGCCATCGGGCGCCGAGGTCGCTACTTGCTGGGCACCAATATTGCCGGAGGCACCGGGCTTGTTTTCAACTATGACTTGTTGACCCAGTCGTTTGGATAAGCCCTCGGCGACGATGCGACCACTCGTATCAGTCACGCCGCCAGGCGCGAAGGGCACCACAAGCTTAATCGCTTTAGTAGGGAAAGCGTCTGCTGCTTGCGCTTGCGCCTGACCGCCTGTTAGACCAATCCCTGCCACCGCCATCAGCGCTGCACAGAGCTGTTTAACAGGTAAAGTTTTCTTCTTCATTGTTGTCTCCGTAAGCCAAGCCATAATAACCATGACGCATACTATACACATTAGGGAAGCCTAAAGTGGCTATGTCAGGATTGAAGAATTTATATTGTATAAAGACCCCACAAAGCTATCCGTATGAGTTGATTCGTCAATTAGGAAACTATTCATGAGTACTGCAAAAGCAAAACACAATAAAGTCATGATTACCTGTGCGGTGACAGGCGCAATACATACGCCGACGATGTCGCCCCATTTGCCCATTACAGCGGATCAGATTGCGGATGCCGCTTTGGAGGCACATGCTGCGGGCGCAGCTTTGGTGCACCTGCATGCGCGAGACCCTGTCAATGGTCGCCCCGATCAGCGCCCTGAGGCCTTTACGCCTTTCTTGAAGCGCGTCAAAGACAATAGCAATGTCGTGATCAACATTACGACTGGTGGCGCGCCGACGATGAGTGTGGAAGAGCGCCTTAAACCCTGCGCATATTTCAAACCTGAGGTCGCCTCTTTAAACATGGGTTCAATGAACTTCGGTTTGTTCCCGATGCTGGCGCGCTATCCAAAGTTTCAATTCGATTGGGAAAAGCCTTACTTAGAAGAGTCGGATGACCGGATCTTTAAAAATACGTTTCGAGACATCGCAAATATTCTGATAACGTGCGCGGCTAATGGCACCCGCTTTGAAATCGAGTGTTACGACATTGGGCATCTGTATACGCTGCGTCACTTTGCAGATCGTGGTTTAGTCAAACCACCATTTTTCATTCAATCCGTTTTCGGTATCTTGGGTGGAATTGGGCCGCATCCAGAAGACGTCGCTCACATGAAGCGTACGGCGGATCGTTTGTTCGGTAACGATTACTATTGGAGCGTCTTGGGTGCGGGACGAAATCAGCTGCCGATCGCGGCGCAATCTGTAGCCCTCGGTGGGCATGTGCGTGTTGGCCTGGAAGATTCGCTTTGGATAGGCCCAGGAAAACTGGCCGAGAGCAATGCCATGCAAGTACGCGCGGTGCGCCAGGTGATTGAGGGGCTTGGGTTAAGTGTTGCCTCTTCTGACGAGGCGCGCGAGATGTTGCAGCTCAAGGGCGGCAACGATGTTAACTTTTAATGCCCTGAGCACAGCTCCGGTCTCGAGTGAAGATGACTTGTCGCAAGGGTTGTTGGCTCAGCAAGCACATTGCTCGCCAAAGTATTTCTATGACGCGTTAGGGTCAACATTGTTTGATGCGATTACGCATCTACCTGAATACTATTTGACACGAACTGAGGCGGCCATTTTTACTGAGCATGCTGAGGCGATTCATGCGCAAATCCCTGCGCAGGCGGCATGGCTTGATCTCGGCGCGGGGAGCTGTGAGAAAGCAGCTCGCTTGTTTGAGCGTACTCCCCCAGGTTTATATGTCGCCGTAGATATCTCACTAGACTATCTCACTGGTACGTTAGAGCGGTTGCAACGCGAGCATCCTCAGGTTCCGATGGTTGGTGTGGGGATGGATTTTTCAAGCGACTTAACGTTCGCGCCCGAGCTACAAGCGCAGCTTTCAGCGAAACCTGTCTTTGCGTTCTACCCAGGCTCTAGTCTGGGTAACTTCGATCCTGTTCAGGCCTTAGGTTTTTTGCAACGTATCGTCGGGGTATGCAAAGCTGCACGACCCGGCTCAGGCTTGCTGATAGGGATCGACCTCG
This sequence comes from Zwartia hollandica, assembly GCF_019923725.1. Lineage (GTDB taxonomy): Bacteria > Pseudomonadota > Gammaproteobacteria > Burkholderiales > Burkholderiaceae_B > Zwartia > Zwartia hollandica. The sequence goes on from NZ_JAHXRI010000025.1 coordinate 22,712, forward strand.
TGAAAGACGCTGCGGTTTTAGAGCGCGCGTACGCGGATGAGCTTGGTGTGACGGCCGCCTTTAATCTAAACGTACTGAGGCACGTGAATAGCTTGCTTGGTGCTGATTTTGAGGTGCGCGACTGGGAGCACCTAGCGAATTTCAATGTAAAAGAGTCACGTATCGAAATGCATTTGCAGGCGCGTCGTCAAGTGACTGTGTCGTGGCCTGGCCATCAGCGTGTTTTTCAAAAAAACGAAACGATTCACACTGAAAATTCGTATAAATGGACAGTTGAAAAGTTTTCAAAACTTTTGCTGTCGGCAGGCTTTACGCAAACTCAACACTGGACTGATCAACAAGAGCAGTTTGCTGTATTTTGGGCTAGCTAAGGGCAGACGCGCCTAGAGCGCACAGGTTCTGAAGCCTGAATAGATGTCGCAGCGCTCGGGTGTAAAAAAATTGCGGTACTGAACATGGCGTAAAGCGCGGTGGGTTGCGCGGGCCGCGCCGCGGAGCACTTTGCGTGTTCCAAACCAAGGTGCAGAGTATTCGGCATAGGGATGCACGACGAAACCCTCGAAGGGCTCAAACGTATCTTGTGTCCATTCCCAGACCTCACCCCAGTTAAAGTTTGCGAGAGTGCGTGCCGCACAATCCCACTCGGCTTCGGTTGGCAGTCGACATTGCGCCCAGGTGCAGTACGCTTGTGCGTCGTCCCAAGAGATGTGAACAGCTGGTGCTTGCATAACCATAGGCGCCCAAATACCAAAAGTTTGCACCTCGAAGCTTGACCCCACATGACGAACATAAGGAGGCAGTCTATGGCCCGTTGACACAATAAATGTCATGTATTGAGCCCAAGAAACAGGCTCGAGACTGATTTCAAATGCCTGAAGTGCGACGCTGCGAGTACCTAGTTCATTATCAAAACAAAAATGGTCGGATGCCGAGCCGAGTGTCCAGTGCTGTGAGGGTAGCTTCGCTGTCGTGCTTTGCGATGCCGATCTGTGTATGGGCGCGCTGTATACCCATGCTGCGTCAAAGGGGATGGAAAGTGCTTGCGCCATATAGACGCCTGCCTCGAGATGCATCGCTTCGTGTTGTAAGACGAGCCAATAAAAGTAAACCGCTGGGTCGTCGTCTAAGGTGTTTTGTAAGAGCGTGAGGGTCTGCTCTAGTGTTTGCGCTGCATAAGTCAAGCACTCATCGCTGGAGGGGTATCCTTGCCCCCAGCGCGTTTCGTGCTGTACTTTAGCGCTGTCGTACCATTGATCTGCCTTAGCGAGCACTGAATTTTGTTTAGGAAGGCCGCTTCGCATTGCGACTCCTTCACTGCGTGTCGGGTTGCGCGCGATCCAGTATTCTTGAAACCAAGCTATGTGACCAAGTTCCCAGAGCGGCGGATTGAATTCTGGTTTGTAGGGAATGTGAAGTTGTTTTGCACGCGCATAGAAGCTAAATGAATCTAGAGTATGCGCGCGCATTTCCTGCAGTGCGGCAGACAGCTCTTTGGTATTAGCCTCACGCATCTTGGTTTAGTTACTCTTCATGTTGACAGCTGCTCAAATTCGCAAGCCCAGAGTTGTTATTGTAAGTCCGGCACTGGCAAGCGCCAATAATGGTAATTGGCAGACGGCTAAGCGTTATGCCAATATGCTTTCGACAACTTGTATGGTCCGCATTGTCAATGAATGGGATGGTGCCCGAACAGATGACGTGTTGATTGCCTTGCATGCTCGGCGCAGTTATTCATCGATAGCTGCCTGGTATGCTCGGCGAGGTTCTGAGGGCCTATGTGTGGTGCTCACCGGTACCGACCTCTATCGGGATATCAAGCAAGACCCTCAGGCACAGCAGTCCCTGGGTTGGGCCAAAAAGTTAATCGTGTTGCAACCAGCGGGGCTGGCCGAGTTGCCAACGAAGTTTCAAGATAAAACGCAGGTGTTGTTTCAATCGACGAGTACTCGTCAGACCTTGCTCAAAACGAGCCGTCATGTGCGAGCGGTTATGGTGGGGCACTTAAGATCAGAAAAATCCCCTCAGACTTTTTTCGAGGTGGCTACGTTATTAGCCGAGCGTAGCGATATTGAGCTGCGTCATATCGGTGGCGAACACGATCAGGTTTTGGCACAACAAGCGCACGATACCGCAGCTAAGCATCCGAACTATCGGTTTTTGGGTGCTCGCAGCCATGAGCAAACTCGACGCTATATTCAGCGTTCGCACGTTCTTGTGCATCCGAGTGTGATGGAAGGCGGGGCCCACGTCATTATGGAAGCTGTCTGTAGTGGCGTTCCTGTGTTGGCCTCCCGCATTGCAGGCAATATTGGAATGTTGGGCGAAGACTATGTTGGATTTTTTACAGTCGGTGATGCGCGCGAGCTCGCGAGACTGCTGATCCGCTTTAGAGAAGACTTGTCGTTTGCTGCGCAATTACAAATGCAGTGCGCACAGCGTGCATATTTATTTGAGGCCGCTCGCGAGAGCAGTGGATTGATTACAATTGTTGAAAACCTAATACTCAAGGAAGCATGATGCCTAACAATGAACCTCGTTTGACCTCGCTCTCGCATGGCGGTGGCTGTGGTTGCAAGATCGCGCCAGCGGTCTTATCTGAGATTTTAAAAGGTACCTTGCAGATGCCGATTCCTAAGGAGTTGATGGTAGGGATTGCGACGGCAGATGACGCCGCGGTCTATAAAATCAACGATGAGCAGGCGTTGATTGCAACAACTGATTTTTTTATGCCAATCGTCGACGATCCCTATGACTTCGGTCGCATTGCGGCAACTAATGCAATCAGCGACGTTTACGCGATGGGTGGAAAGCCAATCTTGGCTTTGGCGTTAGTTGGAATGCCGATCAACGTCTTGTCGACTGAAACAATCGGCAAGATCCTGGCCGGGGGAGCTTCGGTGTGCAACACCGCTGGGATCCCAATTGCAGGAGGGCACACGATTGATTCCGTCGAGCCGATCTATGGTTTGGTAGTACTGGGCTTGATTCATCCCGATCGTGTCAAGCGCAATGATGGTGCGCGTGCTGGTGATGTGATGGTGCTTGGTAAACCTATCGGTGTTGGAATTTTATCTGCGGCACTCAAAAAAGAAGCGCTTGATGCAGCAGGCTATGCGTCGATGCTGACGAATGCAACCAAACTCAATACACCAGGCCCGGAGTTAGCTGAATTGCCCGGCGTGCACGCGTTGACCGACGTCACGGGGTTTGGTTTGGCGGGTCATGCCTTAGAGATCGCTCGAGGCGCGAAGTTGACTGCCAATATCAATTGGGCTGACGTACCGTTGCTGCCAGATGTTTCTGAATTGATCAAAAAGGGCATGGTGACGGGTGCTTCAGGCCGCAACTGGGAAGGCTACGGTAAAGAAATCACACTGGGCTCGGGCTTGCCAGCAGAGTGTCAAACGTTGTTGTCTGATCCGCAAACAAGCGGTGGCTTGCTGGTGTGTTGCTCACCCGATACGGTGCCAGAGGTGCTCGCTGTGTTTAAGCGTCATGGTTTTGATGATGCTGCTGTGGTGGGCCATATCGGCGAGGCACAGGCTACCCGTTTGATGGTCAGCTAGTGTTGAGTCGGTCTCGCTGGGTGCTCAGGCTGGCCTGTTGGGCGCTAGCAGCGTTTTCGTTGCCAGCGCTGTCTCAGCCTTTGGTGGTGGGCTCTAAGCGCTTCACGGAATCCTACATCTTGGGCGAGATTGTCAGCCAGTCAGTTGTCGTCGCAGGTCAAGACCGGGTGCGGTTAAAGTCTGGTTTAGGTAATACGGGGATTTTATTATCTGCTTTGCTAAGCGGCGAAATAGATCTCTACCCGGAGTACACCGGAACGATAACCCGCGAGATCTTAAAAACAGAGCAGGCGCTGTCACTAGAACAAATTAACGAACGCCTGGCACCGCTTGGGCTTCAAGCCGGTGTGCTGTTGGGTTTTGACAATTCTTATGTGCTCGCAATGCGGCGTGAGCAGGCGCAAGAGCTTCAAATAAAAACGATTTCGGATTTAACTAAGCATCCGCGACTCGTGCCGGGTCTATCGCACGAGTTTATTGGGCGCAAAGATGGTTGGAAAGGTTTGTCAGAGGCCTACCAGTTAGGTGGGATGTCACCGCGTGGGCTTGATCATGGGCTTGCGTATGAGGCGATCGTTGCAAAGCAGATCGACGTAGTAGACGCCTACGGCACGGATTCGAAGTTAAAACGTTACGGTTTGACGATACTGCAAGATGATCGGCGGTTCTTCCCGACGTATGAAGCATTACTGTTGTATCGGGCGGATGTGCCGACTAAGTTTCCAGAATCCTGGAAAATCATCCAAACCTTGGAAAACAAGATTTCACAGGGAATGATGCTTGATCTCAACACCCGTGTTGAGATCGAGGGGCAAACCTTCGCTGCCGTGGCGCAGCAATTTTTATTGCAACAGAAAACGGATCAAGCGCAGGGCACCTCTAGTGGCGTGAACTCGAGCGACGGTCAGCGGGTGAGTACCCTGCAGTCATTTTCGCGAACACTGTTTGCACCTGACTTTTGGCGTTTGGGTGCACAGCATATTTTCTTAGTGCTGTTCTCCTTGCTTCTGGCTCTTGTTGTTGGCCTCCCTTTGGGAATAGTCTGTTTTTATTGGCCCCGCACCGGGCAAGCTGTCTTATCTGTGATTGGCGTTATTCAAACCATCCCATCGTTAGCACTACTAGCATTTTTAATTTCATTGTTCGGTCTCATCGGGACCATACCCGCGATCGTGGCGTTGTTCTTGTACGCTCTGCTACCTATCGTGCAAAGTACCCACGCAGGGTTCAGTGAAATTTCTTCCTCAATGCGACAAGCGGCTACCGCGCTTGGTCTTGGCTTTAGACTCCGCTTATTTTTGATTGAGCTGCCCCTTGCACGCACAATGATTTTGAGCGGCATTAACGTCGCGGCCGTCACAAGTGTTGGTACGGCGACGATCGCAGCCTTTGTGGGCGCAGGTGGCTTTGGTGAGCGCATCGCACAGGGTTTAGCGCTCAACAATACGTCGATGTTGCTTGCTGGTGCAATCCCGTCAGCGACCCTTGCGCTGCTGATACAGGGTGGTTTTTATATCTTTGAACGCAGGCTGGCAACTAGCAGGCGTTAAGTGCTCTGTATCAGGTCTTGTTGCGATGCTTGAGTATCTAGGCAACATGCCTTGCAATATAAAACACTCCAGCAAAGCTTACGCCGAGTACGGTGGTCATCCAGGCAATCATTCTCCAGGTGCAGTGGGTGATTTCTTTATGAATGGCGGCGGTCAGTTTTAGCTCTAAGTTTTTTAGGTCTTCTTTTGTAGCTAAAGTTGGCAAAATTGCGTCAAAGCGTGTTTCAAGTGCGGTCATGCGGTTTTCCAAAACAGAATCCTAAGATGCGACGTCAGCCAAGATGCTAACTTGCCGTCGTATGTTTGAGAAAAGTATCGCCGAAAACTAGCTATTCGTATGAGTCCCGTTACACTTATTACCATAATTAGTACATTTAGCTCCAGCTCTTCTTGGGAATCATTTGATGACGAACACTGTCGGCGTAATTGGTCTGGGCAATATGGGTCGTGGCATGGCGCTATCGCTCGAGCGTGGCGGTTTCTCTGTCATTGGTACAGATGCGCTTGCTTCAACGCGGGACGCACTTACAAAAGAAGGTGTCGAGGTCAGGCAGACCATCGGCGAGGTGATCGCGGCGTGTGATTTAGTGATTCTTTCCTTGCCTACCGCGGCGATTGTTGAGGACGTTGTCGCGGGTGCCGACGGAATCCTTGCGCATGCCCGCAAGGGTGTGTTGGTGATTGATACCTCGACCTCGCATCCTGACACGACCCGTCGTTTGGCAGTCAAGCTCGAAGCCGCGGGTATGAGAATGCTGGACGCGCCAGTAAGTGGTGGCCCCAAGGGTGCGATCACAGGCACTATGGCCATGGTCATTGGTGGAGACGCTGCAGATCTAGCGAGAGCAGAGCCGGTCTTGGCTGCCATGACGGCCAAACGTGTGCACGTTGGCGCCATCGGTGCAGGACACGTTGCAAAAATTGCGAATAACTTATTTGCTGCTGCGCATTTGCTGGTTGCAGGCGAGGTCACCCGTATGGCAGAGAAGGCGGGCGTACCGACTGATCAATTGCTTCAGGGCATTAATGCGGGATCGGGGCGCAGTTTCATTACTGAGCATAGCTATCCGACCTGGATCATGAACGACAAGTTCGACTCCGGTTTCACAATGAAGCTGATGCGCAAAGACGTGCGCTTGTCGCAAGAGCTGATTGGCGCGCTGGGTGTGGATTTGCCGCTTTCTGCAAAAGTGGCGGAGCTTTGGGCAAAGAGCGCAGACTCCATTGCAGACGATGAGGATTTCAACAGAATCGTTGAGCTAGGTACACGTTGATCTAAGTTCTCGCAGTGCCCATTAATCTTATATATGCATTAGGTGAGTCATGAGTCTGAATCAAACTGAACAGTTATTAGCCGCCTATAAGACCTTTTTTGCAGATGGCGTGGTTGGCTCTTACGTGAATGGCGCGATGCTGTTGGGCGAAGCCGAACCCATTAAGCTCATTAACCCGGCAACGGGTGATGTGTTTTTGCAATATCAGGATGCAGGTGCTGGGGTCGCTAAGCAAGCGGTTGCGGCTGCAATCGCCGGACAAACGGTCTGGGCTGCCCTGAGCCATGCCGAGCGGGGCCGTTTGATGCAAGAAGCCGGAAGGCTACTGCGCGCAAATATTGAGGCGCTCGCGCAGCTGGAGTCAGTCTCAGCAGGCAAGCCAATCAGGGACTGTCGCGGCGAGGCGCTGCGTGTCGCAGAAATGTTTGAATACTATGGCGGCTGGACAGACAAACTTTATGGCAACGTCATTCCTGTTCCGAGTGGTCACCTCAATTACACCCGACGCGAGCCCTTTGGCGTCATTCTGCAGATCACACCTTGGAACGCACCCTTAAATACCTGTGGCTGGCAAATTGCGCCGGCAATGTGCATGGGTAATGCTGTAGTGCTTAAGCCCTCTGAGCTCACCCCCTTGAGTTCCCTTGCAGTGGCCAAGCTCGTTGAGCAAGCCGGTATCCCCAAAGGAGTCGTAAACGTGTTGGCGGGGTACGGTCACACAACTGGGCAGGCTGCGCTAAGCCACACGGCAGTGAAGAAAGTTGTCTTCGTGGGCTCACCTGCGACAGGCGGCAAGATTGCAGCAGCTGCTGCAGTGCGCGGAATACCTTGTTTGTTAGAGTTGGGCGGTAAGTCCGCCAATATCGTGTTCGAAGATGCTGACTTAGATCGTGCCTGTATTGGCGCGCAGGCAGCAATCTTCGGTAATGCAGGGCAGAGCTGTGTGGCGGGCTCACGGTTGCTGGTGCAGCGTAGTGTTTACGATAAGTTCGTGAAGATGGTGGCCGATGGCGCAAGCAAGCTACGCGTCGGTGAGCCGACCGCGGCAGAAACTGAAATTGGTCCGATTCAGAACGCCACACAATTCAAACATGTCATGAATATGATTGAGACGGGCGTACGTGAGGGCGCTGAGGTTGTCAGCGCCTCTGCTGTCACCGGAACAAACAGTGCTGGTTATTTTGTGCGACCAACCGTTCTTAAAAATGTGACGAACGACATGGCTGTTGCACGTACTGAAATTTTTGGTCCCGTGGTTGTTGCGATTCCCTTTGACACTGAGGAAGACGCAATCCGGATTGCAAACGATAGTGACTTTGGTTTGGCGGGTGCCGTTTGGACAAAGGATATTGGGCGTGCCTTTCGCGTAGCGGGTCAAGTCAAAGCAGGCACGTTCTGGGTCAATATGTATAAGGTGATTAACGTGGCCTCACCTTTTGGTGGGTTTGACGCTAGCGGCTATGGGCGTTCAAGTGGCGTTGAAGCGTTGCATGAGTACACGCAGGTTAAGAGTGTTTGGGTCGAGACCGCTGCGCAGCCGAATCAGCCATTTGGGTATGCGCCGTCTCTTGATTAAGTCTGGTTTTTGCAACAACACAGGAGTATTGTGTTGTTGCAATGAGGTACGTTATTTTCTCAGCACATAGATTCTGGAACTAAGACAACTTTATACAAATTGGAGTTCGGTCATGATTCGTCGTTTATTGTCATTATGTTGTGTCGCGATGTTTGCGTTAGTGGGGATGTCCGCCACGTCTTTTGCGAATCCGGCTTGGCCCACAGCACCGATCCATATCGTTGTTCCGTTTCCACCTGGTGGTAGTAATGATGTCATCGCCAGACGCTTGGCAGATCGTTTGAGCAAAGCGTTTGGTCAGACAGTTGTGATTGAAAACAAAGGTGGGGGAGCAGGAACCATCGGTTCGCAAGCTGTTGCGATCTCAAAGCCGGATGGATACACCTTCTTGTTTATTTCAAGCTCAATCTCCACTTCAGCTGCCGTACAAAAAACGCCGTATGACCCACCCAAGGCGTTTATGGGTGTCGCACAGGTAGCGCGTTCGCCGTTTGTGGTGCTTACAAGCAAAGATTTTCCAGCCAAAGATATCAAAGGTTTGATCGCTTATGCCAAGGCGAATCCCAGCAAGATTAATTTCGGCAGTGCGGGCTTAGGCGATAGCACGCAAATGGCGACTGAGCTCTTTAATGAAACCTTTGACATCAAAATGACTGCAGTGCCTTACAAGGGCATCTCGCCGGCCCAGTTAGATCTGGTAGCAGGGCGCCTTGACATGATCATTACGACCATTGCATCGATAAAAGGTAACGCGGCAGATAGTCTGCCAAAGCTTGCCTTCACCGGAGCCAAACGTGAACTGGACTACCCAAGCATTCCTACCGTGATGGAGGCGACAGGCACTCCGTTTGACGTGGACGTTTGGTGGGGATTGTTTGCACCCGCAGGTATTCCGCCTGCGATCCTACAAAAGATGAATGCAGAAGTGAATAAGATCGTAAAAGAGCCAGATTTTGCAGATTTCCTCAAGACGGTTGGCGCCTCGCCGGCAACTGGTACGCCAGAGTCTTTTCAGCAACTGATGGTTAAAGATTTAGAGCGTTGGCGTGCGATCGCGAAGCGTGCGGGTGTGCAGTAGCCGAGGTTCGCAACTTAACGATAACGGCTCGAATAATGATAGGAGACTTTAAGTGAGTGATCGTGCGCGACAGGCCGACATAGATGCGATTCAGACGGCTTTGCAACAGACCAGTGAACTCTTGCATCAGATTGTGTCTCGCTCTGATATCAAGCAGATTTCTGCTGAAGTTTTACGGCTGAATGAAGCAGTGCGACGCGGTGCCGCAGGTCGCATTCAAAGCGGGGATCATCCGCAAGATTTTGCAATGATGCTCTTGGCTGAGGCAGATGACACAAATCGAATGGGTTGATCACTATGCAACTAACGTTAAATCAGCCTTCGGATATTCTAGAAGCTTCAATTAGTGAGGTTGGCGCGCGTTTAAGGCGCAAAGAGTTAAGTTCAGAAGAGTTAACGCGGCATGCAATTGATCGTGCTGTGCAGACTCAGCCAACGCTTAATGCCTTCATCGACATCTGGGCAGACAGTGCGATTGCGCAGGCAAAGCAGCTCGACCTTGAGGCCGCCTTAGGGAAATGGCGAGGGCCTCTGCATGGCATCCCCCTCGCACACAAAGACTGCTTTGAGCGGGAGGGTCTGCCCATGACGGTAGGCTCAAAGGTGACGGGCAAGGATCTTGGTCGAACAACTGCGTCTGCTTTGCAAAGGCTAAACCAAGCTGGGGCAGTGGATTTGGGCCCGCTCAACATGAATGAAATGGTTGCTGGGCCGACTGGACAGAACCCACACTTCGGCGATTGCCGTAACAGTTGGGACCCAGACCGTATTTCTGGTGGGTCTTCAAGCGGTTCTGGTGCGGCGGTAGGCGCTGGGGTGATCTATGGTGCGCTCGCCTCTGATACGGGGGGATCAACGCGGTTGCCGGCGTCGATGAATGGGTTGTTTGGAATGAAGGGGACGTACGGACGTGTTTCTCGTGCCGGTTGCTTTCCTCGGGCATTCTCGTTGGACTGTGTGGGGCCTATCGCCCGCACCGCTCAAGATTGTGCGATGTTGCTACAGGTTTTAGCAGGCTGGGATCCACGTGACGCCTCCAGTATCGATGCGCCAGTACCTAACTACCCTGCTCTTATCGAGAATGCAGGTCAGGGCAGTCGATGGGCCGCCTTGGAAGGTATCGCTTCCTATCATCCAGACATTAGTCGCGCTTTTGAGTCGTTCATTGAGGTCGCTCAAAAAAGATTTGGACATGTTGATCGTGTTCGCTCTGATCAAATTGCGACGTGTTATGCGATGGCCGATATTTTTTCTAAAGTTGAAGCTGCGACGTTGCATGGCCAGTGGATGCGAGAGAGACGTGAACTTTACTCGCAAGCCGTATTTTCTAGGACAGAGCCCGGTCTGCATGTCCCTGCTGTACGCTACCTTGAGGCGCTTCAGATGCGTGCAAAGATACTTCATGAGTTTCTGCATGGCACGATGCGAGATTTAGATATCCTTGTGTGCCCGACCATGCCGATACCGGTTCCAACCCATGAGGAAGCCGATGTTGAGACTCCTGGCCGCGTGTTTGGTGTTGTGACTGCGTTAACGCCACTCGTTCGCCCATTTAATTATCTAGGGCTGCCCTCGCTCACTATGCCAATCGGAGTCGATAGCGCGGGGATGCCTATTGGTGCTCAATTGGTTGGCCGACCTTTTGCAGAGGCTCGTTTATTGTCTGTCGCGCATCAATTGTCGGCGGATATCGGTTGGGATCGTTTGGCTAACATGAAAAGAGCGCAAGCATTAAAGGAAAAAAAATAATGAGCACCCTTTGGGAAAAGTTTTTAACAAACGAAGATAGAGCCGTACTTGCGCGCGGTAAGTTCGGTCGGAGAATGGGATTCGGGCAGCAACCCGCCGTGTTGGTGATCGATGCGCAACGCTATATGGTGGGTTCTGTAGAAGATGAAAAAAGCTGGCCATCAAGCTGTGGTGAGGTGGGACGTGAATCAATGCGTTATATCGCGCAGATCGTGCAGGCTGCCCAGCAAGTGGAAGTGCCTTGTATTTTTACGCGTTTCGAAATTGATCCCTCCGGTGCGGATATGGGAGTTTATCGACGCAAGAGAGATTTATTGCAGTCTGACAAATGGTGTCTAGCGGGCACGCTGGGTGCCGAACTTTCCCCGCTGCTCGCACCCACAGAACGAGACCTCGTCTTTGTTAAAAAGAAACCAAGTGGTTTTCATGGAACACCGCTTTTAGGTTATCTGATTGACCGTGGCGTGGATACGGTCATCGTTGTTGGTGGGGCAACAAGTAATTGTGTCCGAGCGACTGTTTTTGATTGTGCCTCTTATAACTATCGTGCCATCGTGCCGCAAGAAGCTGTATTTGATCGCATTCCAATTTCCCATGCGATTTCGCTCTTCGATATGGATCGTCAGTTCGCTGATGTTTTGCCTACCGCTGAGGTGATGGACTATTTGTCGGCGTGCCGTGGGGGCCGATTTGAAGCGGGTCGTTCTAATAAATGATGCGAAGTAAACTTTTCGTACCGGCGTCGAGACCTGAACTTTTTACGAAAGCGCTGTCCTCGGCCGCTGATGCGATCTCCTTCGATTTGGAGGATGCCGTAGAGGAAGGGCAAAAAGGCTTTGCACGGCAAGCACTAGTTGATTTTTTTAAAACCAGTCAGGCGCAAACGACTAAAGCAATTGTCGTCAGAATCAATGCAATGGACACGGCACATTGCTCTGCGGATCTCGAGGCAGTGGTCTGTTCGGCAGTTCACATCATTAATTTGCCAATGGTCGAGTCAGCTACCGCTGTTCGCGATCTCAGTGCGCGTATCGGCAAACTCGAGACGGATAGGCGTCTGACGCGTCCAATCGGGATACTGGTCAATATCGAATCACCCAAAGGGCTGCGTCAAGCTGCAGAATTAGCACTGGCGGATCCACGTGTGGTGGGCCTGCAAATCGGCTTTGGCGACTTGTTTGGACCCTATGGGATCGTGTCTGGCGAGCCCTCTGCAACGCAAGTCGTGAGAGTGTTGGTCAAAATGGCTGCCGCTGAAGCGGGCATAGAGGCCTATGACGGTGCCTATGTGGATATTGCAAATCCTGACGGGTTCACGCTTGATGCTCAGGCAGCCTACCGTTTGGGATTTGCGGGTAAGAGTTGCATTCATCCTTCTCAGGTGGGATTGGCGAATGCGGTGTTTCGACCCTCGGAGCAGCAAATTCAACAGGCACTGAGGGTTGTTCAGGCTGCCAAAGAAAATCTTGCCAGAGGCGTTGGTGCTTTCGTCGTGGATGGACAGCTCGTTGACGGCCCGCTGATTACACGGGCCGAACGAACTGTTGCTTTAGCGCGCCTTGCTGGCTTGATTTGACGGTAGCGAACGGTCTCTATCCTGCGGTCGCGCCCGTTGAGCGCACGACATCCCCCCACATCTTGATCTCGGCAGCAACAAAAGCTCTGAATTGTTCAGGAGTGCTGGATTGAACAATCGCCGCCTGCGCTGCAAAAGTCTCCTGCACGTCTTTCATCGCGGCAATCTTCGCGCAGGCAGCTGAAAGTTTATCTACGATTTCTCGTGGCGTCTTTGCTGGAGCAAACAAGCCATTCCAAGACGTAATGTCAAAATTTGGAACGCCTGCTTCGGCCATGGTTGGAACATCGGGCATCAGTGCTAAGCGCTTAGGCGCAGCGACTGCCAAGGCCCTGAGCTGTCCTGACTGAACACTTGGAATAGCGGATAGAGCCGTTTTGAAACCAAAGTCCGTCACCCCGCCTATTGTGTCCGTCAGCGCAGGCGCTGCTCCCTTATACGCGATGTGAGCGATGTCAAGCCCGAACCGCTGCTTGAACATTTCACCTGCGAGATGGGGTGTCGTGCCGACGCCCGATGAGGCGTAGTTCATTTTTCCGGGGCGCTCTTTTGCGTATTGGATAAGTTCCTGCACAGTTTTGACGGGTAGCTTAGAAGACGAGACGAGAAGCGCTGGTGCGCTCGAAATATTGGATATGGCTTCGAAGTCTTTGAGCAGGTCGTAGCCAGGATTTTTAAAGAGCGACATATTGATGGCGTTTGCGACTGTGCCCAAAAAAAGCGTGTAGCCGTCTGCGGGGGATTTAGCCGCCAGTTCTGACCCGATGTTTGAGCCACCACCTGGTTTGTTTTCAATCACGATCCGTTGGCCGATAATTTCCATCAGCTTTGCCGAAACAATTCGAGCGGTCACATCGGTTGAGCCACCGGGGCCGAAGGCGACGATCAATTTAATTGTTTGTGATGGCCATTTAGAGACAGAGCTCTGCGCCAGAGCCGGTACGCTAACGACTGCGCCTAGCGCTAATCCACCTTCGATAAATTTTCTGCGATCCATAATATCTCCTCGAGTAATTGGGCTTGCTTTAGTAATTGAGAGTTCTGAATAAACATCTTGTTAAGACGCCGTCGATCAGTACTGATCGAACATGCGTTGTATTTCGGTTGAGTCTGTTGTTTTAGTTAATGCTAACGCTAACAGAATTCTGGCCTTTTGAGGATTTAAATTATCGGCTCTCAGGAATCCCGCTTGAACTATTTTGCTTGGTCCGAAGGTTCGACCAGAACCTGCGCGCGAAGACATGACCACCTTGATGCCTGCTGCGACCGCCTCCTTCATTGCAATATTCTCTTCCGGTGACATCAGACCGGGCGCAAAGGCCGCGCCAATGATGCCCTTGGCTCCTCCTTGAATGAAGGCGCGTGTCGCCATGCCGTCGCTTCCGGCGTAGTGGTATGCGATCTCGACGCGTGGAAGTGCATCAAGAGTACGGATATCAAATTCCGTGTCAGGATTGTGGCGCCTAAGGGATTTTCGGTAGAACACAACACGATCCCCATCGGCATGGCCCAAGACCCCAAAGTCTGGAGATCTAAAAGTTTGTAAGCGCGCTGTCGAGGTTTTGCTTACTTCGCGCGCAGCATGTATTTCGTCGTTCAAACAGACCAAGACGCCTAAGCCACGAGCCTCGGGTGTTGTAGCAATTCGCACAGCGTTAAAGATGTTTAGTCCAGCATCTGACGAGAGTGCACTCGCCGGACGTTGTGCGCCTGTGATCACGACGGGGAGGTCAGTCTTGAGGGTTAAGCTCAACGCATAGGCAGTCTCTTCTATTGTTGCGGTGCCATGCAGGATCACAATACCTTGTAGGTTGGGTGTGCTGACCAGTAGCTGATCAATCATTAATGCTAGTTTTTTCCAGTGCGGAAAAGATACTGCAGTGGAGGGAAGGGTATCAAACTGAACGGGTATGACGTTAGCAATCGTTTTTGCTTGGGGAAACTTTTCAAGCATTTCTGTTGCGTTTAGTCGCGTCCCCGTCGCCGTGTACTCGAAGAGGTCTAGTTCGCCATTTGCGCTGATGGTTGTCAGAGTTCCGCCGGTACTGATCATGGCGATTGTTGGTTTTGCACTCATTCTGTTCTATCTCCGAGAAATGATATTTTTTATATTCGGCGGTGGCATACAAGTAAAGCGTTCTAGAGGGCTTTACTTGTCAGTATGTAAGACTCAAGATACTATTTCTTCATAATACAAACAAGCATCTAGGAGACGCATGATGGATAAGCTAGAAAAATGGCGTGGCTTTGTTCCTGATCACGAGCTCGAGACTTACCGCAAAGGTGGATTCGCGCAGCGGATTGGCATGGGAGAGCGTGTGGCATTGCTCAATATCGATACGACGCACATGTTCGTTGATCCAGCGTACTCGATGTGCGGACGAGATATGGATTCAGTTAAATCTTCCTTGATTCAACTGACGCAGGCTTTTCGTCGACTCGATTTACCGATTTACTACAGTCGACGCGATGATCGGAGTCATCCGACCTATCGTGGAGCCTGGAACTATAAGTTGGCAGAGCCGGACTCTTTTCAGTACACACTCGATCCTCGTGCTGATGAATGGCCGGAGGAATATGCACCAAGGGCCGTCGATCGGGTCGTCTTCAAGAATAAACCTTCGTGTTTTTTCAGCACCCCGCTTGAGGCATTTTTACGTTACGACAAAGTTGATACGCTGGTGATCTGCGGAATCTCTACCTCTGGCTGTGTCCGCTCTGGGGCAACGGATGCGTTTTCTCATAATTTCCGAGTCATTCTTGTAGATGAGGCTTGTGGTGATCGTAGTCCTCAGGCACATAAAGCGAACATGTTTGATTTGGATATGAAGTTCGCCGATGTCGAGTCGATGGATTACGTTCTTGCAGAGCTAGATAAAAAATTCGGAAAGTAGACGAATCCTAGAAAAAAGATAGAGCAATTTTTACGAATCTAATTTCAGGACAATTCGCCACGAATTGTCCTTTTTTTTGCTCCTGCGGTTGTGGGTTTGTGAATACTTTTAGTGGACCTTTTACCTTTTGATGTGGACCACACATTCCCCTTCGCTGACTGTGTACGTTCAAGGTCTACACCATATTGGTAGATATCTGGACGATATTGAACGGAGATCCATTCGACCGGTCGGTCTGCTAGGTCATAAACAACCCTTTCAGATACCAGAAGTGCTTCGCCACGTTCGATGTGCAGGGCGCGTGCTACCGCTGCCGTTGCGTTTTTTGCACTGATCACCTGTTCCGCTCTACCAATAACAATGCCCGCTCCTTCCAGCAGTTCTAGCAAGGGTTTGGCCGACATTTGCTCCGTCTTGATTTGTCGCGTGACCACTTGTGGCAGATAAGTGACGGCGTAAGAGAACGGCACGCCATCTAAGCTTCTAACGCGCACTGACCATAAGACAGGTTCACCTCGTTTTACTTTCAGCGTCCGCGCGACATCTTCAGTAGCGGCGATCGTCTCGTGGGACAGAAGCTCGACTGTTGTCGAGTCACCCATCCTACGATTGTTTTCAATCATGCCCTCAACACCGGCTAATAGGTGGGTGCTCGGCCGATAGGCGGCTACACGAGAGGCCTTGCCTTGTTGACGACTAATTAGGCCTCGCGCAGAGAGTTCATCCATCGCGCGACGCGCTGTGATGCGGGAGACATTAAGCTCTTTCTCGATCTGACTCTCACTCGGGAACAAGCTGCCTGGCGGGAAAATACCGTTTTGAATGCAGTCTCGTAGGTGAGAGTAAATTTGGTGGTAGAGCGGCGTTGGTAGAGACTTACTTACATTGAAGTTAGACCATTTCATATGTAGTGATTATGTGAGCCCAGGAAGCCAAAGAACAATCTGTGGGAAGAAATAAATGAGCGCCATCAATAATAGATAAAGTCCGTAGAAGGGCATGGTTCCCTTGATAACACTGCTGAGTGATTCACCCGAAATATTCTTTATCACAAATAGATTCATGCCCATTGGAGGTGTGACCTGACCTAGTTCAACTAAAAGAACAATTAAGATACCAAACCATATAGGATCAATGTTGTAGACATGTAGTGAGGGCAAAAGAATGGGCACGGTAATAACCATCATGCCCATGCTATCTACAAAACAGCCAAGAATCGTCAACGCTAGAATGACAAAAAGCAGAAACATTTCTTTTGAAATGCCTGCTTGTGTGACTCCCTCTGATATCTCCTTTGCAATTCCAGCCATGCCAATTGCATAGGAAAACAAAAAAGCCGCATATACGACAAACAGGATAGATCCTGTTGCAATGACTGACTTCCGCATGGCACGGCGAAGCGTCGAAAACGACATATCGCCCCAGATCTTGGAGACTAACCAAGCGATACAGCATCCAAGTGCGGCGGCTTCTGTTGGAGTCACGATCCCGCTGTATAGACTTCCCATCAATAAGATGATCATCACGCCAAATGGCATGACATCATTCACTACGGCAAGCCATGCCGTGGTTGATCCGGAGTTGTCCTTGGGCGCTAGGGTGGGATTAAGGACAGCGCGTATGCCAATGTAGAGCATAAAGAGTCCGGTCAGGATTAAGCCCGGGACAATGCCTGCCAAAAACAACTTGGCAATCGATGTTTCGGCGAACGTGCCGTAAACGATCATCGCGATTGATGGTGGAATCAGAATTCCCAGAGTGCCGCCCGCCGCCAAGGTCCCAGCGGCGAGAGACATGTCGTAGCCTCGCTGCCGAAGCTGAGGGACGGACACTGTTCCGATAGAGGCTGCGCAAGCTACGCTTGAGCCACTCACTGCCGCAAAGACTGCACAACCAGCGATATTCGTTTGTAGAAGTCCGCCAGGTAAAAAGCGTACGACTTGAGAGAGACCCCGGAAAATTCTCTGGCTTAAGCCGCTTTCAAGAAGAATCTCTGCCATGAGTATGAATAAGGGGATTGCCGTCAAGGTGAAACTGTTCATGCTTCCCCAGCTCACCAAGCCTAGGGAGGTGAGGCTTGGCACGCCACCGGCATGTATGAGGTAGGCGAGAGCCGCAATTCCGACAGCAAATGGGATCCACATCCCTGAAACAAGAAGTCCAAGAAAAAGAAGTAAGAGGGGGATCGTTGCGCTATCCATTTAAGACCTCTTTTCTGTCGGTCTTAAACAGCAACTTGTAGTCGTTGATAATGTGCACCACAAGAACAAGAGTGGTGGAGAGTGCTCCGACAACCATTAGGAGTTGAGGTATCCAAAGTGGTGTCCGCAGTATTGTCAGGGCAGAGATCTCTTTTGCATGGGATCGCGTGACGAGACCCCAAAAGTGCCAGAGCAGCAAAAGCATGAATGCGAGTGTGAGTATATCGAAGACCAATTGATATCTTGCCCGATTGATGGGTGATAACCAATCGTAGAAAGCGTCTACACGAAAAAGAGCTTTTTCGTGTAGCGCTATCGAGAAGCCAAAAAAAGCAAGGCAAACTAAGGCATAGCCGCCAAGCTCGTCTACAACCAGGATTGACCAATTGACCGACCAGCGCAAAAGCGCGTCTACCGAAATACAGACTGCTAGCGTACCGAGTACAAGCTCACAAATAATGAGCTGCAGGTTCGTTAGCTTTCTCACTAGACTTGCAAATCGGCTCTCGTCGATGCTGGCATTCACAGGCATTCCTTTCGGACTGGGTTATTTGTTTAGCGCTGCGCGAACTTTCTTCAATGCTTCGATCGCTTCAGGACCGCGCTGTTTTGCCCAATCCTCCCAGTAAGGTGCCATTTTCTTTGTGGCAGCAGCAATTTGCTCGGGCGTCGCTTCGTTAATGACCATCCCTTTGGCTTTTAATGTTTGTGTCACCTCGGCTTCTTCCTTGCCCAGTTGATCCGTTGTGGAAGGAGCTAAACGTTGCACTGCATCTCGGATTTTTTGTTGATTTGTGGCTGACAGCTTATCAAAAGCCTTTTTGTTTACGATATAGACACCGTCGAAGTAGTTGACTCCTAAGCGGTAGTTGTATTTAAGCAAGTCACCCCAAATTTTTCCGCCACCCGCACTAGCGGTGAACACACCATCGATCGTGCCGCGCTGAAGTGAAGGGGGTACCTCAGGAGCGCCTAAAGTGATAGGGACGCCACCAAAACGCTTAACGAATTCAGCTTGTTCGGGTGAAGTGACTCTAAATTTCTGTCCAGAAAACTCTTCGAGATTCCCCAGTTTCTTTGTCGTGAAGGCCACTTGAAACGGAAATACAAAGCGCCCCAACACGACAACATCTTGCTTTGCAAACGCTCTGTCGATATAGGGCCGCATGATCTTTTCGGCCTTATCGAACTCTTCCCTGCTGCTGATCAACATTGGGAGTCTTAGAACGCCTGCTATTGGCACTGCGCCCAGGAAAAATCCGTCATCACCAAATTGAACGGTTCCTTCACCAGTTGCCTGAGTAATATCAGAGGACTGAATTGGAAGTGATCCAGCCAAGTTCAGCTTTATTTTTACTTCGCCATTCGTGTCTTTTTCGATGGCGGTGATGATGCGTTTCAACCCCTGAACGTTTGCGAGAGCTTCAGAAGGTCCAAACGTGTATGCATTCCACGAGGTGGCTTGTGCGTGACTGCTAGAGTTGGCGGCCAAGCTAATCGTCAAGGCCATAAACATAGTACTGAGTTTCGTTTTCATTTCATGTCGTCCTTAGAGGTGTAGTTGTTTTCTAGTTCAATGAAAGCAGGATATTCAAAAAGATTCCATAACCCACGGTGGTCAAGCATTTGATTCGACATGGATTTTGTGGATCCTGTCTTTAGTAACTCCGTATATAAGGTATTTCCAATTGATGCAAAAACACGAGTGATTGAATTTGGATAGATCGCCAATCCATACCCCAGTACTTCGAGCTCTTTGGCGGGAAGCATCGGTGTTCTGCCGCCTTCCACTTGATTGGCAAGAGTGGGTGTTTGAATCGCCTGATTGAGTAGACGCATTTCGTCCACGCTTTCTGGTGATTCGACGAACGCGACGTCCGCTCCGGCCTCTGCATAGAGGTTGGCGCGTTCGATTGCAGCTTGAATGCCCTCGCTTGAGCGCGCGTCAGTGCGCGCGACAATGACCGTTTGTTCGTCTTGACGCGTATCAACTGCGGCACGAATGCGACCGACCATTTCCTTTATAGAAACGATTCGTCGACCTGGTTCATGTCCGCAACGCTTTGGCCAATCCTGGTCTTCAATCTGAATCCCACTCACGCCAGCGCGCTCCATCTCTCTGACGGTGCGCATAATGTTTAATGGACCGCCATAGCCAGTATCTGCATCGGCAATTAGAGGTAATTTAGTCACATCACAGATGCGTTTTGCTTGGTCAAGAATCTCAGCAAAGGAGAGCAGTGCAATGTCTGGGGCTCCGAGGCGTGTGATGGAGACTCCTGAGCCCGTCATGTACAAGGCTTTTGCCCCTGCTTGTTCAGCAAGTCTTGCTGTGAGGCAGTCGAAAACGCCTGGAGCGATCAATAGTTTCTTTGATGCCAACATGGCGCGAAGCGTTGCATTTTTTCCGCTGTGAATGCCCAGCGATAGTGGCATCTCTTTCATGTTTTACCTTTTTGCTTTGCTAAAGTGATTGCGGCAAGAACTTCTTCACAGGTGTGAGTCGGATATCTTGCTTTGAAAAAATTTATAGAGCCTTCATGGAGCTTTGCGTTGGGTGTTGCAACGGCATCCTCTAGCACCACAACGTAATAGTCGTGATAAGAGGCGGACCGAACTGTCGATTCCACACATCCTTCGGTAGTCGTGCCTAGAAGAATGACGCTCTGGATACCTTGCGTGCGTAGAATGTGATCTAAGTTTGTGCCAACAAAGCCATCCGGTCTAAACTTTTCGACGACCCAATCTTCTGCGCGAACGTCAAGTCCATCAACAAATTCCCACCCCCATGTTCCTGGTTTCGTGTAGTCGGGGGCTTTACCGTCTCTCGTTTTAAATCTAAGCCAAGCGGGCGAGTCCATGCGTCCATCAGGCAGGGAGGCCTGCCGCAAAAATATTGTTCTCATTCCGAGGTTCTGAGCCGCCTTGACGAATGAAACCATTTTTTTGACGGCTGGCTCCATGCGTGCGACGTCTTTACCGTACTTTGCAAAATGCCCTTTTGTGCTGCAAAAGTCATTCTGAATATCGATCACAACGACAGCTGTCCATCGAGGATCAACGAGCTCATCTAATGTGTCGAGCACTTCACGATCTAGAATTTTTTTCATGGCTTTCTGATGTCTAAACTAAAGCGTTTCGATAGTGACTGGGAACAGGTCGCGATGATCTGCAGCGGGCATCACGTGATATGCGGAAAATCGATATGCTTTCCCCGCCGCAAGTTCTGGTGGAGTGAAGGGAAATGCAAGATTGCCACCTGTGCACTGGCGGCCATTAAAGCCCTGGTGTAGTAAGAACTGCTTGAAGGTCTTGGCGGCCGCAAGTGCCAGGTCTGGAGTTTGCGCAATGACCTCTATGAGAATAAATGATTCGCGTACGGGCGTTGATACATTCCTATTCTGCTGCGGATATACACCGTCTATGCCATACAGCCTTGGGTAGATTTGGTATTCGCCAGGGACGAGTGCACGAGTGGTTGATTCGACCGTGGCAATTAACTCAGGAAGCCGTTGAATCACCTTAGGATCTGCCGTGCCAGCCAGTAAGACAGCTCGATGGCCAACAAGCATGCTTGCCTCGACTTTGATGGTCGTATGGGTTGCGTCTTGCCAGGTCGCGCCCGATACGTAAGTCCGTCGATCATCTAGCGCCCGGTACGTCGCTGTATCCACCTTGAGTGTGCCGTCTGGCTCTGTGAAGCTTACGGGATCAGCTTGTTCATACAAGCTGTGTGCCGCCACAGATAGAGGTGTTGCACGACGTTCCGGGTTCATGCTTTCTAGCTCAAAGCCCTTGGCATCAAGGGTCGCGAGCATCGCATCGCGACCACCTGGCTCACAGCAAATTGAGGTGCACTCAATAATCTTCGCCATGTGCATGACGTTTGCCATGTTGAAGCCCAACATTTTAGGTATCGAGGCAAAAACGGCTGTGTCACAGGCTCGCCCCGCAATAATGACGTCCGGCTCAAGGGCGAGTGCCTGCTCAAACGGAGCGCAGCCCATTTGCCCGACAATATGGGTGCTTGCTCTCAAGTCCTGTGCCGAGACGGAAAGATCTCCTCCGAGTGGGACCAGTGTGTTTGCCTCTAAGGCTTGAATGACCCGATCTGCTTTGAGGTCCGCCCGAATGGAGGCGAGACGAAAATGTAGGTTATGTTCCGCTGCGATTGAGCGAATCATGTCGAGTGTGGCATCAAGGTGTGGTCCGGCACCTGAGGTACCTGCAGTCCCTATGATGAGAGGGATATTGAGGCGTCGTGCTGCAGTCAGGACAGCAGCGAGATCGCCTCTCGTTACGGCCGGGCTTGTGGCCATTTCGCCAGACCCAAGATAGGCGGGGCCCGGATCTACGGATCCCATGTCACAGCCGATGAAATCGGGATTTCGAGCGAGACCCGCGGCAAGTGCTTTATGCGGTATGCCGTAGCCCAGCTGACCCGATGCAGACAACACGCGTAACGTGCTGGGGCGACGTTTTAGAAGTGCCTGAACTGCGCTCATAGCTCTAATCCAAGAAGAGGGACGTGTTGTTGGGCTCCGTATACATCCCGGTCGCCTGGCGAACCTGATACGATTTTGCGAGGCATGGCGATTTTGATTGCTCGCGCAGCATCATAAGAAGTCACTGAGATTTTTTCGGGGGCTGTGTCGTACAGGCGTCCAATCGCTTCGGGTGTGAGTGAGCTCGAGCGTAGGGCGATTCGATAGCTCTCCTCACTCGGGAACATTAAATCAAGTGACAGGGTGAGCGGGCCGGCATTTTTACTGCGGATGACAGTGGCGAGGTCCTGAAGTTGAGTCATTTTTATTCATCTAATAAAGTGTTCGTTGCTCGGTTTTTCTTCTGGCGGTAGATTTCATTAATCTCTGGGGTAGTGTTATCTTGTTATAACAAGCTGTCAAGTAAAAGCGAGGTTTGTCAACGGGGCTAGTAATCTCAGTGGGGTCGTTGTATTGTTTGGATCAGATTCAAACACTTCAAGGAAACCTTTATGATTCGCTCTGTTCGCCACTTTGCAAAAGTAGCCAAACTCTCCGTATTGACGGGTCTTGTCGCAGGACTCTCGCTTGTTGGTTCTTCAGCAGTTGCCCAAGCTGACTATCCAAACAAGCCCATCCGGCTGATCGTAGGTTTCGCTCCCGGCGGAGGCTCTGACTTGATCGCGCGTCTCGTGGCCGTGAAGTTGGCCCCCGTGCTTGGGCAGCCGGTTATCGTAGAGAACAAGCCTGGTGCTGGCAGTAACTTGGGCGCTGAAATTGCACTCAAATCCCCACCAGATGGATACACGCTGTTCTTGTCGGCAGCGAGCTACACCGTGAACCCCAGTTTTTATAAGCTGCCTTTTGACTCTGGCACTGATATGACGCCAATCGCGCTGCTTGCACGCGGTCCGTTCATCATCACGACCAACAAAGACTTTCCGGTAAAAACGTTGAAGGAGTTGGTGGAGCTCGCTAAGGCCAGCCCAGGTAAATACAGCTATGCTACTTCTGGCACTGGAAGCATCACCCAGTTAGCGACTGAGTACTTCAATGAGATTGCTGGGATCAAACTTTTGCATGTTCCCTACAAAGGTACATCACCTGCTTTGACTGACACGGTTGCTGGTCACACGAACATCGTGTTTGGAACGGTCGCTTCGACTCTGCCTTTGGTCAAGTCAAATCAGCTGAAAGCGCTTGCGGTGACGACTCCGGCGCGTCTTGCTGCCTTACCTGATGTTCCCACGGTGAAGGAAGCGGGTTACCCTCAGTACGAAGTGACCAATTGGCACGGCATTATTGCTCCGAAAGGAGTACCTGTTGCGATCCAGCAGAAACTGAACAAGGCCATCAACCAAGTCTTACAAGACAAAGAAATGGAAAAAACCTTGACCAGTGACGGCTTGACTGCAGCTGCGTTGACGCCTGAGGAGTTCGGCGCCTTGCTCAAGAGCGAAATCGCTCGTTGGGGTGCAGTGGCCAAGAGCCGCGGTCTTTCGATTAAGTGAGGTGAATTAACCGCCCAGGTTTCGTCATCATGCTGTTTTTTGTAGAGGTAGCATGATGACGATTTCCAGACCTCCGTCGCTTGAGACGTGAGCCGAGAGGAAGCCTTGGTACAAGTCGATAATGCTCTTGCACAGGTCTAGATCTTCTCCAGGGCATTGCAAGTTAGAGTGATGTAAGCGCAATGAGACGGCAACCAAGGTTCGCTCGCAATGGAGAGTGACTTCGTCGTTCTCTTGAATGCTCTCAAGCGCGGCATGAATCAGTATGTTCAACACTTGCTGTAGCTGCTTTTCGTTAGCCCGCACTATCGATGTACCACAACGTTTCATCGCAACTTGCGCTCCGCGCGCATTGAATTGCGGATAGAAAGCCGATAGCGTACCTGCGAGTAGCTCTGGAAAATCAACGTTGTCGATGTGTTGTGAGGGCAATTCTTTATCGTCTTGCGCGATCCTTTTTAGATCAGCGCTGAGCTGCTCTAATTGGGACAGGTCAGAATAAATACTGTCTTGTAGTCCCTGCCTAGCTGATTCGCTCTCTGAATCGTTCTTGATGGCAAGCCGATCAATATTGGCGCGAAGATTGGCTGTCTTGCGTTCGAGTTCCCTTGCAGAATAGCTCGTCAATTGCCGTTTTACGTTAACAGCCGTCGCTTGCTCGGAGCGGTCGTCTTGCATTGTACGTAGGGCTGTGATGGGCGTTCTGCTCAGGTGATTGATCGAGACAGCGAGAATTGCGATTAAACCTAACGTAACTGCGACGCCTAATCTAATAGCTTTTTGGTTGTCCTGCTCGAAGACCCAATCCAACGAGAGCGAATCGTGTACTTGAAGTTGCACGATTAGGCCGAGCATCCCCACAAGAGTGAGGCAAGCTAGGACTGTGACAAGCAAGATTTTTTGATTGACTGGGATTTTCAAAATGCGACGATACCGCAGGGTTGCTCTGTCCAAGAGAATGTAGCGTCCACATCACCTTCCGTCAACCGAAACGTACAGTACAAAAAATGTCTCTGCATCTCTCGCGTCCCGACCTTAGACACTTTTGGTGGTCACTACCGCGGTACGTAGGACGCATTTCTTCCGTGTTGTCGGGCGGACAGAGGAGGTAACCTGCGGTAAGCTAAGCATGTATTTGACCGGTCGATCTGGTCCATCCCCTTTGTGAAGCAACGTATCTATGTCGACTACCCAGAGAGGTGCAGCCGGATTGGCTGCTCTTGAAGTACGTTTAAAAGAAGATTTGGCTTGGCTTGAGTTGCCAGCTAAACGCTGGGTGGTTGAGCGCTCACAGGACGGACAGCCTTTGCTCGAGGTTGCCATCATTGGCGGTGGTATGGCTGGCATGGCTTCTGCGGCAGCCTTGCGGATGGTTGGTGTGCAGGCGGTTATCTTTGATCGGTCGCCTGCGGGCTCTGAAGGACCTTGGGTAACGACTGCCCGTATGGAAACTCTGCGTTCTCCGAAGCAACTCACAGGCCCTGCGCTCGGATTGCCAGCCTTAACGTTTCGCGCTTGGTTCGAGGCCCAGTTTGGCCGCGAGCAATGGGATGCGCTAGACAAAATCCCACGCACGCAATGGATGGACTACTTACGTTGGTATCGTCGCGTGATGTCACTTGATATTCGCAACGAGCACGACGTCATCCGCGTCTCGCCACGCAGCGATCAGTGCGTTGAGCTAGAGATC
Organism: Zwartia hollandica; assembly: GCF_019923725.1. Taxonomy (GTDB): domain Bacteria; phylum Pseudomonadota; class Gammaproteobacteria; order Burkholderiales; family Burkholderiaceae_B; genus Zwartia; species Zwartia hollandica. The sequence goes on from NZ_JAHXRI010000025.1 coordinate 47,861, forward strand.
AATACGCCTGAGGGACGGCACATTGTATGCGCGCGCAGGTTAGTCATGGCTACAGGCAGAGATGGTCTTGGTGGTGCTTATGTTCCTGACATCGCAAAGACCTTACCCCGTCAGTTCTGGGCACATTCATCTGATGCCATGGACTACGCGAGCTTGCAAGGCAAGCGTGTCGCGGTTGTTGGGGCAGGCGCTTCTGCGATGGATAGCGCGGCAACTGCGCTCGAGGCCGGTGCGCTGAGTGTGGATATGCTGGTGCGTCGTGACGATTTGCCGCGTGTTAATAAGGGTAAAGGCGCAGGCAACGCCGGTATGGTGCATGGCTTTATGAGTCTTCCTGAAAAATGGAAATGGCGTATTCGGCATTACCTCGGTACCCAGCAAGTGCCTCCACCACGCGGCAGCACGCAGCGCGTTTCAAAGTTTCAGAACGCGCGCTTTAACCTTGGCTGTGCGTTGGAGCGCTTTGAGGTCTCCGACAAAGACTTTGTTGTGCACACGACGAAAGGCACCTTTGCGCTGGACTTCGTGATTTTTTCGACGGGCTTCATGATTGACTGGTGGAAGCGCCCCGAGTACGCCGCCATCGCACCGAACGTTTTGTCGTGGGGCGAGCGCTTAAGCACACCATCCGAGCCAGGAGGTCAGGAAATGATCGATTCACCTGATCTGGGACCTGCGTTCGAGTTCAAAGAGAAAAATCCGGGACAGTGCCCGGGTTTGGAGCGGATTCATTGCTTTTGTTACCCCGCAGCACTGACGCATGGGACCGTATCCGGAGATATTCCCGCTATTAGCGATGGCGCTAAACGGCTTGCTCAGGGTATTGCAGCACACTTCTATCGCGAAGATATTGACGAACACTATGCTCGCATGCAACGCTATGACGAGCCTGAATTACTTGGTGATGAATGGACACCAGCAGTACCAAAGAAAAATTAACTCAAGGAATAACTATGGTTGATGCAAAACAAACGGACACAGTCGATCGCTTGGTCGGCCTGACCACTGCAGATCAGACGTATCAGGTGCGTCATCAGCGAGATAAGGTCGTTGCGGCGACGCAGGGCAGCGAGAATGGTCTGTTTGATCCGACTCTAGATGGCTTGACTGTCACTGAGCGACTTTATGTGGCACTCTTTGCCTGTGTGCTGACGCCCGCGCCAGAACTGACTAAAGAATATGCCGAGCGACTCATTCGTTTAGGTGCGGATACTGAAATTATTGATTTTGTGTCTGCTGGCGCGTTAGAGAATATTCAAAGCCCCAGACTGCACACGATCCTTAAATTTACGCACACCTTAATCACTGATCCAGTGAAGGCAGACCGCCAAGCATTATTGGCATTGCCTCAGGCGGGTCTGTCGACTCCCGAGGTGGTGACCCTCGCGCAACTCATTGCTTTTGTGTCTTATCAAGTGCGATTGGTTGCTGGACTGATGGCGATGAAGGCCCTGGAGAAATCAGCATGAGCGCACCCATCGATATAAAAGGCTTCACGAATGACACGCTGGGCTGGAAGGCCTGGCTTGATGTGGTCTCGCTGGATACGGCAACACCTGAGCAGATGGCTGTACTTGAAGAGAGTCACCCCAAAGCGAAGGTGTCAGACTACTACCTGTTTTTAGTACATCAGCCAGAGATTCTGAAACAGCGGTCTGTTGCGTTCAACGCGATTATGTATGCTCCAGGCGGGATGCCCCGTGCCGAGCGTGAGTTGGGTGCGACGGTTGTTTCGCGTATCAACGGTTGCGTATATTGTGCGTCTGTCCACGCGCAACGCTTCGAACAGTTGGCTAAGACGCAGGAAGCCATTATTGAAGTCTTCAACGAGCCGCAAGGTGCGGGCACAACGCCGCGTGAACGCGCCATCGTTGATTTTTCAATCGAGTTGACAGCGAATCCTGGCGAAGTAAATGCGCAAAGCATTCAAAAGCTCAAGGACGCTGGATTAACTGACCCCGAGATTCTGGATCTCATTCACTCTGTTGCAATTTTTGCTTGGGCGAATCGCTTGATGTTGAATCTGGGTGAGCCAGTATTTCCCTCCAAAGAATCTTCCTAATTAGAGAGTTGGCCATGTTAAAAATTCTACGTGTTATTACATCGCTTGCAACAGTATTCTGTGCCGCGTCAGCATTTGCGCAAACGAGCGATTGGCCCGCTGCGGGCAAGCCCATTCAGTTGACTGTTCCTTCCCCTGGGGGCGGTGGAACGGGTGACACGATTGCTCGTATGTTGGCCGAGCAGCTGGCGATTAATCTAAAAACCAATATCGTGATTGATAACCGTCCGGGTGCAAACGGTAATATTGGTGCGGCAGCCGCAGCTAAATTCGCTCCAGACGGCTATCGATTTTTGTTTTCTTGGGCAGGTACCTTGGCCGTCAATGCCAACTTATATGCAAAGATTGCGTACGATCCACAGAATGATTTTGATCCGATTGCGTTGATCTGTGATGTGCCAAACATTCTTGTGCTGAATACGACATTGCCTCCCAAAGGGGTCAAAGAGTTTATCGCTTATGCGGAAGCGAATCCGGGAAAACTGAACTTTGGTTCGACTGGAATCGGTAGTTCCATGCACTTGGCGGGTGAACTGTTTATGCGTGAGACAGGGACAAAGATGGTGCATGTTCCTTACAATGCGCCGGGAACAGCCACCACCAACCTCATTGCCAATGAGATTCAACTTATGTTCCAGCTGATTCCCGGTATTGCGGGCCAGGTTAAAGCGGGTAAGGTTAGTGCGCTTGCGGTGATGTCTCCAACGCGTTCGCCTGCTTTGCCTGATGTGCCGACGACAGCAGAGCTAGGCTACCCCAAGCTGATGTCGTCGACTTGGTTTGCTCTGTTAGCGCCACGTGGCACATCGCCAGAGATCATTGCGCGGATGAACACCGAAGTTAATAAAATCTTGAAAGACCCCGCATTCCAGAAAAAGCTAGCTGATATTGGTGCGACGCCACTTGGTGGGACGCCGAAGGACTTGTCATCCCATCTCGCCTCAGAGCTTGATAAGTGGGCGATAGTGATTAAAGCGGCCGGAATTAAGCCACAATAAAGATCCACTTTAATAAAAATATAAAAGGAGACAACGCATCATGACGGACGCAGCCGCAAGTGCATCACGCTACGACGTAATCGTAATTGGCGCTGGCTTTGCTGGAATGTATGCCTTGCACCGCTTACGCCAATTGGGTTTGCGTGTTCGCGTGCTTGAGGCTGGCGACGGTGTTGGGGGGACTTGGTATTGGAATCGATATCCGGGCGCCCGCTGCGATGTCGAAAGTCTTGAGTATTCCTACTCTTTTTCTGAAGATCTTCAGCAACAGTGGGAGTGGCCAGAGCGCTACGCAACCCAACCTGAAATTCTAAAGTACGCCAATCATGTTGCAGATCGTTTTGATTTGCGGCGTGATATTCAATTCAATACGCGAGTTATATCTGCAGTATTTTTTCGCGCCTCAAATACCTGGAAAGTAACAACGAATAAGAATGAGGTGCTTGAGGCTCAGTTTTGTATTATGGCTTCTGGAAATCTCTCGCTACCTAGAGTGCCTGATTTCAAAGGCTTGGATTCCTTCAAAGGCAAGTGGTATCACACCGGTCAATGGCCGCACGAAAAAGTTAACTTCACTGGTAAGCGCGTGGGGATTATTGGCACGGGTGCCTCTGGCATTCAGTCGATACCGATCATTGCCAAAGAAGCGAAACATCTTCACGTATTTCAGCGCTCTGCAAACTATTCCGTTCCAGCAATCAATCGTGTGTTGACTCCTGCGGAAGTAAAAGCACATAAAGAAAAGTACTCCGCATGGCGTAAAGAAGCCTTGAAGACTCCGTTCGGTATTGCCGGATTTCCTCCGCCCACGAAGCTGGCGCTTGAGGATACGCCTGAGGCGCGACTCGCGAGCTTTGAAAAGAAGTGGGGTACAGGTGGAAACATCAGCTTCTTGTATGCCTATAAGGATTTGCTGACGAGCAAAGAAGCTAACGAAACAGTCTGCGAGTTTGTGCGCGACAAGATCCGTACGATTGTGAAGGATCCTGCGGTGGCTGCTGATTTGATCCCGAATGACCACTATATCGGCACGAAGCGCCTGCCGCTTGATACCGATTATTACGAGACTTTCAACCGCGAGAACGTGACGCTGGTCAATATAAAAAAGAATCCAATTGTTCAGATTACTCCCAACGGCATACAGACAGCCGAGCAAGAGTATGCGTTCCATGCGATTGTCTTTGCGACCGGCTTCGACGCCATGACGGGCGCACTGCTAGACATCGACATTCGGGTGGATGGCGAAGCGGATTTGCGCAGCAAGTGGGTAGATGGGCCTAAAACATATCTAGGCATCATGACCGCCGGCTTCCCAAATATGATGATCATTACGGGGCCGGGCAGTCCATCGGTCAAGACCAACATGATTGCGGCGATTGAGCAGCACGTCGACTGGATTACTGATCTACTGAAACATGTGAAGAGCCAAGGCTTGAGTCGTATTGAGGCAGATCGCGACGCCGAGGAGAAATGGGTGCAACATGTCAACGAGGTCGGTGATTCCACCCTGTATCCATTAGCAAACTCTTGGTACGTGGGGGCAAACATCCCTGGCAAGCCCCGTGTGTTTATGCCCTACGTAGCTGGGCTCGATAAGTATCGCGTCATCTGCGATCAGATCGCGGCAGAAGGTTATCGCGGACTTCAGTTCGAGCGTTAGCCCTCAGTGCTTCAGTCTGCAGACGGCGCCGATTAAGTTCGGCCCGTTCGTAACACTAGAAGAACGCCACTGGCAATAATCACAGACATCCCTAAGAATGTGAGGGAGTCTGGTGAGTGACCAAAAAATATGATGCCCATTACGCTTGCGAACAGGATCTGGACATAAGAAAAGGGTGCCAAGGTCGCTGCCGTTGCGCGCTGAAAGGCGTTGGTTAAAAACAGGTGCCCGATAATCACTAGTATCGCTTGAACAACTAAAAGAATCGCGGTGCTCCAGTTTATGGGCTCCCAGAAAACGGGCAGCCAAAGTCCCAGCGCTAGCGAGGCAATCGTACAAGTCAAAAAGTTGCTCGCGACCGACGAGTCTGTGGCCACGACCTTTCGCGTGAGCATTTGATACACAGAAACAAAAAATGCACTAGCAAGTGCCAAGAGAATGGCGGGCGTAAATATTGCGCTTGTGGGACGCGCAACGAGCGCGACGCCAATCAGGCCAAGTACAACAGATAACCACTGCCATCTGTTTGTCTTTTCTTTCAAGAAGTAGTGAGAAAGAACCACAACCATGATCGGTGAGAGGAACAGCACGGCTGTGGCCTCGCCAATCGGAACATACTTTAACGAACTCAAAAACAGAATGGTTGAAATCAGGGCGCTTAAACCTCTGAGGAGTTGCAACTTGGGCTGTTTTGTTTGGATAAGTTTTCTGCCGTATCTAGGACCATACGCCACAACAAAAATAACACTCTGAAGCGCGTAGCGACTCCATACAATTAGCAAAGCAGAATGAAACGTTGTGAGATATTTGCCAATCCCGTCTTGTAAGGAGAAGAGGAATACCGCTGCGACTGTTAGAAGAATTGCTTGGCGTGTAGTGTGCATCAATCTTGCCACGCTGCACGATGCCGTCCTAGAGCGCCTGACCCAGGTGACCAAGCCATTTCAACGCCAGTCACCGTGACTGGCCATTTCAGTCGTTTGGCGGAACCCCATTGCGTGATCTCAAGCGTATCTGACCAATCTGCAGGCTCTATAGGGTTGAGGACAGGTCGTTCGATCAGTTTGGCGTCAAGCGTTTGCATCAGCAAAGCACCTGTGCGCGCGAGTGAGCCCTTCACGATGCTTCCCTTGCCGGTTTCGACGCGGATTGTTAGCGCGCGCAGGATGGCGGTCGCGAGCAAATAGCCTGTTCCATGGTCGAGTGCTTGCACCGGCAACGGGAATGGCCTGTCTGAGCCTGATAGGCGTTGCCCCGCCTCGGCGATACCCATGCTCATTTGCACAAGGCTGTCGAACCCTCTACGGTGCTTCCAAGGACCAGTAAAGCCATAGGCGTCGAGGGAAACATCAATCAAGCCAGGCCGGATGTTCTGTCGTTGCTCAGCGTCGACGCCGAGCGCACTGAGGGCATCGCTGCGGTACCCGTGCACAAAGACATCAGCTTCGCTTAATAGTGTCTTCCAGTGCTCAAGATCTTTCGCTTCTCGCAAATCCAGGCGGGTGCAGCGTTTACCAAGACTCATCTCTGGTTCGCCAGAAGGTTCATCCCACCAGGGAGGGTCGATGCGCAAGACAGTAGCGCCGAGTCCGGCCAAGAGGCGGGTTGCGGCTGGGCCTGCCAATACACGCGTCATATCCAGCACTTTTATACCTGTCAGGGGTCGCGCACTCGAGGGCGCCCAAGGCGAGGGAGCCGCTGTCGATCCGGAGCGCCAGTGCAAAAGGGGTTCGGCCAACACCGCGCGCCCTTGTGGGTGGTGTTGCCAGTCTTGCCAGGAGCGCATTTCTGCTGCGCATGCACCGTTGGCGACCATCGTAGTCTCAAGCTCGGTTGAATTCCAACTGGAAACTGCCGCAGCAACAGCCTTGGGGTCTTGTGGAGTGCCAAGGACCCGCAGCGCTGCATCGCGATGGTGTGGTGCGTTCGTATGCAAACGGATCCATCCATCCCGGGTGCGGTAGTCAGCAGGGCCCAAGGCTGGCTCGGGTGGAATTTTCCAACCCAGCGGGGATATTGTCTTATTGAACCAAAGTGACGCAAGTCGACGATCAATAGCCACATCCAGGCTTTGTGTGAGCTCTGCAAGTGCCAAGCCAGTCGCCCCCATTGAGGCTGCTGCAAGTTCCGTCACGGCGAAGTAGGAGGGCAGACTCCCGTGTCCTGCAAAAGAAAGTCGGTCTGTCGCGGAGGCATTGCCATGCACCGATCCCCAGATTTCCTTAAGTAAATTCACTGCGGTATTGGTCGGGGCGGAGGGGGCAACCATAGTTGTGGACATTGCGCGGGGCAAATATTAAAAAAGTGTCGTATAAAGAAAAGAATGTACGCCAATACTGGCCCATATCAAAATAAAAATAACATTAACCGAGACAACGTAGCGAGCTTCTGTATGGCCAATTCATCGAACGCAGCACCAACTCCCCTGACCGTGACCGGATTAAAAACGCCTAACACAGTTGCGCATGCGGTGATCCGCGCGCTCAAGCGTCACGGCGTCACCTGTACGTTTGGTCAGAGTTTGCCAACAATGATTCAGTTGTCAGCAGAGCATGGTGGCATCAAGCAGATTGCGTACCGCACAGAAAATGCGGGTGGCTATATGGCCGATGCCTACGCCAGAGTGTCTGGCAAGCCCGGTGTCGTGACTGCACAGAACGGCCCCGCGGCAGCCTTGTTGGTGGCGCCGCTGGGTGAAGCCCTGAAGGCATCGATACCTGTGATTGCTCTCGTGCAGGACGTGAGCCGTCTACATCACGACAAAAACGCTTTTCAGGATCTTGATCATATCGGCATGTTTAGTCCGGTCGCCAAGTGGGTGCGGCGTGTCGGCGATGCAAGTCGTGTAGATGATTATGTTGATCAGGCTTTCGCGATGGCCTGTTCGGGGCGACCTGGACCTGTTGTCTTGTTATTGCCCTCTGATTTGCTCTTGGAGCCCGCCGTGGAGACAGGGCGCCGCGCCAGTCTTGGACATTTTCCGCTAGATCCTGTTGTAGCCTCTCCGGAGTCGGTGCTGCGTGCTGCAGACTTGTTATCCAAGGCCAAACGTCCGCTTGTGATTGCGGGGGGAGGCGTGCACTTATCTCATGCTCATCTGGCACTCACTCGGTTAATGGACGAAGCGCATTTGCCAGTGGCAACGACGGTGATGGGCAAGGGTGGTGTCGATGAGCAGCATCCGTTAGCGGTTGGGGTCGTGGGCTATTTCATGGGTCCAAATGGCGCCACACGCTATCAGCGTGATTTGGTTGCTCAAGCTGATGTCGTTCTGCTTGTCGGCAATCGTACCAATCAAAACGGCACGGACTCCTGGCAGCTCTATCCTAAAGATGCGACCTTCATCCATTTGGATATTGATGGAACAGAGGTGGGTCGAAACTATGAGGCGCTGCGACTGGTGGGGGATGCGCGCTTGACGCTTAACGCCTTGGCGGATGCGTTAGTGCAGTGCGATCTTAAGCCACGTGCAGCCGCGCGCGCTGCGGTCGTGGGCAGTATTGCGAAAGCCAAAGAAAACTACCTAAAAGAGTCCGAGCCAGTGCGGGTGTCTGCGCAGTCGCCTATTCGACCTGAGCGTGTGATGCATGAATTGCAGAAGCGTTTAACCGCGCAGTCGATCGTAGTCGCGGATGCTAGTTATTCCTCGATCTGGATCGCGAATTGTTTGACCTCGTTGGCAAGCGGCATGCGCTTCATTACGCCTCGTGGGCTAGCTGGTCTTGGCTGGGGCTTTCCGATGGCGTTGGGCGCCAAAGTTGCCCGACCTGACTCCGAGGTGTTTTGTTTGGTTGGAGACGGTGGTTTTGGCCATGTCTGGTCTGAGTTAGAGACGGCCCGCAGAATGGGTATCAAGGTAACTCTCCTGTTGCTGAACAACGGTATTCTGGGTTATCAAAAGCACGCTGAAAATGTAAAGTTCGGTGAACACACCTCAGCCGTAGATTTTTATCCGGTTGATCATGCTGCGATTGCGCGAAGCTGTGGTTGTCTGGGCGTGCGGGTAAGTGATCCCGCGCAGCTCGCGCAGGCACTTGAGGATGCCACCAAGAGTGAACTCACGACGCTCATCGAGATCATGACGGATGAAAATGCATTCCCTCCGATTACGTTTTACACGGCCAACGTCAAATGACACAGCGAATAGCGTTAGTAACGGGTGCGGCAAAGGGGATTGGCTTGGCAACAAGTCAAAAGTTGATTGCAGCAGGATGTAAGGTCGTGATGGTGGATCGTCTGCCGCTTGATCTAGGCAAACTCGGGATTTCTTCAGCGAACGCCTTAGCGTTTTCGGGTGATGTCAGTGACACTGCGTTTTTGTCGCGACTGAAAGAGCAGATTGAGGCGCGCTTGGGCACGGTATCGATCTTGGTCAATAACGCAGGTATCTCACCCAAGCGGTCTGATGGTCGATCGAGCGGTATTCTCGAAGTGACGCTCGACGAGTGGTCAAAAGTGCTGTTGATCAATCTCACAACGGTGATGCAACTTTCTCAGCTTTTTTTACCTGGGATGCAAGCACAAAAGTTTGGTCGTATTGTTAGCCTGTCTTCACTTGCCGGACGGTCAAAGTCTATCGTTGCCGGGCCCAGCTATATGGCTTCCAAGGCCGGCGTGCTGGGTTTGATGCGTGCTATTGCCTCGGAAATGGGTCCTCATGGCATCACCGCAAATTGTGTAGCGCCTGGACGTATCTTGACGGATATGGCTATGCAGGCGGGCGAAGAAGTTAATCGACGCTATGCCGAGCAGATCCCCGTCAGACGCCTAGGCACTGCAGAGGAAGTCGCTGACGCCATCACATTTTTATGTGCGGAATCCAGTGGATTCATTAATGGCGCGACGATTGATATCAATGGCGGTTTCTTTATGTCCTAGCGTGAGCGATTTTTGTAGTGTGTAAGGTTTAAATTTTTTATCCTAATAAAACTAAAGATAGTGAGGAGACTTGATGAAAAATAACTTAATAAAATCTGTTCGCATCGCCGCAACTGCGGTCATGTTTTTAGGTCTGAGCTGGAATAGCCAGGCACAGACCTTCCCTGATCGTGAAGTGTCGTTGATCGTGAACTATGGAGCGGGCGGCACGACGGATGTTGCCTCACGCGCACTCGCTCAGGGTATGGAAAAGAGCCTTGGTAAACCGATCATCGTTCAAAACAGGCCTGGCGCACTGGGCACGCTGACGCCGGCTTACATTGCTCGGCAAAAGCCAGATGGTTATCAGATTGGTGTGGTGACATATTCGACAGTCGCGATCATGCCGCACCTGATGGACTTAACTTACACCATCAAGGATTTTGAGTTCGTGGCCGGCTTTGGACGCTTTCGTTACGGTGTAGCCGTTAATGCAGATTCTCCTTACAAGACCTTGGCGGATCTGGTGAAGGCGGCACAGTCAGGGCAAGGTCTGTTTTTTGGGACGACCTCTGCACCGAATAACTTGGCAATCTTTGAGTTGTCTCGCTTAACGGGGGCCAAGTTCGAACATATTTCCTATAAGTCTGGTGCTGAGGCTGTTACTGCGGTCTTAAGTGGTCAGGTTCAGGTGATCGTTCAAAACCCCCCCGACATCTTGCCTCATATCAAGGCAGGTAAATTGCGTATGTTGGCCTCAGCGAGTCCAATGCGTTGGGTTGAGCAGCCTGACGTGAAAACGATGAAAGAGCAGGGCTACGACGTGGAAATTGACTCTTGGCTGGGATTGGCGGTCCCGAAGGGGACTCCGGCCGCAATTGTCAACACGCTAGAGAAAGCTGCGTTGACCGCGATGGCTGATCCTGCGCTGGCAGCGCGTTTAGCGAATATGGGGGTCGATCCGGCATCCCTATCCGCAAAACAGTATCTGGATATCTTGGAAAAGGGTTATATCGAGATGGGTCGCGCAATCAAAGCGGCCAAAATCCCACGCATCACCGGTTGACGCCTGTAAAAACTGATATACTGTCGCACTTTGCTGCGCCCGTAGCTCAGTTGGATAGAGTACTTGGCTACGAACCAAGGGGTCGTGGGTTCGAATCCTGCCGGGCGCGCCATATAAATCAAGGGCTTACAGAGCGATCTGTAAGCCCTTGTCCTTTTTAGCTGGATGTTGTTTAAATCATCAGATTTGTAATGGTGTTGTAAGATAGGCTTGCGTGCTATGTTGGATTTAGTCAATTTTTAGGGATTGCGATCGTATGTCTGATACCTCCAAATACTCCGTCACTTATTTGCGGTTTTTGCATTTGATGCAGGCAATCCGACAAATCCCATCCTTCCCGAACATGGATCCGGTGGAAGAGCGGTTGCTTACGATGCTTGGCGTTAAGTGGCATGATGCGCAAAAAGTGAGTGTGCTCGAGGCAATGGGTCTGTCCACAGAGATTTCTGCAACCACTGCGCACCGACGCTTAAAGACCTTGCGCAAGAAAGGCATGATTGAACTTGATGTCGATAAGTTAGACAGTCGAGTTAAGTATGTCGTGCCCACCGAGCTCGCACGTAAATATTTTGTCGCCTTAGGGCAAGCCATCGATAAGGCTGCTCAGCCTACCTGATCTAATGCCGCCCCCTTCGCAGGTCCATTCGGATGGGTCGTCAAGATCCAGCGTCCGTCCCATACAGAAGCCCAAGTCGACACCAGCACTATTAGGCGCGGGTGTTTTGGTCGTATTGCTATGGATGTTCCTGTTTTATCTCAATGAGTGGTTGTTCTCCGATCTGTCGCTCAGCAAAGTCATTAATTGGATTTTTTTGCCGGCCGCAATTCGTATGCTATCGGTCATGGTGCTTGGATGGGTTGGCGCCGTAGGTTTGTTTTTCGGCGCCTTGCTAACGAACGACATGATGATGCACGCTGGTTGGGCTGATGCAGTGGTAATTGCAGGGCTGTCAGCGCTTGGACCAGTTGCTGCGGTTAAGGCCTGTGGGACATGGCTTCAAATAAGCGAGGACCTATCTGGTTTGCGTCCTAGTCAACTGATGATTTTCTCTCTTGCGGGCGCAATCTGTAATGTCGTTCCGCACAATATTTATTTCTTTTTCTCTGGCCACACGCCCGATATTTTCTCGGGCATGATTCCAATGCTTGTTGGGGATTTGCTAGGCACGCTTGTGATTCTCTATTTCGCGAGCCTAGCACTCAAGTTCTTTACCGCTCGATCGTGATGTTGCCGTCCGTAATCACTTTTTGCCACATTGCCGTTTCTTCCGCCATCTTCTTAGCAAACTCTTGCGGGGTACCGCCTGCTGCATCGAAGCCGAGCTTTGCAAACTGCGCTAACAAGCCTGGATTTTGAATAGCTTTGTTCAGAGCTTGATTGAGGGTTGCTTGAATGGCGGGTGGCAGGCCAGCAGGTCCAAATACGCCAAACCAAGTCAATGACTCGTAGCCGGGTACGAATTGTGACAATGTCGGGATATTAGGTGCTACGGAAGAGGGCTTTGGTGAAGTGACTGCCAAGGCGCGCACTTTGCCATCGCGAATATGCGGTAGCGACACTGAAATCGAATCAAACATCAAATCTAGGCGGCCAGCCATTAAGTCGGGCATCGCTAGAGCAGTGCCTTTATAGGGCACATGCGTCATTTTGGTGCCAGTCATCGCCAAGAATCGCTCTGTTGAAAGGTGCGGGATCCCGCCCGTTCCAGCTGAGCCGAAATTGAGTTTGCCAGGATTCTTTTTAATGTAATCAATCAGCTCTGGCATCGTGGTCGCAGGCGATGACAAGGGCACGACCACGACTTGCGGAGAGGCAGCAAGATACATGATGGGGGTGAAGTCCTTTGTGGGTGAGTACGGGATCTTCGGGTTTAAGATCGGCCCGATCGTATGTGTGCTTGAAGTGGAAAGCAGAATCGTGTAGCCATCAGGTGCTGAGCGCGCTACTGACTCGGATCCGATGACGCCAGCCGCTCCTGCGCGATTATCCACGACGACCGTTTGCCCAAGCTCTACACCGAGCTGTTGTGCCACGACTCGTCCCACAATGTCAGTGGCGCCACCGGCGGGGAAAGGAATAATCAGTTTGATTGGCTTAGTTGGGTAGGCCTGCGCCATCAACGGTGCTGATAAAAATGTGCTGATGACGCCGAGTGTGGCGATCATGATGTTGCGGCGCGTGTTCATTCAAGTTGCTCCGAAAAGTATGTAAAAAGGTCTTTGGGTGGTGATGTTGTTCGTTAGACGTACTCTTTAACCGCGAGTCTCGCAGCTAAAGTCTGGGGTACCTCAATAGGAAGGTCTAGCATCCAGAAAGACAGCCCCTTACCATGTGTGTCCAGATTTAGCGCATCGTTGACGCCGCCATCGAGAACTCCCTCGATCACAAAATTCATTGCTTCGAGTTTAGGAAGCAAGTAGCGTGCCACATTCTTAGGGTGACGGTAGCCAAACCATTGGGCGACACGCGCCTCGGTCAGTTGCTCTGTGAGCAGTGCATAGCACTCTGCATCCCAGGCAATCACACTGATGTTAGAGGTGTTGCCTTTATCGCCAGCACGGCTGTGCGCGAGTTGATAAAGCGGGAGTTTGACGGTGGCGCTCATGGGAGTTGCTCCTGAACAAAACTGTAGCCGCAAGGCACGGCCTCGCGAGGAATGGTGCAAGACAGGGTGTCGAGGCGCGGACGCAGGGATGTGCGAACGCCACCACCACCGGCGGGGCCGCAACAGTACAGTGAGGTCACATCGCGTAGAATTTTTTCCGCAATCTCTTTCTGTAAGTGCACACCGGCCACACGCAAGCGGACATCTCGTGACTCGGGCAAGCCCTTGCTCATTAATTCTCCAGCGTCATCTCCAAAGATGCTGATGGCGCCGATCAGGTCAATACGAAGTGGTAAGAGATGGCCGATACGTTTTCGTACTGTTTCGCCGGCGAGTGCAGCCCGTTCTCGTGCTTGAAAGCCTGCGTAAGAAATCTCGGCCTCGGCTAGATAACCATTGTCGTAGCAGACATTGACTTTCAATTCTGCAGGTCGTGCATGACCAGTAACGCCTTGAATAAGGATACGATCTTGTCCTTCGGATTCAATTGTGACCTGAGTAATATCTGCCGTGACATCCGGTGTCAGATACTTTGCAGGGTCGTGTACCTCGTAAAGAATTTGTTCACGACCGGTGCGGTCGTCTACGCGTCCGCCTGTGTTATCCGCCTTAAAGACGGAGAAGCTGCCATCGGCGCGTATCTCGGCAATTGGAAAGCCAATACGATGCATATCGGGTACGGGCTTTTGTCCCGGAACACAATAGTAGCCGCCAGAGACCTGTGTGCCACATTCAAGCATGTGCCCGGCCATCGTGCCACAGCCCATCTTGTGCCAGTCGTCCATGGCCCACCCAAAGTGCGCGATGGCGGGGCCTAACGTGAGAGACGGATCTGATACACGGCCTGTGACGACAATGTCAGCGCCATCGTTTAAGGCTTGTGCGATTTCAGCGGCACCAATGTAGGCGTTTGCACTCACAACGCGCGAGGGGTCGATATCTGTACCGAGCTTTTTAAGTAGAAACTTCAGTTGTTCGGGTTGCGTTAAGTCGTCACCGTGCACGACAGCAATACGTGGCACACGTAAACCTTGCATGCGCGCTAGCGCAAAGATCCTTTGGGCCGCTGCTTGCGGATTCGCGGCACCGAAGTTGCTCACGATCTGTATGTTGTGCTCGAGGCAGCGTTTTAAGACTGGACCGACAAGATCGTCGAGCAGCGGCTCATAACCCATTTTTGGATTCTTGCGCTTTTCAATTTGCGCAAGCGCAAGTGTGCGCTCGGCTAAAGTCTCGAAGTTGAGGACTCCGCCACCCAGCGCTATGAGTGTGTCCACGACCGGACCCGCACCGTCGGTTCGGTCGCCCGAGAAGCCAGTAGCACAGCCTACATATAGCGGCTTGTCTGTTTTGGTTTTGCTCATAAATAGGCTCCAGTATTAATCAGCTGACGACATTGATCGGTTTGCCTTGCACAAAAGCATTCAGATTTCCAAGAATGCCCTGCGTAAGCCGGGACATCCCATCTTCGTTTGCCCAAGTAATGTGGGGCGTGATGATTAGATTAGGCAAGTGCATTTGTAATAGGGTGTGTTCGGCTGCAGGTGGTTCACTGGCTAAAACGTCTAGCGCGACGCCACCGAGATGGCCACTCAACAGGGCGTCGCCGACAGCACCCTCGTCAATCAGTGGACCTCGGGCTGTGTTGATCAGCATGGCACCAGGTTTCATCTGAGCAAGTTCTTTTGCACCAATCAATCCACGGGTATCGGGGGTCAAAGGGCAGTGCAGTGTAATCACGTCGCTTTGGGCGAGCAGTTCTTCAAAGGCGACGTAACCGGGTCGCACAACCTGGGCACCTCGGTGTTCACCGAACAGCACTTTCATTCCAAGCGCTTGGGCAAGCGTCGCAACCTCCGAGCCAATCGCGCCTTTGCCGAAAATACCTAACGTGGCTCCTCTTATATTTAAAATAGGTGCGCCGTGCACGCAGAAGTGAGCAGAGGTTGGCCATTGTTGGCGTCCGTCGGTTTGATAAAAATACAGCGCACGACGCAGCGCAAAAATAAACCCAATGACACCTTCCCCAACGCTTTGTCGTGAGTAGCCCGGCACATTGGATACGACAACGCCACGCGCGCGGCATGCATTCAGATCAATGCAGTCATAGCCCGTCGCCGCGACGCACACAAACTTAAGCCTGGGCGCACCCGCCAGAACCTCGGCGGTAATTTTTACTTTGTTTGTGATGCATATCTCGGCATCGCCCAGTGCTTGCAGGGTTGCTTGAGCTCCAGGACTGGTGGCTGGGCAGTTTTTCCATTGAGTAGCCCAAGCTGGCACGGTAAGCGGGTTTGGAATGGTGTCGCTATCTAAAAATACGATCTGCATGGTTAAACTTTGCTCGAATGTGGTCTGATATGCCTTGCGCGTTGGCTGGCGTGGTTTTTGTACATTAAATCATGCCGCACGACCTTTTAAATTGGTCTTGTAAGAGCTGGTTCCGCTGTTTTTTCTTTTGGGATGTCTTTGATGATCGCTTCTTCTTCCGCCCTTGGTGTGTCGGCTTCTGTTGTCGCATCTGCCGTGTACGGCCGAGATGGTCAAAAACACGTCGTCGAGGTCACGCAGATTAGTGCCGTACTAAAGGCAGAAAATTCCCTTTTATGGGTGGGTCTACATGACCCAGCTCCGGACGTCATTGACATGATTGTGGCGCAGTTAGGGTTGGACGCTGCAGTTGGACAGGATATGGGCGCAACGCACCGAGTTCCCAAGGTGATGGATTATGGGACGGCTGTGCTGGTGGTCGCAATGACAGTCGAGGTGCGAAGCACTGATGGCTTGCCGGCTTTCGGCGAAACACAATTGCTTATCGGGTCAAACTACCTCATTACACTGCGTCGTGGTGCCATCGCCTCTCACACAGCGCTCAGGCACCGAATGGAGAGTCGGCCCGACCAGCTTGCTCTGGGCAGTGCTTTTGTCGCGTCTGAACTGCTGGATTTGTTGATCGATCGCTATAACCTCGCTCACGATATGTTCGAGCGCGCGGTCGAACCGATGGAACAAGCCATGATTTTGAGAGGTCTAGAAAAACTGAAAGTTCGGCGGCTCTATCAGTTGCGCAGAGATTTCCAGCGGATGCACAATGCAATTGCGCCCCTCGGGGAGGTTTGTCGTCGTTTGTCGCATCGAGAGTTCCTGCCAATCAATGCGCAGGCGCGTCCGCTATTTGCCGACTTGGCTGACCGCGTCTACCGCGTGGACCGCTTGCTCGACAACTTGGGTGATGGTCTCACCTTTGCGTTCGAGGCGGGCATGCTCATTGAGCAGGCTAAGCAAACTGAGACAACACGTCGCCTTGCTGCGTGGGCAGCGATTCTTGCCGTTCCGACTGCCATTGCTGGGATTTATGGAATGAACTTTGAGTACATGCCCGAACTCCAATGGAAGTATGGCTATTTGGTAATCCTAGGCTTAATGGGTACGATTTGCGGAACGCTGTTTTATAAATTCCGTCAGGCAAAATGGCTTTAAAGATATTCCCACAGTGGTAAATTCAATTTTTTTTGAAATAATCAGATAAATCAAATACTTATATGAATAGCAGCTACCAAACTCTCTCGCGCCGCGCCGGGCGAACGCTCACTCAGTCAGTGATTTCGATGGCCTTCCTTGGCCTCGTTGGTCTGACGGGTCCTGCCCTAGCGCAAGGCGTAGGGCAATATGCTTTAACCGGCAAGGTCGTGCAGGTTTCTGACGGGGACACGATCAACTTGCTGGTGGACAAGACGCAGCATCGTATTCGCCTGGCAAGCATTGATGCACCTGAAACGAGTCACGGTAGTGAGCGACCTGGCCAGCCGTTTGGCGAGGCTTCGCGCAAGAACCTGGCGGACTATGTGGCTGGTAAGACCTTGACTCTGACCTGTTACGAGAAGGACCACTACGGGCGAGATGTCTGTGACGTGCCAGCAAATGGTACGACAGCGAATCGCTTGCAGGTGCAAGATGGCATGGCCTGGGCGAACCAACAGGCCAAGGGTAAGTTTTTGCGCGATAAGTCCTTGGTGGGAATTCAAAGTGATGCGCAAAAAAAGAAACTGGGGCTCTGGGCTGAAGCTGGCGCTGTCGCACCTTGGGAATGGCGTGTTGTGTGTTGGCAAAACAAAAAGTGCAAGTGAAAAAGCTCTGCCTGGCGATTGCTTGCTGTGCTGCGGTGGTTGGCTGTGGACCGCAAGGCGTTGAGTCGCCTATTAATAGCCCTTATGCGGCTGGCGCCGAGACTAAAAATGTGTTGTACACCGCCTTTACGCAGCGATCGCCGAAGTATCTTGATCCTGCGCGGTCCTACTCGACCGATGAAACACCTTATACCTATAACATTTACGAACCGCTGTATGGCTATCATTATCTCAAGCGGCCGTATGAGTTAATCCCGCGTACTGCGCTTGAGGTCGTTGAGCCAGTATTTGTAGATAAGCAAGGCAATAAGTTAAGCGCAGACGCTGCGGTCAAAGATATCGCAGAGAGTGTGTACGACATTCCTTTACGCAAGGGGATTCAGTATCAGCCACACCCTGTTTTTGCGCGCGAAGCAGATGGTCGTTTTAGCTATTGGCCGCTAACGTCAGAACAGCTGACTGATAAATTTGTGATGAGTGACTTTGCGCAGCAAGGGGCGCGCGAGCTGACCGCACACGATTACGTCTATGCAATTCGGCGTTTAGCGAGCCCCCGCGTGGCGTCGCCAATTTTTTCAACACTTGCCCAGCATGTTGTGGGGATGAAAGAGTATGGCACCCGCTTGCGGGAGATAGATACTGCGCTACGCAAGGGCGTCTCTGTTGGTTCGCGCGATTTGCCTTGGTTAGATTTGCGTAGTGTTGGTTTTTCTGGAGTTGAGGCGCTCGATGAGCACACGCTACGAATTCGTGTCAAAGGTCTGTACCCTCAGTTCAAGTATTGGCTGGCGATGACCTTTGTTGCCCCGATTCCCTGGGAAGCAGATCGCTTCTACAGTCAACCGGGTATGGCTCAGCGCAACCTGACGCTTAATAATTGGCCTGTCGGGACAGGACCCTATATGTTGACTGAGTCAATTCAAAACCGGCGGCATGTGTTGGCGCGCAATCCTAATTTTCGAGGTGAACCTTATCCGTGTGAGGGTGAACCGGCTGATCGCGCAAAAGGTTTGTTAAACGATTGCGGCAAGATGACGCCCTTTATTGATCGCATCGTTTTCAACATTGAGAAGGAAAGCATTCCCTTGCAGGGAAAGTTCATGCAAGGCTATTACGACGTGCCGCAGGTTGACCGTGGCGATACGGGGGTCGCGATGCTTGTAGCAGCATCTGACTCAACAGAGAAAGCTGCGCTATATGCAAAGCATGGCATCCAGTTACCGACGACAGTCGAAGCACAAATGCAATACTTTGGATTTAACTGGCGCGATCCGGTCGTTGGGCGTGGAGATACCCCTGAACAGCAAGCACGTAATCAGAAACTGCGCCAAGCGCTGAGTATTGCGTTCAACTGGGAGGAGTTTGTTGCGATCTTCCAAAATGATCAGGCTCAGGTCGCCTATGGCCCTGTCCCTCCTGGAATTCTTGGCTATCAGTCGGGTATCTCGGGTATCAATCCTGTTGTCTATGATGTCGTCGGTGGTAACGCGCAGCGAAAGTCGCTTGAGCAGGCCCGTCAGCTGTTAGCCGAGGCAGGCTATCCAAATGGACGTCACGTAACGACAGGCGAGCCTCTCGTGTTGTACTTCGATTCCGCGAGCGGAGGGGGTGGGTCTAGTCCAACGCTCGATTGGATGCGTCGCCAGTTCGCTCAGATCGGCGTGCAGCTCGACATCCGTTCCACTGACTACAACCGTTTTCAAGAGAAGATGGCGCGGGGTGTGGCGCAGATGTACATGTGGGGTTGGGTCGCTGACTATCCAGATGCAGAGAATTTCTTGTTTTTGCTTTATGGGCCAAATGTGAAAGCTGAGAAGGGAGGCGAGAATGCATCAAACTATGTGAATCCGGAGTATGACGCGCTGTTTGAAAAGATGCGTGACTTACCGGATGGCCCTGAAAAAGAGCAGCTCATCGCGCAGATGATAAGAATTGTGCAAGAGGATGCCCCTTGGATGTTTGGTTTATTTCCCAAGTCAGGCGGAGCCTTTCAGCAATGGGTAGGTAACGCGAAGCCAACTCAAATGGTGCGTAACAGCTTGCAGTACATGAAGATTGATACTGAGTTGCGCAGTAAAAAAATAGCGGAATGGAACCCTCCTGTTTGGTGGCCACTGCTGGTGTTATTTGGTCTACTCGGCTTATTGGTTTGGCCAGCCTGGCGTGCGCTTCGCCAACAAGCGCAACAGAATGCTATGGGCGACGTTGTGGAGACGCCAAAATGATCGGATACGTTTTGCGTCGAATGCTCTACGGTGTGCTGATCCTGATAGGGGTTAACCTTTTTACCTTCGTGTTATTTTTTGCTGTGAACACGCCTGACGATATGGCTCGTCTTGCGATTGGTGGTCAGCGCGTAAGTGCTGATGCGATTACGAAGTGGAAGGTCGAACGCGGTTATGACAAGCCATTGTTCATCAATACACAAGCGCGTGGTTTAGAGCAATACACCGATACGATTTTCTATCAACGCTCGGTCCCCTTGCTGAGATTTGACTTTGGTGCCTCCGATGAGGGTAGAGACATTGGACGTGAAATTGGTAAGCGGATGTGGCCAAGTCTGGCGCTAGCGATTCCAACTTTTATCCTGGGTCTGCTGGTGAGTATTGCCTTCGCCTTGCTGCTTGTTTTTTTTAGAACAACGCACTTGGACTTTTGGGGAGTCGTGTTGTGTGTGGTGATGTTGTCAATCTCTGGGCTTTTCTACATTATCGCTGGGCAGTGGCTGTTTTCTAAATTACTACGTCTGGTGCCTTACTCTGGTTTTGCTGGGGGATGGGACGCCTTAAAATTTTTGGCTTTACCTATTTTGGTCGCCGTGATCGCTCGATTAGGTCCGGAGGCGCGATTTTTGCGTAGTCTTTTCTTAGAAGAAGTGGGTAAAGATTACGTTCGCACGGCGCGTGCTAAAGGCCTAAGTGAGCGCGTGGTGTTGTTCAAACACGTACTGCGTAATGCCATGCTTCCGATCCTAACGGGCGCGGTCTCGGCCCTACCATTACTCTTTATGGGAAGCTTGATTTCAGAGTCGTTCTTTGGAATCCCTGGGCTTGGAAGCTACACCATCGACGCCATTAGTGGACAAGATTTTTCTGTCGTACGTGCGATGGTCTTTCTAGGCTCCGCGCTCTACATTCTGGGACTAATTTTGGCCGATATTTCTTATACGCTCGCTGATCCGCGCGTACGTTTCGAGTGATCATGCCAAAATTTATTCTCCTCTGGACGGACGCTGCATTATTTGCTTTGCTTGCAGTGGTTTTCGGTTATGCCTGGCATGTATCGCGTTCGCGTACTCTTCGTGCGACTTGGGGGCGCGTTGCGCGCAATACGCCGGCGATGTGTTCGGCCGTTGTGCTGTCCTTATTTGTTGTGGTTGGGTTGTTGGACTCCATACATTTTCAGCCAAGATTGCCGCCTGCGCCAGGAGCTGCCAACCCGAGTGCAGTGGTGTATGCGCCCAAAGTCGTGTCCTTGTTAGATGTTTTGCTTGAGGACACGGCTTTTGTTCGACCTGAAAAAACCTACTCGTCACCCTTGTCCTGGCAGCAGTTCACAAAGGAAACTATTTTGCAGGAAGGGGGCGCCCCGGTACGCGACTTTCCTCGGCTCCGTTTTGGGGGACGACATCTCGGTGAGCCGCAGGAGCAATGGTTCGTTGATGTGTTGAAGCGACTCTTGTTGGGGTTGGGTGGTGGTGCCTTGTTAGCGGCATTGCTAGTCGGCCTGCGGATGATTTGTGTCAAGCGTGGCGCGCGCCTTGAGTGTTGGCGACAGATGTTAAGCGGACAATCTGAGGTTCCTTGGCGTGCCATCTTGATCACGTCGACGACTGTTTGTTTGTTGCTCGGCATTGTCGTTGGGTTAGCCTCCGGCTATCACGTTCTTGGGACAGATCGCACGGGTAACGATGTTCTTTGGCAAGCGTTGAAGAGTGTACGTACCGCCTGGGTGATTGGTAGTCTAACCACGATTGCGATGCTTCCCCCCGCAATCGTGTTTGGCATTGCTGCGGGTTACTTTAAAGGCTGGATTGATGATGTCATTCAGTATGTCTACACGACGTTGACGTCGATTCCCGGTGTGCTGTTGATTGCCGCCTGTGTCTTAATGATGCAGGTGTACATCGACACAAATCCTGGTTTGTTTCCGACCTCTGTTCAGCGGGCAGACTTGCGACTGTTTTTACTATGCATGATTTTAGGTCTTACCGGATGGGCCGGCTTATGTCGTTTGTTACGTGCGGAATCACTCAAACTGCGTGAGCTTGAGTATGTCCAGGCGGCCCGGGCATTTGGCATTTCTAACCTCCGTATTATGGGTCGACATCTGTTGCCCAATGTGATGCATATCGTGTTGATCACGGTCGTGCTGGAGTTCTCTGGATTAGTGCTGTACGAAGCTGTCCTTTCTTATCTTGGTATCGGCGTGGATCCGAGTATGAATTCTTTCGGCTCGATGATCGAGAAAGCGCGGTTTGAAATGTCGCGCGATCCGATGATCTGGTGGAACTTGCTTGCTGCATTTCTATTCATGCTGGCTTTGGTGCTAGCGGCGAATTTGTTTGCAGACGCGGTTCGTGAAGCCTTCGACCCGCGATCTAGGTCGTTTCGAGTACGCCGTGGGACTACAGCCTTGCCCGAGGGAGGCGTCACGACAGCGCACACAGCTCTTCCGACTGGCGTGCAAGGGCTTAAGCCTGTCCTTCAGCCAGTGTTGAAAGTGACAGACCTCGATGTTTCGATCGATACGCAAGAACGTTTTCAACTTGCTGTGAAGGCGTTGGCTTTAACCGTACAGCGCGGCGAAACCTTTGCGTTGGTCGGTGAATCTGGTTCCGGCAAAAGCATGACAGCGATGGCTTTACTTCGATTACTGCCCGAGGCCTTGCAGGTGACGCGTGGACGCGTTGTGTTGGAGGGCACAGAGTTGCTAGGCCTGCCTGAAGTGGCGATGCGGGACGTGCGTGGTGGGCGTGCGGGGATGATCTTCCAGGAGCCTGCGACCAGTCTGAACCCCGTGATGCGCATTGGTCAGCAAATTATTGAGGCAATCGAGGCGCATACAACGCTTCGCGGACAAGCTGCACGTGCAAGGGCGATCCAGTGGCTCGAGCGTGTCGGGATTCCGGACCCTGCGCGCCGAGTGGATGACTATCCTTTTCAGTTCTCTGGCGGACAAAAGCAGCGCGTCATGATCGCTATCGCTTTGGCGGCCGAACCCGAACTGTTGATCGCTGACGAGCCCACTACGGCGCTGGATGTGACGGTTCAGGCGCAGGTGTTGACGCTGTTGGCCGATATTCAGAAAGAGCTTGGAATGGCAGTTTTGTTGATTACGCATGATCTAGCTGTGGTAAAGGATGTAGCAGATACCGTTGCCTTAATGCGTCATGGCGAGGTTGTTGAGACGGCTTCGGCTGAAAAGTTCTTTCGTGCGCCAGAGCATGCGTATGCGCGTGAATTGTTCGACGCTATTCCGACCTTTAGCAAGCGCGGCAGACCGCTATCCGCTGCGGGACGTGAACGTTTGTTGGTATCTCAGCCTCCTACTTCGCCAGCGTTGGGGGGGCATGCTGTCTGCTTGGCTGTGCAGGACTTGCAGATTCGTTATGCGCAACGACAAGGTCTTTTGCGGCGTGTGTCGGGTCACAATAATGTTGTGCAAGGCGTGAGCTTTGAGTTGCGTGCGGGGGAAACACTTGCTTTGGTGGGTGCCTCTGGGTGCGGCAAGACAACGGTGGCTAAGGCGCTGCTTCGATTGCTCGATTCGAACGCTGAAGTATCCGGTAGCGCGATCATCAATAATTCGAATATTCTGACATGCTCGGGGCGTCAACTGCTCGCGTTGCGCCGGCAGATCCAGATCGTTTTTCAAGATCCCTACGCTTCTCTCGACCCAAGAATGCGAATTGGTGCGATTTTGCAGGAGGGTATTGAGGCGTTGCGCCCAGAGTGGAGTCGCGTTGAGCAAACGCGTCGCATCGCGTATTTGCTGGCAAGGGTAGGCTTGCCGAGCGATGCCTCGGATCGCTACCCGCATGAGTTCTCCGGCGGGCAGCGCCAACGTATTGCGATTGCGCGGGCGCTCGCCGTCGAGCCCGCTGTACTGATCTTGGATGAGCCTACCTCGGCACTTGATGTATCGGTGCAGGCGCAGATTCTGGATCTTTTGTCAGATCTACAGAAAGAAACCGGTATGGCGTATTTATTCATTACCCATAACTTTGGTGTCGTAGAGTATCTGGCAGACCGTGTCGCTGTGATGGATTCGGGCGTGCTGGTTGAGATAGGGGATGCAGAGCAGGTGCTGCAGTCGCCCAGGCATCACATCACACGTGAGCTACTGGCGGCGGTTCCCCGTCTCGATCTAGTGGCTTAGTCCTGCCTTGGTGGGGGCCTCCGGTATACTCAGGGTCTTGTATTTACCGGTTTAGCCTCAAGATAGACGGTATGGGATTAAAAGTTTTCGATCTGCAGTGCGCGAATAGCCATCTTTTTGAAGGCTGGTTCGGCTCGCATGATGATTATGATGCCCAACAAGCGCGCGGTCTGGTGAGCTGTCCCATGTGTCAAGACACCACGATTACCAAGCGGCTGTCTGCGCCACGACTCAATGTGGGACACTTTTCAGACGCGCCCCCGGTTTCTGATACCCAAGCGTCTACGGCGGCCGGTTCGTCCAATGCAGTGGCGGTTTCTAACGAGTCAGGTCAGCTTCTGCAACTACAGGCGGCCCTAATGCAGCAGATGCGCGACTTCGTCAGTAAAACCGAAAACGTTGGCGATCGGTTTGCCGATGAAGCGCGTCGTATACATGAGGGCGAATCCGACGACCGACCTATTCGTGGCACCGCCACGCCGCAAGAGCGTGAGGCCTTAGCTGAAGAGGGCATCGCAGTCGTTGCCTTGCCAGAGTTTCTGGATACAGACCGACTGCAGTGAAGTGTCGCCCCGATTGCGGTGCCTGTTGTGTGGCGCCCTCCATTACAAGCCCAATACCCGGAATGCCGCTTGGCAAGCCTGCAGGCGTCCCTTGTGTGCAGCTTTTGGCAGACTTTCGGTGTGCCTTATTTGGCAAGCCTGAGCGACCACATTTTTGCGGCGGCTTGCAGCCATCAGAAGAAATGTGTGGCACTGATCGAACCTATGCCATTGTCTGGCTCGCCGAGTTAGAGCAAAAAACTCGATACAACTAGTTACAAAATTCTTGCTCTTTGACCTAGCTTTGTCCTGCTTTTGCTCTTGTTCGTATCATCGTATTTGCTTAAGATGTGCGCATGGAAAAACGCATCACAGTACTCGAAGTTTTAGTTCAGCAACACACAAAATCAATCGATCGTCTTGATCGTTCGATTACTGAATTGCGATCTGATATGGATCACAGGTTTTCTGAGGTGAATCGCACACAGCAAGATTTCCGCGCTGACGTTGATCGCAAATTTGTCTGGGTCATCGGTATGCAGTTTACGAGTCTGATCGCAGTGCTTGGTGCAATCGCCAAACTTGCTAACTTGTTTTAGTGTTGCAGAGCAAAAAAAATAGCTCCCAAGGGAGCTATTTTCTGATCAGCTTGTGATTTTTACATCACGCGGCTGCGGTACTCGCCAGTGCGTGTGTCGATTTCAATCTTGTCGCCAATTGCGCAAAAAAGCGGCACAGGCAGTTCATGGCCGGTATTGATTTTTGCGGGCTTCATGACCTTACCGGAAGTATCGCCACGTACAGCAGGTTCGGTGTAGACGATCTCGCGGACAACCATGGTGGGTAATTCAACAGAAATCGCACGGCCATCATAGAACACTGCTTCAACCGGCATGCCTTCTTCGAGGTAGTGCAGGGCGTCGCCCATGCTGTCTGCTTCGATCTCATACTGGTTGAAATCGGCATCCATAAAAACGTACATAGGATCAGCAAAGTAAGAGTAGGTGCATTCTTTGCGATCAAGCACAACGACATCGTACTTTTCGTCGGCTTTGGACACGGTCTCACTGCCTGAGCCAGTCAGCAGGTTTTTAAATTTGAGTTTAACGACCGATGCGTTGCGGCCCGATTTGCTGTATTCGGCGCGCTGCACGACGACGGCATCTTTGCCAACCATCACGACGTTGCCTACGCGCAGCTCTTGTGCGGTTTTCATGCTTAAAACTCCGGTAACTTGGGGTCTCCGGGACTCGATTGCCGGAGCGGTTTTGTAAAAAAGCCCTCTATTCTAGCCTGTTCGAGACGCAACTGCTGTGAAACTCGCTTAAAGCGATCCTTTTGTCCGGCAAAAAAGGTCTAGTGAACAGGCCAAATCTTGGTTTTTAGCTAAATCGGCCGCGATTTCTTTGGCTGCCAACGTCCATGCGGTCAGGGACGCTGGTTCTAAAATTTGAGCGAAGGCGTTTGAAGACGCGGCTGAGGCATGCTCAAGGTTCCAGTTCCGGATGCAGGACTGTACGGGCGCGGGCAGCGCCGCACGTGCGAGCCAAGCATCGAGCTTGACCAGATGGGTCTCTTCCGTTTGCGGGTAGATGTGCCAGATGGAAGGTTTTGCGGCCCACAGTGCTCGCACAAAAGAGTCCTCGCCGCGAACAATATTGAGGTCAGCAGTCCAGAGCGTTTGGTCGTATTCTGGTTGCGTCGTGAACGGTATACGCGCGACGTGAAGATTGCCTTGCTGTCCTCTTGGGATGTCGCTAGCGATACCCTCAGGGATCAGAAGTAGCGTCGAAATAGACTCGTTCGCCAAGTGCTTACAAAATGCGCTGAGAGGAGCCTGTGGGTAACAGAAGGCTGAGATCAGTCGACCTGAACGCCAGGCTTGTAAGCCATCGGATGGCACGCCGAGGGACTTGATCCATTGGAACTGTCGATCAGGGTTGGCCTGCCAAGCATCTCGGACCTCAATCAAGCTTGATTCTTTGATTAAGCCACCTGTTTGCGAGGTAAAGCCAGGGAAAAAGAAGTTGGAGTGTAGGCCATCCGAGCGCAGCGAAGGGAGTCCGTGACATCCCTCGACCCATGCTTCTGCACTGAGATACTCCAGATTAATCCAAAGTGTGTTGCCAGGAATCATCCGGGCCTGGAAAGCGGGTGGCAGCTCGCACGAGAAGCTAGCGATGACAACTGGACGGGGTACGAGGTCTGGCGCTGGGTTCGTCCAGTGAACAATCTCGATGTTGTCGATGAGCTGAATACTTTGCGCAGTGCTGACGCGCGCATCAAGTTTCTTGAAGCTGTCGAGTGCATCGACCCAAAGACGAATCGACCAACCGTGTTCGCTTTGCAGTTGACGCGTCAAGCGCCAAGTGACGCCGATGTCACCAAAGTTATCGACGACGCGGCAAAAAATATCCGCGCGCATCGCTAATGAAAATGCGCAGGCGCCGTCTCGGCGTCTTCTGGTAGTTCGGCATGGACCATTTCACCAGAGGGGTTTGGGAAATGCGGTGCACCACAGTCTTCACAAAAGTCTGGTGGCAACGTGCCTGGTAGACGGCGAATGTCGGTTACGCCGCACTCTTTGAGTAAGCTTGCGATTTCATCGACCGTATCAATCGGTGTCGGTTCGCTGTCGAGCAAGGGTTGGTCGTCCTCGCGGCCATACAAGGGCCAAAGGCAACCATAGACGACTTCATTCTTATTTTTTTGTGTGAAGCCGATGCGGTATTCATCGATACGCTGTTCGCCGCAGCCCGCCACAACAGCACGCAACTGGCTCGGTTCGATGTTCAGTGCTGAGCCCAACCAAGACACGGCAGCTTTAACCGAGAGTGGTCGAACGCGTCGGTCGGCTTCACGATTACTAACGTAGTAGGCATCAGGAACAAGTATTTCAAAGCCGCAGCCCGCCAAGAGCTCTGTAAACAAAGTCTGTGTTGCGTCACCCCAGTTCTCTAGGCACTTGACGCGTCCATTACCGAGTTCGCCGGGCTCTTCTTGCCAACGAAATAGCGGCTGCCCCTCTGGAATCGCGACGGCAGCCACTAAGTAGCGGGTATCGGCCAGCATATTGAAGGCGTCTGGCTCAGCGTGTAATTTTGGTAGTGCACCGGGTAAGCCGAGAGCGTGTGCGCCGAGTTTGAGTAGCCATTCCCATGTTTCACAAAAGCTGCGAGGCATTTGATCCAAACTTGCGAGCCTGGGCATTACTGCAACCTGTGTGTTCGCTGCGAGCACATGCGCCTGTAAGTGACTTTGCAGTGAGGTGACCATGCTGGTCGGGAGATCGCAAGCGGGGATGCTGTAGCGCGTCCAGGCAACAATAGGGGCAACAATTAACA
This sequence comes from Zwartia hollandica, assembly GCF_019923725.1. Taxonomy (GTDB): domain Bacteria; phylum Pseudomonadota; class Gammaproteobacteria; order Burkholderiales; family Burkholderiaceae_B; genus Zwartia; species Zwartia hollandica. The sequence goes on from NZ_JAHXRI010000025.1 coordinate 75,504, forward strand.
ATACATCGTAGCGCGCACCGTCCTTCTCAATCACGCAAGACTCCGACAGCGTCTCAGCTTGTTCAATTAACACTTCATAGCCACCAAGATTCGTCTTCGAGAGGTGATCTAGTGCAGAATCGATGATGGTGTCGTTGCCAGCGCGCATGAGCTTGTTCAGAAGCGCACCGAGCTCGTTTTCCCAGTACTGATCTTCTACGCGACTTCCGGAGCTATGTAAGGCAAGTGCAAGCGATACCAAGCGGGTGGCATCACGGGTCAGACGGGTAGAAGAGGGGGTTGAGCGGGCACGAGCCATAACAGGGGGGAGCAAGCTGAGAGAACACTAGTGTAACGAACAATGGCCCGATCCCACTGTCAGGTTCGCTTGATCTGGTGAGATAAAAAAACACCCGTCAAGCGCACGAGGCGCAAGACGGGTGTTTGTGGTGTTACGAACAGCAGTGCTTAAACTGCGTCGGCAACATCCTTGTAGTCAGGAATTTGATCAAAGTTAAGATACTTGTAGATATCCTTACTGCTTTCTTTGATCACACCCATGTCGGCCATGTACTCTTCTTTGGTCGGGATGCGGCCAAGTTTCGAGCAAATCGCGGCGAGCTCAGCTGAGCCAAGGTACACATTCGTGTTCTTACCCAAACGGTTGGGAAAGTTACGTGTACTGGTTGACATGACCGTCGCGCCTTCGCGTACTTGTGCTTGGTTGCCCATGCACAAAGAGCATCCTGGCATTTCGGTACGTGCACCGGCTACACCGAACACGCCGTAGTGACCTTCCTCAGTGAGTTGGGCTGCATCCATCTTGGTTGGCGGAGCAATCCACAACTTAACGGGCATATCACGCTTACCCTCAAGTAACTTCGAAGCGGCGCGGAAGTGACCGATGTTGGTCATGCAGCTACCGATAAACACTTCGTCAATCTTGGAGCCAGCGACTTCAGACAGGAACTTCACGTCATCAGGATCGTTCGGGCAAGCAACAATTGGCTCGTGGATATCAGCGAGATCGATCTCGATCACGGCTGCGTATTCTGCATCAGCGTCAGGCTGGAGCAACTGTGGGTTGGCCAGCCATGCTTCCATTGCTTCAATGCGACGACGGATGCTGCGCTCGTCGTCGTAGCCATTGGCAATCATCCACTTCAACATCACGATGTTGCTGTTGATGTATTCAATGACGGGCTCTTTGTTCAGGCGAACCGTACAGCCAGCCGCGGAGCGTTCAGCCGAAGCGTCTGACAGTTCGAACGCCTGTTCGGCTTTGAGATCTGGCAAGCCTTCGATTTCAAGAATACGACCCGAGAAAATGTTTTTCTTGTTTTGCTTCTCGACAGTCAGCAGGCCCGCTTTGATTGCATACAGCGGAATCGCGCTGACCAAATCACGCAGGGTGACGCCAGGCTGCATTTTGCCCTTGAAGCGCACTAGTACAGATTCTGGCATGTCGAGTGGCATGACCCCCGTCGCTGCAGCAAACGCCACCAGACCTGAGCCTGCTGGGAAGCTGATGCCAATTGGGAATCGGGTGTGCGAATCGCCGCCCGTGCCAACTGTGTCAGGCAAGAGCATGCGGTTGAGCCAAGAGTGAATCACGCCGTCGCCTGGGCGCAGCGAAATACCGCCACGGTTGCTCATGAATTGCGGCAACGTGTGCTGGGTCTTCACGTCGACCGGTTTCGGATAGGCTGCGGTGTGGCAGAACGACTGCATAACCAAATCAGCAGAGAAGCCCAAACATGCGAGGTCTTTTAGTTCGTCGCGTGTCATCGGACCCGTTGTATCCTGGCTCCCAACGGATGTCATCAGTGGCTCACAGTAGGCGCCAGGACGAACGCCGTGGCCCTCTGGCAAGCCACAAGCACGACCCACCATTTTCTGGGCAAGTGTGAAGCCTTTTTTGCTCTCAGCCGGCTTGGTTGGCAAGCGGAAGAGGGTTGACGCAGGCAAACCGAGTGCCTCGCGCGCCTTGGCAGTCAATCCGCGACCGATAATTAGCGGAATACGACCGCCAGCACGAACTTCGTCGAACAGAACGTCAGATTTGACTTCAAACTTCGAAATCACTTTGCCATCTTTCAGGGCTTGGCCCTCGTAGGGACGCAGTTCAACGACGTCGCCCATATTCATGTTGGAGACATCCAATTCGATTGGCAGGGCTCCAGCATCTTCCATCGTGTTGTAGAAGATCGGTGCAATCTTGTTGCCCAAACATACGCCACCAAAACGCTTGTTCGGTACGAAAGGAATGTCTTCGCCCGTAAACCATAGAACAGAGTTTGTCGCCGATTTGCGCGACGAGCCCGTGCCAACGACGTCGCCAACGTAGGCGACGAGGTGGCCCTTCTTCTTTAAATCGTTGATGAACTTGATCGGTCCAATTTTGCCGGGTTCTTGCGGTTCAATTCCAGGACGCGGGTTCTTGAGCATCGCCAGGGCGTGCAAGGGAATGTCAGGACGGCTCCAAGCATCCGGAGCGGGAGAGAGGTCATCCGTGTTTGTTTCGCCAGTCACTTTGAGAATCGTGACTGTCAAGCTCTTGGGGACTTCAGGACGGCTAGTAAACCATTCGGCATCAGCCCAGCTTTGCATGACAGCTTTCGCGTTTGCATTGCCTTTAGCGGCCTTTTCTTTGACGTCATGGAATGCGTCAAACATCAGTAGTGTCTTCTTCAGGCCTTCTGCTGCGATCTTGCCTACTTCGGCATCGTCGAGCAATTCGACCATTGGGCCGATGTTGTAGCCGCCAAGCATGGTGCCCAATAACTCAGTTGCTTTGGCACGCGAGATGAGGGAGCACTTTTCTTTGCCGCTCGCCACTGCGGCAAGATAGGCTGCCTTCACCTTCGCTGCCTCGTCTACGCCCGCTGGCACGCGATGCGTAATGAGTTCAACCAGCGCTTCGCCCTGACCGGCCGGAGGCGATTGCAGCAGAGCAATCAGATCTGCTGTTTGTTGAGCTGATAAGGGAAGAGGAGGAATGCCGAGGGCTGCGCGTTCGGCAACATGTTGGCGATAGGCTTCGAGCATGGGAGCGCCTTTGAGGTGAGGAAGATAAGTAAATTAGATTGTAAAGTGAAGCGGGTCCAGCGGCAAGTGTCTTATATCTTATATAAGACTTAAGTTAAAGCAGGTCTTAGCTCTAACTAGCTGATCGTGGATTTAGGCTACCAAAACTGCATATTCCGGATGACGTTGGATGTATACCGCAGCATAGCTGCAGCGTGGGACAACCTTCCAGCCCTGTTGCTTTGCGTGTTCCAACGCAAAGCGTGTGATCTCGCCCGCCAAGCCGCGCCCTCCCAAGGCCTCTGGGACCCCAGTGTGCGTAATGGTCATGGTGTCGTTTGTCAGTGCATAGTCTAGAACGCAGCGATGACCTTCGATCATGAGAGAAAAGCGGTTTGCTGCAGAGTCGTGTTGGATGTCATACATTATTTGGATCCCAAGATGAGCGTCGCCCAAAGTGTCACCATCGAGACGAGTCCAATGATACAACTGCCCCAAAGCCCAACAATGGGCCAACGCACACTCATCGGGAGCTCTTTGGGGTCTACGTGCGATAGCAGTTGATTGGCGTTCTTTGCAAACCAAAGATTGGTACGTGAAAACAGCGTACGCAAAAAATAATCCAGAACAATGGTGAGGCGGATGCTGATCGTGAATTGGTTAAAGTTCTTTTCGCGAAGGTAGGGGTGTTTATACAGTTGATTCGCTTCTTTGATTTTGAAGAGAAACAAATAGACACCCGAGATCACAAAGACAAAACTGCAGGCAATAAAGAGGCTGAAACTAAAGGTTAGTGCAACGGCAATGTACTCAGACATAGTGCGGCACCCGAACCCAGCCTTCCATTAAAACGCGTGCGCTGCGACTCATGATTGCTTTGGTAACTTTCCATTCGCCATCGATCAGTGCCGCTTCCGCGCCAACCCGTAATGCGCCGGACGGATGACCAAAGCGTACGGCATCACGTTTGCCGCCGCCGGCCGCCAGGTTGACGGTCGTACCTGGTATGGCGGCCGCAGCGCTAATGGAGACTGCAACCGTTCCCATCATCGCGTGATGTAACTTGCCCATCGATAGAGCGCGCACCAACACATTTACATCGCTTGCAGCAACCAGTTTCCCACTGGAGGAAACGTAGTCGGTCGGCTTGGCGACAAAGGCGACTTTCGGTGTGTGTTGACGCTTCGCTGCTTCGTCCAGGTGTTGGATCAGACCCATACGCAAAGCACCGTAAGCGCGTATTTTTTCAAACATGGCGAGCTTTTCAGAGTCGCTATTGATGTCGTCTTGCAACTCAGTCCCCGTAAATCCAACTGCGGCAGCATCCACAAAAATGGTGGGTATGCCTGCGTTAATCATGGTGGCCTTGAGAGTTCCCACCCCAGGCACCTCAAGGTCATCGATCAAGTTACCTGTTGGGAACATGGAGCCGCCCGCACCTTCCTCGTCAGCGGCTGGATCCATGAATTCAAGTTGCACCTCTGCGGCAGGGAAGGTGACACCGTCGAGCTCAAAGTCGCCGGTCTCTTGCACAGCACCGTTAGTCATCGGAACATGGGCGATGATAGTCTTGCCGATGTTCGCCTGCCAAACGCGCACAGTACAGGTGCCATTTTGTGGAATGCGGCTGGGATCGATTAAACCGTTGCTAATCGCGAACGGACCCACTGCAGAAGAGAGATTGCCGCAGTTACCGGTCCAGTCAATAAATGGCTTGTCGATGGACACTTGACCAAACAGATAGTCGATGTCGTGATCAGGACGGGTACTTTTTGAGAGGATGACGGTCTTGCTCGTGCTCGAGGTCGCTGCACCCATGCCGTCGGTTTGCTTGCCGTAGGGGTCTGGGCTGCCAATCACGCGCATCAGAAATGCATCGCGAGCGGCACCTGGAACTTGTGCGTCTTTGGGCATATCCTGAAGACGAAAAAACACACCTTTACTTGTACCGCCGCGCATGTAGGTTGCAGGAACTTTTATTTGTGGTGCATGGGACATGTCATAACTTCCTGAAAAAGATTCTTTGTGCGGTTGCTTTCTGCTTTAAGCGGCTGCTGTGGATTCAAGAAAATCCTGCGCAAAACGCTGCAACACACCGCCGGCTTCATAAATCGAGACTTCTTCGGCCGTATCCAGTCGACAGGTCACGGGGACCTCAATTCGCTCACCGTTCTTGCGAGTGATGACGAGCGTCAGGGTCGCAAGTGGTACGCGTTGACCGATCACGTCGTACATTTCTGTACCATCTAATTTTAGTGTGTTGCGATCGACGCCAGACTTGAATTCCAGGGGCAGAACGCCCATGCCCACGAGGTTCGTGCGGTGGATACGCTCAAAGCCCTCTGCCACAATCGCTTCAACGCCTGCGAGGCGAACACCTTTGGCCGCCCAGTCACGCGACGAGCCTTGTCCGTAGTCAGCGCCTGCAACGATGATCAGAGGCTGCTTGCGCTCCATGTAGGTTTCAATCGCTTCCCACATGCGTGTTACCTTACCCTCGGGTTCAATGCGCGCGAGTGAGCCTTGCTTGACCTTGCCGTTCTCTACGGCCATCTCATTGATGAGCTTAGGGTTGGCGAAGGTTGCACGCTGCGCGGTGAGGTGATCTCCCCGATGCGTGGCGTACGAGTTAAAGTCTTCCTCAGGCAGGCCCATCTTGTGTAGATACTCACCAGCGGCGCTGTCCATCATGATGGCGTTCGAGGGTGACAAGTGGTCTGTGGTGATGTTGTCGCCAAGCAGAGCCAGCGGACGCATGCCTTTCAGAGTCCGTTCTCCAGCAAGCGCACCTTCCCAATAGGGCGGGCGACGAATGTAGGTGCTCTGTGCTCGCCAGTCGTAAAGGGGGCTCAACTTTTCGCCGGTATCGACGGTCGCAGCGAACATAGGCTCGTAGACTTTACGGAATTGTGCTGGCTTGACGCTCGACGCGACGATTGCGTCGATCTCTGCATCTGTTGGCCAGATGTCTTTGAGCGTCACGGGCTTGCCTAGCTGATCGATGCCCAAGATATCTTTTTCAATATCAAAGCGAATGGTGCCAGCGATCGCATACGCCACAACAAGTGGGGGCGAAGCTAGAAACGCTTGCTTCGCATACGGGTGAATACGACCGTCGAAGTTACGGTTGCCAGACAGCACCGCAGTCGCGTACAAGTCGCGATCAATGATCTCTTGCTGAATCACGGGATCAAGTGCACCGCTCATACCGTTACACGTTGTACAAGCAAAAGCGACGATACCAAAACCGAGCTTCTCTAGCTCTGAGAGGAGCTGTGCGTCTTGCAGGTAGAGCTCGACTGTCTTTGATCCTGGCGCTAATGAACTCTTCACCCAAGGCTTACGTGTGAGTCCACGGGCATTCGCATTGCGCGCGAGCAGGCCTGCTGCGATCACATTGCGGGGGTTGCTGGTGTTTGTGCAGCTGGTGATGGCGGCGATGATGACTGCGCCATCGGGCATCAAACCAGGCTCGTTCTCGACTTTACCCGAGATACCGAGGGCTTTGAGCTCTGTTGTCGGCACACGTCGGTGCGGGTTCGATGGGCCTGCGATATTGCGCACAACAGTCGACAGGTCAAAACGCAGTGTACGCTCGTACTCGGCACCCTTGAGGCTATCTGCCCACAGGCCAGCTTGCTTAGCGTAAGTCTCGACCAGCTTCACTTGAGCCTCTTCACGCCCTGTGAGGGTGAGGTAGTCAATGGTTTGTTGATCGATGTAGAACATGGCGGCTGTTGCGCCATACTCAGGTGTCATGTTCGAAATCGTCGCGCGATCACCGAGCGTTAAGTGCGAAGCGCCTTCGCCAAAAAACTCCAGGTAGGACGACACGACTTTTTGGTTGCGCAAGAATTCAGTTAGAGCTAATACGAGGTCAGTAGCCGTAATATTGGGCTGAAGCTTGCCCGTGAGCTCTACGCCAATGATGTCAGGCAGGCGCATCCAGGAGGCGCGGCCGAGCATAACGCTTTCTGCTTCCAAGCCACCTACACCGATTGCGATGACGCCCAAAGCGTCTACGTGTGGTGTGTGGCTATCTGTGCCAACTAGTGTGTCAGGGAAAGCCACGCCATCCAGCGCATGGATCACTGGCGACATACGCTCCAAGTTGATCTGATGCATGATGCCATTACCTGGGGGGATGACATCTACGTTCTTGAATGTCTTCTTGGTCCAGCTAATAAAATGAAACCGATCTTCGTTGCGTCGATCTTCGATCGCGCGGTTCTTTTCAAACGCATCAGGATCAAAGCCACCGCACTCCACCGCCAGCGAGTGGTCAACGATCAGCTGTGTGGGCACAACGGGATTGACTAAAGCAGGGTCGCCGCCTTGTGCTGCAATCGCATCCCGCAAGCCTGCCAGGTCAACTAAAGCAGTTTGACCCAAAATGTCGTGACAAACGACGCGAGCAGGAAACCACGGAAAGTCGAGGTCGCGCTTGCGTTCGATAATTTGCGACAGCGATGCGGTCAGCGTGGCTGGGTCGCATCGACGTACAAGGTTCTCGGCAAATACACGCGAGGTGTAAGGGAGCTTGTCATAGGCGCCTGGTTTGATTGCATCAACGGCGGCACGCGTGTCAAAGTAATCAAGTTTGGTGCCCGGCAGGGGCTTGCGGTTTGCAGAGTTCATATCAGCGACGTTTGGCGAGTGGTACAAATTTTTGATCATCGGGTCCGACGTAGTTGGCGGCTGGGCGAATAATCTTGTTGTCGATGCGCTGTTCGATAATGTGTGCGGACCAACCAGCGGTGCGCGCGATCACAAAAAGCGGTGTGAACATTGCTGTGGGTACACCCATCATGTGATACGACACTGCCGAGAACCAGTCGAGGTTCGCGAACATTTTCTTGGCATCCCACATCACACCCTCGAGACGGTCCGCGATGTCATACATCTTGGTCGTGCCGGCCTTCTTCGATAAGCGCAGGGCAACGTCTTTGATGACCTTGTTGCGAGGATCGGAGATGGTGTAGACAGGGTGGCCAAAGCCGATAACGACTTCTTTGTTCTCGACGCGCGCACGAATGTCTGCCTCTGCTTCATCCGGCGTTTCGTAACGCTTCTGAACTTCGAAGGCGACTTCGTTCGCACCGCCATGCTTGGGTCCGCGCAGTGCGCCGATACCGCCCGAGATAGCGGAGTACATATCCGAGCCTGTTCCTGCGATGACACGGCAGGTGAAGGTTGAAGCGTTGAACTCGTGCTCTGCATAAAGAATCAAAGACGTGTGCATCGCGCGAACCCAGTCTTCATTGGGTTTCTTGCCATGTAGCAGGTGCAGGAAGTGTGCGCCAATTGAGTCGTCGTCAGTTTGTACGTCAATGACACGACCGTTGTGGCTGTAGTGGTACCAGTAAAGCAGAGCCGAACCCAGATTGGCCATGAGGCGGTCGGCGATGTCGCGTGCGTCGGGAATGTTGTGGTCGTCTTTCTCTGGCAGGATGCAGCCCAGTGTCGAGGCAGCTGTGCGCATGACATCCATTGGATGGCTGGCAGCAGGCAATGACTCGAGCACCGTTTGCAATTGTGCGGGCAAGCCGCGCAGTGAGCGCAGCTTTGCTTTGTATGCAGCGAGTTCGGCTTTGTTCGGAAGCTTGCCGTGAATCAACAGGTGGGCAATTTCTTCGAACTCGCTCGTGTCAGCAAAGTCGAGAATGTCGTAGCCGCGATAGTGCAGGTCATTGCCGCTGCGACCAACGGTGCACAGGGCAGTGTTTCCGGCAGTCACGCCTGATAAGGCGACTGACTTCTTTGGCTTGAAGGTGGGTGCAGCTGCGGGGGCGGCTGCCGCGACAGACTTCGCTGCCGATGCTGTGACGGGTTTCTTTTTGCTTGCCATGAGGTATTCCTTTCGAAATTATTTGGACTTGCCTTGCGCGAATAAAGTGTCGATGCTGCTTTCAAATGCGTGATAGTTGATACGATCGTACAGCTCGTCACGCGTTTGCATGATGTCGATTACGTTGCGTTGGTGCCCATCGCGCCTGACGGCTTGATACACCGTCTCTGCAGCCTTGTTCATTGCACGGAAGGCTGAAAGTGGGTACAGGACCATATTGACGCCCACTGATTTGAGCTCTTCGACTGAAAACAACGGTGTCTTGCCAAACTCGGTGATGTTCGCGAGCAAAGGGGCGCCCGTGGCTTTCTTGAATTTTGCAAAAGTCTCGAGGTCATAGGCAGCTTCTGCAAAGACCGCATCGGCACCGGCTTCCATGCAAGCTAAGCCGCGCTCGATCCCAGCTTCAACACCGTGCGAAGCAATTGCGTCCGTACGGGCAATGATGTAGAAGCTGTCATCGGTACGTGCGTCAACGGCTGCTTTGACGCGGTCGCGCATTTCTTCGGTTGAGACCACCTCTTTGCCTGGACGGTGACCGCAACGCTTGGCGCCCACTTGATCCTCGATGTGGCATCCTGCTGCGCCAAATTTTGTCAGGCCTTTGATTGTGCGTGCAATGTTGAAAGCCGACGGGCCAAAACCTGTGTCGATATCAACGATCAGTGGCGTGTCGCACACGTCGGTAATACGGCGAACGTCTGTGAGTACGTCGTCCAAAGAGATGATGCCCAGGTCTGGCATGCCCAACGACCCAGCGGCGACACCGCCACCGGAGAGATAGATGGCCTTAAAGCCGGCACGCTTAGCAAGTAGTGCATGGTTGGCATTAATCGCGCCAATAATTTGCAGTGGTTGTTCTGCTGCGAGAGCCTCGCGAAAACGCTGGCCTGCTGTGGTTAATTTGGACATGCTTGTCTCCGGAACAAAGCTTTAAAAAAAAACGGGCCCTTGCATGGGCCCGTTGCTGCAGTAGTTACTTCAGAAGGTGTGCGACAGCGTCGCGCTCTTCGATGAGCTCTTTGAGCGTCAGATCCATGCGCTCTCGTGAGAAGGCATCGACTGCGAGATCTTTTACGCGATGGTATTCGCCGCCTTCGCAGGTAACTGGTACGCCGTACATGGTGCCCTCTGGAATTCCGTAGGAGCCGTCTGAGGGGACTCCCATCGTGACCCATTTACCGTTTGTGCCCAACACCCAGTCGCGAATATGGTCGATGGCTGCGTTGGCAGCCGAGGCTGCTGAGGATAAGCCACGCGCTTCGATAATCGCTGCACCACGCTTGCCAACTGTGGGCAAGAACACATCCCGATTCCAGGCAGCGTCGTTAATTAGTTTCTCGACGCTCTGGCCGCCAATGGTTGCAAAGCGGTAGTCTGCATACATAGTGGGTGAGTGGTTGCCCCAGACGGCGAGCTTCTGGATGTCGGCAACAGGCTTACCCATCTTGGTGGCGAGTTGCGACAATGCGCGGTTGTGGTCGAGACGCAGCATGGCGGTGAAGTTCTTCGCAGGCAGGTCTGGTGCGGACTTCATGGCGATGTATGCGTTGGTGTTGGCGGGGTTGCCCACGACCAATACTTTAACGTTACGCTTGGCAGCCTGGTTCAGTGCTTTACCTTGAGCGGTAAAGATTGCGGCATTAACAGCGAGTAAGTCAGCGCGCTCCATGCCTGGGCCGCGAGGACGCGAACCGACTAGCAGGGCAACTTCTACGTCTTTAAAGGCTTCGACAGGGTCGCTGTGCGCGGTCATGGACTGCAGCAGAGGAAACGCGCAGTCATCTAGTTCCATCATGACGCCCTTGAGTGCTTTTTGGGCCTTTTCGTCAGGAATTTCGAGTAACTGCAAAATTACCGGCTGATCTTTGCCGAGCATTTCACCCGAAGCGATACGGAACAAGAGGGCGTAACCGATCTGGCCTGCGGCGCCAGTGACCGCAACACGCACGGCGGGTTTGGACATAACTATCTCCGAAAGAACTGAGAGGATTGTGGGGATGGATTAATAGCGAGTTTAGCTTTTTTGCTGTCCCGCTAACCTCGTCGGCGAGACAACTGAAATCTGCGTCGAATGCTAGTCCAAATTGTGCAAAGCGTCAATAATCTTATATCTTATATAAGACACAAGAGTAGTGGACTTGTGGGGCAGGCTATGTCACAATATTGCTATGAATTTTTACGTCTCCTGTCATGTCTGACTCCGCACGCGGTCGAAATCTCCCATTGGGGCAGGTCGCGAGTGCGGCGGCTTTTAGTCCGCTTTACCAGCAGATTAAAGCCCTCCTGGTGCAGGCGCTTGACGCCGGCGAATGGAAGCCTGGCGAATCGATCCCCAGCGAAATTGAGTTAGCTTCGCGGTTTCAGGTTAGCCAAGGCACTGTGCGAAAGGCTGTAGACGAACTTGCGGCAGAGCATCTGCTGACGCGCAGGCAGGGAAAAGGTACGTTTGTCTCGACCCACCATGAGCCCCGCGTCCGATTCAGGTTTCTGCGCCTCGCTTCCAACGAAGGTGAGCCCCAGCCCGCTGAGAGCCGGGTGCTTGACTGTCGGCGGATCCGGGCGAATGCCGAAATGGCTCGGGCGTTAGAGCTGAAGTCAGGAGATCCCATTGTGGCGATTCGCAGACTGCTGTCGTTTGCAGGTACGCCAACGGTGGTGGACGACATATATTTACCCGGTGCGCTGTTTAAAGGGCTTAGTGCAGATTTACTCAACGGGTACTCAGGGCCTCTTTACGGAATGTTCGAGTCTGAGTTCGGAATTAGTATGGTGCGCGCTGAAGAAAAGCTGCGCGCCGAGCTCGCTGAAATCGAAATCGCAAAGTGCCTCGGTGTTGAACCTGGAATACCCTTACTTTGCGTGGAGCGGATTTCTTATACGTACGCGAATCGTCCAGTAGAATTGCGCGTTGGGCACTATGTGACCAGTCAGTATTATTACCGTAATAGCTTGAATTAAAAGAAGTTTGTAGTTGATTTAATCGCAAGGCTCGCGTTAAGCGAAAGTAGAGTGTTTATCCCTAGTTAATTGTTTTTTCGTCGAGGTCGTTATGTCTGACTCAGCTGCTAAGCCGCGTCCTCAGTTCCGCAATATCGGAATCACCGATTTGATGGCGTATCGCTTGCCAATGGCTGGCAAAGTGTCAATTCTGCATCGCGTGAGCGGTGCCCTCTTGTTCCTCTGCTTGCCGGGCTTGATTGCCCTGTTTGCCATGAGCTTCTCGTCTGAGGCGGGGTTCAAAGCGATGTCGACAGTCGTCGGCTTCCCATTAGTCAAGCTCATTTTGCTGGTGTTGATCTGGGGTTACCTGCATCACTTCTGTGCGGGCATACGCTACCTCGTGCTCGACATGCACATCGGAGTCGATAAAGAGTCCGCTGCCAAAAGCGCCAGTCTGGTCTTGGGCGTCAGCCTCGCGCTGACGGTTGTCTTTGCACTCAAACTATTCGGAGTCTGGTAATGGTTCCCGTTGAAAAAATTGGTCCCAAGCGCTTGGTTGTTGGTGCGCATTACGGAACAAGCGAATTCATTATCCAGCGCGTGACCGCCATTATCTTGGCTGTTTACACGCTTGTGCTACTTGTGGGCATCTTAACGATGTCCGGGTTCACCTACGCTGGTTGGAAAAATCTTTTCACGTTCACCTGTTTCTTCATTCCGATGGGGCAGATTCTGGCAACGCTCGCGATGATCTCTCTCGCGTGGCATGCCTGGATTGGTGTGCGTGACATTTGGATGGACTACGTTAAGCCCGTAGGCCTTCGCCTCTTTTTACTGGTTCTGACTATTTTGTGGTTGGTCGGATCGGTCGTGTACTTCGTACACATCCTCTGGAGAAATTAAGCCGTGGCTGCTGTCAAATCTTCTTTACCGCGCCGTCAGTTTGATGTGGTGGTCGTGGGTGCCGGCGGTGCCGGTATGCGTTGTTCGTTGCAGCTCGCAAATGCGGGACTGTCCGTGGCTGTGTTGTCCAAAGTGTTCCCAACCCGTTCGCACACGGTTGCCGCTCAGGGTGGTATCGGTGCTTCGCTTGGCAACATGAGTGAGGACAACTGGTACTGGCACATGTATGACACAGTGAAAGGATCGGATTGGTTAGGTGACCAGGATGCGATCGAGTTCATGTGTCGTGAGGCGCCTAACGCCGTCTACGAGCTTGAGCATTTTGGTATGCCCTTTGACCGTAACCCTGATGGCACGATTTATCAGCGTCCGTTCGGTGGTCATACCGCTAACTTTGGCGAAAAGCCTGTCCAGCGCGCCTGTGCGGCGGCTGACCGTACCGGTCATGCTTTGTTGCACACGCTCTATCAGCGCAACGTCGCGTCGCGCACGCAGTTTTTCGTTGAGTGGATGGCCCTTGATTTGATTCGTAACGATGCGGGTGATGTTTTGGGTGTGACCGCACTCGAGATGGAAACCGGCGAAATTTATATTTTTGAAGCCAAGACCACCGTGATCGCAACCGGCGGTGCTGGACGTATTTGGGCGGCTTCGACCAACGCCTTTATCAATACAGGCGATGGCATGGGCATGGCTGCTCGAGCAGGCATCCCGATGATGGATATGGAGTTCTGGCAGTTTCACCCAACGGGGGTGGCGGGCGCAGGCGTGCTCATCACGGAAGGTGTGCGCGGCGAAGGCGGCATCTTGTTGAATAAAGATGGTGAGCGCTTCATGGAGCGCTACGCACCAACTCTTAAGGACTTGGCGCCACGCGACTTTATTTCGCGTTGTATGGACCAGGAAATCAAAGAGGGGCGTGGCTGCGGTCCGGACGGTGCTTATGTGCACTTGAAGCTGGATCACTTGGGTGCTGACGTCATTAACAAGCGTTTGCCTTCTATTCTCGAAATTGGTCACAAGTTTGCCAACGTCGATGCAACGAAAGAGCCTATTCCGGTTGTTCCAACCATTCACTATCAGATGGGTGGCATTCCTTGCAACTACCACGGTCAAGTGACGGTTTGGGATGGTAAAGAGGCTCAAATCGTTAATGGTCTATATGCGATTGGCGAGTGCTCGGCCACGTCTGTCCACGGTGCAAACCGTCTGGGTACAAACTCCCTGCTTGATTTGATCGTGTTTGGTCGCGCTGCGGGCAATCACATTGTTGCTGCGCATCCAGAACGTCAGCGTTCACATCAGCCGCTGCCACAGGCATCAGTGGATTTCTCCTTGGATCGCGTCAACAAGCTTGAGTCGCGTACGAAGGGTGAGCGCACTCAGGTGGTAGGGAACGAAATTCGTAACGCGATGCAGCAGCACTGCGGCGTCTTTCGCACCATGGCTTCGCTCAAGGAAGGTGTCAACAAGATCGATGCGTTGGCTGAGAAAGTCGATAACATCGCTTTCCAAGACAAGTCGAAGGTGTTCAACACTGCCCGTATCGAAGCGCTTGAGCTGAGCAACATGATCGAAGTAGCACGCTCGACGATTCACTCTGCGGCTGCCCGCACAGAAAGTCGTGGTGCGCATGCGTTGGATGACTTCCCCACACGCGACGATGACAACTGGATCAAGCACACGCTCTGGTATTCGAAAGGTAACCGCCTCGACTACAAACCCGTGCAGATGCAGCCACTCACTGTTGAGAGCTTTCCTCCCAAGACGCGTACATTCTAAGATCAGGACACCTGGAACACATCATGAGCACTAAACGCATCGTGAAGTTTGAAATCTACCGCTACGATCCAGACAAGGACGAGCGCCCTTATATGCAAAAGCTTGAAGTCGAGCTGCAGCCCACAGACAAAATGTTGCTTGATGCGCTCATGCGTATCAAGATGGACGTGGATGACAGCTTGGCCCTGCGTCGCTCCTGCCGTGAAGGTGTGTGCGGCTCAGATGCCATGAACATCAATGGCAAAAACGGCTTGGCTTGTACGACCAACATGCTCGAACTGACCGAGCCCGTTGTGTTGCGTCCGTTGCCTGGCTTGCCAGTCATTCGCGACCTGATTGTCGACATGACGCACTTCTTCAATCAGTATCATTCAATTCGTCCGTACCTGATCAACGATACGCCTCCTCCTGAGAAAGAGCGCTTGCAAACGCCTGCTGCTCGTGAAGAGCTCGATGGCTTGTACGAATGCATCTTGTGCGCATGCTGTTCAACGTCGTGCCCATCATTCTGGTGGAACCCGGACAAGTTTGTGGGCCCGGCTGGCTTGTTGCAGGCTTACCGCTTTATTGCTGACACGCGTGATCACGCAACCGGCGAGCGTCTGGACAACCTTGAAGACCCTTACCGCTTGTTCCGTTGTCACACCATCATGAACTGTGTGGATGTGTGCCCGAAAGGGTTGAACCCAACGCGCGCAATCGGCAAGATCAAAGAAATGCTTGTGCGACGCACGGTATAGGATCGTTTAAGAAATGAGCAAACTTTCAGACCTCGATCGCACACGCCTACGTTGGCGTGCACGCCGCGGTCTGTTAGAAAACGATCTCATCATCACGAGATATCTGGATGCGCACGAGACCGACTTGACCGACCTTGACGTCAGTGCGCTGACCCAGCTTTTTGAGTTGGGTGATAATGAATTGTTAGACTTGATTTTGGCCCGAACCGAACCCGAAGGTGCGCTCGACAAGCCAGAGGTTAAATCTGTATTAACGCAGTTGCGTGCGGCTTAGATAGGTCACGACCGCTAGCCTTGTATTGAATTGAGAACTTTACTGAAGGAACCCAACGATGAAACTGTCCGACAAAAAAGCTACGCTCTCGTTCTCTGACGGCAGTCCCTCCGTCGATTTTCCAATGTACGACGGTTCGGTGGGCCCTCAGGTCATCGATATCCGTAAGCTCTATGGTCAAACGGGTTTGTTTACCTATGACCCTGGCTTTCTTTCGACAGCGTCATGTTCGTCCGACATTACCTACATCGATGGCGACAAGGGTGAGTTGTTGTATCGCGGCTACCCAATCGAAGAGCTTGCTGTTAACTGCGACTTCATGGATATCAGCTACCTGATCCTGAACGGCGAACTGCCAGACGGCACGCAGAAAAAAGAGTTCGATAGTCTCGTGATGCACCACACAATGGTCAACGAGCAGATGCATTTCTTCCTGCGCGGTTTCCGTCGCGATGCACACCCCATGGCTGTGTTGACGGGCTTGGTCGGTGCATTGTCTGCGTTCTATCATGACTCGACAGACATCACGAATGCGCATCATCGTCATGTATCCGCTATTCGTTTGATCGCTAAGATGCCAACGCTTGTTGCGATGGCCTATAAGTATTCACAAGGTCAGCCTTACATCTACCCGCAAAACAATTTGTCGTACACCGGTAACTTTTTGCGCATGATGTTTGCGACACCTTGCGAAGAGTATGTGGTGAACCCAGTTGTTGAGCGCGCACTCGACCGCATCTTTATTTTGCACGCAGATCACGAGCAGAATGCGTCGACCTCAACGGTTCGTCTGTGCGGTTCGTCCGGCACCAATCCATTCGCAGCGATTGCGTCGGGTGTGGCGTGTTTGTGGGGCCCTGCTCACGGTGGCGCAAACGAAGCCTGCTTGCAGATGCTAGAAGAATTGCAGGCCAAAGGTGGCATGGCTAAAGTCGGCGAGTTCATGGAGCAAGTTAAAGACAAGAACTCTGGCGTACGTCTGATGGGCTTTGGACACCGTGTCTACAAGAACTACGATCCACGCGCAAAACTGATGCAGCAGACTTGCAAAGAAGTACTTGCAGCGTTGGGTCTTGAAAACGATCCACTGTTCAAGCTTGCGATGGAAGTGGAGCGTATCGCACTTGAAGACAAGTACTTCGTCGATCGTAAGTTGTATCCGAACGTTGACTTCTACTCGGGTATTGTTCAGCGAGCAATTGGTGTGCCGACAGCCTTGTTCACAGCAATTTTCGCCCTGGCTCGTACAGTGGGT
Source organism: Zwartia hollandica (assembly GCF_019923725.1). GTDB lineage: Bacteria > Pseudomonadota > Gammaproteobacteria > Burkholderiales > Burkholderiaceae_B > Zwartia > Zwartia hollandica. The sequence continues at coordinate 92,255 of NZ_JAHXRI010000025.1, forward strand.
TGGATTGCTCAGTGGAACGAGATGATCTCTGATCCTGAATACAAGATTGGCCGTCCACGTCAGTTGTATCAAGGCTCAGTATCGCGCCACGTGCCAAAGCGCTAGACACAGTACGATGTGGTTGTCGTGACGTGACTGCCGAAAAAAAAGACTGCCAAGTGGCAGTCTTTTTTTATCTGGAGGCTCTGTCTATCTTTTCTCTGCTTCCATTTGTGCGTTAACCACGGCAAGTGCGGTCATGTTGATGACACGTCGTACCGTTGCACTGGTTGTGAGGATATGGACCGGACGTGCAGCACCCAACAACACAGGACCCATGGCGATGCCATTACTGCCTGTCATCTTCAATAGGTTGTAGGTCACGTTGCCGGTATCCAGATTGGGCGTGATCAGCAAGTTCGCTGAGCCTTTCAATGTGCTGTCTGGATAACTTGCCATACGGATGCTTTCGGACAATGCAGAGTCAGCGTGCATCTCTCCGTCGACTTCAAGCGTTGGTGCACGCTCTGTAATCATCTTGCGCGCATGGGCCATTTTGCGGGATGAATCAGTTGGCCTGCTGCCAAAGTTAGAGTGGGATAGCAGGGCGACCTTTGGCACAATCCCGAAGCGACGCACTTCAGCAGCTGCTTGAATCGTCATCTCTGCAACCTGTTCAGCGCTCGGATTCTCATTGACATGGGTATCGCAGATGAACAAGGTCTGGTCCGGGAGCATCAACACATTCATTGTGGCAAAGGTGGAGGCACCGGGCTGCAGACCAATGACGTCTTCGACATACTTCAGCTGGTTGTCAAAGCGGCTAGTCACGCCACACAGCACAGCATCCGCATCGCCACGCTTGAGGAGTAGTACAGCTATCAAGGTGTTGTGCTTGCGAACCATGGCCTTCGCAATCGTGGGCGTAATGCCGTCACGCCCCTTGAGTCGATAATATTCGGTCCAAGACTCAGTGAAGCGCACGTCATCTTCCGGATCGACAATCTCGAAATTTTTACCAGCCTCAAGGCGCAAGCCCATTTTCTTGATTCGCATATTGATCACGGAAGGGCGACCAATCAGAATTGGGTGAGCGATCTTTTCATCGGAGACGGTTTGTGCGGCGCGCAGTACGCGTTCGTCTTCACCGTCGGCATAGATCACGCGCTTGGGCGCGCGTTTAGCCTGCGTAAAGAGCGGGCTCATCAGTTGACCAGAGTGATAGACCATCGCGAGCAACTTTTGCTTGTAGGCCTCCATATCTTTAATCGGTCGGCGAGCAACGCCTGAGTCTGCTGCAGCTTGCGCGACAGCTGGAGCGATTTGTACGATTAGTCTTGGGTCAAACGGTTTCGGAATGATGTAGTCTGGACCGAAGGTTAAGTCTTGTCCTGCATAGGCTTGTGCGACCTCGTCGCTTTGTTCTGCTTCGGCGAGTTCGGCGATTGCTTTGACGCAAGCGAGTTTCATCTCTTCGGTGATGCGGCTTGCACCAGCGTCGAGCGCCCCACGGAAAATAAAGGGGAAGCACAGTACGTTGTTGACTTGGTTCGGGTAGTCAGAGCGGCCTGTTGCGATGATGCAGTCTGGGCGGGCAGCCTTTGCGATTTCTGGACGAATCTCGGGCTCGGGGTTAGCTAGCGCCAAAATCAATGGCTGCGTCCCCATGCTTTTGACCATTTCAGCGTTGACGACACCAGCGGCTGAGCAGCCCAGGAAAACATCTGCACCCACCATCGCCTCGGCGAGTGTGCGTAGCGAGGTTTGCTGCGCGTAGCGCTTTTTGTTTTCTTCCATGTCTGTTTCACGACCTTCCCAGATCACACCACGGGAGTCGCAAACAAAAATGTTTTTCTTGGAAATACCCAAGTGCACAAGCAAATCGAGGCATGCAATCGCCGCAGCGCCAGCGCCCGACACCACAAGCTTGACCTGCTCCATGCGCTTGCCGACAACCTTTAAGCCGTTCATGATGGCTGCGGAAGAAATGATCGCTGTCCCGTGCTGGTCGTCATGGAAGACCGGGATCTTCATACGTTCGCGCAGTTTGCGCTCAATGTAGAAGCACTCCGGTGCCTTGATGTCCTCAAGGTTGATACCGCCCAGCGTAGGCTCCAGCGCGGCAATGATGTCCACGAGCTTGTCGGGATCCGTCTCAGCGAGTTCGATATCGAAAACATCGATACCTGCAAACTTTTTAAAGAGACACCCTTTACCTTCCATCACGGGCTTAGCCGCGAGGGGACCAATGTTCCCTAAGCCAAGAACTGCCGTGCCGTTGGTGACCACAGCAACCAGATTGGAGCGGGACGTATATTTTGCAGCCGCCTCATCGCCTTCTGCGTAAATTGCCATGCACGCTGCGGCCACGCCGGGCGAGTACGCCAAGGACAGGTCGTCCTGGTTTGCCAAGGGTTTGGTGGGCGTAACAGAGATTTTGCCAGGCGTAGGGTAGGCGTGATAGTCGAGGGCCAGTTTGGAGAGGTTTTCGTCCATGATTCACTTTAGTAGGATTGTGTGAGACAGCTCTATGTAAGCTTACCGCCCTGAGCCCCTCACAGCACCACATTTTGGACTCTTTCGATTTTGCACTGCAACATCGGTTCAGCAAAACTTCAGCAAATTTAAGGGCTTAAGGGTATACTTTCGTGCCGGCTCTTAAGGCTCCTATAACCGCCTTCTGCCCCGCTATCCGCCCATCGGTTTGGCCGAAAAACGGAAGGTATTCCTGCATCGTAACGAGTGAAGCACTCGAATAGGTGAAGCGCTAAATGTCATCAGAACTTGAATCACTACAGAACTCCTATCTCTTTGGCGGCAATGCGCCGTACGTAGAAGAACTCTACGAGGCCTACCTGGACAACCCAGGCTCGGTTCCAGATAACTGGCGAAACTATTTCGATCAGTTGCAGCACATGCCTGCAACCGATGGTCAAGAAGCCACGCGCGACCAAGCGCACGCTCCAATTGTTGAGTCCTTTGCCCTGCGCGCTAAAGCGAATGCTTTTGTGCAGCGTGGCCAAGAGCCTGACCTTGCCGTTGCAATGAAACAAGTGCACGTGCAGTCACTGATTGCGGCGTACCGCTCCTTGGGTTCGCGCTGGGCCGATTTAGATCCGCTCAAGCGTCAAGATCGCCCCGGTATCCCCGAGCTTGATCCAGCGTTTTACGGGTTGACCGAAGCGGATCTTGATCAAGTGTTCTCAGCCACGAATACTTATTTCAGCAAAGCAACGACGATGACGTTGCGCGACATCATCAAGGCATTAAAAGACACGTACTGCCGCTCGATTGGTGCTGAATTCATGCATGCCTCTGACCCTGCCGTAAAACGCTGGGTACAAGAGCGCCTAGAGTCCTCACTCAGCGCACCGACCGTCACGCCTGACCGCAAAAAACATATCTTGCAGCAGTTGACCGAGGCCGAAGGCCTTGAGCGTTATCTCCATACAAAGTACGTGGGACAAAAGCGTTTTTCACTTGAAGGCGGTGAGAGCTTTATCGCCTCGATGGACGAGCTTGTGAACCATGCCGGTGAATCCGGCGTGCAAGAAATCGTGGTGGGGATGGCACACCGTGGTCGCCTCAACATGCTTGTGAACATCATGGGCAAGATGCCTGGTGATTTGTTCGCCGAGTTTGAAGGTCATCACGCTGAAGGACTGACCGACGGCGACGTCAAATACCACAACGGTTTCTCCAGTGACTTGTCGACGCGTGGTGGTCCCATGCACTTGTCATTGGCGTTTAACCCCTCACACCTTGAGATCGTGAACCCTGTCGTCGAAGGCAGTGTGCGCGCACGTCAAGAGCGCCGCGGTGCCGATGGCTACAAGCAAGTATTGCCTGTGTTGGTGCACGGTGATGCGGCCTTTGCAGGCCAAGGTGTTGTGATGGAAACCTTAAACCTTGCTGAAACACGCGGCTACGGTACGGGCGGCACAGTGCATCTGGTGATTAACAACCAGATCGGTTTTACAACCTCCGATCCACGTGACACCCGCTCGACAATCTATTGCACAGACGTTTCAAAAATGATCGAAGCGCCAGTGTTCCACGTGAACGGCGATGATCCTGAGGCAGTCGTTTTTGCAACGCGTTTAGCGCTCGATTTCCGCATGCAGTTTGGTCGCGATGTCGTGGTTGATATTGTCTGCTTCCGCAAGCTTGGTCACAACGAACAAGATACGCCATCCCTGACACAGCCGCTGATGTACAAGCGTATTGGCGCGCATCCTGGCACACGTCAGTTCTATTCAGACAAACTGACAGCGCAAGGTGTATTGCAGGCAGGCGAGGGTGATCAGCTCGTTAAGGACTATCGTCGTTACATGGAAGACGGTCGTCGTACGATCGAACCCGTGCTGACGAACTACAAGAGCAAGTACGCGATTGACTGGACACCTTACCTGAGTGCAAAGTGGACGGACCAGGCAGATACGGCCGTGCCTGCTGCTGAACTCAAGCGGATTGGTGAAAAGCTCACAACTGTGCCTGAAGGTTTCACTCCGCACTCCTTGGTCAACAAGCTTTTGAATGATCGTCGCGCCATGGCGCGCGGTGAACAGAATCTTGACTGGGGGATGGGCGAGCACCTCGCGTTTGCGACGCTCGTGGCTTCGGGCTATGCCGTGCGCATCACTGGCCAAGATTCTGGTCGCGGCACGTTCACCCACCGCCATGCCGTGTTACATGATCAGAATCGTGAGCGCTGGAATGATGGCACGTACCTTCCTTTGCAAAACGTAAGCGAAGGACAGGCACCCTTCACCGTGATTGACTCGGTCTTGTCTGAAGAGGCGGTCTTGGGCTTTGAGTACGGTTATTCGTGCGCAGACCCAAATACCTTGACGATCTGGGAAGCGCAGTTCGGCGACTTTGTAAACGGCGCTCAAGTTGTGATCGATCAGTTCATCGTGTCAGGTGAGGCAAAGTGGGGGCGTCAGTCTGGCCTCACAATGATGTTGCCTCACGGCTACGAAGGTCAGGGCCCAGAGCACTCGTCGGCGCGTATTGAGCGTTTCTTGCAGCTTTGCGCAGACAACAACATTCAGGTTGTTCAGCCAACCTCCGCTGCGCAGATTTTCCATTTGTTGCGTCGTCAGATGGTGCGTCAGTTCCGCAAGCCGCTGGTTATTTTGACGCCTAAGTCGCTCCTGCGTAACAAAGATGCGGGCTCACCGATGTCTGACTTGTCGAGCGGTCGTTTCCGTCCGATCATTGGCGAAGTCGATGAGAAGATCAATCCCGCTTCGGTCAATCGTGTGTTGGTCTGCTCGGGCAAGGTTTACTACGATCTGGTCAATGCGCGCAAAGAGCGCAAGGACAATACGGTTGCGATCGTGCGTGCGGAGCAGTTATACCCGTTCGCTCACAAAACGTTTGAGGCTGAACTACGCAAGTATCCAAAGGCTACCGAAGTGGTGTGGGTTCAAGATGAACCACAAAACCAAGGCTCATGGTTCTACGTGCAGCATCACCTCTATCAGAATATGTCGAGCGGTCAAAAACTCGGTTACGCGGGACGTGTTGCTTCGGCTTCGCCCGCTGTCGGTTATTTGGCTAAGCACCTTGAACAACAGAAGGCCCTGATTGAACAAGCCTTCGGTAAGTTCAAGTCCTTCATGCTGACCAAATAATCTTAATAATCGAATCTATCCAATTACGGAAAAAAATATAATGGCAATCACTGACGTCGTTGTTCCGCAGTTATCTGAATCGGTGTCCGAAGCGACGCTGCTCACCTGGAAAAAACAACCTGGCCAAGCCGTTCAGGCAGACGAAATTCTGATCGAAGTTGAAACGGATAAAGTCGTACTTGAAGTGCCTGCTCCTGCTTCAGGCGTGTTGTCTGAAATCGTCAAGGCCGATGGCAGCCTTGTCACCTCGGGTGAAGTTCTCGCACGCATTGATACGGAAGGCAAGGCCGCCGCTGCTCCCGCAGCTGCTGCACCGGCAGCGGCTCCTGCTGCTGCAGCGCCCGCCGCAGCGCCAGCGCCAGCATCAGCCTCGGGTGCAATCGCCTCGCCAGCCGCTTCAAAAATTCTGGCTGATAAGGGCATGTCGGCAGCGTCGGTTACTGGCACAGGCCGTGATGGCCGCATCACCAAAGGCGATGCACTCGGTGCATCGACTGCCCCCGCTGCGCCTGCTGCGAAAGCTGCGCCATTGGCAAACCCAAGTGTGCCCATGACCCAGTCGCTGGATGGTCGCCCAGAGCAGCGCGTGCCGATGAGCCGTTTGCGTGCGCGCGTCGCCGAGCGTTTGCTGCAATCGCAGCAAGACAACGCGATCTTGACGACGTTCAACGAAGTCAACATGCAAGGCGTGATTGATCTGCGCAATTTGTACAAAGACAAGTTCGAAAAAGAACACGGTGTGAAGCTCGGCTTCATGTCATTCTTTGTGAAAGCGGCCGTTGCTGCGCTCAAGCGCTACCCTGTATTGAATGCCTCCGTTGATGGCAAAGACATCATCTACCACGGCTACTTTGATATTGGCATCGCGGTGGGTAGTCCACGTGGTTTGGTGGTGCCGATCCTGCGCAATGCCGATCAACTTTCAATTGCAGAAATTGAAAAGACCATCGCTGACTTCGGTAAGCGTGCCGGTGAAGGTAAGTTGGGCATTGAAGAAATGACTGGCGGTACGTTCTCAATCTCGAACGGCGGTGTGTTCGGCTCAATGTTGTCGACCCCGATTATCAACCCACCTCAGTCGGCTATTTTGGGTGTGCATGCAACGAAAGAGCGTGCTGTGGTTGAGAAGGGTCAGATTGTGATTCGTCCAATCAACTATTTGGCAATGTCTTACGACCACCGCATTATCGACGGTCGCGAGGCTGTGTTGGGTCTGGTCGCGATGAAAGAAGCGCTCGAAGATCCACAGCGCATGCTGCTCGAAATCTAAGCTTGGGATACTTATGTCTTCAAATCAATTTGATGTAGTCGTTATTGGCGCAGGACCTGGCGGCTATATCGCCGCGATTCGCGCAGCGCAGCTCGGCATGTCGGTCGCGTGTATTGATGCATGGCAAAACGGCAATGGCGGTCCTGCACCTGGTGGCACTTGCACGAACGTTGGTTGTATTCCTTCCAAAGCATTGTTGCAGTCGTCCGAGCACTTTGAGCAGGCGAATCACCATTTTGCTGAACACGGCATCGAAGTCAAAGGTGTGTCGCTCAAGCTCGACAAAATGGTTGGTCGCAAAAATGATGTCGTGAAGCAAAATAACGACGGTATTTTGTATTTGTTCAAAAAGAACAAAGTCACTTTCTTCCATGGCAAAGGCGCTTTTGCTGGCCAAGTCGATGGCGGCTGGGCAATCAAAGTGTCAGGAACGACAACCGCTGACCTCGTTGGTAAGCATGTGGTGATCGCCACGGGCTCGTCTGCGCGTGAATTGCCAGGCACACCTTTTGATGAACAGCAGATTCTGTCTAACGACGGCGCACTGAATATCGGCGCAGTACCAAAGAAGCTCGGCGTGATTGGTGCGGGCGTGATTGGTTTGGAAATGGGTAGCGTCTGGCGCCGCCTCGGTGCGGAAGTGACCGTACTCGAAGCGATGCCTGAGTTTCTCGCTGCTGTCGATACGCAAGTCGCAAAAGAGGCGCACAAGATTTTCACCAAGCAAGGTCTGTCGATTCACATGGGCGTCAAGCTCGGTGAAATCAAGTCGACAGCCAAGCAAGTGACGGTGCCCTACACCGATGCGGCGGGTGCTGCGCAAAAGTTGGTGGTTGATAAGCTAATCGTATCGATCGGTCGCGTGCCTTACACCGGCGGCTTGAATCCTGACTCGGTTGGCTTAAAGCTCGATGAGCGCGGCTTTGTTGTCGTTGACGGTGATTGCAAAACCAACTTGCCAAACGTTTGGGCAGTGGGTGATGTGGTACGTGGACCCATGCTCGCCCACAAGGCCGAGGAAGAGGGCGTTGCGGTTGCTGAGCGTATCGGCGGGCAACACGGCCATGTCAACTTCAACACGATTCCTTGGGTGATCTATACCTCGCCTGAGATTTCGTGGGTCGGTCAGACCGAGCAACAGTTAAAAGCGTCTGGTCGTGCTTATAAGGCTGGTAGCTTCCCTTTCTTGGCGAATGGACGCGCACGCGCTCTGGGCGACACAACAGGTTTTGTGAAGATCCTAGCTGATGCCGCGACAGACGAAGTGCTAGGCGTGCATATCATTGGCCCGATGGCATCCGAGTTGATCGCAGAAGCTGTCACCATCATGGAGTTCCGTGGTGCGGCTGAAGATATCGCTCGTATTTGTCATGCGCATCCTACTTTGTCGGAATCGATGAAAGAAGCGGCTTTGGCCGTGGATAAACGCGCGCTTAACTTCTGAAGCTTTCTTGAACGTCCTTCAATACTATGAGAGCAGTCTGGCTGAACGTGGTTATCAGCCAGACCATGCGCAACGCGCGGCCATTGAGCGCCTGCAAAAATACTTTGACGACTGGATCGCCTTTAAAGGGGATCGGTCTAGTGCGCTTAAACGCTTGATCAAACGTCCTGAAGTGCCTCGTGGTGTATATCTGTGGGGTGGGGTCGGGCGTGGCAAGAGTTTTTTGATGGATGCGTTTTATGCAACTGTCCCGGTCACGCGTAAGACGCGATTGCACTTTCATGAGTTCATGCGCAGCGTGCATCGGCAGCTCGATGAAGTCAAAGGGCGGCAGGACCCACTGGATGAAGTCGCCAAACGTATATCAAAGCGTTATCGCCTAATTTGTTTTGATGAGTTTCACGTATCAGATGTCGCAGACGCGATGATCTTGTACCGATTGCTGCTGAAGTTTTTTGAATACGGCACGTCTTTTGTCATGACGTCCAATTACGAACCATCAACGCTATACCCCGATGGTTTGCATCGTGATCGGATTTTGCCAGCGATCGAGTTGATTGAAGATCGCATGGACATCCTGAACGTTGATGCTGGCATTGACTATCGTCGTCGCACACTTGAACAAGTGAAGTGTTATCACACACCGCTCGATGCGACGGCAGAGTCTGCGCTCGAGCAAGCTTTTCTGCAGCTGTCCGATACGCCACCCCAAGATCCCGTGCTGTTGATTGAGCATCGTGAGATCACCGCCAAAAAACGTGCTGGCAGTGTGGTCTGGTTTGATTTTGCCACCTTGTGTGGTGGGCCTCGCTCGCAGAACGACTACCTTGAAATCGCCAGCCGTTTCCATGCAGTCATCTTGTCGGGTGTGCCGAAGATGGGTCCTAAGCACGCGTCTGAGGCGCGGCGCTTCACCTGGTTGATTGATGTCTTCTACGATCACAAGGTAAAGCTATTGATGTCGGCCGAGTGCGAGCCCGAAGAGCTCTACACTTCGGGTCCTATGTCAAACGAGTTCCATCGCACCGTTTCCCGTATTCTTGAAATGCAGTCCAAAGAGTATTTGGACTCTGAACAGCGCGACACCGTTAGTCTTTAAGCAAGTCTCGGAGCTTTTACGCCATGAATACCCGCGTTCTCACTGGTATTACCACCTCGGGTACACCTCACCTGGGTAATTATGTTGGCGCCATTCGTCCAGCAATTCAGGCCAGTAACGAGGTGAAGGTGGATGCCTTCTTTTTTCTGGCGGACTATCATGCGTTGATCAAGTGCGAAGACGCGAACTTGATTGCACGCTCACGCTTGGAGATTGCAGCCACCTGGCTCGCGTGTGGACTCGACCCCGCACGGGTGACGTTTTATCGTCAATCCGATGTACCAGAAATCCCCGAACTGTCCTGGATGCTGACCTGCGTCACAGCCAAGGGTTTGATGAACCGGGCGCATGCCTATAAAGCCTCTGTCGATCAAAATACTGCCAAAGGCGTGGAAGGTGACGATGGGATCACGATGGGGTTGTTTTCTTACCCTATCCTGATGGCTGCCGACATTTTGATGTTCAACGCCCACAAGGTTCCGGTCGGACGCGATCAAACACAGCACCTTGAGATGGCGCGTGATATTGCTCAGCGGTTCAACCACTTGTTTGGTCAGGGCAAAGAGTTTTTTGTCTTGCCGGAGGCAGTGATCTCAGAGGATGTTGCAACCTTGCCAGGCTTAGACGGTCGCAAGATGTCTAAAAGCTACAACAACACCGTTCCTCTTTTTGAGGGCGGTTCGAAAGCCTTAAAGTCGGCTGTTGCGCGCATCGTGACCGATTCGCGGGGTCCGGGCGAGCCGAAAGACGCGGAGGCATCACACCTCTATTTAATTTATAAAGCGTTCGCACAGCCCGCTGAAACGGCTGCGTTCCGCAAGGAGCTCGAAGCGGGACTGGGTTGGGGAGATGCCAAGCAGCGCTTATGCGAGCGCGTCGAGCAAGAGCTTGGTCCTATGCGTGCGAACTATCAAGACTTAATGTCTAACCCTGCGCGTATCGAAGAGATTCTGCAAGAGGGTGCACGCAAAGCGCGTGCGATTGCGACACCGTTTATCAAAGAGTTACGTCAGGCGGTTGGCTTGCGTTCCTTGGGCGCTGCTGCTTCCTCAGAGCAGATAGGTAAATCAGCTGGTAAGTCCGCTAAATCAGGTAAAGCCGCACGCTTTGTGAGCTTTCGCGATGAGGCGGGTCAGTTCCGTTTCCGCTTCTTGGCAGCGGACGGGACCGAGCTCTTTTGTTCAGTTGCCTTTGCAGATCCCAAGTTGGCTGGGGCGGCCATGCGCAAGTTCCAACTGACAGACGTGGATGCTTGTATCAAATTGGAAGGTGAGCTCGGATTTTCGATCCTGCTCGATGGGCAATTTCTCGCAGCCCAGCGGGATAATGAATCGTCGCAGCGACGTGATGAACATGTCGCGTTGCTGCAGGCTGCGCATGCCTCGCTTGCCGAGGCTACCTGATTCGGGAAGGCGCTCTCCCTGCGAATGCAGGGTATCTTTGAGCGGCGCACTTTGGCATGATCGGGTGTTGTGAGATTCAGCTGATCTTACATTCGACAGTAGATAAATGACCTTATCTGGAAGATTATCCATGCCGCAGTCCACAAATCGGCCCTCCGGTGACACACAAAATCCTGGCTGCGTATTTCTTGTAGAAGACGATCAAGAGCTTCGTACCAGTATTTGTGAAGTGTTGCGTTTCGTTGGTTACAAAGTGCAGGCTTATGCAAACCCTCAGGAATTCTTGCATGACTTCACCAACGTTGTCCCCGCGGTACTCGTGACGGACGTGCGCATGCCGGGAATGTCCGGTGTGGATCTTCAAGAGAAGCTCCTGAGCCATGGCAGACAAATGCCTATTATTTTTATTAGTGGCGAAAGCACCATTTCAGAAGCTGTTAAGGCTATGTCGAATGGAGCAATCGAATTTTTACTTAAGCCGTTTAGTCGCGAAAACCTGCTGTCAGCCGTATCGAAAGCACTGGCGCTTGACGCTCAATTGATGCGTGATTTAATCAAGCAGGTAGAGTTTGAACAAAAACTAAAAGTACTCTCTCCCAGAGAGCGCGAGGTATTCAAATTAATGACTAAAGGATATGGCAATGCCGAGCTCGCCAATGAGTTAGGTGTAGCGCTATCAACAGTCAAAGAGTACAAATCGGAGATGATGTATAAACTGCGTTTGCGTTCATTGTCTGAACTTATCGCTCTAAGCGAGTCCGCTGAGCGTCGCTCAGCTAGCAAATTAGATGAATCTCCACGATCGAAGAGTTAATTATCCAATAGTCGCGACACTAGTTCCTGAGTCTTCGTGCTGGTTGCGCGCGGCGTCTATCTTGAGATTCATTGACATACGGTGTAGCGTTCTAGTATGAATGAATATCTCATCCCGATACACATACTACTGGCTACCGCTTCGATGGCCATGATCTTCGTGTTGGTAGTGTCGACCTCACCGAACGATCGAAACGCGTCTTATTCTATTTTTGTAACCCTTTTGGTTCTAACCTTTCTTGCTTATGCAGGGAGAGGCGGGTTGTTCGCTTTTGACATTGTTGAGATTAACGAGGCTATCGATCGCACACAAGTCGGTGGCACTCCAGCGTTTGTTTTCGTCAGCACCATCATTGGTATCTCTATCTACTTAAGGGTCGTATTAATCAGAAACCTCATCGACAAGAGCATTGTATGGGGGCGCGATCTGCTTATGCTTCTAGTCATTATTTTTCTGTCCATTGCACCTATCCATTTTTTTGCTACGAGCATCGACAGCCTTGTCCGTTTATCTACCGCTACAATTTTTTATTTGCTTTGTGCAGCCATCATTTTTTTTATTCTTCATGGCGTACGACAACGGTCTGGAATGTTGTTGGGGCACTTGATATATCTGCTTTCCATAGCTCTGATCATTATTAATGTTGTGGCCTTGATCGTCCTTGCGTATATGCTTCCCGGGATCGATGCTGCGGGTACTAAATTTATAAATGTTGCGGATTTATGGTTACGTGGCATTAGGATTTCACTCCTTTTTTGTATCGATATCGCACTTTTATATTATTGGTTACAGAACTGTTCCACCGCTGCCTTGCGTGCCGCCGCCGATAGGATTCGTCTTGAATCTTTGCTTGAGGAGAAAGAGATACTTGTACGTAACCTCCTGGATGCGGATGCTCTAACGCACACAGGCGCCTTGGCGGGTGGACTATCGCACGAACTCAATCAGTTTTTGGCTCGAATCCAACTCGACGCTGAGTCTGCAAAGTCATACGTGCTGGCAAACCAGAGTCCCGATAGAATTGTTTCAATACTCGACCGGCTAACGCAAGCAAATCAAGAGGCTGCCAAATTGATCGGGAGCCTGAAGAAGTTGTTTGTCAAGCGTGCCGAGGAGCGCACGCTCTGCGAGCTAGATACGCTGGTCGAGACCGTCGTGTCGCTCTACGCGAGCCGCATTAAACAATCCGGGATCGATTTTGAGTGTCACGCACAAACTGGCGCTAAAGCCATGTTGGACGATGGTTTGATCCGGCGCGTGATATCTAACCTGTTGGCAAATGCGATGGACGCTTGCAATGCCACGGGTCGCAAGGATTTAAAGGTACGCGTCATCAGTCAGATTGAAAGAGGTTCTTGGGTATTCACTGTTTCTGACAATGCCATGGGCGTACATCCAAGCGTCATCCGCAAGGTGTTTAGTTTGTTTGCTACTACAAAATCTGAGGGCACTGGCGTTGGTTTATGGTTGAGTCAGCATATCGTTGAAATCCATGCTGGTTCAATCCGCTTTGAAAATCTTGACGCAGGTGGCGTCAAGTTTTCTTTCCGGATCCCCGTGGCTTAGCCCTTACCGCTTCAACTTCGCAAACGCCGCAGCCATCGCACCCTGGCCCAGCGGCTCTGGTGCAGCGCCTTTGTTTTGCTTGCTAGCAGATTGCCCGCCGCTAGAACGATTGCTAGAAGCAGGCGCACCACCTGCGCTGCGTGCGGGTGGTGTCTCATCATTCAAACGCATCGTTAGTGCAATACGCTTGCGCGGAATATCGACTTCCTGCACGCGAACTTTCACGGTCTGGCCAACACGCACCACATCGCGCGGATCAGAGACGAACTTTTCTGCAAGGGCCGAGATGTGCACTAGGCCATCTTGATGCACGCCGATATCCACAAAGGCGCCGAAGTTTGCGACGTTGGTGACAACGCCCTCAAGCAGCATACCGGGTAATAAGTCGTTGAGTGTTTCGACGCCTTCTTTGAAAGTCGCGGTTGTGAACTCTGGTCGTGGGTCGCGGCCAGGTTTTTCGAGCTCAAGTAAGATGTCGCGCACGGTGGGCACACCGAAGCGTTCATCGGTGAACTCCGAGGGCGATAAGCCTTTGAGCTTGTCGCGATTGCCAATCACTTCTTTCATGTCGGCCGCAATTTTCTTCAAAATCCGTTCGACAACTGGATACGCTTCGGGGTGCACAGAGGAGGCGTCTAGCGGATTGTCACCATTTGGAATTCTCAGAAAACCTGCTGCTTGTTCAAAGGCTTTTTCACCGAAGCGTGGGACTTCTTTTAGTGCGCTACGATTTGGAAACACACCTTTAGCATCGCGATACGAGACGATGTTTTTGGCTAATGTGCTGTTAAGCCCTGATACGCGCGTCAAGAGCGCTGCAGAAGCGGTGTTTACATCGACGCCGACAGCATTCACGCAATCTTCGACAACCGCATCGAGTGAACGTGCTAACTCGCGCTGATTAAGGTCGTGTTGATACTGACCGACTCCAATCGCTTTCGGCTCGATCTTTACGAGTTCTGCGAGGGGATCTTGCAGGCGCCGCGCAATCGAGGCGGCACCCCGCAAGCTCACATCCAGATCGGGGAATTCAAGTGCAGCCAACTCAGATGCTGAATAGACCGAGGCGCCAGCTTCTGAGACCACGACACGTGTCAGCTTTAAATCGGGTTGCGCAGCCATGAGGTCTGCAACGAGCTTTTCCGTTTCGCGTGAGGCGGTACCGTTGCCGATCGCGACCAGTTCAATCTTGTGACGACGCGCGATTGTGGCAAGCGTCGTTAGCGAACCCACGCGATCACGACGCGGTTCAAAGGGATAGATGGTGGCCGTTTCAACGACCTTGCCAGTGTGGTCGATCGCGGCAATTTTGACGCCTGTGCGAATACCTGGATCCAAGCCAAGCACAGCTTTAGGGCCCGCCGGTGCGGCAAGCAGCAAATCCTTCAGGTTGGCTGCAAACACGCGAATGGCTTCAGCTTCAGCCGTTTCGCGTAAGCGCGTCAACATTTCTGTTTCGAACATCGTGAGTAGTTTCACGCGCCACGTCCAGCGCGCAATATCTGCGAGCCACTTCGCGCGTGGTGTTGGGGCAGCATCAAACAAGCCTTTACCAAGCTCTAAGAACCGTGCTACCCGTTCTACACAAGGGTGCGGTACCAGTATGTCTTGCGACGCTTCTATTCCAATACGCAGCTCAAGCGCACCTTGTTGACGTCCGCGTAACATGGCAAGAATACGATGCGAGGGGAGGGTGCGAAGCGGTTCATTAAAGTCAAACCAGTCACGAAAGTTTGCGCCTTCGGCTTCCTTGCCATCAGCGACTTTTGAATACAGATAACCTTGTGTCCAGAGATGATTGCGCATGTCCGCCAAGAGATCGGCGTTTTCTGCATAACGCTCGGCCAGAATATCGCGGGCACCATCGAGCGCAGCTTTAGGCTCCGTGATGCCAGCCTCTGCATTCAAATATTGTGCAGCAAGCGTCAGCGGATCGCATTGCAAGTCGGCCAGAATGCCGTCTGCCAGAGGCTCTAGGCCCGCTTCTCGGGCGATTTGTGCGCGAGTGCGACGCTTGACCTTAAATGGTGCATAGAGATCTTCTAGGCGCTGTTTGGTGTCGGCTTGCTTGATGGCCAGTTCGAGTTCTGGTGTCAGTTTATTTTGTTCGGTGATTGAGCTCAAAATTGCAGCGCGGCGGTCCTCGAGATCGCGCAAGTAGAGCAGACGCGTGTCCAGGTTGCGCAGCACGGTGTCGTCGAGCCCGCCAGTTGCTTCTTTGCGATAGCGCGCAATAAACGGCACGGTTGCGCCGTCTTTCAGCAACTCAATCACGGCTGCCACTTGTTGTGGACGAACACTTAACTCTTCTGCGAGCTGGGCAATGATGCGCAGTTCGGTGTCTGACGTGGTAAGACTTAAATCACTCATTTGATCAAACGCTTCTTGTAAGGCGACAAACGGACGATTTTGCCACATGTCGAGAGTGTCCTCAGTTCAGGCGGTATGATCCGGCATGCTTCGTTGGTATTTGATATGCAAGAACCCCTGATTTCTGAGATTTTTTCCCTAGATGGGCCGCTTGCGGCGATGTCGCCAGGATTTCGTGTCCGGACGACACAAATTGAGCTTGCGCAGGCCGTTGAACGCACGATTGCAGAGCGTTCTACCCTAATTGCTGAGGCAGGTACTGGCACGGGCAAGACGTGGGCCTACCTCGTTCCTGCGTTACTCGGCGGGGGTAAGGTGTTAGTGTCAACCGGCACCCGAACCTTACAAGATCAATTGTTTTCTCGAGATCTTCCCCGCGTGCGCGAAGCGCTTAGTATCCCGGCCACGATTGCTTTGCTCAAAGGGCGGGGTAATTATGTTTGTCATTACCACCTTGAGAGACTTCAGGGAGAAGACCGAGCCCTTAAATCCCGTGGCGAAGTGCATCAGTTACGTAACATCCAGACCTTTGCCCAACAAAGTGCCACGGGAGATCGAGCGGATTTGCCGACCGTTCCTGAGGATGCGGAAATCTGGCAACGTGTGACCTCGACGCGCGAGAACTGCCTGGGGCAAGATTGTCCGAATGTGCGCGATTGTTTTGTATTGAAGGCGCGTCGACAGGCGCAGGAGGCCGATGTAGTTGTGATCAACCACGCCTTATTCATGGCAGACCTCATGCTGCGCGAAGAGGGGGTTACCGATCTATTGCCTGCGGCCGACACGGTTGTGTTTGATGAAGCCCATCAGTTGCCCGATACGGCGACACGTTTCTTAGGCTCGAGCGTATCGACGCATCAATTGCTTGATTTGGGGCGCTTGATTGAGACGGCAGGCTTAGCCCATGCACGCGAGCTTACGAACTGGTCTGAGCAAGCACGGGCGCTCGAACAAGCAACACGTGAGTTGCGCCTTAGTTGTGCTGCGCTGGAGAACATGCCTTCGCGCCGTGTGACGTTCGAGGCGTTCCCTGAGCCCGCTGCGTTTGATATTGCCCGAAAGGCGTTGCAGACCTCGCTTGATGCAGTGGGGCAGTTGCTCGCAAGTGTTGAAGAGAAGCATCCCGATCTTGCGACGGCTGCGCGCACGGCACGTGAGTTGTCTGAGCGACTAGCCGAGTGGGGGCAACCCGCAAGAGGCTTGCGCTCTGATGCGCAAGATCTGCATCAAATCGTTCGCTGGGTTGAGTTGGGTCTGCATCATGTGCGGCTGCATGCAGCGCCTTTGTCTGTGGCGGAGGCCTTCTCTCGCTATCGGCAAGGGGGGCAGGCATGGATTTTTACCTCGGCGACGCTGTCGGTGCATGGTGACTTTTCTCACTTCACCGAGCGACTGGGTTTGCAGAATGCCGAGACGGTACGTATGGAGTCTCCCTTCGACTATGCCAAGCAGGCGATGCTGTTCGTGCCGCAAAGTCTGCCTGTACCACAGTCGTCAGAGTTCTTGCCTGCCTTCGTTGAGCAACTGATGCCACTGATTCAGGCGAGCCAAGGTGGTGCGTTAGTTTTATGTACGACGTTGCGAGCGGTCGAGCGCGTCGCGGCCTTGTTGGCTGACGCCTATGATCGCATGGGCTTGAGCTGGCCGATCATGCGCCAGGGTAATGGCACCCGCCGCGATTTACTAGAGAGATTTCGAACACTCGACCATGCTGTGTTGGTGGGTAGCGCAAGTTTTTGGGAAGGCATCGATGTGGCGGGTGATCGTCTGACGTTGGTTGCCATCGATAAACTGCCGTTTGCACCGCCGGATGATCCGGTGCTTGAGGCGCGCTTACGCGCATGTCGCAGTCGTGGGGGAAACCCCTTTATGGAATACCAACTACCCGAGGCGGCCATTGCGCTCAAGCAAGGTGCAGGACGTTTAATTCGTAGTGAAACGGATTGGGGGGTCTTGATGGTTGGGGACACGCGCTTAGTCGATAAACCTTATGGCAAGCAACTCTGGCGCGGGTTGCCGCCGTTTGCGCGTACCCGCGTGCTTGAAGAAGCCGTTGAGTTCTTGACCTTAAAACAGGCGTAGAGGATTCCAGATGCTGTAGCGATCGGGGAAGCCTTCGCTAATTAGTTTGGTTTTGGGAAAGTTTTGCAACAAAACACGCTCCGTGTCGTCACGCATGTCTTTCATACCCAGCTTTTCGTAAGACTTCATCATCACATAGAGCGCAACCTCGGCTGACGGTACACCTTGAAAGTCTGTGATTACTGTTTGTGCTCGGTTGATCGCAGCGACGTAAGCGTAACGTTCGTAGTAGTAACGTGCGACAGCAGCTTCGTTTTCTGCCATCGTCGCCACAAGCCACACCATACGCTTGCGTGCATCAGGTGTATAGCGGCTGTCGGGGAAGAGGGTGATGAGTTCGTTAAATGACGTATACGATTGACGCAACGCACGGGGGTCGCGTTCGCCAGGCCTCTGACCAGTAATCGATGAGAAAACGGCACTTGGAGGTGTGAAGTTGATCAGCCCCTTGAGATACAGTGCGTAGTCTGTCACTGGACTGCCAGGATATTGTTGCTGAAATCTGCCAAGGGTTGCTAGCGCAAGTTCGGGTTCTTTGTCTTTCCAGTAACAGTAAGCCAAGTTGATAAGTGACTGTTGCGCGTAAACACCAAAGGGGAAGCGGGATTCGATCGCTAAAAAGCGTTCTTTAGCGACGCGCCAGTTTGCCGCATTCATTTCAGTCTTACCGTCTTGGAATAGGCGCTCGGCATTCCAGTTGGCGGTGGGATCATATTCGGGCTGCGTCGAGCCGCAGCCTGCTAGCGCCACCACAGCAAATACCAACAACAGGCGGCTGAGTAAGGTGGTGGCTCGGGAGGTCCAGAGCAAAGAAAAAGTGGGCAGACCCATCACAAAATGATCCTTGGTGTTAGCATTCTCTGCTGATTATAAGACGAGTCCCAATGCCTGATACGCCTATTTCTGATGATGTGCTGCCCGACGATGAACCGCAGTTATTTCAAGTCACGGATAACCAAGCGCTGGAGCGGCTGGATAAGGTCTTGGCGCAGCTCGTTCCGCGCCATTCCCGTAGTCGCTTGCAAACTTGGATTGAGCGTGGCCATGTGCTGGTAAACGGTAAACCTGCCAAGATTCGCCAGACCCTGCATGAGGACGATGTGATTACCGTCTATGAGCAGGAGTCCCCTGAGGATCAAGCATTTACGCCCGAGCAGATCGATTTTGAGGTTGTGGGCGAGAGCATGGATTGGGTGGTCGTGAACAAGCCGGTCGGCCTAGTGACGCACCCTGGCGCCGGTAACTGGGGTGGGACGCTGCTAAATGGCTTGCTTTACCGGTACCCAGAGCTTGCGCATGTAGCCCGCGCGGGTATCGTGCACCGACTAGATAAAGACACCTCGGGTTTGCTCGTTGTTGCCCGCAACGAGGTGGCTCAGACGCATTTGGTTCGGCAATTACAGGCCCGCACCATGGGGCGAGAGTATCTGGCCTTGGCGCACGGCCGCATGTTGAGCGCAGGAACCGTGGATCGCCCCATCGGACGTGATCCGCGTGTGCCAGTGCGTATGTCGGTCGAGCGACCCAATGCTCCCAAAGCGGCTATTACGCACTACAGCTTGTTACGCGGTGGCCAATATATGGACTCCAATATTTCAGAGGTGAGTTGTCGCTTGGAGACAGGTCGCACGCACCAGATTCGTGTGCACTTGGCGAGCCTTGGGCATCCTTTACTTGGCGATACCCAGTATGGTGGGCGAGTGCTCGGTGACGCACAGCGGCAAATGCTGCATGCGCATCGCTTGCGTTTTGATGACCCGAGTACTGATACTGAGGTGTCGTTTGTTGCGCCGGTCCCAGAGGATATGCGTAAGGTGTTAGAGGGGATCCAGTGGAAATAAAAGTAGCGCCAGACTTGCAGCTTGTGTTGCCACATACGCCGTGGATGGGTGTGCAAATGTTTTGCACCACAAGGGCAGGCGGAGTGGGTAGTGCACCTTATGAAAACTTTAACCTAGGCTTGGGTGCAGGAGATATCCCAGAAGTTGTTCATAAAAACCGACAGATCCTGCGGGGATTGTTACCGGCGGATCCCGTCTGGCTTAATCAGGTGCATGGCATTCGGGTGATTGATGCCGATGATCCCGCGCAATGCCAGGAGCAGGGCGCAGCACCTCGTGCCGATGCGAGCGTGACCTCACAACCAGGACGCGTTCTTGCGGTGCTAACTGCGGATTGCCTATCTGTTGTGATCGCAGATGACGCAGGGAGCGTTGTGGGAGCAGCCCATGCTGGCTGGAAAGGCTTGGCGGGCGGCGTACTCGAAGCAATGTTTGGACAACTGCTGCGTAAGCGCCAGATACTGGGCCGCAGCGGCGTTTGTAACTGGCGCGCATGGATCGGTCCTGGCATCGGTGCTCGTGCGTTTCAGGTGGGCGAGGATGTGCGGCTCGCTTTTGGGCAGGATGGGGATCCTAGTACAGGCCTTTTTGTGGTTGATCCGGTCGAGCTCGGCAAATGGCGTGCCGATTTAGCGGGTTTGGCTGAGCGACGATTATTACGTCTAGGCATCCAGCAGGTCGAGAGGTCTGACTGTTGCACTGTGACAGATCAGACTCTCGATGGGGCTAAGAAATTCTTTTCTTATCGACGGGATCGCCAGACGGGACGTATGGCGACACTTGTTTGGCTTGGCTAAGCAAATAACCCCATTGACAATCATCATATTGCAGCGCACGATTCTTATTGCGCTGCAAAATGAAGTCAAAACCGTCCCATAGGATTTTGAATTGAACTTTCCTTTCCCAGAAGGTTGGCAAATCCCAACCGGGGTGCCCTCCGAGACACTCACAAAAATCCAGCAAGACTTTATGCAAGGCTGGCAACAACTCTCCCAGGATGCTGCGACCGGTCATTTGGCTCCAATTAAAGACCGACGCTTTGCTGCACCCGCTTGGGCGAGTAGTCCCGCGCATTTGATGATGGCGCATTTGTACCTTTTGTCGGCGAATGCCATGGGCAAAATGGTCGAGGCTTCTGATGTGACGCCTGACGTGAAGGACCGTTTGCAGTTTTCAGTTATGCAGTGGGTCGATGCGTTATCTCCCGCTAATTTTTTTGCCACAAATCCTGACGCGCAGGCTGCTTTAGTCGATTCGGGTGGCGAAAGCTTAGTCGCAGGCTTAAAGAATTTGTTATCAGATGTGCAGCGGGGGCGTATCACTCAGACCGATGAAACAAAGTTTCAGGTTGGTGAGAACGTCGCGACGACTCAGGGTGCCGTGGTGTTTCAGAATCGGTTCTTTCAACTGATTCAATACGCACCATCCACCGCCACTGTATTTCAGCGTCCGATCCTGTTGGTACCACCCTGCATCAACAAGTTTTACATTTTAGATCTCCAGCCCGAGAACTCGTTCGTTCGTCATGCGGTAGAGCAAGGCTTTACGGTATTTCTGGTGTCCTGGCGCAATCCCTTAGAGCAAGACAAGGATGGTATCGATCGCGCAACATGGGATGATTATTTAGAAGAGGGCGTTCTCAAAGCCATTGACGTGACGCGTGAAATCTCCGGTCAAAAGCAGATCAATGCGCTGGGCTTTTGCGTCGGGGGGACGGTATTGGCCACAGCGCTGGCAGTCGCCGCAGCGCGTGGCGAACAACCGGTCGCCGCTTTAACCATGCTGACTTCAATGGTTGATTTTAAAGACACTGGGGCACTCGGCGTCTTTGTCGATGAGCAACATGCCAAGTTGCGCGAGCAGCAAATTGGTCAAGGCGGCTTGATGTCTGCGCGTGAGCTCGGCGCAACATTCTCATTTTTACGTCCGAATGAATTGGTGTGGAACTATGTGGTTTCCAACTATTTGAAAGGTGAAACGCCTGCAGCGTTTGACCTGTTGTTCTGGAACGGCGATAGCACGAATTTGCCCGGGCCCTTCTTCACTTGGTATTTCCGTAATACCTACCTCGAAAACAAGTTGCGCTTACCAAATAAGCTGACTTGTTGTGGAGAGCGCATCGATCTACGCAAGCTGAATATGCCCACCTATATTTATGCGTCGCGGGAAGATCATATTGTTCCCTGGCGCTCGGCCTTCGCCTCGATGTCTTTGTTCTCAGGCGATAACCGTTTTGTGCTCGGTGCATCTGGCCATATCGCAGGAGTGATCAATCCGCCTGCTAAGAAAAAGCGCAATTATTGGGTCGCTAGTGATAAGGCCTCGCACACCGATCCAGCGAAGTGGGAAGCGCAGGCTGCTGAAGTACCAGGAAGTTGGTGGCCGGATTGGTACGAATGGTTGGCCGCGCATAGCGGCAAGAAGATCAAAACGGCCAAGTCCTTGGGAAATACTCAGCACAAGGTGATCGAGGCAGCGCCTGGGTCCTATGTAAAGGTTAGAGCAGTTTAGTGTGGTGCCAAGCCGATAAATTCGGCAAAGGGAGAAGACGATGAGTACAAAGATTGCTTACGTAACTGGCGGTATGGGTGGCATCGGTACCGCAATTTGTCAA
The DNA here is from genome assembly GCF_019923725.1 of Zwartia hollandica. Taxonomy (GTDB): domain Bacteria; phylum Pseudomonadota; class Gammaproteobacteria; order Burkholderiales; family Burkholderiaceae_B; genus Zwartia; species Zwartia hollandica. The sequence goes on from NZ_JAHXRI010000025.1 coordinate 114,376, forward strand.
AGATTGTCGAAAGAAGGAATGACTGTGATCGCTGGTTGCGGCCCTAGCCGTGATCATCAGCAGTGGATTGATGAGCAGGCAGCCTTGGGTTACACGTTTTTCGCATCGGTGGGTAACGTCTCGGATTGGGACTCCTGCTCTGCGGCCTTCAAAAAGGTGCGCGACGAGCATGGTCCGGTGGATGTCTTGGTAAACAACGCAGGTATCACGCGTGACGGTGTGTTTCGTAAAATGACGGCGGACGATTGGCGCGCCGTGATGGATACAAACTTGAATAGTTTGTTCAATGTGACGAAACAAGTCATTGATGGGATGGCTGATCGCGGTTTTGGTCGCATCGTCAATATCAGCTCTGTGAACGGGCAAAAGGGCCAGTTTGGTCAGTGTAATTACGCGACAGCAAAAGCAGGCATCCATGGTTTTACAATGTCTTTGGCCCTTGAGGTTGCCAGCAAGGGCGTGACGGTGAATACCGTATCGCCTGGCTATATCGGGACCGATATGGTTCGTGCGATTCGGCCGGATGTGCTTGAAAAAATCGTGTCGACCATCCCGGTCAAGCGTTTGGGACGTCCTGAAGAAATCGCATCGATTGTGGCGTGGATCGCCTCGGAAGAATCGGGCTTTTCCACCGGTGCAGACTTCTCGTTAAATGGTGGTTTGCATATGGGCTAAGCCCACTGTAGTTAAAATTAAAACAAGTATTGGGGAATGTAATGACTGAAGCAGCAGATGCAACCGTGCGGTTGATTAAGAAGTATCCCAACCGTCGGTTGTACGATACACAAACGAGCACCTACATTACCTTGGCTGATGTCAAGCAATTGGTACTCGAGAACGAATCATTCAAAGTAGTCGATGCGAAGTCTGCTGAAGACCTCACACGCAGCATTTTGTTGCAGATTATTCTGGAAGAAGAAAGCGGTGGCGTACCAATGTTTTCTTCAACGATGCTTGCCCAAGTGATTCGCTTTTATGGCCACGCCATGCAAGGGATGATGGGCTCGTATCTCGAGAAAAACATCCAAGTCTTTATGGAGGTGCAAGACCGAATGAGTGAGCAGTCAAAAGGTCTTTATGGTGGCGCGAATCAATTCTCGCCCGAGGCTTGGACGCAATTAATGACTGCTCAAACGCCTGCCTTGCAAAACATGATGAATAGTTATGTGGAGCAAAGTAAAAATTTATTTTCCGCTTTCCCGTTTGCACCAACTGGCGCAAACGAGAAAAGTAAGAGCTAGGCTTCAGCGATACGTTTGGCTAGGTGATCAAGTGCTTCTTGCACTTGGTCCACTAGTATCAAACAGAGGTGCCCTGGCTGCATTTTTGCTAGCGCCGTATCAATGGCAATAAACTCGCCACGGATCTCTATGATTTCCTTTGTGCGCGTCGCGTTTTTCAGGCCCAACTGCAGCAGCGCCAATACCTCACCGTCTTCGCGTCCGCGCTGGCACTGGTCTTGATAAAGAATCGCTTGATCGAAGGCTTGTCCTAGGATTTCCGTTTGCTGGATGATGTCTTCATCGCGACGATCTCCTGCGCCGCTAATGACAACCATACGTTTGTTTGCGGGGATGGTTTCGATCGCTTGGATAAGTGCCAGAATCGCATCGGGGTTATGGCCATAGTCGGCGATGACCGTTGCACCACGGTAGTCAAAGACATTGAAGCGTCCGGGGGCGGTTTGGGCGTCATTCACAAAAGTGGCTAAGCCCATTTCAATGATGCTCCAGTCCAGCCCGAGTGCCCAAGCTGCAGCGATAGACGCCATCGCATTTTCTGTTTGAAACGTGATCGTACCGTTTCGTGTTAGTGGGATGGCTTTCAGAGGAATTCGGTGCTCTTTGCCGGCCTCGCTGCAGACGATGTGCTCTCCATCAACAAACACGACACGCTTACCTTGGGCGCGATGCGTGTTCAAAGCAGGTAATAGCTTGTCGTGTGAGAAGAAGGTGACCGAGCCCGGGCACGCGTCCGTCATCCCCACAACCATTGGGTCTGCAGCATTGAGCACGGCACTGCCATGCGGTGCAACGTTCTGAACGATGACGCGCTTCACGAGAGCAATCCCGTCTGTGGTGTTGATGAAGTTCATCCCGAGGTGATCGCCGATGCCAATGTTCGTGACGATCGCGACATCGCATTGATCAAAAGCGAGGCCTTCGCGCAAGATGCCTCCACGCGCAGTTTCCAATACTGCGGCATCGACATCTGGATGCATTAGTACGTTACGGGCACTGCGTGGCCCACTGCAATCCCCAGTGTCGATGCAGCGTTGTTCAATATAGACGCCATCAGAGTTTGTCATGCCAGTGCGTTTGCCGCTTGTTCTGAGTAAATGGGCTGTCAGCCGTACAGTGGTCGTTTTGCCATTCGTTCCTGTCACGGCTACCACTGGTATGCGTGCATTGTCGCCGTCGCTGAACATGGTTGAGACGATCGCCTCGCCCACGGGACGTGCCTTACCAAAAGAGGGGCTTAAGTGCATACGCAAGCCAGGTGCCGCATTGATCTCAACGATACCGGCGCGTTGCTCTTCCATTGGTTTAGCGACGGTTTCAGCCACCAGGTCGACTCCAGCGATGTCGAGGCCCACCATTTGCGCTGCCGTGACAATGCGTGCCGCTAATTCTGGATGTACCTCGTCGGTGACATCTGTCGCGCTTCCACCCGTACTTAGGTTTGCGTTGTTACGCAACAGAATCCGGCTACCTTTCTCAGGGACGGATTGGGAGGTCAAACCTTGGTTAGCCAGCGTCGCAATCGCGATATCGTCAAAGCGAATTTTGGTGAGCGCTGTCGCGTGACCGTCGCCGCGCAAGGGGTCCTGATTTACTTGCTCCACGAGTTGTGCAATTGTGTGTACGCCGTCACCAATGACATTTGGAGGGTCTCTACGTGCTGCAGCGATTAATTTGTTGCCAATCACGAGCATCCGGAAGTCGTGACCTGGAATGTATTGCTCCACAATTACATCGCGACTGATCTCGCTTGCCACGCCAAAGGCTTTTGCTAGCTGGTCCCTTGTCTCGATGTTGACTGCAACACCTTTGCCCTGATTGCCATCCCGCGGTTTAACTACAACGGGTAGTCCAATTCTGTTTGCGATTTCCCAAGCGCGCTCTTCGTCAGATACCACGAAGCCTGTTGGCACAGGAACGCCCGCAGCCTCAAGGAGCATCTTCGTCAGATCTTTATCTTGCGCGATCGCTTCAGCGATCGCACTGGTATTGCTTGTCTCTGCCGCTTGAATGCGTCGCTGTTTACTACCCCAACCGAACTGCACAAGACTACCTTCTGTTAGGCGGCGATAGGGCACACCACGCGCAAGCGCCGCGTCAACGATTGAGCCGGTGCTGGGCCCAAGACGCACATCCTCATCGAGTTCGCGTAGTTTGGACAAGGCGAGTTTGATGTCAAAGGGTTCGTCGCTTAGGGCGGCCAGGCAAAGAGCCTCGGCTAGATCCATCGCTAGACGGCCCACAGGTTCTTCGGTGTACTGAAACACAATTTGGTAAACACCCGGTTCAGGTGTCGCAATCGTTCGCCCGAACGCAACGGGGCAACCAGCGGCAGCTTGCAGGCCTAAGCCGACGGCTTCCAGAGCGTGTGCGACGCTGATCGGCTCTTTATGGCCAAAGGGCCGCAAGGGTTTAACGTCTGGGAAGCGTGCGCGTAGACGCGTGACAAATTCGGGGATCTGGTCGAGATCGGCTTCTGGACCGACGCAGGTAACGACCGCTTCGATCGCAGTATGTTTACTCCACAAATTAGGGCCACGCAACGCACGAATACGAGAAACTTCCATTTATTTTCCTGTGGAAAAACGATGCTCACCGCAATGGCAGAATATTAGCGCAGTGAGGGCAATTGATCATGAAGGGAGGGCTGTATTTGGATCAAAGCTCAAGAGTCCAGCTTCGATTAGTTCAAGCGAAACACCGAGTGCCCAAGCCGCCGCAGCAGCAGCCAGAACATTACAGATTTGTTGATGATTTCGAGCTTGTTCGGTACATCCGATCGCCGACACATTGCAGAGGTTATAGCGTCGAGCACCCTCGGCCATGACAAGTTGTCCGTGATCGATAAACACCCCTCTGTGACCGGCGGCAACATGTTCCACCAGGGTGGGTGTCGCCGCAGATTTGCTAAACAGTGTGACTTGTCCATCGCAGTACTGGGCTAACGCAAGCAATTTCGGATCATCGGCCAGAAGAACCGCCATGCCTGAGGGCAAGACCACATCCATCTGTGTGCGGTAGACGTCACTGCGCTCAAGAGGTGAGTGGATATTGAACTCAGATAAGTCCTGGTCCCAGTCAATATTGGTGATGATGCCGACTTCGCAACGCTCGTAGGTCAGGCCTTCGCTCAGAATTTGCTTTGCGCCGTTTTCTAGCACGACTGCTTGCACTTCACGGTTGAGTAACACACGTCTCGCGTTTTCGTGGTTGGCACTGTTGCCGGCGTGAAGCTTGCGCCGCTGCACGAACAACCCCTCTGTGGTGGACAAGCCTGTATTCCATCCATGCAGACATAAGAGGTGATAGAGAATTTTCCCCACCATGCTTTTGCCGTAGGTGCCGGTAATGCCGACCACCGGCACGCGAGCCATGTCACCAGGGGGAAAGGTATAGCCAACGATATCGCGACCGACTTGGCGTGCCTGGCCGACTGCCGGTTTTAAATGCATGAGTAAACCTGGTCCCGCATTGACCTCTACAATCGCCCCTTGCTGTTCGATAAGTGGCTTGGAAATGTCTTGGACGACGAGATCAATGCCGGCGATGTCTAAACCAACAATACGGGCAGCAGTACAAGCGGTTGACGCGATATCTGGATGCACTTCCTCTGTGCAGTCAATGGCAACATTACCGTTACGCTGAATGACGACCGTCTGCCCTAGCGCAGGAATAGATTCCCAAGACAGTCCTTGCCGTGCGATTTCCAGCTCTACAACAGAGTCGAGCTTGATGTAATTGAGCGGAAGGTCTTCTTCGCGTCCGCGTAAGGGGTCTGCATTGAGTTGTGATTCAATTAAGGTGCGGATGCCGCTTTTGCCATCGCCGGTGACACAGGCATATTGCCCGCGTGCAGCCGCAATGAGTTTCCCCCCCACGATGAGCAGGCGATGTTCAAAGCCCGCAATGAAGCGCTCAACAAGCACACCGGAGCCCTCTTGCTCGGCCAAGGGGTAGGCGGCAAGAATTTCTGCTTGGGTCGACAAGTTGGTGAAAACGCCTCGGCCATGATTGCCATCACTCGGTTTGACGACAACGGGTAAGCCTAGCTCTTGAGCGACTTCCCAAGCTTGGGCGGCGCTGTCGACCGCTTGACCGACTGGTACAGGTACGCCACAAGATTGCAAAAGCGATTTCGTCAAATCCTTATCGCGTGAGATGGTCTCAGCAATCGCACCGGTATTGTCGGTTTCTGCGGTCCAGATACGGCGCTGGTTGATGCCATACCCTAATTGCAGCAGATTGCCGGCACTGAGCCTGATGGCTGGGATGTCACGGTCATCTGCGGCGTCGACAATACAGGCCGTGCTCGGCCCCAAGCAATGCTTGATTCTAAGCGTGTGTAATGTATCCACGAAGGGCCCAACCGGAGGGACGGACCCATCGACTGCACCGCAAATTAGCGCGATAGATGACTCAAGCGCTTTGTGCGTGACGATCTCATGCCAGGCGCGCACAACGACCTTAAACAAACCAGGCGTGTCGGTCGCTCGAGTCTCACCGAAGCCGCCCGGGAGGCCTGCGAGCTGTTGTAAGGCAAGCGTAACGTGTTCAACCGTCGCAGGGGTCCACTGACCATTTTCAAACAGCTTGGCAAAGCCTTTCGACGCTTCGATGCCTGCACCTGGGCTTAGCAAGGTCGGTAGTGCCTCTCTTAGACGCGCATAGGTCTCGTCGAGGCGTTGTGGTGATAGCTTGATTAGTTCGCCGAAATCGATCCATGCCTCGAGAACGGGCCGATAGGTCCAGATGTTTGGCCCTTTTAGGTTAACCAGACGCTGGATCGTAATGTGGCGTTGACTCATGGTGAAATAATAAGCGATGCTGCGCCGCAGCAATTGCGGCTTTGTCTCATTATCGCAGTAAAAACATGGCTTGGTGCAATTAGCTAGGCTCGGTCAGTCTCTAGGTTGCGGGTTGGTCGTTATACTTGCGCTGTTTAATGATAATCCGAGCTAGCCAAATTCATCCGATGAACCGCTTTTTGTTGAAGTGGGTGGTCTTTGAGCCTGGGCATACCGAGCCGCTGACATGACGCCACTCTCAACTGCAGAGTCCCCGCTCAACTTAACGTTGCCAAGTGGCTGGTCTAGCGCCGCAAGGGCTTTGCTCGAGCCCGATGAGCAAGTATTAGCCTGGCTAGAGCCCGATCTGGACGAGAAGCTTTATTTCACTACAGGCGCCATCGTACTGACGTCACGACGCCTCCTGTCACGAGCACCGAACGGCGTGGACTGGCTCACTTGGAACATATCGGCAGGCCACACTCTGCAACATCGCGATCACGCTGGTGTTGGCACAATCGAACTTTTTAAGGAAGGACATCGACTCGCCGCTTGGCGACATACTTTGGGCATGGCGCCTGCCGTGAGCCGACTCACCGATTCCTTCGGTTTTGTGCAGCAAAAGCTGGTGAACCCCGATGCTGCTGTTGTGGTCGATGCAGCTTCCTGTCCGACGTGTGGCACGCCTTATGCGCCGGATCAAGACGAGTGCGCCGTGTGTGACGATGACCCGGTCGGCCCTACCGATACCTGGGCGCTCCTGCGACTTGCGCGATTTGCCGCACCCTACCGTGGCGCACTGATTGTTGGTTTGATTCTGACGTTGCTGTCCACTGCGGCAACGCTCGTTCCGCCGTACCTAACCATGCCGTTAATGGACGACGTCTTGATTCCGTTTCAAAACGGCAAGCCGATCGATTATGACTTGGTCGCGTTTTATTTGACGGGTGTTGTCGTTGCTGCATTACTGGCCTGGTTACTTGGCTGGGCTCGCACTTATTTATTAGCGTGGGTGAGCGAACGTATCGGCGCCGATCTACGCACTACAACCTTCAGGCACTTACAGACGTTGTCCCTACAGTATTTCGGTGGAAAACGTACCGGCGACTTGATGGCGCGGATTGGTGCAGAGACGGATCGCATCAATTTATTTTTATCCCTCCATTTGCTCGACTTCTTAAATGATGTGCTCATGATCGTCATGACAGCCGTCATTTTGATTTCGATTGATCCGTGGTTGGCTATGACCACGCTGATTCCTTTGCCTTTAATTATCTGGCTGATTCACCTAGTCCGGGATCGCTTGCGCTTCGGCTTTGAGAAGGTAGATAGGTCTTGGAGCGAATTGACCAATGTGCTCGCGGATACGATCCCAGGGATTCGTGTGGTGAAAGCCTTTGCACAAGAGAATCGAGAAGTTGGACGTTTTCGTGAAGCCAATGATCGCTACTTAACTGTGAATGATCGCATCAACAAAGTTTGGGCGCTTTTTGCACCGACGGTGACGCTGCTGACGGAAGTGGGTTTGTTGGTTGTGTGGATCTTTGGTATTTCGCAAGTGGCGTCAAGCGCTATCACAGTTGGTGTGCTTGCCGCCTTCCTCGCGTACATTGCACGCTTTTATACGCGACTTGACTCAATGAGTCGTATCGTTTCCCACACCCAACAGGCCGCAGCGGGCGCAAAGCGCATTTTCGATATTCTCGATCACGTATCCAGCGTCCCGGACGCGCAGCGTCCAGTCCCGCTAGAGCGTATGGAGGGCAAGATCGAAATTCGTAATATTGGATTTCGCTATGGAAGTCGCAGTGTGCTCAAGAACGTCAGTCTCGATATTGGTGCTGGAGAGATGATTGGTTTAGTCGGACATAGCGGTTCGGGTAAGAGTTCGCTAGTGAATTTGATCTGTCGTTTTTATGATGTGACTGAAGGTGGTATTCGAGTTGACGGAGTGGATATTCGTTCTTATTCCTTGAATTCTTACCGCCGCAACATTGGTCTTGTTTTGCAAGAGCCGTTCTTGTTCTTCGGTACGATTGCGGAAAACATTGCGTATGGCAAGCCCGAGGCCTCCCGCGAGGAGATCATCGCTGCCGCACGTGCCGCACGTGCGCATGACTTTATTTTGCGTCTACCGCAAGGCTATGACTCGTTGGTGGGGGAGCGTGGACAGGCGTTGTCTGGTGGTGAGCGCCAGCGTATCTCGATCGCACGTGCGCTGCTAATTGATCCACGGATCCTCATTTTGGATGAGGCAACCTCCTCGGTCGACACCACAACTGAAATGGAAATTCAAGAGGCACTCGACAATCTCATACAAGGCCGAACGACGATTGCGATTGCACACAGGCTAAGCACGCTACGCAAAGCCGACAGGCTCGTCGTGCTAGACCGCGGCGCAATTGTAGAAATTGGAAATCACGAAGACTTGATGGCCAGAGGCGGTGCTTACTACGATCTTTATGAAGCCCAGACCCGCCAAGTCGATGCAGAGCCCCCCCTTGAGAGTCCTGGATCTGGGGGTAAAGTCTGATGGATTTCCAGTTGACGCGTAATCAAGCAGGTCGCTTGGTTCTTACTCTTTCCGATGGAGTAGTGCATGAAGGCGTGTTGCCGGTTCGTGCTTTTCCGGTGCACGCACCCGACGATTACGTTGCACTTGTGGGTGTTCAAGGCAAGGAGCTTGTTTGGATCGACCACTTAGAGGAGCTCACAGAGGATGTCCGCAGTCTGATTTTGGAGGAGATCGCGTCGCGTGAAGTGATGCCAACTATTTTGAGTATTGCCAACGTGTCGACCTATTCGACGCCGAGTACGTGGGATGTTGTGACCGATCGCGGAACCACGAGGTTCGTGCTCAAGGGGGAAGAGGATATTCGGCGCTTAGCCAGTGCAGCTTTGATTATTACGGATAGTCACGGGATGCGTTTTTATTTGGCCGACATGCTGCAACTCGATAAGAATAGTCGCCGAATACTTGATCGATTTTTATGATTGAAGCCTTTTTGATGTCAACGGGGATTGTGGCCCTTGCCGAAATGGGCGACAAAACCCAGCTGCTTTCTTTAGTGTTGGCAGCACGTTATCGCAAGCCTGTACCGATCATTTTGGGTATTTTTGTCGCGACGCTCTTGAATCATGCTGTGGCGGGGGCGCTTGGCTCGTGGCTCATGCACTGGTTTGGACCCTCAGTGATGCGCTGGGTGTTGGGTGTTTCGTTTTTAGGTATGGCAGTTTGGATCTTGATTCCAGACAAGCTCGATGACACGGATGCTGCTCCTAAGGGTGGTATTTTTTTAACGACCGTCGTTGCCTTTTTCTTGGCAGAGATGGGTGATAAGACGCAGTTCGCGACGGTGGCGCTTGCCGCGCAGTATTCGTCTCTCTGGGCTGTTGTGATGGGGACAACAGCCGGAATGATGCTGGCTAACGCACCCGCAGTGCTGCTCGGTGACCGCATCACCCGCGCAGTGCCCATGCGCACTGTGCATATTGTTGCCGCGATTCTATTTGCGATTCTTGGTTTGCTCGCTTTATTTGATGTGGGTTCGCTCACCACAGGGTAGCGAAGCTTTTAAACCTTCACCGTAGCTTGACTAACTGCTTGCCGAAGTTTTCACCTCGCAGCAAACCGACGAAAGCTTGAGGCGCAGTCTCCAAGCCTTCCACGACCGATTCTTTAAATTTTAGCTGGCCACTCACGACGCGGTCGATCAGCTGCGCGCGAATCGCGGGCCACGTATCGAGTTTGTCCGAGACGATGAAGCCTTGCACCCGAATACGATTGATCAGGATAGATCTCAATGTGCGATGCGCGTGGGGCTCTCGATTGAATTCGGATACCATTCCACACAATGCGACGCGCGAGAAAACATTCATGCGTGCAAGCAGAGTCTCAAAAATTTCGCCCCCAACATTTTCAAAAAGACAGTCAATGCCATTGGGAAGTAGCGCGTCAAGCTGAGCGTGAAAGTCTGTTGCGCGGTGATCGACGCAGGCGTCAAAGCCTAATTCGTTGACCACATATTCACATTTTGCTCGCCCTCCCGCTACGCCCACAACGCGGCAGCCCACTTGTTTGGCGAGTTGGCCCACCACACTTCCTACAGCCCCAGAAGCGGCATCGACGACGACCGTCTCGCCCAGTTTGGGCTGACAGATATCGATCAGTCCAGTCCAGGCTGTAATGCCTGGCATACCAAGAACGCCAAGATAGGCAGAGGCGCGAACGCGGGAGGCGTCTATTTTTGTGACAGCTTGAGCCGGCATCGTTGCGTAGAGTCGCCAGCCGCTCGCTGCCAGTACAGTGTCCCCCACCGCAAATGCGCTCGAGCGAGATTCGACGACGGTGCCGACCGCTCCGCCGACCATCACATCCCCTGGATTGACGCCCTTGGCGTAAGACTTTGCGTCTGATATACGACTGCGCATATAGGGATCTAAAGACAGCCAGTCGTTTTGAATCAGCACCTCGCCCTCGAGTGGCGCCGGCATTGGCGCCTCGACAAGTTCGAAGTTGTCAGCGCGCACCCAGCCGGTTGGGCGGCTAGCGAGTCTTACAAGTTTGTTTTGCATGGGCTCGACAAAGTTTAGTTAATTAGGGTAAATGCTCATAAAGGAATCCTTTTTGCAGTTGCTTAGTAAGCCCCAGTTTTCAAGGCTTAATTGCAGTAAGGATCTCGTGACTGCGGTGTTTACCTCAGTTACTATCGGATCAGTTTATTCCTACTTTCCACCTGCGGGAGCACCCAAATGGCGATACAGCTAAAAGTTAATGGTAAAGATCACAGCGTCGATGTCGACCCCACCACGCCTCTGCTTTGGGTGATTCGCGAGCAAGTTGGTTTGACAGGTACGAAGTACGGTTGCGGTATCGCGCAGTGCGGTTCCTGTACCGTCATGTTGGAAGGGCAGGCTATTCGCTCGTGTGTGATTCCTGTGTCTGCAGCCGCAGGCAAAAATGTGCAGACCGTTGAGGGTCTCGCGACAAATGGCAAGCTGACGAAATTGCAACAAGCCTGGATCGATCATCAAGTGCCACAGTGCGGCTTTTGTCAGTCAGGTATGTTGATGGCTGCGACTGATTTGTTGGCGAAGAAGTCAAAACCAACTGACGCGGATATTGATGCCGCGATGACAAATATTTGCCGCTGCGGAAGCTTCCAAGAAGTCCGCGCTGCGATCCACTCTGTTGCTAAAGCCTAAGGGGTCTTCACATGAATGCACGCGTCCCGAATCCTTCCCGCAGACAGTTTATTGTTGGCTCGACTGCAGTCAGCACAGGTCTTGCAATTGGTTTGCAGTTTCCCTTCATCAGCTCCGCACAATCGGTCGCCGCGACACCTGAGATCGGTGTGTGGGTGGTTGTGAAGCCTGACGACACCGTTGTCGTGCGTGTTGTGCGCTCAGAAATGGGGCAGGGCACGATCACTGGTCTAGCGCAGATGGTCGCCGAAGAGCTTGAGTGCGACTGGAAAAAAGTCACGACTGAATATCCAACTCCCGGTCAAAGCTTGGCTCGCAAGCGTCCTTGGGGTGACTTCTCCACTGGCGGTAGCCGTGGTATCCGCACCTCTGAACAATACGTGCGCAAGGGTGGGGCTGCTGCTCGCATGATGTTGGTGCAGGCCGCTGCTGATGAGTGGAAAGTGCCGGCCGCCGAATGCGTCGCAGCCGAAAGCGTGATCACACACACACCGAGCGGGCGTAAAACAACCTTCGGTAAAGTGGCGTTGGCTGCATCGAAGTTGCCTGTGCCTACCGAGATTACTTTGAAGGACCCCAAGTCCTGGAAGATCATTGGCAAGTCGGTACAGCGTATTGACACTTTCGAAGATAAAGTGACCGGCAAACAGGTATACGGCATTGATTTAACACTGCCCGGCATGTTGGTTGCAACGATCAAAGAATCCCCAGTGTTTGGTGGCAAGGTTAAGAGTTTTGATGCCGCCAAAATCTCCGGGATGAAGGGCGTGAAAAAAGTTGTACAGGTGGGTGATACCGCTGTTGCCGTTGTTGCAGACACCTTTTGGATTGCTAAGACTGCACTGGATGCCCTCCCAATCGTTTGGGACGAAGGTGCAAATGGTAAGGTGAGCAGTGCCTCGATCGCAGAATCGCTCAAGGAAGGGTTGACGGCTGAGCAGGCCTTTGTCGGCAATACGCGCGGGGATACCAAGGCAGCGATTGCGGGTGCTGCGAAAAAAGTCGAGTCAACGTACTTCTATCCATTCTTGAACCATGCCCCGATGGAGCCGATGAACGCAACGGCAAAGTGGACACCAGAGCGTTGTGAAGCGTGGGTGCCTACGCAAGACGGCGAAGCATCCTTAGCCGCAGTGATTGCTGCATCCGGTTTGCCTGGCGATAAGTGTGAGGTCTACAAGATTAATTTGGGTGGTGGCTTTGGTCGCCGCGGTGCCTTCCAGGACTACACCACGCAGGCGGTCAATATCGCTAAGCAGATGCCTGGTACACCGATCAAACTGATCTGGACGCGTGAAGAAGATATGACACAGGGTCGTTACCACCCCGTCATGATGTGTAAGCTCACAGGCTCCTTTGATGCCAACAAGAATTTGACGGGCGTGCATATGCGACTGTCGGGCCAATCGATTTTGGCAGCTGTGCGTCCCGCAGTAGTGGCTCAGCAAAAAGGTCGCGACCCTCTGGTGTTCCAGGGTGTGTTTGATGGCGGTGAGCATGGCTTCGGTTACGAGTTCCCTAACCAGTTGATGGATCACGCCATGCGCAATACGCATGTGCCTCCAGGCTTCTGGCGTGGTGTGAACGTCAACCAGAACGCAATCTTTATTGAGTGCTTCATGGATGAGATGGCTGAGGCCGCTGGAGTCGATGCCGTTGAGTTCCGCCGCAAGTACATGGGTAAGTTCCCGCGTAACTTAGCCGTGCTGAACGCAGTTGCGGACGGGATCGGCTGGACCAAGCCTGCTGCAAAAGGCGTGTTCCGCGGAGTCGCGCAAATGACTGCCTTTGGTAGCTATGTTGCTGCGGCTGCAGAACTGTCTGTGACCGATGGCAATAAAGTGAAGATCCATCGCATCGTTGCCGCAACAGATTGTGGTTATGCAGTGAATCCTGCGCAGATCGAGCGCCAAGTCTCGGGTTCGTTTGTGTATGGCTTGTCTGCCTTGTTCGAAGAAGAGTGCACTATCAAAGATGGTCGTGTCGAGCAGAAGAACTTCGATACGTTTGGTTCGATCCGTTTGGCGCAAATGCCAAAAGTTGAGACCATCATCATTGAAGGTGGTGGGAAAGACTGGGGCGGCATCGGTGAGCCAACGATTTGCGTGGCAGCCCCTGCAGTGCTGAACGCGATTTATCGCGCGACTGGGAAGCGCTTGCGTGATGTGCCACTCAAGAAGAGTGGCTTTACGTTGGTATGACCTTAAGGCTTGTTGGTGGGGCGTTGCTTGCGACGATCGTGTCGTTCGTAGCACCCACTACAAGCTTTGCGCAGATTCGCTCTGGGCACGAGATTCCCGAGCCTTTGGCGAGTCAGCCAGGGGATGCTGTTCGGGGTAGGGCAATTGTTTTAAGTCGACAAAGCGGGCTTTGCATTCTTTGCCACAGCGGTCCTTTTCCCGAGGAGCGTTTCCAGGGCAACATGGCACCTGACCTTGGTGTGAGTGCGCAGCGGCTGACGGCGAGTCAGTTGCGAGCTCGTATTGTTGATGCAAGCGTCTTTAATCCCGAGACGATTATGCCGGCTTATTATCGGTCTAGTGGGTTGAGCCGAGTTGCTCCGGGGTATGCCGGTAAAACATTATTGACTGGCCAAGAGATTGAAGATGTCGTAGCGTTTTTAGTGAGCTTGAAACCGTGACAACAAATCGAAGAACCTTTGTGATGGCGATGGGTGCTGTTGGGTTGGCGTCCTTTTTTGCTTCGCATGCGACGGAGGATGAGGCGCTGGCCGCCATGAAGGCGATCATGGGCTCTGCTACGCCGCGCGCGGGCAAGGTTACGCTTGAGTTACCTGCGCTGGTTGAGAATGGCAATCTCGTGACGATCAAAGTCTCGGTCGAAAGTCCGATGACGCAGGCGGATCATGTCAAGGCAGTGCACTTAATTGCGGAAGGCAATCCCTTGCCAAATATCGTGAGCTTCTTCCTTGGGCCGCGTGCAGGTCGAGCAGAAATTGGCACCCGCATTCGTTTAGCGAACTCTCAGCGGGTCTGGGCTATCGCCCAGATGAGCGATGGGTCGTTTTGGCGTGGGTATGCTGAAACCTTGGTGACCCTAGCTGCCTGTACGGAGGTCGTATGAGTAAGACTTCACGTACGCTAGTCACGATGCCAAAGGTCGCGACAAAGGGTGAAGTGATCGCCATTAGAGTGATTGTTCAGCACGACATGGAATCTGGCTTTCGGCACACACAGCAAGGTGAACGCATCCCCCGCGATATCATTCGTGAGTTTGTTTGCACATATAACGGGCAGGAAGTTTTTCGTGCGGATCTTCACCCAGGTGTTGGTGCGAATCCTGTGATTAACTTTTTTACTGTTGCAACCGAGACTGGGTCGCTTGAGTTTAAGTGGATAGGTGATAACGGCTATGCGTCGAGCGTCACCAGCCAGTTAACCGTTTCGTGATCTGTTGGTGTTGATGCGCCGTCTCGCACGTTGTTGCTGGTTGTGGCTAGCGTGTTTGTTTTCTGCCTGCGCCTGGGCAGATCCGGTGGGGTCTGCGCGTCAGTCGAGTTATGCGCTGATGTCGCCGGAAAATCGCAGCATGCAAGATGATCCGTCACAGAATCCAGCAACGTTTTGGGTGTTGGATGGCGAGTCGCTCTGGCAAACACCTTCAGGTAAGCGCCAGATTGCGTGTGCGACATGTCATGGTGCAGAGTCCACCTCAATGAAAGGCGTAGCTGCCAGCTTCCCTAAATTTGTGGGCTCAAATCTGCTGAGCTTGTCGGATCAGGTCAATGTGTGCCGTCAGACGCGCCAAGAGGGTGAGCCTTATGCGCCCGAGAGCAAACCTTTACTTGCGCTAACGTCCTATATTGGACAGCAATCGAAAGGCCTGCCAATTACCATTCAGATAACGCCTGTGAATGCTCTTGCGCTTGAAGCGGGCAAAACATTGTTTTATGAGAAGCTAGGGCAACTCAATCTCTCTTGCGCGCAATGCCACGCCGAGCGGTCGGGGCAAAAGCTTGGGGGAAACCCTATCCCGCAGGGTCATCCCACCGCCTATCCGCTATACCGTTTGGAGTGGCAATCCGTCGGTTCTTTGCAGCGGCGCCTGCGCAACTGCATGACGGGAGTTAGAGCCGAGCCGTTCGCGCTTGGTTCAAAAGAGCTCGTTGAGCTTGAACTGTTTTTGATGTGGCGCGCGCGCGGGATGCTAATGGAAACCCCGGGGGTTCGACCCTAGGTTTGCGCCGATATTTCTCTTGACACACCTATCCGGCAGGATTGACAATCAATCATCAGTATACGAACCGTTCGTATACAAACGATTGGGCGGGAAGTCGCGTGGCAAAGAGCTTGGGAGCTGGCGAAGGTAAAGGAAGGGCGGCCTTAGTCGTCGTACCAACTGTCGACTCCAAAAGGCAAGCGAGCGGGGCTCCACACACGATTTGGGATCGTCCTGGATATCTGATTCGTCGGCTGCACCAAATTCACGTTGCGATGTTTATCGAGCAAGTTGCAGATGGTCAAGTGACGCCCATTCAGTTTGGGCTATTAAGTGTTTTGATGATGCGGCCCGGCGTTGATCAAGCGACGATTGGGGAGGAGATGGGGCTCGACCCCGCCAACGTAGCCGAGATACTCAAAAGGCTCGAAGACCGTGGCCTCGTTTCAAGGGTCGTTGATCCACTAAACCGCCGCCGTAAGCTCTGTCTGACAACACCTGCAGGAAAAAAATTCGTACAGCGCTATCAGCGGGATATGCAGTTATCGCAGCAACAGTTGTTAGAGCCGCTTGTGCCGGCGGAGCGACGTATGTTTCTTGACCTGTTGGTAAGGCTAGTAGAAGCAAATAATGAGAGCGGCCGCACTTCGTTGCGTCCCGGCGGGAATGCGTTAGACGCACGCCGCAAGCGTAAACAAAATTCTGTGTGATTTGAAATTATTCGATTTGGAGAAATAGTATGGCTGATCTGTCGTTAGATTTTTGTGGAATTAAGTTTAAGAACCCAGTCGTCATTGCCTCGATTGAGACCACGAATAGTCCAGAGGTTATTCGTGAATGTGTCGATGCTGGTGCGGGCGGCATGATCATCAAGACCCTGACCGACATCGAGGATATGGCGCGACTGACGCAGAACTCAAAATATGCGATCTTGAACGAAAAGAATGAACCCATCAAAGGCAAGGTAAATAAGAATTTCGTTTTTTATAGTCGTTCAGGCTATTCCAGTACGCCCCTACGTGAATGGATTCCACATCTCAAGGATCTAAATAAATACGCACAAGATCAGGGCTCGCATCTCATCGGTAGCGCTGGTGGCAAGACGATGCAGAGTTGGATTGACATCTGTCGCACGATCGAGGACTGTGGTCTTCCAATGGTGGAGTTGAATTTTGGGTGTCCTCACCCAGCCATGATGCCTGGCGTGCATGGCGGTTCGATGATCGGACAGGAACCAGAAATCGCTCGTGAAGTGACGGCGCGTGTGTGTGAGGCGGTGAAGATTCCCGTTGTGATCAAGCTCACACCGGACCAGTCTCGAGTGTTGGATGTTGCGCGCGCAGTAAAAGAGGCCGGTGCCTCAGCAGTGACGGCAACCAATCGCTACACAGGCTTTTCGGTTGATATTGAAACAGGCTTGCCTCGCCTTGGAGGCCCAGCAGGGATCGGTGGGGTTTGGGCTAAGGCGCTCTCGTTACGTTGGGTCAATCGCATCTATACCGAACTTGGGATGCCCATTACAGGATCAAACGGTATTTACGACCACCGCGATATCGTCGAGTTCATCATGACCGGTGCACCCTTGGTGCAGGTTGGTTCTGTACTGATGCTCAAAGGTATCAAGTACTTGCCTAGTATGATCAACGGACTCGATACCTTCATGGATACTCACGGCTATCCTGATATTGCATCCATGACAGGTATCGCTTCACGCCAGGCGGTAAAAGATTATGGTGAGCAGTTTCGCAAGCCACGCATGCACAGCGAGATCGCAAGCGAGGCCTGTAAGAATCCGAGCTGTACGATTTGCATCCAAACTTGTTTTTATGATGCCTTAGCGCAAGGCGATGGGAGTGTTGAATCCATCCATGCAAATTGCATCGGGTGTGAGATGTGTACACAAACCTGTCCCTTTGATGCGACGACGATGCACACGACGACCGAGGAGCAGCGTGCGCTCAAAGAGTTCTTTCAAATCAAGCCAGATGTATTTGAAAACAAAAAATTCGAGAAAGGATTTGAACGTGGCATCAAGCTATCGAAGGTCAAGGGGTAATTGATGTCAGCTGGGAAATCTCCATTGCAGTACCGCTTCGCTTTTGATATCGGGGGAACGTTCACCGACCTGGTATTGCTTGGTTCTGATGGTAGTGCCCTGACCGCTAAAGTGCTGACGGGCGTCGGTGATGTCGTACTTCCGATACGCACAGGTCTTTTGGCGATGCTTAAAGAGCACGGTCTGACTCTGTCGCAGGTGACAGATGTGGTGGTGGGCGCTACGACGGCTGTGACAAACCTTGTGATCGAACGAAAAGGTGCTGTCACGGGTTTGATTACGACCGCCGGTTTTCGTGACGTATTGGAAATCGCCCGTGAGCTTCGGTATGACCTCTACGACCTCACTGCACCAGGCCCTGACGCAATCGTGCCCCGACACTTGCGTATGGAGGTCCAGGAGCGTGTCGACGCCTCAGGCGCCGTTGTGCACCCGTTAGATGACGCGGACGTTGAGCGCGTCGTGGGTCAGCTTAAAGAGGCAGGGGTGCGTGCGATCGCTGTGTGTCTGCTGCATAGTTATAGCAACCCCTCGCATGAGCAGCGTATCAAGGAGGTCATTCAGCGTGTTGCCCCTGACTTGTGTGTATCGCTTTCGAGTGAAGTGCTAGGCGAGATGCGTGAGTACGAGCGCTCGGTTGCGACCGTATTGAATGCGTGTGTGATGCCGATGGTGGGACATTATCTCAGCGCAATTGAAGATGGTCTGCGTCAAACTGGGCTGAACGCGACCCTGCATATCATGCAATCCAACGGCGGCGTTATTTCTCGACAGTTGGGTGAGCGTATGCCTATCCGTATGTTGGAGTCTGGGCCAGCCGCGGGTGCGCTCGGTGCTGCCTATGCAGCGCGGCTAGCTAAGACTGCCGATGTGATGGCGTTTGATATGGGAGGGACAACTGCTAAGGCGTGTCTTATTTCGAATGGCCGTCCGTCTATCACGACAGAGTTTGAGGCTGCCCGGCAAGAGCGCTTTAAAAAGGGTAGCGGTTTACCCGTCCGCTTACCGACGGTCGATTTAATTGAAATCGGCGCGGGCGGCGGCAGTATTGCGCATGTAGACACGACCGGATTGCTAAAGGTTGGTCCGCATAGTGCAGGATCGAGTCCTGGTCCCGCATGTTACGGGCTAGGAGGTGAGCGCCCGACGGTGACCGATGCAGCCTTGGTATTGGGCTATCTGGATCCACAAGGAACATTAAGCGGTGCTGTCCGCTTACGCTTAGAGCTTGCTGAGCAGGCGATTAAAACGCATGTGGCAGATCCATTGGGGATTTCTGTGATCGAGGCTGCGAATGGTATCCATCGCATCGTTTGTGAGCATATGGCGGTCGCCGCAAAAATTCACGCGGTTGAAAACGGTCGCGACATCAGGCGTTATACCCTGTTAGCGTTTGGTGGCGCGGGTCCCATCCATGCGCGCGAAGTTGCGCGCCGCAGTGGTTGCCAAGCGGTTTTAGTGCCTGCAAACGCCGGAGTATTTTCTGCGTTTGGATTATTGGTTGCCCCCATGAAAATGGATCTTGTTCGTACTAAGTTTGTACGGCTGGCAGATATGGATTGGGCGGCTACCGAGGCGCTGCTTCAGGGCATGGAGGAAACACTACGCCAGGAGCTCGCTACCGCAGGGGTGGCGAGTAAGGACATACAGTTTCGGCGAAGCGCGGATATGCGTTATGTGGGGCAGGGTTTCGAAGTTGAAACAGAGCTGCCAGCAGCACTTACTGCGGCAAGGCAATCCGACATTGAAGCGGCCTTTGCTAAAGCGTATGCACAGCGCTTTGGCGGTCAGTTGACTGCTCAGCGCGTTGAGGCCGTGAATTGGCGCGTCGAGGGTTCCGCTCCAGCGCCAAAGACGGTTGTGGGCGACGGTACACAAGGTGGGGTGAGTGACGTTTCGACAAAACCTCGGATGCGCTCGGCCTTTTTCCCCGATCAAGGCGTTTATATCGATACGCCAGTTATGGACGTAACTGCCTTGCGGTTGGGTGAGGATTACGCTGGACCTGCCTTGATAGAGCAGCCTGGATCAACGGTGGTGATTGGTCCCGGCGACCGTTTTAGGTTGGATGAGCACGCGAACCTACGTATCACATTGGGCGCGAAACAAGGGCATTCCGCATGACACAGACAAATCAGACTGCTATGAGTCCCATCGATTTAGAAATTTATTGGAATCGTCTTATTGCGATTACGGATGAGGCCGGTGCAACGCTTAAGCGAACCTCCTTTTCTACAGTGGTAAGAGAGTCGAATGATTTTGCGTGTGTCTTGCTCGACACTGAAGCGCGTCTCGTTGCGCAATCCTCACTGAGCATCCCGGGCTTTATCGGAACGGCACCTTTATCACTCAAAGGTATCTTGAAGGTCATGCCTCAGGAGCAGTTAAAGCCTGGGGATATTCTGTTCACCAACGATCCTTGGATTGGTACGGGACATCTTCCTGATGCGACCATGGTAGCGCCCATCTTCTTTAAAGGTCGTTTGGTTGCGTATGCGATGGCTGTCGCACACCTCTCTGATATCGGTGGGCGACAGTGGTCTGCCGATGCGGGCGAGGTCTATGAGGAGGGTATTCGGTTTCCCGTCGTCAAGCTTGCCGAGGAGGGTACGTTCAATCCCTGGGTCATGCAAATGCTTGAGGCGAATGTTCGACTGCCCCAGCAAGTGCGTGGCGACATAGAAGCGCAAGTAGGTGCCTTACGCGTTGCCGAGCGCCGCTTAATTGAGCTGCTTGAAGAGTACGGAATTCCAGATATCCGAGAAATTGCAGGCGCAATCTTTAAAGCCTCAGAAGATGCGGCACTGCGCGAACTCCGCAAAATCCCCCCTGGCGTGTACCGAGGCTCGGTTGAATCTGATGGCTGGGACGAAACGGTCCGCATCGAGGCAACCTTGACTGTCACGCCTGACGGTGTCACCGTCGATTACAGCGGTAGTACTGGGCAGGTGAGATTTGGCATTAATGAGACCTTCAATCATACCTACGCCTATACGATCTATCCCTTTAAGTGCTTGCTCTCACCGGGCATACCGAATAATGATGGCTTCACCCGATTGTTCAAGGTAATCGCGCCAGAGGGGACGATTGTTAATGCGAAGCCCCCTGCTGCAGTAGGCGCGCGGCATCTGATCGGACACCAACTGCAGGCCGCGGTATTTGATGCCTTGTCCTCGGTCATGCCAGGTAAAGTGCAGGCAGATAGTGGCACACCGCTTTGGTCTGTTTTGATGCGCGGTGTTGACACTGTGCGTGGCACCTCCTTCTCGAGCATCTTGTTTTTTAACGGCGGAATGGGCGCGATGCGCGACCGTGATGGAGCGCCGGCAGCAGGTTTTCCGGCCAATATTTCTAATACGCCCGTCGAGGTTGCTGAGATGCTTTCGCCGGTTCTCTTTCGCAGCAAAAGTTTGATCGATGGGTCAGGTGGCGAAGGAGCCCATCGCGGTGGAATGGGGCAAAAAGTTTCCTTCCAGTCGCGTTGGCCGGGTCGGCTCCGAGTCTCGTTATTAACGGAACGCACGCGAATTCCTGCGAAGGGCATCGAGGGCGGTTCGGCTGGTCGTACTGGGCATGTGCTTCTAAATGGGCAGCCGGTGCAGAATCCTAAGGGCGTCGTGGACATGGTTGAGGGGGATACCCTTGAGCTTGCCTTGCCCGGAGGCGGAGGTTATGGAATTAAGCCCTAGCCTCCAAAGAGTTAGAGTTGTAGAAATTAGAGTTGTTGATCTTTGTTAGACCTATCAGTATGCTCACTTAACCTACCTTTTACCGTCAGGAGATTCGTATGCAACGTCGTCGCTTTCTCACTAAAACCGCTACCGTCGCCGGTGCTGGTCTTGCCACACTAGGTGCACCTGCCTTTGCGCAGGGCACGCCACAGGTCAGGTGGCGTATGGCTACAAGTTGGCCTAAAAATCTCGATACCATTTATGGCTCGGCAGAAGAGCTCGCTAAGCGTGTCGGTCAGATTACTGATGGGAAGTTTGACATCCGTGTGTTTGCCGGAGGTGAGATTCTTCCTGCGGCACAAACGATGGATGCGGTCAGCAATCAAACAGTTGAGTGTAATCACACCTTGAGCACGTACTTTTTAGGCAAGAACAATGCACTAGCGTTTGACACAGGCTTGAGTTATGGCTTGAACGCGCGTCAGCACAATGCCTGGATGATGTATGGCGGCGGTCTTGAGCTCGTGCGGGAAGTTTACAAAAAATTCAACATTATCAACTTTACTAGCGGTAACGTTGGTGTGCAGATGGGTGGTTGGTACCGCAAAGAGATTAAGTCGGTTGAAGACCTCAAAGGGTTGAAGATCCGAATCGGTGGTATTGGTGGCATGGTGTTGTCCAAGCTTGGTTCGGTGCCGCAACAGATTCCAGCTAGCGATATTTATTCGTCGCTAGAAAAGGGAACGATCGACGCGGCCGAGTGGATTGGTCCGCATGACGATTTGAAGTTGGGTCTGAACAAGGTTGCGCCGTTTTATTATGCGCCTGGTTGGTTTGAAGGTAGCGCGTCCATTACAACAATGGTCAATGACAAGGCCTTTGCAGCTTTGCCACCCGCTTACCAAGCTGCATTTGAAGTCGCCTGTAACGAGCAGACTCTCAAGATGTTGGCTAACTATGACGCCAAGAACCCAGACGCGCTGCGCAAGCTCATTGGTGGTGGTGCGAAGGTCAGCATCTTCCCTCGTGATGTGATGGATGCAACCTACAAGGCATCGCAAGAGCTGTGGACGGAGCTTTCGGCAAAGAATCCTGACTTTGCGAAGATTTTCCCGCAGTGGCAAGCATTCCAGCAAAGCGAAGCTAGCTGGTTCCGTTTGTCCGAAGCCTCTTTGGATAACTACACCTACGCTGCGGTTGGACGTCGTTAATTCATTTTTTTGATGTGAGAAAACCGCATGGGTCACCCAGGTGATGTGAAGCAGATCAAGCCCCAGGGTATCGGGGCGAGAGTGCAACGCAAAGAAGATGCCCGACATCTTCACGGCAAAGGCAACTTCGTCGCTGACATGACAATGCCTGGGCTGAGTGAAGTCGCGTTCACAAGAAGCCCTCTGGCCCATGCGCGTATTACAAATATTAGAATTCCGCCCACCTTAGCAGGACAGATATTTGAGCGTCGTGATCTAGTCGGCGCTCTCGATATAGCTGCCGATTCGTCACTGCCAACATACCAATCTTCCGTGCAATCACCGCTTGCAAGCGGTAAGGTGCGTTTCGTTGGAGAGGCGGTTCTTATGTCTTGCGCACCAACGCGTGCTGAGGCCGAGGATCTGCTAGAGCAAGCAGAGGTCGACTATCAGGAACTTCCGGTTTACGCGGATATCCACACGGCTGCGCAAGCCCAATCGGATTTGATGCATGAGGGTTGGAAAGATAATATTTTTGTCACACTATCCGCAGACAAGCGCTTTGACGAGTTAAGTGCGAAGGCTGATGTGGTCGTACACCGCAAAATGAGCTTGGCTAGACAGTGCCAAGTACCGCTCGAGGGTAAGGCGGTGCTCGCTTACTGGGATCATCCGGCAAACCAATTGGTTGTAGTGAGCGCAACGCAGGTCCCACACCTCATTCGTACGGCACTCGCGCAATACCTTCAATTAGATCAGGGGCAGTTGCGCGTCATTTCCCCAGACGTTGGCGGCGCCTTTGGTTATAAGTGTATCTTGCAACCAGAAGAGCTATGCGTTGCCTGGCTGGCGAAGACTTATCGAAAGCCCTTTCGCTATGTTGAAGACCGACGAGAGCATTTGATCGCTGGTGCAAATACACGCGAACACTATTACGAAATGACAGCTTACGCCGATAAGCGAGGGCGACTGTTAGCGTTAGATGCGAAGATTACGATCGATGGTGGTGCTTACTCGGTTTGGCCTTTTACGATCGGCATTGAGCCTGGTCAGGCAGTAGGTAACTTGCCTGGCCCTTATGCCTTTGAGGGATATCGCTGTGTGACCCGTTGCGTCGCGACGAACAAGCCAGGTTTTGTTCCTTACCGTGGTGTAGCACGCACGGGTGTTTGTTTTGCCATGGAACTCACTTTGAATGCGATCGCACAAGAGGTTGGCCGTGAGCCCTGGGAGATTCGAGTAGAGAATCTCGTGCAGCCGGAGCAGATGCCTTATCTGAATGTGGCTAATAAATACTTTGATAGCGGCGATTACCCAGCAAGTGTGCGGCGTGCGTTAGAGATGATCGACTTGAAAGCGATCCGATCGCGTCAAGAGGTTGGGGAGTCGGATGGAAGGCTCGTCGGATTCGGAATTGCAACCTACACCGAACAGTCCGCCCACGGGACATCCGTCTTCGCTGCATGGGGTATGCCAATTGTCCCCGGTTTTGATCAAGCGATGGTACGTCTGACCCCAGATGGTGGACTCGACATACGCGTGGGGGTGCATTCGCACGGTCAGGGTATGGAGACGACCTTTGCACAAATCGCCAATGAAGTTCTGGGTATCGATGTATCGCGTACTCGGGTGATCCATGGCGATACTGGGCAGACACCCTATTCGAGTGGTACTTACGCTTCGCGCTCGCTCGTCATGTCAGGCGGAGCGGTTTCTCAGGCCTGTAAAAAACTCATCCCGCAGATTTTAAAGATCGGTGCCCACCTGCTTGAGGCAGATGTTGCCTCCGTACATTTTGAAGACGGTTGTGTCAAAACGGCAAGTGCGCATGTGACCATCGACCAAGTCGCAAACGCTTGGTATCTGAATCCTCAAAGACTACCAACGGATGTCGATCCAGCTGGATTAGAAGCAACGGTAGGCTATAAGCCCAAAGTTGATACTGGAGCCTTCTCTTATGCCACCCACGCAGCAGTCGTAGCGATCGACCCAAGGATGGGCAGTGTCGAAATTTTAGATTATGTCGTTGTGGAAGACTGTGGCGTAGTCGTGAATCCGATGGTAGTAGAGGGCCAAACGATCGGCGGCGTTGCACAAGGAATCGGAACAGCCTTGTATGAAGAAATGCCTTATGACACGTTTGGTCAGCCTCTAGCTTCCACCCTTGCAGACTACACGATGCCCGGTGCGACTGAGGTTCCTAATATCCGTATCGACCATATTGAAACGCCTTCTCCGCACACAGAATTTGGCGCAAAGGGGATGGGGGAGGGAGGTGCTATCGCACCGCCTGCCGCAATTTTTGGAGCGGTTAACGACGCTTTACGTAAACTCGGTGGTCGCATCGAGGTGAATCAGACACCCTTAACGCCACGGCGCCTGCTTGAGGCGATTAATCACGCCAAGCAGCAAACCGCAAGGGGTGACGTATGAAGGCTGCACAATTTGAATACGTTTCGGCCAACAGTGTTGAACAAGCCCTTAGCGTGCTGCAGGCAGGGGGTGAACGAGCAAAGCCTATCGCAGGCAGTCAGTCCCTAGGCCCCATGCTCAATTTGCGTCTGACACGTCCTCAAACTGTTGTCGATCTGTCTAAGCTCGCAGAGATGCAGACAGTCACTCAGCATCGGAACACGTTGCGCGTAGGTGCTTCGATCACACATGCACAAATTGAAGATGGCGTTTACGAGTTAATACGAAATCATCCGGTGCAAATGGTCGCATCGCGTATCGCGTATCGCTCGGTGCGCAATCGTGGCACCTTGGGCGGCAGCCTCGCGCATGCAGACCCTGCTGCTGACTGGGTGTTAGCGTGTGCTGCACTGGATGCGCGGATTGAGGTTCAATCCGCTTCGGGCACTAAGCTGGTGTCTATATCGGACTTTATGATTGCCGCATACACCACAGTACTGGCTGCAGACGATATTATTACCGCAGTACATTTTCCAGAGGTTTCGTCTCGGGCGCGCTGGGGCTATCAAAAGTTTTGCAGAAAGACGGGTGAGTTCGCACATGCAAGTTGTGCCACCTATATCGATCCTGCCTCAAAAGTTGCTCGCATTGTTGTGGGTGCACTAGATGGTGCTCCTTGTGTGTTGAGTACGCTGTCGGTAAGTGTTGCCGCCCATGGCCTTGAAGGGTTTGATGAGGCAGCGGTGCAAGCATCCTTGCAGCAGATGCTCCCTCAGCAGGACGACATCACTCGGCAAATGTTTGTGCAAGTGGTATTGCGGTGCGTGCACCAGGCGTTCGGAGTACAGCGATGAGCATGAAGACGATTCAAATACAAGTCAATGGGCAGAGCTCGTCGCAGCAAGTCGCACCCAGGACGCATTTGGGTGATTTTTTGCGTGACCAGTTGCAGTTGACTGGGACGCACCTTGGGTGCGAGCACGGTGTATGTGGCGCATGCACGGTGTTGGTTGATGGCGCTCCGGTGCGTTCTTGTATTACCTATGCAGTTGCCTGCGATGGCCAGTCGGTAACGACCATCGAGGGTTATGGTCAAGATCCGGTAATGAAACGGTTGCGTGATGCGTTTACGGTTCATCATGCGCTTCAGTGCGGATACTGCACTCCAGGGATGTTGGCGAGCGCACGAGATATTGTTTTGCGTTTGCCTGAGGCAGACGAAGAGCGCGTGCGGATAGAGCTTGCCGGCAATATTTGTCGGTGTACCGGCTATATGGGGATCGTGGCTGCCATCATGAGTGTCTTGCGCGATTTGTCGCAGAATCCTGATGCTGAAGTGAATCTGTTGCGCGGTGGCAAGCATGGGCCTCAGACGTCTGAGCGCAGTGCCACAATACAGTCCGAACGTTTCGAGGGGTTTAGTGCACAAAACAGTGGCCGCGTAGCGGAGTCGCAACAGGTCGTCACAGATGCTGCTCTTGTCACGGCGGTTAGCAAGGTGACCGGCACAAAAGTCGATGGTTTTTTTGAGGTTCCTTGCTCTGCCGATGACGTCTGGACGCTCATGACGGATTTGCGTCGTGTGGCATCTTGTTTGCCTGGTGCACAAGTTGATGAGATGTCTGGCGCTGAGGTGACGGGATCTGTCGCGGTGAAATTTGGCCCGATGTCTGCGTCATTTAAAGGTCGAGCGATGCTTGAGCTTGATTCGCAAAACAGAAGCGCGGTTTTGCGTGGCAGTGGGCAAGACGCATTAAGCCAATCGCGTGCGACCGGAGACGTGCTCTATCGCGTTCAAAGCTTGGATCAATCGCATACGAAAG
The DNA here is from genome assembly GCF_019923725.1 of Zwartia hollandica. GTDB lineage: Bacteria > Pseudomonadota > Gammaproteobacteria > Burkholderiales > Burkholderiaceae_B > Zwartia > Zwartia hollandica. Next base: position 140,937 of record NZ_JAHXRI010000025.1, read on the forward strand.
TCTTTGTTGAGCTGACATATGTCCTACAAGGGCCGTTGGCTCAATTTTCTCGCTCGGGCCTTGTGCAAGAGTTTGTTCGTCGAATGATTGCAGACTTTGGTCGCAATGTGGCGGGGATCATTCAAGATCCTGATAGGCAACGCGCACCCTCAGCGGCTGCTATTAATCCTCTCGCCGTATTCGCTTCAATTCTTTGGTCGCGGATCAAGCGTTTATTTGGCGGCAAGTAGACTGCAGGCCGCTTAGCCTCCAGAAAGGCTTTTGACATCATCTGCCAGTGAGGTGCCAGACAGGTGCGTCGTACAGTTAACCAGTAGCGCGCGATGTGGTTTGGCTGGGTCGATGGTGCTGACCGCTGTATTGCTGATGCGCTCCGGTAGGCTGTGTCCGTTGAGATCAACACAGCGCTGGAGTAGAGAATGAATCACCAGCCCATGACTGACAACGATAAGCGGACCATTAAGCGTGGCATGCAATGTGAGCGCATGCGCTAAGGCCTGCTCAACACGGGCATGGAATGTGGCCAACGACTCACCGTTAGGTGGCGCATCCTCCATGTTGATGGGATCAAAGTCAAAGGCATTATGCGGCTTACCCCGAAAGTCTCCAAAATTTCTTTCCCATAACAAGGTGGTAGTTTGAGGAGTGAGGCCAGTCGCTCTTGAGATGGCTTGCGCAGTTTGCCAAGCGCGAGGCATGTCACTGCTTAGTATTGCTGCAGGCTTAAGTGCCTTGATACGCTGTGCAGCCAATTCCGCTTGTTCTAGTCCGCGAGGTCCTAGGGGTGTGTCGGCTGGCTGAATGACGCGGGCGGCATTCAGTAAGGTTTCACCATGACGAATAAAGTGGATGCTCATGCGGTTAGCGCCCTTAGAGAACATGTTGGGACAGATTGTGTAGACAGCCTGAGTTGAAGTGCTTGATACTTGATTGTATCGGCATACGCACTAAAATCTCATTTTTTGCTGAGCCCCTTGGAGGAAGTATGAAATTCGGTACAGCTGTTTCGACTTGTTTGTCAAAGTACGCGACTTTTTCTGGGCGAGCTACAAGAAGCGAATTCTGGTGGTTTTATTTGTTTACGTTTTTGATCAACTGGATCGCAAGTCTCGCCGCTGGAAATGTGGTTTCCTTGCTGGTTAGTCTTGCATTTGTCTTGCCGTTGTGGGCTGCCGGAGCACGACGATTACACGATATTGGTCGAACTGGTTGGTGGCAGCTAATCTTTATTACAGTCATCGGAATTCTGGTACTGATCTATTGGTACGCGCAAGAAACAAAGCCTGAGGAAAATCAGTACGGTGTTTATGTTCCCCCCACAGAAGCCTGACCGAGAGTTGATTGCCTAGAATTTTCTGGCCCTCACGCCTCGGAGATGTTTCGCTTAGGGGGTAAACATCCCAATAAAAATAGCTGGATCGACACGTGCGTCATTTAGGCTGACGTTCCAGTGCAAGTGGGCGCCTGTCACGCGGCCTGTCGCTCCCACTTTCCCCAACACTTGACCACGTTCCAGTCGTTGTCCTTCCGTTACATCAATGACGGATAAGTGACAGAACATACTGATCATGCCCTGTCCGTGATCCACAAATACGGTTTTCCCATTAAAGAAAAAATCGCCGATTAGGATGACAGTACCGGCTGCAGGAGCTTTGATAGGCGTTCCTGTTGGCGCTGCAAAATCTAAGCCAGAGTGAGGCGCCCGCGCTTCTCCGTTGAAAAAACGTTTTAGCCCGAATGGGCTAGAAAGCGGTGCGTCGACCGGTCTGTCGAGAATGAGGTTGCTTGGATGCCCCTGACTAAACTGTTGATAGGCATTGTCTTGCAGAGTTGCTTCACGTTTATAGCGCGCCAAGTCCTCGTCGGATAAATGAACGTGTTTGTTGCTCTTGAGTGTGATGCGTTGTTCGCGATAGACCTTGTTTCGCACTTCAAAGTCAGCAGAGCTTTGGGTTGTGCCGTGTGTGATTGTGATACGTTGCGTACCTGGCGTAGTGCTTAGAGGTATCCCCACGATTGCCAACGTTTTTCCTACTTTCGTGCGTGTAACTAGGACTCGCTTTTCGAGAAAACGTACCTCAGTTGTTGTACCTTTTTTTATCTTGGTGGTGATGTCTATGACAGCTACGCCTCCGGGTACCGGATGGTTCAGGGCTGCAAACAGCGGATCTTGCGCTGCTGCACAAGCACCACTAAGAAACGTCAATAGGCAGGCTAGCCAACGCATGACAGGCATAGTGACACCGGACATTATTTTTGCCAAAGGTATTGCGTAGGGTTGTCAGGGCAGGGACCAAACCCGCAAACTGCGACCGCGCTAAAAGTGTTGGCGGCGGCAATAATGAAAAATAGTGCGATTAAAAATGTGGACAATGCACATGTCGTGGCAGCTTTTGATCGTTGGAGTTGATCGCGATCAATGCAAAGCATCACGGCACAAAATAGCATCATGATGACAAAAGAGACAAAACCCCAAGTGTAAAAATGTAGACCAAAAAGCGTTGAGCCATAGCCGGTATCGCCTGGTGCAATATGCAATAGGACTTGTCGAACGGATGCTGTAGCGCCCGCGAGCGCAGAGGCTAGGATGATCGCATAGTGTGTGGCATGGGGTCCAAAACGAATATTGAGCATCATGCCGATGCCTGCGAGTGTGAGAGCTACCCGCTGTAATTGGCACAGAGGACAGGGAAGTTCGTTGAAAGCAATTTGCCAGAAAAGCGCTTCGATTAAGGAGCCGCATACCGCCGCCAAAGCAGCGGCGTTAAGCCAGTAAGAAAGCGATTTGCCGAAGTAGCGATGCGCACCGCTCAGGTCTTCCGATAATGTGTTCATAGCGAAATATTCAACTTATCAGTCATGTGATAGTGCATCCATGCGAGAAATATCACAAACGTAAATATCCAGGCCCAGATTGTGTAGGGACGATTGCCACGCAAGCTGAACCAAATCGCAAGGAGGGCGCTTAAAAACGGCAACATCATAATCATGCGGTATTTCCTTTAAATCGCGTAGTCGGCTTCAAAACCTTGTCCAACGTGTAGTGTCTGGCCTATCCCGGAGAGAACAATAGCATTCATTCCGAAACAAACTGCACCGTCCATACGCGCAAGTGCTCGGTAGGTAGCCAGCGTGTCCATGACCTCGTGCGTGCTGTTCGCAGTGTAGGGGTCAATGTTCGGGATAGGACAGCGAGGGCAAGGCTTCACGAGTCCTAAGGCGACAAGTCCCGAGGCGGTATGAAGGTGGAGTTCACTTAAATTATCTTCAGTATGCGCCTCAAGACCTTCAATCACAATGTTTGGCCGAAAGCGCAGCATATCTACGGTTTCGTGTCCCTGCTTAAGCAGTCGTTCATTCAAGATATCCAAACTGCGCTGGGTCGCAACTAACACGGCAAAGCCGTCGCTAAACATATTGGCTGCGTCGATCTCTTTAGTCCAGTCCTTAGACGAAAGACGCTTGGCATCTTTTGCAAAGCGCACCAGTCGAAAGCGCTTGCCTGGAACAGCCAGATATTGATCAAGCCAAGCAGCGGCCTCGTCACCCATGTCATCGGCGAGAAGGGTGTCACGCCAAACGGTTACGGAGCGGCTCGCACCCCGTTGATTGAACTCGATCTCCAGGGTCGGTTGGTCCGGCGCTTTCAGTTTTAGGGAGTGACTGGTCAGTTCTGGGGTGATCCACACCATATGTGGGATCTGGCGTTGGGTCAGAAACAGCCCGTCTTGGTCGACAATCATCCACTCGCGATCGAACGCCAAGCCTGTAGCAGTAAGAGTCGCTTGGTTGATCTCGATCCCTGCGCAGGATTTGACAGGGTAAATGAACATTTGGCTGATGATTCCGTTGCAGTCTGCCATTTGGTGTTGTCCTGATCATTGTGATGCGTTCTATTCTAAAATGAATCCTGTTTTCACTGTCGGGATTTTGCTATGCCTTCTTTTGATGTGGTGTCTGAGGTTGATAAACACGAACTTACCAACGCTGTCGATCAGGCCAACCGAGAGTTGACGAACCGTTTTGACTTTAAGGGAACGGATGCCAAGTTTGAATTGGATGGTTATGTGGTGACCCAAGTTGCCCCCAGTGCCTTTCAACTTAAGCAAATGATTGATATCTTGCGCGGGCGCCTGAGCGCACGCAGTATCGATGTGCGTTGTATGGATGTAGCGGATCCGCTCGAGAATCTAGGTGGCGCGCGTCAGAAGATCACGGTTAAGCAGGGTATTGAGCAGGCCGTTTCTAAGAAGCTGATTGCGTCAATCAAGGAAGCCAAACTCAAGGTGGAAACACAAATCACAGGCGATAAGCTTCGTGTGACAGGTAAAAAGCGCGATGACTTGCAGGAAGCCATCGCGCTCTTAAAGAAGGCGGATGTGCCTCTACCCCTGCAGTTCAATAACTTTAGGGACTAGAGGCGGTTTTACCAAGTGTTATCGGCCACCTGTTTTGGCATCCCCAAAGAGGGTGGTCAAGCCGCGAGGCTGTGAACGCCAGTATTGCTTGGGTGCCTGAACCGATGCACCCAGCTCTGCTGCAGCATGCCAAGGCCAACGGGCGTCATAGAGCATGCCCCGGGCTAATGCCACCATGTCAGCCTCGCCGTTGACAATAATTTCTTCCGCCTCTTTTGCCTCGGTAATCAAACCGACTGCCATCGTGGGCAGGCCTGTCCCTTTTTTGATCTGCGTTGCCAAAGGAACCTGATATTTTGGGCCCAGAGGTATTTTTTGTTGGTGCGCCACGCCACCGCTTGATACATCGATAAAGTCGCAGCCCAGCGCCTTCAGTGCATTGCCGTATTCCACGCTTTCCTCAGGTGTCCAGCCGCCTTCAGCCCAGTCGGTTGCAGAGATGCGTATACCCAGGCTGACATTTGCTGGAGTCGCTGCGCGCACGGCCTCAAAGACTTCCAGAGGAAAGCGCATGCGATTCGCTAGGGAACCGCCGTAGGCATCGGTGCGCTGGTTTGCGATTGGTGAAAGAAATTGATGCAACAAGTAGCCGTGCGCATTATGTAGTTCGATACCCTCAAAGCCGATGCGAACCGAGCGTTTAGTCGCTTGCACAAACGCCTCACGAATCCGCTTGAGTCCTGCCGCGTCGATTTCTTGCGGGGCTGGTTCGGTAGGTAGTTGGGGAATGGCAGAGGGCCCTTGCGGGACCCAGCCCCCATCCTTCGGCGCGAGGAGCTGTCCGCCCTCCCAGGGACGCTGGCTCGATCCCTTGCGGCCAGCGTGCGCGAGCTGGATCATGATAGGGATGTCTGAATACTTTCGAACCGAATCAATCGTACGCTTGAGCGCGGCCTCTGTTTCGTCCGAATACAAGCCAACACAGCCGTTTGTGATGCGACCGATTGGTTCGACCCCAGTGGCTTCGATGATCAGCAGACCTGCGCCAGAAAGTGCCATGTGGCCGAGATGGATGGTATGCCAGTCAGTCGTCAGACCGTCATCGGCTGAGTATTGGCACATCGGGGCGATCACAATACGGTTTGCAAGCTTCAGGGGACCGATTGTGATGGGTGTAAAAAGTTGGCTCATCGCTGAATCCTATAAGTAATTCGGTAAGTGGCAAGATGCTAACGGTTGGCTTGAGGAGTCGCAAGTTGTTCGGCCTCCCAGTTCAGAATTGTTGCTTTGCGTTGGGGGCCCCAGCGATACTGACCGGTTTGACCTGTCTCGCGGATGATGCGGTGGCAGGGTACGAGGTATGCCAGGAGATTGGCGCCGATCGCGGTACCTGCTGCGCGTGCTGCACTTGGGTTTCCCATTGCTTCTGCGAGTTGCCCGTAAGATCTGGTTTCGCCAAAAGGAATCTCTAAGAGGGCACGCCATGCTTTGAGCTGGAAAGGTGTTCCGCACAAAATCAGCGCGGGCGGCTTACTTGGACCGTGCGCAGAAAAAATCGACGTTGCGATGGTATTGGCCTCTGCCTGATTGTGCTGCACCATAGCCTGGGGCCACAGGTGCTTGAGGATTAAATCGGCTTGCGTCGCGGGACCATCTAGAAAGTGCAGTAAGCAGATCCCTTGACCGGTCCATGCCAATAGGCAGGGTCCGAAGGGGCTTTTTGCCGTCCCGTATCGCAGGGATAGACCACTGCCTTTTGCGCGCAGGGCATTCGGAGGAAGGGCATGCACTTTTAACGGGTTTGGGCTCATGTGCTAAGTGTAATGCAGACCCTACCTTATAATTTGAGGCATCTAAACACTGCGGGTGCTTAAGCTTGGCACCCTTTGGACGTTAATCATGCCTCGCGTGCTCTTGGGTTGTATTGCTGACGACTTTACCGGTGCAACCGATCTGGCCAACAACCTCGTGCGCGCCGGAATGCGCGTGCTTCAAACAGTCGGTGTCCCGACGGCTCCCTTGAGCAACGAAGTCGACGCTGTTGTGGTGTCACTTAAGAGCCGCACGATAGCGCCTCAAGAAGCCGTGGCGCAGTCTCTGCATGCGCTGCAATGGCTGCAGGCGCAAGGTGCTCGTCAGATTTATTTTAAGTATTGCTCGACTTTCGATTCGACTGCACAGGGCAATATCGGGCCTGTGATTGATGCCTTGATGGCGGCGTTAAGCACAGACTTCACCATTGCCACACCAGCATTCCCGGACGTGGGTCGAACGGTGTTTAAGGGTTATCTGTTTGTCGGCGATGTGCTACTCCATGAAAGTGGCATGCAAGACCACCCGTTGACTCCAATGCGGGATCCTAATCTTGTGCGCGTGTTGGCGCCCCAGACCAAGCGGCAAGTCGGATTGATCGACTATGCCGTTATCGCACAGGGTAAGGATGCCATCCAACAACGTATCGCAGCGCTTAAGCAACAGGGCGTGGGTATTGCGGTTGTCGATGCTATTAGTAACGCTGATCTGCATCGGTTGGCACCTGCCTTAGCCGATATGCCTTTGGTTACGGCTGGTTCCGGAGTCGCGATTGGTTTGCCCGCAAATTTCGGTATTGTGCCCAATGAGAGGGCTGCCGCTTTACCAGCCGCACAAGGCTTACAGGCAGTAATTGCAGGAAGCTGCTCGCGTGCAACGAATGCGCAGGTTGCTGCGTTTGTCGCGAGCGGTCGACCCAGCTACCTAGTCGACCCCATGCGGATGGACCAAGGACCGGATGCGCGTGAGGTACTCGTAAGAGAAGCGCTGGCCTGGGCGACTCCCCAACTGGTGGATGGCCCAGTGCTTATCTACTCAACTGCACAACCGGACGCTCTCAAAGCGATTCAAACAAAACTTGGCATCGCCGAGGTCGGTGAGTGGGTTGAGCAGACCCTTGCGCTGATTGCACGCGGATTAGTGCAAGCGGGTGTGGCACAGTTAGTCGTAGCAGGCGGAGAAACGTCCGGCGCTGTTGTTCAAGCGCTGGGGATGCAGCAGCTGCAAATCGGGGCGCAAATTGATCCCGGCGTGCCCTGGTGTGCCGGAAACACCAATGTGAATGATCAAATTCTGCACATCACATTGAAGTCCGGAAACTTCGGTACCGAGGACTTTTTGTTGAAAGCATTTGGAAAGTTATCCTCATGAGCAGCACCACTGAAACAGCGCATTTGATTTTTTTACGACAGGAAATCTGTCGGATTGGGCGAAGCTTGTTTGAGCGCGGCTACGTGCATGGCTCGACCGGAAACATCAGTGTTCGTGTGCCGCAGGCGGATGGCGGTGGTTTTTTAATTACACCAACGGATGCATGCCTAGGATTTCTTGACCCTTCGCGCTTGTCTCGCATTGATGCGCGAGGAGAGCAACTCAGTGGCGATCGGGCAAGCAAGACGCTTGTCTTGCATCGACGTATCTACGATTGCGATTCTGAGGCGGGCTGTGTTGTACACACACATTCGTCCTGGCTTGTCGATTTGACCTTGCGCGGGGTCTGGTCGAAGGATGATATTGTTCCGCCCATCACCCCTTACTATGTGATGAAAGTCGGGCATGTGCCACTGATTGATTATTACCGTCCTGGTGCACTAGCGGTCGCCGATGCGCTTGAACGGCTCATAGCGTCCCACCGTGCGCGTGGTTTGTCGCTCAGAGCAGTGATGTGCGATAAGCTCGGCCCGCAAGTCTGGGGCCCAAATCCTGGCGCTGCCATGGCGACGCTCGAAGAGCTCGAAGAGACTGCGAAACTTTGGTTGCGTGGCGGCTGCACGGCGAAGGCATTGGATGAGTCTTCCATACAAGAATTGCGTGAACTTTTTAAGGCGTCTTGGTAAATATGAATATTTTAATTACTGGTGCGGCTGGTTTTCTGGGAACCCTCTTGACGCAAGCGTTGCTCAAGCGCGGTCAGCTACGCGATCAGACGATCACATCGCTCACACTTACTGACTTATATGCGCCTGCGCGACGAGAGATCGCGTCACATCCGTTAGTGACGGTCGATGTTGGTGATTTACTCACGCGTATCGATGCTTTATGTGAAAAAAATTACGACGCTGTTTTTCATTTTGCGTCTGCAGTATCTGGTGAGTGCGAGACGGATTTTGATTTGGGTCTACGCTCAAATCTCGATACAACCAGAAAACTACTGGATGCATTGCGTGCTCAGCAAGCGCGTAATGGGCAAGCGCCGCTATTATTTTTCGCAAGTTCTGTGGCGGTATTTGGATCGGACCCAGCAATTGCTTTGGCCGATGTCGTGCGTGATGGGACATTACCTACGCCTCAGTCGAGCTATGGCATTCATAAATTCATTTGCGAGCAAATGATCGCGGATTACACACGCAAGGGTTATATCGACGGAAGAGTAGCGCGCTTGATGACTGTGTCGGTGAGGCCTGGACGTCCGAATGGGGCGGCCTCAAGCTTTCTGTCCGGTATTGTGCGCGAGCCTTTGTCTGGTATCGCTTCAGTGTGTCCCGTTGAACTAAACACTGCGGTCGCGCTTTCCTCTCCGAACAACACGATTGAGGGCATATTGAAAGTTGTCGAAGTCAGTCGAGAGGAGTTCGGTGGCCGAACTGCCTTGAACTTGCCTGCCTTGACAGTGACGGTAGGCGAGATGTTGCAAGCGCTCAAAGATGTCGCTGGACCCCAAGTCGCTTCGCTGGTGACGGTTCAGCCTGACGCAACAATTAAGCGGATTGTGGGTGGTTGGCCACCACGCTTTGATTGCCAACGCACAAACAAGCTCGGCTTGAAGGCAGATGCTTCTTACCGAGCTGTGATTGAGCAGTATATCGAGATGGCCGGGATTAAACGACCAGAGGGTGTGCCGCACCGTCCATCGTAATAATGGTGCCGGTGACGTAGCTGGCACGACTTGAAGACAGATAGACCACCGTATCGGCGACTTCCTCAGGTGAGGCAAGTCGGCCCATCGGCACGCGTGCCGTGGCTTTTTGTATGGCCTGCTCGACCGAGATGTTCTCGTGCTTAGCCGCGACCTTCATGCCTTCCATCAAACGATCTGTTGCCGTCGCCGCAGGGTTCACTGCGTTCACTCGAACGCCGTGCGGCGCATAGGCTGCGGCCAGGCCAGCGCTTGCGAGCATCAAGGCTGCGTTTGCGCTTCCGCCCGAGATGTGTAACACCGATGGTGACTTACCGCCATTGCCGACCACATTGACCACGACACCTTTTTTACGAGCACCCATGCGCTTGATGCAGGGGTCCAGCATGTTGATGTAGGTGAAGAATTTTGAATCCATCGCATCACGCCAATTTTCTGGCTTGAGGTCTGCGGCCGCAACACGCTTGGCCGCTCCTGCAGAGTTCACTAATACGTCGACGGGACCAAACGCTTTTTCGGCTGCATCAAGGGCTGCTACAGCCGAGTCCGATGCTTTGAGGTCTGCTGCGTAGATCGCAATGTGCGCGGCAGCACCTGGATTTTGTGTGGCCAGTTGCTGCTTGGCTGCCTCTAGCGTAGCGAGGTCGCGTGATACGAGGCTGACTTTGGCGCCTTCCTCTAAAAACACTTTCGCGCAAGCCAGGCCGATGCCTTTGCTGCCGCCTGTGATGAGGACGTGATGATTTTTTAAATGTAAGTCCATGTCTGCTCCGGTGGTAAAGGTGTAATGCTTTAGATAAAAAATTTATTGCGGATTTGGTTCAGCGCTACGAATGATGCCCTGGTCCCTCAAGCCGTCGATCTCAACGTTTGAGTAGCCCAGGCTTTGCAAGAGTTCTATTGTGTCGGCGCCAATGCGAGGAGGTGCATTACGAATGCGTAGGCGTTCATCATTTAGCGCGAGTGGCAATAGGGCTGCGCGCGTTTCAATATCTTTTCCCGAACTTGTGTTGTCGGCGGCGATCGTCACAGGCGCGAGTCCTCCGGTTGCTAGCAAGTGTGGATCATCAAAGAGCTCGTGAGGGCGCGTAATCGGTGCGTAAGGCAGTCCGACTTTCTCGAAACGCTCGCTAAGCTCTTTCGCGCTTAAGGCAGCGAACCGCTCGCGTAGTATTGGAATCAGAAAAGAACGGTTTTGAACACGCTCGTTGTTAGATCCCAGTCGTGTATCGGCTTTTAGATCATCAAAGGCGAACTCTTTACATAGCAAGGCCCATTGCGTATCGCTGACTGCCGAGAGGAATATCTGCTCACCGTCCTTGACGGTGAAGACGTCATAGACGGCCCAAGCGCTCAGTCGGTTCGGCATGGGGTTCGCTGGTTTACCTGTGACCGCAAACTGCATCATATGTTGTGCGACTAAGAAAACATTGTTTTCAAACAAAGCGCTGGCTACCTCTTGGCCGTGCCCCGTGCGATTACGTTGCTGTAGGGACGCCAAGACACCAATTGCGCCAAACATGCCTCCCATGATGTCGTTCACACTTGCGCCCGCACGCAGCGGTTGTCCGGCAGGGCCCGTCATATACGCTAAGCCACCCATCATTTGAACGACTTCGTCGAGCGCGGTACGGTTGTCGTAGGGACCGGGCAAGAAGCCTTTGTGCGAAACATAAATGAGGGAGGGGTTGAGCTTAGATAGGGCGGAGTAGCCAAAACCCAGCTTGTCCATCGTGCCACTTTTGAAGTTTTCACTGAAAACGTCAGCTCCGGCCACAAGTTTTAGAATAATTTCACGACCGATTGGGTTCTTGACATCGATCGAGATGCTTTTTTTGTTGCGATTGAACATGGGATAAAAGCCGGCTCCCGAACCCAGTAGCCTGCGGGTGTTGTCCCCGGCCAGGGGTTCGACTTTGATGACCTCGGCGCCTAGGTCGGCCAAAATCATGCCGCAGGTTGGGCCCATCACCATGTGGGTGAACTCAACAACGCGTATCCCTGCTAGGGGTAGGGTCTCAGACATGCATTACCTTTTCGGAACTTCAATGTGGTTTGTGAGGTTTTGAAGCACGGGTTGTTATACCATCGCTGTAGTGGCTAGCGCTTGTTGTTCTTTACGCACATGAAGGGAGGTATTTATGCAGTGCAGCATTTCAGTTCGAACCGTCGATTACCTTAACCCTACTGACCGTGCGGATTTGTTGACCATCCTTGATATGTACGCGAGGGATCCTATGGGCGGTGGGGACGAGTTGAGTCCTGAAGTCAAAGCGCGACTATGTGATGACTTGGCGAAGTTTCCAGGTGCAATGAGTTGGTTAGCTTACAGTGATGGACGCCCGGTCGGACTGCTCAACGCGATGCCAGGTTATTCCACCTTCAAGGCGCGTCCACTGATGAATGTGCACGATATCGCGGTTATCCCAAGTTTTAGAGGGCAAGGCGTAGGTCAAGCACTGCTTGGTGCGTTAGAGACCTATGCGCGCAAGCAAGGTTGTTGCAAGTTGACCTTGGAAGTCTTAAGTGGCAATCAGGGTGCACAAGCTTCGTACGCTCGGTTCGGCTTTGCACAGTACGAGCTGAGTGCGTTGACGGGGCAGGCCTTGTTTATGCAAAAATGGCTCTAGTGACTGTCTACTACGATGGTTCATGCCCTCTTTGCCGCAAAGAGATAGCGGTCTATCAACGATCTAGAGGTGCCGCAAATATTGAATGGACAGACGTCAGTTCAGCAGAGCAGGCATGTTTAGGAGAGGGCTTAACCTGCCAGTTGGCGATGGCGAGGTTTCATGTCAGAGACCGACAAGATAATTTGTGTAGTGGAGCCTTGGCTTTTGTTAAGCTTTGGCTTGAGCTGCCAGAGTGGCGCCGGCTTGGAAGGCTTTGTTCAAATAAACCGACGCTTTGGTGTTTGGAGCGGCTGTATGTCGGATTTTTAAAGATACGTCCCAGCATGCAACGCAGATTCAGATAGCGCACTTTAGTATTGAAAATTTCCGAAAGTATTGTTTAAAGAACCTAACACATGAACTCGAACGATCAGGACAAAGGCACGCCGATTTCGGTGGTTATTCGCAACCGCCTTAAAGAGGCGCGCAAGCGATTTCATGCCAACGACAATATTTCGCAATACATCGAACCGGGTGAACTTGGTCAGTTGCTTGATGAAGTCGAGCAGAAAATGAAAGGCGTGCTAGAGAGCCTGGTCATCGATACGGTGTCAGATCACAACACAAACGATACTGCACGACGTGTCGCCAAAATGTATTTACAAGAAGTGTTTGGTGGGCGGTATGCCGCTCAGCCCAAAATCACTGAATTCCCAAACGCTGAACACCTTAGTGAGCTGATGATTGTTGGTCCGATTACTGTGCGAAGCGCCTGCAGCCATCATTTTTGCCCAGTCATCGGTAAAGTCTGGATTGGTGTGATGCCAAATGAACATACCAACGTGATTGGCTTATCCAAATATGCACGGCTCGCAGAGTGGATCATGAGTCGTCCTCAGATTCAGGAAGAGGCTGTGGTGCAGCTCGCTGATTTGATACAAGAAAAGACACAACCTGATGGACTAGCTGTTGTGATGAATGCAACGCATTACTGCATGTCTTGGCGCGGTGTGAAAGATCCGGATAGCAGAATGATTAATTCAGTGATGCGCGGTGCCTTTTTGAAAGATGCGAATTTGCGTCGAGAATTCTTGTCGTTAATGCCTAAAGAGAGCTAATCATGCTGGTACGTTTGTTGTATGTGAGTCGGGCAGTCAATCCCGAAGATACTAAAGCGACACAATCAATTTTAGATTCCGCGCGTGAGCACAACTTAAGTAATGGCATCACAGGCATTCTTTGCTATGGTGGCGGGATCTACTTGCAGGCGATTGAGGGCGGACGCCATCAGGTCAACGAGTTATACGGGTACATCGTACGCGATCAACGTCACAAAGATGTTGCCCTGCTGCACTACGAGGAAATCACGGAGCGTCGTTTCGGTGGCTGGACAATGGGGCAAGTCAATCTCGCCAAGCTGAACACTTCCATCGTATTGAAGTATTCAGAGAAGCCTGAGCTGGATCCATACTCGGTCTCTGGCGCAGTCTCGCTCGCACTGCTAGAAGAACTCATGCTGACCGCTTCAATAATTGGTAGAGCGTAAAGATTATGGCAAAAGATCACTCTCTCGCAGTACGTCTGCTTCTAAACATCGGGCATGGACTTGATCACATGTTCCTGCTCATTTTTGCGGCAGCCGTTGGTGTGATGGCGCATGACTTCGGGTTTTCGACCTGGGAAGATTTGATGCCATACGGGGTTGGAGCATTTGTACTCTTCGGCTTGGGATCTATTCCGTCTGGACGCCTAGGGGACTTATGGGGCCGACGTCGAATGATGATTGTGTTCTTTATTGGCATTGGTGTGGCCACCTTGCTGGCAGCAGTCGCGCAGACGGTTTGGCAGATGGCAATCGCTTTGACCTTAGTCGGTGCTTTTGCCTCCATCTATCACCCAGTGGGTATTCCTTTTCTAGTACAAAAATCGGCGAATCCGGGCTATGCAATTGGAATCAATGGTTTGGCCGGCAACCTGGGTGTGGCCTTGGCGGCGATGCTGACGGGTTTTTTGATTAAGTGGATCGGTTGGCGCGCAGCTTTTGCGGTACCCGCTTTATTTTCTATCGGCTGTGGTGTCTGGTTTGCTTTGATTTGCCCACCAGAGGTCGAGGCGCCCGCCAAGCGTAAGAGCGGGCCAAAGGTCGCTTTATCACGCGCGATGGTGGCACGTGTGTTGGCAGTCATGACGGTGTCTGCCGCAACAGGAAGCGTCATTTTTAATTTCACCACGAATGGAAACAATCAGTTGTTTGCCGAACGCTTCGCCGGTGTGCTCGAGGACCCCGCGATTCTAGGTATTCTGCTCGCGGTCATTTATACCGTTGCATCCATCATGCAGGTCGTTGTCGGAAAGTTGTTAGATAAATATTCGCTACGACCGATCTTCCTGGGTATCGTGTTGTTGCAGATCCCGTTGTTTGTGCTTGCGGCGTATGCGCAGGGCTGGTGGTTGTTCGCCGCTATGTTGGGCGTGATGGTTTTCATATTCGGTGCTGTGCCCTTTGTAGATGTCATGATTGTGCGTTACGTTGATGATCGTATGCGTTCACGTGTCGCCGGTATTCGGCTATCAATTTCGTTGGGGCTGAGCTCGATCGCTGTGTGGGCCCTTGGCCCTGCCGTGAAGGGTTGGGGCTTTGAATCGTTGCTCTTAATCATGGCGGGTTTTGCAACATGTACGGCGATCGTGGTGCTGTTCTTGCCCGCTGATACGGATGTAAAGGTAGAGCCAGCATGACCATTGAGCGCCTACCAGCAGGGCAGTTAAACGCATGTCTAGCCTCCATCCCTAATTGGAAGTATGACCCTTCCGCTGGTGGCAGTATTAGTCGAAAGTTGGTCTTTGAGGACTTTACGCAGGCCTTCGCTTTTATGACGCGTGTCGCTTTTCTCGCGCACGAAGCAGACCATCATCCCGAGTGGAGCAATGTGTATAACAAGGTTGAGATCACCCTGCGTACGCACGATGCCGGTGGGTTGTCGATTAAAGATATCGATCTGGCAAAACGTATTGATCAGATTTGATCTAGATCGTTGCGAATCGTAAAAGCCCGGCTTTGTAGGCTTGTTTTACTTTCTGTGTCCATCTTTTCAATTTGTCGATAGACCATCCCAAGCCGATGGTTGCCCGATAGTGCGCTGGCATTTCGAATAAAGAAATCCCAGTAGAGCGCATTAAAGGGGCAGGCGCGTTCGCCGACTCGTAACTTCTTGTCGTAGTAGCACCCTTTGCAGTAGTCCCCCA
The DNA here is from genome assembly GCF_019923725.1 of Zwartia hollandica. Taxonomy (GTDB): domain Bacteria; phylum Pseudomonadota; class Gammaproteobacteria; order Burkholderiales; family Burkholderiaceae_B; genus Zwartia; species Zwartia hollandica. The sequence continues at coordinate 156,041 of NZ_JAHXRI010000025.1, forward strand.
TTCGGTCGATATAGGCAGCGCTCGAGACATAGGGTTTGGTTGCCAACAAGCCCGCATCCGCAAACTGACTCATGCCAATTGTGTTTGGGAGTTCGACCCACTCAAAGGCATCGATATAAATACCCAAATACCAGCGGTGTAGTGCTGAAGGATCGATGCCTGCTAGCAACGCAAAGTTTCCGGTAATCATTAACCGTTGGATATGGTGCGCGTAAGCATGGTCAAGGGACTGTCCTACGGCTTTGGAAACGCATTGCATCTTGGTCTTGCCAGTCCAAAACCAAGTGGGCAGTGGCGTGTCATGCGCGAAATGATTGGAGTCTTGATAATCAGGCATGCGGAACCAATACACGCCTCGAATATATTCGCGCCAACCCAAAATCTGACGGATAAAACCCTCTGCCGTGGCGATACTGATGCGTTGTTGGCGCCACGCCGTCTCTGCTTTTGCGACGACCTCTTGTGGACTCAGCATCTTTACGTTCAGGGCGAACGACAAGAGGGAATGAAACATGCGCCAGCTCTGCGTACTCATCGCGTCTTGAAATTCACCAAAATAGGGTAGTACATCTGAGATAAAGCGCTCTAGGTCGTCGAGCGCCTCTTCGCGGTTGACAGGCCAGCGAAAAGTGTTGCACTGGGGTTCACCAAAGCTAGAGACGCCTGCGGCTTGAATTTCTGCCCACAGCGACGAGTGATCGTGCCGACGCGTATGGTCGACGGGTTCGGGAGGTGTGCCACTCCAACGTTTTCGATTTTCGTGATCAAAGTTCCATTGACCACCCTCGGGCTTTTTAGATGCATCGATCAAGACACGATGCTTGACACGCATTTGGCGATAAAAGCGCTCCATCAGCCATTGCTTTTGTGTTTTGAATAGCTCTGCTGTCTCAAGCCGCTCTGTAAAGAAATGTTCACTCGACACCATCTCAGAGGGAATCGATAGCGCGTGACAAAAGCTCGATAGCTGTGCATCTAGCCGCCACTCGTCTGGCTGTTGATATTCAAATTTTATGCATCGATGCTTAGCAATCAGCGCCTTGAGATTGCCTTCAATCGTCTGTGTGTTCTCGGGATCACCAATGCGCAGGTAATGCACGCGATGACCTTCTACTTCGAGCCGCTGGGCAAGCGCTCGCATGCCGGAAAAAATGCTAATAATTTTTTGAGCGTGGTGTAAGACGTAGTCTGTCTCTTGTCGCATTTCTATCAGCGTATAGAGATGCTCAGAATCGACGTGTTTGAACCAGCTGTGTTCTGGATTGAGTTGGTCACCCAGCAGCAGTCTAAGTGTGGTCAAGCGTGTCCCCAATGTTTACGATAGATACTGTCCGGATCATGCTCTTGAATCTGTTTTTGCATATTCATTCGTCGACCGCCTCGGGGGTCGGTCCCACATCCCGCAATATAGAGCCAATTACCCTGATTGCTGTAGATATCAAAATCAAGTAATTGACTTTCAAACCAGGCGGCGCCAGCTCGCCAATCGACCTCGAGATCGTAAATAAGATAGCTGGCGACGACTTGTCGCATGCGGTTCGACAGATGTCCCGTTTCTCTGAGCTCGGTCATGCCGGCATTGACGAAGTCATTTGGTGTCTGAGCGTTCGTCCATGTTAGTAGCCGTGCCTGCTCAATGCTTGGGTCTTGTCTTGCAGGTAATGTTGCGGCGGGCTCACGTTTGAGTCCATCTCTCAGATACAGCTTTCTGCCGTATTTGAGGTGCAAGAGCCGGAAGTAGTCGCGCCAGAGCAGTTCAAAAAAAATCCAGTATGTACTGTCGTTGCTACCGCGCTTGGCTTCGTATCGCTTGAGGGTCTGATAGGTAGTGGCGGCAGAGATCGCGCCAGAGGCAAGCCAAACAGATAATCGGGTGGAGTAATGTGCTCCCATGAGCTGGTTACGTGTCTGCTTGTAATACAGTGGATGCTCGGTCGAGAAGTATGCAGTGACTGCACGGTGTGCCGTGTCTTCGCCAGCAGGTTTACGCGTTATATGTTCGCCTAATGCATCGATGTTTATCACCCGCGCCAAACCCGGCGGTGGGGGTGGAAGACGCGTTGGTGCTGCAACCGGGTCTCTTGGGTACACACCAGACTGCTCGATCTTCTGACGGAATGCGGTAAAGATATCGGGCATCGCCAGGGGCGCGAAGGGTAGGGAGGCTGGGTCGAACATCGTAGACTGCCAGGTGGATACGACCTGCATGCCTCGACTTTCTATGTTTGCAACGTCGGTACGCTCTTCAGGAGCTTCGATCGCTTCGCAATAGACACACTCGACATTGAACCTGTCTGCCAGTGAGCTCAGAACCTGTGCAGGCTCACCGGCTAACTCCAAGAGTTGGTTGCCGTGGTTGGCGATGTTTGCACGCAGTTCTTTTAGTGCTGCTCGCAGCTGCGTTGTTCTTTTTTCGCTCGTTCGGGCAAAGCCCCAGACTGTGTCACCTTGAAGGCGCGTAGGGTGAATGTAAACAAGAATAAGTTGTTGCGCACTCTCGCAGGCTTTTAACAACCCAGGCGAGTCACCCAAACGCAAATCCTGTCTAAACCAGTAAATGTTGGTCTTCATGTCTTGGATGGGCCCGCCTGACGACAGCGGTCCGAACAGTACCTAACGTTCTCCCAGTCGCGCTCCCATTTTTTTCTCCAGTTAAAAGGGCGAGCGCAAGTCAGACATACCTTGGAGGGTAAGTCTGACTTCTTCTGCATACGATGATTGGAACGCTGAGGCATTAAAAATCAAGTGTGTGCTGTGGCGAGACTGGTGGGGCAGTGCCAGATTTTGGTTTGTTGCGCAACACCGGGCGCTTACGCGACCCGTGCTTATTTAAGACTGCTGATTTCTCTGCAGAGACTTCAGGTCGTCCACGTCGCTCAAACAGTTTTTGTTTTGCCGCACGTGTCGACATTTCTAAGTCTACGATTGGTGCGTTGATTTTAGGGGGAGAGACCTTAGAGACTGTACGAATCAAGTCGTCGGGGATTTTCCAAGGTTCAAAAACCCAAGGGTCAGGTACTTGTCTGAGCTCCGGCAGCCACTTTCGGACGAATACGCCTCTGGGATCGTGATCCTGCGCTTGTTTGATTGGGTTGTAGATGCGTGGAATGTTGATTCCCGTCGTACCCGATTGCATCTGCATCTGACTCCAGTGAATGCCAGGTTCGTAATCAAGGAAGTGCCGTGCTAGCCAGTTTCCAACGGGTTTCCAGTGGAGCCAAAGTGGGTATGCCGCTGTTGAGACAAGCATGGCACGCATACGAAAATTAATCCAACCCGTGTGTTTGAGCATCGCAACACAAGCATCCACTATTGGCCATCCTGTCCGGCCTTCACTCAGTGCGTCGAAGTGTTTGGCGTTCCAGTCATTCTCACGCAGCCCATCGTAGCCGCGGTGCATATTTTGGAACTCAAGCTCTGGTTCGCATTCAAGCTTTTGGATGAAGTGGCAGTGCCAGTACAAGCGGCTCACCATACTGCGCAGGCCTTTAGCACGACGACTATCTTCTTGTGTCTCGTCCGCTATTGCATACATGACCCGCTGATAGACTTCTCGAACGCTAACACAGCCGTGTGTTAGATAGGGCGAAATCCTTGAGCATGCGGTCGGTGCTGAAAGCGGAGAGGAAATGCCGCCGCGATAGCTCTCACTTCGATTGTTGATGAAATCGTCGAGCACATACATAGCCTGAGACCGCCCACCGCGCTGGCGGCTGGGTGGATCAAGCAAATCGATCGCGAGCTGCTCTGCCGTCGGAGGTTTGACCTGCTCGACCAGCGGTTGGAACGATACGAGGCGCTCGGGTGTCGGCGTTTGCGACTGACTTGTATGTTGAGTCCAAAGCCTCTGCCAATCATCGCGATCAAGGCGGCCACGAAAGACTCCCGACTGTATGGGTTCGTGCCAAGCGATATTTTTGTTTTTACACCAGCCTTTCACTGCGAGATCGCGCATAAAAGAGGCATAGTTACCAGTCTCTTGGTGAGAGTAGATTGCATCAAACGGGGTATGTGCATGCAGACGTTCGAGGACGTCGCACGCTTCGCCCGTTAATACATGCAGGGTCGCACCAAGTTTCTTGAGCGCGACATATAGGTCGCGCAGACTTTCAAGAATAAAGTCGTAGTGCTGCTTGGAGGCATCGGGACCTTGCCAGATGCTTGGTTCGACAATGTAAATACAGCATACCGCTCCTGCCTCGGCTGCCTTGGCAAGTGCCGCGTTGTCGTGGATGCGCAAATCCTTTTTGAACCAGACAACGCTTTTTGCCATTGCAGTGAGGGTGATCGGTTCTCCGCGGGCTAGGCCGAGAAGAGCGTTCTCAAGGAGGGTAGTGTTTCTAACGCCACAATCCGGTCGTACAGACCAGCGTCTGCGCCCTTGATCGCTGGATTGATTGCACGACCCGTTATGACGCAGTCATTGAATTTCTTTTTTAAGCCTGCGGCGTCAATCGGATTCTTCGAGTTGCCAAGCGGGAAACGAATTTCGCCAGAATCAAAACTGCGTCCATCCGTCGTTTTGATGACAACCCGATCTGTGAACGCAAAAGCGGGCTCTAGCGGACAGAAAGTGTCAACGGTCGACACCTTTACTTTGCTGTAGAGGTTCGAGACATCTTTGCGCGTCGCGAATTCATCGGTCAACTGGGATAGTCCAACTTCCCGCGCAACGATCGCAGACGCGACGGCAAACTGGGCGCTGAACTTAGCTTCCAGGCCGGTCTTAGGATGATGGTTACGCAGCATAGATGCTTGTGCGGGTCCCATGGTGAGCGCGACTTCTGCAATCTCTTCAGGCTGCAAGTTTTCTCGATCTGCAATCTCAATCACGCCATCAATGGTGCGATGACTCGAATAGCATACGGGGTAGCGCTTGATAGATAAACCGCTATCGAGAATCCTGAGCGTTTTACCTAATGTGTCGGCAGGGCGGGTACGGTCGACTTTCCCGGCCAGGGAGAGTGCAAAGAGATAGCCGGCAGGGTGCTCAAAGACGTCAGGCGCTGAAGTCATCCCAAGCTTGGATAACTTGACTGCCTCAATGCCGTGAGAGGCGGCTCTACCAGCGTGGAAGGGTTTGGTCATGGTTCCAAAGTTGGCGACCAAGCCACTGGCCAGACTTGCTGAAATGGCGAGCGCTTGTCCCGCGTCCGCTTCATTCAATTTATTAAGGTATGCGACGGCTGCTGCTGCACCAACCGCACCAAAAACGCCGGTGGGATGCCAGCCTTTTAAGTGATATTGATCGGTTTCGCGGTTGACGAGTTCGCCCCACACTTCGTAGCCGACAACATAAGCGCGTAACGCGTCGAGGCCTGAGCAGTTCAGTTTGTAGCCCTCTGCCAAAATGGCTGGCACGAGCACGGTACTTGGATGGCCAGAGATTGCCACATCGTCATAATCCAGCGCATGACCAGCAACAGCACTGATAAATGCTGCTTGTGCAGCGGGGTGCATCGTACCGAGAAAGGGCACAGGTGCCTCGGCAGGAGTTGTGGCCTCGGCAAAATACTTGCGTACGATATTGACAACCGGCTCTGCATTGCCAGCCATCATTGTTGCAATCGTATCGATGAAGCCCGTTTTTGCGACCTCGAGTGCAGCATGTTCATCAGTGCCAAAACTGGGTTTGGCAACGAAGGCGGCGAGTGCTTTAGTTAGACCTGTCATGTTGATGTCTCCGGTATGGCTTTATTTATTGTTAGAACGAACGTGGCATGCCAAGCATGTGTTCGCCGATGTACGACAGCACTAGGTTAGTTGAAATGGGTGCGATCTGGAATAAGCGCGTTTCGCGCCACTTTCTTTCAACGTCATACTCTTTGGCGTAGCCAAATCCGCCGTGGCACTGCAGGCAAGCTTCTGCCGCATGCCAGGTTGCTTCCGAGGCAAGTAACTTACCCATATTGGCGTCATCGCCACAGGGTAGCCCTGCGTCAAATAGTGCCGCAGCGCGACGTAGCACCAGATCGGCCGCATCGGTTTCAGCGTGGGCGCGTGCAATCGGGAACTGAACGGCTTGGTTTTGACCAATGGGGCGATCAAACACACGGCGCTCGTTAACATAGTTCACTGCAGTCTGGGTAAACCAACGTGCATCGCCAATCGCTTCGGCTGAAACGAGGATGCGCTCCGCATTCATGCCATCCAGAATGTATTTGAAGCCTTTGCCTTCGTCACCAATTAGGCAATCCGCAGGGATCTTGAGATTATCAAAAAAGACCTCGGTCGCATGGTGGTTCACCATTGCCTTGAGCGGACGAATGTCCAGACCTTTACCTAGGCCATCACGGATGTCGAGCAAAAATACCGAGAGTCCATCGCTCTTCTTTTTGATCTGATCAAGTGGTGTGGTTCGTGCGAGCAAAAGCATGAGGTCAGAGTGCAGCGCACGCGAGGTCCAGACTTTTTGACCGTTGATGACGTAATGATCACCTTGACGTTCAGCACGCGTTTTCAGTTTGGTCGTGTCTGTACCGGTGGTGGGCTCTGTGACGCCAAAGGCTTGAAGGCGAAGTTTGCCGCTCGCGATATCAGGAAGATATTTTTTCTTTTGCGCTTCGCTGCCATGACGCAGCACGGTTCCCATTGTGTACATCTGTGCATGGCATGCGCCTGCGTTACAGCCTGAGGCGTGGATGGTTTCAAGGATCACCATCGCTGCGCGCAAGGGCATGCCGCTGCCACCGTACTCTTCAGGGATCAAGGCACCAAGGTAGCCTGATGCAGTGAGGGCTTGCACAAATTCAGTTGGGTAGGCGAGAGTCTCTTCTAGTCCGCGCCAGTACGACCCTGGAAAGTCGGCACAAACGCGTTTTACACCTTCGCGAATTTCTGGATAATCTTCGCCAGTCGAAATGCTAATGTTTTGGACGGGTTGACTCATGATTAACAGCCTTTAAAGTTTGCTTTTCGTTTTTCGTTAAAGGCTTTGACGCCTTCCATGCGATCTTCGGTGTCAATAAGATGGTTGTACGCTTCAATTTCAAAGCGGAATGCCGTGCGCAACTCCATTTGACCGCCATAACGCACAGACTTCTTAATTTGCCGCACAGATAATGGGGCATTGGAAGCGATGACTTCTGCTGTTTCCAGCGCCTTTGCCAGCACTTCTGTGGGTTCGAGGATGGCATTGATCAAGCCGTATTCACTTGCTTGCTGTGCGCTGAACGGCTTGCCGGTCATGAGGATCTCTTTGGCGCGTCGCTCGCCGATGGCGCGCGGTAGGTTTTGGGTGCCACCAGCCCCCGGCATGATGCCTAAGGTCACTTCGGTCAAGGCGAAGCGCGCAGCATTGCTGGCGTAGATGAAGTCGCAGGACAAGGCCATCTCGAGTCCACCGGCGTAGGCGTGCCCATTGACCGCAGCGATCACTGGGATGGGCAAGTCCACTAGGGTCCAATACATGCGCTCAAAGAGCTCATGCTGCAGCGTCCATTGCTTCTTGGTCATCCCGTTACGTTCTTTGAGATCGCCGCCAGCACAGAATATCTTCTCTCCGGCGCCGGTCAGGACGATGCAGCGGATGTCGCCTGCGTCAGCGGTCAGACGGTTCCAAAGATCGAGCAAGTCATGGCCAGATTGTGTATTAATCGCGTTGCCGACCTGGGGTCGATTAAGCGTTACTTTTAGAACATGCGCACCCACCATTTCAGTGGCGATCGTTTCGTATGCGGGGAAAGCGGTCATTTCTTATTCCTTTGATTAATCAAATCTGAGTGTTCGCCAAGTTTGGGAGGCGGTGCGCTTGGGTGTGGTCGCACACCGTCAAAACTAATTGGCAGCCCGATGAAGCGCATTCCTGAACCGGGCACATCTTGAATCAAACCGAGCGCCTCAGTCTGTGGATGTGCAGCCATTTGAGCGATATCGTTAACGGGTGCGCAAGGGACTCCAGCTTTCTCGAGCTCCGCAACCCAGTGTGAAGTTGGCTTAGCGACAATCAGCGCATCAAGCATGCCGTAGAGCAGTGTTTCGTTTTCGACACGTTTAGGGTTGTCGGTAAAGCGTGGATCGTCGATCCATTCCGGATGTCCAACCGTTTTGGCGAGAGATTTAAATAGAGCGTCGCTGCCGGCAGCAATCACGAGCTCACCGTCACTGGTCAGATAGCTTTTGTACGGGACAATTCCTGCGGCACCGGAGCCTTGTTTTGCCATGACTTTACCGCTAGCAAAGTACTGCGCCGCCAACAAAGAAACCCAAGTTGTTGCGGTTTCAAAAAGCGATACATCGACCACTCTGCCACGGCCCGTCGTGTGGCGTTCTAGCAGGGCGGTGAGGGCGCCAATCACGGCCCACATCCCGGTGCCCATGTCCACGATCGATGCACCCACGCGCACCGCAGGTCTGCCTGGCTCGCCCGTGGTGCTCATGATGCCCCCAAAGGCCTGCATCAACGGATCGTAGCCAGGACGATCCTTGAGTGGTCCGGTATTTCCGAACGCGCCAAGATTGCAGTAGATCAGGCGCGGTTGGCGAGCAAGAAGGGTGGCGCCATCAAGTCCGAGCTTTTGAACATGACCAGGCCGTAGATTTTGAATCACGATATCAGCGTGCTCGCAGATGTACTGGCGCAGGGCTTCGACCTCAGTCTCATTACGTAGGTCGCAGACTACCGACTTTTTATTGCGATTGAGCGATTGAAAAAAGGGTGAGGCACCTTCCCAGAAAGGGGGACCCCACTTTCGGGCATCGTCACCGTCTGACTTTTCAATTTTGATAACATGGGCACCCAGCTCGCCGAAAATCTGACCAGCGAAAGGGGCTGCCACACTGTTTCCCAGTTCGATCACCACGAGTCCCGCGAAAGGGGTGGCACCGAGGGATTGCTGCTGCGTATGCTCAGACATTTTTAATGTAATTTTGGGATGATTCGTCTCTCCAAAATTATGTCACGAATTGACCTCCATCAACGCCTAGACAGTGTGTCCGGCAAGGAGTTGACCGCATAGCGGAATGCGGCCGGCGCTCTAGCGCAAAATCAGTTCGATGGAAGGGGGTTCGTCCCAAATCCAGTTGCCATGACGGCGAAAGATCTCTGGGAAGTGACCAGGAACCACGATGTCGGTATTTGCACAAATTTCTGCGATCGAGCGCCTGGAGTCCTCAGTCGAGCCAAAGCACATGTCGCCGACCTGGGCCAGGACCTCTTTTGGGTATTTGATTGCATCGCCCGCTAAGACGACCCGACGACCATCTTCCTGCGCGAAACGCAGGGCTTGACAGCCGGTCGTATGTCCTGGGACTTCAAAGTGCTCGATCCCGGGAGCAATTATGCCGCGCTGCGGCAACACGCGTAATTCAAAGTCTGCGAGGAGGTCGTGGATTTTCCAGGGAATAAACAAGTCGTCTGGATGTGGGTTGCGCGCGTATTCAATTTCTGTTTTGCCGACTGCGACGGGAACACCCTTGAAGAGATCGAGGTTCTGGCAATGATCGAAATGCAGATGCGATAGAAAAACAAGATCAATATCCGTGGGAGCAAGCCCTCGGTCTTTCAGGCCGTTGATGAGACCCTTGCGTACACAGTAGTGACCCGTGTCGAACAAAACACGCGTGCCGTCCGCGGCAGTGACGAGTGCGACGTTGCATAATCCAAAAAAGCCACCTTTGAAGCTTAAGCTATTACCTCGGACGAGTAGTTCGTATTTTGCGTGCACGGGGGATCTCCAGACGAATGAGTGCGCCTAATTACTTCAGTTGCTCACAAACGGCAGCCGTAACTTGTGCAGTAGTCGCCAAGCCACCTAGATCACGGGTATGCAGGCGAGGGTTTGCAGTGACGGCCTCAATTGCCTGCATTAAACGATCTGCTGCAACCTGCTCACCGAGGTGCTCGAGCAGCATTACTACGGACCAGAATGTACCGATTGGGTTAGCAAGACCTTTGCCCATAATGTCGAAAGCCGAGCCGTGAATGGGTTCGAACATAGAGGGGTAGCGTCTTTCTGGATCAATGTTGCCCGTCGGCGCAATCCCTAGACTGCCAGCTAAAGCGGCTGCAAGATCACTCAAAATGTCTGCGTGCAGATTAGTCGCGACAATCGTGTCGAGCGTGGCGGGGCGGTTCACCATGCGGGCTGTCGCTGCGTCAACAAGCTCCTTGTCCCATTTGACATCAGGAAATTCTTTCGCGATTTGGACCGCAATCTCGTCCCACATCACCATGGCGTGACGCTGCGCATTCGACTTCGTGACGACGGTCAACAACTTACGTGGGCGCGACTGTGCAAGGTTGAAGGCATAACGCATGATGCGTTCAACGCCGGCTCGCGTCATCATGCTCACATCGGTTGCCACCTCAATAGGGTGGCCTTGATGGGCTCGGCCGCCAACGCCTGAATACTCACCTTCTGAGTTTTCGCGCACAATGATCCAGTTAAGCTGTTCAGGTGTGCAGCGTTTGAGCGGTGCATCGATACCAGGCAAAATTCGCGTGGGACGAACGTTCGCGTACTGATCGAAGCCCTGGCAGATTTTTAAACGTAAGCCCCACAGGGTGATGTGGTCCGGAATATGGGGATCACCAGCGGAGCCGAACAAAATGGCATCCTTGTCGCGCAAGGCGTTGAGGCCCTCCTCAGGCATCATCATTCCATGCTTGCGGTAGTAGTCGCCACCCCAATCAAAGTCCTGAAATTCAAACTTTATATTTTTGTCTTTCTGGGCAATGGCCTCTAAAACTTTTTGGCCCTCAGGGACGACTTCTTTTCCAATGCCGTCTCCGGGGATTGTTGCTATGCGATATGTTTTCATCATTTTGTTTATGTGTGTCGTTAAAGCTACTGCTTCAAAGGGTGTGGATGGTCTGTCTAAGCGGTTCAGCGCTCGCCACTCTCGTAGCGCTTGCCGCGCGCCAATAGTTCCGGAGTCCCAATGAGGTCATTAAGCCCATCAAAGTCGAGCATTCTGTCCTGAAAGGCTTGAGTGCTACCGGTCTGCTTAAGGCTTCCATAATATTGCTGCAGTGTATTTGCCACGGCGCGGACCGTGCCGCCTGGAAAAATTACGATGGAATAGCCAAGCGACTGTAGCACTTGTGTCGATTTTACTGGCGTTTTTCCACCCTCGACCATATTGACCAAGAGGGGCGCGCGGCCCTTGAACTGCGCGTTCACGACTTGCATTTGCTCGTCGGATCGAACCGCCTCCACAAACAATACATCAGCACCGGCGGCGAGGTATTTCTCAGCGCGTTCCAAGGCAGCTTCGAAACCCTCGACGGCGACAGCATCGGTACGCGCCATAATCAGCGTGTCGGCGTTGTGGCGCGCGTCAGTCGCTGCCTGAATCTTGCCTACCATCTCTTGCGTACTAACAAGCGTTTTTCCTTCGAGGTGCCCACAGCGTTTGGGAAAACTCTGGTCTTCGAGCTGAATGATGTTTGCACCGCTGCGTTCGAAGCCGCGTACTGTGCGTTCCGTGTTGAGTGCGTTCCCAAATCCCGTATCCGCATCCACGATGATAGGCAACTTTATACGGTCACGTATTTGAGCAATTTTTTCATTGACCTCGGTGAACGTGGTTAAGCCGACGTCGGAGCGCCCGAGCGTGGTGTAAGCAATCGATGCGCCCGACAGATACACCGCTTCAAAACCAGTTTGCTCAGCGACCATTGCAGAGAAGGCATCGTAGATGCCTGGTGCAAGGAGAATCTCTTCTTTTTGTAAACGTTGTTTAACGGTCATCATCTTGCACCAGGTCGAAAATTATTAGCGGGCTCATCAAACCAATCTCGATTTTTCTGTAGGCGTCGAGTCATTTGTAATGCGTAGGGCGCTGCCTCAAATAGCAGTTCAAGAAGCTCATCATTCAGCCGTAATCCCGCGTTGATAGCCATACGATGCGCAAAGTCTCTGGTCGCCGCATCACAGTGGGAACTGTCTGGAGTCAGGTCTGGCGTAATTAGAGAGGGGGCAGTGTCGCCGGGCGTTAACTGAGGACGCTTTGCGCGCAGCGCAAGTGCGCACTCTAGAATATGTCCTGTTCTTAGCACTTGTGCATCCTGCAATGGGGCTCCGACGAGTTGCATGCCCATCGGCAGTCCGCTCGCATTAAAACCGCAGGTCATTGCAAGGGCAGGTCCTGCCGTAATGTTAGCCAGCACTTGTGCATTGGCCCCTTTCCAAAAGCTGATCGGACGGTGCGCCGTGATGGGTTTGGCAGCGCCAAAACTTGGCATGAGCAACACATCAAACTTCTCATAGATGGGTGCCATTTCGTGGATCATACGGCGATGCTCTCGGGTCGCTGCGACAAAATCGGCAGACTGGAACATCACTGCAGGCAATATACGTGTCAGAAAATCTCGACCGTAGTCACCGGGTCGCTCAATGAGACCTTGTTGTTGAACCGTAAAAATCTCGGTCTCGGCCAGCACGACCTTGACATCCATGTACTCCTGCATCGGACGAAGCGTGCAGTCTGACACCGTTGCGCCGAGTCCTTTTAAAACCTGCACGGCATTGTTTAGTGCTTGTTGGTGGTCGGCTGAAATGGGTAGATCACCCTCCCATACATAGCGCAATACTCCAACGCGCAAACCTTTCAAGTCACCGTCTAGGCCAGCGCTATAGTCTGGTATGTTTTGTATAAAACTGTTGCCGTCAGCGGGATCATGCCCAGCAAGAGCTTGCAGCATGATGGCACAGTCTTTCACGGTCCAGGCCATAGGACCACAGTGATCAAGTGTGAACGAATTTGGCATGACTCCAGTTCGGCTCACTAGCCCAGAACTCGGCATAAATCCTGCGATACCGCAGAGAGAAGCAGGCCCGCGGATAGAGCCTCCTGTGTCTGTGCCTAACGCTGCAGGCAAAAGGCCCGCAGCAACAGAAGCTCCCGAGCCACTGGAGGATCCGCCACTAAAGCAGTCCAAGCTCCAAGGGTTACGGACTATTGGCCAGGGCACGTCAAACGAAGGACCTCCGTGCGCAAATTCGTGCGTGTTGAGTTTACCGAGCAAGACGGCGCCCGCATTTCGCATGTTGGAGATGGTCGTCGCATCATGCTTAGGGACATGGTGCTGAGCAATGCGCGAACCGCCAGTCGTCAGAATCCCAGCGGTCTCATAGATGTCCTTCGCACCGTAGGGGATGCCGTGCATCGGACCGCGGTAATTGCCAGCTGTGATTTCTGCTTCGGCCGTCTTGGCTTGTGCGCGAGCCATTTCGACTGTTGGAGTAATAAAGGAATTGATTTGTGGATCAATAGCCTCTATCCGCTTCGCTAGATGATCGACATATTCGACTGGTGACAACGTACGCGCTTTAATTTGTTGCGACGCTTCTGCAATCGTTAAGAAATGTAATTCTGTTGTCATACGGAGCCTCGTAAGGAGTTAAAGCAGTGGGTCCAAGCCTTGGGAGTGTAAGGCGGCAGCTACTTCTGGAGAGTGCATAAAGGTTGCTAAGGACTGAATGACCTTTGCTTGCTTTGTCTCGGTGAAGCTAGCTAAAGAAAAGATTGTTGATTGTTGAACGGCGGGGGGAAGTTTTGCAAAAATATGAATCCCTGATACTTGCATCAACTCGCTCATCTGTTGTACGGCGAGCTCGATCTCTCCGCGGGCGACAGGTTCACCGGTTAAGCCCTCTGGTAAGACTAGTGCTTTAGCTCTCACTTCGTCTTCAATCCCTATTTTTTTTAATAAGCTGGCGAAGTACATACCGCTTGCACCTTGCTTAGAAAAACAGATTGAGCGACAGGATAGGAGCGTCGCTTTGAAAGCCTCTGCCGTAGAGATGTCCGGTGCAGGAGTGCCTTGCTTGACTGCCATTGCGACATCCGAGCTGACAAAGTCCAAACGACTTCCGCTGTGTAAGATGTTTTCTTTGATGAGTTCATCAATAGAAGTTGATACAGCCATGATGGCATCGGCGCGCGCGCCTGCCCGGATGCGTTCCGATAACTGAGCGGTCGCACCATACTCAATCGTCACGTGTGCGTCAGTGCGCTTTTCGAACTCGGGGATAATCTCTTTGAGCACGTTGCGCATCGCAATCGTAGAAAATAATTTTAGGGACTGGTTCGGAGTCGTCATAGTGTCTCGGGGTTATGCAATCAAAGATGATTTGATTCTATTCGATTGACCCGGAGGTATCCGCTCGTTAGCATTGGGTTCACGATTTAATAAGTTTGTGTGCAGTGCGCAAAAACGCATGAAACAAGCAATGCTTAGCGGGTTGCGGCGCGTACGCAAGAATGTGGCGAATGGGTGTAAACCGGAGGAACAATGACACGAGATGTTGAGCAGACAGAAATGAATCTTCAGCCTTATGAGGTGTTTGCGGTGAAGTACGCAACACGCGAGGCCTTACGCAAAAACCATTTCATTGGCGGGGATTCGCACGATGGTCCGATGGCGATGGATTACTACGTGTGGGTGGTGCGTAATGCCGAGCACACGTTTGTCGTGGATACGGGATTTAGCGCAGAGATGGCTGCCAAGCGTGGGCGAACCTTATTGCGGACACCAGCTGAAGGACTCAAGCTGTTAGGTGTTGACGCGGCGACCGTCCAACATGTGATCATCACGCACCTTCATTACGATCATGTAGGCACGTTTGAAAGCTTCCCGCAAGCTCAGTTTCATTTGCAAGACGATGAGATGGCCTATGCAACTGGCCGCCACATGTGTCAGAAGCAATTCAGCCATAGCTATGAAGTCGACGAGATCGTGGGTATGGTGCGCTTGGTCTATAAAAACCGCGTGAGTTTTTACGCGGGCAAGGGTGACTTGGCGCCGGGCCTGACGGTTCACCGTATCGGAGGTCACACACATGGTATGCAGTGTGTACGCGTGTGGACTCAACGCGGCTGGGTTGTACTTGCCTCAGATACGAGTCATTACTACGAGCATTTTGAAAAGCGGCGTGCCTACACAACGATGTTTAATGTTGGCGAAGCATTGCAGGGATACGCTAAGCTTGAAGCGTTAGCGCAATCGAATCGCCATATCATCCCCGGTCATGACCCTCTTGTTATGCAGCGTTATCCAGCGGCGTCACAAGCTATGACGGGTATCGTCGCCCGCTTAGATTTGGAGCCCAGCCATGGATAGCCATCCCGTTTCGTTATTGCCAGGTGCGACGCGCGAGTTGGCGGCCTTCTCGGCGCAGCTTCGCTTTCAAGATATTCCGCCTGAAGTCATCGCGCGTATGCGTACGAGTTTTCTGGATAGTGTGGGTTGCTGTTTATTTGGTGCAACCTTACCCTGGACGCAACGTGTCGCCGCGATGGTGCAAGAAGAGGGGGCACGGCCTGTCGCATCAATTTTTGGTTGTGGACAAAAAACTTCGGTGAGCTCGGCTGTGCTCGTGAATGCGACGGCTGGTCATGCATTTGAGCTAGATGATATTCACAAAGAGTCGATTTTGCATGCGGGTTCGATTGCAACGCCGGTTGTTGTGGCACTAGCCGAACAGACGAAGCAGCGCGATGGTCGCGCTTTGCTTAAAGCGATGACGGCCGGCTATGAGATTGGCACTCGTATTGGCAATGCTGCGACGATGGGTCTCTTTTTTAGAGGATTTCATCCGCAGGGTGCCTCCGGTGTGTTTGTGGCGGCAGCCAGTGCCGCGGCGATGCTTGGGCTTGATCCCTTGCGTACACAACACGCGCTGGGTATCGCTGGATCACAGGCGGGTGGATTGATGGCTGCGCAGGAAGGGGCAATGGTGAAACGTTTTCACTCTGGCCGGGCAGCGCAGAGTGGTGTGTATTCGGCGTATTTGGCACAGAGAGACTTTACCGGGATTACCGATGTGCTAGAGGCCGGTTACGGTGGCTACTTAAGTACCTATTCAAATAGTCCCAACCCAGAGCGATTATTGGAGGGGTTAGGGTCCGTCTGGGAGACCGGGAAGGTTGGCTACAAGCCGCACGCTTGTGTCACAAGCATTCATTCGGCCTTGGACGCGTTCTCCGCGCTCTTGACCAAACATAAGTTGACGCCTCAGGATATTAAAACGCTCGATGTTGGTGTCAGTTCAATGACCTTTACGCATTGCGCCTGGGAGTACAAGGCACAAGGTGTGACCGCAGCCCAGATGAACTTGTACTACGGTTTAGCGGTGATGGGCTTTGACGGCATGGCGTTTGTTGCGCAGTATCAGGAGCAGCGTTTAGCTGATCCCCAGATTATGGATTTCATTGGGCGGATTCAAGCGCGGATCGACTCAGAGATTGATGCGATGGGACCCGCTTATCGCCATGCAGCCAGGGTAGGCATTACGACGACCGACGGACGTCGCTTTGAGCATGAAATACTCAATCGTCGTGGTAGTCCGGAAAATCCCTTATCCCACGATGAGGTAGTCTATAAGTACCGTCATGTTGTGCAATCATGCTTGTCCGCCAGTCAAATCGACCGCTCGATTGCCCTGATTGACAAGCTCGATAGGCTTGAGGACACCACGGAACTATTTGAGTTGTTGGCAGCGGCAAGGGTCGTATCGACTTAAAATGGAACTCTAACCCGACTTTTGTTGTCAGATCGGGTTCCATCCTCGTTAAAGGTAAGTGGTATGTCGCGCAGTTCAGTGATTCTTCGAAAGTGTCTGCAGGTGTTTAGCCTCTGGTTATGCTTTCACATACCAGCATTCGCTCACCCCCATATTTTTATCGATGGTGGCGTGCAACTTTTATTTAATAGCGAAGGGCAGATTGTTTCCTTGCGCCAGAGCTGGAAGTTTGATGAGTTATTCGCGGCCTATGCCCTGCAGGGCATGCCTCGCTCCAAGTCCGGAGAGGTTGCGCAAGATGAGCTCGAAAAAATAACGAAAGAGTGGATGACTGCGCTTGCTGACCCTGAGTCGCATTTCTTTACGGAGACGCTGCAAGGGACGAAAAAATTTGCATTTGGCTTGGCTAAGGAGGCGGTGACAACCTGGGAGCCAAAAAGCGGTCAATTGACATTGTCGTTTGAGCTGCCCTTCACTCTGCCCATAACCCCCGGTAAACAAGCGGTAGAAGTTGATATTTACGACCCGAGCTATTTCGTTGCATTCGCGTATAAAGGGGCTGCCTCCTATCGCTTGGACGGTGCGCCCAAGAGTTGCCGAATCAACTATCTGTCCCCACGTCCGCTCGACCCCAAAACAGAAAGGCTTCTTTGGTCCATTCCTGCAGACCAGAAGGAGCTACCGCCTGAATTAAAAGAGATCACTAAGCAGCTATCACACCAATTTAAGGTGACATGTTGAGAGGCCCGTTGCAGCTCCAACGCTTTCTGAAGCGGCCAACGATCGCGTTCGTCGTTGGGTTGTACGTTTGCGGTTTGTTTTTAATGAGCGCAGAGGTGCTCGCTCAAACAGCTCACCCGTTTGCGACACCGGAGCAACGGTTAAATTTCAACTTGGGAGGCTGGTTCAGTGAGTTCTCTGCCCAGATGGCGATGTGGCAATCGCATTTTTACCGACAACTCACCGGGGCTGTTCGTGCGTGGCAGCAGGATGGCTGGGCCGCATGGCTCTTGTTGGGCCTCTCCTTTGCTTACGGGGTGTTTCATGCTCTTGGACCTGGGCACGGAAAAGCAGTGCTGACTGCGTACGTGCTTGCGAACCGAGAGACGATACGTAATGGAGCGCTTTTGGCCTTACTGTCAGCATTTTTGCAGGCTGTCGTTGCCGTCGTGCTAGTGGGTGTTGCAGCAGGTTTGTTAAATGTGTCGGGGATGACTTTAAATCGGGCAACCTGGTGGCTGGAGCTTGGCTCCTATTTCATGATGGTTGCGCTTGGGCTCTTGCTTGTTTATCGGCATGTCATACGTGTGGCGTTTCAGCGTGGGTCGTCTCAGCAAGTGTCTCCCCATGCTGGGCATGATCATGGATCACATGCTCACGCTCATCACCAGGGGCATCATCACGATCATCACCACGATGACGCTTGTGGCTGCGGGCACTTACATGCACCCGATCCAGCGCTAGTGAGCGGCAAACTCAATTGGTCGAGGGCGACCTCTGCGGTCTTGGCAATTGGACTTAGGCCTTGCACCGGTGCTATCTTTGTTTTGGTTTTTACACTCTCGCAAGGTTTCTTTATTGCAGGCGTCGCCGCAGCGTTGGCAATGGGGCTCGGTACGGGTTTGACAGTGGCTGCGTTGGCGAGTGCCTCGCTTTGGGCGAATCATGCCTTAGAGAAAATCGTTGATGGACCCAAACTGCGGTTGGGCACGTACTTGGTCGCGCTTGTGCAAGGCCTTGCCTCGGTCGCGGTCTTGCTATTTGGACTGTTGATGTTTAGCGCCGCCTGGTCAACGCATGCTTGACGGCTAGCAGTCTTTGCAGCGCCCGTAGAGCGTGAGGTCGTGACTTTCGACTTTGAAGCCTTTAGGGGCTAGATTGCCCAAGTCGCTTGGGCAGGAGTGGATATCGAACACTTTCTGGCATGCATTGCATTGAAAATGATGGTGGTGGTCGTGCCCCGCTAGTTCGAAGCGCGGGTTCTCTCCAGGCAGCAGTACTTGCTTGATCGCGCCTTCTTCCACCATGACTTTGATGTTGCGATAAACCGTCGCAATGCCAAGGCGGGGTACATGCAGACCAGCAAGCTCAAGCACTTCTTGCGCCAGCAAGGGGCGTCCGGCTTGTTCAATCGCTTCGCGGATCGCCGCACGTTGGCGTGTCGAGCGTTCTACTTTTGGAGCATGATTGTTGTTCATACCGTATCTTACCTACATCAATATTGATATTGTATTATCATTATTGAATTGTGTGAATATTTCCTCATCTTAACCAGTCTTTTCTAAACCTAACCCCTACGACAATGTCGTCATCATCGAAGCACGAGCATTTGCATGCTCATCCTCATGAGCACCATCATGAGCACCACCACCAAGACCAAGTCGGACTGGGGGGCGAGGGCCCGCGCACGTCTAGGGGGATTGTGTATGCGCCTCCGGCGCTACGCAGTCCGGTGCTCAGTGGCGTTGCTCAGCGTGTCGCCGTTGTCTGTGGCGTGATCGGTCTCGTTTGGATCGCTGTGTGGTGGGCGCTGCAGAACAATGGATAAGCTCACTAAGCAAGGCAGTTTCGCGCCGGAAATTGCGTTGACGAATTTGACGATTGCCTATGATGGACATCCGGCGGTACATCACCTGTCGGGAACGTTCGCTTCGGGTTCGCTCACCGCGATTGTCGGGCCTAATGGTGCTGGGAAAAGCACTCTTTTGTCGGCTCTCTCAGGTCAATTGAAGGGTATTGAGGGATCTATTCGGTTTGGAGATGCTTCGCGCATTGATCTTGCCTACTTACCGCAGCAATCAGCGATTGATCGAGATTTTCCCGTTCGCGTTCTCGATGTCGTGGTTCTCGGGGCATGGAAGATCATGGGGAGTTTTTTGCCAGCATCCCGTGAGATCAAGCAGAGGGCGACTGAAATGCTCGCGGCGGTGGGTCTCGTCGGCTTTGAGCGACGTTTTATCGGAGAGCTATCGGTCGGACAATTGCAGCGCGTTCTTTTTGCACGCCTACTGATGCAGGACGCACCTGTAATTTTGTTGGATGAGCCGTTTAACGCACTGGATACGCGAACGGTTGAAGACTTGCTGCAAGTCGTCTTAGACTGGCATCACCACTCGCGGACCGTGATTGCTGTTCTGCATGATCTGGAGATGGTTCGTCAATACTTTCCCCAAACACTTTTATTAGCGCGTGAGGCGATTGCCTGGGATGCCACGCAGGCTGTCTTGAGTACTGATAATTTATCTCGGGCTCGTGCAACGGCAGAATATTGGGATGACCGAGCACCGTGGTGCGTTCGGGCTCCCGAAGCTGGAGGACGTCTCTAATGCTGACGGACGCATTTCAACAAATATATAACTTTGTATTCTTGCCGTTTGTCGACTATGGCTTTATGCGACGCGCGCTCGTGGCTTGTGTCATCATCGGTTTGGCGTGTGGCCCGATTGGTACCATTTTAGTATTGCGGCGCATGAGCCTAGCGGGCGATGCGATCGCACATGCAGTGCTCCCAGGGGCTGCAGTTGGTTTTATATTTTTTGGTCTTTCGCTGCCGGCCATGACGATTGGTAGTTTTGTAGCCGCTGCCTTGATGGCGCTAGTTGCAAACCTAGTCACGCGTTGGACCAAACAAAAAGAGGATGCGAGTTTCGCTTCGTTCTACCTTATTTCTTTAGCAGCTGGCGTAATGTTGATTTCCACCAGTGGAAGCAAAGTGGATTTATTGCACTTTCTATTTGGGAGTGTTTTGGCGACGAATGATGAATCCTTGATCATGATCGCAGGCGCCTCGACTGTCACTTTACTGGTCTTGGCCGTTATTTGGCGTCCGTTGGTGATTGAATGCTTTGACCCAGCGTTTTTGCGCTCCGTCGATGGTCGTGGTGGGCTGATTCATCAAGTGTTTATGTTGACGGTTGTCTTGACCTTAGTGTCTGGTTTTCAAGCACTGGGCACCTTGATGGCCGTCGGTTTGTTGATGTTGCCAGCCACAGCAGCTCGATTTTGGTGTTACGGCGTCATTGCTCGGGCGAGCGTTGCTGCCGGTATTGGCGCGGCAAGCGCGGTCGTGGGGCTGTTGATTTCATACCACGCCAACTTTCCTTCAGGGCCAAGTATTGTGCTGGTGGCTGGGGCGCTCTACTTGGTTTCCTTGTTTGCTGGTTCGCGCGATAGTCTTAGACAAGTGTGGTTTCCTGCCCCACAACATAAGGAGTCATAATGCACCTTAGTACATTTCGCACGTTTCGCTCATGGCTGTTGATTGCACTTGCGAGTGTTCTTGTCGCCCCTGCAGCGGCTCAGCCTTTGCCGGTCGTGGCTAGTTTTTCAGTTCTTGCGGATCTCGTGAGAGTGGTTGGTGGCTCGCATGTCGAGGTGACGAGTTTGGTGGCACCGAACTCAGATGCTCATGTGTTTGATCCAACTCCGGCTGATGCCAAGCGCCTTGCTAACGCCAAACTTGTTGTGATCAATGGTCTGGGTTTTGAGGGCTGGATGGATCGCTTGATAAAGTCCTCTGGATATCGCGGCTCGGTCGTCGTAGCCAGCCGAGGCATAAAGACCATTCAAGAGGCGGCAGGTCATGGGCATCAGCATGGGCATAGCCATAGTCATGCGGCTGATCCACATGCCTGGCAGAACCCATTGAACATCAAACAGTATGTACAAAATATACGTGTTGCGCTTGCTGCTGCAAAGCCTGAGGCGGCCCAGGAGTTCGAACAGCGTGCAACGGCTTATAGTAGGGAGTTAGATGCGCTTGATCAGTCGATACGCGAGCGGTTCAAAGCAATCCCTGTTGCACAACGACGTATTATTACTTCACATGATGCGTTTGGATATTTTGCTGCCGCCTACAACGTTAAGTTCTACCCACTGCAGGGTTTATCGACAGGTAGTGAACCTTCCGCTGCCGACGTTGTGCGCATCATTGACCAGATAAAAAAGAACAAGGTCACTGCGATTTTCGTTGAAAACATTTCTGATTCACGCGTGCTCGAACGTCTTACCAAGGAGAGTGGGGCGCGGATTGGCGGGACGCTCTATGCCGACGCTCTCTCTGAGCCAGGTACAGCGATGGACACCTATTTGAAAATGATCGAGCACAATGCAGCGACCATCATCAAGGGACTTTCGCCGAGACAGTAAAAACACAATGCAAGAAATGCCGTGACAAACTTGCAAATGAGAATCATTATCGTTTAGAATATGCGCATGGATGTCATTACTCATGCGTTAAACCCCGCTGCCAAAAAGCCAAAGCCCCAAAATCTTGGGGTGTCTGGTTTGCCGCAGCAGGGTGTCATGCACACCACGAGCCAGGCTCTGTTTCGCTCGGCTCTTGAAATTCATATCCAACATGACGGTGTGCTGTACCGCTTGCGCAAGACCTCTCTTGGTAAGTTGATTCTCACTAAATAATATTCACCTCACGTCCCGACTTGCTCGAGGCCGTGAAAATTCTTTAATTCGCACCAGCCAGCCGTCGCCAGCCAGTGCCTAAGATGTTTTAGGACACTTCATGCTGAGCAAAACGCGTGTATCCCTCTATTGTTTAACACTTGGCATTCACTTGCCTCGCTTAGTGCTCGCGGATCCGAGTACGTCAACAACCGTTTCGCATAGTAGGCTTGAAGAGGTCACAGTGAGCGCGACGCGCAGCCCGCGTCGCGTTCACGATGTGTCCGCATCCGTTACCGTCATCGGCGCACAACAAATAGAGCAAGAGGGCGCGCGCGATATAAAAGATTTGTTCCGCAATGAGCTTGATGTCAGTGTGCGGGCAGCGCCAACGCGCTTTGGGCTAGGCGGTAACGCCAGCGGCCGTGCGGGTAACGAAGGGATCAATATTCGAGGCTTAGGGGGCAATCAGGTCCTCATGCTAGTTGATGGGATCCGGATCCCAAACGGTTTCAACTTTGGTGCCTTCGCAACAGGGCGGGGTGACTTTCTTGATATTGATGGGCTCAAATCTGTCGAAGTATTGCGTGGACCTGCTTCTACGCAATATGGCAGTGATGGCTTAGCCGGTGCCGTAAGCTTCCGTACACTCGACCCAAGCGACCTGCTTAAGACGAAAGCAGTGGCGGCCTTTTCGCGCATGAGCTATGCCAGTATCGATCACTCCGGTGCGGGGACGCTTGCCGTTGCAGGCGAACGGACGGCTTGGCAAGGTATGGTGCTAGCTAGTTATCGCTTGGGGCGTGAGACTGCAACCCACGGCATTGACGGTTCGGAAAATGCGATGCGTACTCAAGCCAATCCCGCAAATTATCGTAATCGTTACCTGTTAGGCAAAGCAGTTCATTCGCTCAGCGCAGCGCAGCAGCTCTCACTCACTGTAGAGTCACAATATCGTACGCAAGCGATTGAAGTCTATTCCGCGCGAGCTCTCCGACCTACCTCACCTCGAGCAACGCTAAATTTTGATACGCGTGATCAGATACAGCGCGATCGAGTATCGCTAGAGCATCGTTTCAGCGATATGAATGCATCTTGGATTCAAAGTGCAGAAACCAAGGTTTATTGGCAGGATGCTTTTGTGAATCAGTTCACTCAAGAGGAGCGCGTTCGAAGTGCAGTACGAACGCGCGACAACACCTACCGTACGCGCTTAGTTGGCCTTACCTCCCAGTTTGAAACTAATCTATCCGGTGTGGTTAGTCAGAAATTAACGTACGGCTTCGACTGGAGTCAGGCTCAGGTATCTGGCTTGCGCGACGGAACTTTACCTCCTTATGGGGAAGTCTTTCCGGTTAAACCCTTTCCGGATTCACGCTATACGCAAAGTGGGGTATTCGGTCAAAGTGAAATGGAGTTCGGAGCGTTAAGTGTCATTCCGGGTCTGCGCTTTGACTATTATCAGATCGCACCCTCGACGAACGCCTACAAAGGCAACTCTCCGCAAATATCGCAGGGACAAGCCGTTACGCCAAGACTGGGTGCGGTCTGGCGATGGCTACCGAATTTTTCTCCTTACGGACAGGTCGCACGCGGATTTCGAGCGCCCACTCCGGAGCAAGTCAATAACGGATTCAGCAATATTGCGGCTGGCTATACCAGTGTCGGAAATGCTGAACTTAAGCCCGAGTATGCAGACAGCATAGAGCTTGGTGTGCGGGGTTCAATGCAAGGCCTGCGCTACAGCATCGCGGGTTTTGACAATCGGTACAAAAACTTTATTAGTCAGCAACGTGTAGGCGGCATCGGTCGCCCTAGCAATCCCTACGTCTATCAGTATGTGAACCTAACGACTGCCAGAATCAGGGGGGTCGTGATAAGTACTGAATCCAAAATAGATGAACGCTGGAGCCTTCAGGCAGGTATTGCCTATCTAAAGGGAACAAGCGAAGTCAATGGACGCCAGCAACCCCTGGATAGTGTTGACCCGCTCAAGGCAGTCCTTGGCGTACGTTATGACGTAGGGCAGTGGGGTGCACGTGCAAACGTAACCTACAGCGCACCCAAATCAGCAGGCGACATCGCGGAGTCCGCCGAGAAGGCGTTTGCACCTGGAGCAAGTGCCGTACTCGATCTGGGATGGTTCTGGAAGCCCACCCGCGATCTCACGCTCAACGTAAATATCAACAACGCCTTGGATGCTAAGTATTGGCGTTGGTCCGATATGCGTGGACTAGAAGATACCAGTCCCGTCAAGGATGCGTACACCGCAGCAGGTCGCAATATCCAGCTTTCCTTACGCTATGACTATTAAAGAGATCCCCATGCACCTAACACAAGAGACGATTCAAAATTCTTATCAGACAATGCGCAGCCTTCATGGAATGCGTGTGCGTGATATTGCGAATCAGCTACACATTACCGAAGGTCAATTAATTGCGGCACATCTGGACGTCTCGGGTGGGGCAGCAGAGGCTACACAGTCTGGCGCAGCGAATGCACTGAGTGCAATACGCTTGAGCGAAGACTGGCCTTCGATTTTGCAGTCCCTTGAAGCCTTGGGTGTCGTGATGGCGTTGACGCGTAATCACGCTTGCGTACATGAAACTATTGGCATCTACAAAAATGCAAGCCATCGAAATAGCATCGGTATTATTCAAGGTGACAAGATTGAACTTCGCGCTTTTTATCGTACTTGGCGTTTTGGCTTTGCAGTAACTGAAAAGGGAGTTTCAGCTGCAGGTGCAACTGGCGGTGTGCAGCACAGCTTGCAGTTTTTTGATGAAGCAGGAATTGCAATTCATAAAATATTTTTACGTGCAGAGAGCGCTATCAAGCAGTTTTATCAACTGGTTGACCGGTTCCGGCATCCGGTGCAAAAGCCAAGTGAGTTTGCCCGAGCTCCTGCGCGACACGCCCCAAATTGCTGCGCCACTGAGCATGTGGATGTTCGTACGTTTCATCAAGCATGGCGCAATCTTAATGATACCCATGAATTTTTCGATTTACTAAAACGATTCTCAATCTCTCGTATCGCGGCCTTACGTCTAGCAGAAAGCGAATTCGCACAGTCATTAAGACCCGATCAAGTAGAGTCACTTTTGCTGCGCGCTTCTGAGCAGAAAATTCCTATTATGGTGTTCGTAGGAAATCAGGGGATGCTACAAATTCACTCAGGATTGGTGAATCGAGTGGTCCAGAGTCAAGCGTGGCTCAATGTCCTAGACGATTGTTTTAATTTACACCTGCTACTTGAAAGCGTACGGAGTCTTTGGTTGGTCAAGAAGCCAACCCAAAATGGCTATGTCACTTCGATTGAAGCCTTTGATTCCCAGGGTGAGCTAGTCGTCACATTTTTTGGAGAACGCGAGCTTGATAGTCCCGAGTTAGAAGTTTGGAGAGAACTGACCGAGTCTTTAGCGCTGGAGGCAGAAGCATGTCTGCACTGAGGCGTTCAAGCTCCCTATTCCTAGATCGACGGCAACTAATCCAAGCGACTTGTCTGAGCATTCTGTCGGGCTTTCCCGCAGTAGAGGCTGCGAACTTTCGTCCTAACGCTAAAAAGCGAGTGGTTTGCGTTGGAGGCGGCTTGACTGAAATCGTGTGTGCGTTGGGATGCGAGTCACACCTTGTCGGTGTGGATACTACATCGAGATTTCCTTTGAGCGTACGACGCCTGCCTAGCGTTGGCTATGCGCGTAGCCTTTCTTTAGAGGGCGTACTTGCGTTGGCTCCCCAGAACGTGATTGTCGGCCGTGATGCCGGCCCGGCATCGGTGTTAGCGCGTCTGCGCGAGGCGGGCGTCACCGTTTCGAGCGCGGACGATGGTTATACGGTCGAAGCGCTCCTTTTGCGGGTGACGAAACTCGGTCGTGTCCTAAAGTGCGAGGAGAAGGCTCAAGCGCTCACTGAACAACTATGGCGTGAGTGGACCGCTCTGATATCCATGATTCCTGTCGCTGAGTCTGGTATCCGAGTGATGTTCATTCTGGGGTTGGCACCGGGCCAAGTCATTGTGGCAGGGTCGGGTACTGGTGCGGATGTCATGCTGAAGTACGCAGGACTTCAAAATGCATTTTCTGATACGAATGGCTACCGTCCCATCACAACAGAGGCATTAATTGCTGCGCAGCCCGATTTGATTGTGTTGGCGCAGCCAGATTCCAGCACACAAGAGGTCGCTCGTAGTACGCGCGAGTCGATCAAACAGATTCAGGGCTTGTCTGCGACACCTGCTGCACAGCCTGCGCGTTGGCTGGTGTTTGACACGATGTTTCTGCTGAGCTTTGGTCCACGCATGCCAGACGCAATATTGACGCTGCATCGTACATCGCTAGAAGCGATGCGAGCATGAGGCGATACCCTGGCTGGCCAGAGCCACCTAACACCCTCGTTCTCGTGGGCGTGTTGTTTTTAATTACGCTGGTCGCAACCAAGTATGGTGCATTGCCGCTAGATCAATCGGCGTGGCTGTTTTGGCGTGAGGTGTCAGAGTCAGAAATCTTGGCAGTGGGCAGCCGGCACATTCTATGGGGTATCCGTTTGCCTCGGATACTGTTTGCGGGTGTGGTCGGGGCCAGTCTTGGCATTGGAGGGGCATTAACCCAGGCGTTGTTTCGGAATCCCTTAGCTGAACCGGGACTTTTGGGGATTTCCTCGGGTGCGGCGTGTGCGGCTGCCTTATCGATTGTTTTTCTCGGGCGGATCCCGGGTGCGGACACCTTTGCTTCACATTGGCTGCCTCTACCACTTATTGCATTTAGTGGAGCGATCCTTGTCTGCCTTTTTTTGAATGGAATTTCTCAGAGATGGATGACAGGTTCCATGGCGGGTCTTCTGTTAACAGGAATTGCAGTTAATGCACTTGCAGGAGCGGTGATCGGACTATGTGCGTATACGGCGACAGATATTCAGCTACGCACACTTACTTTTTGGACGCTGGGCTCACTGGCAAATGCCAGCTGGACGCTTGTCGCTGTTTCGAGTGGAATTCTTTTGGTTACCTGGATAGCTGCACGGCCACTTTTGCAAGGCTTGAATGCGCTGCTTCTTGGCGAAAACATCGCCAGACATGTAGGAGTTTGTTTGCCCAGTCTTCGATTACGGATTGTCTTGATGGTGGCAGGATTAGCAGGCTTTGCTGTGGCATTTTGTGGTGTGATCGGTTTTATAGGGTTAGTCGCGCCACACTTGGTGCGCATGACGGCTGGCGCTGATCTTCGAGTTGTTTTGCCTCGTGCTGCAATTGTTGGTGCTATTTTGCTAATTTGCGCTGACACGTTGGCCCGTACGATTGCTGCCCCTGCGGAAGTACCAGTCGGCATATTTACCGCTCTATTGGGCAGCTCATTTTTTTTGTGGCTGCTGGCTCGAGACAAAGGGCGAGCGGTATGACTGCTCAAACTGGAGTGCTTTTACGTCTGGACCAAGCTGAGGTGTGCATCGGATCGACGCGGTTTGGACCGTTCAGTTTTGATGTTTTGGCGGGAGAGCGCATCGCAATCCTCGGGCCAAGTGGCGCGGGAAAGTCATCCTTACTAAAAGTGATCTCGGGTGAGTATGCGACTGCAAATGGCAATCTTAGTTTAGGGGGAATGCCGGTAGAGTCCTTGAGGCCTGCTGCACTGAGTCGTGTGTTGGCGGTGTTGCCCCAGTCTTATCAGAATACCTTTGCAATGCCGGTTGAGTTAGTGATTGGACTTGGCAGATTAGGTAGGGTGGCAGGTGGAGACTCGAATCAAATTATTAGACAGTCTGCGACCTTGGCACGCGCAGAGCATTTGCTGCATAGAACAACAGCGGGCCTCTCCGGTGGGGAGCTTGCGCGAGTGCATCTCGCACGCGTGTTCGCACAGCTTTGGGATGTCTCTGGGGGACTCCTTCTTGTAGATGAGCCCCTCACTGCCTTGGATCCTGGTCTTGCGCTTGAGCTATTTGATCGACTGTCGAGCTTCACTCGATTGCGCGGGCATACCTTAATCGCCGTTTTGCATGATGTGCAGCTTGCTTTGCAAGAGTTTGATCGACTCATCCTAATTCGGCAAGGACAGTTATACGCAGACTGTCCTTCTTCGGTTGATGCGATACCGATATTAGAGCGTCTTTTTGAAGTGCGTTTTAGGAAACATCACGCTGACGATCTTCTGTTTATATGCGCAACCGCTACCCAAGGGCATTCATAATGTGCACGGACACTTGCTCTTTGCGGCGTTCTATTTTGCTAGCGAGCTTGATGCATCTTGGCGGGGTTGCAATCCTGATTGTTTTAGCGATGGTAGGTCAGTCACAAAGCACAGCCATGCCTCCTCAAGCGGAATCTGACAACATTCTGATGCTCTTTGCGAGCCCAGCGCAAGTCACTGAGAACGTTGTGGCTACACAGGTGGTTGCCCAAGCCATAGCGGTTGCCGAGACGCCGCCGGTGCGCTCCGAAGTCATCATCGCGAAGGAAATCGTGGCGCGTCCTTCTCCAGCCTCGGTCCCAGTGCAGGGCAAAGAGTTCAAGGAGGTGGTGCACACCGCGTACGAGTATGCGCGACCTCAGCATGACCTCAATCCAGTACCAGATTATCCGATCATGCTGCGTCAACGCGGTATTGAAGGTACGGTGTGGTTGCGGGTTTTGGTTGATCGGTCGGGGCTGCCCGAGCGAATTATCTTATTTAAAACGAGCGGCTATCGCTTGTTCGATGAGTCTGCATTGCGAGCCGTCGCGCGCTGGCGCTTTAAACCCGCGAGATCTCAAGGGACTACCATGGCAAGTTGGGTAGAGTTTCCTGTGCGTTTCACTTTGCAGGGATAGGGCCATTTGGCTGTTTGGCGGTTTCCAGTCGAATGCGAGCGATGCTTGGCTCGAGATCGTTCCAGGCTCCCTTGTCGGGTGCGAAGCGAGCGCGCATATACTGCACTAGGGACAGGATTTGATCGTCGTCGAGTTGGCCTGCGAAGGACGGCATGAAGCCGATCGCTTGGCTTGCGGGCTTACGGACACCCTCGAGAATCACTCTAATGACGTTATCCGGCTTATCGCTATGTAAGTTGGTGTTTAGCGCCAGCGGGATGTTTGCGCCGAGTAGTTTAGGGCCGTCGCCATCGTGATGACATGCAGCACAAGCCATCGTGAACATTCTTTGAGCAGGTCCGAGCAAGGTCGCACTTTGGGTTTGGGCCGCCACGACATAGTCTTGTGCCGCTTGGGTCGCTCGTGCGGAGGTGGCTGCTTCTTGGAAAGAGGCTAAATAATGGGCCATCGCTTTGATATCGCTATCTGGTACGGAGGCCAGTTGTTGCACAACCGGTGCCATGGGGCCTCCGGCACTACCGTGTTGGCCACTAAAACCCGTGCGTAGATAGTCATAGAACGATTGCTCCGTCCATCTGACGGGCGACTTGGATGCGGCGGTTAAGGCGGGGGCTTCCCAGCCTTTGATCCAGGCGCCGGATAAAAAGCCTTTACCTAGTTTTTCACCACCAAGCATGTCGCGCGGGGTGTGACATGCTGTGCAGTGTCCAACACCATTGACGAGGTAGGCGCCGCGGTTCCAAAGCTCGCCTTGATCGGCGAGTAAGGTCTGGGAGGTTGCGGGCTCGCTGTATAGCGCGTTCCATACGGCCATGAGTGGACGATAGGAAAACGGTGCTGAGAGTTCGGTTGAGGGATTCTTCTGTTCGACGGAGGGCTGCACCATCAAGTAGGCATAGACCGAGGTAATGTCCTCGTCGGTCATATTTTTAAATGAGGTGTAGGGGAAAGCGGGATACAGCAGATGTCCGTCCTGCGATACGCCATCGCGCATCGCGCGCCTAAAAGCGGGCAAGGACCAGGAGCCAATCCCAGTCGCTTTGTCTGGCGTTAAGTTTGTCGAATACACCGTGCCAAAGGGGGTTTGTATGCCTAAGCCGCCTGCATTGGGCTGGCCGCCCGGTGCCGTGTGACAGCTGACACAATTGCCTAGTGCAACTAGCTGACGACCCTTCTCGATGGTTTGTGCCGAATACAGGGCAGGGTTGAACTGCGTGATGGGCGCAATGGGTGCCGGGCTACGTAAGCCGATCCAGCCGAGTGACAGACCTGCGACACCGGCAAGCACTGCAGCCAGTCTTTTTGCAAAGGGTCTTCGCGTGGGCCACTGTGCGTTCGGATTTGCTGTGGGGGGCAACTGCCGTTGTATGGGTTGCTCAGCAGGGTAACCAGGTTGGGATGCAGGGGGTAGGGGATTCAGTGCCGCGCGGACCACTTCTGGCGTGAAAGGTGGTTGACGAAAGCGAATTCCGGTCGCATCAAAGATTGCATTGGCAATCGCTGCTGTACCTGGTACCGAGGATGACTCGCCGGCTCCCAGTGGTACCTCGTTTGGCCGAGGCATTTGCAAGACATCGATAACCGGGACCTGACGGAAATTCAGAATAGGATAAGAGCCCCATTCGCGTGTTGCCACGGTGTTATCTTGCTTGCGCACCGGAACGCTCTCATGCAGTGCGCGGCTCGTGGTTTGGACTACATTGCCGTGCACTTGATGCTCTACACCGGCGGGGTTGATTGTCATGCCGGCATCATGGCCCACGACGACGCGTTTGACATGGACCTCGCCGGTGCGACGGTTTACCTCGACATCGGCCACCCACGCTGCCCATGCTGCCCCAAATCCCGGCCACTTGCTGTGGATATAACGGGCATAGGCAACACCTTGACCACGTAAGATATCGCCCTGGGTATCTTGCTGTTGCGGCTCGGCATGCCGTATCCAGCCCGCTTTGTCGGTCGTTGCTTGCAAGAGCTCTCTTGCGCGCGGATCGTCTAAATAACGTAGGCGGAACTCGACTGGGTCAACGCCGGCTTGTGTGGCGAGCTCGTCAATATACGACTCGTGTGCGAAAGAGTTTGGCAGTGCGGATACGCCACGCAACCAGGAGGCGCGCAGGATCGGCGGCATGTCGTTGACAGTGACCCGTAGATTGCCGACTTGGTATGGCGGGCGGGCCGTGCGGTCACCCATTTCGTAGGTTTGGGCAAGCGGTTCAATCGTGCGTGTTAACAGCAGGGCAAGGGTAGGAGCACCGTTCGATGGGTATGAGGTTTGAAAGTCATAGGCGGCAAAGTCGCCCGCTGCGTCCAGCCCTCCGCGTACTTGCATCCATTGCGCCGCGCCTTTTGGTTCCCAAAGGTTTTCTTGTTCGCGCGTGAGCTGGACCCGCACGGGTGCACCGACAGCGCGCGACAGCAAAACCGCGTCAGCTGCGACATCGTCGGCACCGTTGCGTCCATAACAGCCAGAGGCCTCCATTCGGACGATTTCAATATCTAGGTCGGTAAGCCCTGTCAAGCGCGCAAGATCGGCCCGCAGTACATGTGGGTTTTGTGTGCCAGCCCATACTGTGAGCGTATAGGGTTCCGCATTCGACCAATCTGCGACCGCGCAAGATGGGCCGATTGACGCATGCATCTGATAAGGCCAGATGTAGGTGCGCGAGATCTCAGTGCCCCCATCCTCTAGCGCGGCATCGATGTTGCCTTCGTTGATAAGTTCGCGGGGCGTGGAAGGGTTCGCGCGTAGCGCATGCTCAAGGTTGCTCAGGTCAGGCAGACCAGGCCATTCCTTCCAGACAACACGCAGTTGGTTCGCCGCTTGCTCGGCAAGTTCTTCGCGCTCGGCAACAATGCCGATAAAGTCACGAATGACGACCACGGCTTTTATGCCAGGGATATGGGCAATCGAGGTCTCGTCAACAGACTCCAGAAGGTTGCCAACAA
Organism: Zwartia hollandica; assembly: GCF_019923725.1. Taxonomy (GTDB): domain Bacteria; phylum Pseudomonadota; class Gammaproteobacteria; order Burkholderiales; family Burkholderiaceae_B; genus Zwartia; species Zwartia hollandica. The sequence goes on from NZ_JAHXRI010000025.1 coordinate 187,661, forward strand.
AATCACCATGGTCAGCACCTGCATACGGCGGTCTGACGACGCGTCCGTGCAGCATTCCGGGTACGCGCATGTCATGCACGAAGGTAAGCTGCCCTGTCGCTTTGCCTGGGATGTCAACGCGGGGAATCGGTTGACCGATCGTGTGATGCTCTTCTTGAGCCTTAAGTCTGACCGAAGGATCAAGTAACAAACGAATATTGGCCTCACCAACGAGCTCGCCGTAGGTCAGGCGCTGCGTGGGGTGGTCGACCTGCTCGTATAGGACTTCACCACGCTCAGTGTGCAGGGAGTCTTCATGCGTATTCCATCTGGCTGCCGCTGTTTGCAGCAACCAGCGTCGCGCTTGAGCGGCTGCTTGCCGCAAAGGGGGGCTATGAAGTTGTATGGAGCCGCTTGCGATCGTTGGACCTTGGTTCGGTGCGCGGCCAGTATCGCCAAGGATCACCTCAACTTGAGCCATTGAAACATCAAGTTCTTCTGCAACGATTTGACCGAACGCTGTACGTAGTCCGGTTCCAAGATCTACATGACCGTGGAGTGCAACGACTCGTCCATCAGACCATACCGAAAGCAATACCTCCTGACCCTCCGCAGGATTAGCAGGTACAGCGGCGGGCTGCCCTTTTGTTGGAGGAGGTGCCGGGAGTGGCTCTCGTACAACGAGCAGCACGCCGGACGCCTCGAGAAAGTCTTGACGCAGCCGCAGTACTTGGCTAGGTGCCATGCTTAGCCACCTGAGGATGTTTGGCCTCGCGCATCAGCTGCGCTGCACGCTGAACGGCACGGATAATCTCCACATGTGTGCCGCAACGGCAAAAATTCGAAGATAACTCTGAGCGAATTTCTTGCTCGCTGGGTGAGAGCGTCCGTGCCAAGAGAGATGCGGTCATCATGATCATTCCGTTGAGGCAGTAGCCACATTGTGCTGCCTGTTCGGCAATGAACGCTTGTTGAATGAGATGAGGCTTGGCAAGTGTTCCCAAGCCCTCTAGCGTTGTGATGGCTCGGCCTTGAACGCCATCGAGCGGGATCACGCAGGAGCGAGCTGCCTGCCCATCGACGAGCACCGTACAGGACCCACATTGACCAAGACCACAGCCATATTTAGGTCCATTGAGCCCAAGGTCGTTCCGTAAGAAATTGAGGAGAGGCGTATCTGGATCCAGCTGAGTTTCAACCGCCTGACCGTTAATGGTCAGATTCAGAGGCTTCGCGTTGATGTTCAGAGAAGGCATGTGCGCTTAAAGGCTCAAGTAAGCGCGTCGCACTGCTTCGTTTTCGTCGAGCTCGCGCATCGTGCCCGCAAAGCGGATTTGACCTTTTTCTAGGACATAGGCGCGGTCGCACACGAGATTCGCAAAGTGTAGATTCTGTTCGGATAACAAGATGCTGACTCCTTGCTGTTTAAGAGCCAAAATCATATGAACCATTTGCTCCACAATGACGGGAGCGATCCCCTCGGACGGTTCGTCGAGTAGGATCAAGTAGGGATTGCCCATCAGAGACCGCGCAACCGTCAGCATCTGTTGTTCGCCACCACTCATCCGTCCGCCTGGGCGGTGGGGCATCTCGCCAAGGTTCGGGAAAAGCTTGAAGAGCTTTTCTGGCGTCCAGTGTGGTGCCGCCTCACCGCTAGGCCAAAGACGCGTCGTTTGTCGCCCAACTTCAAGATTCTCTAGGACAGTGAGATCGGTAAAAATACGTCGATCCTCTGGTACAAAGCCAAGACCCATGCCAGCGATCTCGTGCGTCGAGCGTTGCGAAATGTCGCGCTCCATGAAGTGTAGCTGACCGCGCCGCTTATCTATCAATCCCATGATAGATTTCATTGTGGTGGATTTGCCTGCGCCGTTGCGTCCCATCAGCGCGACAACCTCACCACGCCCAACAGTCAAGTCTACGTCGTACAGAATTTTTGCTGCACCGTACCAAGCCTGCAATCCAGAGACGGCTAGAAGGGTCTGCTGACTCATTGTGAAACCTCTACTGCTTTAGAGGGGTTGAGCGCAAAGGTGCTGCCACCACCAAAATAGACCTCTTGTACGTTCCGGTCCTCACGGATAGAGTCGGGTGTGCCGTGCGCAATCAGTCGTCCACGGGCCAGCACGCTAATGCGATCGGCGTAGGCGAAGACGACATCCATGCTGTGCTCGGTGAAGAGCACAGCAATTCCGCGCTCAATCACTAGGCGCTTGGTCATCGCCATCATGTCGTTTCGTTCTTTGGGCGCCATACCGGCTGTCGGTTCGTCCATGAGTAACAGTTTTGGCTCATTCGCTAACGCGATCGCGAGCTCTACTCGCTTCACGTCGCTATAGGCTAGTTCGCTACAAGGACGATCCGCCTGCTCCTGCATGCCCACCTGGCTCAAAAGTTCGAGTGCTTTGTCTCGCGCGTGTGAGGAAGCGGGTTTAAAAAAGGAAAACAGCTGGTTGTCGTGAGATAACAAGGCCATCTGCACGTTTTCAATCACCGTCAGGGAGGAAAATGTCTCTGCGATCTGAAAGCATCGTCCCACGCCTAAACGCCAAATCGCACGTGGCGCCAGACCGATGAGTTCAGTGCCATTCATTTTGATCGAGCCTCGATCGGCCTTGAGTTGACCATTGACCATGTTGAAGGTGGTCGATTTACCTGCGCCGTTTGGTCCGATCAGGGCGAGCAGTTCACCGGCCTTTAAGTCAAAGTCAATACCATCGACCGCTTTCACGCCTCCGAAAGACTTTCCGAGTCCACGTACAGTGAGCAAGGTCATACGGCCTCCTTGCGCGCTGCTTTGATGCGCTCGGTAATTTGTGCGGCAAAACCAGCAATGCCTTGGGGAAAGAGTAAGACGAGCAAGAGAATGATGGCGCCTAGCATTGCGCGCCAGTACTCTGTGTTGCGTGCAACGGTGTCATGCAACCAGGTAAAGGTGAAGGCGCCAACGATCGGCCCTGCAAGGGTTTGAATCCCACCCAAGAGCACCATCACTAAACCATCAATTGAACGACTGACATGCAAGCTCTCAGGTGAAATGCTCCCCTTAGAGAAGGCAAATAACGCGCCTGCTAAACCTGCAAAGGTGCCTGCCACAATAAAGGCAACCCATTGTATTTTCTTTACATCGATCCCAATTGCATCGGCGCGAAGAGGGGAATCTCGACCCGCGCGCAGCGCATACCCAAACGGGGAGTAGAGAAGACGACGCATGACGTAGACTGAAATCACCACCAGTCCAAGCGTTAGGAAATAGTAATTTCTCTTGTCCTGTAACCACTGCGCCGGCCACACCCCAGTTAAGCCGTTACTGCCGCCGGTGAACGCATCCCACTGATAAACGATTGCCCAGGTAATTTGGGCGAAGGCGAGGGTCAACATGGCCAGATATACGCCCGAGAGTCGTACACAAAACCAGCCGTAAAGAAAAGCCCCAAGCGCAGCAACGGCAGGTGCGAGTATCAGACTAAGCTCCATCGGTACGCCGAGGTGTCGGATGAGCAGAGCTGCACCATACGCGCCCAAGCCAAAATAGGCGGCATGCCCAAACGAGTGAAGCCCTGCTGGCCCCATGATGAAGTGCAAGCTTGCTGCGAAGAGGACAGCGATTAAGAGGTCGATCAGCAGGACTGTGACATAAGGTGATTGCGCGGCAAGCCATGGCATGGCAATCAAAGTTAGAACGACCAAGACACCACCCAACTTGTAGGCGTTCGAGGCCGGACGCAATGGCAATTCGATTTCGGCGGCGTTTCGCGAGGCCGGCTGAGCACGTCCCATTAGTCCCCAGGGTCTGAAGACCAAAACGATTGCCATCACGAGAAACTCAACAACGAGTGTTAGCTTGGAGAAAGATATTTGTATTCCGGCGATCTCGACGAGTCCAAGCCAGATGCAAATCGCTTTGAGTTCCGCGATAAGTAGTGCAGCAACATAGGCACCGGGAATAGAGCCCATGCCACCAACAACGACCACCACGAACGCGGCACCAATCGTATGGAGATCCATCTCGAGGTTTGCAGGTTCGCGAGGAAGTTGAAGGGCGCCACCTAGTCCTGCCAGGAGTGCACCAAGTGCGAACACCGCCGTAAAAAGCCATGCTTGGTTGACGCCCAGCGCCGCGACCATCTCTCGGTCTTGTGTCGCCGCACGCACAAGGGTGCCCCAACGTGTACGGGTGAGTAATAGCCATAACAAGCCAAGCAAGACGGGTCCCACGACAATTAAAAACAGGTCGTAGGAGGGAAAGTTACGACTCAGAATTTCGACAGAGCCCTTGAGTCCTGGGGCACGAGGCCCGAGTAGTTCTTCAGGCCCCCAGATCCATAGCACAGCGTCTTTGATGACGAGCACCAAGGCAAAAGTGGCTAGAAGTTGGAATAGTTCGGGTGCGCGATAGATGCGACGCAACAGCGTGACTTCAATGACTGCGCCCAGCAGACCGACGGCCAAAGGGGCTAATAATAGAGCTGGCCAAAAACCAATACTCGCCGACAGTTTCTCAACGAGCGTGTATGCGATATAGATGCCCACCATAAAAAACGAGCCGTGGGCAAAGTTCACAATCCGGGTTACCCCGAAAATCAAGGATAGCCCCGCCGCCACAAGAAAAAGTGACGACGCGCCCGCTAGACCATTGAGCAGTTGAACAATCAAGCTTGAAAGGTCCATGCAGGCAGGGCTCCTTAATTAATTAATAAATGCATTAATCCGCAGGACGAAGCTTTTTTACTTCTTCTGCAGAAGGTAATACGGTTGCGCCATCGATGTAACGGAACGTGCCCATCACACCCTTCCCGTTCTCAAGTTTAGTACGACCCACATAGCCTCCCATCGTCGATTGGTGATCCTCAGGGCGGTAAGTGACGCTGCCAAAAGGTGACATGAGCGTCAAGCCACGGAAGGCCGTGATTAGCTTTTCAGTATCTGTACTTTGGGCTTTTTTAATCCCGGCGGCCAGAGACATGATGGCGCTATAACCGACAACGGAGCCAAGTCTTGGGTAGTCTTTGAACTTGGCCTCATAGGCATTCTTGAAGGCGTCATGTTCGGGTGTCTTGATTGCATACCAAGGGTATCCCGTTACTAACCAGCCTGTTGGGCTTTCGTCTTTGAGTGGATCCAGGTACTCTGGCTCTCCAGTCAGGAGACTCACAACCTCTCGACCTTTAAACAGCCCGCGCGTATTACCTTCGCGGACAAAACGTGAAAGGTCCGCTCCAAATAAGACGTTGAAGATCGCATCCGGTTTGGCATCTCCTAGAGCTTGCACCACGCTACCCGCATCTACTTTTCCCAATGGTGTTGCTTGCTCAGCCACAAATTCGATATCTGGTTGAGCAGCCTTCATCAGTGTTTTGAAGGTCGCCGCTGCAGATTGACCGTATTCATAATTTGGGTAAACGATTGCCCAGCGCTTCTTTTTCATGGCACTAGCTTCTGGCACTAACATCGCCACTTGCATGTGGGTGGAAGGGCGCAGACGGAACGTGTAGCGGTTACCGTTTTGCCAGACAATTTTGTCCGTTAACGGTTCGCTTGCAAGAAAGAAAACCTTTTTCTGCTTCGCAAAATCCGTGAGTGCTAAGCCAATATGTGACAGAAATGATCCAGTCAGGACATCGACTTTATCGCGTGAAATAAGTTCCTCGGCGACGCGCACTGCATCGCCTGGGTTTGCATTGTCATCACGCGTAATCAGTTGAACTTTCTTTCCATTTAATCCACCTGCTGCATTGATTTGATCAATCGCCAGCTCCATCCCCTTTTTGTAGGGCTCCAAGAAAGCGGGCTGCGCTTTATAGCTATTGATCTCCCCAATTTTGATGACGTCCTGTGCCGTGGCTGCGATAGACGCACCGAGCAGTGAGGCGCCTAAGAAAAATGACGCTGTGATGCGTTTGGTAAATATGCGACGCATGAAGTTCTCCTGGAAATTAAAACTGTTTTTATTAACGTAAGCCATCTTTACCCTCGATTTCACTAGCCTGCAGGCCGCCGATACGAGGCAAAGGGCGACCGCTATCCGTTACTGCGACTGCAACGACGATTTCTTTTGCACCTGGAGCATCTGTCACGCGTGCTTCAATTGCGTCAAAGTGACTGCGGACAAAGGCCGCATCTTTGTGGCCTAGCGGCACGTCAATCGCACAACCTGGTCCACCGCGTTTTTTACTTGAGGGAACGAGCGCCGCGCCTTGCTGCACAGCTTGACGCAGCGGAGCACCTAACTTAGGGTGCAGAATTGCCGCTGCGTGCTCGAGTTCGCCAGCCTCTCCGACTATTGCCGCTTTTCCATAGCTTTGAGCCTGCTCTGGCTTGATGCCTAGCGCTTGCACACACTTGTTGCCAAGAAGGGCGCCTAGCTCCTCTCCTATTTGAATCAACGCGTCTAGATTTTGGCTAAAGGTGCCGGCATAAGGATTTTCAATGACGGCAATGGCAAGTGCTCTGCGCGTAGGGGGCGAGACAACCTGACCCATTTCAAGATGGGTCTCATCGACCTGAACGATGAGTTTGCGAATCTTTGCGGCCATGCGGACTCCTGATTGATACGTAAAACGTTAGTGAATTTGATTGCGAACAATGTGGGGCGAAGCTGTGCTGACGATCCAGCCTTGACAGGTCAAGATGCAATCAGAGATTAAACCGCTTTGTTTCATTTGTAGAGCCTGCTGTAAACCCTGTTGCAAGGCATGCTGAATTGTGTCTGAAGCTAAAGGGGGAACATGCACAGTGACAAGTCGTTGCCCCAAGTCGGAGTTATCTTTGACTTCGTTGGCAGGTTGTCGCTCAACGGCGGGATGGTCGGTATCAACAGCATTCGCGATTACAGTTGCAGCAGCATCGGCCAAACTTGCGGTGGCGGCTAAAACGGTGACGCTATCGGCGATGCCGAGAGACAGGCTGCGACCTCGCCAACCGCTCGTGGCGACGCCGCGAACAGGCATTGCGTAATCGATGCTTAGTGTCCCATCCAAGGTAAGCCCTTGTTTAAGCGCGTGAGCATCAAACTTTGACAGGTCGGCAAACAAGCCAATGTCAACTTTTGTTCCAGGTGTTAAATACAGCGCAATGTCACCACCATTGTTTACCCAAGCCCGCGTGACACCGGGCTGCTGGTAGAACGTAATAAGTGCCTGTGCAACAGAGCCCGCCACGGCTGCCATCGGCGTAATAAAGTCGCTCGGGCAGCGTTGGCAGGCCTCCCACATTACTTGGGCGATTGGGCCTGTCACGGGGCAGGCAGATTGTTGCTTGACGGGTTGGCGTAGTGTCGGTAGTTCTTGAACGAGCTCAGTCAGGATTGTTGCGAAGCGTTCAGATGCAGCATGATGCGCGTCCGCCACTGCGGTCCGATCGCCTTCGGCATGCGCCACGATATCGATTGGACCGTGTTGAAAGTGTAGACGTCCGTCTTCCAGCACGACAGAGGTTGCATGTGACATGTTTGCTTAACCTAGCATTGGCGGCATGCCTAACGGCCACGGGGTATCCTCGCGTGGAGCTACCCATAATCTGTTCTGCGGCGCTCCGTCGTCATGCCAGGCACCTTCTCGTAGGACCTGATCCAGCCCTCGCACATAATCGACATGCCCACCCAGCTGTTTGAAATCATCCGCGCGCATGCTGAACTCAATCGGCGCAACGATCGCTGGGGTTGGAACGGTACCGAAACTATTGTCGGGCATACGCAGTACGTCGACCATCACAGTAATCCCGCCGCCTGGCCAGACATAGGCCGGGGCTCCACCGCAGGTGACATTGACGAGCGCCTGTTTGATCGCTCTGGTCAATAGAATCGGGTTGTTTGTTACCCCTGCACGCAGGCTACCTCCCGCACCACCCAAGAACAGCACGGATGCCAGCGACGGCTCACAGTTTTCACCTATGCGGTCGATGACAGTTTGAACTGCATCAGGCATCGCTTGCTCAATGGGGCGCAACTGCTCGTCTAGGACGTACCAGCAGGCATGTTCGCCGGTTGTCGAGGTCATCAGCAAGCGCAGGCCTGGCCAGGCGATATCGGGCTCCCAGCTTTCAATAATGCTCAAGGGATCAGCAATATCTGTCCCGCCCCAGCCCGTGCCAGGGTTGGCAACTTGAAAATAGCGCCCAGGTGTCGAGCGCCTGCCGCCAATGACAATTCCAGAGGCGCGCATACCCAAGCACTTACCTGCCTGGTGCTCGGTCAGCACACCAGTAATGTGGTCATCCACAACAACCACCTCGTCGGCGAGCTCGGAAAACTGCTGCGCAAAAATCCCAATCGCGGCTGAACCACACCCAACGCGCATGCGTCGCTCTTCTATGCCGTTGACGATCGGCGCTCGGCCCGCCTGCACGATCAGGTTTGATCCGCCTTCGATGTCGAGCTCAACAGCTTGTTTGTTGCCTAGCGTCTGCATCATCTCCATGGTGATGCGACCCTCTTTTTTACTTCCACCAGTTAGGTGATGTACGCCACCGAGCGAGAGCATTTGCGACCCGTACTCAGCAGTGGTGACATGACCAACGACTTCGCCCCGGCAGCGCACATTTGCCTGCTCAGGCCCGAGGTAGCGATCAGTGTCAATTTTGACCTTTAGGCTGCAGTAGCTGAAGATGCCTTCGGTGACAACGGTCACCATGTCAACACCATCTACTTGCGAGCCGACGATAAAAGGAGCTGGCTTGTAGTCGGGGTAAGTTGTGGAAGACCCGACACCCGAGACAAAAACTTGGTTGGCGTGCAGTAAGTCCTGGTCCCAGGCTTGCGCTTGCTCGGTTGTCCCCAGCTTTTGAGGGTCGACGAACGGGACTAGCGCTGGAGTTTCATTGTTTTGTAGGCTGCGGTTCAGCAAGACAACAGGATCCACCCGAATGAGCGTTCCATTTGCGTTTGCATACCGGTCGCAGGCGCCGGTCTTTCCCGGACTGATCTGGCATAACACCGGGCAAGCGTTACATTCGATCTTTGCTTTAGTCTGGTCTGTCATCCGAATCCACTAGCTTTTGTCAAAATTTCATGTTGCAATTACTACATTAATTAGTACCTTATTACATTTGTTGCCCTCTGGCAATGACTCTTATGATTCTGTCTCCAAACGGCTCGGCGCAAGACGACTCCCCTCGAAAGTTAGGGGTGCGTGAAAAAGCGGCCCTCGCAACGCGTGCGAGCTTGTTGCGAGCGGCCATTAAGATCTTTGCGCAATACGGGTTGGATGGCGGCAGCGTCGACAAAATTTCGAAGGCAGCCAAGTCGCACGATCGAATGATTTATTACTATTTTGGTAATAAGGAAGGCCTGTTCGTTGCGGTGATTGAGGAAATCTATAAGCGTTTTAACGTGGCGGAATCTAAGCTCAAGCTTGATTTACTCGATCCGTTGCGCTCGCTAGAGAAGATTGTTCAGTTTATTTTGCGCTACTACCGGGATCACCCAGAATTCGTCACGTTACTGAATATTGAAAACCTGCACAAAGGCAAGCACATTGGTAAGGCGAGCTTTCGGGACTATTCATCGACAGCCATTGGCGTGATTGATCAAGTGCTGACTACCGGCGCGCAGGCGGGAGTGTTTAGCAAACAGCTCAAAGCGCGTGATCTGTATATGATGATTGCTGCGCTTGGTTATTTTTATCAGTCGAACCGCTATACGCTCTCCGCGTTTTTAGGTGAAAACTTAGAGGCGCAGAGCGCGTTTGATCAGTGGGAAAACTTTGTTATCTCTACGGTGCTTAAAACGATTGCACCGGACTCCTCTAACTCCTGAAGGAAGACAAGTATGGCGCACGCCGTCGTTGAAGAAAAATCTGGAAAGGTCGTTATTAAAAATATCGGGTTACTGCTCTCCGGTGATTTAGATCGTCCGATTTTGGACGCCGACACGGTCGTTGTGCAAGACGGAATTATTACGGCGGTTGGTAAGGAAAAAGACTGCGATATCGCGCATGCAGACTTATTGATCGATGCCCAAAAGACCTGTTTGGCGCCAGGACTCATCGATAGCCATGTGCACCCCGTTTTTGGTGACTGGACGCCGCGGCAAAATCAGTTGGGATGGATTGAATCCACCATGAACGGTGGTGTGACCACCATGATTTCAGCAGGAGAGGTCCACCTGCCTGGACGTCCGAAGGATATCGTCGGTCTGAAGGCTTTGGCCATTACCGCGCAACGCGCTTTCGATAGTTTTAGACCAGGCGGCGTCAAAGTGCTGGCTGGTGCGCCAGTGATCGAAAAAGGGATGACCGAGCAAGACTTCAAAGACCTGGCAGATGCAGGTGTTAAGTTGCTAGGTGAGGTCGGTTTAGGTTCTGTGAAGGCTGGTGAAGAGGCCCAGAAGATGGTGGCCTGGGCGCGTAAACATGGCATACAGAGCACGATCCATACCGGCGGACCCTCGATTCCCGGATCGGGCCTGATTGATAAGGATGTAGTACTTGAGGCGGACGCTGACATTATCGGTCACATCAACGGGGGGCACACGTCCTTATCCGAGGCGCATGTCTGCGAGTTATGTGAGAAATCCACACGTGGAATTGAAATTGTTCACAATGGCAACGAAAAGGTAGCGATTGCTGCCGCGCAGCACGCGATTCAGCTAAAGTGCCCGCATCGTGTGATTCTCGGCACGGACGGACCTGCAGGGTCGGGTGTGCAGCCGCTGGGTATTTTGCGCATGATTGCCTTGCTGTCTAGTCTGGGCAATATCCCTCCTGAGCTTGTGTTTTGCTTTGCCACCGGAAATACTGCGCGCATGCGTAATCTGAACTGTGGCTTGATCGAGCCGGGTCGTGCAGCAGATTTTGTTTTCATGGACCGCGCCCAGCATACAGCCGGTCGTGATTTGCTCGACAGCGTGCGCTTAGGCGATATTCCCGGTATTGGTATGGTCATGATTGATGGTTTGGTCAGATGCCATCGCAGTCGCAATACGCCACCCGCAACAGAAGTGCCCGTGATCGTGAGGCAACACACCTAGATTCTTAGGCGATGCGGAAACCGTTATCGCGTTCTGCCGACTTAACCGTTTTATTCAACAAAACGGGGTCGCAGGACTGAATCCGATACAGCAAATCGCCAGGCTGTACGCGGCTGCCTGTTGGCTGGACGATATCAACTCCAGCGAGCTTGTCGAAGGGAGCGCCGGCCATACGTGCTAGCCCCGAGATGACGAACCCATCTATCTGACGCACGGTTCCTGCCTGTGTCGCATAAACAGGATGCTTGAGGATGCCAGACAGATCGGGCCAGTCGTGCGAGCCTTGGGCCTGGATGATGTTTTCCATGGCCTCGCGCGCTGCGCCTGAAACTAACAATCTCTGTGCGACTTCGGCCCCTTTTTCCACTGTTCCAACGGCGGGATCCATCGCCAGGATCTGGCTGGCGAAGAAGAGTGATTTTTCTAAGAGATCGCTTGGAGCGTCCGGGTGTTGCTCTAGCACCTGGAGCACATCCCGAACTTCAAGAGAAGGACCGATGCCGCGCCCAATGGGCGATTCACCGCTTGTGGCGAAGGCTTTGACAACAAGACCCAACTCGCGACCTACCATTTCAAAGAGCTGGCCTAAGGCGAGCCCGTCCTCTTTTGATTTGACCTTTCCCGCTTCAGCATACGGGATGTCAATCACAACATGAGTCGCACCTGCGGAGTATTTCTTTGAGAGTATCGAGGCGACGGACCACTTGCGCGTATCGAGTCCAAGCGGACGGGTGATGGCATTCATCGCGTCATCTAGGACGGAGTGATTAAGCTTCCCGTTCCAAGCAATACATGCATTCGCTTTCGCTACGCATTGTTTAAGCTCCTCAGGTGTCAGATCGACTTTAGCGATAACTTCCATTGCGTCTGCGGTGCCAGCTGCTGAAGTAATGGCGCGCGACGATGTCTTGGGAATCATTAAGCCATGTGCGGCGACAATGGGAATCACAACCATCGTCACGCGGCTGCCTGGTAGCCCACCTAAAGAGTGTTTGTCGACCACCATGGGACGACCCCAGTCAATACGAGGCAGAATCTTTGTGCGTGCTTTTGCAATCGCAATCATTTCCTCGTCTGACAGCTCTACCGTGCAAGCAATCAGGAAGGCTTGTAACTCTGCCTCTTGAGTCTTAGCCGACAGGATCGTCTCGATCGCAGTCTGATACTCAGCAGGTGTTAAGGCGCGTCCGGCAATTTTCTTGAACAGAATGCGCGAGGAGGGCGGCGCGCTGTCCGTTTCTGTCAGGAGACAAGCTAGTAATCTGATCGTGCCGATCGCAAGCGATTGATCATTGACGACTTTGAGTAGTGGTGTTCCCGCTGGATAAGGCTCAACAGACCGACTCAACCGCTTGGCAATATCATCGGCAGACTCTCGTCCACGGGCGTTCAGTCTTGTTTGTAGAACGTGTGCAGGTGCGTTGATTTCGATGACAACTAAGTTAGGCACCAGTTGGCTTAGCGCCTTGATCATGCCGCGCGAGCCATTCGCAATCACATGCTGCCCAGACCTGAGTGCATCGAGTAGCTCGATCGGTAGCCCGTAGTGCAAACCATGTGCCTGCCAGGAAATCAAAAATTTCCCAGCCGCATTGAGTCTCTGGAAATCGGCTTCAGTGCAAGCAGTATGCACTTCCCCAGGCGATCCCTCCGGGCGCGTGATCGTGCGCTTGGCAAAGATAAAGCGTGACGGGTCGAGCGACGGTCGAACACCATCGAGCAGGCTGTCTTTGCCTGCTCCGCTGGGGCCAACAACAAAAAAGAAGCTACCTGCGGCCATGCTCTCGCGTTACTCGTCGAGCCCGATATCGACCGCTGGAGCCGCTTGTGTAATCTTGCTGGTCGAAATGTAATCGACACCTGTCATGGCGATTGCGTGGATGGTGTCGATACGGATGCCGCCGGAGGCTTCTATTTTGGCGCGCCCATTTACTAACTTGACAGCCTTTGCCATTTCATCAACGGACATGTTGTCCAGCATGATGACATCGACCTGTGCATCAAGCGACTCTTGCACTTGTTCAATGCGATCACACTCAACTTCGATTTTTGTGAGGACTGGGAGTCTCTCGCGCACGCGCTCGACGGCCTTTTTGATATTGCCGGCGATGGCGATGTGGTTATCTTTGAGCATCACACCGTTGTCGAGGCCGAGTCGGTGATTTAAGCCACCACCGCAGGTCACGGCGTGCTTTTCTAACATGCGCAACCCTGGTGTGGTTTTGCGGGTGTCGATTAGCTTGGCTTTGGTGCCAGCCATGGCGGCGCAGTAGCGTGCTGTCTCTGTGGCAATCCCGCACAGCAGTTGAAGAATGTTGAGGGCAGGGCGCTCTGCTGTCACGATGCTTCGGGCTGGACCCGAAATCGTCATGATGCGCTTGCCCTTTTCTACGCGCTCACCATCTTTAACCAGTTTGGTGATGGTCAAGCGCGAGTCGTATCGGGTGAAAATGCGGGCAGCCACATCAATTCCGGCGATATGCATGGGTTCGCGGGCATTCATGTGAAAGGTGCTGATCGCGTCTTCGTCGATCATGAGTTGAGCGGTGAGGTCGCAGGAGCCAATATCTTCGGTCAGCCAAAGATCAATGAGGCGCTCAATCTGGAAATGATCGTACATGAGGATACCTTTATAAAAGCGGAAATTTTTATGTAGTGTTCACTACATCAATTCCTCATGCTAATGCAGTTTTTTCATCCTTGCAACAGTTTTTTAGGTGGGGGAATCGCTTGCCAAAGAGCATTCGCAGCTGCCGACTTAATCTCAAGTTGGCGGTACAACCTGACTTCTAACTCGATATCCCAGGAAGAGTCCGCCGCATGCACGAGACGTCCCGAGTGCAGTTCGTCTTCGATCAGCCCTGTCGGCAGCCAAGCGAGTCCGCGCTTCTCGAGGACCATCGTCTTGAGAACTGTTGCCAAATCCGCAGTAAATACGGTGTCGACCGAGCATTTCGCTAGTGCTCCTTCTTTGATGGCTCTGAAAATTCTGCCAAGACCGGATCCCGCGCTGTAGGAAAGGAGTGGCACCGGCACGCCGGTAGTAAGTCCCAAGCTGAACAACGGTTTGGCATTCTTAGCGCTTGGGGCGGATACCGGAATCAAGGCTTCAGTACCAATTACGATTGAGGGAAAGCTCAAGGTGTCGAGGGTTGAAGGGACAAGGGCATGCGCATGAGTCAGTAAAAACTGCGTCTTGCCCTGTTGCATTAGGGATTCGCAACGTTGAAAGACGTCCGACACTAACTCAATTCCCCCAACTGCAATGCGAGACTCCATCGTCCGAAGCCATTTCGGCAGAAAGGTGAAGGACAGGGCGTGCGTGGAAGCGAACCTTAGGGTGTTCGAGTGCGCTTGCGAAAGCGCTTGTGCTTGCTCGGGTAACTGGTCAAGATCATCTAGGACGCGTTGAGCCACACTCACGAACCACTGGCCGACTGGGGTTAACCCTAGTGGTTGATGCGTTCGGTCGAAAAGCTCGACACCGAGCCATTCCTCTAGGGCGCGAATGCGCCGGCTGAAGGCAGGCTGCGTCATATGCCGCTCTTCGGCGGCTCGGGAAAAATTGCCCGACTTTGTTAGTGCCAAGAAATCTTCCAGCCAGGTTGGATTCATGGGCAGTGCTTTTTAAGCATAGAAGTCAAAGTAAATAGCATTGGAAATGCAAACCTTATTCAAGCAAAGTATGGCTGGTACATATTAACGGGCTAATTTCGCCGTCAACGACTAGGGAGCTACACGTGCCGACCATCAGTAACTATAAAGGAATCATTCCTGCTATTGCGTGTCCGTTTACCGCCGATCATAGAATCGACGAGCCGGGCTTGCGTAAGCTGGCGTCTTGGTTGTCGACGCAGCCCGGTGTTGTTGCGGTGATGACGAACGGCCACACCGGGGAAGTGTTTTCGTTAACCCCAGACGAGCGTGCCCAGGTCACCCAGATTGTTGCCAGTGAGATTGCGCATCGCACCCCTGTGGTTTCGTCGATCGTATGTGAAGGCTTAAGGGACGCTCGTGTGCACGCAGAGATGGCTAAAAAAGCGGGTGCGACAGCTTTAGATGTCATGCCGCCGCACCATTGGTTGCGGTTCGGATTCCGTCCGAGCCATGTCAGAGAGTATTTTGATGCGATTGCAGAGTCTGGGCTCGATTTGATCGCACATGTCTATCCTGCTTGGACTCGCGCCTCTTATTCGACCGCAACAATGGCTGAGCTAGCGAAGTTGCCTTACCTTCAGGCATTTAAAGTTGGTCAGCGAGATATGAATAAGTACGCCGCTGATGTGAAGGCCGTGCGCGATGCGGATCCAACAAAAGCCATTCTTACCTGTCACGACGAATATCTGCTCGCATCGATGGTGCAGGGTGTCGATGGCGCCCTGGTCGGCTTCGCGACATTTATTCCGGGTTTGATTAATGATTTGTGGCAGGCCGTACAAGCGGGTGATTTGAAAAAAGCGATGCAAATTCAGGCAGTGATCACTCCATTAAAAGATGCCGTGTACGGGGGCGGAGAGCCCACTGGCGAGGCGCATGCACGGATGAAAATGGGAATGTATTTGGCAGGCGTCATTGATGCGCCGACCGTGCGTCCTCCAACCGAGATGCCGAGCGACGCTGAGACTAACCAATTACGCGCAGCGGTAGCGAATGCAGGCTTGCTGAAACGCTAAGGCAAGCAGAATACTTAACAAACGGAGACAGACATGAAATTAGAAAAATCACTAAAAATGATTCTCGCAGCATCAGTGGCGTTACTTTGCGCCACAGCGGGTGCGCAAAACTATCCAACAAAATCGGTAAACGTCATTATTCCTTTCCCTCCAGGAGGGACACTTGATATCGTGGGCCGCATGCTGGCACAAAAGCTCAGTGAACAAACGGGACAGACCTTTGTTGTCGAGAACCGCGCAGGCGGGGGAGGTACGATCGGCGCGAACGCTGTGGCGAAAGCACCTGCGGACGGTTACACATTACTGTTCAGTGCGTCCACCTTCACAATTGCACCAATGCTAGTGACTGGAATCCCTTACAACATTGAAAAAGATTTCATTCCGGTATCTCTGGTCGCAAAAGCGCCGCTTGCGGTAGCGATTGGTAACCACGTCCCTGCAAACAACATTAAAGAGTTGATTGCCTATGGGAATGCGAATCCAGGAAAGCTATCATTTGCCATTGGTTCGTCGGGCTCTGCGGGGCATCTATCGACAGAATTGTTAAAAAAGGCTGGTAAATTTACCGCGGTCACGATTCCTTATAAAGGCTCGTCACCGGCCTACACCGACTTAGTAGGTGGACGTATTGACGGCTTCATCGATCCAATTTTGGGTTCCCAGCCGTTCGCCAAAGCCGGCAAACTAAAAGTCATTGCAGTCACGTCAAAAGATCGGCTCAGCAGCATGCCTAATATTCCAGCAGTTTCGGAGTCTGTTCCGGGGTATGAGTTCTACAGTTGGTATGGACTGTGGGCGCCAGCCGGTACGCCAGCTGCCGTTGTTAACAAGTTGAGCGCTGAGTCCTTAGCAGCACTAAAGGGTGACATGGCTAAGAAGCTTGTTGAGCAAGGATTGATTGTCGATCCGGGTACGGCCGCTGATTTTGCCAAGTTTCAAAAGGCTGATATGACTATGTCGCAAACCATTATTAAAGAGGCCAATATACGTGCGCAGTAAATTCAGTGCGCTAGTGACTGGAACAAGTTCTGGGTTGGGTTGTGCGATTGCCCAGGACTTGTTGGCCGAAGGCTGGATGGTGCATGGTCTGGACGTATTGCCCGCTACGATCAGTCATGAACGCTTTGTGTCGCATGCTGTGGACCTGCGTGATGCCCTGGCGGCGCAGGAGGTTGCTGCCGCTTGCGCCTCGATTGGTGTGTTTGTGCACGCAGCTGGGTTGCTGCGCGTCGCTCGGCTTGGGAGCTTAGCCCCAGAGGATCTCGAGGTCATGTGGCAGGTGCATGTTGCTGCAGCGAGCGCAATTGGAAATCAATTAATTCCTCGGATGGTAGAGCAGCAGTTTGGAAGAGTGGTGTTGATCGGCAGTCGCGTTTCGGCAGGAATTGCCGGACGCAGTCACTACGCAGCCACAAAATCCGCATTGAATGCTTTAGCGCGCAGTTGGGCTTCCGAGGTGGTGCGCGCGGGGGTGACTGTGAATGTTGTCTCACCCGCCGCAACGAATACTGGAATGGTGAAACAGACAGGTCGCAGCGCATCGCCGCCTGTATTGCCACCGATAGGGCGGTTGATCGAACCGCAAGAAATTTCATCACTTGTTCGCTATCTGATCGGCCCTAATGCTGCTGCCATCACCGGTCAAAATATACAAATTTGCGGCGGCTCTTCACTTACTTGAACTTTAAAGCATCGTTATGAAAATTGTAGAAATCCGCGAGTCCACACGTCCAATTAAATCTGATATTCGTAATGCGTATATCGATTTTTCTAAAATGACTCTCAGTCTTGTCGCCGTGGTGACTGACGTGATCCGGGACGGCAAACCAGTGGTTGGTTATGGTTTTAATTCCAATGGACGTTACGGCCAAGGCGCCTTAATGCGTGAGCGTTTTATTCCACGCGCACTCGAGGCTAAGCCCGACACCTTGCTCGACGATCGTGGCGTGTTGTGCCCCCATAAAGTGTGGGAAACCATGATGCGTAACGAGAAGCCTGGTGGGCATGGCGAGCGCTCGGTCGCGATTGGCACAATTGATATGGCAGTATGGGACGCGGTGGCCAAGATTGAAGAGAAGCCTTTACATCAGATGCTGGCCGAACGCTACGGGAACGGCAAGGCTGACCCTAAGGTTTTTGTATACGCCGCCGGCGGCTACTACTACCCGGGTAAAGATTTAGATGGGCTGAAGTCTGAAATGTTGAGCTACCTCGACCGTGGTTATTCGGTCGTCAAGATGAAAATCGGTGGTGCGTCCTTGGCTGAAGACTGTACGCGTATTGAGTCTGTTCTGAAGTTGCTCGGTCCAGGCCAACGTTTGGCTGTAGATGCGAATGGTCGCTTCGATTTAAAGACTGCGATTGCCTACGCAAAGGCTTTGTCACCGTACAACCTGTTCTGGTACGAAGAGGCGGGCGATCCTCTCGACTACACGTTGCAGGCCGAGCTCGCAAACCACTATCAGAATCCGATGGCTACAGGCGAGAATTTATTTTCCATGCAAGATGCGCGCAACCTGATTCGCCATGGCGGCATGCGTAAAGATCGGGACTGGCTGCAATTTGATTGTGCGCTAAGCTATGGGCTAGTTGAATATCTGCGTACCCTAGAAATGCTCAAGGAGTATGGTTGGTCTGCGACCCGCTGTATTCCACACGGCGGACATCAGATGTCTTTAGCGATCGCTGCGGGCTTAGGTCTGGGCGGCAACGAGTCTTACCCTGATTTGTTCCAGCCTTATGGCGGCTTTCCTGATGGTGTAAAAGTGCAGAACGGTTATGTAACCTTGCCGTCTCTAGTCGGGATTGGCTTTGAGGGCAAGGCAGACTTGTATGCGGAAATGAGTGCTTTATCTCGTTAGTATTCTTACAAAAAAAATGGAGAAAAAATGGTCCGACTTGCTGATTTACTAGAGATCGAACGTGCCCACCACTTGGAACGTTTGCACGTGATGCCTGAGATGGGTGCACCCACGCTTGTCGCAGGGGTGTCTCTTTCTAAACGACGCGTCGCGATCGTGACGACTGCAGGTATGCATGTACGTAGCGATATTCCTTTCAACACGACGGGGTCTGGAACGGACTATCGCGTGATTCCTGGTGATGTCGCTTCTGCCGATCTCGTGATGAGCCACGTGTCCGTCAATTTTGATCGTTCGGGTTTTCAGTCAGATGCAAACGTTGTGTTTCCGCTTGAGCGCTTGAAAGAGCTTGCGGAACAAAAATATATTGGGTCTGTCGCGCGTTTCCATTACTCCTTTATGGGGGCGATCTGGCCTATCACTAAGTATGAGGCGAAAGCGCGCGAGCTTGCTGCTTTGCTTAGAGCGGACGGCGTCGATGCGGTAGTGCTTTCTCCGGTTTGACCGCTATGTACGTGCGCCGTGAGCGCCGTCGGCCGTTATCTCGAAGAGCAGGGCATACCTACCGTTCAAATCAGTCTTATTAGGGAGCACACCGCCGCCCTCAAAGCGCCGCGAGCCTTGTGGGTGCCTTTCATGCTGGGCCGGCCCTTCGGTGCGCCGAAGGAGCCCGAGTTTCAGGCTCGCGTATTGAGAGAGGCACTCGCGCTACTCCCCCGCTTGGATGGTCCGGTTTTGGAGGACTTTCCTGAGGATGCACCGCCGGATCGCCTTGGCGTGGAGGATCATCAACTGGTCTGCCCGGTGAGTTTCCCTGGTCCAATACCAGATGGGTCGGTGGCGCAGCGCTTGTCGTCCGAAGTGGCGCAGCTAGCTGCGTGGCACGAGTTAAGCGTACTTGCAAGAGGACGAACAACCCTCGGCGTGACAGGTGCCACGCCGGCGGAGCTCGCAACTTTCATTGCCTCTTGGCTCGGTGAGCGTCCAGAGGGCGTTCTGAAGGATCCGACGATGGCCCCTGCTGTTGCGTTGAAATTTGCAACCGACGAGTTGAAGTCGTTCTATTACGAAGCCAAGGCAATGCAGCCGGGCGGGCATACTTCAGACTCTATTTTGCGTTGGTTTTGGTTGGAAACCTGCGCAGGCGAGGCTTTTCTAGCTTTGCGCAAGAGGTTGGGTCAGGAGGCAGATCCGTCGTTTAAGGGACTGGCTACGTTGAGTATGGTGCCCAGAGTGGTGTTGGCTATGGTGCAAGAATAAACCGGCTGGCCCGACGTTATCTCTACCTAGGGCCGCGCGGTTGATTTCAAGATCGACGAGTGAATGTCCTGCTAAGGCGTTTTTTGACAGAGTTTGTGAGGTTCAAAAGCGCCTTCGCCCTTAAAATCAAGCAGTTATATAAAGGTGTTGCGAGCCCTGCGGGGCAAGTAATCCTTTATTTGTTCTGACTGATTTTCTGATTGGGCGTATGCAAAACTTAGTGTCTAACAAGATTGCGACGCTGCCTTTATCTGGCGCGCAACGCAACATCTGGTTTCACCAGCAAATCGATACGGCGAGCGCCGCATACAACCTGAGTTTCAGAACTCGGATCTTGGGTGATCTGAACCCTGAACGATTGGAAAGATCGCTACAGTATGTTGTGGACCGCCTTGACAGTCTGCGTGTACGTTACTTCGTAGAAAATGAAGAACCCTTTCAGGAAATACTGCCCCCCTATCGGGTAGCGCTGACCCATTGGGATGTTCGCCATGAGGCGAATGCGCAGGAGGCAGCCATCAGGCTTCTTGACGCGCAGACCCTGATGCCTTTTGCGTTTGAAAAGGGCCGCTGTAATCGCTTCGGTTTGGTACGCGTGTCGGACGGGGATTGGCTTTGGCAGTGGGCGACGCATCATTCGACATTGGACGGCGCTGGCTGTGAGGTATTCATACAGGCGTTGAATCTTGCCTACAAGAATGATGAGGCGTTGACGGGTACAGGAGATGCGGCCGCGTTGTGCGAGCAATCGACACGTCTTTGGCTGCAGGCGGTTCAAGCGGATCAAGCGTATCGCCATAGCGAAGCTTGGCAGAGCGACAAAAAATATTGGGAAGACAAGCTGGTCACGGTGACGTCACCCACGACGTTGTCTGCAACAGAGCCTGCTGCAGTAGACATACAGGTTCCACGACGAGTCAGTCGTCCACTCAGTCGGCACGACTTCAATCAGTTGGCCGCCTTCGGTCGTATCAACGGAAAAAGTGTTTATGCTGCTCTCGCAGCAGGATGCCTTGCCTATCTTTACCGTGTCAAACAGCAGACTGAGTTGTGTATTGGCGTTCCGACATCACGCAGAACAAGAGAGACTCGCTTGGCGGGTGGGATGTTGGCGAATCAACTTCCCCTGCGTATAGCGATTGACGCAGAGTCAACGCCAGCGGCAATCGTTCAAGCGGTTGCGACAGAGTTGGCTGAAGTGATGGCGCACGGACACTATCCGAATGGCGAAATTCAACATTTACGCCGGCTGTCGCGTCAGCCCGATGCATTCAACGTCATTATCAATCTTGCCAGTTTCAATTATGTGGCAGATTTTGGTCTGCCCAAGACACCGTATTACGTTGTGGGCACAGCTCCGGTTTCGGACATGACCTTGCACGTATGGGATCGGCGCGACGACGATGTGGTCGACTTTTCATTTGAGTACAACAAAGAGCTCTACACAGACCACGAGGCGACCACTCATTTAGAAGCTTTACTGCGATTCTTAAAGGCGTTTGTTACAAATAGTAGTGAACCTATTGTAATCGTTCCGATGATGGACGCGACACAACGCGCGCGGGTGCTGGCCAACTCTTGTGGTGAGGAGGTCGATCGAGCGGAGCGTCCGTTAACAATGCCGGTTTTGTTCGACAGACAGGTTAAGAAAGATCCTTCCGCGATTGCTTTACGTTTAGCCGATCAGGTGGTGACTTATCGGGAGCTCGACCAGAAATCGAATCAGGTCGCGCGCCTCTTGATTGATCGTGGTGTCGGTCCAGAGCAAGTTGTTGCTGTGTTGTTGAACCGTTCGGTCGACTTGATCGTGGCAATGCTGGCAGTGCTGAAGACCGGCGCTGCGTATTTGCCATTAGATCCTGAGTACCCATTGGCGCGCTTGGCATTTATGTTGGAAAACAGCAAGGCGTCACAGCTATTAACGCGCGTCGACTCCTTTCAAGACTTTTTGTCCCGAAGTGATTTGTCTGTAGTGCCGCTTGTTGACTTTAGCTCGTCGACACAGCAAGACATTATGCGTGTTCTCAGTGCTGAGCCGATCACGGACTCGATCCGTGTTAGTCCACTTTTGCCGGATCACCTTGCGTATCTCATTTATACGTCGGGTTCGACCGGGTTACCGAAGGGGGCTGGCAATATCCATCGTAGCGTTGCAAATCGTCTGGACTGGATGCAGCACGTTATGCAGTTAGATGCGTCTGATCGCGTATTGCAAAAAACAAGCATAGGTTTTGATGTAGCGGTTTGGGAGTGGTTTCTGCCAATCATGACTGGCGCATCGCTCGTGATCACGAAGTCTGATGGTCATCGCGATCCTACCTATCTTAGAGAAACGATCGCGAAGCAGCAGGTAACGGTTTTACATTTTGTTCCGTCGATGTTGGCCGTCTTCGTCGAGCAGCTTGAAGCGGGCGAGTGCCAGTCGATTCGGCAAATCGTAACAAGCGGCGAGGCACTTGGCGGAGTATTGCAAAGTCAAACTTTAGCGAAGCTTAGTCGCACGAAGCTTTGGAATTTGTATGGGCCGACGGAAGCATCCATTGATGTGTCGGTGTGGCAATGCCGTGAATTGGACGGCACGCGCACCCCGCCCATTGGCCATCCTATTTGGAATACAGAACTTTACATTTTGGACGCTGCGCTAGAGCCCGTTCCTGATGGCAGTGTCGGTGAGCTTTACATTGCTGGTGTGGGGCTTGCCCGCGGCTATCTTGGTCGTTCGGCCTTGACTGCGGAACGCTTTATTGCGTGCCCCTTTGCCACTGACGATCGTCGTGGCTCACGTATGTACCGAACCGGTGATCTGGCCTATCGCCGAGATGATGGTGCGATTGAGTATTTGGGCCGAGCAGACCAGCAAGTCAAAATTCGAGGCTATCGAATCGAAACCGGAGAAATTGAAGCCTCCCTGTTGACAGGATTTCCTGATTGCTTGAGCCAAACGGCGGTTGTGCCGATCAAGATAGGCACAGAGTCGCATCTTATTGCTTACCTTGTGCCACACCCTGGAATGCTTGTTCCAGAGTCGGCTGTGCTACGCGCCACGTTGCTCGAAACCCTGCCAGAGTTCATGGTGCCATCGGCATTTATGTCGCTCGATGCGTTGCCTTTGACACCAAACGGCAAACTTGATCGTAAAGCGCTACCGAATCCTCAGTCTCTTTCGAGTGAAACACCTTATCGGGCAGCCCAGACCGATACCGAAATCATTTTATGCCGTTTGTTTGCTGAGTTAACGGGAGTGAGTTCGGTTGGATTAGATGATAGTTTCTTTTCCATTGGTGGTCACTCCCTCTTGGCAATGAGACTCATCTCTAGAGTTGCGAAAGAGCAGCATTGGCATATTTCTCTTCGAACGCTATTTACATCTCCCACGCCTTATGCGCTCGCTCAGCAGGTTGCGCGTCGTGTGGATGAAAATGTCGTCGCGTTGGTTTCAGGGTCAGGCCGCCTCGATGCAGAGCGTGTCGTTTTGTCGTTCGGTCAAAAACGTCTCTGGGCGTTAGATCGAGTTGAGGGATCCTCATCGACTTACAACATCCCTTCGGCGGTTCGTCTGCTTGGTCATTTAAATGTCGACGCACTAAAGAGCACGCTTTGGGATATTTTGTCACGCCATGTTCCCTTGCGAACGGTTTTAGTTGAAGGTGAGGATGGGCTTCCTGTTGGGCGAGTCCTGCAGTCTCCTGATGTTAATGCTTTGTTAAAGGTCGCTGACCTATCGATTTATCCAGAGCAAGGCCGAGAGGCTTCGGTGCAGAGCTTGATTCGTGAAGAGTATGACAAGCCTTTTGTATTAGACAAAGACTTTGCGATGCGCGCCAGTCTCATCAGAGTGTCCGATCTAGAGCATGTCTTGATGATTACCTTGCATCATCATGCTGGCGATGGTGTGTCACAGGCGGTTCTGTTTAAAGAGCTTGCGCAGGGATATCTTGCTCGCTGTGCTGGCAATCAGCCTGATTGGTCCGCATTACCCATTCAGTATTACGACTGGGCCGCTTGGCAGCAGGCGACGTTGGAGCAAAGTCTTGAGGCTAAGGTCGAACGAGCCAAGAGGCGTCTTGCTGACTTTCCAGAATGTTTGACATTGCCTCTGACCTATCCCCGTGATCCAAATCGTGCACGCCGCGCTGAGTATCTACCAGTCAAACTCGACACGCAGTCCGTACAAGGGCTAGAACAATTAGCAAAGCAAGAGCATACGACCCTATTTACTGTATTGCTTGCAGCCTATGGTGCAACCTTGGGTCGACTTTCGGGCCAAGATGATGTTGTGATTGGTGCTCCGGTTGCCGGGCGAATCCATGGCGACGCTGAGGCACTAATTGGTTTTATGGTCAATACATTGGCAATACCGCTGTCAATGGGTGATTGCTGTACCGGTAGACAGTTAATCGCGCGTGCGCGTTCGAGTGTCGAGGAAGCGCTGATTGATCAAGATGTTCCCTTTGACCGGTTGGTTGAGAGCCTTGGCGTAGCACGGTCACTCTCGCACACACCAGTCTTTCAAGCGATGTTTGCCTTTGAAAATGAGCAGCCCAAGCCGCCGTCATTACTTGGCCTCGAAGCAAAATTTGAGCCTGTGACGCTGTCGCGTGCCAAGTTCGATCTCATTTTGGCGTTGTGCCCGAATGCGAGTGGCGAGCTCGTTGGAACGTTTGAGTACGACGCAGATTTATTTTCTAAGTCGAGTGTCGAGATTTGGTGCGAAGCATTTGAGCAGCTTTTGCATGGGTTGATATCTTCCGTCGAAGTGCCAGTCAAGACGCTCGCGCTGGTAGACGGTGTTGCACGTAAAGAGCTGTTAAAGGATGCACAAGGGCCAGAAGTCTTGTGGCACAAGGCGGGTGAAGAGACGTTGCCGGAGATGTTTGCCGCACAAGTGCGTCGTAGCTCTGAGGCGCTTGCGCTATACGCGGACGGTCAGAAGCTGAGTTATGCAGAGCTTGATGCAAGGTCGAATAAGCTTGCGCGTCATTTGATCGCGTTGGGCGCTGGCCCCGATCAGGTCGTGGCGGTACTGTTGCATCGCACGGTGGAGCTGATGGTGACGCTGCTGGCGGTGATGAAGTCTGGCGCGGCGTACCTGCCTTTAGATCCAGAATACCCAGAGTCACGCCTGCAGTTTATGCTGAGCGACAGCGGAGCACAGATTCTGGTGAGCGCTGAGGCGAGCCGAGTCCAAGGCGTGGTATTGCCTGTAGAGGTACGGCTAGACGATCCGGAGGTTGCGCAGACGCTGCGAGGTATGAGCGATGCGCATGTGCTCGAGCACGAACGGCACGGAGCATTGCGTGCCCAGCACTTGGCGTATGTCATTTACACCTCCGGCTCGACTGGGCAGCCCAAAGGTGTTGGGGTGCTTCATGCGGGCCTAGTGCACCAATTACGCTGGATGCAGAAGCAGTATCCTTTTGGTGAAACCAATGTGATGTTGGCGCGTACGTCTTACGCCTTTGATGCTTCAGTGTGGGAGCTTTTTGTACCGCTCGTCTCTGGTGCGAGCGTTGTGTTGGCAGACAAAGAGACGCTGCTGGATATGGATGCGTTGAGCGAGCTGATGGTTGAGCGCGCAGTCACGGATTTACAGCTCGTGCCGTCTCTGTTTCCGATATTTAAAACCGCACTGTCGCGCGCTCGTCCCC
>NZ_JAHXRI010000003.1 GCF_019923725.1 Zwartia hollandica
TTGAAGCGGCTTGAGTCACCAAGGCTGGCACCGATACCGACTTCAACAATGGCTGCATCTCGAGCCATTGGTGCAGCACTTACGGTAAAGCCCGGGCCTGTGGCAAACGCCAAAGTTGTTGTCGGAGATAAAGCTCCCCATGCCCGCTGCCAGCCTGCCGATATGCCAGCCTGCCAATCTTTCTCGCCGGCCTTCCACTGGTGACTTAGTCTCGCTCCTAAGGTACCAAATCCCGTATTGGCATTGGTCGCTAGGCCGGTCAGCCTCGCTCTTGCTCCGGTCTCACCAAAACTCGAAGTTTGAAGCCAGATCTGGCTGACCTGACCAAAGGGTGAAAGCGTTGTGTGATGATCTTGCTGCTGACTGAGCGTGATCGGGCTACTTAAGTCTGCAAACAACTGCGTTGACCTTGAGTCGACTTTACCCTTAGCGTTACCCTGATCATCCAACGACAAGCCACGCTTCATGTTGGCTTCGTACCACGACTGAACCACACCACTATTCAAACGCAGTCTATCCTTCGCGTACGCGCTGTACAGCATCACGTGGTAACCATTGGTATTAGCGCTACTGGCAGCGACAGTGGTGTTAGTGAGGCCAGCCGAGAAGCCACCGCCCAGACGAAAACTTGGTGTCAGCGCGTGATCCACTCCAAGGATAAGCCCGCCACCGTTGGACGTTGCCTTACGCGCATCAGCATTGGCGCTGAACGTGTCCCAGTTACCATACGCTTGCGCCCAAACAGTCGTATCCGCCGTAGTCTGGCCCATACGCTGCAGTCGAGCAGTCGAGCTGTTGTTAAGCCAGCTGTCCTGTAGGCGCCAGTTCACTATCTGCGACATCAGCCGGCTGTTGTAAATGAGCGCTGCTTGATTAGCGCTGTAGATTTCACCGGACCACTCTTGGTATAGCCCAGACAATTGGCTCGAGTTATCGTTTAACAGCACCCGCTTATATGGCTCAGCGCCCGAGCTCTGTGCATCAATGGTGTTTGCCACTGCCCGCTGATTGTTCGTTTGCGCAAAGCTTGCCATGGGCACACTATTTCTCTGGGCCATCAAGCCAAGATTGCCGCCGCTTGGGACAAAACTTAGATCAATAAAGGTGTAGTTGCTATCACTGCTCCGGTACGTCCCTGTGAGCGCATTGGCTTGCAGGATTGGATACAACCTGTTTAGGTAAATCCCGCTCTCAGAGGACAATTTAAAGATGGCGCTGTCAGCGATCGTAGCGCGCCCCGAGACCACCACCAGATCACCTTGCTGGTTGGCATTCACCTCATATCGATATGTTGAGCCTGCTAAAAGATTAAGATTACCGTTGACCGTAAGCGTACCGACCGAGTTGCCAGGCGACAGAATACCGGCCATAGACGTATTACCCACCGTGCCAATACCTTGCAAAGTAGCACCTGACGTCACGGCAAGATTTGAAGTCGCGATTGAGCCATCGACCCGCAACACGCCACCGGTAATCGTCGTATCACCCGTGTAGGTGTTCAGACCCGTTAAAACGAGAACCCCTGCACCAGCCTTGCTAAATCCCCCCGTCCCTGAGATGTTATTGCTCCATACTGAGTTATACCCTTCGGTATCCACCGCAAAGATTGGCGCGAAGATTGACGGATTGCCGGGAATGAGAGAAGGATGACCAAACTGGATCGGCCCTCTGACTGCGCGACCGACATTGAGCAAACCATGGCCAAAGTCGCGGATTGATTCGGGGCTGGAGTTGTCAATTTCCGTGGCGGTGGTCAACAGAACTTCAATGATTTGCCTTGCCGTCATGTACGGGAAAGCCTGGCGCAACACCGCCGCACCACCCGCAACCAGAGGAGCTGCCATGGAGGTGCCGCTC
>NZ_JAHXRI010000004.1 GCF_019923725.1 Zwartia hollandica
CCAGATTGAGTATTGCCACTTGGCGCATGATGAGCAGAGTATTGCGATGCTGGCACGCGCGTTTGAAAAGAATCTCGCTGAACTGGCCGAGCACTGCTTGAATGATCCGCTGGCCGTCACGTATTCGCCTACGGATGCGGTCGATAATTATGATCCGATGCTGCCACTACGGGTCACGGGCTCTAAGCTGCCGCTGTTCTGTGTTCATGCGGGAAGTGGAAGCGGTACGGTTTTCCGACCGTTGGCAGAGTCGCTTGGAAATGATCAACCTGTATGGGCACTCCACGCTAAAGGACAAGAGCCAGGTGAGTCTCCACATAGGTCGATGGATGAGATTGTTGAGTGTTATATCAAGGCAATCTTGCGCGTTCAGCCAAAGGGTCCGTATCAATTGCTAGGCTGGTCTTTTGGTGGATGGATTGTTCAAGAGATCGCGCGACGGCTCGAGCTGCAAGGGCACGAGGTTCGTCTTTTAGCCATACTTGATACGCAAATTAGACCGCCAAGTACTTGGACAGACCGTAGTTTGGTTGGTAAGCATGGCCAAGTGTTATGCATGGCGAAGGATAATCGTATTGACTTATGCGGCGCACCCAACAACTATGAGGGTCACTTGCAGGCGGTACACCAGTGGATGCAAGAGCATGGGGAGATACCACCAACTGCGACCGTAGCCTGGTTTGAAGATGCGCTAGAGCAAGTCGCAATCAGACAAAATTTAATTGTTCAGCACACAATCAAGCCCTGTACGGCTTCAATTCTTTTATTCCGAGCCGCGAGAGAACCCAGTCCAGAATATAAGGACGCCTTTGACTGGTCTCGTTATACGCACGGGGCTTTGTCGTCGATTGATATGGATGTAGAGCACGGAAAGATGGCAGATGCAGCGGCTTCTGTGGAGATCGCACAATTGTTGCAACAGAAGCTTAAATAAAAAGCGGAGCCTTGGCTCCGCTTTTTATTTGGTTAAACGTAAACGCTCAGCTCAATTATGTTTCTTCTACTGTGTTAATGAACGTTTCGGGAGGCACCCAACTAATAATGTGGCTTTTCTGTTTAAGGTATAGGCCTTCTGCAGTGTCTTGCATGGGCAGCTTCAGAGCGAGCTTTTCATCGAGTCGACCATAATTCAAAAAGTAGTTGTGCTGATCGAACGCAACACTGTTATTGGCAGCCCAGTGTGAAATCAAGCTCTGACGGGTGCGCGATACATCGTTAACGGGGCTGCCGCCGTGCACCATCCATTGATGCCAAATGACGACATCGCCTTTTTTTATACAAAATCTTTGACGGCCTTCGCGGTTTGTCCACTCCAGTTGGCACTGCTCAGCAACACGCTTTGATAAGTCCCAACAAGCGGGATCTGTACTAGCGGAGATATTCTTTGCACGAAACGCTAAGACCTCTGCATACAGTTCAGGATTCTTCTTGAGGGCACCTTCTACGTCCAGGGCATTTTTGTGGGTGCCCGGAATTAAGAAAAGCGGTCCCGAATCTTCATGCACGTCTTCCAGGGCAGTCCATACCCCAGCCATCGAGCCATAGGGTTCAACAAAAAACCAGGGTGCATCGGTGTGAGCAATTTGTTCGCTGCCTTGATCAAAAAGTAAGGTTCCCCAAAGCACGGGTTTTGCTGAGAACAATTGAGTTAAGACATTGTTCAATGCTGGATTTAGTAATGCTTTTTGAATACCAGGGCTGCCCGCATGAACATGAAGAACTCTATTCGCGCGACCCGATGGATCGTATGCCTCATCCCCAGCTTCGGCGCGAAAACGTTCAATATTTTCGATAATGTTATCGATGAACTCGTGGGAATAAAACTTAGGCAGGTGCAGGTAACCATCTTGCGCCCATTTATTCATGTCCACTTTAAAAGTGGTGTCGTGACCCATAGGGACTCCATTCCAGCGTTTGGCTAAGAAATTAATGATTCTGACCGTATTGTAGGCAGGGCAAGGGAGCTGGACTTTGCTTAAACGCAACGTTTGTGCGCATTTGCGAGATTTTTAGTGCTATTGCCTTATGCGCTCCAAAGGGACGGTTTCGTCTGGGGTCCTATTAACCCTTCAAAATGCTTTGCCACCTGCAATACGAGAGGGTCCTTATACCTTGGGCCGACAATTTGCAGGCCGACCGGAAGTCCACGGGCAAGCCCCGCTGGAACGGTACAGGCTGGTGCTTGGCAGTAGTTAAATAATGGGGTGTAAACGGCATGTCCCCGAGGCCCCGCTTCGCGTCCACCGATAATCTTTGGGCCAAGCTCATCGACCGGCCAGGATACGGTTGGGGTAGTCGGGCAAAGCAGCACATCAAACTCTTCGAAGAACTTTGCATAAGCGGCATAGATATGTTCGCGCAGTATCAATACGTCGGCGATCTCTACCGCCGAATAGGTTCTGCCCAAGATAATTTGGGCCGCGATATCGGGATCGATCTGCGACGGATCTGCGTCATAGGCTTTGCCATGTAGTGCGGCTAAGCCAGCCTGCTGAAGCTTGAGTAGTGGGTATGTGTGAACGCCTTGTGGCCATGCGGGTGCTGCAACCTCAACCGAGTAGCCATCTCTTTCCAGTGACTGGACGGCGCTTTCTACAACTTCTCTCACGTCAGCGTCAATGGCAAAGTTACAGCCGATGTCGTGGCTGTAGGCGATACGTAACTTTTTGGAAGGCGCTTCATCGAGCTTGACCTGCGCCTCAGCGTTTGTGTGCCATTGCGAACCCCAGTCGCTGTGCTTGAACTCCACCAAGTGTTTCCACATCAGTGCGACATCTTCTACGGTTCTTCCAAGCTGTCCGTTGACAGATAGACCAAAATTCGGCTCGTCAAATCCGGGGCCGCAAGGCACGAGTCCAAACGTTGGTTTCATACCCACCAGGCCACAATGTGCCGCTGGGCGACGAATGGAGCCACCCGCGTCGGTGCCAAGTGCTAGTGCACCCACGCCTGCGGCTAAGGCGCTGACTGCGCCGCCCGAAGACCCGCCTGGCGTGCGCTCAAGATCCCAGGGCGAGCGTGTCTTGCCGTAAACCAAGTTATTCGACACACCTTTACAGGCGAACTCTGAACAGTTCGTGATGCCGATGATCACGGCTCCTAACTCTTTTAGTCGTGCGACGGCCCAGGCGTCTTTTGGCGCAACAAAATCCTTGAAAAGCAGCGACCCCTGCGTAATGACTTGGCCCTCGACCCAAATATTGTCTTTGACCGTAATCGGTACACCAGCCAAGGGAAGTACTTCTCCCTTCGCGATGCGTTGATCTACTGCTTGGGCCTGACTAAGTGTCCACTGGTCGTCCTGCTGCACGACTGCGTTGAGTTTTGCATTCACTGCGTGAAGCCGCTCTAAGGCGCTACGAGCCACTTCTGTTGCGCTGACAGCTTTGCTATTTGTTTGCGCAGCGATTTCGCTTGCGGTGAATTGCCAGAGCTTAGTCATCTTGTGTGAGCCTATTCTACTTTGCTACCCGCTTTATACCTCAGTACGGATAGCATGGGCGGGCAGGCTTTTTCTAGTTATTCTTGCTTACCTATGAACGTCGTTAAAGTAGTAATCTCAGGGGTTCATTTTCCTCGACCGTAAGTTAGATTACAAAAGTGAGACTTTGTCCTTGAAGCACACCGAAACTGCGCGTTGGTACTTTGGCTGGAATATTGTGGCAGCCTCGTCTCTGCTGACGCTACTCACCGTTGGTATGCGGTTGGGGATCGGTCCGTTTTTTCTCCCCATGGTCGAAGATCTAGGTTTTAGTCGCAGCCTGCTTGCTGGAATCGTCGCAATCGGTATGTTGTTTTACGGAATCGGCATGCCCTTGGGGGGCTATCTTGTCGCTAGGCGAGGCACGAGATTTGTCTTGCTGCTCGGAGCGGCAATTGTGTTGGGTTCGACCATTTGGGCGATTTACGCGCGCACCCCACTTGGCTTCTTATTGTCCTTTGGCGTTTTTCTCTCGATCGGACTTGCCTTTACGAGCCCCGTTACGGTGACTCCGTTAATTAGCCGCTGGTTTAGTCGGCAGCGTGGTATGGCGTTGTTTTTCTTGTCCACCGGCTCAATGGCTGGCATTGCTGTCGTTACCCCGGTACTGACTGCGAGTATCGATGCCTTTAACTGGCAGATGACCCTTCTCGGTTTTGCACTGATTTTTGTAGTGGTCACCGTGCCACTGGCGATTTTCGTGATGCGCGAAGACGCGCCCGTACATGCCGACTTATTACCTGAGCAACGCGCGGCTGCGGCCGCCAAGCCGGCTTCAAAAGAGGTTCAGCTGACATTCTCGCAGGCTATTTGTACCGCACCGTTCTGGATGATTTGCTTAGGCCTCTTTACCTGTGGCTACAGCATGAATTTGCTGGGCACGCATGGCATGCCGATGTTGATGGACCACGGGTTTGATGCCTCGACCAGTGCAATGGGAATTGGATTGATCGGAGTCGTTGCGATTTTCAGTACGCTGGCACTGGGTCGTCTAGCCGACATTATTCCTCGCCGCTACATTTTGGCGGCGATTTACTTCCTTCGGGGGTTAGGATTCTTTGCCTTGATGATTGTTGGCACGCACTTCGAGTTGTACGCAGCTGCGGCGATTGGCGGACTCGTCTGGGCGGGAAGTATCGCCATGTCTTCTGCAATTTTGGCCGATATCTACGGCGTGCGGCTCGTGGGCTTTCTGTATGGCTGGGCTTACTTTAGTCATCAGATCGGAGCGACGATTAGCTCATGGTTGGGAGGCTGGGGCTACGAAACCTATGGCACGCACTGGATCGCGTTTGGTAGCACAGGTATTTTATTAATACTCGCTGCGCTACTGTCTTTGCGTCTACCAGCAGGCCGTTAGGTTTTCTTGGTCGCCGCTTCCAAGCTTTTCAACTCCGCCAAAATGTCAGCGGTGTGCTCACCCACACGCGGGGCAGGGTAGCGAAAGCCGCCTGGGCTCCCTGAAAGTCTAGGGACGATATTGTGCATCGGCACCGATCCAATATCCTTGTCTTCGAGCTCGACAATCGCCTCGCGCTCTCGAGCATAAGGGTGATCCAGTAAATCAAGTACCGAACAGACTGGGCCAACAGTCACCCCAGCGGCTTCAAAGAGTGCAAGGTTTTCGTCTTGCGTTTTACTGCCGATAAAGGCGCTGATGATGCTGTCAAGTTCGTCGCGATTTTTGACACGACCATCGTTTGTTTCAAAGCGTACATCGGTCTTGAGCTCAGGGCGTCCGATCGTGTCCAGGATGCGCATGGCCATGGACTGCATCGAGCCAGACATTGCAACGTGTTTGCCATCTGAGCAGAGATAGATGTTGCGCGGCGCAGTGTGTGAAGACTGATTGCCTGCGCGCATGGTGGCTTGTCCCGTTAGGCTGGATTTGGCTGCCTCAGAGGAAATCACTGAAAAGATCGGTTCAAAGAGCGATAGGTCAATGACCTGTCCACGACCTTCTTTTTCTGCGACGCGTAATGCGGTCAATACTCCCGCTGCACCGTAAATTCCTGCAATCATGTCGGCGAGCGCTAGCGGCGGGAGTGCAGGTGGGCGATCCGGGAAGCCGTTTAAATAAGCGAAGCCCGACATCGCCTCGACGAGCGTTCCAAAACCAGGCTTGTGTTTGTAAGGACCTGTTTGTCCCCAACCGGATACGCGAACGATCACAAGCGCTGGGTTGATCTCTAACAAGACATCGGGCCCCAGGCCCATTTTTTCGAGACCACCCGGTACAAAGTTCTCTATGAAGATATGAGAGTGCTTGAGCAGTCTCTTGAGTGTTGAAAGCCCTTCATCACTTTTTAGATCAAGTACCAGTGAACGCTTGTTACGTCCGTATACTTTCCAGTAAATATCCCAGCCTTCTTCACGCCAATTGCGTAAATCGTCGCCTTTGCCTTCGCGTTCAACCTTAATGACATCCGCACCGAAGTCAGCCAGATAAGCGGACAGCATATTGCCCGCAACCAGACGGGAGAGATCAATGACGCGTACATCGGCGAGCGGACCACGCAGACTGGGATCAAACGTTTTCAAGTAAAGCCTCCTTAGAGATCACGGGATCATAAGGTAATTTTGCTTTACCGTGCACTCGCAGGGTAAGCCTCTCCCCAGTTGAGGAAGGCGCTAAAAGCAGCGTCTGGCAGGTACGCTGGTTGATAGCCAAAGTCTGCTTGGATGCGCTCAATGCTCATGGGCGAGCGGCTCGGGCTGGAGGTACGCCCTATGGTGCATAGAGCTGGGTCGTCGACCAGTTCATAGTTAAACCCAGGGAACGCTGCGCGCATCCTCTGGCACCAATCGGCGACGTCCCAGCGTAGTCCAGCTGACAAATGGTAGAGCGGCTTGGGGTTGAAGTGACTATTCAGCGCAGCAATGACTCCAAAAGCGACGTCTACTGAGTAAACCCAGTCATCTGCGCACTCTCTTAACAGCACCGCTGCTTGACCGGCTTGCGCAGACCTGAGCAGTTGCAGAGGAATACTCAGCGTATCGCGTAAGCCTGTATCGTATTCCCAGCGTCCGAAGACGGTGCCTAACCGGAGAGCGGTTACGTTCATGCCTCGCTTCGTTGCGTAGCGTATGCAAGTGCGTTCGGCGGCGAACTTACTGATGCCGTAGAGGGATTCGGGTAGAGCAGGGCTCGAGCCCTCGTCGAGCCAAGCGCTGCTGCGACCTTGCTCGCCAAACACCGAACCCGTACTGAGTTGTACCACGCGTGGTATTCGATGCCGAAGACACGCTTCGAGCAATTCAACGGTGCCAAGTAAGTTGACCTCGAAGATTCGACGCGCCGATGATTTCTCGCGATCGAGGCCTGCTGTGATGGCCGCAGCGTTCACTACACGGTCGGGCTTGAAGGTCACGAACGCATGCTCAAGGTCAGCGGCTTGAGATACATCACCGTCCATGATGATGAGTTCACCAGGTAATTCTTTTAGTGCACGCTTAAAGCTTGGCGGAGCACTGTTCGGCCCAAACAGTGCGACCGCATGCCCTTGCGCGAGTAATTGCTCAGCAAGATTCAGTCCGACGAAGCCTTGCCCACCGGCAATCAGGACGCGCATTAGTTCAACTCAATTTTAGCTTTGGTAGCGATGTCGCGCCACTTGGCCGTCTCTGCTGCGATAAAGGCAGTCGCTTCGGCTGGAGTCATCAGAATAGGGTCGATTGCCATCTCAGCGAGCTTGCTCACGTAGGCAGGGTCGCGGATAATTTGATCATTCCAGGCCTGCAACTTTTTCTGGATATCGCTAGGTGTCTTGACGGGAACGGCAATGCCCCACCAAGTACTCGACATAATTTGCGGATAACCTAGTTCGGCAAAAGTTGGGACATCAGGTAGAGGTTTGAGACGCGTCTTGTTGGCCACAGCAATTGCACGCACTTTCCCACCCTCAATGTTGCCCTTGAGTGTTGTGAGGTCGTTGACAGTCATGTCAATTTCACCAGAAAGTAGTGCCAACGTCGCAGGACCGCCACCTTTATAGGGCACATGCAAGACATCGATATTCGCGCCCACCTTAACGATCTCAGACCCCATTTGCACGATCGATCCCATTCCTGCTGATCCGAATGTGAGTGTGCCAGGCTTAGCCTTAGCCAAAGCAACGAATTCGGCAAAGTTTTTTGCTTGAACCTTTGGGCTGACCACCATAACGTGCGGGGCATTGGCGATCAGGCCAATCTGTGCAAAATCTCTTTGGAAGTTATAAGGCAGGTTCTTCATGAGAACCTCGTTGATGGCCATCGTGCTGGTGGTACCAAAAAGAATGGTGTAGCCGTTGGGCTCAGCACGCGCGACGTTATTGGTGCCGATCGACCCAGCGGCACCCACGACGTTCTCTACGACGATAGGTTGGCCAGACAGCTTATTGAGATGCAGCGCATACAGACGTCCAACGATGTCGGCTGGGCCACCCGCCGGGAATGGAACCACCATCTTGATCGGGCGGCTAGGGTAATTATCTGCGGTCTGAGCATGTGCGCTTAGGCAGGTGACTGACGCTAGTGCAGCGCCGGCCACGGCGAGAGTGAGTCGCCGTAGTGTGTTGATTTGTCCCCAGGATTGCGTAGAGTGTGGCATATCAGTGATCTCCAAAGTTGAACACGCAACTTTCATAATTTGCGGGTGCCCGGATGGCGCCCCCTCTAAAAAAACTTTCGCTCAAGCGTTCAAATCCCGCTCGGTTGATGCTTGTACTGTGCGACCAGACGCTGCCTGCCAGGTAACGTGTAGCTGCATTGGCCAACTGCGCATGGCTGAGTTCGGGAAAATATCCGTTGACCAGTCTTGCGGTCTCGTCAGGGCCCGCGTCGTGCATCCAACGCAGCGTTGTTGCAAGAGCCGTATCGAGCGCCGCCAGTTCACTCTGGCGCGCTTTGAGCGTCGCGCGAGAGGTGATAAAGCCTGTATAGACGGTAGGACCTCGTTCGCTGGCCTCATAAAGCAGGTGAGCACCGCCGAGTAGGGCTTGGCTAACAAAGGGCTCAAAGGCCTGAATCACCTCCACCTCGTTGCGAGCTAACGCGTCGAGCTGTTCCTGCATGCTCCAGTTAGTCACGAGTTGCCGCGGGATGCTAAGACCCCTGTCGGCCAAGTCGGCTTGAAGGCACAACCAAGGTGTTGGAACCTCCCTGACTACCGATAGCCTCAGGTTGGGCAGGTCGGTGAGCGAGAGATTTTCCTGATTGGAGAGCAGACAGAAGGGGTCTCTGCCTACCGCTTCGGATAGACTGAGCAGTCGATGTTCGTCATCGGCCGAGGTGTCATGGTCGATCATGACACGCATCGGACCACCCCAAGTTAGATCGATTTTGCCTGACTTGACATCATGAATAGCGCCACCTGGTGAGCCCGGTGGTAACCATTCAATATCGAGCCCATGCTCTTGCGCCAGCGAAAGCTCTCGCAAGGCATAGTAGGGGACATAAAAGAGGCCACGGAAGTTCTCCGCGATGGTGAGTTTCACTGTATTCGTGTGGCTAAGAGCCAGATATGAGACAAAAAAACAGTCTAGATGGGTAGGTGACCTCACGCAACAAATACTTAAGGCTCTGCTAATTAAGGAGAGGTGAATTGCTCATTTGGCTAACCATAACTTTATATTTTGCTGCGATGTTCGCTGTGCGCGCGACGCGCCTATTCCTACGATCGTAGGGTTGTTTTCAGTCTGGTTCTAAAGAATACTTCTGATGCAAGTTGGCACTATATAAGAAGCGATGAGGCAACTATGCAGGAGCGAGCGATTGAATAGTGCGATTCTTGCGACTAAATCCAGTAACTCAACCGTATTTGGCTACACCCGCAGTTATCAGCCAACTTCGCTCGGGTACAACATCGTTTATCGAAGCCAGAGATCTACTCCTTCTGACCCAACTAATCCAGGTGGTGATTCGACGAGTTCTTCTCTGTCTAATGAGACGACTTCTACCGGTACGCTCACACCTACCGACCCGCTTATCCCTCCGGTTGTTGTCATTCCCAAGCAGAAGGTGGCAAATCCTGCGGATGACGAGTGCACGCTGATCAATACGTTTGAGAGTCTCCCGTCTCCAGGTAAAGCTTCATATTTACCTGCCAAGTCAAATCTATCGTGTCGCGCAACCACGAGTACTGACGTGCTTTAAGGTCTGACCGAGTAACGAGGCTTAATCCCGCCTTTTGTCGGGTACCCAGCCAAGAATTTGTTTGCTAAAAACGACCTGCAGCAGTAAGGACGAGTGTTCACTTGTACCTGTAGCTTGTGGCGGTATTTCCTTTAAGGTGAGCCATAGATGGAGCCTTTCGAAGTTTTTCGTGCTTACTTGGTCAGGCGCGTGGCGCTGCAACTAGGTATTCCGATCGAGAGCCGTACCATATGGGAAATATGGGTTGCTCTACTTGAGGAGTTCCCAGAGGTGGCCTATATTGCTAGCGACCAATGGCTTAAGCGAGACTTGCTTGTCGAGCATTTGCATTATGCTGACTGCGTGCATAATTTAAATAAGACTGAAACCTCCGTGATTCAGCAAGCCCACGAATCTCCGGAGGTTGCTCGCTATGTTGATAAGTGGCAGCAATTTAATCTGCGGATCCAGACGGCGGCTGCTAAGCGCCGAAAGGTCGACGCTTTTTCATGAAGCTTGATCAACAATGAATTTTTCACCCTTAAGTCTCTCTACCCCAGCTATTCTGATTCACTTGCTGTTTGCACTTGCGGCATTCGCTCTAGGGGGTATTCAGCTTGTTACCAAAAAAGGTACACGTACCCACCGAGCCTTGGGATATGTCTGGGTCACAGCAATGGTCGTTATTTGCGTGACATCTTTCGGTATTAAAGAAGTCATGCCAGACAGCATTTTTGGTGGATACTCACCGATCCATCTTTTAAGTCTATACACTTTAGTTCAGTTGGGCCGGGGCATCTATTTCGCCAGACATAAAAATATCAAGATGCATCGGCGCTGTATGCTGCAAACCTACATTGGCGGACTTGTTATTGCCGGCCTCTTTACATTTATGCCAGGCCGCTTGCTCTACAACGTCGTTATAGCGCCCTGGCTATAAAATCAAACCGTCTGATCTTTGACGGACGCAACTCGCTTGCGCCGATAATAAAAGAACACGGACAAAGACAATCCGAGCCATAGCAGATCGAATGGTAAAAACTCCAAAAAATAGTCGTAGCCATCTGCGAAGTAATTTCTTGCCATACAGGCCGAAGTGATTAGAGCGGAAAGGCACGCTGCCAGCGTACGCAATATTGGGAGCAACACCATAAAGCCGATTGTGCCGTTCAAGATATTCGCTGTATTCATCAGCCCAACAGAAAGAGGGTCAGAGCTTACTGGACGCAGTGAGCCGAAAGCGCATAAAAATTGGCAAAAAGAGAGTGATAGTGTTGGCGATTTGTGCCTCAAGCGGGAGTCGTTCGGCTAACCGATGCTGAAATGACTATGGTACCTAACCGTTTCCTGGATGCCGATTTATTGAATCGACTTAAACAAGGTCCGATCAAATGGGACATGGTTTTGACAATTGGTAAGAGCGGAGACGAAGAAATTAATCCGACCGTGTATTGGCCAGCCGATCGTCAAAGCGTACAAGCCGGAACACGCACCATTACCGATGTGAAGCCGCAAAAGGGCGCAAGTTGCGAAAAAAAGATGTTTAGTCCCACAGTCTTGAGCAATGGCTTTGCTCCTTCCGCGGACCCTATCCTTAATTTTCGCCAAGGCGTATACGGCGTGTCGTTTTCTAAACGCATGACCAATCAATAATCCTCAATGTATTTGTCAGTTGGCAGCGATGATGACTTCATGAAAAGAATTATTCAGTCACTTGCTAACGCCAACTTTCTGCCAAACGGAGGATCGTCTGTCGTCTAGGCCCACACACCCGCACATACCCAAACCTATAGCCAAAAAAAAGACCAACCCCGAAAGGTTGGTATGTGCGGTAATGGTGGTGGGGAGGGGGCCGGCTTATAAATATTGTCTCTGAGGAGGGTACGGCAGCTAATGCATCCTTGGAAGTCATCGTGACTTACTCGATTTATTTGGATCAGCGGGAATAGCCATTTAATCTGTATAAAAAAATGGATTTTCTGTACAGACCAAAAGCGTTATGTATAGAAAATAGAGTTTCCTATACATGATAAGTATATAATGTATAAGAAATCGAATTTTCTATATATTTTTAACAAAAAACTTGGCCATGCCTCAGATCCGCCCTCTTGAACAGTTAAATCCCTCGCGTTTTGAGACTTCCGCCATTCTTAAAAAGCTGGCAAGCAGTAGCCGCAAACTAGCAGAGCTGAAGGGTGTTGCGGCATCGATTCCCAATCAGGGCATTCTCATCAACACGCTAGGCCTTCAAGAGGCAAAAGACAGCTCTGAGATTGAAAACATTGTCACTACCCATGACGAGTTGTTCAAGGACGACGTGTTGCCTGCAAGTTTTACCAACCCAGCGGCCAAAGAGGTTCTGCGGTACCGGCAGGCTTTGCGGGTGGGGTTTGACCAGGTACGTGCGAATGGCCTGCTTACCTCCCGCCACATCATCGAAATTCAGAGCGAGCTAGAGCGCAACAACGCCGGATTTCGCAAGCTGCCCGGCACAGCTCTCAAAAATGGTGCCGGACAAACCATCTATACGCCTCCGCAAAATCCGGATGAAATTTTTGCACTAATGAGCGATCTTGAGCGATTTATCAACGAGCAGAGCCTGTTTGACGCAGATCCGTTGATCAAGATGGCGTTGATTCACCACCAATTTGAGAGCATCCACCCGTTTTACGATGGGAATGGCCGCACTGGGCGTATTCTGAATGTGCTGTATCTGGTGAAGGAAGGTTTGCTCGATATTCCAGTGCTGTACCTCAGCAACCATATTGTGCGCACCAAGTCCGAGTACTACCGCCTGCTACAAACCGTGCGCGAGCATGACAATTGGGAGGACTGGGTGCTTTACCTGTTAGAGGCTGTGGAGCAGACTGCGGGACAAACTATTGCAACCATCCATGCGATCAAGTCGGCGCTGTATGACTATAAGCAGCGCATTCGTGCCAGCTATAAGTTCTATAGCCAGGACCTAATCAATAACCTTTTTATGCACCCCTATACCAAGATCGAGTTTGTGCAACGTGACTTACAGGTATCTCGTCTGACAGCGACAAAGTATATCGACGCGCTAGTGGCTGG
Organism: Zwartia hollandica; assembly: GCF_019923725.1. Classification (GTDB taxonomy): domain Bacteria; phylum Pseudomonadota; class Gammaproteobacteria; order Burkholderiales; family Burkholderiaceae_B; genus Zwartia; species Zwartia hollandica. The sequence continues at coordinate 12,671 of NZ_JAHXRI010000004.1, forward strand.
CGGATTTTTGCAAAAACAAAAGGTTGGTCGCAGTAACTATTACATTAACGTAGCGTTGAATGCTGTACTGCAGGGTGAGTCAAAGCACCTAGGCGTGCACCCTGCGTAAACCTAACCCTGTAAGCAAAAAAAAGATAACCCTCGAACGTGGAATCTACTACGTAAGAGGTTAAGTACTCGTATTGTGCCAATGAAGCGTCTTTTAAAACTACGCTTCATGAACACCATTTACTAATAATGCGAATACATCTTTTCTTTTGAATTCATGGGCATGTCACTTTTTTTGCTTATTTGATGGCTCCAAAGCCTGGACTACCCAGGATGGGCGAGTCAGAGAGGGTAAGCCGATTGACAAAGGGCTGATCCATAAACTGCTTCACAACCGAACCTACCTAGATGGGTTACGCCATAAAGAGCAGTGGTATCCAGCGGAGCATTTGCTGAATACAAATCCGACCCCTTCAGTGTATTCATGACAAAGACGTTTCGGTATTCCCACGAGGATTTAATTATGTAGCCAAGGCTCCCAAACCACTTTGAAGAGCAAGCGGCCGGGCATAAAAGTAAAGACACCGGCAATAAGCAGCCCGCCTATGTAGGTGAACAACATACAGCGACGATGCATCTTTATATTTCTATTTTTAGCGAAATAGATGCCTCTGGCTAATTGCACCCGTAGACTTCCGTGACATTCGAAAATGGCGCTTCCCTTACACATCCGTACAGCAGGCGGCATTCGTTGTATGTAGTTGATAGCTCACCAGATGCCACATCTCCACAGTCCGTAACAGTTCCCACAGACCGGCATGAACCCAAACCTGTAGGCAAAAAAATACCAACCCCGAAGGGTTGGTATGTGCGGTACTGGTGGTGGGGTGAAGCCTGAGTAAAAAGATTTGTAGTTCAAAAAGATAGGGCTACTGATAACGGCTGAGGAATGTTGTGGCTACTTCATTGAGCGACGCGACGTAAGCGACTAAGACGACGTGCGAGACGTTCAAGCGGCGCGCGCTCGTCAACGCAAGTTGTCTTATGACATTGCGGGTTGACCGAGAGTCCATTCAGATGCGACCGTCTCTTATTTCGACAATGCGCACATCCGGTTAACGATGCACGCGAACACCACCAGAAGAGCCTGGCGGTAACTAATGAATATCGAGTCCTAGCTTCCGAGCGAAGACCCGCTCACGCAGGGTATAACAGGAGCCATAAAAGAGGCCACGGAAGTTCTCCGCGATGGTGAGTTTCACTGTATTCGTGTGGCTAAGAGCCAGATATGAGACAAAAAAACAGTCTAGATGTCCAAGGGACAACACGCAACAAAAACTTTTATCTAATCTTTTCTAGATAGCCCTGTTGTACCAGAAAATTACTGCTTATCCTTCGATTCCATATGGGTTAATCTGTACGTTCTAAGCTGGCCTTTAAGTGATTAAAGATGATGACTTTCGACACATTTAAGCAAGAGGCGCTTGACGCAGGCTTTGATGAAGTGGTGGAGCGGCAGTGGGATGCTGACGTGTTCTTGGACACACACACGCACCCAGTGTCTGTGAGTGTTTTGGTGGTCAAAGGTGAAATGTGGTTAGGTATGCATGGCAATACCCGCCACATGACGCCGGGCTCCACATTTGAAGTGGGATACGAAGAGCCTCATTCAGAACGTTACGGTCCTGAAGGCGCGACGTACTGGGTTGCAAGAAAAAAATAAAGTCTTTTTTGGATTGATGTAGTCCTTCGCCTAATCAATTCGCGTACTTTTTAGCTCCAGCTACGCAAACGACTGCTCCCAGTGTCATCGCTATCATTTGCCAACTGACTGTTTCATGTAAAAGTGCGGCAGAAATTGCTAGCCCTATAAACGGCTGAAACAGTTGCAGTTGCCCAACTGCAGCAATGCCTCCTTGGGCTAAGCCACGATACCAAAACACGAAACCAATCAACATGCTGAACAAAGATACGTAAGTAAAACCAATCCACCCCGAAGCCGTTACATGGCTAAACGTTTCTGGCATGGTAAATAAAGCAAGTGGCAGCATGATTGGAAGAGATATCAGCAGTGCCCAACTAATGACCTGCCATCCACCTAATTTACGCGAAAGATGGCCACCCTCTGCATAGCCAAGTCCGCAAACAACAACGGCGGCTAGCATAAACAAATTGCCTTCAAAAGAGCCTTCCATTTTTCCGATGGCGGTGTAACCGATTACGAAGCTACTTCCAAGTATTGCGAATAACCAAAATGCTGGACGAGGGCGTTCACCTGCGCGTAGCACCGCAAAGATCGCAGTGCAAAGAGGCAACAAACCTAAAAAAACAATTGAATGTGCAGATGTGACGTATTGCAGAGCTAATGCGGTTAACAGGGGGAATCCAACCACAACGCCTATTGCAGTGATGACTAGAGATTTGATGTCGCTTAGTTGCGGTCTGGGCTGCCTTAGTAATAAAAGAAGAATCGTGCCAGCGATGCCAGCGATACTTGCTCGAGCTGTGGTTAAAAACATTGGATTGAAGTCAAGGACGGCAACCCGTGTCGCAGGTAAAGAGCCAGCAAAAATGACGATTCCAATAAAACCGTATATCCATCCACTGGTAGAACGCTTCAAGCATGACTCCTATGTTTTAGTTCTGTGCTCACGTTGGTAGAAAGTACCATGTGTCACTGTGTCTTCAAGCAAAAAAAGACCACCCTCGAAAGGATGGTCTTGTGCGGTTTGGTGGTGGGGTCGGGACCAACCTATAAACTTAGTCTCTGAGAGGGTTAGTGTGGCTGATAACGTTTATGTGAAGACGCATACAAGTGTTGCGCCCGCTGTTCGGATGGCGTTCGAAGTCGAGTAGCACTCTAAAGTTGGTTAAATATTAGACTTGTAAATCGTACCAATTTTGGTACAATAGCTCATAGAGAAAAAAGCAACGCCAACCTTAGCAGCTCGTTTTTACAGGTCGGATGTCGGTGGTGAACCAGTGCGCGATTGGTTGAAGGCTTTGCCTGTCGCTGAGCGCAAGATCATTGGTGAAGATATAAAGACCGTTCAGTTCGGTTGGCCCTTGGGCATGCCATTGGTCGCACATCTCGAAAGTGGGATCTGGGAAGTACGTACAAGGTTAAGTACACGGATTGCGCGAGTGTTATTTGTGCTTGATAGAGACGTGATGGTTCTATTACATGGTTTCATCAAGAAAGAGCAGAAGACCCCAAAGCCAGAATTGGATTTGGCAAAAGAACGGCTCAAACTATTGAAGAGGCATAAATGAAGAATAAAAATATCGGTAGTGATTTTGATGACTTCCTCACGGATGAGGGCATGCTTGAGGAAGTGACTGCCGTGGCGGTCAAACGGGTGATCGCTTGGCAAATTGAGCAAGAAATGTCGGCTCAAAAGATGACCAAGACAGCTATGGCGAAAAAGATGCGAACCAGTCGTGCCTCACTCAATCGTTTGCTAGATGAGAACGATACCAGCCTAACTTTGACGACGTTGGCAGGTGCGGCCGCTGTTCTCGGTCGACGGATCAAACTTGAGTTAACGCCGGTCTGAATACGCGGTCAATCGAGTCATATTGATCCGTTCCGTTCCACAAAAAAGGGCGGACGATGCTATCGGTATTACATCCCGCAGCGAGATGTCAAAGAGTACGCAGGCGCATCGGGCCTGCCAAGAATGCCGGCAGCAGGGCTTGAGCAATTACGAGGCCTTTTACGCTCACCAGAATTGCTTGCCGAGGTTCTGCCGCATGCGATCAGCTTAGATCCAAGCTTGGCGAGGCTAAAGCCACGGTTGCGATGACCCGCCTTGACGAGATTTGGGATCAGCTATTTCCTGCCGAGCAAGCGCGCATTGTGCGCCTCTTGGTCGAGCGCGTAATTGTGTCACCAACTGAGCTAGAGGTACGACTACGCGCCAACGGGCTTGAGAAAATAGTTCTGGAATTGCAAGCCGATCGCCTGCAGGCCAAGAACGAGGAGGTCGCAGCATGAGTGGTTTACACATTCATAAAAATGGCACGCCGGAAGTCATTGAGTCCAGCGATGGACGTCTCACGCTCTCGGTGCCCATTCAGTTCAAGCGACGCGCAGGCCGTAAGCTGATTACGCTGCCCAACGGTGAGCTGGGTGAGCCGAGGCCTTGGGGTATCGCCCCCACGGCGCTGCAACTTGCGTTGGCTAGAGGGCATCGCTGGCTTGCGATGTTGGAATCAGGGCAGGTGAGTTCTTTGCGGGAGATCGCGGCTCAGGAGGGCGTCGACAATAGTTACGTCAGTCGCATGATGAATCTGACGGTGCTTTCGCCTGATATCGTTGAGGCGATTCTAGACGATGCGTTGCCAGACCACCTTACGCTGTTTGACATTGCGGTGGACCCGCCGGCGCTTTGGGAGGGACAGGAGGCCTTAATAAGTAATCGGCATCCAGGCTGATCTCGATTTTTGCTTAAGTATGCTTGTCTTTTATCCCTCATTTAGGGGGTGGACAAATCGTAACAAATATGAGAACGTCAAAGTAATGGATAAACATTATCTGGGCACTTGAATCGTGACATGTAATAACTCATGGCAACGTGACATTTACTTGGAGGCTTTATGAAACAACCGGGCTTAGATGGTCGTCATCACGATTAAGATTTATGCAATTTACATAAGAGGTAAGAATGTCAGTTGTGATCTCGGTGCACGACGCCATAGAGCAAGAGGAAGTCATTGCACTTTATCGAGCGAACGAATGGTCATCTGCCGATAAGCCAACACAACTAATGGCTGCGCTTCGCAATTCACATAGCCTCGTCACCGCAAGGTTTGATGGTCAGCTTATTGGTCTTGGCAATGCAATTTCTGATGGCTATCTTGTTGTTTACTATCCCCATATGTTGGTACATCCAAAGCATCAAGGGCGAGGGGTAGGAAAGCAAATGATGCAAGCCATGCAACAAAAATACGCAGCCTTTCACCAGAAAATGCTTGTCGCGGATGGCCGCGCGATCGATTTTTATAAATCGCTGGGATTTTCCAGAGCAGGGCACACTGAGCCAATGTGGATATATGCTGGTAGCGAGCATTGATACTAGATCTGTAATGACTCACTGGCTATCTGATTTTTATTTGATTCGTTCAAAAGTACCTATTTAAATTCGCAATGTTAAAAAGGGGCTAGTAATGCGCTGGATCGTTTTCTTTGAAGATACGTCTGAATTATGATAATTTCATTTTCTATCATCAGGAACATTGGCCATGTTTGAGCTTCACATCGCGAATAAAAACTATTCTTCTTGGTCTTTGCGACCTTGGCTACTAATGAGAGCCCTTGATATTCCGTTTGTAGAGAGGCTTCATTATTTTTCATCTCCAGGAACACCTAGTACATTTAGTTCCTTATCCCCAAGCGCCAAGGTGCCGGTTCTGGTGAATAACGAATTTTATATTTGGGACACCCTATCTATTATCGAATATCTAGCGGAAGAGTACCCAGATGTGTGGCCATCTGAGAAAATCAATCGTGCTTGGGCTCGAAGTGCTTGCGCAGAAATGCACTCCAGTTTCTTTGCATTAAGAAGTGAATGTTCGATGAGTGTGGGTGTTCGTGTGCGGCTTCACGAAATGAGTGTTGCCCTTAAATCTGATATTGCTCGAATTGAAATTTTGTGGGCTGACGGATTTGATCGATTTAAAGGCGCATGGCTAACTGGAGACCAGTTCACTGCGGTTGATGCATTTTTTGGTCCAGTTGCCTTTAGATTTCGAACATACGGAATCTTGTTGAACGATCGTTCGCAGGCTTATGTAGAGAAACTATTGAGTCATCCTGCAATGATTGAATGGGAACAGGATGCGCTTAATGAGACTGTGCGTGATAAGGCACACGACATTGAAATTGAACATATGGGTTTAATTGTTCAAGACTTTAGGGCGAGACCTAATGTCAGTTTGTGAGGCAGCATTGCGATCTCCTTTCGTGTATTTGAGAGCTGTTAGGAAATTTTCTGCTACGGTCATCAGTTGCTGTTTCGCTACCCAATGCCACACAAAAACTCGCTCGATCAGTCCGCAAGTAACGCATTGATTTCAAAGAGTTTATAAAAAACCACTCGCGGACTTCGACCCATATCACTGGTACAGACTCACAGAGACTATCCACCCCCAGAGACAAAACCTTCACTTTTACCACCCCGAACCCCAGTCTCCGAAGTCCGCAACACTCCCCACAGATCCGCATGAACCCAAACGTGTACACAAAAAAATACCAACCCCGAAAGGTTGGTATGTGCGGTACTGGTGGAGCCGGGGGGAATTGAACCCCCGTCCGCGAGCCCTCTGCAGGCAGTTCTACATGCGTAGTCGTTTAATTTTTAATTTAACCTCGGACTTTGCCAAACGACAGGCCGGACCTTGGCGATTCACTTGGTTTTAAGAATTTGACGAGTGACCCGGCAAACCCCGATTCTTTGTAAATGACGCTGCTGTGGTTTTACCCACCTGACCCAAAGACAAATCAGTGCAGCGGCTCACCGCTTAAGCGGCCAGAGCGAAACGCTCGTCGTTGGCGTTTATAGTGTTTCCAGTGGATTTACGAGCGAACTGGTGCTCGGCATGCCCTGCACTGTTTCGCGACCCACGTCGAATCCGGATCGGCCCCAGTAGTGCGATTGTAGACGAACAATCTATTGATTCAGACAGATGAGATGTAAAAGAGTTCAGTCTTTGTTACACGTTCATCAATTGTTTGATCATGGGCCACATATCACGTGCAGAATGGGCTGTGTGATTTGCTTGCCAGGTGTCGACCGGATGGTCAGGTCCGCAATAACCATAGGCGGCTGCAATCGATGGCATACCCGCTGCGCGCGCGGCTTGGATGTCGCGGATGTCATCGCCAACATAGAGGCAACGATCCGTGCCAAAACCAGCCTGCTGTGCGGCGTGTAGCAGGGGCAGGGGGTGAGGCTTGGCGTGTGCAGTGGTATCTCCGCATACCAAGACTGCGCAGTCTTTGTCAAGACCGAGTGCCGTGACAATCGGCTGAGCAAGATGCGTCACCTTGTTTGTCACGATGCCCCAGGCGAGACCTTGCGTTGAAATTTGCTCTAGCAGCTCTGGCACGCCGTCGAATAAACAGGTGTCGACTGTCATTGCGGCTTGATAGTCTGCCAGAAATTGCAAACGATGCTGCTCATAGGCCTCGTCTGCTGGGGTGAGATTAAGTGCGCAGCGCAGCAGGCCGCGTGCGCCTGCAGAGGAGTAGGGACGCAGAACGTCTAGTGGCAAGGGTGGTAGACCTGCACGCTCTCGTTGCTTGTTCGCAGCAGCGCCCAGATCGGGTGCTGTATCGGCGATCGTGCCGTCAAAATCAAAGAGGACGAGGGCGGTCATTTACGTGTAGCCATTAAGTAGTTGACGCTCGTGTCGCGGCCGAGCGAATAGGTTTGTGTAAAGGGGTTGTAGCTCATACCCATCAGTTCTTGCGTTGTCAGCCCACAGGTGCGTGCCGAGGTTGCAAGCTCGCTGGGACGTACAAAGCTGCGCCAACTGTGTGTTCCACGTGGCAACAGACGCAAAATGTATTCTGCCCCTACGATGGCAAAAAGAAATGATTTGGGATTGCGATTGAGCGTTGAAAAAAACACCCAGCCACCAGGTTTAACGAGCGTTGAGCAAGCGCGCACAATTGAGCCCGGGTCAGGCACGTGTTCTAACATTTCCATACAGGCGACGACATCAAACGTTTGTGGTTGCTCAAGAGCCATGTCTTCCGCGCTAATGCTGCGATAGGTGACAGGTACGCCAGATTCCAGGCCATGTAGCTTTGCAACGCGCAGCGACTTGTCTGCTAAGTCAATACCGGTGACTTTAGCGCCCGCACGCGCCATGCCTTCGGCAAGAATGCCGCCGCCACAGCCTACATCGAGGACTGTTTTGTCGTGTAGCCCGCCCACAAGCCCCTTGATCCACTCGAGTCTGAGCGGATTAATTGCATGCAGAGGTTTAAATTCGCTATTGGGATCCCACCAGCGCGAGGCAAGCGCGCTGAACTTGTCTAGCTCTGCCTGATCAACATTAGAGGAGGGGCGTGAGGCATCAGAAGACATAGGACTATTCGCCAATAAAACAGCATAATGAAAAAAAGGCCCCGCAAGCGAGGCCTTTTTGAGTCGGAATAAGCACTGGCAGAGCCAGTCTTACCCAATCAACATCAAGAATTACTTCTTGCTGCCGATGATTTCGACGTCTACGCGACGGTTCTGTGCGCGACCAGCTGCTGTACGGTTGTCAGCAACAGGATTCGACTTGCCTTTACCTGAAGCGGTGATGCGGTTAGCAGCAACGCCTTTGGTAACCAAGTAAGCTTTGACAGCTTCTGCACGGCGAACCGACAGGGCTTGGTTGTAAGCATCAGAACCGATCGAGTCAGTGTGACCGATGGCGATGATTGTCTCGAGGTTGATGGCGCTTGAGCGCTGAACAACTTGGTCAAGCAGCTTGCGGCCTTCTGGTTTGACGATTGCTTTGTCAAAATCAAACAGAGCTTCGGCTTTGATCGAAACTTTGTCTGCCATTGGCTGAGTAGCGGCTTTCTTAACGCACTCGGCGGCAGCTGTTGCTGGTGTCCAGAAGTTGTTCTGCCAGCAGAGCTCATTGGAACCGTTCTTCCAAATGAGCTCGTTAGAGCCGTTCTTCCAATTGTCTACTGTTTGTGCGGAAGCGACGCCGGTTGCCGAAATAGCAGCAAAGGCGAGTGCTAGAGCGAATTTGGAGGGCTTGTTCATGTTTCTCCTCGATTGAGCTTGAAGCTGGATAAGTGACTCGCAGCGAACTCCCGCCGCAAATGTAAAAAAAATACATCAGGTAACCATTATAACAAAGCAGCGAGCACGTTCAAAAGAGCTTACTCACTGGGTTTCCTGCGTGCTGATTCGAATCTTACGGCATTTGGGGAACTTTGGCGAAGTTAATGCATCACTTGAACCTCTGAAGTGCGTATTTCTACCTTCCGACCCCCTTCGCTGTTGGTTTTTGGCAACAGCGAAAGCTATTTTTGATTTTTTTCTCGCCTGGCGGGGTTGAAGTTGCATTTTTCGCCCTAGAACGCTGCACTGGCAATCCTCGCTCGAGCATAGCCTAAAAGAAAGTATCGCTAACTAATAAGGGGTGGCAGCGGTGTAGAATCCAAGGTTTACCTTTAGACCCAGTTTTTGGGGTCTCAACCGCTGTCTTTTGTTGCGAAATTTATGGATTCCTTTGCCAAGGAAACTCTTCCGATATCACTCGAAGAAGAAATGCGCCGGAGTTATCTCGACTACGCGATGAGCGTAATCGTGGGGCGCGCCCTCCCGGATGTCCGGGATGGTCTTAAGCCGGTGCATCGCCGTGTCTTATTCGCGATGCATGAACTCAACAACGATTGGAACCGCGCTTATAAAAAGTCTGCGCGTATCGTTGGTGATGTCATTGGTAAGTATCACCCGCACGGAGACCAAGCGGTCTATGACACGATTGTGCGTATGGCGCAAGACTTCTCCTTGCGCTATATGTTGGTGGATGGGCAGGGTAACTTTGGCTCGATCGACGGCGATAACGCTGCGGCGATGCGGTATACCGAAATTCGCTTGTCCAAGATCGCGCATGAACTGCTTGCCGATATTGACCAAGAGACAGTCGACTTTGGACCAAACTACGACGGTAGCGAAAACGAGCCGTTGCTCTTGCCCTCGCGTTTGCCTAACCTCTTAGTTAACGGCAGCTCCGGTATTGCGGTTGGTATGGCGACGAACATCCCGCCACACAACTTGGCTGAGGTGGTAGATGGCTGTTTATATTGTTTGCGCAATCCTGACTGTACGATTGATGAGCTTATCGAGCTGATTCCTGCACCAGATTTTCCGACCGGTGGCATTATTTACGGCATTGTCGGTGTGCGCGAAGGCTATCGTACGGGACGTGGTCGCGTCATTATGCGGGCCAAGACTCACTTTGAAGATATGGAGAAGGGTAACCGGCAGTCGATCGTGGTCGATGCCTTGCCCTACCAAGTCAACAAAAAGACTCTGCAAGAGCGTATCGCCGAACTCGTTAACGAAAAGAAAATCGAAGGTATTTCTGATATCCGCGATGAGTCAGATAAAGACGGTATGCGTCTGGTGATCGAACTTAAGCGCGGCGAAGTGCCCGAGGTCATCTTAAATAACCTGTACAAGCACACCCAACTGCAAGACACCTTCGGAATGAACTTGGTGGCGTTGGTGGATGGTCAGCCACGACTGCTTAACTTAAAGCAGATGGTGGAGTACTTCTTGTCGCATCGCCGTGAAGTCGTCACGCGTCGTACCGTATTCCAACTGCGCAAAGCGCGTGAGCGCGGTCATGTGCTAGAAGGCCTTGCCGTTGCGTTGGCAAATATCGATGAGTTTATTGCGATCATCAAGGCTGCGCCTACGCCGCCTGTTGCGCGTCAAGACTTGATGGATAAGTCTTGGGATTCCTCTCTTGTTCGTGAAATGCTCTCGCGTGCGGATACCGAGGCTGTTGGTGGTCGTGCTGCCTACCGCCCAGATAATCTGCCGGATACCTTCGGTTTGCAAGCCGATGGGCTCTACCGCTTAAGTGAAACGCAAGCGCAAGAAATCTTGAACATGCGCTTGCAGCGCTTGACCGGACTTGAGCAAGACAAGATTGTCAGCGAATACAAGTCTGTCATGGACACGATTTCTGATTTGCTCGATATTTTGGCCCGCCCTGAACGCATCACCGTCATCATTAGTGAAGAGCTCCAGGCAATCAAGACGGAGTTCTCGATCAACGCTAAAGATGCGCGTCGCTCCGATATCGAGCTCAATGCAACAGAACTTGATACAGAAGACTTGATTACACCAGCCGATATGGTGGTGACACTCTCCAACGGTGGCTATATCAAGAGTCAGCCTTTGTCCGAGTACCGCGCACAGCGCCGTGGTGGCCGCGGCAAACAAGCGACTGCAACAAAAGAAAATGACTGGGTCGATCAGTTGTTTATTGCGAACACCCATGATTACTTGCTGTGTTTCTCAGATCGTGGTCGGGTGTACTGGCTCAAGGTCTGGGAAGTTCCCCAGGGTACGCGCACATCCCGTGGAAAACCAATCGTCAACATGTTCCCGTTGATTGACGGCGAGAAAATCACTGTTGTATTACCTATTAAAGCGTTTAGCGATGATCAGACTGTGTTCATGGCGACCTCACGCGGTACGGTCAAAAAGACACCGTTGTCTGATTTTTCGAACCCACGCAAGGCCGGCATTATCGCGGTCGATCTCGATGAGGGCGACTTCCTGATTGGCGCAGAACTGACAGACGGCAAGCATGATGTCATGTTGTTCTCTGATTCCGGTAAAGCTGTGCGCTTTGACGAAAACGATGTTCGCCCGATGGGCCGTAATGCGCGCGGTGTGCGCGGCATGATGCTAGAAGACGGCCAGAATGTTATTGCGATGTTGGTGTCAGGCGATGAGTCTCAGACTGTCCTGACTGCGACACAAAATGGTTTTGGCAAGCGTACGCCGATTGCCGAGTACACCCGTCATGGGCGTGGCACAAAAGGCATGATTGCGATCCAAACTTCCGCTCGTAATGGCAAGGTGGTGGGTGCCGTTCTGGCGAATGCGACTGACGAGATTATGTTGATCACGACAGGTGGCGTGCTTGTGCGTACACGCGTTGCTGAGATCCGTGAAATGGGTCGTGCAACGCAGGGCGTGACCCTAATTAGCGTAGATGATGGAAGCATGCTGTCTGGTGTACGGCGTGTTGTTGAAAGTGATGCAGACGATGATGGCGAAGACATCGCCGACGTATCGGACATCGCAACACCAGATGCGTCGCCGAACACAACAGACGGGGCCGATTCGGCGACTTAACATGGCGCGTCCCTGGAATTTTTCAGCAGGGCCGTCTGCGATGCCGGAGCCCGTACTTGCTCAGGCTGCCGCTGAAATGCTTGACTGGCAGGGCTCGGGTATGTCTGTCATGGAGATGTCGCATCGCGGCGAGCACTTCATACAGATCTGTTCGCAAGCCGAGGCTGATTTGCGTGAGTTGCTGGCAGTGTCAGACGACTATGCTGTGTTGTTCATGCAGGGCGGTGCGACAGCTGAAAATGCCATTGTGCCCATGAATTTGTTGGGGCGAGTGTCGCAACCCAAAGCCGACTTCGTTATCAGTGGTATCTGGGCGACCAAGTCACATCAAGAATGTCAGCGCTATGGTGACGCGCAGATCGCTGCAACAAATGCCGTAGCGACCACGATTGATGGCGTTCACCAAGCTCCCTTTACCTGGCTGCCAAAGGCCGATACGTGGCGCGTGCGCAAAGATGCCGCCTATCTTCACCTTTGCAGCAATGAGACCATTGGTGGCGTAGAGACTGTCGATTGGCCCGACATGCAGGCGCTTGGTGCGCCAGACGTCCCACTGGTTGTGGATGCATCGTCGCACTTTCTCTCTAGGCCGATGCAGATTAATCGTGCTGGGATGATTTTTGCTGGTGCGCAAAAGAATGCTGGACCCGCTGGCTTGACGATGGTGATTGTGCGTCGGGAATTAATTGGTCATGCCTTGGCGATCTGCCCCTCAGCATTCGACTATAAAAATGTCGATGCGCAACATTCGATGTACAACACACCTCCAACGTATGCAATCTATATCGCTGGATTAGTGTTTAAGTGGCTTAAGCAACAGGGCGGCCTAGCGGCGATTGAGCAACGTAATATCGTGAAAGCGCGCACGCTCTACGATTATTTCGACCAGAGCGCTTTTTATACTTTGCCCGTTCATCCATCGGTGCGCTCGCGCATGAATGTTCCGTTTTTCTTGTGCAATACGTCGCTGGACAGTGCTTTTTTAAAAGGTGCGCAGGAACGAGGTTTGATGCAATTGAAAGGACATAAAAGTGTTGGTGGAATGCGCGCGTCAATCTATAACGCAATGCCATTGGAGGGCGTAGAGGCCCTTATAGACTATCTCAAGGATTTTGAACGCACTCATGGATAAGTCATTGCAAGACCAGTTGCTGCCTTTACGCCAGCGTATCGATCAGATTGATGCTGAAATTCTGGATCTATTGAATAGACGCGCCTTCACCGCGCAAGAGGTGGGTGAGGTCAAGCACAAGCACAATGCAACCGGACCGGTGCTGCGCCCCGAGCGCGAGTCTCAAGTCATTCGTCAGCTACAAGAGCTCAATCGCGGTCCATTTCCCTCCGACGGAATCGCCTCAGTGTGGACGGAGATTATTTCTTCTTGTCGCTCGCTTGAGCAATCGCTCACCGTGGCCTATTTAGGGCCGGCCGGTTCCTTCTCCGAGCAAGCGGCGTTTGAACATTTTGGACACGCTGTTACGGGGTTGCCTTGTGCCTCGTTTGATGAAGTGTTTCGTGCAGTTGAAGGCGGTGCAGCGCAAGTGGGTATGGTGCCGGTTGAAAACTCGACGGAAGGCGCGGTAAACCGTAGCCTGGATTTGTTGTTGGGTTCTCCAGTCAAAATATTGGGTGAGCGCTCTTTGTTGATACGCCATTGCTTGCTGTCTAAAGCGGGGGATATGAAGAACATCACGAAAATCATGGCGCATCCGCAGGCGCTTGCACAGTGCCAAAACTGGTTGAATCGAGAATACCCAGGGATTCCCCGTGAGTCTGTCTCAAGCAACTCCGAGGCGGCTCGGTTGGCGTCGCTTGATCCAACCTGTGCGGCAATCGCAAGTGATATTGCAGCCCACGCTTGGGGATTAAAGATTGTCGCGCCAGGCATTCAAGACGATTCGCAAAATCGCACACGCTTTTTGGCAATCGGACACATTGAGAACTTGCCGAGTGGTCAGGACAAGACCAGCTTGATCCTCGCAGTGCCGAATCGAGCGGGGGCGGTTTATCAGATGCTCGCGCCTTTGTCTGAGCATGGCGTGTCAATGACGCGCTTTGAGTCCCGCCCAGCGCGCAATGGCCAGTGGGAATACTATTTCTATGTCGATGTCGAAGGTCATGCGCACGATGAGCGGGTCAAGAAAGCGCTCGCTGTGCTTGCCTCGCATTGCGCGTTTTTCAAGCTACTGGGTTCATATCCTGCGCAGTCATAAGTCTTATTCATTTGACCTCATTTTGTTGGTACCTTCCTTATGTCTGTAAAAGATTCTGTGTTAAGTGCACCTAAGCATATTGCTGCGATCGCTCCTTACCAGGCCGGCAAGCCGATTGAAGAACTCGCGCGAGAGTTTGGTCTTGATGCATCAAAGATCGTGAAGCTCGCTTCGAATGAAAATCCATTGGGCATGCCAGAGTCGGCCAAACAAGCATTGAGCGCTGCTGTGGCGAACCTTGGTCGCTATCCCGACCCCGCTGGCTTTGATTTAAAGAAAGCGATTTCGCAGCGTTTTGGCGTGGATCAAACTTGGCTCACTCTAGGTAATGGTTCGAACGATATTCTTGAGCTTGTGGCGTCTGCGTTGATTGAGCCAGGCAGTGCAGTGGTGTATTCGCAATTTGCGTTTGTGGTCTATCGCCTAGCGACGCAAGCGCGAGGCGCGAAACACCTTGTCGTGCCAGCCAAAGACCATGGACATGATTTGCCAGCAATGCTTGAGGCGATTACGCCCGAGACAAAAATTGTGTACGTGGCGAACCCCAATAATCCAACCGGCACGTATTTGTCGATCGAGGCGATTGAAACTTTCTTGGCAGGAGTCGCTGCGCGGCATGGAACACGTGTCACGGTGGTCTTAGACGAAGCCTACAACGAGTTTCTGGAACCTGCTCTGCGCGTGGATGGTGTGGCACTCGTCAAACGCTACCCCAATTTAATCGTGTCCCGTAGTTTTTCAAAGGCCTACGGCCTAGCGGGCTTGCGCGTCGGTTTTGCGATGGCACAACCTGTGCTCACAGATCTGCTAAATCGGGTGCGCCAGCCTTTCAATGTGAACTCGTTGGCGCAAGCCGCTGCCATTGCGGCGTTAAATGATAAAGAGTTCTTGGTCAAAAGTTTTGCGGTCAATCGCGATGGAAAGGAACAGCTGCAGAAGGCCTTTGAAACACTCGGCTTGCAGTTTGTTCCCAGCTACGCCAATTTCGTTTTAGTGAAGGTGGGTGATGCGGCACGCATTAATCTCGAGTTGCTCAAGCGCGGCGTCATCGTGCGTCCCGTTGCTGGTGATGGCCTGCCTGAATGGTTGCGCGTCTCGATCGGTCTGCCCCATGAGAATCAGACTTTTATCGACGCGTTGACGGCGGTACTGAAAACGGCGCCTTGACGATGACTACGCTAAAAATTGGTACGCTCGCGGTAATCGGCGTTGGTTTAATCGGCGGTTCTTTTGCCGCTGCGTTGCGACGTGCCGGTAGTGTGGGGCGAGTGCTAGGTGCAGGACGGCGCCCTGAAACGCTTGCGCAGGCGGTAACGTTAGGTTTGATCGACGAAGCCGTTACGCTTAAAGAGGCTGCGACACGTGCCGATTTGATTTTCATTGCGGCACCTGTAGGAGCCTTCGAGGCTATCTTCGCCGAGATCGCCCCCCATCTCGGATCCAAGACGATCGTCACGGATGGCGGCAGCACCAAGCGCAATGTGATCGAGGCTGCACGCACGGGCTTGGGTTCGCGCATTGCACAGTTTGTGCCAGGGCACCCGATGGCGGGTTCCCACGAAAAAGGGCCGCAAGCAGCTAATCCTGATCTCTACCAAGGGCGGCGTGTCATGCTTACGCCACTTGTTGAAAATCATCCACAAGATATTGCGACTGTTCAGGCTGCTTGGCAGCAATGCGGCGCCAATGTTGTTTGTATTGATCCGAGTCAACACGATGGTGCAGTTGCGGCTGTGAGCCATTTGCCGCATTGGGTCGCTGCGCTCTTTATGCAGTACATCATCGGTGGGGATGATGCGATGCTAAAGCTAGAAACTGCGGGGACTGGCTTCAGGGATTTTACCCGCGTGGCACAGGGCTCACCAGAGATGTGGCGCGACATATTTATGGCGAACCGCGACGCCGTGTTGGCTGAGCTCGTAGCGCTGCGTCAAGTAATGGACCGTGCTGAACACGCATTGCGTGAGCATGATGCCGTTTGGCTTGAGGATATGCTGGATCGCGCGGCCAAGGCTCGCGCTGAGTGGCCAGGCGGGACTAAATGAGTGGTGTCCCGAGCCTTGAATTAGGACACTGTGTTGCAGCACAAGGCACGGTGCATTTGCCTGGTTCAAAAAGTATCTCGAATCGGGTGTTGCTCTTGTCTGCGCTGGCCGCTGGTGCGACTCGCATAGATGGCTTACTGCAGTCCGATGATACGCACGTCATGCTGACTGCCTTAGCTGCGCTTGGCATAAAAATTACGACCCACGCGCCCGACTCTGTCTCCGTCCAGGGTGTGTCGCGTTTTCCTGTGGAGCGCGCCGAGCTCTTCATGGGGAACGCCGGGACAGCGATTCGACCATTGACTGCGGCGCTCGCCATGATGGGTGGGCATTACTCCCTGTCAGGTGTGCCTCGTATGCATGAGCGCCCGATTGGCGATTTGGTCGATGGCCTACGCGGAATGGGCGCGCGTATCAACTATCTTGGTCAAGAGGGTTACCCACCCCTGCACATTGAACCCTCTGGGGCGCTCTCAGATCGTGTTGCTGTGCAAGGCTCAGTATCCAGTCAGTTTTTAACGGCCGTGTTGATGGCGGCGCCACTTGCGGTTGCGCGCTCTAGCAAGGCCTTAGTGATAGATGTTGTTGGCGAGCTGATCTCTAAGCCCTATATCGATATCACTCTCAATTTGATGGCGCGCTTTGGCGTGACCGTGCAGCGCCATGGTTGGCAGCAGTTCGTGGTTCCGGTTGGTGCGGCTTATCGTTCGCCCGAACATATTTATGTAGAAGGCGATGCTTCGTCCGCTTCCTACTTTTTGGCGCTCGGTGCGATCGGCGGTGGTCCCGTCAAAATTGTCGGGGTAGGAGCGCAAAGCATTCAGGGCGATGTGGCATTTGCCGATACAGTGCAGGCGATGGGTGCTCTGGTCAAGCGCGATGCAGCTTCGATCGAAGTTACCGGGATTCAGGTTGCTCGCGGCGAAAAGCTCAAGGCCTTTGATACCGACTTTAATTTGATTCCGGATGCAGCGATGACCGCTGCGGCGCTCGCCTTGTTTGCAGACGGCCCATGCACTCTACGTAATATTGGGAGCTGGCGTGTCAAAGAAACCGACCGTATCGATGCGATGCAAACTGAGCTGCGCAAGCTCGGTGCGCAAGTTGAGAGTGGTCCGGACTGGCTGCGGGTTTTTCCAATTGCACAGGGCGGCTGGCGCGACGCAAGTATCCACACCTACGATGACCATCGCATGGCGATGTGTTTCTCACTAGCCGCGTTTGGTCAAAGCCGCGTCACAATTTTGGATCCGGGGTGTGTGAGCAAAACGTTTCCGACCTACTTCGATGTGTATGGTGGGCTGATTTCATGAGCGGGACAATCCCGGTCATCACGATCGACGGACCAACCGCGTCCGGCAAAGGCACTGTCGCGCAACGTGTGGCTTCGGCGCTTGGTTGGACGGTGCTGGATAGCGGGGCACTTTATCGGTTAACGGCACTTGCAGTGCTGCAACAAGGGATTGATCCGGCAGACGAAGCAGCGGTTGCCGACATCGCAACCCGTCTGGACGTCCAGTTTCGGCCTGGTGAGGTTTGGCTGAGTGGCGAGAGTGTGGCCGAGGTCATTCGCCAGGAGCATGTTGGAAATCTGGCGTCTCGACTAGCCCCAAATCCTAAGTTACGCGCAGCCCTGTTGGGTCGTCAGCGCGCCTTTCGCCAAGCCCCGGGGCTTGTCGCGGATGGCAGGGATATGGGGACAATTGTGTTCCCAGATGCCGAGCTTAAGATATTTTTAATTGCTGATGTGCGGGCGCGAGCCGAGCGACGTGCTAAGCAATTGATCGAAAAGGGAATTTCTGCTAATCTAGAAGACCTTCTTGCAGATATGCGTGCCCGCGACGCCCGAGATACTGAACGCTCGGTTGCGCCACTTGTCGCTGCAAAGGACGCACACGTGGTGGATTCGTCGACGCTGACGATTGATCAAACGGTGCAAAGCATCCTTGACCTGTGGTCAAGGTTTTTATCCACTCCACCCAAAGCGGGTGTGTAACCGGCTCCAAAGGCCATCTGGACTTCCTCTACATGTCAACTCAACAAACCTCAACCCAAGCCGGCGAAAGTTTTGCCGCGCTGTTTGCAGAAAGTATCCAAAAGCAGGACATGAAATCCGGCGAGGTTATTTCCGCCGAAGTCGTACGCATTGATCACAACTTTGTGGTCGTGAACGCAGGTCTCAAGTCTGAGGCGCTGATTCCGCTCGAAGAATTCCTCAACGATCAGGGCGAGCTCGAAGTCAAACCAGGCGACTTTGTGTCGGTGGCGATTGATTCGCTCGAAAATGGCTACGGCGATACCGTGCTGTCCCGCGATCGCGCCAAGCGCTTGTCTGCTTGGTTGTCGCTCGAGCAGTCGCTCGACAAGAATGAACTCGTCACTGGCACGATTACAGGCAAGGTAAAGGGCGGTCTGACCGTCATGACCGCCGGTATTCGCGCGTTCTTGCCAGGTTCGTTGGTCGATCTGCGTCCTGTCAAGGACACAACGCCTTTCGAAGGCAAGACCATGGAGTTCAAAGTTATCAAGCTCGACCGCAAGCGCAACAACGTTGTGTTGTCGCGTCGTGCTGTGCTCGAAGCCAGCATGGGCGAAGAGCGTCAGAAGCTCCTCGAGAACCTGCAAGAAGGCTCGATCGTTAAAGGCGTGGTTAAGAACATCACTGACTACGGCGCGTTCGTTGACCTCGGCGGTATCGATGGCTTGCTGCACATTACCGATATGGCATGGCGTCGCGTGCGTCACCCTTCGGAAGTACTGACTGTTGGTCAGGAAGTCGAAGCAAAAGTGCTCAAGTTCGATCAAGAGAAGAGTCGCGTTTCTCTCGGCGTCAAACAGCTTGGCGAAGATCCATGGGTGGGTCTGGCACGTCGTTACCCACAGGGTACGCGTCTGTTCGGTAAGGTCACGAACCTCACCGACTACGGTTCATTCGTTGAAGTTGAGGCTGGTATTGAAGGCTTGGTCCACGTTTCTGAAATGGATTGGACCAACAAGAACGTTGATCCACGCAAGGTTGTGACACTCGGCGAAGAAGTCGAAGTCATGGTTCTTGAGATCGACGAAGACCGCCGCCGTATCTCGTTGGGTATGAAGCAGTGCCGTCAGAATCCATGGGAAGAATTCGCAGCAAACTTCAAGCGTGGCGACAAGGTTCGTGGCGCCATCAAGTCGATCACCGACTTCGGTGTGTTTGTTGGTTTGGCCGGTGGAATCGATGGCTTGGTTCATCTGTCGGATCTGTCCTGGGCTGAGACTGGCGAAGAGGCCGTGCGCAACTTCAAGAAGGGCGACGAGCTCGACGCAGTTGTGCTTGGAATCGATACCGATAAAGAGCGTATTTCTCTGGGCGTGAAGCAACTGGAGGGCGATCCCTTCAATAACTTCGTGGGGACCTACGACAAAGGTGCTGTCGTTCCTGGCACCGTGAAGTCGGTGGATGCGAAAGGCGCAACCGTGACTCTGTCACTGGATGTTGAAGGCTACCTGCGTGCCTCCGAAATGGCTTCAGGTCGTGTCGACGATGCAACAACCGTCATGAAGGTTGGGGACAACATCGAAACCATGATTATCAACGTTGATCGCAAAACGCGTTCGATTCAGTTGTCGATTAAGGCGCGTGACAGCGCTGACACGGCTGACACGATGCAGCGTATGACTGAAGCAAGCGCTTCGTCGGGCACAACCAATTTGGGCGCATTGCTCAAGGCCAAGCTCGACCAGGCGCGTGACACTGAATAACTTCAGTGACTAAGTCAGAGCTTATCGCAGCGCTTGCGGCCCGTTATTCTCAACTGGCCGCACGCGACACAGATTACGCAGTCAAGACCGTCCTTGATGCGATGACCCAGGCACTTGCCGAAGGCCAACGTATCGAGATTCGCGGTTTTGGCAGCTTCTCTTTGTCTGAGCGTGCGCCGCGTGTAGGCCGCAATCCGAAGTCTGGTGAACAAGTGTTGGTACCTGGCAAGCAGGTGCCTCACTTTAAAGCAGGCAAAGAGTTGCGAGAGCGCGTTGATTTAGCAGATGAGCAGCCAGTAGCTGAAGCTGCAAATCGAAAAACCGCCTAATTGGCGGTTTTTTTATGAACTCGAGCGGCAGGACGCTTACAATCTTCTTTTGCATATAAGGAGCATCAGTCATGCGTTACATCGTCTGGGCTTTGCGTTTAATCGTATTTTTAGCGGTTCTGCTGTTTGCCCTTAAAAACACTGATCCGGTGGGCGTGACATTTTATGGCGATTGGGCCGTACAAGGCGTGCCTCTGATTGTCGTGATGCTGACCACCTTTGTTTTGGGTACGGTGTTTGGATTGTTGTTGACCGTTCCGGGCTCTCTGCGTCGCCGCCGAGAAGTTGCGCGTTTGCGAAAAGAGCTTGAGCGAATTCAGGCAGCTGTAAATCCTGATTCGGGTGCGCAGACGCCCCCAGAGTTGTTGATGCCGATGTCACCGCTTTAAAGCGTGTCGGTGTAATGTGTATTTACTTGCTTTAGGAATGACACGTGGATTTTGAAGCCTGGTGGCTGATATTTGTGCCGTTGCTGTTTGGCTTGGGCTGGCTGGCTGCGCGCTTTGATATCAAGCAAATGCTGTCTGAAACCCGCAATTTGCCCGACTCCTATTTCAAGGGGCTTAATTTTCTTCTCAATGAAGAGCCCGATCGTGCGATTGACGCCTTCGTTGAAGTCGCCAAGCTTGACTCCGAGACGACTGAGCTGCATTTTGCTTTGGGAAGTCTCTTTAGACGGCGCGGCGAAATGGAGCGTGCAATCCGGGTCCATCAAAGCTTGTTGTTTCGTTCGGACCTGCCTATTGCCCAGCGTGAACATGCCCAGCATGAGCTTGCACAAGACTATCTGAAAGCAGGGATGCTTGATCGTGCAGAAGAAGCTTTCGCGGTCCTTAAGGAAACCTCTTTTGCCTTGCCGGCTTTGCGTGCACTGATCCGCATCTATGAATCAGAGCATGATTGGGGGCGGGCGATCGAGGCGGTGGATAGTCTGCGTAAGTTGGTCGATGAACCTGTGCCACAACTCGTGCACTACTATTGTGAACAGGCGCAGGCTGCGCTCGCGCTTAAACCGACTGCGGATGTGCACGCGGCTCAGAAGGCGTTAACCCAAGCTGTTCATGCAGCGCAGGCAGCCCAAGTCGCTCCCGGATCTCCCTCGTTGGTGCGTGTGGCTATGATTCGCGCTGGGATCGCTGGCTCTTTGCAAGACGAAGTGGCCAAGCGACAACATTTAGAGTCGATCCTGAAACAATCCCCCGAGTTTGCCGGTTTAATTGCGCAAGACTTGCTTGCTGGCTACATCGCCTCGGGAGAATCGGCCGCGGGTTTAGCGTTACTTCTTGCGCATTACGAACAATACCCTTCGCTTGATTTGTTTAACGTGGTGTTTCGCGCCATGCGTGCGCAGCAAAGTGCAGCAAGCGCCTGGGCGTTTGCACGCAACTCGCTCCAGAATCATCCTTCGCTGCTTGGCTTAGACCGCTTCCTAGAGGCTGAGCTTGCGCAAGTCGAGCAAGAAGGCAAGGGCGCAGAACCGAAACAGGTCGCGGTGCCAGGTGCAGACTTAGCCTTACTGCGCACGCTGATCAATCGCCACACGCAGCGCCTTGACCGTTACGTTTGCCGCAGTTGCGGTTTTCAGGCGCGACGCTATTACTGGCAGTGTCCGGGTTGCAATGCTTGGGAAACCTACAAGCCCCGCCGATTGGAAGAAATTGAATGAAGCCATTTCCAAAAGCAGCAATTGAAAAAGCGCGCGTTCTCGTAGTGGGTGATGTCATGCTCGACCGCTATTGGTTTGGCGAGGTGGAACGCATTTCTCCAGAAGCGCCTGTGCCCGTTGTTCATGTCGCTAAGCGCGAAGATCGATTAGGCGGTGCAGCCAACGTCGCGCGTAACGCAGTCGCCTTAGGGGCGCAGGTAACACTGGTAGGCCTGGTCGGACAAGATGAGGCGGCAACCCGTGTCAGGTCCTTATTAGGTGAGGCGGGCGTCCAAGCGCATTTAGTCACTGATGCCCACCATCCGACGACACTCAAAATGCGCGTATTGGGTCGTCAGCAGCAGTTACTACGTATCGACTTTGAAGAAAAGCCAACACCCGCGTTGTTGGAGTCGCTGGCTGAGCATGTTGCCCCATTGTTGGCACAACACGATGTTGTTGTGTTCTCAGACTACGCAAAAGGCGCTTTGGCGCAGGTTGAGGCCTTGATCGCTCTTGCGCGTGCAAAAGGCCTTCCAATTTTGGTCGACCCCAAAGGCAGTAACTATCAACGCTATCGCGGCGCAACGCTTGTGACGCCTAACCGCAGCGAAATGCAGCAGGCTGTTGGTCTATGGCATTCGGAGTCTGAGCTCAGCGAGCGCGCACAAGCGCTGCGTAATGAGCTTGAGTTGGAAGCCTTGCTTGTGACCCGCTCTGAACAAGGGATGACCTTGTTTACGGACGCAGGTAGTGACCACGTCGACGCACAGGCACACGAGGTGTTTGACGTGTCTGGTGCGGGGGATACAGTATTGGCAACCCTTGCGGTCATGCGTGCAGCGGGTGTGCCGTGGGCCGAGTCGATGCGTTGGGCGAACCGAGCCGGTGGTATTGTTGTGGGTAAGTTAGGAACCTCTATTGTGACCGCAGGAGAACTCGCATGATTGTCGTAACAGGCGCAGCCGGCTTTATTGGCAGTAACATCGTGCGTGGTTTGAACCGTCGCGGACACACCAATATTCTTGCGGTAGATGATCTGACCGATGGAGACAAGTTCGTCAACCTGGTGGGTGGGCAAATTGCCGACTACATGCACAAAGATGAATTTCGGCGGGGCGTGCTTGACGGATTTTTACCAGGTGTGAGAGCGGTTTTTCATCAAGGCGCTTGCTCCGATACGACTGAACGTAACGGTCAGTTCATGATGGACAACAATTATCGGGTCACTCTTGAGCTATTCGAGTATTGTCAGTCGCACAAAATCCCTTTCATTTACGCATCGTCGGCTGCCGTGTATGGCGCCGGCCCCGTCTATGTTGAAGACCTCGCCAATGAGCGCCCCTTGAACGTCTATGGCTATTCAAAGTTTTTATTTGATCAGGTTTTGCGTGCGCGGATGACCTCGCTCACCGCCCAAGTAGTCGGGTTGCGCTACTTCAATGTGTATGGCCCGCAAGAGCAGCATAAAGGACGAATGGCTTCTGTTGCGTTTCACAACATGAATCAGTTCTTGGCTGAAGGTCATGTTCGCCTGTTCGGTGGATGGGATGGGTACGCGGATGGCGGGCAGATGCGTGACTTTATCTCCGTCGATGATGTGGTGGATGTCAATTTGCATTTTCTGGAACATCCCAAAGTGTCCGGCATTTTCAATTGCGGTACCGGCCGAGCCCAGCCTTTCAATGATGTGGCGAGTGCCGTTGTCAATGCAATGCGTGGCATACAAGGCAAGCCAGCGCTCTCTCTAGAAGATCTGGTCAAGCAGGGCATGCTGCGTTACGTTGAGTTCCCTGAAGATCTCAAAGGTCGCTATCAGAGCTACACCCAAGCTGACATAAGCGCTTTGCGTAAGGCAGGCTTCACAGCACCGCTGCGTGATGTTCAGACCGGCGTGGCGCAGTACGTTCAGGCATTGCACGCACCGAGGTAAATTCCGAATGGCTTGGGCCGTTCACACGCGGTCCTCCGCGACGGCAGCTCAAGCAACATAGCGC
Organism: Zwartia hollandica; assembly: GCF_019923725.1. GTDB lineage: Bacteria > Pseudomonadota > Gammaproteobacteria > Burkholderiales > Burkholderiaceae_B > Zwartia > Zwartia hollandica. The sequence continues at coordinate 36,526 of NZ_JAHXRI010000004.1, forward strand.
AACGTAAACAAGATTCATGTCGAATCTTGTTTGATCGTTTCTCCCTAGGATGCGCTATGAACCCTTTTCTTGTTGATCCCGTCGCCCGGCCGATTGCAAACCCACTCGCTGTCGAATGGAATGACGTGATGTCTCCGCGACGCTCAGCTCGACCGTTTCGGTATCGTGCCGGCAGGTTGGCCGTAGCCGCAGCGGGCCTGGGGGCTGGTTTGAGTGGTGGGTTCGCTGCGTATGCGCTCGATGTCAACGTCGCGTCAGTCGCAGAGTTAGAACGACTGCGTGGGATCGGTCCGCGCACTGCACAGATGATCATTCAAGAGCGCACAAGGGCCGGTGCCTTTGAGTCGTTGTCTGACTTATCTGACCGGGTACGCGGGTTGGGTGCGCAGCGTGTGAGGGTGTTACAGGGTCTGGGGCTACGTGCGGGAAGCGCTGGCTCTAGTTCGCCAGAAAATCCGTTAGGTGTCACGCAGGAGCCGCGGGATCGGAGGGCATCGCGACTACCTGTGCGCGACACCGTCACGCCCGAGTTACTGCCAGGACGAATAATCCCTGCAGAGCATAAGTAATCGTGTCTCTGGCCGAGACATTTTCGGTATGATCGATCTTATGAAAACCTATCCTACTGTTGAAAATGCCGTCGGTCAGACGCCTCTTGTTCGACTCCAGCGCTTGCCTGGTGCCATCGCGACAGCGCGTGGCAACATTGTTTTGGGTAAGCTCGAAGGCAATAATCCTGCTGGCTCGGTGAAAGATCGTCCGGCCTTGTCCATGATTCTCGGGGCGGAGGCGCGGGGCGAAATAAAGCCCGGTGACACGCTGATTGAGGCCACAAGCGGCAATACGGGCATTGCCTTGGCAATGACCGCCGCGATGCGTGGCTACAAAATGATCTTGATCATGCCGGATAACCTGTCGGTTGAGCGACGCGCCTCTATGGCGGCTTACGGGGCTAAGCTAATCCTGACACCTGCCAGCCAAGGGGGAATGGAGTTTGCGCGGGATCTTGCAGGAAAAATGCAGGCAGAGGGTCAGGGTAAGGTGTTAGATCAGTTCTCAAACCCTGATAATCCGCTCGCTCACTTTAAAACGACGGGCCCCGAGCTCTGGGATCAGACGGCCGGACAGATCACACATTTCGTTAGCGCCATGGGGACCACAGGTACGATTATGGGTGTTGGACGCTATCTGAAGTTAAAAAATCCGGATATAAAAATTGTTGGTGCACAGCCCGCAGAGGGTTCGCAAATTGCTGGTATCCGGAAATGGCCTGAGGCATATCTTCCTGCGATTTATGACCCAAGCCTAGTGGATCAGTTTGAATTGATTGAGCAAAAGGACGCAGAGGCAATGGCGCGGCGTCTCGCCGCAGAGGAAGGGATTTGTGCGGGTGTTTCCGCGGCGGGTGCTTTAGTTGCAGCACTGCGGGTAGCCCATCAGGCTCAAAACGCCACAATCGCTTTTATTGTTTGCGACCGTGGCGATAGGTATTTATCAACAGGCTTGTTTGACGAGCAAGCCTAAGTGGGGCCGATTGAGCTAGGGCTTTGCGAGTTCAGCAGCGAGGTCTGCAACCGAGGCTGCGTAAAAATAGCTTCGGTTGTATTGCGTGATGGTGAAAAAGTTCTGCGTCGCGGTGCGTAACTCGACGGTTCCTGCGGCCTCTTCGGGCAGATCAATGACGCCAAGCGCTGTGCGCGTCCAGGCACCCTCTTTGGCGCCGGGGGCCAACCTAGCGCCAGCGGCACGCAGCTGTGGCCAGTCTACTGTTGGTTTGAGCCCGCCATCCACCAGCTTACCCGCCGAGGCCGGCAATATGACGGGTGCAAAGATCGGCAGCCCACGCTGCCAACCATGTTCGACTAAAAAGTTTGCGACGGACACGATCGCATCGGGCACACTGCTCGACAGATTGATCTGTGTCGCACCACTTGCGCTCACTGCAAAGCGTTTGATGCTCCCTGGCATGAACTGTGGGATCCCAATCGCACCTGCGTAGGAAGCCTTAACCGAACGCGCATCTACGCGGCCGGTTAAATCGAGCTCAATTAAGTCGGCAAGCTGATTGCGAAACATTTCTGCGCGGTCTGGCCTTTTGGGGTCGGGATAGTCAAACGCCAGTGAAGTCAGTGCATCTAGCGCTCGGAAGTTACCTTGGCTGCGCCCATACAGAGTCTCTACCCCGATAATGGCCGCGATAACGTTCGCGGGTACTCCATAGCGTTCAGAAGCTCGATTGAGTTCTGTGCTGTATTGCTCCATGAAGGCGCGACCTTGGTTGATTCGGATGGGTTCGACGAAACGTCCGCGGTACTGTTTCCAGCTCCGCGGCGCTCGGGGCTGTCCTGCGGCGGGTGGAGATACGATACGGATGACTGTTTCGCTATAGCGCGCATCGGCCAGTAGAGCGAGTACCGCCGGTTCTGAGAGCTTGCGTGTCGCAGCAAGCTCGATCCCGAAGCGTTGAATCGCTGCGCGACGCGTGGTTGGTGTGTAGCCGCCGCTTGGTGGTAACAGGCTTACGCTTGAGCCGGCCTCTGTCGGCTTAGACGGGCTGGTTGGCGTATTCGCGGATGCATTGTTGTTGGCATCTGCGGGCGGACGGGCAGGACCCGCGCAGGCACTAAGAAGCGCGGCGCAGCCCACTAGCAAGGCGAGGCGATACATCGGCAGCATAAATATCCCTTATGTTGTGATATGCCTATGATACCCGCCCAGCCTAGGCGCTTTAGGGCTATCTGAGTAGATTCCGCATATCCGGTAAAATCATCAAAGAATCGGAGTTTACCGAGCTGTTTTTTATCTCTGGAGATCGCTGGATGAAGGTGCTTGTGCCTGTAAAACGCGTCGTGGACTACAACGTCAAAGTACGCGTCAAGTCGGACCAGTCGGGTGTCGATATTGCGAACGTCAAAATGTCGATGAATCCTTTCGATGAAATCGCGGTCGAAGAAGCGACGCGCTTGAAAGAAAAGGGTGTTGTGACCGAGGTTATCGCCGTATCGTGTGGTGTCGCGCAGTGCCAAGAGACGCTGCGCACGGCAATGGCTATTGGTGCAGACCGTGGAATTCTGGTCCAGACAGATGCCGAACTACAGCCACTCGCGGTCGCAAAACTCTTGAAAGTCTTGGCCGAAAAAGAGCAGCCACAGCTGATGATTTTAGGCAAGCAGGCCATTGACGATGATGCAAATCAGACCGGACAGATGTTAGCGGCGTTATTGGGTTGGTCGCAGGCCACGTTTGCAAGCAAGATTGAGTTGCTCGATGGCATCGCGCGTGTCACGCGTGAAGTTGATGGTGGTCTTGAAACCATTGATCTGAAGTTGCCAGCGATTGTCACAACCGATTTGCGCTTGAACGAGCCACGATACGTGACTTTGCCCAACATCATGAAAGCCAAGAAGAAGCAGCTTGATACGGTGACGCCCGAAGAATTGGGTGTTGATGTTGCGCCGCGTCTCAAGACGCTTAAAGTATGTGAGCCAGCGGGTCGCTCAGCTGGTGTCAAAGTGCCTGATGTTGCGGCACTGGTCGATAAACTCAAGAATGAAGCCAAGGTGGTCTGATTATGTCGATACTTGTCATCGCTGAACACGATAACGTTCAACTCAAGGGTGCCACACACAACGTTGTGGCTGCAGCGACCAAAATCGGTGGAGACATCCATGTGTTGGTTGCGGGTGCGAATGCCCGTGCGGTAGCAGACCATGCTGCCAAGCTTGCAGGTGTATCTAAGGTCTTGCTTGCCGAGTCGCCTACTTTGGCTGATGGGTTAGCAGAGAACGTTGCCGAGCAGGTGCTCGCGTTAGCCCCGGGCTATAGCCACATTCTGTTTGCTGCAACGGCTTCGGGCAAAAACGTCGCACCACGCGTTGCGGCTCGCCTTGATGTCGCTCAGATTTCTGAAATCCAAGCTGTGGATTCAGCCGATACATTCCAGCGCGCAATTTATGCCGGCAACGCGGTGGCAACCGTGCAGTCGACAGATGCCACGAAAGTGATCACGGTGCGCACAACTGGATTTGACGCAGTCGCTGAATCGGGTAGCGGCACAGTTGAAGCAGTGCCTGCAGCCGCAGGTGCAGGTCTGTCGACCTTCGTGAGCCGTGAGGTTGCGAAAAGCGATCGCCCTGAACTGGCTGGTGCAAAAGTGGTTGTGTCGGGTGGCCGGGGCATGGGCAGCGCTGAGAACTTCAAGATCCTAGATCCGCTTGCGGATAAGCTCGGCGCCGCGCTTGGTGCCTCGCGTGCGGCGGTCGACGCCGGCTATGCTCCAAACGACTGGCAGGTCGGCCAAACTGGCAAGATCGTGGCGCCACAGCTCTATGTTGCGATCGGTATTTCTGGTGCGATTCAGCATTTGGCTGGGATGAAAGATTCCAAAGTCATCGTGGCTGTGAATAAAGACGCTGAAGCACCTATTTTTGGTGTGGCCGATTATGGTTTAGTTGCGGACTTGTTTCAGGCTGTCCCAGAGTTAGTGACGACCCTTTAATGGGACGCAACTTGACTAAGTAGCCTTAAAATCCCGTCTGTCTTGACGGGATTTTTTTTACCTCTACGGTTGATTGAACATGACATTTCGTGCACCGCTTGAAGATTTCCAATTTGTGTTTAAACACTTGTCGGGCTTGCCACAACTATTGGCCTTGCCGGTTTTTGCTGAAGCGCAGTTCGATTTGATCGATGCGGTCTTAGAGGAAAACGCAAAATTTACTGAGGAGGTTGTCGCGCCGACCAATCGAATTGGTGATTGCCAACCGCCGGTTTGTCAGAACGGTATCGTAACGATGCCGGTTTCATTTAAGCAAGCGTTCGAGCACTTCACGCAAGGCGGGTGGCAAGGTCTACGTCATCCGCAGCAGTGGGGCGGACAGGGCTTACCTAGGGCACTTGCCACGGCGACAACTGAAAATCTGTACGCTGCGAATGTTGCTTTTTCATTATGTCCAATGTTGACGGACGGTGTGATTGAAGCGCTACTGTTATCAGGAACCGACGCTCAGAAGCAAACCTATATCGAGCCTCTCGTTGCGGGTAAGTGGACGGGCACGATGAATCTAACGGAATCACAAGCCGGCTCGGATCTATCAATGGTGACGACGCGTGCGCAACCCCAGTCCGATGGTACATACCGTTTGTTTGGTCAAAAAATATACATTACGTATGGTGAGCACGATCTGGCCGAGAATATCATTCACTTGGTGCTGGCACGCACAGCGGATGCACCTCCTGGAGTAAAGGGCTTGTCGTTGTTTGTTGTGCCGAAATATCTTGTCAATGCAGACGGATCGCTTGGTCAACGCAACGATGTCTGGTGTGCTTCCCTTGAACACAAGCTTGGTATTCACAGCAGCCCGACCGCCGTATTGTTGTTTGGCGATCAAAAAGGGGAGGTCGGTGCTGGTGCGATTGGCACGCTCGTTGGCCAAGAAAATCGCGGACTCGAGTATATGTTCATCATGATGAATGCTGCGCGCTTTGCGGTTGGCGTCCAAGGCATCGGTGTTAGTGAAGCTGCTACGCAGAAGGCGCTCGCCTATGCACGGGACCGGGTGCAGAGCCGGGCGATTGAAGGCTCTGCAGCGCCTGTGGCAATTGTACAGCACCCGGATGTGCAGAGAATGTTGTCTACGATGCGTGCGCTCACGCAAGCCGCACGCGCGATCGCTTGTGCAGCGGCTGTCGCGGATGACCTCAGTGTGGAGCATCCTGATGCGCAGGTACGGCAAACGAATAAAGCCCTCTATGACTATCTTGTACCGGTGGTAAAAGGTTTTTCGACAGAGTGTTCGCTTGAGGTCAGTTCGCTGGGTGTTCAAGTGCATGGTGGCATGGGCTTTATTGAAGAGACCGGGGCCGCGCAGTTTTACCGGGATGCACGGATCTTGACTATTTATGAAGGGACCACCGCGATTCAGTCTAATGATTTAGTGGGACGCAAGACTTTACGTGACGGCGGTGCCGTAGCGCTTTCGTTGATTGCAGAGATACGCCACGTCATTGAGCAGGTGGGCCGTACCGCTGCTGGAGCTGCGCCAACCCAGCGCGCAGGATTCAAGCTTATTGCCGAGCAGTTGTCTGTTGCGGTGGATGCCTATGCGCGTGCAGTTCAGTATGTACTTGATCAGGCAAAAGACAATATTCGTGCAGTCTATGCAGGAAGTGTTCCTTACCTGATGCTGACGGGCTATGTTCTGGGTGGGTGGCACTTGGCACGTGCGGCACTCGTGTGCGCTGATGCTCAGGGTAATGCGGTAGACGAGGGGTTTGCTCGCGATAAGTTTGCAACGGCTGTATTTTATGCAGGGACAATATTGCCGCGCGTCCAAGCCTTGAGTTCTGCAATGCTGCAGGGAGCGACGTTGGACGATGTCTTAAGTCGTTCGGCCCTGCAGCAATAACGCGGTCTGATGCTTAAGGCAGAATTGCGTCCAGACTTGTGTTGACTTCGATCAGGATCGGGCTGCGTTGCCCCAACGCAGCCTGAATCGCGGCATCAATCTCGTCTTTGCGTGTGATCCGGACCGACTGCATGCCAAAGCTCTTGGCTAGATCATGAAAGTCAGGGTTGAACAGCGACGTGCCACTGACGCGACCTGGGTAGCTTCGCTCTTGATGCAGGCGGATGGAACCGTAGCTTGCATTGTTCGACACAATAAAGATGATGGGTAGTTTGCGCTCAACGGCGAGAATCATCTCGTTGCCTGTCATTAAGAAACCACCATCACCCACCATACAAATCGTGGTGCGTGTGGGCTCGCGCAGCGCACAAGCCAGTGCTGCGGGTGTGCCGTAGCCCATTGCGCCTGCCAAGGGCGCCATCAAGCGTTGTCCTGCTTTAAAAGTGAAATGTCGGTACACCGGCGCGGCAAAGGTGCCAGCATCAAGACAAATCGTTGTGTCTACCGGAGCGCGATCCATCACCGCATGGACCACTTCAGTGAAGTTGACGCCTTGTTTTGCCTCGCGGTTGGGCCAGGCAGCCCACTTCTGTGCATGTTGACGTAATGCGGATAGCCATTCTTGGCGCGCCGCATCTGGCTTGGGTGCCTTGGCCTTGCTGAGTTCCGAAACAAAGCCGACTGGATCGCAGACCAATGGGAAGTCGGCAACCGTATCCCAGTTGATGATGCGCGAGTCGGGATAGCAATGCAGCAGTGTTTGAGGCGCTTGGGCATAGCGGGGGAAGGTAAAGTTTTGTGTGGTGATATCACCCAAACGTGTACCCAACGCCAGGATAAAGTCGCTTTGTTGTAACGTCGCCATCTGTGCTGCAGGGTTGGACAGACCCAGGTCGCCGACATACAGGGGGTCGTCATTCGCGAAGATGTCGTGTCGTCTGAACGACACCATGGTGGGGAGTTGCCAGTGGTGGATAAAGGCACTCAAGGCTTCACGACCACCGGGACAATCAAACGATCCACCCACAATCGCGAGAGGGTGTTTGGCTTGACTCAAACGCGTGGTGATCTCTGCCATCGTCGCGGCATCGGGTAGCCCAAACACCTGAGCGTGGTTGCGTAAAGCTGGTTTTTCAACAGCTTGTTGTTGAATATCTTCTGGTATCACGAGAACCACTGGACCCGGTACACCAGAGGTGGCCATCCTGATCGCCTTGAAAGCAGCCTCACCAAGTTGCTCGGGCGTTTGACACTCAAACACCCATTTTGCGATTGAGCCGAACATTTTTTGATAATCGATTTCTTGGAAGGCTTCGCGGCGTAAGTCGCGTGCGGCGATTTGTCCAACAATCAGAATCATAGGCACGGCGTCTTGTTGTGCCGTATGCACAGCAATAGTCGCGTTGGAGGCACCGGGTCCACGGCTGACGAGCGCAACACCCGGTTTGCGCGTGAGTCGGCCGTCTGCAACCGCCATGTAGCCGGCACCGCCCTCATGACGACAGGTCACGACATCGATTTGCGGGAAATCAACAAGGGCATCTAATAGGCCCAGGTAGCTTTCGCCGGGGACTAAAAAAATGCGATCCATACCGTGGTCGGAAAATACTTGGAAGAGGGCGTGACTCGAAGTAAATGTGCTCATGAGGAATCTAAGATTTAATTAGTTTTGATTATTAGGAAATGAGAAGTCTCAGCAGAAAAATAGCATAGCTTGTTGCAAAAACTCTGCAAATACAAAAACTGTATTTGCCAACAGTACTGTTTATGTGTACAGTGCTGTTTAAGCGTACAGCAAGCGTATTTAATTACTTCATTCAGGAGCCCCACCATGACTCGCGAAGTTCGCCACAATTACTCCCCAAGCTTTGTCGCTGCACATAGCACCGCACCCAGTCTAAAAAGCAAGGTCGCTGATGTTTTGCTCCTCGCCTTCTGGGCCGCAATGATCCCCGGTTTCATGTGGGTTGGAAGCGCTGCTGGGTTCTAAACTGCTGGGTTCTAAACTGCGGCGCGCCGTGCACGTCCCCGAACTCAACTCGAGGCCAGCAATACGACCCCCGCGGCAATACTACAGCAACCAAGTAGGCGTCCCCAGCCAACTGGTTCACGCAGTAAGTACAGGCCTGCTAAAGTGACAAGCAGCATAGACATTTCTCTGGCTGGTGCCACCAAACTGACTGGTGCACCATCACGCAGAGCGTACAAAACCAAGATATAGCCTAAGGGGGAAAGCACCCCGATCGCCCATGCGAGGTGCCAGTGCCCTCGCATCGCTTCCCAGGCTTTGATGGGATGACGGGCAGTATGGGGCAGCATAATTAAAGTGCGCGAGGCTGAGGTTGCCCAATCAAATAAAACGGGTGCGATGGCTAAGGTTTTGACGCCGTACGCATCCACTAGGGTATACGCCGCTATAAAGAGCCCGACCAGGAAACCCCAGCGTACTCCGACCATAGCCGCGGGTTGCATCAGTCTCCTTATTTGTCCTTGCGTCGCGATCAGCATCACGCCGAGGACGACGCAGAGCATGCCTCCCACACCCGCAACGCTCGCCGGCTCATGCATGAAAAGCAGGGCGCCAATCGTCGATAAGAAGGGCCCAGTGCCCCGGGCGATTGGGTACACGACTGACAAATCTGCGAGTTGGTAGCCTCGCTGCAGACAAAGGCTATAGGCCAAATGCAGGATTCCTGACAGCACAATGCATCCAGCGATCAGCCAGCTCCACTCGTTTTGCTCAAATATCAGGATCCAGATGACCCAGGGTGCATAAACGATTGTGCAGCACAGGCCATAGGCGAAGACAAATGGAGACCCCACGTGTGCAGCACGCTTGGCCAAGAGGTTCCAGGAGGCGTGTGCAATCGCCGCAGCGATCACTAACAATAGGGTCGAGGTGGTCATGCAGAGTGTTTTTTAATATTTGATGAGTCGGATGGTAGATTAGCTTGGATTGACTCTGCTTGCTCTAGGTGGTCAGAAATGGGCATAAATCTAAAATATGTTGTAGAATCAATGGCTTTGTTAATGCATCCTCTGCCCGGTCGCTGTACCTGAATGGGTCAGGTCACACACAATATCGATCAAAATAAGATCAACCGAGAGCATGATGATATGGAGTTCAAATGAACCTAATCGCTATTCTTGAGCAAGAAGAAATTGCTCGCCTAACTGGCGGCAAACCCCATCCAGAATTCGCACCCGGTGACACTGTCATTGTGAGCGTTAACGTTGTTGAAGGCACACGTAAGCGTGCACAGGCTTTCGAAGGCGTCGTCATTGCACGTCGTAATCGTGGCTTGAATTCGGCTTTCACTGTTCGCAAAATTTCTTCAGGCGAAGCAGTCGAGCGTACCTTCCAACTGTATTCACCTCAGATCGCAAGCATCGAAGTTAAGCGTCGTGGCGATGTACGTCGCGCTAAGCTCTACTACCTGCGTGATCGTTCCGGCAAGTCGGCTCGTATTAAAGAGAAGCTTGTTCGTAAAACTGTTGCAGCCTAATACTGCGACACAAATTAAAAAGCACCTTCGGGTGCTTTTTAATTTTGCAGTCTTACCCTTACGCTTTCTAGGCGCTTATGGCCGCTGATAAACCTGACGCAGTACGTCCACGACGCGCACCTGTGCGCCCGTCGTTTGATCCGATGACGCAGCCTTGGGTCCCATCCGTATTGCCGTTTGGCCCTGTACCTGAAAAATTTCTCACCCCGAGTTGGCTCAAACAGGTATTGGCTGGCTCTATCCAGCGTCCTTTGAATATTCCCGACGAGTCTTTACGCAGAGCACCAGGCCGTGAGGGTACGCCCGTTGAGGCGGCTGTGCTTGTGCCTATTGTGATGCGTCCGGAGGGTTTGACGGTCTTGCTCACGCAGCGCACCGCACATTTAAATGACCATGCAGGGCAAATCAGTTTCCCCGGTGGGCGCGTCGAAGCCAGTGATGTCGATGTACGTGCAACCGCTCTACGTGAGACAGAGGAAGAGACGGGCCTGTCGAGAAGTTTTGTAGAGTGTTTGGGCGGCTTACCACGCTACATCACGGGGACGGGTTTCTCTGTAAGCCCGGTAACGGCGTTGGTGCAACCTGGCTTTACCTTAAGCCCAGATGCATTTGAGGTCGCAGAAGTTTTTGAAGTACCGTTGAGCTTTTTGACCAACACAGCAAATTATCGGTTCCATCAGGTCAAGCTCGCCGATGGTGCGCAACGCCAGTACTACTCTGTGCCATGGAAGCAGTTCTTTATCTGGGGTGCCACGGCGGCGATGCTGTTAGGGATGTGCCAGATCTTATCGGAAGCTGCCTCAGCGCAGGCTTAATTAATCCTACTAATAGCTTTCGTGCGCGGTTTTAGCGTCGAGCAGACGCACGTATAAAGCGTGTCTCGCTGCATCGATATCCCGACGTTCAAGCGCCGCTAATACGCCACAGGCTGGTTCGTGCTGATGCGTACAGTTATAAAATCTGCATTGTGCGACGTGCTCAGCAAACTCAGGAAAACCGCGCTCGATCTCTTCACGACTAAGATGCAGTAGCCCAAATCCTTGGAAACCCGGTGAGTCAATCAGATCTCCTCCTTGGTCAGGCAAGTGGTAGAGCCGAGTGCTTGTGGTTGTGTGTTTGCCTGCTCCGAGTGCAACAGAGTGTGTTTGAGTTGCTGCCAACGCAAGCGGCACAAGCGTATTGAGAAGCGTTGATTTTCCCATCGCGCTTTGCCCAAGTAGTAGCGAGGTTTTGCCCTTGAGAATTGGCAGCAAGACTTCGTTTACGCTCTCGATATCCCGCGCACATAACTCAAGTACTTGCACCCCAAGTTTACGAAAGGGGGCGAGTTTTAATTGTGCTGCAGGCAACCCTTCGGTCAGATCCACTTTATTAAGCAGAATGATCGGGGTGATGTCGGCCGACCAGGCGCCGGCAAGAGCGCGACCAAGGAGATCATCTGAAAAAGCTGGCTCCACTGCGATCACAATGAGCAGCTGATCAACATTTGCTGCAAACTGCTTGCTTCGAGATTCATCCGAGCGAAACAAAAGGTTTTTGCGAGGCTGGATAGATTCCAGCGCGCCTTCTTCCTGCCCTTGACGGGTGATTTCCACATAGTCACCCACAGCGGCTTCATTTTTTTTACCGCGCGGGTAGCATTTCAGTAGTGTTTGATCAGAAAGCTCTACGGTGTAGTGTCGCCCGTGCGCGGCAATGACTCGGCCCTGTGTCTGTTGGCTCATGCGGCGGTCAGTTGCCGAATCCGAATTGCGGCGGGTGGATGACTATCGTAAAAAGCAGAATGCACTGGGTCTGGGGTGAGCGTCGATGCGTTGTCATCCATTAGCTTGACGAGTGCATTAATAAGTTCGTCTGCGGAGCTTTGGTCTCTGGCAAAACGGTCTGCTTCAAACTCATCGCGCCTTGATAGCCAACTTTTTAAGGGTGTTAACCCAAAGGTGAAGATGGGTACGACAAGAAAAAATAACAGTAAGGCCATGGCATCATTTCGTGTGCCCATTTGGGGAATCACCCCCAGGTCTGTATAAAACCAACTCTGTGTGGCGAGCCAACCTAATAGTGCGAAGAAAATAAGTGATCCGATAAACATCGTGATCATGCGCTTCAGAATGTGCCGATGCTTGAAGTGACCTAGTTCATGAGCTAGCACGGCGATAATTTCATTAGGCGTTAGGCGTGCGAGCAAGGTGTCAAAAAAAACAATTCTGCGTGCACGACCAAATCCAGTGAAGTAAGCGTTACCGTGTGCCGAGCGCTTGGAACCATCCATCACAAATAGACCGCTGAGTGTGAACCCACAACGACCAGCGAGCTCTTGAATGCGTTGCGCCAGCGCAGCATCCTCTAGCGGCGTAAATTTATTGAAGACGGGGGCGATCCAGGTTGGGTAAATAAAAGCCAGTAATAGCGAGAAAGCGGACCAAAGTGCCCACGCCCAAAGCCACCAAAGGTTGCCGGCTTCCGACATGAGCCATAACACTGCAGCAATCAGTGGGATACCTAACAGAGCACCGACGAGCGTCTCTTTGATCGTATCGCTAACGAACATTTTTAGCGTCATGCGATTAAAACCAAAGTGGGCCTCAAGTTTGAATTGTCTGTAAAGCGTAAAGGGGATGCCCAGTACGCCCAAGAACAAGAACACGCTCAGCACTAAGAGTACTTGCCTCAGCAATGCGTGAGAGGTGACGCTGCTTGTGAGCGTGTCGAGGTACTGCAGCCCACCCAATAAGGTCAAGCCGATCAGTACAGCAGCATCAAAAAGCATTTCCAACATTCTTAGCCGTACTTTGGCAACGGTGTAGTCTGCTGCGCGCTGATGACTCGGGAGCCCGATTTTTGCAGCGAACTCTTTTGGTACGACATCGCGGTGGGCTAAGACATGTCGGATCTGCCGGGTTGACAGCCAAATTCGGACGCCGAGCATGACAAGTAACAGCACAACAAAAAGAATAGTGAGCATAGGACCTAACTGCCTTTAGACGGCATGTGAGAAAATCGTGTTTTAACCGGATGATTATATGACTAAGACTTCCTCGAAAACCGCAATTCCATCAGCTGTTAAGACCGTACCGAATGAATTTCGTTTGGTGTGGCTTGACATGGAAATGACGGGGCTCGACCCTGAGCGGGAGCGCATCATTGAGGTGGCGGTCGTCGTCACTGAGCCAGATCTAACGGTAGTGGCCGAAGGTCCTGTTCTCGTCATTCATCAGCCAGATAGCTTGTTGGACGCCATGGATAGCTGGAACCGTTCGACCCACAGTAAAAGCGGGTTGACAGCGAAGGTTAAGGCGTCAGCCATGACCGAAGAGCAGGCGCAGGAGGAGTTAATTACCTTTTTGTCGCAGTACGTGCCTGCCGGCAAGTCGCCACTCTGTGGCAACACGGTCAGTCAGGATCGCCGTTTCATGTTCAAGTACATGCCCAAACTCGAGCAATTCTTTCACTACCGAACGGTTGATGTGAGTACGCTCAAAGAACTTGCCCGGCGTTGGAAGCCAGAACTATTAAAAGGCTTTGAAAAACGTAGTAAGCACGAAGCACTGGCTGATATCTACGAGTCGATTGATGAGCTCAAATACTACCGCGAAGTGTTTATCAAACTTTAACGGTTGGGTATTTGTTTCGGATAATGTAGCGATACCAGCTATGTAAAAGAATGGCTGAGGTGCTCAAGCCTACCGTGGCCATGAGCCACATGCTGCCCGCACCAACGGGTGATCCAGCTAAAAGCTGATTGCGTAGTGGTTCGATTAAACCTTTGCCTGGTCCAAACCCAAGCCACCAGCCTCCTAGTAGGCCAATCGCCATCAGAGCCACAATTTGCAATAGCAGCGGAACGACAGCAACCTTGTGTGCGCGCAACAGATAACTGTTGATGCATTGCATTGCGTCAACAACATGAAAGAATGGCAGGAGAGCGAGCAGGGATAACGCAACGGCGGCGACAGCAAGATCGCTTGTATAAGTGGCTACGATGAAGTCTCGGCCAAAATACAAAAAACAAGCTGTGATCAACGCTCCAAAGAGACCGACTACCAAACCCATCATGCTTGTCCGATGTGCCTGCTGTATTTGACCGGCGCCGATTGCTTGCGCGGTGAGGGCGGCCGTCGCCACGCCAATGGACATTGGCATCATGTAGGCGAGTGCAGCCAGGTTAGCTGTGATCTGATGCCCGCCGATGACCGCGTTTCCTTCCTGCGCCACAAGTAAAGACATGAAGGTGAAGGCGCATACCTCAACTAAGTAAGAGCCACCCATCGGTATACCGAGGCGCAAGATGCTCCAGAGTGCTTTCATATCCGGCAAACCGAGCTTGAGCCCAAACTGTTTATAAAACGGCGTGTGATGAATGAACCAAAGGCCGACCCCAAGATTGACCCACATAACAATCGCTGAGGAGATGCCGGCTCCCGTTGCGCCTAGCGCTGGCATGCCCCAATTACCAAAGATGAGCAACCAATTCAAAAATATCTTTAGCACAATGCCGCCTAAGTTGATCGCCATGATCAGTTTTGGGCGAGACACCGCGTTGGCAAGCGCATAGACAGTTCGGAACATTAAAGCCGCAGGTAACGCAAAGGTGAGTGCTTGAAGATAGCTTTTCATGCCAGCGCGCACTGCGGGGTCTACATCCCCTGAGTACGACAGCCAAACATCGGGAAACATCATGACCGCACCACCGACGACCGATAGAACTAGCGAGACCCAAACACCCTGGCCCCAAATCTGTCCAACTTTATCGAGCTCTCCAGCGCCAACGTGTTGTGCCTGGATCGGGATCAAGGCATGCATGACTCCCATTAATCCGACAAAAACGGTGATGTAGATGGAGATGGATAGCGCCATGATCGCGAGATCTACTGAGCCAGCATGGCCCGTCATGGCCGTATCCAGCACACCAAAGGCCATGCTGGCCCACTGACTAACCAAGACAGGCCACGACTGCTTGAAGATTGCTCTCAGAGTTTCTGGAATCGACCGTGGTGCAGTATCTACCACGCTCATTTCACAGGCACGCGTAATAGTCGATAACGGTCGAAGCGGTCGGCGCCGCGCGAACCCATCCAGAGAACGGAGGCATTGTCGCTGTAGCCCGCCAGACCCTCGGCGAGCTTTTTACGCGTTGTCTGCTGTAAGACAAAAGGACATTGCGAGTCGTAGGTTATTTGTATGTTGTCAAAGACATAAAGTGATGCTTGAGGCCCCACGCCCAGTGCTTGTGAGCGTAAGCAAGCTTTTTGACCCGGCACGTTCGAAAGGGCTGTCAGCTTGTCGTTGATTTCAGCGGACATCGGACGGTAGCTGCGTACGTAATCAACGGCGGGCATCCAAAGTAAGACAAGCAAGACCCAGGTGATGGTCACACCACTTGCGCAAAGCATGGAGCCTCGCCACAAAACGCTCGGCTTCCAGCGTAGTCGCCAGATCACGATCGCGATCCAGCAAAGTGTCGCGACAAGCGCTGCGATGACTGACCACCAAGTGATATGGGGCTCGTAACCAGTCGTCAGCCTTGCAATGTTGAGAGATATTTGTTTGGGTATCTTAAAGTGCAGG
Source organism: Zwartia hollandica (assembly GCF_019923725.1). Taxonomy (GTDB): domain Bacteria; phylum Pseudomonadota; class Gammaproteobacteria; order Burkholderiales; family Burkholderiaceae_B; genus Zwartia; species Zwartia hollandica. The sequence continues at coordinate 52,007 of NZ_JAHXRI010000004.1, forward strand.
GCAGTCCAGCCGATCCAGACGCAAAGCACTGTCACCGAAAAACACATCAAAGCGAACCAGTCCAGGGTGTTGATGACACCTCGTCGCATGGTCGGGAGTGCGAACGCCGCCAAGACCGCGAGCGGAGTAGCGAACAACATGTACTCGGGCTCTCCAGAGTTGGTTAGCACGGGCAAGGTGAAAAGCACGCCCAGCACAACCGCAAGCGGCAGCCAGATATGCGGCGCGGTGATCCAGCGGCGCCATTGCCATACGGCAAGACAAGCTAGAGGCCAAATTGGCCACAGGAACCAGGGTAGGTCGCGCAAAGGACGCAATGCGGTTTCATAGTCAGGGATGCCAAAATGCGAAACGTTCCAATGGATCCAGGCTTTAAACCAGTCGGGATGTGCGCGTTGGGTAGGTAGCCACCACAGCATCACGAGTAGGGCTGCGATCACCATCGCACTGACGATCCATTTTCTTCTTGACCACAAGCCGCTGCGGGGATGTAAAGCGATCAGGACTGCAAGCAGCACTGGTACAACCCCTGGCCACGCTCGCGTCAGGAATGAGCCTGCGAGGGCGATCGCCAAACACGCCATACCCATTTTTGGTTTGTCGAGCATGCGAGCTAACGCGTAGAACGCAAAAGCTTGAAAAGCCACGTTCGCAGGGACCACGGAGGTCTCGTGTAAGCGTTGCAAAATACCGATTGTTGCAAGCCACAGCAAGGCGGCTGTGTCAGCGAGCAGTCGCCCATAGTCTTTGACGGTGGGCTCCCCGCCAAAAGGTAAAGGCAGGGGTTGTGCCTCGGTCCGGCGCCCGAGCAGATAGGTTCCGTACCAAATGGAAATCATTGTCATACCGAACCATAGGACGTTGACAATGCGTGAGGCGGAGATATCACCTAACCAAGGACCTAAGAGATAAATAGAGAACGCACCCACCCACGTAACGAGTGGCCCATCTTGGGGTAATTCGAGCGTACCGATGTGGGGAATCAGCCAGCCAGCGCCGTCGCCACGTAGGGCGGAGAGCATGGTGGCAAGGTTCAATACATCGTCGGTTTTCCAGGGGTCGCGACCAAAGAGCCCCGCAATGATGTATGCGGCTGCTAGGGCGAACAGCACCAACCTCGGCAACTTTAGTGTTGCCGGGGCGGTCATTCGTGCGGGGGTAGACTGGCTCAGTGGCGACACGTTTGGAGAATAACCTGTACTAAAACAACGAGACAGCGATAAAAAAAGGCAGCCAGTGGCTGCCTCGGCTCATGTGAGATGATCTTGAACGATCAAATCAGGCAGAGGCCTTCTTGGTGCCGCTGGTACGTGCAAAGCGGGCACGGAATTTCTCGACACGGCCCGTTTCGACGATACGTGTTTGTGCACCCGTGTAGAACGGATGTGACTCGGAAGTCACGTCGCACTTAAAAAGAGGGTAGGTCTTACCATCGATTTCCGTAGTTTCACGGCTGTTCAGTGTCGAGCGAGTGACAAATTTATTGCCAGTCTGCAGGTCGACGAACACAACGTCGCGATATTCTGGGTGGATGCCATCTTTCATTGGAAGTCCTTAGGTTTAGGCGGGTCGCCAGCCAAGGTTTTTGGCCACGTATCCTGAGTCAAGCCCACAATTCTACAGGGGATGGGGAAGTTTTGCAACGCGACAATGCTATTCTTCGCGTAGGCAATCGGTAAAAAATGTCTTTTTAAACAAAGCCTTGGGAGAGTGTGTTGTCTGTAAGGTATGAAATCCCCACTATTTCTGAAAGTGGCGGTGTCCGATACCTTCACTTTGGTACGGAGTGGGTGCAGGGCGCAATGTGGGTAGATCGCCCAGCCGAGTTTGTACTGGAGTACACCGCGCAAATGATGGCGTGGCTCGTGTTTCTTGAGCCCGCTAGGCAGCAGACCCTGGGTCTCTTTGGTCTAGGCGCCGGTTCTATGGTGCGATTCTGCCTCAAGCACACCTCTCATCCGCTGAGGGTGGTCGAGCACAATCCCTTAGTGACCTCGGCTTGCGAGATGTACTTCAAGCTTCCTCGACCCTCCCGCCTAGTGATTGAGCACCAAGATGCGGGGACGTGGGTCGAGTCAAGCAGAAACTGGGGCCTTTGTAGCGCCCTAATGGTCGATATTTACGATGGCCAGGCGCAAGGGCCCGTGCGTGATTCCTTGGGGTTCTATAAAGGCTGCCATGCGTCATTGGCCGATATTGGTGTCATGAGCGTGAATTTGTTCGGAGCGCATGCAAGCTTTGCGCGCAATATTCGCAATATCAGCCAAGCTTTCGATGGGCGTATTTTGACGCTTCCTCAAATTGATGCGGGCAATCAAGTGGTGTTAGCCTTCAAAGGCCCGCCCATAGAGGTAGGTGTTGAGCAGCTCTTAGCACGCGCTGAGGTTGTCGAGTCGAAGTATGGGTTGCCAGCCAGAAAATGGGTGCGCTCGATGATGGGGCGACTGCACCAAGGTTTGTTGACGATTTGAATGAAAATGAACTTGATTTTTTTTAGCCGCTGCGTGACCACTCTATTGCTTTATTTGGGCGTGGGTTTTTTACCGTTAGCGGCCTTTGCCCAAACGAAGTCCTTGGTGATTCTGACACTCGAAGAGAGTGAAGACACCGATCAGATGCGCGCCAGCATCCGGGAGGTGCTCAGGGCGGCTGGGCTACAGGAGGGGCGTCAGTACAAAGTACAAAGCGCAGACGCGCAAGGCAGCCCTGAAACAGCCTCGAAACAGGCGTTAGAGCTTATGCGTGGCAAGCCCGATGTCATTTTGGCTTTGTCGCAGCCCAGTGCACAAGCGGCCGCGGCACACACAACCACGATGCCGATTGTTTTTGTTGGTGTCACGGATCCTGTTGAGGCGGGGCTAGTGCCGAGCTGGGGGCCGTCAGGAACCAATATCACTGGCATCTCAGATGTGCTGCCTCTAAGCAGAAGGGTGACCCTGATCCGACAAATCGTACCCGCGGCTAAACGGGTGGGTGTGATTTACAACGCCACCGATGCAAGCTCGCTGGCTCAAGTGCGTGAGTTCCAAACGCTACTTGGTGAGGCGGGTCTGGTGATGGTCGAGGCCACTGCAACACGACCCATTGATGTGGCCTCAGCCGCACGCAGCATGGTGGGTAAAGTCGACTTGATTTATACGCTGCAGGATGCGACGGTGCTTAAGGCATATGCACAACTTGTCGTGACTGCAAATCAGACACGCTTGCCCTTGCTCGCTTCAGACGTGGCACATGTCAGGCAGGGCGCTGTCGCTGCGATGGACATCACGGGGCGGGACTTGGGCTTAGCGGCCGGTCGGATTACTTTGAGGGTGCTGCGTGGCGTCAAGCCGGGAACGATCCCAATCGAAGTCATGCAAAAGCCTCCCGTTTATCTCAATGCGCAGGCGGCGCAGCGTCAGGGCGTTGTTTTGTCCGATGCCCTATTAAAGAGTGCGAGTCAGGTGTTGAAGTAGGTCTGAGCATGATAATCTGCATGGAAGATTATCGATCCATTCCATTTGGGCGGTCGTAGCGTAAGGAACAAAAGAAACCATGATTGATCTAGGTGTCAATATTGATCACGTCGCAACCTTGCGTCAGCAGCGGCACACCAAATATCCCGATCCCATCGCGGCAGCCTTGCGAGCGGAGGAGGCGGGTGCCGATCTCATTACCTTGCATCTACGCGAGGATCGGCGTCACATTCAGGATGCCGACGTCTTTGCGTTAAGGCCGTTGTTGCGCACCCGAATGAATCTGGAGTGCGCAATCACGCAGGAGATGTTGGAAATCGCTTGTAAGGTTTTGCCCCAGGATGTTTGTCTTGTGCCCGAGAAGCGCACTGAGCTCACGACTGAGGGTGGTCTCGATGTCGTGACGGGACATGTAGCCGTGAAGGCCGCAGTGGACCAATTGCAAGCAGACGGTATCCGTGTTTCGCTTTTTATTGACCCGGACCCTGCCCAAATTCAGGCCGCAGTCGATGTTGGGGCCAGTGTCATTGAACTGCATACTGGTGCCTACGCAGAGGCCTCAAATGCAGCGGTTGTAGCGCACGAGTTATCTCGCCTGCGCAGTGCGATTGCTGTTGCCGTCAAGCTCGGATTACGTGTGAATGCAGGGCATGGATTACATCTTGGAAACGTTGACGCAATCGCTGCAATGCCAGGACTCGCCGAACTGAATATTGGGCATGCGATTGTGGCGCAAGCAGTTTTTGATGGTTGGGAGCCAACCATACGCAATTTCAAGGCTCGTATGGTGCAGGCGTATTTACAAGCGCAACGTGCTGGCGTCGCTTCAGCTGCCGCGCATTAGTTAGGAGCTCTTGTGTCTGCAATTGCGGGTATCGGTACGGACTTGATCAAGATGGCACGCATCGAGCAAGCATGGCTGCGTCACCCTGACCGCTTTCCCAGAAAAATTCTAGGCCTTGAGGAGTTGCGTGTTTTCAACGCGCGCTCCTTACGTGATCGCTCGCGTGGCGTGCGTTATCTGGCCACACGATTTGCTGCTAAGGAGGCTTTTTCTAAAGCAGTTGGCTTAGGCATGCGCAGCCCGATGTGGTGGACACGGATGCAGACACTCAACGCGCCGGGTGGACGACCTGTTGTCGTCTTGGCTGAGCCCTTGGCGAGTTGGTACGCTGAACGTTTTGGTGTAGCTCACGTGTCGTTGACCGACGAGTCTGAATACGGTGCAGCGTACGTCGTCGTTGAATCGCGCGGCAATCCGGACATCTCTGTCTCTTCCCTTTTAGATTGATTTTTTCAAAGGCTAATTTTCCGATGACTTCTACAACGACCCAGCGTACACAAACAACGAGCCTTGGTCCTCTTATGGTCGATGTTCAAGGTTATGTGCTAACCGTTGCTGAGAAAAAGCGTTTGTTAAATCCACTCGTCGGGGGCGTCATCCTTTTTGCTCGTAATTACAAAGATCGGGCACAACTGACAGCATTAACTCGCAGCATCCATGCGCTACGTAGGCCAGCGCTGTTGATCGCGGTGGATCATGAAGGTGGTCGAGTACAGCGTTTTCGTACGGATGGCTTTACGACGTTGCCGAGTATGCGAAAGTTAGGTGAACTCTGGATGGAACAACCGCTTGAAGCGATGCGTAAGGCGACCGATGTGGGTTATGTGTTGGCGTCTGAACTGCGGGCTTGTGGCGTAGATTTAAGTTTCACGCCGGTGCTTGATTTAGATTACGGCGAAAGCACGGTGATTGGCGATCGCTCCTTTCATCGTGATCCCCGTGTCGTTGCGATGCTGGCGAGGGCATTGTCGCAAGGCTTGTCGTTTGCTGGAATGTCGTCGTGTGGAAAACACTTTCCGGGCCATGGCGCAGTTGCAGCGGATTCTCATCATGAAATCCCCCTTGACCACCGTACGCTCAAGCAGATCATGACCGAGGATGCTGCCCCCTATGATTGGCTAGGTGATCAAGTCATCGCCTCTGTCATGCCTGCGCATGTTATTTACAGCAAGGTCGATAGCAAGCCCGCTGGATTTTCTGCCAAATGGATTCAAGAGATTTTGCGCACCAAACTCAAATACGATGGGGTCGTTTTCTCTGATGACCTCACCATGGAAGGTGCTGCCGTTGCCGGCGACATTCATGCCCGCGCGCAAGCAGCGTTGCAGGCGGGCTGTGATATGGCCTTGGTGTGCAACCGCCCTGACTTGGCTGATGAATTGCTTGCTCGACTGCGCTGGAAATCGCCCGCGGTATCTGTCGCACGTATTCAACGCTTGATGTCAGGGTCAGTCGCGCCCGACTGGAAGGGCCTTCAGCGCCTACCCGCCTATCAGCAGGCGCTTGTTTCGGTTCGCGCACTCAATGAGCGAAGCTGAATCTAGCGCCTTCGATATCAAAGCCTATTTGGCGAAACTGCCGCATTTGCCCGGCGTGTATCGCCACATCGATGCGTCTGACGAAGTGCTCTATGTTGGTAAGGCACGTGATTTAAAAAAACGGGTGGCCTCGTATTTTCAAAAGACCCCATCGAGTCCCCGCATTGGTCATATGGTGGCGCGCGTTGTCCGTATTGAAGTTACGGTCACGCGCTCAGAGGCCGAGGCGCTGATCCTTGAAAACAATTTAATCAAGTCGCTTCGTCCGCGCTACAACATTTTATTTCGCGACGATAAGTCGTATCCCTACTTGATGTTGTCGGGGCATGCGTCTCCACGCATCGCGTACTACCGAGGTTCAACACAAAAGAAGGGCCAGTTTTTTGGTCCGTATCCGAATGCGTGGGCAGTTCGCGAGACTATACAAATTCTACAGAAAGTGTTTCGACTTCGTACCTGTGAAGATACGGTTTTTGCAAACCGTTCGCGTCCGTGCTTATTGCATCAAATCGGCCGGTGCTCTGCGCCGTGCGTCAATGAGATCAGCCCCGAGCGCTACAGTCAAGACGCAGAACGTGCTGCGCGGTTTTTAGGCGGTGAGACTCAGGAGATCATGGGTGACATCGAGCAGCGCATGCAAGCGGCGTCTGCGGCGTTAGAGTTTGAACAGGCAGCCATGTTGCGTGATCAGATGGGTGCGCTCGCCAAAGTGTTGCATCAGCAAACCATGGAGGACACCGATCACGGCGACACCGACATCATTGCTATTGTTGCCTCAGGGGGGCGCGTCTGCGTCAATCTCGCGATGGTCCGTGGCGGGCGGCATCTGGGAGATCGGGCTTTTTTCCCGACACACACAGACGGTGATTCGCTGTCCGATGTGCTCGAAGTGTTCATTGCGCAGCACTATATCGACCATCCTTTGCCGGCTACGGTCGTGGGCTCTCATGTTCTGCCTGATCCGGCCTTGATTGATTTGCTTGCCGAGTCGAGAGCGACAAAGTCTCGCTTTTTAAGTCGACCGCAAGGGATGCGGCGGGCCTGGCTCGAGCAGGCACTACGCAACGCGGAAATGGCCTTAGCCAATGCGTTATCGGAATCCGGTGCGCGTAGTGCTCGTACCTTAGCGTTGGCTGAGGCTCTGGATTTGGATACAGATCCGATGGCGCTTGAGGCCCTGCATATCGAATGCTTTGATATTAGTCATACCGCAGGGGAGGCCACACAAGCGTCTTGCGTCGTTTATGCGCATCATGCGATGCAGCCCTCGATGTATAGACGCTATAACATTGCTGGGATCACGCCCGGAGACGATTACGCCGCCATGCGTCAAGTACTGACTCGACGTTTTGGTAAGGTCGCCGATGGCGAGGCGGTGATGCCAGGTTTAGTGCTTATCGACGGCGGCAAAGGGCAGGTCGAGATCGCTCGCCAGGTTTTTGTAGAGCTCGGCCTGGCAATTGAGGTGCTCGTTGGTGTTGCCAAAGGCGATCACCGTAAAGTAGGTCTTGAGACCCTTGTTTTCGCAGATGAGCGAGAGGCGTTAGTGCTCGGTGAAACCTCTGCCGCACTGATGCTAATTGCTCAGATTCGGGACGAGGCCCATCGCTTCGCCATTACGGGCATGCGTGCCAAGCGGGCAAAGGCCCGGAATGTTTCGAGACTTGAGGATATTGATGGGATCGGTGCGAAGCGACGTCAGAGGCTGTTGGCACGTTTTGGTGGATTTAGCGGGGTAGCGAATGCCAGCATTGAGGATCTCGGCTCCGTCGAGGGGATATCCCCCGAATTGGCTGAGCGTATTTACTTTGCACTGCGTTAGTTGGGTTAGCATAGCGCTATGCCTTTTAATCTCCCTATCTTTTTGACTTGGTTGCGTATCGCAATGATCCCGTTGGTGGTGGGATTGTTCTATCTTCCTGAGTCTTGGTTAAGCGTACCCGCGCGCGACACGTGGGCCTGCATCGCGTTCATTGTGGCGGCGCTTACAGACTGGTTCGATGGCTGGTTGGCCAGGCGCTGGAATCAGACCTCGGCCTTTGGTGCATTTTTAGATCCTGTTGCAGATAAATTAATGGTTTCTGCTGCGCTCCTAGCGTTGCTTAACCTTGATCGTATCGATGTGGTGATTGCTCTGGTGATTATCGGGCGTGAAATCACTATTTCTGCCTTACGCGAATGGATGGCTCAATTAGGGGCGAGTGCAAGCGTTGCTGTGCACTGGTTGGGTAAATTTAAAACCGCATCGCAGATGATTGCGATTCCGTGTCTGCTCTACCATCGTGATGTGTTGGGGTTGCCGATCGCGTATATCGGCAAGATCTTGATCATCATTGCTGCTATTTTGACGGTCTGGTCAATGTTGTATTACTTGCGTCGCGCCTGGCCCGTGATTCGGGAAAAAACGCACTAGACCCCTGTTGACAGAAATATCAATCATCACTGCCGCGCACTGCGGTGCAGGCCCGGTTCAGGCATACCCACAGTCGCTCGCCAGGGATTAATGTCTAACCCTCCACGCCGAGTGTAACGGGCATAAACCGATAGCTTTGTTGGCATGCAACGTTGCATGATGTCAGTAAAGATCCGTTCTACACAGTGCTCGTGAAAGCCGCCGTGATCTCGAAATGACACAATGTATTTCAGCAGGCCTCTCAGGTCGATCTGTGGCCCGGTGTAGTCGATTTGTACGCACGCCCAGTCTGGCTGATTAGTGATTGGGCAGTTCGACTTCAGCAGACGAGAGTACACCGATTGCTTGACGACTTCAGTCGATGTGCTGCGCAATAGACTGTCGTCCGGTGTGTAGCAGTCGATCACCACGTCCTGATCGTCCAGACATATTCCGGTGGGTTCGCTAATCCGCTGCTCAGCAAAGTCAGCGCTCTCGATGAGGCTAAGCAGAACAGGGTTCCCGCACACGGCGGACAAGTCCTTGGCTAGTGTCTCTAGGAGTAACTGACTTGAAGAAAATCGTGTCTGATTCAAACTGTTTAAGTACAGCTTGAAGGATTTTGATTCGATGATGTTCGTGCTTAATGCATTGACTTGCACGCGCAGCAAGGCAACCCGGGGCAGCCCATTCGGGGTGAGCCATGAGACCTCATAGGCATTCCATAGGTCCCAGCCAACAAAGGGCAGGCCGTCTTGCGCCACACCCAGGTCGGCGCGACCCGTCTGGCGTGGAATTGGAAATAAGAGTCCAGGGTCGTATTCCGACGGATAGGCAGTTATTTTGCCCAACGCTAGGGCCTCAGTTGGCTTAATCATGAAAAATGCCAGAAAAATAAATTCGATTTTACCCACTTGATCTAGATCAAGGCGTATGCCGCTCAATAGCCCTACGATGCATACACCATGCCGACATCTATTTTTTCTATCAATCGTCCTCTAACTGCCAACGAACTGGCCGCACGAAGAACAGATCTAGTCCGTTTGGGTTTGGCATGGCTCGCCATGATGCAGGTCATGATGTTTGCTTTGCCTGGTTATTTGAGGATTGATGCTGGCCCGAACGATAGTATTGAAGTGCTCGATTGGGCGATCCTGCTAATGAATTGGGCGAGTTTGACGCTTTCGATTCCAGTGGTGCTGTATTCAGCCTGGCCAATTTGGGGAGGTCTGCGCAGAGCCCTAAAGCATCGTCGCGTCACGATGGATGTCCCAGTGTCTATTAGTATTGTGGCGGCTTTTATTCCTAGCGCAATTGCAACGGTGCGGGGTGAAGGGGAAGTGTATTTTGATTCGGTCACGATGTTCGTGGCGTTTCTTCTTACGGCCCGTTATTTTGAGCAGCGCGCCAGACAGTCTCTTCAGACCGGTGTCTTAGGTCGCTCGTTGCGCAGGCTGAGTGAGCCGTTGCGCATACAGTCAGACAGGGTGGCGACTGTGTTCGTACTCACCCAAATGGGTTTTGCCTTTGTGATCGCAGCACTTTGGTGGCTAACTCAACCCGAGCACGCGTTGGATATTCTGGTTGCGTTACTTGTTATGAGTTGCCCTTGCGCATTATCGCTAGCGGTACCGGCTTCTTTAGCCGCGACCCACGTTAGCCTCGCTGCACACCCAGATCTGTCAGAGGAAGAGCGGGCTCAACTTTTCGTACGGACCAGAACTGTTGCAAGACAAAACCTGTATGGCTCGCTCGGATGGCATATCTTGACCATGCCGTTAGCGGCAGTCGGGCTCGTGACGCCCTGGTTGGCGACCTTGCTGATGTTCATCTCTTCGATGGCCGTCATTTTCAATGCGTGGCGACTTTACCGATTACCAGAGCGCATGGTCAAGGCTCAACGTCGTGCGTTTGGCTCTACCGGGGCGACAGCGTAAACAAGACAAGGTGGGATGATGGAAATTCTCTATTTACTGCTTCCTCTGTCGCTGTTTGTAGTCGCGCTCATCGGTGGCGTGTTGTGGTGGGCTGTATTTTCTGGTCAATACGATGACCCTGATGCAGCGAGTTTGTCGATTTTGCGCGACAACGATTCGACTTCAACGCAAACGTCACACCTTTCCTCCTGAGGCTTGATCCAGATCAAAGCTTTAGCGAAGTCGATTAGGCATGATTCGGTTACGAAGAAAGTTTTCTAAAGGAACGCAGAAAATGGCTAGTTTGAGTGCGACGAAGGCAGAGACCTTTAATTACGGTGTGGTCAGGCAGTTTGCAATCATGACCGTCGTGTGGGGCATTGTCGGTATGCTGGTGGGTGTCATCATCGCAGCCCAGCTATTGTGGCCGCAGCTCAACTTTGATATTGCTTGGCTGACGTACGGGCGCCTCAGGCCTCTGCATACCAACGCCGTGATTTTTGCATTTGGTGGCAGTGCGCTCTTTGCCGCTTCGTATTATGTTGTTCAACGGACATGCCAGGCACGCTTATTTTGTGGTCCCCTAGCGGCTTTCACCTTTTGGGGTTGGCAGCTGATTATTGTGGGTGCTGCAATTACTCTGCCTCTGGGGATTACCACTTCAAAAGAATACGCCGAGCTCGAGTGGCCAATCGACATTCTGATCACGTTGGTCTGGGTAGCGTATGCGATTGTTTTTTTTGGCACGATCATTAAGCGTAAAGCAAAGCATATCTATGTAGCGAACTGGTTTTTTGGTTCATACATACTTACGATCGCGGTGCTGCATATTGTGAATAACATCGAGCTCCCGGTGTCGATGTGGAAGTCGTACTCCGCCTACGCCGGCGTGCAAGATGCAATGGTGCAATGGTGGTACGGCCATAACGCTGTTGGATTTTTCCTGACCACTAGTTTTCTTGGCATGATGTATTACTTCATTCCAAAGCAAGCACAGCGTCCGATCTACTCGTACCGCCTGTCGATTGTTCACTTTTGGGCGTTAGCTTTCACCTACATGTGGGCAGGGCCACACCACCTGCTCTATACCTCGTTGCCTGACTGGACCCAATCTCTGGGTATGGTGTTTTCGTTGATTCTGCTCGCACCGTCTTGGGGTGGAATGATCAACGGCATCATGACGCTCTCAGGCGCTTGGCACAAGTTGCGTACCGATCCGATTTTGAAGTTTATGGTTGTGTCGCTGTCGTTCTATGGCATGTCAACTTTTGAAGGTTCGATGATGTCAATTCGCACGGTCAATGCGCTTTCACACTACACCGATTGGACCATCGGTCACGTGCACTCTGGAGCGCTCGGTTGGGTGGCGATGATTACCTTTGGCATGTTGTATTACCTCATCCCTAGGCTGTGGGGTCGCGAAAAAATGTACAGCACAAAGTTAATCGAGGTTCACTTCTGGATCGCGACAATTGGTGTGGTGCTCTATATCGCCTCCATGTGGATTGCAGGTGTGATGCAAGGTTTGATGTGGCGTGCCACTGAGCCCGATGGCTCGTTGACCTACAGCTTTGTTGAGTCCGTGAAGTCAACCTTCCCGTTTTACGCAATTCGTCTAGCGGGTGGCGCACTGTATCTGTCCGGCATGCTCTTAATGGCCTACAACGTATTTAAGACCGTGATCGGTGAGAAGGCAGTGAATCCGGAAATTCCAGCGGATAGCGCGGCCGTACGCCCCATGTTGGCAACTGCGCCAGCCAGCGCCTAAGGAGAATTACATGGCTCAAGAAAATCACGGCTTTTTTTCACACCAGACACTTGAAAAGAACATTGGTTGGATGATTGTTTGTAGTATTTTGGTTGTGCTGTTCGCGGGGTTGGTGCAAATCGTTCCTTTGTTCTTTCAGCATTCGACAACCAAGCCGGCTGCGGGTGTGGAGCCCTATGATGCATTGCGTCTGATGGGGCGAGATCTCTACATTCGTGAGGGGTGTGTCGGTTGCCATTCCCAACAAATTCGTATGCTACGCGCGGAGGTCCAACGCTATGGACCGTACTCGTTGGCAAGTGAATCTGTTTACGAGCGCCCATTTTTGTGGGGATCAAAACGTACCGGACCAGATTTGACCCGTGTGGGGGAGCGTTACTCTGATGAGTGGCATCGCATCCATCTGCGCAATCCCAGAGTTGTCGTCCCTGAGTCCAATATGCCTGGTTATCCGTGGTTAGCACAACAACCTCTTAAACCGGACGATATCAGTGATCGTATGCGCACCTTAAGGGTGTTGGGGGTGCCCTATACCGAGGCACAAATCGCAGCGGCGCCGGATGCGCTGAAGGGAAAGACAGAGGAGGATGCCATGGTCGCGTACCTGCAGGGGTTGGGAACTGGTGCGCGCAAGGCGGCATTGGCAGCACAAGCCGCCACTAAGTCAGCACAAGGAGTGAAATGATGGTTGCCGTGCTTAACGCGATTTCAACTGTCCTTGCCATGGCAACATTTTTTGGCATCATTTTCTGGGCGTTTTCTAAAGGGCGTCGGCAGGCGAACGATGAGGCGGCCATGCTGCCTTTCGCGCTGCCCGATGAAGGAGCCAAGTCAGATACGGAGGGCGGACGGTCATGAGCGACTTTGTTAACGGTTTTTGGGGTTACTACATTGCAGCTGTCGTCCTGCTCGGAATCGCTTGGTGTTTGTGGCTATTGTTTTCGCAACGTAAATGGCTAGGGGCTCGCACGGGTGCAGTGCAAGACACAGGCCATGTCTGGGACGGCGATTTGCGCGAGCTCAACAACCCAGTTCCGCGCTGGTGGACCATGATGTACGTTCTCATGTGCTTTTTTGGATTAGGTTATCTGGTGTTGTACCCAGGGCTCGGCGCATTCAACGGTAGTTTGGGCTATACCTCTGCGCAGGAAGTTCGTCACGATCAGTCCGAACTGAATGCACAGGTGAAGCCTGTCTACGAAAAGTTCGCAAAAATGGATATTCCTGCGATTGCCGCGGATGTTGAAGCGCGTGTGATTGGACAGCGTCTATTTTTGAATAATTGCGCGCAGTGTCACGGCTCGGATGCGAAAGGTGCAACGAGCTTTCCGAATTTGGTTGAGGGTGATTCGCTGTACGGTCGAACACCAGAGGCCTTGCAGGCATCAATTACTAACGGTCGCAACGGCATCATGCCTGGCTTACAAGCGATAGTAGATGCGCGGATGGCCGGTGATATCGCCCAATATGTCCGCTCATTGTCTGGTCTCGCGCATGATCAGATTCGTGTCATTCGTGGCAAGCGCGAGTACCTCAATAACTGCGTGGCGTGTCATGGGGCTGATGGAAAAGGGAACAAAGCTTTAGGTGCCCCCAACTTAACTGATGATGTCTGGCTGTATGGCAGTTCTGAAGCAACGATTGTTCACAGCATTTTGAATGGTCGCAACAACCGTATGCCAGCGCAAGAGCATTTGTTGACGCCAGATCAAATTCGTTTGCTGACCGCATGGGTTTGGGGCCTATCCGGTGGACGCGATATAACGGGTTCTGTTGCGCAGAAAGCTGCCGCAGCCCAGTAAGGTTTACGCGTGTCGATCCATCCCAAAGCAGGCAGTACCGGTGCTGATGCGGTTGAGCCACTAGCTTGGCGGCCTCTCGGTGCAACGGATCGTGTTGACGACGCTGATACGGTTGAGCAAACGCTCGTAGACATTCGCCAAAAAATTTATGCGCGTTCAGTCCTTGGTTGGTTCGCACGCTGGCGCATCGCGTTGGTGGTGCTGACTCAGGCATTGTTTTACGGGTTGCCGTGGGTAAACTGGAACGACCGGCAAGCAGTGCTGTTTGATCTGGGTGCGCGTAAGTTTTATATCTTCGGTATGGTGCTCTGGCCCCAAGATGTAATTTATTTGACCCTCTTATTGATCATTTCCGCGCTAGGTTTGTTCCTGTTCACAGCCGTAGCTGGACGACTTTTCTGCGGCTATGCTTGCCCACAGACGGTTTATACCGAAATTTTTATGTGGATAGAGCGTCGTATCGAAGGCGATCGTATTGCACGTATTCGTCTAGACGAGTCGTCCCTATCGTTACATAAGGTACGGGTCAAGACAATCAAGCATTTGCTGTGGCTGGTAGTCGCTGTGTGGACCGGTTTCTCTTTTATTGGCTACTTTGCGCCTATTCGCGGTCTGATGGCTGATTTGATGGCCTTTGCGCTTGGACCCTGGCAATGGTTCTGGTTGTTGTTCTATAGCTTTGCCACCTGGGGCAATGCGGGATTTTTACGCGAACAAGTTTGCAAGTACATGTGCCCCTACGCACGATTCCAGAGTGTGATGGTTGATCGAGATACGCTTGTTGTCACCTACGACAAGGCGCGAGGCGACCCGCGCGGCGCGCGCTCCAAGAAAGTCGACTACAAGGCGCAGGGCTTAGGCGATTGCGTTGACTGCAGCATTTGCGTGCAGGTTTGCCCGACTGGGATTGATATACGTGACGGTCTGCAATACATGTGTATCGGTTGCGGAGCGTGCGTCGATGCCTGTAATGAGGTGATGAATAAGCTGGAGTACCCGACTGGGCTCATTCGCTATACCTCTGAGCGCGCTTTGCAAGAAAAGCTCACGGCCAAAGATGTTCGACGCCATTTATTGCGCCCTCGTGTATTGATTTATTCAGTTTTAATGTTGCTTCTCGTATCGGTATTTATTGCTGCACTTGCAACACGTACGACACTTAGAGTCGATGTCATTCGTGATCGGGGCATGCTTGGTCGAGAGGTTGCTGGCAGCTTGATTGAAAACGTCTATCGTTTGCAGATGCTCAATGCCTCTGAGGATGCGTTGCATTTAACGCTAAGCGTCGAGGGTGCTCCAGGCCTTGCATTGAAAATTGTTGATGGTGCTGTGTCGAGCACGACCCTCGAAATGGCGAGCGCCTCGAACCGTATCGTGGCAGTGGTGGTACGCGCTCCTGCAGGAACCATGGCGTCTGGCCCCCATTCGATCACCTTTGTCACAAAATCAACAACTCCAGACGGAAAGCTTTTGACAGAGATTCGTGAGAAATCGAGTTTTATTGTCCCTAACTAAGGAATCATCATGCAACGCGCGAGTACTGTAGTGACCTTAGCCTCTACCCCGCTCTCGGTGACGCCTTGGTGGCGCGAGCGCTGGCCGTGGTTGCTGATGGCGGGACCTGCTCTGGCGATTGTTGGGTGTGTGATCACAATTACCCTTGCGTTGTCCAATTTTGGTGATCAAGCGATTACTGAAGGTGGCATGAAACGTGGACTCGTTGTTGAGCAACACGCCGGCCCACCGCCGGCAACGCAAGCCCGTTAACCGGAGACTGCTATGAAATGGCGAGCGCTAATGTGGATTTTATGGCCGTCCTTTCTGATGGCTGGTGCAGCCAGTGCGGTAGTTTTTGCACTGGTTGATCCCTTGGATGTCGCGATTTTTGGATACATCCGACTAGAGCGTGATTTTTTATACGCGGCAGGGTTTTTCTTTTTTTGGCTTGTTGCTGCCGGGTCCAGTGCGTTAACGCTGTTTATGTCTCCGGTCAGCAACTCTGACTCGACTGACGCTTAGTGGCGCTCGCCGGCTAGCATTCTGACTGCCGTATAGGTCATCACGTCCACATTGTTTTGATTTTTAACATCCACACGTGAGGTGACGACGGCTCTGTTGTGCTTAGAGGTCGGACGGATCGCAGTGACCTCTACCTCGGCCCAGACTGTATCTCCGGCTATTACCGGATGCAAGATTTTTTTATGTACTTCGAGCAGCGCTAGACCTGTTCCTTGCACCATTCCTTGCATCAACAAACCCTCAATTAGGCCGTAGGTGAGCCCACCAGGCACGGGGCGACCTTTCATTGCCCCATGGGAGAAGGTCGTATCGATAAAAATAGTCTCGAGCATTCCCGTGACACTAATGAAATTGACAATATCCGTCTCGGTGATAGTGCGACGGTAGGTTCTAAACCTTTGTCCAACGGCCAATTCTTGCCAGATATATCCCGCACCTAATAGCTTAGTCTCACTCATGTCTTTATCCTTAGTGATTGGCCCCGGAGCACTCAAACCCATACAATCAGGGGTTGAATCGAGGTCTCTGTATTCCTAGTATATTGCGGCCAGATGTCTAAGGCATCCTCGGTCGAAGTTCCCTAATTTCCGGATACGTACGAATATGCTCACCGCATTAGAGTTCACCCAAGTTCCTGAACAAGAAAAAGCCTTCCGCGCCGAAGTGCGCGCATTTCTAACGCAGGAAATGCGAGATATTCCCGCTCACATCAAGTCGCGATCCTGGATGGGTACCGACGATGGGTTTAGTCGTCGCCTTGCCGCGAAGGGTTGGCTGGGTCTGACGATTCCTGCTGAGTATGGTGGGTCGGGTAAAGGGTTTTTCTCGCGATTCGTGCTGTCTGAAGAGTTGTTGGCGTCTGGCGCGCCAGTTGCTTCGCATTGGATCGCGGATAGGCAGAGTGGACCTCTGATTTTGCGGTACGGAACGGATACGCAAAAAGCTTTTTACATACCTCGCATCTGCCGTGGCGAAGCCTTTTTCTGTATCGGGATGAGCGAGCCGAGCTCGGGTTCTGATCTAGCAAGCATTCGTACGCGTGCCACGCCAACCGATGATGGGTGGTTGCTAAACGGCAGCAAGATCTGGACGACTAACGCCCACGGCTGCGATTACATGATTGCTTTGGTGCGTACATCGGGTGAGACCACCGACCGACAAAAAGGACTCTCTCAGGTCATTATTGATCTGAAGCTGCCCGGTGTCACGATAAGGCCGATTGTCGATATGGCCGGAGATGCGCATTTTTCAGAAGTGTTCTTTGATAACGTCAAGCTAGGACCTGACGCTTTAGTCGGTACGCAAGGGCAGGGATGGGAGCAGGTCAATGCTGAGCTCGCGTTTGAGCGCAGTGGCCCTGAGCGCATTTATTCGAGCATTGCTTTGCTCGACTGCTGGCTTGAGCAAGTGCGCGCACAAAACATAACCGACGGCGAGACGCAGGCCTTAGTGGGTGCACTGGCGGCTGAAATGTCTGTCCTTCGCGCGCTGTCCTTGGCTGTGACGCAAAAGCTCGTTGAAGGCGAGAGCCCTGCGATCGATGCATCCGTTGTTAAAGATTATGGTACGGATTTTGAGCAGCGGTTGATTCGTCAAATTGCGAATTGGTTGGGAGCTCGGCCAGACTTTATCGCCTCGAGTGATTTGTTGCGTACCCTAGGATACCTCGAACAAATGGGCGCGACTTTTTCCTTGCGCGGTGGTACGCGCGAAATTCTGCGTGGCATTATTGCCCGCGGCCTTGGTTTACGGTGATCCTCATGCAAAACTCCTTTTATGAATCGGCTGATCGTTTCTTCTCCCAAGAGTGCACCGGGAGTGTGATCCGCAGCGTCGAGCAGGGCAGTGCGGATCGCGCTGCTTTATGGGAAACAATGCTGTCTGCAGGTTTTGCCGATGCACTCGTTCCCGAGAGCGCGGATGGTGCCGGCTTAGCATTGGTTGATATCTGGCCCATCGTTTTTTGTATGGGTCGTCACGCAGTTCCGCTACCTTATGCCCATACGTTGTTTGCGCGTGCTTGGTTGAATCAAGCTGGTAAGTCTATCCCTGAGGGGTCAATTACCTTTGCTCCCTATCAAGTTCAGCGATCAGCGGGGTCTTTGACTGCCCGCGCCGTGAGCTTTGGTTTCACCGCGGATTGGGTACTGGTACAGCAGGACGATAACGTCTGGCTATGTCCCACAGCGAAAGCTGAAGTCATTCGTTCCGGCGGGCATGGTTCGCTCGATGCAGACTTGACATGGTCCGCTGAGGTGGTCAATGCATCCCACTTGGGTCGCTGGAACACGCCGCAGTTTGATCATGCACTTGCTTTGACGCTTGCCGTACTGATTGCAGGCGGAACAGACCGCGTCTTTGAGATGTCGCTGGCGCATGCCAATCAGCGTGAACAGTTTGGCAAGCCGATCGGGCGCTTCCAGGCCTTACAACAACAGATTAGTGAGGTGGCCGAGCTCGTGTTCGGTGCGCGCATGGCAGCAGAGATGGCATGTCGTAGCCAGTCTTGGGCGCCTATGCCCATGCTTGCAGCCCTCGCGAAAGCGCATACGAGTCAGGCAGTGGGTAAGATTGTTGCGGTATCGCACGCGGTGCATGGGGCGATTGGTGTCACGCATGAATACGACCTGCAACTCTATACGCGTCGTTTGAACGAGTGGGCACGCGCCGGCGGGGGAGCGACTTATTGGTCGCAGCAACTAGGTAAATCGATCTTGGACTCTAAGCAAACGACGCTAGATTTTTGTCGTGCTGAGCTATTTCTCGAGGACGTGTGTGCTTAGCAGGGTTTGCCGATAAGCTCGTTGAGCGCAGCCATGTCGGTAATCTTGATGTCACGCTGGTTGACAATAATGATGCCTTCTCGGGCAAATCGTGAAAAGAGACGGCTGACTGTCTCGAGGGTTAGGCCAAGATAATTGCCGAGCTCTTCGCGACTCATACGCATGATGAACTCACTCGGCGAATATCCTAATGCGGTCAGGCGTTGAGACAGATTCAGCAAAAAAGCGGCCAGTCGTTGCTCGGAGCGCATTGAACCCAAGGCCAAGAGCACTTGGTGAGAACGAGCAATTTCTCGGCTCATGAGACGTCGCACCTGGTGCTGCAAGGAGGGCACGTAGCGTGAGATCTCGTCGATATCTTGAAGCTTCACTACGCATGCTTCTGAGTCTTCCATGGCGATGGCGGTAGAGCTATGCTCGCCCTCAATCATTCCGTCGAGCCCTACGATTTCCCCAGGCAAGAAAAAGCCGGTTATCTGATGTGCGCCATTCGCCTCGTCGAGTTGTGTCTTAATAGAACCCGTGCGCAGGCCAAAGAGTGCATCTAGTTTTTCACCGTGTTGAAAGAGCGCTTGGCCTTTTTGCAATCGAATGCGATCCTTAACAAGGTCATCGAGCTTGGCCACCTCGCTAGCAGGCATTCCAACGGGTAAACAGACACTGCCCATCATGCAGGTGGAGCAATGTGTCGACTCAGCAGCAACCGGGATGTGTTTAAGCATGTCTACCAAGTGTCGAGTAAAAAAATAATTCAATAACTTCTTGATCAATTGTAGTCCTGTTGATTTGGATCAAGTCGATTTTTCCTTAGGAGGGCTAAGCTTTTGTGAGCCTAGTGGCATTTATCAAGTAAGCCATTGAAAAGTAGCGCTTTGGCCGCATCTTGTACGCATCAACTTTTGGCCACAAGCCATACCTCGTTAGGAGCACCACCATGCGTTTTGACAAACTTACGACCAAATTTCAGCAGGCGCTTGCCGATGCGCAAAGTCTGGCTGCGCGTCAGGAACATCCATACATCGAGCCGGCTCACGTATTATCTGCCTTGCTAGGCGACAGTGAGAGCGGCGCAGCAAGCCTACTCGCGCGAGCTGGCGTTGCGATCAACAAGCTGCAAACAAGCCTGGCAGCAACGCTTAAAGCCCTGCCCCAAGTCAAGGGTGGCGATGACAACATCCAAGTCAGCCGGGACTTGCAGGCCGTGTTCACGCGTGTCGATAAAGAGGCCTCAAAGCGGGGCGATACCTATATCCCGAGCGAACTGTTCTTGTTGGCCCTGGCTGACGATAAAGGCGATGTGGGCCGTGCGTTGAAAGAGGCAGGTCTGCAACGTAAAGCACTTGAGGCTGCGATTGATGCGGTACGTGGTGGCGAGACAGTAAAAGATCAAGAAGGCGAGTCCAATCGTGAAGCCTTGGCGAAATACACGATGGATCTGACCGAACGTGCGCGTCAGGGAAAGCTCGATCCCGTGATCGGGCGCGACGATGAGATTCGGCGCGCGATTCAGATTTTGCAGCGTCGCACCAAAAACAACCCCGTACTAATCGGTGAGCCTGGCGTGGGTAAGACTGCCATCGTCGAGGGATTGGCACAGCGTATCGTTAACGACGAGGTTCCAGAGAGCCTTCGGGGCAAGCGCGTGCTGTCCTTGGATTTGGCAAGCTTGCTTGCGGGCGCTAAATTCCGCGGTGAATTTGAGGAGCGCTTAAAGGCTGTGCTCAAAGAGCTGTCGCAGGATGACGGCAGTAGCATCATTTTTATTGATGAAATCCACACAATGGTGGGTGCTGGTAAAGCTGAAGGCGCAATGGATGCTGGCAACATGCTCAAGCCTGCCTTGGCGCGCGGTGAGCTGCACTGCATCGGTGCAACCACGCTGGATGAGTATCGCAAGTACATCGAGAAAGATGCTGCGCTTGAGCGTCGTTTTCAGAAAGTTATTGTGGATGAGCCCAATGTGGAATCGACCATTGCCATTCTGCGCGGCTTGCAGGAGCGCTATGAGTTGCACCACGGCGTTGAGATCACAGATCCTGCGATTGTGGCGGCTGCTGAGTTATCGCATCGCTACATTACCGATCGCTTTTTGCCGGATAAGGCCATCGACTTAATTGACGAAGCGGCTGCGCGTATTCGCATGGAAATCGATTCCAAGCCTGAAGTCATGGATCGACTCGATCGGCGCATTATTCAATTGAAAATTGAACGTGAAGCCGTTAAAAAAGAAACAGACGAAGGATCAATGCGTCGTCTACAAATTATCGAGGAAGAGCTCGAGAAGTTGCAACGCGAGTACAACGATTTTGAAGTGATCTGGAAGAGCGAGAAGGCTGCTGTGCAAGGGACGCAGTCGATCAAAGAAGAGATCGAACGCGCACGTGCCGAAATGGCTGAACTGCAACGCAAGGGTCAGTTCGATAAGCTCGCCGAAATTCAATATGGCAAATTGCCAGAGTTGGAAACGCGTTTAAAAGCAGCAGAGGGTGCCGGTGCTGTTGCAGGTGCCGGAGATAAGCCTCGCTTGTTGCGCACGCAGGTTGGTGCAGAAGAGATTGCAGAAGTTGTTTCGCGCGCCACGGGTATTCCTGTGTCAAAAATGATGCAAGGCGAGCGCGATAAGCTTTTGCAAATGGAAGACCGCTTGCACCAGCGCGTCATTGGACAAGATGAGGCGGTTGGGCTGGTCGCTGATGCAATCCGACGCTCGCGCGCCGGGCTGTCTGACGCATCACGTCCTTATGGTTCGTTCTTATTCCTTGGTCCGACCGGCGTCGGTAAGACGGAACTTACCCGGGCCTTGGCAGATTTCCTCTTTGATTCTGATGAACAGTTGATTCGTATCGACATGAGCGAGTTTATGGAGAAACACTCCGTTGCTCGTTTGATTGGCGCACCGCCAGGGTATGTTGGCTACGAAGAGGGCGGCTATCTGACGGAGGCTATACGTCGCAAACCTTACAGTGTTGTGTTGCTTGACGAGGTGGAAAAGGCGCATCCGGATGTTTTTAACGTACTTTTGCAGGTGCTCGATGATGGCCGTCTGACTGATGGGCAAGGGCGTACGGTCGACTTCCGTAACACGGTGATCGTGATGACCTCGAACCTTGGCTCGCAACATATTCAAGCCATGGTGGGCCAGCCCTACGAGGCGATCAAGGCGGTTGTCTGGGATGACCTAAAAAATCATTTTCGACCAGAGTTTTTGAATCGGATCGATGAGGTTGTCGTATTTCACGCCTTGGATAGTGCACACATCGAGAAGATCGCGGGCGTACAACTCCAGCGCTTGGCGAAGCGGATGTTGCAGCAGGAGATGATCTTAGAGGTCTCGCCTGTGGCGCAAGCCGAGTTGGCACGCACCGGGTTCGACCCTGTCTTTGGTGCAAGACCTCTGAAGCGGGCGATCCAGCAGCAACTGGAAAACCCAATAGCCAAACTAATTCTTCAAGGCAAGTTTGGTCCTCGGGATGTTGTTCCGGTCGACTGGCGAGATGGAAAGTTCGTGTTCGAACGAACTCTCCAGTAAGTTAATTAGACGGGCTGTAAGGTCTGGTCCACCCTGAAACATCTGGCGCTGTGATCTTCAGTTAGCCAGATTGTTTCAGGCAAGGCTTTTCTGCAATCGTCTGTTGCCAAGCTGCAGCGTTCGGCAAAGACGCAACCCGGCGGCAGGTTGCTCAGATCGGGAGGTGCACCTGGAATGGTCTCCAAGCGTGTTCCCTTCTTGACCGAACCGTGCGCCAAGCTTTTTAGTAAGGCCCGCGTGTAGGGATGACGAGGTGAGCGCATCAGTGTCCGCGTTGTGCCCTGCTCGACAATGCGCCCGGCATACATCACGGCAATACGATCTGCTACTTCAACTGCAGCACCAATGTCGTGCGTGACAAAAATAACAGAT
This sequence comes from Zwartia hollandica, assembly GCF_019923725.1. GTDB lineage: Bacteria > Pseudomonadota > Gammaproteobacteria > Burkholderiales > Burkholderiaceae_B > Zwartia > Zwartia hollandica. Next base: position 74,425 of record NZ_JAHXRI010000004.1, read on the forward strand.
AGGCCAAGCTCACGCTGGAGTTCACGCAACAACAGCAGAATTTGAATCTGCACGGTTGCATCCAGAGCGGTGGTGGGTTCGTCTGCAAGAAGCAACTGCGGCTGGCTAGCAAGTGCTAGAGAAATCATGGCACGCTGACGCATGCCGCCCGACATTTCATGCGGGTAAGCATCGAGGCGTCGCTCGGGGCTCGGGATGCGGACACGTTCAAAAAGCGAAAGTGCGCGTGCGCGGGCCTGCTCCTTGCTTACATTTTCGTGACGAAGAATCGCCTCGATAATTTGCTCACCCACGGTGTAAACCGGATCGAGTGCTAATAATGGTTCCTGGAAAATCATTGAAGCGACTTTGCCACGGAAGTCTGACAATGCGCTAGCGGAAAGCTGCACGACGTCCTGATCGCCTACCAGGATTTGTCCTTCGAGCTTTGAGCGCGATGGGTTATGCAGACGCAAAATTGAGCGAAGCGTCACGCTCTTTCCTGATCCTGATTCACCGATCAGTGCGACGACTTCGCCTCGTTTAACCTTTAAGTTAACACCGGATACGGCACGTACAGGCTTTCGACCCCCGGTAAAAGTGACCGTAAGGTCACGGATATCAACGAATGTTTTTTCGTCGCTCATGCGACCTCCTGCTGAGCGCTTGGTGCGTCGGTGTGTCCACTTCCTGCAACGTGCATCAGACATGCGACGCCGTGCCCTGCTTGGTCGGAAACGAGGGCAGGCATCGTTTGCGAACAGATCGCCTGCGCATGCACGCAGCGTGTATGGAAGCGGCAGCCGGACGGAGGGTTAATCGGATTGGGTGGATCACCGGATAGCGGTGGCTCTTCTGTCCGATTATCTGGATCCATCGATGGTACGGAGGAGAGCAGGGCGCGCGTATAGGGATGTTTCGGTTGCTCGAACAGGGTTTCGCAATCGCCGATTTCAACAACCTGCCCAAGGTACATCACCATCACGCGATCGGAGATGTAGCGCACGACATTCAGATCATGGCTGATGAACACGTAGGTCAGTCCAAAATCCTCTTTTAAATCCAATAGCAAATTGAGCACTTGCGCTTCGACGGACTTGTCCAGTGCCGACACCGCCTCATCTAAGATGATTAGGCGCGGCTGCAGAGCAAGTGCTCGCGCGATGTTGACACGCTGCCGTTGTCCGCCAGACAGCTCGTGTGGATAGCGCTCTGCGAAGCGGTTGGGATCTAGGCCAACGCGCCTTAATAGGTCGCGTGCGCGTTCGACGGCATCCTCTTTGGATACGCCATGCACTTGCGGCGCGAAAGCCACGGAGTCTTCAATCGTGAGGCGCGGATTCAGGGACGCATAGCTATCCTGAAACACCATTTGTGCTTGCCGACGAAACTCTTTGAGAGACATGTCACGACTGCCGACGGAACGGCCATCAAAGATAATGTCGCCGTTATCGGGAGGTGTTAAGTTCATCAGGAGTCTAGCGGTCGTAGATTTGCCGCAACCGGACTCGCCGACGACTCCTAAGGTTTCGCCTTGACGCACGAGAAAGTCGATATCATCAACCGCACGCACTACGCCACCGCCTCGCCCAAACACATCCTTTTTTAAGGCAAAGTGCTTGATCAGATTCTTGACCATCAATAATGGTTGGGCTGAACCAGGAGCAGCTTCCTTCTTCACAGTCGTATCCATCAGTTTTTGATCTCCATGGCGGTACGCAATCCATCGGAGAGCAGGTTGAAAGCGATAGACGTGATGAAGATCATGACGCCTGGCAGTGCAGCAATCCAGGGCTGTACGTAAATAGCTGTGCGCAACGTGTTGAGCATTAGGCCCCATTCTGGCTCAGGCGGCTTGACGCCTAGACCAAGGAAGCTCAGCCCGGAGGCAAGAATCATCGACACTGCGATCAGACTGGTTGCATAAACAAAAATAGGTCCAAGCACGTTACCCAAAACATGCACACGCACAATCGTGAATGCGTTGGCACCTGAGGCGCGTGCGGCATCCACAAAATCGCGGCTACGAATTTGTGTGGTCACACTTTCGGCAACGCGAGCGATCGGTGGGATAAACACAATGGTCAGGGAGATCAATGAGTTTGTAATACCCGCACCCAATACGCCCGATAACGCAATCGCCAACAGGACGGAGGGGAAGGCATAAAACACGTCGATCGTACGCATGATGACGGTATTGACTGTACCGCCAGCATAGCCAGCGATCAGGCCAATGACTGAGCCAATACAGAAGGCAAAGATCACGGGGGTAATTCCCATAAAAAGGGAAAGCTTGGTGCCCACGATTAGACGAGTCAGCATGTCGCGACCGAGCTCATCTGTTCCCAGCAAGTGTCCAGGGAAGCCGATTGGCTTGAGCCGCTTCATGATCGACGAGGCAAAGGGATCGTAAGGTGCAAGCCAGGGCCCAAATATCGCCATGATTAGCAGTAACAAAATAACAAAACCAGCAAACATCGCTAGCTTGTCTCGCATAAAGCGCTGCCCGACATTACGCCAGTAGCCAGTGGATTTCTCCGTGACAACGGCGGGTACTTTAGAGGGGTCGACGGTAATGTTCAGCATGTCAGATTCCCTGTTCCATTAGCTACGCGCGATACGAGGATCGAGCAGGGTCTGAATGATGTCAACAATCATATTCAGAACAACGAAAAACATAGCGAGTACGAGAATAGTCCCTTGGAGCAGAGGGAGGTCGCGTTGAAAAATCGCCGAGTTCAACAAAAAGCCTGTGCCAGGCCAAGAGAAGACCGTTTCAATCAGAATCGATCCGCCAAGCAAATAGCCAAGTTGTAAGCCCATCACAGCCAGAGCAGTCGGGGCCGCGTTCTTGACGACGTGAATAAAGATGCCAACGTTGGTTAAGCCCTTGGCGCGCAGCCCCACAATGAATTCTTGCGCTAGGATATCGGCGACGAGTGCTCGCACGGTCCGGGCAATAATCCCCATCGGAATCACACTCATGGTCACTGCCGGTAGGATCAGATGCTTCATATGCTCCAGGTTCCAGACCCAGTCTGCAGAACCACCAGGACCCGCGCCACTAGGCGGTAACCACATCAGCGTTGAGCTGAAGATAATCACAAACACCATCCCCAGCCAGTAGTGCGGCACGCTCACGCCTAATACTGAAGTTAATGAGGCGGCTTTGTCGATCCAGGAATTTTGAAAGTAGCCCGCAACAAAACCAAAGAGGGATCCAAATACGAATCCGATGAGAGTCGCGAAAACGGCGAGTCGCAGTGTGTTGACGACGGCTTTCAGAACTTCGTCTGTCACTGGTCTGCTCGAGGCGATTGAGGTACCCAGATCGCCTTGTAGTGCACGCCAGACCCAGGAAAGGAATTGCTCTGGATATGAGCGGTTAAATCCGTAAAGCTCCATGAGCCGATCGCGCAAATCTTGCGAGGCATCGGGTGGGAGAATCGCCATCAAGGGGTCGCCCGGTGCGAGGTGCACCAAGGAAAAACAGACAAGCGCGACACCAAGCATGATTGGCAAGGTGTAAATCAGACGCCTCAGTAAAAAGCTAAGCATTAGAGGTGTGTCTCAATAAAATTGAATCGGAATAGTTATACGTAAACAACAAAAAAGCACGCCGCACCTACTGGCGCGGCGTGCTTCGTCTAGCTTACTGCACTTTCATTGTGGCAATGTCAATAAACCAGTTTTGTGGTTGTACAACACCTGTCACTTTCTTGTTCATGGCGCGTGGACCCACGTCATGTGCAATCCAGACGAACGGTGCGTCTTCAACAATGCGCGTGTGCAGCTTAGCCAAAGCTGCGTCACGTGCTTTGTCGTCAAACGTTGTGCGAGCCGTTGTTACCAAGGCTTCAACTTCTGGGCTGGCATAGTAGCCCCAGTTGTTCGACACGGGTGGGAAGGTACCCTTGCTGCTGAAACGCACCATACCGAAGAAGGGATCCATCGACGAGAAGCTGACGTTCGTTGCACTAGCGCCATTGGCCGAAGGATCTTTTGCACCCTTGCGCCAGTTGGTGAAGAGCGTGTTCCACTCGATCACGTCGAACTGAACGTCAAAGAAGCACTTCTTGAGCGACTGCTGAACGAATTCGTTCATTGGCAGAGGCTGCATTTGGCCCGAACCCGAAGCCGAGATCTGGATCTTGACTTTCAATGGCTTGGCTGCAGAGAAGCCAGCTTCTGTCATCAGCTTTTGCGAGCCTGCAACGTCATACTTGATGTCAAACGATGGCGTGCCGAACCAAGGGTGTCCTGGAGCCATTGTGCCTTTTGGAATGCCCATCAGGCCACCGAGCAATGTTTTCAAGCCCTCACGATCCACACATAGGTTCGCCGCGTGCCGTACGCGCTTGTCAAGCCATGGTGAACCTTCGGCGAAAGACAACTGCCAAGGCCAGACGTGCGGCTGTGGGTTGCTGTAAATGTTGAAGCCACGCTGTTTGATCTGGGGCAGGGCGTCCGGTGCGGGTGCCTCAATCCAGTCAACCTGACCAGAGAGCAATGCTGCTGTACGTGCATTCGCCTCAGGGATTGGCAGCAATACTACGCGGTCAATCTGTGTCTTGCGCTTGGCATCCCAGTAGTCTTTGTTCGCAACCATTTCCAGACGCTCACGTGGAACAAAACGCGCCATCTTGAAAGGACCGCTACCCGACGCATCGGCAGCGAAGGCTGCCCAGGCTTGTTTGGCGCGCTCAGCTGGAGCGGCTACCGAGGCAGGGACCGCCTTGAGCTTGGCATTCCAATGTGCTGGTGACGCGATGAACAGGTTGGTCAAGTTGATCGGCAAAAAGGCGTCTGGCTCGCTCGTGGTGAGTTCGACTGTCATGTCATCAATTTTCTTCGCGCTACGCAGCGTTGGCATACGTGAGGCAGTCACACCGACTTGTGAGGCATCAAAGTGTAGGGCGTCTTTATCAAGAACCTTTTGTACGTTCCAAACGATAGCGTCCGCGTTGACGGGTGAGCCGTCGTGAAACTTAACGCCTGGACGCAGTTTAAAAACCCACTTTGTTTTGTCGTTTGCGTCCACTGCCCACGAAGTAGCCAGGCCTGGGATGACTACGCTGGGGACGTCTGATTTGGAGAGGTCCCATTGTGTGAGGGCGTCGTACATTGGAATACCGGTAAACCGGTTTCCTTCAAAGCCTTGGTCAGGCTGACCAAGCGTACGCGGAATGTCGGCTGCAGTCATGCCAATACGCAAGACTTTTTCTTGAGCCGAGGCGGGCATCGCAGAGGCAACCGCGAGTGCGGCGGTGAGGACGGTAAGCCCTAAAGGCTTGCCCATTAAACGGGATATCAACGCCTGTTGTTTCATGAGTTCTCCAGAAGTACGATTGACGCGGTTAAATGTAAACATGTTGTGCAACAAAAAAACAAACCTAAAATATGTCAGTTCAAAGTGCCTTGCCTTATGAAACAAGCAATAATCGTGCCAAACCGAACTTAGTTCGGTCGGGTCTCAAAGCGTCCTAACAAAAGGTTCTAGCGAATCGAGTAAAAGGTTGCCTCAAGGTGGGTAGGCCTGAACTATTTTGGTGCAGCCGATCCATTTTGATGCATTTATATCCATACTGGTGCACGCAGTTCCACCCTCTAAGTTAAACCAATCCATGACTATGAAACTACTTCTCATAAACCCTAATACCTCGTCACCAATGACCCATGCTATTGCCCAGGGCGCCAAAGCAGTTGCCGCGCCCACGACGGAGATTGTTGCGGTGCAACCGAGTTTTGGGCCACTCTCAATTGAGGGGCACTATGACGAGGCGTTTGCCGCAGCAGGCGTGGCTGAACAGCTTCGTCTGGCGCAAGAGAGCGGGGCCAATCCTGCTCCAGATGCCGTGGTGATTGCGTGCTTTGGGGATCCTGGCTTGGAAGCCGCGCGAGAAATCACGCGGGCCCCGGTGCTTGGGATCGCGGAAGCTGGGTTTCATGCCGCCAGTATGCTTGCTACGGGTTTTTCGGTGGTCACCACGATGACGCGCACCTGCATCATTGCCGAACGCTTGGTGCAACGCTATGGGTTTGAGCATCAGTGTCGAGGCGTTCACGGCACGGATATCGCAGTGCTGGATCTCGAGGACGCGGGTAGCACGGTGATCGATCAAATCGAGCAGACTGCGCGTGAAGCGCTCAGTCGCGATCGCAGTGGAGCGATCGTTCTAGGATGTGCTGGAATGACAACCTTGTGCCAAACGCTGACAGAGCGCTTGGGCGTTCCTGTGATTGACGGTGTGGCCGTTGCGGTAAAGTTTGCCGAGGCCTTAGCAGCGTTGGGCTTGGGGACCAGCAAGCACGGAGATTATGCGACCCCATTGCCTAAGGTTTACACCGGCTGGGCGTCGCCGTTTGGCTGGCCTAAACGCTGAGTATCGAGACAACTCTTTGCTTACTCGGCCTCAGTCTCTCGTTGCGATTCATGTTGTTGCAGTGCTGTTTGGCGCCACCGGAATTTTTGGTGCCGTCATTGAGGCCAACGCCGCCGTGATCACGTGGGGGCGTGCCGTCTTCGCGGTGCTGACGTTGGTGCTGGTGGGTGGTGCGCTAGGAGAGCGTGGGTTCAAACAGGTATTTGCACAGGCGCATGGTTGGGCTTTGTTTGGTTCTGGCGCAATGCTCGCCTTGCATTGGGTAAGTTTTTTTATATCCGTGAAACTGGGCGGTATTGCGGTCGCAACCCTAGGCTTTGCGAGCTTTCCTGCCTTCATTACATTAATTGAATGGGGCATACTCAGAGAGCGTATTCAGCGTGTAGAGTGGGTGCGACTTTTTGTTGTGTCGTTGGGCTTGCTCTTAATTACCCCATCTTTTGACTTGCACGATATTGCAACGGAAGGCTTGTTGTGGGGGTTGCTGTCAGGCGCTTCCTTTGGTGTGTTGGCGGTGATGAATCGCCGCGTGCTCTCGGGGGTGAATGCGTTTCACGTCGCGGGCTTGCAGAATGTCGTCGTTTGCGTCTTGCTTACCCCTTGGGTCTTTTCCGAGCTGCGTACGGTCTCTGTAAATGACTGGTATCTGATCGCGGCACTCGGAGTCATTTGCACTGGGGTTGCCCACTTACTCTTCGTTTCAAGCCTGCGGTGTTTGCCTGCACGCACGGCTGGTCTGGTTGTCGCGTCCGAACCTCTCTACGCGATTGGATTCGCGTGGATTCTATTCGCCGAGGTTCCGAGCGCGCGGACCTTGGTTGGAGCGGTTATGATGGTAGGCGCAATCTTTAGTGCCAGTTTGGCGGTGCATCGCGCAAAACACTAGATCTCTATGAACTCAAACGATCAGTCTGTTTCTTCCTTGTCCGCTGTGCCCAGAGAGCTACGGGTGCGTGATGTCATGTCCGCCACGATTAGTTGCGTCGTACCGGCCTTTAACGAAGCGACGAACTTAGGTGTTTTGTTGCCACGTTTGCAGTCTGTATTGGCGCAGACGGGCGCCAGCTGGGAAATTGTCGTCGTTGATGATGGAAGCCGCGACAATACTTCGCAATTGATGGGGTCTTGGACTGCAAATCCTGGTTTCCGCTACGTTCAGCTCTCTCGTAATTTCGGGAAGGAGCCGGCAATTACCGCTGGTATTGAAGCGGCGATCGGCGATGTGGTCGTCATTCTGGATGCAGACTTACAACACCCGCCCGAGTTGTTGTCCAAGATGATCGAGCGTTGGGCTGTCGGTGTGGATATGGTCTACGCTGTGCGTGCAAATCGAGACGATGAAAGCTTTACCAAGCGTTTGGGTACGCGTGTGTTTTATTCGCTACTAAAAGGTGCCCGTGGCGTTCGTGTGCCTCCACACGCAGGTGATTTTCGGCTTATGGATCGCAGCGTTGTCGACGCTCTCTTGCGCTTGCCGGAGCGCAATCGATTCATGAAGGGTTTGTATGCTTGGGTCGGGTTTAATTCTGAGCCCATCGAGTATGTGCCGGACGCTCGTCAATATGGGGAGTCTCGCTTCGGTATCTTGAAGTTATTGCGTTTGGCGCTCACAGGGCTGACGGCATTTACGACTTGGCCGTTGCGCGCGGTTAGCTTGTTTGGCTTCCTCGTTTCAATGTGCTCATTTACGTATGGGCTGTACATTGTGATCGAGTACTTGTTGTTCGCCAACCCAGTGGATGGGTGGCCCACGATTGTCACAATTCTCTTGTTTTTCTCTGGTATCAATTTGATCTCTCTTGGAATCGTAGGCGAATACATTGCTGGGATTTTTGACGAGGTCAAAGGGCGTCCGCTGTATCTCGTGCGCCAAACGCAGGGCCGACCTTATACGCAGGGCGCAGAGCATGGCCGCGTCCTACCGCGCGAATGAGCGACAACACGACACCGATCGTGGTGTGTGCTGATGACTATGGGCTAGAACCTGGAGTCGATGAAGCGATTGTTGCCTTGGCAGCGCGCAGACGTCTTAGCGCGACCGGTTGCCTTGTTACCGCGACAGGTTTCGTGCATTCTGCCCCAGCACTAAAGGCTTTACCCATCGACGTGGGTTTGCACTTGAATTTCACGGAAGATGTTGGACCACCCGGCGCCTACCGTCCCCTGAGCTCGCTCATGGCGCTCGCTTACGCAAGACGCCTCGCCGCCACGACCGTCCGTCAACAGATTGAGCAGCAGTTGGACCTGTTTCATGACCACTTAGGACGTGCGCCTGATTTTGTCGATGGACATCTGCACGTGCATCAGTTGCCCGTGATCCGAGAAGAACTTGTAAGCGCCTTGCGCGTGCGGTACGGTGCTCGCCTACCGTGGTTACGCGACACACGCCCAACGCACCTCGCGTCCGCGCTGCCGTTGATGCAGCGCATAAAAGCCCATGTGATCGGAGCGCTCGGCGCCCGCGCATTTTCCGTTCTAGCTCGAGATCTTGGCGCGGAGCAAAACAATGGATTTGTTGGCGCCTATGATTTTTCGCGTGCTCACCCAGATTACGCTTGGATGTTAGAGCAATGGTTGCTCAATGTGCGCGCTTGGACTGTATTGATGACGCATCCCGCAATTAGCGCAAGCCCTAGGCTAGCCTTCGGTCAGGACCGCCGGCGTGAATTCCAGGTGCTCGCAAGCGATGGTTTTTCAGAGCTACTAGAGCGCTTTAATTTGCGTGTAGCGCGACTTTCTACTCGGACGTCTCAGGTCTAGGTTCTGAGAGCGCTTGAATCTCCTCTCGACCATAGAATTTAACGCCTAGAGCAATGCGCTCGCGCCCTTGTGCTCGGCGATGCCGATTGGTGTCGCGCAATGAGTACACACAGCCGCAGTATTCTTGTTGATAGAACTCTTCGCGTTTGCTTATTTCAATCATGCGGGCAGACCCGCCATGTTTGCGCCAGTTGTAGGTCCAATATGTAAGTGCGTCGTAGCGCGCGGCCGCTCTTTCACCGCAACCGTTGATCTGTTGCATGTCTTTCCAGCGGGAAATTCCCAAGGAGCTGGTGATAGTGTCGTAGCCGTGCTCGTAAGCGTATAACGCCGTTCGTTCGAAGCGCATATCAAAGCACTTGGTGCAGCGTTCGCCTCTTTCCGGCTCATTTTCTAAGCCCTTGATGCGGTCGAACCAATTGTCGACGTCGTAGTCGGCATCAATAAAGCCGATACCATTCTTTTCGGCAAATCGAATATTTTCGTTTTTTCGAATCTCGTATTCTCTTACCGGATGAATATTTGGGTTGTAAAAGAAAATATCGTACTGAATACCCGCTACAAGCATGGCCTCCATCACCTCTCCTGAGCAGGGGGCGCAGCAGGAGTGCAATAAAACCTTGGATTTACCCTCAGGCAGGGTTAAGGAGGGACGCAGGGTATCTTTCACGATGAAATCTGGCGGGAATAAAGAAGATGAGTTTAATCGTTATTCGCCCAAAACCGCCTCCCATAGTTCTCGGACAGCCGCTCGCGCTTCTTTGAGCTCTGAGGAGGGTACGCGCGCACGGTCTGCGCCCTGAAGGCGAACCTCGTGCTGCCTTCTACGCAAATCCCGGTAGGCGTCGGCTGCGCGAGCCGCGAGATCTTGGTCTAGCAGGCCTGCGTCGGCAGCAAGCCGCAGTAAAGCGATATTGCCTAGATTGCTGATCAACTCCGGATGATTTTTACTCTGCGTTAAAACCAAGTACTGCGTAACAAATTCTAAGTCGACCATACCCCCGGCATCGTGCTTTAGATCAAAATCAGGGCTTGGGTTCGGGTGGCCAGAGGTCATTTTTTCACGCATTTTTCGCACCTCTGCGATTAATGCAACAGGATCACGCGAGGCCGCCAAGACTTCTTGGCGAATTGCTTCGAAGGCGTCCCCAACGGCACGATTGCCGGCCGCATAGCGGGCCCGTGTGAGGGCTTGATGTTCCCAAGGCCAAGCGTGTTCTAGCTGATACTTGCGAAACGCTTCAACGGATACGGCCAATAGCCCCGCATCGCCGTCAGGACGTAGACGCAGATCCACATCATAAAGGCGCCCGGAAGAGGTCATTGTTGATAGCCAGGAGGTCATCCGCCGTGCGAGCTTGGCATAGACTTCTGCAGCATCCTCCCGAGGATCATCGTATAAATAGACGAGATCTAAATCCGAGGAGTATCCCAGCTCTTTGCCGCCGAGCCTTCCGTAGGCGATGATGGCCAAACGCAGGCTTGGGCAGGCCTGGCCCTCCTGGGGTTTGCACACCAAGGGCCAGACACGCGCCAGAGTCTCATCCAGAAGCATGTCGGCCAAGGCGGATAGTTGGTCTGCTAGGCTCTCAACCGAGAGAGCACCCTCAAGATCTTGCGCGAGCAGCTGAAAACTGAGTTGCCGTTGCATGTCTCGCATCAGGTTCATCTGCTGCTCAACATCAGGCGAGCCATCCGGCAAAACACATGCGTCAAGATCCGTGCGCATCGCCTGACCCGCTTGCTCATAGTTGATGGGGGTCATCAACGTGTGCCATGCAATCAAGCTATCAAGGACGACAGGATTTTGTATGAGATATTGCGCAGCCCACGGACTGGCGGCCATCATTCTGGCGATACGTGCAAGGGTCTCAGGGTATTCGGCAAGTAAGGCCAGGTAGGCGCTGCGTTGCGTGACCTGTTCGATCAAGTCGAGCATACGCAAAGCTGCCGTCATGGGTTGCGCTGTTTGATTGGCAGCGTCCAGGGCGCTCGGTAAGAGGGTGTCGATTCGCGCTTTGCTGGAGGCAGAAGCCGAGCGGACCCTGCTGCCATCTAGAAAGGCCTCCACCCGTTTGGTGAGGGCGCTTGCATCCTCACCGAAGTGGGATAAGCTCCTTTCCAATGCCGACAGGGTAGTACCGGAATCTCCGATTTCTGACGAGGACATCGCCGTTGTTTTCTTGGGTGGCGCAGGTTCGTCGCTGAGGCCAGCGAGTCGAAACGCATCTCGGAATGTGTACGCCACAAACTCGCGATGTTGCTCCAACGTTTGGGTGAACTCAGGCAGCGACATGCGCATGGCGTGTGCCAGTTCCGCCATACGTGAGGGATCGCTTGGGAGAAGGTGAGTTTGAGCATCTTCAGCGTATTGCAATGCATGCTCGGTGCGTCTTAAAAACACATAAGCTTCCGCGAGATGTTTCACGGTCAAGGCAGGCAAAATGCCTGCGCGGCGCTGCGCTTGTAGTGCATCGAGTAGGCCCCGTTGTTGAAGGGCCGGCATTTTGCCTCCACGAATCAACTGCGAGAGCTGAACGACAAACTCGATTTCGCGAATACCGCCTTCGCCGAGCTTGATATTAAGACGTGAGTCCACGCCTGGACGCGCCAACGCTTTGCGTTGCCAGTCTTGACGAATACGTTCTCGTAGCGACCGCAGTGCTGCTAGCGCATCAAAGTCAAAGTATTTTCGATAGACAAACGGGATGCGCATACTTTCTAAGTGCTGCACATTAAGTTTTGAGTCACTATCTGTGAACGCACGGGCTGGCATCGGCCTTGCTTTGAGCCATGCATAGCGCTCCCATTCACGGCCCTGTGTGAAGAGATACTGCTCAAACGCGTCTAGGCTCCAGGCAAGCGGACCAGAGTCGCCATCGGGTCGTAACCTCAAATCTGTCCGAAATACTTGGCCATCTGCGTCCATTTCGGAAAGAATGGGCATCATTCGTTGCGTCAATCGACTATAGAATTCGTGATAACTGATCTCTCGTGGACCGTCTGTTTCCCCTTCGTCGCCATACAACATCACAAGGTCAATGTCTGACGATACGTTTAGTTCACAGCCCCCGAGCTTTCCCATTCCGATGATGAGCATTTCTTGTGGAAGCCCTGTAGCCAGGTCACGGGGAATCCCATGTGCAGCCACCAGATCTGACATAACAGTCAGGTATGCCTGCTCGACGGACCAATCGGCTAGCTTTGTCATGGCAGTGACCACTTCGTCGATCGGGGCTAATCCACCCAAGTCTCTGATCATGGCGAGATAAAAAGTGCGTTGACGCAGTTGCCTGAGTACTTTGCGGCAAGTCGTCGGGTCCATTGCAACGCCCTCGGCGCCTAATCCCCGGAGTTCGGCGAACCACGTCTCAATGCGCGCGGCGGTAATTGGCTCTTGGCAAGACTGCTCCAACCATTCTGCAAAATCGGGTTTTGCTTGAGTCAGACGGCGCAGGACTCCAGACCAGGGAAGGGAGTGAGAGATCAGAGATTGGGTCATTCTGAATTTACGTTAGGACAGCTTCTTTAGTTTGGGTTATAAGTTTGCACAATACCGCACAGAACGTTGTGGACGAAATTTTGGCTTGTAAATAGTTTTGCGAATTATCAAAAATACCCTACGAATACTGGTAATAGCCATGCTGCTCGCTTATGGCCTAGCGGCGTTGGGCATGCTGGTCGTTCGGTTTTGGGTTGTACCCCATGCCAACGATTGGCGTCCCCAGATCGAACAGCGTTTATCTGTCGCCTTGGATGCAAAGGTCACGATAGATCAAATTTCGGCAAGTTGGTCAGGACTAAATCCTACTTTGGCTGTGCAGAACCTGCGGCTGGTTAGTCCCCAAGGTGAGGAGTTTTTACGCGTACCTGATGCGTTTGCTGTGATTGGCTGGCGTAGTTTGTTTGTTTGGGATCTGCGCCTAAAGCAGTTGGAGATCAACGGCTTCGAACTCTCCGCGGAGCGGCGCACGGATGGCTCTATCGTTATAGCGGGCCAGACGCTGAGCGAATTGCCCTCTCAACATGTTCAACTTGATGCAGAAGCCTTGGCGGTGAGGTGGCTGCTGGATCAAGGTCATATTCAGTTGCGTGACGCGCAACTGGTTTGGCATGACCGCCTGCGTGAGGCTCCCCCGCTCGAGTTGCACGGCATAGACGTTGACATTGTCAACAGCCTATTTTCGCATCAGTTGCGCATCCGTGCCTCGCTGCCAGCGTCTCTTGGTACTCGAATTGAATTTCTTGCCAAAACGCAAAATAAATTGAACCCGTTGGCCTCGCATGAAGCAGGGCAAGCAACACTTTTTTTTGAGTTAGATGATTTTCAACCGAGCGCGTGGGCACCTTGGCTAGATTTACCAAAAATAGAGGGGCGTATTCACGCGAGACTTTGGAGCGATGTGAGTGCGGGGCATCTGACAAATGCAACGGTTGAGCTTGCAGGCTCCTCCATCAGCATGTTGATCCCTGAGCCTACGCAAACAGGCTTGCAATTAGATCAACTGAAGATGCGTGTCGCTGGGTTTCCAGGAGATGTGTTTATCGGTGACACGTGGCCTATCTTTTCTCGCTCTCCCGATCGTTCTGGACTGACAATTTCTGCCTCGGGTAAGACCATACATTTACAAGGAGGGCTATTTGAGCCAGATCGCTTAACTGTTGATGACCTCGCGTTCCAGGGACAGCTTGTCCGCAATACAGAGGGCGTTCTATTGGTTACGGCCAAGCAACTAGGCGTCAAAACTGCAGGTTCCGATATCCTGTTGACGGGCACTTGGAGTCCAGGCGGCGACTCCGAGGCCGGATTGCTGGATTTAAATGGAACGCTGACCAATCTACCCGTTGCAAACTTGCACCAATACGTGACCACTGCCGTGGACACCGAGTCAAGGAAATGGTTGCGTGACGCTCTTAAGCTCGGTAGCCTGACCCAGGCTAGTGTGCGAGTGCAGGGCGACCTTACGCACTTCCCATTTAACCGCCCTGGTCAGGCCGGTGTGTTCAAGATTCAGGGTTCTGTTCAGGATCTCGTGATTGATTATGACGTCGAAAATTCTGGAAAATTAGGCTGGCCCGCTTTGATTCTTGAGCAAGGCGCGGTCACACTAGACAAGCTATCGTTAGATGTGCGTAGCAGCCGTGCCGCACTATTTGATGCGCACGGGGGACGCATTGCTGTTCAAAACCTTGCCGCCTCGGTTCCAGACCTTGAATCATCACTTTTATTGACTGTTCAAGCACAAACCCAGAATTTAGCCGAGGACTATTTGCGCGTGCTGCGTGGGACGCCTTTGGCTAAGGACATGCTTGGTGCTCTTGATGCAATAAAAGTGAGCGGCTCTATTGTTGTTCCTTTTTCCATGAAGGTGGATTTAATTGAACAGCAACCAACATTCGTGCAGGGCGCAGTCCAACTCCGTGAGAACGTCGTGAGTTACTCCGATGATTTTCGTTTAGACGCGGTCCAAGGCAGCATAGCTTTCACTGATGAGAGTTTCAATATTGAGGCGCTTAGAGCCCAGTTTTTAGGTGGTGCGGTGCGTCTCACTGGGGGCTGGGGTCGCGCGCAATCGGGTCTGAGTTTCGAGGGCGATTTGACGGCAGACGGGGTGCGCAAACTCAGTTCAGCCAAGACCCTGACAGTGTTTACTGGCAAGACAAAATATGCGGGCTCGATTAAGCCCCTGCCTAGGTCAGGGTTCGATGCGCAGCTCACGTCCTCTTTAGAGGGGATTGCGATTAAGTTGCCAGCTCCACTTGGTAAAGGCGCCACACAGCGGCTTGGATTGTCTGCGCGGTGGACACACACGCCTGCGCAGAAAGGTGTAGAGCATGCGCTGAGCGTATCTTTTGGCGATATTCTAAGCGGCAGGTTCGAGCGTGCAGCCGGAGCGCGTTCCACGACGTTTTTTAACCGAGCTGCGTTCGCAACAGGTGCCAAAGCGATTTTGCCGACGTCGGGCTTGGTCGTCGATCTTAAATTAGATCGGATCGACTGGGAGGACTGGAGGGTATTTTCGGAGAATCTCGGCGAGTCGACTTTCAGCAGACCGAGCGCCAACATTGTTCCTATGTTTCAACAGTTCAAGCTAACTGCGAACCAATTCCTTTGGGGTGAAATGCGCTTGACGAACTTGTCGCTTGCTGCAAATAAACAAGACAGGAATAAGTGGAGCGCGCAGTTAAAGTCTGAGGAGACTGAGGGCTTTGCCTCTTGGCAGGAGGCGCAAGGTGCGGTCTCTGGTCGCGCGTATGCGCGCTTCTCGAAACTTGCACTAGGTTCTGCGAGTACTAAGCAAGGGGAGCCTCCCAAGACGGACATGATCGACGAGAAGCAATGGTCCGAGATGCCTGCGGTAGACCTGACGATAGATGACTTCACTTTGTTTGGCAGTCGGCTGGGAACACTGCGACTCGTTGGCGCTACGGTGCGTCGTGGTGAAGATTGGAAAGTTGAGAACCTAGAAATAAAAAATCCCTATGCCACGTTATCGGCGAAGGGGGATTGGCGCCTGAGTGGTCCCAACCGCGGAGTGATCCTTGACGCGAAGGTTGATATCGTAGACCTTGGAAAGTTATCCGACATGATGGGTTACCCCGATCGAGTTAAGGGTGGACAAGGAACGCTAGCTGGGCGCGTTGATTGGGGCGATTTTCCCTGGGTGTATCGCTATGGTGGCTTGAACGGCAAGGTGAGTATTTCACTCAAAGACGGTGTCTTTGCTCATGTGACATCGCGAAGCGCTCGACTGTTAGAGTTACTTTCCCTTCAGTCCCTACAGCGACTGTTGAGTTTGAATTTCCGAGTAGGAGATGAGTTTAAGGACGGTTTTCCTTGGAATACGATCGATGGGAACCTGCTGATTGAGGCTGGAGTCGTTAAGTCTCAAGACCTGGTTGTCCGCAGCCCAGTTGCTTCGGTCGCCTTGACCGGTGGGTCAGACTTGGACAAGAAAGTTTGGGATATGCAGGCTGACGTCAAGCCACGCTTCGATTTAAGCGGTACTGCCGTGGCCACCGCGTTTGTCGTCAATCCGCTAGCGGGGCTTAGCGCCTTGTTAACCCAATACGTGTTGCGTAACCCGATCGAGAAGGCCATGAGCGTTCAGTATCAGGTGAGAGGACCTTGGGACGATCCTATCCTAGAGCCAATCGAGGCGCCGGCGTTGCCGCCAGCCCCCGCGGTGCCAGGCGGCTAATTATCTCTTCATCATATCGAAGAATTCAGCATTGTTTTTAGTCGAGCGCATCTTATCTAAGATGAACTCCATGGATTCGACTTCGTCCATGTCGTGAATAAATTTGCGTAACACCCAGATTTTTTGTAACAGCTCTGGTTTGATGAGCAGTTCTTCGCGACGTGTTCCCGATTTGTTCAGGTTGATCGCTGGGTAGACGCGTTTTTCGGCCAAACGGCGCTCGAGGTGAACCTCTGAGTTGCCGGTTCCTTTGAATTCTTCGTAGATGACCTCGTCCATACGGCTGCCGGTTTCGATCAGTGCCGTACCGATAATGGTGAGTGAGCCACCTTCTTCAAGGTTTCGTGCAGCACCAAAGAAACGTTTCGGACGTTGTAGCGCGTTGGCATCCACGCCGCCTGTCAATACCTTGCCAGAAGCTGGGACGACTGTGTTGTACGCGCGTGCTAGGCGCGTAATTGAGTCAAGAAGAATCACAACATCTTTCTTCATTTCAACCAGGCGTTTGGCTCGCTCAATCACCATTTCTGCGACTTGAACGTGACGCGTGGCAGGTTCGTCAAAGGTCGAGGCTACGACTTCACCGCGCACAGTGCGCTGCATTTCCGTGACTTCCTCGGGGCGCTCATCAACAAGCATAACGATCATGACTGCATCTGGGAAGTTCGTTGTGATGGCGTGTGCAATGTGCTGCATCATCACCGTCTTACCCGACTTCGGGCTCGCCACAATCAGTCCGCGCTGGCCTTTGCCAATCGGCGCGAAGACATCGAGGATGCGACCAGTCAAATTCTCTTCACTCTTGATGTCACGCTCCAGCACCATTACTTTGTCAGGGTGCAGAGGGGTCAAGTTTTCAAACATGATGCGATGTTTGATCGCCTCGGGTGGGAAGCCGTTGACTTTATCGACCTTGACGAGTGCGAAGTAACGCTCGCCGTCTTTGGGGGTACGCACTTCGCCTTCAATCGAGTCGCCAGTATGTAAGTTGAAGCGACGTATTTGGGATGGCGAAATATAGATGTCATCTGTACTTGCCAAGTACGAGGTGTCAGGCGAGCGCAAGAAGCCAAAACCGTCTGGTAGGACTTCTAGAACGCCGTCTCCAAATATTTGCTCGCCTTGTTTGGCTCGGCGCTTCATGATGGCAAACATCAGTTCTTGTTTGCGGAGCCGGTTGGCGTTTTCGATTTCCAGGCCTGCGGCCATTTCGAGCAGCTGCGAAACGTGCTGCGCCTTCAATTCGTTAAGGTGCATTGATGTGCTTATAGAAAAGTGACTTCAGTCAAGAAGCGGGATATGAAAGAGCTCAAGGGTATTTGATGCAGAACAGCTCGCGCTAAGCAGAGTCAGTGGCGGGCCTCGAAGGGGCCCGCGCGTGGAAGCGATTTAGATCGAGTCGTTCAGGAATGCGGTCAGTTGTGATTTTGATAAGGCGCCCACTTTTGTCGCTGCGACCTTGCCGTCTTTAAACAACATTAGTGTCGGAATACCGCGAATGCCAAACTTGGCTGCAGTTTCAGGATTTTCATCCACATTTAATTTGGCGATTGTGACTTTGCCGGCGTACTCTGCCGATACTTCTTCTAGCATTGGTGCAATCATCTTGCAGGGGCCGCACCAGGCTGCCCAGTAATCTACCAACACGGGTTGGGATGATTTAAGCACGTCCGCATCAAAGCTGACATCGCTCACGTTTTTGATGTGTTCACTCATGGTTTTCTCTTGAATTTGGTCGTGTCCGGCTCACAGGCTGGGACATCGTTTTGTCATTAAAGCATAACATCTCGTCTTCGTTTTGGCATTTTCCGTAAAATGACCCTCTTTTCTACTGCAGTAGGGGATAACTTGAGTAATCAGTCGTATAACGAAGCATCCATTCGGGTCTTAAAGGGACTTGAGCCCGTGCGCCAGCGTCCCGGTATGTACACCCGTACCGAAAACCCCCTACACATCATCCAGGAAGTGATTGATAACGCCGCAGACGAAGCGTTAGCCGGTCATGGCAAGCAAATTCAGGTCACCCTTCATACCGATGGCAGCGTGACCGTCGAGGATGACGGTCGCGGTATTCCCGTTGGGCTGCACCCCGAGGAGAAGGCCCCAGTCGCCGAACTTGTTTTTACGCGGCTGCACGCTGGGGGCAAGTTCGATAAGAAAGGAGGCGGTGCTTACGCTTTTTCTGGGGGGCTTCATGGTGTGGGTGTCTCGGTCACCAACGCACTGTCGAAACGGCTAGAGCTTGTGATTTGGCGAGACGGCGGTGCCCATCGCATGGTCTTCGGTGATGGTGCTGTGGTGGAGGCGCTCAAGCTTGCTCCGGAGCTATTGCGCAAAAAATCAGGCACACGCGTGCGAGCCTGGCCGGACGCGAGTTTCTTTGATTCCGCGACAATCCCACTGAACGAGCTCACCCATTTGCTGCGCAGCAAGGCCGTTTTGATGGCGGGTGTAAAAGTTAGCTTAACCAATGAAAAGACGGGCGATACTAAAACTTGGCAATATGAAAATGGCTTGGCCGGATATCTAACTGAGGCCCTCGATGGCACAGAGCTACGCGTGCCTCTTTTTGGCGGAGAGCAGTTCGCGGGAGCGGATCACGAGAGTTTTGCTGACGGGGAGGGTGCACAGTGGGTCGTGGCTTGGGCTGATGAGGGTAACGTCGTTCGTGAGTCGTATGTCAATCTGATCCCAACGCCAGCGGGGGGCACGCACGAGTCCGGCTTGCGCGAAGGGTTATTTGCTTCCGTGAAGTCGTTTGCCGAGTTGCACGGCTTGTTGCCTAAAGGCGTCAAACTGCTTCCCGAGGATGTGTTTGCTCGCACGAGTTTTGTGCTGTCTGCTAAAGTGCTAGACCCACAGTTTCAGGGGCAGATTAAAGAGAGGCTCAATAGTCGAGATGCAGTTCGTCTGGTCGGCGGTTTTGTGCGCACCTCGCTGGATCTTTGGCTTAACACGCACGTTGAGTATGGGAAAAAACTTGCCGAGTTAGCGATTCGCCAGGCCCAGGCGCGAGCGCGCTCTGCTCAAAAAGTAGAGAAACGAAAGAGCTCAGGTGTAGCCGTGTTACCCGGCAAGCTGACTGATTGCGAGTCGTCCGACGTATCACGCACAGAAGTCTTTCTGGTTGAGGGCGATTCGGCAGGGGGCTCTGCCAAAATGGGTCGAGACAAGGAGTTTCAAGCCATCTTGCCCTTACGTGGCAAGGTGTTAAATGCTTGGGAAGTCGATCGCGATCGTTTATTTGCCAACAACGAAATTCACGATATCTCTGTCGCAATCGGTGTGGATCCTCATGGCCCAACCGATTCGCCTGATCTTTCTGGCTTGCGTTACGGTCGTGTTTGTATCCTTTCGGACGCAGACGTGGATGGCTCGCACATACAAGTACTTTTGTTGACGCTGTTCTATCGCCACTTTCCGCGTTTGGTGGAGCTCGGACATGTGCACGTGGCTCGGCCGCCACTATTCCGCGTGGATGTGCCATCTTTGGGTAAGCGCCCCGCACGCAAAATCTATTGCCTGGACGCTGGTGAGCTTGACGTAGTGCAGGACAAATTACGTAAAGAAGGTGTGCGCGAAGGCTCCTGGGACATCAGTCGCTTCAAGGGGCTGGGTGAAATGAGTCCCGAGCAACTTTGGGAAACTACGATGAATCCGGATACCCGGCGTATGTTACCTGTGGGCTATGGATCGCTGGATCCTGAGGCGACCACCCGCATGTTTGATATGTTGATGGGCAAGGGCGAATCCGGTGCACGCCGGACGTGGCTAGAAGACAAGGGTAATCTTGCAGAGGTTGATATTTAAATGAATGATGGTTCTCAACCCGGGTTGTTTGACCCTTCCTCCCCCGCCGAGGATTCCCTGACTCTCGGGCTATACGCCGAGCAAGCCTATTTGGATTATGCCGTATCGGTGGTGCGTGGACGCGCCTTGCCAGATGTGGGTGACGGACAGAAGCCGGTCCAACGCAGGATTCTCTATGCGATGCAGGCCATGGGCCTGCAGTCCGGCGCCAAGCCGGTCAAGTCAGCCAGAGTGGTGGGTGATGTGCTTGGTAAATATCACCCTCATGGTGACCAGGCTGCCTACGATGCACTGGTGCGGATGGCACAGCGGTTCTCTTTGCGTTATCCCTTGATTGATGGGCAAGGTAACTTTGGCTCGCGCGATGGAGATAATGCCGCTGCCATGCGCTATACCGAAGCGCGTCTGACGCCTTTTGCACGGTTGTTGTTGGAGGAGCTTGACGAGGGCACGGTTGACTTCATCCCAAATTATGACGGCAGCCATCAAGAGCCTCAAATGCTGCCAGCGCGCTTACCCGTCATGTTGCTCAACGGCGCTTCGGGAATTGCCGTGGGGATGGCGACAGAAATCCCTGCGCATAACTTGCGCGAAATTGCTCAGGCCTGCGTGGCGTTGCTCAAGCAGCCGAACACGTCAGACGAAGCGTTGTTTGAAATGGTTCCAGGTCCAGACTTTGCTGGAGGCGGGCAGATCATTACCCCTGCAGCCGAAATCGCTCAAATCTATCAGTCGGGGCGTGGCTCAATCAAGGCGCGGGCAAGGTGGCAGTTCGAGGAAATGGCGCGTGGTCAATGGCAATTGGTGGTCCACGAGTTACCCCCAGGAGCCTCTTGTCAGCGAGTCCTTGAAGAGATCGAAGACCTCACTAACCCTAAGGTAAAGGCGGGCAAAAAGAGTCTCACGCCAGAGCAGCAGCAGACCAAGTCACAGATGCTGGCACTGCTAGATGCTGTACGTGACGAGTCGGGTAAGGACGCTGCCGTGCGTTTGGTTTTTGAACCGAAGACCTCCAAGATCGATCGCGACGAATTCGTCAACATCCTGCTTGCACAAACGAGCATGGAAACCAGTGTGCCGATCAACTTGGTTTGCATTGGCACGGATCACAGGCCACGCCAGAAGGGCTTGCGGCAGGCACTGCTTGAATGGATAGGCTTTCGCACTGACACGGTTCTTCGCCGCACTCAATATCGGTATGACAAGGTCAGCGACCGGATTCATGTGCTTGAAGGTCGGATGTTGGTGTACCTAAATGTCGACGAGGTGATCCAGACAATCCGTGAGTCTGACGAGCCACGCGCTGCGCTAATGAAGCGTTTTAAGCTCACCGAGCGCCAGGCCGATGACATTCTCGACATGCGCTTGAGGCAACTCGCGCGCCTTGAAGGAATAAAGATAGAGCAAGAGCTCTCTGAAAAGCGCGCAGAGCAAGAAAAGCTCAAAGAATTGATTGATCAGCCGAGTGCACTGAAGCGTCTCATCGTGAAGGAAATCGAGGCAGATGCTAAGCAATATGGGGACGATCGGCGAACGCTGATTAAAGTTGCTGAACGCGCCGTGATGGAAGTGCGCGTACTTGACGAACCCGTCACTGTGATCGTCTCGCAGAAAGGTTGGTTGCGTGCACGCCAAGGTCATGGGCATGATGCGTCCCAATTCAACTTCAAAGCGAGCGACGATTGTTATGGCGTCTTTGAGTGTCGCAGCACCGATACATTGATCGCGTTAGGAAGTAATGGGCGAGCCTATTCCGTTGCGGTCTCAGGTTTGCCCTCTGCCCGTGGGGATGGCGCACCCGTCACCTCCATGATCGATTTGGCGCCAGGTAGCCAGATCGAGCATATGCTTGCCGCTAGCGCGGAGTCGCGTTTTCTATTTTCGACCGCGCAAGGTTTTGGCTTTATCGCAAAAATTGCGGATATGGTGTCGCGGCAACGTGCGGGCAAGCAGTTCATCACACTGGAAGATAAGGATGCGTTGATCCGCCCGGTCCCCGTGTTTGACGGGGCGATTAATCTGGCTCTGATGTCGAGCCGCCAGCGACTCCTTGTCATTCCCCTCGACGAGGTCAAGACGCTCGCTTCAGGCGGGCGTGGCACGATCCTGATGGGGATTGACTCGCCCGATAAGCTTGCGCAATGTGTTCCGCTGTCCAAGGCTGGCATGCGAGTGGTCGGGCTCTACAGAAACAAGCAGGTAGAGGACATCGTTTCGGGAACTCAGTTGGGGGAGTATCTCTCTAAGCGGGCTCGTAAAGGTAAGTTATTAGACATTCGGTCAAAAAATCCGGTGCTTTCGCCTGTTCTTTGAAAGTAAAATGCACAGCTAGGTAATTCTGAATCTTTTAGGGCAGCAAGACTCATGACGTTTCAAGTCACTATCGCACCAAGCCAGCATCAATTTTCGGTGACTGCAGATCAGACCGTTTTGGACGCGGCGTTAGCCGCAGGAATACTCCTGCCTTACAGTTGCCGAAGCGGCGCATGCTCGACGTGCAAAGCTAAAATTGTTTCGGGTACCATCCAGCCTGTTCCGAGCGCAGAGGTGATCCTGACCCCAGAGGAGCACGAAGCGGGCTACACACTGCTGTGCCAGGCTCGTGCCACCAGCGATCTAGTAGTGGAGTCGCGCGAGATTCGCCTAGCCTCAGATATCCAGGTTCGTAAACTACCGTCACGCGTGACCTCGATTACACGTCCAGCCTCTGATGTTGCAGTCTTGCAGCTTCAATTGCCGGCGACCGAAACGTTTAAGTTTTATGCTGGTCAGTATGTTGAGTTGATTCTGAAGGACGGAAAGCGCAGAAGCTATTCGATGGCTAATCCACCTCACGCGTCTGCTGCACTTGAATTGCACATTCGCCACTTGCCTGGTGGCTTATTTACAGATCATGTGTTTGGTGTGGGTGCCACGCAGATGAAAGAGCGAGAGATTTTGCGTATTGAAGGGCCGATGGGTTCCTTCTTTTTACGCGAAGACAGCGACTTGCCGATAGTGATGGTTGCGAGTGGCACTGGTTTTGCCCCAATCAAGGCAATCATTGAACATATGGTGGAGCAGGGTATTAAGCGTCCGGTGACACTTTACTGGGGTGGACGACGTCCGGGCGACCTCTACATGCATGCCATGGCGCAAAACTGGGCAGCAACGATTCCGAATTTTCGCTACGTTCCTGTTGTATCAGACGCACTCCCCGAGGATGCATGGACCGGCCGCACAGGCTTTGTGCATAAAGCCGTCATGGCAGACTTCCCAGATTTGTCTGGCTATCAGGTCTATGCCTGCGGTGCCCCCATCGTGGTGGATTCCGCGCGTCGGGAATTCGTAGCGCAGTGTAAGTTGCCAGACGATGCCTTCTTTGCCGACTCGTTTACCTCTGAAGCCGATTTGGCCGCATTAAAATAGTCGTTATTTCGCAGTTCAGCCTTTTCTCAATAGGAAGTCTAGCGTGACGTTTCTCAAGCGTATTACAGCAGTCCTCGGTGTGAGCTGTTTGTTCAGCAGTGCCGTCCTTGCTAATCCCGTCGAAATTGAAGTTTGGCACACGCTGCGTGCGGCACATAAAACTGAGTTTGAGAAGTTGGCAAGGCAGTTCAATGGTGATCAGCGTGATGTCACTGTTGTGCTCAAAGCCTTTCCGGATCAAGCTGCTTTACGCAGTGAGGAAGCACGCGCTGCATTTGCGAAGAAAAAGCCCGCCTTAATTCAGCTCGAGGACAATCGCTCTCCCGAGATCATCGCGCAACACAAAGAAATCGTTCCTTTGTATCAGCTACTTAAGCAGTATCCGATCAAGGATTCAAAATGGTTTTTAAATCAAACCACTGGGTTTATGCGTGATGCCAAAGGTCAGTTAACAGCCTTTCCTTTTATGGCCGAAATCCCAGTGATGTTTTACAACAGGGATGGGTACAAAAAGGCGGGTTTAAATCCGGCACAGCCTGCTAAGACCTGGCCCGCTTTACAAGATCATCTACTCGCGTTGCGGGATAAGGCGCATTACGAGTGCCCCTTCGCGATCAGTTATCAAGTCAATACGCATCTTGAAAACCTGGCGCCCATTAACGGCTCGCTCTATGTGACCCCTACAAACGGTTTGGATAATGCCCGTGCTCCGCAACTCAATTTAAATGATGCCGTGTTTATGCGACACATCTCGATCATGGTGAGTTGGAAGCGTTCTGAATTGCTCATGCACAATGGTAATAGCAATGAAGCGGACCGCTTGTTTGCTGAAAATCGCTGTGCGGTAATTACCACAACATCTGGTGCGCTTGCACAAATGCAGAATACACGTGGTCTTAACTTTGGTGTGGCACCGATGCCTTTTTATGACCAGGTCACCCCAAAGGCAGGTAGTCCCTTTGTGAGCGGGTCTGCTCTGTGGGCAACAGCCGGTCAAAGTAAAGAGCATAACAAGGCAACAATGGCATTCCTGGCGTTTCTGTCGGAGCCCGTGATTGCGACAGCTTGGCATCAGCGCACAGGCTTCCTTCCGTTAACCGATGCGGCGTTTCGTGCGAGCGAAGGTGGTTTCTATGATCGCATCCCTGGCGCGAAACAAGTGGTGGATAGTATGCGTGAAGTGAATGACAAAAATAGCCGAGGCTTCCGGTTGCGCAACTATCCTCGCATCGAGCCGATCTTGAGCGGAGAGTTGGATGCTGCTCTCTCTGGCAAGACGCCACCTGTTGGTGCTCTGACAATGGCACAAGAGCAGTCAGTGCGTATTTCAAATGAGGGATTGCCGCCTGCCAAGCCGGCTGCACCCGCCCGCCGATAAGACCTTTGAAAGACTAAAAAAGGGAGCGCAATGTGCTCCCTTTTTTTATGGCACTTTAGTCCATTCGTGACCATCACAATTGTCACTTGCAGTGCCTCGCGACAAGATAGCGCTTGCTTCTTTTTCGCGACGCGCTATGTGGAACATATTAGGCCGAAATCTACTTTTATTCTTATGTCTTTGCATCTATGGATGTGCACGTATCGGCATCGATCGTGTTCCAGACCCAGAGCGTAGTGCTGAACAGCCAACGGGAAAGCTCGACTTCGGATGGCGACTATCGGGCGATCGTACCGTCGCGCCATTGCAGATTTTTTCCGATTCAACACGCACTTGGTTGCAGTGGAGTCCACAGCAGACGCTTCCCGCACTAATCGGTCAGGACCAACAGGGCGAGCGCGTCTTATCCTATCGACAACAAGGACCTTATACCGTGCTCGATGGGCAATGGATGCAACTGCAGTTTCGTGCCGGGACACGACAGGCGCGTGCTCGGCGTGTGCATGCATTGAGCTCTGCGGTCACAACACCAACCTCAAAATCAGATACTCCTCACGCACAGACACAGGAACAGGTTCAAGGGCCCCCTGCTAACGTCAAGTCTGCTGAGAAATTGCTTGATGCGTCTGCCGCTCCCCCATCTGTCCTCTATGTTGTCACTCCAAAAGATATCCATCTGCGGCAGGCGCTTGGACGTTGGGCATCTCTCGCGGGTTGGAAGTTTCAACCGGATCACTGGGTTGTTGATGTCGATATCCCGCTGACAGCCGGTGCGGTATTTAACGACGACTTTATTGAGTCTGTACGAGCATTGGTTGGCTCTACGGAGCTGTCTGATCGTCCTTTGCAGCCGTGCTTCTACTCGAATCAGGTGATGCGCATCGTTCCACTTTCGGAGCATTGTGACCGGACAGTTGAACAGGGAGGCTCAGCATGAAGTCAGGTCTCCGTGTTTCGGTGTGCCTAGTGCAAGTCTCGTTGCTCTGCGGTTGCGCACTGCACAAGCGGTTGCAAGACCAAGTTGATGTGGCTACGAAAGAGCAGTCCGAGATTACCCGTCAGCACCAGCAGTTTCGACGTATTGCTACCCACAAAAGTGAAAAGCATCGCTCCCAGCAAGTAAATCGTCCGTGGTTGGTGGGGCGCGCTGTCCCGCTAGCGCGGGAGTTCACCTTGCCTCCAGCATTACGTGCACGCATCGACACCACACTCATGTATCGCGATGGAAGAATCGATCTGCCCACGCTCGCTGAACGCATCACGCGCGCGACTGGAATTGCTGTCCGTATCAGACCAGAGGCCTTACTGCCCGCAGAAAACTTCTTGCCACGTTTAACAGTGACGCAAAGTAATGGTGCCGCGGCAATGCCACACACGATTACCTTATTGCAGGGGTCTTATCCATTAAGCGATGTGCTCGATACCGCCTCGCGCCGTTTGTCTGTGCATTGGCGTTATCACGATCGCGCGATTGAGTTCTTTCGTACACAAACGAGGGTTTTTGACTTGCGCTTGCTCACGCTTTCGGCACAGGCTGATGCGCGCTTGGGCCGTAGCGTTAGCGCAAAGGGCGCAGGCTTTGATCATTCTTCCCGAACATCACTGACCACCTCCGCACAGCATGTCATGGATGCCGTGAAGAGCCGTTTAGAGCCGTTCTTGAGTCGGGCTGCCGTTGTCGCTGCCCAGCCTGGGGCATCGAGCTCGATTGTCATCACGGACCTACCCGAGGTCCTGAGTCAAATCGCAACATATTTGGATCGAGAAAATCGAATTTTGACTAAACGCGTGCGACTCGTTTTTGAAGAGATCACGATTGTGACAAATGAGGATTCCGAGCTCGGACTGGATTGGGAGACCGTATTTGCACACGGAAAATTAGCGTTGGGTCTTGCGAGTTCTGCCGGTGCGGCATCGGTAACGAGTACACAAGCCCGTCTTGCAGCGAGTACTTCAGCCGCGCGTAGCCAAGCGGTCTTGAGTGCCTTGTCCAAGTATGGAACGATTTTGCGACACGTCACAATTCCTGTGCTGACGCTCAATCGGAGACCTGTGACACATGCAGTGCGTACGACCTTTACCTATATCGATCAAGTTAAGGCGTCTGCCCATGCAGCTTCTGGGCAGATAGCCAATCACTCCTCCAATCCCTCAGTTTCCGTTACACAAAAGGAAGAGACGGTTGGGGCTTTTTTAACGCTGCTGCCAGACGTGCAAGAGGACGACCAGATATTGTTATCGGTCGCGTACGACAACACGGTCGCGCAACCGTTGAAATCTATCGTAGTAGGTCAGGAAAGTAATCGCCTACAGATACAGCAAATCACGATTGATGGACATGGCACAGTGCAACAAGTTGCGCTGAAAGCAGGGCAACCCATGCTGATCTCTGGATTTGATTCTCAAAACGAAGCGACGGATCGCTCGCGCGTCGCAGCGCCAGCTCCGCTCGCATTTGGGGGCGGCGATCGCCTCAAGAAGGGACGTACCGTTACCTTGATCATGTTGACGGCCCACGTTGAGGAGGGCTTCTGAGATGCGTGACTTACAGCATCCACGCACTGCGGTAGCGCAAGCGCAGTCCCAGCTTATTATGACAAGCGAAGGCTCTCGTTTTCTTTTTGGTTTGCAATGGACGCCTCTCGTGGGGGGGAGGCCGTCGCAAATAGGCAGGGAGAGGGCGCGGGTACTAAATGCCTCGCACTACCTCATTAGAGGCGAGCCTGGAGCTGTCCTCGGCTACGCAAGTATGGCCGCCGCAAAGAAGCAAATAATCTATCCCTTGTACTCCGCAGCGATGCACTACGTCTGCACACAGCCGACAGGGACGGTCGCGTGCGTATTGCCACATAGGGAATATGGCTTCTGGGTCGTGGCGGCGCATGAGGGTACGGTGCTCGTGCAATCGGATAAATGGTTTCAGAGCTTGGAGCAAGCACAAGAGCTCATAAATGTGCTTACGGCTCGTTTTCCACAACTAACTGTTTGCTGGTTACCAACCTTTGAGCCGACGACCCCGCCGGACTGGCTGTGCGTGAGGCCCGACTCCCAAAGCCGCCTGTCCGCACTTGAACGTCCAGCACCATTCAAGCTTTCGTTTGCCCTAGGCTTGCTCACGCTGCTGATTGGATCGATTTATTACAGCACAAAGGATTCCGTGAATGACGCATTTGAGTCTGGACCGAACGCGTCTGCTCTCTGGAGTGAAGCAATGCAGCGTGTGGCATCCA
The DNA here is from genome assembly GCF_019923725.1 of Zwartia hollandica. Lineage (GTDB taxonomy): Bacteria > Pseudomonadota > Gammaproteobacteria > Burkholderiales > Burkholderiaceae_B > Zwartia > Zwartia hollandica. Next base: position 102,575 of record NZ_JAHXRI010000004.1, read on the forward strand.
CCTATCCCCTTCACAGCTCAACGCATCTAGGTCGGGTAGTCGAGTATTGGCGTCAAGCCCCTTTGCGTGTTGCAGGCTGGAAGCTTAAACGAATCCAGTGCGAGCCAAAGGCATTGGAATGGCGTTGTATGGCACGTTATCAACGTGAGCATCGTCTTGCACTCAATAAAGGTCTGGAAGCAAACACACCTATTGGTTGGTCGTTTTTGCCGTTTGACCTAGACCATGCCTTGCTGACATGGACTGTCCAGGATGCCGCAAGCCACTTCGACTTGACTCTCGTGCATGAGCGTGAAGACTGGATGAGCTACTTACAGCAGATCACCCCAATTTTCGAGACTGTGCAAGTCGGCGTGGCAGCTAGGTTGGCGGTTGCTGCACCCCTGAGCGGGCAGGGTGCTCCTCTTGATCGACCTTCAACGATTCCTATTTGGCAGAAGCGGAGCTTTTCCCTGAAGGGGCCTCTGCGTTCAGTTGCCGCTCTGAGCGGATTACGCGTTCCGCTGCACTGGAAAAATCTTAGCCTAAGTGTTGATGCGGCGTCAGGGCATGGAATCGCACGTAGTCAGTTGGTTGTGCAGTTTGAGGGGGATCTATTTGAAACGAGTCATTAAACCGAGATGGGCCTTAGCATCGATAAAAAAATACCTATGCGTTGGTGGCTTGCTAGTTGTTGTGACTACCGCTTGCGCTAGTGATCCTAACCAATTGGTGCTTGTTGATGAATTATTGAAAATCGATACTCAGGCTGCACTTGTTGCGGCTCGACGAAGTATCGTCGGGACGCTTGAGCGTCCTGGGCCAGCGGTTGTCAATGACGGCGAGACAATACTGCTCGCGATTTACGGTGTAGGTAGTTCGCTTACCGCCGAGTTGTTGATCGACGCCGAACCACACGTGTTCCGTGCCACACGCGCACAGCCTGTGTTGGGGCGAACACGCAGATACACGCTAGAGCGCATAGCGCCACCCTGCATACATCTTCGAAAATCTGAGGCTTCCGAAGTTTTTTGTCTTGGGACAAAGCAACCATGATTGGAGACAACGCGGTTTGGACCCAACGTGTTTATCAGGAGTTGTCTTCACGCAGTGCCTTGCGTGCGCTCAAGCCCTCGTTTGTTAAGACCTTGATTGACGAGTTTGATGTGGCAGCGCTTCAGAACAGAATGTATCCAGTTTGTTTTGAGGACAACAGTGTGGGGGTCTTTGTCCTGGAGGCGTACCGAAATGAAGATCAGATACAGGCACTCTTCGATTTACTTGAGGCACGTCGACGACGCCTTATACGCCCTAGCTTGTATGTATTACCGCCCGCTCTGTTTCTCGCTGTCGCTCAAGGCGATGGATTGCAGCCCAGAGTCGTCAGGGAACCAAGCAGTCGCGAGCAGCTCAGTGGTGCTCTAAGCGCTGTAATGACCGAGATAATTGAATGGGCGGTCTCTGTCCGCGCCAGCGATATTCATCTCAACGTACAGCGCCTTTCGAGCGAGTCCAGTATCTGGTTCACCATTGCGGGACGTTATGTGTGCCCGGATCGATATGCACATATTCCGACAGCAACGATGTTGGATATGTTGTCAGTAACTTGGATGGAAGTGCAGGGTGGAAATGGCGCGGTGTTTGATCCCTCGATCGAGCAAGAGGGGCGATTTGTGCGTGTGTGTAGCGGTCAACGCCATGTCATTCGTTGGGCTTCACTTGCCACGGACGCTGGTCCATCCGTTTGTTTGCGCTTGTTGCGCCTCGACTCGGATGCATCGACTCCTGCGTTATCCGACTTGGGTTATTTACCGACTCAGGTGAGTGCTCTTGAGCAAGCGTGCGTGACGCAGGGGGGTGCGATTATTCTCGCGGGAACAGTTGGCTCTGGAAAATCCACAACGATCGCTTCGCTGTTGCATGCGATCCCAGCATATCGCAAGGTGATTACGCTAGAGGATCCTGTTGAATGCACGATTTCTAACGCGTTACAGAATACGGTGACTCGCAGCGTTCATGGCGACGATAGTTCTGTATTTGATCGAAAGTTGAAGGTGATCAAGCGTGCAGCAATGAACGATCTACTTATAGGTGAAATCCGTGATCAGGCGTCTGGACGAGCATTCGTCGATTTGGCCGCGACGGGTGTCAGTCTGTATACAACAGTGCATGCAGGTTCGGCTCTTTTGATACCAGAGCGGCTGTGTTCGAGCTTCATCGGTATTCCCAGAGATTTTTTATCCGCGCCAGGAGTGTTGAAACTTTTGGTGTATCAAGTTCTTCTGCGCAAGCTGTGTACGGAATGTGCGCTCGACTTTGAGCAGTTTTTGAGTGGAGGAGGTTTGGCTTGTGCGGGGCATATGCAGAGATCTAAGTCTTGGTGGATAAGATGGTCCGGCAGTGTTGAACGGCTATTCGGGATTTCTGCATCTTCGTTGCGCTTCTGCAATGCAGCGGGGTGCCGTCAATGCCAGAGTGACGTTCCGTTCATGTCCGGCACGGTCGGCCGAACGGTCGTGGCCGAGATGCTTTCAACAACACAAGATACCAAGCTTTTTTCTTTGCTCCATCGAGGTGATCAAACGCAGATGCATCGCTGGTTTCGAACACGACCCAAAACGTTGTTGACCGATCCGGATATGCAGGGAAAGTCAGCACTTGAATGTGCTTTGTACAAAATGAGCACTGGGCAAATCGACCCTAGAGAGGTCGAAGCAAACTTTGGTGTGTTTTTGTGCCGGGTATCTAGCGAGAGTAGTCATGCGTAAGTCGATTGTGCTCGCGGTGGTCCGAAGTGATTTATTGGAAGAAGTGTTTCAAGCGTCTTGGTTGAAATATCTAGCGTGGCGATTTCGCTCCCAACGCGCCGACTATTACTTGTATCTTGCAGACCTCATCGATGGAACGGGCGGTACCAAAACGTTGTTCTCAATATTTCAGGACGATGCCCAACGAATGCGCAAGCGTAACTGCCGAGGTGCGCTCAGCGAAGTTTGGCTTGAGCGATATCCCCTGGTTGGAGGAGACTTGTTTGCGACATGGTTTGGTTCGATTCCGCTGGAAGACCTTATCGCAATACAGAATGCGCAAAGCACGGGTGCCCAGGCGCTCGTGTCAACATTGCGAAAGCTTTCAGAAATGTGCAGACTCCTTGATCGCGCCAAAACAATATTCGTACAAACCGCTTTGGTTGGCTTTGTCGCTCTGCTGGTGGCGATAGGTGCCTTGATGTCAATTCCAATTTACACCGCAGAACATTTGGCTCGGGTTTTTTCGGCAGTGCCTGCTGAACTGTATGGTCAATGGACGAACGCTTTGCAACTTTGCGCTACGTGGTTGCGCGCATTATGGTTGCTCGCTCTGCTGGTGTTGTTTGGCATGATCGTTGGTGTGCTTTGGTCTTTGCCTAATGGGGTGGGTGTCTGGCGTCGCAAACTCGACCATTTTGGTGTTTGGCTCTTATATCGACGGTTGCACAGCATACGGTTCTTGTCTTTGCTTAGAGTGCTTCTTGATCGGCAGGGCAGTGCGGGAACTCGTCTACGGCATGCGTTGACATTACAGGCGAGGCATGTGAGTCCTTGGCTCGACTGGCATTTGCAGTGCATGCTCCAGGGTATTGACCAAGGTTGCTCGGTGATTGAGGCACTGGATACTGGCCTGATAGATTCTGACATCTGGTGGTATTTCGTGGATATGGTCTACACACTTGGACTGGATACCGCACTGGAGCGCACCGGTGAACGCTTAGCCTCAAATAGCTTACGTAGCATTCACAAGCAAGCTATTTTCTTACGGTGGACTTTGTTGTTTAGCGCGTTAGCTATCGTACTTGGCGTCTTGTTTTGGCACTTCCAAGTCTTTGATGAGCTTCGGTACGCGTTGACGATTCACTACGCGCACTGATTTTTTCGATTATTTTAATTAGGGGTGAAGATGGTTCAAATGTCGGGGGTGCCTGAGCTCAAGTTACACGACGTGCAAAAGAAGAGAGATAGACAGAGTGGGTTCTCGCTTATTGAGATTTCGATCGTGACGACAATCGTGATGTTGATTGCAATTTTAGGTATCCCGGCGATTCAGTCTTATGTGATTGAGAGCAAGGTGCCGCGTGTGGCCGAGGAGCTGCAGCGTTTCGTGGCGCGCATGAAGGCGACGACTCAAGGCTTTGGGATTGCACCCTATGACGGCATCAACACCGGCGTTCTGGCCAACGCCTTACGCACGTCGAGTGTGTTGCTAGTAAGTGGGGTGGGGTCAGGTGCCCGAGTCGTGCATGGTTTGGGTTCAGGGTCCTCGGGTAAGGGTGGGATCCACCTTGAGCCACATGCCTTGCCGGGAGGGCAGTCTGGGACTGCTTTCGCGCTTACTTTGCGTGATGTTAATCAAGCGGCATGCCCTGGCTTAGCGGCCATTTTGCAGCGGATTGCTGAGCATGTGACGATAGCCGGTACTAACGGTCCCGTCGCGGTGAAGAACACAATGGCTGAGCCATTCATGCCCTACAACCCGTTGCTGGCAGACGCGCAGTGCGCGGCCGGGGACAATAATGTATTCACGTTTGTGGTGCGCTAATGAGGCAGGCTGTTCCACGACCGGAGCTATCTGCTGTATCCCGTGCACGTCAGCGCGGCTTTAGTTTGATCGAGTTAATTGTCGTTATTGCGATCACCTCCTTGATCGGTACCTGGGCTGCGTCAACCTGGATGCAGCAAGCCGAGGATGCTGCGACGCGTGCGACAGGTGTCTGGCTGCTGAGTATCAAGCAGGCACTTGACCAGATGTTGCATCGACAGTCCGACGCCTTAGTGGGACTCGCAGAGCCTGGTGCGCGTGGCTCCGTGTATCGCGATGTGTGGCGTCCAACGCTTGATGAGTTAATTACCGCTGGACATCTTCCTCAAGGCTTTCCTTTGAAAGCGCCGCTTGCCTATTCTGTGTGGCTACGAGTCGATCCACCTCAGGGTGATTGTTTACGGCTTGGATGCAAAATTCTTGGTTCGCTAATTGCCGTACCGGAGGCGCTGGCAGGCAGCGACGCCGAAAAAGTAACGCGAGTCGGGCTTCTTTTATCGACGATTGGTGGCGCTGCGGCTGCGGTGACGTCGTTGTCGGAGTCGAGGGTTAGGGGGGCTACCATCGATGTGCTGAACCCGCCGTATCCGGATATGGCGCGACTGCCTCGTGGGTCGCTTCTGGTTCGGAGTTTCTATGACTCCACCCAATATGCTGTGTTTTTACGTCAAGATGATTTACGTGACGCATCGCTTAAAGGAAGTCTAAGTGTGGCCAAGGATTTGCAAATTGGTGGCGCGACCAAGGCGCAGGGACGCGTGTCGGCCGGTGAGTATTTGCAGGTCGGCGCATCGGCCGCAGCCGACGGTGTATGTGCCGAGGAGGGTCTGATTGCGCGGGGTCACGATTTTGGGTTGCTAGTCTGCCGAAATCGGCGGTGGGAGCGAGTGGATCGTGGAGGCGGCGGCAGCTATTTGGAGTTGTCGGGTTATCCGTGCTTCGAAAATGACGATTGGATCGTGAGAAAGCGCAACCCCAAAACCGGAGATTGCACCTGCCCGACCGGCTATGAGCCCTTTTTGATGTCTGTCTGGAAGCATCCCGTGCTTGCTCAGCATGAGTACAGCGCTTACCTTTGCCTGTGATGCCAGTCACCCTCAGGTTTGACTACTGCCAGAAGCGGGCCGTACCCGTATAATCGCCTCTCCACTCGCTTGCCCGTTTGAGCGGTGTTCGGTGGCCCGTTCGTTCGGTCCTTACAATTTTGAAGCCGCTTGCTGAAAATCGCACGATGAAAACGTCTGAAATCCGTCAAAAATTTCTACAATTTTTCCAATCCAAAGGGCATACGATTGTCCCCTCGTCGTCGCTCGTTCCGGGAAATGACCCCACCTTGCTGTTTACCAACTCTGGAATGGTGCAGTTCAAGGATGTATTCACAGGTAAAGACACCCGTAATTACACGCGAGCCACTTCTTCGCAGCGTAGTGTGCGTGCCGGCGGCAAGCACAACGACCTTGAAAACGTGGGTTATACCGCCCGTCATCACACGTTTTTTGAGATGCTGGGCAATTTCAGTTTTGGCGATTACTTCAAACGTGACGCCATTGCGTTCGCTTGGGAAATGCTGACAAAAGTATATGGTCTACCAGCAGAGAAGCTCTGGGTCACTGTTTATCAAGAGGATGATGAGGCCTACGGCATTTGGGAAAAAGAAATTGGTGTGCCCCGCGAGCGCATCGTGCGTATTGGCGATAACAAAGGTGCCCGCTATGCGTCGGATAACTTTTGGCAAATGGCTGACACGGGGCCATGCGGCCCTTGCACTGAAATATTCTTTGACCACGGTCCAGAAATTTGGGGTGGCCCACCCGGATCTCCAGAGGAAGATGGTGATCGCTACATTGAGATCTGGAATTTGGTGTTCATGCAGTTTGAGCGTGATGCGTCCGGCACGCTAACTCCATTGCCAAAGCCCTGTGTGGATACTGGGATGGGGCTTGAGCGTATTGCAGCGGTGCTGCAGCACGTGCACTCGAACTATGAGATTGATTTATTTGCGGCCTTAATTGCGGGCGCTGCTCGAGAGACCGGATGCAAAGACCTCACGGAAAACTCACTTAAAGTGATTGCCGATCATATTCGCGCTTGTAGTTTTCTCATTGTTGACGGGGTAATCCCGAGCAATGAAGGCCGTGGTTATGTCCTGCGTCGTATCGTACGCCGAGCGTTGCGCCATGGCTATAAGCTTGGTCAAACCAAGCCGTTTTTCCATCGGTTGGTGCCTGATCTTGTCATGCAAATGGGTGATGCTTATCCCGAGCTTGCAAAGAATGCTGCGCGTGTCGAGCAGGTTTTGCGCCAAGAAGAGGAACGTTTTGGCGAGACTCTTGAGCACGGCATGAAGATTCTGGACTCTGCGCTTGCAGCTTTGCCTGCTGCGGTTAAAGGCCAGGCTGCAACGCTTGATGGAAATACGCTCTTCACGCTCTACGATACCTACGGTTTTCCAGTCGATTTGACTGCGGACATTTGTCGCGAGCGAGGTGTTGAGATCGACCAAGCTGGGTTTGATGTCGCGATGGATCGTCAGCGTGATCAGGCTCGCGCAGCCGGTAAGTTCAAAATGGCCGAAGGTCTCGTGTACTCGGGTGCACAAACGGTGTTCGAGGGCTATGAGCATCTCGAACGTAAAGCAAAAGTGCTTGCACTTTATGTGGAAGGGACGCAGGTTCAGCGTGTCGCGGTAGGCCAAGATGCCATTGTTGTATTGGACTCCACACCGTTTTACGCCGAGTCGGGAGGGCAGGTTGGCGACGTGGGCGTCTTAACCTCTGGGACGACAACCTTCAAGGTCCTTGATACGCAGAAAATTCAGCCTGGTGTATTTGGGCATCACGGTCGCGTGCAAACTGGCGAGCTGACGGTAGGAATGCCTCTGCTGGCAACGGTTGATGCAGAGCAGCGTGCCCGAACGATTCGAAATCACTCTGCCACGCACTTGATGCATAAAGCGCTGCGCGAGGTGCTCGGTGGGCATGTGCAGCAGCGTGGTTCGCTCGTGGATGGGGATAAGACCCGTTTTGACTTCGCACATGACGCGCCAATGTCTGATGCAGATATTCAACGTGTTGAGCAAATTGTTAATGCTGAAATCCTGACAAACCAAGCCGCTAATGCTCAGGTCATGAGTTATGACGATGCGGTCAAGGGCGGCGCGATGGCCTTGTTTGGTGAAAAATACGGAGATACCGTTCGAGTCCTTGATATCGGGTTTTCACGCGAATTGTGCGGCGGTACACACGTCAGCCGTACGGGTGATATTGGTTTGTTCAAGGTGGTATCCGAAGGTGGGGTTGCTGCTGGCGTGCGTCGTGTTGAAGCCGTCACGGGTGCTAACGCATTGGCTTGGGTGCAAGCGTTAAATGCCACAGTGCAAAGAGCTGCTTCCGCGCTCAAGACCCAGCCTGCTGATCTGCCCGAGCGGATCGCCTTGCTGCAAGACCAATTGAAGTCCGTTGAAAAAGAGCTGGAACAAGCGCGTGCGAAGCTAGCCTCGAGCGCTGGTAACGCGCTAAGCGACCAAGCTGTTGTGTTGTCAGCAGGTGTCAAGCTGTTGGTGACTTCGGTGCAAGGCGTCGATCCTAAGGATTTGCGCAGTATGGTGGATCAACTGAAAGACAAGTTGAAGTCAGCCGTGGTGCTTTTGGCTGCTACCTCCGCGGACGGCAAGATCAGTGTCGTCGCTGGCGTTACTGCAGACTGGTCGGGCAAGGTTAAGGCTGGTGATCTGGTTGGGTTTGTTGCTGGGCAGATTGGCGGTAAAGGTGGTGGTCGACCAGATATGGCAATGGGTGGTGGTACGGATGCGCAAGCGCTACCGGGTGCTCTGGCCGGCGTTAAAGCTTGGGTTGAAGCAAAGCTTTAATACAGAGGTTTCGAATATATGACTGAGCCTGTCGTAGGTGTTGTGCCAAGCGAAGTGCATCAAACGGTTGATGCAACAGGGTTGGCTTGTCCGCTTCCCATTTTGAGAGCAAAAAAGGCGCTCGCGACACTCGCAAGCGGTGAGGTATTAAGGGTTATTACAACGGACCGGGGTGCCGTGCGGGACTTCCAGGCATTTTGTCGCCAAACTGGCAATGAATTGGTGGCGCAGCTCGACGAGAGCGAGAGTGTCACGCATTACTTGCGCCGCAGGCTCAAATAAATATCCCACATCGGACATTTTGCTTCTTTAGTGCTATACTTGTGGGCTTATCTCAGCAATCTAGCTGAGCATTTTTATTGAACATTTTCAAGGGATTACGTATGGTGGTGATTCGCCTAGCCCGTGGCGGCTCCAAGAAACGTCCTTTTTACAACCTCGTTGCGACCGATTCCCGTGATCGCCGCGATGGTCGTTTCATTGAGCGCGTTGGGTTTTACAACCCTGTTGCTAATGCAAACGAAGAGCGTCTGCGCATTGCGCTTGATCGCGTAAAACACTGGACTGGCGTTGGCGCACAACTGTCGCCTGCTGTTGCTCGTTTGGTTAAAGACTTTTCGGCCAAAGTCGCGACCGCGGCTTAATTGAACCGGCCTGTTCGTCATGGCTGATATTGGCGCAGCAAAAGCGCCAAATGACCTAGTTGAGCTAGGTCGTATCGTATCAGCCTACGGAGTGCGCGGTTGGGTTAAGGCTCAGCCGCACTCTTCGCAAAGCACGGTATTGCGCGCGGCACCGGTTTGGTGGCTTTGTCCACCTACGGGGCTGCTAAACGCGCCTCTCGACTCATCCCCAAGTACCAGTATCCCCTCGTCGCTTCTGGCTCGTTGCATCCCGCACGCTGTGAAACAGTGTCGCCCTCAAGGCTTGACTGTTGTTGCGGAGCTTGAAGGTGTGCCAGATCGCGATGCTGCGGAGTCGAAGCGGGGCTATACGATCTACGTATCGCGCGAGTATTTCCCGCAAGCGAAATCTGATGAGTACTACTGGGTTGATCTGATGGGTTGTCAGGTGTTCAGCGAGGGCAAGTTGATGGGTCAGGTACAAGAAGTGCTTGATAACGGTGCACATGCCATTTTGCGCGTTGAGCGCTTTGTCGATTCTGCTGGTTTGCAAGCGGACCCCAAGGAGACACCTTTACCGATGCTTGATGCTAAAGGCCGTCCACAAGAAGTGCTGGTCCCCTTTGTTGCTGCGCACGTGCAACATGTAGACATCAAAAAACGCCGCATCGAAACTGATTGGCCATTTGATCTTTAATTTCAAGGTGCTGCGTATGCGAATCGACGCGATTACGTTGTTTCCGGAAATGTTTGGTGTGGTCAGAGACTCGGGGATTACCGGTCGTGCGCACAAGCAAGGGCTCTGGTCGCTGCGAACTTGGAATCCGCGTGATTCTGCGCAAGATGTTCATCGCACCGTGGATGATCGTCCTTATGGCGGCGGCCCTGGCATGGTCATGATGGTCGAGCCCCTACTCAAGAGCGTGCAAGCAGTCAGGCATGATCGCGCTAAGCAGGACGCCTTAGACGAAGACGCCCCGGTCATTTTGCTGTCACCTGCAGGCGAAAAATTTGGTCAGCAGCATGCTGCAACATTAGCCGCCTCAAAGGGAGCTATTTTTGTGTGTGGTCGGTATGAGGGTATTGACCAGCGTTTCATACACCGCACGGTTGACGCGCAATGGTCGCTCGGTGACTTCGTCTTGTCGGGCGGAGAAATTGCCGCTCTTGCAATGATCGACGCAGCAGTGCGCTTGCTGCCAGGCGCGCTCAATCACGGTGACTCGTCGTTGCAGGATTCGTTTCAAGAGTCGCTGTCGGGTTTGCTCGATAGCCCGCACTACACGCGACCAGATGTATTCGACGGTGAGCCCGTCCCTCCGGTGTTGATGTCGGGTAACCATGCACTCATTGCACGCTGGCGCCGCGAGCAGTCTCTAATCCTGACACTTCAAAAGCGTCCTGACCTGATCGCTCAGGCGCGTGCGCGCGGTTTGCTCAGTGCGGCCGATGAAAAATTTCTGGCCGCACTGAGCTAATCCTCACTTTGCGCAGTGCCTTGCGTTAACCCAAGCGTGCGCGTTGGCTTTTCACTTGCCCGAGTGTTTCACCAAATTGCGCGACACGCTGTTTTTCTTGTTCTACGACTGCCGCCGGCGCGCGTGCAACGAAAGACTCGTTGGTGAGTTTGCTTTGCGCCTTGGCGATTTCGCCTTCGAGGCGGGCAATTTCCTTATCCAAGCGAACCTTTTCAGCAGCGACATCAATCTCAACCTTAAGCATAAGACGCGTGTTGCCAACAACCTGCACGGGTGCGCCGTCATCGGGTAGTGTGGCCACAACATTAACTTCTGATAGCTTGGCTAGCGCTGCAAGGTAGGGTGCGTGTTGCTCCAGCTGGTCTTTCCCGCCCTCAGCAATCAGAGGGATACGTGCGGCCGGAGACAGATTCATTTCTCCACGTAACGCACGCACAGCCTCTACTTGTGCTTTGAGCGCGTTCAGTTGCGTGGTCGCTGCCTCGTCAATTTTGCTGGCGTCACCAAGCGGGAACGGCTGGACAGACACGCTAGTGGTCTGGCTTGCCGTGCGAGATCCAGCGACCAATGCAACCTTTTGCCAAAGCTCTTCCGTAATGAAGGGCATGATTGGGTGTAGCAGTCGTAGGACTGTTTCGAGCACCTCAATAAGCGTGCGACGCGTTGCCCGTTGCTGATCAGCGTTGCCCGTTTGGATTTGAACCTTTGCGAGTTCGAGGTACCAGTCGCAATACTCATCCCAGACGAAGTGATAGAGCGCGTTGGCAATATTGTCGAAGCGGTAATCGGAAAAGCCTTTGGCGACATCGAGCTCAAGTTGTTGTAGTTGGCCCAGAACCCATTTGTCGACAAAGCTCAGCGCACTGGTCGGTGCTGCTGTGAGGTATTGTCCTTCTGTGTTCATCAGCACAAAGCGCGTTGCGTTCCAGAGCTTATTGCAAAAGTTTCGGTATCCTTCGCAGCGCTTGAGGTCAAAGTTAATGTTTCGACCGAGCGTGGCGTAGGCAGCCATCGTAAAGCGCAGGGCATCGGCGCCAAAGGCTGGAATTCCGTCTGGAAATTGCTTGCGTGTTGCCTTTTCGATGGAACCTGCTTGCTTTGGGTTCATCAGACCAAAGGTGCGCTTAGTCACTAAGCTATCCAAATCAACACCGTCGATAAGATCAACGGGATCTAGCGTATTTCCTTTGGACTTGCTCATCTTCTGGCCTTCCGCATCCCGGATAAGTCCATGCACATAAACATGCTTGAAGGGAACCTGGCCTGTTAGGTGCGTCGTCATCATGACCATCCGCGCCACCCAAAAGAAGATAATGTCAAAGCCCGTGACCAACACGCTTGAGGGCAGGTAGCGCTTGTAATCCGGAGTTTCTTGCGGCCAGCCCAGCGTGGTGAAGGGCACGAGCGCGGACGAAAACCAGGTGTCGAGCACATCTGGATCGCGCGAAAGTGCGCCCGTCACACCAGCGGCATGTGCCTGATCGTTCGCCTCTTTCTCGGTATGTGCGACAAACACTTGACCGTCTGGTGCGTACCAGGCCGGAATCTGATGCCCCCACCAGAGCTGTCGTGAGATACACCAGTCTTGAATGTTCTCAAGCCATTGGTTGTAGGTGGTCGTCCAGTTCTGTGGATAGAACTGGATGTCGCCTTTTGCGACCACATCAAGCGCGACTTCTGTGATGCTTTTCCCAGGGTGGAGTGTGTCGGCAGGGGCGGGCTTGCTCATGGCTACGAACCACTGGTCCGTCAGCATCGGCTCAAGCACAGCGCCCGTGCGATCGCCTCTGGGCTGCATCATTTTGTGCGCATCGACTTTGACCAGATAGCCCTTTTGTTCGAGCTCATCGACGACGGCTTTGCGAGCGTCGAACCGATCCATGCCTTTGAACTGGGCGGGTCCCTGATCGTTAATGCGTGCATCGAGCGTGAAGATTACGATCAGCGGCAGGTTATGGCGTTGTGCGCAGGCGTAATCGTTGAAGTCATGTGCGCCAGTAATCTTGACACAGCCCGTACCGAAGGCGCGATCGACAAAGTCGTCGGCAATAATCGGGATCTGACGATCGCACAGGGGAAGGTCGACCATTTTGCCCACAAGGTGCTTATAGCGTTCGTCTTCGGGATGCACACAAAGCGCGCCGTCGGCAAGCATGGTTTCGGGTCGTGTTGTGGCGATGGTCATCCCAGTGATGGTCTCTGAGGAGCCGTCTTCGTGGGTGATGGTTTGTGGCCCGTCCACGAAGGGGTAGCGGATGTGCCAGAGATGCCCGTCGGTCTCTACGGATTGCACCTCGAGGTCCGAGACTGCTGTGAGTAACTTTGGATCCCAATTGACCAGGCGTTTACCTCGGTAAATCAGCCCCTGCTTGTAGAGGCGAACAAAGGTCTCAACAACACCCGCAGACATCTGCTTGTCCATCGTGAAGTATTCACGCGGCCAGTCTGCCGAGGCGCCGAGGCGGCGCACCTGGCTGGTGATGGTGTTGCCCGAGAGTTCCTTCCATTCCCAGACTTTCTCAATAAACTTCTCACGCCCGAGATCGTGACGGGTGGTTTTTTGTGCGTCGAGTTGGCGTTCAACAACGATCTGTGTCGCGATCCCGGCATGATCGGTGCCCGGCACGAACACCGTGTCGTGACCTCGCATCCGGTGGTAGCGGATGAGACCGTCCATGATCGTCTGGTTAAAGGCGTGTCCCATGTGAAGGGTGCCAGTGACGTTCGGGGGTGGAAACTGGATGGCATAAGGGGCTCCGGCGGCATCGCCCTGAGCATGCTGACCCGCGGCAAAATAGCCTCTTTTTTCCCATTCGGCATACCAGCGGGCCTCTAGGTTTGCCGGTTCAAAGCTCTTGGAGAGTTCCCCATCGGGAAGGGTATTGGGCTGATTCATCAAGTTATCCACAAAAAATAGGGTGACGCAGGGGCGGCTCACTGAGAGAAGGTCTTAGGCCCCGGGCCAGAGTCTGGCAAAACCCCTCTATTTTAGGGCGTTGTGAGACTTAGTGGCGTGCTAGAATCGTGGGCTACGGTGGGCACAAGCAAAGTCCCTGTTTTTATTGAGAATTATTGGAGTTTTACATGTCTGTTGAACGTACCCTATCAATTATCAAGCCTGACGCAGTTGCAAAGAACGTCGTCGGTCAAATTGTTGCCCGTTTTGAGTCCGCTGGCCTAAAAGTGATCGCCGCTCGCATGCTGCAGTTGTCGCGTGCCGATGCTGAGCGTTTTTACGCTGTCCACAGCGCACGTCCATTCTTCAAAGACTTGGTCGACTTCATGATTTCCGGTCCGGTTTTCGTCCAGGCACTTGAGGGCGAGAACGCGATTCAAAAAAATCGTGATCTGATGGGTGCAACGGATCCTAAGAAGGCCGACAAAGGCACCATTCGCGCTGACTTTGCAGACAGCATCGATGCGAACGCCGTTCACGGTTCCGATGCGCCTGAAACCGCGCGCGTTGAAATCGCGTTCTTCTTCCCTGAAATCAATATCCACAGCCGTTAATCCGGCTGCTTGGCTCGTGGCTTACCCTGCATGCACCCTGAACCGATCAATCTGCTTGGGCTCGACGCTTCGGCACTGACCCAGCTGGTCGGGCAGTGGGGGGGTAAGCCATTTCGCGCCCGCCAATTGCAAAAGTGGGTGCATCAGCGGGGCGCGAGTGATTTCGATCTGATGACCGACTTGGCACGTGACTTCCGTGCCCAGTTGTCTGAGTCTTGCATCGTCCAAGCACCTGGCGTGTTGACGCAGCACCGCTCAGCAGATGGCACCCGCAAATGGCTGTTCGATGTTGGCCAGGGCAATGCAATCGAATCTGTGTTTATTCCCGAAGATGACCGCGGCACACTGTGCATTTCGAGTCAGGCGGGGTGTAACGTTGCGTGTACGTTTTGCTCGACCGGTCACCAGGGCTTTAATCGTAACCTGACAGCCGCCGAGATCATCGGTCAGCTTTGGTGGGCCAGGCATGAGTTGATGCAAGACACGGCCTCTGCGCGTATTGGCACGCAAGAGGGCTCGGAAGACGCGCGCTTGATTAGCAACGTTGTGATGATGGGCATGGGCGAGCCTTTGCTTAATTACGAGCCGGTGCTGGCGGCGTTAAGGATGATGCTTGACGATAATGCCTATGGACTGTCGCGTCGGCGTGTGACTGTCTCTACATCGGGCGTGGTTCCGATGATGGATCGCTTGTCTCAGGACTGTCCGGTAGCGTTAGCGGTGTCCTTGCATGCGCCCAATGATGCGTTGCGTGACACGCTCGTGCCATTGAATAAAAAATATCCGCTCCAAGAGTTGCTCGCAGCCTGTGAGCGTTACCTAGAGTTTGCGCCGCGTGATTTCATCACCTTCGAGTACGTCATGTTGGATGGTGTGAATGACTTGGATCAGCATGCGCGCGAACTGATACAGATTGCTCGGCGGATTCATTGCAAGTTTAATTTGATCCCCTTTAATCCCTTTCCTGGCTCCGGGCTTCAGCGCTCGTCCGCTTTGCGTATTCGTGAGTTCGCGCAACAATTGATGGATGCTGGGATCGTCACGACGGTGCGCAAGACGCGCGGTGATGACATTGACGCTGCCTGCGGACAACTAGCGGGTGAAGTGAAAGATCGAACCAAACTAAGTGAAAGAATGGCGCATAAAAAAACAATTGCCATTAAGGAGAGCCGCGCATGAGTGCCGAGGATTTCGGAAGTCCGCTTCGTGTCGAGTCACCCTCTGTTCCGGCAGAGCGTGCAGCGACGACTGTGTCGTTGCGAGCAGTGCGTGTGTCCAAGGGACTATCCCTTGAGGACGTCGCTGCTAGATTGAAATTCCCAGCACGCTACATCGAGGCGCTTGAATCGGAGCGCTTTGCCGAACTCCCCAAAGGGTTGGGTCTAAAGAGCCTCATCAAAAATTACACAAAGTTGTTGGGTATTGACTCCAAACCACTTGAGGACACGTTGCGTGTTTACGTCGGAGAAGTTGAGGGCGGAATAGGTAACCACAATTCCACACGGACCTTGGAGAGCCAAACGACCCCCACACTGCGACCCTCGGCTTCTTGGTTTTGGTGGGTCCTTATCGCAGCCGTTGTACTTGTTGCCGCTGTAGTCGCTTTGAGCCACGATGTTTTGCCTGCTTCTTGGATCCCCGTTTGGCTAGAAGGGTGGTTGAAATGAGTACGTTTGACTTGGATTCTCAGCCAGGCGTTGTAAAGCGTCATCCCACCCGCACGGTAGCCGTGTCCTGGGGGGCGACTCGAACGCTAATCGGCGGGACGGCTCCTGTCTTGGTTCAGTCGATGACCAATACAGATACTGCCGACGCGATTGCGACCGCTATTCAAGTCAAGGAACTGGCACTCGCTGGCTCAGAAATTGTCCGTATCACTGTTAACACGCCTGAGGCGGCTAAAGAAGTGCCGGCTATACGCGAGCAACTCGACCGCATGGGTATATCGGTCCCGTTATGCGGCGATTTTCACTATAACGGCCACAAGCTACTGACACAGTTTCCAGAATGCGCGCAGGCTCTGTCGAAATACCGAATCAATCCCGGCAATATGGGGGGTGGTAAGCGCCGCGATGACAATTTTGCCCAGATGATCGAGGTTGCATGCCGGCATCAAAAGCCTGTCCGCATCGGCGTAAACTGGGGCAGCCTCGATCACGAGTTGCTTGCGCGCATGATGGATGAAAACAGCAAGCTTGCCAAGCCCCGCGATGCACAAGCTGTGATGCGTGATGCCTTGGTTGTTTCTGCGATTAGTAACGCACAACGCGCTGAAGAACTTGGATTGCCTGGCGACGCCATCATCTTGTCTTGTAAGGTAAGCCATGTACAAGATCTGATCGCGGTCTACCGAGACCTCGCTTCGCGTTGCGATTATCCATTACATCTTGGCTTGACTGAAGCCGGAATGGGTAGCAAAGGAATTGTGGCCTCGACGGCCGCATTAAGCGTCCTGTTGCAAGAAGGGATTGGCGACACGATTCGTATTTCCCTGACTCCAGAACCCGGCGGGGATCGCACGCGCGAGGTTGTCGTCGGTCAGGAAATATTGCAGACGATGGGACTCAGGGCTTTTACCCCAATGGTGATTGCGTGCCCTGGCTGTGGCCGAACCAGCAGCACGGTGTTCCAGGAATTAGCTGATCGTATTCAAACGTACTTGCGCGACCAGATGCCAAGCTGGAGAAAGCAATATCCTGGCGTTGAGGCGATGAATGTCGCGGTCATGGGGTGTGTGGTGAACGGGCCCGGTGAGAGTCGTCATGCCGATATTGGTATCAGTTTGCCCGGAACCGGCGAAGTACCTGCGGCGCCAGTCTTTGTTGATGGTGAGCGTACCGTGACCCTGAAGGGCGATCATATCGCCGAAGAATTCCAAGTGATTGTTCAAGAGTATGTCGCACGTCGTTACGGTTCAGCACGCGCGGCGACGAGTACTAACTGAATTTATTTATGACACAAGCGTTTACAAAAGTTACGGCCATTCGTGGCATGAATGATGCACTGCCTGGGGTTGGTGCACGCTGGGAATCGCTCGAGGAGTATGTGCGCGCCTGGATGCGTGCCTATGGGTATCGCAACATGCGTACTCCTATCCTTGAGCACACGCGGCTTTTCACGCGCGGCATAGGCGAAGTGACCGATATCGTCGAAAAAGAGATGTACAGCTTTACCGATGCGCTTAATGGCGAGTCGCTGACAATGCGCCCTGAATTCACCGCAGGCATGGTGCGCGCAACCATTGAACATAATCTCATCTATGACCGTCCCCAGCGTGTCTATGCGATGGGGCCTGTCTTTAGGCACGAGCGTCCTCAACGGGGGCGTTACCGTCAGTTTCATCAAATTGACGTTGAAGCGCTTGGTTTGGCTGGTCCCGATATCGACGCTGAGATGATTGTTATGGTGGCACGCTTGTGGTCCTCGTTGGGAATACAGGATGTCAAGCTCGAACTGAACTCTTTGGGGCAAACTCAGGAACGTGCGGCCCACCGTGCAGCTTTGGTTCAGCACTTAGAGGCACACAAAGACGTACTAGACGAAGACGGCCTGCGTCGCATGTATACAAACCCTTTGCGTGTGTTGGATACAAAAAATCCTGCAATGCAGGCGATGGCAGATGCCGCGCCCAAGTTGTTTGATTTCCTTGGCGACGAGTCGCGTGCGCACTTCGAGGGCGTTTGTGCACGTTTGCAGGACGCAGGGATTGCTTACCGAATTAACCCACGCATGGTGCGAGGGTTGGATTATTACAACCTAACGGTCTTTGAGTGGGTGACAGATAAGCTGGGCGCGCAAGCTACCATATGTGGCGGTGGGCGTTACGACGGCTTGATTGAACTCGTCGGTGGTAAGCCCGCCCCAGCGGTAGGTTTTGCAATCGGCATGGAGCGTTTGTTGGACTTATGGGGGCAGTATCAACCTGAAACGTCGCAAAGTGAATGCGAGGTCTATTTTGTGCATCAAGGGGAGTCGGCACAGCGTCGCGCTGCCGTTCTGGCTGAAGCGCTGCGTGACGCTGGAATTTCAACGATCGTACACGCGGGTGCAGGGAGCTTTAAGGCGCAATTCAAGCGGGCTGATACAAGCGGTGCGGCGATTGCGGTTATTCTTGGGGATGACGAGTTGGCGGCAGGCGTGGCGTCAGTCAAGATGTTGCGCGCCCAGGGTACAAACGCACCGACAGAACAGCAACAAGTGTCACTGGATAATTTAGTGGCTTTTTTGAAAGAGAAGGTTAAATAAGTATGGCTTACGATCTTGACGAACAAGAACAACTAGACCAGCTCAAGGCTTGGTGGAACAAATATGGCACGTTGGTCGTGACCTTGCTGGTTATCGCGACTGCCGTTGCCGGAAGCTGGCGCGGATGGCAGTGGTACGAGGGCAATCAAGCCGTGCAGGCCCGAGGCTATTTCGAGGCGCTTGAAGAGGCTGGCCGCCAAAAAGGGGATGAGTCGGTTGCGCGTATCAATGCAGCGATGCAAACTTTACGTGCGGATTATGCTGGCACTGATTATGCTGCGCGCGGCGCACTCGTTGCTGCTTCGTCACTGGCCGAGCGTAATGACTTGGTCGCGGCACGCTCACAGCTTGAATGGTTGGTGAAGTCCAAACATGCAGCGCTGGTGCCCGTGGCTAAACTACGATTGGCCGGTTTGCTGTTTGAACAAAAAGAGTTCGATGCGGCCATGGCGCAGTTGACAGACCCCGCTGCCTCTTTTGCAGGACTTTACGCCGATAGACGTGGTGACATCCTGGCCGCACAAGGGAAAAGCGCTGAGGCGCGTAGCGCCTGGAATCAGGCGATTGAGTTGCTAGGAGCGATCAATCCTTTGACCCCGATTGTCAAGCTCAAGTTAGATGCGCTAGGAGCCTAAGATGAATTTTTCGTTCACAACTCGTTTGGTTCGTTTGGGTGCCGCAGCGTGCTTTTTTGCAGCGTTGACTGGATGTGCCCTCATTACCGGCGATGATGGACGATACAAGCCCTCAGTGCTGACAACGTATCCGGCTGGGCTTGCTGTCCAGGTCGGGTGGAAGATACAAGTTGGCAGCGGTTCGGGAATTGGCTTTGCTCCAGCCATTGTTGGTTCCGCAGTGTACGGCGCTGCGAGCAATGGTGCTGTAGGCAAATATGACCTAAGTAATGGTAGCGTTCTCTGGACGACGAAGCTCGACCTGCGTCTGACTGCTGGGGTGGGTAGTGATGGAAAAACTACGGCGGTCGTCGCGCGGGATGGCACAGTGATTGCGCTGGATGACACAGGTGCTGTGAAATGGCGCTCCAAGGCCACAAGCGATGTGTCGGTGCCGCCCGTGGTTGGTTACGGTGTTGTAGTGGTACGCAGCGGTGACTATCGGATTCAGGCTTTCAATGCAGAGACGGGCGATCGCATCTGGAATGTCCAACGTCCTGGTCCGGCACTGGCTCTGCGTGCCCCGGCGCGAATTGCTTTGTTTGATGGTTTGATTATCACTGGAATTCCCGGCGGCAAGTTGATCGCGATTAATGCCGTGTCAGGAGATGTGCAGTGGGAAGGTATTGTTGCTTCGCCTAAAGGAGCAACGGACCTAGAGCGCGTCAATGACGTCGTTGGCTTGCCCGTTATTGCACCCCCAATTTTGTGTGCCGTTGCCTTTCAAGGTCGTATTCTGTGTTTCGATTTGGCCTCTGGAGGCCGTCCCATCTGGAGCAAGAACTTTTCTAGTGCGGTCGGTCTAACAATAGACGCCAATCAGGCTTACAGCCCAAGTCAATCTGATGCGGTATCTGCTTTTGCGTTGAAAGATGGAAAGTTGAACTGGACGCAAGATGCGTTGCGTTATCGGCAGTTAACAAGCCCCGCTGTATTCGGCAGTGCGGTGGCTGTCGGTGATTACGATGGGTATGTACATTTCATGGCTGCGGATGATGGACGTTTACTCGCCCGCATAGCCGTTGGGGGAGGCAAGATTAGCGCTCCTCTGATCGCGACACCGCAGGGTGTGCTCGTTAAGACCGGCGACGGTTCTCTTGTTTTGATTGTGTTGAAATAAATATTGTGTCTGTAAAACCTGTCGTTGCCCTTGTAGGACGCCCGAATGTTGGAAAGTCGACACTATTTAATCGGCTCACGCGTTCGCGTTCGGCGTTGGTTGCCGACTTTTCTGGTTTGACCCGCGACCGTCATTACGGGGAAGGTCGCGTTGGGGATACGCCGTTTATCGTGGTCGATACCGGTGGTTTTGAGCCAGTTGCGAAGTCAGGGATCTTGCACCAAATGGCACGCCAGACCAAGCAGGCGATTGCAGAAGCTGATGTCGTTGTGTTTTTGGTGGATGCCCGTGCCGGTTTGAATGCACACGACCACGATATTGCGCGCCTCTTGCGTAAGCTCGGACAAAAAGTTGTCCTGTGCGTCAATAAAGCGGAGGGGATGCAACATGGCAGCGCCGTAGCGGAGTTTCACGAGCTGGGGCTTGGATTGCCTTGCCCTATCTCAGCCGCCCATGGGGATGGCATTGCAGATTTGATTGAACACGCTCTTGAGGGACTCGGCGAGAAAGTTGAGGACGAGGTTTATGAGGCTGATGAGACTGAGCCAAGTCCTGATGCGTTAGCGAGTGATACGGCTGATGCGATAGAACCTGTTATTCATCACCGCATTAAGCTAGCAATTGTGGGTAGGCCCAACGTTGGAAAGTCCACCTTGATCAACACACTGCTCGGTGAAGAGCGGGTGATTGCGTTTGACATGCCTGGAACCACACGTGATGCGATCGAGATTGAGTTCGATCGTGGTGGCAAACAGTACACGCTGATTGATACGGCCGGTCTGCGCAAGCGTGGCAAGGTCTTTGAGGCGATCGAAAAATTTTCAGTGATTAAAACACTGCAAGCAATCGAAGCGAGTAATGTCGTGCTCTTGATGATTGACGCTCAGCAGGAAGTATCTGAGCAGGATGCGCACATCGCAGGTTTTATTCTCGAGACTGGGCGTGCGCTAGTGGTTGCAATTAACAAATGGGATGGGCTCGATTCTGAGCATCGTGAACGCATCCAACGCGAGTTCGATCGTAAGTTACGATTTCTTTCTTTTGCACGCGTGCATACCATTTCGGCCTTGCGCGGTCAGGGGATTAATACCGTTTTGCGCTCGGTGAACGCCGCGCATGCCGCCGCGTTCACCAAGTTGTCAACGCCGCGCCTGACACGTGAGTTACAAGCTGCGATTGAGCAACAACCACCACCCCGTAGAGGTATCTTCCGCCCCAAAATGCGCTATGCGCACCAGGGTGGGCAGAATCCTCCTCTCATCATCATCCACGGTAATGCGCTTGATGCGATCTCGGATTCTTATCGGCGCTATCTTGAAGGGCGCTTTCGAGATGCCTTCGAATTAGCTGGTACACCTTTGCGTATTGAATTCAAGTCGTCGTACAACCCTTACGCTGATAATTAATGTTAACGCGCTAACAGCGAGCCCTTATGAGTCGTTTCTGGAATAGCCTAGTATCCAAGTTAGAGCCCTATGTGCCCGGTGAACAACCGCGCGTTCAAAATCTGATTAAGCTCAATACAAACGAGCATCCCTATGGGCCATCGCCTAAGGTATTGGCGGCTATCGCTGGGCAAACCAATGACAACCTGCGTTTGTATCCCGATCCTACGGCGCAAGAACTGCGCGAGGTTATTGCGAGACGTTTTGGTTTGACTGCCGCGCATGTGTTTGTCGGCAACGGATCGGATGAAGTGTTAGGTCATGCGTTTCATGCCCTACTCAAGCATGAAGCGCCGATTTTGTTTCCGGACATCACCTATAGTTTTTATCCGGTGTATTGCGGACTCTATGAGATTGCTTATAAGGCCATTGCTCTGGATGAGGAATTTAAAATTCGGGTGCAAGACTATCTACCCGATGGGCAAGCAAAAGCGGGTGGGATTATTTTTCCAAATCCTAATGCACCCACTGGGATTGCCCAGCCTCTGACCCAGATCGAACGCGTGATAGCGGGTAACCCGGATATTGTGGTGGTGGTGGACGAGGCTTACGTTGACTTCGGTGCGCAAACTGCGGCGGGACTCATCGCCCGCTACCCTAACTTGCTTGTCGTGCACACCATGTCCAAAGCCTACTCACTTGCTGGTTTGCGCGTAGGATTTGCACTTGGACATCCTGATCTGATTCAGGGTCTAGACAGAGTTAAGAATAGCTTTAACTCATACCCACTTGATCGACTTGCGCTAGCTGGGGCACAGGCGGCAGTGGAGGATCAGATTTACTTTGAACAGGCGCGCGATGCGGTGGTACGCAGCCGAGAAGCACTCACGCGCGATTTACAAAGCTTGGGCTTCGTGGTGTTGCCCTCGGCGGCAAACTTTATTTTTGTACGCCATCCGGCGCATACTGGTGAATCGTTGGCGAGTGCCTTGCGGGCCCGTCATATTCTCGTGAGACATTTCAAGCTTCCGCGCATCTCGAATCATCTGCGTATCACGATCGGAACAGATGAGCAGTGCAATCAATTGGTAGCTGCTTGTCGAGAAATATTAAAGTAATTTATTAAAATATAATTATAAGTTATTGATTTAAATATATATTAATCATGTAAAGTGTAAGTGAGCTTTAGTGAGTATATTTAGTAATAATTTGTGTATGTCACTAGCATCCCGAGGGAAAACCCTGTAGAGTATTACTTAAGATTTCGTCGCACAACGCAGCTTAGGTGAGGCGTAGTCGCTAACAACAATATAAGGAGCCTGCCAATGAGCAACAAAGGGCAAACTTTGCAAGATCCCTTCTTGAACGCTTTGCGTAAAGAGCACATCCCAGTGTCTATATATCTGGTGAATGGGATCAAACTCCAGGGTCAGGTCGAGTCCTTCGACCAGTACGTTGTTCTACTGCGCAACACGGTAACCCAAATGGTGTACAAGCACGCAATCTCGACAGTAGTACCTGCACGCGCTGTCAGTCTGCCCACAGAGGGCGTTGGCGAAACTGCTGCTGAATAACTCGTCCGGAGTCAGCGCATGCGTGCGTTGATTGTTAGCGTCGACCTTGGTTCGCCAGATTATCAGGCACATGCACAAGAGTTCGAAATGTTGGCGACTGGTGCCGGGGCTGTGCTCGTCGGTACGCTTAAGGCTCGGCGTCAGCGTCCTGACGCAGCCTACTTCATTGGGTCGGGCAAGGTGCAGGAAGGTGTCCTGCTTGCCGAACAGGGCGAAGCTGAAGTGGTCTTGTTTGACCAGCCTTTGTCTCCGGCCCAGCAGCGCAACCTAGAGCGGCAATTTAATTTGCGTGTGGTTGATCGCGTCGCTCTAATTTTGGATATTTTTGCACTGCGTGCCAAAAGCCATGAGGGAAAGCTTCAAGTCGAGCTTGCTCAGTTACAGCACCTGTCTACACGATTGACGCGAATGTGGTCCCACCTCGAGCGTCAGCGCGGTGGCATCGGAATGCGAGGTCCGGGCGAATCCCAGCTCGAGATGGATCGCCGGATGATCGGCGCCAAAGTGCGGGTATTACGCGAGCGACTCGAACGTGTCCAGAGGCAACGCACCACACAGCGTCGCTCTCGTGCTCGCGGTGCGACACTTTCTGTATCGTTGGTGGGTTACACCAACGCAGGTAAATCAACGTTATTTAATGCGATGACGCGAGCAGGTGCTTATGCCGCGGACCAGCTCTTTGCCACGCTTGACACGACAACGCGACGCGTATGGATTGAGGGGGCAGGGCAAATTACCCTCTCGGATACTGTGGGCTTTATTCGCGATTTACCCACTACACTGATCGCCGCTTTTAGAGCAACGCTCGAAGAAGCCATTCACGCGGACTTATTGCTGCATATTGTTGATGCCGCAAGCCCTCAGCGCGATGAGCAGATTCACGAAGTGAACAAGGTTTTAAGGGAGATCGGCGCAGCGGATATCCCTTGTATCTTGGTCTACAACAAGATCGACCTGGTAGGGCTTGAGCCGCGGGTCGAGCAAGATGAGCATGGTACGATTTGCCGTGTGTTTTTAAGTGCCCAGCAACGCGACGGCCTAGGTGGCTTACGCGAAGCAATCAGTCAATTTGCTTTACTTTCGGATAACAATGCGATTTCTAACCAGAATATTCAACCTGAATGATCCCGGCTGGGGCCGTGGCCAGAATGGTGGGGGCAATGAGCCTCCCAAAGACGGGAATCAGCCGCCCCGTCGTCCGTCACAACAAAATGGCCCCCCAGACTTGGACCAAGTTTGGCGAGATTTCAGTGAGCGTTTGGGCGGTTTGTTTGGTCGCAAACAAGGTGGCGGCAATCGAGCTCCTTCGCAGGGACCGAGCGGCCCAACGCCTCGCCAATCTAAAATTGGTCTGGGTGTAATCGCTGCTGCTGCGTTGGCCTTGTGGTTGGCGAGCGGCTTTTTTATTGTTCAGGAAGGTCAGGTCGCGGTCTTGACCCAGTTCGGTAAATACAAGTCGACGGCCTTGGCTGGCTTCCAATGGCGTATGCCTTTCCCGATTCAGGCTCACGAAATCGTCAATCTGTCCCAGTTGCGGACGTTCGAAGTGGGTTTTCGCAGCACGGCGCGCAATCGTGTGTTGCCCGAATCTTTGATGTTGACTGATGACGAGAACATTGTTGATGTTCAATTCGTTGTGCAATATCGTCTGCGTGCTGACGGCGCGCCAGACTATCTCTTTAAGACCAAAGATCCAGACGAGTCGGTGCGTCAAGCCGCACAGACCGCAATGCGGGAAGTTGTAGGTAAACGTCCGATGGATGTTGTCCTTTACGAGGGACGTACTGCTGTTGCAGTGGATGTACAAAAGCTGATGCAACAGATCCTAGATCGTTACGAAACGGGTGTTCAAGTTAGTAGCGTGGCCATCCAAAACGTACAGCCACCGGAGCAGGTTCAAGCGGCATTTGATGACGCGGTGAAAGCAGGGCAAGATCGCGAACGTCAGATCAACGAAGGGCAAGCCTATCGTAATCAAATCGTTCCGATGGCTGCCGGACAATCTTCACGGATGCTTGAGCAAGCAGAAGGCTACCGTGCACGTATCGTCGGTAATGCGGTGGGTGACGCTGCACGCTTTACAAGCGTCTTAGCGGAATACAAAAAATCGCCTTTGGTGATTCGTGAACGTATGTATCTGGAGACGATGCAACAGATGTACACCAGTGCAAGCAAAATATTGGTGGATACCAAGGGGTCGACCAACATGCTTTATTTGCCGCTGGATAAGTTGGCTCAGCAAGCGGCACAGGGCGCAGCGCGTCCCGTGACAGCGCCTTCGATGCCGTCTACCGCTCCGGTTATGCCACCACCTTTTGTTCCGCCCGCTCCCGCACAGCGTCCGGCGGCGCAAGGTCCCACCAACACACTGACGCGTGATCGCGGCAGTCGCTAAGCAGAGGATCGATCATGAATAGATTACTTCCCCTGTTGATCGCTTTAGTTATTGCGGTCGTCGCTTTTTCCTCGTCGGTGTTTGTCGTGCGCGAACGCGACTACGCTCTGGTGTTTGCATTAGGTGAGGTCAAGAGAGTTATTTCTGAGCCTGGTCTCTATTTCAAACTGCCACCGCCTCTTCAAAATGTGGTTACTCTTGATAAGCGTTTGTTGACGATCGACTTGCAAGAAGCCGAGCGGATTCAAACCTCGGAAAAGAAGAACCTTCTTATCGATTCGTTTGTGAAGTGGCGCGTTGTGGATCCGAGGTTGTATTACGTGACCTTCGGTGGCAATGAGCGCGCAGCGCGTGAGCGTCTGCAGGCGCAGATCCGCGACGCATTGAACGCTTCGGTCAACGTGCGCACGGTGAAAGATGTGGTTTCATTAGAGCGTGATGTCATCATGCAAGAAGTGCTCACCAACGTAGCAAAACGTGCCGAAGGGCTGGGGGTACAGATCGTAGACGTGCGCCTCAAGCGTATTGAGTTTGCGCCAGAAATTGCTGAGTCCGTGTATCGGCGGATGGAGTCTGAGCGAATTCGAGTCGCTAACGAGCAACGTTCAATTGGTGCAGCCGAGGGCGAAAAAATCCGTGCTGAAGCGGATCGTCAGCGTGAGCAGATTGTCGCTGAAGCGTACGGTCGCGCTCAAGCCATCATGGGCGAGGGCGATGCCCAAGCTGCAGGGATTTACGCAAAAGCCTATGGCGAAGATCTTGGCTTCTACAGCTTTTACAAGAGCTTAGAGGGTTACAAAGCATCTTTTGGTAAGCCTGGTGATGTCTTGGTCGTTGACCCGAGCTCCGACTTTTTCAAGTACTTAAAGTCATCTTCGGGTAAGTAGAAAAGGGGGCTTTAGCCCCCTTTTCGTTTGTCCAAACAGAGCGCACATAATAGGTATAATGCGCTGTAAGCTTTATCGATTGTTCTGGCGGCTTGCCGGGCTTACGCCCCAAGCCGCTTTTGTTTGGGTATTCGTTTTATGAAAGGCAATTGGTTGCTGCCCGAAAGTCTGGCTGATATGTTGCCAGCCGAGGCACGACGCATCGAAGACCTGCGACGCATACTACTTGACTCGTTCCGTACCTACGGCTTCGAGCTGGTCGCGCCGCCCTTGGTCGAATACATTGAGTCGCTGCTTTCCGGCACGGGCAGCGACCTGAATCTGCGCACCAGCAAGTTGGTGGACCAGTTATCTGGTCGCACCTTAGGGATCCGCGCAGATATGACACCGCAAGTCACTCGCATTGATGCCCATTTGCTCAATCGGTTAGGCGTCACGCGCTTGTGTTACTGCGGCCCCGTGTTACATGCTCGTCCCGCCGGCTTGCTCGCAAACCGTGAGCTGCTCCAGATCGGGGCTGAGATATACGGCCACGCTGGGTTCGAGGCGGACCTCGAGATTATTCATTTAGCGCTTGATAGCGTGCGGTTGGCCGGAGTCCAGACTTTGCGCCTTGATCTTTGTCATGCAGGTCTGGTGCGCAGTTTGATTGAAACAGATCCTAAGGCTGTGTCTCGTGCGGACGAGATCATGGCGTTGCTGCGTGATAAAGACCTACCTGGGTTGACACAGTTAGGTACGGGCAGCGACGCCTTATTGCCCGCAACGGTTGGGGCATTGGTCCGTTTGCCTCAGCTCTATGGCGATTTAACGGTGCTTGAGCGCGCGCGCAAAGAGCTTCCGCGTTTGCCTGGTGTTGTTGCGGCGCTAGACACACTCGAGCACCTGCTGGGTGCGCTCGATGATGTATCTGTCGGTATTGATCTGGCGGATGTAGGCACATATGGCTATCACTCGGGCGTAACTTTTTCCGTTTATGCACAAGGCTGGCACGATGCGATCGTACAAGGCGGACGTTACGACGACGTGAGCCGCGCCTTTGGACGCGCACGTCCCGCAACGGGCTTTAGTCTGGATCTACGAAAGCTTGTAGATGGTTTGGTACCTGCGCGCCCAGCACCAGCAATTCGTGCGCCGGCAGGACAAGATGCAGCATTGCGACAGGCTATTTACGCTCTGCGCCAGACTGGCAATATTGTCGTTCAGGTCTTTCCTGGCGAGGTTGCTACGCATGATGAATTTATGTTTGACCGACAGCTTGTCTTGCTCGATGGTCAATGGGTTGTGCAACAGGTTTTATAGGCCCCGAGGCCATTCACTGCATAGCTTTGCGGTGAACTCTCGGTGAGAACGTTAGTTCAAAACTTAACTGATTTTTCTTTGTGATATGAGCAAGAACATCGTAGTGATCGGCACCCAATGGGGTGACGAAGGCAAGGGCAAAATTGTTGACTGGTTGGCTGAGTCAGCGCACGGAGTCGTGCGCTTTCAAGGTGGTCACAATGCTGGGCATACGCTATGGGTGAATGGCAAGAAGACTATTCTGCGCCTCATCCCATCGGGCATCATGCATCCCTCGGTCACCTGCTACATCGGTAACGGTGTTGTGCTGTCCCCCGAAGCACTGCTCAAAGAAATCGCCGAGCTCGAAGCAGCTGGCTTAGATGTGCGATCGCGTTTAAAGATTTCCGAAGCATGTCCTTTGATTCTGCCCTATCACGTTGCCCTCGATCAGGCCCGCGAGGCGCGTCGTGGTGATGCAAAGATTGGGACGACTGGTCGCGGCATCGGACCCGCCTACGAGGATAAGGTCGCACGGCGTGCGTTGCGTGTGCAGGATTTGTTCGATCCCGTCGGGTTCCGCGCAAAAGTCGAAGAAGTGCTTGATTTGCACAACTTTGTTCTGACGCAGTATCTTGGTGCTAAGGCTGTGGCGATTGATGAGGTTGTTGACCAAGCCATGGCGTTGGCGCCTGCTATTGCACCGATGGTGGGTGACGTCAGCAGTGCTTTGTTTGCTGCCCAGCAGGCCGGGAAAAATCTGTTGTTTGAAGGTGCGCAAGGTGCTTTGCTTGACGTAGATCACGGCACTTATCCCTACGTCACCAGCAGCAACTGTATTGCCGGGGCAGCCGCGGCCGGTGCGGGTGTAGGCCCTCAAACCTTGAACTATGTACTCGGCATTACAAAGGCCTACGCAACGCGCGTGGGCTCGGGGCCTTTTCCGACTGAGTTATTGGATGAGACCGGTGCGCGCCTTGCGAGTGTGGGTAAAGAGTTCGGTTCAGTTACGGGTCGCCCCCGTCGCTGTGGTTGGTTTGATGGTGCGGCGCTTAAACGTTCAGTTCGATTGAATGGTATTTCTGGCTTGTGTATTACCAAGCTTGATGTACTGGACGGCTTGCCAGTATTGAAGATGGGCGTTGGGTACGAGTTGGACGGTGAGCCATGTGATGTGCTGCCTTATGGTGCAGCAGCGGTTGCGCGTGCTAAGCCTATTCTCGAAGAGATGCCCGGCTGGACAGAGTCCACTGTAGGGGTGACACAGTTTGATAAGCTTCCTCTTAACGCGCAACGTTACTTGAACAGAATGTCCGAGGTCTGTGGCGTGCCGATCGATATGGTTTCGACAGGGCCCGATCGAAACGAAACCATTTTGTTGCGTCATCCTTTTAAGTCCTGATGAGCTCAGCCGAACAAAGCAACACCGACCTGTGGGTGGATTGGGATCAGTATCATCGTTTGATCGAGCAGTTGATCGTCCAGGTACACCAGTCTGGCTGGGAGTTCGATCAGATCCTCTGTCTGGCGCGCGGTGGGATGCGCGTTGGGGATATTTTCTCGCGTGTATTTGATCGACCTCTGGCGACACTCGCTACGAGCAGCTACCGGGAAGAGGCGGGTACGAAGCAAGGTAGTCTGGCCATAGCGCCTTTTGTGACGATGGCGAATGGAACCTTGACTGGCCGGATTTTGATCGTTGATGATATGGTCGATTCTGGGCAAACCTTCGATCTGATCCGAGCACACTTGTTACGAACCTATCCGTCGATCACCGAATTGCGCTCTGCCGTGCTTTGGTACAAAGCGCACTCGGTGGTTACACCTGATTATTTTGTGCAAAAACTGGACCATAATCCCTGGATTCATCAGCCCTTTGAGGCCTATGACGAGATGGATGTGCAGGATTTAGTCAAAAAGTGGTCTTAACCCCTGCGAAATTAGCGGTTTCATGCTATGATGACAGGCTATTTTGCTGTTTAACCGTTGTTATTTTTACGTCAAGCATCCTATGCCTATCGTTCGTCTGAAAGAAAACGAGCCCTTCGAAGCCGCACTGCGTCGCTTCAAGCGCACCATCGAAAAAACCGGTCTGTTGACTGAGTTGCGTGCTCGCGAGTTCTACGAAAAACCCACTGCTGAGCGCAAGCGCAAGCAGGCTGCAGCCGTTAAGCGTCATTACAAGCGCATCCGCAGCCAGCAATTGCCTCCGCGCATGTACTAATCCTCGGCGCAGCTCTTGCGCCGATCACGTATGGTCTGATCGTTGATCCCAGATTCCTTTATCCAGGATCTCCTTAACCGCGTTGACGTCGCGGATGTGGTCGGACGGTATGTTCAGTTAAAGAAAGGCGGTATTAACCTTCTCGGTTTGTGCCCCTTTCATAACGAAAAATCCCCTTCATTTACTGTTAGCCCAACTAAGCAGTTCTATCACTGTTTCGGTTGCGGAGCCCATGGTAGTGCCATCACGTTCTTGATGGAACACACGGGCGCGAGTTTTCCTGAGGCGGTGCGCACACTTGCGGGCGCCATCGGGATGACGGTACCTGAAGAAAATCGCAGCCCTGGTCAGCAGGCTGCAACGGCCCGTCGGCGTGAAGAGGTGTCCCAACACACTAAAGCGCTCGATGCCGCCCAAAAGCATTATCTGGCTCAACTTCGTGACAGCCCCGCGGCCATTCGCTATCTCAAACAGCGCGGTCTGACTGGAATCATCGCGAAAGAGTTTGGGCTAGGGTGGGCGAGTGCTGATCGGCAGGCCTTGTCAAAGGTTTTTCCCCACTACGACGATCCAATCCTTGTCGAGTCCGGTCTTGTGATCGAGTCAGAAGACGGTCGGCGTTATGACCGCTTCCGCGAACGTGTCATGTTTCCGATTCGTAACGTGAAGGGCGAGATTGTTGGATTTGGCGGACGCATTATCGGAAAAGGTGAGCCCAAGTACCTTAACTCCCCTGAGACCCCGGTTTTTTCTAAGGGTAATGAGCTCTACGGTCTGTTTGAGGCCCGTGCTGCGATCCGCTCTGAAGGGGCGGTGATCGTCGTTGAGGGCTATATGGATGTGGTTGGGCTTGCCCAGCTTGGTGTGCGGAATGCGGTGGCCACCTTGGGTACGGCCACGACACCCACGCATATTCAGAAGTTATTGCGCGCAAGCGACAAAATAATATTTAGTTTTGATGGTGACTCTGCTGGTAAGCGTGCCGCCTGGCGCGCCTTGCAGGCATGTCTTCCCTTGCTGCGTGATGATATTTCTATCCGGTTTTTATTTTTACCAACAGAGCACGATCCAGATAGTTATATCCGGGAATTTGGCGAAGAAGCGTTTCGTGCTTGCCTCAAGGAATCGGATGCGTTGTCGACGTTCTTTCTGAATGAGTTGGCCTCGCGGCATTCGGTTAAAGAGGTGGAGGGGCGTTCGGCGCTGGTGCATGAGGCGCGCCCACTGCTTGCGCAGGTGCCGGCTATAACGCTCAAAATTCAATTGCAGAACGAACTGGCGCGGCTGGTGCAACTGACGCCGGAAGAGTTGGCTCAGTTAATGGCCCAGCTGCCGCCCCCTACGATGGCCGGCTTGCCCGATGCGGGTGGGGCACGTTTTGGCTCTGACCGCACAGGCTACCCGACAGGGAATCGCAACCCAGAGCAAGAAGCGGCACGTGGGCAGGACCCTGCTGAGGCGGGTGCCTATCGGGGTGAGCCCCTTGGTGGGCGCGAGTCCTTCGGTGGGCGTTCAAACGCTCGGCAACGAGGGGGCCCTGCGGTTGGAACCAGCAGGCGTTCAGTGACACCGCTTGCTCGGCGATTGCTGCGCTTGTTTTTGACGCACCCGGAGCTGATTGATGATTTAGGCGAGCAACAGCTTGAGATTCTCCATCGAGGCCCCAACTTAGAGATGGTACGAGAGTTAATCGTGTTGGCTCAGGCCACTGGAGCGCGCCACGTGGGGGCTCTCATACAAGTGGCAGACCCAGGGGCTGATCTTGGTGTGTTGCTGGCGTCGGTTGCGGCCGACTTGATGGCTCAGGAAACCTTGCCCAACCCTCAGGCAGAATGGGAAGATGCAGTCCGCCGTATCGAATTAGAGAGTTTGAAGGCTGAGCAAGAGGCATTAATTGCACAAGGTTTAAATAATTTGCAATCTCAGCAAAATTATCAGGAACTTTCTGGACGCATCTCCCGTCTAATAAAGGTAATCGAATCAGTGAAGGCTAGCTGATTCGGTTAAAATCAAAGGCTTTCTCGGCACATCTCACAGACAACTCAGACAAGAGCAATCATGACTCAGCACGTTGGCAAAAAAACATCTCTGGCAGCCGCAAAGCCTAAACCCAAAGCGGCCGTCAAGCCAGCGGCAAAAAAGCCCGCAGCAAAAGCGGCGAAACCTGTGCCGAAGTCGTCAGCCAAATCCCCCAAGGCAAGCAAGCCCGCGGCAAAGCCAGTGGCCAAGCCCAGTAAGGGGACTGCTGCCAAACCGAATAAACCAGCGGCTAAGCCCTCAGCGGCAAAGCCTGTTTCAAAAACGGCAAAACCTGCCGCTAAATCAGTTAAGGATTCAATGAAGTCGGCTTCACCCAGCAAATCAAAACCCGTTGCGCCCAAAGCACCTGCCGCCAAGACGCCTGTAAAGGTCGGCGTTGCAAAAGCAGCATCCAAAGCCCCAGCTAAAACACCCGCCAAAACACCGGCTCCTGTCGCAAAAACTGCGGCAGTCAAAACTGCAGTTAAGCCCGTTGCAAAAGCAGTCGCGAAGGACTCCCCAAAAGTTGAACCAAAAGTGGTCGATGCCAAGCCGGTAGCAAAACCCGCTGCCGGTAAGACCGCGGTTGCCAAACCTGCGCCCGATCGTGTCGCGCCTGCCGCCCCTGTATCCGCTAAGGCTCCCGGCAAAGTTGATGTGTCCAAGCCTGCTCCGGCACCGGACGATGGTTCGCCCCCCGCCAAGAAAGCGGGACGCCCGCCCGGCGGTACAGGACGGCGTCCAGGACGTCCTTCCAAAAATCCGAATAACGGGGATGGTGACTTCGGTGATGCCGGTGATGGTGAGCACGAAGTTGAAGTTATTCCAGACATCAAGCCTGTCAAGCGCGGTAAACGCGGTAAAGGCGATGCGAAGGACCTGATTGCACGTGGTCCCGTTACGCCTGAAGAATACGAGGCACGTCGTAATCGTCTCAAGCTTTTGATCAAGCTCGGTAAAGATCGTGGTTACCTCACTTATGGCGAGATTAACGATCACCTGCCAGACGATCTGGTCGATGCAGAAGCTATCGATGGCATTATCAGCACGTTTGGCGATATGGGCATTGCCGTGTATGACCAAGCCCCTGATGCAGAAACACTGTTGCTAGGTGAGAACGCACCGGTTGCCACCTCCGACGATGATGTCGAAGACGAAGCCGAAGCTGCGCTCACCACAGTGGATTCCGACTTTGGTCGTACGACTGACCCTGTTCGTATGTATATGCGAGAGATGGGCACTGTCGAACTCTTGACACGTGAAGGCGAAATTGAAATCGCCAAGCGTATTGAGGGTGGCTTAAAAGATATGGTCAAAGCGATCTCGACATGTCCCACCACAATCAACGAGATCTTGAACCACGTGCAGCGCGTGCGCGAAGCACAGGCTCAGATTGATGAAGTCGTAGACGGTCTGGTCGATGACGACGGCGCAGAATACGCCGGTGCAGGTGTCTCTGACGAAGCCGATGAAGATGGTCCAGCAGGTGGGATGAGCAGTAAACAGCTCGAAGATCTGCGCATCAAAGGCCTGGCCAAGTTTGAGACCGTCGCGACCCATTTCGTGAAGATGCGCGCAGCCTACGAGAAAGACGGCTACCGCTCCAAGCCTTACATGGCTGCGCAGGAAATCATTCAGAATGAATTGATGGGCATTCGCTTTACCGCCAAAATGGTTGAGCGTTTGGCTGATACCTTGCGCCAGCAGGTTGAAGAGGTTCGCAAGATTGAACGTGCTGTACTGCACACCTGCGTTGACCGCGCCGGTATGCCACGTACCCACTTCATTAAAGTGTTCCCAGGTAACGAAACAAATCTTGAGTGGGTCTTGGGCGAGATCGCTGCTGAGGCAGAGTACGCCCATACGCTCAAGCGTCATGTCCCTGCGGTTCAGGAGCTCCAGCAAAAGTTGATCGACTTGCAGGTGAGGGTGGTATTGCCACTCAAAGACCTGAAAGACGTCAACAAGAAAATGGCAACCGGCGAAGCGAAGGCACGTAAAGCTAAGCGCGAAATGACGGAAGCCAACTTGCGTTTGGTGATCTCGATTGCTAAAAAATACACAAACCGCGGTCTGCAGTTCTTGGATCTGATTCAAGAAGGCAACATCGGTTTGATGAAGGCGGTCGATAAGTTCGAATACCGCCGTGGTTACAAGTTCTCAACGTATGCAACATGGTGGATTCGTCAGGCCATCACGCGCTCGATCGCTGATCAGGCCCGCACGATCCGTATCCCTGTGCACATGATCGAGACGATTAACAAGATGAACCGTATCAGTCGTCAGATTTTGCAGGAGACAGGTGCTGAGCCGGATCCCGCAACACTGGCCTCCAAGATGGACATGCCTGAAGACAAGATCCGCAAGATCTTGAAGATCGCAAAAGAGCCGATTTCGATGGAAACACCGATTGGCGATGATGACGATTCACATTTAGGTGATTTCATTGAGGACTTGGCGACCCTGGCGCCCGCCGATGCGGCTCTGCATGGTTCGATGCGCGATGTGGTCAAAGAAGTCCTCGACTCCTTGACGCCACGCGAAGCGAAAGTGTTGCGCATGCGTTTCGGTATCGAGATGAGCACTGATCAGACCTTGGAAGAGGTAGGTAAGCAGTTTGACGTGACCCGTGAGCGCATACGCCAAATAGAGGCTAAAGCGTTACGTAAGCTGCGTCATCCAAGCCGCTCTGATAAATTGAAGAGTTTTCTCGAAGGGCAATAAGTCCTTCGATTAAAGCCCCCCTAGCTCATGCTTGGTTAGAGCAGCGGACTCATAATCCGTTGGTGCCGTGTTCGACTCACGGGGGGGGCACCAGTACACAAAGGCTCACAGCGATGTGGGCCTTTTTTATTGATATCGACACATTGGATCGTTAGGCAGTGGATGAATTTAAGCATCAGCACTTGACAGACATAAAATAAGTGGATATCTTTTAGATATCTAATAGTGAGGATCCTATGCCTGCACGTGCCATGACCAACCAAATTGCCTTTCGTTATCGAAGTGTCGATAGCGCAACTGGTATTACGCGAGAAACAGCTAAACGCCTGGCCGAGCAACTTGGAGTTGATGAGACACAGGCAATCCATAGGGCGTTGCATGACTTGGCGGTCAAACTGCTGCCTCAGTACGAGGCCGATGATGGGTCTTTGACAAGCGCTCAGGTCCGTCAGATCAAAAAGAGTGTGCCGCAGGGTGTTAAGCGTTCGGTACGCTCAAGCCTGTTTGACAGCGAGGCTGCATGACAGTGGCTTGGTGGCCAGAGCCAACGGCCGGTGATATCGTGTGGTGCCATTTTCCAGACAACATCAATCCCAAGCCCAAACCTCGGCCTGCACTGATTCTTAAAGTATTTGATGACGAGACGCCGCAGTTTCACGTAAGCGTTGCGTACGGTACGAGTCAGCGGACCACGACTCTTTATGGCGGTGAGTTTTCGATTTTGAGAGAGCGTAATCCTACGGCTTATCAAACAGCCGGGTTGAGCTACGACACCAAGTTCAATTTGAAGCAAGCGATCGATCTACCGTACAACACGGACTGGTTCTCGGTACCACCCGCAGCACCCCAGGGGCAGATACCCAATCTCGGTACGTTGCATGCTTCGCTCGTGCCGGCGGTTCAGGCTGCTTACCGCGCAGCAAGAGCCTGAGTCTGCTTAGACTCTCGCATGAAGGCATTACAGTTTGCCCTTTAAACTGTCTTACAACTCATTAATTTATCGGAAATTTTCATGACTTCAATCCCCGTTACCGTTGCAGAGTACGTTGTTAACCGTTTGGCGGATCTAGGTATCGATCGGGTCTTTGGGGTTCCGGGCGATTATTCGTTTCCCTTTGATGATGCCATTGAGGCGTGCGAGCGCCTGCAGTGGATTGTTTGTGCCAATGAGTTAAACGCTGCGTATGCGGCGGATGGCTATGCAAGGATCAATGGGGTGTCGATTTTGTCTACCACCTATGGGGTAGGCGAGCTCAGTGCTTTGAATGGTGTGATGGGAGCCCGGGCACAGCGTTTGCCAGTTTTCCATATTGTTGGCGCACCGAGTACGCAAATTCAAAGACAAGGTTTGATTACGCATCACACCTTAGGTGACGGCGTATTTAATAACTTCAAGGCTGCCTCTGAAGCTGCCTGTTGTGTCTCGGCCAATCTGACTCCCGACAACGTGATTGAAGAGATGGAGCGTGTCATTCGTGAAGCCTTGCGTTTAAGTGCTCCAGCCTATATTTCAGTTCCCATGGATTTGGGGAAAATGCCCATCATCGGCAAGCCAGTCAAAGGTGTGTCTCTATCGCAAATCAAAAGGACCCATAGCGATCCGGCGGTATTGGCTGCTGCCATTGATTTTGTTATCAACAAACTGCAGGCAAGCAAGAACACCATCGCGTTGCCCACGCAGTTTGTGACCAATTACGGGTTAACAACTGCTTTGCTAAATTTTCTGAATACCTCAAATCTCCCTTTTGCCACCACTCCGATGGACAAGGGTGTTTTGTCCGAGTCACATCCAGGCTACTTGGGCATCTATAGCGGGATGGGTTCCAGCCCAGTAGATTTGAAAGCGACGGTTGAAGGTGCAGAGCTGGTGCTGGATATTGGTGGTGTGGTGTTTGAAGATTTCAACACGACGTTTTGGACTGACAATATCGCCTCGACAAAATTGATCGTCTTGGGCGATCAGTTCGTTC
This sequence comes from Zwartia hollandica, assembly GCF_019923725.1. Lineage (GTDB taxonomy): Bacteria > Pseudomonadota > Gammaproteobacteria > Burkholderiales > Burkholderiaceae_B > Zwartia > Zwartia hollandica. The sequence goes on from NZ_JAHXRI010000004.1 coordinate 139,106, forward strand.
GCATGGGCAGCACTATTTTCACAGGTGTTACCTTGGGTGACATGCTCGAAGGTTTAACTAAGCGTGTGAGTGCTAGGCCTAACTTGTCCGTCAAGTCTTCCCAGTCTGTCATGCCAATCGTCGGTGCAGATACCGATCCAACATCATCAGATAATTTCTATCCTCGCTTACAAAGCCTGTTGAAGTCGGGCGACGTCTTAGTTGTCGAGACGGGCACCTGCATTATGTATACCACCCCCATGTTATTGCCTGACGGAGTGGGTTTTCAAACGCAGACCTTATGGGGTTCTATTGGTTGGGCGACGCCGGCAGCAGAGGGCGTCTGCATGGCTAATAAAAATGGTAGAACGATTCTGGTGACAGGCGATGGGTCTCATCAGTTAACCGCAAATGAAATCGGTGTGATGGGGCGCTATGGGATTAAGCCGATCATTTTTGTGTTGAATAACAATATTTTTGGCGTCGAGAACGTGCTCAGCGAAATAGGGCCTTCTTACGATGAATTGGCAAAGTGGAAGTATGCACAGATCCCCGCTGCAATGGGTTGCGATACTTGGTTTGCTGCAAGGGTGAGCACAGTGGCGGAGCTAGACGCTGCAATCAAAAAAGCTAATACGTATGACGGGGCCTCGTACATTGAGGTGATGATTCCGGCTTCAGAGAGTCAGCCCATACCTTTAAACGTTCAAAATCAAATTTATAAAACTAATATTCCAGGAAAGTCATAAGAATGCGCCAGTCATCACGACGTGATTTCATAAAAGGCTCTGCTGCATCTGTTGCTGCGGTCGCTAGCACGCAGGCCTTAGGTCAACCCACAACTCAAGCATGCACAAGCACTGCTGATTTTCAGGCAGCAGCGGCGAAGCAGCTTCAGGCGACGACCTCTGGGTGGAACGATGGCCTAGCTCATCCCATTCCGTACAAAAACGCTCCGGGTCAGGGCAAAGACAGGGCAATTGTTCTGGGTGGCGGTTCAGAGTACATGAGTTCCTTTTTAGTCGGGTATTTCCATGCCATGCTAAGCAACGGTGTCGATCTACGTTTGGCGGATATTGTGGTGGGAACATCAGCGGGTGCAGTGTTGGGTAGTGCTTTACTGGGCGGTCGCCTTGATCTTTTTTCTGCAGAGTTTAATCTTTTGGCTTCCTATCCAAAGATCATGGCTAAGTTAGTGCCAACAAAGTCCTTCTCGCCTAGCCAAGAGCGTGTGATGAAGATGGGTATTGAAGCTAAAGACGGAAGCCCATCCACCATTCAGGCAATTGGACATGCGGCCATGGCGGCCAAGTCTATTTCTTCAGAAAAGTTTGAAACGAATATCAAAGTTTTTTTGGGTGATATGAAACATATGCCTAAAAAAATGTACATCACAACGATCGATTGCTATACCGCTGAGCGTTTAGTTATTGCACCTGACTCAGGTGTTTCCGTCATTACAGCATGCTCAGCCAGCGCGTCCGCGCCAGGTGTGACTGGTCCGACTTGGGTGAAAGATCGCGTCTGCATGGATGGCAGCATCGGTTCAACCGAAACACATTGCGATATCGTGGCAGGCTCAAAGAGGGCACTGGTGGTTGCCTTAGCCGATACGATTGAGCAGGAAAAAGAAGGGCTTCGTTTAAATCGGTTGCCTAATACGATTTTGCAGGAAGTTAAAGATCTCGAGGCAGCTGGCACCAAGACAAAGCTCGTCGTTGTTGGAATGCTACCCGGCAGAAAAACACTCAGTGTTGTCGACCCAGAAATCATGGAGCCTGCAATCAAATACGGGTATGAGCGCGGAATGCAAGATTTACCCGAGATGAAGCGGTTTTGGATGTCGGCGTAAAGTCATTTTTTCTAGCGTAGATGCCCGCTGGAGCTATTTGTATGTAGTTTGATTTGCGTCAATTGTGCTTTGTGTGGAACCAATAGAATGGGTTCTACCTAGCACTTCCGGCTTTAGTCAGAAATGCGCCGTAGTCAATTAGTGACGGAGCTCAACATGACAGACGGATACAAACTGCTCGATACGCCGAATTACAAGCAAAGCCGGCGACAATTCATGATGTATTCGGTCAGTAGCATTGCCTTGTCTTATTCTGGCGTGACTGTGGCGGAAGCAACCAAGCAGGTAACCACATATCCAATCTCGGATGAAGTGTTGACCTCGGTCGATCGAATGCTGTCATTTTTAATGCCAGAGAAGCTCAAGAAATCTGACGTCGAAAAAGGGCTTATTCCCACTGAACTCCATCATGTAGATCAATATCGCCACTATGGTTACGGTGACTATACCTACGGCCCAGGTTTGCCGATTGAGCGCCGCTTTGATTTGATGCCTGCCGGCTATAAGGCGCAAGATGTCAATCAACTCAGTCGCCTAAGTTCATTCTTTACCTTGAGCGACATTCATTTAACCGATAAGCAGGCGGGTAATCAGCTTATTGCTATTCAGCAGCTAGATGCTGAATTTGGCGCGCCGATGACCTCCATCTACTCACCCACCATGCTCACCACTACCCAGGTGCTGGATGCTGCGATTCAAACAGTGAACGCCTTGCATGCCGTGGCATCTTTTGATTTTGGTCTCTCACTGGGCGATACCTGTAACTCAACGCAATATAACGAGACACGTTGGTACTTAGATATTTTTGATGGAAAAGTCATTCATCCCAACACAAGTGACGATGCTTCTCAAGATGGAGTCTCCTATCAACGGCCTTTTAAAGCAGCAGGCCTATCGCCTGATATTGCGTGGTACCAGGTAAACGGCAATCACGATCTATTTATGATTGGAAGCGTCGCTGTCGATGCGGATCCAACGTTAAAGCTACGAGAGTCTTACCTCAGTAATCAGATTTGGGCGATAGGCAATGTGCTTCAGCCCATCAAGGGATTTCCATACTTTCCATGCTTGTTTGATACGACTAAGGCCTTAAAGTCGCCTGCTATTTATATGGGTACCATTAATGGTGCCTCTGAGGTAGGTGAGATTGTTGGGGCTGGGCTGGTCAGTGGCTTTAACACGCCACCCATGAATTCACCTAATTCAAATCGTCGCTCTCTAACTAAAAAAGAATGGATTGCTGAATTTTTTAATACAAGTTCGTTGCCCAAGGGGCACGGGTATCACTTGGTGGATCCTCAATACGCCCAAGAGGAGCCGGACTTTTCTTGTTATAGCTTCTTGCCGAAGGCGGACGTACCCTTGCGAGTGATCGTGTTGGATAACGTACAAGACCCCAGGGATCAGAGTCATGATATTCATGGCCATGGCTATTTGAGTGCCACGCGCGTTAAGTGACTACGTAACGAGCTGAAGCAAGCCAAGCAGCGTAATGAACTCATCATCATTGCCTCGCATGTTCCGCTTGCCGTCGCACCAATCGGTAGTGAAATGGAATGGTGGGAATCTGCTCGCGATCCGAATGCAATATTACATAATGCAACAACCCTATCAGACTTAATTGAGGACATTCAAGAAAATGGTAATGTGATCTGTCTGCTCGCTGGTCACCGTCACGTCAACACGATTAAGGCATTTAAGGCCCCGCCTGAGGCGCCACCCGAGTATGGGTTTTGGCAAATTGAAACGAGCTCTCTGCATGATTTTCCACAACAGTTTCGCACGCTACAGGTTTACTTAAATAGCGACTACACAGTCTCAATCGTTACTGTCAATGTCGATCCTGCAGTCAGAGAGGGCACCCCCGCTGACAGCGCAAGACGCATGGCTATTGCTGCGCAGCAGATTATTCAGAATGATATGCGACCCAATACACCTAATTTGGAGCGAGCCTTTGGGGCCATTCCCGTCTCATCAATGGATCCCACTCGACCACAGAACAACTCAGTCGATGAATCAATTCGGTATGGCGAGGTAGCTGGCATACCTTATTGCGCTTCGTACAACGCTGAACTGTTCAAGCCGCTTAGTCCGAACATGGTTCAGATATTAAAAAAGAGATTTGCTTAATGAGACGAGGTCTTGGCTTTAACGTTGTAAGAACGCCGTTTGCGACGCGGACTAAGTTGACGATACGGTTGGCTGAGTTGCTCTTTCTTTTAGTTGGAATATCTGCTGGTGGAGGCCTATGGGCAGGGGCTCCATCTGATCCGTTAACTGCAGGACAAAGTCTGGGCATTTACATGGGAATGAAATTGTTGCTCAACCCGATAGGATTCCTTCAGCTGTTAACTATATTAGGTTGAACGTGATGGAGGATGAGAATTTAATCGTAACGCCTGCTCAAATAGAAGCGCTGTTTAAGAATCCTAAACTGACAAATGAAAATTTGGATGGGTCGGTTGGTGTTGAGGCGAGCTTTCTTGCACTTTATAAGGACCTAGTGTCGTTACCTAGTGCGCAGTAATGAATATTTATTACCTATGCACGAAAAAGAGTCGAGTGAATTTATCTTGGGCGGAGGTGACCCTGGCATACCAGATGCGCTGTTTGGGGTGAAGAAAAATTATTTAGAATCTTCTTTTGCTGAGGTGTATCGGCGCTACGGTACGATCGAACGCTATTTCTCAGAGGGATTAAAAATCAATTCCAAACAGCAACAACAACTGCAAGACCTGTACTTAGTCGTCCTAAGCCATCAATAAGGTGCTGGAGCACATTGGTCTGAGGGCAAGGTGGACGGATTATGTCGCGCTTCGGCTATCACTCAGGTAGGATGTAAACTCTTAAAAACCTGCGGAGATACGCATGAAACGGTTGAAATTACTGGTGTGTTGTGTCGCCTTAGCCTTGGCGGGTTGTGCTGACGTTGCGAACTATCAAGCCAACCTGCAAACCTGGGTTGGACGCAGCGAGCAAACGCTAGAAGCCACCTGGCGAGCTCCGACGTCTATCACGCAGAATGGGAATGTTCGAATGGTTTAATCACCCACGCGCAGTTCGAAGGCAATGAGTGCGTTGCATACTAACAATCCTGCTTACTCAGGTACGACCCGGTAGTGCAAGCCGTTCTGGCCGTAGAGTGGGCGTACACGATAGCCTGCACACTGATAGAAGTTAATGTTGTTGCGCGGCGCCAATACACAGCCTGCGGGCAATGTCGGATAGATTGAGCCAATAGGTGGAACTGAGCTGTACTCCACGACGGGTGCCGGTGGTGCGTAGGGTGGAGCCGCAACGACTGCGCCACCGACCGCACCGGCTACCACTGCTGGGGCGACCCAACCAGGACCGGCCCAGCCAGGACCGCGCCAGCCAGGGCCGCCGCAGCGCCAGCCGCATCCCCAGCCTGGATGATAGAAGCCACCACCACCCCAGTAGCGTCCATGCCAATAGGCTTGAGCTTCGTTAGGCATTGTCGTGAGACCTGCGAGCGCCAGCAAAATAAATGCGAATAGCTTTTTCATGTTTTTTCTCCTTGGCGACTAATTTAGGGGCGCATCAATACGCGCGAAGTCGACTTTGATGGCATCCTTCACTTTCTCGAGGCTGAACCGCTTTGGATCGACCGAGTGATTGACTTTCCAATCCCTAAATTCGAGTGTGACGCGAGGGCGATTAGGCTCTTTGGTGTAGATCATCGTCATCATGTAGGGCAGCTTATCTTGCGAGCCAATCCAGAATTGGCCTTCGACACCGCTACCGGCTAGGACGACAACATCGGTTTCGACGCCACCAACTAGTTTCGATTTTTCGACAATGAAGGCAGCGCGCAGATCACCTGTGATGTTGGCGTAGGGGTCAGACAGCAGGATCATGCCGCCGGGGAAATAAATGCCGGCCTTTTCAAAAATGAACTGCGCCATGGCATCAATGTCGCTCGGCGCCTTGCTGAATGCGACAAGATCTGAATCTGGTGTGATGACCGCAACGGATTTCCCGTCATAGATCAACTCGCTAGGATTACCTTGGCCAGTGCGGACAGCTGTTAATTTGTTTGGGCGCTGCAAGGTAAATTCAGAATTCGAGGTGTAGATCACCGCGATGCCATCAATGGATGGTGCTTCTGACTGAACGCGTACCTGAAACTGAAGTGTTTTTGCGCCCGCCAGTTTTGCACTCATGCCCTTGACGATATCCAGAGCACCTTGCTCAATCGCTGGAATTTGCTTGGGTGGAGCCTTCAATGCAGGTGCTGCCTGTTGCGCCATGGTCGAACCCATGCCAAAACTCGTCGCGAGTATGAGCGCTACGCCAGCCAGTCTCATCGATTTCATAGCCTTCATCGGTGTCTCCTTAAAGAGTCCTTCTTGCTTGCGTGATTATCCACGTAAGAAGTAGGGTTGAATGTAGCACCGGTTCAAGGTCTGGCCGTTGGGCTTTACCCTTGGTTGAACAAATAATGGTGTTGTATTTCGATTTAAAAGTTATTCAGGTAACTCAATCCCGCAATAAGCATAGCCGCCATCTACCCGCAAGACAGTTCCCGTCATGTAGCTCGATGCCGTCGAAGCAAGCAAGAGTAGAGGACCTGCCAATTCGGATGGCTCTGCAGCACGCCCCATGGGAATGGCGGCACGCCAATTCTTACCGTTTGGTCCATTTAGTATTCCTTCAACCATCGGTGTATTCATCCAGCCAGGTGCTAAGCAATTTACGCGGATTTGATATTGGACCAACTCCATCGCCATGTTACGTGTCAGGTGCTCCACCGCAGCTTTAGAGCTTGCATAGGGCACGCGCTTGAGTTGTGCGCGCAATCCGAGCGAAGATGAAATGTTGATAATTCTGCCCTTGATATGCTGCGCAACCATATATTGAGAGATGTGGGTGGCGGCCATCCAGCTCCCTTTTAAGTTCACATCAAAGACGCGATCCCAATCTTCTGCCGTCTGATCGAATAACGCTGCATCCGAACCCAACACGCCCGCACAGTTAACCAAGACATCAATTCTTTTGAAATGATTGTTTGTCTGCTCAATCAGAAAAAGAATATCCTGCTCGTTGGTCACGTCGCATTGTTGAATGCGCACTCTCTCGCCCGAAGGATCGGTTGCCTGTAAGAGCAATCGCAGGCTCGCTTCATCCGTATCCGCAAGAACCAGATACGCGCCAGCATCGAATAATATTTTGACGAGTTCTCGGCCTAATCCCCCTGCGGCACCTGTCACGACGGCGACCTGATTTTCCAGGGAAAATTGTTTTATCCAGTTCATCGAGGTTGGCCTTTTAGGGTTCGTGGATGCGGTTGACGCCCCGATTATTCCTGCAATCGCCGCTTTAGTATGCGACAACCTGGGAACGATTTCTTTAGGGCAGGGCGGAGAGGCATAAGAATGCGCCAAATACGCTTACTCGCGCGGCAGTAGTCGTTCGACCGCGATACACACGGGTGTCAGATCAGGGATGATGAAACGCGTGAAGTGATCCAAGGCAGGGCGCATAGCTTGCACGTTAGCTGGTGCTGCCGGGACGGAGGGTAACATCGCCATTGCCTCGGTCTCTGCTGCGCGGCAGGCCGACGTGCTTGCTGCCAGCATAGCGGAGGGTGTGTATAAAGGCGCCAAACCGCTCGGAAAGTAATCGATTAATGCGGGCCAGCGTGCAAGTTCTAAATAAAGGCTCGGAATAATCCCCCCTTGTGCGCCGTCGTGCCGCAGTGCGAGCGCTTTGATGGCTTGTGCACGCTCCGGATCCAGAGAGTCGATGCGAGGTATGGGAGGCAAGGGCGCGGCAGCCTTTGGTGGTTCCGCAGAGACAAACACAGGCGTGGCACCTACAGCACCATCCAGCTTCAGTCTCAGCGCTGTGAGTGCGATCAGGTTGGTGCAGTTACCGCGCACATAGTTAGCAATCAAGTCGCGAAAATCATTCAGATCGGCGTCACTCAGACCCATGGCACGCCAAGCATCGATTGTTAGCGGATTGAGAGTAGGCAAGGCAATGTTTGCCATCACGCGTTGACGGGCAGCAATCATTTGTTCGGAAGCCACTAGCGGCCGCACAGCATCCCAGGCCCAGTCAAGCACGCCAGGAAGTGCGGCGAAGTGCCGCCAGATCAGATTGACGAGCGATAAGCCGGAGGTCAGTCGGATATCGGCGTAGATCGCAGCGATTTCAGGAGGGGCGTTAAGAGGGTGGATTTCTGGGAGGTTGTTCATTTTGGGGCTTTAGTGAGATAAATCGTTCAGAGACGGATTTGACTAAGCGTACGCTTTTGCGTACTATACAGGAAAAAGAGGTGAACTTATGAACACAATAACCGCAAGCGAAGCAAGAGCAGGCCTTTATCGTTTGATTGATCAGACGGCGGAGTCACATAAGCCAGTCATCATTTCTGGTAAGCGGACAAATGCTGTTTTAGTTTCTGAGGAAGATTGGAGCGCGATCCAAGAAACGTTGTATCTGTTAGCCATTCCTGGGATGCGAGAGTCGATTAAAGAAGCGATGGCTGAGCCTCTTGCAAAAAGTAAAAGGACGCTCAAATGGTAGTTTGGGAGTTGGTTTATTCCAAATATGCCATTAAGGACGCAAAAAAACTCTCTGGGGCAGGGCTTAAAGCCAAAGCGCAGGCTTTGCTAGATATTTTAGAAGTTGATCCACTACAAAATCCTCCGCCCTTTGAAAAGTTGGTGGGAGACCTGAATGGTGCATATTCACGTCGAATTAATATTCAACATCGCTTGGTATATGAAGTTTTTCGCAAAGAAAAGATAGTGCGTGTTTTGCGAATGTGGTCTCACTACGAATAAAGTGGCTCTCGCGAGCTATCCGCGCAGTGTAGAATTTTAAGACCTTTGATCCCTGTAGCCCAGATTTATATGATGAAACGCCATTCCTCTCGCATGGATGCGGTTGACGCACCGATCATTCCCGCAATCGCCGCCTTGGTGCGCGACAACCCGGGAACGATTTCTTTAGGGCAGGGCGTTGTGAATTACGGCCCACCAGCCGAGGCCATTGCTGCGCTACCCAGTGCCATGGGGGATATTAATCTCAACAAATACCAGTCAGTCTTTGGAATGCCGAGTTTGATTGAGGGGCTACAAACGAAACTCGCCACAGAAAATGACATCGTTGTCGGGTCTGATTCCATTGTGATGGCGACGGCAGGCAGCAACATGGCCTTCCTGAACTGTGTCATGGCCGTAGGCGACCCAGGCGATGAATTTATTTTGCCGATGCCGTTTTATTTCAATCAAGAAATGGCGATTCGAATGGTGGGCTGTGTGCCGGTCCCTGTGCCGACGAATGCAGACTGGAGTTTGAACGTAGAGGCGTTAGCTGCGGCGATCACACCGCGCACCCGTGCAATTATCACGGTATCGCCTAACAACCCCACCGGTGCGGTCTATTCGCAAGAATCGCTCACTGCGGTCAATGCACTGTGTGCAGCGAAAGGTATCTATCACTTTAGCGATGAAGCCTACGAATACTTTACGTATGAAGGCGTCAAGCATTTTTCACCCGCATCGCTTCCTGGCGCGCAGAAGCACACGCTGTCGTTCTTTTCAATGTCCAAGAACTACGGTATGGCCAGTTGGCGGTTAGGTTACGTTGTCTTTCCTGCCGACTTGTTCGATGCAATGAATAAAGTGCAGGATACAAACTTAATCTGCGCACCGATTCCATCCCAAATCTTGGCAGCCGAGGTCTTAAAGTTTGGTCGCGCCTGGGTGCAGCCCAAAGTGGACGCGTTGTCGAGCGTACGTAAAGACGTCTACGGCCTCTTAAGTGGCCTCGGTGAGCTGGCACAGTTTCCGCAAACGCAAGGCGCGTTTTATGTATTGATGAAACTGCCTGGTTTACCGAAGGGACAAGACCCGCTAGCTTTTAATCGTGCGATGGCAGAAAAGCACAAGGTTGTTTCCATACCCGGTTTCGCGTTTGGTTTGACGGATACGAGCGCAGCGAACTACCAGCGTTTGTCCTACGGTGCGTTGCAACCCGCCACTGTTACCCAAGGCGTTGAGCGCTATGTTCAAGCTGTGAAAGACTGGTACAAAAATTAACTCTTTTAGAAAGGTCTTGTCCTCATGACGCCTTTAAGCGCTTCGGTTCTACCCTCGGGCGTGCGGTCGCGCTTTATACCGAACGTCAATGGCATCACGTTTCATGTGCTTGAAGCCGGCTTTGAGACGCCAGAGCGTCCTTTGGTGCTGTTACTGCACGGGTTTCCAGAGCTTGCTTATAGTTGGCGTAAAGTCATGCAGCCGCTTGCGCAAGCAGGCTATCACGTGATCGCACCAGATGTGCGAGGCTATGGTCGCAGCGGTGGGACCGAGATCAAGTATGGCGACGATATGCGTCCCTTTGGGTCGCTGAATAAAATCAACGATATGCTCGCCTTAGTCGCGGCACTCGGTTACAAGACTGTTGCAGGCGTGTTTGGTCATGATCAAGGCTCGCCTCTTGCAGGGTGGTGTGCGCTGACCCGACCCGATATCTTTCGCTCGGTCATTCTTATGAGCTCGCCTTTTCGTGGTGCGCCAGATCCGTGGCCGTTCGATACGATCAATAAGCCGGCTGCACCCGCCACCCCGAATCCGATCAATGAAGATTTGGCCAAACTTTCGCCGCCACGCAAGTATTACCAGGTGTACTACGCCACAGAACCTGCTAACGAAAACATGTGGCACGCCAAGCAAGGGCTGCATAGTTTTTTGCGTGCCTACTATCACGTCAAAAGTGCGGATTGGCTTGAAAATAAGCCTTTCCCGTTGAAGGCGTTGATCGCAAGCGAATGGGAAAAGCTGCCTCGGTACTACGTAATGGATTTAAATCTGGGGATGGCTGAGTCCGTAGCTCCTGATATGCCCTCGGAGGCTGCGATCGCCGCCTGTAAGTGGCTACCGGACGCTGAACTGAAGGTCTACAGCGAAGAGTACGGTCGCAATGGCTTTCAGGGCGGCTTGCAAGGCTATCGAGTTGGGCGGCTTGACCGAGAGTTGCGAATCTTCGCTGGTCGCACAATCGATGTGCCGTGTATTTTCATCGGCGGCAAAAGCGACTGGGGTGTGTATCAGACACCTGGTGGTCTTGAGTCGGTACAAAAAACCTTGACCACCCAAATGCAAGGCACCCATCTGATCGAGGGTGCCGGGCATTGGGTGCAACAAGAACAGCCAGAGAAAGTCAGTGCGTTGTTTATTGACTTTCTCAGGCGTAACGTCTCTACATCTGGTTCGGTAACCAGGTGACGATTTCTGGGAAGATCATCAGGAATATGGTGAAGAGGATGATGATAATCGCGTAGGGTAGAGCACCCCACATGACGTCCTCAATACCACCTTTGTCTGGTCGAATGCCATGCACGACAAACAGGTTCATACCGACTGGGGGTGTGATCAAGCCTAGTTCGCACATCAGAATCACAAAGATGCCAAACCAGATGGGATCAATGCCTAGTGCAACAGCGATCGGGTAGGTCACGGGAATCGTTGCCACCATCATCGACAGCACATCCATGAACATACCCAAGAGCAGATAGAACAAGATCAATCCGAGTATCAGTGCCGTCGGAGACAGTCCCAGACCGGTTACCCACTTTGTCATGACTTCAGCGACACCCGTCAGGCTGATAGTCAGATTCAAAATAAACGCGGCGGCAATAATCAGGAGAATCATTCCCGACACACGAGCGGTCGAGATAAAACAGCCTCGTAAGAGTGCCCAATTTAAGCGGCCTGACTTCAACACAAACAAAACAACAGTAGTGACACCTAAGGCGGCACTCTCAGTCGCTGTCGCAATACCAAAATATAGACTTCCCATCACAACACCAAAAACAATCATCGGTGGAATGAGATGCACAGATGCTTTTAACTTGTACTCGAGCGAGACTTTCTCCTCCCGCATGGCATTACCGCTAAGCAGACTAGTAATCGCGATGTACAGCATGAAAGAGCCGGTTAGTAATAACCCAGGAATGATGCCGGCAATGAACAGTTTGCCGATCGAGTTGCTCGTCAACGAGCCGTAGATAATCATGTTGACGCTAGGTGGGATAAGAATCCCCAGAGTCCCACCTGCCGCGATAGAGCCCAGCGACGGTCGAATCGGATAGCCGCGCTTCATCAGTGAGGGCAAAGCAACTGTCGAAATCGTTGCAGCCGTCGCCACCGACGACCCGGAGGTTGCAGCAAACAACGCGCAACTACCGATGTTTGTGTGTAGTAACCCACCAGGCAGTCGACCAAACCAAGCAGAAAGTGCTAGGTACATTCTGTCTGCAATACCGGACCGAAGCAAAAGCTCCCCAAGCAAAATGAACATTGGAATGGAGGTCAGCAGATTCTCGTTTTGAACACCCCAAAGAACGGGCGCGATCGAGTTCATAAACGGTAGACCATAGACGGCCACGCCACCGACGATACCGACTAGGGCCATTGAGACAGCAATGGGGACGCCAGCGATCATCATGAAAACCATGATCAAAAACGCAATAATGATAATCGTTGGGCTCATGATTTGTTTGTCAACTCGGAAATGTTGGATCTTTGTGCAAGGTCATCAAGCTCTTCTTTTATTTCTTCCTTGGCACTTTTCGGCTGGAACTCTTCATTGAGCTCGCTCAGTTGTCCCTTCGCTAAGAGAAGGGTGGCGCGGATCGCCCAGACGGTTGTGACACAGGCGAATATGACTAACCCGGCGTACCAGATTGATTGTGGATAAATTAGTGGAGTTGCCCAAGGCGTTTGCGCCGTACTGCTGTAGGCGATGGTGTCTGTTAGCACGTTGATCGTGACATAACATAAGAATATTGCGAATACAGCCATGCTAGTGGCCGCGAACCAATTCATCCATGCCTTCATACGAGGAGAATAGCGCTCGTACAGAACGTCGACACGGATGTGATTTCTGCCAAACACGGCTAGACTGAAAGCGAGCGTTGAACCAACGGCTAACGCATAGCCTCCAAGTTCATCAGCACCTTGTAAGGAGACGTTAAAAACTTTTCGGACAATTGTCTCAATGGTGATAACAATCACCAAGAGTCCAAAAATCCCGCCAAACAAGATACTTAAGATACTTTCTAGCCGTGTTTTCATGCTGCTACCTTATTTCACGCCAAGGATTGGACCAACGGCCTTCTTCCAATCTGCTGAGCAGGTTGGATTGGTCTTGTCGCATACTGGTGCCCAAGCAGGGAACGACAGTCTGTCCACCACACTACCAACAAGCTTGATGTCAGCTGGGGATACGGGCGATGTGATCACTTTAAACTTTTTACCTGTTGTGCAGGGATCCTTGCCTTCGTTACAACGCAACGCGTCTTGATATAGCTCTTCGGAGTATTTCCAAATATCATTGGTCAACTCTGTAAACGCTGCTTGCAGTTTGACTTGCTGGTCCGGTTTCAGACGGGTCCATGTTTTGAGTGAAATGGCATACCCGTTAAAGCCCATTTGGAAACCGAGCGGTAACTGATGGGTGACAATTTCAGTCCATGAAGCCGAGTTTGCTGAGCTTGGGCCGGTGACGGCACAATCGACAACACCCAACGACAGTGCCTGATGCACATCGCTAAAGCCCATTGGTACAGGTGTGGCACCCAGTGACTCTAGGAACTTAGCCATGATTTGGTCGGTTACTCGGACTTTCATCCCTTTTACGTCAGAAAGCTGAGTGATTGGTTTTTTACAGAACAACATTTGGGGGCCAAAAGGCCAGTGGCCGAGCAGCTTGATGCCGAATTGCTTTTGCAGGCGTGCATCGAGCACAGGAGACCAAGCGTCAGCTGCTTTGCGGCTCGTGGCGTAGTCTGGGCTACCACCAACTAGGTCTAAACCAATCAAGGAGGGCTCATCGCGAGAGTTCTGTGAAAAACGTAGCGAAACCAAGTCAAACAAGCCGGTCTTCATCACACGCAACTGCTCAGTATCTTTGATTCCAAGCGTATCCATGGGCTTGTATTCAACGGTGATGGGCAGACCAGTTTTGGCAGCCAGCTGTTCAAAGAACGGTTGCTCACGGTTCTTTTGAATGTTGCCAGTCGCCAGAGGCTGACCAATCACTTTGATGGTGATGTTTTGAGCATAAGTCGTTGGCATTGCTAGAACCATGCTGCTCAACGCAAGTGGTGCGAGATATCGTTTAATCAAAGACATAAAGAACTCCGGTGAGGGAAGGGAATATTGTCAGTAACCCATTGCGCGAGGCAGGGTCGTCACAATCGCAGGAAAAAACAGGCAAAGCAAAAGAACGGCATACATCCATGCAACAAAAGGCCAAATATTTGTGACGAGCTCACGCATACGCACGCCAGTGACGCCACAGACAACAAAGAGTACAACGCCAACAGGTGGCGTAAGCATCCCAATAACCAAGTTAAGAACAAAGAGGAAACCGAAGTGCAAGGGGTCAATGCCGTACTGAATCGCAATGGGATGCAGCAGCGGAACGAGCATGATGTAGGCAGAGTTTGACTCGAGGAACATGCCGACAATGAAGAGCAGGACCGTCACCAAAAGTAGATAAATGATCGGATCTTTCGTAATAGAGAAGAGCAGTGCTGATAGCTTTTGTGGCATGAGATCGACCGTCATCAAGTAAGTGATGACGGAGGCGAACGCAATTAACGCGCACACAACGGCTGTTGTGATGGCGGCACGCAAAATGATGCCAGGTAAATCGGAGAGTTTTAGCGTCCTGGTGATACCAAACCCTAGAATCAAGGCGTAAATCACTGAGACGGCAGAACCCTCCGTTGCAGTGAAGGCGCCGCCGATAATCCCACCGATAATGAGCAAGGGCATAAACAACACAATAGCGGAGCGCTTGAGTTCGCTAAAAAGCCGTCCCCATTTAAATGCTTCGCCCGTAGTAGTCCAACCCCGACGCGTCGCAATCCACGAACACAATCCCATGAACCCTATGGTAATCAATACGCCCGGCACGACACCTGCCATGAACATCCCGCCAACGGATACAGAGGGTCCCGCCATAAACGCATATACGATCATTGCAGCGGAGGGGGGAATGATTGGTCCCAGGTTAGCCGCGGCAGCAACGATGGCCGTGGCGAAACCCTTGTCGTAGATTTTTGATAATGAGGGGACAAGGATTGCAGACAACGCGCTGGCGTCAGAGACTGCAGTGCCCGATACGGTGGCCAGACCAGCGCCCGATAACATTGTGACGTGTGCAAGCCCACCGCGTACTCTCCCTACGAGAGCGTTGGCAAATGAGATCAAGCGCTCTATGATGCCCGCCTTGATCATTAACTCACCGGACAGCATGAAAAAGGGGATGGCCATTAGCGGGAAAGAGTTGACCGAGTACATCATCCTCTGCGGAATGATCGATAGGTCAATGCCGGCAAACCAGATGGCGATAATGGCACTCAATCCCATCGCGAAAGCGATCGGAACGCCGAGCAGTGCAATGGCCATAAAGCCAACAACGACGAGCGTACTCATTCAGCGTCTCCCAATTTCTTTAAGGGAGGGGCTGTCAACGCAATACGCGTCAGATGCAAGGCTGTCATTACCATGCCTAAACCGACTGGAACAAAGAAATAGGCGACGCTTATGTCGAGAGTTGCCATTTTTTCATCCCACTGATCTTTGCAGAGTTCGATGCAGGACCAAGCAATGGCATAGCAGAGAGCCGCACACAGACCACAGGATAGTTTCCTAATGATGGCCTGGTGGGTCGGTGAAAATTTGTCAACAAATAAATCTATCCCAATATGCGCCCCGTGAGAGGCGGCTACTGGTATAGCAAGAAAAACGACCCAAACGAATGCGAGGCGCCCAGATTCGTCAGCCCAGTCGATGGACATGTTGAGTCCGTAGCGCAAAGCGACTTGCGCTGAGACGATACCAACCATAAAGCAAAAAATTGCGACAATTGCAGCGATGAGTACGAAGTCAATGCCCTTGAACAACTTGCCAAGTAACGTCGTCGTGTCATAGGGCATCGAAATCGTATTCATTTTCTAATCTGCTTATGCTGTATTTATTTCGATGTCTCGGCTAAAACCTGGTTTACCAGATCTGCGCCCGCTCTCTTTTTGACACTCTCAACAACGGGGGCCGTTAATTCACGCATTTTTGCGAAAGTTTCTGGTGGGATTTCTGTATAGGTCATTTTTGTTTTGAGGTTATCTAACGCTTTTTGCTCGTCTTCTGCAGCCAGGCTACGTTGATACGCAACCGTTTTTGCCATTGCCTGCCGCACGGCAGTTTGATTGGCAGGACTCATTTTGTCGAACACGCGCTTACTAGCGACCACAACAATAAAGTCAAAAAAGTGTGATGAGTTCGATAGGTGTCTTTGTACTTCGGCAAAACGGTTGGCATTAATCACTGTATAGGGGTTCTCTTGGCCGTCTACCACTTTCTGCTCGAGGGCTGAATAGAGTTCCTTCACATCCATTGCAATCGGGTTCGCTCCAAGGGCCCTAAACGAAGCAAGGTGTGTTTCGTTTGGCTGCATGCGAATCTTCATGCCTTTCAAGTCATCGACAGTCTTGATGGGGCCTTTGCTGTTGGTCACATGACGCATGCCAAGTTCCATCCAGCCGAGTACAACGAAGCCTTTCTCGAGCAGTTTTTGATCAATTGCCTTACCGACAGGACCATCGATTACACGGTAGGCGGACTCACGATTCTTGAAGACGAAGGGAAGGCTCACTGCTTCAATCTCAGGTGCGATACGTGACATGAAAGCCGCGCCCACCCAAGTCAAGCCTAAGGTTCCTGCGCGCACGCCGTCGACGTTCTCTTTTGCCCCACCTAGCTGCATCGCGGGAAATACATCCACCTGAAGGGTATTGTTAGTGAGGCGTGCGACTTCGGCTTTGAATATTTTTTCGACCGCAACACTGCTTGGGTGAGATGTTGCAAAGTTACCAGCAATCTGCAGCTTGTCTTGCGCGATGGCTTGTAGGCAGGTAGCCGAAAGTAGCAGTGCCCCGATGGTAGCAGTTAGACGGGTAACGGCGGTAGGTTGGCTGTTCATGATGCGTCCTTTAAGTTGGCTTGAAGTCGTTGGTGCCCGTTCGTGAGCAAAGTGTCGATCGAGGTTGGTAGGCCTGCGTTCGGTTTTTGTGGAGGTGGTGAAAAGCTACCTATGGTCGTTTGCCCAGCGTTTAGGCGAATGAGAGTTTCGGCATGCCGAACAGCGCTAGACACCCCATCCACGACAGGTACAGGAAGTTTTCCCGACAAGCTGCGCGCAAGCCCTGCCAAGGGGGCACCCGCTAAGATAATGACATCGGCACCGTCCTCACTGACACAAAGGTTTGCAGTGGCAAGAAGACTGGCTGCTTTATCTTCCTGAACCGACCCAATGTTAGGAAGGGGTTCGTCAAGGCTGCGGATACTGACAAGCCGGCTACCCAACCCATAAGAATCGACGGTTTCTTGATACCAGGCGCGGATGCGGCGCGAAATTGCGACAATGGAGATGCGGTTGCCGAGCAAGCAGGCACTCGCGAGTGCGGCTTGTGTCAGTCCAACGACAGGACAGGGAAGTACCTCTTTCAGGCCGGTAAGCCCTGGATCTCCAAAGGCTGCAACCACCACCGCATCATAGTTGCCAGCATGCTCTCCGGCGAGTTGGGCGGCTGCATAAGCACCAATGAGTGCTTCAAAACGGGTTTCGATATACGCAACGCCGAAGGAAGCGGTAACGGTTTGAATGGCTGTATCCGCGGATGCAGATCGCTTTGCTTCTGCGTCGATCAGTTCCGAAACGCTTGCGGAAATGTTTGGATTGATCAGCAAGATACGCATCATGTCTTCCTAGCGAGCAGAGGTCATGAGGGTTGGCTTGCCGCAGGTCAGGAATTTCCCCTTGCCTAAGCGTGGCAGGAAATTTTTACCATCCCACACCACTTCACCGTTACTGAGTGTTAAACCTGGCCACGCCTTTAATTGGATGCCCTCATAAGGGGTGTAGTCGACTGCATGATGCAACGCGCTGTTATGGATCGTGATGTCTTTCTCGTCCCAGATGACAAGGTCTGCATCGGCGCCGGGCGCGATGGTTCCTTTGCGTGGGTGCAGTCCGTAGGCTTTTGCAGGATTGGTGGAAGTTAGTTCGACAAATTTATTCAAAGAGAGTCGGCCAGTCAGTACGCCTTCGGAATACAGTAAAGGCATACGCGTTTCGAGTCCGGGTATGCCGTTGGGTATGTGGCGAAACGGTTGCTCTTTCCCGTCAAGCTTTTTACCTTCTGGGCTGTCGTAATTGAAGGGCGCGTGATCCGAGGAGAAGACCGAAAACAAGCCATCTCTCAACGCGTTCCAAATGACTTCTTGATTGCTCCGGTCTCTGGGAGGTGGACTGCAGATACATCGTGCACCCACATAACTATCATCGATGCCCAAGTCCTCGGCGGTGAGGAACAAGTATTGGGGACAGGTTTCAGCAAAGATCTGTAGGCCATGGCCGCGAGCCCATCGGATTTGCTCGACGGCCTCTTTGCCCGAGACGTGGACAATCAGGATAGGCACATCGACCAACTCAGATAGGGCGATTGCGCGGTGTGTGGCTTCACGCTCGACAAGCATGGGCCGTGAGTGTGCGTGAAAACGGGGCGCAGTTTGCCCTGCCGCCTCAAGCCTGCGAGTCAGCCATTCGATGCAGTCTGCGTTCTCGGCATGAATCATTGCCATCGCGCCGTGTTGTCTGGCCACAGACAGCACATCTAGAATTTGACCATCGTTGAGCTTGAGGTCGTCATAGGTCATGTAGATCTTGAAAGATGTGTACCCCTCTGCAATCAATGCAGGGAGTTCTTCGTTAAGCACGGCGGGTGTTGGGTCACTGACGATAAGGTGGAAGGTGTAGTCAACGTGGGCGCGGCCGTCGGAGCGGCGATGATAGTCCCGAACGGCGTCGCGAAGTGACTGGCCTTTTTCTTGAGCCGCAAAGGGAATCACCGTCGTTGTGCCGCCACAGGCTGCCGATCGTGTGCCGGTCTCGAAGTCATCGGCCATTTTCATCGGAGCGGGCATTGGCTGGTCAAGGTGACAGTGCGCATCGACCCCGCCTGGTGTGACGACTCGGCCTGCCGCATCGATTGTTTTCTTTGCGGGAGGCAGGAAGCTACCTACGACGACGATTTTGCCGTCTTTGATCCCGATGTTGGCGTCAAAGGTATCGGCTGCAGTGGCGACGCGGGCATTGGTAATGACGAGATCTAGTAAATCAGACATACGAGAATTTTCCGTTTGTAGCGGGCACGGGTGCTGGATTCCCCATTTTGGGGCAGATAAATGTCAACAACAGTGCATACATAATGATGTTTCATTTCCTGTTACGAGTGCCACGTCATGCGTGAGACCTTCAAACAGTTGGCACAGCATTTGCTTGGAATACACAAGCAAAAGCCGTGCCAGAGCATGGTATGTTGAATAGTAATTAAGTAATATATTGTCGACAATGGTATTTACACTAATGTTGACATATTTGGAGTGATTGTGGATAAGCCAATTCGAATTGGGGTGCTGACCCCTTCTTCCAATACCGCACTAGAGCCTTTGACGAGTTCGATCGTTTCGGTGATTCCTGGCGTAACGGCGCATTTCGGTCGCTTTCGAGTTACACAAATATCTCTTTCAGATCAGGCACTTGGGCAATTTGATGATAGTAAAATCTTAAGTACTGCAGAACTGCTCGCCGATGCAAATCCTGACGTGATTACCTGGAGTGGAACGTCCGCTGGTTGGATGGGCTTCGAGAAAGACGCTCTACTGTGTGACAGGATTACTGAGCGCACAGGGATTCGTGCGTCGACGGCAATTCTTGCATTAAATGAGTTGTTGGCGATTAAGA
Organism: Zwartia hollandica; assembly: GCF_019923725.1. Taxonomy (GTDB): domain Bacteria; phylum Pseudomonadota; class Gammaproteobacteria; order Burkholderiales; family Burkholderiaceae_B; genus Zwartia; species Zwartia hollandica. The sequence continues at coordinate 158,787 of NZ_JAHXRI010000004.1, forward strand.
AGGTCAAGCGTTTGGGTTTAGTGACACCGTACACCAGTGACGTCCAGGAAAAGATTATTGCGAATTACGCGAAGATTGGGATCGAAGTGGTCGCAGAGACGCACCGTCAGATTTCTGTGAACTTTGACTTTGCGTTGGTTGAGCCCACAGACATAGAGTCTGATTTACTGCAAGTTAGCCGGGCGCAGCCCCAAGCGATCGTGACGTATTGCACGAACTTGCGGGCCGCTCACTTAGCCGATCGGTTTGAGTTCCAAACCAGTATTCCATTACTCGACACCGTGAGTACGACGGTTTGGGGTGCACTGCGCGCCGTGGGCGCGGATCCAGCTGGCATAAAAGGCTGGGGACAATTATTTGAATGGAAGTAGGCCTGTGATGAAAACAAGCAACGCTCGAGGCGACTATGCAATCTAAGGTAACGGCTCGATTGCAGAGAGAGAACACGCAAGACGAGATCTATGAAAAGATTTACGGTGCGATTCTCGAACATCGTTTGCATCCCGGGACCAAGCTCGTAGAGGAACGGTTGGCGGAGATATTTAAGGTCAGCCGAGCCCGGATACGTGAGGTGCTTGCGCGCTTGGCGCATGAGCAAGTTGTTGATATGTATCCGCAGCGTGGCGCGTACGTCGCACGTCCGACGATCGAGCAAGCTGTCCATGTGTTTGAGGCACGTCGCCTCATCGAGCCTGAACTGGTCCGACGTCTAATAGAAAATCTCACGCCGGAACGTATCGAGCGGTTGCGGCAGCACTGCTCGCTTGAGCAAGACGCCCGGCGTCGTGAAGACAAGCGCATGATTGTTCGTCTGTCTGGCGAGTTTCATATGCTGATCTCTGAGTTAGCAGGCAATCAGGCGTTGATGCGAACGATGCGCGAGCTTTCTTCTCTGACCTGCCTGATCATTATCTTGTACGACGCACCGACTGCGTCAAGTTGTCGCGCGGATGAACATAGTCTGATCACGGATGCGATTGCTAAGCGTGACATCGAGGGCGCACAAAAGATGATGCTCGAACACCTTGCACATATTGAAGGCAGCTTGAACTTAGAGCCAGCCGATTCCGAAGTCGACCTTGCAACCATTTTTGCTGAATGATCATGAAAATCCTTTTGATTAATCCAAATACGAGCCAGCATGTGACCGAGCGCATGCGAGCCAACGCCCAGCAGGCTGTGGGTGAGGCGGCGACAATTCATGCCTTTACCGCGCAATCGGGCCCGGCGATTATTAGTAGTCGTTCAGAGAATGCGATTGCTTTGGCCGAGATGCTCCGATTAGCGGCGTGTCATCAGGACGGGCATGATGCACTCATGCTTGGAGTGTCGATTGACACGGGCCTGCAAGCGCTGCGAGAGATGTTGGATATCCCGGTGGTGGGAATGGCGGAGGCTGCACTGCTCACGGCTAGTATGTTGGGTGGGAAAATCGGTTGTTTAACGCTTGGTGCTGCGATGGTGCCGGTCTATGAAGAACTGACTGCTAGTTACGGCTTGTCCTCGCGCGTATCAAAATGGCGTGCGATAGAGGTGCCTAGTGCTTTTAAAGTGACGGATGCCGATCCAGTAGTCGAGCGAGCTTTGATTGAAGCCTCAAAGCAATTGGTGCAACAGGATGGTTCAGACGTCATTATTCTGTGCGGTGCGGTGCTTGCTGGCTACGCACGACAAGTCTCAACAGCGGTTGGCGTTCCTGTTGTTGATCCGGCTCAAGCCGCCGCACTACAAGCGCTGACGTTGGCGAGAATGCGGCCGGCTAAGCAGGTTAGTGGAAGCTTCGCACGCCCGAAGGGTCGACTATTTTCTGGAATCGATCCTGATATTGCCGCGTTATATAAATAGCAATCAGACAAGCGTAGAGGTCATGAGGAGCGCATGATGGATCGTAGAGATTTGTATGGGTACCGAGACCAACGTCCACAGGCACAATGGCCTGGTGGTGCAAGCGTTGCGCTGAACTTTGTGCTCAACGTAGAAGAGGGCGCGGAGTTGAGTCTCGCTGATGGTGATGCATCTAACGAGCCTATGCATGAGGTCACTAGCAAGGTCACGACCGAACCGGATTTGTGTCGGGAGTCGCATTTTGAGTTTGGCTTGCGAACAGCCTACTGGCGCGTATTGCGTGAGTTTGATGAAGCTGGTCTGCCCTGTACCCTAAACGTGTGCGGACGCGTGGCAGAGCGCACCCCAGCGTTGTTAAAAGAGGCCGTCGGCCGCGGCCATGATGTTTGTGCGCATGGTTGGCTCTGGCAATCGCCGGCTGGCATGAATAGAACTCAAGAGCGTGCCATGATGCTCAAAACTTTGGATGCGATCGAGCTTGCGAGTGGGGTGCGACCCACAGGCTGGCATTGCAAATCAACGCCAACGGTCAACACGCGCGAACTCGCGTGCGAACTTGGTCTGCTGTATGACAGTGACGCCTACAACGACGAGCTACCTTATTGGGCCCCCATCGGGCAGGGACAGGCACTCGTCTTGCCGTATCAGTTTGATACCAATGACATGCGTTTTTTTGGTGAGTCTCCCGCCTTTGTACAGGGGCGCGATTTTTCAAACTATGTGATCGAGACGCTTAAGCGCCTACTGTACGAGGGTGACAAGTGGCAGTCTCAGTCGATGCTGACCGTTGGGCTACATCTGCGCATTATTGGCAGGCCTGGGCGGGTGCAGGCGTTGCATGACATTCTTAACTTTGTCCGCAGTGATGCGCGTATTTGGACGACGACTCGTACATCTATTGCGCAACACTGGCTATCGCATCACCCAGTTCGCTAGGGTTTGACGCGCGGGAACCGTTCAATGAGTCTAGCGCGCCAGGCGGCGTTAGGCTTTAGTAGCTTATGCAGTGCTGTCGTGTCATCTTCGGCACCTTTAGCCATCTGATTGATTTGCCAAGCCATACAGAAATTTGAAGAGATCGCGGGCATTCCTAAATCAGACAATGTCATGATCGGACCGAGAGTGGGCATACCTGCGCCCGCTAGCAAGATGAGGTCTGGCTTGTGCACGAGTAGTCGCTTCGCAGCATCCAGTACTGACGCATTGCGCATGGTGTAAATGTTGTGAAATCCACCTGGTGTTTCAGGCCCGTCGATGGCGCAAATCTCTACACCACAGCGTTTCCAGTACGTCGCACTTTTTTGTGTCAACCAGTCAGGGTAGGGGCTCACCAACCCGATTCGCTTTGCATTAAGGCATGCGAAAGCTCTGCGAATTGATTGTGCCGCCGAGACCACTGGATACCCATAACGTGTGCTTAACGCAGCGAAATGTGCATCTTCTTGCTCAGGCGTGAGGTGATAGGTTGAGCCGGTAATCAGGAAGCCCAGACCACTGAGTGGTGCGTTAGAGAATGTTGATACAAATCCATCGATGCCCGTCAAGAAGTCTTCGAGCCGTTCCTTCATTTCTGGTTGCGGGCTTGTCAGACGCCCAGTCAGTAGGGCAATATCCGTATCAAGCAGTGCCTGCACCTCTGGTTCGGCCGTTGTGTTGGCTTGAGGTACGAGTAACCCTAAGGTTCCTCGGGCGCCGTATTCGACTTCATCGGTTAATGTAGGCATTTAGGAGACTCTCGAAATGAAAAAAATAATTATGTGTACGGTCGCTGCGCTCGGTGCACTGCTGGCTGCCACAGCTACGGCCCAAACCTGGCCTTCCAAACCCATTCGTTTGATCAATCCGTACGCTCCGGGTGGCTTTGGGGACACAGTGGCCCGGCCGATGTTTGATCAGTTGGCGCAGTCACTTGGGCAACCCATCATAGTTGAAAGCCAGGCGGGCGCCAACGGCACACTGGCGTCGAACGTCGTTGCCAAAGCGGCACCGGATGGTTACACGATACTGATTGCAAACCTTGGGCCGATCGCGATGAATCCGGTGTTGTATCCCGCGACCACAGCCGATCCACTAAAAGTCTTTGTTCCGATCACGCAATTGGTGTCGGGGCCGCTTGTGATCCTCGCACATCCCGATTTTCCCGCCAAGACCTTGCAGGAGCTGATGGACTACGCGCGCGCTAATCCCGGCAAAGTGAGCTATGGCTCGGTCGGCCCCGGCAGTACGACGCATCTAGCGGGCGAACTACTCGCGCTTAAGGGTAAGTTAGATTTATTGCATGTTCCGTTTAAGGGGGCTGCACCCGTCATTACCAACTTGCTAGGTAAACAAGTCGATATCGGGATTGTGAATATCTCTCTGGCCAAGCCACACATTGATGCCGGTCGACTACGACCCATTGCGGTGACCACGCTCAAACGCTCTAGCATTTTTCCTGCAGTGCCCACGGTCGCTGAGGCGCTACCAGGGTTTGAGGTGAATCCCTGGTGGGGGCTGATGGCCCCGGTTGGAACACCCAGTCAGGTCATTACACGGGTCGAGCAAGAGATGATTCGTATTCTAAAAATTCCCGCGATCGCAGCAAAGTTACGTGAGAGCGGCTTGGAGCCTGAGGGAACCACGGCGTCAGCGTACGGCAAAGTGATTGCGGCGGACATCGATCAGTGGCGCGAGGTTGTGAAAGCGAACAAGATCTCCTTGCAATGATTCGCGCGCGCTACTTTTTAAACCATGTCCCCATGGCCACTGCGTAAAGGATGATTGCGCCGTAAAGAAACATGGCGATCGCAGAGATGGCATAGAACCAGGTGAGTGACCCACCCAAGTGGAGCACCCACCAGCCGCCCAGTACTGCGATCGCGATTCGAACCCCACCTGCTGCCAAGGGCCAGACGAGCTTGCGTGCGCCCTGCGATGCAAAATAAAGCGTGAAGCCTAGACCAAAGAATCCGAAGACTGGTCCGACGATTTGTAGGTAGATCACGCCTGTTTCGACCATTGCTGGTTCGGTGCCAAAGAGATTCATCCAGGCGTAGGGCCAAAATGCAGCACTCAGGCCAATGATTTCTGCCACGACAAAGGCCATGGCACCACCCGTTAATGCGATGCGCAGCGCGCGCTCCGGTTGGCCTGCACCAAGGTTCGAGGCCACCATTGCAACGAGTGGTGCACCGATGCCGAAGGCAACGGGAAAAATCAGATATTCGAGTCTGGCCGCCGTGCCGTAGCCTGCCAAGGCGATTGTTCCAGCATACGCACCGATCAGTGCCGTCGTGGAGGCAATCAAGCCATTGGTGAGCAGCGGGTTGATTATTGCAAAGCCACCTACGCCAAGGATGTTGCGCATGGGGGCCCACGATATGCTGCCGAGCTCGAGCCGAGCGAGACTTCTACCGCTTACGCAATACCAAAGAAGAATCGCGCAGCCAACACCGAAATAAATCATCAGTGCCCAGCCCGCTCCTGCAATGCCTAGGGCTGGCACGGGGCCCCAGCCAAAGATGAGGCCAGCCGAAACAGGCACCAGCGCAATGGCACCACCACAGATGACAGCGCCCGGGATCATCATGTTGCCCGTGCCCCGAATTGCGCTGGCTAACGCGTTCATGATCCACATCAACGTTAACGCGCAGTAGGCAATGCCCGAATACGTCATTGCTGCCTCTAAGGCAGCGCCACTTGCACCCATTAACGTGAACACGGGTTCGCGAAAGATCCACAGTGTGGCTGAACAGAGCACACCAAGCCCAGCGGTTAAGACAACGGCATGAAGCACCAGGCGATTGGCAAGTGCCTGATCACCCGCGCCGAGTGCGCGCGCCACTGCGGCAGAGATCCCGCCACCCATGGCGCCTTGTGACATGCTTTGCATCAGCATAAGGATGGGCATGACTAGCGCCGCACCCGCTAAGGCGTCAACACCTAGGTGTGAGATGAACCAGGTCTCCAGTAAGACGGTGCTGGATTGGGCCACCATCATTAACAGATTGGGCCAGGCAAGCCCAAGCAGCGTCAAAAAGATTGGCCCGCTCAGCATTGCCTGCAGGCGGGCATCACGCTTACTCATTTGCCGGATTGCACGCGGCGCTGTCGTTGCATCAGGCTGCACCAATCTGCGTTCTCGAGGCCCATGGCCGATACGTCCGACAGAAGTTGTGCAACCAGTCCCGTGACAGGGAGCGACACATCCGCACGGCGTGCTTCGTCCATGACCAAGCCTAGGTCTTTACGCATTAGGGTCGTTGAGAAACCAAAATCAAACTTTCCCTCAATCATGGTCTCAGCGCGGTTTTCCATCATCCAGGAGGTCGACGAGCCTTTGAGCATGACGTCCAGGACCTTGCGCGGATCGAGTCCGTTATGCTCGGCAAAAGCAAGACCTTCTGCCAGTGCTTGGCCAATGCCGGCAACACATATTTGGTTAGACATTTTGGTGAGCTGCCCCGCTCCTGGCTCGCCGATCAAGGAGCAGCGCTGAGCGTAGGCGGCCATGACGGGTTCGACGACCTTCCAGGCAACGGGGTCTGCGCCAGCCATGATGGCCAAGGTGCCTTTCTCTGCTCCGACCGTACCGCCCGAGACGGGTGCGTCAATAAAGTGGCGTCCTTCAGCAGCAGCGATTTTGGCCAAGCGTCTGGCGATTTCAGCTGAGGTGGTTGAGTGGTCAACCCAGATGGCGCCGGGTGCCAGGGTGGGTTGGGCTAGTTCCCAGACGGCGGAGAGCGCCGCATCGGCAGGTAAGGAGGTCATCACGAGCTCTGCACGTATGACCGCTTCGGCAATCGATGCGGCTGCGTGGCCGCCAAAGGCCTTCGCCCAGTCTGCGGGCAAGGTGGGTGAGGTGTCGTAGACAGATAAGGTGTGACCCGCACGCTGCAGATGTGCTGCCATATGCCAACCCATTCGTCCCAGGCCAATAAATGCGATCTTCATAGCAGTCTCTCAAAGCGATCAGGTAAACCAAGATGATAGTAGGGTTAGTAGGGTGAGCAAGCGAGAAAGTATAGGAAACAGACTTTTTTAAACCGTTTGTGCTTATATTTCTTTTGGTTATAAGAAGATGATAAAAATATCCTTTTGTGCAAGTTGTTTTATGGGCACAATCGACACACTGTTTTTTAATTTCCCCTATGTAGCAGCCAAAAAATGAAAAAAATTGCATTAGCCGTCATGGCATTGTTTGCCTCTTTTTCTGTCTGGGCAGCAGAGCCCTTGCTCAATCCTCAAGCGGTAAAAGCTGCACAAGCGGACGCGAAGACGCGAGTATTGGATATTCGCGATCCGAAGTCCTACGCTGCGAATCACATCCCTGGTGCATTAAATGCGCCGTATGGGTCATGGCGCGGTCCTGAATCCAATCCAGGCGAGCTACCGAGCGTGGAAAAACTTGCCGCGAATGTGCAGCGTTTGGGTATCACGCCTGACACCCACGTGATCGTGGTGTCTAGCGGCGCAAACGATACGGACTTCGGTGCGGCTGCTCGGGTGTATTGGACACTCAAGGTACTGGGTGTCAAAAACCTGTCGGTCTTGAATGGGGGACTCAAAGCATGGCAGGCAGCGGGATTATCGTTAGATAACCAACCCGTGAGCGTACAGCCCAGCACGTTCTCCCCAAAGATCGATCAAAGCATGATTGCAACGCGTGAGGACGTGATCAACAGCACCAAAACCGGTAAGACGTTGCTGGTTGATGCGCGTCCAGCAGCTTTTTATGATGGTTCAACACGTCACCAAGTCGCAAAGACACCCGGCACACTTAAGGGCGCGGTAAACGTTGAGCACTCCACCTGGTTCGAGCCAAAGAGCTCATTGGTTGTGTCGGCGAGTGAAGCCAAGAAACTTGCCGCAGCAACTCCTTTGAAAGACGATACCGAGACGATCTCGTTCTGTAACACTGGGCACTGGGCGGCGACAAACTGGTTTGTCATGTCAGAACTCGTTGGGCAAAAGAACGTGAAGTTGTATGCTGGTTCGATGGTGGACTGGACGCGCTCAGACAGTCCCTTGCCGATGGATAACGTGCCTAATCGTGTTAGACAGTTGTTAATTGATTTTCAGCTCTACACCTCGAAGTAATTTTGTATGAAACGTCTGCCACTGAGTTTTGCGCTTCTCGCTTTTTTTGTTTACTTAGCACTAAGTGTCTCAATTCGGCAGGCGGTTTTGTTCTTGGTTGGGATTGGAATGGGTGCCGCACTGGCGGGCGCCCGTTTTGGTTTTACGACGGGATGGCGGCAGCTCCTTGAGCAGCGTGATCCACGTGGAGTGACTGGTCAACTCGTGTTGTTGGCGCTTGCCTCGGTCTTATGTTTGCCTCTTCTTTCCCAGTACCCTGAGCTCACCGCAGCCCTGGGGCCACCCAGCGTCAGCTTATTGATTGGCGCTTTTGTGTTTGGCTTAACCATGCAAATCGCGGATGGCTGTGGCTCAGGCACCTTATACAAGGCGGGTCTGGGGATACCCCTCAATATGGGCATCCTTCCTTTGTTTGCGTTTGGAAGCTTTTTAGGTTCGGTGCACGTGGGTGACTGGTTAAGTCTCGGGCAACTCGAGCCGATTGGTCTGGTGGCCGTTTTTGGTGGTTCCCAGGCTTTGCTCATCACGCTCGCGGGTTTGCTTGTTGCTGGCTTGCTAGTGCGCGCGTGGGTCGGACCTGGACGCGCTTGGTGGGATCGCAAGTGGTTGTTGGGCGCCGTGGCCTTAGCTGTCTTGGCTGCACTTAACCTTGTGATCGCAGGTCAGCCCTGGGGAGTTGTCTATGGCTTTGGTTTGTGGGCCGCAAAGATTGTGAATGCGGCGGGTTTTTTTGACCCGACCGCCAATGCGTTTTGGAGCCAAGCCGGTAACGCTCAGCGTTTGACTGAGTCTGTGCTGATGGACATCACCTCCATTACAAATATTGGTATCTTGGGTGGCGCTCTGTGGATCTCTGCCAAGGCAACGACGGCAGCACAGCCCTTGACGACTCAACAGTGGGCTGTTGGATTGCTTGCAGGATTTTTAATGGGCTATAGCTCCAGGCTGGCATTCGGCTGCAATATCGGGGCGATGCTCAGTGGTATCTCTACGGGCAGCGTGCACGGATGGATTTGGGTGCCACTCGCTTTGATGGGCACGATGATCGGCATAAGAGTTCGCCGTCACTATCAGTTCTAGGTTTAGGTGACTAAGATGACGAAAGTATCCAACACAAAACTGAGCGTGGTCTTTTGGAGCGTCTTGGTGCTGTTTCTTGCGTGGGACACGGTCGTATCTGCACCGATTGACCTACGCAATGAACCACCGCTGATCGCTGCGGGTTCAGGTAAGGCGTCCGTTGGCGGTCATTGCGCAATTGCGAAATGACCGTTCGGGATAATTACTGCGCTTTAAACCCGCTCGCCTCAATGATACGTGCCCAATTCTTCGTGTAAGCGCTCTCACGTTGAGAGAGTGCTTGGCTTGACATGTATTCCACAGTCAGCCCCATTGCCACGAGGCGTTGTCTCACCTGAGACATCTCCAGCACCTTTGCAAGTGCGTTACCTAAGCGCTCAATGGTAGCGGGTGGTGTTCCCTTGGGTGCAAAAATACCGTAGTAGGGTAGGTCTTCAAATCCTTTAATGCCAAGCTCCGCAAAAGTGGGCGTGTCTGGAATTACGTCCTGACGTTTAGAACCCATTACAGCCACCATGCGTACCTTGCCGGCTTTTTGAAACTCGATGAAGTCTGGTACGGAAGCAACCCCTGCCGGAATTTGATTCCCCAGCATATCCGCCAACATGGGGGCGCTGCCGCGATAGGGTACTGAGACTAGATCGACCTTGTATTGTGCGGCTAATACTTTGACAAGAAACTCTGGAACAGAATTCGGTGCGGGCACTCCGATAGAGGCCTTGCCCTGTCGCTGCTCACGGACCGCTTTGATAAATTGTTCGAGTGAGGTGTCAGGTACTGCGCCTGATAGTGCGATACCGTTAGCAAAGGTCGCGAAGCCCGCGACGGGTACAAAGTCAGTGTCTGGCTTAAACCCGGGTGCCTTGGTGACTAGAGGCAGGATTGATATGGTGTGATCATGCGATAAGAATAATACCGTGCCATCAGCGGGAGCCGCCTTGAGTGCCTGCGCGGCAATTTGACCGCCGGCTCCTGCGCGATTATCTACAACGACTGGGGTACCAAGTACTTGGCTCAGCTGCTCACCGAGTACACGGGCAATAACGTCTGTACCACCCCCTGGGGGGAAGCCTACCATCAGCTTAATGGAGTTACTCTGGGCAAAACTCGTTGCGCTGGTGAGCAAAAGCGCACAGCTAACCGCATTGAATATTTTGCGTTTTAGTGGGCTTGTAAGCAGAGAAGACATGTGTGCTCCCGAGGTCGGTAGATTGTTAGAGAAAAGGGGTCTTGGTCTGCACGGCTACCGCCTCACGCGATCAGGATGTTCGCCATAAGGCGGTCCGTAAATCACGAGCACGCGAGCAGGTTCGTCGCTAGTTACTGAAAATACATGCATCGCATCGGCAGGAAAAAAACAAGTGTCGCCTGCAACCATGTCGAAAGCTTCACCGTTGACCTCGACACGGGCAGTGCCGTGCAGCAAGTAACAAACCTGCTCCAGTCCAGGGTGTGCATGAGGTAGCGCACCACCGCCACGCGAGATGGTGCCGAGAATCATCTCAAGGTTCTTCGCGCCAACATTATCAGCGCCAATCAAGCGGCGATTACTGGTTTCGTGGTGATTCGCGGGCGAGTAGGCTTGAACTGAATCTTCGCGGATGAGATATTTTGAAGTCATGGTTATGGACATTTATTACTGTGGTTTCACGCCAGCGTTGCGAAGCATTTCACCCCAGTGCTTGAGTTGAAAGTCGACGTATTTCGCAAACTCTTCTGGTGTCTTTGTTGGGTCAAGCTCGAAACCTGTTGCAGCAATTTTTGCCTGGAAGTCCTTGTCTGCAAATACGGCCTGCATCTCTGTGTTGATTTTGTCGACAATGGGGCGCGGTAGATTGGCTGGTCCGAATATGCCATTCCAGGAAACTAAGTCAAAGCCCTTGACGACACTTGCGATCGCTGGCGTGCCGGGAAAGCTTTGAGATCCTTTAGCGGTTGTCACTGCCAATAAACGGACGCGATCTGATTTGAGTGATGCCATGCCTGAGCCGAGGTCGACGACATAGACCTGCACCTCACCAGAGATGAGGTCTGTCATGGCCTGCGGGCTTGCTTTGTACGGGACACCTACGATATCCAAACCAGCGATATTTTTGATTGTTTCCATTGCCACCAGTGATGTGCTGTTCGGTGTCGCATAAGCCAACTTACCTGGTGTCTTCTTTGCGTAGTCAATGAATTCTTGTAAGGTTTTAGCAGGTATCTTTGGGTTGATCGCGAGCGCAAAAGGGAGCTCGCCCACACGCACGATTGGCGTGAAATCCTTGATTGGATCGTAGTTCAGCGTCTTAAACATCCATGGGTTGGCAGAATGCGACGTGTTTGTGGTCATGAACAAGGTGTACCCGTCGGGGGCTGCCTTCGCGACGAACTGAGCGGCAATTTGCGCGCTCGCGCCGGCTTTGTTGTCTACGACAACGGGTTGCTTTAGACGCTCAGAAAGCTTTTGTGCCACCGTGCGGGCTACAAAATCTGTGCCGCTACCGGCAGCAAAAGGGATGACCAGGGTGATGGGTTTGTTGGGATAGTTCTGCGCCATTGCACCGCTTGAGCAAACCAGTGCTGCGATTCCGACCCATTTTTTTATGAAATGCATGTATGTCTCCGTGATTTAGCTTTCGTGCACAAATGTTAACGCACTCTTAGCGCAGTCAGGCTTAAAATAACGATATGAAACCACACAAATTTCTGACAGTCGCATTTTATAAATTTGTCGAGTTGCCGGACGTTGAGTCGCGCAAAGAGCCGCTGTTGGCGTTCTGTGAGCAGCAGGGTGTGAAGGGGCTCATTTTGCTTGCGCGAGAGGGGATTAACAGTACGATTGCGGGGGCTGAGGATGCGATCCGGGCTGTGCTCGCATATTTGCGCACAGACCCAAAGTTTGCAGACTTGCAGCACAAGGAGTCTTGGTCAGAGTTGCCCCCTTTCCGTCGCATGCGCGTTCGCCTGAAGAAAGAAATTGTGACCTCGGGTGTTCCTGAGGTGAGTCCTTCCACGATGGCGGGAACCTATGTGAAGCCGGAGGACTGGAACGCGCTAATTAGTGATCCAGAAGTCGTGTTAATTGATACTCGGAATGATTATGAAGTTGACCTTGGTACCTTCGAACGAGCAATCGATCCAAGACTACAGACGTTTTCCCAGTTGCCGGCTTGGGTTGATGAGGCGGATGCATTAAAAGTCGTTGATGGCAAGCGCCCAAAAGTTGCGATGTTTTGTACCGGCGGCATACGATGTGAAAAGTCGACCGCGATGATGCGTGCCAAAGGCTACCAGGAGGTTTATCACCTTGAAGGCGGGATATTGAAATATCTCGAAACCATCTCGCCAGAGAATAGTCTCTGGCGGGGTGAGTGTTTTGTGTTTGATGAGCGAGTGGCAGTCAAGCATGGCCTCGAACGGGGTGAAAGCCGTTTATGTCGCTGCTGCCGACAACCGTTTCCGAAGGGCACCTTTGAGTCTGATAAGTACGAGCTCGGGGTTAGTTGCCCCAGGTGTTTTGATCGTACAACACCCGAGCAAAAGCGCACTGCACGCGAGCGGCAACGTCAGTGTGAGTTGGCAGACGCTAGGAAAAAGCAACATATTGGCGCTAAGATGCCAATGCATCAACAGCCATAAATTAAGACTGGAATGAAAATGAAAAAAAATATTTTGACGGCACTTATTGCCGCTGCAGCAACCTTAGGTTTGATGGGTAGTCAGGCTTTAGCGCAGGAGTTTCCGCCTTCCAAAGGGGTCACGCTGTATGTGGGCTTTCCTCCGGGGGGTGCCAATGACATCGCCGCGCGCGTGATAGGTAAAAAGTTATCTGAGAACCTGGGTATTAAAGTCGTCGTGGATAACAAGCCGGGTGCAGGTGGCAACATTGCGACCAATACCGTTGTGACTGGGCCCGCCGATGGTTCGGTCATCATGCTAGGTTCGATAGGTCCGTTGTCTATCGCCTCCCATTTAATGAAGATTCCCTACGATCCGGTCAAGGATATCGCACCGCTTGCCATGGGTGGAAGCTTTCCGAACGTGTTGTTAGTCTCTCCAGAATCGGGTATTAAAACGTTGAAAGACTTGGTGGATCTCGCAAAAAAGGAGCCGGGTAAGTTGACCTTTGCTTCGACGGGTGCCGGTTCGGCCTCGCATTTGCAAGGTGAGTTGTTTAACCAGCGTGCTGGTGTTGATATTGTTCACGTACCTTACAAGGGTGGTGGCGCTGCGACGGTCGACGTGATTGGTAACCGCGTGACCGTCTATTACTCGGCGTTACCCTCGTCGGTCGCGCATATCCGCTCGGGTAAGTTGATTCCAATCGCAGTGACTAGCGCAAAGCGTGCAGAGTTATTTCCGGAGATCCCAACAATCGCTGAGTCCGGTTATCCAGGCTTTGATGCGGACAACTGGTATGCCTTCATCGCGTCAGCCAAGACACCGCCCGCGATACTTGAACGTTGGAATCAGGAATTGATTAAAGTGATCACTGATCCAGTCACGTCAAAAGAGCTGCTTGAAAAAGGCTTGACACTGACACCAGGCTCGCGTGACGACTTAGCAAAATACATTGCCAAGGAATCAGACACCTGGGGCAAAATCATTCGTGATCGTAAGATTACCGTTCAGCAATAAGATGTAGGACTTAGTCTTCGAAACGTCCAAAACGTACGGTGGTTGCTCCTACACGTACGTTGGACGTTGACGGCATCACAAGCACGGTGTCGTCGTAGGGGGCAACGATGCGTTGATCCCCATCTGTGGCAATCAAATCGCCTTTCTTTGCGATCACTTCCAAGCCTGTGTAGGCTTTATTAAAGGTGAAGGCTGTGGATTTGGCGACAACGGCCTCTGTCACACGGATGATGCGTTGTCTGGCTGGCAGTGGTTGCCGTAAGTGGGCTTGCGCGAAAGCCGCATCGATCACACCGAAGTGTTTGAGAAACAGTAAGAGAGAGTCATTGGCAACATCAACCGATGACTTCTCCCAGTGCTGACCGCACTCAATCAGCAGACCCGTACGCGAGTCATTGGGCTTGCCAAAACCGCCGCGCTCAATCATGCGCAGACCAGCAGGGTGCCCGGTGTCGATCAGCAGATTTTCTGGGAGTCCAAGCAGCTTGGAAAGCGCTGCGCTTTTCTCGCCGCCTTGTCCGGTTGCGCCACACACCATAATGGGGGCGCACGGCTCTGACATCGAGTGGATATCTAGCAAGTAATCACAGTCATCCACGAATGGGTGCAACGCACGAGCGCGTCGTAATTCAGCCGAATCACGACTGCCCAGCAATACGTCATCACCCCAGACGCGATTGTAATCTTCGTCTACAAAACGACTTTTGCTGGGGTTCAGTGGATCCCAGTTGGCGAAGGCCAACATGTTAGCGAACGCAATTGTGAGTCGTCCCACGTTGGGGCGTATATTTTGCCGCATGAACCAATCAACCACGATTGCGCCACAAATCTCATTGCCGTGCGTCAACGCTTGGACCATGACATGGGGACCTGGTTTGCCGGAGTCGAAGCTCCAAACGTAGGGCACGTCTGTGTTTGAGTTTTCCCAGGCGCTTAAGTCTGGGGCTTGCAATTCAACTGGATGTGTTCGTTTCATGATTTAGGCAATAGGATCGTTTAAGTGACAGGCTGACAGCCTTCCGGGACTAATCTCGCGCAGCATGGGCACTTCTTGTGCACAGCGCGCGGTTGCACTAGGGCAACGCGGATGAAAATGACAGCCCGAGGGCGGCGCGAGGGGCGAGGGGATTTCACCCCGGATCGGTACAAACGTTCTGTGCGTCCGATCAATGCGTGGGATTTCCTGCAGCAAAGCCTGTGTGTACGGATGGTTAGGCTCTGCAAAGAGTTCTTCTGTTGGTGCAATTTCAGCGACACGACCGAGATACATCACAACCACTCGGTTGGAAAGATGTCTAACTACGCCCAAATCGTGACTGATGAACATGTAGGTCAAACCGAGGTCGTCACGCAAATCCATGAACAGATTCAGGACTTGCGCCTGGATCGATACATCGAGCGCTGCGACGGCCTCGTCGCACACCAAGAACTCTGGTTTCACCGCCAGAGCGCGAGCAATGCCGATACGCGCGCGCTGGCCGCCAGAGAATTGATGCGGATAGCGTTGCATATACGTGGGATCTAAGCCAACTTGCTTAAGCAAATTCGCCACGTAATCACTGACCTCTGCTCGGTCAATCAAACCGTGTACGCGCGGCGCTTCTCCAACAATATCAAGCACACGCATACGCGGGTTAAGCGAGGCAAAGGGATCTTGAAAAATAAGTTGTATGGGTCGACGAATCCCGCTGTGTGTTTCGAGCGGCAGTCCGCGATAGCGGACCGTACCCTCGGTTGGAGTGTGTAAGCCACAACCTAATCTGCCCAGCGTTGACTTGCCGCAGCCCGACTCCCCCACAAGACCAACGACCTCCCCATCATGAATACTGAACGACACGTGATCGACGGCGTGCACGGTGTGGGCTTGAATATCTGCGCCAATTGTTCGCGCAATTTTTTCAAAAATATCCAGCTTTCGACCAAAGCGCTTTGATACCTTTTCAAACGTTAATAACTCAGTCATCGCGAAACCTCGCTATGCTTTGTCACATGCCCAGGCATCAAAGGGTGCCAACAGCGCACCTGATGTGCACCAAGCGACGACATCTCGGGCATCTGAGTGCAAGCAGTTTGAACATAGTTACAGCGTGCAGCAAAGGCACACGAGGCACCCAGTTCGGTGATGGAAGGTGTCGCACCAGGAATTTGTCTTAAGCGCATGCCAGGTGTTGTCGTGGTGGGTACGGAGTCAAGAAGTCCGCGCGTATAGGGATGGCGCGGATCATTTAATACGGCTTCAGCCGTGCCGTATTCGACAATTCGACCCGCGTACATCACGGCAATATGGTCGGCTAAGCCCGCCACCACAGCAAGGTCGTGTGTAATCCAAATCAGGGCTGTGCCAGAGTTACTAACGAGCTGTTGCATCTCGTACAGAATTTGGCCTTGTACCGTGACATCAAGCGCAGTGGTTGGCTCGTCGGCGATGATGAGGTCTGGACGATGAAGCATGGCAATCGCGATCGCAACGCGTTGACGCATCCCACCAGAAAACTGATGAGGATATTGTCCAATTCGCTCGGAGGGCGAGGCAATGCCCACTTTACCCAAGACTTCAACCGCACGGCTGCGGGCAACCGCCTTACTGACAGCTTCGTGCGCGAGCACAGTTTCGACCATCTGCGTCTCGACGGTCAGAACAGGATTGAGTGTCATCATCGGATCTTGAAAAATCATGGCGATACGCTTGCCACGCAACTTTCTCAGAGATTCTTGATCACACCCTACAAGTTCTTGTCCATCAAAGATAACGCTGCCCGAGGCGATACGCCCGGGCAGATCCACGAGTCCGAGAATAGAAAAGCCTGTCACCGATTTGCCCGAACCTGATTCACCCACCAGTCCAAGCACTTGACCGCGCGCGAGCTCAATCGAGACATCCGCTACCGCAGGGAGTAAGCCGTTGCGGGTATCAAATTCCGTTCGTAAATTCTTAATGGAGAGTAAGTTTGTCATCGTGAGAGCCTCGGATTCAGGATGTCACGTAACTGATCACCAACAAGATTGATCGCGAGGATTGTTATCAACAAGGCGATCCCAGGATAAACGCTGATCCAGTATTTTCCAGACAGCAAATATTCATAGCCGTTCGAAATCAATAAACCTAAAGAGGGTTCCGTTGCAGGCAAGCCAAGGCCCAGGAAGGAAAGGGTGGCCTCTAATGCGATCGCATGCGCGACTTGGACTGTACCAACAACGATCAGGGGCGCCATGGCGTTGGGAAGCAAGTGCCGCAACACAATGCGCGAACCTTTGAGACCAAGCGAACGTGCGGCCTCGACATACTCTTTGCCACGTTCGACAAGAGCGGCTGAGCGAGCGGTTCGCGCGTAGTAGGCCCATTGCACGCTTACCAAAGCGATGATGATTTTGTCGACACCTTTGCCCAATACGGCAAGCAACACAAGTGCGACTAGTATGGCTGGAAAACCAAGTTGAATATCGACGATGCGCATGATGATTTGTTCAAACCGCCCACCGAGGTGAGCAGCCAACACTCCCAGCACACTGCCAATCACGAGCGCAATGATGCCACTCGTTAAACCGACATACAGCGAAACGCGGAGCCCGTAAAAAATGGCGGAAACCATATCGCGTCCTTGACCATCGGTGCCGAGCAGATAGTGTTGCCCACCCAGTCCGATTTCACCAGGGGCTAAGCGAGCATCCATAAGATCTAGTTTGGATAGATCATAGGGGTTCTGCGGAGAGATGAGCGGCGCAAACACCGCAATAAAGATCACTGCAACCAGAACGACTAAGCCAACTAAGGCGACGGGGCTCTCGGCAAACTGACTGCAAAGGCGTTTGAAAGGCGTTTGAACCTTTGCTATTTTCTGCACTTGTTCGGTCATCCGTGTTGCTCCGATATGCGAACGCGCGGATCGAGCAAGGAGTAGAGGATGTCGACGACAAGGTTAATAATGATGTACATGCACACAACCACTAAAAGGTAAGCCACCACAATCGGTCTGTCGAGCTGAAAGATAGAGTCGATAACGAGTTTGCCCATGCCAGGCCACGCAAAAATCGTCTCTGTCACAATCGCGTAAGCAATCACGGAGCCAAGCTCTAGCCCAATCACGGTTACCAACGGGATAAGAATATTTTTCAGGAGATGCACCCCGATCACACGAGAGGTTCTCAAGCCCTTCGCGCGAGCAAATTTAATGTAATCAAGCAAGCTTTGTTCTCGTGTCTGTGCCCGTGTGAGTCGAATAATCAGTGCGAGTTTTAACAGGGCTAAATTCAAAGCAGGGAGCAATGCGTATTTCAAGCCCTCGAGACTAAAAATAGAAAGCTGAAGGCCGAAAATATCTTCGGTAGGACCTCGTCCCGTTGAGGGTAGCCAACCGAGGGTTACCGCAAACAACAAGATCAGCAATAAACCCACCCAAAAAGTGGGTAACGAGAAACAAACAATGGACCCGGTCATGATGCTGCGGGATATGAAAGAGTTCGGCCTAAGCCCCGCATAGAGTCCTAGAGGAATGCCCAGCACGATCGAGATCAGCATTGCCAATACGGCAAGCTCCATTGTGGCTGGCATGCGTTCGAAAATAACATCAAGTGCAGGACGCGCATAGACAAAGGACTTGCCTAGGTTGCCCGTCACCGCCCCTTTGAGAAAGGTCAGGTATTGCTCAACCAAAGGCTTATCTAGTCCCAGGGCGACGCGTGCGCGGTCTCTTTCAATCTGATCTGCTTCGGGGTGGACGAGTATCTCGATGGGGTCACCAACGAGATACAAGCCTCCGAATACTAAAATTGACGTGACAAACAGAACGAATACGGCTTGAGCCAAACGACGAATTACGAAAGCTGTCACGGATCAATGCCTTTTCTTGATATTGGGTTGAAGCTCAAACGACTTGTTGGTTACTTGCCGGCAAGCTTGGCATCTTGGGCCAACGTATATTGATCTGCGCGTCCCGTGTAGCTGATTCCTTTGCGCGTGGCCCAAGTGCTGACCTCGTAATGCAATGGGATCAGTCCCATGAGCTCAATAGCTTTTTCACTTGCTAGTGCCAGTGCGGCGTCGCGTTGCTTGTCATCAATAATCACAACAGCTTTGGCAATCAGTGCATCAAGTTCTGGGCTAGAAAAACGGCCACGGTTGGCGGCGCCCATACCAGCTTTCGCGTCATAGGTGGCCAACAGTGATCGCAAGGGTGATGAGGTGTCACCAGAGGAGGCTCCCCAGCCAGCTAGGATGAATGAGAACTCTTGCTTACTTGCCCGCGTGAAAAATATATTGGAAGGCATGGTGTCAACTTTCGTTGGGATGCCATTGCGAGACAAAAACTGGGCAACAGCTTGTGCAGTTGCACCGTCGTTAATGTAGCGATTGTTGGGAGAGTGCAAGGTTAGGCCGAATCCGTTCGGATAGCCGGCTTCTGCCATCAGCTTCTTTGCTCCTGCAGGGTCGTAAGCGTCGGGCTTGAGTTTCTTGCTCGTTCCAAAAAACGACTCGTCGAGTAACTGGCCCGCAGCGATCGCTTGACCTTCCATGACGCGCGACACAATTGCATTGCGATCAATCATCTTGCTTAAGGCACGGCGTACGCGCGCATCACGCAGGGGGTTGGCTTCAAGTGGCTTACCATCTGCCGTGGTCACAAAAGGAGAGTTCTTCTCCCGATTGCTGTCTAGATGCAGATAGATCATGCGGTTCGATACGGCGTTTGAAACAGTGACTCGTGCATCTTTGTTGAGTTTTGCTGCGTCAGCGGTAGGAACACCTTCAATCATGTGCACATCGCCTGAGAGCAGCGCGGCAACACGCGCAGGCGCACTGGTAATGATACGGAACGTGACCTTATCCCAGCTCTGTTGAGCGTCGTAATAATCTTTATTGCGTACCAAAATGATTCGATCACCGGAGACATATTCTTGAAAGCGGAATGGACCGG
This sequence comes from Zwartia hollandica, assembly GCF_019923725.1. Classification (GTDB taxonomy): domain Bacteria; phylum Pseudomonadota; class Gammaproteobacteria; order Burkholderiales; family Burkholderiaceae_B; genus Zwartia; species Zwartia hollandica. The sequence goes on from NZ_JAHXRI010000004.1 coordinate 178,322, forward strand.
TTCCAATCATTGCTTTGCCAGAGTTAAAGTCCTCTGTTTTTGCAGTCTCGGCCACCGTCTTAGGAACGATCGCAACCGAAACCATGTCCGTGGGCAGTAAAGGGTAGGTCGTGGCTGTTGTGAAACGAATGGTGTGCGGGTCTACGATCTTGACCTCTTTGATTGCTCGAACGAACACCGCAAACGAGGCGGGGCTGTTTGGCACGTTCGGAATACGCTTAATGGTGGCCGCGACATCTTCTGCTGTGAAGGGCTCGCCGTTATGCCACTTAACGTTTTTACGTAGTTTAAATTCCCACTCAGTATCCGATAAGGCTTTCCATGACTCTGCGAGTCCTGGGTAGGTTTTAAGGCTTGCGTCGGCTTTCACGAGCGTTTCAAACACGTGCGCGGCCATCGCGTTATTTGGCGTCAGATTATGAAAGTGGGGATCAACCGTCGTGACCGGAGTCGACAGGGCGATGGTCAGGTCCTTGTTCTGAGCCAACGTCGTTGTGCTCCAACAGGCGAGTGTGAGCGATCCCGTCAGCGCTAAACTGAGCAGACCGCGGCGTAAGCCGTTAAACCCGTGTGTGTGTGACTTGACTGTCGTCATGGCGGTTTCCTGAATAGATTGAATAACAACTCGAACTATAGCGGCTGCCCTGCGCTGTTACAAGCGATATGACCAATGGTTTGCCCGAGGGTAGAATCAAATTGCTGCCTTTAATTGTTTTAAATGGCAAGACTCAAATAGGATTCACATGAAGCTGTTATCCCCCGTTTCGCTTGGCGCACTCTCACTCAAAAATAGAGTAGTGATGGCCCCGTTGACCCGCATGCGTGCAGGCGCAGAGGACGTTCCTGGCGACCTAGCTGCGCAATACTACGCGCAGCGCTCGAGTGCTGGATTGATCATTTCCGAGGCGGCGCAAATCTCTTCTCAGGGCAAGGGATACCCTGCCACGCCGGGTATTTACTCGGATGCTCAGGTTGCAGGTTGGCAAAAGGTGACCGATGCCGTGCATGCTGCGGGTGGAACAATTGTTTGCCAGTTGTGGCATGTTGGTCGGATTTCCCATTCTTCGCTGCATCCATCTGAGGGTTTACCCGTAGCGCCATCTGCCATCGCGCCCCAAGGCAAGGTGTACACCGCAACGTGGGAGCTCGCTCCTTTTGAGACGCCACGCGCTTTGGCCCTCGATGAAATGCCTGCTTTGATTGCGAGCTATGTTCAAGCTGCCAAGCAAGCGAAAGCCGCTGGGTTTGACGGGGTTGAAGTGCATGGCGCCAATGGTTACTTGCTGGATCAGTTCTTGCATGACGGATCAAACAAGCGCAAGGATCAATATGGTGGTTCGATTGAAAATAGAGCACGCTTGCTTCTAGAGGTGATGCAAGCGGTTGCGACGGTGTGGTCGACTGATCGAATCGGTGTGCGTCTGTCACCCTATGGCACCTTTAATGATATGTCTGATCAAGACACGATCGGCTTGTTCACGCATGTCATCAAGGCGCTCGATAAATTGAATCTAGCGTATCTGCATTTGATCGAACCTCGTTCGACAATGGCGGGCGGGACGGATAAGGTGAAAGACGATCAGCCCAGTGCGTCGGCGTTGTTTCGGCCATTTTTCTCAGGCAAGATTCTGGCTGCAGGGGGATACGATAAGGTCGGCGCCGAGGCCGCTTTGGCTGGGGGCCAGGCAGATGCTGTTGCCTTTGGTCGCTTCTTCATTTCCAACCCTGATCTACCAAAGCGTTTTGAGACCGGTGCTGCACTGACACCTTATGACCGCGCGACCTTTTATGGTGGCGGAGCAAAGGGTTATGTAGATTACCCCTCAATCAGCTGATACATTTACTGAAGTTTTATTCAAACTAATCTACGGATGAATGACATGTCGGAAATCTTATTGCAGTCCCGTGAAGGTGATATTGTCACTCTCACAATTAACCGGCCAGAAAAGCTGAATGCAATGACTAAGCCGCTTTGGGGTGAGCTTGGGGATGCCATGGTTGCGTTGTCTGAACAGGAAGATGTGCGCTGCATTATTTTGCGTGGTGCCGGTGAGAAGGCGTTTTCACCTGGTAACGATATTAGCGAGTTTGAAACGCAGCGCTCCAACAAGGCGCAAGCCACAGAGTACGGTCACTTCATGCATCAGACCGTCAAGAAGATAAAAAGCTGTCGTCATCCCGTTGTCGCACAGATTCATGGAATTTGTGTCGGTGGTGGCATGGAGATTGCTGCGCTTGCAGACATTCGTATCTGTGGTGCGTCGAGTCGCTTCGGTGCGCCGATCAAGAACTTGGGCCTCGTGATGGCCTACGACGAAATGGAACCGATTGCCTCGCTCATTGGCTCATCCAAAGCCTTGGAACTGTTGCTGGAAGGTCGGATCATTGATGCGCAAGAGGCTTTACGCATTGGCCTCGTTTCGCGCGTGGTACCCGATGAGCAGGTCGCAGGTGAAGCGCTCGCTACAGCACAGCGGATTGCGTCGGGTGCACCGTTGGTTGCGCGTTGGCACAAGCAGTTTGCGCGCCGTTTAAAAGACGCTACGCCCTTGACTGACAAAGAGAGAGAAGAGTGTTTTGATTGTTTTGATACGGAAGATTTCCGTATTGGCTACAAATCATTTCTTGCCAAGCAGCCTCCTAAATTCGTAGGTCGATAACGCAATGAGTCAAAACGACGTAAAGACCGCCGCGCCAACGGGTCCTCTCGCAGGTATTCGTGTGCTTGAGCTTTCTCAGATTATGGCGGGTCCGACCTGCGGCCTGATGTTGGCTGACATGGGTGCAGATGTCATCAAGATAGAAAAATTGCCCAAAGGCGACGATTCGCGCGGCTATCAAGATCCGCAGATCAATGGTGTCTCGGCGCCATTTTTGATTTTGAATCGGAACAAACGCGGTATGGGCCTTGATTTGAAGAATCCGAAAGGTGCGGATGTACTCAAACGTATGGTTGTACACGCAGATGTTCTGACAGAGAACTATCGACGTGGCACGATGGAGAAGCTCGGCGTCGGTTACGACGTGTTGAAGGCGGTCAACCCAGGTCTGATTTATGCCGTTGTGTCAGGCTATGGCCGAACGGGCCCGCTTGCCGACAAAGGTGGCTTTGATTTGATAGCGCAGGGCTTTGGTGGCCTCATGAGTATTACCGGTCACCCAGGTGGTCCGCCCGCTAAGACCGGTAATCCTGTCTCGGATATCAATGCTGGGATCTTATCTTGCGTAGGCGTGCTGGCAGCACTGATCGAACGCGGTAAGTCTGGGGTTGGGCAGATTGTCGACACCTCGTTGATGGAAGCCGCGATGCAACAGACCTATTGGCAAGCAGCCATGTTTTTTGCGACAGGGTTGTCAGCAGGTCCCGGTGGATCGGCGCATCCCTTGACTGCTCCCTATCAGGCTTTTAAGACCGCTAACGGCTATCTCAATATCGGTGGCGCGAATCAGGCCAATTGGGAGCGCGTTGCCGAAACGCTTGGTCATCCTGAGTGGAAGACGGACCCACGCTTTGAGAACAACACGATTAGGCTAGCCAATCGCGAAGTGCTCGAGCAGTTGATCGAAGCCGAACTTTGCAAAAAGACAACTGCAGAGTGGATCGCTGTATTTGACAAGACTGGCGTCCCCGCGGGCCCTGTGCACACCATTGAGGAAGCCCTCACGCATCCACAGGCGTTAGCACGCGAGATGGTGGTTGAGTCGGTTCATCCGCAAGCAGGCCTGGTAAAAGGGGTGGGCTTCCCAGTGAAGTTTTCTGAGCAGCCTCGCACTCCCGCCACGCCCGCTCCGGGTCTCGGTCAGCATACTGTTCAAGTATTGCGAGAGTTCGGGTTTCGTGATGACGAAATCACAGATCTTGTGAGTGATAGGGTGGTGCTGGACGCCTCGTAGTTTTCAAGTCGTGGCCTCCTAGTCGTTCAAACGTCTGCACTACTTGAGTGATTTAACGAACTGACGACAGTTGCCGAGGATTGTGTCGCTGGCTTTAGCGAGCAATCCTTGGTCTGAGCCCAAGCCGACCATTTTGTAGCCCCACTCAAGATAGCGCTGCACATCCGCTTCGTTTGCGGCAAGGATCCCGATCGACTTGCCGTGTTTTGCAGCGATGCCGGGCAAAGTCTGGATTGCGCGCTGAACGTCTGGATGATGCTGTTGTCCCAAGAATCCCATGCTTGCAGCCATGTCATTAGGGCCAATGAACGCGCCATCGACCCCGTCAACAGCGATGATGCTGTCAAAGAATTTAACGCCATCAGCTGATTCAATTTGCACCAAGACGCAGATTTGCTCAGAAGCAGTTTGCGCATAGTCTGCGATACGGCCCCAGCGGTTGGCCCGGTGTTGACCGGCCACACCTCGGATACCTTGGTGCGGGTAACGCGTTGCTTGCACAATTTCTTTGGCCTGATCCGCGGATTCAACATTGGGAAGAATGAGTGTCCGTACGCCCATGTCCAAATATTGTTTAACCAGATCTTTGTCAAACTTAACGAGTCTGACAGCAGGTTCGAGCGGGTATGCGCCGAGCATTTGTAGCTGCGTCAGCACGCTATTCAAGTCGTTGGGTGAGTGCTCCATGTCTAGGGTGAGCCAGTCGTAGCCTGAGCCCGCAACGATCTCTGTCGAATAGGAGTTAGATAGCGCGCACCACAAGCCGAGTTGTATTTGCTTGTTATGGAGGGCTATTTTGAGTGTGTTTGGCTTCAACATGGCGAGACGGCTCATTGGCGAGTGGATCGGAGGATTGCCCGAGCATGGTAGTGCAGAATCGGACTTTTGAGTACTGCTAATAGGCGTGGTATTTCTAGGCACGAGTGCTGAAAGGTGCTAAGGTTTGTGCACAAAAATTATGGAGAACCAGAATGCTTTTCCCCACCACGATCGTTGGAAGTTACCCGCAACCTGATTGGCTGATTGACCGCGAGAAGCTTGCCGGACGCTTTCCGCCCCGCGTGAGAGCGAAAGAATTGTGGCGTGTGCAGGAACCGTATCTGCAACAAGCCATGGAGGATGCGACAGTATTGGCCATTCGTGCGCAAGAGCAGGCGGGTTTAGACATCATCACGGATGGTGAAATTCGTCGTGAGAGCTATTCAAACAGAATTGCAACGGCGTTGGCTGGCGTGGATATTGATAATCCAGGAACAGCGTTAGACCGTTCTGGGCATCCTAATCCCGTCCCGCGTATCGTTGGGAAAATTAAACGTATTAAGCCGATTGAAGTCGAGGATCTTCTGTTTTTAAAAGCGCATACGGATCGAAAGGTAAAGATCACGGTGCCTGGCCCCTTCACGATGTTGCAACAGGCGCAAAATGACTTTTACGCGTCTGAAGAAGAGGCGGCGATGGATTATGCAGTTGCGCTGAACGAAGAAATTAAAGATTTGTTTGCCAACGGTGCAGATGTTGTACAGATTGATGAGCCCTACATGCAGGCACGCCCCGAAAAAGCGCGTCAGTACGGCATCAACGCGTTGAATCGTGCGTTGGAAGGGATCAAGGGCCAAACAGCTGTGCATATATGCTTTGGCTACGCGGCCGTTATCCATGCGCGTCCCTCTGGCTATGATTTCTTACCCGAGCTGGCACAGTGTTCCTGTAACCAGGTGTCCATCGAGACCGCGCAATCGAGCCTAGACTGCAAAATCCTTGAAACTCTGGGTGACAAGCAGGTGATGGTCGGTTGTCTCGACTTGAGTGATATGAAAGTCGAACCGGCAGAGCTAGTTGCCATGCGCATTCGACGCGCACTCAAGCACATCAAGCCTGAGCAAGTGATTCTCGCTCCAGATTGTGGAATGAAGTACTTGCCACGTGAGGTTGCGGACGGTAAGTTGAAGTCTATGGTGCAAGCAGCGCAGATGCTGCGCAAGGAATATGCCAAGTGATTGACTACGGCTCCCGTTTGCGGCTCGGTGTGATCGTACCGTCAGGTAATGTGATCGCTGAGCCACAGATCCATGCGATGTTGCCAGAGGGGGTCGTGGCGTACATGACCCGCCTTGAACTCAGAGGCAGCTCGGAGCCGGAGTTGCTTGAAATGAGCCGGCATGTCGAGTCCGGCGCCAAGTTGTTGTCTGATGCACAAGTCGATGCGGTGGTGTTTCACTGTACGGCTGTGAGCACCTTCAGTCCCAGCATGGGTGAAGACATTGAAGCTCGTATTGCCAAGGCGAGTGGCTTACCAGCTATATCAACTTCTGAAGCGATTTTGACTGCCTTGCGTGCGCTTAAGGCGAAGAAAATTGTATTGCTCACGCCATATATCGATTCTGTTAATGCCCGAGAAGTCGCTTTCTTGCAGCACCATGGTTTTGAGGTGCTTGAGGAGGTCGGACTTGGCGTGAACACGAACGCAGAGATGGCAAAGCTCTCTCCGCAGATCTGGGTTGATCTCGCAAGTAAGCATCAGCGCGAAGATGCAGATGCTTACTTCATAAGCTGCACCGCAGTGCGTTCTGCCGAAGTCATTGAAGAGATCGAAGCGCTCGTTGGACGTCCGGTGATTACTAGCAACCAGGCCATGGTTTGGTATGCATTAAGAAAAAATGCGATTGCAAACCAGCAGCCTGGATTCGGCTCGCTATTTTCGATTACGTCGATTTAGTAAGTGTGATGCGTGATCACTTATGCCAGGTTGTGAAGGCATCGACGTCCATCCGCGTGCTCTTGTAGCTGTTGAGCGGCGCTTGCATGTCGGGGTAGCCCAGCGACATGCTGACGATGAGCCGTTTTGTTGAGGGTACACCCAAGAAATTTCGAATAGCGTTTGGATAACCAGATACCGACGCTTGCATACAGGTGCCAAGACCTGCGCCATGCGCGGCCAGAGTGAAGGTCTGTAAAAATAGACCCATGTCCAGGGTAGACCAGGGCGTAAGTGAGTCGTCCATAAAAAAGAAGACGGCGACTGGGGCTCCAAAAAATTCAAAGTTCCTCAGGCGCAACTGATTGCGCAAGGTGGCATCGTCCCGCCCGATACCCAAGGCATTGAAGCGACGTGTTCCATGATCCTTGGCGCGGAAGTCCAGCGCTTCGGGCCAGGTCGGGGGATCTGGAATATCGTAATCAGGACGTGTTCCGGTGCTTGCCAGGTCAAACAGGATTTTGCTGAGTGCATCGCGCTTTTCGCCCGACACGATTGCGACTTCCCATGGCTGCGTATTTTTGTATGACGGACTGCGGCCAGCAGCATGGAGCACTTCTCGCAGCAAGGCCTCAGGCACGGGAGTTGATTGAAAACCTCTGATGCTCTGTCGACTATTGATGCCTTGCAGCAATTCCATGGTGATTCTTCCTTTACTTCCATATGTATGTGGCGCAATGGTTTAAAGTAGCATCAATCAAATATTTTTTCATGGAGACGCGCGATGTCGCATAAAACGCTAAAAACAATTTTGGGAGCTTTGGGGTTCTGTGCTGTGACTGCGGTGCAAGCTGCATATCCGGAGCGTCCCATCACGCTAGTCGTGACGTATCCACCAGGCGGAACGGCTGACCGCGTTGCACGCCTCGTCGCGCCAGAGCTTGCCAAAGAGCTCGGACAGAATGTGGTGGTGGACAATCGCGGTGGCGCGGGTGGCATGATCGGCGCTGCGTTTGTGGCAAAGGCGCCTTCAGATGGTTACACGATCATGCTCGATGCGGCTAACCATGTGCAGAATCCTGCGCTGCGCGGTTCAATGCAATTCGATACGCTGAAAGATTTTTCGTCAGTGATGTTGCTGCAGCGTGTGCCGAATGTGTTGGTGGCGAACCCTGGTTTTGCCCCCAAGACCGTGGCAGAGGTCATTGCTCTCACCAAGCCCAAGACGCCTGTTGTCCATTACGGTACATCGGGCGCAGGTAGCGCGCAGCATTTGGCTGGAGCACTTTTTAATGCCTTGGCTGGCACACATCTAGAAGCGGTTAACTACAAGGGTGGCGCCTTAGCGATCACAGACGTGCTGTCTGGCCAAATACCGTTGGCATTCGCAACAGTCGGGACGATTTTGCCGCATGTTAAGTCGGGCAAGCTACGCGTAATCGCCTCGGGCGGCGAGAAGCGCTCCGCCGTTCTACCGGACGTCCCAACCATGATTGAAGGTGGAGTGGCTGGTTATTCTAGTTATGAGTGGAATGCGATCTTCGCGCCTGCAGGAACTCCTGCCGCGGTGATTACACGCTTAAATCAAGCGTTGGCCAAGGTGATGAAGCAACCTTCGGTTATGACTGGCATTGCAGCGTTTAGCGGTGAAATCATTGCTTCATCGCCTCAAGAGTTGGAATCCTTTCGACGCGCTGAAATTAGTAAATGGCAGCGCGTCGCAAAGGAATACAGCATCAAGCTGGATCAATAGTTATTCTGGCTTGAGTCCCGCATCGGCAAAGGCTTGTGCCCAAGCTTTGAGTTGATCTTGCACGAAGCTGCCGAGCTCTTTAGGGGTTGAGCCACCAAGATCGAAACCTTGTTTAGCGATGCGGTCTCGCACGTCTGGCCTCGCCATCGCTGCGTTGATCGCTTCGCTCATTTTGGTTGCGAGTTCGGCCGGCATGTTTGCTGGGCCAAACAGTGCTGCCCAAGTGCCCGCCTCAAGTGTTGGAATACCGGCTTCGGCAGCCGTCGGGACGTCAGGGAGCAATGCGGAGCGCTTTGGGAGTAGCACTGCCATCGCACGAAGTTTTTCGGCACTGATGTGCGAGAGGGTACTGGTTGGCGTGGCGAAGGTGAACTGTACATGTCCGCCAAGCATGTCGTTGATGGTCGGACCTTCTCCTTTGTAGGGGATCAGATTGGTATCAATCTTGGCCTCTTTCGTCAGCTTCGTGTGCATGAGCTGCGTTACACCGCTGTAGCTACCGTAGTTCAGCTTCCCAGGATTCTTGCTTGCGAACTCAAGAAGTTCCTTGGCATTTTTTGCAGGTACATTCGGGTTGGCGACTAACACATACACATAGCGCCCAACCATAGAAATAGGGGTAAAGTTTTTAACCGGGTCGTAAGGTGGTTTTTTGCGCAGAAGCGGAACCTGCATCATCGGAGTGTTTGAAGCTAGGAAGAACGTATAGCCGTCAGGATCTGAACGCATGACGTATTCGGCGGCAATCGCGCCATCTGCACCTGGTTTGTTCTCGACCACGACAGGCTGCCCAAGGGCAGTTGTCATCGACTGAGCCAGGATGCGGGCCACAACGTCAGTTGAGCCCCCGGGTGGGAACTGCAAGACAATCCGAACGGGCTTTGTGGGCCAGTTTTGGGCACTCGCCAAGGTGGAAAACATTGACAGAGAGGCAATTGCAACAATTTTGCGTAAGAGTGTGAAGGTCATTTTTCTTTTCGTAGATAGTTAAGTTGTCTCGTGAAGTACTTTCGTTGTTTTACTATAGCAAGACGCTGACGGATCTAGTGGTATGCCCTAGCGTAGCCGGGCAGGCAACAAATTACGCTTTATAGTCATAAAAAATCAGGAGAGACGCATGAAATTTCTTACTATGCTGGCCGCAGCTGCAGTCGTTGGTGCGCCGTTCGCATCGGTCGCGCAAGATAAATGGCCGGTCCAAAACATTACCTTTCTGGTGCCATTTCCGCCAGGAGGTCCGACGGACATCATGGCGCGACTGCTTTCGACGCCGTTGGGTGCAAAGCTGGGTACGACTGTCGTCGTCGAGAACCGTGCTGGGGCAAGTGGCAATATTGGAAGTGCTGCGGTTGCGCGTGCAAAACCCGATGGCTATACGATTTTGTTGGCGACTAGTGGCAATATGTCTGTGAATCAGACCTTATTCAAGAATCTGAATTACGATCCAATCAAAGACTTCGCGCCGATTATCCAAATCTCGAAGTTTCCGCTCGTGCTCGAAGTCAAAGCAGATACACCGGTTAAGTCCCTGAGTGAGTATCTGGCTTTTGCCAAAGCAAATCCGACGAAGGTGTCATTTGGATCCGCTGGGAACGGAACTCCTCAGCATTTATGTCCTGAATTGATTAAGAAGATGACGGGCGCATCTTTGCAACACGTTCCCTATAAAGGGGCAAGTCCTGCCGTCACCGATTTACTGGGCGGCCAGATATTTAGCATGTGTGACATCATCGTGGGCTCCATTAAGTACATACAGGGCGGTCAACTGCGCCCAATCGCTGTGACGACCAAGACGCGTGCCGCGATTCTTCCTGATGTACCGACAATGGACGAGTCTGGTTTAAAAGGGTTCGATTATTTTGCATGGCATGGAATTGTTGCACCCGCAAAGACACCACCGGCGATCGTTGCGCGCTACAACACGGCCCTGAATGAGATCTTTAGCGATCCTGACTTTCGCAAGAAGTGGGAAGCGATAGGCAGCGAGGTGATCGGTGGCTCGGCAAGCGATTTTTCGGCTTTGATCTTATCGGAGGCGGATCGACTAGGTGCGTTGGTCAAGGGGCTGGGAGTTCAGCTTGACTAAGCCTATCGCGCGGTATCCTGTTCCGGACCTGAAGGACCTGCCTGAGGACATCCAACAATGCATCTTGGAGGTCCAGGAAAAATCTGGCTTTGTTCCGAATGTGTTTTTAGTGTTGTCGCGTAGGCCGGCAGAGTTTCGGGCTTTCTTTGCCTATCACGATGCTTTGATGGTGAAAGAAACCGGCAGCTTGACCAAAGCCGATCGCGAGATGATCGTCACGACGACGAGTGCAAAGAATGACTGCCTGTATTGCGTGGTCGCGCACGGAGCGATTCTAAGGATCTACGCCAAAGATCCCTATGTTGCGGATCAAGTCGCGACCAACTATCTCAAGGCCGACATCACACCTCGCCAAAAAGCGATGCTCGACTTTGCTGTGAAGGTATGTCTCGACGCCCAATCGGTCGGCGATACGGACTATGCGGCACTGCATGCTCACGGCTTTGATGACGAAGACATTTGGGATATTGCAGCCATTACCGGTTTCTTTGGAATGTCTAATCGCATGGCTAATGCATTTTCTATGCGCCCGAACGACGAATTCTATTTGTTAGGCCGTATCCCAAAAGTTAAAAAGCCTTCTTAGATATTACCCACTTGGAATTACATTATGTCTGGACCACTTTCTCATATTAAGGTGCTTGATCTTTCGCGCGTATTGGCTGCCCCCTGGGCCGCTCAAAACTTGGCCGACTTAGGTGCCGACGTTATAAAAGTTGAGCGACCCGTTAAGGGGGATGACTCGCGCGCCTTTGCTCCGCCATTTTTGAAGGACACGGAAGGCAACGTCACCCGCGAGTCAGCCTATTACTGTGCGGCTAACCGTGGCAAGCGTTCGATTACGGTGGACCTGTCTAAGCCAGAAGGGCAGCAACTCGTACGAGATCTCGCACGAGAAGTCGATGTGATCCTAGAAAACTACAAAGTAGGTGATCTCGCCCGTTATGGTTTGGGCTACGAGGACATCAAAGCGATTAATCCCGCGATTATTTATTGTTCGGTGACAGGCTTCGGACAAACCGGTCCTGAAAAGGATCGTCCCGGCTACGATTTTATGGCGCAGGGCATGGGCGGACTCATGAGCGTAACCGGTGAGCGTGATGATCTTCCCGGTGGCGGTCCGCAGCGCGTTGGTGTGCCGATCATTGACCTGACAACAGGTATGTATGCGAGCATCGCAATTTGCGCTGCGCTTGCGAATCGCGCCGTCACTGGAAAAGGGCAATGGATCGACGTATCGCTGTTGGATTCGTGCGTGGCATTCCTAGCAAATCAGGCGATGAACTATTTCGCAACAGGCGAATCACCGAAGGCGATTGGCAACGCGCATCCCAATATCGTGCCTTACCAAACTTTCAAGACCTCTGATGGTGCTTTGATTTTGGCATGTGGCAATGACAATTTGTTTAATAAGTTTTGCGAAGTGGCTGACTGTATGCACTTAGCGAAGGATCCGCTTTATTCGACAAACGGTGCTCGGGTTAAAAATCGCGAAGCCATCACGGCCTTGTTAAATGAAATATTTTTAACGCGCACCACACGTGAGTGGGTCAAGCTGCTTGATCAAGCAGGTGTGGCAAACGGACCGATCAATACGGTGGCACAAGTCTTTGAAGAGCCACAGGTACTCGCCCGTGGCATGAAGATTGAGTTACCCCATGCCGTGGCCGGAAAAGTTTCATTGGTCGGTAGTCCAATGAAGTTTTCTGAGACACCCATCGTGCACGAGGTGCCACCTCCTGCGCTTGGGCAACACACAGATGAGATTTTGACTAAGGTGCTCAAGAAGACAACCGAACAGGTTGCCGCGCTCAAGGCGCAGGGCATTGTATAAAAACAAGATTGGGGGAGATAGCAATGTACGATTTGATTATTCGTCAGGCACAAGTATTTGATGGCTTAGGCAACCCAGGGCGCAACGCAGACGTTGCCGTCAAAGATGGCGTGGTTGCCAAAGTTGGTGTGGTCGAGGGCTCAGCCAAGCGGGTTGTTGAGGCCAAGGGTCTTGCACTGATGCCGGGTATCGTAGACCTGCACACCCATTTCGATGCACAGGTGACTTGGGATCCTACGTTGTCTCCCTCGCCTGGACTGGGCGTGACGACAGTCGTCATGGGTAACTGCGGCTTTGGTATTACACCCTGTCCAGCAGAGCATCGTGAAACCATGATGAAGAATCTTTCTGTCGTGGAAGGGATGGATCTCAACGCCCTGATGAGCGGCATTAACTGGAATTTTGAGTCCTTCAAAGAGTATATGGATCAGTTAAGGGCAACGAAGCCTTATCTGAACACAGCGCTGTTTGTGGGCCACTCGGTCGTACGCACGGCAGTCATGGGGGAAGCCGGGTCTGAGAATGCTACGCCGACTGCAGAGCAGCTCGAAGCAATGTGCCAACTGGTACGCGAGGCGATGCGTGACGGGGCGATTGGCTTTGCCTCCTCGTTCTCGCCAAACCATAGCGGTTATGGTGGTCGCCCGATGCCGTCTACGATTGCCTCCGAAGAAGAGCTGCTTGCGCTGACAGGTGTGATGCGGGAGTTTGATCGCGGTGTCTTCATGATGGCCACCGGCGCGCGTGCGACACCTGAGGTCATGGAGAAGGTTGCCTCAAACAGCGGTAGGCCCGCTTTTATCTCGACGGTGCTGTCGATGTATAACCCAGCCACGCCAGACTTGGCTTTAACCTACTACGAAAAAACTGCACAGGCGCGTGCGCGCGGCAATGAGGTCTACATCCTCACAAGTTGTCAGCCCCTGTCGTTTGACTTCACACTCGAAGAACCTTATCCACTCTTTAGTCATTCTGCGTTTGATGCAGTCAAGAATAAGCCGCATGATGAGATTCTGCGTGCCTATCGCGATTCAGCCTTTCGCGATACCTTTCGCAATGACCTAAAGAACCTCAAGCCTGGAATTTTATTTCTGGGTGACTGGAAATACCTAGAGGTTGGGGAGGTTGCCAAGCCACAACACAAAGAACTCGAGGGCTTAACCTTTGAAGAGCTAGGACGTCGTTGGGGCGTAGATCCTCTCGATGCCTTTTTTGATCTCGCGATCAAAGAAGATCTACAAAATCATGTGATCGGTAAATTCTTTAATCATATTGATGAGGGCGTTGCTCCTCTACTTAAGCATTCATCCTCAGTCGTGACCTTGTCAGATGCCGGCGCGCATTTGATCTATATGTGTGATGCGGCCTTTGGATTACACTTTTTGGCGCACTGGGTCCGAGAGACCGGACACTTCACGCTGGAAGAGGGCGTTCGGCGCTTGACGAGCCAGCCAGCAGACCGTTTCAAGATCCCCAATCGTGGGCGCCTGCTTGAGGGTTCGCCTGCCGATCTCCTGCTGTTTGATCCAGCGACGGTTGGGATGTCCAAGCTCGAGACTGCGCATGATCTGCCGGGTGGTGGGGCGCGCAAGCTTCGTTCCGCGCACGGCATACATGGCGTTTGGGTCAATGGCTGCTTGGTGCACGATGGTAAAAATTACGTGGAGTTGGCAGAGGGCCCTGGTCACGTAATTGACTCGTTTGCTGCTTAAGTTGAATAAGGCCTAAGGATGTTGCTTCAAGCGCTTCAAGAAGGTGTGTTGTTTCTCACGATCGATCGACCAAGGCATGCCAACGCCTTGAGTCGGGGGTTATTTGATACCTTGCATGCAGCGTTTTTGCGTGCGCGTGACGATGTGCAGGTCAAAGTCGTGGTGTTGGGATCTTCCGGAACGAAGGTATTCTCTGCTGGCGCAGATCTCAAAGAGCTCGCTAGTCAAGACAGTGCCGCTGAATCGACGCTTTCCTTTCATGCGCTGTTGACGCGCGCTCTGCTTGATATTTTGGATTGCCCCAAGCCTGTCATCGCACGGCTTCAAGGACCTGCAGTCGGTGGCGGCCTGATGTTGGCTGCGGTGTGCGACGAAATCATTGCAGTGGAGTCTGCGTGGGTGTCATTGCCTGAAATTAAAATTGGGATGCCTACCCCCATCGGTGCTGCGGTGCTTGCACCGCGCGCGTCCCGTAGCGTGTTGCAACGCCTTGTGCAACGCGGTGAACGTTTCACAGCCAAAGAGTGCTTGGCGTTGGGTGTGGTTGATGCCGTGGTCAGCGCAGAGGGCTTGGATCAAGCCGTTTCTAAAAGTGCGAGCGAACTCGCGTCAATCGAAACATCGGCTTTTGCTACAAATAAAAATTGGCTCAACCGAGAGGTTAGAGCCAATTTATTCATTGCTAACGCTGAAGAAAACTCAGAGCACGCACATTAACTGCTGCATGCCTGGTCGTTCACCTTAAACGATTGATAGAACTTCCTTGACGGGAAGTCTTGGTTTTTGTGGCCAGTTACCTGGTGCGCTATAGCCAATAGCGACTAGCATCACCGGAACATCGTCGGCCGAGAGATTGAATTCTTTTGCGACGCCAGCTGGATCAAAGCCGATCATCGGGCCGCTCACGAGCCCCATGCCTTGTGCGGCAAGCATGAGCGTCATTGCACCCATCGAGGCCGAACGTATCGCTTCGTCGCGTTGGCGCTCAGGATTGTTGTCTAAGCCACCATGGGCCATCGCCACCCAAGAGTCTGCCATCGCTTGGTCGATGATGCCTGCTGCCACGGTTGGGGCGATCGAATGTGCTAATCCTTTGTGCGCTTGCATTTTGCCGCAGACAATAAATGTCACAGCGGCATCGACGACTTTTTGTTGACCGTAAGAGACGGCTTTGAGTCGCTCTTTAGCGTCTTTCGACTGTACTGCGACGAACTTCCAGTTTTGATAATTGAAAGCGGTAGGTGCAAGTGTTGCGAGACGTACAAGCTCTTCGATTTGTTCACGGCTGAGGCTGCGTGCTGGATCAAACCAGTTGGCCGAGATACGTTCTTCGAGAAGGGCTTTAATCGTGTTGTTCATTTGAATCTCATTAAAAAATTAAGACTTGAGTGCTTGGGCTAACAGAAAGAGCGTGTGTGTTGTTTCTGTTTGTCTGCCGCAGTGGCTTTGAAGCTTCGGTGGTCGGCTGACTACTGTCGGCTAAGATTTTAAACTGATTCTTCGTCTTCACCAGGGTGCTTGCCGCGATCTGCTCAGGGAGTCATTTTTTGATTTAAAGAAGTCATAAGCTCGTTTACTTTGTGGGCGATTAGTTTGTAGGAGACCGGTTTCCACAGCAACTGAGAATGGCTTGCTGGGATATCGTATACACGTAGGGATCCATCGGTGTAGGGCGCCCAGTTGCATAAATCATTGTTTGCCGCAGTCTGAGCGGCATTTTCTGTCCCCCTAAAATAAACGATGTCTGCCCGACAGCGTCTGGGCGCGTAGTCTTTTGTGAGATCAGTGGATCTGAGAGTATTTTTTAACACCCTAATCACATAGGCTTTGGGTGTGCCGACAGGAATTATTCCAAGCTCTTCGGATTTTCGTTGAAATAAGTCCAACATATCGTCAAAGGTAGGAGGTAGGTCTTGGTCTGTGGTCTCTTTAAGCTGATTGATTAAGAGTTCTGACATGCGCTCGCTTTCTGATTTCGAGTCAACCTCAGCTTGCCCATAATTAGTAGCGGTGTCCAACAAAAACACTGCGGCGACCGTATCACCACTTTCCCCAAGTTGCACTGCCGCCTCATGCGCAATGCTGCCTCCGATTGAGTAACCCATCAGGTAGTACGGTCCAGTGGGCTGCACCTCTTTGATTGCCGTGACGTATGTGCGTGCGGCCTCGCTAATAGTGCGATCAGTCTGGTTCTCATCATCATCTATCCCTCTAGCCTGCAAGCCCCACAGTGGATGTTCTGAACCCAGCTCGGCGGACAGATTCTTAAATACAGTTGAGACACCCCCCCCGGGAGGGAAACAAAAGAGTGGTGGCAGGCCACCCGTTTTATTCAACGGCAACAGAGGTTGATATTTGCGCTGAGTTGATAGCTCATTAAATTGAGATGCGAATCCTCCTACCGTTGGGTATTCAAAGAGAGTGCGCAACGCCATCTCCAGTCCTGTGTAAGCTTGGATCTTATTGAGCAGACGCATGGCGAGAAGGGAGTGTCCGCCTAGCGCAAAGAAACTGTCGTCCAAGCCTACACGTTTGGCCCCTGTGAACTCAGCAAAGAGGTTAGCTACGAGTTGCTCGTGCTCAGTGACGGGCGCGCGGTACTCACCCTCGCCCGTGATCTCGGGAGCGGGTAAGGCACGCACATCGAGCTTGCCGTTGGGGGTGAGAGGCAAGGACTCGAGCACCACGAAGGCTGCGGGCACCATGTAGTCGGGTAGGGTGCTGGAGAGAATGCTACGCAGAGCAGATGCCTCAGGGATAGAGGTATCCGCAGCTGTGCCTACAACCGCACCTGAACCCGCAACGAGATACGCCACCAGCTGCTTAGCCCCATCCTCGCCTCGGGCCTGCACGGTGCACTGAGCGATGCCGGGGATGGCAACGAGTGCTGCCTCGATCTCTCCTAACTCAATCCTAAAGCCTCGGATCTTGACCTGCGCGTCCGCCCGCCCGAGGTATTCCAGTACCCCGTCCTCGGTCCAGCGCGCTAAGTCGCCGCTGCGGTACATGCGGGTGCCTGGTGTGAAGGGGTTGGCGATAAAGCGCTCAGCGGTGAGCCCCGCACGACCGAGATAGCCACGTGCGAGGCCCGCGCCTGCGATGTAGAGCTCGCCTGCTAGCCCAACTGGCAAAGGATTCAAGCTCCCATCGAGGATGTAGATCTGTGTGT
>NZ_JAHXRI010000005.1 GCF_019923725.1 Zwartia hollandica
GCGAGATCACCCGCTAGCTTCCACGGCAGCGTGTTTTCACGGCCAATCGTACGATTTTCGGCGTAGGCGACAATCAGGCTCAGGGGCATATTGTGCTCGGTCTCAACGCTACACCGCCACGGGCGCTTTGATGTGCGGGTGGTGGTTGTAATTCTCAATGACGAAGTCGTCGTAACGGTAATCGAACAGTGAGTCCGGTTTGCGTTGAATCACAAGTTGAGGGTATGCGTTCGGTTCGCGAGAAAGCTGTAGCTCGACCTGCTCAAAGTGATTGGTGTAGATGTGGCAATCGCCACCGGTCCAAACAAAATCACCAACTTCAAGTCCGCACTGTTGTGCCACCATATGTGTCAGTAAGGCATAGCTTGCGATATTGAAGGGGACGCCAAGAAAAATATCGGCACTGCGCTGATATAGCTGGCAGGACAGCTTGCCCTCAGCAACATAAAACTGAAAAAAAGCATGACAGGGCGGAAGTGCCATGTTTTTGATTTCACTGACATTCCATGCAGAAACAATCAGTCTTCGTGAATCGGGTGTTTTTCTGATTTGCTCGAGTACCTGTGAAATCTGATCAATATGTTGCCCATCGGGGGTAGGCCACGAGCGCCATTGCACACCGTAGACGGGGCCTAGGTCACCTGTCGGGCTTGCCCATTCGTCCCAGATTGTGCAGCCATTTTCTTGCAGCCACCGTACATTCGAGTCGCCTCTTAGAAACCAGAGAAGTTCGACAAAAATACTGCGGGTATGTAGTTTTTTTGTTGTGACGAGCGGGAAACCTTTGGAGAGATCGAAACGCATTTGATAGCCAAAGACCGAGCGCGTGCCTGTGCCTGTGCGATCTGTTTTGTTGACGCCCGTGGTGTAGACGTGGCGCATGAAGGTTTCGTACTGGTTCATCATGTTGACAGAGTCATCCGATTAAGCGGCTGGCTGCGCAGCTGCGCCAGACTGGACGATTTCGGCGGACCAAGTGATGGCCGCAGTGTGCGCAAGCATGGCAGAGGCAGAGCAATATTTTTCGTGGGATAAGGCAATAGCGCGTTCAACAGCAGCCCGAGGAAGATTGTCACCCGTGACTGTAAAGACAAAATGGATTTTTGTGAAAACCTTGGGATCGACCTCGGCACGCTCTGCTTGCAGTTTGACTGAGCAGCCTGTGATGGCGTGGCGACCGCGTTTCAGGATGAGTACGACATCGTAAGCTGTGCAGCCGCCTGTTCCGACTAGCAGCAGTTCCATCGGGCGAGGAGCGAGGTTGTGACCCCCACCCTCAGGCGCACCATCCATGGCCGCAATGTGTCCGGTTCCCGTTTTTGCAACGAACAGCATACCTTGCGGTCCGCCCCAGTCAATGTTGACTTCCATATCGAATCCTTAGCGTTGAAGCAAGAATGATAATCCTTTCGGGCCTCGAAAGGATCAGGTTTTCTGCAAGATAGGGCGGGCTAGAATGCTTGTAAATCTAACTAGGAGTCAGTCATGCAGGATTCTGTGCCGAAGTTTGCTTCCGGCTTTGTGCGTCGTCATGGGCTGTTTGATGCCCTGATCGCGGAGGCGGATATGGCCCTGCAGGTGCTGTCGGGATCGGTCGGAGCGAAGCGTCCAAACCCGGCGGATGTCCTGGCGCCAGATGCGCAGGCGTTAGACGCGACTCAAAAGACGCATGCGGCGGGACTCATGCGTGTAAATCATGTGGGCGAAATATGTGCGCAGGCGCTTTATCGTGGTCAGTCCGTGGTGTGTAAGGATCCAGCTTGTACAGAGCTATTGCTCGACGCAGCTGCGGAAGAGGTGGATCACTTAGCCTGGTGTGGGCAGCGCTTAGCGGAATTGAATGCTCGCCCAAGTGTTCTAAACCCCCTTTGGTATGCGGGATCGTTTGTCCTCGGCGCTCTGGCGGGTCGATCGGGCGTAGCGCACAATCTTGGGTTTATGGCAGAAACAGAGCGTCAGGTTGAGGCGCACTTGGATAACCATCTTGAGCGTCTGCCGGTCCACGATGATCGGTCTCGCGCGATTGTCCTACAAATGAAAGAAGATGAGATCAAACACCGCAAAACGGCGGAAGATCATGGGGCCTCCGCCCTAGCAGCGCCGGTCAAGGCCGTGATGCGGACCGTTTCCCGGGTGATGACGACAACCGCATACCGAATCTAGGGCAGGACGACATTCTGGTTGCCACATGTTGTTGCGACGCACAAAAACAACAAAATTCCATGTATTTCATAGGTAGATTTAAATATTCTTGCAATGCACAAAAAAATGGTTTAGTATTTGGCATATGGAAGTTAAGTACAAAGTTGTTGAAACTAAACCTGCCGAAAGCAGATAAATGTTTAAACAACGGAGGCGTCCAGAAAGCTCTCGCCTCCTTAGCTTGCCAAGCTTGTCTCCTCCACCCTCCTCCTTTGGTGGATTTAGCCCAAGACTGTAAAGTCTTGGGCTTTTTTTTGTATAGCCTCGCTCTCCCTTATCATCATGGTTTTGGCTGGTCACGGATAGACAGCTATTGCGCACCCCGCAGTGATGCGCCTTGTCGGAGAATATTTTGCGTATACAGGATGTCAATCTTGCCGTTGTGGGGCTTGGGTACGTGGGTTTGCCACTGGCTGTAGAGTTCGGTAAGCATCGGAGTGTCCTAGGCTTTGATATCAACACGGCACGTATCGATGAGCTCAAAAACGGGCATGATCACACGCTGGAGGTCGACGACGTCGAGTTGGCCACCGCCAAACACTTGCGTTACACGGCCCAGCGCGCAGACCTTGGACAAGCCAATGTCTTTATCGTTACTGTGCCCACGCCGATTGATGAATACAAACAGCCTGACTTGACACCGTTGGTGAAGGCGAGTGAAACAATTGGGCAGGCTCTTAAGGTCGGTGACATCGTCATCTATGAATCCACTGTTTACCCAGGGGCAACTGAAGAGGTTTGTGTACCTGTACTCGAGCGAGTCTCTGGCTTGCGGTACAACGTCGATTTTTTTGCAGGGTATAGCCCAGAACGCATCAATCCTGGTGACAAAGAGCATCGCGTCAGCACCATTAAGAAAGTCACTTCCGGGTCAACACCTGAGGTTGCGGCACTTGTAGATGCTTTGTATCGCCAGATCGTGGTGGCCGGCACGCACCTGGCACCGAGTATCCGTGTGGCGGAGGCGGCTAAAGTCATTGAGAATACGCAGCGTGACGTCAATATTGCGTTGATTAATGAGCTGGCGTTGATTTTTAACAAGCTCGGCATCGATACAGAAGCCGTCTTGCAAGCCGCCGGGACAAAGTGGAATTTTCTTCCGTTCAGGCCGGGTTTAGTTGGTGGACATTGCATTGGTGTGGACCCGTATTACTTGACGCATAAGGCTCAGTCGATCGGCTATCACCCAGAGATTATTCTGGCGGGGCGCCGGCTCAATGACAGTATGGGTGGGTATGTTGTGTCTCAGCTGGTTAAGGCGATGACACGGGAACGTATTTACGTGCAGGGGGCACGTGTGCTGGTCATGGGTTTGACCTTCAAGGAAAACTGCCCTGATTTACGCAATACACGTGTTGTTGATATCGTCAAAGAGCTTGGTGAGTACAACGTTGACGTAGATGTGTATGACCCGTGGGTTGAGGCAAAGGAGGCTGTGCATGAGTACGGCATCCATCCTGTACAGACGCTTGAAAATGGGCGCTACGATGCGGTGATTATGGCCGTGGCACATCGACAGTTTGCCGAGCTGGGTATCGATGCGATCCGCGCATTAGGAAAACCCAAACATGTGCTTTATGACTTGAAATATATCTTCAAGACTGAGCAGTCGGACCTGCGTCTTTAACCTTTAATAGAGTCACATGACAATCACCCGCTACCATCAGGTCCAGGCGTCCTTACGCGCGAAGCCAAGAAAATGGCTTGTAACAGGCTGTGCAGGTTTTATCGGATCTAATCTGGTTGAAACTCTCCTGTCACTTGACCAGCAGGTCATCGGGCTCGACAACTTTGCTACCGGATATCGACACAATTTGGAAGAGATTCAAGCCTCTGTGTCAGGGTCTCAGTGGTCTCGCTTTGTCTTTTATGAAGGCGATATTCGTGATCCTGCCATGTGTGCCCACGCGGTGTCCGGAGTGGATTGTGTGTTGCATCAGGCAGCACTTGGTTCAGTGCCGCGCTCTCTTAAAGATCCGGCAACCACTAACGACGTCAACATTTCTGGTTATCTAAATATGTTGATAGCCGCTCGTGACGCAGCGGTGTCTGCCTTTGTTTATGCAGCCTCAAGCTCGACGTACGGAGATCACCCCGGCTTGCCGAAAGTTGAAGATCGAATTGGCAAACCGCTTTCTCCGTATGCCGTGACAAAGTATGTCAATGAGTTGTACGCCGATGTGTTCGCTCGCTCGTATGGTTTTGCGAGTGTGGGCCTGCGCTACTTCAATGTCTTTGGTAAGCGACAAGACCCGGAAGGCGCCTATGCCGCGGTCATACCCAAATGGGTTGCCGCCATGATTCGCGGTGATGACGTGCTTGTTAACGGTGACGGCGAAACGAGTCGTGATTTTTGTTTTGTCGAAAATGCCGTGCAGGCCAATATCCTTGCTGCTGTCGCCGCGCCTGAGGGAGTTAATCAAGTCTATAACGTTGCGGTGCATGCGCGCACGAGCCTCAACGCGCTCTTTGATCTGTTGACGCATGCTCTGGGACGACAGGGCGTACAGTACGACAAAGAGGCCGTGTATCAAGACTTCAGGGCCGGCGATGTACGTCATTCGCAAGCGGACATCAGTAAGGCGCGCACACTCTTAGGCTATTCCCCCACGCATACGATTGCTGAGGGGTTGGAAGTGGCCATGCCTTGGTACGTCAAATTTTTGGGCTAATGAGACAGGCGCGCGATGCCTCGATCTAGCCGCTCGCAAGCTTACGGACCCAGTGGGCCGTAGATGGATCATAGGGACTGACTGCAGGGTCGCTGCCAAGTGCGTCGAGTCGCCGTTCGATGTCGCCGGCCAAGCGTTTACCGAACTCCACACCCCATTGATCGAAGGGGTTAATGCCCCACAGTACCCCTTCGGTAAAGACTTTGTGCTCATAAAGCGCAAGTAGCGCGCCAAGTTGTTTAGGATCTAATTGGGGCATGACGATCAGTGTGGAAGGACGACCGCCTGGATGCACACGGTGTTTCGCGAGTGCTGCAGCGGCCTGTGGATTTTTCTCTTTGAGTGAGACTTCAGCGAGTGCCTGCTCAAAGGACTTTCCTTCCAGAAGCGCTGCGCGTTGCGCCAAACAATTTGCGATAAGCAAGCGATGGTGGCGGGTGTGGCGATGGTCTGGTTTAGCGCAGAGGATGAAGTCTACGGGCGCGCCTTTGCCGTCCTGGTGCAACCACTGAAAAAATGTGTGCTGACTATCCGTTCCGGGCATTCCCCAAACTGCTGGGCTACTCGCGACATCAAGCGTGGTGCCATCGCGTTGCGTAGATTTACCAAGCGACTCCATTTCGAGTTGTTGCAACCAGGGGACTAAGTGTCGCAGGCGCGCATCATACGGGCATAAAGCAAATGACGCGTAGCCGAGCACGCTACAGTTCGCAACGGCGCTTAAGGCCATTTGCACGGGTGCGTTCTCTTCAAGGGTGGCATTCAGGAAGTGCTCATCCATCTGCGCTGCGCCAGCACGCAAGTCATTGAGTGTGTCCATTCCTAGGCCAAGCGCAATTGGTAAGCCTATGGAAGACCATATCGAATACCGTCCGCCGACCCAATCCCAGAACTCGAAAATGTGTTCTTCGCGAATCCCGAATTCACGCGCGGCTTGTGCGTTTGCTGTGACAGCAACAAAGTGATCAAGCGGCTGCTTGACTCCGCCTGCGCGTAACCAATCAATTGCACATGCCGCATTGGCGAGTGATTCAATCGTTGTAAAGGACTTAGACGAAATGATGATTAAGGTGTCAGACGGATCGAGACCCTCGAGCGCTGCCGTGATCGCGTGCGCGTCGACGTTTGAGGCAAAGCGAATCGTGCGCCGCCCAGCGTGTCCGGCCAAAGATTCCACTGCGAGTCTAGGGCCCCAATCACTGCCTCCGATTCCCAGGTGCACGACATTGCGATAGAGGTTTTGTGCATTGACTCTCTCGACAAAGCCGGCGAGTTTTGCTTGTTCGGCCTGCACCGCATGAGCAACCCGGGACGGGGGCGTTGGTGCTCGCAATGCCGTATGCCAGGCCGCACGATTTTCTGTCCAATTGATCGGCGCACCTTCAAACAAATCAGCGCGCGCTTGTTCAAAGCCTTGTTGGTTGAGCAACGCTCGAGCGGCAATCACAAGCGCGGGACTATGGCGTTGTGTGCTGAGATCGACCTCAAGTTCGGCGGCGCGCAGGATACGCAGCGTGGCGGGCTTGGTGGGGCTTGCGGACACCGCATGCGAAAACGATTTCCAAGCGGTAGTTTGCGAAAGGGCGCTCATAGGGGCAGGCGTAAAGTCAATGGAGATCGGTCAGAAGGGGAGTTTGACGTGCGGTGCAAGCGCGAGCAATTGTTTGCGAAAGGCGTCTTGGATGCGAGCGAGCGCTTCGACGGAGTCACCCTCAAAACGCAGTACGACAACGGGTGTTGTGTTTGAAGCGCGCGCTAAGCCAAAGCCATCTGGGTAGTCGGCACGCAGGCCATCAATTTTGACGATTTCGCTTGCGCCCTCGAATACGCCTTCGTTCTGTAGGCGTTTGATTAAAGCGTGTGGCTCGCCTTCGCGCATTTCGAGTTTCAGTTCAGGCGTTGAAACACCTTGTGGCAACGCTTCGAGGACGGCCGATGGGTTGGCCGAGCGAGAAAGGATCTCGAGCAAGCGTGCGCCGGTGTAGAGGCCATCGTCAAAGCCGAACCAGCGTTCTTTAAAAAACACATGGCCACTCATCTCGCCGGCAAGCGGTGCGCCTGTTTCGGCAAGCTTGGCTTTGATAAGTGAATGCCCGGTTTGCCACATGAGCGGCTTGCCACCCGCAGCGCGGATTTGCACCGCAACGTGACGACTGCACTTCACGTCGTAAATAATCGTCTCGCCAGGGCAGCGTTCTAGAACATCACGCGCATACAGAATGAGTTGGCGATCTGGCCAGATGATTTGTCCGGATTTTGTGACCACGCCCAAGCGGTCGCCATCCCCGTCAAATGCCAAACCGATTTCGCAATCAGTCGTTTGTACGCAGTGGATGAGGTCTTCAAGGTTGTGGGGCTCGGCGGGGTCGGGGTGGTGATTCGGGAATGTGCCATCGACTTCGCAAAAGAGTTCAGTGACCTCGCACCCCAGTCCGCGAAACAGTTGCGGCGCAACGGCTCCGGCAACTCCGTTGCCGCAGTCAATCGCGATTTTCATTGGGCGCTTGAGCTTAATGTCGCCTAGGACCCGCGCCAAGTAGGGGGTAAGGATATCGACGCTTTTTGCCTCACCTGGTGTTGTGGCGTGTGCGGGGCCCGCCGCGACCTCATCGCGCAATGCCAAAATTGCATCGCCATGCAGTGTGCCGCCCCCCATCATCATTTTGAAACCGTTGTATTCGGGCGGGTTGTGGCTACCCGTGACGGCGACGCCAGAGCCGGTTTTTAGCGTGTAGGCGGCGAAGTAGACCAACGGGGTGGGTACCTGACCCACATCGATGGTGTTAATGCCGCCCTGGCGCATGCCCTCTTGTAGGGCGCCGGCCAGTTCGGGGCTGCTCAGACGACCATCCCGACCGACGACCATTGTCGTGACGCCCACCGCATGGGCTCGTGCGGCAAGGCCGCGTCCGAGTTCGCGCGCAAAGGCGGGATTGAGTGCTGTGGGTACGACGCCACGAATGTCGTAGGCTTTGAAACTCGAATGTGGAAACGGATGTGATGCGGACACGAGTGCTGCTCCGGGTTCGGTGGGCACACTAAAAAGCGGGGTGAGCCCAAGACGCAAAATGAATCCCGTATTATCGCCTATTTGACTAGTGGCAAGCATCCTGAGAACCTCTTAATTGATGACGGTTTTCAATGAACTACCCTACAATTTGTTGAATGGTTACAAAAAAATTGGCCGGTAAGTCCAACCCTAAAATGAGATTTGAATGAGCGTATTGAAACAACTGCAGGACATCGTTGGCGCTGCTCAGGTGTTAACCGGCGAGGCAATGGACCCTTATGTAGTGGATTGGCGGGGCCGTTATCGCGGTCAGGCGTTGGCTGTTGTGCGCCCGGCCTCAACACAAGAGGTCGCTGATGTCGTCAAAGTCTGTGTCTCCAATAAAACACCGATCGTGCCTTCTGGTGGCAATACCAGCCTATGTGGCGGGGCAACGCCTGATGACACTGGGCGTGCGGTGGTGGTTTGCCTGGCGCGCTTAAACAAGGTGCGAGCGATTGATACAGATAACGACACGATGACAGTCGAAGCCGGTTGTATTTTGCAAGCGGTACAAGAGGCAGCACGTGGCGCTGACCGGCTGTTCCCGCTTAGTTTGGCGGCCGAGGGCAGCTGCACCATTGGTGGCAATTTGGCCACCAATGCCGGCGGCACCCAGGTATTGCGTTATGGCAATACGCGGGATCTCGCCTTGGGGCTGGAAGTTGTGACGGCCGAAGGCGAGATTTGGCACGGACTGCGCGGATTGCGCAAGGACAATACGGGCTACGACCTGAGAGACTTATTCATTGGAAGCGAAGGTACGCTGGGCATCATCACCGCTGCGACGCTGAAGTTATACCCTTTGCCGGTTGCCCAGCGCACTGCGATGCTAGCGTTAAACACCATGGAGGATGCAATTACCGTATTGTCGCGTGCGCGAGCCGGTTTTGGTGCCTCGCTCACGGGGTTTGAAGTCATGATGGGCCCAGTTTTGCAGGCGGTGGTCAGATTGTTTCCGCAGCAGCGACTGCCCTTTGAAGGGGCTTCTGCCCAATCGCCTTGGTTTGCTTTGCTAGAGCTTTCGGATAGCGAGAGCGCGGAGCATGCGCAAGGACGCTTCGAGGCAGTCCTAGGTGCGGCGATCGAAGATGGTCTTGTGACCGATGCGGCCATCGCAGAGAATATCGCTCAGAGCAAGGCGATGTGGCATTTGCGCGAGAGCATCCCCCTGGCTGAGGCTGAGCTTGGCAAAAGCATCAAGCACGATGTGTCGATACCTATCTCTTCGATCGGGAGATTCGTCCAGGTGACTAACGCAGCGCTACAGAAGCGGTTCCCGGGTATTCAGCATATTGTGTTCGGTCACCTTGGCGACGGCAATTTGCACTACAACGTGGCGCGCGCGCCGAATCAAACGGAACAAGAGCTCCTCGCATCACAATACGATGTTTACCAGTTGGTGCATGACAGTGTGCATGCGCACGCGGGCTCGATTAGTGCTGAACACGGTGTTGGGCAACTCAAGCGTGATGAGCTCACCCGGTACAAGAGCGAACTGGAACTCAAACTGATGAAGCAGATTAAAACAGCCCTTGACCCGCAAGGGCTGATGAATCCGGGCAAGGTCTTGCAGGCTTAATTAGCGTTTTTGGCAGGTCGAGCAGTAATAGGTGGCTCGCTGTCCCTGCACGAGTCGTTTGATCGGGCGGGAACACGTTTTGCATGGTTTGCCGTCTTGTTCATAAACGGCGGCATGCAATGTGAAATAGGCGCCTGCCTCGCCCGTGGCATTGACATAGTCACGCAAGGTGCTGCCACCGGACTCGAGCGCATCTTTAAGCGTACCGCGTAGGGCAACGACTAAGCGTTCACAACGCTCGTACGATAGGCGTGCCGCGGGGGTGGCAGGGTGAATTTTGGCGCGGAATAGGCACTCTGAGGCATAAATATTCCCAGCACCCACCACAACATCGCCCGCTAGTAAGGCCTGTTTAACCGCCATTTGTCGCCCCGCAAAGCCTTTGCGCAGGTGCTCTGCGTTAAAGCGGGGGTCAAACGGCTCAATTCCAAGTTTTTGTAGCAACGGATGCCGCTCGGCTGGGCCGTCTTCGGCTGGGTGCCAAAGCACAGCCCCAAATCGTCTGGGGTCATGCAGACGCAGGGTTAGGTGCTCAAAATGCCATTCAACATGATCGTGTTTGCGCAATATTTCGCCAGTTTGGACGCTGCGCAGCGAGCCGGACATCCCCAAGTGAATCAGTTGGGTGCCCCGATCGAACTCTAATAGCAGGTATTTCCCTCGGCGCCGACAGGCATTTACCTTCTGCTCTTTCACCCATTCCGGTAGCCCTGCAGGGATAGGCCAGCGCATGCGCGAGTCGTGTACGACCATGCGCTGGAGCACCCGTCCTGTTGCAACGGCATCAATTCCTTTACGAGTTGTTTCAACTTCTGGTAGTTCTGGCATGGGCGAGTGCTAACATCTTGTCACTGAGTCAGTTGATTGTGCCACCAACTAGGCGGTTCGCGTGAAGTCGTCGTTTAAATTTCGTATTACCCCTTGGCTTGCTACCTTGCCCGTGGCCGTGTCGATTTCACTTTTTGTGTCGCCGGTTTGGGCGCAGGTGGGGCAGACCAAAGGAACCTCTCAAAACACCCCTCTTCAGATTCAGCCTCGCGTCGCTGAGTCCGAAGAGATCCATTTGCGCTTTGGCCAGCTGCCCGAAGTCACACTTACATCCTCCCTTTTGTTTCGAATACTGGCTGCCGAGATCGCGGCGCAGCGAGGGTCGTTTTTGTCTGCGGGCAAAACGATGCTGGAGCTAGCGCGTGAGGTGGGCGACTATCGTCTTGCCCGCAGAGCGCTTGAGTTTTATCTAGGAGGCGGAAATTTGCCTGGCGCGTTGGACTCCGCGCGTGTTTGGTTAAGGATTACGCCGGATGACCCAGAGGCCGCCTCTACTGAAATGGCGCTTGCAGCTGCCTCCGGGCAGACAAGCGGTCTTGCAACGGCACTGCGTAAGCAAATTGATGCCACGGCAGACAAAAATGTCGGCATCGCACAAGCAGCACATATTTTGAGCCGTATGCCGGATAAGCGTAATGCGCTGAGTATCCTATCGACTGCAATTGCGGAAAGCACAGCTCGCAACACGCTTGCTGCGCATCTGGCGCTTGCTGATATGGCCAGTGCGGCCGCAGATCGCGAACGCGCCTTGGAAGAGGCCCGTAAAGCCCTTGCGGTTGCCCCACGCTCGGAAGACGCGGCGATGCGCGTATTTGAGTACGGTTTAGGTGTTGACCCAGCGGCAGCGCTACGTGATGCGTCGGCTTTTGCTGCTGCACAGCCTCAGGCTCGTCGTTTGCGCTTGATGATGGTTAGTCATCTGACGGATTTGCGGCAGTACGACACCGCAATGAATGAACTTCAGTCAATGGCTAAACGGTCGCCAGAAGATTTCGACTTGCTGTTCGTTCAGGCCCAGGTCGCGTACCGTGCGAAAAAGCTAGATCAGGCGCGAGGTTTTCTAGAGCAGTTTGTCATCGTCCAGACGCAGCGTGAACGCGGGTCTGCTCCCGGCGCAACTGACGCGCCCTCTGCACTTGCTGAGGCATATCAACTTTACGCACAAATTGCTGATGAGCAGGGCAAACTCGATGAGGCTGTTAGTTTGCTCGCCAAAATCGAGGATCCCTCCGCGCGTTACTCTGCCCGGATTAAGCAGGCAATGATTCGTGCGCGTCAAAAGCGTGTGGACGAAGCGATTGCCTTGATTGATTCTGGTAGCCCGCAAAGCGATGATGAACGAATTCTTGGCTTTTCGGCAGGTGCACAGATTTTGCGTGATGCAGATCGAATCGGCGACGCGATTAAACGTTTGAACGCAGCTAATAAAGAGTTACCAGATACGATTGAGATTAAATACGAGCTCGCGATGCTCTATGAGCGCGAGAATAAAATGCGTGATACCGAGAAACTCTTGCGCGAAGTGATTGCGCTTGATCCCGGACACGCGCATGCGCACAATGCCTTAGGGTATTCGTTAGCGGATCGAAATCAGCGCTTGCCTGAGGCGCTTGAGCTGATCACCCGTGCGCTGTCTTTAGCGCCCAAGGACCCCTTCATTTTGGATAGTATGGGTTGGGTGAAGTTTCGGATGGGCGATAACCAACAAGCGTTGGAGTACCTCGAACAAGCTTATGCTAAACGCCCTGAGGCTGATATTGCTGCGCATCTTGCCG
Organism: Zwartia hollandica; assembly: GCF_019923725.1. Lineage (GTDB taxonomy): Bacteria > Pseudomonadota > Gammaproteobacteria > Burkholderiales > Burkholderiaceae_B > Zwartia > Zwartia hollandica. The sequence continues at coordinate 12,109 of NZ_JAHXRI010000005.1, forward strand.
AAGTGTTGTGGCGACTTGGGCGTCGTGATGAGGCTCAAAAGTACCTCAAAGAGGGCGCGCAACGCGACCCCAAAAATCCCACACTCATTGATACGGCGAAGCGACTCGGAGTGCGCCTTTGAAGGTGACGTTTTTATTGGTCTGGGTGAGGGCACTCGTTGGCTTTACTCTGATCGCACTGGTTGGGTGCGCGACGCAGCAAGCAAGTCTCGCACCGCAACCCTTGGATTCCTTTGCTAGAAGTGGACGGTTTGCTTTACGGGTAGAAGAGCCACTGTCTCCTGCGCAAGCCGTGCAGGGTGGCTTTTCCTGGCGAGATGCGAACGGCCGGCTTGAACTAGATTTAACCAATCCGTTTGGCAATATTTTGGCTCGCATTGAGGTGACAGGTAAACGTGCCGTGCTGACTCAAAGTAATGGCGTTAAGTTAGAAGCGCTCACCCCAGAGGAGCTTGTAAAAACTGCAGTGGGCGAGGCGATCCCCGTCAAGAATTTGCGTACTTGGTTACGTAGTCAAACAAGCGCTGAGCCTGCGATGACGCGAGTGAGTCGGGATGAGCAAGGACGAGTCGCAAGCTTCGAACAAGCTGGCTGGCGAGTAGAGCTCTCGCGTTTTGATGCTTCTGGTCCGCGACTCTTGGTTCTTTCGCGACAGGATGACGCAAAAAAAATCGTAATTCGCCTAGTTGTTGATGGGACCTAAAAGCGCCGTAAAGGCTTGATTTAATATGCTTTATGACCTCGTTGCTCCCGCCAAGCTAAATCTTTTCCTGCACGTTGTTGGTCGACGTTCAGACGGCTACCATTTGATTCAAACGGTGTTTCGGCTTATCGACTTGGCCGACTTACTTGATATTGATACGCGCAGTGACGGTCAAATTGTTCGTGAAACGGACATGTTGGGAGTAGCGCACGACGACGATCTGGTGGTGCGCGCGGCCAAAGCGTTGCAACAATATACGGGCACCAAGCTCGGCGCTCAGATTCGTCTGCGCAAGCATATTCCGTCAGGCGCAGGGCTTGGGGGCGGCTCGAGCGATGCGGCGACTGTGTTGATCGCCTTGAATCGATTGTGGCGAACCGGTCTGAGTCGACAGGCGCTGATGCAGTTGGGGCTAAGTTTGGGAGCCGATGTTCCAGTGTTTATTTATGGGCAAAATGCGTTTGCGGAAGGAATTGGTGAAAAGCTCACGACCGTAGAGTTGCCTGAACAGGCCTATTTGGTGGTCCAGCCGGCGCAACATGTGCCCACGCAAGGGATTTTTCAGGATCCGGATTTGACAAGAAACACCGATCCGGTCAAAATACTGGACTTTTCTGGGCGTCAAATCGCGGGATGCGAAAGCACCGCAGATTTGGGTTTTGGGCGCAATGATTTGCAGCCTGTTGTGTTAAAGCGTTACCCGGTGGTACAGCAAGCGCTAGATTGGCTAAACAAAGCCGAATTTAGTGTAGGTGGTTTTGAAGCGCGTATGACGGGGTCTGGGGCATGTTTATTTATAAATTTTCCTGACGCCACACAAGCTGAGCTCGCTCGCCAGAAATTGCTCGCTAAAATAAGTTCGGATTTTTCCGATACTGCAACGGCGGACATGTTCAACCCGATACAGTCTATTTTGCTGTGTAAAGGTTTAAATGTGCACCCGCTGCAGGATTGGGTTGATAGTTAGTTGGGGAGTCGCCAAGCTGGTTAAGGCACCGGATTTTGATTCCGGCATGCGAAGGTTCGAATCCTTCCTCCCCAGCCCCATTGCAGAGCTGTTGAACTAGCCAACGTGTGTAAGGGCATTTGTTCAGCAGCTTTTTTGTTCCGCATCTAAATTCTTACTGTCTGTGACTGCCTCGACCATGGCCAACGATAGTTTTATGATTTTTACCGGTACAGCCAATACAAGGCTGGCCGTTGATGTGGTTAACCACCTAGACATGTCCCTAGGTCGAATGACCGTCGGCCGTTTCTCGGACGGGGAAGTCATGGTTGAAATTAACGAAAACGTCCGCGGTAAAGACGTTTTTGTGTTGCAACCGACCTGTGCCCCCACCAATGACAACCTGATGGAAGTAATGGTGATGGTCGACGCGTTGCGTCGTGCTTCGGCCGGCCGTATCACCGCCGCGATCCCTTACTTTGGGTACGCCCGTCAAGATCGTCGCCCACGCTCGGCCCGAGTTGCAATTACCGCCAAGGTTGTCGCAAACATGTTGCAGGTGGCTGGTATTGATCGCGTGCTAACAATGGATTTGCATGCAGATCAGATCCAAGGTTTCTTTGATATCCCTGTAGACAACATTTACGCTGGCCCGATTTTGTTAGGCGATATCTGGCGCCGCAATTTGACTAATCTCGTTGTGGTGTCACCGGATATTGGTGGTGTGGTGCGTGCCCGGGCCTTGGCGAAGCAGCTTGAGGCCGACCTGGCCATTATCGACAAGCGTCGCCCTCGTGCCAACGTTTCAGAAGTGATGAATATCATTGGTGAAGTCGATGGCCGCACTTGTTTGATCATGGATGACATGGTTGACACCGCTGGTACGCTTTGTAAGGCAGCACAAGCGTTGAAAGAGCGTGGCGCTGGGGCTGTGTATGCCTACTGTACGCATGCCGTTCTGTCTGGCGGTGCGATTGAGCGTATTAATAATTCTGAGCTCAATGAGTTGGTTGTGACCGATACGATTCCACTGTCTGAGGAAGGTCGCGCTTGCGGCAAAATCAGACAGCTGTCATGCGCAGCTTTGCTGGGTGAGACCATCTTACGAATTTCAAATGCTGAGTCAGTGAGCTCACTGTTCGTTGACTAAAGCGAGAAGAATTTGTTAGCCACTGGTCGCGGTGGCCGACAAACGCGTTGACTGATATTCAGGCAGCGTTTTAACCGGGTGATATCCACCCTTTTTGGAGTTTTTTCATGCAATTTAATGCAACCCCACGAAGCGTACAGGGAACGAGTGCGAGCCGCCGCCTGCGCCGTGAAAGCCGCGTCCCAGCCATTGTTTACGGTGGCAAAGAGCAGCCAATCAACATCGAACTCGATCACAACGAAATTTTTCACGCCTTGCGTAAAGAAAAATTTCACGCATCCATTCTCGACATGCAACTCGAAGGCAAAAGCCAACAAGTTCTGTTGCGTTCGGTTCAGTGGCACCCCTTCAAGCAGATCGTGATGCACGTTGACTTCCAGCGTGTTTCAGCGGACCAAGCTTTGCACACCAAGGTGCCACTGCACTTCATGAACGCTGAGCTTTCGCCTGCTGTCAAAATCAGCGCTGCAATCATCTCGCATGTGTTGACGGACCTTGACATCTCTTGCTTGCCAGCGAACCTGCCAGAATTCATCGAAGTAGATCTGAGCAAATTGGTTGGTGGTGGTTCGATCCACTTGGCTGACATCACGTTGCCAAGCGGCGTGACCCACGTTCCCCATCGCGGTGACACGAATCCTGTGTTGGTGACTGCAATCGTTAAGGGTGGCGCGAGCGATGATGCTGATGCCAAGCCAGAAGGCGCAGCCCCTGCAGCCCCTGCCGCTTAAGGATCGAATGGTGCTGAACCCTTAGGGTTCGGTCGCCGCACGTTCCGATCGCCCCGCTAGCGTTTTGCGCAAGCGGGGCTTTTGCTTTCTAATGCAGGCATGTCTAAGCCAATCAAACTTATCGTAGGTCTTGGTAATCCTGGGCCGGATTATGAACGCACGCGTCATAACGCGGGTTTTTGGTTGGTCGATGCGATTGCAGAGGATTTGCGCGCGAGCTTCACGAATGAAAAGTCTTTTTCAGGACTAGTCGCCAAGGCGCGAGTGCAGGCCGAGCAGGTCTTTCTTGCCAAGCCTCAAACCTATATGAACCGTTCAGGTCAGTGTGTGGGCGCCTTGGCGCGTTTCTATAAATTGGAAGCACAAGAAATCTTGGTGGTGCACGACGAGCTTGATCTCTTTCCGGGGCAGGTTAAAGTCAAGCAAGGGGGCGGTCATGCTGGCCATAACGGATTGCGGGATATCCAGGCAGTGCTTGGTAGTGCAGACTTTTGGCGTTTGCGTTTGGGCATTGGTCATCCAAGAACTCTTAATCTGACCCAAGAGGTCGCAGATTTCGTTCTGCATCCGCCTCGCCGAGAAGACCAGATGGCGATTGATGATTGCCTGACACGTTGCCGGGCTGTGATGCCACTTTTTTTTGCGGGCGATTTTGCACGTGCCACGGCTCAACTGCATCGTGATAACCCCGCATGATTGAGCAGTCTCGGGTGACGGGCGTGTTGCCCTTTCGCGAGGAGCTCGTGCACTGTCTTCGCTTTATTAGACGTCCGACCCTGACTCGGGCTTTTGCAAACCGCTCTGCCGGCGCACGGGGTGGGGGTGCATGGCACGCAGACTGGTGGCCTGGCATCTCCGTCAAGCGCTTATTGGCGTGGGCAGCACTGCTGTGGTTCGTCAACATCGTCTTATTGGGCCCTCTGGTCTTGGGTGTTTTTGAGTTGAGCGGTGCCAGCCATCGAATTGACGTGCATAACCTGCCCTGGTTTCAGGCCTTGCTTTGGGCGCCCATTGTTGAGGAATTATTGTTTCGGTTTGGGTTGCGGCGTCCGGTGCACGCGCTGTGGTTAGTGCCCGTGCTCATCCTCGTATTTCTAAATGGTATGCAGTGGTGGGCCGGTAGCTTGCTCGGTCTGTCAGTGTTGGTGTTGTGGTGGCTTGCGCGCTGGGATGTGATGCCTAGCGTGTGGTCCTGGTCTTGGTTAAGAGCCTACTGCAAGGTATTTCCTTGGGTGATGCATGCCTCGGTCGTGGCATTTGCTGCGCTACATCTGCATAATTTTAAATTCGAGCAGATGGCGTGGTGGATGATGGTCGTATTGGTGCTCCCGCAGTGGGTGACGGGGCTCGTGTTGGCCTGGATGCGGGTGGAGCGTGGCATCGGTGCCGCGATATTGCTACACGGCTTGTTTAATGCGGGCCCGCTCGCCGTTGCTTGGGTTGCGCTTCAGTTTGCGAATGCAGCAAGCTAAGATTTAGCTGTGTACTCCTCTCGCAACTGTCTCTTTAAGATCTTGCCGATCTCGCTGCGGGGGAGGCGATCAATGCAAATTAAATCAGCTAGGCGCTGGGTCTTCCCGACCCGAGCATTGAGCCATTGGAGCAAGCTCTCGGCGCTGACGTCCGACTGCGGGCGCAACACCACATAGGCGACTGGCGTTTCGCCCCATTGACGTGAGGGCACACCGACCACCGCAGACTCACGAACCGCTGGGTGCTGACTCAACTCAGCCTCGAGATCGCTCGGGTAAATATTGAAGCCGCCCGAGATCACCACATCCTTTTTGCGATCAGACAAGGTCAGAAAACCATCTTCGTCATAACGTCCGATATCGCCGGTGCGAATAAAGCGCTTGCCCTTGGCGTCAAACCATTCGACCTCTCGCGTTTTTTCTGGCATGCCGAAATAGCCTTCCATCATGGCAGCGGAGCTACCTACGATTTCACCAGTCTCGCCTGGCGCAACTTCCTGGCCCTGCTCGTTAATGAGCCTAATGTCGTGCCCGCTCGCGGGCTTTCCAATGGTGTGGAGCTTATGGGGGTAGTTGTGCGCTTCAAGTTCGCAACGTCCGCCGCCTTCGGTCATCCCATAAATTTCAGTTAGGCGGCCCGGCCAGCGACGTAATACGTCGGCCTTGAGCGCAGCACTGAAAGGAGCGCTCGTTGAAAACTTCGCCTGAAAAGAAGAAAGATCGAAGTCATCAAAATTGGGATCATCCATGAGCCGCTGATATTGCACCGGCACGAGCATCGTGTGCGTGACACGATGCTGCTGGGCGAGCTCCAAATAGCGGCGGGTGTCGAACTTCGACATCAAGATTACGGTGCCGCCTAGGGCAAGTGTCGGTAAGAGTGCGACGAGCGTTGTATTGGAATAAATGGGTGTGGACGCCAGCATGATCGTATCTGGGCCATAGCCGTTGGTCGCTGCGCGTTGCACATGCGCCCACCGCATTGAGCAGGGTTGCACGATCCCTTTTGGCGTTCCGGTCGTGCCCGAGGAGTAGATTAAATTAAAGGGCCAGTGCGGCTCGGGAAAAATTGGCGTTGGGGTGGCGTGCGGGGTAAGCCAGCTGGACCAGTCGGATGCGTCGCCCGAGGAGTCGTCGAGCCAGACCCGGTTGAGTCCCGCTGCGGCTTGTTCATCCGTTGACCATTGGCGCGCGCAAGCTTGATCCATAAACAAGATCTTGGCACCAGAGTTGGCCAGCATGGCGGAAAGGTTTTGTGGGGTCGCGGAGGGGGGCAGAGGGGTCATGAGACCGCCTGCCCGAAGAACACCTAAAAAAAGCGCAACGTACTCAATGGAAGTACTCGCGCAGGCTGCAACGGCCTGGCCTTGTTTTAGGCCTTCCCGTTGTAGGCTGTTAGCCACCCGCCCGATAAGCGCATCCAGTCCAGCGTAGCTGAGGGTATGCCCATCCAGTATTAAGGCTGGTTGAGTTGGGCGCTCTGCGGCCGTGACATGGACGAGTGCCGGGATAGACCCAAAAGGACGAGCGAGGTGGTCATCGAGATACATGGCGGGACCCAAAGCGTTAAACTCAATCCTCATATTCTATACAGCTGTTCCACCCTTCAGAAATTCAGGATTCTCATGGCTCTGCAATGTGGCATCGTGGGTTTGCCCAACGTCGGTAAATCCACCCTTTTTAATGCCCTCACTAAGGCGGGTATCGCCGCCGAAAACTATCCTTTTTGTACGATCGAGCCAAACGTGGGCGTGGTCGAGGTACCTGACGCCCGCCTAGGCAAGCTCGCCGAAATCGTCAACCCCGAGCGCATCTTGCATGCCACGGTTGAATTTGTGGATATCGCAGGCTTGGTGGCTGGCGCCAGTCAAGGCGAAGGCCTGGGCAATCAGTTCTTGTCACACATCCGCGAAACCAACGCCATCATCAACGTGGTGCGCTGCTTTGAGGACGACAACGTCATCCACGTCGCCGGCCGTGTCGATCCGATTTCTGACATTCAAGTGATTGAAACTGAGCTTGCCTTGGCCGATATGCAAACCGCTGAAAAAGCCTTGCATCGCTATCAAAAAACTGCACGCTCGGGCGATAAAGACGCACAAAAAGTTGTCGCGATTCTTGAAGTGGTCATCAAGCAGTTAAACGATGCACAGCCGATTCGTGCGCTCGGTTTGTCAGACGAAGACATGGCCTTGATAGCACCGCTATGCTTTATCACTGCCAAACCCGCCATGTACGTAGGCAACGTCAGTGATCACGGCTTTAAAGACAACCCGATGCTTGATCGCCTGACAGAATACGCCACGGCACGCAAAGCACCCGTCGTGGCGATCTGCGCCGCGATTGAATCTGAAATTGCAGAACTGCCTGACGACGATAAGGCTGTGTTTCTCGAAGACATGGGCATGCAAGAGCCAGGCTTAAACCGCCTGATTCGTGGCGCCTTCACCTTGTTAGGTTTGCAAACCTATTTCACCGCCGGTGTAAAAGAAGTACGCGCCTGGACAGTACCGATCGGCGCAACAGGCCCACAAGCTGCCGGCGTGATCCATACCGATTTTGAGCGCGGCTTTATTCGCGCACAAACCATCGCCTACGAGGATTTCATTACCTTTAAGGGCGAACAAGGCGCCAAGGAAGCAGGCAAGATGCGCGCCGAGGGCAAGGAATACATCGTGCAGGATGGCGACGTCATGAACTTCTTGTTTAACGTATAAAAAGGGCGCTTGTCATGGCTGACATGCACATCATTCCGATTGAGCGATTGCGTTCCGCAGTGCGCTATCTCGTTTCTGGCTTTGGTAGCGATGCGCGCGAAATCGAACTCGTTACCGAAAATTTAATTCAAGCGAATCTAACCGGACATGACTCGCATGGCGTTGGCATGTTGCCACGCTATGCCGAAGCCTATCTCGAAGGTAGCCTAAAGCCAAACGCCAAGATTCAAACGCGGATGGATAGCGGCACCATGATCGGTCTGGATGGCGAGTGTGGTTTTGGCCAGGCGATTGGGCATCAAGCGATGGAGTTGGCGATCGCACGTGCGAAAGAGCATGGCAGCTGCATTATGGCCTTAGGCAACTCTCATCACCTCTGCCGTATCGGCGCCTGGGCTGAAATGACTGTCGCTCAAGGGTTGATTTCGATTCATTTCGTCAATGTCATTTCGCGCCCCATCGTTGCACCCTTTGGCGGTGGCGATGCACGCTTTGGTACGAACCCCTTTACGGTGGGTATCCCCGTGGCGGGTCAAGATCCGATCTTGCTCGATTTTGCGACCAGCATCATTGCGCAGGGTAAAGCCCGTGTCGCTTTCAACAAAGGCGAGCAATTGCCTGAGGGGTATCTGATCGACAGTGAAGGCAAACCTACAACAGATCCTGTCTACGCAGTCAAGCCTCCGCTTGGTGCGTTGTGCACCTTTGGTGACCACAAAGGATTCGGCTTGGCGTTGATTTGCGAACTGCTGGGCGGCGCACTGGCAGGTGGCATGACAACGCATGCTCCCGCTGACGGCAAGCGTCGTGTCGTCAACGGCATGCTGTCGATCGTCTTTGATCCCGCTAAGCTTGCGGACGGCTCTGTGTTTGAGCACGAGATGAAGGCGTTTATCGACTGGGTCAAGGCTTCGCCACCGCTCCCAGGAGGCGAGGGCGTACGTGTTGCAGGTGAGCCTGAGCGCGAGTCGCGTGCAAAGCGCACGAAGTACGGTATACCCGTGGATCACACCACGTGGTCTGACATGTTGGACACGGCAAAGAAGTTAGGGCTTGATCCTGTGCAAATGCAGCAGCTTGCCGGCCTCTAGAGCTGGCGGCTATGAATACAGAAAAATGATCTAGGGAGACATAAATGGCTATTCAAAAAATGACAGGTCGTCAGGCTTTCATCAAGCTGCTGCTTGACGAGGGCGTGACACACATGTTCGGTAATCCGGGTACGACCGAGCTTGCCATTATGGAAGCGGTGCCTCAGTTCCCTGAGCTGACCTATGTGTTGGGCTTGCAAGAGTCGATCGTAGTTGGGATGGCCGATGGTTTTGCTCGCGCTACGAACAAATTGGTTGCTTGTAACTTGCACTGTGCGCCGGGACTTGGCCATGCGATGGGGGCGATCTATAGCGCTAAGTTTTCTGGCTCGCCTTTATTGATTACGGCAGGTCAGTACGAAGTGGGCTATGGTCTGCAAGAGCCGCTGCTGTATGAGCCCTTAGTGCCGATGGCTGCGCCGTTGGTGAAGTGGGCGTTTGAGGTCACACGGTTAGAAGACCTGCCACGCATTATTCGACGTGCCGCAAAGATTGCCCGAACTCCACCCATGGGGCCGGTGTTTATTAGTTTGCCAGGCTCGGTACTCGACGAAGAAGCAGAAATCGAATTTGGCTTTCCGACGGTCGTGGACGCCGCAGTGCGTCCTAGTGATACTGCACTTAAACAGATCGCGCAAACCTTGCTTGCCGCGAAAAAGCCCGTCATTGTTGCCGGTCGCGAGATCGCCAACGCGGATATGTTTGCACAAGCGTGCGAGCTTGCCGAGCTGTTAGGTGCCGCGGTCTATCAAGAGTCCGTGCCGTATAACGCGCGCTACCCCTCGTCACACCCGACTTGTATGGGCGACCTGACACGTAATCAAAAGAAAGTGCGTCAGACGCTTGAACAATACGACCACCTCTTGTGCTTGGGTGCGGATCTATTACGCATGTCGCCCATGAGCACGGTAGAGCCTCTGCCTCCAGAGCTGCCCGTCACCCACATTACTGAACGAGATTGGGAACTCGGCAAAAATTACTCGACTGCGACCGCTGTGCGTGCGGATGTGAAAGAGACGCTACTGGCACTGCTGCCGATTTTGCGGGCAGCACGTACGACAGAACAAGCTCAGCAAGCCCAAGCGCGGGTAAAAGAGCTTGCGACACGCAACTGGTCTGCAGCCCGTGCAAAGACGCGGCAGGATGTCGCGGCGAGTGCGAATGCCAAGCCGATTGATCAGCGTTATCTGGTCAGCCAGTTGGTAGATGTCTTGCCTAAAGATGTCATCGTTGTAGACGAAACACTCACGGCTGCACCAGCGATTTCTGCGATGCTACCTATGGATGATCCACACGCCTACTATGGCTTAGCAAGTGGTGGCTTAGGCTTTGGGATGGCCGGCGCGGTGGGTGTGAGCCTAGCGCATCCGAAGCGGCAAGTGGTCGCGACCATTGGCGATGGCAGTGCGATGTACAGTATTCAGTCGTTGTGGACCGCTGCACATTTAAAGTTGCCAATCACCTATGTGATCATCAATAACCGCAGCTACCGCATTATCAAAGAGCGTTTGCTTGCCATGCGCGGCACCGATCAGTTTGTGGCGATGGATATGGATAATCCTGCTATCGATTTTGCGGGTGTTGCCAAGAGTATGGGCATGCCTTCGCGTTTAGTGACCGATCCAAGCCAAATCGCCACGGTGCTGAAAGAAGCGTTAGCAAGTGGCGGACCGAACTTGGTCGAGGTCATTGTGGCGCGGGGTTTTGGCGAAGCTACCTAGCGACCCACTGCGCGAGCCCTGCAGTCGCAAGGCTCAGCGCATCAAGGTGCCGCCATTGACATCCATGATGGCACCTGACACAAAGCTAGCGGCGGGTGAACAGAGATAGGTCAGCATGCCTGCGATCTCTTCGGGCTCGCCAAGACGCTTCATCGGGTAGATGTTCGGTTCATAGCCGCCAGTTTCTGTCATGCCCGTCGCAATGGGACCGGGGGCGACGCCGTTGACGTTGACGTGATGCGGGGCCGCGCGCCCGGCAAACCACCGCACAAGCGCGTGGACGCTCCCCTTGGAGGCAGAATAGTGCGGACCTGCCCTTAGGCCGCCCGTCCAGCCTGCGATGGAACCACACAAAGCAATACGACCATGTTTACGCTCCATCATGCCGGGCAAGATCGCACGGACCAAATTGATCGGGCCAAGTACGTTTACTTTCATCACGCGCATGAACTCGACCTCATTCCAGCTGGGATCCATCCAGTCGTCATGAAAGGGGCAAATACCCGCTGTGTCAGCCATTGCAGTCAAGGGGCCGTGGCGGTGGACCATCGCCTCGACCGCGGCGCGGTCTGTCACATCGCAAGACTCTACCGCTGTCACACCCTTTAGCTGCTGCGCAAGCTCTTCGAGTTTCGCTTGCTGCCCAAAGTCGCTTAACACCAACGTGGCGCCAAGTTGATTGCACAGGCGAGCGGTGGCTGAACCGATGCCACCTGCTGCGCCGGTAATGAGCATGCGGGTGCCCGACAGGTCAAACGCTTGCGCAGCGGTGTGATGAGAGATGTGCATTGTTGAGTGATAGAAAGAGTTAGACGGACAAATAGCGTTGTTTAATTTCAGCGTTGGCGTTCAATTCTGAAATCGTGCCACAGAACACATCCTTGCCCTTATCGATGACCACAGCACGATCGGCTAAGCCTAAACAAAAGTGCAAATTCTGTTCCGCTAGCACGATGGTCTTCCCCATTTTCCGTAGGGATTGAATTAGATCGTCAATCTTTTGAACCATGATTGGGGCGAGACCTTCACTGGGCTCGTCGAGCAACAGAACATCCGGGTTGCCCATCAGGGAGCGACCGACCGTCAGCATTTGCTGTTCGCCGCCTGAAAGTTGTCCCCCCAAGCGTTCACGTAGAGGCTTAAGCAGCGGCAGCATGTCATAGACACGATCAACACTCCAGTCGTCTTCACCGTTGGCGCCTTTTTTGACCGCGATAGTGAGATTGTCCTCAACAGTCAGGTCAGGAAAAATCTGGCGATCTTCGGGCACATAGCCCACGCCAGCCCGTGCGATTAAATGGGCGGCCTTGCCCGTTACAACTCGGTTGTGCAAAGTAACGGTCCCTTTGCGTGCTGGGATAACGCCTGCGACCGATTTCATGGTCGTGCTCTTGCCTGCTCCGTTGCGCCCGAGTAAGGCTAAGGTTTCACCTTGTTGTACATCGAAGGACAAACCGAATAGCGCTTGGCTCGTCCCGTAAAAAACATCGATGCCGTCGACTTTCAATACTTGCTTGCTCATGCGTGCACCTCCGCTGGCTTTCCTAGATAGGCTTCGATCACCGCTGGATTGTTACGAATTTGCTCGGCATTACCCTCGGCAAGCACCTTTCCGTATGACAGCACATGAATGTGCTGAGAGATACGGAAGACGATCTCCATGTCATGTTCGATCAGTACGACGGTGAGCCCACCTTTTTTCCAAAGCGCGTAAACAGTTTGAATCATCTGCTCACGCTCTTCGGGCCCCATGCCCGCAACAGGCTCATCGAGCAACAGTACTTTTGGCTTGAGCACAAGTGCTAAAGCCATATCGAGGAGCTTTTGATCCCCATGAGAGAGATTGCCACTAATGACATCTGCTTTGGTGTGCAAACCAAGTTGTTCCATGACCTCATAAGCGCGGTCGCGCGTTTGCGCTAAGGGAAAGCGACCATGCATTTGCGAGGACTTCCCGAGAGGCGACATCAGGGCACCCCGTAAGGACTCTTCTACCGTTAAGGTTTTGAAGAGTTTGGCTACCTGAAATGCACGACCAATCCCTTTGTGCACAATTTCGCTGCTGGGCAGGCCGACGATATCCTCACCATCTAGCAAAATCCTACCTGAGTCAGGTCGTAACGCGCCAGAGATCAAGTTAAAGAAGGTGGTCTTGCCAGCACCATTGGGACCAATGACAGCGCTTAGCGATTCTGTTTTGAAATGAATCGAGACATCTGAGGTCGCAACGACACCACCAAAGGACTTATTAAGGTGTTCGATCTTGAGCATTACTTACGACCCTCGCTTTGTACGTTGCGTGCGGGCGGAACACCGCCGTATGTTTGCCAAGTTGATCCAGCCAACCAACCCGCGTCAACAGGAAGATTGATGCCCGTAATGGCTTTTGCGGCTGGCGATAACAAGAAACCGACTGAGTCTGCGATTTCATCGGGTGTCACGAAACGACCCATTGCTGCTTGTGAGGTCAGGTCTTCGGGGTTGCGATCCTTGCGATCAATCGCAGCCTGTAGTGCCTCAGTCAGCACATAGCCAGGAGAAATTGCGTTGATCCGCACGCCCGAGCGGCCCCACTCCGCCGCTAAGCAGGCCGTCATGGAGGCGACCGCAGCTTTTGCAGGGCCATAGGCGTGTAGCGGAGAGGACCGCAGTGAGGTGATCGACGCAATGTTAACAATCGCGCCTCCGCCGAGCTCCACCATGCGTGAGCCGTAAATGGCACACGCTAGATATGTACCGCGCAGATCGATATCGACGACGCGATCCCACTCCGTCATGGTGAGGCGATCTGGGGGCAGACGATGCTGAAGAATTCCAGCGCAGTTCACAAGTGCGGTGACGGGACCATGCGTGGCCTCGATCATTTCTGCGACTTTACGCATGCCATCGTCATCCGTCACGTTACACGCATAAGCCTGTACGCCCATCGGTTTCATTTTTTCGTCGGACCACGTACCTGGCAGATCAAGCGAGACAACATGGTCACCGCGCTTGGCGAGATGACGTACACAGGCTGCACCAATTCCGCTTGAGCCACCTGTAACGACAGTAATAGAGGGCTTCTTGCTCATGGACGTGCTCCTTTGCGACTAAGCGACTGATAAATTTGAACAACGAAATCCGTCATGCCTCGTTTGAGACCTAAGGCAAAAAACAGGACGATGATACCTAGCGCTAAACCGTGATACTCGGTTGTGCGTGTGATGATGTCGTTGAAGATCATCAACAGCCCTGCGCCCACCACAGGACCAATAAAGGTATGTAGACCACCCATCATGATCATGAATACAGCTTCGCCTGACATCGTCCAGTAGCTGAACTCCGGGTAGGCGCCTGAAACGAACAAGGCCATGATGACACCGCCAACGCTTGCAAAGCAGCTAGCTAAGATAAAGGCATAGAGTCGCACTCTCCAGACGTTAATGCCTAAGAACTGTGCACGATCTGCGTTGTCGCGCACCATCCGCAAGGTGTAACCGAAAGGTGACTGGAGGATGTAGCGCATGAGAAAGAGGCAAACTACGCCAAGCACGCAAGAAAACCAATACAGGGTCTGTACATCAGCGAGGTTCAAACTGCCCCAGACGCGCGGAATACCGCCCATCAGTCCTTGATCGCCACCCGTCAGTGATGTCCAGGTGATGATGATGCTGTGGATCAACATTTGAAATGCGAGGGTAAGGAATGAAAAATAGATTTCCTTTAGCCTCACGCAGATCGAACCGATGACAAAGCCTAAGACGGCACAAAACAGGACGGCACCAAGTATTGCTACTGGGATAGAAGCACCGCCTTTCTGCATCAGCAGGCCAAAGGCGTAGGCTCCACCGCCAAAAAACATGGCATGCCCAAACGACACCATGCCGCCATAGCCCACCAAAATGTTGAGGGAGGTCGCAAAAAGACCAAAGGCAGCTAAACGGATGACAAAGTCTAACGCCACGCGTCCAGGTGAGAAAAATGGAATCGCGACTAAGATCGCGAGTCCGGCCAACGCGACGAGTAGGTCCTTATTGAAGCTTGAATGCGTGGTCATCAGCGTTGCTCCTTACCAAGAAGGCCGCTCGGCTTGAGTATAAGAATCAAGGCCATCGCAAGAAACATGATGCCCTCTACAAAAAGAGGAAATCCGATCGAGCCAAAAGAGCGCACGAGACCGATCAGTAACGCGCCAACTAACGCTCCGCTCACTGAGCCCATGCCACCAATCACCGTGACGATGAAGGACTCAATCAGAATTGAGAAGCCCATGCCAGCAGACATCGAGCGAACCGGCGCGGCGAGCGCTCCAGCAAGCCCCGCCAAGGCTCCGCCAAACACGAAAACGCCAGCGTAAATCCATGTCGTATTTAGACCAAGCACGGATGTCATTGTCGGATTGTGGGCTGCTGCGCGCACAATCTTCCCAATGCGCGTACGCGTCAGAACGTACCATAGGATCGCACCGATCACGGCAGCGGCACCCATCATAAATACGTAGAAGACCGGCACGATGCCGCCGCCAATGAAGAGCGGTGGTGTTTGGAAGGCGGCGGGCATACCCATCGATTGAAACTCGTGACCCCAAATAATTTTGACTGCATCGTCAAGAATCAATATGAAGGCATAGCAGACCAATAGTTGCAGCAGAACATCGGCGTTGTAGACACGCCGCATGAAAAAGCGCTCGAAGATCAGGCTAAAGAGACCCACTCCAATTCCGGCAATCAGCGCTGCAAGCAGATAGCTGTCAGTTAGGCGGTATGCAGACAGCGCGATGTAGGCGCCCAGCATATAAAACGAGCCATGCGAAAAGTTAATGACGCCGAGCACGCCAAAGATAAGCGTGAGGCCTGCGGCAACTAGAAATAGCAGCGCTCCCACGATGAGTCCCGTACTGGTCTGGGTGACGATACAGGAGATGGACGAGAGGCATTCGAATAGTGCGGTGGGATCCAAAGATGTCTCCGAGTGAAACCAACGTGTGGCACAGCGAGGGCGAGCAGTAACAACGCCATCGCTCGATACGAAAGGGGTCTCTGCCAATCAACATGGCAGAGACCCCGTCGACTTCAGTGTGAAGCGCAGCGGGGCTTATGCCCAACCTTTACGCTTCTTCCATTCGGTTTCGAGTTCATAAATTTGAGCCCAGCTACCGTTGACCTGGTTGGTCATGTATGGCTCTTTGTTGGTGAGAGAGCCGTAGCCAATCGCGTAGTTCACCAGCGTGTGGTCCTCAGCCCGCATGGTGAGCGTACCGTCTGCGCCGAAAGGCGAGTCAATTTTCAAGCCGCGCATCACTTCCGCTATTTTTTTGCCATCAGAACTATTGGCTTTTTTCATTGCGGTCATAATGAGGTTAATACCGGCAGAGTTTTCCCAAGACCAGTTCAGTGCGAGCTCTTTGAACTTGGCTTGATAGGCATCGGCCCACGCATTGTTTGCGGGAGTATTTGGGAAGCTACGCAGGTAGCGGTTGCCTGAGTGCATATTTGGCGGAACGTTCTTGACCGCTGTCAGTACCGCATACTCTGCTAAGTTTGGCGAAAAGAATTGCTTGTCCTTGAACAGAGCGTAGATGCCTGCCTGATCGATGAAGGAGGTCATGTCGCCGCCCCACAGCGCGGAGTAAAGCGCTTGTGGTTTGCCTTGAACGAGACGTGTAATGTTTTCGCTATAGTCCGCCTGGAAGAGCTTGGGCCAAACTTGACCGACGACTTCAATGTCTTTGTTGAAGTGTTTGAGATATTCAAAGTATTCGGCTGTGGTGTCGCGACCATAGGCATAGTCAGGCGAGATACTCATCCAGCGGTTGAGTTTGAGACGCTTGGCAACCTCGGCGCCATAGGACCCACCAACGATTGCATCGTGGATGCCTTGGCGCGCGGAGCGGAACGCCGTTGGGAAGCGCAATTTTGGATCTGCAGTCAGAGACGACGTCTCTGAACAAGTATGCACGACAAGTACTCCCAAATCTTTGGCCACTTCGTGTACGGCAAAGGCGCCTGAAGACGCTTCCGCATCCAAAATCATTTCACAGCCGTCGCCGGTGATCAGTTCGCGGGCAACGCGTGCGGCCTCTTGAGGCTGGCCTTTGGAATCGCGCACGACCATTTCGATCATACGTCCGCCCAAGCCACCGGCTGCGTTAAATTTCTCAACTTCAAGCGCAACGGCGTTACGTGAGGAGATGCCAAGCATGGCGACACGGCCAGACAGAATCGTCGGCATACCGATACGAATGGTCTTATTCTGCGCTAATGAGATCGCTGGGGCACCCAAGACTGCCATACCAGCGGTTGCGGCTGCGCCTTTTAGTAATTTGCGGCGAAGGGCCGTTTTTGAGTTCGATGTTGAAGCTGCGCTCATCTTTTGTCTCCCGTAGTGTTCAGATGATAGTTATGTGTTTTGAACTAACCTCTATAGGACGTTTTTACTTAGTTTTTGTCAAGAACCGAAGTCTCAGGAAAACCCTAGGCGTGTTGTTTCTAGGTGTGGCGGGATGCGCTAAAGTGTCGCTAGAGTGAAACCTTTTGGATGCTAGCTAAATGACACAAGCAAAGTTTTTTCCAGTGGCCGGTTGTGCCGGTACAGACCATAGGTTGGCGGGTGACTACCACCACCGCTGGATGGTGATCGATGCGCAGGGCGAGTGGTTAACTTCTTTGGCGTGCCCAAAGTTGCTAGAGGTGACGGTCGATTTGAAAATGGGTGCTCTGGTGCTGCGTGCGCCGGGAATGCTGCGTATGGATATCCCGCTCGATGTGATTGAGGATGATGAAAGTGTGAATCGTCCGGCTACTATTGCCGCGCAGCCTGTTGTCGTCATTGATGAGGGCGAGGTTGCCGCGGTATGGTTCAGCAAAGCGCTTGGTCAATCATGTCGCTTTGTCAAAATTCATCCCGACAAGAAACAACCGGTTTGGCCGTAAGGGTGAGCCTTCCCGCTGCTTTAAATTTTTTCTGTGGTTGAGGCGGTTAGGACACGATACTTCGCCATTAAGGCGTCTTGGCCTTCCTTCCATTGCGGATGGATTTCAATGCAATCGACCGGGCACACGACCTTGCACTGAGGCTCGTCGTGATGTCCAACGCATTCGGTGCATGCTGCCGGACTAATGATGTAGATCTCTTCGCCCATCGAGATCGCATCGTTGGGGCATTGTGGCTCGCACACGTCACAATTAATACATTCATCGGTGATGCGCAGTGCCATAACGCTCCTGAAAACCGGTCAGGCGCAATCCCTTTTGGGATTACGCTTTGGGTGCTGCGGCGTTTTGTTCCCGGCGCTCTTTCGCTTTGGCTTGTAGCCAACGTTCGACTGACGGAAACACAAACTTGCTCACATCGCCGCCCAACTCTGCGATCTCGCGCACAATCGTGCCCGAAATAAACTGGTATTGGTCAGAGGGTGTCATGAACAAGGTTTCAACTTCCGGAAGCAAATGGCGGTTCATGCCGGCCATTTGAAACTCGTACTCGAAGTCGGATACGGCGCGCAGGCCGCGGACAATCACCCGCCCGTCTTGTTCGCGCACAAAGTCTTTCAAGAGACCGGCAAAGCTGGCCACTTTGACATTGGGGTAGTGGCCGAGCACTTCACGTGCGATTTCAACGCGCTCTTCGATCGCGAAGAACGGCTTTTTATTCCGGCTATGTGCCACACCGACCACAACGCGGTCGAATAAGCTAGCTGCTCGGCGCACTAAGTCTTCGTGGCCGCGTGTCATCGGGTCGAACGTACCAGGGTAGATAGCAGTGATCATTTTTGCAATGCAGCAATTTGGATAAGGTGATAGTGTACGGCCCCTGCCCGGTCTTGGCGCAATAAGTCGTACTGCTCGGGTACAAAAATCGGTTTTTCGGCCTCAATATAAACAAGACCGTTGGGTTCTAACAAATTTGGAAGAATGGGCCAGAGTTCTTCGAGCCAGTTTTTTCCAAACGGTGGATCTAAAAAAATAAGATCAAACCGCGCCGCCTCTAGTCTTTCAACTATATGCTTTGCATCACCGGCGTGAATTCTAACTGCTTGTGCACCTAACTTATCGCGTAAAGCCCTAAGGGCGGCGACAGCTTTGGGGTGTTGTTCCACTAGTTGGACGTGCGCAACGCCGCGCGAGGCTGCTTCAAACCCTAGCGCGCCACTTCCGGCAAATAGATCCAGGACGCGCTTACTCTGAAAATCACCTTGCCAAAAAAAGTTTAGCCAATTGAACAAGGTTTCTCTGACTCGGTCTGGCGTAGGACGCAAACCGTCCACTTCGATCACCTCGATTGGTGTGCGACGAAACTGTCCGCCAACGATCCGAATATACTTCTTCACTATGTTTCGCTTTTTCAAGAAAAAAACTACGCCCGTTGAGCCTCTTCCAGAGGCCCAGACCACGACGCCTGCGCCGGATCTGAGCATCTCGCAGAATACCAGTACCGAGGTCTCCCCGGATGCGGCGCAGAGCCCTCCCGTGCAGGGCCGACGCTTTATGTTGTCCCAGGCCTTATCAGGCGCCCCGCTTGGTCGCCAGACTGGGCTGCCCATTGTGTCGGCCGACATTGCGCAGCCGAGTGCGGCAGTCCCTATTGTTTCTGTGGACGCGGCTCAACAGCCTGAAGCGCCGGCTCACGCGCCAGCACTTGAGCTGGTAGAAGACCAGAGCGCAGAACAAACAGAAGAACAAATTGCAGAACAAAAAACGTCTTGGCTAGCCAAGTTGAAGGGCGGTTTGGCCAAAACTGGGCAAAGTCTTGGAAGTCTGTTTGTCGGCGTACGTGTTGACGAGGATTTGTTCGAAGAGCTTGAGACGGCTTTGATCATGGCCGATGCGGGCGTTGAGGCGACCGAGCAACTGATGTCGGCGCTACGTGCCCGTGTAAAACGAGACCGAATCGAAGACGCCGATGCCGTACGTCAAGCTTTGAAAGACGTGCTGGCTGACCACTTAAAGATTCTCGAAAAGCCTTTTGATGTTGGGCATGTTAAGCCGCTTGTCGTGATGATTACTGGCGTGAATGGTGCTGGCAAAACAACATCGATTGGAAAGTTGGCAAACGCGCTGCAGCAACGCGGGGCTAAGGTGTTGCTGGCTGCAGGTGATACGTTTCGCGCTGCCGCACGTGAGCAGCTAGTTGAGTGGGGCAATCGCAATAATGTTTCTGTTGTCGCGCAAGACGGTGGTGATCCTGCTGCGGTGGCCTTTGATTCTGTTCATGCGGGTCGTGCGCGTGGCATGGATATCGTGATGATCGACACAGCAGGGCGTCTACCAACGCAATTGCATTTGATGGACGAACTGAAAAAAATTCGCCGTGTGATTGCCAAGGCTGATCCGACAGCGCCGCATGAGGTCTTACTTGTTGTCGACGGCAACTCCGGACAAAACGTACTGTCGCAAATCCGGAGTTTTGACGCAGCGGTTGGATTAACCGGGTTGATCGTTACAAAATTAGATGGGACCGCGAAAGGTGGCACCCTGGCTGCCGTAGCTGCTGGATCCCAAGGCACACGTCCGGTTCCCGTCTATTGGATTGGCGTCGGCGAAAAAATGGAAGATCTGCAGCCCTTTGTGGCCGCAGACTTTGCGGCTGCGTTAGTAGGCTAACGCCAGGGCCTGTGGGTGTTCGCAAGCGCTTTGAAGGCCTCTGTCGCCTCAAGCGTCAAGGTATCAAGTCGCGAGGTAATCCACCCGCAGGCAAACCAAGCACTAGGTTGTGTGTCGCGTAAGCCGACGAAGCGTTCACGCGCTACGATCAGATCATTCATCTCGCCCAGAATATTCTGTACGCGCGCAAGAGCCTTTTTGTATGGAGCCAGTCGACGTTGTGGCAAGATCGACTCACAGAACTGCAGCGCATAACGCAGCTTTTTGCCCCGTTTGCGCAGCTCATGCCGGGCTTCCATGTCTAGCGTTGGAAGTTGGCTCCCCTCCGCTACAACTTTGCGATCCCATTTCTTTAGTTTTTTGCTGAGCGTTTGTTCAAGCGATTGCTCTACAGGTTTCGCAAGCACTTCTTCGTCAGTCTGTACAGTGGCCGAAGCGGCCGGGACCGAAGGCAGTACAACACGCGCCAGCATCTCAAGCAGCCAAGACTGGTAACGCACGCTGCGAACGGTTGTCGCGGCATGGTTATCTTGCACTGCTTGTTCCAGAACTAATGGAGGTTGCCCTGCTTTGCGCAAAATGGGCAAAATCAGTTCTCGCAAGACGTCGTCATCGCGAGCGCCACCCAGCTGAGCAAAATGCATTTTTATTTCAGTGCGTACTTCCAGGCTGGGTAAGTCGGTCAGCCCATTGAAAAAAGACCAGGCAGAGCGTAGCCGACGAATGCCGACACGCAGCTGGTGCACATGTTCAGAGCGCTTGTCTAGGTAGAGGTCACCGGTATCCACGCCAGCAATGAATGCGCTGTTTCGAATGATTTGATCCAGGCACTCGGCAGATACGTCGCGCAAGGCTTGTGCAGCATTGCTTTGTGCGTCTAACACGATCGGCGTGACCGGTTGGGGCGCCCAGAATGCGGCGACTGCCTCGATGCGTTTTGTTTCTGAGTCTTGTGCGTTCAGCGCATCAAGCGCAGTCAAGGTTTTGTTTAGCTGAGCCAAGCGATCCCCGCGCTCAGCTTTGCTGCGCGCATCGAGAAGCAAGGCAAATTTTTGTTGCCAGCGCTTACCAAGTGTAAATATCGTTTCGAGCGGCCCCGATAGCAGTTCAAATTCAATTTCAGAAATCGGTAGCTCAAGCGCGCCAGCACGAATAACGCCGCGGTCATACGCAACTTCGACGCGACCAGTTTTGTCTCGAAGGATTCGGGACAGTCTCAGGACATTCGTTTCATATCGAACTTCCAAAGGTTCGGTCAGTGACGTGAGGACAACGCCTGCTGGAAGTCCCGCATATACACTCAGGTCAAGAACGGGGCCAGGGCGAGCCTGATTGAGTTCGATGCGGGAGAGGCTATCGGACCCTGGCATCTTTAGTGTTTGTACCCAGCGCCGACCTTCTAAGCGAAGTCGCAACGAAATTTTCGCGCGGGCAAGGGTGCGTGTTGGCGTATCAAAATAGAGCGCCCGTAACCGAGTGCGCGTAAGCGCTCCCCGAGCCAGTTCGCGCTCAACGCCGAGGCGGGCTGTCACAGGCACATGCAATTTGAGTTCTTGTTCTAGCATTCGGGTGTTTAAGCAGCCTTTAGGGAAGCAAAGTGTATCGACCACCCCACCTAAATTTGATGACAAGGTAAAAAAGCTAAGAATTCTGTATCTTTTTTGCCTCGAGAATCCAGTTGGCCAGTTCAACAAAGCCGGCACCGCCTAAAGAGGGCGTGACAAACTTGGGCTTATGCGTCAGACGGTGCAGTTGAGTTTGAATATTGGCCACGCCGACCGAATAATCAAAGAACCGGAACATCGGCTCGTCGTTCGGTGAGTCCCCAGCGAACGCACACACGGGCAGGAGCTCCTCGAGCCGACTTGAAAATTCGCGAGCGAACAAGGTGCGCGTCATGGAAAGCTTGTCATAGTGGCCAAACCAACCATTGACGTGGATGGAGCTGACCTTCGCTTGCGCACCCTCTGCTTCAAAGAGTGAGACAATTTTCTTGACTGCGTCCTCGGGCAAAGGCGGGACATCCTCACAAAAATCAATGGCTAGATCCGCCTCACGATAGTTTTGATCACTTGCCAGCGCACAGCCTGGAACACCACTCAAAATCTTGATTGAGAGGGAATTTAGACGCTCCCGATTGGCTCGACGCTCTGTATCGCTCGCGAAATGGTGGGTCAGCATCCGCCTTTGTTCGTGGTCATAGCGCATATAAAACGCCCCGTTTTCACCTACAACCGCAAAAACTGGCCACATACGCGCGATGTGGTCGCACCAGCCGGCAGGTCGCCCTGTGATGGGGATAACAGTGATGCCAGAAGCCCAAAGACGCTCAAGTGCCGCGTAGGCGTCTGCCGTGAGACGCCCTTCGGTCGTTAAGGTGTCATCGATATCAGTCAGTAGAAACTGGATCTTAGCGGCGTGCTCGGGTCTAAGGGTATTGAGTGCGCGCATGCGTATTCCGGGAGGAAGTTTGGGCGCCAGTAGGCTGGGGCCGTATGGTTTATCTTAACGATTCTATAATAGGTGTTTAGATTCGCCTGATTGTCCGACAACCATGTCCGCCAAAATTTCTCTCGCAACGAGCACAACTCCCGTACCGCCCTCGGCGATTTCACCGGTCTCTGAGATTATCGATGAGCTCCGAATGGGGCGTATGGTGATCCTAGTGGACGAGGAAGACCGTGAAAACGAGGGTGACCTTGTCATGGCAGCAGAGTTCGTGACCCCCGAGGCGATCAACTTCATGGTCACGCATGGGCGTGGCTTGGTTTGTCTCACCTTGACGGAAGAGCGTTGTCGGCAACTCGAATTGCCGCTGATGTCGAATAAAAACGGTACCCCGTACGGTACAAACTTTACGGTTTCGATTGAGGCGGCTGAGGGGGTTGAAACTGGAATTTCGGTAGCAGACCGCGCGCGGACGGTGCGCGTAGCTGTTGCACGGGATGCGAAGGCCTCTGACTTAGTCCAGCCTGGTCATATTTTTCCGCTACGTGCCGTTCCTGGCGGCGTGCTGGTGCGCGCTGGTCATACCGAGGCAGGTTGCGACTTGACCGCGATGGCTGGATTGACACCCGCAGCCGTAATTTGCGAAATCCTGAAGCCCGACGGCACGATGGCACGGCTGCCGGATCTGATTGAGTACGGGCGCACACATAATTTAAAACTCGGCACGATTGCTGATTTGATTCAGTACCGTAGTGAGCACGAGTCTGTGATCGAGCGTGTTGGAGCGCGCCCCGTACAAACCCCTTGGGGTGAATTTCAGATGATTGCCTATCGTGATACCGTGGCCGGACATCCGCATCTTGCCTTGGTGTACGGTCAAATTGATCCCGGCCGGGAAACGCTAGTGCGAGTGCACGAGCCCACGTCGGTGCTCGATGTGATCGATGTGCAAAGCCCCGGTCACAGCTGGGGCGTGGGCGAAGCGCTCAAGGCGATCCGAGAGGCTTCGGCGGGCGTCATGGTTTTTTTGAACTGCCAGGGCTCGGCAGACCACTTGTTTGGTCAAATTGCGAGCTGGCAGGGAGCACCCAGCGCACCGCCCGTTAAGCGTGAATCTGGACGTATGGATTTACGCACCTATGGCATGGGCGCTCAGATTTTACGAGACTTGAACGTCGGACAAATGCGCCTGTTGGCGCGCCCGCGCAAGATGCCAAGCATCATGCCAGGCTTCGGTCTGGACGTGACAGGTTACGAACACCAACCCCCCACCCGTAACAAATAGGAAGCACACCATGAGCCCATACACCTTGACCCCCGACATGAATGGCGAGGGCCTGCATATTGGCATCGTTCGTGCCCGCTTCAATGAGGATATCGGCTTAATTGAACTGGATGCTTGCTTGCAAGAGCTCGAGAGCCTTGGTGTTGACGAGCGTGACATTATGGTCGTCACGGTACCTGGGGCCCTAGAGCTTGGTGTAACACTCGCGCGTATGGCCGAGACCTTTGAGTTTGATGCGTTGATTGCACTGGGCGCCGTCATTCGCGGTGAAACCTATCATTTTGAAATTGTGAGCAATGAAAGTGCTTCAGCAATTTCTCGCATTTCCCTCGAAACAGGGATCCCGGTTGCTAACGGTGTGTTGACAACCGAGACTGACGAACAGGCCGAAGTGCGTGCCGCCGATAAAGGTCGCGACTGCGCACAGTGTGCGGTAGAGATGGCAAATCTTGTGGCTGCGCTTGAGCCTGAAGCCGACGAAGATGAAGAGGACGAAGATCTTGAACAATCCGACGCACGACGCTGAAGCGGGCGCGGTAACTCCGCCACGCAGCGCGCGCAGACGGGCGCGAGAACTTGCTTTGCAAGGTTTGTACGCCTGGCTAGTGCGTGATACGGATAGCTTGCAGGATGCTGGCGAGATTGAGGCGCACTTGCGGGACGAAGATGAGTTTGAGCAGGCTGATGCAGTCTGGTTTCAAACGCTATTGCATGGCGCGATGAAAGACGCGGGGCCATTGCGAGAGAAATTTTCTCCCTTCATTGACCGGCCTCTTGCCGAGTTATCCCCAATTGAGCATGGTATTTTGTTGATTGGCAGCTACGAGCTTGTGCATCACGTTGAAGTGCCTTACCGGGTGGCGATTAACGAGGCCGTCGAGCTCGCCAAGTCGTTCGGTGGCACCGATGGCTTTAAGTTCGTAAACGGCGTACTCGACAAACTTGCCGCGCAAGTGCGTGCACCTGAAACCCGAGCGACAACCCGTCGTTGAGCGTCTCCGGGGCAACCATACTCGTGCCATCCGAATTCGAACTCATCACGCGCTACTTTAGTCGACCTGTGCCAGGTGACATGCTTGGTGCGGGCGATGACTGCGCGTTGTTTTCCGTGAAGCCGGGTATGCAGTTGGCGACCAGCACGGATCTGTTGCTCGAGGGGCGCCATTTTTTTGCTGGGACGGATCCATTCCGGCTTGGGCATAAGGCGCTGGCCGTCAACCTCTCGGATTTGGCTGCAGTAGGCGCCAAACCCCTTGCGTGTCTGTTGGGACTTGGCTTACCAAGTGTCGACGAACAATGGGTATCTCGTTTTGCGGATGGGTTTTATGCGCTTGCCGATGAATTCGGTTGCGCGCTGATCGGTGGCGACACCACGCGCAGCATGCAGGGTGTCACGCTGAGTGTCACGGTCTTTGGTGAAGTAGCCCCCGAGCTAGCGATGCGTCGAAGCGCCGCAGTGCTGGGTGATGACATCTGGGTATCTGGAGACCTCGGCGCAGCGGACATTGCATGCCGAATGCTGGCTGGCGAGCTGCCGCGGGACGAAAAACTTCTGGCACAAACACGTCTTGCTCTAGAGAAACCTACGCCGCGGGTTGCGTTGGGTCGCAGGCTCGCCTCGCATGTGCATGCGGCGATTGATCTGTCGGATGGGCTTGTGCAAGATCTTGGACATATTCTCAAGGCGAGTGGCGTTGCCGCTGAGCTTGAGGAGGTCGCAATGCCTGTACACGACGCGTTAACGGGCTATGACGCCGCGCATGTGCGTCGCGCGATCCTTGCTGGTGGTGATGTGTACGAGCTTTGCTTCACCGCATCGCCTGCGCAGCGAGACAGTCTTCAGCGCATCGCAATCGAAACGGGCGTTCCCTTGGCCCGCGTTGGTCGAATCACCAGCGGATCGGGTGTAGTCGTGCGGGATGCAGGCGGGCATGCGTTGTCCGACCTTCCGAACGGGTTTGATCATTTCAGGAGTTCTGGTGACGCGCGTCTCTGAAAGGCATCTGACCAAGTGGCCGACCTTGTCTTGGGTGTTTTCTGACCCCGGGCGAATGATGATGTTTGGGTTTGGCTCGGGATTGGTTCGGCCAGGTTCTGGCACGTGGGGCACGTTGCTCGCGTGGCTACTCTGGAGCTTCTCGGCACCGGGTGTGGGTGACACGGCGATCGCCGTGTTCTTGGTCGCCTGTTTCATTTATGGCTGTTGGGCTTGCGAGCGAGTGACCGCGCAGCTGGGTGTTGCCGACCATGTGGGGATCGTCTGGGATGAGTTCGTTGCCTTTTGGATCGTGCTGTGGCTCGTGCCAGATTCGTTAACGGCACAGGCTGCTGCTTTTGTGTTGTTTCGTTTTTTTGATACGGTCAAGCCCCCTCCTATTCGTCAAGTCGATACCCGCTTCAAAGGGGGAGTAGGGGTGATGGTTGATGATTTACTGGCCGCAGGTTACACCTTGCTAGTAATGGCTATTTTGGTTCGAGTTGGCATCGCTTTCTGAGCACTCGACGCGTACATTTAGGAGGTGTTTGCATGCAAACTGATACCGATGCCTTGGCCCTGCGGCTTGGGCAGTTATTAGTCGCTCGGCAAGGTTGGCTTGCCACGGCGGAATCTTGCACCGGCGGTTTATTAGCGGGAGCAGCGACCGCCGTTGCCGGCTCGAGCGCTTGGTTTGAGCAAGGCTGGGTGACTTACAGCAATGGTGCAAAGCACGTCCAGCTTGGTGTGCCCAAAGACACGCTCGTTCAGTTTGGCGCGGTGAGTAAAGAAGTGGCAGAGGCGATGGCAGCAGGGGTGTTGGCGCACTCTCCGCCTGCGACACTTGCGCTTACTACGACGGGCATCGCGGGCCCGGGCGGTGGTACGGCCCACAAACCTGTGGGCCTGGTGTGGTTTGGATTCGCACAGCGCTTACCCTCGGGGATCGTGGTGCATGCGACCTCCAAAGTCTTTGAAGGCGATCGAAGTGCGGTGCGCCATGCGTCAGTGGCGTTTGCACTGCAGTCTGCCTGCGACCTACTGACCTCTTAGTCAGCAACTCTCAGCGATGCGCGTTGATGTCATCGCGCGTCTGTTTTGCTGCTGCGGCGGCAGCTTCAGTCCAATGTCCTGGGCCCTTCGCATAAAGAATCGCTCGCGATGAGTTGATCATCATGCCGGTCTTCTGCGTGTTGCAACCCGCAGCGCAGGTTGCAGCGATGTCCCCACCTTGCGCACCGATTCCCGGCACAAGCAGTGGAATATCGTTTCCCACTGCTTTGCGCACCGCAGCGAGCTCTTTGGGGAAGGTTGCCCCGACCACAAGCCCGCACTGACCCGTTTTGTTCCATTTGTTCGCTACCAAATCGGCTACGCGCAGATAAAGTGGCACGCCGTCCGTCATCAAAAACTGCAGATCCGACCCGCCTGGGTTGGATGTCCGGCACAACACGATCACGCCACGATCTTCCCATTCCAAATACGGGTCCACCGAGTCTGCGCCGAGGTAGGGGCTCACCGTGACGGCATGAGCGTTGTAGCGACCAAATACCTCTTTCGCATACTGCGTGGCTGTCGCGCCAATATCGCCGCGCTTGGCGTCGAGTACCAGGGGCAACTGTGGATAAGTCTCGCGAATATAGGCACACAGGTCCTCGAGCTGACCTTCCGCGCGTTCCGCCGCGAAATACGCGATCTGGGGCTTAAATCCACACACAAAAGGTGCGGTGGCATCGACAATTTGTTTGCAGAACTGAAAAATCGAATCGGGTCTGCCGGCTAGTTCGGCAGGCATCTTTGTGATGTCCGGGTCTAGCCCGACCATCAGCAGGGAATTTGACTTGATCCAGGCGGCGTTAAGGGTGTTGATAAATGACATAGATGAGGAAACTTGGTTTATAAAGACCGACCGCCTGTACGATTCAGGCTTTTCATTTTACTTCGGGAAGATAGCACGCCATGCCAATGCTCAACGTCCAGATCCTGCAAGGCTACAGTCCTGCCAACAAGACCGAGCTCTTGAAAAAGTTAACACAGTCCGTTGTGGACAGTATCGCCGCCCCGTTGGCTTCGGTGCGTGTTGTGTTGCAAGAGATTCCCGCTGAGCATGTCATCGTGGCCGGTGAGTTGGGCAAAGAAATGGTGATGATCACCGTAGGCTTGATTCGTGGACGTACTGAGGAACAAAAGGCGGCGCTGATTGCTGCGATGGCGGATGCCACAGAGCGCGCCATTGGGGTTTCCAAACAAAACATCCGTGTGATTTTGTTCGATCGTCCAGCGACCGATTTTGGCGTGGCGGGCGGCATTACTGCCAAAGCGGCTGGACGTTAGGCGTTGCAAGACCGCTTAAGCGCTGACAGCCTCTTCTTTCATTTTTCAACATAAGCGAAGGTCAAAGAATGACAACCGTTTTGCAATACGAACAAGATGATTTGGGCGTGGTGACGCTTACGCTCAATCACCCAGAGACCCGCAACGCACTGACCGGCACCGGCATCGTCGAGGCAATGCTTGATGCGTGCCATCGCATTGAGCATGATCCGAGCGTGCGTGCCGTCATCATCACGGCCTCAGGCCCGGTGTTTTCCTCGGGCGGCAAGATCGACGAAATGCAGAGACAGATTGGGTCCGGCTTTGGTAGCGACGTGCTGCGGCAGGAGTACCGGCAAGGCATTCAGCGCTTGCCCTTAGCGATTCACCAGATTGAGGTCCCCACGATTGCGGCAGTGAATGGACCAGCCATTGGCGCAGGATGCGATCTGGCCTGCATGTGCGACCTACGGATTGCCTCAGAGCAGGCGACGTTTGCCGAAAGCTTTGTGAAGGTCGGGATTGTGGCGGGTGATGGCGGCGCCTGGTTCTTGCCGCGCGTCATTGGCATGGCAAGGGCAGCCGAAATGTCCTTCACAGGAGAGGCGATCGATGCAAAGACGGCACTGGATTGGGGAATGGTGTCGCGCGTTGTGCCCGCCGCGGATCTGCTGACGACAGCCCAGACGCTTGCGCGCAAGATGGCCGTGAATTCACCACCTGCTGTGCGCATGACCAAGCGTTTGTTACGCGAGGGACAGACAGCCTCGCTGGCGAATTTGCTTGAGTTATCAGCAGCTTACCAAGCGATTGCCCATAAAACGCCCGAGCACGCCAAGATTGTGAATGATTTCATGGAGGCCAAGGCCGCCCGACAGGCAGCGCGTAAATAGGCAAACTCCTAAGTTTTCTCAAGCCGGACTTGAAATCCGGCAAAGAGACCTTATAATTAGCACTCGACTTC
The DNA here is from genome assembly GCF_019923725.1 of Zwartia hollandica. GTDB lineage: Bacteria > Pseudomonadota > Gammaproteobacteria > Burkholderiales > Burkholderiaceae_B > Zwartia > Zwartia hollandica. Next base: position 41,206 of record NZ_JAHXRI010000005.1, read on the forward strand.
AATGAGTGCTAACAATATTGTTGGCTACTCAGCGAAGTGTTTCTCACAACCATTATTTTTGTAACAGGAGTTCTACATGGCCCTGCGTCCCCTGCACGATCGCGTGATCGTCAAACGCCTGGACAACGAGCGCAAAACTGCCTCGGGCATCGTTATCCCTGAAAGCGCCGCTGAAAAGCCCGATCAGGGTGAGGTGTTAGCCGTTGGTCCCGGTAAACAAACCGAAGACGGCAAAGTGTTGAAGATGGATGTCAAAGTCGGCGACAAAGTTCTGTTCGGCAAATACGCCGGTCAGACCGTTAAAGTCGATGGCGAAGAAGTCCTCGTCATCCGCGAGGAAGAAATCCTCGCTGTGGTCCAGTAATTCACAGAATACGGAAGGAAATCTAAATGGCTGCCAAGCAAGTCCTATTCGGCGATGACGCACGTGTGCGTATCGTCCGTGGCGTGAACATCCTCGCCAACGCAGTAAAAGCAACCCTGGGTCCTAAGGGTCGTAATGTCGTGCTCGAGCGTTCTTTCGGCGCCCCAACCGTCACCAAAGACGGTGTGTCGGTCGCTAAAGAAATCGAACTCAAAGACAAATTTGAAAACATCGGCGCGCAGCTGGTCAAGGAAGTGGCTTCCAAGACCTCTGACAACGCTGGTGACGGCACCACCACGGCAACCGTGTTGGCGCAGTCGATCGTTGTCGAAGGCCTGAAGTACGTGGCCGCCGGCATCAATCCAATGGACCTCAAACGCGGTATCGACAAAGCTGTTATTGCTGCGGTGGCAGAGCTCAAGAAGCTCTCGAAGCCTTGCACAACAACCAAGGAAATCGCACAAGTCGGTTCGATCTCGGCAAACAGCGACTTCTCAATCGGCCAGATCATTGCTGACGCAATGGACAAAGTCGGTAAGGAAGGCGTCATTACTGTTGAAGACGGTAAGTCGCTTGAGAATGAACTCGACGTTGTTGAAGGTATGCAGTTTGACCGCGGCTATCTGTCGCCATACTTCATCAACAACCCTGACAAGCAAGTGTCAGCGCTGGATGATCCCTATGTTCTGATTTACGACAAGAAAGTCAGCAACATTCGTGACCTCTTGCCCGTACTTGAGCAAGTTGCCAAGTCGAGCCGCCCACTGCTGATCGTGGCTGAAGACGTCGAAGGCGAGGCTTTGGCTACGTTGGTCGTCAACAACATCCGCGGCATTCTCAAAACCACAGCTGTCAAAGCGCCTGGTTTTGGTGACCGTCGTAAAGCAATGCTCGAAGACATCGCCATCCTTACCGGTGGTACCGTCATTTCCGAAGAAACCGGCATGTCGCTTGAAAAAGCTACGCTGGCAGAACTCGGTCAAGCAAAGCGCATCGAAGTTGGCAAAGAAAACACCACCATTATCGACGGTCATGGCGATGCTAAGTCGATCGAGGCACGCGTCAAGCAGATTCGTGTTCAGATCGAAGAAGCAACATCAGACTACGATCGTGAAAAACTGCAAGAGCGCGTGGCTAAGTTGGCCGGCGGTGTTGCTGTGATCCGTGTTGGTGCTTCGACCGAAGTCGAAATGAAAGAAAAGAAGGCACGTGTTGAAGACGCCTTGCACGCAACCCGTGCAGCGGTGGAAGAAGGCATTGTTCCTGGCGGTGGCGTTGCGTTAATCCGTACACGCGCTGTGGTTTCGAAGGTCAAGGGCGACAACGCTGACCAAGACGCTGGTATCAAGCTTGTCTTGCGTGCCATCGAAGAGCCTCTGCGCACCATCGTTGCTAATGCTGGCGACGAACCAAGCGTTGTGGTCAATAACGTTGCGAACGGCACAGGTAACTACGGCTTTAACGCCGCCACCGGCGAGTACGGTGACCTGGTCGAGCAAGGCGTTCTGGATCCAACCAAAGTAACGCGTACAGCCTTGCAGAACGCAGCCTCTGTTGCCAGCCTGTTGCTGACAACCGAAGTCGCTGTTTGCGAACTCGCTGAAGACAAACCAGCCGGCGGCGGCGGTATGCCTGGTGGCGATATGGGCGGCATGGGTGGTATGGGCGGCATGGGCTTCTAAGCCCAGGTCTTTCACACACCGACCTCGATTTTTCGGGGTATGCACCAAACCCCCGGGTAGGTTACCGGGGGTTTTTTTATGCGTGGCGTCTTTGCGTACAATCTCCGCCCATGACGGCAAGCTCGCTCGCGGGTATGCTTTGGCTCACACAAGTAATGAGGCGGTTGCAGATGACCCAAAATGCACAGGTACAAACGGTATGGTCCGAGGCCGAGTTATCGGCTTTAGCGGTCAAGGCTTTCCAAGGACTTGGTTTAACCCTGGCCGATGCCAAAGATGTTGTGCAAGTGCTTGTTATGGCCGATCTCTTTGGCCTAAGTACGCACGGATTGTCTCGGGTAGAGTCCTACGGCGAGCGCTTGCTAGTCAAAGGTATCAGTGCACGCCCTAACATTACGGTGCAATCGCCAGCACCTGCCTTACGACTAGTCGATGGTGACAACGGTGTCGGACCACTTGTCGGTATGCATGCGCTGAGGGCGGCGATGCAAGCGGCTAAAGAGTGCGGCATTGGTATGGCATTTGCTCGCGGCAGCAATCATTTTGGACCGATTTCCCCTTATTCCTTGCTTGCTGCGCAAGAAGGCTTTGCCAGCATTATTGGAAGCAATGCGACAACGACGATTGCACCTTGGGGCGGCAGTGATGCCCGTTTGGGTAACAGCCCCCTGGGGTTCGGTGTACCCAACCCAGGTGGTGATCCTTTTCTGCTTGATATGGCAATGAGCGTCGTGGCGCGCGCCAAGATTCGTAACGCGTTCAAGCGGGGGGAGGCTATCCCTGACACCTGGGCAACGGATGATAAAGGCCGAGCAACAACAGACCCGAAGGCCGCACTCGACGGCTTCTTGCAGCCGATTGGTGGCCACAAGGGGTATGGACTGGCCCTACTAGTTGATTTGTTTGCGGGCCTGCTTTCGAACGCTGCCTATTTAACTCACGTGAAATCTTGGGTAGATGCTCCGGATGAGCCACAAAATCTAGGCCACTTCTTTATTTTGATTAATACGCAGATGCTTGGGTCGACGCAATGGCTCGCTGAACGCATGACTGATTTTGCTTCGATCTTGCATGACAGCCCGGCTGCGGTCGAGGGGCGCCCGGTCATTGTCCCTGGCGAAATCGAATTGCATAAAATGAAGCAGCAACGCGCCCAGGGCATTACGCTTGATGCCACGACTGTTATTTTGCTGCATCAGCACGCAGCACGAGCAAAATGATTGCACCTACTTTAATCGAGCCTTTTTTATATAGACAGGTAGCCCAAGATGACTGAGCATGAGTGGACGTGGTTATGGATCCCCGCTTCAATTTTTGCAGCGGCTGCTCAGGCAGGACGTAATGCCATTCAGCGCAGCCTGACTGAGCAACTCGGCACGCTTGGCGCAACACAGGTCCGATTTTTGTATGGATTCCCGTTCGCGTTTTTGTTCACACTGATTGCCATCTTTGTGACGGGGTCTGTATTGCCCTCGATGAACATGAACTTCGCCTTATTTGTTCTGGCTGGGGCGCTGTCGCAAATCGCGGCGACCGCTTTGATGTTAGCTGCTATGCGGCAACGCGCCTTTGTTGTGGTCACGGCCTGGACAAAGACGGAGCCTGTTCAGGTTGCGCTGTTTGGTCTCATTGTGTTGGGCGATCAAATTTCTTTATTAGCGATGGGGGCGATTATTGTCGCGACTGTGGGCGTAACCATCATGGCGTCTAAGCCAGCGGCTGGCGGTGAGACAGGATCTTCCTGGCAGCCTGTCGTATTGGGGTTGTTGGCAGCCGCCTGTTTCGCGATTGCTGCTGTTTCATTTCGAGGCGGCATCTTGGCTTTAGGTGAGGCGCATTTTTTCGTACGCGCTTCTTGGACGCTTACCTGTGGACTTGGTTTACAGACAATATTGCTGGCTGCCTGGATGATGACCTTTCATTACGAAGCGTGGGTGCGTTGCTTGAAGGCCTGGCGTATTTCAATCTGGGGTGGCTTGCTTGGCGCCTCGGCGTCACAAGGTTGGTTTCTTGGTTTCGCCTTGACAGCCGCGGCGAATGTGCGCACGCTTGGGCTCGTTGAAGTGTTATTCGCACAGTTGCTTTCTTGGCGGGTGTTCTTGAGTAAGAGCACACGACGGGAGACGCTCGGCATCGTGTTAATTGTTGCCGGAGTCGCCTGTCTGCTACTAACGATGCCCTGATCTGGGCATCGTACAAACCAGCACCGAACCGCCAAAGAAGCGTTACTGTAAAAGCGGCAGACGCTTTGCTGCGGTATCGGCAGCAGGGGTGCCCTTGTAGTCTTTAATGATGCGTTGTAGCGTTACCTTTGCACCTGGACGATTGTTGAGTTCAATCTGGCAAGCGGCCACCATTAATAAGGCGTCAGGTGCGCGTTGCTGGGTCGGATACTTCTGAACCATTGCTTGCAGTGTCCCCATCGCACCTTTGAAGTCCTTTAAGGCGTAACGGCTGCTACCCAGATAAAACTGTGCGGTCGGTGCCAGGGCGCTGTCTGGATACAGCGTCATAAATGCGGTTAGATTTTGAATTGTTTCTTTGTATTGGCCTTTGCGAAATGTTTCCATCGACTGATCAAAGGCCGACTGCTCTCTGGGGTCCTGTGAGCGTGCGTCTGGAGCACGTCCCCCACCCGCTGCATTGGCAGCATTACCTGCGCCACCTGGGCGTGTGAGTTGCTCCATCTCGCCACGTAAGCGCGCTACCTCTTGCTCTAGCCCTTCAATTTGGTCGGCTAGCTGGATGCGTGCACGTTGATTGGCCTCGGTGAGCACTTTAATCTGTTGGCGTAAATCCACGATTGCCCTGCGCGCATCGTCATCGGCAAAGGCGAAAGCCGTTTGTGTCAGCAGGACGCTACCAGTAAGTGTGACACCAACCACAATCTGGCGGACAAGCGATGATTTAAAAATCATGGGTAATTCCTTTCGAAAGTAACAGGGCGGCTGATAAGCCGCCCTGAACAGGTCTAACACAAACGCTACGAATTAGCGCTTGTAGTTGAAATCTGCACGACGGTTTTCAGCGTAGTCTGCGTCGCTATCACCCAAAGCTTTTGGTTTTTCTTTACCGAAGCTAATGGTCTCAACTTGGGTATCAGACACACCAATTAAGGTAAGCATACGGCGAACTGCTTCTGCACGGCGCTGACCGAGCGCTAAGTTGTACTCGGAGCCGCCGCGTGCATCCGTGTTGCCTTCAATGACAACGCGTTGTTGTGGCTTACTGGCCAAGTATTTGCCATGCGTATCAACCAAGCTGCGGTATTGCTCGCTGACGGTGTAGCTGTTGAAGTCGAAGTAAACGGAACGTTGTTTAGCTAAGATGCTTTGTGGGTTGAACGGGTCAAGAATGCCCGAGCCATCCGCGCCGGCACCAGCGCCAGCCTGATCGTCCAGTGACACTGAACTACAAGCAGCGAGACTAGCGGCAACTGCCGCAATGGTTAATGCTTTGGCGATACGAGCTTTCATGATGTTTCCTTTGCTAGGAGATTCGACTATTTGGAAAACGGGCCCCAGGTGGGTTCGCGGATTTCACCGTTGAGGATCGATAGTGTTTGGCGCACACGTCCATCGCTGGAAACACCTGCCAACACACTTCGACCACCTTGCACGGCGGCGTACAAAACTTGCATGCCATTAGGCGCGAAACTAGGCGACTGATCATCTCGTCCGGCTGTTAGGAAGGACTCGGTGTTGTTCGTCAGGTTCAACGAAACGATACGGTATGCCCCGTCTCGGCGCGTTACAGTGAGCAACGTTTTGCCGTCTGGAGAAATTCTAGGTGAGATATTGTAACCGCCGTTGAACGTTACGCGGCGTGCTTCACCACCATCGAGCCCAACTTGGTAGATCTGCGGACTGCCGCTGCGGTCGCTTGTAAAGTAGATGGAGCGCCCATCAGGACTGAATACAGGCTCGGTGTCGATGAGCGGCGAGCGCGTGATGCGTCGCAAGTTCGAGCCATCGGCAGCGCTCACAGTGTAAATCTGTGACAAGCCATCACGTGTCAGCACGACCGCTAACTGGCTACCGTCAGGTGACCAGGCGGGTGCCGAGTTGTTGCCTTTGTAATTGGCAACCGGAAAGCGCTTGCTGGTTGCCAGTTGGTGCACGTATACCACCGGCTTGCCGGACTCGAAGCTGACATAAGCTAGACGTGAGCCGTCTGGAGACCACGCAGGAGAAATAACCGGTTCACGCGAACGCAGCGCGACTTGGGGGTTTTGACCATCCGCATCGGCAATTTGCAATTCATAGGTGTTACCTTGCTTTAGTACGTAGGCTATGCGCGTCGCAAAAACGCCCCGGATTCCGGTAATCTTTTCGTAGATGCGATCAGCGATTTGATGCGCAACGCGTCTAAGTTCTTTCTCGGTTCCCGAAAAAGCGACTCCATCAAGAGGGCCGCGTTTAACCGTATCACCAAGACGGTACTTCACCTCAAAGCGCCCATCGGGTAAGCGCACCACTGTGCCATAGGCGATGAAATCCGCACCACGGGTGCGCCACTCGTCGAAGGCAATCGGTGTGTCTACCGTCAGATTGGACCCAGAGGTTGAAATCAAGCGAAATTGTCCCGAGCGCGTCAGATCGGCACGAATGATTTCAGCAATTTGTGCGCCAGCTGGGTCGCCACTGAAATCGGCTATTGCAACAGGGTATTGTTGTGCCCCGGTGCCGGAGATGTCGACACGGAGTTGTGCATTTGCTGGAAGGGCTGCCGCAAGGCCTAAGAGCACGAGGCAAAGGGCTAGCCACACCCGTGTGCTCTGTAAAAGAGCGCGGATAGATTCTCGGTTGCCGAACGTGCGGGTAAGCGTCATATTTTTGCGAGCTCCTGTCAATCGTACATATTGTAATTGACGTCTATGTAACCTGGATAGGTGCCAGAGGGTGGTTTGGGGAAGGGCGTGCATCGCCGAATGCCGGTCTCCACAGCTCGGTCGAAGTTCGGATTGCCTGACCCGCGGGTGAGCTTCACGTCGGAAATCGTGCCATCCGGGCGCAGTTGTACGCGGTACACCGCTGCAGGATTTGTTGAGCCACTGCGTGGTGGTGTCGGGAAGGCCACGCCTGGCTGCACGCAGGCCCGGACCTGGGCGCCATAGCCGTCATTGCGGCCACCACCAGCTTGATTGCGGTCGGCTGTGCCGCCCGGGATGCCGGCGGCCCCCATGGCGTCATTACGGAACGCATCACGCAAGGCTTGCTCGCGTTTTGCCGCGGCTGCAGCCGCTTCTTTGGCCTTTTGATCCGCCTGAGCCTTCTCCTTTGCCTTTTGGTCAGCCTCGGCTTTTTCTTTAGCCTTTTTGTCGGCTTCTTCTTTTTTCTTCTTCTCTAGAGCGGCTTTAGCGACCGCCTCCTCCTTGGCGCGTTTTTCTGCTTCGATACGTTCGGCTTTTTCGCGCTGTTGCTCTAAGCGTTCGCGCTCACGTTTGGCCGCAAGCTCGCGTTCACGCTTGATTCGCTCTTCTTCCTTCCTAACCTCTTCACGCTCGAGCCGCTCTTGTTCTTCTCGCTTCTTGCGCTCTTCATCCAATGCAATTTCTGGATCCACCTCGGCCTTGGGTGGGGGGGCGGACGTGGAAGGCGTAGGGGGCGGGGGGGGCGGCGGGGG
>NZ_JAHXRI010000006.1:0-625489 GCF_019923725.1 Zwartia hollandica
AAGACTTGGGACTCCTTAGGCCGTCCACTGCCGGGGCGTCGCAATATCGTCATCAGCCGAGATCACGCCAAAGCAGCGACTGGCGCCGAATTTGTCACCAGTCTGGATGAAGCGGTAAGACGGCTCGCACCAAATGAGCACGCCTATATCATCGGTGGCGCGCAAATCTACCAGCAGGCACTCCCCCTCGTCGACCATGTGATCGCTACCGAAGTCAAAGCTGTTGTGGAGGGCGATGCATTTTTCGCGGCGCTCGACACTTCCCAGTGGAAAGAGGTCTCACGCGTCAGCCAACCACCCGAGAATGGCCTAGCCTACGATATTGTGCAGTACGATCGTCGCGCAGTCCCCCTCAATTAATACAACCCGCACTACGGACGCCATCGTCATGAAGAAAAAACAAATCGGTACAGCGGGCTTAATTGCCGCCGTAGCGTTTGTATATGCTGGGTTAAGCTGGCAGGCTGGAATGCACATTGAAGGGCAGTCCAAAGCTGCCGCCCAATCAATCAATGTCTCTTTAGCCCGTAGTTGGTCCGAGCAAGTCCAGCTTTCCCTACGCAGCTATGATCGGGGCATATTTTCGAGCCGGGCAGTCTACGCACTGACACTCACAAACCAGAGCAAGCAGGCTGAGCAACGTGAAATTCTCTGGTCGAATCAAATACAACACGGTCCATTTCCCTGGTCTCGCTTGCAAACTGGAGACCTGTCTGTCTCGGGTGCAGTGATTCAAACCACTGTACTGAAGAACCCAACAACCGAAGCCTTGTTCGATGCCACAGGTGGGCGATCACCGGTAACAGGCACAACGCACATTTCTCGGGAGGGTATTGCAACGCTTCGGTGGACGATTCTTCCCTTTGACTACACCCAAGACTCCCTGCGCATAAAGCTTGGCACCGCCGAACTTTATGCGCGTATCGGACCAAGCTTTAGTTTTTTCAAAAGTAACGGTAGCCTCGATGGTGTCACGCTCAGCGATGGCAAGTTAGCGTTTGAAGTCAAGGGTCTGCAACTAACGACCGATACTCAAGCGACGAAAGCAGGAGTTCAAACAGGGACACGCGACCTCCGCATTGGTACTCTATCCTGGGCTTCACTCGACGCTTCAAGTCTTGGTTTACAAAAATTTTCCTTGCATACCGATCTACGTGAAGCGAATGGATTACTCGGCGGTATCACAACCGCCGAAGCTAGCACGCTGAAACTGAACGAAAAGGTATGGGGAGAGTTTAATCTCTCGCTCGGCTATGAGAAGCTGAACGGAAGTGCCCTGCGTGCTCTCTTGGACTTCCAAGACGGCTATTTGCTTCGCAAGTTTCTAGGCCTAGCCCCTAGCGAGTCAGCAGCTGCGGCTGACACCAAGAAACTCTGGCAGCATATTGCGGTTTTAAGCAAAACAAGTCCAACGTTGAGTTTGAGCCCGCTTAGTTGGAAGAATTCTCAAGGTCGCAGCCAACTCGCCCTTTCTTTTACCTTAAATCCCTCGGAACCTAACTCCGGAGGCATTGGTTTACAGGGAGCGCCTCTCAAAGAGCTTGATGCGACACTTAGCCTGTCAACACCTATGCTCAATGCGGTGTATGCACAAGCCCTTCAAACGCCTGGAGCAAACACAACCCAAGTCAAAAACAAAGCAGAACAAGAAGTACGTAAACTGCTTGAGCAGGCCTCTCAACTGAAGCTCGGTCGCGCGCAAAACAACAAACTAGTTGCGCATTTGAATATTCAGGACGGAGACTTTAGATTAAACGGTCAACGCACACCAAGCGAGCCGCTCATGAAGTGGCTACGGACGACACTGCCGAGCGGCTGGTTAGCAGAGCGCTCTTCTGCGGTTCAAGAGTCTCCGGACGAGAACGTGTCAATTAAACATTTAGATCCAGCCGTACTGACTGGCCTGCTTAGCGCTTCCGATTTCACTTACGACGAGATTAAAGACAAGGACGGTGATCGTGTACTCAAGATTGGCACCGCTGAAACTGGCGCTGAAAAGATTGAGTTCATTTTTGTCGGCTGTGGCGATGACCGTACTTGCGAAGATGTACTCATGCGAGCCACCTTCCCGAAAAATCCCCACGTCGCGCTCAATGCAATCAATGAGTGGAATCAACGTAACCGTTGGGCGCGCGCCTTTTTGAACGATGCAGAACAGGCTGTACTAGAAATGGATATCAGCGCCTATGGGGGCATTGAACGCGATGCGCTGGAAACAATGGTCGACAACTTCTTTAAGTTGCTTCGCGAGTTTTCTAAAAGCCTATCCGCCGAAAGAAAGTAACGCAGCGCTTCAACGAAAATACGATGACAAAAAATCACCCGCTTATAAGCGGGTGATTTTTATAGTGTTACAACAAAGCCTTCAAGCATAGGCTTCGACTGGGAGGCAAGCGCAAACCAGATTACGGTCACCCCATGCATTATCAACACGCCCAACCGGCGGCCAATACTTGGCATCCCGTAGACTAGCAACCGGATAGGCAGCTTGCTGACGGGGGTAGTCGTGATGCCATTCCTCAGCCAGTAACATCTTGGCTGTGTGCGGTGCATTCTTCAACACGTTGTCACTGCGATCTCTTTCACCACGCTCAATTTGTGCAATCTCCGCACGGATTGAGATCATGGCGTCCACAAAGCGATCAAGCTCGGCTAAGCCCTCAGACTCCGTTGGCTCGACCATCAGCGTACCAGCTACCGGAAAGCTCATGGTGGGGGCATGAAATCCATAGTCCATCAAACGCTTGGCGATATCTTCGGCAGTGACGCCCGAGGACTCTTTGATGTCGTGTATGTCCAAGATGCACTCATGCGCCACCCGTCCATTACGACCGGTGTACAGCACGGGATAGTGCCCTGCAAGCTTACGTGCGACGTAGTTCGCGCTCAGGATCGCGACCTCCGTAGCGCGACGCAAGCCTTCGGCGCCCATTAAGGAAATGTAGACAAACGGGATAGGTAAGATACTGGCCGAGCCAAACGGTGCAGCCGAAACAGGCCCCACAGCAGCACCTTGAGCCATCGTACCTTTCTCGCCCACGACACCAGGCAGGAAGGGTGCGAGATGGCTTTTCACGCCAACAGGTCCCACACCTGGTCCGCCTCCGCCATGCGGGATGCAGAAGGTTTTGTGTAGATTCAAATGCGACACATCCGACCCAAACTTACCAGGCTGTGCCACGCCAACCATCGCGTTCATGTTCGCGCCGTCCATATACACCTGGCCACCGGCGTCGTGAATCATTTCGCAAATATTGGTGATCGACTCTTCAAACACGCCGTGCGTCGATGGATATGTCACCATCAAAGCAGCCAAGCGCTCACCCACTTTCGCGATCTTTGCCTTCAGGTCGTCAAGATCGACGTTGCCGTCAGCGTCCGAAGCGACCACGACCACTTCCATACCTACCATGTTGGCCGAAGCAGGATTGGTTCCATGCGCTGAGGATGGAATCAAACAGACATCGCGCTGATGTTGACCATTTGCACGGTGGTATGCCCGAATGGCGAGCAGACCTGCATATTCGCCTTGAGCTCCAGAGTTAGGTTGAAGGCTAATCGCATCGTACCCCGTGATCTCGCAGAGGTCCTTGGACAAGCGCTCAATCATCTGATCGTAACCTTTGGTCTGGTCCGCCGGAGCGAACGGGTGAATCAGCGCAAACTCAGGCCAAGTGACAGGGATCATTTCTACGGTTGCGTTGAGCTTCATCGTGCAAGAACCCAACGGGATCATGGTGCGATCCAAGGCGAGGTCTTTGTCGGACAGTTTGCGCAAGTATCGCAACATATCCGTCTCAGATTGGATGCTAGAGAACACAGGATGGCTGAGGATCGCGCTCTTTCGCTGTAACGCTGTCGGGACTCCAGGCAAGCCCACAACAGAGGCTGCGAGTGACGGTGCTGTTTTGGAAGCAACCGAAGCGAACAACCCTACAAGCTGCGCGAGATCGCCGCTCGTGACCGTCTCATCGAGTGAAATGCTCAGCTGCACTGCGCTAACGTGGCGCAGATTAATTCTTGCTAGTCGAGCCGCAGCCAGAATTTTGTCTGTCTGTGCACCAGTTTCTAACAACAACGTGTCGAAGTAAGTTGTGTTTGCGACATTAACACCCAAGCCAACAAGCGCCTGTCGCAGCAGCGAGGTGGCCTGGTTCACACGTGTAGCAATGGCCACAACACCCCGTGGGCCGTGCCACAGCGCATACATGCTCGCCATGACCGCCAACAAAACCTGCGCGGTACAAATATTAGAAGTCGCTTTTTCACGGCGGATATGTTGCTCTCGCGTTTGCAAGGCAAGGCGCAACGCAGAGTCTCCTTGGGCATCTTTCGAGATACCAACGAGACGACCTGGCATGTTGCGTTTGAACGCATCTTTACAGGCCATAAAACCCGCATGCGGACCACCAAAGCCAAAGGGAACGCCAAACCGTTGTGCAGAACCGATTGCAATGTCAGCACCCCAATGGCCAGGGGGCTCAAGTAGCGCTAACGCAAGCAAGTCCGTCGCGCAGGCAACCACTCCACCTTGTGCATGCACTTGCTCAGTCAGTGCACGATAGTCAGAGACAGCCCCCAATGAGTGCGGGTATTGCACCAGCAGTCCAAAACAGGCCGGAACCCCTTTGCTTTCGTCTCCGACAACGACGTCAATGTCTAGACCGTCTGCGCGAGTACGAATCACCTCAATCGTTTGCGGATGACAGTGTTGCGAAACAAAAAACACCTTGCTTTCAACATGCGACGCACGTCGTGCCAAGGTCATCGCTTCTGCCGCAGCGGTGCCCTCGTCAAGCAACGACGCGTTGGCAATATCCAATCCTGTCAGGTCTGCAACCATCGTCTGATAGTTCAGAATGGCTTCCAAGCGCCCTTGAGAGATTTCAGGCTGATAAGGCGTATACGCCGTGTACCAAGCGGGGTTCTCAAGAATATTGCGCAAAACCACATTAGGGGTGTGCGTTCCGTAATAACCTTGCCCAATGTAATTACGAAAAACCTGATTCTGCCCAGCAATTTTCTTCATCTCGGCCAACACATCAGCCTCTGCGCGAGGCGCTGGCAAATTGAGCTCTCGCGACATGCGGATGTTTGCAGGTACGACCTCCTGCATCAAAGACTCGATGCTCGGCGCACCTACGGCAGCCAGCATCGTCTGCTGATCTTGGTCGCCCGGGCCAATATGGCGCGGAATAAATTCGTGTGAAGTATTGAATACGTTAGACATGATGGGCGCCTTAGCTCGCGTCAGCAACAGCCTGATAACCGGCGGCGTCGAGCAGGCCCTCGATATCAGCCGCGTTATTGGCTTTCAGTTTAAAAATCCAAGTGTTGTAAGGACTTGCGTTAATTGTTTCAGGCGCATCATTCAGTGCCTCGTTAAAAGCCACCACTTCGCCAGATACTGGGGCATAAATGTCAGAGGCTGCCTTGACGGACTCTACGACACCAGCCGTCGCACCCGCCGCCAGCTTAGCGCCCACGCGCACATCGCCTACGAAAACCAAATCACCCAACTGCTCCTGCGCCGGACCTGTGATACCCACCAGCATGACGTCGCCGTCTGCCTTAATCCATTCGTGTGTGCTGGCGTATTTGCGATCGCTAGGAATGCTCATAAAGATCTCCTGAAAATTTCGTGAATATGAATGATGATAGGAATACTGAATGCGTTAAATCAAGGATGCACAACCGGCTGCCCGTTCCGTACAAATGGAAGCTTGCACGCTTGCGCGGGCACCCATTTACCTCGGATATCGATCTCCACAGCATCCCCCGCAGCAATGCCTTGAGGCAATCTCGCAAAACCAATGGAGTAACCAAGGGTCGGGGACATCGTGCCACTCGTGACTTCACCAAGTCCTTTGGCTGTGCGCACTGTCATGTGTGCTCGCATCACGCCGCGATCCAACAGCTTCAGGCCGATGAAGGTACGGGGATCTGAAAACTGCTTGATGGCCTTACTTCCAATGAAGTGACGGTCTGCATCCTTGGTCGACACGGTCCATGTCAGGCCTGCTTGGTTAGGGTGAATCAATTCGTCCATGTCCTGACCGTAGAGATTCATACCCGCTTCTAGTCGTAACGTGTCACGCGCACCCAAGCCACAGGGTTGCACTTGCTGGGCCACCAGCTCTTTCCAAAGCAACTCCACCTGATCGGCGGGAACAACAATCTCAAAACCATCTTCGCCGGTATAGCCCGTGCGCGCGACCATCGTGTCAGGTGCTACACGTGCACCAACAAACACGCCCAGCTCCTGCGTGACGGCTTTCCACTGTGGTCGAGCGGCCCATACTTTGGCGCGCGCGTTGGGTCCTTGCACGGCAACCATTGCGAGATCTTTGCGCGCCGTAATCGTGACTGCGAGTCCTTCAGCGGCCGCCACACGCTGCATCCAAGCGATATCTTTGTCAGCCGTGCCGGCGTTCACCACAAGACGCCAATCGGTGGGCGAAAAAAAATAGACGATCAAATCATCGATTACCCCGCCCTGGGGATTCAACATACAGGAGTAGAGCGCTTTGCCTGGTTGGGTAAGCTTGGCCACATCATTTGCAATCAATCGCCGCAAAAAAACTGTGGCGTCCGCTCCAGCGACATCCACATTCAGCATATGAGACACATCAAACATCCCAGCATCTCGACGCACTGCATGGTGCTCTTCAATTTGTGAACCGTAGTTCACAGGCATATCCCAGCCACCAAAATCAACCATGCGTGCGCCCGCGGCAACATGGGTTGCGGCCAAGGGCGTGCGTTTTAAAACAGCAGACATGAAAAAGCTCCGGAACAGAGTTCAAAGGGCGTAGCACCCAGCCCGCGTGCTGTGCAAAGCAGCGCAGACGAATGCGACGATACGCCCCTCTGTCCTTTTGCCTGAGAGTTGCCCCGCTTTAACGCGGGTGTGCACCTTCGGCGCCCGTTTTGACCATCTGCGGTCGCGGGTCTCTCCAGAGTGATGTGCTGATGCGCATGATTCTTGTACGCATCAATGCAAGCTACGGTATGGGGGGCCTGAGCGATTCTGGGCGAATTGCGCCTTCGGCGGCATCTTACCCGTCTGGGTTAGACGGCAAATACTCTCTCCCGCAACATGCGTTCACAACGGGATCAGCATACCGCGAAATCAAGGGTTACAACAACTCAAAATGAGTAGGGTCAAGTCAGCCCTCGCCCGCAGGCAGCTGCTGAGGACCACGCCCACTGGAAGTTATAGCCACCAAGCCAACCGGTTACGTCGACGACTTCACCGATGAAATGTAAACCCGGCACCGCTTTAGCCTGCATCGTGCGCTGGTCCAGCCCACGGGTGTCAACCCCACCGCGCATTACCTCAGCCTTTTTGTAACCTAACGTCCCGTTAGGTGTAACTGCCCAACCCTTAATCCGTGCGGCGAGCTCCCGTAATATGCGGTCTGGTAGGTCTGCAATCCGGCTGGCAGCCAAGTCTCCAAGCCACTGCTCAGAGAGCCGTTTGGGCCACAGACTCGCCAACAGGTTACCTAGCTGCTGACGTCCACCGGCTTTCGCTTCAAGCAATAGCGCTTCCATATCTATATCAGGGGCTAAATCCAAGCTAATTGGCTCACCTGGCTGCCAGTAACTGGAAATCTGCAAAATACCCGGTCCAGACAGACCCTTATGGGTAAACAACACATCCTCTAGGAAGGCAGGCATCCGTCGCCCCAGCCCGGTCGAAACGACAGAGGGAATCGCAAGTCCGGCCAAATCCACCAATGATTGCCATTCCTCGCCATTAAAGGTCAGCGGGACTAACGCCGGCCGCGGCTCAATAACTTTCAGACCAAATTGGCGGGCAAGCTTTAGGCCGAAGTCCGTCGCACCGAGTTGCGGAATCGCCAGGCCGCCTGTAGCAATCACAAGATTGCGACACTGCACTTGCCCTTGGTCTGTTCGCAAGACGAAGTTCTGGGCGCTCGCATCCTCGCCTTGGCTCACCTCACTGACTGAACAAGGCATCATCCAATGCACACCGGCGTCGTCGCACTCAGCCCGTAGCATTTCAATGATCAGTTCACTGCTCTGGTCACAAAACAGTTGGCCCTTATGCTTCTCATGCCAAGCAATGCCATGACGATCCACCATCGCAATGAAATCTTGGGGGGTGAAACCAGCCAATGCAGACTTACAAAAGTGCGGATTGGCTGAAATGAAGTGCTCGGCTGCCACCACGCGATTCGTAAAGTTGCAACGACCTCCGCCGGAGATACGAATTTTTTCGGCGAGCTTCTCGGCATGATCCAGCAGCACGACGCGCATGCCGCGCTGACCAGCCACAGCCGCACACATCATGCCTGCGGCACCAGCCCCAATTACCGCTACATCAAAGAGCGGCACGGGGTGAACTCGGGGGCATTGTGTGTCGCGACACTATTCTTCAATCAAACAGTCAACGTAGAAACGCTTCTCGCCATCCGCATCCGTCTCTTCACCAAGCCCATGAATATAAGTTTCAAAGCCCGGGAATTTTTGATTAAACGAACGTGCAAACTGAAGGTACTGCACAATCGTCTTGTTGAAACGCTCGCCGGGAATCAGCAGAGGAATGCCTGGCGGATAGGGAGTTAACAGCACGCCCGTGACTCGCCCTTCGAGTTGATCAATCGAAACACGCTCGACCTCGCGGTGCGCCATCTTGGCAAAGGCATCAGAAGGCTTAAGCGCGGGAATCATGTCACTCAAATACATTTCTGTCGTTAAGCGCGCCACGTCATGTTTTTTGTATTCAGCATGAATCAACTGGCACAAGTCACGCAAGCCCATGCGCTCATATTGGCGATGTTCTTTGCAGAAGTCAGGCAAGATCCGCCACATCGGCTGATTACGATCGTAGTCATCCTTGAACTGCTGTAATGCAGTTAAGAGCGTGTTCCATCGTCCTTTGGTGATTCCGATCGTAAACATAATGAAGAACGAATACAGACCCGTCTTCTCAACGACCACGCCATGTTCAGTCAGAAATCGCGACACAAGGGCAGCCGGTATCCCGGTCTCGCCGAAGGTGCCATCCATGTTCAACCCAGGGGTGACGAGCGTCGCCTTAATCGGGTCCAACATGTTGAAGCCGTCAGCCAAATCGCCGAAACCATGCCAGTGGTCATTGGACTGCAATATCCAATCTGACTGCTCACCCACACCGTGCGCGGCGAGATAATCGGGCCCCCAGACCGTGAACCACCAATCGTCGTCGCCAAACTCTAGGTCGACCTTGCGCATCGCACGTCGGAAATCGAGAGCCTCGCGAATACTTTCTTCGACCAACGCGGTACCACCAGGGGCTTCCATCATCGCAGCTGCCACATCGCAAGAAGCGATGATGGCGTACTGGGGCGAAGTAGACGTGTGCATTAAGTAGGCTTCATTGAAAATATTGCGATCGAGCTTCCGTGTCTCGGACTCTTGCACAATAATTTGTGATGCCTGCGAAATACCCGCTAACAACTTATGTGTGGAGTGCGTCGCAAACACCATCGCCTTCGGGCTGCGAGGGCGGTTGGGCCCAATCGCATGCATGTCCTGATAGAACCGGTGGAACGCCGCATGCGGCAACCATGCTTCATCAAAGTGCAAGGTATCGACCATATTGCCAAGTTTGGCCTTGATCATTTCAACGTTGTAAATCACACCGTCGTAAGTGCTTTGCGTTAAGGTCAAAATACGCGGTTTTTTATCCTTGACCTTGCGCGCGAATGGATTCGCATCAATTTTCTTCTGAATACTCTCTGGCTCAAACTCAGCCAAGGGGATTGGACCAATAATGCCCATGTGATTGCGCGTAGGACGCAGGAAAACAGGGATCGCACCTGTCATCGTTATCGCGTGCAGAATCGATTTGTGGCAATTGCGATCCACCACCACAATATCGTCCGCCGCAACGTTCGCATGCCAAACAACCTTATTCGAGGTCGATGTGCCGTTTGTCACAAAGTAACAATGATCCGCGTGGAAGATGCGTGCCGCATTTAATTCAGATTCTGCAATCGGCCCTGTGTGATCTAGTAACTGACCAAGCTCATCAACGGCATTACAAACGTCAGCACGCAACATGTTTTCACCAAAGAACTGGTGGAACATCTGACCGACCGGACTCTTTAAGAATGCCACGCCGCCCGAGTGTCCGGGGCAGTGCCACGAATAGGAGCCATCCTGGGCATACTTAACGAGCTCACGAAAGAAGGGTGGTGCCAAACTGTCTATATAGCTGCGCGCCTCGCGGATGATGTGACGCGCAACAAACTCAGGCGTGTCTTCAAACATGTGAATGAAGCCATGCAACTCGCGCAAAATGTCATTGGGGATGTGCTCGGACGTGCGTGTTTCGCCATACAGATAAATTGGAATATCCGCGTTGCGGAATCGCAATTCGCCGATGAACGTACGGAGATTTTTGATGGCTCCAGCCACATCTTCCGGAGAATCCACATCAAACTCTTCATCATCGATCGACAAAATAAATGCACTGGCGCGGCTTTGTTGTTGGGCGAAGGAACTCAAATCGCCGTAACTCGTCACGCCGATGACTTCCATACCCTCCGCTTCAATTGCGGACGCTAACGCACGGACCCCAAGACCTGAGGCATTCTCAGATCGGTAGTCTTCATCAATAATGAAAATTGGAAAGCGAAATTTCATGCGAACAGCTCCGCAAGTGAACTAAGGGTGAAAAGAATCAAGTGCTAGGTCCGCCAATCGAATTCGGAGTATCCCGCTGAGCGTTAAGTGCGCGGCAACGTGACGCCGCGCTGGCCCTGATACTTGCCACCGCGGTCCTTGTAAGACGTCGAACACACCTCATCGCTTTCGAAGAAGAGCATTTGCGCACAACCTTCACCCGCATAAATCTTGGCGGGCAAGGGAGTTGTATTTGAGAACTCTAACGTCACGTGCCCCTCCCACTCCGGCTCGAGTGGGGTGACGTTCACGATAATTCCGCATCGGGCGTAAGTGCTCTTGCCCAGACAAATCGTCAACACACTGCGAGGAATTCGAAAAAACTCTACGGTGCGCGCCAAGGCAAACGAGTTAGGCGGAATAATACAAATATCGCCTTTGAAGTCGACAAATGACTTCTCGTCGAAGTTTTTTGGATCGACAATCGTTGAATTGATATTGGTAAAAATCTTGAATTCGTCGGCACAGCGGACGTCGTAGCCATAGCTGCTGGTGCCGTAACTTACGATGCGGCCTGACTCGTTCGAGCGAACCTGACCAGGCTCAAAGGGCTCGATCATGCCCTCTGACTGCGCCACGCGGCGGATCCAGTTGTCGCTTTTTATACTCATGACCGAACGCCTCAAAATTGAAAGTCGAGAGCGCGGATTTTACCCCCGTCCTGTTGCAGATGGTGAGGGTAAGCCACAAACGGCCAACAATTAGGTTCGCTTGACCGAAATCACCCCAAACTTCTCACTCAAGTCCTTCGGCAGTGTTGCAATTTTTGCAGCTAACTTGTCTGCTATTTGACGATAGATACGCCCTGCATCGCTTTGCGGTTCAGACACCACTGTGGGGCGGCCACCATCCGCGCGCTCACGGATCGCCATCGATAGAGGCAAGCTTCCCAAGCAGGGGACGTTGTAATCCTGCGACATGCGCTGGGCTCCGCCCTCACCGAAGATATGCTCGGCATGCCCACACTTACTGCAGATATGAATCGCCATGTTCTCAACAATGCCTAGGACCGGCACGTTGACCTTTTCAAACATCTTTAACCCTTTGCGAGCGTCCAAGAGCGCCAGATCCTGCGGTGTAGTCACTATCACCGCCCCCACGACGGGAACTTTTTGCGATAGCGTCAGCGCGATGTCGCCCGTTCCAGGCGGCATATCAATCACCAGGTAGTCCAAGTCATCCCAATTCGTCGCGCGCAACAACTGCTCAAGCGCTTGGGTCACCATGGGACCTCGCCAAATCGCAGGCGAGTCTTCGCTGAGCATGAACCCAATGGAATTCGTCTGCAGTCCATGACCGATTACCGGGGTCATACTCTTGCCATCTGAGCTCTCGGGTCGCTGCGACACGCCGAGCAAGATCGGAACGCTTGGTCCATAAATATCAGCGTCGAGCAGGCCTACCCTCGCGCCCGCAGCCTTGAGGGCCAAGGCAAGGTTCACGGCGGTCGTGCTTTTTCCCACACCGCCCTTACCCGAGGCCACTGCAATAATGTTGCGCACACCAGGAACGCGCTGTACTCCCGCCTGAATCGCATGGGGCACGACGTTGACCGAGACCAGCACATCTGGATCGGGTACGCCCAAAGCCTTCAGCGCAGCAACCACTCCTAGCTGAATTCCTTGAAGGTATCCCTCAGCCGGGTAGTAGCCTAAGACTACCTGAACACTGACGCGTATGCCCGCGATCTGAATCTGCGTGTCTTTGACTAAGGCTGAAATAGATTGCCCGGTATTGGCATCAACCAGTTGCTCTAGCGCCGCACGCACGTCTACTAGCGTTACACTCATCATTATTCCTTGATCGTATTTGTTTGAAACTAGCCCACGTGTCCCACATCATCAAATTACTGCGCAGTGCACTCCAAACAGCACTCTTCATCGTTGTGACGGTGTTAGGACTCGCTATGGCCTTCATTTTTGTCCTGTCCACGATTTTTGCCATCGCTATTCTAGTCATTGTGGCGCGGGTGCGAGGCAAACCTTTCGAAGTCAGAGAATACTGGAAGACGCGTCAATCACAACGTAAATCCACTCCCGCCTCAGGTCCTTTCGCCAACAAAGACGTCACAGACGTCGAAGTGCGCGACATTCGCTGAGACGATAGCGGTCATGACGCAGCCAACTCGCAACGTCAGTCTTTTTGAGCTTTTTCGAGGTTTTGCCACGATTGGCCTACTTGGCTTTGGCGGAGTGGCTGCGATCTCGCGACATATCATCGTCGAAAAAAGCCAATGGCTCTCTGAAAAAGAATACGCCACCATTCTAGGCATGGGTCAGGTCCTTCCTGGCCCGAACGTCGTGAACGCCTCCGTTGTCATAGGCGATCGCTTTCAAGGCGTTAAAGGGTCACTAATCAGTGTGTTGGGACTCATGGTTCCGCCCATCTGCATTCTGCTGATTCTTGCGAGCCTGTACGACAATTTTTCACACCTCCAGGGCGTAAATGTGGCCCTGATCGGAGGAGCCGCGGCGGCCGCCGGAATGATTATCGGCACAGGTCTAAAAATGGCTCAAAAAATCAAACCCGGTGTGGCTGGTTGGCTCATCATCGTCGCGGTCCTAGTAAGTATCCTGGTTTTAAAGTGGCCCTTGGTTTATGTGGTGCTTGGTCTGATTCCTTCAGCACTCGCACTGACCTATTGGCTTAGCAAAAAATGATCGATGTGAATGTCCTGTTGCAGCTAGCAAAGACCTTTGCGTCGCTATCGCTTGTTGCCATTGGTGGGGCCAACGCTGTGTTTCCTGCCTTGCGACAGGCGATCGTTGAAAACATGGCCTGGATGGACGATGGCACTTTTCTCCAGCTATTTGCCATCGCACAAATCACGCCCGGCCCTAACGTTGTTGTCGTGAGCCTACTAGGCTGGCAAATCGCCGGGCTTCCAGGCCTATTGGTGGCAACCGTTTCAATGGTTTTGCCGGCGGCCATCCTCGCGTTTGCTGTGGGACGGATTGCCAACCAAGTCGCGGGTTCCGCAGGCTTTAAGCTGGCACAAAAGGCCTTAGTCCCCCTTGCCATCGGCCTACTGATTGCGGGGGGCTTAGACTTGGCCATCGCAGCACCAGGTGGATGGTTTATCTCGGTTTTAGTCGCAGTCAGCGCGCTCAGTGTCATCTACACCAAGGCCAATCCCATTTGGGGCATGGCGGCGAGCACAATTGCCGCCCTGGCCGTCCATTACTCGGGCCTAGTACAACTGCTTTAAAATCGTGGGATTGCCCTTCCACGCCTCGTCCTAAGTTGCCCATGCCTCGTACACTATTCGTCACCACTGCGTTACCGTACGCCAACGGATCCTTCCACATCGGCCACATCATGGAGTACATCCAAGCCGACATCTGGGTTCGAGCGATGCGCATGGCCGGACACACCGTACATTTTGTCGGGGCAGATGACACCCATGGCGCCCCCATTATGCTCAAGGCGGAGGCAGAGGGCATCACTCCTCAGCAGTTGGTGGCACGAATCGCCGCCGAACGACCACAGTATTTGAGCGGCTTTCACATTGCTTTTGATCATTGGCACTCAACAGACTCGCCAGAGAACGTGGAGCTTTCCCAAGACATCTACCGTAAGCTGCGCGCTGCCGATCTAATTGAAACGCGCGAGATTGAGCAGTTCTTTGACCCGGTCAAAGGGATGTTCTTGCCTGATCGTTACATCAAAGGTGAATGCCCGAAATGCCATGCAAAAGATCAGTATGGGGACTCCTGCGAAGTGTGCGGAGCCGTCTACGCGCCGACAGATTTAGTTGACCCCTACTCGACACTTACCAATGCAAGACCTGTCCTAAAAAAATCAGATCACTTTTTTTTCAAACTGTCTGATCCGCGTTGCGTCGAGTTTTTACAAGAGTGGACGACCGGCGCTAACGCGCAAGGCTCAAAACGCTTACAAGCAGAAGTCTTGGCAAAGACTCGCGAATGGCTTGGCAACGGAGATGAGCAGGCAAACCTCGGCGACTGGGATATTTCAAGGGACGCACCCTACTTCGGTATTGAAATTCCGGATGCGCCTGGCAAATACTTTTACGTCTGGCTCGATGCTCCCATTGGGTACCTCGCCTCACTCAAAGCATACTGCGCCAAAGTCAATCTGGATTTCGATGCGCTCATTGACCCTGCAAGTGACACTGAACAAGTGCACTTCATCGGTAAAGACATCGTCTATTTTCACGCTCTTTTCTGGCCAGCCACTTTGAAGTTTTCTGGTCGTAAAGTGCCTGACCAACTCAATGTGCATGGCTTTATCACCGTGAGCGGTGAAAAAATGTCTAAGAGTCGAGGAACCGGGATTTCACCCTTACGGTACCTCGAGCTGGGAATGAACGCCGAATGGATGCGCTACTACATCGCAGCCAAACTTAATGCGCGCGTAGAAGATATCGACTTCAATCCAGACGATTTCGTGGCACGCGTCAACAGCGATCTGGTCGGCAAATACGTCAACATCGCAAGCCGTGCTGCGAACTTCATCAGCAAACACTTTGATGGTGCACTCGGATATTCTGGCGATGCTGCCAAGCTCAGTGCTCACTGGCAAAGCGCGACAAACGCCATACAAGCCGATATCGAGGCGCGTGAATTCGGTCGTGCCATCCGCGAAATCATGGCGCACGCTGATCAGATTAATCAGGCTTTTGATGCCGCGCAACCTTGGCTGATCGCCAAGACGCTGGCCCAAGCTGACACAACCCAACGCGAAGCGCTGCAACATATCTGTTCGTCTGCCCTAGCCGGTTTCAAGGCACTCTCGGTCATGTTATCGCCAATTTTGCCGGCACTTTCCCAGCGCGTCGCGACCGAACTCTTTGGGCTGACTCGCAACTTTGTCTGGTCTGACGCAGGCGTTCTGCCAACGCGTATCAATACGTTCAAGCATTTAATGCAACGCGTAGAGCCCACGATGCTTGACGCATTATTCGAGGCGCCCGCCCCAGAAGCTGCACCCCAAGCAGCTGCGCTCGTACCTGGCGGCGAGCCGATTGCGGAAATCATCACGATTGATGACTTTGTCAAAATTGATTTGCGTGTTGCTCGGATCGTAAATTGCGAGCACGTTGAAGGATCAACCAAGCTGCTGCGTTTAACACTGGATGTCGGCGAAGGCCGTCATCGCAACGTGTTTTCGGGTATCAAATCCGCCTATGAGCCTGCGCAACTTATTGGTCGACTCACAGCGCTCGTTGCGAATCTCGCGCCACGTAAGATGAAGTTTGGCGTGTCAGAGGGCATGGTGCTTGCCGCAAGCCATGCCGACGCCAACGCTGACGCAGGAATCTACCTACTCGACCCGGCCTCTGGCGCACAGCCCGGGATGCGCATTCGTTAAACCGGCTGAGGGCTAAGCGTCGCATCCACACTGCGGCGCTCATCAAAGACAAAGCAGTTACCTTCATAGCCCACGCCACCCGTTTCCTCAAAGTATTTCAAAATTCCTCCATCGAGCTGGTAGACGTTTTCTACACCCACATCGCCCATAAAAATCGCTGCCTTCTCGCAGCGAATACCGCCCGTACAAAAACTGATCACAGTCTTACCTGCAAGCTCGTCTTTATGGTCAAGCACCGCTTGCGGAAATTCAGTGAACTTTGAAAGGCCCCAATTGATCGCACCTTTAAAGGTACCCGCCTGCACTTCAAAGTCATTGCGCGTATCCAACAAGACAACTGGCCGGCCAACATCATCCTTACCTTCAGCAATCCATCGTGCGGCAGTCTGTGCGTCAACCGCTGGGGCTCGCCCAGCCTGAGGACGGATTGTCGGATGATTCATCCGAATGATTTCTTTCTTGATTTTGATCAGAAGTTTTTTGAAAGGCACCTCTTGAGAATTACTGTACTTCACTTCCAAATCGGCGAAAGCCACATCCGTGCGCAACCACGCCAAAAAGCCCTCAATACCCGCCTGTGAACCAGCTAAAAATAAATTAATGCCTTCCGAAGTCAACAGGACAGTCCCCTTGAGCGCCAACGCCTGCGCCTGCAGCAGCACTTCCGCTTTGCGTTGCTCTAGGTCGGCAAGCCCGACAAACTTATAGGCAGCAATATTGATAATTTGGGTCATAAGTCGAATAAAAAGAAATGCTTGAGTGTCTAAAATATATTAAATTGACAACGGATTTGATTCATTTTATGCCCACGGAGAGGATGATGAGGTTTCTCAGATTAATCGCGGCCACTGTTTTAACGATCGCCTCGTACCAAGCGCAAGCGTGGGAATATCGTACCCGTACCGATCAAATGCGTGGCACCACGACCCGCTTTGCCGAAACCACCAGCACCAACAAGGTTAACTTTAGCGCGCCATACGCCGGCGGCTCAAGCTTGGATTTAACTGTCCGCGAGCGCTCACAGGACGGCTTAAATATCCTTTTCATTATTAGCAAAGGACAGTTCAAATGCAGCGGGGGCTGTAAGTTCTTTGCCCGCTTCGACGAGGGAAAGATTTTCACGATCGCAGCCACCGGTGCATCTAGTGGAAGTATGGACACCATTTTTGTAGAAGACGAGGCGCCATTTTTGGCTGAGTTGCGCAACTCTCGCCGTCTGATCGTTGAAATGGAGTTTTTTCAAGAGGGCTCAAACCAGTTCATTTTTAATACTGCCAATCTGAAGTGGTAATTATCTGAGCGCTTAAAAATACTGGAGCGGGTGATGGGAATCGAACCCACGCTTGAGGCTTGGGAAGCCGCCGTTCTACCATTGAACTACACCCGCACTTAAACTTGCTGGCAATCATTATACGAGATGCCTCTCAGCAACCAAGATTCCGGCGACACACACTACAATGTCAGCCATGGAAATACTGCTCAACGGTCAGCCTAAAACGCTCCCCGACTCAATCTCTCTTGCCACACTAATCGATCAACTCGGCTTCGCTGGCAAGCGAATTGCAGTTGAGCGAAATGGCGAAATTGTGCCCAAAAGCACCTATGCAACGGTTCTACTCGCCTCGGCGGACCGGTTAGAAATTGTCGTCGCTGTGGGAGGTGGTTAATGCATCCGCAACATATTCGCAGCTTCGTTAATCGTCGCAGCCACATGACACAAGGGCAGCAGCAAGCCTTAGACACTTACCTAGACAAATGGTCGATTGCCTATCGCTGCGAACGGCTCGATCTGAATCAAGCCTTTGGACGATCAGCACCCCCCATTCTAGAAATTGGTTTCGGCATGGGGGAAACGACAGAACAGATTGCTTTAGCAAGACCGCAGGATAATTTTTTAGGTGTTGAGGTTTTCAATGCCGGCGTTGGCGCGTTATTAAAGCGGATCGAGGCCTCTGCGCTTCAGAATATCCGAATCATTCAACATGATGCTGTTGAAGTCCTGCGAGATATGATCGCGCCAAATTCTCTGGCGGGAGTTCACATTTATTTTCCAGATCCTTGGCCAAAAAAACGTCATCACAAAAGACGTTTAATACAACCACCACTGATCGAGTTATTGTCGAGCCGAATGGCTCCGGGCGCCTACTTGCATTGTGCAACCGACTGGGAGCATTACGCACTGCAAATGCTGGAGGTACTTTCTGCAGAGCCTAGCCTTACAAACACTGCTGAAAACTTTGCTCCGCGTCCAGATTTTCGACCTCTCACAAAATTTGAAAATCGCGGGATCCGCTTAGGTCATGGCGTGTGGGATCTAATCTTCAAAAAACGCTAAAGCACGCGCTGTCTTTACCTAGCCTATCTTCCAAAACCGCCAAGTTTGGCCAGATTTTTCATGCCGCCCATGGCACGCATCATCTTCGCCATTCCGCCCTTTTTCATTTGCTTCATCATCCCTTGCATCTGCTCGAACTGATTAAGCATACGATTGACTTCCTGCACCGGCACTCCCGCCCCCGTGGCGATACGACGCTTACGTGACGCCTTGAGAAGTTCAGGTTTTGCGCGCTCCTGTGGTGTCATCGAATTCAAAATGCCTTCAGTACGACGCAGCTGTTTATCAGCCTGTCCACTTTGCAATTGACCCGCTGCTTGCGCAAACTGCGCGGGAAGTTTTTCTAGCAAAGATCCCATATCGCCCATTTTTTTGACCTGAGCGAGCTGATCACGAAAATCATTGAGATCGAACTTATCGCCCGACTTCATCTTGGCCGCGAGCTTTTGTGCCTCGGCTACGTCGATATTCTTTTGGGCTTGTTCGACCAATGAAACGATGTCGCCCATCCCCAGCACGCGTTGCGCCATGCGTTCTGCGTGGAAAGGCTCCAGACCATCAAGCTTTTCAGATACGCCGACAAACTTTAGGGGCTTGCCTGTAACGTGCCTGACCGACAATGCCGCACCACCGCGAGCATCACCATCTAATTTGGTTAATACAACACCCGTTAGCGGCAAAGCGTCACCAAATGCACGCGCCGTATTGACAGCGTCTTGGCCCTGCATCGCATCAACAACGAACAGCGTTTCGATAGGATTCAAGACACTATGCAGCATCTTGATTTCTTGCATCATCGCCTCGTCGATACCAAGGCGACCGGCCGTATCGACAATCAGCACATCAAAATGGTGGCGCTTTGCGTAATCGAGGGCTGAGCGGGCAATATCTTCAGGCTTTTGGGACGCATCCGACGCAATCCACTCAACTCCAACCTGCACAGCGACTGTCTTTAACTGTTCAATCGCAGCAGGTCGATAGACGTCAGCGCTGACTACAGCCACCTTTTTCTTACCGGTCTTGCGGCCGTACTGGACGTGGTCACCTGCGGACAACCAGCGCGCCAGCTTACCGGTCGTCGTTGTTTTACCCGCCCCTTGCAAACCAGCCATCAAAATGACCGCTGGAGGCTGCATGGCCAGTGACAATTCACTGGCTTCTGGACCCAAGTCACCACCCATCAAGGCAGTGAGCTCCTGGTGCACTACGCCGACTAGCGCTTGCCCGGGCGACAGGCTACCGACAACCTCCTCGCCAAGCGCTTTTTCTTTTACCTTGGCGACGAAGTCCCTAACGACAGGCAAAGAAACGTCTGCCTCGAGAAGCGCCAATCGCACCTCGCGTAGCATCTCCTGCGTATTGGTTTCCGTTAAGCGCGCCTCGCCGCGAATCGTTTTTACGACACGCGATAGGCGTTGGGTAAGATTTTCAAGCATGGTGGCGGTTTCGCTTTACACTAGACACATGTCTTCCGCTATTGTATTTCACTCTTTAGCCGCGTTTGCCTACGCCGTCTTAGCCTTGGTGCTCTGGCGCTCTCTAGCCTCTGGCAAACCGGTGATTCAAGTTGGTCGCTCTGCCCGCTTAGGCTTGCTGTCGGCAATTATTTTGCACGCTATTGCCCTTTACTTCGCCATTCTTGAAGAAAATCATCTGAAATTAAGCTGGTCCCTCGCCCTTTCTGCCTCCGTTTGGCTAGGCATGATCATCTTCTGGCTAGAAAGTCTGATTATCCGGATTGATGGCTTGCAACTCCTTTTATTACCCGCCGGCGCTCTCATTTGCCTCGTGGCTGCCATGTTTCCAAAAGCGCAGCTACTCGCCCACGCCAACGATGCGGGTCTTAGGCTGCACCTGTTGATTGCCTTATGTGCTTACGCACTGGTCACGATCTCAGCGCTACAAGCCATGATGATGGCCGCACTGGACCATCGCCTGCATTTCCCTCGCGAATCTAGCCCATCACAGACAAAACTTCGAAGCGCAGTCGGGCGACTTTTAGACGCGCAACCACCGCTGCTCGCCCAAGAACAAATCCTTTTCCGCGTGATTTGGATCGCTTTTGCCGCACTCACCTTCACGGTCTTGTCTGGCTCGATGATTTCACTCCAACTGACCGGAAAATGGTTACCGCTTGACCATAAAACGATTTTTACGCTCCTATCTTGGATTACCTTTGGTATCCTGTTAGCTGGGCGCTATGCGCGCGGCTGGCGCGGGCGAATCGCGCTACGCTATACATTAGTTGGATTCGCCTTTATCGTGCTTGCCTACACAGGTAGCCGTTTTGTGGTTGAAGTGATCTTACAGAGAAACTGAAATGGGAAAAACTTTATTCTGGGTTGTGGCATTTTTAGGTGGCCTGCTTGTCACGCGTGTGCTTGCGCAGCTAGCCGCAAAAAAAATGTACAACGACTCGCTTCCAAAACAGGCCTCTGCGAAACAAAGAGTAGAGACCGAAGTAATGGTTCAATGCGCCCATTGTGGTGTCCATCTTCCAGAATCAGAAGCCATTACGAAAGCCGGCGCAAGATTTTGCAGCCAAGCACATGCATCTCTCGGTGCGCGTCCTCAGCGTTAATACCCAAGCCGAATGTGGCAACTTGATCCGAATGGCTGGCTAAAGCCTGGACCTAACATTTGGCACAAGCCCTCGCCTAACCACGACGAGCGGCCACCACACACCAAGGTCGAGCTACTCGTTTTGCACAACATTAGTTTGCCCCCTGGTGAGTTCAAAACGCCCTATATCGCTGATTTGTTTTTAAATAAGCTAGATATTGCAGCTGATCCTTGGTTTGCAAATATTGTTGGGCTGCGCGTATCCGCGCACTTCGTCATCGAACGCGATGGGACAACAACACAGTTTGTTTCTTGCGATCAACGCGCGTGGCATGCCGGCATATCTTCTTACGCCGGTCGAGAACGCTGCAACGATTTTTCAATTGGCATCGAACTTGAAGGCACTGATACCCTAGCCTACACAGAACAACAGTACGACACGCTTACGCACCTAACCGCGTGTTTGCGCTTGCACTATCCCTTGGATGCTGTACGTGGCCATTGTCATATCGCACCAGACCGTAAAACAGACCCTGGCCCAGCTTTTGACTGGACCAGGTATGCGAGACTGACTAACTGGAAGGCCGAAGCCTTACCCAAGTAACAAACGATTGACCCGACTCACAAAGGCGGTAGGATCAGGAAGCTGCGCACCGTCTGCTAGCATGGCCTGCTCAAACAACAGATTTGCCCACTCAGAAAAACTATCGTCCGTTGCGCTTTGTACACGCTTAACCAACGCATGCTCTGGATTGATCTCCAACACCGGCAGTACATTCGGTGCCGCCTGACCAGCCGCTTTGAGCATACGTTGCAAATGCGGGCTCAAATCGTTTTGTCCAACAACTACGCAAGACGGCGAATCTACCAAACGTAAAGTGACGCGCACCTCTTTCACACGATCTTTTAATGCCTCTTGCAAACGCTCAACCAAGGGCTTGAATTGCTCCGCCACTTCAGTCTGATGTTTTTTCTCCTGCTCATCCGCTAGCGCCTCGAGATCCAGGCCACCTTTAGCGACAGAAACCAATTGCTTGCCGTCAAACTCACGCAGATGGGACAACATCCATTCATCCACACGATCCCACAGCACCAGCACTTCAATACCTTTCTTACGGAAGATTTCCAGATGCGGGCTGTTACGTCCTGCGGTGTAACTGTCAGCAGTAACGTAATAAATCTTGTCTTGTCCATCCTTAAAACGCGTAACGTAGTCGGCCAAGGTCACCGTCTGAGCATCAGAATCCTCGTAGGTCGAGGCAAAGCGCAAGAGCTTTGCAATTCGCTCGATATTGCCGGAGTCTTCGCCCGTTCCCTCTTTGAGCACCTGGCCAAATTCGGTCCAGAAGGTCGCGTAATCCTCTTTTTTATTCTCTGCCAGATCCTCAAGCAGGCTCAGGATACGCTTAGTAGATCCCTCTCGGATCGCCTTAACATCACGACTCTCTTGCAAAAGTTCGCGCGAGACATTCAGCGGCAAATCGGCAGAATCAATCACCCCGCGGACGAAGCGCAAATAGGAGGGTAGCATTTGCTCTGCGTCATCCATAATGAATACACGCTTCACGTAGAGCTTCACTCCGCGCCGCGCATCGCGATCCCACATATCAAACGGCGCATGTTTCGGCACATAAAGCAGTTGTGTATATTCGCTACGCCCTTCGACACGATTGTGTGTCCACGCTAGCGGGTCATCAAAGTCATGTGAAACATGCTTATAGAACTCCCGGTACTGCTCATCGGACACCTCTGACTTGCTGCGCGTCCACAAGGCGTTAGCCTGGTTAACCGACTCCCACTCGTCTGTTTTAACTTGCTCGGACTTGTCCTTGTCCCACTCTTCCTTCAACATTTGTACCGGCAAAGAGATGTGATCCGAATAGCGACGTAAAACTTCACGCAATTTCCAGCCGCTTAGAAACTCATCCTCATCCGCGCGCAGATGCAAAACAACATCCGTACCGCGCGTCGCTTTTTCTGATGCCGCGATCGTGAACTCACCTTGCCCGTCTGACTCCCAAATAATTCCTTGATCGGCCGGAGCACCAGCACGACGACTACGAACCGTTACTTTGTCCGCAACAATGAAGGAGGAGTAAAAACCAACACCAAACTGACCAATCAGCTGTGCATCCTTCTGCTTGTCACCCGTTAACTTTGAAAAGAACTCGCGGGTACCCGAGCGAGCGATTGTCCCCAGGTTGGCTACGGCCTCTTCTCGGGACAAGCCCACTCCGTTGTCCGAGATCGTGATCGTACGTGCCGCTTTGTCAAAATCAACACGGACATGCAGTTCACCCTCGCCATCGAGCAACGCAGGCTGATCAATGGCTTCGAAGCGCAGCTTATCGCAGGCGTCCGAGGCGTTAGACACCAGCTCGCGCAAAAATATTTCCTTGTTGCTATACAAAGAGTGGATCATCAAGTGCAGCAGCTGCTTAACCTCTGCCTGAAAACCCAAAGTTTGCGATGCGTCAGAAGATGATGTTGTTTGATTCATAGTACTCACCAAAAAGTTATCCACAGGGCGTTGCTCTTAGCCAAGGCGTCGAGCAAGATTCTGAAATGCATTTGGGGGGCAAATGGTATTTTTCAAGACCTAGCGTCAGTTCCTAAGGCGTTTTTTGGCATTAAACGCTTACTTATTAGCTGCAGGGCAAGCACAGTGGACAGGCCAGCGGCAAAGCTGACTAGCAATCCATGCCCAGGTAAGACCAAGGTCATGACAACACAAAAACTGGCGAACCCATAAAACCCATAAAACATACCTCGCAGTAAAGCGACTGCACAGTCTGGGCCCGCGTGGTGATGCGAGAACGTGACTAAGACTGTGCTCATCAAAGGGAACATGCCAAAAAGGCCACTTGTTCGAGGACCCATCACATCAGCGAAGTAGGTCACCAGCAACACCATCGTAGCGCCCAAAGCCATCCGCAAAACAAGGTCTATGTTTCCGGGAGGTGCCGAGCGCGTAGGCGGTGGTCTTTTTGGTAACGCATGAGGCGCCACTGTTAATAGTCCCAACACCACCAGGAAGGCGAGCCATAATGGCAGATACACAAACTGGAGGATCGATACAGTCAGTGCGTAAGTCAATGCCGCAGCAAACAGACTAAGCAGAACGCCATGACGCAAGCAGGTCCAGCCGTACGCAATACAAAAGGCAAGGGTCGCGACTACAGCATAAAGAGTTCCCTCTGCCGCCTGGGCTGCGAAGTCATGCCCTTGCTCAACCGATAAGATTAAGAGCACGGGTCCGGCATAGACCGGAAACGCCGATAGCCAACCGGCGAGACCCGCTCCCCAGCGACGCTGCGCCAAAGACAACAACAGGATCAAACTCGGCACAAGCAAGAGCTTGGCCGCCAACATCGTGGCGCTCACGCGCGCGCCGCCAAGAGCGTTGTGACCTCTTTTATATCTAGACAATGTTCGAGCCCGTTGATCGCCGCAACTAGCGCTGCGCTATCCCCCATCGGCTCGGCGGCCAGCGACCAACAACGCTGGAATTTTTTCATCCGCGCGTCTTCGCTTAACGGACGTTTCGGACTGGCAAGCATGGTGTCTATCGCATGCTCCAAAACCCGCCCATCTCTCAAGCGCACCGACACCACCTGCGGTGCCAAGGCATTGGGATTTGGGTTGTCATCGATTTGCATCGATACCTTTTGTGACAACAAGAAGGTCTGAGGATCATGTAGCGCTTCTCCGCGAAAATGCATCGGATCTAACGAACCATGCTGCAATACCTTAGCAAGCGCAAACGGCATACAAAGACGAGCGTAGTTTGGCGAAGGCGATTTGACTGGCGGGCGATTGACCAAATGATTAATCAATGAGGGACCACGCACGATGATCTGTTCAATCTCATCTGCACCAAACCCAATCTGATCCCGCAGCACCATCAAGCCTTCAATACCTCCGTGTGTCGCACGCCCACTCGGGTAAGGCTTATGACTTAATTCGGCGATACGCCAAGTTTCACCTAGCGTCTTGAGATGTGGTTCGAGATCCCATTGCGTCTCAAACATCGGCAGGTAACCGAAACGACCCGTCAACGGGAGCTGCAAACTAGGAAATCCACTTTGTGCCAAATCGCAGGACTGCAGAGCCGCGCGCGCGTTCATGCCCACTTGCAAAGGTAGCACTACGCTACCCTCTGTATGACCCTGCATCGTGCCACTGACTTGTGCGAGCTGATGACCGAACGCCGCGAGTGTGCGCTGCGCGTCAAAACCACGCAAATTAGCCAAGCCCGCTACCGCACCAAAACCACCAGAGGTTGCGGGACGAAAAAAACGTAAACCTTGCTTGGAGGCCAAACCGATGGTGCACGCCACATCCACGCCAGCCGCTACCGCAGCGAGAAGCGCCTTGCCTGACACCCCCCCGCGCACCTGCGCCTCAGCAAGCAGCACGGGCAAGAGTGTTGCCATCGCATGCAGTACTGCGCCTTCATGCAAACAATCGAATTCCTGGCAATGAATCTGATAGGCATTGAGCAATACAGCTTGCCCGGGACTAAATGTGCGCCGCGTTCCCCACAACCCCACTTGTCGCCCTTCGCCCCAGCCCTGAACCGCTTGAAGCAAAGGCGCAATCTCTGGGGTGCTCCCCCCCGCAATTCCGACACCTATCGTGTCAAGCGTAAATACCTTGGCCCGCTCAATGGCAGCGGCAGACAAATTTTCAAACCTAACCGAGGCTGCATGCTCGGCTAATTGCAGATCCAGCGATGACATCCAAAATCCTTAATAGGTTCAGCTCTATGCCTATAGTTCAAGGCTAAATTACGCCTTTGGCTTTAAGTTCAGCAATGCGCTCTTTAGACAGACCCAGGCGAGAGGAAAATATCTCATCATTATGCTGGCCTAAAGAAGGTCCAAGCGAACGAATCTTACCCGGTGTATCCGATAGACGCGGCACAAGATTTGGAATGGCATGTGTGTCGCCATGCGAGTCCTTCATGTACTTAATATTCTCTCGCGCTGCGTACTGGGGGTCTTCAAAAATCTCATCAATCGCGTAGACCGAACCACAGGGGATCTGGAAAGATTCACAGGTTGAAAGGACCTCTTCGCGCGTGCGCTGCGCAGTCCAAACACCGACATACTCATCAACCTGTGAACGCTCGGCCTCGCGCTGCGTAATCGTCCCCCATTTGCCAGACCCGCCCCACTCAGGCACACCCATCGCCAAAGCAAGTCGTTCAAAAATCTTATCGTTGGTACAAGCGATCGCTACCCATTTTTTATCCTTGGTTGGATAGTGGCTGTGGGGCACCACATTCACCGTACCGGGCCCCATGCGCTCGCGCACATAGCCTTTCATATGGTACGAGGGTGCCAGTTCATCAAGTATCCGAAAGATTGGTTCGTATAAACCAATGTCCACCACTTGACCGCGGCCCGTCTTGGCGAGTGCTTGGATACATAACAACACCCCAAGTGCGCCATACAAGCCCGCGAGATAATCGGGGATAGTTGCAGAGCCCGGCGTGACTGGTGGGCGATCCGGATAGCCTGCCAGATAGGACAGGCCACCGAAAGCATTTCCAATTCGGCCAAAACCAGGTCGAGGGCTATAGGGCCCCGTCTGACCATAGCCCGATATCCGAACCATAATCAGCCGTGGATTAACCTCTTTCAAAACATCCCAACCCAAGCCCCATTTCTCAAGCGTACCTGGCTGGAAGTTTTCAACCAAGACGTCTGCGTCTCTTATTAATGCTTTCAGTAATTCCGCCCCCTCTGGTGTACGCAAATCAAGAGTTGCAGATTTTTTATTGCGTGTTTCAGACAGCCAAGGCAAAGAGTCACCGTGAGGCGTGATGCTGCCAAAGCGCCGCAAGGCATCACCTACCTTGGGCATCTCGAGCTTTACAACATCGGCGCCAAACTCAGCGAGCTGCGTCGAACAAAAGGGTCCCGCCAAAAAACTCGAGACATCAATAACCTTTAGTCCATCGAGTGGCTGAATATCAACACCTTGAATCTGCATCATCGCGCTTACCGATCCCAGACTTCATCAGGGACGGGAAGTCCTTTTAAGTCTTCTGGACTGAGCGGTTGATCGGGCACGATTCCGTACGTTTCCAACATCAACGTTATTTGACGTGTGTGCTGTGCGGCATGCCAGGTGGTGCGCTCAAGAACATCGTGCATCGCCCTCCTGCCGTAGTAGGTTGGCACCAGATATTGAAGATCACGATTTGGCTCGTTACGCCACCAATCTGCCACTTGCTCGCGCACTTTCGAACCCCAGTCCGCGAGCTCATTCGCTGACCACGCTTTAGGCGCCAACTCGCCGAAGCTTTCGAATTTCAGATCAATCTGATTTGCCGCCTCGGCACCCATTTGTGCAACGCGAAAGATATGAAAGACCGTGTCCGCAGGATTACGATTCCTATCTCGAAAATTCTCACGTAACTGCTCGGGAGAAAACTGCTTGATCAGGCGCTGCGCGGTTTGAATGATCGTATCTAATTTCGCGATCAGTTGCTCTGGAGGCAAGGGATCCATTAATTTGGTTTTTAAATCCAAAAATTTAATCACGTCGTTAAACGACTGACAAAAAGTAAAACGGCCGCCAAGTGCGACTATCGGGACGCTACGAGCGCCTAGCGCATGCAGCTTAGCCATCCCTGTCGGATCGTTAAGCACGTCGATCGATTCAAAATCAATACCCTGTTTTGTCAGGAACTCTTTGGTGCGTAAGCATGATGAACAGCCTGGCTGCCAAAACACCTGTACCCGCGCGGATTGTGTTGCTTGCATGATTTATCTCCCATCCTTGTTTGTTGTGGATTAATTATGACTCGAGAATGTCGATCTGACTGTCGTACCGAAACCAAAATTGGGCTTCTCGGGCGGATTTCTGTAAATTTATTTTCCGCCGTATAATTATTGACTTCGTTCCAAAGCGCCTTCAGCGCGATCCCCCTTGCCCGGGTGGTGAAATTGGTAGACGCAGGGGACTCAAAATCCCCCGCCGCAAGGCGTGCCGGTTCGATTCCGGCCCCGGGCACCATTAAGATAAGATGTGCGGCGCTCGCCGTACGCCAAGTAAATCTTACTGGAAACACACTCCTTTCGTCGTGTGCTAGCCCGACACAGGCACGGGCAACGAAGCGGCCACCTAGGAATTAAAATAAAATTAATTTATTCTGCTCGACACAGCGATTAGCGTCGGTGGTAGAACGGTCGCGCAACTTTAACCTGCCGAGCAAGCGAGAACGAACGTGATGACATCAATCGCACTCATTATCCTGAACCTTTTGATGATTATCGGCGTCAGTTGGCTTGTTTCCTACGTCATTATGCGATGGAGCTTCTCTGCGAAACGAAATGCGAAGCTCGTAGAGCGCTATCACAACATGCCGATTGCAGGCTTGAACTCTGGGGCGATTATTTTATTGTCACTGGGTCTCGCTTTTATATTTAGTGATATATCTGCTGTCCGTAGTCGCGCTAAGGCATCCACACTTCAAGAAGCGGACGCACTCCGCACCTTGGGTCGAATGTCACTCAATATTGACCCGACAGTAGGCGCACCCCTGATGGCGAGCGCCCGAGAATACACTGCGTCTGTACTAGAAAAAGAATGGCCAGCCATGCATCGAGGCTCTTCCTACGCCATACGAAGTGGTGTGAGTAGCGCTCTACCTCCGCTCGCGCGTATGTCAGATATCGTCTACTCCCCTGAGAGTATTGCAAAACTACCGACTGTCACAAGTATGCATCTGGCGAACCTAGTCTCGCGTATCAGAGAGCAGAGACTGCAAAGGATAGACGCCAGTGATTTCGGTATGGGTCTGCGCGGGTACTTGCTTGTCGCACTTACATTGTTAGCGACTACCGTACTTTTAAGTATGTCAATGCTAACCAAGCCAGCCAGTCAATTCATTTCGAATTTTTGCTTATTTTTTGTCACGCTCGCCGCCTCCTATATTGCCTTTCTTAGTCAAAATCCTTTTTTTGGTTTAGACGCTGTGACTAACATACCTTTACAAGAGGCATTCGATCGACTCAACACGATGGAACTTACGCGCAAAAGTTAGGGCTAATTGCGAGACTTGTGCAGGAAGCTTGGCCGAGCTAGGATCTATGGCGTGAGACGAGCTAAATAATATGAGATGTCGTTTAAATCTTGATCAGAGACACCATAAACCGAAGCCGCCATATTTGAATCGCGACCAACGGCTTGATTATTTTTGAACTGTTGCATGCTATGCAACAAATAGTCTTCTCTCTGACCCGCTAGCCTAGGAATTTGCTCACGACCCAGGTATGTCGGTAGATGACATATCCCGCATCGCATGCCTTCCGCTAACTTGCCGCCGCGCGCAAAGACTTCAGCGTCTTTATCGGTCGGGACAGGTGCTAATGTTTTTTCCGCGTAATACTTGGCGAGCGCCGTGATTTCTGCATCAGACACGCCATCAAGCGAGCCCTTCATCACAGGAATATCACGCACACCTTCGCGAATCAGGACAAGCTGATTTTCGAGAAACAATTTTGGTTGTGCCGCTAAAGAGGGGATTCCTTTTAATTGAGAATTCCCGTCTGCGCCATGACAGGCCGCGCACAGCGCCAAGCGCTGTGGGGCTATCTGTGCATATGCAGCAGGAGCCGCCGCTAGGACGGCCCCCACCAAAACAACACTACGTAAAACAGACAACAACTGCATGAAGCTTACTTCTTGTATGTGACGCGATAGATCACGCCATTTTGCTCGTCAGAAACCAGCAGTGAACCATCTTTCATCTGATGCAAGTAGGCTGGACGACCCCACCATGACTGATCTGCAGGATTCATAAAGCCAGTCATGAAGGGCTCTACCTTCGCGTTGTTGCCATTTGCATCTGTGCGCACAGTCACGACATCAAAGCCGATTTTTTGTGTGCGGTTCCAGGAGCCTTTGCGTGCGTTGAACAGCACGTTTTTGTACTCAGCTGGGAACATGTCGCCGGTGTAAAACTTGACGCCCATGGTAGCAGCGTGAGGTCCCATCAAGGCAGCAGGCTGCTCAACACCAGCACAAGCGTTTGCTTTCTTGATGTCTGGATCAGCAATGGTGCCCTGATGACATGATGGAAAACCGTAGTTCGCTTTGACCTTCAAACGATTCATCGTGTCGTTAGGAGTGTCATCGCCCATCCAGTCACGGCCGTGATTACTAAACCAAAGTTCCTTGGTCACGGGGTGCCAGTCGAATCCAACCGTATTACGCACACCAGTCGCTAAGACTTCCATGCCCGAACCATCTGCGTTGTAACGACGGATCTGAGCGTACTCAGGTGTCGGCAGTTCGCAAATGTTGCAAGGCGCGCCAAAGGGAACATAAAACTTGCCGTCAGGACCAAACGCCACGTACTTCCAGTTGTGGTGCGGCATCGGTGGGAAGTTGAACTTGGCAGTCAAATCAACAGGCGTCGCATTTGGGTTTTTTGCGATTCCATCGAAACGCAAGACTTTATCAACCGCTACAACGTACAGCGAACCGTCTTTGTATGCAGCTGTTGGCTGATTAAGTTTGTCTACCACCACACGCGAGGTGCGCTCTTTGCCATTGTCGGTCACTTCGTAAATACGACCGAGTGCGCGCGTACCGACGTAATACTTACCGTTCTCGCCCTCTGCGATTGCGCGGCCACCAGGAATGCCGTCAGCCCAGACCTCAACTTTAAAACCAGGCGGCAGTTTGATTTTATCAATCGGCACATCGGC
This sequence comes from Zwartia hollandica, assembly GCF_019923725.1. Classification (GTDB taxonomy): domain Bacteria; phylum Pseudomonadota; class Gammaproteobacteria; order Burkholderiales; family Burkholderiaceae_B; genus Zwartia; species Zwartia hollandica. The sequence continues at coordinate 30,658 of NZ_JAHXRI010000006.1, forward strand.
GGCTTTAGTCGCCACCAGCTTGCCAGGCAAGGGAGCCAACGTGGATTTTGCCATCGACTCTGGCATGCCTTGCTTCCATGCAGGTGGGGGTGCCGGGGCAGCTGCAGGTGCTGCAGTCTGCGCTTGGGCAGACATACTAAATGCCAAGGCCAAACCAAAGCCACTAATCGTGCGTAAGTAATTTTTCACAGTCGTCTCCGTGATGTTAGATGTTCGAACAAGTCCATCTTGTTTTTAAAGTACTGAACAATATTACTAGAATTGGATATCTAGATAACTTTTTTACCTTTAACTTTTTAAGTGAACGGTGGACGCCACAATAATCATTAGGGTAATCACTAGCGCCAAGATGTCAGTGCTTGAAACGTTGCACTCAACATCCCCGGATCCGTGAGATCGTGGCCGCCCCCTGCGACACGGATAAGGTTTGCTTGAGCTACGGTGCGTTGAATGTTGAGACTGTTTTCAAAGGGGCAAAGCGCATCGGTATCGCCATGCACGAGCGTAAGCGGAATCTCTGACATCCTATCAGCCTGTGCCAAGATATTTTGACCAACAAAGCACCGATGCCACAGGTAATGGCTCTGCACCCTATAGCGAGCGATGAGCGCATCGTGACTACCTAAGCCAATCGTAGGCGCTTGCATTGGATAAACGTTCATTGCTGCCTCGTAGGTGGCCCAAGCTTGTGCAAGCTGCACTTGCTTTTGGACGTCCTTCTCTAGGCAAAATACCCGATACCCAAACTCGAGAACGGTCTGTTGAGGGTTGTTAGGCACCTGAGATCGCAAGGCATCCCAAAGTTCTCGACACCCCTCAGGCGGATGTTCCATAAAGCTTTCTATTTCAGCTTGAGTACATAAAAACGGACTACGACAGAGCATTCTGTCGACGCGATCAGGATGGGCCTGCCCGTAAAGTAAGGCTAAAGCACCACCCCAAGAGCCCCCCACAACACTCCACTTTGGTATGGACAGATGCTCGCGCAAACGTTCGATATCAGCAATTAAATAAGACGTCTCATTATGGTCAATCGCCCCTGCTGGTAGGCTGCGCCCACAACCTCGCTGATCATATTGAACAATCCAGAAAAGGGCGGGATCAAAAAATCGGCGATGCAAAGGGCTTGCCGAACTTCCGGGGCCGCCATGCAGCCACACCACAGGCATACCTTCGGGATTACCACTAGCTTGCCAGTGCAACTGGTGCCCATTTCCGACCGCTAGCCACCCGTGCGCTGCGGGCTGAATCTCGGCAAATAGCTTAGTTTTCATGTGGTCAACAAGTCAAAAAGTTGCTAGATACATGTGATTTATTCTATATACTTGTTGCTAATGCCAACTAATGGCGTTGCGATACTTTACTTCCACCGCACTTTAGGAGACCGCTATGAAATGGGAAACACCATCAGCAATTGATCTGCGCTTTGGTTTTGAAATCACAATGTACATCGCCAATCGCTAATCGTTTTTCAAAAGGCCGAGACGAATATCTCGGCCTTTATTTTTTGAGTTGTGATGCAAATACGCGTATTGGGCTCCGCGGCTGGCGGGGGATTTCCTCAATGGAACTGTAACTGCCCGAATTGCTCAGGTGTACGCCAAGGCAGCATCAACGCGCAGATGCGCACTCAGTCCTCTATCATCGTTGGCAACGGATCACCCGACTGGGCATTGATCAATGCGTCGCCTGATGTACTGACCCAAATCAAACAAACGCCTGTTTTACAACCCGCTAGACAGATGCGTGACAGCGGTATTGCCGCGGTTGTGTTGATGGACGCACAAGTGGATCACGTCACGGGTCTCATGATGCTACGCGAAAGAAATTCGCCTCTGCCCATTTATGCCACCCAGCAAGTCTTCGACGATCTCACGGCAGGCCTGCCGCTGGTCAAGACCCTGTCTCATTACTGTACGGTCGAACAGCGATTAATTAGCCCTGAACAAGAAAATTTCAGCATTCCTGAACTAACAGGCATTGCTTTCACGCCGATCACGCTTTCGAGCAAAGCTCCGCCCTATTCGCCTCATCGTCATGACCCTCATCCTGGTGACAACATCGGGCTACTCATGACAGACATAACGAGCGGAAAAAAAGCGTTTTATGCACCGGGTCTAGGTGTGATTGAGCCACAAGTCGAGCAAGCCATGCGGCAAGCCGATGTGCTACTAGTCGATGGTACGTTTTGGACCGATGATGAAATGATTAGCATGGGTCTGTCGTCTAAGCGCGCGATCGACATGGGGCATCTGGCCCAATCTGGACCGGGTGGAATGCTTGAGGAGTTAGCCTCTCATTCAACCAAGCGACGAATTCTGATTCACATTAACAATACCAATCCCATCCTTCGCGAGGACTCACCGCAAGCGCTGCAACTGAAAGCGCTCGGTATTGAGGTCGCCTTTGATGGCATGCACATAGAGATCTGACCATGACCGCATTGAAACCAGCTTGGACGCGTGAAGAGTTCGAAGCACAACTCCGCGCAAAAGGTCAGAGCTATCATATTCATCACCCCTTTAACGTCAAAATGAATGCTGGCGAATGTTCTAAAGAACAGATTCGCGGTTGGGTATTAAACCGTTTTTACTATCAGTGGATCATCCCCATCAAAGACGCTGCAGTCATGTCCAACTGCCAAGATCGTGAAACGCGTCGCAGATGGATTTCCAGAATTTTGGATCACGACGGCTTTGGTGAATACAAAACCGACACAGAGTGCGGAGGCCTCGAAGCGTGGACTCGCCTCGGACTAGCGGTTGGTTTAGATCGTGAGACGCTCTGGTCGCTGAAACAGGTCGAGCCCTCGGTTAAATTTGCCTGTGATGCCTATGTCAACTTTGCACGCCAGCAGCCTTGGCAAGAGGCAATCTGCTCTTCGCTGACAGAAATGTTCGCGCCTCAAATTCATAAAGATCGTCTGGCAACTTGGCCCACACATTACCCATGGATCGAGTCGGCAGGTTTGCATTATTTCCGCTCGCGTATTCCTTTAGCCCAGCGTGATGTCGATCATGGCCTCGAGGTCACACTCAACCACTTTACAACACGCGCGCAACAAGAACGGGCACTCGACATCCTGCAATTCAAGCTTGATATTTTGTGGTCCATGCTTGATGGCATTGAAAGAGCCTATCCGGTATGAGCGACCCCACGCCCGCACCGCTTCCCGAGCGCCCCCGACTCAACAGACTTTTTCGCTTGCAGTGGGAAGAGGCACAACAAGCGTATGTACTGCTTTATCCTGAAGGTATGGTCAAACTCAATCTTAGCGCCGCCGAGATCCTCAAGCGCTGCGACGGAGAGCACACCGTTAACGAACTTATCGCAGAGCTGGAGCAGGCATTTGGCGAGGCTGATTTGCGCGACCCTATCGAAGGGATGTTACGCGCAGCCTTTGAAAAAGACTGGATCCAATAGGACCACCCTCAGCCGATGACACAGCCTGTTATCAATCCGCCCTTCTGGTTACTCGCCGAGCTGACATATCGCTGCCCGCTGCACTGCGTGTTTTGCTACAACCCGGTCAACTACGACAGTATTAAAAATGAGCTTGATACAGACGCATGGATTCGCGTCATGCGTGAAGCGCGTGCGCTCGGCGCCGCACAAATAGGATTTTCGGGTGGTGAGCCATTGCTTCGCGATGACCTCGACATCTTAGTCGCGGAAGCACGACGGCTTGGTTTTTATACCAATCTCATTACTTCTGGTGTTGGCTTAAACGAGAAAAGGATCGCCTCACTTAAGCAAGCAGGACTCGATCACATTCAGCTTTCCTTTCAAGACTCCACACAGGAGATGAACGACTTTCTGAGCAGCACGAAAACATTCGAGCTCAAGAAAAAAGTAGCGGCTTTAATTAAAAAGTATGACTACCCAATGGTGATGAATGTCGTATTGCATCGTCATAATATTCCGCACATCGATAAGATTATTGAGATGGCGCTTGACCTCTCCGCAGAGTATCTGGAGCTAGCGAACACACAATATTACGGTTGGGCGATGAAGAATCGTCAGCAGCTTTTACCCACTCGAGAACAACTTGTCGCAGCGGAAGCCACGGTAAACGCCTACCGCGAAAAAATCGGCAAACAATGCAAGCTGCTTTTTGTTGTTCCTGATTACTTTGAAGAGCGTCCAAAAGCCTGTATGAATGGTTGGGGCTCGATCTTTTTAGATATTGCACCGGATGGCGCGGCCTTACCTTGTCACAACGCTAGAGAGTTACCCGGCCTTAACATTCCAAATGTGAAAGAGCACTCCATTCAGGAGATCTGGTATGAGAGCCAGGCCTTTAATTTCTTTCGAGGTGACAGCTGGATGCAGGAGCCCTGCCGCTCATGCTCAGAGAAAGAAAAAGACTTTGGTGGCTGTCGCTGCCAAGCATTCCTGTTAACAGGAGATCCTGCTGCGACAGATCCAGTTTGCGCCAAGTCCCCCAATCACCATGTCGTCAAACTTGCGATTCGTGAAGCGGCAGCTGTAGCAAACGCCGATACTTCAAAAGAATTCCCATTGGTTTTTAGAACCGACAGCAACTCAAAACGCTTCGCAGGATAAACGGCCTAAGGAGAGGAGCTCCGATGATCCTCCCCTACCATTCCTGTCGTTTTCCACCTACCCAAGTCTGCAACACCTTGATGTCACCGATTTGTTCAGAGGGGGTTGCTCTTGGGTTTTTTTCCAAGACAACAAAGTCAGCAAGCTTACCCACTTCCAGACTTCCAATCTTGTCATCTGACATCATTTGATAGGCGGCATCGATCGTCACGGCACGAATTGCATCATCCACTGAAATTCGCTCATTGGGCCCTAAAACTTTTCGTTGTAATGGGCTTTGCCAAACCCGTGTCACACCCTGGGTAATATATTTCAAAGGGCCATAAGGCGACACAGGCGAATCGCTGTGATACGCAAAGCGAACGCCCTCTTTCTTTAATGACGCTGATGGATCAATACACTCGGCACGCGGCGCACCCAGAATTTGATCGTTAAACGCCTGGCCCCAATAATGCACGTGTCCAATCGTGAACCCCGGAACCACTCCCAGCTGCTTTGTTCTGACTAACTGCTCAGGTGTGGTGACAGTGAAGTGTTCGATTCGCAAACGACGCTTCTCGGGCTGCGACTTACCATCTAACAGCTTGGCGTAGTTATTTAAGGTTTGCTCGACAGCTCGGCTCCCGTTGGCATGAACAGAGAGCTGCCAGCCCTGATCGAAATAGGGCTTCATGAGCGCCAATAGTTGTTCGTCCTGGTAATTAAGGTCCCCTCTAAATTTTGTTCCCGCAGGGTACGCATACGGCTCATTGAGCGCGGCTGTTAACCCTTGCGTTGATCCATCTGAAATAAATTTCACACCGACATAACGAAACAAGTCATCGCCCTCGTTGGGTTTGACTCCTTGAAACCCCTTGGGGATCGCGCTGCCATAGAGATAAGCCCGAACCCTTACCGGCAAACCACCGTTTGCGAGCAAATACTTGTAGAGGCCCATCTCGTTTTCAAGCCCGAGGTTCGCGCCCACGGTAATTTCAGATGAGGTCGTCACGCCCTTCATCGCGAGCTTTTTTGTTGTATTCCGTACCGCTTGAATAAGCTCTTGCTGTGTTGGGACAGGCATCTTGGCTTGAAAAGCAAGATACGACGGTGCCTCAACCAATTTGCCAGTCAGATTACCTTTCTCATCCTTCACATAAATCCCACCATTCGGCGGCTTAGGCGTCTGATTATTGACCCCGGCAACTTCGAAGGCCTTGCTGTTTACATATGCAATGTGGCCGGATTGATTGAGGATAAAGATCGGTACATCCTTGGATACTTTGTCGAGTACCTCGACGGTCAATTCAGCCATAAATGGTGACGTTCTTGACGGATCGACACCAAAGCCCGCTAACCAGCCACCAGGTGGGACAGTCTTTAACGCTGCGCGTAATTTTTCACTAAGCGTATCGATCGTGTCGTAGGGTAAAGAGAAGTTGGACAGGTCAAGCCAAAGCCCTTCCACCATTGCAGTCAACACAATATGAACATGAGGTTCAACAAAACCGGGCATCAGTGTTTGACCACGCAAGTCGATCACCTGGGTTTTTTGATCGACCCAGTTTTTTCTAATGTCAGCTTCCAGTCCTACGGCGACAATCTTTCCGTCTTTCGTTGCAAGCGCCTGAACCTCTTCATTCTTTGCGTTAACCGTGACAATGGGTCCGCCTACAAAAACGAGGTCCGCTGCGGCGTGCGCCCAAGACCCATAGAAAAATAGAGCACTAATTAAAAGATTTTTGGAAACACGAATCATGGTGGCCTCAGGTATTGCTGGGGACATGGGACATAGGCATTTATTTAAAAAATAAACTTACCCAATAGCTATCGAATCTTCAGGTGGGCGCCTTGGTCAAGTATATGATGGAAGGTGGAAAATGATAGCCTTTTGTGTAACAAGTCGACTTATGCAAGTTTTGGGAGTTATGCATTCGTGTTGATAAGACCATTCAAACAACAGGACGAGCCAGGCGTCATTGCGCTGTGGCATACCTGCGCGCTCACTCGATCCTGGAACAACCCAAGTCTAGACATCGCCCGCAAATTGGAAGTCGATCCAGAATTGTTTCTGGTTGGGGAAGAAGATGGCCTGATTATCGCCAGCGCAATGTTTGGTTACGAAGGGCACAGGGGGTGGGTGAACTACCTTGCCGTCGATCCCTCACATCAGCGCAAGAGTTACGCAACGCAATTGATGGAACACGGCGAACACCTGCTTCGTGCCCTTGGTTGTCCAAAGCTCAATCTTCAGGTCCGCAGCACCAACGCGAGCACCTTGGCGTTTTACGAATCGCTCGGCTACAAGAATGACGACGTGATTAGCCTAGGAAAGCGGCTTATTTCTGATGAATAGCAAAATGTCTACCCTCCTGCGGCTCGCGCTAGCACTGTTGGTGATCTATGCAAGTAGTTCAGTGAACGCAGCGAGCTTTGACTGCACGAAAGCGCGCTCGCCGATGGAGCAGCTAATTTGCGTTGATACTGAACTCAGCGCACTAGACGAATCTTTAGCGAAAAACTACACCACCGCCAAAGAGAAGCTTTCGCCGAACGCCATCAAGATATTTACTGCTGGTCAGTTATCTTGGCTGCGTTTTCATGCAGCATACTGTTTTGTAAGTTACGACGCATCAAAGGCCGACGCCGCACATGCAAAACGTTGCCTGATGGACGCTTACTTTGAACGCATCAAAGACTTTAAGGCAACCGGGGAGATGATACAGGCGATGAAAGCCTATATTGTTGTGGACAGCGCCATCAAGATTTCGCCTACGGAGCAAAGCATCTACACCGTTCAACGCAACTATGTGCAGTTTGACAGCGCCGCGTCATCTATCCAGAACATCAATCGCTACCTGACCTTCACCGATCGAATCAAACTAGACGAGACAAGAGGATCCGAATCCTATGTTGTTCGTCTAACCGAGCTCAGTCAGGACTGGCTTCAAAAAACAAAACAGTCTGAGGTAATGACGGGAGCCTATCCAACTAGCGGGACAGAGTGCGGCGTATACGCGCTTAGTCTCGATCGGCCTTTACATGCAGCAGATCTATTCGCAAACGCATCATGGACGCTAACGGCAAAGAAGTTCGCTCGGGCACACTTCACAGCTCTCGCAAATACAGAAAAAGACTTTGATCTATCAATGATTAATGGCTACAGTCAATTCGACTTACCACCTGCCGCTGAGTTTTCTTTCTGTATGACTAAGGCTGGGTTTTATGTCGACGGATTCTTACCCCACGTCGCCCGTGCATTTGACGGAGTGATCTTGCCATGGAGCGTCTTTGCGAACCATCTGACACCCTATGCGCGCAAAGAAATCCTCGCCATCAAACAATAGAGGCGAGGATTAACTCTAGATGTTAGAAATACACGAACTTGGCTAAAAACAATATTGCGACCAGCCACGTAGCGGGATGCAGGCTACGAACCTTACCGGTCATTGTTTTCAAGATAACATAACTAATAAAACCAAACGCCAAGCCGTTCGCAATTGAGTATGTGAATGGCATGATGAGGGCCGTCATCGCGGCGGGGACGGCATCCGTAATGTCATCCCAGTTAATTTCTTTGAACTCGCGCATCATTAACCCAGCGACATACAAAAGCGCCGGTGCCGTTGCGTATGCAGGTACGGAGCCTGCAAGTGGGGAAATAAACAGAGCGGCCAAAAACAGTAGCCCAATGACAAGTGCAGTTAACCCTGTACGCCCACCCGCTTGAACGCCCGCCGCACTTTCGATGTAGGCGGTCGTGCTGCTGGTACCAAGCGCAGCGCCAGCCACAATCGCCGTGCTGTCGGCAAACAGGGCGCGCCCCAAGTTGCCCTTCTTCTCATCTGTCACGAGGCCCGCACGCTTTGCAATACCGATCAGTGTCCCTGTTGCATCGAATACCTCGACCAACACAAAAACCATAATCACACTAATTAAACCCGCCTGCAACGCACCCGCTAAATCCATCTGCAAGAAGGTCGGTGACAAGCTAGGCGGCGCTGCAAAGAATCCCGCAAATTCATTATGTCCGTTTAGCGTCGCAATCACTGTGACTGCCAAAATTCCAATGAGGATTGCACCGCGCACCCGTAAAGCATCAAGTGCTGCGATAACAAAGAAGCCGAAAATGGCATAGAGCACAGAGGGCTCATGCAGACTCCCCAAGGTAATTTTGGTTGCTTGGTGTGCTACGACGATACCCGCGCCACTCAAGGCAATGATCGCAAGAAATAATCCGATTCCGGCTACGATGGCACTGCGCAAGGCGCTCGGAATGCCCGCGATCAACCACGCACGGACACCCGTTATCGTCAACAGCAAAAATATGACGCCCGATATAAATACAGCGCCCAACGCTTGTTGCCAGGTGAATCCCATGCCCCCTACCACTGCAAAAGCAAAGAAAGCATTCAGGCCCATGCCGGGAGCCATGCCCACCGGCCAGTTCGCAACAAACGCCATCATCAAACTACCAATTGCTGCAGCTAAACAGGTGGCCACAAAGACCGCCCCCTTGTCCATGCCCGTTGAGGACAAGATCGCAGGATTGACAAATAATATGTAAGACATCGTCAGAAAGGTCGTAAGACCTGCTACGAGTTCTGTTCGTACATCTGTCTGTTGTGCACGTAATTGAAAAAGCCTTTCTAGCATGAGCGACTCCTTTAGGGATTGAATCTTCTTATTTGACTGAGATATTAGCTTAGCGCTCAAGTTTAAGGGCTATGCGACCGTCAGAATTCAATAGATTCGCCTTGCGACACAAAACAACAGATTTTCCATACAATCCAGTGTGATACGCAAGCATTCACGCGGTTTAGTCTCGTCTTTGGATTTGACCCCGAGGGCTCGAACGACCCACCATCGCCAACCATTACTTAAAAAGTTGAATCGATTTGAGTCTGCGTCAGTTCGCTACCTTGTCTGTGACGCTCACAGACCGGATTCGCAACAAGCAAAATAACTGGGCCCTAGGTGGGATTCTGGCCTTTATCGCAGGTGCCGTGAACGCCGGCGGCTTTCTGGCTGGTCAGCGCTACACCTCGCACATGACTGGCATTATCTCGGGCATCGCCGACGATCTCGTCATTAGTGAAATCGGTATTGTGCTTGCGGGCATCGCATTTTTGCTGAGTTTTGTATCTGGCGCTGCCGTGACAGCGATCTTAATCAACTGGGCAAGGCGCAAACACCTGCATAGTGAGTTCGCCCTTTCATTATGTCTTGAAGCGGCTTTACTGCTCGTCTTTGGCTTACTCGGTTTTTCGCTCAACATATTGGTTGAAGTTTTTGTGCCGACGACCATCTTGGTGTTGTGTTTTGTGATGGGCTTACAAAACGCCATCATGACCAAGATTTCGAAAGCGGAAATCCGTACGACCCACATGACGGGTATCGTCACCGACATTGGGATCGAGCTCGGGCGGTTGTTGTATTGGAACCGAGATCATTCGTCGATGCCTCAAAAACGCGTAGTCGCCGACCGCGAGAAGCTTAGAGTCCATCTCATCATTTTTTCACTATTCTTGATCGGTGCCATCGTGGGTGCAACGTCATTCAAGCACTTCGGCTACATCACCACCGTTCCCCTAGCGGGATTTTTGATTCTAATTTCATTGCCGCCTCTCGCTAAGGACTTAATGGACCTCTGGCGAATCAGACGGTCCTAGTCAACCAAGCCTCGACGCACTGAGCATCTCTTTCGTTAGCCCCCAATCTGCAATTGCTGAAGGGATAGGCATGCCTCGAACGAGCGCGGCACAGGCCTCACCCATCGCGGGTGACGTTTGAATACCATACCCACCTTGTGCTGCTATCCAAAAAAAACCTGGCTGGATCTCATCAAAGCCGCCCACCAGCCCATGGTCCTCAACAAATGAACGTAACCCGGCCCACGTATGACTCGGGCGCCTTATTTTGAAGTGCGTGACGGACTCAATGCGATCAATTGCGATGGCGATGTCTAGCTCTTCAGGTTGTACGTCTTGCGGAGCTACCGGATCCGCATTCGCCGGGGAAACCAACACCTGCCCCGCATCGGGTTTGAAATACCAGTTCTCTGATGCCCCATAAGTCATCGGCCACTTTGAAAAATCGTCAAAGCCCTCCGGCGCGAAAAGCAGCGCCGAGCGCCGACAAGGCTGCAGGCCCACCCTAGTCGCGCCCGCAAGATGAGCGACCTCATCAGCCCACGCACCCGCAGCATCAATGACGATCGGTGCCTGCCAGATTTCATTTCCTTTTGTCGTCACAATCCAGCGGTCATCGTGTCGGACCAAATCCACTACCTCGCTATTCATGCGCAGTTCGCCACCTTGCGCAACGAGACCCCGCAAGTAACCTTGATGAATCGCATTAACATCCATGTCGGCAGCATCAGGCTCAATCAATGCGTCAACGATTCGTTCGGATCGCAGAGCAGGAGAAAGCTCGCACGCTTGCGCTGGCGTCAGCCGGCGCGCGCCAGTTTTCATTTGCTCCAACACAGCCCAGTGTTGCTCAAGTACAAGCTCCTGTCCGCGCTCGGCCACCATCAAAGCACCTCGCAGGCTGAGTAAGGGGTGTTCTGAAAAACCATGTGGCGGCGCATCAAAAAACGGCTTGCTGGCAAGCGTGAGAGCTCGCACCTGTTCATTTCCGTAACTCGCCATGTACAAAGCAGCCGAGCGCCCTGTCGAGTGATAGCCAGCGTGGGTCTCCCGCTCAAGGATTACGACTTTGCCATGTGGTGCAAGCCAGTAGGCCGCCGAGGCACCTGCGATGCCGGCCCCGATAATTACAAAATCAGCACGATTGGCCGAGCCCATCAACATTACTCCACCAAAATATGTCCCCAAACACAGAAAGCGACACGACTTACGGCTCGTGCGCACGAGAGAAACTATACCAATAAGACGCTATGCTTATAGACTGGGCGGTCAATTGCGTTCGAACTAATCGAATTTCAGTCATAATCGCTCGAACTGTCACACAAGATGAAGGAACAACCCGCGTGCGCATCCTGCTTGCCGAAGATGACGAAATGCTAGCCGATGCTATTTTTCGGACTCTTTCACAAAATGCTCACCGTGTCGATTCCGTACGTGATGGCCAACAAGCGAATGATGCTCTGTCATCTGGCGACTACGACCTAGCAATTCTTGATATCGGGATGCCGATTTACGATGGACTCGAAGTTTTGCGGCGTCTTCGTGCTCGCCGTTCTGAAACACCTGTACTGATGTTAAGCGTACGTGACAGTATCACCGACCGCGTCGCTGGACTTGACTTGGGCGCCGATGACTACCTCACGAAACCATTTCACCTGTTTGAGCTCGAGGCACGCGTACGGGCGTTACTGCGCCGCGCGCATGCGCCAGCCGGTCTCGAACTCACCCATGGACGACTGCAAATTGACCTTGTAGGCCGGCGTGTGCACTGTGAGCAACGCTCTCTCGAATTAACCTCAAAGGAATTCGCGCTGGTGGAGCTTTTGTTTATGCGGGTCGGGCGTGTTGTCACCAAGCAGCAAATTATCGATCACCTTTACGGCTGGGAGGAGGGTATGGCGAGCAATGCGGTAGAGGTCTTGGTACATCGACTTCGAAAAAAACTAGAGCCCACTGGGAGTGATATTCGCACAATCCGTGGCATGGGCTATCTTGTCGATCCCGCAAACTAACCGAAGCCTGCTGCGCACCCAACTTCTACGGTGGCTGCTCTATCCACTCCTTGCTCTCTTGGCGATCGATACGGCGGTCAGCTTTGGCTTAGCAGGCCACTTTTCTAAAAATGCTTACGACAAAGCATTAGTCGAAATTGGGCACGAGCTTAGCCTACAGATACGCAAGGACGAGTCCGGCATCTCGCTCGATCTACCCGAAGTTGCTAGGCGACTATTGCTACAAGACCCACAAGACAAGATTTTCTTTGAACTGCTCGATGCTAGCGACCGGCGTATCGAGGGCGACACCATCCCTGTCGCACCAGCCGGCACGCCCGCCCTGCGCAACAACGTTTTGCTTTATGACGCACAGATTGAACAGGATGCCGTGCGTGTCGTGCAACTAAGTCTTGCCGATATGGACGGGACAACTATACGTGTGGCCGAAACTACTATTAAGCGTACGGAGATGGCACAACAAATTATTGCAAGCGTCATGTTGCCACAAGTCATTCTGATCGTATTTGTTGCGCTGCTAGTACCGTTTGGCGTGCTTCGAGGGCTCACTCCACTCAAAGCTCTTCAACGGGCGATCGCCGAACGTTCATTTCGAGATCGCAGCCCGCTCGACGAAACGGCCGTTCCGGGAGAGGTGATCCCCTTGGTCGCCTCGATCAATCTGTTATTAAGTCGCCTCGATACCGTTTTTAGCACCCAATCTAGGTTCGTGGCGGATGCTGCACATCAGTTGAAAACTCCAGTCGCTGCACTTCGTGCGTACGTGGAGCTTCTCGACCGAAGTCAAGACGCAAACGAACGAAAGAACATCATTATCAAACTTAATGAAGCAGTTGATCGCATGTCTCGCTTGGTATCTCAACTTCTCGCACTCGCGCAGAATGACATCAGTGAAGCACGACAGCCCGAATTCGAATCTATCGATTTAAATAAACTGCTGCTTGATGTTTGCACTAACTGGGTACCTCAAGCCATTAAACGCAAAATGGATTTTGGGTTCGAAGAGCATGACGCTCCTGTCAACATTCTGGGCGCACCGGATCGCTTACGTGAGTTATTCGACAATCTCATCGATAACGCTATTCTCTACAGCAAGTCTGCAGGAAGCATTACCGTGCGTATCCTAGCTAAGCCATCGCCTTCGGTCTCGATCCGAGATGATGCGCCATCAATCCCAGAGGCCGAGCGTGCACTTGTTTTTGAGCGCTTCTATCGGCTACTCGGATCAGGCGAAGGAAGTGGACTTGGCCTAGCGATTGCCAAAGAAATAGCGGTCATGCACCAGGCAAGCATTCACATCGATACGGATACCGAAGACGGGGTCGGAAACAATGTGATTGTGGCGTTTCCAACCGCACCACGAACTCCATAAGAACGTAAGTAATTTTCATGTAATAAAAATGATATTTTCAAATAATTTTTAGAATAATTTGATGTAACTGTCCTTTGCTACGCTCCTTTTTCAATACAAACGGCACGCTTGATGCCGTGAGAAAACTGAGGAGTGCCGAAGATGGACATGCTGTACACAAACGAATTCTGGGTCGCGCTGGCTCAAATTATTGTTATCAACATCATGCTGAGCGGCGACAACGCAGTCGTCATCGCACTCGCTAGCCGCTCGCTCCCTCCGGCACAGCAAAAACGGGCGATTCTCTTTGGTAGCGTTGGCGCAATCGTGTTGCGAATCGTGCTGACTTTTTTCGCAGTCATGTTGCTCGACATGCCCTATCTCAAACTAGTGGGCGGTATTGCGCTGCTTTGGATCGGAGCAAGTATGCTGGACTCGGGTGGCGAGGAAGAAAACATTGATGCGCACTCAAATCTCGCTGCCGCCATCAAGACAATTATCATCGCTGACTTCATCATGAGTCTGGATAATGTTCTTGGCGTAGCCGCTGCGGCGAAAGGTAACGTCGTATTGCTCGTGGTTGGTTTGGTTATCAGTATCCCGTTAATCATTTTTGGCAGTCAGCTGATTCTGAAATTGATGGGGCGCTTTCCAGTCATCATCACGCTCGGAGCAGGATTACTCGGGTGGGTTGCTGGCGAAATGCTTGTTACCGATAGCGCGGTTGCGGGCTGGATTGATTCCAGTGCGGCATACCTTCACTACGTTGTGCCGACGGTAGGCATCTTTGTGGTGATCGCCTTCGGCAAATGGTTAGGGTCTCGGCATGCGCCAAAAGCGCACGCCGGCGCCTAACAATCACTGATGGCTAATATCCTTGTGCCGGTTCATCCCGGCCAGGATACCCAGTGGGTTGCCCGCTATCTCGCCAAGCTTCACCAGCGAGAACGCATTCGGGTGCACCTTCTGACTATCCGACCCAAATATACCGGGCTTGTCGGTCTGTTTTTTTCTTGCGCAGACCTTATTGAATTTAACCGAAAAGATGGAGACGATGCCCTCCAGCCCATGCGCCTAGTCTTAGACGCAACGGGGATTCCTTACAACACGCATCAGGTTAATGGCAGGACCGTTGACGAAATCGCCAAATTCGCAAAAGAGAATTACTGCCCCCAAATCGTTATCGGACCCGCCAGATCGCACTGGGTCAACGAACTTTTATTTGGTTCGCTGACCCGCAGAGTGGAGGCCATGATGCGAATAAGCTCAGATAAACCTTGCGAGGTCCTTTAACCGAAGACTGCGTCAGCATGCGCCTGCGCCCAAAAGTTTAAGGCGCAACAGATAGCCCTTTGACCTGATGCTTTGCAATCAGCTGCGCGACAAGACCCTTTTTGATTTCATCCACAAACGACTGCAAATAAGTAGCTGCGGCAAGACGTCCTTTGGGAACGCCGACGGACTGCTGAACAGTTGTAAAGTTGCCCTCTAAAATCCGCGAGCCGGGCAATCGCGCTACGTCGCCCAGCAGCCCAGGTTTCAACGCAGCCATTGCTTCTAATTTTTTCTCCACAAACAATGCGAGCGTTGCCTCGAAGCCCTCTGCGTGCAGCAGTTGTGCATGCTGAATATTGCGTGTCAGCCACAAGTCGTAAGCACTGCGCGCGGAGACCGCAATACGGTTGCCGGGACGATCAACTTCAGACGCATGTTTTAGGCTAGATCCAGCCGGGACAAGGTACGTCGCTTCGATCTCAACATACGCCGTCGAAAAATCAATTTTTTGGGCCCGCACAGGCTCAGCGCCGATCAGTCCGATATCCCAGACGTTCTTGTCTGCGTCGTCTGCAAGCTCTCCCGGGGAACCATACTGAATCAACTGCAAGGGCACCCCGATGCGATCAGCAATTGTGCGCGCCAGATCGGGTGCAACCCCCACGGGAACCCCTTCAGCACTTTTTCCACTGATCAACAAAAAATTGATCATATTTAAGGCCACGCGGAGGGTTCCGGTTGGTGCCATCTCGAGGGCTAAGGCTTTGTTCATAAAAAAGTTCCGAATAAGGGTGCAATCAATTCACCCCGTCATATTACCGAAAGTTGTGAATTTCAAGAATTTTTAAAGGAAACCTCAGTGTGCAGCTGCCGTCATTGACAAAATTCGTCGCCGCGCCTAAGTTAGCGTCAAACTAAACCAATCTAAAGAAGCAACATCTTTGAACATGACAACCTCACCGCAGCAAGCAGCCCCCTACTCACCTACATTTTTGACGCTCCACGAAATTGTGCAAAAAGCTCGTCAAAAGCTGAATCACGATAACTGGGACTACATCGTCGGCGGAACAGAGACCGAAACCACCGTTAGCCGTAACCGTGCCGCAATTGAATCACTAGCCTTTAAACCTCGAGTCTTGCGCGATGTAAGCCATGTCAACACCGGCACCCGCTTCTTGGGTCGCGATTTGAAGCTACCTGTGCTGTTGGCTCCGGTGGGTAGCCTAGAAGTGTTTGCTGAGGGCGCCGGCGCGACCTCATCGATCGCCGCTGGACGTTATGGCGTTGCCCACATGCTTAGCTCGGTGTGTCAACCGGGTATTGAAGCCACGGCAGCCGCAGCGCCAGACACTTTAAAGATATTCCAGCTGTATGTGCATGGCGATGCAAACTGGGTGGACGACCTTGCCGCCCGAACAGTCGCTGCGGGCTATGGTGCATTCTGTCTGACGGTCGACACCGCACACTACAGTCGCCGCGAGCGTGATTCAGCGAAACGCAACATTCGTCGTAGCGTCGTTCCCGGTCGAGAGTTCCAGCCAACTCTCACTTGGAAAGATGTGGACCGACTAAAGTCCAAGCTCTCCATTCCGCTCATTCTCAAAGGCATTGCAACAGCCGAAGATGCAGCAATCGCCGTTGAACATGGCGTCGATATGGTCTACGTATCAAACCACGGTGGTCGGCAGCTTGATCATGATCGTGGGTCGCTCGCGGTACTTCCTGAAGTCGTACAAGCCGTCAATGGTCGTGCTCAGGTTATTGTCGACGGCGGCTTTAATCGCGGAACAGATATTGTTAAAGCAATCGCGTTGGGTGCGAACATGGTTGGTCTAGGTCGTATGCAATGTTATGGTCTCGCGGCGAATGGTGCCGATGGCGTCGTCCGGATGCTCGAGATCCTGCAGGATGAAGTTCGCATCTGCATGGGATTGCTCGGCGTAAACACACTAGGTGAACTTAACCCTAGCTATTTACAACCCGCATCACCGGCAGGACCATCCAACGTGTTGAGCGCTTTTCCGCACCTATCTCTTGATGAGAAGGCATTTTATTAAATTTGGTGTCCAACCAAATGCCCATCGGCGGTCGCAGCGATCATGTCTCTCGGTGACTTGCAGTCACCGACGGTCATCGTTGGAATGCCGCGCTGCATGAGTGTCTCTAACAAGAGATCATTACGACGCCGTGGCGTAGCATAGGTCAAGAGGGCCACATCGGGAATCAAGTTGCGCTCCCCGGTGATAACGTTCTGCCAGGTCAACACGCCCTCCTCCATACCGCCATCCCACACTGGCTGAGC
The DNA here is from genome assembly GCF_019923725.1 of Zwartia hollandica. Lineage (GTDB taxonomy): Bacteria > Pseudomonadota > Gammaproteobacteria > Burkholderiales > Burkholderiaceae_B > Zwartia > Zwartia hollandica. Next base: position 47,794 of record NZ_JAHXRI010000006.1, read on the forward strand.
CAGCAAGTGCACCTCTATTTTTCTTGTATAGATTCGTCGCAGTACACCTTGGCGCGTAACGATGGCCATATCGTCTGCGAGTGAGTGTCTGGGAGTGAGGATACAAACACGATCAAACAGAGTGTGCAGTTTCTCTGCCGCAGCGTAGGTGGCTTCCGTGTGATCCATATCGAAGAGGACGGCAGTGCCTCGCTGCCTAACGGTCACTTTTAACAAATCCCGCATCGTTTGGCGCAAGTCCAAAACAAAACCATCTCGCTGAACTTGCTCGGGCAACCAAGACGGTGGGATCATCGATGCCCCGGTCGCTAGGACCACAACGTCAGGACTGAGATCCAGTAGGGTCTGGGTCTGCGCCGTGATGCCCAACTCAATCTTTGCACCCGCTCGCATCGCTGCCACCGTTTGATAATCATAAACACTGCTTACTTCTTCACCGCCCGGCAGATGCGAACGTAGCCATGCTTTGCCACCAATTTGCGCACCTGAGCTCAATATTGTTACCTGGTGTCCACGCGCCGCAGCGATCCATCCTGCCTCCATGCCAGCAATACCCGCACCCACCACGACAACACGCTTTAGCTCTGTGGCCGCCATGGGCCAATAGTCGACCTCATCGGTCTTTCGCACCCGCGGGTTATTGACACAAGCCAACGACTCATGCCGATTAATGATCGTGTCCCAACATGTATTGCATGCAACACAGTATCGAATCTCATTAATACGCGACTGCATAACCTTAAGCGGCCAGGCAGGGTCCGCAATCAACGCCCTTCCCATCCCGATCAACTCCGCCTCGCCGGAAGCCAAAATACCTTCAGCCTCGGCAGGGTCACTAATTCGTCCAAGCGACATCAACGGGGTATTCGGGATCGCACGACGCAGCGTACGAATTAATTCACGATAAGGCGTTCGCGGTCCAAATCGATCGGGTATGTGCATTTCTAGTGAGTTTGCATGCGTCCCTTGCGCAAAGCATACATAGCTAGCTTCTTGGCTCGCCGTCAAAAGCGAAGCAATGGTCGCAGCCGCCTCCGGACCGATACCTCCTGATAGCCCATCGTCCCCTGGGAGCTTGAGGCCAATAATGAAAGTAGGCCCACACTCCTTACGGACGGCAGAGACGATCTCAGCAATAAATCGACATCGATTCTCCCAACTACCGCCATAGGTGTCATCGCGGATATTCGACTGCGGCGATAGAAACTGGTGGAACAAGTGTCCATGGCCACAGGAAAGTTCAACACCGCTAAACCCGTATGTCTGTAGGCGTGCCGAGCTTTGCGCAAAATCAGCGACGTACTTTTTTATCTCAGCCGCGGTCAAGGCTCGAGGTACCGACCAACTCATATCATCCGGCAATACGGAAGGTGCAACTGCATTGAGATGCCTGCCGGCATGATGTCGGGCACGCCCGGGGTCCTGTATCTGCGCTAATAGTCGGCAGTCTTGGCCTTCAACCTCCGTTGCCATACGCGTCAATCCCTCTGCGTTGGACGGATCGAAAGCGTGTGTCTTAGTTGGAACCGCTTGGAGCGGCGACATCGAAAATGGCTCAGTAATAACCATCGCAGCCCCACCCCGCGCTCTATTGGCAAAGTATGCAATTTGCTCTGGCGCTACATTGCCGTTTCGTACAGTAAGGGACGTCATCGAGGCATGCACAATTCGATTACGTAAGGGCCTTCCCGCCAACTCGAATGGCGTGAACAATAGCGACGGTGTTTTCGGCGTAATCGACAAATCTAACCTCAAAGATAGTTTGATGGTTTCCCAACCATTACTGTGTAGACAATCTCGGTAAAAGAATACATCGAATGCCTCGGTGCACAGCACAAAAGTGCGCCATACCGAAATCAATTGACAGACTGACGCATGAATAATAAGGTTGACGGTACAAAATCAGGGCGAACAGCAAGCTTGCCGCGTCGCGACTGAGCCTAAAAAAGATTTGGAGATAAACCATGAAAGCATTCCTTGCTAGACGTTCTGCAGTGATCGCCCTAATTGCCGCTGCTCTATTAGGCGGACTAGGGGCCTTACCAGCACAGGCACAAAGCTTCCCCGCTAAACCGATCAAGCTGGTTGTGCCTTATGCCCCGGGCGGAGGCGTAGATATCGTTGCGCGCACACTAGCCGATTACATTTCTACAAAATTAGGAAAGCTCGTCATCGTGGAAAATCGTACCGGTGCTGGCGGCAACGTAGGCTCGGCGTTTGTCGCGAAGTCCGACCCCGATGGTTACACGCTTTTGCTTGGATCAAATGCAAATGCAATCAATAATAATCTTTACGCCAATGCCGGCTACAACGCGGCAACTGACCTCACGCAAATTGTGTTGGTAGGAACCGTCCCGATGGTCCTGTTAGCTTCACCCACCGTCGCTGCCAAAAATGTAAATGAACTACTCGCCCAGGCAAAAGCGAAGCCAGGAAGTCTCAATGTTGGCTCGGGTGGTAGCGGCACCGCTGAGCATTTAGCTTTTGAACTATTCAAACGTCAAACCGGCATGGAGGGCGTACACGTTCCCTATAAGGGCGGCGCTGCGGTATACACCGACTTAATTGGTGGCCAAATTCAATTGTTTTTTAATAACCAACTCGGCGCGACACCTTATGTCCGCTCCGGCCAGCTTCGCGCACTCGGCATTACGAGTCCAACACGCTCTAGCGCACTTCCGGATGTTGCCACATTCGCAGAGCAAGGATTTTCTGAGTTCAAAGCGTTTGTATGGTGGGGGGTGATTGGCCCAGCGGGCATTCCAAAAGATGTCGTCGCTCAGATTAATGCTTTATTCAACAAGGCAATCTCTTCACCCGAAGTATCGACAAGATTAGAGTCTCTTGGCGCACAGCCTCAGGGTGGCACGCCAGAAAAATTTGCAGAATTCTTCAAAGCTGAAATGACAACTTGGGCAGGCGTCATCAAAGCAGCGGACATCAAACTTAATTAAGCCAACGACTTACTGAAATGACATGGCTCGCATAGAAACTGACCCTCAAGAACTTCGTATGCCAGACTACGGCGAACGTTTGCGAATTGGAATGATCTTACCTAATCGCAATGTCGTTGCAGAGGCAGATGCACAAGCCATGCTGCCAACAGGCGTGTCGATCCACACCACACGCTTGAAGCTACATGGCACGACTGCGGCGGACATCAAAGAAATGAGCGACGGGGCTGAAAGTGCTGCAACGCTTCTCGGCGCAGCACCTATCGGGATTATTGTGTTTCACTGCACAGCGGTATCTACCTCAGATCCAGCGATGGGGGATCAGTTAGTGGCGAGAATTGAAAAAGCGGCTAACAAGAAGGCCATTGCGACATCGCAAGGGCTTGTCGCTGCGCTTAACGCTCTGCATGCAAAAAAAATCGTGATGCTGACCCCTTACCCTCAGGAGGTCAACGACGCCGAGGTTCGATTTTTAAATCACTTTGGTTTCGACGTGTTGCAGGAGATAGGTCTTAATTTACCGTCAACCGTTTCAACTGCGAGCGTGACACCTGAGCAGTGGCTTGAAAAGGCGCTTGCCATGAAGCGGGCCGATGCAGATGCATACTTTTTAAGCTGCACCAATATTCGCGTACTCTCGATCATTGATGAGCTCGAGCATCGCTTAGGGGCAACTGTCATCACAAGCAACCAAGCAATGCTATGGCACTGTTTGCGTCAAAGCGGGATAAACGATGCAGTTCGTGGCTATGGTCAACTTTTACAGCACCACTAGCGTGCAGCGAGGCTTCAAGTTTGCCTCGCCGCTTACGTTTGTATATCTCGTACCGCTCTTCTTTACCTTCGTACTAATCATCTTTGCGCAAAGCACTCAAGCACAAGGGTGTGCGTCGCTCGCCCAAGATCGCTCAATTGCTGACGGGAAAGGCTGTCTCACAGTTTGGTCTCCGGTCACGCACGCGGCTACGGGGAAAGACGAACAGAGCCAAGTGAGTCCTCCCATACTAGTTGTGCTTCTGCATGGAGATAGCGGCGGCGGTCTTGCTCAGCGACACCTCGATCGCTGGACAAAGACTGCGAACATTCTGTCTGGACAAAATCAAACGCTCGTTTTTCTGGTGAGGCCTGGGTATCGCTCCCCCGTCGGAGACTCTAGCGGCTGGGCCAACCAGCATGACGACGACTACACCGCAGGAAACGTTGAGCGTGTCGCGACAGCTTTACAAAATTTACGAGTGCGCTATAACGCGTCAAAAGTAATCGTGGTCGGCCACTCTGGGGGTGCGGCGATCACCGCTCTGCTTTTGGGACGATTTCCCTCCTCGTTGGATGGCGCTATCCTTCTGGGCTGCCCATGTGATGTCCCACCGTGGCGTCAACATCGAGGCGCACAGCGCGGCAGACAGACCCCGTGGCCTAACAGTCTGAACCCAATGGATGCCGTCGCAAACATCCCTACAGACAAGGTGGTATTAGCGGTTACTGGTTCGCTTGATGACAACACATTACCCTTGTTCGCTCAAGCATGGATAAATGCCGTCAGCGCGCGGGGAGTCAATGCAAGATTCATCCTCGCTCCAGATCTAGATCATACAAATATATTATTGTGGCCTGGGCTGAGCGAACAACTTAGGCAAACGATAAATAATCTCTCTTCGAGGGCGCCTTAGACTATGATCAAACAGGGAGGCAACTATGAAAAATAAAAAATTAAATTCACTACTCAGTTACTTTTTTTCTTTACTGGCCCTGTTACTTACGACGGGAACCAGTCCCGCACTCGCACAAGCGAACTTTCCTGACAAGCCTGTGCGCATCGTTGTACCCTTTCCACCTGGGGGCGGAACAGATATCGTTGTGCGAGCGCTCGCCGCAGGAATGGCAGCAGAACTAAACCAAAGCGTCATTATTGAAAATAAGCCCGGGGCGGGAACCGTTATCGGCACCGAGTTTGTCGCTAAAAGTCAGCCTGACGGATACACCCTGTTGGTCGGAACATTTGCCTTTGCCGTGAATCCTAGTTTGCTTGCAAAGCTGCCTTTCGATACGAACAAGGCATTCGATCCAGTGGTGCTGATCAGTCGCTCTCCGAACGTTCTGGTTGTCAGAGCTGACAGCCCTTACAAGTCCGTACAAGACATTGTTCAAGCGGCACGAGCGAACCCAGGAAAACTGACCTACGCTTCTCAAGGAAATGGCACGTCTGCCCACTTGGCGGCGGAACTGTTTAACGCGCTCGCAAAGGTCAACGTTCTCCACATCCCCTACAAAGGCGCAAGCGCTGCATTAACCGATATCGTTGGTGGCCAAGTTGATTTGATGTTTGCCACATCCGCTGGAGCGACACCACTACTTGATTCCGGTCGCCTACGAGCTCTTGCCGTAACGACTCCAGAGCGCTCACCGGCTTTTTCCGCACTGCCGACCATGATCGAAGCAGGTGTTCCCGACTATCAAGCGACCAGCTGGTACGGCTTGTATGTGCCTGCCGGCACGCCAACTGCGGTCATTGCTCGCCTCAATGCAGCCGCGACTAAGGTCGCCCAGGCCGAAGCCTTTAAGTCTCGCGTCGCGAGCGAAGGACTGGTCATCAGTACCGGCACACCACAGCAGTTAGATGAATTCATGCGCGGCGAGCAGACACGCTGGGCTCGCGTGATCAACGCGGCTGGAATCAAAGCCAATTAGACTATCAAGGACATCTCATGCATCGACGCACCGTACTCGCTCACGCACTTCAAACAGCTCTTGCACTGGGAGTCACTGCACTCCCTAGCGCACTCTTCGCACAGTCCGCTTATCCCAACAAACAGATTCGTTTCGTCGTGCCATTCGCGGCGGGCGGCGGCGGCGATGCCGTCGCACGATTGCTCGCGCAGCGGCTCGGTGAACAAATTGGCGAATCGATCGCCGTGGAGAATAAAGCGGGCGCCGGTGGAATTATCGGATCATCGTTCGTTCTGAAATCACCGCCCGATGGCTATATGGTGCTCAACATGTCGAGCACCTACGCCATTCAAGCCGCGATTGGTAAGAACCTAAACTTTGATCCAATCAAAGACATGCAACCTATCATCATGGTGTCAAGAGACCCCGTTGTGATGATCGTTCGAACATCATCTGCGCTGAACAACGCAAAAGATCTAATCAGTGCGGCGAAGGCCAAGCCTGGGAAACTTACGCATGGCTCTGCAGGAATTGGCTCAATCGCCCACCTGGGCACCGAGGAGCTGGCGTTTCTAATGGGCATCTCCTTAGTTCACGTTCCCTACAAAGGGTCGTCCCAAGCGTTCAGTGACTTGATTGGCGGCAACGTCGACATGATGCTTACGAGTGCCACGTTCGCTTCTCCTTACATTAAATCTGGTCGCGTGAAGGCGCTGGGTATTGCTGGCAAAGAGCGCCTGCCAAATCTTCCAGATGTACAGACCTTTGAAGAGCAAGGGATCAAGGGCTATGACGTCGTTGACTGGAAAGCTGTCGCCGGCCCAAAAGGTATGCCTGCAGAGGCGGTTAAGTTTTTGAACGTTGAACTTAACAAGGTATTGCAGCACAAGTCTGTGACAGAGCGCTTCTCTGCAGAAGGAACGACCTCTGTCGGGGGGACGCCTGAACATCTGCTGCAAACGATCGTATCGGATATTGAGCGCTGGAAGCGCGTGATCAAAGAAGCCAACATCAAATTTGAGTAATGCAGATGACACTTAATAAACTATTTCGCCAGCAATTAACCGTCGGCGCCGGACACATCATGCCGGGTGCGGGCAACGCCCTTGCCGCACGCTTTATTGCCGCAGCCGGACACAAGATGATGTTGGTTAGTGGCGCGGCGGTTGCAAACAATTACCTTGGGGTACCGGACCTTGGATTGGTATCTGTGACCGAACTTGCTGAGCATGTGGCGGCTATCAGAGAATCCGTAGACATTCCTATTTTGGCGGATGGTGACACTGGTTTTGGCAATGCAATCAATGCCAGACGGATGATTCGTTTATTAGAGCGTGCGGGTGCGAATGCCATCATGCTAGAAGACCAAACCTACCCTAAACGCTGCGGTCATTTTGATGGCAAAGATGTCGTCTCCACACAAGAAATGGTCTCGAAGATTAAGGCGGCTGTTGACGCTCGACACGATCCAGACCTCATGATCCTTGCTCGCACCGATTCGCGCGCCATCGAAGGGTTTGAGGCATCGCTCGATCGGGCACGAGCCTATCAGGAGGCTGGTGCAGACTTTCTATTTATTGAAGCGCCTTTGACCAAAGAGGAATTGCTAGCCATTCCTAAAGCTGTACCAGGCATTCACCTTTGCAATATGGTCATCGGTGGCAAGACTCCCCTATTGCCGCGCGAAGAGCTTGCAGCTGCTGGATACTCTGTGATCTGTTATGCCAATGCTGCTCTACAAGCGTCCATGTTGGCCATGCAGAATGCCATGCAGCACTTGGCTGCGCACGGGTCAATCACAGGATTTGAGTCACAGCTCATGATGTTTGCTGAACGCCAGGCAGCACTCAATGCTGATCACTACAAAGAACTAGAGAAACGCTACACATGAAGCCGCCTACCGGAACCACCTTCTTCGATAAAGTCTGGCGTGATCACGTCATCGCTAAGCTTGACCAAGAGTCCGATCTGATACAAGTCGATCGCCTTGTCTTACACGAGCTCTCTGGCAGCCAAGCACTGAGGGCACTTGAAGAAGCTGGGCGCAAGCCAATTAGTCGCGGACAAGTCTTTACTGTTATTGAACACTTGATATCAACACAACCGGGCAGAGGGCCCTGCGACTCTGTTTCGTCTAGTGGTCCTGCGATGATACAGACCACTCGAGACGCTTCTAAAAAATACGGACTGCACTTCATCGACTACGACGATCCACGACAAGGTATTGCACATGTCGTGGCTCCTGAGCTGGGCATTGCCTTCCCCGGTGCGACCTTAGTGTGTTGCGATAGCCATACCAGCACGATAGGCGGAGTCGGCGCACTCGCTTGGGGGATTGGAGCGTCTGAAGCGGAGCATGTGTTGGCCACGCAGACCCTTGCGCAAGCAAAGCCCAAGACGATGCGGGTGAATTTTGAAGGAACCCTCAGGCCAGGCGTCTTTGCAAAAGATATGATCTTGGCCTTAATTGGCACGATCGGGGCTCAGGGTGGCATTGGCTATGCAACGGAATACGCAGGCAGTGCGGTGCGGGATCTTCCGATCGACGGCCGACTCACTCTTTGCAATATGTCTATCGAATTTTCATGCAAATACGGTTTTGTCGCCCCAGATGAAAAAACGTTTGCGTATCTAAAAGGTGCAGAGTTTTCACCAAAGGGCGCTGCGTGGGAGAAAGCGACAAGCTACTGGCGAACCCTTAAAACCGATGATGATGCAGTTTTTGATAAAGAAATTACGATCGATTGTGATGCGCTCGAACCCCAAGTGACTTGGGGGATCAGTCCGCAGCAAGTAGGTAGTATTCGCGCAACTGTGCCAAGACCTAGCCAAGCCGTCGATAAAGAGGCTAATGCGTTGGGTGAGCGTGCTCTGACTTATATGAAACTTCACGCAGACGAGCCAATTCGCGGCACTCCCATAGACGTTGCTTATATCGGGTCGTGCACCAATGCGCGCCTCACCGATTTGCGTGCCGCTGCGCAGATCCTAAAAGGTCGAAAGGTAAAAGCGGGGATTCAGGCCATTTGTGTGCCGGGCTCTACTCCGGTTAAACGCGCGGCAGAGGCCGAGGGCATTGACAAAATCTTTAAAGACGCTGGATTCGAATGGCACGAGTCTGCCTGTGGTTTCTGTGGGCATATTGGTGATAATCGCTTTGCGGATTTACGCGTCATTAGTACGACAAATCGAAACTTTGAGTCGCGACAAGGTCCCAAGACACGCACGCATCTTGCCAGTCCTGCAACAGTTGCAGCCTCTGCCATCATGGGTTGTATCGCAGACGCTAGGGAGCTCAGCTAAATATGGAAGCACTACAGCGTGTTACGGGGGTCGCGGCACCCTTCATGCGTATCAATATCGATACGGATCAGATCATTCCTGCGCTTTTTCTTGGAGGGACAGATGCCAAAGGCTATGGTGCGCATCTCTTTAATGGTTGGCGTTTCTTAGCGGATGGAACACCCAATCCTGAGTTCATTTTGAATCAAACGCCCTTCGATCAATCTGAAATTTTGCTTGCAGATCGAAATTTTGGTTGCGGCTCATCACGTGAACGGGCGCCAAAAGCGCTTCGGGAGTTTGGATTTCGCGCAGTGATAGCACCGTCGTTTGGTGGGATATTTTTTAATAACTGCTATCGCAATGGGATCGTACCGGTCGAGCTTCCGATTGAGCAAATCAAAGAGCTTGTTGCCGAAGTCGAGGCCAGCTCCGGTCACGACAAGATCACCGTCGATTTAGAGGCACTCTGTGTCAGTACAGGGAGCGGCAAGCGTTTTAGCTTTACCGCTCCACCCGCATTACGAGAAATGTTGTTGAAGGGTCTCGACGAGATCTCTCTCACACTTTCAAAATCTGAATCAATCGAACAATTCAGAACATCTGATCGGGCGAAGCGACCCTGGGCTTACTCGGTTTAACTACTTAATCAAGCGGTCACTTGCGATACGCGCACCTTCAGCAAGTGCGCGTAATTTTGCCCAGACCACATCGGTCGCGACACGTCCCATGCCCGCCGACGTATCAAAGCCACAATCGGTTCCTGCTAACACGCGCGTTGGGTCTCCGACATCTGCGGCCACTCGCTCAAGACGCTCAGCAATCACCTCTGGATGCTCGACAAAGTTCGTCAATACATCGATGACACCGGCGACAATTACCTGGTTGTCCTGTAAGGGTTGCTCCCGCAAGACCTTCATTTCGTGAGCGTGTCGAGCATTCGCAAAGGGCAGTACAAAACCACCAACCTTCGTCTGACGAATGACAGGCCATATCTTGCGTAACGGCACATCGCAATCATGAGGCCCTTCATAATTTCCCCAGCACACGTGCATACGGACACGGTCTTGCGGAATGTTGCGTAACGCCACATTAATGGCTGAAACAACACGCTCAATGAAACCTAAAAATTTTGCGTCCGACTCATCATGATAGGAAACGTGTCGTTCTAGAGCCAAGTCGGGACAATCGATCTGCAAAATAAAGCCATTTTCAACGATCGCCTCATACTCAAGGCGCAGCGCTTCGGCCAAGGCAGCGAGATACGCCTCTTCGGTGTCGTAATGCTCATTTTTACAGGCCGAAGCAATGATGCCGGGTGAGGGGGCCGTCAAGAACGCCTCAGTAAATGTCTTTTCTTTTCGTGCATTGAGCGTACTGCGAAAATCTCGCGCCTCAGACGCGGCCAAATCAGGATCGATATAGCGAACCTCTCCCGTTACGCGCGGAGGCAAGAAGTTGCTGACGGCAACCTTTCCGCCAGACTGCTGTTCTAGCATTTTTTTAAATTCTGGATAGCGCTCAACATCCCCGCGCGAAAACCGCTTCCACGTACCGCCAAACCCTGACATCCGCCGCTGTACGTACAGAAAGAATCCCTCCCTCTGTTGCTCACCATTGTTACCAACGTCGATACCATTGGCGAGCTGAAGATCGACAGCAGTTTGCATGGCTTGATGGCCAAGCGACTCAAGAGCGGCAGGGTCTACTTCAGCCCCGTTGGCGCGATCCGCATACATCTGCACCAGCTCGAGCGGGCGCGGAAGACTACCAGTGTGTGTTGTAAGAATTCTTTTGTTGCTATGTTGCATGATGTTATTGAAGCTTGATGTTGTTGTCTTTAATCACTTTACCCCAGTATGCCGTTTGATCCACGAGCCATTTCTGCATGGCGACCGGGTTGTAAGGAACGCCTTCCGAGCCAAGCTCTGCGAAACGCTTTTGTACTTCGGGTTTGGCGACGACTTTCATGATGTCTGCGTTAATCTTGGCCACAATCTCTGGCGGGGTGCCCGCTGCAGTGACAACACCTTGGAACGAACCCGTCACAAAGTCTGGTGAGCGTTCAGCGATGGTCATGGTGTCGGGAATTTGCCCAAAGCGCTTCGGGCTAGCAACGGCGATTAACCTGAAGTTTCCTGCCTTAACCATTGGATAGGTGGCCAAAAAGCTATTCAACGTCGAGTCAATCTGACCACCCGCCAAGTCGCTCACAACTTGCGCGCCACCCTTGTACCCAATAAAGTTGTACTCAAAGCCAAGGCTCTTGCTCAAGACGACGCCAGCCAAATGGGTAGATGTGCCCAAGGTCACGCCAATACTGACGGGATTCTTTTGAGCTTTCGCGTATGCAATAAACTCGTCGAATGTTTTCACCGGCATCTGATTCTTCACCACCAGAATGTGTGGTGAGTAAGCCAAAATGGCGACCGAGGTCAGCTCCTTTGCAGGGTTGTAGGTCATCTTATCCATCAAGCTTGGCGTCATCGTCAAGATACTTAGATCAGCGACAAGCATGGTGTAGCCATCTGGTTTGGACGCGGCCACGTATTGCCCACCAAGGTGACCCGCCGCGCCCGGCTTATTCTCGATCAGCACCGTCTGCTTCCACAGCTCGGACAACTCTTTACCAACCAGACGTGCCAAAATATCGGATGCCCCTCCAGCGGGAAACGGCACAACGAGTTTGACTGGTTTATCTGGGAAATTTGTAGCGGCACCTGCTTGCGAAGCGGCAGTATTTGGTAATGCCATAGCAGCCACAGTACCAATGCATGCGATGGCACTTAACGTGCGCTCAATAACGGCTTTTATCAACATCATGTCTCCTGTTGTATTTTGTTTGGAGTAATTGAAGCGTCGGTACGCCATAGGTCGTATGCTGCACGCTCTGCTTAGTCTAGTCCCACTTTTCGTAAAACATTGATGTATCGCGTGAGCATTTACAAGCTCAAACTTATACTAATATCTTAGGATTCCAGTGTCAAAGTTGAGGTATTACATGTTTTTTGCGCTACACCGCTTCCAATCACTTCGCTATTTTCTGAGTATCGTCATGAGTGCCTTGCTTGTTTGTGCTGCAAACACAGCGTACGCTGAGTCACGCGAGGCACTTGAGCGCGACTCAAAAAACGCGTTGAACAATCTACTCGCTCAAAATCAAATCGCGAAGGATTTGAATGCGCGGGCTGCTGCAGTGCTCGTTTTCCCTAGCGTCAAAAAGGCCGGCCTGATGGTTGGAGCACAATATGGCGAGGGCGTTCTTTGGCGTGATGGTAAAGCAACTGCCTTCTACAACACCGGCGGGGCCTCGTTTGGGTTTCAAGCGGGCGTGCAGGAATATGGCTATGCCATGTTCTTTATGAAAGACAATGCGCTGAATTCGCTGAATGTGACGCAGGGCTTCGAGGTCGGAGTCGGCCCTAGTGTTGTCGTGATCGATCAGGGAATGGGCGTCTCACACACGACAACAACCATGCAAAACGATATCTACGCCTTTGTCTTTAGCCAGAAAGGGCTGATGGCAGGGGTAGGCATTCAAGGCAATAAGATCACGCGTATCAATAAATAGTTGTCTATCCATGTCCGCACCTGAGCTAAAACTGCCGCCACTGCCCGAAGGCAGACATTATCGCTTTCACGCGATGATCAAGCCATCAGGTGCAGAGTGCAATATCGATTGCGACTATTGCTTCTATCTGCACAAGACGGATCTGCTCGAACATCCTGCCCATGCTCGCATGAATGGCACAACGTTGGAGCAACACATCCGGCAGTACATTGAGAGCCAAACTGGTGACCAAGTTGTCTTCTCATGGCAGGGCGGTGAGCCCACACTGATGGGGTTAGATTTCTTTCTCCGGGTCGTTACTTTACAAAAAAAGTATGCGAAGCCGGGTCAGCGTATCGAAAATGATTTACAAACAAACGGTATTGCGCTTGACGACACGTGGGTCAAATTTCTAAAAGAGCATCATTTTCATGTGGGCCTTTCAATCGATGGGCCTCGTGAACTTCACGACACCTATCGCAAGACTCGCAACGGAAAATCTACCTTTGATTTGGTGATGGCCGCTGCGCGAAAGCTGAGCGATGCTGAGGTCCCATTTGCGGCACTGTGTGTGGTCAACCGCGCGAATGCGAAGCATCCAAAGGAAGTGTATCGATTCTTGGTAGACGAGTTAGGTACTTGGCGTGTGCAGTTCAATCCAGCAGTCGAACCCGCCACATTTAAGCAAAGCGCACCAGGCAGGCTAGACAAATCCACAGCCCCTATGCAAGACAGCCCCCGCGCAAAGCCTGGTCATCCGCTTTCAATTGTCACAGACTGGTCTGTCGATCCTGACGAGTATGGCACCTTTCTATCGGGAGTTTGGGACGAGTGGCTCGCGACAGACTTTGGACGTATTCATGTCAATCTGTTCGAAACCGCCATCGCACAAGCCGCTGGAATGCCGGCTCAGACCTGTACGCAGGCCGAATTTTGCGGTAAGGGTCTCGCAGTAGAGCACGATGGCGAAGTCTACTCTTGCGATCACTTTGTCTATCCAGCATATCGAATCGGAAACATTCACACAACGCACCTGGGTGATCTCGCCTTCTCAGCAGTACAGAAAGAGTTTGGCATGAACAAGCGAAACTCCTTACCGAAGCAGTGCCATGGCTGTGACTACCTCAAACTGTGCTGGGGTGAGTGCCCAAAAAATCGACTGATCAAAACGCGTGATGGTGAGCCCGGCTTAAATTATTTATGCTCTGGACTCTTTCATTTTTATCAGCACATCGGTCCCGATGTCATTCGTATCCTGCGACAGCTCGGCCACTTGCCTCGCTGACATTGCGCCCACTGCCGCACCTGAAGGACAGGCCTTCTATGTTTAAGTTTCAGAATCTTATTGCAGCCGTTGTAACCTTTACCATGAGCGCGCTTGCATATGCACAAGCTGAGCGGCCTACAAACCTTCATATTTTTCTGCCACACACTGAGCCCAAAGGGGTCGTCATCGCATTACATGGGTGCGGTGGTTTGTTGTCTAGCGCCAAATCGCGAGCGTCTGAGCTGTCTGCTCGTCATGCCAGTATGGCAAAGCTCATTACCGAGGCCGGTTGGATCGCATTATTCCCTGATAGTTTCTCACCGCGCGGGCGTCGAGAAATTTGTACTCAAAAGTTTTCCGAACGCACAATTAATAGTAGCCACCGAAGACTAGACGCATTAAAGACTGCCCAATGGGTACGTGAGCAGAAATGGTCTGGGGAGGAGCCATCGCGGCCTCTGAAGACCGTCATTCTAGGCTGGTCTCACGGCGGCTCAGCAGTGCTCCAAACCATCGAGCGCACACAACGCGGCGAACCAGCCAAAGGCCTTATCGATCAAGCAATCGCATTTTATCCCGGCTGCTCTGAGCAGCTAAAACGTGGCTATAAAACGAATATTCCACTGACGATGTTCTTGGCAGGCAAGGATGACTGGACAGCGCCTCAACCATGTATCGAACTTGGCAAAAGTGTAGGCGCGACAGTCTGGGTTTACGAAGAGGCCTACCATGGGTTCGATAGCCCTATTGGCAAGGTCCAGTTTCGACCAGAAGTTCCAAATGGAGTCTCACCTGGGCAAGGCGTGCATTCAGGTCCCAACCCGGAAGCAAGGGAAGACGCCTATAACAAGCTGAGATCGCTGTTGCGCCAATTGGAAACTCCCTAGGTCTACACCGTACGCTAGCGAGTCTGTTTCTTATGCAGGATCTTCATGATCCCCTGCCCATACATGACCTGCTTATCGTTGACGGACAAGGTGCCACGCAAAAAAATTAGAGACGATGTTTTGCGCACAACTTCACCACGTGCAACGATGAAGTCACCAGCAACACTTGGTGCAACAAAATGCGTATCAAGATGAATCGTTGTGCAGGGCTGCTGGTCATTGGCGGCCCACGCGATCATGCTCACAGCTTGATCTAGCAAAGTGACTAGCATGCCTCCATGCACAACACCAACACCATTTTCATGCCTAGGCTCAACGAGCAAGCCGTATTCCCATCCGTGGCCTAAGGGCCTACTCCACAATGGGCCCACCTCCGCGAAAAAACCTTTGCTTTTGAGAGACTTCCAGCCCTGCGTAGCGGGGTCGAACGTAGAAGACATTGTGAGATTTTCCTTAGTCGAATTTTGGTCGGACCAATAGCCGAGCCTCTTTTTGCATAGCCGTGACTAACTCTAACTGCTGCGACTTGGTGAGTTGATCAGCAAGACTCGCACACACGATGGTCTGCGCTATGCGATCTGCATCATCTAGCACCGGCACCGCTGCGATATGTAGTCCAGCAATATAGGTGTTTCGATCGATGCTGTAATGATGCTTCTGGGCGAAGACTACCTCCTTGTACCAAGCCTCGAAATCCATCGGTTTATCCCATCGCAATTTCTGGAAACGCCGCTTGAGCTCAGGCATTGGCTGTCCACCGAACGCAGCGACAAGTCGTCCAGTCGCACTGAGCAATGCTGGGAATACGCTGCCGACATCCACATGTAATCGAAACGGCAAGCTTGATCGAGAAAGTGCAACCACCACCATCTGCTCTTGATCGGTCACGTCAACGCCAATCGCCGTCACTCCCCACTTTGAGGAAAGCCGATCGAGCCCAGACTGAACTGTTAATGGAAAAGCGTTTGCCTCGCGTGCACTGCGCGCAAGGGTGAGCACTCCCATTCCTAGTCGGTACCGCTTGGTGTCGCGATCGACGGATATTAGTTTTTCATCGACCAGGGTGCGCAAGATATGCAGGCAAGTGCTGGGGATCAAGTCCAGGGCCTGGGCGATTGCATTAACGCCCATAGGCTCCTTCACTTTGCCCAATAACCGCAAAATTGCGATTGCTCGGGAAACAGCGGGAACGGCCCTTGTGCGCACCACTGGCTTGGGCTGGGGCGTTGCCGCAGGCCGCTTTGTTGTTTGCTTAATCATATGCATTATCATAATCATTTTATTGTACTAATACAATAAGCGTTCTTATTTGACAATAATAGAGTGTCTCGTTACATTGAGTCATCCACCGTGTCACCCTACCGTGCGACTAAACATGACTCGCCTCACCGAATACACGTCTTACGCCGATGCTCAGAAATTTTTTTCCTCTGACAAGCTATGGGAGCTTTTTGATGGCGACCGGCAGAAGCTAAACATTGCGCATGAGTGCGTTGATCGCTATGCGGCCTCCAAGCAAACCGCCGTAATTGTGGTTCGCGCAGACGGCCCTGACGAGGTTATTTCTTACCAAGAGCTTTCGCAACGGTCTTCGCAAGTCGCACATTTTCTGCAAGCTCGTGGCGTCGAACCCGGCGACCGAGTGGCTGTCATGCTCGAACCCTCGCTTGCTTTTTACGCGTCTATCTTCGGCATCATTAAGGCCGGCGCCATTGCAGTTCCCCTGTTTACGCTTTTCGGTCCCGATGGGCTACGACTTCGTCTGCAGGACTGTTCACCGGCTCTTCTTATTACCAACGCCGAGAAGATGGAAATTGTCGATCCATCAATGCGTAAACGTTCAGTGTTAGCAGATGCCACTTTTATATGCCATCTCGATGATTACTCCGGGTCGTTTCAGGCCAGCACCCTTGCGGAAGATTATGCGATCTTCCAATACACCTCAGGTACTACTCGAGAACTTCCTGAAGCGGTCCGGCACAAGCACCGTTCAATCGTCACGCTGATGGTTGCAGCGCTATACGGGACAGGATTGCGACCAGGCGATCGCTACATGTGTCCCTCCTCACCGGCATGGGGACACGGACTCTGGCATGGAACGCTCGCCCCCATGGCACTTGGGTTAACGGTAGGTGCCTTTGCCGGAAAATTTGATGCCAAAACTCTGTTGCGAGGGCTGCAAGAGCATCAATTTACGAATATTTCAGCTGCGGCAACGCACTATCGCATGATGAAAAACTCGGGCGTGGCGAAAGAGTATCGGTACGCCCTAGAAAAGATGTCTTTTACTGGTGAGCCGATCGACAGTGCGACAGAAGATTTTATTGAACAAACCTTTGGCCTACCTGTATGCAGTATGTACGGGACGACCGAAATAGGTGTGATTTTGGTTAGTTACCCCGGCGCAGAGGACTTTACCGTCAAGCGCGGCTCTTTGGGCAAAGCCATCCCTGGGGCGCAAGTACAAGTGCAAGATTCGACGGGCAATCCCTGCCCACCCGGGGTGTCGGGTGACTTGATGGTTTGGCGCAAGGGCCAGTGGCTTGCAACAAAAGATCTCGCACGCGTTGATGCTGACGGGTACTTCTTTCATGGTGGCCGAGCAGACGATGTCATTATTTCTGCTGGCTGGACGATGAGTGCGGTCGAAATCGAAGATGCAATCCTAAAACACCCCGACGTCAAAGAGGCGGCTGCAATCGGCGTGCCCGACACGCTGCGCGGACAGGCGGTCAAAGCCTACGTCGTGTCTTCACGCAAGGGAGATGACTTGTTCCGAAAGGAAATTCAAGATCTTGTGCGTAATGGCTTAAGCCAACACGAATACCCTAGGCATATTGAGTTCCTTGCGGAGCTACCTAAAACACCAGCAGGCAAAGTTCACCGCAAGAAATTACGGGAAGCTCATGCGGTGCATCTCGCGACCGCATCGACGCCTTGATTAACGAACCACTTACAACATTCATCATTTTTAAATGATCTGGAGATAGGCATGTCATCATCACCCGCCGGGCAACGAAACTTTCCAAAGATTACGCAAGAGGGTCTTGATGACCTAAGACGACGTATTGGCGTCAAGATCGGCGCAACGGCTGAGCCTTGGTGCTACGAGGCGACCCGGGATAACATTCGACACTATGCGCACGGTATCGGTGACGACAATCCGCTGTGGTGCGACCCAGCCTATGCTGCGAAAACGAGCCACGGTGGCATCATCGCGCTTCCAAGCTTTTTGTACTCGACGAGTCGTATCGTTTCGGGGTATGTCGGTGGCTTGCCCGGTGTACATGCAATGTGGTCTGGCTCAGACTGGACGTGGCATAAGCATGCGCAGCGTAATGACGTAATCAGCACTGAAGCATATCTTAAAGATTGCATCGAACATGAAACACGCTTCGCTGGCAAGGCCGTTCAGCAAATCTATCATGTCGACTTCTTCAATCAAACAGGTGACAAGCTTGCCGAGGCGGATAGCTGGTGCTTCCGTACTGAGCGCGATCACGCACGTGAAAAAGGCACAAAATATAAGGCCCTTGCGGAGAAAGGAGAGGTTGCTTACTCAGACGAGGAAATCAAAGAGGCCTACAAGCTGTACGCGAATGAAGAGATTCGAGGCGCAACACCACGATACTGGGAGGATGTTGCCGAAGGTGAAGAACTTCCCGTTTTGTTCAAGGGACCGATGACCGTTACGGGCTTCATTGCCTATGCACAAGGCTGGGGTGGCCTGTACATCCGCGCAAATAAATTGGCCTGGCAGCTGATTGATGCACACCCAGGCGTAGGCATCAAGAATCGCTTTGGCGTGCCAGACGTGCCCGAACGTGTGCACTGGGAAGAGGAGTTTGCTCTTGAAGTCGGAGCGCCAGGCGCTTATGACTACGGCCCAGAACGTAGTTCTTGGCTCACGCATCAACTCACAAACTGGATGGGCGACGATGGATTCTTGCGTCAAGCCGACTGTAAAATTCGTCGGCATAATCCAGCAGGAGATATGTTGTTTATCAAGGCAAAAGTCACACGCAAGTACAAAGAGGGCGACAGGCACCTCGTGGCGATTGCACAAGAGGCACATAATCAAAATGACGAGCTGTCTGTATTAGGCTCCGCGATCGTTCAACTTCCAAGTCGAGGCTAAGTCCTATGAACGTCCCCATACATCCTCACGCATGGTTAGATCGCGATCATGCAACAGGGTCCGTGGCGGGCGTACGCATCCTAGATCTCTCCAGAGTTGTCGCAGGGCCACTCTGTTCACAAATGTTGGCGGATCACGGTGCTGACGTGATTAAAGTTGAGTCGCGGCTTGGCGATGAAACGCGACACTTAGGCCCGCCCTTCATTGAGCCCGGACAAGCTGCCTATTTCTCTGCATTAAATCGGGGAAAGCGGAGCCTCGAACTCGACTTGAGCAAACACGACGATCGCGCCGTGATTGAGGCACTCTTGGTTCAAGCCGATGTACTGATTGAAAACTTTGTTCCAGGCACGATGGAGAAATGGGGCCTAGGTTACGAGGCATCTCTATCAAAGAAGTTTCCACAGCTCATTTATTGCGGCATTTCTGGTTTTGGCGCAGTGGGCCCGTTGGGGGGGCAACCCGGTTACGACGCAGTGCTGCAGGCCATGTGTGGCCTCATGAGCATCAATGGAGACATCAATACTGGACCCATGCGCACCGGCATACCGATTGTCGATATTGTGACGGGATATAACGCTTTTGCTGGCATCACGATGGCTCTGTTGGCGCGCGCACGAATCGGTCACGGTCAACGGGTTGATGCCACGTTGTTTGATACTGCGCTTAGTCTACTGATCCCCCATGCAGTGAACTGGATGGCGTCAGGAAAGACTCCAGGCTTATGGG
Organism: Zwartia hollandica; assembly: GCF_019923725.1. Classification (GTDB taxonomy): domain Bacteria; phylum Pseudomonadota; class Gammaproteobacteria; order Burkholderiales; family Burkholderiaceae_B; genus Zwartia; species Zwartia hollandica. The sequence continues at coordinate 67,268 of NZ_JAHXRI010000006.1, forward strand.
GCAATGCCCATCCGAATATCCCAACCTACAACCGATTTGATGTGGGTGATGGGCAAATGTTTTTAGGCATACTGAACGATGCACAATTCGTTAAATTCTGTAAGAAGATTGGTCGTGACGATCTTGCAATAGACCCGCGCTTTCAAACGAACATGAGTCGAATTGAAAACCGCGAAGTGTTGCATCAGGCAATGGATGAAGCGCTCAAACCATTTACACGCGCTGAGCTTTGTAAGAGTTTGATGGATATCGGTATCCCAGCCGGTCCGGTTCACAATGTCGCCGAAGCACTTGAACAAGCCCACGTCGTGGCGCGCGACATGCGGGTCAAACGCCCTGACTATCAAGGCTTAGGGCTGCCTATCAAGCTGTCGGCTACCCCCGGTCAGCCCGGGCGCAAACCACCTAAGCTTGGCGAGCACAACCCAGAAATTCTGAAGCGGGATAAGCCCGATTGATCGCCTTGTAGGCGCTTCCTTCACTAGGGAAAGCGAGCGGTCCTAAGACCTACCAAGGGCGTTTAGAATTATTTATCAGTCAATTCTACTGAGCTAATGGAGACAACATGAAAAAAAATCTTACTCGCAGCTTATCCCTTGCACTTACGGCTAGTGTGCTGGGTTATGGACTCATGACCGCAGACGACGCCTCAGCACAAAGCAAGTGGCCAGAGAAAACCGTCCGCATGATCGTTCCCGCTCCTCCTGGTAGCGCACCAGACGGACAAGTCCGTCTGATTAGCCAAAAATTAAGCGAGATGTGGGGTCAACCTGTCGTTGTAGAAAACATTGTCGGTGCTGGTGGCCTCATTGGTGCCGATCGCGTGGCAAAGGCCGCCCCGGATGGCTATACCTATCTCTACAACACCATTGGACCAATCGCGGTTGCACCGAGCCTGATGCCAACTAAGATGTCCTTCAGTCCCGAAAAGGATTTGATCCCCGTTAGCCTGGCAACTAAGACACCGAACTGGATCACGGTACTACCGACACATCCAGCAAACAACATTCAAGATTTGATTGCCCTGGCAAAAAAGAATCCTGGCAAAATCCGTTACGGAACAGCAGGTCCCGGCACGACTCAACATTTGACAGGGGAACTGCTGAATCTCGTGGCTGGAATTGAGTTGGTGGGCATACCCTACAAGTCAAGTGCACAGATGACAACCGACGGGCTAGGCGGGCAGATTGATCTTTTGATTCATAACACTCCCGTACTGTTGCCACATTTGAATGCTGGCAAATTGAAAGCCCTTGCAATCACAAGTGACGTTCGGTCTTCGACCCAGCCAAATGTTCCAACCATGATCGAGTCTGGTGTTAAGGGGTTTGAGATTACCGCTTGGTTCGGCTTTATGGCACCGACGGGCACCCCTAAAGTAATCGTTGACAAGGTCTCTCAGGATGTTGCAAAAGTTTTAGCGATGCCCGACGTCAACAAACGCATCGTGGATCAAGCCACCATTGTCGTGGGCAGCACTCCCGAGCAATACGGCGCGTTCATCAAAGCTGAAACTGCGAAGTGGAAGGATGTGATCATCCGAACAAAAATGACTGCCGACTAAGTAAAAAACCAATTGCACCAATATGGTGCAATTGGTTTCCCTCTTCTGGCGCATCGCTCTGATACGCCGCTCAATTCCCCACTGCTTTCCCATTAGCTAGCCCCATACGGGCTGGCATGGGATTTGCTTGAGTACCTCCCGAAGTCCTGATTTTCCGTCAAATCTTTGGGGGCTCTATGACTACCTTCTACACACGTACCGCTACCTCGCTATCTGCCGCCGCCATGTTTGCCGCCTGCAGCTTGGGCGCAAGCGCCTTTGCACAATCAACACCAGCCGCTGTTCCAGAAGCTGCAGCACCTGGGCCGTTCACCGCAAACCTCACGCTTGTAAGCGACTATCGCTATCGTGGCATCTCCCAATCAAACTTTCAGCCGGCTATTCAAGGTGGCTTCGACTACGCGCACTCCAGTGGCTTCTACATCGGCAACTGGAACTCTTCCATTAGTTGGATCTCTGATGCCGCCTCCACGCTCGGCAATAGTGCCTCGGCACCGATCGAAATGGATTTTTACGCAGGCTTTAAACACGAATGGTCCAAAGGGTTTGCTGCAGACGTTGGTGTACTCCAGTACTACTACCCCACCTCTAATTTATCTGCCTTCGCAACAAACCCCAACACAACTGAACTCTACATCGCCCAGAACTTCACCTTCAATGCCTTCACAGGGTATGTGAAATTTTCGTATGCCGTCACACCTCTTTTTGGAGCCTTCAATAGCACCGGCTCTAACTATACGGACCTAACCGTTAACTACGACACTGGCGTGTGGGGTCTTTCTCTGAACGGACATGTAGGTTATCAAGCCGTTGCTGGTCGTGTCGCAGACGGCAGTGTTTCAAACGCCAGTCTCTTTTCCTATACCGATTGGAAGCTTGGCGTGACAAAAGACTTCGGTAGCGGCTTCGCAGGTGCCGTTGCGTACGTCGGCACGAATGCAAAAAACGGGGCCTATATGAACCCCAACGCACAAAATCTTGGTAAAGCGGGATTCCTGATCTCGTTGACCAAAACGTTTTAAATCTCAGGGAGCTACTCGTGAAACTAATCACAGCAATCATAAAAAACTTCAAACTTGATGAGGTTCGTACTGCACTATCTGGCATCGGCGTCTCAGGTGTCACCGTCACCGAAGTTAAAGGGTTTGGTCGTCAAAAGGGCCACACTGAGCTCTATCGTGGCGCTGAATACTCGGTCGACTTCCTACCGAAGATAAAACTGGAAGTCGCCGTGTCGGACGACTTAGTTGAGACCGCGATTGATGCGATCGAAAGATCCGCCCGTACCGGAAAAATCGGTGACGGAAAGATATTTGTCTCGCCCATTGAGCATGTGGTCCGCATTCGTACCGGTGAAACCGGTGCTTCAGCACTTTAAACATGAGGTGTAACGTGTCTAATACTATTAAAAATCTACTCGCAACGGGTCTGCTTGCTGCGGCAACTTTACCCCTCACAGCGGTGGCAGCAGCGCTTGAGCCAAACAAGGGTGATACCACTTGGATGTTGATCTGTACGGCGCTGGTCATGCTCATGACTCTGCCAGGTTTGGCACTTTTTTACGGCGGTCTCACCCGCAGCAAAAACGTATTGTCGGTATTGGTTCAGTGTATGGTGGTCTTTTCGTTGATCATCGTTCTTTGGTCCATCTATGGCTATAGCCTTGCGTTTACCGAAGGCAACGCTTTCATTGGCAAATTTGATCGCCTCTTCCTTAAAGGACTCACACCAGAATCCGTTGCAGCAACTTTCAGCAAGGGCGTTGTCATTCCTGAATTGATCTTTATGGCCTTTCAAGGTGTATTTGCCACAATTACCTGCTGCCTGATTGTCGGTGCTTTCGCGGAGCGTGCAAAATTTGCAGGCATCTTAGTATTTATGGTGATCTGGTTCACGTTCTCGTATCTGCCGATCGCTCACATGGTTTGGTCCTGGCCTGGTCCAGACGATATCAAGGATGCAGCATCGCTTGAAGCCGTGACCGCCAAAGCTGGTTGGTTGTTTCAAAAAGGCGTATTAGATTTTGCAGGCGGTACCGTTGTTCACATCAACGCAGCAATCGCTGGCTTGGTTGGCTCTTTCGTGATCGGCAAGCGCATTGGATTCGGTAAAGAGCCGATGAAGCCACACAATATGGTTCATGTGATGGTGGGTGCATCTTTGCTGTGGTTTGGTTGGTTTGGTTTTAATGCTGGCTCGGCACTCGAAGCGAACGGTACTGCTGCTTTGGCCTTCGCAAACACCTTGTTAGCAACCGCCGCAGCCGTATTGGGTTGGACCTTTGCTGAATGGGTATTGAAAGGCAAGCCTTCCATGCTGGGCGCCGCCTCAGGCTGTGTGGCTGGCTTAGTTGGAATTACTCCTGCGGCAGGCTTTGTCGGACCAATGGGTGCGCTGGCGATTGGCGCCGTTGCCGGCTTTGCTTGCGTGTGGGGCGTCAGTGGCCTCAAGCGCATGCTTGGCTCCGACGACAGCTTAGACGTCTTCGGCATTCACGGAGTTGCCGGAATTCTCGGTGCAATATTGACGGGCGTATTTGCAGCACCAGCTTTGGGCGGCACTGGAATTTTTGATTACATCACCAATGCGGCATCCCCAGAGTACTCAATCCCTGGTCAAGTATGGCTTCAGACGCAGGGTGTACTCGTTACCTTGGTTTGGTCTGCTGTCGTTGCGTATATCGCCTTTAAGATCGCGGACATGTTGTTTGGTATCCGTGTGCCTGAAGATCAGGAACGCGAAGGTTTGGATATCAATTCGCACGGCGAATCTGCATACGAAAACTAAAGCCTAGCGCCGCGCATTCCCGCGCGGCGCATCGCTTGTTCGCCCGAGCCCTGCTGTAGCTGGATTCGGGCGAAGACGCTTGTTGCGCGGTGTTGCACAAAAAGCCTCTCATCCTCTATGCTGCAACCTCGCACTTATGTGCTTAGGCGTCTTTCCCAATAAGATTTTAGCGATGCCTAGGCTGAACTGTGCCTATAATTCACGACACACCATACCGCAGCATTGCGCTAACAGGAGATACAAATGGGTAAATTCGTACAACTAAAGGCTTCAGACGGCCACCAATTTGACGCTTACGTTGCCGAGCCCTCAGGCAAACCTCGTGGACTCGTTGTAATCGCACCAGAGATCTTTGGTGTGAACAGCCATATTCAATCCGTCACCGATGGCTATGCACAAGATGGCTACATGGCTATAGCACCCGCATTTTTTGATCGCGGCCAGCGCAAGTACGACGCAGGCTACACTCAGCCCGATATCGCTGCCGGCGTTGAGATCATGAAAAAAATCAGCTTCGATGACGCTATGCTAGATGTCGCCGCTGCACTGGAGTACGGCAAGGCAGCGGGGAAGGCTGGAATCGTAGGCTATTGCTGGGGCGGCGTGCTTGCTTGGCTCGCAGCAGGGCGTGTCGCGGGTCTGAGCTGCTCAGCACCTTATTACGGCGGCGCAATTCCGAATTTCCTGAAGGAAACTCCAAAGTGCCCAGTCATGTTCCATTTTGGTGAAACAGATCACTCAATCACACTCGAGCAGGCAAAAGTCGTAGCAGCTGCCTATCCCAAAGAGCAAAGCTTTTTCTACCCAGCTGGTCATGGCTTTAACTGCGACCAACGGGGCTCCTATGATGCGGCATCTGCAAAATTGGCGCGCGAACGCACAATCGAATTGCTGCGTAAACACGTAGGCTAATCGCTCGTAGTAAGTATCAATAAGAAGGCGGCCCGCGCTTTTGCACGGGCCGCCTTTTTTTATCCGCTTTTATTTTTTACCTGAGGCGAGTCCAGGCAAATCGGATACGCGCGGGATCTTATCAAGAGACATCAATGCATCAAACAGTTGACGGGAAGAAAACTCAACTTGTCCAACACGTGCACAGTCCTCAAACTTCGCCCACAATTGCTCGCGACTGAGGGGCAAATCGGGACCGCCACGCACAGCGACTACTTGACGACTTTCAATTGTCTTTCCGTCCTTCAGTTTGACGGTGACTAGATCGAAGGGCGAATAGCCCGGCAGGTTAGGATGCTCCTTTTCATCGGCGATAACCATCACTTTTTTCATCAGGTCTTGTACATCTTGGCGTACGACGAAATCATCGACTAGCTCAGTCAACCCGGCACGTCCAGCGACAACACACGACGCCATCGCAAATTCCATGCTGAACTTTGCTTCGAGCCCAGTTTGAGGATTGTGATTACGCAAAACCTTGGTGTTGCGCGCACTCGTCATCGCGGTAATCGATTCGATCTCTTCACCATTAATGGCATGTTCTGCCACAAGGTCTAACATGCCATCGAGCGCACGATGTGTACAAAAGCACAGAGGATACTTCTTAACCGACAGCTTACTGATCGCCAGTTTCCAAGGGTTACCTGCTTGTACAGGACTTGACACGTCAAAGCGACCGCCGGGAGATACTGCAGACAAAAAGCCTTGAGGATGCTCCAACGCATCCGTCGATGACGTAAAACCTGCCTTCACCAAGCGTGCTGCCATGACACCCGATTGGGCGGAGCGCCCTGCATGAAACGGCTTAGTCATCGTGCCGAAATTTGCCATGGTGCCAGCACTTTGCGACGCACCCATCGAGATTGCCATCGCGCACTGCTCTGCATTTAGCTTGTTTAACGATGCGCACGCAGCTGCCGAGCCGATCGCACCTAAGATGCCGGTGGGATGCCATCCTTTGGTGTGGTAATGATCAGGATCGCGCCGAGCGAGTTCGGCCCAAACCTCGTACCCTGCCGCGTATGCAACCACCATATCGCGACCCGATGAGCCCAGCGCCTGCGCCTCTGCCAAAATAGCTGGCACGAGTACCGTGCTTGGATGACCCTTGAGCGCAACATCATCAAAGTCCAGCGCATGGGCAGCAACGCCATTAATCCAAGCCGCATCTGGCGCACTTGCCGTCTGTGAGCCGAATAGCAACGTCGAAGGGCCGGGCTGCGGAGCAAGTACTTCAGTCAATATCCGAGTGGGTGGCTCCTCCCTGCCGGCCAACATCACACCAACGCAATCGGCAAAGCCGGTATAAATAACTTCAAGCGCATCCTTAGGAATCTGCTCAAACTTTAAACTTGCGACAAAGCGACCGAGGTCGCGTGTGATATCGGTCATGATGGATTTCCTCGCTTAAGCGTTCGCAGCCATAGAAGCCTTAACCTTCTCACGCAATTTATTGAGCGAGCCTCCTTTCATGACAGAACCAGGCAGGGGGTGACCCACTACTTGCTCAGCAAGCAATGCGGACTCGATCAGTTTCTCTAGATCAATGCCTGTTTCGATGCCCATCTCGTGACACATAAAGACGAGATCTTCTGTGCAGACGTTACCCGAGGCGCCCGAATGCGATGCGAAGGGGCATCCACCCAAGCCAGCGACAGCCGCATCAAAAATTGCGACGCCCATTTCCATACCAGCATAGGCATTTGCGATCCCCATGCCGCGCGTGTCATGCAAATGCAGGGACAACTGCAGATCAGGATATTTGTCACGTACCGCACCGACCACCTTGCGAATCGAGCCAGGTGTCGCCCACGCCATCGTGTCCGCTAGCGACAGAACTTCGAGCTTGAACTTGTGCTCATCCGCCAGGTCATGAAAGGTCTGGATTAAATCCAATATGCGCGATACCGGAATATCCCCTTCAAAGTTACAACCAAAAACAGCCATGATGCTAGCGCGATTAATTGGCACCTTGTAGTGATTGAACATCCCAATCATCGAGCGGACGGCCTCAACGTTTTGAACGAGCGTGCGTTTCTGATTGCGCAGCAAGAATTTTTCAGAGGCGGTGAGGGACAGCGAACCGCGAATGTCCAGTTTTTGTGTCGCGATTGCGCGCTCAAGTCCCTTGTCGTTTAGCCACAGGCCTGTGTAACGCACACCAGGCTTGCGCTTAAAACCAGCGACGATCTCTGGCGCATCAGCCATCTGGGGAACAGCTGCTGGGCTCACGAAAGAGGTCACTTGGATTTGTTCAAGTCCGGTCTCAGAAAGGCTATCGATCAATTCGATTTTGCGTGAAGTCGGAATCGGACCTTTCTCAATCTGCATCCCTTCGCGAGGGCCTTCTTCCAGGATACGTACGCGCTTTGGCAAGTCTGACATGTTTGCTCCTATTTATAAGTGTGTGTCGCGTAAGCGACTTGAAACGACAAATAATTGGATTCAGAGTAATACCAGCGCCAAGTCGATGTCAACGCAGGCCGTTGACACTTCCAATATGTGATCAAACGGCCCTTAGTCAGGATACGACGCCTTGGAAGTGCCTGATTGACAAGGAGTACGCTTAGACCTAGGATTGCCGACAAGAAAAAGAAGATATTAGGGGACAACGATGCAGTGCAGCTCTCGATGAACGCGGAAAGAACTGGGGCCCTCTTCTGGCTTCTTTTTGGCTGCGCCGCAATATACGGCGGGCTAGACCTAGAACTCGGCACAATGCAAGAGCCCGGCTCGGGCTTTCTGACTTTCGTGGCTGGCAGCTTCGTCAGCTGTATGGCCCTAATCATCATTGTTCAGTCTTATCGTGAGGATCAAACGACCTCCAAGCGCGTGACAGACCTTTGGAAAGGCAAAAAGTGGAAACGGGCGGTGGCAATCACCCTTCTAATCACACTATTTATCCTCTCATTTGAAAAACTCGGCTTTTTTGTCTGCAGCCTAGTGCTTCTCATTGTCATCATGCGCTGGCTTGAGGGTCTAAGCTGGAAACTGTGTCTACTCGTGCCATCCATTGCAATCGGAACGACCTACGTTGTCTTCAAGTTCTTCATGAACATCTCGCTTCCCGCGGGAATTTTCGGTTTCTGACGAGAGAACGCACACATGGATTTCGCAGACAACCTACTCACCGGCTTATCGGTCGCCTTTCAACCACATAACCTCCTGTTTTGTTTTTTAGGCGTTCTGATTGGCACACTGATTGGCGTGTTGCCTGGGCTGGGACCTGTCGGTGCGATGTCCATCCTTTTGCCCGTTACATTTGGCATCTCCCCGGTCACGGCCATCATCATGCTTTCTGGCATCTACTACGGCGCACAGTATGGGGGTTCCACGACATCCATCTTGGTGGGTATTCCCGGCGAAGCGGCCTCGGTTGTCACGATGCTTGATGGCCACCAAATGGCACTCAAAGGCCGTGCAGGCCCTGCGCTTGGCATCTCCGCCTTCGGCTCGTTTATTGCGGGCACCTTGGGCATCATCGGCTTGATGCTTTTGGCACCACCGTTAGCAGCCATTGCGCTCAGGTTCGGACCGCCCGAATATTTTGCCTTGATGATTATGGGTCTGATTATTCTGACCTACCTCGCGCAAAAATCAATGGTGAAGTCACTGATGATGGCAGGGGTCGGCATCTTAGTCGGCATGGTTGGGCTAGACACAATGACTGGCATGCCGAGGTTTACCTTTGACATCCCAGATCTCATCGACGGTATTGGCATCGCCCCGCTCGCGATGGGGTTGTTTGGCGTGTCCGAGATATTGCTCAATGTCGAGCAAACGATCAAGCAAAGTGTTGTAGTCAAACAAGTCAAAAATCTTTTGCCTAGCAAACAAGACTGGAAAGACTCGGCGATGCCTATTGCGCGCGGCTCGATTACCGGTTTTTGTCTTGGCATTTTGCCAGGCGGTGGAGCGGTTCTCGCTTCCTTCATTTCTTATGGTGTTGAGAAGCGCCTATCCAAGCACCCTGAAACCTTTGGTCATGGGGCTATCGCCGGCGTGGCCGGGCCAGAATCTGCCAACAATGCAGCCGCCCAAGCCGCTTTTATTCCGCTGCTAACTCTGGGCATCCCAGCGAACGCAGTCATGGGAATTTTGCTCGGCGCATTGCTTATTCATGGCATCACACCAGGCCCCATGATGATTGAAAAAAATCCTCAGCTTTTTTGGGGAACAGTCACGAGCATGTACGTTGGCAACATCATGCTGCTTGTGCTTAATCTACCCTTAATTGGTCTTTGGGTACGTTTGCTAAAAGTTCAGTACGCCGTGCTCTTTCCACTTATCCTTTTTATTGCACTGATAGGCGCCTACGTGATCAATGGCAGTGAAATGGACTTGTACCTGATGCTGTTTTTTGGTGTGATCGGCTACTTGATGCGTAAGTTTGAATACGAGCCGGCGCCGTTAATTCTTGCTTTCGTTTTAACGAACATACTGGAAGACTCACTGCGCCAGTCACTCATCATATCTGGGGGGAGCATGTCGATTTTCGTCACACGTCCGATCGCTGCAGGCTTTCTGTTTGTCTCACTCGTACTGCTTATTACGGCAGTAATGCCAAGCATCCGCAAGAAACGCAGTGCCTTGGCGGCTACTGCCGATGAAAATGCTTAACACAACTTATCCATCTCTTTACTGAGGACGCAAATGAAAATCAAATCAGCCTTACGCGCCACTGGAGTAGCCGGAGCTCTCTTAACCTCCTTGATACTTCCTGCAGCAGCCCAAGCGCAGTACCCTGACAAGCCGATTACCTTGTACGTCGCGTTTGCGGCAGGCGCCACAACCGATGTCACCGCCCGTGCTCTGGCACAAGGTGCTGAAAAGATATTGGGTGTCCCAATTACCGTTGAGAATAAAGGTGGTGGTGGAGCGACCGTTGCAAACGGATTGCTTGCAAGCAAGAAGCCCGATGGCTACTCCCTCTTGGTGACCTCAACGGGTTCCATTACGGTACGCCCGCTTCTAATGAAGCTTGCCTACACACCCAAAGACTTCCGCGTCCTGATGCAGTACACCTTTTACATTGGCGGGCTCGTTGTTCCGGCGGACTCACCTTGGAAAACGGTCGATGACTTCGTTGCACATGCAAAAAAGAATCCAGGAATGACCTATGCGTCGAGCGGCCCAAACACGCAACAGCAAATCGGCGTGGAGTCCTTCGCACGCTGCAAGGGCTTAACGTTTAAACACGTTCCGACAAAAGGTGGTTCTGCTGCCAACACCGCTCTAATGGGAAAGCACGTCGACTTTATAGCGGGGTCTGGCTCGCACATCCCTCTGGTTCAGCAAGGCACGTTTCGCGAGCTCGTTACTTTTCACGTAGATGCTAGAGACCCTAAACGCCCCGACATTCCTGTCATGAAGGACATTGGCTGTCCACCAACTAATCCGCCAAACGGAATGATTGTTATAGCTCCGGCAGGACTGCCAGACCCAATAGCCGTAAAACTTACTGCAGCATTCAAACAGGTCTCAGACACGCCTGAATTTAAAAAGTTGTTGGACAAATACAATCTTGACTATGCCTACGAAGATGGTAAGTCTGTACAAGATAAATTTCCAGCCGAAATTGAGTGGTACAAAAAATATTTTACCGACGCTGGCATGACACTTAGATAATTGAAACAGGATCAAAATATGAAGCAAATTAACCCTCAAAATATCACCTGGGACGCGACGGCAGACCTCGTCGTTGTGGGCTTTGGTGGAGCGGGTGCAGCCACAGCAATCACTGCGGTCGAAGCAGGTGCTTCCGTGATCATGCTGGACAAGGCGCCCGAGGGACAGGAGGGCGGCAACACGCGTGTCGCCGCGCAGGGCTATCTCAATACCTCTACACCCGAGGGCGCAGCCACCTACTTAAATGCACTGTGTGGGCCTTACACCGTACCGCAAGACATGGTTAAAGTCTGGTCGGAAGAAATGTGCAAAAACAACGAATGGCTCACCTCGATTGGCGGCGACCCACAAGAGCATCAACATAAAGTGGGAATCGAATTTCCTGATCTTCCGGGTGCCGATTCGGTGCACAAGTTTCACCATGGCGATATCCTTGGTTATTCAAAGACATGGGAAATGTTGGCTGAGGCTGTTCGTGCTCGCCCCATTGAGGTGCGCTACGAATGCCCGGCTACCCGCTTAATACAAGATCCTCTGACACAAGAAGTCATCGGCGTAGTGGCAAATCACAAAGGCAAGTCAATTAACATCAAGGCGCGTAAAGGCGTTGTCCTGACCTGTGGCGGCTTCGAAAATAATCAAGAGATGATTCGCAACTATCTCACTGGCGTGCCCTATTGCTACACATCGGGAAGTCCTTTTAATGAGGGTGACGGTGTGCGCATGGCGATGGAGCTAGGCGCTGATCTCTGGCACATGAATAACTTTGCGGGTCCGTCTATGGCGCTCAAAGTGCCGGACTATCCCACAACGTTTTCCATGATGGCCTTGCATTTTTCACATGAGCCAGCAGGTGGCATGGTTGTAGTCGGGCCCGATGGGAAACGCTTTACCGACGAAAAGTACAAAACAAGACATGGCAAAGTTGAGCATCATGGCAAGTGGTATGCCCTGCGCACCCCCTGTCCGATGTATATGGTCTTTGACCAAGCCATGATGAACGACGGCCCGATTTACGATGGAAAGCCAACCCATGGCTGGACACAAATCATGAGCGGCTACACGTGGAGCAAGGACAATAAAGCAGAACTGGGTAAGGGCTGGATCAAAACGGCCCCGACTTTAGAAGCGTTGGCAAAACTGCTGGATCTACCGGAGGGAAGTTTGGACCAGACCGCCACACGTTGGAATGCTTCGGTGGCAGCAGGAACAGACGCCGACTTTGGTCGCACCAAAATGTTCCAACCCTTTGGCGCAGGTCCGTTCTACGCAGTAGAACTTTCACCCTCCATGCTCAATACACAAGGCGGTCCACGTCGCAACGCTCGTGCCGAAATCGTCCGCCCGGACGGAACCCCTATCCCTCGCCTATACAGCGCAGGCGAGCTCGGTTCGATCTTTAGTTATTTGTACCAGGGGACCGGGAATATCGGCGAGTGCTTTGCTTTTGGTCGTATCGCTGCGCGTAGTGCAGTTGCTCAAAAAGCTTGGAGTTAAACTCCAAGCTTTTTTGGTCACCATGCACTGACTACTTTGGTGCTGGGGTGTACTTCCCGCTTAATTGCGGGGTGTGCACTCCGGGCTGCTTCGCCTCTTGTCGTTCCAGTCGAGTCTGACGTGCCCAGGTGCGTTTCAGATCATCGCGCACATTAATCGTTAAACGCCCCAAGCCCTCTGTCTCCAACTCGATCACATCTCCGTCCATAAAGGGGTTGAGGCCACGGTGATTAGTTCCGGTCGCGACAATATCCCCTGGCTCTAACGTATGGATAGAGCTAATCCACTCAATGCAGCGAGGTATGTTGTGCGCCATGTCATCTGTATTGAAATCCTGCATCAACTTTCCGTTATTCCACAGGCGAATTTGTAACTTCTGTGGATTAGGAATTTCATCGGCAGTGACAATGTAAGGTCCGATCGGTGCGAACGTATCGCGCGACTTCATCTTGAAGAAAATATTACCTTCAGGACCTAGCCCACGCGCCGATCCATCGATGAAGTTCACATAGCCAAAAATATAATTCATGGCATCTTTTGCCGCGACGTTCGTTGCACGTTTTCCAATGACCAAAGCGATCTCTGCTTCACCCTCGAAAATCGTAGCGGGTACGTCAGGCAGAACCATCGAATCTCCGGGCCCGATGATCGCGCCTGGAGCTTTTTGAAAGGCATTAATAGGTGCCGGCTCGGTTCGGGTGCCATCCTCCATGTAATTCACGGCCATACAGTCGATATGACCCGGTTTCGGCAAGGGCGGTCGAATACGCAGCGAAGTCACCGGCACCCCTTTTGCATCGATAAGGAACGCCTCGATCTTGGGCCGGTACACGTCAAAATGCGCGATCAGTCCATTAATCAAATCGTGTGGGCCTAGGTGCGGAATGTCGGCGACTACCGAGGTGACATCTACCACCTGATCACCTTTCAAAATCCCCAGCCTAAAGTCATTAAAAAATAATATTTTCATTGTTCTCATTCCCTTCAAAAAATTCCGTCGAGCGCCATGTCAACCTTAGCACTGCAACCAAAAGAGCACGGCGTCGAATGCCGGGAAGTCCATATTTTGAAAACCCACCGCTATTTACCTCGTCTACCTAAAATAGGGTGATTCGAGAGAACCTTTATGCTAGGATAAATTCCGACAAAGCGCCGTTAAATTAAAAAGAACAATAGGCGTTCGCGACTAACAATTAAAAACATTAGTCCGTACTGCCTACTGGGGAGACACACAGTGGATTTTGGATACACCAAAGAGCAACAAGCTCTGCGTACAGAGGTTTTGGATTTTATTCGCACACACCTCACCGCCGAGGTATACGCGGAACTCGATGCAGACGAAGAAGCGCTCGAAAATGGGAAAAGCGAGCGCCATCCTGGCAAAAAAGGGCCGCTCGTTAGCGCTGTCTTTAAAAAGATTGGTCAACGAGGCTGGCTAGGCTACAGCTACCCAAAAGAATATGGCGGCGGCGGCGGTGATCGCGTTGGTCAAAATATTATCGAGGAAGAGTTCCAACGAGCAGGCATACAGATGGGCCTTGCTGGGAGTGGTGCGCCAGCGATCATGGCTGCAGGAACGGAAGAGCAGAAGCGTCACTACCTGCCAAAACTAATCGCGATGGAATACACCTTTGCATTGGGCTTTACGGAGCCCCATGCAGGCGCTGACCTCGCGGCGCTCCGTTGTCGAGCCATACGCGATGGTGATCATTTCGTCATCAACGGTCAGAAAATGTACACCACAGCAGCGCATACCGCGACGCACATGTATTTGATGGCGCGCACCGACCCCGAAGCCGCGCGACACGATGGCATTTCGATTTTCCTATTTCCGATGGATACGCCTGGCTTAACTGTGCGCCCCCTTTGGACGATTCAAAACAATCCACGTGCACCTCGCGGCACCACTTATGGCGACGCGCGTAGCAACGAAGTATTTTTTGAAAATGTACGCATTCATGAGTCGTGCCTCTTAGGGCGCGAAAACCAAGGCTGGCGCGTCGGCTCGATGGGACTGAATCTAGACCGGGTCGGAGCGTCTCGCTATCTGCGGTCGGTGCGACGCGATGAGGATATCGTCAACTGGATTAAAGCCAATTCGTTTGGTGATTATGCGCCTGCAAAGAACCCAGCAATACGTGACAAAGTAGCTGAGCTCTGGATCGAAGGACAAATCTGTCGCCTGATGACTATGCGCAGTATGTCGATTGTCGAAAAAGGCGGGAACTTTACCTACGAAGGTTCTGCGGAAAAGGTATGGTCACCAGAGCATGGGGTACGCACAACAGAAGCCATCACACAAATGTTAGGGCCCTACGCGACCTTACTAAATGGTTCGCCTCATGCCGTTGAGAACGGTGTATTCGCCCACAACACCATGGGTGCGTTTCAGTCTGGCATCAATCATGGCAGCGTCCAGATTATGCGCGATCAAGTGGCAAAGCGGGGACTAGAGTTACCTTCCTCACGCCGCGCGAAATCTAAATAGCACCAGTTACAGGAAAGAATCATGGATGTATTGCTAACCGAAGAAGAACAAATGGTTGTGACGAGCGCTAGAGAATTCCTCGTTGGGGAATGCTCAACCGCGCTTGTACGAAAAATGGAACTTGATCCGCTTGGCTATCCACCGACCCTGTGGGAAAAGTGTGCCGAGATGGGATGGCCGGGAATGTGTCTTCCTGAAGAGTACGGCGGGCAAGCACTACCGCTTGCCTATTTAGGGCTGGTCTTGCAGGAAATCGGTCGGGCTGTGGCTCCAGTCCCTCTGCACAGCACCGCCGTGACCGCGATTACTCTCTCGCGGTACGCGAGTAAGTCGATGTGCGAAAAAATTCTCCCCGACGTCTGTACTGGCAAGACGATTTTGACTTGGGCATTCTCAGAAGAAGATCCCCGTTTTGTACCGGGCTCGGTCAAGATGCAAGCGCGCGCAGACGGCGATGATTTTGTATTGACCGGTAGAAAGCTGTTTGTCGATAATTTTTTGGCGTCAAGCCACTGTCTAGTCGCTTGTCGTAGTGCGGCCTCGGACGCCTCGAGCGAGGGCATTTCATTATTCTTAGTTGACACAAAGACTAAAGGCATCTCATCTACGCCCTTACGCACTCTGGCAAAAGATCAGCAGTGCGAAGTTGTCTTTAATCAAGTCCGCGTCCCGAAGTCAGCATTAGTTGGGAAACTTCATCAGGGCTGGGTGGCGATGGAGCAATTGCTTGACCTAGCAACAGTATTGCTTTGCACGCAAATGCTGGGCGCGACGCGCATGGATGCCGAGATGGCAATAGACCATGCAAAGTTTCGTGAAGCCTTTGGTCAGCCAATCGGCGCGTTTCAATCCATACAGCACATGTGTGCCGACATGATCATCTGGATCGATGGAGGCGAGTTGCTCGCCTATGAGGCCTTATGGAAAATGGATAATGGGCTGCCTGCTCAAGTTGAAGTGTCACAGGCCAAAGCGTTTTGCAATGAGAAGTGCCCTGCTGTAGCACGCAACTCGCAGTCCATCCACGGCGGCATTGGCTTCATGATGGAATTTGATCTCCACTTATGGCTACGGCGGATTACCGCTTGGTCAATGCGCCTCGGCACAAGCTTCGAGCATCGGGAGCGCATCGCGAGTGCGTTACTCGACACCCCAGGTAATGTTGTCCTTGGCGGCCCTGTTCCTCCTTTGGCCGCTTAACTATTTCGTACGAGGTAGCTTCATGAAATGTCCAGTTTGTTCAAAAAATATTGATATCGAAGGCGCAGATTCTAAAACCGGAGAGACGGCTTTTGGCGCCAAGGAAATAGACCCGTCGAAAGGTACTCGGCAATTTCACGATGGGGAATGGTATTTTTTGTGTTCACTTGGTTGTCGCACAAAATTTACGATGAGTCCGCAACGGTATCTTGCTGGAAAGGCTTAACGCAAGTATTCAACGCAGCATCAGGCAATCGTCATTACTGCCTGTGCTTAACTGGAGAGGTTCAGCATGTCTGCATTTTCCGATTCACTAAAAAAGTATATTGGCATGAAGTCCGAAACCGAGATCGCATGTGATCCGGTCGAGCACGGTGCCGTTCGTCGTTACGCACAGGCGATCATGTATGAAGATCCAATCTTTGCGAAAGCCTGCGAGAATAACGAACGTTACGGCGGTCCTGTCGCGCCACCACTATTTCCAACACATCTTTTCCGACGCCCCCTAGGAACAGAAGATCCGATACAAGCGAACGCACGGAATCCAGACTTCGACGGCATCGTCGCTGCCACAAGCTCACAAGGCCTGCCAAACATAGAACCACTAAATGGCTATGCCTTGCTGAACGGCGGCTCTGAGATCGAGTTTTTTCGTTACGCCCTGCGAGGAGAGAGGGTTAAGTTAGTGTCTCACTATGCAGACATCATTGAAAAAGAAACTAGCAAAGGTCCGATTGTTCTGGTCGTGACCGAGTCGGAATACCGCACGGGCGAAGGCGAGTTACTGATCCGCACACGTCGCACACAGATTCGGAGAAAATAAAATGGCGCTTGGCAAAACACCTTATTTTGAAGATGTCGCGGTTGGCCTCGAACTACCTGGCCTGGAAAAGGGGCCTTTGACCACGGCACACTTGATGCGTTGGTCAGCCGCCATGGAAAACTGGCACAAGATTCATTATGACAAGCCCTTTGCAATAGAACACGACAAACTACCCGGCTTGCTGATTAATGGCTCACTTAAGCAGCAATTTGTAATGCAACTGATCGCTGACTGGGCTGGTCCGCAAGGTTGGCCATGGAAAGCGAGCTTCCAGTTTCGGGCGATGAATCTGGTCGAAGAGACTGTGCGCGTCTGGGGACGTGTCACGGGAAAACGCGAGGCGCCAGACTTTGGCCTTATCGATATAGAGTTGGGCATCATCAACGACGCGGGTAAAGAGTCCACGCCGGGTACCGCTGTTGTTGCCCTCCCCTACAAAAGCGGCAAGCCTATCCCCTACCCCTTCGTTGCTCCAAAGTTATAGGTATAGGAAAAGTGAATACGCCCGTAACGTCCAAGCAACAGGTCCACGGCGCGCTTAATGGCGTGCGCGTACTGGACCTAAGTCAAGGTATTGCTGGACCTTTTGCAGCGCGTCTACTGGGTGATCATGATGCGGATGTCATCAAAGTAGAGCCTCCTCACAGGGGCGAGTCGGGCCGTAGACTTGCACCACTGAAGACCGATGCTCCCGAGCCAGAACAAAGCCTTTTGTTTCAGTATCTGAACTGGAACAAACGCAGCATTGCGCTCGACATCTCGAATACGCTCGATCAGCGTACGCTACGTGCGCTGATCGAGCGCAGTGACATTTTGATCGAAAGTTTTCGGCCAGGCACGCTCGATGCCTGGGGTATTGGCGTAGACGTGATGCTTGAATGGAATCCTAGGCTCGTCATTACATCCATCACGAACTATGGTCAAACCGGACCTTACGCACATTATGAAGCTAGCGATCTCACGTTACAGGCGATGAGCGGAATCATGGCGATCAGCGGCCAAGTCGATCGCGAACCGCTGAAGCACGGCTTATCACAATCCTACTATTGTGCGGGACTTACCGGCGCCTATGCTTCCATCATGGCCTATACCGCTGCGCAGCAGGATCAGTTTGGTGAGCATGTTGATGTGTCTATTCATGAATGCCTTGCCTCCGAACTGGTGCTTAACGAGTCTTATTATGCGTTTCTCGGTGCTGTTCAAGGGCGACGCGCTATTGTTCAAGATCCCTTCGCCGGTGAACCGATCGCCACACGCAAGGGGTTTGTCGCATTTCAAACTGGGGGCGGTGCACCCTTCGAAACATTTGCAGAGCTCTTCGATCGACCAGAGTTTTTAGAAAAACGATTTACCAGTCCCCCTGAACGCGAGAAACGCGTACCAGAGGTTCGTGCCTTGCTTGAGGAGTGCGTTGCTGACCGAGAAGCTAAGGAAGTGTTTTTAGCGGGCGCCAAAAAGAGGCTGTTACTCGGTGTCGTACAAGGCGCTAGCGATCTGCTTCAGTGTGAGCACCTAGAGGATCGCAAGGCGTTTGCAACAGTGTCTCATCCGGCGACAGAGACTGAGTTACGTTTGCCTGCGGAGCTTGCCAAGCTATCGCTCACACCTACCGCGCTCAGACGCCGTGCGCCTAGGCTTGATGAACACAGGGATGAAGTGCTTGTTGAACTACTCGGACCAAGTGACAATAAGGAAAGGGTATGAGCACTGGGAAGCCCACTCTGCCACTCGTCGGCGTTCGCGTACTCGATCTTTCATATGTATTTGCAGTGCCCTACATGGCTGGACTCCTCAGCGACCTAGGCGCGGAGGTCATCAAAATCGAAGCGCCTCACAAGCTTGATCAAACTCGAGGACGTGCATTTGGGCCTTATCTAGACAATGATCCTGCGCAAGATCCCTGGAACCGATCTGGCATCTTCTATGTTGTAAATCGTGGCAAGCGTTCACTCGCTATGGACATGAGCAAACCTGAAGGCCAGGATATTTTCAAAGAACTTGTTCGCAAGAGCGACATTGTCTTGGATAACTACACTCCCCGAGTCTTGCGTAAGTGGGGGCTCCATTACGACGAACTTAAGAAAATTAAGCCCTCTCTCATCATGTTGTCCAATACTGGCTACGGATCAACAGGACCTTGGTCTGCGTTTCCAAGCCAAGGGACAACGCTTGAAGCGACGATGGGGATCACATACTACACAGGTTACCGAGGTGACAAGCCTTGGAAAGTCGGGCAGTCTTACCCTGACTTCATCGCCTGCTGGGCGGGTTTAAACGGATTATGGGCTGCCATTAGCCACCAGAAGAAAACAGGCGAAGGACAATGGGTTGATGTCGGAATGTATCAACTCGGTGTCGCCATGATGCCAGAGCCGTTCATTCAGTTCCAACTCGACGGTACCGAACCAGAGCGCATCGGTAACGAACATGCCGAGCATGTGCCGAGCAATCTATACAAGGCAAAAGGGATCAATCAGTGGATCGCACTGACCGTTGAAACTGATGCGCAATGGCAGACCCTTACAGCCTACATGCAACAACCAACTCTGAGCACCGATCCGAACTACGCTTGCGTCCAGTCAAGGCGCCAGTACCGCAAGCGGATTGATGAAACAATCGGTGCGTGGGCTTTGCAACAAGATGCGCGCCACCTTACCGAGGCGTTACAAGCACTCGGGATCGCCGCGGGACATGTGTGCGATAGCCGCGACTTACTATCGGATCCTCACCTGATTGCAAGAGGCTTTTACGAAAAAGTTCAGCACCATGAACCTGTTGGCGAGAGGCCCATTATTGGACGCCCGTACCGACTGCGCTTTCGGGACGCAAAGATAAAAAAAGGCGGACCGCGTTTTGGTGAAGACAACACGGCTATTCTGCGCGATATTGTGGGCATGTCGGCGGAACAAATTCAAACTGCCCGAGCGAACGGTATTATTAGCGATACCCCAACGAATCCCGGCATCTCAGGTACGATGAACACCAGCATGATGCTTGATCTGGGAACATTGACTTCTGTAGACAAAAATTACAAAGACTATTTCTCTTCTAATAAGGACAGCACATGAGCAACCTCAGCCTATCGTCCGCCCTTCGTTTTTTAACAATGATCGGTATGTCGTTGATGAGTGTGTCGATCAACGCGCAGTCATACCCGAATCGCCCCATCACCTTTGTCGTTCCGTATGGACCCGGCGGATCAACCGACCCGGTGGCGCGGCAATATGCCATGCAATTGCAAAAAGCGTTGGGCGTTGAGGTCAACATAGAAAATAAGCCTGGCGGATCTGGCACGATCGGAACCGGTTTGGTGGTGCGCTCGAAACCCGATGGCTATACGCTTGGCCTAGCCACCAATAGCATTCTCGGATATCAACCACTGGTCAATGCCAATTTAGTTTTTAAAACTCCAGATCAGTATCAGCCGATCGTCAAGCTCGGGGAAATGCCTGTGATCTTAGTAGTACGTGCCGACGCGCCTTGGAAGACCTTCGCAGAGTTTGTACAGCATGTAAAGGACAATCCCGGCAAAGTGCGGGCCTCGGTTTCGGGACTGAGAACCGTTCCAGACTTATTAGCACAAGAGTTCAATATGGTCGCGGGTACGAAACTTCGTACCGTTCCATTTACGGGCGGTAGCGGAGAAGCTCTGGTGGCCCTACTTGGCAATCGTGTCGAAGCCACGCTCTTTACAGGTGCAGTTGGCATACCGAGCCATGTACAAGCGGGTAAAGTTCGAGTGTTAGCTGCTTTCAAGAAAGGGGTCTATGAGCCCGTTTCTGAGGCGCAATCCACAGTGGATGCGGGATACAACACGACCATGACCGCTTCGTTCTATGTCATCGCGCCAAAAGGTCTTGCACCGGACGTTTTGGATAAGCTCACCAAAACCTCAATGGAAATCGTTCAGAGCGCAGAATTCATCAAGTTTGCAAAGGAAGGCTACGCGCTAGACCCTAAAGGTCCGGCCGCGCTACGTGAAGAAATCGTTCGAGATACAAATACCTTCTCAGCGTTGATCAAGGCATTAGATCAAAAGTGAAATAGCTCTTTATAGATAAATTCTCGCGAGACAGAAAAAAATGACGGCGAGTACGATTTCCAAGAAGAAGTCCTATGTGTCAGCTGGCGTGTTTGGCTTATTGCTTTCCGCAGGCTATCTCCGTATGTCTCTCGATCTCCCGATGGGGGCACTCGACGAACCCGGAGCGGGTTTGTTCCCGATCTTAGTGGCGGCGATTATGGCCTTTTCAAGCTTGGCCACCATCTGGGAGGGTATGAAGGCGCCCTCGACGGACGCAATTGAAATCCCGAGCGGCAGCGATCGCGCACGTTTGATTAAATTGATTCTATTGCTATCAACATATTTTGTTGCACTCCCATGGTTTGGCTATTCGGTTAGCAGCTTTTTCTTCTCTGCCGCGTTAATCCGACTCCTCTCTAAGAGCAGTTGGGTTCGATGCGCTCTGTATGCTGCCATCATGACGGCTGTCGTTTATGGAGTGTTTATCTATTTGTTGAAAGTTCCGATGCCTACGATGGCCTTGGGATTCTAAAAAGGAATCACCGCTGTGGATGCGATTAACGGATTTCTGTATGGACTTGACGTAGCGCTGACTTTCAATAATCTGCTTGCCGCCTTAGCAGGGGCCCTCGCTGGGACTCTGATCGGTGTTCTGCCTGGCCTGGGTCCAACTGCTGGGATCGCAATGATCTTGCCGCTGAGCTACTCGCTCGACCCGACAAGCGGCCTCATTATGATGGCTGGTATGTTCTATGGCGCCATGTATGGCGGATCGACGACAGCTATTTTGGTGAACATGCCGGGTGAATCTGCCTCGGTCATTACGTGCATCGATGGCTATAAATTGACAAAAAAGGGGCGTGCTGGTGCAGTCCTGACCATTGTTGCCGCGGGTTCTTTTGTAGGCGGCGTGCTGTCGGTGGTCGGGGTGATGCTGTTTGCGCCCGCGCTTGCACAGTTAGGTTTACTTTTCGGTCCCGCTGAGTTTTTTGCACTGACAGCAGGCGGCCTACTGTTATTTTCACGTATTTCGGGTGGCTCTCTAGCGGCTGGCATTTTTCCCATGGCAATTGGTCTCATGCTAAGTACGGTCGGACAAGAGCTAGTCACGGGTCAGGATAGGTTTACTTTTGGAGTTAGTGATCTCACTCTCGGCGTTGAGTTGGTGGCTTTGGTGGTCGGTCTCTACGGAATTACAGAAATAATGTCGGTGGTGGCGAACTTGCAAACGCAAGTCAAACCTTTACCCGTCCGTCTAAGAGATATGTTCCCGACGCGCGAGGAGTGGAAAAGATCGGTCGCACCGTATGGACGCGGCACAGCATTAGGTTTTGTTTTTGGCTTATTGCCTGGGCCCTCTGCCACCATGGCAAGCTTCGCATCCTACCGTTTGGAAAAAGGTGTCTCCAAACATAAGGAAGAGCTCGGGGAAGGCGCCATTGAGGGCGTCGCTGGCCCAGAAACTGCAAATAATGCGGCTGCCACTTCTTCGATGGTTCCCTTGCTTGCGCTTGGCATTCCGTTTGGCTCTGTGACCGCTCTCATGCTCGCTGCAATGATGGTGCATGGCGTTCAACCAGGCCCAATGATGATCACGCAGCATCCGGAAGTATTTTGGGGCGTGATTGCCTCGATGCTGATCGGTAACGCAATGCTCTTGATTTTGAACGTCCCACTCATCAGCCTCTGGGTGAGTTTACTGCGCGTACCTAATCATATTTTTCTACCAATCATTTTGATGGTGGCTACGATTGGCTGCTACAGCGTGCGCAACAGCATGGTTGATGTGTACATGCTGCTATTGGTCGCTTTTGTTGGATATTGCTTAACCAAGTTGAACTTTCAACTCGCACCAATGGTCGTAGGCGTAGTGCTCGGGCCTCTCATTGAGAAGCACCTACGCGAAGGTCTCTTTATGAGCCTAGGGGATATCTCTGTTTTTTACACCAGTCCCTTGGCTATCGGGATCTGGGCACTTGTGCTCTTGGTCTTACTACTCGGACCAATACAGTACCTTCTGTCTAAAGCGTTCGGGATGAAGTTCAAAAAAATCATCCCGGAAAGTTCTGAGTAGCATTAAGTTAAGAACTAGACGAGGACTTGACCTTCACCCAACCTGGGTCGAGTCCGACTGCGCCTGAAGCGGCGAGTTCGGCAATTTTCTCTGCAGAGTAGCCAGACTCACTCAAAATTTCAACCGTATGCTGGCCCAGCCGCGGCGGTGGTAAACGGATCGCTCCGGGAGACTCACTGAACTTAATGGGTAACCCGGCCATCGACATCATGCCCAACCCCTCTAGGCTCATTTCTTGAATCATGTCGCGCGCGTGAACCTGTGGCTGCTGCACAACCTTGTCAATCGTGTTGACGGGTGAGCATGGCACTTCGTTCTCGATCAGTCGCTTTTCCCAGTACGCCAGCGGCTGCGTAATAATGATTGCGCCAATCAGCTTGATCATCAGTGCGCGATTATCCGAACGCATTTGTGGATTAATAAAACGAGGGTCTTCTAACCATTCGGGCTTTTCTAGCGCCGCACAAAGCCCCTTCCACATCCGTTGGTTAAAGGCAGAGATAACAATCCACTGATCACTTGCCTGATAAGCGCGATAGGTCGGGCTAGTAAGAGCACCGCTGCCGCTTGGGCCGGGCACCTCTCCACTTGAAAAGTAGCGCGTGAAGAACTGAGCCAGCATCGCCATATGGCCTTCGAGTAACGAGGTGTCGACTCGCTGGCCCCGACCAGTGCGGTGGCGCGTCTCTAATGCCATCATCACGCCCATGGCGCCAAACATTCCGGCACCAACATCCGCAACAGACATACCCATTTTTGCGGGGCTGCCTTCAGGATCACCTGTGATGCTCATCGAGCCTGCATAAGCCTGCATGAATAAATCATTCGCAGGCTCTTTACTCAACGGGCCTGTTGCACCGAAACCGCTGATGGCGCAATACACGAGACGTGGATTCACTTTCGCCAGCGACTCATAGTCAAGGCCTAGACGCTCTAGCGCACCGACCCGATAGTTGTGTACCAAGACATCAGCTTGTTCGATAAGCTCACGAGCAATCTTGACCCCTTCGGGGGTCTTGAGGTCGATCGCCATGCCACGCTTATTACGATTTGCAGCCGCATAGTAATAGCTCAGCGAATCATGGAAGAAGGGAGACCACGCACGACTGTCATCACCGACTTCAGTGCGTTCTATTTTGATCACATCTGCGCCATAGTCACCTAATAACATGCCACAGAATGGACCCGCCATGGCAACACTGATCTCAACAACCTTAATCCCTGCAAGCGGTGCTGTCATCTCTACCTCGTCACATCCCGTCTCTATAGTTC
Organism: Zwartia hollandica; assembly: GCF_019923725.1. Lineage (GTDB taxonomy): Bacteria > Pseudomonadota > Gammaproteobacteria > Burkholderiales > Burkholderiaceae_B > Zwartia > Zwartia hollandica. The sequence continues at coordinate 91,576 of NZ_JAHXRI010000006.1, forward strand.
ACTCTTATAGCGTTCAAGCATTTCAGCTTGCGTTTCAGGTGGGTCAGCCATGCCAGTCTGCTCACCAATCATCTCTCCCATTGTCGGCAAGCGGGCCCGATCAATTTGCTTAGATGTGTCCCACAGCTTTGAACGCATAAATGCCTTCGCGCAATGCAGATAGGCCTGTGTCACGTCCACCTGAATCACCAACTTCGGGGGCTTTAGCTCAGACGTGCAAAGCTTCAATAGATCCGTCGCAGTCGTCAACTTTGCTTGACCGTTCACACGCAAGGTCTCATCCACGCCTGGGATGATGAATAGCATCCCGATACGCCTAGTGTGGATAATATTCTCTAAGGTATCTAAGCGATTGTTACCGGGCGAGTCCGGGATCAAGAGTTGACCCGCCTCAGTGACCTTGACAAAGCCGGGCGCACCCCCTCGGGGCGAGGCGTCTAAGGCGTCGTCTGCTCCCTGACTACCCAACACAACAAAAGGTGAGAGCGCAATAAACTGGCGGCAGTGCCTATCCAGCGCTGGCATTTGCTTTTTTACTGCGCGCTCTTTAGGCGACGCGTAGAGCGCACGCAGTTGCTCGATTGATTGAATCAACATCGTACTTAATTCATCGACACTACAATTTTGCCAAAGTGTTGATTGCCACGCATTTTTGCAAAGGCATCAGCAATCTTGTCAAAACTATAGGTACTGTCAATAGGCAAGGCTAACTTGCCAGACTCGATATGAGGCCAAAGATCTCCCATCGCACGCGAAGCAATCTCACGAACCTCATCAATGCTACGAGTGCGGAATGTGACACCTGTATATTTAATACGCTTGGCTGCATGCAAATCAAAATCAAACTCTGCGAATCTACCCGCGAGTCGCCCTACGTTCACTATGCGCCCCAAGACCGCACAGGCCTCTAGATTCGGCGTACCAAACTTGCCTGATAATTGATCAATGATTAGATCGACACCCTTTCCGCCATTGGCCTGCGCTGCAAGTGCGGGCCAATTCGGATCGCTGTTGTCGATAGCAAAATCAGCACCGTACTTGTTCAACTGCGCAAGTCGACCGGGGTTAGATGATGTACCGATAACTGTTTTCGCTCCCATCACTTTCGCAATTTGCATTGCCATCAATCCAACACCAGACGACGCTCCTTGAATCAGCACCGTTTCGCCCGCCCGCATTTCGCCTGCGGTAATTAGTGCGTTATGCATCGTAATAATTGAAATGGGTAGCGTTGTTGCTTGCTCATAGGTCATTGAGGCAGATGGGATAGGCATCACACGGCCCCAGTCCGTTACGACATACTCGGCATAACCGCGAGTCCCCGAACACATCACGCGGTCGCCCGGCTTGATCCCACGCACGCGTGCACCAACCTCTACGACTTCACCGGCCCACTCCATTCCAGGAATCGTTCCAGGCCCTCCGACGCTGCCATGCTGGCCTCCAGAGAGGACACCGAGATCGGCGCGATTCAAGGCATAGGCATGCGCGCGCACAAGCACCTGGTCCTCAGTCGGAGTAGGCTTTGGTGCCTCACCAATCTCAAACCCAGTCTCGGTCAACACAACTGCTTTCATAGCATTTCCTTTTTAAGTGGTGCAAGAGCGTGGTCTGCCACGTCCGTCAGCGTTGGGGGCCGACTATCGTGTTGCGGATGTCAGCCCACCATCGACAACTAGGGTTTGTCCATTAATGTATCGGGCTTCGTCGCTCGAAAGAAATACCACGGCATGTGCCACATCCCACGATTCTCCCATGTAACCAGCAGGCACTTGCTTATGACGATGCGCAACAAATCCTTCGAAATCACCCTTCGCGTATTTATCAGCGAGGCGCTTGACTAACGGCGTAAACATTAAGCCTGGCGCAACGCAATTCAAACGAATTCCTCGATCAGCATAAATGACGCCTGTCGTCTGCATCAGTTGTTGAAGGGCACCTTTGCCGGCCGAATAACCTACTTGTGGCTTGCCGATATACCGCAGACCAGCCACAGAAGAGATGCTAACAACCGAGCCATTGCCCTGTGCTTCCATAATCGGCAACACATACTTACAGGCAAGAAATGCGCCCTTAACGTTTACGTCTAGCTGCTCGTCAAACACAGCTTCCGACATCGTCACCGGATCGCCCGGCTCTGAACGACCAACGTTATTCACCAGAATATCGATCCGACCATATTTCGCCATACAGGCATCAACCAGCTTTTTTACATCCTCTGCTTTTGTGGCGTCAGCAACCATAACGCCTGCAGAGCCGCCCTCTTGCTCGATGATTTTTTGTGTTTGTTCGGCAGCTTCTAAATTGAGATCCGACCCAAAAATCTTTGCGCCCTGACGTGCGAGTGCTACGGCAATTGCCTTGCCATTACCCCAGCCCTCACCGAGCGTGCCACACCCTGTCACCAATGCAACTTTGCCATCTAGTCTGAACACATTGCCCCCAAGTGATTGCTTTTATATTGAGCATCATATTACCCGCCCGAGACCAAGCGGGCAAAAGCCTTTTGCACGGCGGGTTCAGCCGCATAAAAAACCGTCGCACTCACGCCGCTGCGCACAACTAGTCGGGGTGCAATTAACCAGGTCATATGCGGAACATAAATAAATTTAGCTTGCCTGATCTGGTCGATCGCAATGCGTTTATTCCAGATCCAAGTTTGCTCGATAACACCATCTCGAATAGATGTTCGACTTCTTAGCATCCAAAAATAAATGAGTCCGGTCACAAGACTAGCGCATCCCCAGACGACTACGGCGGTATCCGTAAACTCGGACCATTGCATGTGTTGCATCGCGGGCAGCCCCGACCAGATGATGGCGACAATGAACAGTGTCGCTACGATCTTAATCAACAGGGGGAAGGCAGGCCCCTCCGCCGTAAAGTCGGACATGGCCTCATCGGCGATCACTGCCGATTCACTCATTTTGCTTGCGGAGTATTTTTCATCAGATCACGCATCAGATTATTGACCGTATCCTGATCGTTTTGATCCTCTGATTGCTGCAAATCATTAGGTGGCACTTCTATTCTGATTGTTTTTAGGTCTACTTCAATCGGCTTATCGAGGAAAACTGTCACTGTTTGCGGGAAGAAAATCACAATCACCACAAGCGTCAATTGCAACAATACCCAGGGAATAGAGCCTAGATAGATATCCTTAGACAACACCTTCGCTGGCAACGAACCGGATTTAAACAAGTTATCAGCCGTGCTGCGCAAATAGAACAAGGCGAAGCCAAAAGGTGGGTGCATAAAACTGGTCTGCATGTTTACGCACAGCAGCACACCAAACCAAATCATGTCGATGCCTAGCTTGCTCGCAACGGGCGCGAGCATCGGCAAGATAATGAAAGCGATCTCAAAGAAGTCTAAGAAAAAGGCGAGAAAGAAAACGAAAATATTGACGACAAACAGAAAGCCTATCTGCCCACCAGGCAAGCCAGTCAATAAGTGTTCAATCCAGATGGCACCATCGACACCCTGAAAAACGAGCGAAAACACGCGCGAGCCGATCAGAATGAAGACGACCATTGCAGTGATTCGCATCGTACTCGTCATGCCATCACGCACAATTTCCCAGTTCAGCCGTCGGTGAAACGCAGCCAGCAAAATCGCGCCAACAGCACCCATCGCACCCGCCTCAGTTGGCGTCGCGATGGCGGTGGTCATGAAAGGTAAGCCACCCATGCTCCCCAACACGGCAAAAATCAGCATCGCCGACGGAATGATGCCGCGCAAACATTTGCGCCACAGGTCCCAACCATGAAGCGTACGAGCCTCAGGCGGCAAGCCTGGCATATGGCCGGGACGCAATCGGGACAATACGAAGGTATAAGCTAGAAATAAAAGGATCTGTAGAATCGATGGGCCCCAGGCCCCTTTGTACATGTCGCCTACAGAACGGCCCAATTGATCAGCCATCACCACCAACACTAGCGAGGGCGGTACAAGCTGTGTGATGGTTCCTGAAGCGGCTAGGACGCCGGTGGCGTAACGCATGTTGTAGCCATAGCGCATCATGACCGGTAACGAGATCATCGCCATCGCGATGACTTGGCCAGCGACCGTACCCGTCACCGCGCCTAAGATAAAACCCACGATAATGACGGAGTAACCAACCCCACCTCGAATCGGACCGAACAGTTGTCCCATCGAGTCAAGCATGTCTTCGGCAAGCCCGCACTTCTCAAGCACTGCCCCCATCAATGTGAAAAATGGGATTGCCAACAATAGGTCGTTGGACAAAATACTGAAGATATTCAGCGGCAAGTTGTACATAAAGGCGGCGGGAAACCAACCCATCTGGATGGCGATAAACCCACTCAGCAACCCTAGCGCAGACAACGAAAACGCAACGGGAAATCCAATCAACATGATCAGAATTAACCCCAAGAACATAAGGGGTGCGAAATCTTGCATACTCATTGAAGCGGCCTCTCGTAGGTCAGATCCATCTGATAGGTACCCCTCAACCAGCCGACGCGCTTTATCATTTCGGAAACGCCTTGCAATGCCATCAACGCAAAGCCAAGCGGCAATAACATCATCACGGGCCAGCGGATGAGGCCTCCAGCGTTTCCGGAGATTTCACCTGAAACGTACATCCCCACAAACAGTGGCCAAGAAAGATACGCAAACAAGATCATCGCAGGCATCAGAAAAAAGGTAAGCCCAAAGAGATCGATCCAAACGCGGCTCTTGCTTTTTAACGTTCCGTAAATCACATCGACACGGACATGCTCGTTTACTCGCAATACTTGTGCCGCACCAAGCATCACACAAGCGGCGAACAAATACCATTGGATTTCAAGCCAGCCATTTGAGCTGTAGGAGAAGGTGTAGCGCATCACTGCATTACCTGCGCTAATTAGGCTGCAGAGCAGGACTGCCCACTTGGCGAATACAGCAGAAAAATCACTCAACCGATCAATCAGGCGAGCTAATACTAGTAACTGAGTCATCTCTAAACCCCCGTGCGCTTAGCACCGCAACCGAGACAAGTGGCGGGCTCAAGGCTAACGTCAGATCATAACGAAATGTTCGACATAAAGCCCTACTTTCATTTGGGTTTTAGGGACCGACCGTCCCGTGGTTTACCCTTAGATGCGAAGCAAATCCTTGCTTATCGCGCATCAGAAAGCCAGCGTTCAGTCAGGCGCACGAAATAACTCGCACCTACCGGGATGATTGCATCATTGAAATCATAGGAGGTGTTATGTACGACACAAGCGCCTTCTCCATGACCATCCAAACGATGCTTACCTTCGCCATTCCCAATAAAGGCGTAGCAGCCCGGCTTCACCAACAACATGTGCGCAAAATCCTCCCCCGCCATCACGCCAGGGTACTGATCATTCACCATGTCTGGGCCCACAATCTCGCGCATGATTTGCGCCGCGAAATCCGCCTCATTCGCATGATTGACGACCGGCGGCGATGCGCGTCTGAAAAAAATATCGGCTTCACATTCGTGCGCCAGTGCGGTCTGTGTCGCCAGTGTCCGTAGCCGCTCTTCTAAACGATCCAGCGCCGAAACGGAGAATGTCCGGATAGTCCCACCCACAGAAGCCGAGTTGGGGATCACGTTCGGGGCCGATGAGCCTTCAAGTTGCGTCACAGCTAAAAGGGCTCGCTCGGTTCCAGGTATTACCTTTGCGACGAGACTCTGCAACGACGTGGCCAAAGACAAGACTGGCGTGATCGGATCGGTCCCTGTATGCGGCAACGAGGCATGCGTACCCTGTCCCTTGATGGTGACTTTAAACGTGCTGCTTGAAGCCATGAGCGGGCCACGGTTCAAAGCAAATCCGCCAACCGATCCGATGGACCAATTATGTAAACCGAAAATAGCTTCGCACGGAAAACGCTCAAACAAACCATCATCGATCATTTTCTTGGCGCCGGCCTTGCCCATCTCCTCTGCTGGCTGAAAAACAAAATGCACCGTGCCGTCAAAGTTACGCGTCTGCGACAGGTGCCAAGCCGCAGCAAGAAGCATGGTGGTGTGCCCATCATGCCCACAGGCATGCATCTTGCCGTCGTTCGTCGATCGATGTTCAAACTGATTCAACTCTTGAAGCGGCAATGCATCCATATCAGCACGCAGTCCAATCGTGCGTTTGCTGTTTCCCGCCTTCAGCACACCTACCACGCCCGTGCCGGCAATGCCGCGGTGCACCTCGATGCCCCATTCTTTTAATAGACCGGCCACAATCTCAGAGGTACGATGCTCGTCAAAGCCAAGCTCAGGATGGGCGTGAATGTCGCGGCGAATTTTAATAAATCGGCTGTAATCGGCAAAAGCTTCATTGACTTTCATATTGTGTTGACCAGTAGATGCGTTAAGTTAAAAATTAAAAAGTATCGTACTTACTCTTCGGCAGATTTTTTGTGTGCGGCAAGTGCCATCAGGCGCCGATCACGCCATAGGCGTCGCGCCAATAGCTTGTCTTTCGGCAACAGGGCTCGACGCTGCGCTTCAAGCTTTTGAATCACGTCCTCAGACCAGTGGTCTGTGGACGTTTGCTCAAGAGACATCGCCTGATACATCTCGTCGAAGCGGTGTGCGTAATCCGCCAAACCATCGGGAGCATTGAGGTCAATCGTCTCAAAAGGTCCCATAAACGACCAGCGCAAGCCCAGCCCTTCCTTGACGGTGACATCCAAACCTTCGGCATCGACGTAGCCATTTTCGACGAGTCGAAACGCCTCACGCAACAAGGCCCCCTGCAGCCGGTTCAATACAAATCCCTTGAGCTCTTTGTGAATCTTGACAGGCTTTTGACCTACACCCTCCATCACATCCCATGTCCGCTGCACCACGGCAGCATCGGTCCAAGGTGCGCCGCATATTTCCACAACAGGCACAAGGTAAGGCGGATTGACTGGGTGAGCGATCAAACAGCGCCCGCGCCCAGCCAAGTTTTCGGTAAACGCTGACGCTGGAATACTAGAGGTCGAGCTTGCCAAGACTGTCGAAGGCGCCGCCAGCGCATCCATCTTTGCGAAGATCTCCTTTTTCATCTCTAAGCGCTCCGGCAAACTCTCTTGTGCATATTGAGCACCCGCCAAAGCTTCTTCCAGTGTCATCACACTTTGAATCCGTGCGATCAATCCTGCTGGATCAGTAATCAATCCAGCATTATGCAAGTCAGCAACTTGCTTTGTGATTAATGCCTGAGCGTGTGCAACTGCCGCCGGATCACCGTCCCACATATTGACTTCATGCCCACCACGCGCAAAAACAATTGCCCACGCCTGACCCACGAGGCCCGAACCTACGATTGCAATCTTCATGTCCATTCCTTGCTGAAGTTGCTGCGCGTTGCGCTGCAACATTAAAGCGTCACGATTTAAAACAGATTAACAAGTTACCCGATCCAGCACCAGCACACCCCCCTCCTCAAGCGGATGAGGCAGCACCACCATTTCAAGGCCAAAGGTCTTCTTGAGTGCTTGAGCCGTTAAGGCGACCGGCGGTGCACCTTGGGACGCGATGCGCCCCTCTGCGAGCAGCACCAAACGATCACACCACCGCGCAGCAAGATTAATATCATGCAGTGCAACAAGCACGCCTGCCTGATGTTGTGCCGCGAGATGCCTTAAGCAGCGCATCAGTTCAATTTGGTGTCGCGCATCCAAACTAGCGGCAGGCTCATCAAGCAAGATGAACGGCTTCTCGCCACTTGCAGTGATGGCCAAACTTTGTACCAAAATGCGAGCAAGTTGCACGCGTTGCTGCTCCCCTCCCGATAGCGCTAAATAGTGGCGTGGCGCGACCGCGGTCAGATCAACCCAAACCAGTGCTTGTTTTACCCAAGCATCAACCTCGGGTGACCCAGCCTCTGGAAATGGATAAGCGCCCATTTCAATGACTTCTGTGACGGTCATATCAAAACTCAGGCTTGGTTTTTGCGGCAAAACCGCCCGGAGGCGCGACTGCTCCACCACGCCTAGATCAGCAAGATTGAAACCCGAGAGCGTCAACTGACCCATGGCGGGCGTGATCTCCCCCGCAATCGCGTCAAGCAACGTCGATTTACCCGCTCCGTTTTCACCGAGCACACCGACAACTTCTCCCGGCATGACCGTCAGGTTGACATCGTCAAGTACCACCCGCTTTGCTCGCAATACCCTTACGGACTGTAGGATTATTGCCATCTGAGCGCCGTGAACCGTGCGTTGTGTTTGAGACTTTTCAATTTCATGGCGTTTGGGTAAAGTGGCTTCCGTAGCCTTGACGACCTATTCTGGTCGCAACAATATAAAAAGCGGGAGACAAGCATGGCAACAGTAAGTTTGAGTGTAAACGGCAAGTCGCACAAAGTCGAAATTGAAGACGACACCCCATTGCTTTATGCACTGCGTGACCACCTTGAAATCAACGGACCTAAATTTGGTTGTGGTCTTGGACAATGCGGAGCCTGTACGGTCATCGTAGACGGTCAGGCAGTGCGCTCCTGCGTGACGCCTACAACAGCGATGCAAGGGAAAAATGTGACTACGCTTGAGGGTCTAGGCAGTTCAGCAAAGCCTGGGAAACTACAACAAGCCTTCATCGACGAGCAAGCTGTGCAGTGTGGTTATTGCATCAACGGCATGATCATGACTGCTAGCGCTTTTCTCGCCAACAATAAAAATCCAACAGACGCGCAAATTAACGAGGCGCTTGCAGGAAATCTGTGTCGTTGTGGCACCCATCAGCGGATTGTGGCAGCGGTTAAACGCTACATCGCTGCTGCCTAAACCCATCCACAACTTATTCATCCACAGGTGAACTCATGAACGCATTCACACGACGCGAATTTTTGAAAGCCAGCGGCGCTGGTATGTTAGTTGTTAGTTTTTCAATGGGAGTCAATCCCGCTTCCGCAAACTACGGTCTACGGCCTCCAAAAAGCGTCGCCAAGGACGTACTCGATTCATGGCTCTCGATTGATCGTGATGGCAAGGTAACCGTTTTTGTTGGCAAGGTCGATCTCGGCACAGGTACAAAAACGGCGCTCTCACAAATTGCAGCAGAAGAGTTGTCTGTTCCCTTCAACAAAATCGACATGATCATGGGTGACACTGCCACCACCCCGGATCAGTGGTTGACGGGCGGTGCAATTACGCTTTCCCAAGGTGGCGCTGAATTACGTATCGCTGCCGCAAACGCGCGGATCGCCTTACTTGCGCGCGCGGCTGAAAAGCTAAAAGTTCCTGTCACCGAACTCAGCATAAAAGACGGTGTGATCACCGCTGCGTCTAAGCCTGGACAAAGCCTCTCATACGGAGAGGTTATCGGCGAAGGCTTTAAGTTAAAGGTTGATCCCAAAGCGCCCCTCAAATCACACAAAGAATATACGGTCGTCGGCAAATCCATTCAGCGCGTGGATATCCCTGACAAGGTCTCAGGCGAACACCCTTTCGTACATGATTTCCGCCTACCCGGCATGCTCCATGCTCGAGTCATTCGACCGCTGCAGGTTGGTGCGAATCTGGTGAGCTTTGACGACTCAGATGCAAAGAAAGTAAAGGGTTACGTACAGACAGTGCGCAAGGATAATTTCCTAGCGGTCATCTGTAAGGACGAATGGGGTGCTGTGAAGGCCTCGCAGGCGATGAAGGCAAACTGGTCTGTGGGTCGTGAACTCCCGCCGCAAGCAAAAATCTACGAACACTGGCGTCAGTTACCGATTGCAAAGACCGAGGTGACTCAAAACGTTGGCAACATCGACACCGCACTCTCGGGCGGCGCCAAACGCATAAAAGCGACCTACAACTTTGCTGTCCAAACGCACGCCTCTTCTGGCCCGTCCTGTGCCGTTGCAGACTTCCGCGATGGAAAAATGACTTTGTGGTCGGCATCTCAGGCGACGCATTCAATGCAAGACGAGATCGCGACGCTCACGAAGTTGCCCAAAGACTCCATCCGCTTGATCTACTTGGATGGCTCTGGCTGCTACGGACGTAACGGTCACGAGGACGCCACCGCGGACGCTGCTCTGATTGCGCAATTAATTGGCAAGCCGGTACGCGTGCAATGGATGCGCCACGATGAAACCGCGTTGGCACCTAAGAGTCCTCCCAGAACGATGGACTTCGAGGCGAGCTTTGATGCGCAAGGTAATGTGACAGGTTGGCAAAGTGATTTCTACATTGCCTTGAACCATATCGCAGCGTTTAAGCCGCTAGATTTTCCATTGCTCGCGACGGCCGAAACGGGCAATCCTCGTCCCGGCAACTGGGTTGGCTTTTTGTTTCAAAACTCAGCCGCGCCCTACGCGTTGCCAAACATTAAGGTCACAACTAAGCATATTGAACAGCCGATATTCCGCGCCTCGCACTTGCGCAGCCCAGGTCGTATCGAAAATAGCTTTGCCAACGAATCCTTCATGGATGAACTTGCGGCAACAGCGAAGGCAGATCCTGCCGAGTTCCGCCTCAAACATCTCTCTGATCCTCGCGCTGTAGATGTAATCAAAGCGGTGCTGAAAGCCTCCAACTGGCAAACTCGTCCGGGCCCAAATCCTGCAAGTTCGCAGGGTAACATCGCAAAGGGCCGCGGCATTTCTTATGTTCGCTACAACAATACGATTACGTACGTTGCAACGGTAGCGGAAGTTGAGGTGAACCGCACAACAGGCCAAATCGCCGTGACACGTGTCTATGTTGCACATGACTGCGGACAAATCATCAATCCAGATGGCGTGATTAACCAGGTTGAAGGTGGTGTGATCCAAACCGTCAGCCGTACGCTGATGGAAGAGGTGAAATGGACGGGTAATACGGTGACTAGTGTTGACTGGGCAAGCTACCCAATCTTGCGCTTCCCAGACGTACCTAAGGTCGTCACAACACTGATTGACCGACCAGGTCAACCGGTTTGGGGCGCTGGCGAACAAGCACCTACCACGGTGCCTGCTGCAATTGCTAACGCAGTGTTTGACGCCATTGGCGTGCGACTGCGTACCATCCCATTCACACCGGCCTCGGTGAAAGTGGCGATGAGCGAAGCGCCTAAAGTTGCTTGATGATGACTAAGTAGTCAGTAAAAAGCGGCCCTCCTAGGAGGGCCGCTTTTTCATCCAAGGCGGACGTAACGCGTTTTACCCTTAAGCGGCGACAGGCATCGTCTTAGCCATTGGTGCGAGCTTCTCTACACTCGCATACCAAACAGCGAGTTTCGGATGAGCGGCACGCCAAGGCTCATTAGCAAAGCGGAAATCGAGATATCCGAGTGCACACGCGACCGCGATATCGCCAACGGTAGCTAACTGGCCAAGCGAGGCAGCCTCGGCCTCAAGGACCGCCAGCGCGCGAGCCACCTTACCTTGTTGCAGTTTGATGTAGCCAATCCGGCCCTCATCCTGAGGTAATGCGATTTCACGGCGACGCGGCTGACTCGCATCTAGAATACCGTCTCCGATCGCCTGAAGGCGTAGCGCTTTCCAGCGCGCAGGACCAACAGCGGGGAACAAAGGAGGCGCTGTACCAATACTGTCGATGTATTCGCAAATGACAGGGCTATCAAACATCGCCACACCCTCGTCAGTGATCAGGGTCGGGATCTTGCCTAACGGGTTTGAATCCGACAGCACCGGATCAGTTGTTGAAATTGACCATTTTTCAAACTGCCCGTCGATGCCACGCGCGATCGCACAGGCGATTACCTTGCGCACATAGGGGCTAGCTCCAGATACCGTGATTTTCATATACCGATCCGTTAAATAATGAGTGACGAGAGAAAACGATGCATAGTTGTACTATAAATTACACCTACACTATAGTAATTTTTTAAAATCTGCTGTTTGTTCATCAACGCATCACTGTCAACAAATTAACTGGGTCCGCTATGGCTACCGCTATCAATCTCCACGACTTTCGCGCAATGGCGCAGCGCCGCCTTCCCAAAATCGCATTTGATTTTATCGATGGCGGTGCGGATGACGAAACCGGCCTCGTGCGCAATCGAAATGCATTCCAGGACTATCAGTTGGTGCCGCGATACTTAGCTGACGTCACAAAAATCAATCAAACGACTACCTTGTTCGGGCGTGAATACGCAAGCCCCATCGGCATTTCGCCCACGGGTATGGCAGGACTGTTTCGCACGGGCGCCGACGCAATGCTTGCGGCCGCAGCCAAAAAAGCCAACGTCCCCTTTCTGCTTTCCAGCGCAAGCAACTTCAGACTTGAAGATGCCGCAAAAATTGCACCCGATAATGTTTGGTTTCAAATGTATGCGACAAGTGATGAGCGCATTAACCACGATCTCGTCGCGCGCGCAAAGAATGCGGGGCTAGGCGTACTGGCGATCACTGTTGATGTACCCGTCAATTCAAACCGTGAACGCAATAAACGCAATGGGTTTACTCGACCATTCCGGATGACACCTTCCATCATGTTGGATGCAATGACTAAGCCAGGTTGGGTGCTTGAGTACCTAAAGGCAGGCGGCATGCCCATGATGAGCAACTGGCAACCCTACGCGCCAGACGGTGCCTCGGCGGACGAGGTCGCCGACTTGTATGGAACACTGACACCTGCTCCGATGACCAATTGGGATACTGTTTCTCGCATTCGCGACCAGTGGTCCGGACCTCTCATCATAAAAGGCTTGCTACATGCCGAGGATGCGCTAAAGGCTGCCGAGCTAGGCCTCAATGGTATCGTCGTATCAAACCATGGCGCGCGACAACTAGATGTCGCACCATCATCTATCACGATGTTTCCAGCCATTCGGCACGCGGTCGGTGACAAAATGACGCTGATGCTCGACAGCGGTGTGCGCCGCGGATCAGACATTGTGATTGCGAAATGCCTAGGTGCACAGTTCTGTTTCTTTGGTCGGCCGACGCTATATGCAGTTGCGGCGCTTGGACAAGAAGGTGCAGATCAAGTCTTCGCGATTTTGCGCCGTGAGATTAACGCCGTGCTCACTCAAATCGGCTGTAAGAATTTTGACGATCTGAATGAGCGGTTTCTATTGCGTGCTGGTCAACAGCCTTAAGCGATATCAATAACCGCGTTACCCGTCACTTGGCCTTGCTCTACAGCTTGATGGGCAGCAACAATCTCACCAAGCTTAAACCGTGCACCAATCGCGTGCGTAAGCTTGCCTGACCGTAGTAGGCCACATAGCCCAGTTAAGGCGCTGGCACGCTCTGCCGGCGTGAGCTCGTACACAAGAAAAAACTGCAAGCTCAGACTAGTTGTGAGGCATAAGCGAAACGGGATCGTTGGCGGCTCAACCTTATTCGATCCAAAACAGGACACTGTTCCGTGTGGCGCGAGAGCACCGTCTCGAACTAAGTCTGTTGTCGTCGAGAAATCCATGTCGATAATTGCATCAGCTCCCCGACCCTCGGTCAGCGCTTTTACCCGCTCTGCAACATTCTCTATTTTATAGTTGATCGTTTCGACTGCACCGCCCGCGCGCGCATGCGCAGCTTTGCTTTCCGAACTCACCGTGCCGATGACACGCGCGCCTTTGAGGGTTGCCATTTGCACTGCGTAATGCCCAACGGACGAGGCGGCACCAATCACAAGCACTGTCTTGCCTGCAATTTCTCCGCAGCGTCTCACCGCCTCATACGCAGTTAACCCCGGGATACCCATGCAAGCAGCACCATCCAAGCTGACATGATCTGGCAATTGGACCGCCTGCGCTTGCGGCAGGCAAACATACTCGGCCGCCGTACCAAACGGACGCTGATACTGCGCGTTCCAAGTCCACACGCGTTCGCCAATACGTGAGGTCAAGACGCCCGCACCGACAGCATCAATCACACCACCCGCATCACTATGCGGAATGATTTTCGGATCATAGATAGGTCGATTGCGTCGGGACTTCACATCGGATGGGTTGACCCCAGACACTTGTACCTTTACTCGAACCTCGCCGGGCCCAGGCTCTGGAGTGGGAAGCTCTCCTAATATTAAGACGTCTTTTGCTTCACCATTTTTTTCATACCATGCCGCTTTCATTGTGTACCCTGCCTATTCAAAAGATCACCTATCATAGTATTGTGTGTTGGCTCTGACTAGAGAAATTAATCAAATGAAAACAATCGCCGCCTTTCTCACAACCATCCTAGGCAGTCTAAATTTTTTTATCGCCCCAAACGCCTGGTGCGCTTATCCTGAGAAACCTGTCACGCTCGTGGTGCCATTTGCTCCTGGTGGCTCGAACGACATCGTTGCACGCCAACTTGCAAAACAACTCACGGCACAGTGGGGTCAGCCGGTTGTCATTGAAAACAAGCCGGGGGCGGGCACAGCGATCGGCGCAGCTTACGTAGCTAAGCAGCGTAATGATGGTTACACACTGCTCGTAGCGTCCTCAACTTTTACCATGGCACCAGCAGTCGTCAATACCTTGCCTTTTGATCCTATCAAAGACTTTACTCCGATCGCAATGATTGGCGAAGTACCTCTTGCCCTTGCGGCAAAACCTAAGTCACCGGGTAAAGATGCGCAGGAATATTTCGCCTATTTAAAGGCAACACCCAACTTGAATTACGGCGCGACCGGCGTTGGCAGCATCCAGCATTTTGCAGGAGTGCTGCTAAGCCAAGCGCTAGGCAATAATATGACTGCCGTTCAGTACAAAGGGGGTAGCCCTGCCATGACCGATACCATGGGTGGACATATCGAATTCTCTATCGGTAGTATGACTCAGGTGCTGCCACAAATACGAAACGGTACCTTGCGGGGTGTCGCGGTCACAAGCGCGCAGCGCTCTGCGGCAGCACCTGACATACCAACGTTTCAAGAGGCGGGCATCAAGGACTACGACATTCAACAGTGGTGGGGCTTACTTGGGCCAGCGAATGTGCATCCAACCATCCAGGAGTTCATCAATCTGTCAGTCAATAAGGCCTTGGCATCCAAAGATCTCATTGAGTTTCTTGCGGCAGACGGCGGTAACCCGAAACCCATGACCGTCGCTGACTTTAAAACACTTGTCCACGATGGGCTGCTTCGCTGGTCTACCGTTGCAAAACAAACTGGCATCAGCGCAAAGTAGACTCAACGAGCCGAGACCTCCATGACACTGATCATTCACCCGATCCGCAAAGAGTTTGGCGCCGAAATTTCTGGTATCGATCTAACGGAGCCCACAACAAGAGCCGTCAAGCAACAGCTCAATACATTGCTCGCACAATATGCAGTGCTAGTGTTTCGCAAACAAGCGTTGACTCCACCCCAGTTCATGGGCGCTGCCGAAATCTTTGGCGACCTCATGGATCAACAGTTAAAAAAATATGTGCTTGCAGACTATCCAATGGTGGGCTGTAATTCTACTGACGACCTGCCCAGAAAGAATGGCAAGCTTCAAGTGCGCGGCGAAAACTATCATACCGATCACTCTAACGATCGCTGCCCGCCAAAAGCAACCACTCTGCATGCGCTACAAATTCCTCACTCGGGGGGCGATACGCAATTTGTCGATGTACGACAGGCCTACGACGATTTGCCTGACTCCTTAAAAGAGACTGTTAAAAACCTTAAGTCTCTGCATGTGCATCAAAGCAGCCGCAGTCCGCGAGAACTTACCAAACTTAGCGCTGAGGATCTTGCAAAAATACCGACTGCATTACAGCCGCTCGTCATTCGTCATCCTGGCAGTGGTCGCCCGGCGTTGTATTTGAATACAGGTCGAATGGAAGGGATTGAGGGCATGCCAGCTGACGAGGGTTACGCTTTGATCGAAGATTTATACCGACGCGCCACAGATGCTCGATACGAATATCGACACCGGTGGCAGGTTGGTGACATGGTGATTTGGGATAACCAAGCCGTCATGCACCAGGCCAATGCTGACTATGACCCCGAACAGAAACGCTTTCTTTACCGTCTGATGATTAAAGGCGTGGCTTTAACGGCCGCTCAGTAACGGCACCTCGATCAATGCTGTAGACCTTCTGCACCAGATGTTCGGAGTACTGAAGGTCGGATTCTGAGAAAATCACTGCCATACCCTCAGTCTGCAAGCGGCTGATAACTTCGGCTAAACGCTGTGCAAGCGCCGGCGCCACACCTTCAAAGGGCTCATCAAGCAACAGCAGTTTTGAACCAATCATCAATGCACGTCCCAACGCAACAAGTTTTTGTTGCCCCCCAGATAACTGTTGGCCACGTCGCGGTGCAAACGCTCTCAGCTCAGGGATCAGGTCGTAAACATAGCCAAGCCGCTTGTGCGCATCGATCTGCTCATTGGCCCACGCTGGCACTAGAATATTTTCTTCTACCGTCAGATCTGGAATGAGCCGGCGATCCTCAGGCATATAGCCAATACCAAGACGATTGCGTAGATTCACTGGCGTCTGAATCAAGTCGACACCGTCAAACTCGATCGTTCCGGACTTTGGCTTAAGAATCCCCATCACACTTTTAATAAGTGTCGTCTTGCCTGCACCATTGCGCCCAACTAAACCCGCCATAGACGCTGTGTCTACCTGAATGGACACATCACGCAAAATATCCACTGACTGGATCGATACATTGAGATTAGAAATTTTCAGCATCTCAGTGCTCCTGCGTGGCAGCATGACTCTTGCCGACAATATATTTCACGACCCGCTCATCCTTTAGTGCAATCTCTGGTGGAGCATCAGCGATGATGCGCCCTTCGTAAAAGGCAAGGACACGCTCTGCGTGTTTACTGACGATCTCCATGTCGTGCTCAACAAAGAGCACGGTGGTGTTGCCCTGTCGAACTGCGTGCATCACCATTTCCATAATTTGGAATTTTTCCTCGGTGGAGACGCCGCTCGTCGGCTCATCAAGCAACAAGATTTTAGGTCGCATTGCCATAGCCATCGCAATATCCAACAGTTTGCGCACGCCACCTGGCAGCACACGCGCTACCTTGTCGCGATAAGCACTTAAACCAAAGTGCTCAAGAGACTCTTCCGCAAGTTGCCTGATCGTTTTACTGTAGCCAGGAATCACCCGTTCCGTTCGCGTAAACAAACTGCCTTTATTGGCGATCAGAGACACGATTCCGAAACTGACTTCCAGGTTCTCAAGTGCGGTCAGGGTGTTGTAGAGTTGCGGGATTTGAAATGACCGACAAATGCCTAGTTGAGTGATCTCTCTCGGTGGCAACTGGGTAATGTCACGTCCATTAAATTCCACGGTACCTGAGTCGGGCTTTAGATAACCAGTGATCATGTTGACAAAGGTCGTCTTGCCAGCGCCATTGGTGCCGATCAAGCCCAAGCACGCGCCTGCTGGCACGGCCACATCAATCTCTGCTGCAGCGACGACTGCACCAAAACTTTTATTCAAGCCTTTGGCATGCAGAATAATTTCACTCATGACTGCCTCCGCTTGAACTTACTCACTAAAGACCAGAGACCGTTAGGCAAAAGCAAAATAACAAAAATAAGCGATAGACCGATGAGTCCTTGCCAGGTATTGGGCGAATAAGAAAATGCCACGGTATGAATAATGCCGAATACCAGCGCGCCTATGAACGGTGCAGCGACGCTACCGATACCGCTCAGGATGGTGATGAAAATAAACTCGCCAGACGTAGTCCAGAACGCCATCGCCGGATCAATATGACCTACTGCAATTGCAGCAATTGCGCCCGCGAAACCGGAGAGAACTCCTGCGATCACATAGATCAGATGTATCGTTTTGCGCGCGGACGCCCCCATATACTCGGCGCGTATCTCATTGTCACGAATCGCTGTTAATAAGAGGCCTCGCGGACTCTTCAGCAAACTATTCACAAACGCCACGCAAAGAATAATGATCACGCTCGTTACGCCCAGTACCGCCTGGCGCACCTGATCCGACGCTGGCGCCCAACCAAAAATAGTGACGGCGGGAACGTTAAAGCCATCGGTTGAGCCCAGTGCTTCGGTTTTAACCAAGAGCCCATACAAAATCATCGAGAATGCTAGGGAGAGCAGGCCGAAGAAAATCGCTCGGTATTTCGCCAGCAAAAACCCGAGAAGGTAGGCTAATACTCCGGCCACTAGCGCACTCAGCGGAAGGAGTACAAAAATCTCCCTCAAGCCTAGTGTCAGTGCAAGCAAGCCTGTTGTGTAGGCGCCCGCACAGAAAAACAAAGCTTGGCCAAACGAGACGAGGCCTGCACGCAAAAAAAGCATAAGCCCGAGCACCACCAGACCGTTGGCGCCTGTGATCGTCAAAATAAACATTGCCCATTGCGGGATAAAGGGCGTAAGCACCATCATGGTTAACAGCGCGACGCCGAAACGTACGGTCACTTTGTCAGGCATCATATTTTTCTCGCCTCGGCCAAACTAAATAGCCCGCGCGGTCTAAACGCAAGGACCAACGCCATCACACTAAAAATGACAAACAATTCAAGTTGCGGTGCGTAATGTATGCAAAACGCGCGCACTAATCCCATAATGAACGCAGCAAGTGCGACGCCCGGCAAACTACCAAGCCCCCCGGTCACAACAACAGCAAAGGACAAGACGATCACCTCAACCCCAAGGCCAGGGGTGACAGAAATTGTGGGTGCAGTAAAAGCACCTGCAATTGCTGCAAGTGAACACCCAACCCCAAAAGTCAAAATGAAAATCTTCTTTACATCGATCCCCATCGCCGCGCTAATTTCGCGATCGTGGATAACGCTAATCAACATTCGGCCGAAACGAGTCTTATTCAAGACCACCGTGAGCACCAAGCCGACAATCAAGGCAAGTCCCAACATCAGCAAGTAGTAGTTGGGGTAGGACATATCGCCTATAGAGAAGTTACCCAGATATTCATAGGGTTCGGAGATGAAATAAGGGTCAACACCCCACACAAGTTTCAGCGCATCTTCCATCACCAAAAAGAGTGCATACGTGATTAACAGAATCACGACTTCGTCTTTCTCATACTGATAGCGCAACAGAAAGCGCTCGAGCAAGGGCCCGACAACAAAGCCTCCTACGATCGCAGCACCTAACAGTGCGAGATAGGAGAGATAAGGCGGGTAGCCGTTTGCTGTCCATATGCCGATAACTGAGGCTGCCATGTACGCGCCTAGGGCATAAAAGCTACCGTGCGCAACATTAACAATCTTCATCACGCCGTAAATAAGCGTGAGACCTACAGCAGACAAGAACAGCCAGGCCGAATAGTTCAGCCCGTCCACGAGAACGATCATTATTTGAGACATCATGTGTTTGTACCGGACGGTGTCATTGACACCGTCCTAGCCTTTGAAGGTTAAATCACAATGCAGACTTATTTGGCCTTCATCCCACCGGCGATCCAGTCAGCGCTCTTGACGCCATCGGGCGGCATCACTTGCTCGGCTGGGAAGCGCATCATGTCAACGATTGTCATTTGACCGTTAACAAGCTTAGTGCGGCCGTATGCGGTTTCGGAAATCGCCTGATGCCCATTGTTTAGAGCAAGCTTATGTACGCCACCTGGGCCTTCATACGTCAGGCCACGCAACCCTGCCGCGAGCTGTTCTGTACTGGGCTTCTTGCCGCCGTTCGCGTCCATGGCTTTCTCGTACGCGAGCTTGGCAGCCATGATCGAGTGAGCCATTTGGTAGGCCGTGTAATTGGGCGCAACGTTATAGCGATCGATAAACGCGTCTCTAAACCACTTGTTCAGCGGTGTATCTGGTGCAAAAACGCCGTACGGTCCGCGCGCACCGATAATCGTGCCATCAGGAATCTTGCTAGCCAAGCGGAACATGGCGGTTTCACCGGCGATCAGTGCTACCTCACTGTTTTTAAAGAGCCCGCGTGGCACAGACTGCAGAATAAACGCCTCGAGATCGCCGCCCCAGAAGCTGGTATGCACCACTTCAGACTTGCTACCCATCAGTGCCGAAACCTCTGCACTGTACTGACCAGCAAACAACTTAGGCATTTGTGAAGTTTTTACGGCAGACTGAGGATAGAGCTGCTTCATCGCCGCTTCAAAGTCGTTCCAAGAGTCCTGACCCCAAGCGTAATTTTGGTTAATACCGCTGAATGTTTTGACGTCAGGCTTTTTTGCCTTCAGGTAGCGAACCAGACCAACGCTATCCGCAGTCGCATGGTTCACTGCACGGAAGACGTAGTTCTTTTTGCCGTCTTCAAAAATGCGGGGGGTACCGCAATCGAAAAGGAGAGTGACTGTTTTAAGCTCTTCAGCAACCGGGGTGATAGCCAAACAGTTGCCGCTTGAAATATAACCAACGATCAAGTCCACCTTGTCGCGCTGAACCAGGTTGCGGTATTCGGTTACAACGCTCGTGGTTGTTCCTGCTTCATCAATTAATTGCGCCTTAACAACGCTTCCACCAAACCCTTTTTTGTTGTAGGGGGCTGGCGCAGTACCGGCGTTGAATTGTTCCAGCATTAACTCGGCGGCGTTCCGGGCAGGCACACCAAAGGGCGAGGCAGCAGGGCCAGAAAGGATGGTCACTAGGCCCAGCTTTACCTCCGCAGGGGCCTGTGCCTGCGCACTAACTGCAAAAGCTCCCGTAAAAAGTGCTGCCAAAACCGATTTTCTGAAATTCATTATTAGTCTCCTTTTTATTTTTAAGCCTGAGCGATACGAGGCATTGACCTCACACTCTTGGGTGCCCTAAGTAGACAACAGGCTTGCGAAGGTTGCAAGTCTCGTTTTACCTGACCATCGACATGGTTTTGACGACTCGGTATGATCGAGCGTAGATGCGCTTGATCCCACATATGTTCCAAACTCCCGCTAGGTATTCTGATGAAATCGTTTTTCCATCCCAATCAGCAACTCCATCATCCCACCACATATTTTTCACGTGGGAAAATGCGTGTGCCACAAGAAGTGCCTGAGAGATCGATTCAGATCTTAAAGGGCTTAGCCGAACTTGGTCTGCCTGTGACGCAGCCTGTCGATGCGGGAATGGCCCCTCTGCTTGCGGTTCACGATCCCAAGTACCTGCAATTCTTGCAAACTGCGCATGCGCGTTGGAAGGAGGTTGGACAAGACTGGGGTGACGAGGTGATTCCCAATGTCTTTGTGCGCGAGCCTAATGCATTGCGTGGAATCTTGGCCGAGGCCGGTCGCTATTTAGCCGATGGCAGCGCCGCTGTCGGTGAACACACATGGACAGCTGCCTACTGGGGCGCTCAGTCCGCGATAG
The DNA here is from genome assembly GCF_019923725.1 of Zwartia hollandica. Classification (GTDB taxonomy): domain Bacteria; phylum Pseudomonadota; class Gammaproteobacteria; order Burkholderiales; family Burkholderiaceae_B; genus Zwartia; species Zwartia hollandica. The sequence continues at coordinate 112,670 of NZ_JAHXRI010000006.1, forward strand.
CAGCAACCCAAGCCGTCCTCTCTGGCGACTCGAGTGCCTATGCGCTCTGCCGCCCACCCGGACATCACACGCGCAAAGACGCTGCAGGCGGGTTTTGTTATATCAATAACGCCGCGATTGCCGCTGAACTGCTGCGAGAGAAATACAAGCGCGTTGTCATCCTTGATACCGACATGCATCACGGGCAAGGGATTCAAGAAATTTTCTATGCCCGCGATGACATTTTTTATATTTCTGTTCATGGCGATCCTACAAATTTTTATCCAGCTACGGCGGGATTTGACGATGAAACAGGCGTAGCGAAAGGCGAAGGCTTTAACCTGAACTTGCCTATGCCGCATGGCGCCTCTGAAGAGATCTTTTTTGATAACGTCTCTCGCGCCCTTGCTGCACTGCGAGCATTCAATCCCGATGCGTTGGTGTTCTCGCTAGGGTTTGACGTCTACAAAGATGATCCGCAATCGAAAGTTGCGGTCACGACAGAGGGCTTTGGCAAGCTCGGCACGCAAATCGCCGAACTTTCACTTCCCACCGTGATTGTGCAAGAGGGTGGGTACCACTTTGATACGTTAGCAGTGAACACCACAACTTTTTTTAAGGGTTTCTTGCAGCGGTGAGTGTCAAAGTGAATTACGATTAACGGATCGAGGCGAAAGGATTCGATTAGCTATGCAAACCATGTGTAAAGCGATCTTGTTCGTATCCGTTTTTATTCCCGCATTATGCAGGGCAATAGACCTTCAGCCCAACGATGCTGTCGCGCCCATACCCGACAAGACGTTCGCGATGCTTTCATACTACGGCACCGAGAACGGCACACTCTATCGGAACGGCTCGGCCGTCTCCACACCAGCACTACGAAACCCTCTTATTGAGAACAACAGCGCCATCCTACGTTTATCCAGAAGCTATTCGTTATTCGGCCTGCCTGCGGTCTCACTCGTTCAAGTGCCCTACAGTGACCTGCAGCTTGGTGGTTCACTCTCAAACCTGCGTGGCGCAAGCGGAGTAGCTGACATCTCGCTTGCGACTGCGATATGGCCCTATGCAAACCGAAATACGCGCACCTACTTCGGCATGATGGGTTTCTTAACGTTACCGACCGGCAATTACGCAAACGATCGAGTGTTTAACGTTGGGGAAAACCGCTACCGTCTTGAACTGCAATTGGCCTTTCAAACACCGATTGCGGGCAATTTAGATGGCATGATCGCGGTTGACACGCGTTGGTTTGGAGCAAACAGCGGTTGCGCGGCGGCGTGCGCTTCTGCGACAAACGCCACACTGAACCAAAAGCCCCTTACAACGCTACAGTTAGGGCCAATCTATAAAATCAACCAAACCTTCACCGCGGGCGCCAGCTATTTTTATATCAACGGCGGCAGTACCTCGATAAACGGCCTCTCACAGAATAATGAAATAAAAACGCAAAGATTCCTGCTGAGCCTTCTGGCCTACACCGATATCGGCAGATTTTCCTTGCAGTACGGTCGCGACATGGATACCTTCAACGGCTTCGCTCAAAGCCGCGTGCTTGCCTTGCGGTATATGCGCAGTTTTTAAGTGCATGCAGCGAATTTCGAAATGAATGTCAGACCTGTAAAACTTTATAAAAAACGAGTACTCTTTTGACATACATACGTCGTTGGTAGAACGCAGAACGGTGCGACGATTGATACGGATACTTTCAACAAGGATTAGATGATGCGTCTTGTAAAAATACTTAGTTGCATTTTTCTGCAATTTTTAACGATCGGCTCGGCACAATCACAAACCTACCCGGATCGACCACTGCGATTAATCATTCCATACACCGCGGGAGGCACAACGGACATTTTGCTTCGGTTATTGCAAAACCCAGTCAGTGAAGCAGTTAATCAACAAATGATTATCGAAAATCGCCCTGGCGGCGGATCTGTGATCGGAACAAACGCCGTCGCACAAGCGGCACCTGATGGATACACTGTCTTGGGTACCGATTTAGCGATTTTGGTTAATCACAGCCTGATGCCGAAACTTCCCTACGACACGCTCAAAGATTTTCGTGGTGTTTCGATGCTCGCACGAGCACCCCTGCTGCTATTGATTCATCCTTCTGTGGCAGCCAATACTGTTGAGGAGTTCGTCAGCCTGCTTAAGCAAAATCCCGGCAAGTACAATTTTGGCTCTGGCGGTTATGGCACTTCCACCCACATAGCGGGAGAGATGTTCTTGCGAGCGGCTGGCGTCAAAGCCGAGCACATCCCATTTCAGGGTGTGACCCCAGCAATGAATGCTCTGCTCGGCGGCCAAGTCCAGTTCTATTTCGGTGGAACAACAACAGCCCTACAACACCTTCAAACGGGTCGACTCAAGGCTCTTGCGATCACTGGTGATTCGACCAACCCGCTAGTCCCAGACGTTCCAACGTTTTTGTCTCGTGGAATAAAGGGGGTAGAGGCGGACTCTTATTGGGGCATTTATGTTCCTGCCAAAACCTCAGATAGCATTGTCGCGACCCTAAACAAGGCCTTTGTTACGGCTCTGCGCGATCCTGCAGTCATCAAGCGTGCCGGGGAGCTGGGACTTAGTTTGATTGGCAACTCGCCAAGTCAGCATGATGCACAAATTTCTTCCATGATTAACAGCTGGGGCACCGTCATCAAGAGTGCCGGCATACAAGTGAATTGAGAGGATTGCGTGCAACATTCGTTTGAGCGCGAAGGATTAAAACTTAATTTCTTCGTAGACGACTTTACCGACTCGTGGGCGAACGCCCCGGTCATCTTTATGCTGCATGGCGCGATGGCCAACGCACAGCGGTTTCGCCCATGGGTTCCAGCCCTTTGCCGTGACTATCGTGTTGTGAGAATGGACATGCGCGGCCATGGCCAGTCTGAAGTGCCGGCGCAGAGTCAGACCTTGAATATGTCCACTTTAGTGGATGACGTCATTGCGCTTCTAGATCATCTAGGGGTTGAGGCAACTCACTTCGTTGGAAACTCAGCTGGGGGTTATGTCGGGCAACATTTGGCCATGCAGCATCCCTCGCGGATCAAAACTCTGGCACTTTTTGGGTCCGCACCTGGCCTAAGAAACAGCCAGGCATTAACTTGGCTGCCCATGGTCGAGAAGTTTGGCTTGAGGCAATTCCTAGCCAACACCATCGATGACCGCTTCCCGCCCCACCTTCACGGCACTCCGCAGGCTGAGGAGTTTCTTGATGCACTAGGTCGCAACGACATACCCTTCATTGCGCGCTTCATCGAGTACATGGCGACGCAGGAGTGGGGAGATCAGTTGCACAAAATACAGTGTCCAACGCTGGTTGTTGTCCCTGGGGCTGGTCGTATCGGTGCAGCTGACGTATACCAGCCGATGCGCACCAATCTGCGCCAAGGGGAAGTCTTAGTGTATGAGGGGGAACGCCACAGCATTTGTGAGTATTTGGCGGACCGCTGCGTGGCTGATCTGAGAAGTTTTTTAGCGCGCCACCCTTGTAAGGGCTAACGATCTCGATCGGTCGCAAACGTACAAAAAGAAAGCAAGGAAGATTTAGCGTCGGAGTCAGGAAAGGCATTCAAGGCCTGTCTGGCCATATCGGCCTCGGCTACTGCACTGCGCTGAGCATGCTCAAGCGCACCGGTATCATGGATCGCTTGCGCAACCGCATCAAAGTCGGCCTCGCCTTTCTCAATCGCCTTTCTAACAAGCTCTTTCTGCAAGTAAGTACCAACTTCCATGACGCGAATCAAAGGAAGGGTTGGCTTGCCTTCCCGCAGATCATCGCCCACGTTTTTACCCAAAGCGCCCACCTCTCCGCTGTAGTCAAGCACATCGTCTACAAGTTGAAATGCGGTTCCAATGTGCCGGCCGTAAGCGGCTGCGGCATCGCGTTGCGCCGGTGTTGCCCCAGCCAAGACGGCGCCGGCCTCTGCAGCCGCTTCAAAAAGCTTAGCCGTTTTAAACCGCACCACCTGTAAATAACGTGCCTCGGATACGTCCGGATCATGCACATTGAGCAATTGAAGGACTTCACCCTCGGCGATCACAGTCGTTGCACAAGACATAATCTGCATAATCCGCATGTCGTCGACATCGACCATCATCTCAAAAGCACGGGAATACAGGTAGTCGCCCACTAAGACACTCGCAGCATTCCCAAACACCGCATTGGCTGTGCTCCGGCCTCGCCTCAAGGCGGATTCGTCGACTACGTCGTCATGCAACAGGGTTGCTGTGTGTATGAATTCGACCACGGCAGCCATCAAATGCTGATGATCCCCCCGGTATCCCAAGGCCTGGGCCACCAGCAGGACCAGGGCTGGACGCATGCGCTTACCGCCGGCACCGATGATGTAATCACCGATCGTACGGATCAGCACGACCTCAGAATTGAGGCGGGAGCGGATCACGGCATCAACAGCAGCCATGTCCTGAGCCACGGGGGCCAGCAGATTTGAGAGCTTATGCACGAGACTTTCTTTTGACTTTCAAGTGGTTAGACGCTATTATGTCTGGCTCGGCGTTTTGCCGAGATTCCATTTGCACTAAAACAAGAGGTTAACCCATGTACGCGGTCGTAAAAACTGGTGGCAAGCAGTATCGCATTGCTACTGGCGAAAAACTTAAAATAGAACAGATACCGGCAGACATTGGGCAAGAGATTACGCTAGACCAGGTGTTATCCGTAGGCGAAGGCGACCAATTAAAGATTGGCACCCCGCTTGTGGCTGGCGCAGTGGTTAAAGCTACAGTTCTTGCGCAAGGACGCCACGCCAAGGTCACGATCTTCAAGATGCGTCGTCGCAAGCACTATCAGAAGCATCAGGGCCACCGTCAAAACTACACCGAGATTCTTATTGGTGAAATCAAGGCTTAATTGCCGATTTCATCGAATCACGGACAGCACCAGGAGTAAAGCATGGCACAGAAAAAAGGCGGGGGCTCTACCCGCAACGGTCGCGACTCAGAATCGAAGCGTCTAGGCGTTAAAGCCTATGGCGGCGAACTGATCCCGGCCGGTTCAATTATCGTGCGTCAGCGCGGTACAACGTTCCACCCAGGTACCAATGTCGGTATCGGCAAGGATCACACTCTTTATGCGTTAACCGACGGTCACGTTAAGTTTGCAGTCAAAGGCAAACTGAGCAAATCGACCGTGTCGATTATCGCGGCAGAGTAGTCCGCGAGCCAGTCCTTAAAGCCCTGTCGCACGCGGCAGGGCTTTTTATTTAACGGTATCCACCTATGAAATTTGTCGACGAAGCCACCATCGAAGTCATTGCCGGAAAAGGTGGCAATGGCTCGCACAGCTTTCGCCGCGAAAAATTCATCCCTAAGGGTGGACCCGATGGTGGCGATGGCGGCAAAGGCGGTAGCGTCTTAGCCACCGCTGATCGCAACATCAATACCTTGATTGACTTCCGCTATGCCCGCAAACATGTAGGCCGCAACGGAGAGCACGGACGCGGCGCGGACCAATATGGCGCGGCAGCTGATGACATCACACTGCGCGTACCTGTCGGGACCATTATCTTTGACGCGGAGACAGGCGAAGAGCTCTTTGACATGACGCGTCACGGCCAAAAGGTTGTGCTGGCTGCTGGCGGCGCTGGCGGCCTCGGTAATGTGCACTTTAAGTCCAGCGTGAACCGTGCTCCAAAGCAATGGACCCCTGGCAAAGAAGGCGAACAACGGCGCTTGCGAATGGAGCTCAAAGTTCTGGCGGACGTCGGCTTGCTAGGCATGCCCAATGCCGGCAAGTCCACGTTAATTAGTCGCATATCGAATGCAAGACCAAAGATTGCCGATTACCCCTTTACGACTCTGCACCCAAACCTTGGCGTTGTCAGAACCTCTGAGTCCCGCAGCTTTGTTGTTGCAGACATTCCAGGCCTGATCGAAGGCGCTTCTGAAGGCGCAGGTCTTGGCCATCTTTTCTTGCGGCATTTGTCACGCACGCGGATTTTGTTGCACATTGTCGATGTTTCTTCGCATGATCCCGATGAGGATGCCGTTGCACGCGCAGTAGGCGAGGCACGCGCCATCGTAGAAGAGTTGCGTCTGTATGACGAGACCCTCTATAACAAGCCTCGCTGGCTTGTCCTGAATAAGCTGGACATGGTGCCAAACCCCGAAGAAGTCAAAAAACGCTTCTGCAAAGAATACAAGTGGAAAGGCCCGGTCTATGCCATATCTGCCCTTTCTGGCGATGGCACGCAGCAACTGATTTGGGATCTGCAGGACGCTATTGACGCTTATCGTCAAGAAGACAACATCGCAGAGGATAAAGCAGACGGCACCTATGTCGCTGAGGATCCGCGCTTTGACGAAACCCGTAGCGACGGGCCAGCCCCCAACACTGACTAAACACCGTCACCAGCCATGACCGCCTCCGCCCCGCAAGTCTCTGTCATCGCCTCCGCCTCACGCATCGTGTCCAAGGTGGGGTCTTCACTTGTGACGAATGATGGCAAAGGTTTGGATCGAGAAGCGGTGGCACACTGGGCCGGGCAAATCGCGGCTTTGCGACAGCAAGGCAAGCAAGTCGTCCTTGTCTCAAGCGGCGCTATCGCAGAGGGCATGGCCCGCCTCGGTTGGGACAAGCGTCCAACCTCGATGCACGAGTTACAAGCAGCGGCCGCTGTTGGCCAAATGGGTTTGGCACAAGCGTACGAAGTAGCCTTTGCCAAGCACAATCTGCGCACGGCACAAATTCTGCTTACGCACGAAGACCTCGCTGATCGCCAGCGCTATCTCAACGCACGCTCGACCCTTTTCGCGTTATTACGACTCGGCGTTGTGCCCATCGTCAATGAAAACGATACCGTTGCGACCGATGAAATCGCTGTTGGTGATAACGACACTCTTGGTGCACTCGTTACAAACCTAATCGAGGCGGATGCCCTCATTATCCTGACCGATCAACGCGGGCTCTACGAGTCGGACCCTCGGAAAAATCCCGCCGCAAAGTTTGTGGCCCACGCGTGCGCGGGCGATTTAAGCCTAGAAGCCATGGCCGGCGGCACGGGTTCTGGGATAGGCAAAGGTGGCATGCTCACCAAAATTCTCGCGGCAAAGCGCGCTGCACGTAGTGGAGCACACACGGTAATCGCTTCAGGACGCGAGCAAGACGTGATGGTTCGCTTGGCCGCTGGCGAATGCATTGGCTCAGAGCTTCGCGCCGAGCTTCCCGTGCTATCCGCTCGAAAACAATGGATGGCCGACCACCTGAGAATGCGTGGGCAGCTTGTTCTAGACGCAGGCGCGACGCGTGCTCTCATTGAGGAAGGCAAAAGCCTTTTGCCAATCGGGGTGAAAGAGGTCAGAGGTGAGTTTGAACCCGGTGACGTCGTCGCTTGTATTGATCCAAGCGGTAAGGAATGTGCAAGAGGCTTGGTCAATTACTCCGCCTCGGATGCACGCCGGATCATGGGTCAGCCCTCGACCAAAATCGCTGACATTCTTGGTAGTGTGTCAGAAACCGAACTCATGCACCGCGACAATCTGATCATTCTTGACTGAGTTAGAAGGGCTTCCCCTCCTAAACGAAGCAAGAAGCCCTATACTTTGCACCATTATGCGGGGGTACTTGGCAAGTCGCCAGGTTGAGAGAGTCCCTTCGTACCAGTACGGATAATGCCGATGCTGGGAGCGCCTTCCAGCATCCCTGGAAGAGATCCCGATTCGGCTCCAATCAATTATTTGGAGCGATTCTATGAATGCCAACCCAAAATTTTTAGCTGCCACCGCCGAAGTAGATGCGGCCGCGGTTGCGCCCTTACCCAAGTCACGCAAAATTTACGAGACTGGCTCACGCCCGGATATTCGTGTTCCGTTTCGCGAGATTGAACAAGAAGATACCGCTACCTCCTTTGGTGGAGAAAAAAATCCCCCGCTCACTGTGTATGACACAAGTGGTCCCTACACGGATCCCAGCGTAAAAATAGACATTCGTCGAGGGCTTCCAGAACTACGCCGCGTCTGGATAGACGAGCGCGGCGACACAGAGTTGCTTGCGGGCCCCAGCAGCGTTTATGGCCAAGAGCGCCTCACCGATCCCAAACTAACTGCGATGCGCTTTGATTTGCGCCGCCACCCACGTCGTGCAAAGGCCGGCGCCAACGTGTCGCAAATGCATTACGCTCGCAGGGGAATCATTACTCCCGAAATGGAATTTGTAGCGATTCGCGAAAATCTGCGCCGCGAGCAATACATTGAAAGTGTACGTGCGACGGGTCCTGAAGGCGAGAAAATGGCCAAGCGTATGCTGCGCCAGCATCCCGGCGAGTCCTTTGGTGCGTCGATTCCTCACCTAATTACACCCGAGTTCGTGCGCGATGAAATCGCACGCGGCCGCGCAATCATCCCTGCGAACATCAATCACCCTGAAGTTGAACCGATGGCAATCGGGCGTAACTTCTTAGTCAAGATCAATGCAAACATTGGTAACTCCGCGGTGAGCTCTGGGATTGCCGAAGAAGTTGAAAAAATGACCTGGTCGATTCGTTGGGGTGGCGACACCGTGATGGACCTGTCGACAGGCAAACATATTCACGAAACGCGCGAGTGGATTATTCGTAACTCACCCGTGCCGATTGGCACAGTGCCAATCTATCAGGCGCTCGAAAAAGTTGACGGCAAGGCCGAAGACCTGACGTGGGAGATCTTCCGCGATACGCTGATCGAACAAGCCGAGCAAGGCGTGGACTATTTCACAATTCACGCAGGTGTGCGTCTGCCCTTTATTCCTATGACTGCAGACCGTATGACAGGCATCGTGTCACGCGGCGGCTCGATCATGGCGAAGTGGTGTCTGGCACATCATAAAGAAAGCTTCTTGTACGAGCGTTTCGAAGAAATTTGCGAAATCATGAAGGCGTATGACGTGAGCTTCTCGCTTGGCGATGGCTTGCGCCCTGGGTCAGGCTTCGATGCGAACGACGAAGCACAGTTTGCAGAGCTGAAGACGCTGGGTGAACTGACCAAGGTGGCTTGGAAGCACGATGTGCAAGTCATGATCGAAGGCCCAGGTCACGTGCCGATGCAACTGATCAAAGAAAACATGGAAATGCAGCTCAAGCACTGCGATGAGGCGCCCTTCTACACCCTGGGACCGCTGACAACCGATATCGCGCCGGGCTACGATCACATCACGTCGGGTATCGGTGCTGCGCTGATTGGCTGGTACGGTACGGCCATGCTTTGTTATGTCACACCCAAGGAACACCTGGGCCTGCCAAACAAAAAGGACGTGAAGGACGGGATCATCACATACAAGATTGCTGCGCATGCGGCAGACTTAGCCAAGGGCCACCCAGGCGCGGCGATTCGTGACAATGCGCTATCCAAGGCGCGTTTTGAATTCCGCTGGGATGATCAGTTCAACTTAGGGCTCGATCCCGATACAGCAAAAGATTTTCATGACGAGACCTTACCCAAGGACTCCATGAAAGTGGCGCACTTCTGTTCGATGTGCGGTCCACATTTCTGCAGTATGAAAATCACGCAAGACGTACGTGACTATGCCCAGAAGCAAGGCTTAGCGAACGATGCAGCACTCAAGGCCGGCATGCAGGAGAAAGCCATTGAGTTTGTAAAGAAGGGCTCAGAGATCTATCACAAGACCTAACTGAGCAAGCGAGATCTACTGATGTCAACGACCAGACTGTCTCTCGTCAACGCCGCAAAGGGCGTTGGCTGTCTGGTCATTGTCATCCACCACCTAGCGGTGTATGGACCGATGTCTGAAGTGATCGGTGCTCAGTATCCAAAACTGATCGAAGCACTGATTATCTACGGCAAGCTCGCAGTCCAAATGTTTTTTGTCTTTGGCGGCTATTTTGTTGCCGCACAAATGGCGCCTCGGGCTGCGCCTACCGCAGTCGTAGCATCCGCGCTCATTTGGAAACGCTACAAGCGGCTTATTACCCCCTTTGTGTTTGCCGTGACACTCGCAGCGCTCATTACGGCTCTGGTGCGCCCCTGGTTTATCCATGACTCGCTGTCGGCTGCACCGACCTTTGGTCAATTACTTGCGCACGTTTTTTTACTTTATGACTTGATTGGCTTGGAAGCGCTCTCGGCAGGAGTTTGGTATGTCGCGATTGATTTTCAACTGTTTGCGTTGACGGCAGGTTTTACCGCGCTGTGCTGGCGAATGCCTGCGAGTCTGCAACGCGTTTACCCACTGGTCATTATTGCGCTTGCGGCCTTTTCTCTTTGGGTGCTGAACCGCAATGACGCCCTCGAGGCTTACGCACCATTTTTCTTTGGTTATTACGGCTTGGGCGTATTAGCGTATTGGACAGCACACACACGCTTAGGCCGGTATGGGTTGGCATTAATCGCGCTGCTTGGTGTGGTGGCGTTATGGCTGGAGTTTCGCAAAGCGGTCGCGACCGCCACGATCACGGCCTTGCTGCTAGCGCTTGCCGATCTGCGCGGTAGACTCGAGCATTGGGGTGATCACCCCGCTTTAAATTGGCTAGGCGAGCGCTCTTACTCAATTTTTTTAATTCACTACGGCATTTGCATTGGCATCAATGCGCTGTGGAGTCTCTGGTTTCCAACGGGCCTCTGGATCAATGCGGCGGGTATCGTTGTCGCGGTCGGCCTATCTTTAGCGGCGGGCGCCTTACTGTATCGCCTGGTCGAAACGCGCAACAACGCGTTAGGTCTGAACATACAGACAGGAATTTTAGTGACAGCAGTCGCCCTCACCTTGGTGCTTGAGCGATCGGCCTAAGGCCAGTTAGCCTAAGTTGGGCGCTAACGTGCGTTTGACGTCTTTCTCAGTGCGCCCGGAACGCTTCACGTAATCCTCAACCTGATCCTCGCCGATCGGACCAACGCTAAAGTACTGTGACTGCGGATGGCTAAAATAAAAGCCTGACACACTCGCAGCGGGATGCATGGCGTAACTTTCCGTCAGCATCATGCCGATATCTGCACCGTCTAAGACTTCGAACATTTCACGCTTGACGACATGCTCGGGACATGCGGGATAGCCTGGCGCTGGCCGAATACCCACATACTGTTCCTTAATCATCTGCTCATTTGTCAACGCTTCGTTCGCCGCATAACCCCACAAATCTTGACGTACGCGGGCATGCAGTGCCTCAGCAAAAGCCTCGGCCATGCGATCCGCTAACGACTTGAACATGATGGACGAGTAGTCATCATTTGCACGCTCAAACTCTTTTTCTTTTTTGTCAACGCCAATGCCTGCGGTGACGGCAAATAAGCCGATGTAGTCCATCACGCCCGAAGACTTGGGTGCGATGAAATCAGCCAAGCATTTGTTTTCAACGCCCTCGCGCTTGATGCCTTGTTGGCGCAAGCCGCGCCAAGTAAACAACACCTTCTCGCGCGTTTCGTCTTGATAAATCTCGATATCGTCATCATTAATGGTATTGGCCGGATAGAAGGAAACCACACCATTCGCAGTTAACCAGCGTCCATCAATCATGCGCTTGAGCATTGCCTGTCCGTCCTGGTGGACTTTGCGAGCCTGTTCACCAACCACATGGTCATCGAGAATGGCGGGGAATTGACCAAACAAACTCCAGGTTTGAAAGAACGGCGTCCAGTCAATAAATCGTGCAAGCTCAGCTAAATCAAAATTCTTAAACGTCCGTCTCCCAATGAACTTGGGCCGTGGCGGTTGATACGTAGACCAATCAAACGCTGGCTTGGCCGCACGTGCATCCGTCATTGACATCAAAGGTGCTGCCTGCCGATTTGCATGGCGGCGGCGCACGTCTTCGTATTCAACGGCCAACTCTTCGAGATAGGTGTTCGCCGTCTCTGACACAAGGTTCTGCGCAACGCCCACAGAGCGACTAGCGTCCGGAACATAAATAACAGGGCCTTCGTAATGGGGGGCGATCTTCACGGCCGTGTGTACACGACTCGTCGTCGCTCCGCCAATCATGAGCGGTATCTTGCGGCTACGGAAGTACTCATCGCGCTGCATCTCGCTTGCGACATAAGCCATTTCTTCAAGACTGGGCGTAATCAGTCCAGACAAACCAATGACATCTGCCTTCTCGGCCTTGGCACGCGCCAGAATCTCCGCTGCAGGCACCATGACACCCATATTGATGACTTCAAAGTTATTACACTGAAGCACAACTGTCACAATGTTTTTCCCAATATCGTGCACGTCGCCCTTCACGGTTGCGATCACGATTTTGCCCTTGGCACGGACATCGCCTCCGGCTGCAGCAATTAATTTTTTCTCTTCTTCAATGAAAGGCACCAAGTGTCCAACGGCTTGCTTCATCACCCGGGCAGACTTGACGACCTGCGGCAAGAACATTTTGCCTTCGCCAAACAAATCGCCGACGATATTCATGCCGTCCATCAACGGGCCTTCGATGACCTCAATGGGTCGGCCGCCGCGGTCAGCGATTTGCTGACGAATCTCTTCGGTGTCCTCAAGGATGAATTGCGTGATGCCATGGACCATCGCATGCGCGAGTCGTTTTTCAACAGCCTGCTGCCGCCAAGTGAGGTCTTCTTCACGCTTGGCGCCTGAGCCCTTTACAGAATCGGCAAAAGCAACCAAGCGCTCAGTCGGTGTGCGCGTGTCGGTTGGGTCAGTTTGCCCAACAGGCTGCGCGCGATCGAGCACCACGTCTTCTACGAGATCACGTAATGCGGGAGGCAGTTCCGCATACACGCCGAGCTGGCCGGCGTTGACGATACCCATCGTCATGCCTTCACGGATCGCGTAATACAGGAAGACCGTGTGGATCGCTTCGCGCATTGGCTCATTGCCGCGGAAGGAAAAGCTTACGTTTGATACCCCCCCCGAAATGCGTGCATGTGGTAACGAAGTACGAATCCATTTCGTGGATTCGATGAAATCAACCGCGTAATGGTTATGCTCGTCAATGCCTGTTGCAATCGCAAAAACGTTTGGATCAAAAATAATATCTTCTGGGGGAAAGCCAACGACATCGACTAGTAGACGGTACGCGCGAGTACAAATTTCTTTACGTCGCTCAAGTGTATCGGCCTGACCTTTTTCGTCAAAGGCCATCACAACCGCGGCGGCACCATAGCGGCGACAAAGGTGCGCCTGCTTCAGAAACGGCTCTTCGCCCTCTTTCAGCGAAATCGAGTTAACGATCGACTTACCTTGCACACACTTGAGACCCGTTTCAATCACCGACCACTTCGAGCTGTCGATCATGACAGGCACACGTGCAATGTCTGGCTCAGACGCAATCAGATTGAGAAACCTGTGCATGCAAGCCACCGAATCCAACATGGCTTCATCCATGTTGATGTCGATAATCTGCGCACCACTCTCGACTTGTTGGCGCGCGACCGCAACCGCTTCGTCATACTTCTCTTCGCGAATGAGGCGTGCAAACATTTTGCTGCCGGTCACGTTGGTGCGCTCACCCACGTTAACAAACAGTGTGGCGTCATCAATGTTTAAGGCTTCGAGGCCGGAGAGACGAGTTTTAACTGCGATATCCGGAACGGTACGAATCGGTAACACGCGCACTTTGGCTTCAATTGCGGCAATATGCTCGGGAGTCGTTCCGCAACAGCCCCCGACCATGTTGACAAAGCCGGCGCGTGCGAACTCCTCGAGCAAACTCGACGTATCTGCAGGGGTTTCATCGAAGCCCGTCTCACTCATCGGATTAGGCAGACCTGCGTTCGGGTATACACACACGTAGGTGTCGCAAATCTTGGAGAGCTCGGCAATGTATGGGCGCATCAGGGCCGCGCCCAGTGCGCAGTTCAATCCGATCGTAATCGGACGAGCATGTCGCACAGAGTTCCAGAACCCTTCTACTGTCTGGCCCGACAAAATACGACCAGAGGCATCGGTCACCGTACCGGAAATCATCACCGGCAGTCGCTCACCGCGCGCTTCGAAAACTTCCTCAACTGCAAAAATTGCAGCCTTCGCATTAAGCGTGTCAAAAACCGTTTCGATCAAGACCAAATCGATTCCACCATCCAACAAGCCATTGAGCTGCTCGGCATAGGCGATGCGTAATTCATCAAACGTGACGTTACGCGCACCCGGATCGTTGACGTCTGGTGAGATCGATGCTGTTTTAGGTTGTGGGCCCAAGGCACCCGCGACGAAACGTGGTTGGTTAGACGTACTGAATTTATCGCAAGCCTGACGCGCGATGCGTGCGGACTCAAGGTTGAGTTCATACGCGAGTTCGGCTAGGTCGTAATCGCCTTGCGCAATCGTCGTCGCACCAAACGTATTGGTTTCGATGACATCTGCGCCGGCAGCCAGATAGCTCTCGTGCACTTCGCGGATCACGTCTGGACGGGTGAGCGTCAAGAGCTCATTGTTGCCTTTTACGTCTTTGCCATGCTCGGCAAATCGCGGGCCACGAAAATCTGCCTCAGACAATTTGTAGCGCTGAATCATCGTGCCCATCGCGCCATCCAAAATCATCATGCGCTGACCCAGCGCACGAGCGAACTCTGCACCACGGGTGTAGCTTTCAATCGGATAGGGCAGTTTTGGATAGGGCATGGTTGTCTTGCAAAAAAGGAAATTGGCGAATAACCCTAAGGCAGCCAACCCTACATCGTACCAAAAACAGGGGCGTGCTACATTGACAACAGAGTTGGTGCTTTCGATGCAAAGACCCTATTGCCACAAGCAAATTGGTCGCATTGGGAAAGTTAAACGGGAAACAGGGAAATACGTCTTTTTTGACGGTTGTGCCTGTGCTGCCCCCGCAACGGTCAATCTTGGACACCTCGCTTTTTGTTCAAGGCCAGCCCGATACCGGCCACCTCAAGCGGAAATTTTCGGACTTATCTCCGAGATTTCTTTTACGGATTGGTCGTGCGGGGACGCACGCCTTAAACGAGGTTCTTATGCAGCATCCCTTTTTCCGGCTATCTGCCGGTGCCGCCCTTTGGGCAGCCGCAACGGGCGTTTTTGCTCAAAGCACTGGCCTGAGCCCTACCCCTGCTTCACAAATTCCTCAGCTATCCACAATCGTTGTCACCCCAGCGCGAACGCCTGAGCCTTTAGGTAACACGCTTGGAGACAATAGTGTAATCAGCCGTGAAAACCTGGACAATTTGCCAAACGGCACGCTAGGTGATGCGCTGATCAGGCAGCACAGTATTGAAACGGTCAACTACGGCGGTCCCCAGACCTTAAATACCCTGAATATTCGGGGTACAAATAGCAATCAATCGTTGGTCCTGATCGATGGGCTTCGGATTAATAACGCCACAAATGGCTTGCCTTCGATCAACGCGATTCCGCTTAATAGCGTAGAGCGTATCGAAGTCGTGCGAGGCACAAGTAGCAGCCTTTACGGCGCGGATGCGATTGGTGGCGTCATTAACGTCATTACGCGTGGCGAGCAAGATAGGCCGTTTTCGGCCTATGCCAATGCTGGTGTCGGCAGCTATGCCACCACCCAATATGATGCGGGCTTCTCTGGCGCTGCAGATGGCTGGGTGTATAGCTTGTACGGCGGCTATGGCCAAAGCGGGGGCTTCAATACCAACCGCAGCACCGCCTACTATTACAACCCTGACAAAGACTCGTATTACCGTAGCAACGTAGGGGGCACACTGGGCTACACCTATAAGCCTGGCCAAACGCTAACGCTGCAGACCTTCCAGTCGACGGTAAACGGCGGCTACGACATGGGCATGCCTTTTTTTAACGACCGTGGCGTACAGACCCTGAGCAGCAATATGCTGACCAGTCGTAATGTCATCTCGTCACTTTGGACCAGCACACTGCGTGCCGGCTTCTCTGTCGACGACTATAAAACGATCGGCGCCACAGCAAGTGCGCTGGATGGCACGCAGTACTTCAAAACACGCCAAAACCAATATGTCTGGCAAAACGATTTGAAGTTTTCACCGACCCAAATCGTCAGCCTGGCCTATGAGCGACTTGAGCAAAGCGTGGACGGGACGCTCTCCAATGGCGATTACATGGCGCCTGCCTTCGTAAACTACCAGCAGACCTCGCGCTACACCAACTCGCTACTAGCCATCTATCGCGGTAACTGGGGACCCCAATCGGTTCAAGGCAGTGTACGCACGGATAACAACTCCCAGTATGGAAACTTCGTCACAGGCAGTCTGACATATGGTCTTGAGTTATCAAAAAATTGGCGCGCAAGCGTGGGGGCAAATACCGGTTTTCGGGCGCCGAACTTCAACGAGCTCTATTGGCCAGTGACCCCGTTTTTTATGGGCAATCCTCTGCTGCAGCCTGAAAAATCGCGCAACATCGAAGCGGGGTTGCGGTACACCACAGACAAGACCCAACTCGGACTCACGGTCTATCGCAACGAAATATCCAATCTGATCCTGAACCAGCCCAGTATCGCAGCCGACCCCTATTCGCCTTATATGCCGACCAATATCGGGCGGGCAACTATTCAGGGTGTGACGCTAACGGGCAACCAGCGGCTGGGGGCGTCAACCCTCGTACGCGGTAGTTTCGACTGGCTTGATCCGCGTAACGCAGACACCGGGGAGCTGCTGCCACAACGGGCTCAGCAGGTATTAAAGCTCGCAGTGGATCAATCGATTGGGCGCGCCCGCCTAACGGCGGAGTTCTATGCCACCAGCGCCCGGCGCGACTCCTTCTCGGGCGACACCTTGGCCGGCTTCAATCTTTTGAACCTCGCGGCAAGCTATCCGGTCTCGGATCACGCAGAGGTGCAGCTGCGCTGGAACAATGTGTTCGGTCAACAATACACCTTGGTGCAAGGCTACAACACGCCGGGCTCCAACGTGTTTGTCAACCTAGCACTCAGGATGTAAGGGTATGTTGTGCCGCCTCGCTCTTTGTCTTGCCTGTAGCCTTCTGATGGGAACTCAGGCCTGGGCGGAGATCGTGGTGCGCGACGACAGCGGCCGCAACGTCGTCTTGGAAAAACCTGCACGTCGTGTCGTGACGCTCAGCCCGCATGCCACAGAGCTCGTGTTTGCAGCGGGGGGTGGTAAACAAATTGTCGCGACCGTCACGCCCAGTAACTACCCACCGCAAGCGCTTGCGTTACCTCGCGTCGGCGATGGCGTGGCACCAGATCCAGAGCGAGTGGCTGCGTACGCACCAGACTTAATCATCGGCTGGCTGCCCTCGCAATACGAAGCGCTCAAGGGACTGAACATACCGTTTTTCCTCAGCGCACCGACAACCCTGGCGAGCGTGAGTGACAATATTGTCCGGCTCGGGCAGCTGCTCGGCACCTCAGGCTTAGCAAACGATCAAGCACGCCTGCTTAGCCAACGTCTTGAGGCGCTTTTGCGCCCACCACCGTCTGCGCCGATCAAGGTGTTTCTGCAGGTCGGCCATCCTGCGCGATACTCACTGAATCGCAACAACCTGTTATCAGCCGTGCTCAGCCTATGTGGCGCAGAAAACGTTTTTGCCAATGCTAATGCTCCGGCGCCCTTAATCAGCCCGGAGGGCGTACTGGCGCGTGCGCCGATGGTTATTCTGGTGGGCCGCCCGGAGGCGGGGACAGCGCCGCAACAAGACTCGGAAGCAAGGGATTATTGGAAAAAAAATGGCTTGCCCGCGGCACAAGCCGGACATGTGTATATGATGAACGCTGATATCCTATTTAGACCTGGGCCACGCTTAATAGAAGCTGCAGAGTCGATTTGCACCCTGCTCCAACAAGTTCGAAAATAGGGCTTGCTCTCAATTTAAAGACGAATCTCATGACCGCCACCTCAAACGACCCATTGGTGATTGCAGGAACCGCCTACCAATCACGCCTGCTCGTCGGCACGGGAAAGTACCAAGATTTTGCGCAAACGCGCCAGGCGATCGACGCGAGCGGCGCACAGATTGTCACCGTTGCGATCCGTCGGACCAATATTGGCCAAAATGCAAACGAACCAAGCCTGCTTGAACACCTACCTGCAGAGCAATTCACGCTCCTACCTAACACCGCCGGCTGTTACAACGCCGATGACGCGGTACGGACGTTGCGTCTGGCGCGCGAGCTCCTCGATGGGCATAAGCTCGTGAAGCTTGAAGTATTAGGTGATGCGCACACGCTGTTTCCGAATATGCCTGAAACTTTAGCTGCAGCAAAAACTCTGGTTGCGGATGGCTTTCATGTCATGGTGTATTGCACGGACGACCCAGTGCAGTGCCGGATGCTCGAAGATATAGGCTGCGTCGCTGTCATGCCACTCGCCTCGTTGATCGGCTCTGGCATGGGAATCCTAAACCCTTGGAATCTACGCCTGATTATCGACCAGGCGCGTGTGCCCGTCTTAGTGGATGCGGGTGTCGGCACAGCGTCGGACGCTGCCATCGCCATGGAGCTCGGTTGCGATGGCGTACTGATGAACACCGCGATCGCAGGCGCTACACATCCCGTGCTCATGGCGAGCGCGATGAACAAAGCAGTACAGGCGGGACGTGAAGCCTACCTTGCTGGCCGCGTTCCGCGCAAAACCTATGCAGCAGCCCCAAGCTCTCCCACGTCGGGCTTAATCTCTCCGGCTACAAGCAAATAATGTCGACCGATTCACCACGAGCGATTCCCAACACGCTCACGATTGCTGGGATGGACCCTTCCGGCGGCGCCGGTATTCTGGCGGACGTGAAGGCAATGAGCGCGCTTGGGGCCTACGCATGTGCGGTGGTCGCGGCACTGACAGCCCAAAACACGCAAGCGGTAACCGATATTTCGCCCGTAAATGCTCAATTTGTTCGGGCACAAATTGACACGCTCTTTGCTGATGTAGAAATCCATGCCGTCAAGATCGGCATGCTCGGGCAGACAGGGGTTATCGAGGTTGTTGCAGATCGCCTCGGACACTACAAGCCACCTCATCTGGTTCTAGACCCCGTGATGGTCGCAAAAAGCGGAGATTTATTACTAGAGCAAAAAGCCGTCGGTGCCCTGCGCGAGCAATTGTTGCCCCTGGCCACGATCATCACCCCAAACCTACCGGAAGCCGGTGTCTTGCTCGAAATGCGAAGTGTAGAAACCGTCCGAGAAATGCGACGTGTGGCCGAACGTTTACGTAACCTGATGACTCACGGAGGCCACCGCTGGGTCTTGCTCAAAGGTGGCCACCTGCCAGGCAACGACACCATCGATGTCTTACACGACGGGGACAAAATGATCGAGTTGCCCGGTCATCGTATTCCAACACGCAACACCCACGGGACAGGCTGCACACTCTCGGCGGCTCTGACAGCCCTTTTGCCTCAGATGGACTCAGTCATTGACGCCACCCGCGCCGCGAAAGAGTATCTAGTAGCGGCGATCGCCAGCGCCGATATGCTGAAAGTTGGGCAGGGCCACGGCCCTGTCCACCACTTCCATAAACTATGGGCAGGAAAACCCTTACAATAAGGGTTTTCCGCAGTACGCCTTAAAAGAGTCCCTATGAAAGCTTCGTCTCTGCCTGATATTGAACGCGCCCGTTTCAACATGATTGAGCAACAAATTCGCCCCTGTGGTGTCTTTGATAACAACGTGCTCGATGCCTTGTTCAGTGTTCGTCGCGAACTCTTTGTCCCCGCCGGATACCGCAGCCTCGCGTTTTCCGATTTAGAAATACCACTTTCAATTTCCTCGGGCGAAACTAACCAAACGATGCTGTCACCAAAGCTGGAGGCCACGTTGGCCCAACTGCTACAGCTTCAGCCTGACGACTGCGTGCTCGAAGTAGGCACTGGCTCTGGCTATCAAGCTGCTCTGCTAGCAAAGCTAGCGCACTGTGTCACCTCCATCGAAATCGATCCTCGCTTGTCAGCCTTTGCCCAGCAAAACCTGCAGCAAGCCGGTGTGACCAACGTCACCGTTGAAACAGGGGATGCGAGCAATGGTTGGGGCACGACAGAGCACCACGCAATTCTGGTGACGGGAGCAGTACCTTCAATCCCAGACGCACTTAAATATCAACTGTGTGTGGGTGGTCGGATGGTTGTGGTCGTAGGCCACGCACCAGCAATGACGGTGTATCGGGTAACCCGAAGCACCGCTGCTAGCTTTGAGACGACACCTTTATTTGAGACCATGATCAAGCCGCTCAGTGGCTTGACCATCTCGCGATTTAAGTTTTAAAGCGACTGTTCATGCTCAGGCGCAGCGTAGGCTCAAGCGCCACCACACACGTTTAAGTTTGACGAATTTTAGTGACAAGTGCTGTCGTTGAGCGCACGAACTCGAACGGAATCGCGACAGCACGTCCACCCCAGCTTTCCACCAGAGCCGTCTCCGGTAGGGTGCGCATATCGTAATCACCCCCCTTAACGATGATGTCAGGCCTTAGGCGTCGAATCAGCTCGACGGGGGTATCTTCATCAAAAACAATAACAAAACTCACACAGCCCATCGCCGCTAACAAGGCAGCACGGTCATGTTCATTATTCAAGGGTCGGTCCGGACCTTTGCCCAAGCGCTTAGCCGAGGCATCCGAGTTCACGCCCACAACCAGGATGCTACCTAGCTGTGCAGCCTCGTCGAGATAAGTCGCATGACCACGGTGCAGAATATCGAATACACCGTTGGTAAACACCACTGGCTTGGCCGAGGATGCAAGTGATAAATGCTCGAGGCACTGCTCGGGCGTCAATACCTTGCTTTCAAACCGTGCAGTCACAGCGTGATGACCCCTTTGCTTAAGCCACGGAAGGCGTTACATCCGTTGTGCCCGGTGCCGCACGCATCAGATCTTTACGGTAGCGATTCAAATCTTGAACCGTTTTAAACGAGCTATCCATCAGTAAGGACATATTGTGCAAAATACGGGTGCTCACTTTGCCTTCCCACACCTTGTCAAACACGATCTGGTTATCAAGCCAGCGCTCAAGCCAGCCGGGCTCAGGCATTTTGGACTGCACCGTGTCGTTGGGGAATAGCCCTTTATTGACGTGCAAATTGGTTGGGTGCAGCGCCTGGGGAGTCCGGTGAGCCGAAGCCATCAAGACACCAATCTTTGCAAATGCCATGCGCGCTTGCGTCGCGATATCTTGCCCGCGCTGCGTCAGAGCACGCTTCATGTAACGCAAATATGCGCCGGCATGCCGAGCCTCATCTTGGGCAATGACGTTATAAATCGCCTTGATGACTGGCTCCGTGTGCCAATCGGACGCTCGACGATACCAGTGATTGAGACGCACCTCACCACAGAAATGCAACATCAGCGTTTCAAGGGGTGGGGCGGGATCGAACTCAAAGCGCACGCGATGCAACTCTTCCTCAGTCGGAACGAGGTCAGGCGCAAAGCGACGTAGGTACTCGATCAGGACGAGCGAATGCTTTTGCTCTTCAAAAAACCAAACAGACATAAATGCAGAGAAATCACTGTCGTCACGGTTGTCGCGCAAAAACATTTCCGTTGCCGGGAGCGCCGCCCACTCTGTGATGGCATTCATCTTGATCGTCTGTGCTTGCTCATCTGTGAGCTTGCTGCGATCAAAATCCTGCCACGGAATATCGGTCGCCATATTCCAACGCACCGATTCCATCGACTTGAACAATTCTGAGTAGAGCATATTCACTGCCTTCAATATTTGGCTTTCGCCAACGGATTAATAAATAAAAAACAAACTACAGTCAGCGGATCAAGGCCCAAAGAGCCACACCTAACGCCACTGCAGCCACACCTGTTAATGCAACCAATAACCGGTTGCCCTGCTCACGCGCCTGCCGCGATCGCTGCAATTCGGAAAGCACCGCGGCAGACAAATCAGGTCGACTGAGCTGTGCATAGATCAGTCTAGGAAACTCGGGCAACCACTGCGACCACTGCGCAGCTTCTTGCGTTAATTTTTTTCGTATGCCTTTCAAACCTACACGCTGATGCATCCAGCGCTCGAGATACGGCTTCGCTGTTTTCCACAAATCTAGCTGAGGATCGAGCTGACGTCCTAAACCCTCGACATTCAGTAAGGTCTTTTGCAATAAAACCAGCTGAGGTTGTATTTCAACATTAAAGCGCCGAGATGTCTGGAAAAGCCTCAAAAGCACCTGACCAAGTGAGATTTCTGCCAGCGGGCGATCAAAATAAGGCTCGCACACGGCACGTACCGCCCCCTCTAGCTCCTCCTCCCTGGTGCTTGCTGGTACCCAACCCGACTCGATATGCAACCGAGCCACCCGCCGATAGTCCCGCTGAAAAAAAGCCAGAAAATTCTGAGCCAGATAATTCTTGTCAAACTCGGATAACGAACCCACGATGCCGAAGTCCAGCGCGATGTAGCGCCCGAGCGTAGCAGGTTGATCAGAAACGTAAATATTGCCAGGATGCATGTCTGCATGAAAAAAACCGTCGTCAAACACCTGCGTAAAAAATATTTCTACACCCGTGCGAGCAAGGGTCGGTATATCGACACCTAAAGCGCGCAGGCGATCAACCTGACTCACGGGTATCCCGTACATGCGCTCCATCGTAAAGACATTGGATGCGCAGTAGTCCCACATCACCTCAGGGACCCAGAGCAAGTCTTTGCGCTCACCATCGGCTGCAAAGTTGCGTCGCAACTGGCTGCAGTTGGCCGCCTCGCGAAGCAAGTCCAGCTCATCGTGCAGATGCTTATCAAACTCCCCAACGACTTCGCGAGGCTTGAGTCTGCGTCCATCGGGAGCCAAGCGCTCAATTAAACCTGCGAGTACACGCATCAACGATAAATCTTTGTCGATAACTTCAAGCATGCCCGGCCGCAGCACTTTCACCGCGACGTGGCGACCATCGTGCAGGACGGCAAAGTGCACTTGGGCAATAGAAGCCGACGCGACCGGATCTTTCTCGAAGTGGGCAAACAACTGTCCCGTTGGGGCACCCAGAGCAGCTTCGACAAGCGCTGCAGCCTCGCGAGAGGGAAAAGGTGCGACACGATCTTGAAGGAGAGCTAACTCATCGGCGATATCGGGAGGGATCAGATCCCGCCGGGTAGACAGTACCTGTCCAAACTTTACGAAGATTGGACCCAGCGACTCAAGTGCCAGCCTCAATCTCATACCCCGTGCCATCGTCGGACGAGACCCCAAGCGCGCAACCCACAGCAGACGAACAGCCCAAGGATGGTCGATACCGGAGAGCACAAGCTCGTCGAGCCGGTAGCGCAACGCGATCAACATGATGCGTAACAGTCGCGGCAAAGACATCATCGCGCGACGCTCCGGTTTGCTTCCAGTCTACGCAGGCGCGCACTGAAATCAGCGGCGCGCTGCTCAATCGCAGATAGACGAGTATGCGCTTGAGCGTGCTCTTGCGCAAAGGCCTCCATGACAGGACGCCCTGCGAGTGCATCCGTTTCCTCCGAGAGATACTCAGCCACATTGCGACCAAGGCCGCGCAACGCGTCGCTAAATCCGATTGCTGCGCTGCGCGCACCTTGCACAATCCGACGGGCAGCAACATCGCCCAAGAATTGCGCTAACGCATCCTCTGGATCAGGTCGCAAATCGCGCGAGAGCTCTGACACCACCTGCGCCAAGGCCGCCTGTCCGGACACGTGCACATACTCCGCTATATCTGGACGCGAGGCCGATGAAAGCCATGCAATCGGATCAAAGAACTGCGGGTTAATCTCAAGCACAACATCTGGTGTAGTGCTAACTTCCGTAGGAACTAACTGCCCTGCAGCGGAAATCTTGAAAGTGAGCGCAAACCCACCGAAGACAATTCGTAACGTTTTTTCTGCGTACCGCGCCAAGCGCTCCGCCGCCCACGGCTGCTGCCGCGCCAGCAAATTGAAGGCATGGGCAAGCGCTTGGACCGGTTGAAAAACCTCTAAGGTCGGTAGCGAGGGAAAGGCTCGTCTCAAAGTATTGGACTATTGGAAGATGGACCATATTGGCACCAAACCGACAGTTTACCGGTTGTAGCGCAGTCACTCAGCAAAAACGCCCGCTTTCGCGGGCGTTTGAAGGTTAATTTCTCAACAAATTGGCAAGGCTTAGCTTGCCTGAGAAACCGGAACCTGTTGAATACCAGCCAACAACCAACCGCCTTGCTCTGGCTTAAACAGATTCCACACCTCTTCAAAGCGGAAGGCTTCTGCACCTGCTTGCTCACGCAGCATTCCAGAAAAGCGCACGCTGGCCAGATGACCGTCGCTGACTTTTTCGATACCAAGCAGTTCAGCGTTGAGCAGCACCACTTCTGTGTGATTCTGCCCGGTCTGACCGCTTAGCTGTGCCTGCAATTCCTTCAAGAGGTCATCGGTCAAGAAATTACGCAGCTCATTGACGTTACCGCTATCCCAGACCTTCTGAATCGAGACAAACTGCTGCTTGGCTTCACCCAAGAAGCGTTGCGTGTCGAAATCGGTCGGAATAAACCAACTTTGATCAGGCGCTGGCGCATCGGAGCCAAAACCGGCAGCAGACATTGAACCTGTCGCTGAAGGAGGCAACTGAACAGGTGCTGCTGCAGGCTCCGACGACTGACGCCACATGTCATTGGGTGCTGGGGCAGACCCCGTTGCAGAGCCGGCACCTGCGCCCTGCACAGCAGGTTCAGCAGAGGCACTGCCGCGCATTCTGCGCAAGATAAACATGACACCAAAGATCACAACGCCAGCGATCAAGGCCATCACGAGGAAGTCTGCCATTGCGCCGCCTAAGCCAAAATGCGACAAGAGCGCAGCAATACCCAAGCCAGCTGCGATGCCGGCCAAAGGCCCGAGCCAACGCGAAGCACCGCTAGGCTTAGCGGCAGCTGCCGCACCAGCTGTCGAGCTGGCGGCTGCGGCGGGGGCTGTTGCACTTTTCTGAGTCGTGGTTGACGCAGCGGGTGCTTGATTCGTTACATTGCTGGATTGACGCCCGGCATTATTGCCCTTGCCAACACGGGCGGCATCGGCATCAAAGGCCATACTGGTCAGTGCCAAGCCACTCACCGCCAACACAGCTGCTGCTACAAAACGTGAAAGGGAACGAGACATCGATTGCTCCTGAGCGAAAATCGCCAATAAAAAAGTACTGAAGTAATAATGGACTTACTTTCGGTTACAAAGAAATACTTAATTAACTCTAACAGCTAAACCAAATCTTACTAAAAGCTGAACGAAATTGTAAGTGAGTAGACTGCTCCTGTCCAAATAAGTTCAGTTATTTGCTTATTAGATTTTGATGCCTTCGTGCAATGCGGTCAGACCCGCCGACAAATTAAAATACTGGACACGACTCAGACCAGCATCGGACAGCATTTTCTTAAGGGTTTCTTGATCTGGATGCATGCGAATCGACTCTGCCAAATAGCGGTAACTATCTGCATCACCCGCAACCTTACTACCCAGCCAAGGTAAGACGTTAAACGAATACCAGTCATACACCGGCGCCAAGGGTTTGGCGATGTGCGAAAACTCGAGCACCAACAACTTACCGCTGGGACGCAACACACGGGTCATTTCAGCTAGAGCGCGGTCTTTGTGCGTCATATTACGCAAACCAAACGCAACACTGACACGATCAAAGTAATTGTCCGGAAACGGCAAACGCTCGGCATCACACACCGCACATGGCAAGACGATCCCATCGTCAATCAACCGGTCCCGGCCAACTCTCAACATCGAGTCATTGATATCGGTAAGCCAGACCTCCCCCTCAGGACCCGCCTGTTTGGCAAAGGCACGCGCCAAATCACCGGTTCCACCAGCAATGTCGAGCACCTTCATTCCAGGTCGCACAGCGGCACGTCCAATGGTGAAGGCCTTCCAGACCCGATGTAATCCAGCCGACATAAGATCGTTCATCACATCGTAGCGTGCTGCGACAGAGTGAAATACCTGAGCAACCTTGCCAGCCTTCTCGGACTCAGCAACGGTCTGGAAACCAAAGTGGGTTTTATCGTCGGACATTGATGTTCGCTTAAAAAATTGCAAGTACTATTCTATTCGCTTCGAATGCGATTCGTCGCCTGCCATTGCACTCAAAAACCTATCTGCAACCAATACCTCTTGCGTGGAAACCAGACCAAAGCATGAAAGGACCTGCGTTTACGATCCGCCCCCAGGGCGACCGGTGTCTGAGTCTGGACTTTGGCCAGGAAATTAGCGCTGCGACAGGCCTAATGTGTTTAAGCGCAGCAGCCACCTTGCGCGCTGCCCAGATTCCCGGCGTGTCCGACATCGTGCCCTCATACACCGCGGTCGCTTTGTTTTACTCGCCCGGCATACACGCGACACCCGTTACCTTTGCAAGCCTGTCGCAAGAGGTTAAGCACATTTTGAGCGGTGAGTTACTGCCAGCCAACGCCTCGTCGCGACTGATCAAGATCCCTGTCTGTTACGGCGGCGTCCACGGACCAGACCTCAGCGACGTGGCCAAGCGCACAGGTCTGACCGAAGAGGAAGTGATTACCAAACATAGCGCGTCGGACACGATGGTGTTTTCACTTGGCTTCTCACCTGGTCACCCCTACATTGGCATCCACGACGAAATTTTTGCAATTCCACGACGAGACGTACCACGCACAGTGGTGCCCCGTGGTTCAGTTGCAATCGCAAACCGCCAGTCTACGGTTTATCCAGAACGTCTTCCTGGGGGCTGGCATATTTTGGGCGCAACACCGCTCAGACTCTTTGATCTCGCGCGCGAGCAACCCTCGCTGCTATTGCCGGGTGACAAGATTCAATTCGTCCCCATCGACCAAAAGGAGTTCGAGCGGCTAGCGGCTGAGATTGATGGGGTGCGCACATGAGTATGGTCGTCATCAAGCCAGGCATGCTCTCGAGCTTTCAAGATGCGGGGCGGCACGGACATCAACCTCTTGGCATCTCAGTCGTCGGGGCGATGGATCAGCGCGCACACCGTCTGGCGAACATTCTGGTCGGCAACGACGCACAAGCCGCAAGCCTAGAGATTACGCTCACAGGCCCAACACTTAAGTTCAAAGAACCCTGCTGCATCGCACTGTGTGGTGCCGACTTGAGTGCAACACTGAACGGCCAAGCTGTCGCCCTGAATCGGCCACTCATCGTGCGCCCGCAGGACGAGCTAGCTTTTGGGGCGCGCAAGCATGGCACCCGCTGTTACTTAGCGGTGCATGGGGGCTTTGCATTAACCCCCGTCTTGGGCAGCACCAGCACTTACCTTCGCAGCCACTTCGGTGGCTGGCACGGTCGTGCACTGCAAAAAGGTGACGAGATCGCCTTTGCGCGACCACTAAAGAATAAAAGCCTGGAAGCCGTTGCAATGGAACTCTGGGCAATCAAAATTTATCTGCCCGCCGCGATCGCTGATTCTTCGCGCCAGCGAATCCGCTTGATCAAGAGCGCGCTGTGGAATGAGTTCACGCCGGAGAGTTGTGTGGCGCTCTTGACCGAAACATATCGCGTCAGCCCAGACTCTGAGCGGATGGGGTATCGCCTCACCGGCACACCACTTTTGATGAGCAAGCCACGACAATTGTTATCCGAAGCAACCACCTTTGGCACCATTCAAGTGCCCGCAGGAGGGCAGCCCATCATCTTGATGGCAGACCGACAAACCACCGGCGGCTATCCCAAGATGGCTTATGTCGCAACGGTCGATTTACCCCTCCTGGCGCAACTCGCACCAGGTGATGCGCTAAAGTTCGAAGCTATCACGCTCGAGCGCGCGCAAGAGCTCGACGCAGCACGGGAGTGCGCCTGGCAAACGCTCTCGCAAACAGTAAAACCTATACAAGACCTACTTTTAAATCATTGAGGTGACACCACATGGCACTGCGAATTGACTTGAACTGCGATATGGGCGAAAGCTTTGGCGTCTGGAAGCTCGGGAACGACGAGGGCATCATGCCTTATGTTTCCTCTGCAAACATCGCCTGCGGGTTTCATGGCGGCGATCCAGCCACTATGCGCAAAACGGTGGCCGCAGCGCTTAAGCATGGCGTCGCGCTTGGCGCACACCCCGGCCTGCCAGATCTGCAAGGCTTCGGCCGCCGCAACATGGCGATTACCGACCAAGAGGCTTACGACATGATGGTGGTACAGATTGGTGCGCTTGCTGCCGTCGCCGCCTCGCAAGGGGCAAAGTTGCGTCACGTTAAGGCGCACGGTCAGCTCTACAACATGGCCGTTAAAGACGAAGGGCTCGCACGCGCGCTTGCACAAGCCACCTACGATGTAGACAAAAACCTTGTGTTCTTTGTCCTGGCCAGCAGCCCAATGGTGCGCATCGCCGAGTCAGTGGGCGTAACTGTCGCCAGCGAAGTGTTTGGTGACCGCAACTACATGCCTGACGGCACGTTGAGCCCACGGAACAAACCAGGTGCAATGATCGAGGATGTGCAGGTCTCAATCAAGCAAGTATTACAAATGGTTAAGACCGGCACCCTAACGGCCAACGACGGTAGCATTGTCAAAGTGCAAGCCGACACGCTTTGCATTCATGGCGACCAACCCGGCGCTGTGACATTCGCAAAAGCAATTCGCGAAGCGTTGCAGGCCGAGGGGATTGAAGTCAGCGCTTAAACCAACACGCGTTCGATGCCGCCGTTATTGGCTTTTTTGACATAGTCTTCAAGCCAATCGGCGCCTAGAATGTGGCGCGCCATTTCGACCACGATGTAGTCTGCCTTGGCGCCACTGTCGGCTTCAAAACGTGACAAACCTTGCATGCATGAAGGGCAAGACGTCAACATCTTGATGTCGCCATCAAACCCGTCCTTCCGCAAGGCAGCCGTGTTTTTCGCAAGCTCTTCCTCTTTGCGAAACCGCACTTGCGTTGAAATATCCGGACGCGTCACAGCCAGCGTGCCAGACTCGCCGCAACAACGCTCAGTTTTGATTGCGCTGTCACCCACCAATGAGCGAACCGTCTTCATCGGATCCTGTAACTTCATCGGTGTGTGGCAGGGGTCGTGATACATGTAACGGGTACCCTGGATACCCTCAAGCTTGATGCCTTTTTCGAGCAGGTACTCATGGATATCAATCAAACGGCAGCCTGGAAAAATCTTTTCAAATTCGTAGCCGGAAAGCTGGTCGTAACAAGTCCCGCAACTCACCACCACAGTCTTGATATCAAGATAGTTCAAGGTGTTGGCGACGCGGTGGAACAATACCCGGTTATCCGTAATGATTTGCTCGGCCTTGTCATTCATACCGTTACCGCGCTGAGGGTATCCGCAGCAAAGATAGCCTGGAGGCAACACCGTTTGAACACCCGCGTGCCATAGCATGGCTTGTGTTGCCAGCCCAACCTGTGAGAACAAGCGCTCTGAACCGCAGCCTGGAAAATAAAAGACCGCTTCCGTATCGGCTGGCACACTAGGTGGACGAATGATTGGAACGTAATCAGCATCTTCAATATCAAGCAGTTTGCGCGCAGTCTGCTTGGGCAAACCACCGGGCATCTTCTTGTTGATAAAGTGGACAATCTGTTCGCGGATCGGTGGTTTACCAACCGTTGCTGGCGGGGCGCTTGTCTGCTTGCGCGCGAACTTGGAGAGCACATCATGCGCCATGCGCTGCAGCTTATACCCAACACCCACCATCGCCTGACGGGTAGCATTAATCGTCGCTGGATCTTTCGCGTTCAGGAAGAACATCGCGGCAGACGTACCGGCATTGAACGACTTACGCCCCATGCGTCGCAACAATGCGCGCATATTCATCGAGACATCACCAAAATCGATATCAACCGGGCAGGGGTTGTAGCATTTGTGGCAAACAGTGCAGTGGTCCGCAACGTCTTCGAACTCTTCCCAATGCTTGAGACTAATTCCGCGACGCGTTTGCTCTTCGTATAAAAATGCTTCGATGAGTAATGAGGTCGCAAGGATTTTGTCGCGCGGCGAATAAAGAAGGTTAGCCCGCGGCACGTGCGTGGCGCAGACCGGCTTGCATTTACCGCAACGCAGACAGTCTTTGATCGAGTTACTAATGGCGCCAATATCACTTTGTTGCATGATGATCGACTCATGCCCCATCAAGCCAAAGCTTGGTGTCCAAGCATGGCGCAGATCAGCGCCCGGCATCAACTTGCCTGCGTTAAAGTGATTGTGCGGATCGATCTGACGCTTGTAGTTCTGAAACGGCGCAAGTTCTGCTTCGGTCAGAAACTCATACTTCGTCAGGCCAATGCCGTGTTCACCAGAAATCACCCCGTCTAAATCACGTGCAATTTGCATGATCCGCACGACAGCCTCGTTGGCCTCGCGCAGCATCTCGTAGTCATCAGAGTTCACCGGGATGTTGGTGTGTACGTTGCCGTCCCCTGCATGCATATGCAAGGCGACAAACACGCGGCTCTTAAGCACGCGATCATGCACTGCCTGCATTTCCGTCAAAACCGGCGCGAAGTCGTTGCCACCAAAGAGGCCAGCAAGTTCAGCCTTCACCTCTTTTTTCCAAGAAATACGCAACGTCCGGTCTTGCACAATATCAAACACACGAGCCTGCGGATGCCGAGCTAGCCGCTCATCGAAGGCGGACTTTAAGTCAGACAGGCCGTGGGCAACCAAGGGCTGCAGCCCCTCAGCCAGTGGCATATCAAGATTCTCAAGCACCCACGACCACCGTCCTCGAACACGCGCAATCATTTCGGTCGCATGCCGACGTCGCTCATCCAACGCTTCTTCTAACGAGGCACCCTCTTCGCTGGCGCGATCGAGCTTGGCAATCGCCAAGTCTCCATCGAGCGCCGACTGCAACGCATCAAGCAGCTTGAGCTTGTTGCGCGTCGATAATTCGATATTGATGCGCTCAATATGGTCGGTGTACTCACCCATCCGCCCAAGCGGAATCACAACGTCTTCATTAATTTTGAAAGCATTGGTATGACGCGCAATTGCCGCTGTGCGCGCACGATCGAGCCAAAACTTCTTACGTGCCTCAGCACTGACTGCAATGAAACCTTCGCCATGACGCGTATTAGCGAGACGAACCACTTCACTAGTCGCTGCAGCAACGGCCGTGTCATCGTCTCCGACAATGTCGCCGATCAGCACCATCTTGGGCAGCACACCGCGCTTACTCTTGGTGGAATACCCCACCGCGCGCAGATATCGCTCGTCAAGATGCTCCAAGCCTGCGAGTAAGGCGCCCTGCTCACGCCCTTGTGTGTCTAGATAATTTTTAATTTCAACAATAGAAGGAATCGAGTCGCGCGCTTGACCAAAAAACTCGAGGCAAACTGTCCGTGTGTGGCTAGGCATGCGATGCAATACCCACCGCGCCGCTGTAATTAAGCCATCACAGCCTTCTTTTTGGACACCGGGTAGTCCCGACAAAAACTTATCGGTGACATCTTTGCCAAGACCAACTTTGCGAAACCTTGCGCCGTCGATTTCAAGGATCTCGGTGCGTAACACACGTGCGCCAGCCGCAGCCGCGCCATCCGACCACTGCAACTCAAAGCGCACTAAACCTGCTTCGTGAATCTTGCCTAAGTTGTGATCCAAACGCGTGACATCGAGCCAATTACCTTGTGGATCTACCATCCGCCACCAAGCAAGGTTATCCAAGGCCGTGCCCCACAGCACAGCTTTTTTGCCACCCGCGTTCATGGCGACGTTACCGCCTACACAGGACGCATCGGCAGACGTTGGATCCACCGCAAAAACTAACCCGTTCTCGTCAGCGATGTCGGATACACGGCGCGTGACAACGCCTGCGCCTGCGCGTACCGTCGCAACCGGCTTGTCTACGCCGGGTAGCGACCGGATTTCAACCGAACCAAGCGTATCGAGCTTTTCAGTGTTGATGACGGCCGAGCGCCAAGTCAATGGAATGGCACCGCCGGTATACCCAGTACCACCACCACGGGGAACAATGGTCAGGCCCAGTTCGATGCAGGCACGCACCATCGAGGCGATCTCTTCCTCGGTATCGGGCGTCAGGACGACAAAGGGATACTCAACGCGCCAATCGGTTGCATCCGTCACATGCGAGACGCGGGAGAGACCGTCAAATTTGATGTTGTCACGAGCAGTACGCTTACCGAGCACCTTGAGCACTTGCTTACGCAACTGACCAATACGCTCAAACTCGCCAGCGAAGTCACGCACTGCCTCGTGTGCACGCGTGAGCAAGCTTGCCACCTTCTCGTCACGCTCTGCATCATCGTCGGCACGGCGTTGATCGATTTCCTTGAGACGATGCTCAAGCGCCTCGACCAGTAACTTGCGTCGCTTTGGATTGTCGAGCAGATCATCTTGAAGGTAGGGATTACGGCGCACCACCCAGATATCGCCCAAGACTTCGTAAAGCATGCGGGCCGAGCGCCCTGTGCGCCGCTCACCACGTAAATCTGACAACAACACCCAAGCGTCTTCGCCCAGCAAGCGACAGACGACCTCTCGGTCTGAGAATGAGGTGTAGTTGTAGGGGATTTCACGCAAACGAGACGTAGCGTCTGACGCAGGCATGGCTTTCAACAGGTGGCTAGCGAGAGGGGCGTTCATAAAGGATCGGTTCAAGCCCTTAAAGCGTTATTTTAAGGCATCGTGCGGGGGCTGCT
Organism: Zwartia hollandica; assembly: GCF_019923725.1. Taxonomy (GTDB): domain Bacteria; phylum Pseudomonadota; class Gammaproteobacteria; order Burkholderiales; family Burkholderiaceae_B; genus Zwartia; species Zwartia hollandica. The sequence goes on from NZ_JAHXRI010000006.1 coordinate 145,066, forward strand.
CGAATAACCCTTCCGACTAGAGAACCAGAGTCAGCATCCAAGAAATAGCCGCATACCGCAAAAATTTTCCTAGCGCCATCCAGGCCACGCAAGGCCAGAACGATAAGCGCAGCCAGCCGGCAACGAGGCAAAGGGGATCGCCAATCACCGGCAACCAAGCAAAAAAAAGTCCTGCTGGACCCAGTCGACGGATCCAGCGCTCTGCAACGTGATCTGCGCCACCTGAGCGGGTGATGGCCGCTCGTTTGGCACGCCAGCGGCCGTAAGCGCCGTGAGCACCGGCTCCCATCCAATAACTCACCACGCCGCCGAGCGTGTTACCCGCAGTGGCAACCCAGATCGCTGGCCACAGCATCTCTGGAACACTCGTTACATAGGCGAGCAAAAAGGGCTCCGAACCAAAAGGTAAGATCGTTGCGGCGAGCAAGCCCACCGCGAAAAGGGCCGGCAAACCGACCTCCGGCAGCGACAGCCAAGCCAATAGCGTGCGTAACAATTCGTTCAGAGCAAACTCCATCATAAGTAAGAAGACTTTAGCCTGGGCGTGGGATAATTGCGGCATCGCAGCACGCACGGCCAGGAAACCATGAACACCGATTATCTTAAGCGCATCCTCACCAGCAAAGTGTATGACGTTGCGGTCGAAACATCTCTAGAACTCGCCCCCCAGCTTTCCGCTCGTATCGGCAACACGGTCTTACTGAAGCGAGAGGACACACAGTCCGTATTTAGCTTCAAGCTACGGGGCGCCTACAACAAAATGGCGCACTTGCCGAAAGCCACACTTGCGCGTGGCGTGATTGCTGCCTCAGCGGGTAACCACGCGCAAGGTGTCGCGCTCGCCGCTCGCCGACTCGGCTGCAAAGCCGTCATCGTCATGCCTACCACCACCCCGGCCGTCAAGGTTGAGGCAGTCAAAGCGCTTGGCGGTGAGGTCGTGCTCGAAGGTGACAGCTTCAGCGATGCATACGCCCACGCCTTAACCCTAGAGAAAAAGCGCCACCTGACCTTCGTGCACCCCTTTGACGACCCCGATGTGATTGCTGGTCAGGGCACGATCGGCATGGAAATTTTGCGTCAGCACCCCGCCCCAATCGACGCCATCTTTGTTGCGGTTGGAGGCGGAGGTCTCATAAGCGGGATTGCCGCCTACGCCAAGCAACTGCGCCCCGAGATAAAAATTATCGGCGTGCAAACCGTCGACTCTGATGCGATGCTGCGTAGCGTTCGCGCGGGCCGCCGCGTCTCGCTTAGCGAGGTCGGGCTTTTTTCCGATGGTACTGCCGTCAAACAGGTGGGAGTCGAAACCTTTCGCTTAGCGCGGGAATACGTCGATGACTATGTCGTTGTCGATACCGACGCCATCTGTGCAGCGATCAAGGATGTCTTTCAGGATACCCGCAGCGTGCTTGAGCCAGCAGGCGCACTCGCTATTGCGGGGGCCAAGCAGTATGCGACGGACCACAAGCTCAAAGGCAAAACATTGGTGGCGATTGCCTGCGGCGCCAACATGAACTTCGATCGGCTCAGATTCGTAGCCGAACGCGCCGAAGTCGGTGAAGAGCGCGAAGCCATTTTTGCGGTCACGCTACCCGAACAACGCGGTAGCTTTCGCGCGTTTTGCAGTCTCGTCGGAGACCGTAATGTCACAGAGTTCAACTATCGGATTTCAGACTCAACGTCTGCCTATGTTTTTGTCGGCATTCAGGTTTCAAGCCCAAACGAACCGCTTCGCATCGCTAACAGTTTCCGCAAGCACGGCTTTGACACGCTCGACCTGACCGATGATGAAATGTCAAAAACCCACTTACGGCACATGGTGGGCGGGCGTTCAGGGCTGGCGCAGCACGAGCTGCTCTATCGCTTTGAGTTTCCAGAGCGACCCGGAGCGCTTATGCGCTTTTTACAGTCGATGAAGCCCGACTGGAACATCAGTCTTTTTCATTATCGCAACCAGGGTGCAGATTATGGTCAGATCTTGATCGGAATTCAGGTACCCGCAGGTAGTAAAAAAGCCTTTAAGGCTTTCCTAGACGAGGTAGGCTACCCGCACTGGAACGAAACGGATAACCCCGCCTACAAGCTCTTTCTTTAAGAGACTAGAACGTACAGACGCTAAAAAATGGCGTGTCCGTTTTTGCGATGAGCGATGATCCCCCCAGCGCGGGAAGATCCACAATCGCGGCAGCCTCGACAACATTGCTGCCCAACTGTTGCAGCAACTTCACTGCAGCAAGCATCGTGCCGCCCGTAGCAACTAAGTCGTCAACAAGCAACACGCGTTGCCCTGGCTTGACCGCGTCTTGATGCACCTCGACCACCGCATCACCATACTCAAGCGTATACGCCGCTGAAACAGTTTTGTAGGGAAGTTTGCCCTGCTTACGGACTGGAACAAAGCCGACCCCTAGTGCATAGGCAAGTGCACTGCCAAAAATGAAGCCACGCGCATCAATACCAACCACTACGTCAAGCTTGTGACGCATGTGCCGATAAACAAAGATATCAATCAGCGCACGAAAAGCCCGAGGGTCTTGCAGCAAAGGGGTGATGTCACGAAACATGACACCTGGCTTGGGCCAGTCGGGTACGTTGCGGATCAGACTGCGTACCAGCTCTATCGGGTCTTGATAGGGAATCGGGTTATTCATGGAACGGTTTTCCGCATACGTTTAAACAACACAGAGAATACGCTATTCAAGACGTTCGCACCTTGACCGCATTCGACACACGCAACGCCTTCGCCCGCGCCTCATCAATCGTACGATCTTGCGCGAGAGCAACCCCCATACGTCGCTTTACAAAGGACTCAGGCTTGCCAAAGAGCCGCACGTCCGTTCCTGGCTCACTTAGGGCGGCGGCCACTCCATCAAAGCCGATGCCTTGTGCCTCAACACCTCCATAAATCACACTGCTTGCGCCCGGAGCAATTAATGTTGTGTCGACCGGCAAGCCCAAGAGTGCTCTGGCATGTAATTCAAATTCACTTTGGCGCTGAGTAGTTAACGTCACAAGCCCGGTATCGTGCGGGCGGGGGCTGACTTCCGAGAACCACACCTGATCTCCCGACACAAAGAGCTCCACCCCAAAAATACCTTGCCCACCCAAACTATTGGTTACCTGCAGGGCAATTTGCCGGGCGCGATCCAGTGCGCCCTCAGGCATTGGCTGGGGCTGCCAACTCTCAACGTAGTCCCCATCAACTTGGCGATGCCCGATGGGCTCGCAAAAATGCGTCGAAATCTTGCCATCTGCCCCGCGTGCGCGAACGGTCAACAGCGTGATCTCATACTCAAAATCGATAAATCCCTCAACGATGATGCGTGTGCCGTCGACACGGGCGCCTTGTTTGGCGATATTCCAGGCCGATGCAATATCTTGAGGTCCACGCAACACCGACTGTCCCTTCCCAGAGGAAGACATCACGGGCTTGACCAGACAGGGGAAGCCTACTTTTTGCGTCGCACGCTCAAGTTCCTCGACGGAGTCTGCGAACTGGTATGGCGAGGTAGGCAAGCCCAATTCTTCAGCCGCTAGTCGGCGGATCCCCTCGCGATTCATGGTGAGCTGTGCTGCACGTGCAGTCGGTGTGACACGCACTCGGCCGGCTGCCTCAAGCTCGACCAACAAATCCGTGGCGATGGCCTCGATTTCTGGGACGATGATGTGCGGACGCTCTTTCTCAATGATTGCCCTAAGCGCTTCTTTGTCAGTCATCGTCACGACATGCGCTCGGTGCGCCACCTGTTGCCCTGGCGCTTGAGGATAGCGATCGACCGCAATCACCTCAACGCCAAACCGCTGCAGGGCCATGATCACTTCTTTGCCCAACTCTCCAGAGCCCAGTAACAGTACACGCAACGCCGTCGGCGAGCCAGGGGTGCCTAGCCTAGCTTCAAAGGGCGCCAACGCGGCGGCAGGAGATGCGTTCGATGAAAAAGGAGTCGTAGCCATGGGGATCCTGGAAACGGAAACAATGAATGGTGGTGCAGATTCGGACAGTAGCAGATACAAACACAGCACGCCCGCGGTCTGAAACGATTAAAATCGGGCAATGTCTGCTCCTAAATCGTCCGCAGCCTCTGTGCTTGCATCTGCTCGTCGCACCCTGGATATCGAAGCCCGGGCGCTGAATGAATTGAACCAACGCCTAGACGCGAGCGTTGAGCGCGCGGTTGCGCTCATGCTCGAGTGCAAAGGCCGCGTCGTCGTATGCGGTCTAGGGAAAACAGGACACATCGCACGCAAAATAGCAGCCACGCTAGCTTCAACGGGCACTCCCTCGTTTTTTTTGCATGCCGCCGAAGCCGTTCACGGGGACATTGGAATGATCGGGGGGCAAGACCTTCTAATCGCCGTGTCGTACTCTGGCTCAGGCCAAGAGCTGCTCACCATACTGCCCGCGGCCCATCGCCTAGGGGTCAAAGTGATCGCGATGACGGGGCATAATGACTCAGATCTGGCTCGCTTGGCCGACGTCCACCTCGACGTCAGTGTCTCGCAGGAAGCCTGCCCTCTCAATCTCGCACCAACAGCGAGCACGACCGTCGCGCTCGCCATGGGCGATGCGTTAGCCGTGGCCTGTCTTGAGGCTCGAGGCTTCGGTGCAGAAGACTTTGCTCGTTCGCACCCTGGCGGTGCGCTTGGACGTCGACTGCTGACCCACGTGGCTGACATCATGCGCAACGCCGATGCCGTCCCCTGCGTAAAACAGACAGCCTCCGTGTTTGAAGCGCTGGAAGAAATCTCACGCAAGGGCATGGGGATGACCGCAGTGCTCGACGCTGAAGGCCGAGCCATCGGCATATTTACGGATGGCGATCTGCGTCGCCTGATTGAACGTAAAGGCGATGTTCGCGACCTCAACGTGACCGACGGCATGTCGCGTAACCCTCGCCACATTCAACCGGAAGCATTGGCTGTTGATGCCGCAGTGCTAATGGACAGCCACAAACTCAACCAAATGCTGGTCGCGGACGAGCAAGGCAAACTGATAGGCGCCCTGCACATGCATGACCTAATGGCGGCAAAAGTCGTCTAAACCGCCATGAACAGACCCCCTCTTATTCCCCACCCTGCTGAAGCACTGGTGCTTTCCAAGATTTCCGCCTCAGTTAGAGAGCGCCTTGCGCGTATCAAACTGATGGTATTCGATGTGGACGGAATACTGACCGATGGGAGTCTTTGGTACGGAGAGCACGGAGAAGTCTTCAAACGCTTCAATGCGCTTGATGGGCACGGCCTGAAAATGCTGGCGGCCAGCGGCATCGCTGTCGTGCTAATGACCGGCCGCTCTGGACCAATCGTTGATCGTCGTGCGGCCGAACTAGGGCTAGGCGATGTCTTACAAAATGTCCGAGACAAGGGTGTCGCAATCACAGAGCTCGCTGGCAAACACCGCGTGTCCTTGGAACAAACTGGCTTTATGGGTGATGACCTCATTGACCTTCCTGCGATGCAACGCACTGGCTTCGCAGCTTCTGTGCCTGACGCGCCGGCCTACGTGCAGCAGACCGCGCACTGGGTGGCGATCAAAGCTGGCGGTCAGGGTGCAGCGCGCGAGTGTTGTGACATCATCCTGGCAGCGCAGCATCGGCTCGGACCGTTTTTTCAACCTGGGCGGCTTGGGCCAGGTACGATACAGTAGCCACTCATGAAAGAACGCGCCTCGATTATCGTATCCCTCTTTATACTGGTGACGCTCGTCTTGGGGACTTGGTGGGCGGCCGACTACTCGCAACGTGCGGTCGAGATTGACCCCCCTAGTCGTATCACACACGAGCCTGACACTTGGGCAAAAAAGATTGTGCTGCTGCGTACGGATGAAAAAGGGTTCGTGATCCATCGCCTCGAGGGCGATCTCATGGAGCATTTTCCTGATGACAAGTCCTACGAATTGATTTCGCCCCGCGCCTTTGCGCTCAAGCCTGAAAATCCGCTGACCGTCGCTACCTCGCGTATGGCCGTCATTTACGATGAGGGCAATCGCATCATCATGCGCGGCGACGCCGTGATTTTGCGGCTCGGGGATGCTGAGCGTCAACCTCTTAACTTCCGTAGCGACGAGCTCACCTTGCTCGTCAAGGAAGACCTGAGCTACACCGACCTACCCGCCATCGCGACCAGTGGCCGCTCGCGGATGAGTGGTGTCGGGATGCGCTTTAACAACGCCACGCAGCAGTTAGACGTGTTTAAATCGACCGATGTCGACATTGCGCCGAAGGATCAGGCTGCAGAGTCGCCCTCCAAAGCGTTAATGCCCAAGCCATGATTAAATTTTGCTCTCTGCGCACAGCTCTTCAAACCGTCTTCGCGATGTTGTGCCTGCATGGGTCGCTCGGCCATGCGCAACAAGCGCCGTCTGCCACGGTAACGCCTGAAGAGCCGAGCACGACGATACTTTCAGACACACTGCATTACGACGACACAAAGCGTGAAAGTACCTTCACCGGAAAAGTCGTGATGACGCGAGGCTTGCTCACAATGAATGCCGATGTGCTACAGATGCGCGAAGACAAAGACGGCAACCAGTTCGGTGACGCCACCATGAAGAGTGACAAACTGGTTTTAATCCGTCAATTGCGCCCTGAAAACTTTGAAGTTCTCGAAGGCGTTGGTCAGCGCGCCGAGTACGATGGCAAAAACGAAACGTTTGATTTAATTGGCAAGGCAGTTGTGTCGCGCTACATCTGCGGCAAACACTTTGACACGGTCAGTGGTCAACAAGTTCGCTACAACCAAAAAACGGATGTGTATCAAGCATTTTCGGGGCCAAACTCTGCCAACGCAGATGGCCGCGTACGCTCAGTCGCACAACCTAAAGCACGTGCGGAAGCCGCCGTCGCGGAGTGCAAAGCCAAGCAAGGCAACCTAGCCCCCACACCAGCAGCGAAGCCCGCTGGCGCAGCGCGCCCTTAAAGCATCACCCATGCAAACATCGCAAGCTTCAACATCGTCTAATCCCGCTTCCGAACACACGCCTGGAAAGCTCAGCGCAACCGGGCTGCGAAAGTCCTACGGCGGACGAATGGTGGTGCAAGACGTATCGATCTCAGTGAATAGCGGCGAAGTGGTTGGTCTACTTGGCCCCAACGGCGCGGGGAAGACGACTAGCTTCTACATGATTGTCGGCTTAGTCGCCGCCGATGCTGGTCGCATAGAAATCGATGACACACCCATCAGCAGCATGCCTATCCATCGTCGTGCGCGCATGGGCTTGTCCTACTTGCCCCAGGATGCCTCGGTCTTCCGAAGATTAACTGTCGAACAAAACATTCGTGCAGTACTCGAATTACAAATCGATAATGATGGAAAAAAGTTTTCGGCGAGTACGATCGAGCAACAGCTCAATGCCTTGCTTGAAGAGCTACAAATCACACATATTCGGAAAAATAGCGCCCTCTCGCTCTCCGGCGGAGAGCGCAGACGGGTCGAGATCTCGCGCGCGCTTGCGACTCGTCCTCGGTTTATTCTGCTTGATGAGCCCTTCGCTGGCGTAGACCCGATCGCGGTGATTGAAATTCAGCGTATCGTGCGCTTTCTGAAAAGTCGCGGAATCGGTGTGCTCATTACTGACCACAACGTGCGAGAAACCCTAGGTATCTGTGACAGGGCTTATATCATCAGTGAGGGCAAAGTACTCACGAGCGGCGTGCCCGACGCGATCATTAACGATGCCTCTGTGCGTCGCGTCTATTTGGGCGAACACTTTAAGATGTAACGCCCGCCGTGGCGAGTAACCGCTCTTATGTTGCGGCGCACACCAAATTTTGCTGATGCAGATCAATCTATGGGTACTTTTACCCTTGATTTCCGCGCGCAAGTCACTACACTTTAAATATTGATCGCACACATAGGAGTCCCTCGCCGCCCACACCCCGTGCATTCGCACAACTGCCGTTCCTTTTTGGAGAGTACGCAATGAACCTGAACATCACCGGTCACCATCTTGACGTCACCCCAGCCATCCGGGAATACATCCAAACCAAAATGGCCCGCGTTTTACGGCATTTTGATCACGTGATTGGCACGCAAGTCATGCTGTCAGTCGAACCCCTCAAGCACCACGCAGAGATCACCTTGCATGTCCGCGGCAAGGACATTCATTGCGAAGCGTCAGAGCAAAACCTTTATGCTTCGATTGATTTATTGATAGACAAAGTCGACCGTAAAGTACTGCAGTACAAAGCCCGCACCCAAGATCATCATCACCTCGCCCCTAAGCGACAGGCTTTCGAAACGGCGTAAAACGCCTCGCGTTGACCTCCAGCAAACCCACGCCCGCCAACCCTCTGGCGGGCGTGGGTTTTTAATAAGTCCTCAACCGGCGAATGGGGCAATCGAACAAGCAGAAGTGCGGCCAACCTATAATCCCGTACATGAAACACTTGTCGCGCCTTTTGCCACTAAGCAATGTTGTGCTTGAGATGCCCGCAACCAGTAAAAAGCGGGTGTTTGAGCAAGCCGCTCTGCTACTTGAGAATAACCAAGGAGTAGAGCGCGCCGCTGTTTACGAGAGTCTTTTCGCGCGCGAGCGTCTGGGCTCAACGGGCTTGGGCTCCGGGATCGCCATGCCACATGGTCGGGTTAAGGGCCTCAAAACGGGCATCGCCGCATTTCTTAGACTCGCAAAACCGATACCTTTTGATGCGCCTGACCGACAACCTGTTGATCAGTTACTCGTTCTGCTCACACCAGAAGCCTCAACGCAACAACATCTCGATATACTTGCCGAAGTGGCTCGCCTATTTTCCAACGAAGCGCTCAGGTCACGGTTGGCGATGGAAACCGACCCAAAGATCGTGCATGCTTTGTTGACTGAAGATCTACGCTAAGTTTTCTCGAGCGGGCCCACCTCTTCCAAAATGGAGTCACCATGCTGACGGTGCAGGACCTGGTTCACGACAATACCGAAGACATTCCATTCACTTGGGTTGCTGGACAAACAGCGGCTGATCGTCTCATCCCCGATAACGGGATGGCTGCAGCGGACTTGATCGGACACTTGAACCTCATCCACCCCTCACGGATTCAGGTGTTCGGCACCCAAGAGATGGACTACTACACACGGTTTGACTCTAAACGCCGCATACACCACCTCGATGAGCTTTTAGCGGGCGGTGTACCTGCGATCCTCATTGCAGACAGCTTGCCGCCAACGGACGATCTCATTCAAGGCTGTGAGCGCAATCAGATCCCGCTACTGACAACATCTGTCCCTGCAGCCGAACTTATCGACTTGCTGCGCATTTACCTTGGTCGGCGTTTAGCGCCTACAACCACCGTGCATGGGGTATTCATGGACGTACTCGGGGTGGGCGTATTGATCACAGGCGAGTCTGGCTTGGGAAAAAGTGAACTCGCGCTTGAACTGATCTCACGCGGTCATGGCTTAGTCGCCGATGATGCCGTGGATCTTTCTCGCACAGCACCCCATGTTGTGGAAGGACATTGCCCAGAGCTCTTGCGTAATATGCTTGAAGTCCGCGGTTTGGGACTGCTCAATATTCGGACAATTTTTGGTGAGACGTCGGTACGCCGCAAGATGAAACTCAAGCTCATCGTGCATCTTGTGCGGGCCACTGCGCAAGACAAGTTTGAGCGCCTGCCCTTGCAAGACATGACCCAAGATATGTTGGGCTGCCCAATCCGCAAAGTGATGTTGCAAGTGGCAGCGGGCCGCAACTTAGCTGTCTTGGTTGAAGCAGCCGTACGCAATACGATTCTAAAGCTGCGTGGAATTGACACTCTCGCAGAGTTCATGGAAAGGCAAGCAGAGGCCATCGCAAGAGGACAGCCATAACATGCCAGAGCTAAACGTTGTCTTACTCACAGGGATTTCTGGCTCAGGCAAATCCGTTGCCTTACGCCTACTCGAGGACGCCGGCTACACCTGTGTCGACAATCTGCCGGTCCGTTTTTTACATGAATTTATTGGTTCGATGCGAGGCGATCCGACCGGCAGAGTTGCCATTTCCATTGATGTACGTTCGCCCGGCGAGCTCGATGAATTACCCGACATCATCACGGCACTCTCTGCGATGGGGACACAACTGCGCGTTGTCTTTCTCGATGCAGACGACCAGACTTTAATTCAACGCTATTCTGAATCACGCCGACGCCACCCCCTGTCAGATCGCCTCGCACGCAAAGGGGTAGCCGCCTCGCTCGAGCAGTGCATCGCCCAAGAACGGGATCAACTCGCGCCACTGCGCAATCTTGGGCATGTGATCGACACCTCCGGCCTGACTCCTGGTCAGTTGCGCACTTGGATTCGTGACCTCGTCCAAGCAGATCGTAAACCGCTGCTACTGACCTTTGAGTCCTTCGCCTTCAAGAAGGGCGTACCCAGTGATGCTGACATGGTTTTTGATGTGCGATGTCTACCCAACCCGCACTACGACCCGTTGTTACGACCACTTACGGGTAAAGACCAGCCGGTCGCTGACTGGTTGGGCGGGTTTGATGATGTGGCCCAAATGGCAACCGATATCGAAGCCTTCATTCGTAAGTGGCTGCCACGCTATACCGAGGACACACGCAGCTACCTCACGGTTGCGATCGGCTGTACCGGTGGCAAACATCGGTCGGTATACCTGGTTGAAACGCTCGGTAAGCGCTTCGCCGATCACGGTCCGGTTCTCGTGCGTCATCGCGATCAGCCGACACTATCCTAATGGCACCAGTAGGCTCGCACCTTGGCCGCTTACTTGTCATTGCGCTTGTCTGCGCGCTACTTGCAGCATGTTCAGGAGGCGGTCGCCGTGGCGGCGCCTATTACATGGACGATGGCCCCGAGGCCAATCCCCCCGCAAACTTAGATGCTGTTCCGGATGCCGTGCCGCGCATTGAACCCTTGGCACGTGGCCCAAACAATCCTTATAGCGTCTTTGGTCAGCGCTACGTGCCGGACACATCGGGGCGGCCTTATCGCGCGCAAGGCCCTGCCTCTTGGTACGGCAAAAAATATCACGGCAAGCCCACGTCTAACGGTGAACGCTACGATATGTACGGCATGACGGCAGCCCACCCCACATTGCCTATCCCGAGCTATGTGCGCGTCACGCGCGTGGCGACCGGCAAAACAGTAGTGCTGCGTGTTAACGACCGCGGGCCTTTCCTTGGCGGACGTGTGATTGACTTGTCGTATGTCGCGGCCCATAAGCTTGGCGTGCTCTCGCCCGGAAGCGCTGACGTAATCGTCGAACGGATCATGCCAGAGCAAATTGCCAATGGCACAGCGCTGGCACCAGCAACCCAAACAGCGCAAAGCTTGGCGCCCGCCACGCCCGGGGTCGCCGCACTCCCACTCGCTGCGGTTCCACCTAGTAGCGCCACACCGGCAGCCGCAGGGTCGGTTTATTTGCAGCTTGGTGCCTTTAGCGATCCGGCGCGCGCGCAGCCGCTCAAGTACCTACTCAGGCAGGCATTTCTGTAAATGTCGAGTTGGGTGCGGGAAATCTACACCGTGTTCGCGTGGGTCCCTTCGCCAGCACAGAGGCTGCCGTGCAAGCCGCCGCACCACTTGAAAGCGCACTCGGTGTCGCACCGCGGGTAACGGGGCCTTAACCCCGCGCGCGCGCGGTTAACTGCCTTTGCGTGCCAAGGCTCGCGCGTACAAGGTGTCGCGGGACTGACCTGTCGCTTTGGCCGCCACACGTGCGGCATCACGTACCGACAACACCTCAAGTAAGGCGTCCAGCCAAGCATCAACTCCCGCATCAGCTTGCTCGGCAGCCTCAAGGTCAGGCTCAGTTTGAGCAGGGTGAATGATGACGACGTACTCACCTTGCTCACGATGAGAATCTGCGTCCAACCATTGCTGCGCGTCCGCTAACGTCACACACGCAACCTCTTCAAAACGTTTAGTCAATTCTCGGGCAAGACTCACTTGACGCAGGGGGCCCAGCACCACCAGCAAGTCTTTCAAACTTGCAGCAATACGATGAGGGGCTTCATAAAATACCGTTGCGCAAGCAAACTGCGTCCAGTGACGAAACCAACGCTGACGCGCCATAGACTTAGTGGGGGCAAAGCCGGCAAATACAAAGCCAGGCGAGGCGTCTGTTGTTACGCCGGTCGCCATCAACGCGGTAATCACCGCACTCGCTCCAGGTAAGGGGATCACGCGCATACCAGCTTCACGTACTGTCTGGACCACGAGCCCACCTGGATCGCTCACAGCCGGCGATCCTGCATCTGAGACCAAGGCAACGCGTTGCCCTGACTCAAGTCGACGAACGATATCCAGTGCCGCCCCGGCTTCGTTATGCCGATGTGCCGCCATGGTGGGAGTGGTCAGCCCCCAGGCGTCGAGCAAGGTGCGCGTAGCCCGCGTATCTTCGGCCGCAATCACATCGACCAACGCAAGCGCATGCCAGGCACGCAAGGAGAGATCCGCCAAATTACCAATAGGCGTTGCCACCACGTACAAACAATGGGTGGGCCACTGTTGCGCGTCGACTTTTTGGCCAAGGCGGTGCCAAGCGTCTGGAAGCTCTTGCGGTAGGACATTTTCTGTCATGGCGAGGCTGTTAAGGTCTGAATTCTGGCAGTGTAGTCGCGTTACTCCACCTCGTCACGGCACCTGCTCCCCCATGTATAAAACAACCTCACCCTCTATGGACCATGCAGCCCTTTTCTCACTAGCAGAGCTCGCACAACAAAAAGCAGTCCAGCGCCGAAAAAAAGCTCTCGCCTCCCTCCACGGGCGACTGAGTCGCAAGCAAGCGGGCGCCGAGAAGCGCCCTCCACCAAACCGCTCGCCTCGGCAGCGCCAAGGAGACCTCTATGAGACGCGTGCACTGGAATATCTTCAAGGTGCCGGGTGCGTGCTGCTCGAACGCCAGTTGTGCTGCCCCGCAGGTGAACTCGATCTCGTCGTGCGCGACGGCTCAACGCTCGTATTTGTCGAAGTAAGACAACGGGCCTCCAATGCCTATGGCGGTGCCTCTGCGAGTGTGACGCCGGCCAAACAACGTCGCATCCGACTTGCGGCGCGCTATTTTTTCTCAAGGTTGGTTCAACAACACTTTAAGGGGGCGACCCCCTATTGCCGGTTTGACTTACTCGCTTTCGAGCCACCCGGGTTGACTTGGCACCGCGATGCCTTTCGCTTGACGCTAGATAAATGAGATAATTCAAGCTCTGGAGCCGAACAATTGCCATGAATCTTGCCTCGACAATCGCCGCACACTTCAACGACCATGTCCTTGCTACGCAAGACAGCGCAGAAACTCTTTCTTCGCCGCTTGTGCGCGCCATCGAGTTATGTTTTGGCTGCGTCACAAACAGCGGGAAAATATTAGCCTGCGGTAACGGCGGCTCAGCTGCCGATGCGCAGCACTTTATTGCCGAGCTGGTTGGTCGCTTTGAACGCGAACGACTTCCACTCGCTGGCATTGCGCTCAATACTGACACGTCGATCCTCACTGCGGTCGGCAACGACTATGGCTACGCCCAAATTTTTTCGCGCCAAATCAGCGCCCTAGGGCAGCCCGGCGATGTGCTTGTCGCAATCTCCACAAGTGGCAACTCAGAAAACGTCAAGCAAGCGATTCAGGCCGCACACGAACGTGAGATGCGCGTCATTGCGCTCAGTGGGAAAGGCGGCGGCGCAATGAACGCTTTGCTCAGCGCCGACGACATCCATCTTTGTGTGCCACACGACCGCACAATGCGCATTCAAGAAATACACATTTTGCTGCTGCACATGCTGTGCGACGGCATTGATACGCTTCTACTCGGAGATCCCGCATGACTAACGCAGCCCGTTATATTCGTCCCATTTTGCTTTGCGTTGCACTCGGAGCCTCATCGAGCATGCTGCAAGGCTGTATCCCCTTGCTCATCGGCGGCGCTGCTGCGACGACCGGCCTCGTAGCAGTCGATCGCCGATCTGTCGCGCAACAAACAGACGACAAAACAATCGAATTGAAGATCGGTGGCGAGCTGCGCAACGCCTTCGGCGACAGCATCCGCCCAACAATCACAGTCTATGACGGCGTTGTGCTGCTCACCGGCGACACAATCGGTAACGATGTGAAGGCCAAGGCAGGCGAAATTGCACGCAAGACCAAGGGGGTTAAATCCGTATCAGACCAAATTACCGTCACCAAAGAAGCCGCTTCCGCAGGCGTCGTGGGTAACGATATTTGGATTACTTCAAAGGTGATGGCCACTCTTGCCACGACCAAAGACATCCCCTCACGCACAATCACGGTCACCACCGACCGTGGCATCGTGTACTTGATGGGTCTGGTGACCCAAAGTGAAGGCGATATGGCAGCTGCCACGACCGCCCAAATTGGTGGCGTCAAACGGGTAGACAAGCTTTTTCAAATCATCACCCCTGCCGAAGCAAACCGCTTAGATACCGCCAACCGTCTGATGGGTGGGCGTCTGGGTGACTCGGCGCAGCCTGCTGCACCGGTCACGACCCCCGGCGCGGGCGCTGCACCCGCGCAGGGTGGTGTACAGGTTATGCCAATTCAATGAAAAAACTCCTAGCGCTCGCGCTGCTAGCGGCGCTCGGGGGTATCGGGGCGTGGTTCTTTGCCGCACCCGCGCCCAAGGCGCCTGAGGTAACGTTTTCTACCTTGTCGGGCAAACAGCTCTCACTCTCAGAGCTGCGCGGAAAGGTTGTGCTGGTCAAGTTCTGGGCAACTAATTGCGTAAGCTGCGTGGCGCAAATGCCGGACAACATCGAGAACTACAACAAGTACCGTGAACAAGGCTTCGAGCTCGTGGCTGTTGCGATGCAATACGACCCTGCCAACTACGTGATTAATTTTGCGGAAACACGCAAGCTACCGTTTCCTGTTGCGCTAGACACTGTTGGTAAAGCAGCCAAAGCCTTTGGTGATGTGAAGCTTACGCCAACTGCCTTCCTGATCGATAAAAACGGTCAAATCATCAAGCGCTATCTCGGGCTGTACGACAAGCAAGAGTTTCGTCGTACGCTCGAAAAAGCTTTGGCCGGCTAGCCCCCATCAGGTCGTTCTTGGCTCTACAATCCGGTTCCAATAATTTGTTCCGATCCACAACCACTTGCCTGCCGAACGCCCATGACCAGCCAGACACAAACCACTTCCATGCCTCCAGAAGTATTCGCCGAGGTTTTGTCCGAAAGTCTGCCTTACATCAAACGATTCCACGGCAAGACGATCGTCATTAAATACGGTGGTAACGCGATGACCGAAGAGGTCTTGCAGCGCAGCTTCGCGCACGACGTCGTGTTGCTGAAATTAATTGGCCTGAACCCCATCGTGGTACACGGCGGCGGCCCCCAGATTGATGAAGCGCTGCGCCGCATTGGCAAGCAAGGTACGTTTGTTCAAGGTATGCGCGTGACAGACGCAGACACCATGGAAGTCGTGGAATGGGTGCTTGGCGGACAAGTGCAGCAAGATATTGTGCTCATGATCAATGAAGCAGGTGGTAAAGCAGTCGGCCTCACAGGCAAAGACGGCTGTTTGATCCAGGCAAGCAAAAAGCTCATGCCTAACAAGGATGATCCGTCCAAGCCGCTAGACATCGGCTTCGTGGGCGATATCGACCGCGTAGAACCCGCCGTTGTGAAAGCCTTGCAAGATGACCAGTTCATCCCGGTGATTTCGCCTATTGGTTACGGAGTAGACGGCCTTGCCTATAACATCAATGCGGACGTCGTCGCAGGTAAGATGGCCGAGGTGCTTGGCGCTGAAAAACTACTCATGATGACCAATACTCCTGGCGTGCTCGATAAGGATGGCAAACTGCTGCGTCAGTTGTCGGCCAAAACGATCGATGCGCTGTTCGCCGATGGAACAATCTCAGGCGGAATGCTGCCAAAGATCTCCTCGGCACTGGATGCCGCGCGTAATGGCGTGAAGTCCGTACACATCGTCGACGGTCGCGTGCCCCACTGCCTGTTACTCGAAGTGTTAACAGATCGTGGTGTTGGCACAATGATCTCGTCGCAGTAATGCGCGCGTGACGCCTAAAAGACTGCCACTGCATCCACGGATACGTGTGCGTCGTGCACGCGTACATCTTACGGAAGGCTCTGCTGCCTCACGCAACAAGGACCTAGTCTGGTTCTTTGATCTGGACAACACACTCCACGACACGTCACACAAGATTTTCCGCGAGATCAACCTCGGCATGACAGCCGCGGTAATGGAGGCACTCTCGATCGATGAGCAAGAAGCGAGTCTGCTTCGGACCCAGTACTGGCGCAAATATGGCGCCACCCTAATCGGTTTAGTTCGGCACCATGCCGTGGACGCACATGCGTTTTTGCACCGCAGCCACGACTTCGACGTCGCGCCGCTAGTTCGGGCCGAATCGGGTCTCGCCAGCAAGCTGCGTCGCCTGCCCGGGCGCAAGGTGCTGGTGACCAATGCACCGTTGCACTACGCTCGCGCAGTGCTAAAGCACCTAAAAATTCTGCAGTGTTTCGATGGGCTGTGGGCCGTCGAACAAATGCGCTTACACGGTCATTTCAGGCCAAAACCGTCAAGCGCTATGATGCGCCACATCTTGGCACACGAAGGCGTCTCTCCTCGCAGAGCGGTTCTCGTCGAAGACACTGTCGAGAACCTACGTGGTGCAAGGCGAGCCGGTCTGCGCACCGTGCATGTCTACCACCCCGGAACACCATTTGGTCTCAGCAAAAGCGGTCGCCCAAATTTTGTCGACTTGCGGGTAAACTGCGTATCAGACCTCCTGCTTCAAAAGCGGCCGTTGCGGGCGTAGCACACACCCCTTCGCAGCTTACGCCTCACCTTTAATCCCTCCTTGATGGGCCGAACGCGATGTCAGTCAAAACCGGCGAACGTAAACATCAGATTCTGCAAATGCTTGCAGAAATGCTTGAGCAGCCTCGTGCAGCTCGAATCACAACGGCTGCGCTTGCTGCGCGAATGCAATTGTCTGAGGCAGCGCTTTACCGTCACTTCGCAAGTAAAGCCCAAATGTTTGAGGGCTTATTCGAGTTCATCGAATCAACGATTTTCACGCTCGTTAGTCAAATCGTGGCGGCAGAGCCCAATGGCGTGGAACAGGCGCGCAAAATCGCCACAATGTTGCTCACCTTTGCACAACGCAACCGCGGCATGACGCGCGTCTTGACTGGAGACGCCCTCGTGACTGAGGACGAGCGCCTTCAAGCACGCGCTAGTCAAATTACTGATCGCATCGATGCCTCTTTCAAGCAATCACTGCGCCATGCCATCACTAGCGGAACACTTGATCCCTCGATTGAAGTCACCGCCTTAGCGGCTGCGCTGACTCAGTTTGTGATTGGCAGCTGGTTGCGCTTTGCACAGAGCGCATGGCAAACGACTCCCACGTTGCACATGGAGACACAACTCAAGCTGATCCTGGGTGCGGCTACGAACGATCGCTAAGCCAAGTTAGATCAGGCGTGAGGTCTCAACGCGCAAACGATACAACCGGGATCGCGCTTAACTTTTACGCTATGCCACTGCATGTCGAGTGCGTCCAGTATCAATAGACGACCTTTTAAGGTCGTCCCTATTCCAGCGATGATTTTTAATGCCTCTGCGGCCTGCATGCTGCCGATGATGCCGACGAGCGGGGCAAAAACGCCCGTGGTCGCACAGTTAAGCGCCTCCACATCGTCCGCCTCGGGAAATAAGCAGTGATAACAAGGCGCGTGCGGATCGCGTGGAT
Source organism: Zwartia hollandica (assembly GCF_019923725.1). Lineage (GTDB taxonomy): Bacteria > Pseudomonadota > Gammaproteobacteria > Burkholderiales > Burkholderiaceae_B > Zwartia > Zwartia hollandica. The sequence continues at coordinate 162,742 of NZ_JAHXRI010000006.1, forward strand.
CAAACACACTGACCTGCCCTTCAAAACGAATACCAGCTCCAGAGACCAACGGTTTTGTGTGCCTGATGCAAGCGCGGTTGACCGCATGACGCGTTGCAAAATTGTCAGTGCAGTCTAATACTACGTCGACTTGTGAGATCTCTTGATCGAGGGAATGCGGGTCCATCCGCGTCGTTCGAATCTCTACCTTCAGTTCTGGATTCAGCGCCAGCATTGTCTCGCGTCCAGACTCTGCCTTGAGCTGCCCGAGGCGACTCGTATTGTGCATAATCTGCCGCTGCAGATTACTAATCTCAACGACATCATTATCGGCCAACACAATCGTGCCCACGCCAGCAGAGGCAAGGTACATCGCCGCAGGCGAACCCAACCCACCGGCTCCTACGATTAACACCCTCGCCGCCAAGAGCCTTTCTTGGCCTTCTATGCCCAACTCATCCAGCAAGATATGCCGGGCATACCTTAGCAGCTGGGCATCATTCATTTTTTACTCGACGATCCCTCGGCAGCGGCTCCCGCCTTTGCACTCTTGGGCGCAGGGACAGCTTTTTGAATCGGCTTACCATCTAGGAAGTTAACGGCCTGTTGCAACTGGAAGTCTTCTGGTGTGCCAAACTGAAACACCTTGTTTGTATCTGCGAGCGGTGTTTCGTCTTCCTTCGCTTTTGCCTGCTCTTCCGGAGTCTGACGGTTACTTAGATGGCGCTGCAGATCCGCTTCACGAGGCAATTTAAACAAGTCGCCCTCGGCCGTATCCGCTACAACGATATCTGGGCTGATGCCCTTGGCCTGAATCGAGCGGCCATTAGGTGTGAAGTAACGTGACGTCGTAAGTTTGATTGCAGTGGTGTCTGAGATCGGCAGAATGACCTGGACCGAACCTTTACCAAAGGTTCGGTTACCCATGATGGTGGCACGCTTGTGATCTTGCAAAGCACCCGCGACGATCTCTGACGCCGAGGCTGAACCGACGTTAACCAATACCACCATCGGCACCGTCTTCACCCACGCAGGTAGACCACGCAGGTAGTCAGGCTCGCCACGCGCATAATCGGACGGGTTAGACAAGTATTTTTGTTTGGCGTCTGGCGCGCGACCGTCTGTCGATACAACCAGCGTATCTGGCTTGAGAAAGGCCGCGGAGACACCAATTGCACCACTCAATAACCCACCCGGATCGTTGCGCAGATCGAGGATCAATGCACGCGGAGCACCCTTCGCCGCGAGCTCTTTCAAATGCCGCGCAAGGTCAGCGCCTGTCTTTTCCTGGAATTGAGCGATACGTACATAACCAATATTCCCGTCGAGCATCTTGCTTCGTACGCTACGCACACGAATCGTGTCGCGCACAATCTTGATGACTAGCGGTTGTGCTTGACCTTGGCGAATAATCGTCAGGGTGATCGGCGTTCTAACGGGACCACGCATCATCTTGACCGCGTCAGTCAAGCTTAAACCTTTAGTCGAGGTGTCATCAATTTTAGAAATTAAATCCCCGGCGCGAATCCCCGCGCGTGCGGCGGGCGTGTCCTCGATCGGCGAGATGACTTTTACCATTCCGTCTTCCGTACCCACCTCAATTCCTAAACCACCAAACTCGCCTTGCGTGGAGCTTTGCATTTCTTTGAAAGCGTCCGCGTCCAGGTAGGCAGAGTGCGGATCCAGATCGGACAGCATTCCAGAGATTGCGCCACTGATTAGTTTTTTATCGTCGACGGCTTCAACGTAATTATTTTTGATTGCCGAAAACACACTCGAGAATTGTCTCAACTCATCGAGCGGCAAGGGCGAACCGCGCTGCGCCACAGCACTGATGCCCAGGCTCAAGAGCACTCCGGCAACAATACCTGCGGAAACTAAACCCAAACTACGTAATTTGCGAGTGCCCATGCACATTCCTGAATTCAATGTCGTTAATGCGGAAACCTAGGCAACAATAAAAAACTAACGGGCCAGATAGGCTATCGGATCGACCGCGACGCCGCGGTGCCTGATTTCGAAGTATAGGGCCGAATCCACTTGCCCACCCGTACTTCCCGCCAGGGCAACCGTATCCCCAGCCCGAACCGCATCACCCACCTGTTTAAGCAAACTTTGGTTATAGGCATAGACGCTGAGATACTCTTGCCCATGGTCAACAATCAACAGGTTGCCAAACCCCCTGAGCCAGTTTGAGTACACCACGGTGCCATTCCCTACAACCTGCACTGCCGCACCAGAGTCGGCACGCACTAGAATCCCGCGCCAGACTCCACCCTCGGGGCGATCTGTTCCAAACCGCGCCATGATGGTTCCCCGGATCGGCCAGCGCACGCTCTTGGACAATCCCTTACCCGCAGCAAGGGATGCCGTATCCGAATCGGCTTGTGTGGTGCCCTCGGCCTGCGTCGTCTGCTCAGCTGCTTGTCGACGCTTATCGGCCTCGGCCACACGTCGCGCCTCTTCCGCCTCGCGCTGCGCCTTCTCTTTTCGAGCCAACTCGATCTTACGAGCCTCTAGCGCTCGACGCTCCGCCTCGGCTGCTGCCTGCTGGGCTGCCTTAAGCTGCCCCTCTAAGTCCGTAATCAAGCCGGACAGGCGCTTTTCGTCCTGACCAAGTCGTGCTGATTCTGTCCGCTGGGCTTGCATCTGCCCCTCGATACGGGCCAAAACCGTCGCGCGCTCCTTTTTTTGCGCTTCTAATGCATCCTTTTGCTGGGCGGTTTCGCTGACAAGACGCGCCACATCCTTTTGGCGAATATCCGCACGCGCTTCTAGCTGAGCCAAACGCTCAATATCCTGCTTGAGCGCCGTAACAGTGTCTGCGCGCGCCTTAGAGACGTAGTCAAGATAAGCCAGGTTACGCCCAAGCTCTTGAGGGTCATCGCCCGACAGTAACGCGGACCATGGAGACAATCCACTTGAATACTGCCGACGTAACTGGTCAGACAGCTCATCGCGACGTACGCTCAAAGTGCGCTGCTGACGAGTAATTTGACGTTGCAACTCGGTTAGTTCGCTTTGAGCCTTTTTTAGCTCGGCGGCGAGCTCAGCAATACGTCGAGAAGTCTGAGAAATCGCCGTCTCCGACACCTTAAGCGCATCCGCGGCTTCCTTGCGATCGGCCTCTCGGGCGTCCAACTCCTTTTGCACAGACTGAATCCGACCGCGCAAGTCTTCCCTCTGGCGCTGAGCCTGGCTTTGGCGGGCGGCAATGTCATCGGGATTGGCGAACGAAGTACCTGCGCCCCCGCAGAGGCTTAGGCCAAGACACACCGCAATCGCAAAACGCCGTTTGATCACGCTTTCTTAGCTTTCCCTTGGGCCGCCACCGCTGCCATGGCAGCCTCAATTTCAGCAGGGTCGCCGAGGTAGTAATGTCGAATGGGCCGTAATTCTTTGTCCAACTCATACACCAGCGGTTGACCGGTAGGGATGTTTAGGTGAACGATCTCGTCATCAGAGACATTATCTAGATGCTTGATCAATGCTCGCAAGCTGTTGCCATGGGCTGCAACCAGCACCCGACGGCCCGCTCGGATCGAAGGTGCGATTGTTTCATCCCAAAACGGCAGGACCCTCGCGACGGTGTCCTTCAGACATTCCGTCGCAGGCAGTTGCTCTGGAGTCAGCTTGGAGTAGCGTGGATCGAACCGGGGATGACGCTGGTCATCTAGGCCGATCGGATTGGGCGCAATTGCGTAGGCACGACGCCAGATGAGTACTTGCTCGTCGCCGTACTGAGCCGCCATCTCAGCCTTATTTAGCCCCTGCAAGTCTCCGTAGTGGCGTTCGTTCAGCCGCCAGTTGTTGTGAACCGGCAAATACATCGTATCCATGGCGTCTAACGCAATCCACAGGGTGCGAATCGCACGCTTGAGTACCGACGTAAAAGCCACATCGAAAACATAGCCTTTCGCCTTGAGCAACTCGCCCGCGCGGCGCGCCTGCTCTCGCCCTGCCTCGGTCAGATCGATGTCAGTCCATCCGGTGAATCGGTTTTCGAGGTTCCATTGGCTTTCGCCGTGACGCATCAAGACTAATTTATACATGGCAGACACAGGTTAAAGTGTAGTTAAAGCACCATTTTATAATTGTCTTTGTCTTTACAACCAGCCGACCCTTTTTTTGGGGCTATACCGCCTCTTTTGGACACACCGTGGATTTCTTTTCAGATCAAAACAACCTTCTCTTAATCGGCATTGCTCTTGGTTCCGGGCTGGCCTTAGCTTGGCCTATGATTCAGCGCAGCCGCGGCGGGGCGAGCGTAAGCAGCACCCAAGCTGTACAAATGATTAACCATCAAGGAGCCGTTTTACTCGACGTGCGCTCAATCGAGGCGTTTCACGGCGGTCATATCCCCCAAGCGCGCCACGCCCCCCTCCCCGACCTAGAGAAGAAAGCGGCTAGTCTGGCCAAAGACAAGCCCGTCATTCTCGTCTGCGAAATGGGGCGTAGCGCTGTCGGGGCGGCGACCAAATTACGGGCCTTAGGCTTTACGGCTGTCAGCATCCTGGACGGCGGCATCAAGGCCTGGACGACTGCTGGCCTCCCCCTCACCACCAAATAACGGAGTCACTCCATGAACAAAGTTGTCATGTACACCACTGGCTACTGCCCATATTGCTCACGTGCCGAGATGCTCCTGACTCAGCGTGGTGTGGCCGAAATTGAAAAGATCCGCATCGATGTCGATACCGAGCAGCGCGCCCTCATGATGGAGCGCACTGGCCGCCGGACCGTTCCCCAAATTTATATTGGCGACACGCATGTGGGTGGATTTGATGATCTATCCGCACTAGACCGCGACGGAAAACTATTACCTCTGCTCAACGGGTAAGCCTCTAACGCTCGCCCACTTTTTCTCTCCCCTGTCCCTGGATTCTTTATGTCTGACCAAAACGCTCAACCCGAAAACGCGCCCTCCTTTAATATGCAGCGCGTCTATCTCAAGGATCTTTCCCTCGAGATGCCCAATGCTCCAAATATTTTTCTGGAGCAAGATGCGCCAGAGGTCGAAGTCGCGATCAATGTAGGTGGCCAAGCCCTTGCCGAGACGGTTTTTGAGTCGGCTGTTACCGTCACGGTCACGACACGCATTAAAGACAAAGTGTTGTACTTGGTTGAAGCTACGCAAGCTGCAATTTTTGAAATCGCAAATATTCCCGCGGAACAACTTGATCCCATCATGGGCATCGTATGCCCCACGATGCTGTATCCCTACCTGCGTGCCAACGTGGCAGATGCCATCACACGCACATCTCTGCCGCCGCTGCATCTTGCTGAAGTGAACTTTCAAGCTCTGTTTGAACAACGCTTGGCACAGGCTGCTCAAGAGGCTGGCGCGGTAGACGCTGGCAAGGAGTCTGGCCTAATCCTACCTCCGGGCATGACCCGGCAGTAATGCAACAAAGTCTAGGCCTCCATGCCCGCAACTAACGCTCACAACGGCCCAGTTGCGGTGCTTGGCGCAGGTGCGTGGGGGACCGCGCTCGCAAATATCGCTTGTGACCATCGCGACACCCTACTGTGGGCGCGTAATAAAGAAGTTGCCAGCGAGATTCAAGCCAAACACACCAATCGGGGTTATCTACCCGATGTAGCGCTTCACGCATCCATGCAGGCAACAAGTGGGCTCAGCGCTGCGCTCGATTACGCGTGCGCAGGGACATCTCCCGGGCTGTTAATCCTTGCGGTCCCGCTGGCGGGCTTGCGCAGCCTATGCGAGCTGGTGTCCGAAGGACTTGCACATCGCACCGACCGAATCTCCGGAATCATTTGGACCTGCAAAGGGCTCGAGGCAAGTAGCGGCAAGCTACCCTCCCAAATCGCGCAAGAAGCACTAGGCGCGGACTTGAACATCCCATCGGGTGTTCTGTCAGGCCCCTCCTTTGCACGTGAGGTTGCACAAGGGTTGCCGGTGGCACTGACCGTCGCGAGTCAAAGCGCTGCTCTGCGCTCGAGCTGCATCAACGCCCTCCACGGCGGCGCAGTACGGGTTTACACAAGCGACGACGTGGTTGGCGTTGAAGTGGGCGGAGCCTTAAAGAACATCATGGCCATCGCCTGCGGCATCAGCGATGGCTTAGGGCTCGGCACAAATGCGCGTGCGGCGTTAATTACCAGAGGCCTCGCGGAAATGACGCGGTTTGGTGAAGCACTTGGTGCTCGCCCAGCAACGTTCTACGGGCTCACTGGCCTAGGGGATCTCGTACTAACCGCGACGGGAGAGCTATCACGTAATCGGTTGGTCGGCCTCGAGATCGGCCGTGGGCGCTCATTATCTGACATTCTTGCGGGTGGCCTGACTGCAGAAGGCGCACGCTGCGCGCAAGCTGTATTGCTGCGCGCCCAATCGTTAAAGGTAGACATGCCAATCACCCGAGCGGTATGTGAAGTTTTATTTCAAGGAATCTCCCCAATCGGCGCGGTCACTCGTTTGTTGGCCCGCGAAGCGACAACAGAGTAGCTACCATGCAAACACACAACACACGGCGCACAATAACCAACACGAGCTACATGGCTCGCATCTTCACAATAATCTGTGCGCTCATGACAAGCGCGTTTTCAAGTGTCACTTCCGCTCAGCAGGCTTGGCCGCTTGAACGCCCCATCCATCTGATCGTTCCGTTTCCAGCTGGTAGCTCACCCGATTTGCTGGCACGCCTCTTGGCGACGCCACTTTCCAAGGCACTCAATCAAAACATCATTGTCGAAAACAAGCCTGGTGCAGGAGGCAACATTGGTACGCGCTTAGCGGCGCGGGCAGCACCAGATGGCTACACACTGCTCTACACGATCAATGGGCCTCTTGTAACGGCCGCAACGCTCTACAAAAAAACGCTGGGCTACGATCCCTTTAAGGATCTCGCGCCGGTGACGCTAGTTGCAACGAGCCCTAACGTGCTCATCGTCAACGCCGCGTTTCCCGCCTCGACGCTCTCTGAGTTCGTGTCTTATGTCAAAACAATACCGGGCAAAGCGAACTACGGCTCTGTCGGTCCTGGTAGCGCCTCACACCTAGCGATGGAACTCTTCAAACATCGCGCTGAACTTGAGCTGACGCACATTCCGTACCCCGGCTTCCCTCAAGTCACGACTGCGATAATTGGTCAAGATATTCAAGCGGCCTTTATGGTTCCCGCCATTGCCATGGCACAAGTCAAGAGCGGCAAAGTCAAAGCGCTTGCTATTACAAGCCTAACTGAGGTTGCTGCACTACCTGGTCTGAAGCCTGTTGCAAACCAAGGATTTGCAGGGTTCGAAGCAATCTCTTGGAATGCCATTCTTGCGCCAAGCGGGACGCCTAACGCCATCACAGCGCGCCTACAAAAAGAACTTTCCTCAATTATTCAAAGCGACGAGATCAAGGAGAAGTTTGCGGCGCAATACTTTACGGCTGTTGGCTCCTCACCCCAAGAACTCACTCGCTTAATGCAACAAGAAACTGCACGTTGGGACGAAGTCATCGCGCGCTTAAAGCTGTCGCTAGATTAATTGCTCGGGGTATTGGTTCAATTCGCGCCCACGTACCCTTGCTGACGCCAAGCTTCATACACCAGCACTGCAACGGCATTGGATAAGTTCAAGCTACGCTGCGTCGGCAGCATGGGCAAGCGCAAACGCTGCTCTGCCGCGAACAATGCCATCTGTTGTGCAGACAAGCCTGCGGTTTCGCGACCGAATACAAAAACATCACCGGGTTGGTAGGTCACCTCACCGGCATGGCGCGTGCCTTTTGTTGTAATCGCAAAAACGCGGTCGCAAGGCGTGCCAATCGTCGCAAGCGCTTGCTCTAGGCTTTCGTGTTGAGCGATCGGTTGCCAGTCATGGTAATCGAGGCCTGCGCGCCTAAGCTTCGCGTCATCCACCGTAAACCCCAGGGGCTTGACCAGATGCAAACGTGCACCGGTATTCGCGCATAGTCGAATGACATTGCCCGTATTTGGCGGAATTTCAGGCTGAACGAGGATCACATGAAACATGTTCGTTATTGTGCCAGAGCCTGGGTGACTCGTCAGGCGCGACTAAATTAGAGGAGTCTTTGCACCAACAAGCCCAACAACGCCGCGCACGCCCGCCTGTCGCAACGCATACGCCGCAGCCTCAAGTGTGCTTCCTGTCGTGGTGACATCGTCTACCAGACCCACCCAAACATCAGGGAGCGTTAGATCGCAGACATAAAGATCACAAACGCTTCGCCTACGTGCAACACGACCAAGTGATTTTTGACTATTGCCACTGCGCGTGCGCGTAAGCCATAAGCGCCGCACCGGAAGGCGCATCCACCGCGAAAGCTCTACGGCGATCTCGCAGGCGGGATTAAACCCGCGTCGCTGTGCAGCAAGAATGTCGGACGGAATCGGGACAAGTGCCGCGAGGCTTGGCAACGGCGGTTGAGCCGAACGCATCGTGCTCCAGAGCAGTCGTGCAAACAGTCCCGCATGATTCAATTGCCCACCCTCTTTAAACGCGCGCATCAGTTGATCCGCTGGCGAGGTGTAATGGGTCGCCGCAACAACCGCAATACCACTAGGCAATTGACTCAAACTTCTCTCACACCGCACCGTCACCTCGCAAGGTAGACATAAGTCGCCTGCTCGCGCGGACCAGCCACATAGCGGACATGTCCCACTTAAGCAACGCCGAAAGCTCTCTCGAATAGAGTACATTTTGATACCTCCAGCAGCCATTGTCCGAGCACGCTGGTCGATTGTGTGAAACCATGACTTCCCTGTCTACGCCGAACCGACTACCCATTGACGCCAAACACGTTGCTCTGCAATTCGCTCGGCGCGGTGATCTATCCAATGCTCAGTTTTTATACGCAGAGATCGCTAAGAGGATGGATCAAAGGCTTAAGCTGATTCGTCTGCAGCCACGCGAAATCCTGGATGCTGGCTGCGGGGCAGGCCAACAGCTAAGTCTGTTGCACACACGCTACCCCAGCGCCCACTATCACGGGCTTGATCACTGCACAGCATTACTCAACCAAGCCCAACAGCGTGCAAGACAACAATGGCCACGGCGCCCACCGAGCTGGCTGCTCAAACTGCTGGCGCGTAAGGCGTCAGCTCAGTGGAGTCGAGCGGATCTTGCCCAAACAAATCTGCCGCCCGAGTCATTTGACTTTGTCTGGTCTAACTTGAGCTTGCACTGGCATCCGGCCCCTCATGATGTACTTCAAGAATGGGGCCGCCTCTTGCGCCCAAACGGTCTGGTATTTTTCTCGTGCTTTGGTCCCGCAACGCTGAAGGAGTTACGGGCTGCCCTGCAAGTCGCGAACCTGCATACGCGCACGCCGGAATTTGTGGACATGCATGACTTTGGCGATTTGCTGGTCGAAAAGGGATTTTCAGACCCGGTCATGGATCAAGAAGTGTTGACCTTGACCTACGAAACGCCAGAAAAACTACTCGCTGATGTCAAAGCACTTGGCGGTAACGCAGCAATAGGAAGGCGCCCAGGCTTGGTAAGCAAGGAGTGGCGTACCCGCCTTCTCGCTGCACTAGAAGCGCAACGACAAGCAGACGGCCGTCTTCACTTAACGATCGAGGTGGCTTACGGCCATGCTTGGCGTAGTGCCTTGCGACGCACGCCCAGCGGTGAAACCCGCATCAGCGTGAGCGCGATTGGACGCAAATCAGCCAAAGAATGACTGATACGCTTTAATGCTCATATACGTTGCGAGACCGAACAGCAGGAACGCAAAAATACGTTTAAGTGTTTTGACGGGTAACTTGTGAGCCGCTTTGGCGCCAATCGGTGCCAGTAAGATACTGACCGAACCCAATACCAAGAGCGCTGGCCAGTAAATGTAGCCAATCATTTCTGGTGGCAAACCCTCTTTGCCCCAACCAGACCAAATATACCCAATTGTGTTGGCAAAGGCGATCGGAAAACCTAACGCCGCCGAAGTCCCAACGGCCTGATGCAAAGGGACATTACACCAGAGCAAGAACGGCACAGAGATAAACCCGCCACCTGCTCCTACTAAACCAGAGACAAAGCCAATCGTTCCACCAGCAGCGCTGGACCCGGCAGGACCAGGCATCTGTCTGGCCGCTTTTGGTTTTTTGTCACGCAACATCTGTAGCGCGGAATAACCAACAAAGATTGCAAAAAAGAGCGCTAACCAACCCGTCTTAAGTGCTGCAAAAATTGCACCGCCCGAAATCAAGCCGCCAATCAGAATGCCTGGCGTAAGGGCGATCACGAGATCCCATCGAACCGCGCCTTTACTATTGTGCGCACGAACGCTCGACACAGAAGTAAACAGAATTGAAGCCATCGAGGTGGCGATCGCTGTGTGTACGATGAGCTCAGGCGAAAGCTTTTGCCAAGTCAACAGCAGCGTTAAGAAGGGAACCAACAACATCCCGCCCCCGATTCCCAACAATCCAGCAGCAAAGCCCGTGACACAGCCTAGAATGACAAGTGCGACAATAAATAGTGGATCCATGACGGTGATCGTTGCCTCGACGCTATAAAAGTGGCTCAGTATACTGATAGGATCTTTATTGTGCCGGCCACGATTGTGCCAACTTCCTCTCCTAACGAATACTCAGCATGAACTCTCTCGATACCGAAGTCTTGCAACACGCATTGGAATGGCTTCGCGAAGGCCATCCCGTTCATCTCGCGACCGTAGTCCAAACATGGGGTTCGGCGCCCCGTCAAGCGGGCGCGATGTTGGCCGTTCGGAAAGACGGGCGCGTTGTGGGCTCTGTTTCTGGCGGCTGCATTGAAGACGACCTCATCGCACGTGCCCAAGGCGGACAACTGCCGTCAAAGCCTGAGTGGGCACGTTATGGTGTGTCCCAAGAAGAAGCCGCGCGTTTTGGTCTGCCTTGCGGTGGCACGTTACGTCTCGTCATTGAACCACTCAAGCTCGGTGACTGGATCGACCGCGTTGTCGAAGTCACGCAAGCTCAACAACTCGTTGGGCGCTGGCTTGACTTGGCAACAGGCGTATCGACCTTAACCGACGCTCGCCCCGGACAACTGACTGAAGTTAAGGAAGAAGGCTGTCATTTCGTGTACGGCCCGCACTGGCGCCTGTTGATTATTGGCGCAAATCAAACCGCTCAGGCCTTGGCAAAAATCGCAACCATGCTGGAATTTCAGGTGATTGTCTGCGATCCGCGCGAGGAATTTACTGCAGATTGGGATATGCCGGGTGTATCCCTGCAAACCGGCATGCCGGATGACGCCGTATTGGAAATACAAACCGATGCGCGTACTGCAATCGTTGCCATCACTCACGACCCAAAGCTCGACGACATGGCATTACTCGAAGCACTTAAATCCAAGGCATTTTATGTCGGTGCACTTGGCTCATCGCGTAACCAAACCAAACGTCGTCAACGCTTATTGGATTTTGACTTAACCGAGGATGATATCGCTCGCCTACATGGTCCAGTCGGCCTGCAGATTGGTAGCCGCACGCCTGCAGAAATCGCGGTTGCTGTAGGCGCGCAGCTCGTTCAGGTTAGGCGCAAGCTCGAGGATGAGCGGGTCGCTGGACTGACCCATCCACCCAAAACAACCTAGCTGAGTTCAAACGATCAGTGCGGACGCTTACCCGCCACGTTTGCGCGACTCAATCCCCAGCTGCTTAAGCTTGCGATAGAGGTGGGTTCTTTCCAGACCAGTTTTGTCTGATACCCGAGTCATGCTGTGGTTTTCGCGAGCGAGGTGATATTCGAAATACACCCGCTCAAATGCATCCCGCGCCTCGCGCAAAGGCAACTCTAAGGAGATGTCTCCCAGCAAGCTTGGATCAAGAGGCGCTGCGACAACAGCAGCGGCAGCAGCAACTGCCTCCGCCGGCTCTTGCATCGCCGTCACAGGCGCAGCCGTTGTGGGCACAACCGGCACGAACGCGCCACTCGCGGACTTCACCACAGGCAGGCGGCCGCGCGCAAGACCAGTAGAGATAGTCTTGAGCAAGCGCTGCAATGTGATGGGCTTTTCTAAGAAATCAATCGCACCAATGCGAGTGGCCTCAACCGCAGTATCAATCGTTGCGTGGCCACTCATCATGATGACAGGCATATCGAGCAGACCCTGTGAACCCCACTCTTTGAGCAGCGTCACACCATCCGTGTCCGGCATCCAGATATCCAGCAATACCAGATCGGGTCGCATGCGAAGCCGTGCCGCACGCGCTTGCGCCGCGTTCTCAGCAAGCTCAATCGTATGCCCCTCGTCGTAGAGGATTTCGGAAAGCAACTCGCGAATTCCGACTTCATCGTCGACAACTAAAATTCTTGCCATATATCTCTTATCACCTGTTGCACACGTGCATTATCGTCATCTTACGACTTTCCGTCCACCGCTGACGCGATCTGGGTCAATAAAATTGAAACCCGCGCCCCGCCTTCCTTGCGATTCGAAATATCAATGCGCCCCTGATGCTCCTCAACGATCTTACGCACAATCGCCAGCCCGAGGCCTGTGCCTTGGGCTTTCGTAGTGACATAGGGCTCGAAAGCCCGCTGTAAGATTTGTGCGCTAAACCCAGGGCCGTTGTCGGAAACCGTCAGACGAATGCCAGACTGCTCCAAGCCTTCGCTGGGCGCTGATTCCACCCGCTGCGTCGTCACCTCAATGACTCCTGACTCGGGTTGATCCACCAACGCATCGCGCGCATTCGCCAACAAATTATGTACAACTTGCCTCAATTGTGTTGGGTCGCCCACCACCCAGGGCAAATCCGGCTCAAGCGATACGCTGAGGTGCCACGCATGATGAGCATCCCGAACCATCCCTTCGATTGGGTCCCAGCCATATAAGCCCAACACCTCATCGACCAGCGCATTGAAATCCAAGCTCACCATCACCACCGCCGGCTTGCGCGCGTATTCTTTAAAATCGTCGACCATGTGCTTCAGGGAGCTGACCTGATTGACGATCGTATTCGTGGCGCGCGCCAAAAGTTGGGCGTCTGCGGGCTCTAGTTTATGAGCGAGCTTCATTGCCAATCGCTCGGCCGACAGCTGTATGGGTGTCAACGGATTCTTGATCTCATGCGCGAGGCGGCGTGCAACCTCAGCCCAGGCAACGCTGCGACTTGCAGAGATGACCTCGCTAATGTCATCAAACACAACCATGTACCCATTATTACTGCCGTCCACACGCAGTTGCGTCCCGCGTGCGAGCAAGGTCAAGGTGTAGGATTCGGTGGCGATCCTCGCATCCTCCAGGGTGATCTCAAATTGTTCCTGCCAATGCGAACGCTCTGACCCGACGGCAGAGTGCTCAGCAAACGCTTGTCTAATTCTTCGCGCAAAATCAAGCATGCCTTCAATCGTTTCAAGCGGCCGTCCAGGTGCTGAGCGCAGATCCACCTTAAGAATCATTTGAGCGCCGTGGTTGAATGTCGTCAACCGGAACTGCTCGTCAAAAACTAGCACGCCTGCTGACAGGTTAGACAGCACACTTTCCAAGTAGACATTCGAACGTTCAAGCTGCATGCGATTACTTTCAACCATGCGCCGCGCCTCACCCAACTGTCGAGTCATGGCGTTAAAGGACCGCGTTAACTGTCCGACCTCGTCTTTAGAGGGCGGCTCAGGAAGTGCCCGAAAATCTCCGACGCTGACAGCCTGAGTGCCCGAGGCCAAAGCAAGTAGCGGGCTCACCAGCTTTTTTGATAGGTATAACGCGATCGCGATCGCAGCAAAAACGGCTAATAGCAGGGCCAATGTCAGCGTGACGCCAAAGAGGTTACGCAAACTCTCACGCGACAGCGCAAGCTCTTGATAATCGCGGTTACCTTTCTGCACTTCGCTGGCGTTGCGTGCGATGATTTCAGATACGGGCTGCATCAATTGCAACCACCGGGTTTCCCCTGCGACACCGAGCGCAGCATCGACACGCTCGGGGGCTGCCAGCGGCACGATCACACGCAACTGCAGGCCGGTCTGAGACAGCGCCGCCCCAAGGTCATCACTATCGGCTGCTGAGTAACCGCGTGATACGCGTAACTGATTCATCACGCTCTGGGGTGGCAACGTCGGTGTTAACGACCCGAGTTTATCGGTGGAAAATGCAATAAGTCGCCCCGCGCCGCTGAATACTAGGGCATCGATTGCTGTATTGGTTTCCCGCAAACGAGTTAAGGTGGTTGCAATGTCAGAATCTGGCGTATTGTTCAAAGCAGGGGCCATCGCACGGGCACGCGCTTCAAGCTCTGCTAACTGAGAGCTCAGCGCAGATCGGGCGAGCGCCAGTCCAGACTCGAGCGCCGTATCCACGCGCACATTAAACCAAGACTCAATAGAGCGAGCCATAAACTGAATAGACACGCCATAAATTAACGCGCCAGGCAAGACTCCGATTAAGGCAAAGGCCAAAGCAAAGCGTGCCGTGAGGCGAGCACCAAACTGTCCGCGCCTGAGTTGTGCGACAAGACGGATGGTCAACGCCACAACCCAAATAAACAAGGCCAACGCGAGAGCCCCGTTTAACCAGAGCAATAAGTCTTGAAAACGTGCAACCAACGAGGCATTGCCCGTTGACCAAGCCAAGAGCGCAAACAAACCAAATGCACTAAATATGCCAACGACAAGAGCGATGCGCAAAAACGTATTCATTTTGCAGGTCCCGCTGGCCTAATCGAAAAATCAAACGGCGCCCAAGGACTTGCCATGGACCAGGCGCCCCGATTTCGCGCGTCAAGCTGTAAGGGACGCGCCATCTGACTCGTATCCAGCCGAACACGCACCCTGCCTTCGTACCTGACATCAGGCTCGAAGCGATCGACCGGGGAAATGGGCCAGCCTCGCACTTGTTTAATCACCTGCAGTGCATCCTCCTGCGTCGCAACAGGCAAAAACAAATCCCCTGTTGCTACACGCCATTGCTGCGTCAAGTTGTTGTAAATCAAGCGCCGGCTCAACGTAGCCTGCACGAGAACTTTATCAAACCACCACCAGCGCGGAGCGCTGATTTGCACATCGTAGGTGAAGTACAGCGGGACACCGTGCTCCGCCGCCTCTAGGACGCTGCGACTAAGATCGAGCGCGACATCAAGGTCCATCGTCAGCTGGCCATCTTGCGGTAAGGGCTCGATGCGCGCCACCCGGGCTTCCGAAGCTCGAGCAACGTTCATGTTCACGCTCACGCAGGCAACGCACAGGAGCCACACCGCCCACAGGCGCCAACCAAGCATCCAAGGTGTTGTGCGTACTGTCATCTCTTATTAAGCCTGCATCCGGCGAGTAAACAATGCATAGAAGAACCCATCGTGACCAGCGGGATGCTCTGCATCCGGTCGGGATGGCAATAGCTGCCCGGGCGCGGGCAACCGTTGCGCCTGCACATGCCGCTTAGAGAATGATTCTGCCTGCATTTCGCCCTCTTGGGGGAATATCGAACAAGTTGCCAGCAATAATTTTCCTCCGGGCGCAACCATGCTCCAGAGAGAGTCAAGGATTTCGCGCTGTAATTTAACGGTTTGCTGCACGTCACTTTCGCGCCGGAGCCAGCGAATATCAGGGTGACGACTGACGATGCCCGAAGCGGTACATGGCAAATCAGCTAAAACGACATCAAACGGCTTGCCATCCCACCAAAGGTGCGCGCGTGTCGCACTTTCTGCAACCAATCTGACTTTGGGGCTCAACAGCCGAAGCCGCTCTAGATTCTGCTCTACTCGCGCCATCCGCGCTGGATCGACATCGAGCGCTGTCAACTCAACATCGGCCAACTCAAGCAAATGTGCGGTCTTGCCTCCAGGTGCGGCGCAAGCATCAAGCACTCGCATCCCATCACGCACCTCTAGCAAAGGAGCAGCCAGCTGAGCGCCGGCATCTTGCACAGACCACCACCCCTGAGCATAGCCAGGCAATGTCGTCACAGGACGAGGCACATCCAGGACAATACCGGCCTCACCAAAGGCCGTTGAGCCGATTTGTTCATGGGCGAACGCTTGTATGACCGCCTCTCGCGAAGTCGCCCGAACATTCACCCTTAGCGTCAATGGCGGATGCGCATTGGCCGCGTCTAACAAGCGCTCCCACTGTTCGGGATAGGCTTTGCGTAAAGCGTCAATCCACCAGCGCGCATGATTGAAGCGCACCTCTGGTGCGTCAGCCGTATCAGCCAGGACTGCCTGACGCTCGCGCTGAAAGCGACGCAACACAGCATTCACCAATCCCTTGAAAGAGGCGGTGGAACGCTGCAGCTGAGTTGCCTCAACCGCCTGATCAACCAAAGCATGCGCGGTATAAACCGGAGTGCCTGCCGCGGGAGTTTGTTCCCCAGCTCGTACTGAAGTTTCAAGTAGCAGCAGGCTCAAACCAACCAAGGCATTTAACGTAGCGTTTGGCGGTTCTCGTTCGACTAAGGTGTGGCGCAACCCCATGGCCAGCCCCCAATTTCGCATGGCAAAAAAACTCAAGGCCTGCGCGGAAGGGCGCACGTTGGAAGGTAGCTCGGCGAGCGCCTCTGTGAGCGATTGGCCGGACTCGACACCAGCGATTGCACTGGCTGCGGCCAGTAAGGAATGAGACAAAGCAGGAGCGGCGGTATTCATACTTGGATTGTAGGGGCTTAAGGCGCCACTGAGGGGGTGCTTCGCAAGGTAAAATCCTTCTCTCTCTTATGCGGGCGTTAGTCCGTCAGGCGGCACATCATGTCATCCCCAAAAGTCGGTTTTGTCAGCCTTGGCTGTCCCAAGGCACTTGTAGACTCTGAGCGCATCCTCACACAGTTGCGCACCGAGGGCTATCAAATCGTGCCTGACTACGACAACGCGGACGTAGTAGTAGTCAACACCTGTGGCTTCATTGACAGCGCAAAAGCAGAGTCTCTCGAAGCGATTGGCGAGGCGATTGCGGAAAACGGACGCGTGATTGTCACGGGCTGCATGGGCGTCGAGGAGTCCGTGATCCGTGCCGCGCATCCAAGCGTACTAGCCGTTACCGGCCCCCAGCAGTACGAGCAGGTCGTTCGCGCAGTCCACGCGGCAGCCCCACCCAGCACCTCGCACGATCCTTTTACAGACTTGGTGCCGCCCCAGGGCATCAAACTCACTCCCCGTCACTATGCCTATCTGAAGATATCAGAAGGCTGTAACCATCGCTGCAGCTTTTGTATTATCCCGTCGATGCGTGGCGATCTGGTTAGCCGCCCCGTTGGGGATGTTCTCGATGAAGCCCAACGACTGGCAAAGGCAGGTGTTAAAGAGCTGCTGGTTATCTCTCAAGACACCAGCGCGTACGGCGTCGATGTGAAATACCGTAGCGGGTTCTGGAACGGCAGGCCTGTTAAAACTCGCATGACTGAATTGTGTGCGGCACTTTCCGAATTAGACATTTGGGTCAGACTCCACTACGTCTATCCTTACCCAAGTGTAGATGAGGTCATCCCGTTGATGGCGCAAGGCAAAATTCTCCCCTACCTAGACATTCCCTTCCAGCACGCCAGTCCCCGCATCCTGAAGGCAATGAAGCGTCCCGCTTTCGAAGACAAAACGCTCGCTCGCATTCACCGCTGGAGGGAAGAATGCCCAGACCTTACATTGCGCTCGACCTTCATTGTTGGCTTTCCAGGTGAAACCGAAAGTGACTTCCAATATCTACTCGACTGGATGTCAGAAGCGCAACTCGATCGCGTCGGCTGCTTTCAGTATTCACCGGTCCAAGGTGCAGCCGCCAATGCCTTGGAGGGTGCCGTACCTGACGAGATTAAACAAGAACGCTGGGATCGGTTTATGGCCCATCAGCAAACGATTTCGACTGCGCGACTCGCACGTAAAGTAGGCAAAGAAATTGAGGTCCTGATTGACGAAGTCGATGAAGACGGCGCCATCGGACGCTCTAGCGCAGATGCCCCCGAGATCGATGGCTGCGTGTATGTCGATAGTCAAGTAATACTCAAACCTGGCGACAAGGTGCGCGTGCGTGTGACGGACTCTGACGAATACGACCTGTGGGCTGAGCACCTTCAGTCTTAAGCCTTGATCACATGACACTGCGCGTAGGCTTTGCCGGCACTCCCGAATTCTCACGTCTCGCACTACAGGCGATCCTTGACGCGGGCTTTACCGTGCCGCTCGTGCTGACGCAACCTGACCGCCCCTCCGGGCGAGGGTTAAAGCTCACGCCAAGCGCCGTCAAACAACTTGCCGCAGAAATCAAAATACCTGTCGCGCAACCGCGAAGTCTGCGTCTGGAGGGAAAATATCCAGAAGACGCTCTGCTCGCACGTAACGCCTTGCAGGAGGCTGAGCTTGATGTGCTCGTAGTCGCGGCTTATGGTTTGATTTTGCCAAACTGGGCGCTGAACACGCCGCGCTGGGGATGTTTGAATATTCATGCCAGTCTATTGCCGCGCTGGCGTGGTGCCGCGCCTATACAACGCGCAATTGAAGCAGGTGATACGCACACAGGTGTCACGATCATGCAGATGGATGAGGGTTTGGATACGGGAGATATGCTTTTAGAAGAGCAAGTCGCGATCACAGAAACCGACACTGCCGCGGTACTGCACGACAAACTTGCGCAACTGGGTGCTCAATTAATTGTGGACGCACTTACACAGTTGGAAAGTGGTGCACTGAGCCCGCGTGCACAACCTACCGAAGGCGTGACCTACGCTGCAAAACTAGACAAAAGCGAAGCCGCGCTCGATCTTAGTCTGGATGCCCAAACGCTCGCGCGCCGCATCCGTGCCTTTAATCCGGTGCCCGGCGCCACCTTGCGCTTACCAGGCATCGAGGAGCCCGTTAAGATTTGGCAAGCGCAAGAACTGGAAGCGCGTTCGACTGCAGTGCTTACCATGCCCAGCGCGGCACAGAGCACGTCTGACGAGGCACGAGTACTCTCTGCGACCCATGAGGGCGTCGACATTCAAACCGGGCAAGGCACGCTACGCTTACTCGAATTACAGCGTGCTGGCGGCAAACGCCAAACGGCGGCAGTGTTTATTTCTGGTTGGTCTTGGGCTCACGCAGCTTCAGCACCAAAATAGTTAGGGCCAAGACAAACGTGATGCTGTTTGCGTAAATCAGTGGCCATGACTCGACCAGCAGGCCATACATCAGCCATAGCGCGATCCCAGAGGTA
Source organism: Zwartia hollandica (assembly GCF_019923725.1). Taxonomy (GTDB): domain Bacteria; phylum Pseudomonadota; class Gammaproteobacteria; order Burkholderiales; family Burkholderiaceae_B; genus Zwartia; species Zwartia hollandica. Next base: position 181,797 of record NZ_JAHXRI010000006.1, read on the forward strand.
AACATCACGTACATCGCGAGCGATATGGATTTTGTGTCGCGCGTACGGATCGTCTTGATGGTCTGGGGGAAGAAGGCAGCAGTCGTTAAAAAAGCTGCGATATACCCAAGGACTTCTGGATGAAACATGCTTGGCTACACCCGCTCAAGCTCGCGCTGCTCTTTGCGCAAGCGCGCCTTGAGTCGCGTTTGCTTGAGCATTGACAGATGCTGCACAAAGACTTTGCCGTTGAGGTGATCGATTTCGTGCTGCACGCAGACAGCCAACAACCCGTCTGCCTCAAACTCGTAAGACTTACCCTCTAAATTCAGTGCTCGGACGCGCACACGCGCGGGGCGGTCCACTTCATCGTACACGCCGGGAACCGACAAACAGCCCTCTTCGTATGTGTTCTGATCTTCGCTATGGAAAATGATCTCTGGATTAATCAGCACACGCAAATCATTTTTTTCTTCGCTCACATCAATAACAACAACGCGTTCATGCACATCGACCTGCGTCGCGGCCAACCCCACACCTGGTGCCTCATACATCGTTTGTGCCATATCCTCGGCAAGCTTTCGAATCCGGTCATCCACAGCAAGGACCGGCTTGGCGACTTTGTGTAAGCGCTTATCGGGGTAATGCAAGATTGTCAGGAGTGCCATAAATCTTTTCGTTATTAAGGCGAAGATTGTTTGATATACCAATTCTAATTTAATAATCCTGAGTTTTCTAATAGCTGTTTTAAATCTGGGCGATAGCCAAAACAACACTAGACAAACCTGTCCCACCCGTCTAGAGCAGGGCTTAAGCTCATGCCAAACTTACGAGGATGCATGACTCAGACGCTTCCTTACAACAATACCACTGGCTAAGACTAAGTTTCGAGCCCGGGATCGGTCCCATCCTTGCCAATAGGCTGTTGCGCCGCTTCCAACATCCCCTTGCCTTGTACCGTAGCGCGCCAGATTTAATGAGCACGATCGTACCTAGAGCCTCCGCGCGGCAGTTGACCAGACCACCCCCCGCAGAGATACAAGCCAGGATCGAGGCAGCCTTGCGATGGTCTGCACTCCCCGGCCACACGCTCTTAACCCAAGATCAGGCAGAATTTCCGGCGATCCTACGCCACACAGAAGACGCACCCGTTGTCTTATATGCGCGTGGAAATCTCAAGTGCCTCTCAGCAAACGCCATCGCAATCGTTGGCACCCGACACCCGACGGCGGACGGGATCGCAAATGCTCACGCATTTGCTCAACACTTGGCCGCGCGTGGCTGGTGCGTCGTCAGCGGTCTAGCCAACGGTATAGACGGCGCAGCGCACCGCGGCGCCCTACGAGCGGGTGACGCGGCCGCCTCGACAATCGCAGTGCTTGGCACAGGCATTGATACCATTTATCCCCCCACACATGCAGGTCTCGCCGCAGAAATAGTCGCGCAAGGTGGACTCCTGCTCTCGGAGTTTTCCTTGGGCACAGCACCCATTGCCGGCAATTTCCCTCGACGTAACCGCCTTGTTGCCGGTCTTACTCGAGGCACACTTGTTATCGAGGCCGCACTCAAGAGCGGCTCACTCATCACCGCCAGATTGGCGACCGACTTAGGCCGTGAAGTCTTTGCTCTGCCTGGTTCCATTCACTCTCCTTTAAGTCGCGGCCCTCATGCCCTGATTCAACAAGGTGCCAAACTTGTCACTTGCGCAGACGACCTCCTTCAGGAGTTCGGAGGCTGGCATCAAATAGCGCTGGATCACGTGGAACCGGCATTACAGAACCCCCTCCAGCCATCCTCCCCAATCTGGAACGCAATCGGCTACGATCCCATTACGGAGGACGTGTTGCAGCAACGCACAAAAGTCGCCGTTGCGGCGCTGCACGAGGCGTTACTCGACCTTGAGCTTGCCGGCCATCTTCAACGTCACCCTGATGGTCGGGTCAGTCGTATGCCTAGCTAGCTGTCCTAAAAAATTACCAATTCTATGATTCGAACCTCGATACATTACGGTCTAGCCCTAATAGTGGCTGGCTTAGTTTTGACAAGCGCCCCAACCACCGCACATGCACAAGCGTGCAATGCCGTGGTTCAAAGTGATGACGCCCTACGTTACACACCACAAACGATCGAAGTGCCGCGCTCTTGCAAAGACTTTACCGTGACGCTTACGCACAGTGGTCGTTTGCCGGTGCTCGCGATGGGCCACAACTGGGTGCTCGCCAAACAATCCGACATGGCCGGTGTAGCACGCACCGGGATGTTGGCTGGTGCTGCACAGGACTATATCGACCCCGCTGACCGACGCGTAATTGCACACACCAAGGTGATTGGAGGCGGCCAGGCTGCCTCCGTCAGTTTTTCAGTTTCCGCACTACAACCTGAAGAAACTTACGCATTCTTTTGCACGTTTGCGGGGCATTCGCCCGTCATGCAAGGCACGCTCGTCTTAAAGTAGCCTAACTACGCGAGCCGAAGATTGCAGAGCCAACTCGAACCTCCGTTGAGCCTTCTTCAATCGCAATTTCAAAATCGCCGCTCATACCCATCGATAAGCGTTCGAGCGATACGCCCGCAATAGCCTCTTCGCGCGCACGCGCTTGCAACTGCTTGAGTTGCGCGAAGCAGGCGCGAACCGCTTGCGTATCTTCAGATAGTACGGCCATGGTCATCAGCCCCTGCACCCGCAACGTTTGGTAGTTCGCGAGCTGTCGCAAGAATGTGAATAGTTCTGAGGGCTCAAGTCCCGACTTAGTTTCTTCCGGTGAGGTTTTGACCTGCACCAATACATCAATGGCACGCCCCTCTTGCTGCAGCCGGCGGTCGAGCGCCTCGGCTAATTCGAGGCGGTCTAACGACTGGAGCTCATGCGCGAACTTTGCAACTTCTTTTGCTTTATTGGTTTGCAGCTGCCCGATCACCACCCATTGCACATCGCAATCCCCGAGCAACGGTGCTTTTTGTGCGATTTCTTGTGTGCGGTTCTCGCCGAACCTCGTGAACCCTAAAGCGATCGCCTCACGAATCGCCGCCACATCAAACGTTTTGCTCACGGGCAAAAGCGTTACTTCCCTAGGATAACGCCCGGCGCGCGCGCAAGCTTGATCGATTCTGTTGCGAATCTGGGCGACTCGCTCGGCCATCGTGGTGTTGTTCAACATGGGGCTCAAGGTTCCTATCTAGGTAGGTATGTTACGACATCGTAATCGGTACGCTGACGGTGTGCTGGGCGGTGGGGCTCTGCCGCTGAGACATTGCGGCGAGCCGATCCGGTCGCTAAAGATGGCGCAGTGTCAGCTAGCGATCGGTGAGGGAAGTGGGCAACGCCCATCCGCAGCTGTCTCAGCGGCAGAGCCCCACCGCCCAGCACACCGTCAACCAATCGCCCGCACGCCTTCCAAACATCCCCCATACAAAATCAGGACACCCCCACCCGCAACCCCGCATTCCCCTACAATACCGCTCACAAATTAGGCAGGCGCGAACCCCCGCCGCCGGCTTACCATTCAGCATTCAAAAACTCAACGCGAACCAAACCGCGAGGCAAGAATATGTGGGACGTAATCGTAGTAGGCGGTGGCAATGCTGCCTTGTGCAGCGCGCTCATGGCGCGTGAAGCTGGCGCCAGCGTATTGATTCTCGAGGCATCACCAAAAGAATGGCGCGGTGGAAATTCACAGCACACACGCAATTTGCGCTGCATGCACGACGGCCCCCAGGACGTCCTCGTCGACTCCTACCCTGAAGAAGAGTACTGGCAGGATCTACTCAAAGTCACCGGCGGCATCACCAACGAAAAACTAGCGCGCATGGTGATACGCGAATCCTCCAGCTGCCGCGACTGGATGCGTAAACACGGTGTGCGCTTTCAGGCCCCACTGTCGGGTACGCTGCACGTTGCTCGTACCAACGCGTTCTTTATGGGTGGTGGAAAGGCTCTGATCAACGCCTATTACCACAGCGCTGAAAAGCTTGGTATTGATATTCTGTATGACTCACCCGTCGACGATCTCGAGATCAAAGATGGCAAATTCATCGCAGCCAAAGTAGGAGACAAACGCTACCCTGGTAATGCCTGTGTGCTCGGCTGCGGCGGCTTTGAGTCCGACCGCGAATGGTTGCGCGAGGCCTGGGGCCAAAACGAGCGTGGCGAATGGCCCGCAGACAACTTCTTAATCCGTGGCACACGCTACAACATGGGCGTCGTCTTAAAGGTCATGATGCGCGCAGGCGCCGATACGATGGGTGATCCCACTCAAGCGCACTGCGTCGCCATCGATGCACGCTCCCCGTTATATGACGGTGGCATCTGCACCCGCATTGACTGTGTATCGCTGGGCATTGTTGTTAACCGTGAAGCGAAACGTTTCTACGACGAGGGCGAAGACTTTTGGCCCAAGCGTTATGCGCTGTGGGGGCGCCTCGTTGCCCTGCAGCCCGGGCAAATCGCTTACTCGATCATTGATGCAAAATCCGTGGGACGCTTCATGCCACCCGTGTTTACAGGCGTTCAGGCAGACACGCTGCCGGAGCTTGCCGCGAAGCTTGAACTGGATGTGGATACGTTTATGGAGACCGTGAACGCGTTCAATGCCTCTTGCCGCCAAGGCACGTTCGACCACAACATTCAAGACGACTGCTACACCGAGGGAATTACTCCCGCCAAAACGCACTGGGCACGTCCTATCGATACCGGGCCGTTTTTTGGCTATGCCGTGCGGCCGGGCGTGACCTTTACTTACTTCGGTCTCGCCACAGACGAAAAAGCTAGTATCTTTTTTGACGGTAAAGCAAGCCCCAATATGTATGCAGCTGGGGAAATCAACGCGGGCAACGTCTTGGGCAAGGGCTACACCGCCGGAGTGGGTATGTCGATCGGTACTGCCTTTGGTCGTATCGCCGGCACACAAGCTGCCGCAGCAGCAAAGAAAATAAAAGAAGGAGCGCAGCATGCAACCGCTTGAATCCCTAACCCGCGAAGCACAAGACCTGGCCGGGAAAACTGAACACTCGATCTCGTGGCACAAAAAAGGCATCTCGGATAACGAAGCCGAAGTTGCCCGTCAAATGCAAATTTGCAACGCCTGCCGCTACTGCGAGGGCTTTTGCGCAGTGTTCCCCGCGATGGCACGCCGTCTGCAATTCGACAGCAAGGCTGACTTGAACTATCTGGCTAACCTCTGTCACAACTGTGGCGCTTGTCTGCATGCCTGTCAGTACGCACCACCCCATGAGTTCATGGTGAACGTACCCCAAGCGATGGCCAAAGTGCGGATGGAAACCTATACTGACTTTGCGTGGCCCGCTTCGCTAGGTAAGCTGTATAAAAATAACGGTCTGACAGTGTCGCTTGCAGCGGCCTTTGGTCTCGCGCTTTTTCTAGTGCTGACGGTCATGTCGACAGGCACGCTATTACATGAGCCGCTCGCTGGTAATTTCTACGCTATCTTCCCGCACAACACGCTCGTATTGATGTTCGGTTTTACGTTCGGTTTTGCAATTCTTGCCTTAGGGATCGGTGTCAAACGCTTCTGGAGTGAAATCACGCCAGGACAGGCGACCGGTGAAGCAATCGGCGAAGCTGCGCACAACGCGCTAAAACTGAAATATCTGGATGGCGGGCACGGCGACGGCTGTAACGATGAAGACGATCGCTTTACGCTGCGACGTAGGCGCTATCATCACCTGACGTTTTACGGCTTTATGTTGTGTTTTGCGTCGACCTCTGTCGCGACGCTTTATCACTACGCCTTCGGGTTACAGGCGCCCTACGCCTACACAAGCTTGCCAGTGATCCTAGGGACGGTGGGTGGCATCGGCCTGCTCATTGGACCGGCTGGTCTGCTATGGCTCAATCTCAATCGCTCCGCTTTACACGGCGACGCCGCGCAAAAGCCAATGGATATTGGGTTTATATCGCTACTGTTTTTAACCAGCCTCACTGGTTTAGCGCTGTTGATTTGGCGTGACACCAGTGCCATGGCACTGTTACTGGCGATTCACTTAGGTATCGTCATGGCGCTCTTTTTGACCTTGCCCTATGGAAAGTTTGCACACGGCGTCTATAGAAGTGCTGCACTGCTGAAGTGGTCCATTGAAAAACGTATGCCCAATAAACTTTCACTCGGTTCAGACTGATGAAACAACATGGCCCCCTGACACACGTCAAAGTTCTTGATCTCAGCCGTGTGTTGGCGGGTCCTTGGGCCGGGCAGGTTCTTGCCGACCTTGGTGCGACCGTCATCAAAGTCGAACGACCCGGCGTGGGTGACGACACCCGAGTTTGGGGCCCGCCTTTCTTAAAAGCCGAGAACGGCGAACAAACGAAAGAAGCTTGTTATTTTTTAGCGGCTAACCGCGGCAAACAGTCCGTCACGATTGATATCAGTACGACCGAAGGACAAGAGCTTGTTCGTAAACTTGCGGCGCAAGCCGACATCGTTCTTGAAAACTACAAGGTTGGTACGCTCATTCGCTATGGGCTCGGGTACGAGGACTTAAAAGCGGTCAACCCAGCGATCATTTACTGTTCAGTGACAGGCTTCGGACAAGATGGTCCGTTAGCCGAACTACCCGCTTATGACTTCATGATTCAAGCCATGGGGGGTCTGATGAGCGTGACGGGCGAGCGCGATGGCCAACCGGGTGGTGGGCCACAAAAAGTCGGCATGCCCATCATGGATTTGATGACGGGCATGTGGGCTGCTGTTGGCGTACTCGCTGCGCTGGCGCGTCGTAACGAAACCGGTGAGGGCGAGTACATCGATCTAGCGATGCTCGATGTGATGGTGGCCACCATCGCTAATCAAGGAATGAACTATCTCGTGTCCGGCAAGACACCGCAACGCATGGGGAACAAACATCCCAATATTCAGCCACAAGATGTTTTTCAATGCACGGATGGCCAGATGGTGCTCGCCGTCGGCAACGACGGACAGTTTGCTAGCTTCTGTCAGGCCATGAATCGCCCTGATCTTGCCAGCGATCCACGCTTCACCACCAACAGTTCACGTGTCGTGAACCTGACGGCGCTGATGGAGATTTTGGTTCAAGAAATTGGACAGCGCTCTCGCGCAGCGTGCATCGATGCATTGCGCTTACACGGCGTGCCATGCGGGCCCATCAATACGATTCCAGAAGTTTTGGCAGACCCTCAGATTATTCATCGTGAGATGCTGCGCTATCTTCCCCATCCAACGGCCGGAAAAGTTCCACAAATTGTAAGTCCGCTCAAGCTCAAACAAAATCCTCTTGCCTTTAACGACGCCCCGCCATTACTAGGCGCGGACACCCAAGCAGTACTCAAAGAGATTGGCGTGACGCCAGAGCAGTACGCTGCATTACTTGCACGCGGCGTGTTGTAGCGATAGACCCTGCGCGATCAACCGCTTAGCTTATTTGGGGAAGCCAGCGGTCTTAGATCCAAACAAACGACGAAGGCCGAGCCACTGCTGAGACATAAAGCCGCGACCGTAATCACGCCCCCCTTCTGCAGGCAACTGATCGTGTATGCCGGTCTTAGCGTACGGCGTGTCAAAGCGTGCTGTCTTAAAAAGAATATCCCACAATGGGAATAGAACAGCGAAGTTATGTCCCTTTGCTGGACCAGCCGAAGACTCGCTATATTCAATGGAATGGTGATAGCGATGGAACTTGGGGCTGACGATGAGCCAATTACCTAGCTTGCCAAACGATAGTCGAATATTGCCATGCGAGTAGCTTTCAACCAACTGTGTCAAGACAACAATCAGAATAAATTGCCCGGGGGGTACACCCACTAATTTAGCGATAAACACAAACACAATGCTGCGCAACAAACTGTCGAGCAAGTGATTGCGGTTATCGCTCCACATAGTCATCTGGCGTTGACTATGATGCACCGCATGTAAGCTCCAAAACCAAGCGTAACGATGTTGGGCGCGATGGTAAAAATAGTCAACGGCATCAAAAATGAGCAGGTAAATCAAAAAACTCACCCAGGCGATGTCTGTCACGCCTGGCCAAACTTGATCCACGTGAAAGGTCGTAAATCCTGCGACGCGTGCCTGCCCAAAGAGCGCATCGGCCAACGGTGCCACAGAAAAAAACAAAACAAGTCGAAACAGACCGAGCCGATGAATGAGCGTGTACAAAATATCGTTGCGTATTTCCTTGCGATTGACCACGGGCTCGACAGGTCGCCAGCGCTGTAACGCACCAAAAACTGTGGCTATCATCGCGATTTGTAATAGCCCGATCAGCAGCCACATCGTTCCGTTGTAGGCGTCCTCGAGATAGCCACTCAAACCAAGGTTAAAAAATAGTGGCTGCACAATCGTCTCAAAGAGCCATTGGTGTGCATGATCAAACAGGTCACTGGCGAATTGAATCATCACTATTTTTTATCAAAGGTTGCGTCATAGGCGGCAGGCTCTGGACATACGCGGGATGGGTGTCGATCGTCGCAAAACAAAAGCCACGTAGCTTTAGGCCTTCAATTAAAGGCTCAAGAACCGTCGGCGCCCAAGGATCTTTACGCGACCAAATTCCCAAGTGTGCCATCAAGATGTCGCCAGACCGAATGTTCCGCAATGCACGCTCCAACAGCACAGCATTAGGATACTGCTCACTAGGCAGCTCATCGCCCAAAAACCCTGCTGGCGCCCAGCCTACATGCTTATATCCACATGCTTGCGCGGCTTGCAAGAGCGCGGGTGAGGTGTGCCCCCCAGCCGATCTAAACAGCGGCAACATTCTGCGCCCCGTCATTTCTTCAAACCGCTCACCCGGCCGCGCGAGCTCGCGGCAATAGTCCTGAGCGGTCCAGATCTGGTTCTTGCCCTGAAGCGGTCCGGCGCTTGCCCGAACCCTGAACGAACCATCAGGCAAGTCTGCCCGCCAATACACATGGTCATAAGTGTGCGAAGCGAAGACGTGCCCCTGCTCAGCCATCGCTTCCCACCATGGCGCCCACTCATCATCTAGGCTAGTCCCGCCGGTGCGCGTCAGCTCATTGGCCAAAAAAAAGCTCGCGCGAACACCTTGCCGCTTCAACACATCTTCAATCAGCGGCGCTACTTCCATATGCCCGGTATCAAAGGTCAGATAAATTGGGCGACTACAGCTCGGCTGCGACGACTGAGCGCACGCAATCGAAGCAGACAAACTAAGAGCGACGGCCCAACCCTTAATCCCGGCTCGCATGATTCAGCGTCCATACGCCGTGCGGTGACTTACCGACAGGGATCTGTTTCACCACCGCTTTTTTCTCAATATCGATCACGGCAAGCCTGCCAGCCCAACGTGCAGTAACCAGAAGGGTCTTACCGTCCGCCAACATTTCCATACAATCTGGCCCGGCTGGCGTTTTATACGTGTCAACAACTTTTAATGTCGTCCAGTCGATACGACTAATCGTATTTGCACTACGGTTGCTCACGAACACATGCCGCTTATCGCCCTGCGACCGGAAGGCGTGCGCGCCTTTACCCGTCGGGATACGCGTTTTGAGCACGGCCTTGCCACTCGACATGTCGTACGCCTCAACCGCATCCTCGCCTGTCAGGCCGATCAACAGCGTCTTGTCGTCGGGTGTCAGATATAAATCGGCAGGTATCTTGCCGACGCTAATCGTCCACAACCGCTTTTGCGTCGCTAGCTCGATCGCCGTCAATTGATTGCTATCCTGCAATGTAATGTAGGCAACCTTGCTCTTGCTATCAATTGCGATATGGCTCGGCGTTTTTCCTGCTGGAATACGCTTGACCAAATGCAGCTTGAACTCCTCGCCCACACGCTCCCAGCGATAGATATCTACATGATCCAAACGGTTTGCGGCTGTCACAAACCATTTCATGTCTGGCGAAAATCGCAAATGGTAAGGATCAAGAATCCCCGTCATCGTGCGCTGCACCGCGGCAGTCTTCGGGTCTAGAAACGTAATCGAGTCACCTTCGGCATTGGCCACCATGACCGACTTATTGTCTGGCGTCAGATACAAGTGATGAGGCTCTTTACCTACTGGGATCCGCTTCGTCTCGGTGTACGTTTGGGGATCAATCACACTCACATCCGCGTTCAGCGAATTAAGCACAAGAATCGGTGGAGCTGCCCACACACTCGCGGCAACGAGTCCGCAAAGAGAAAAGGCTAGTCGGAGGGCAGCGGTAGAGATTGATCGATTAAGTGTCATGTGGAACCATTCATACGTTGAACTGCAAGACAACATTTTCGCATAGGCTAAGACTTGCTCGGTAGCGGGCGGTGCACCTTGGCACCCGGATGCGGCGCGCGCATGACCAGGATGCTTCCTGACTCAGATTCAGTGCAGTACAAATCACAATTTTCTGCACCACCGAACGCAACATTGGTGACAACGCTGTCCCTTGGACTCGTCCAGACAAAAATTGGTTCCCCACGCGGATTAATTAACCATACGTAGCCTAGACCAGGATTAGCGATGGCGAGGTTACCTGCCACATCCACGGCCAGACCATCAGGGCCACTGGGTCCATACGCAGTAAAGAACTGTCCCACTTTTGCAACGCTACCATCGCTCATAAGCGGTGCACGCCACACACAATTGCCGCGAGTGGCCGCGACATACAACACCTCCTCATCAGGTGACAGCACTAGGCCGTTAGGGCTTGGCACGTTGCTCAGCAACAAATCAAGCTTGCCCGACGGCTGGAGGCGATAAACTCGCCCCGTCGGATCATGCATGCCTGACTGACCCTGATCGGTGAAGTAGATATTGCCTTGCGAATCGCACGTCAGATCATTCACGCCCTTGAAACTTTCAGTATTGCGTCGCGCAAAATAGGGCTCAATCTTGCCAGACTGAATAGCCAAACGCATCAACCCATTCTTGTAGTCGGTAATTAATAGCGCATCATCCGACAATAACTTCATCCCATTGGGTTCACCGTCGTACTCCACAATCTGCGTCCAGTCGCCTTTGGGATCGATTCGAAAGACTCTCCCGAAAATGATGTCGGTGACATACAAATTGCCCTGCGAGTCAAAAACCGGGCCCTCTAAAAAAGAATCCATCGCTACACCGCCGCGATTTGCGTCGGCCCAGGCTGAACGAACACCTGTACGTCGAAACTTGCCCGGCATCTCTGTAAACACGTCGGCTTGTACACATTCTGGAGCTTGTTTGTAAAACATATTGCCTCACTTAGCTTATCCGGTACGCCATTTTGACAGGTTCGGGCAGAAATTCACTAAAATGCCCCCACAGGAGTCACCATGCGCCCACTTGATCGAATCGATCTAAAAATTCTAGACGTGTTGCAACGCGACGGCCGCATCTCCATGACCGACCTCGCCGAGCGCGTCAGTCTGTCGGCCACACCTTGCTCTGAGCGCGTGCGACGTCTTGAGCGCGAAGGTGTGATTACGGGCTACTACGCACGCGTCAATCCGGCTGCGTTAGGAAAAAATCTACTTGTTTTCCTTGAGATCAAGCTGTCGGCCAAGTCGGGCGATGTATTCGACAAGGTTAAAAAAGAGCTGGAGTATGTCCCCGAGGTCATGGAGTGTCATTTGGTGTCGGGCGACTTTGATTACCTCATTAAAGCTCGCCTTCCAGAGATGAACAAGTATCGACAGCTCTTGGGCGAGATTTTGAAGCGCTTACCCGCCTCCGCAGAGTCACGCAGTTATGTCGTGATGGAAGAAATTAAAGAAACACTCTACTTGGCGGTTGATCGCTAGCCTGCTGCGTTCTCTTTTGACGCTCTTTTCGGTAGGGATCGTATGAATGTCCATAAATCCTCGTTGTTCGAGGTTGCGACATTAAAGCGAAACCAGTTTGACGCACGATCGTTTGGCCGAAAATAGGAACCGGGCGCAAGCCAAATACCTCGATCCAGTGCGCGCGTTGCCACGGCAATACTTTGGCTCGGCTCAACAGGCAATTGGGCCCATAAAAACAAACCTGCCTGCGGCTCGGCAAACACCTCAAGGCCAGCGGCGCGCATGCTCCATGCAACCGACTGGTGGGCAACGCGCAATTTTTCTGTAATGAAGCGCACGTGCTTATCGTAGTGCCCTTCGCTCAACACATTTGCAACCACACGCTCCGTCACTTCCGATGACGTCAACCCTACGGCCATTTTGGTACGAGCTAAGTCTGCCAAGACCTCGGCATGCGCAGCCAAGTAGCCCACACGCAAGGTGGGGGCAATTGTTTTGGAGAAGCCCGAGATATAAATCACACGTCGCAGACCTTCTAGCGCAGCCAGGCAAGCCCCTTCGGACGGTGCAAGCTCGCGATAAATATCATCTTCAATCACCCACAAACCGTAGCGGTCGGTTAGCGCAAGCAAGCGTTGCGCGTTCACCTTTGACAAAGAGGTTCCGGAAGGATTTTGCAAAACCGTATTGACGAAGATGGCTTTAGGTTGCATCGTCTGCAATACGTGTTCAAGTTGCTCAAAATCATGCCCATCTTGTGTACGGGCCACACCAATTACATTGAGTCCCGCCAATTGGAGAATCTGCAAGAGATTGCAATAACATGGGTCCTCCACAATGACGGTGTCACCGGGTCGCAACAGGGTACGTACAACCAAGTCGAGCGCCTGTGTCGCGCCCTGCGTCAATAAAATATTGCTGGGCTGCGCAGGAATATCAAACCGACGTAAGGACAACGCAATCTGTTCACGTAACGAACCCATCCCATAAGGATGTCCATAGCCACCGAACCGCGGGCCTGGGATGCGTCCGAGTGCCCGCAACGCATGTTGCAGACCACTCTCGTTGATCCACTCGCCTGGAATCCAGCCGCAACCCGCTTTACTCGGAACAGAGTGATCCGCAAACACGTCCGATAAGAGCCAAGCCGCACTCAGAGTCGGGGCGGACCAAACAGGCGCCGGCCGAACCGATGAGGGCATCAGACCCGCGACACGGTATGCCGCTCCCCGTCGCGATACCAAATGACCGGACTCAACCAGGCCTTGGTAGGCCTGCGCGACGGTAAACGGACTAACAGCATGACTGCGCGCCAATGCACGCACTGAGGGCAGCGCATCGCCTGGCCGCAAGGTGCGCCCCTCGATTGCGCGCGCGACAGCTCCAATAATCTGCTCAACCAAACTCAGGTTGGACTGTCGATCTAAGACCAGGGGCAAAGTCATTGTCATCTACCAGTACAGTTCGAGGGCAATAAGCCCCTATTTTCAATACAGTTTGTCATAATGTACTGTAACTGTACTGGTAAAAATCATATTTCACCCGTTACAGTGGTGCATTCGCTCGACAACGGAGACTTCCCATGAATGCAATTACCGAAAAAATCAGCTTGTCCACCGATGTGGACATGGCCAATTTCTGGATGCCTTTTACTGGCAACAAACAATTCAAGGCCGCGCCGCGCATTCTGAAAAGCGCAAAAGGCATGTACTTCACAACAGCCGATGACCAGAAAGTGCTCGACGCGAGCGCTGGTCTCTGGTGCGTAAATGCAGGTCACTGCCGCGACGAAATTACGGAAGCGGTGCACAAGCAAATGATGGAGCTCGACTACGCACCTCCATTTCAGATGGGACACCCTCTTGCGTTTGAAGCGGCAAAGAAAATTGCAGAAGTCATGCCTGCTGGTCTTGATCGCATCTTCTTTGCAAACTCAGGTTCTGAAGCTGTCGACACCGCACTCAAAATGGCACTCGCCTACCACCGTGCACGCGGTGAAGGCCAGCGTACGCGTCTAATCGGTCGCGAGCGCGGCTATAGCGGCGTAGGTTTTGGTGGTATTTCGGTCGGTGGCATCCTTGCCAACCGTAAAGCTTATTCGGGCGCACTGATCCCCGGTGTGGATCACATTTCACACACACACAACTTGGCTGAGATGGCCTACAGCAAAGGGCAGCCTGCTTGGGGCGCGCACCTTGCTGACGACCTCGAGCGTCTGTGCGCACTGCACGATCCATCGACGATCGCTGCTGTGATCGTCGAGCCCGTTGCTGGTTCGACAGGTGTATTGGTTCCCCCGCAAGGTTATTTGCAGCGCTTGCGCGAGATTTGTACCAAGCACGGCATCCTTTTGATCTTCGACGAGGTCATCACTGGCTTTGGTCGCTTGGGCAAAGCCACGGCAAGCGAATTGTTCGGTGTCACACCAGACCTGTTGACCATGGCCAAAGCCATGAACAACGCAGCGATTCCAATGTCTGGGGTTGCAGCGAGCCGTCACGTGCACGATGCGATCGTTAACGGTAGCGCTGGTGGTGCCATTGAATTCTTCCACGGCTACACCTACTCATCGCACCCAACCGCTGCTGCGGCGTGCTTGGCTACGCAAGAAATCTACCGCAAGGAAGGCTTGTTTGCGCGTGCAGCTGGTTTGGCACCCAAGTTCGAAAAAGAGATCCATGCTTTGCGTGGTGAGCCTTTCGTCAAAGACATCCGCAACCTCGGCCTAATGGGCGCAGTAGAGTTGCAGTCACGCGACGGCGCTCCTGGTGCGCGCGCCTACGACGTGTTCCTCAAGTGTATGGAAAAAGGTGTGTTGGCACGCTTCACCGGCGACATCATGGCTTTCTCACCACCACTGATCGTGTCCGAAGGCCAGATCGAAGAAATCTTTGCAACGGTTAAAAAGGCACTGCACGAAGTCGCCTAAGCGATACGCTGCAAGACTTAAAGGGGCGCACAATGCGCCCCTTTTTTTACCGACAAAATCTCTCTGTCGCAGTGCGCCGCTCAGATACAATCGACTGACACTTTTCGATCTGCATTCCCTCTTCTGGAATCCTTCTACTCATGAATTACCAACTGCCTTTCCCCTCTGGTCGTCAACCTGTATTGGCGCGTAATGTCGTATCTACTTCGCAACCCTTAGCCTCGCAAGCCGGCGCCAACGCCTTTGCGCGTGGTGGTAACGCAATTGATGCGGCCCTTGCTGCAGCGATTACCTTGACGGTTGTCGAGCCCACGATGAACGGCATTGGTGGTGATGCTTTTGCTATTTTGTGGGATGGCAAAGCCTTACATGGGCTGAACGCCTCTGGACGTGCACCGGCCGCTTGGTCGCCCGAACGCTTCAAAGGCATGGCCACCATGCCGCATCGCGGCTGGGAATCCGTCACGGTTCCTGGTGTGGTGTCGCAGTGGGTTGAGTTGTCGAGCAAATTCGGCAAGCTGCCCTTTGAAGATTTATTCAAAGACGCCATTCGCCACGCACGCGATGGCTTCCCTGTCAGCCCCGTGATTGCACGCCAATGGAAAGACGCCGCAGCTGAGTTACACATGCACCCAGGCTTTGATGCCTTCATGCCTAATGGCCGCGCGCCCGAGGCCGGTGAGATCTGGCGCTTTCCAGATCAGGCCGATACGCTTGAAGACATCGCTCGCACGAAAGGTGAATCGTTCTATCGTGGTCGCCTGGCCAAAGCAATTGCAGCATTTTCCAAAGAATGTGGTGCTGCAATGACCGAAGCTGACTTGGCCGCACACCGCTGCGACTGGGTGGGTACGGTATCTACAAACTATCAGGGTTATGACGTGCATGAGATCCCGCCTAACGGCCAGGGCCTCACCGCACTACTGGCGCTGAACTTGATCGAGCAGTTGCCCTACGCGCAAACAAAGCCCGGCTCAGCCGAACGTATGCACCTTGAAGTGGAATGTATGCGCGCAGCTTTTGCTGATCTGTATGCACACGTGGCAGACCCCGAGTTCATGAAAGTTACCGCAAAAGATTTGCTCAGCAAATCCTATGCGAAAGAGCGTGCCAAACTAATCGATCCAAAGAAGGCGGGCACCTACCTTCCTGGCCAACCACCTTCGGGCGGCACGATCTATCTGTGCGCGACAGACACTGACGGCCGCATGGTGTCCTACATCCAGTCAAACTTTAAAGGCTTCGGCTCGGGCGTGGTCGTACCTAAAACAGGTATCGCACTACAAAACCGCGGATCGGGATTCGTGACAACCCCAGGCCATCCCAATCAGGTCGGCGGTGGCAAGCGCCCAATGCACACCATCATCCCAGCCTTCATCATGCGCGACGGCAAGCCAGACATGGCCTTTGGTGTAATGGGTGGCAACATGCAAGCGCAGGGACACATGCAAATGGTGCTGCGGTATGTCACGGAGAAGCACAACCCACAAGCTTGCTCTGACTCACCACGCTGGCGCATCAACGACGTTGGTGAACTCACCGTTGAGGCGGGCGTGCACCCCTCAGTCGTAGAAGGTCTGCGTGCGATGGGTCACAAGCCAATCGTTGCACCAGCCGATAGTCTGGACTTTGGTAGTGCCCAGTTAATTGCGCGTTTGCCTGGCGACAAAGCACCGTACGCTTACGTCGCCGGCTCTGACCATCGCCGCGACGGTCAAGCAGTCGGTTATTAAACCGTCTCGGGCATTCGCCGTTTAAAAATTGCTACTTGGGCCTTGTACTCCTCCTCGATAGAGGAGGGGTCACTCAGCTCTCTATCCGCCCGAAACGTCCACTGTTGAAGTCTTCAATGGCCTGAATAATTTCGGCCTTCGTGTTCATGACGAAAGGCCCATGCCCAGAGATCGGTTCTTGAATCGGCTCTCCACACAACAACAACGCAACCGTGTCTTCAAGAACCTGTACCGTGATATCTTGACCGGTGTGCTCATACATCAGCATCTGCGCGTCCGTTGCGACCGAGCCCTCTTGCGCCTGCACTGCACCGTGCAAGACAACGAGCCCCGTGCTCCATCCCTCTGGCACCGGGATCGTCAACGTTGCGCCCTTCACCAGTTTTAGATCGACGACCTGCATCGGCGTGAACGTCCGAGCCGGACCAGTCTGCCCTCCAAAAGACCCAGCGATCACACGCGCTGTTCCAGACGCATTCGCCAGAGCGAGCTCCGGAATCTGTTGACGCAAAATCGGTTGGTACCCAGGTGCAGTCATTTTATCTTTGGCAGGCAAGTTGACCCAGAGCTGAATCATCTGCATCACGCCACCCTCTCGCGCAAAAGCCGCAGAGTGGAACTCTTCGTGCAAGATCCCAGCGCCGGCCGTCATCCACTGCACCTCACCAGGGCCAATAACACCTCCCTGACCAGTAGAGTCTTTATGTTCGACTTCGCCTTCATACACAAAGGTCACCGTCTCAAAGCCACGATGTGGGTGTGATCCGACCCCTTTGCGTGCTGTCGTTGGTGGAAACTGCATCGGGCCTGCGAAGTCCAGCATCAAAAATGGGCTCATTTGTTCACCCATGTCTTGATAGAAGAATAATGTGCGCACCGGAAAGCCGTCTCCTACCCAGTGACCGCGGTCGTTGCCTTGCACACTCATTAATTTTTTCATGAACTTTCCTTGATTACTCTACGGTCACACTCTTTGCTAAATTGCGTGGCTTATCGACATCCGTACCCCTCGCACATGCGGTGTGATAGGCCAGCAGTTGCAAAGGAATAGTGTGCAAAATAGGCGATAGCAAACCGTAGTTCTCAGGCATACGAATCACATGTAAGCCCTCGCTACTGACAAGCTTGGTATCGGCATCAGCAAACACATACAGCTCGCCGCCGCGTGCACGCACCTCTTGCATGTTTGATTTCAGCTTCTCAAGTAGCGCGTCATTCGGGGCAATTGTCACCACTGGCATTAGTTCAGTTACCAGTGCCAATGGCCCATGCTTAAGTTCACCCGCAGGGTAAGCCTCGGCGTGGATATAACTTATTTCCTTGAGCTTGAGCGCTCCTTCCAAGGCGATGGGGTAGTGCATCCCGCGACCTAAGAACAGTGCATTCTCTTTGGTGGCGAATCGATCAGCCCAGGCCATGATTTGGGGCTCGAGAGCCAGCACGGCACTGATCGAAGCAGGCAAGTGCCGCAAGGCCTTTACGTGTGCGGCTGCTTGTTCTTTGCTAAGTTGGCTATGCGCCTGCGCCAAGGCTAAGGTCAACATAAACAGTGCCGTCAACTGCGTAGTGAAGGCCTTGGTCGACGCAACACCAATCTCAACGCCGGCCCTCGTGATGTAGGCCAACTTACATTCACGGACCATCGCGCTCGTCGATACATTACAAATCGTGAGTGTCTGCTCCATGCCCAAGCTACGCGCGTGCTTCAGCGCAGCAAGGGTATCGGCGGTTTCACCTGACTGCGAAATCGTAACTACCAAGGTTTTCGAGTGCGGGACGCTGTCACGATAGCGATATTCGCTCGCGATTTCTACCGCAACGGGAATCTTTGCAACAGATTCAATCCAATACTTGGCGGTCAAGCCTGCGTAGTAACTTGTACCGCAAGCAAGAATAAGGACACGATCGATATCTTGAAATGTTTGACGAGCAGAAGCGCCAAAAAGTTCAGGCGTGATGGACTCTACGTCCTCGAGCGTGTCACCCACGGCACGCGGTTGTTCAAAAATTTCCTTTTGCATGTAATGACGATAGGGGCCCAGATCAGCAGCCCCCGTGTGTACGTGCACGGTATTAATTTTGCGATCCACTCGTTTGCCCGCTTGGTCCATGATCCAAACGTTTCCTAACTGCAGGTCTGCAACGTCTCCGTCTTCAAGGTACACAATCTGGTCTGTTGTACCAGCGAGCGCCAACGCATCGGACGCCAAAAAGTTTTCTTCCTTGCCGCGACCAATCACCAAAGGAGATCCTTGCCGCGCAGCGACGATCCGATGTGGTTCATCACGACAAAACACAGCAATCGCGTAAGCGCCATGGAGTCGGCGCACCGCTTGCTGGACAGCCTCGAGCAAATCACCGTTATAAATATGACGAATAAGATGTGCGATAACTTCCGTGTCTGTTTGACTTTCGAATATAAAACCAACCGCCTGCAGTTCTGCGCGCAGCGCCTCGTGATTTTCAATGATGCCGTTATGCACCAGAGCAATGCTCGGCTCTTCGATGCCGATTGAAGAAAAGTGTGGGTGCGCGTTGCGCGTGACCGGTGCACCGTGCGTGGCCCATCGGGTATGGGCAATACCGGTAAAGCCCGCGATGTGATTGCGCGCGATATCGGCACCCAGTTCAGCAACGCGGTCCGTACTGCGCGCACGACGCAATCCTCCGTTGTCGTAGACTGCCACTCCGCAAGAATCGTAGCCGCGATATTCGAGTCGCTTTAATCCCTCGACCAGAATTGGGGTTATGTCGCGCGAAGCAACGGCGCCAACGATTCCGCACATATTGGTTCTCCTAAGAATATTTCTATTGTGCCAATATTCATAGAATATTTATTTCATAAATATAAGAAATATGAAATAAATATTCTCATACCAATATTAATGAAATATAATTTCATTAATTCACGAAGCGGTCACGCCGCGTACTTCAATTTAATTTTCGGCAACATGACGCTCTCCGCTCTCGACGACCTCGATCGACGCATCCTGGACCAACTGCAACGCGATGCATCGCTCACAAATCATGCCTTAGCGGAGCTTGTACACGCCTCCGCGCCCACCTGCCTAAGGCGAGTCAAACGACTCAATGCGTTGGGCGTGATCGCCAAACAAGTGGTCATTCTCGATCCACAAAAACTTGGTAGCGCGCTTACAGCGATTGTTGAGGTCACGCTTGATGTGCAATCGGCCGAGCAACTGCTATTGTTTGAGGCCTCAATGCAAACCGAACGCGCCGTGCAGCAGTGCTATCGGGTCTCGACCGGCCCCGACTTTGTCCTGATCATTCAGGTCACCGATATGCCGGCCTATCACGCCTTAGTGCATCGCTCACTCACCGCGCAGGGTAATGTCCGAAATGTCCGCACATTTTTTTCTGTGCATCGCAGCAAGTTTGAAACCTTCACCACATTAACCTAGTGACACATCCGGCAGGTTAAGCTTCTACTATGACGACACAACTCCGACTCGCGATCCTCGACGACTACCAGGATCTCGCCCACCGCATCGTGGACTGGCGACAGATCCCCGGTCTCTCAGTGGTGGCCTTCAAAGACCACGTCTACACCGAAGACGACCTTGTGGCACGATTGCAAGGTTTCGATGGCGTAATGCGTATTCGTGAACGGACGGAATTTCCCCGCTCCGTATTAACGCGGCTACCACAGCTCAAATTCATTCTTGCTACGGGCATGCGTAACGCTCGCTCACTCGATCTTCAGGCCACCGACGAACTGGGGATTACGGTCTGTACAACCGAGGCGATGCACCAAAGTACTGTTGAAGTGACTTGGGCGCTTATTCTCGGTTTGTTTCGTGCGATTCCACAAGAAACCGCTTCTGTGCGGGCTGGTGGTTGGCAGACGACCGTGGGCGATGGGGTCGCTGGAAAAACACTGGGGATCATTGGTTTAGGCAATATGGGGATTCCTGTCGCAAAAATTGGACGCATTCTGGGAATGCGGGTTATCGCTTGGAGTCGGAACTTGACACAGGAGCGAGCAGCTCCGTATGACGTCGTTTCTGTCTCGAAAGACGAGCTCATTGAGACCTCCGATGTGATTACGATCCATCACCCGCTCACCGATTCAAGCCTTGGCTTGCTTGGAAAAAGCGAGCTTGCGCGGATGAAGCCCAGCGCGTACCTCGTCAATACGTCGCGCGCTCAAATCGTCGATGAAGACGCGCTCATCCAAGCCCTCACCGAAAAAAAAATAGGCGGGGCAGCCTTGGATGTCTTTACTTGCGAGCCATTGCCACAGAATCATCCGTTCAGAACCTTACCTAATGTGATTGCGACGCCACACATTGGCTTCGTGACACAAGAGAACATGGATGAGTTCTTTTCGCAGTCGTATAAAAATCTAGTGGCGTACCTGGCTGGCAAGCCTATCAATGTCATTAATGCGGCACATCCATTTTTGCCAGAATCACAGGTCGCAAAACAGATGCACAAAGGTCCTCTGCACACAACAAAATAGATGAAAAATCCAACCACACCGCGATCCAAAAAGTCGACGGCCACGCAAGAGTTAGAACACGATTTGCCAGGTGGCGAACGCGCCTACCGCTACATCCGACAAGCACTTGCAAGTCAACAACTCATGCCCGGCGATCGCCTGCGCGAAGTAGAGCTTGCCGAGATGATTGGCCTGAGCCGCACACCCATTCGCGAGGCCCTTGCAAGACTAGAGTCCGAGGGGCTGGTCGTGCACGACTCGACCCTTGGAATCATGGTGGCCGAACTCGACTACAGCATGGTGACCGAACTGTATTTCATGCGTGAAGTCTTGGAAGGAACAGCCGCAAGACTCGCTGCACAACACGCTTCAAGCGTTGAGATTTCTCTACTTGAAGATATGTGCGAACAATACGCAAGCTCTGTCGGAGACGACGCACAGCTCGCGAGTAGTAATCGACAGTTTCACGAAATGCTTTACAACTGCAGTCACAATAGATATCTAATCAAGATGCTAAAGACCCTGCATGACACACTTACGTTACTCGGCAACACCACACTGACAGATCCCAAGCGCGTCACCGATACGATTAAAGAGCACGAAGCGGTCGTGGCGGGGATACGAAAGCACGATCCGGATGCCGCCGAAAAAGCACTCCGTGCGCATATCTACGCCTCGCAAAAAATGCGCATTCGCCGACTCATTTCAAACAAATAAACTCGCCATGTCTAAGAATATGACTCTCGATTTTGTCGCGCTGTTGCGTGCCTGGTCAATCGAGGATCCAGCGCTTCTTCGTCTGGCACGTCTTTTGCTCCTTGACGGGTTAGCAGTGGCGCTTGCCGGCTCAGATCAACCGGGACCGAGCCTTGCCGGGGCTCTCGCCCGCAAGCAAGGAGGAAACCAGTCGGCCACCGTCATCGGACAGGGGTTTTTAACTTCACCCTCTCAAGCAGCGCAGATCAACGGCATGTCTATGCATGTGCTCGACTATGAGCCGATGTGGAATCCGCCTAACCATGCTCTGTCAACGATGCTGCCGGGATTACTCGCACTGGCGGAGCAGCAAGAGGCCTCGGGTGCAGGACCGCAAGGTGAGCGGCTCCTTTGTGCGCTCCTAAAGGGTATCGAGGCACAAGGACGCTTACGTCTAGCGTCGGGTCAAATAGAGCCACGCGAACTAAGTTTGCACCCGCCCGGTGTCGTAGGTCCCTTAGCATGCGCTATCGCGTGCGGAGAGTTTTTAGGCTTGCCTGAAGTGCAACACATTGCGGCTATCGGTATTGCAGCATCACGCGCCGGTGGCGTGCTGGCCAACGTAGGCTCAATGACCAAGGCGCTTCACTGCGGGGACGCCTGCCGCAGCGGACTTGAGGCAGCGCTGTTAGCTCAGGCCGGGTTCACGGCTGACGCTGACGCGCTCTCTGGCCCACGAGGTTATGCACAGGCTTACTTTGGCGATCGCTTCGACGCCTCGCATCTACTCGCGCCCTTGCTTGTACCGCGTGCACTCACGCCCGGTCCCGCCTGGAAATTGTTTCCGTCGCAGTACGCGACCCACTTTGCCATTACAGCGGCACTTGACTGCCGTGCGCAGATTACGCAGCCAAATAACATTCAACGGGTAGAGATTCTTACTCCGGTGATGCCATACATTGATCGACCCAATCCTACTTCTGGGCTAGATGGCAAATTTTCACTGCAATACTGTGTCGTCGCTGCTCTGCTCGATGCGCGTCTAAATTTGGATTCCTTTAGCGACACGCGACGTTTTTCTGAAGACGCCAAACACCTGCTCTCTGTGACCCAATTAACGCAAACGGCCGAAATATCAGGTCGTTTTGACGCGATGCACGTTGAAGTCTGCGTAACACTCGCGGATGGGTCTGTTATTCGTCAGCAGTGCGCCTCACCTCTAGGAAGTTGGTCACGCCCCATTGCACCCGAGGTCATTGAAAGCAAGGCCCATGACCTCATTGACCGGCGAATCTCGCCCGAGTTAAGTCAAACATTTTGGGCTGAATTTCAAGCGCCAATTAAAGTCCTGCGCATCTCAACATTGCTACGCTGCCTTGCTGAGGAACAATCACGCGCCTGATCAGTCGTTCATATACCTTGACATCTGCGTCAGTATTCGTGAATATACAGCTGTATTCAGGCGTCGCTCGAACGCTTCACTTATAAAGAATTGCCCTGCTAATGGCAGGGTCAATCACGGAGATCAAATATGTTTAGTCAGTCCCCCCGCAGCGTAAGCGGTATTGCCCCAAAAGCTTGGAAGCTCGCAATACCCAAGTGTTTGCTCGCCCTCGTCACTGCCTGCCTAGTCATCGCACCTACACCTGGCATTTCGCAAACAAGCGACTGGGCTTCCGTTGAGGCCGCAGCACGCAAGGAAGGCAAGGTGATGCTCTATCACAACCTCAACCCTGCTGGCGCCGAACGCCTTGCTAACGAGTTTCGTAAAGCCTATCCCGCGATCAAAATGGAAATGACGCGACTTGGGAGCGCGCCTCTGATCCAACGGTTTGGTACCGAATTCTCGTCGGGCCGGCATCTCGCCGACGTCATGATCACCTTTCCAGACCAGCGTATTTTTGACGGCATGAAGGGTGGCTGGATGGCGAAGTGGACTCCGCCCGAGCTTAAAAGCTTCCCCGCTGCCGTGAATCACGATCAACAAAACATGTTGTTCAACATTCAAACGGCGCGCGAAGGGATTATCTATAACAAGCAACGGGTAAAGCCTGCTGACGTACCTAAGGAATGGGCCGATCTATTTGATCCAAAGTGGAAGGGCCGGATTGGCATGAACCCCCCTTGGCGGTCCGTGTCGATTCAAGGCATCGTGGCCTATTGGGACAAACTTGGCCTCGGTGACACTGCGGCAAAAATGAAGGATAACAACGTGCGCTTCTTTGAGGGCTCTGGGGGTATTCTTCAGGCCGTCATTCGCGGCGACGTGCATGTCGCCGAAATTACCGATCTCCCAGTAAACGTTGCGCTTGCGGACGGCGCGCCAATCGGTATGGTCTATCCGAAGTCTGGAACTACGCTCTCGCTGGGATATATGTTTGTCGCCGAAAAAGCACCGAACCCCAATGCAGGAAAAGTGTTGGCCAACTGGCTGATGACGGAGAAGGGACAAAATTTTCTGCAAGAATTTGCGGGACTGGCTGTGACACGCAACGGAGCGCCTCCTTTGTCTCACCTCCCAACCACAGCCTCGTTACCCAACACGATCGACGGACTTGAATTGCTGCCGCCAGCTAAGCAAAAACAAATCGTCGACCACTGGCGCACCACCTTCGGCATTCAATAATTAGTTTTATCGTTCTTTTAGGCCGGTTGCGATGACCGGTCTAAAAAAATTATGCCTCGCGGAAAACGAAGAACATGAATAGTGAGCGTCATATTTCGACCCCACAGAAGCCTACTGCGCTCGCGCCGATCTTTCGCGACGCGAGCATATTTGATAGTGGTCGCCTACTCGGCACAATCTATCTCGTCACATTTTTTATTGTCGCAGCTCTAGTTGCGATTCCACTTGTTGCCCTGCTGTATGGCAGCCTGCGAAGCGCGGCGCCAGGACAGCTTGGGGAATGGACACTTCGTAATTGGGAGGGTCTATTTTCAAGCGGTGTGCTCGGGACGTTTTACACCACGATTCTGATTGGCATCGCCTCTGCTGTGATTGCAGCAGTCGTTGGCACGGCCATTGCGCTGGTCGTGCATCGTACGGATTTTCGGAGGGGAAACGCGGTTACGGCGCTAGTTAGCCTCAGCTTTTTTCTGCCTTCTTTCATTTTGGCGATGGCATGGATCATTATCGGTTCGCCAGGAGGCTTAATTAACGGCGTCCTCGAATCGCTCTTCGGTTCAGACACCTGGAAAGTTGACGCGTATACAAAAAGCGGGATGATTTTTGTGACCGTCTTACACCAGATTCCTTTTGTGTATTTGATGATGCGCGGCCCCATTCTGGGAATCGACGCAACATTCGAAGAAGCCGCACGTGCAGCCGGAGCCACGCCATTCGGCGTCTTGCGACGGGTCACGCTGCCGCTACTTGGTTTTTCAATTACCTCTAGCCTAGTACTCACCTTCATTCTTTCGATTGAACAATTCGCTATCCCCGCCCTCATGGGGATTCCTGGCCGAATCTCTGTTCTCGCCACACAACTTTATTTGCTAGTGCAATTCCCCCCTCCCGACTATGGCTTGGCCGCCGCAATCGGCTTGACGCTCAGCGCCTTAACGGGCGGAGCCATCTGGCTTCAGCGTCGCATTGCGCGTAGCAACCGCTTAACCGTCACAACAGGCAAGGCCGGGCGTCTCACGCTGATTGAGCTTGGCAAATGGAGATGGGCAGCAAACACGCTTTGTTGGGGCTATATCCTCTGCGCGCTGATCCTGCCCGTCATCATTCTTGCCTATGTCTCTGTTTTAAAGTATTTCAGCGCCAACCCCTTTGAAGGCGCGTATACCTGGCGAAACTATTTGTTCCTCTTTGAGTCCGAGGCGACCCTGCGCTCTTTCTGGAACACGCTCATCGTGTCAGGCCTCGGTGCCCTGGTGGGGGTCGGATTAGCTTCCTTCATTAGCTACTTCACGCTGCGCCATCGGCCTCCAGGCTATCGAACTCTAGACTTTATTGCCAGCCTCCCATTTGGCGTGCCTGGCGTTGTGATCGGACTCGGTCTGCTGTGGGCCTATGCTTACCTTCCTTTACCGATCTATGGAACGCTGATTATTCTGGTGATCTCCTTCATCACACGCTTTTTGTCGTATGCAACGGAAACAGTTGGCGGCCGGATGATTCAAATCGATAAAAGCCTCGAGGAAGCTGCCTGGACTGCGGGGGCAACGCGCCTACAAGGCATTAAGCGGATACTCGTTCCGCTGGCGATGCCCTCCCTACAAGGTGCATACTTCCTTCTGTTTATGGCGTTCTTCCGAGAAATCGCCTCGGCGGTACTTCTCTACACTGCTTCGACAAGCGTTTTGTCGACATCGATTTGGTCATTCTTCGAACAAGCGAATTGGGGACTTGCTAGCTCGCTGTCTTTAGTGGGAATGGTCGTCGTATTTATCGCCATGTATCTGCTCATGCTAGCAACCAAACATCGGCCCTCCATGAAACTCCTTGACCGCAGCAAAACGCCCGCCGTCAAATAACACTGCACAACTGGATAGAATCACTATGGGTATCCGCGTTAGTAATCTCATCAAAGTATTTGGTCAAACTACGATTGTGCATGGCATTTCCTTCGATGTCGCAGACGGTGAGTTTGTGACATTGCTCGGGCCAAGCGGCTGCGGGAAAACAACCACCTTGCGCTGCATCGCTGGACTTGAACGCACAAACGGTGGAACAATCGAGATCGATGGTCGGATTGTTTCCCAACCCGAGGCTGATATATTTATCGCGCCGCATGAACGCGACCTTGGTATGGTGTTTCAGTCTTACGCGATCTGGCCGCACATGAGTGTCGCGGAAAACGTCGCCTTTCCCCTCATTGCTCGTAACGTAGATAGCGCAACCATTCCCGAAGCAGTCGCCTGGGCGCTAGACGTGGTCGGCCTGTCTAGCCTTGCCGGTCGCCAGCCCTCTGAGCTTTCCGGCGGCCAGCAACAGCGTGTCGCACTTGCACGCGCAATCGTAGGCAAGCCAAAAGTACTTTTATTCGACGAGCCTCTGTCCAATCTAGACGCACGTTTGCGTGATCGCACGCGCGCTGAAATCAGTCGGATTCAAAAAGAGCTTGCTATCCCCGCGGTCTATGTCACCCATGATCAAGCGGAAGCTTTATCCATGTCAGACCGTGTCATCGTCATGGACGCTGGGCTCATTGTGGAAGAGGGACAGCCGCGCGCACTTTACCGCCGCCCCGCAAAAAGATTTACTGCCGACTTCATTGGTGCAGCAAATTTTCTAACGCTCACCTGTCGTGACCAGCAATGGTTTGCCCCTGATGGGTCCTCCATCACCCTTGCTCAGCCCGTTAGTGGGAAAGACGGTGAACAACGCACGGCTATATTACGCGCAGAGGATCTACGGCTACAGGCACGCTCGGCCGTTGTGCAGTCTGACCGCATCAACACCCTGAGTGGCGTCATTGAACACATTCAGTACATGGGCCCGCACATTGAATATTCCGTGAAGGTTCAAGATACAACCCTCAATGTACTTGACCAGATCGAGTTTGCGCGCAATGACGAGGTCTTAGTGACATTTAGCCCAGCCGACCTCCACCTACTATCAACAAATAACTGACACGTTGATTTACTGCTTACGGCACCCAAGATGTCTCTTGAAGGACATTTGTGCCGTTACCTCCCCCGCTCGTGTCAATGTGAGTCGCACCTCTGTTCGCCTGTCCTGGTAGCGCGCGCTTAACCAATAGCTTTGCAACCGCTCGAATGTCGGTTGCTTTTTCTAGCGTCTCCAACCGCTCGAAGAGTGGTGGGATGTCTGCGCGCGGTAGTGCGGCTTTAGCGCAGTCGTTAAATTTTTCCCACATCTCATCGCTGGTCATAGGATAAGTAATCCCACGGCCAACGAGATTACTGATCTTGCGTCTCAGCACCTGGCCATTTTTCAAGGTGATACTGACCTCCGCGCCGAACTGCTCGGGAGAATCATCCGCCATGTCTGGGTGAGGCCCAGCTGACAGTTTTGCCATGATGTCACGCACATCTGCATCGAAATGTGCCTCGCCTTCGAAATCACCGAGCCGCACCGCCCCAGAGACAAGCGCGCGTGCAACGGCATACTGGACAGAGAATTTAGCCTCAAGTGGCGTCTGCGGGTTTGGATTGTTGGTATGTGGTAACCGGCGCTTATGCACCAGCACATCCACCTTAGCGATCTCCTTAAGATCGATCGCTTCCTCTTTGCGCAACTTCAACATCATCGTGACAGGCGGATGCGTACTCCCGCAGCACGGAAACTGTTTAAGCCCCATCTCACTACTGAGCACCTCAAGGGGATTCGCCCAGTTCTCAAACATTAAATCAGCATTAAAGTTTCCGGGGCCGTTAAAGGCATTTAGAAAGCCTTGCTTATGCTCGAGCGTTGCTGGATTTGCGTCGTAACCAGACTCCGCCAAGAGCACCGCCAACAGACCATTGCGCGCGCACTGTCCCACATGCAGAGGCTTGACCATCGTCCCAAAATTCGACTTCAGTCCGGAAGCAAAGGACGCCGCAATTGCCAATGCAATAGCCATCTTCTGCTTGTCGAGTCCAATTAAATAGCCACAGGCAGCTGCAGCACCAAAGACACCAAGCGTCGCCGTTGGATGCCAACCTTTGTCGTAATGGTAGAAATTCACAGCGCGAGCAATACGTATCTCGGTCTCAATCCCCACGATATAGGCCTGTATCAACTTCAAGCCCGTTGCGCCTCGCTCTTCGGCCAGCGCAAACAATGGTGCGACGAGAGGTGCCGATTGATGTCCACCCATCGGCTGACTGAAATCATCGTAGTCATGCGCATGCGAGCCCACACCATTAATAAAGCTCGCATCGAGCGCAGAGGTCTTGATCGCCGTACCGAACACGGTCGAAACGCCAGGCGCTGTGCCTACGCCGAGCACCTTGAACAAGTTTGTGACACAAGGTTCTGTGACCCCCGCTAGCGTCACGCCGATCGTGTCGATAATTGCCGTACGAGACAGCGAGATCGCTTGGTCATTGATCTTTGACGTATCAAACTCACAAATCAACTCCGCAAGTCGAGTGAGCAAAGCTTGTGGCGCTATTGCCTTATCGGACATGATACGTCTCCCCCTTTCGGATTAAGCAGCTTTAGCTAGAGTTTTGCCAGTACTTAAGGCAGCGGCCTGACGACCAGCAATACGACCGAACGTTGCCCCTGACACCAACCCAGTTCCCGCTGGATAATTGTCGTAGAACAAGCCACCAATCATTTCGCCGCAAGCAAACAAGCCTTTGATAGGACGCCAGTCGGTACCTACTACTTGCGTATTCTCATCGACACGTAGGCCGCCGAAGGTGAAGGTAATACCACCTGTCGCGCTATAGGCGTAATACGGTGCCTTTTCAAGCTTGGTTGCCCAGTTAGTCTTTTCTAATGCCAGACCTTGGGTAGTCAAGCCATCTTTTTGTGAGGGATCAAAACCATCTTCTGCGTGTTTTGCCGCAGCGTTATATTCCAAGACTGTTTTAAGTGCCTGTTTTTTATCGTCGATATCCAACTGCTCAATCAAGCCCTCGATCGTATCGGACATAATCGGCTCACTTGTCGAGTAGCGAGGCTCGAGCAAATGCACAACCTGGGAATCAAACAACTGGTAGGCCTTCGCACCAGGTTCAGCCAAGATCGCACGCCCGTATTTAGCGTATGTGAACATCGCTCCATCGGCGCCTTCATCAACAAAGCGCTTACCCATGCGATTGATCATCACGCCATACAAATAACTCAATCGATTACTGCGGTCTGTCATTTCGCGCGGTGCAAAATTTCCCCAGTCAGCAGAAATCGGGGTGGCATGGCAACCACTCCACTGCCCCCAAGGCATCGCGCCTAGGTTCATCGCCATCCGCAACCCATCACCCTGATTGTGTGGTGTGCCGCGCACTTTCGCTGCACCCACGAGTGGACCGATATGCTGTGTGCGCATTTGCACGTTGGCTTCGAACCCCCCACAACCTAAAACCACCGCCTTGGCATGTAGCTCTTTGACTCCGTTGTCGTCACGCACCGTGACGCCGCATACAGCACCAGTATCGTCTTGCAACAACCCGACGACTGCGGCGCCGTAACGTACCTCTATCCCCATGCGCTCGCAGGTTGCAAACCAGCTGCGCGACAGTCCGACTCCCTCATGTTCGGCCCGTACGACGAGGCCGCGCGCCCAAACGATTCGATTACCCTTTCTGACACCCGTGAGCGTGATCGCTGGCTCCATGGGCACCTTACCCACTTCGCTCATCCAGAATACGGTGTCCTTTGAATTGTCTACTAGCACGCGAGACAGAATGGGATCTGTTTGCCCGGATGTCACGCGCATTAGATCGCCGTGGAAGTCATCTTTTGTGTAAGGCGCGATGCCAGAGTAGAAGTCCTCGTACTCTTGCTCAACACCAGGAAGCAGGGGACCAATTTCTTTCGGGTCGTCAAAAGCAAACCGCAATACGCCACCGCTCCAGTGTGTGTTGCCGCCACGCATCTCACGCGGCGCTTTTTCAAGCACCACTACGCGTTGCGCGCCATTCTCTTTGGCCGACACGGCCGATGCTAACGCCGCATTGCCGGCACCCACAACAATCACATCATATTCATTCATATTTTTGTCTCCAATACCTGTGTGTCATAACGCCCGCGCAAAACGCCATCAAACAAACGTTTTGGATTTTGCATACAGATGTATTTTATTGTATTACCGAGACGAGGTAAAGCGTTTGCGCGCCACTCTACTCAACGTGCGCACCCTAAACGGGGAGACGTGGCCCGAAGATACAGACGCTCATACTGTTCCACCATCGCCTCGAGGCCATAGCGGGTCTGCACCTCATGGAGCCCATGCGTAGCCATGTTTAGTCGGCGCTCGGGCTGACTCAGTAGCTCGACGATATGTGCAGCCAGCCCGCCAGCATCACCTGGCTCACTTAAGAGCCCCCGTCCATCCGCCAGCAACTCCTTTAGCCCCCCGGCGTGTGTTGCCACCACGGGCACGCTTTGAGCCATGGCGTCTAGAACACTACTGCCAAGGGCTTCGTGGCGCGATGCCATCACAAATACCGTCAGCGCTACAAACAATTGTTCAACACCGGCCTCAAATCCTAACAACCGATAGCGTCTCTCCAACCCAAGATCACGTATCGCTAGGCGCGCCGCCTCAGCGGCAGCACCCTCCGCACCCCAATGCACAAAGATCACATCGGGATACGTTGCGCAGACTTTCGCTGCAGCGTGTATTAAGGTGACGGGGTCCTTTTCTGGCGATAGCGCAGCAGCGGTACCCACTAAACGATACCCGGCTAACTTTTCACGCAAGATAAATTCCTGCACGCGCAAAGTATTCGGCTCAACGGGAGGAACCGCGCTTGGGATAATCTGTACCGACAAACCCATTTCACGCATCGCAGTGGCAGCCGCTTCGCTAATCGCGACACGAACATCCGTACAACCCCACTTGAGCCGAGAAAATCCGCTAAAGCCTCTGATCGGAAAGCTTGTCCGGCGTGAGAAAACAACCGGTCGACGATGCAGCGGCTTGGCCAACAAGGCCCACGCCAGCACATTCGCCGTCTGCACGTGCAAGACATCGTATGCCCGGCCGTGGCGCGCTAACCAACCGCCAAACTCCGCCGTCGTCTTCGCCGCATGCGTGCGCAACCCTTCTGCCTGGGCACGCGTCTCCAAGACACCGCCCCCACGAACCAGCACCTCGACGTCATGCCCCCGCTCACGCAACCCCAGCGCAGTGAGTAAGGTTTGCCGCTCGCCCCCCCGCCAACCCCGCTCCGAATTAATCTGCAGGATACGCATCTAGGCTAGCCGTCCGCCCGTGAACGGGGCGCCTGAAAATATCGTACTGTGTTCACACCGACCGCTATTAATGAGAAGCCAATCGCAACACACAGGCCAAGCATCGGACCGCCGCTAAAGCCAAAACTGAATACAAGCGCAACAATCGCCGCACCAAATGTTTGACTGAACACCCGCGTCGTGGCCTGCAATCCACCAACAGCGCCGGCGCGATTCCGCGGGGCAGAGCCCAGCATGACCCGATTGTTCGGTGTTTGAAAAAATCCAAATCCAATTCCCGCAATAACCATCGCTGCAAACAGCCAGGCATCCGACGCGCTCGTGGGCATCACCACAACCAAGCCCAAGCCTAGCGCCATCGCTGCAGCGCCCAAGCCGCTTAGTATGGCCACAGGAAAACGATCTGACAATGGGCCTGCGATCGAGGCGATCAACGCGGCGCCGACAGGCCAACCTGCCATAAGCGCACCCACTGCCAGTTGAGGGCGGTTCAGTGTCACCTGCAAATAGAAGGGTAACGAAACCATCGTAGCCATCTGCGCACAAAAGGTGCTCGCCGAAGCCGCTAACGCAAATCGCATGGCGGGGATTCTGAACAGATCAACCGGTACGAGCGGTGCCGTCTGCTGCGCAGAGCGTCGTACCAAGACCCAACCAATCACAAAGGCGGACACTAATAGCAATAGCGCTAGCCAAAAATTTTTAGAGAGCGCGTCGATTCCAAGAATCAACAGTGCAATCGTTGTCATACTCAGCGCAGCTGCAAACCAATCATACGATGCGGTGATCGGAGGTACGTCAGGCAGATAGCGCACCCCGAGCATGGTGAGAATACCCATCGGCAAATTAAACAGAAATATCCATTCCCAGGTCGTGAACGACAAGATGAAAGCCCCAATCGATGGACCAATCACCGACGACACCGCGACGGTCATCGCATTCAGCCCAATCCCTCGCCCAATCAAATGCGGGGGATAGATATTACGCACCAAGGCACCGAACAAACACATGATGGCAGAACCACCAAGCCCTTGAAAAATACGCGCGCCCAACAGCACGGGCATGGTTGGCGCCAATGCGCTGCACACCGAGGCAAGGATGAAGGTCCACAACCCGTAATAAAACAATCGCTTAAACCCGATGCGCTCCCCAATCGCTGACATGGGCAACAAGGTCATTGCGACCGTCAGGGTGTAGGCGTTCACAACCCAAACAACCGCGGCATCAGAAGCATTAAGGTCTTGCGCAATTGAAGGAAGTGCCACGTTCGTCATCGTGGCATCGAGCACGGCAAGCATTAAGCCTGCGGCAAGAGCCAGCGCTGCTTTTCTACGTCGCGCCGTCGGTAAACCTTCATGCACGTCTGGTGCGCGTGGAGCTTTTTCTTCTGTCATTCCTAGGCTTTCTTAACTGGCCGCTTCCAGCCCTCAATCGTCGTTTGCTTGGGACGGGATACAGTCAACTGCCCTGCAGGCGCATCGCGGGTAAGCGTTGTGCCCGCACCAAGCGTGGCACCCTTACCTACCCGCACTGGCGCAACCAACTGGGTATCTGAACCAATAAACGCATCATCTTCAATGATCGTTCGATGCTTATTCACACCATCATAATTACAAGTAATGGTGCCAGCGCCAATATTGACCCGCTCCCCGACGTCGGCGTCTCCTACATAGGCCAGATGATTCGCCTTGCTACCTTTACCAAGCGAGGTGTTTTTAATCTCAACGAAATTACCAACGTGTGTCGCATCCGCCAACTTGGCACCGGGACGCAGCCGTGCATAGGGGCCAATATGCGCCTCGGCACCGACCTGCGCTTGATCAAGATGACTAAACGGTTCAACCTGCGTCGCGCGACCGAGCGTGACGTTGCGCAAAACACAATGTGCCCCGATTCGCACGCCGTCGGCAAGCACCACTCGCCCTTCAAACACACAACCTACATCAATGAAGACATCCTGGCCACACTGCAACTCACCACGCAAATCAAAACGAGACGGATCAACGATCGTGACACCCGCCTCGAGCTGCCGACGCGCAAGCTCGCGCTGCCAAAGCCGCTCGAGTTCCGCTTGCTGCAAGCGACTGTTTACGCCAAGCGTTTCGAAACCAGCGCTAGGATGTGCCACATTGACAGAGACCCCTTCTGCAACTGCCATCCCAACAATATCGGTTAGGTAATACTCGCCCTGCGCATTATTGTTCGTGAGCTTGGCGAGCCAGGTCTTTAGTTGCCTTGTTGGTACAGCCATGATCCCTGTGTTGACCTCCTGAATTGCACGCTGCTCAGGCGTCGCATCTTTATGCTCAACAATCGCAGTCACACTGCCTTTAGCGTTGCGTACGATACGCCCATAGCCTGTCGCATCCGGCAGAATCTCGGTGAGAATCGCCACCCCGTTGGCACGCGCCAGCATCAATGCGCGCAGCGTATCAGGCTGAACAAGAGGAACATCCCCATACAAGATAATGGTGACATCGTCCGCATCAGTCTCTTGTAATAGGGGTACTGCTTGCAATACCGCATGCCCCGTTCCTAACTGCGGCTGCTGCAATGCAAACTGCAGGTCTGGCTGCGTGGCGTACGCAAGCTTCACCTGCTCGGCACCATGTCCAACCACGACAGCGATGCACTGTGCCTCTAAGGCGCGTGCACTGTCCAGCACATGCGTCAACATCGGACGGCCCGCAATCGGGTGCAACACTTTCGGTAAATTAGACTGCATGCGCTTGCCTTGTCCTGCGGCAAGAATCACGATGTTAAGCATAGTGTGATGTAGTAATAAGTTTTTAAGTCGATGTTTTACGTGCGGGACGCTTCGTTGCTTTTTTCGTTGCCGTCGCTTTTTTGTCTGTGGTGGCCGTTTCTTTCACGCTGCCCATGCTGGCAGCAGTGGCCGCAGCAACCTGACTGAACTGTTGCGTCAACATGTTCCACCAAGCTTGTGCCGCCGCTGGAACCTCACTGGATGCAGTAGCTGTCGCCTCCTGTGCGGCCGGCGTCGCCGCCGCAACAAAAGACTTCAAGGTTACGATCGTTGCGAGCTGTACTTCCATCCCTTGAATCGTGCTGCTCAGCATCGACAAATTAAGCTTCAACCAATTTTCTACGGACTTAAGCTCTGCGATTTTGCGTTCTAACTCTTCAGGGTTCATCGAGGGCGCTATTCCAACGCCTGCACCCATCCCGGCAGGACCAGCCAGACCTGCAAACGCCTTACGCATCATCTCCATGCTAGCGAAAAGTGGGTTATTGGCCATATCGCCAGTTTGGCCCAGTCCTGGCAAGACAAAAGGGTTGGAAGATGATGCAGTCATGACACGCCCAAACCTGAAAAGGGATAACCCCTAGATATTACTCGTATACGCCACCTCAGCAACAGGGCGCTTGGTAAATCAAAAAGGTCGGTCAAATTGATCTTAGTCGCCAAACTCGGCGCGATATTCTGGGACAATACGGTTATGCAAGACACTATTACTCTGCCCGAATTAGAAGCCGCCATCAACTTTTGGCGCCAACGCAGTCCCTCCGTTGGCGAAGAGCTGCGGCTGTGCGCGCAAGCCTCTAGTCTGGCGACGCCTTATGCTCTCATGATTATCGAGAGGCGAGCGCAAATGTCGGTTGCCGAGATGTCAGAGAAGGCCCAAGCTGCTCTCAAAGAATGGTTTGTCCAACGTTAGCTGCCCTTGCGACGGAGCGTTTATGAATACCGCTACAACACCATACGTTTTAAGAAATGATTTTGGTGCTGCGGCGCATCTGACGCTAAATCGAGGAGCGCAATACAACCCCCTGTCCCTAGATATGATCTCTGCGTTACGCACGCACATTCTCGAGATCAGCTCCGACGCATCCATAAAGGTCGTTGTCTTAAAGGGAGCAGGCAAGGGCTTTTGTGCAGGGCACGACCTCAAAGAAATGAATGCGAACCGAAACGAGCCATGGCTCAGCGCACTCTTTGGGCAGTGCAGTGCCTTAATGCAGGACATGCTCGCCTGCCCAAAACCCATCATTGCGCAAGTTCACGGGGTCGCCTCCGCAGCAGGTTGTCAATTAGTCGCAACCTGCGACTTAGCGATCGCCACGACAGAGACGCGCTTTTCATTGCCAGGCGTCAATATCGGTTTGTTTTGCTCAACACCTGCTGTCGCTGTCTCACGCGCAGTTCAAACCAAACACGCACTCGAAATGCTGTTGACTGGGCAATCCATTTCAGCCCAAACCGCTGCGGAGTGGGGCCTCATTAATACGGCCGTTCCAGCCGAAGAAATTGAAGTTCATATTCAACGTTTAACCCACGTCATTTCCGAAAAAAGCACAGAAGTTTTAGCGTTAGGGAAAAAAACCTTCTATCAACAAGCAGAGCTTGCTAGATCGGATGCATACACAGTTGCGGGCAAAGCGATGACCCACAATATGTTTCTCGAAGATAGCCTTGAAGGGATTAATGCTTTTTTGGATAAGCGGTCGCCACGTTGGCGCAGCTAAGTGGCTCTGCGTGCGACAGCTAAGCTATTTGAGTAACAGCTGAATATCGTGAACTAATGCAGCCACACCAGCCGTATTGCTTACGAGGACACGCGCCTCACCTTTTGGATCAAGCAGATAGAACGAAGAGCTGTGGTCCATGGTGTAGCTGCCCTTCGCAGCAGGCGCTTTGGCGTAATACGCCTTAAACGATGCTGCGACCTGTTTGATTTCAGCTGGCGTGCCCGTTAATCCCAAAAACTTTGGGCTAAACCCAGAAACATACGCACGCAATACTTCCGGGGTATCCCGCTCAGGGTCCACCGTAATCAATAACACTTGAACTTTACTTGCCTGATCGCCTAGTTGGCGCATTACCTCGGAGAGCTCGGCCAATGACGACGGACAGATGTCAGGGCACTGCGTAAAACCAAAAAACACAAGCTGAACCTTGCCAGCAAAGTCGGCCGAAGTGTAGGGCTTTCCATCCATTCCCGTAAGCGCCCAGCCACGTCCTATTTTCGTCCCAGAAATATCGCTGCCCTTTAGCTTTGCCGGAGCAGGATCGCTGCAACCAAGCAATCCGGTCATCATTCCGATCAAGCCAACAGCAAGTAGAGCACGTCGGCTAGAGACTGAATCACAACGAATGGGCAATTGCTTCAATCAACTTCCCACGACGATCAACCAGTGATCGACTAATAAAGCAGCGAATAAAAGCGACAAATAGAGAATCGAAAACCGAAACAACTTGCGTGCAAGTTCGTCACTATAGACACGGTATAACTTCCACGCGTACCAGACAAACAAAGCACCAAGTATCAGAGCAGACAGCAGGTAAAGCCAACCACTCATCGCTACGATATACGGCAACACCGTCGTTGCGACCAGTGCGACGCTGTAGAGCAGAATATGCAAGCGTGTGAATTGCTGGCCATGGGTGACTGGCAGCATAGGCAAGCCCGCATTGGCGTAGTCATGGCTACGGTACAAGGCAAGCGCCCAAAAATGTGGGGGGGTCCAGATAAAGATGATTAGCACCAGTAGCCACGCCTCTGCTGGGACTGAGTCTGCCACAGCGGCCCAGCCAAGAGCAGGCGGCATCGCACCAGACAATCCGCCAATCACAATATTTTGTGGCGTGCGAGGTTTCAGGATCATGGTGTAAATCACCGCATAACCCACAAACGTCGCGAAGGTTAGCCACATCGTGAGCGAATTCACCCAACGATACAGAATGAACATCCCAAGACCACCCAACACGCCAGAGAAAATAACCACCTGTATGGGCGATATCGTACCCGTGGCCGTTGCACGACGAGCCGTGCGCAACATGCGCGCGTCGATACGCTGCTCGATCAGACAGTTCACAGCGAAGGCGGCCGCGGCAAGCAACCAGATCCCGATTGTGCCGGCGATCACTTTTTGCATGTCAGGTAAAACCGGCGTCGCCAAAAACATGCCGATCACGGCACAAAATACCGCCAATTGCGTGACGCGTGGCTTCGTAAGCACCAAATATTGGCGCAAGAGGCTAGGGGACGAGGCAGTGGTGCTGGACATGGGCTTTGTTTTAAAGGGACTACCGTGATTGTACTGGTTGTCCCAGACCGGATCGGACAGAAAGCCGATAAACGATCGTTACCGTAGCAAGAACGAGCCCAGCTGCGCCGCCATTGTGGAGGACAGCAATCAAAAGGGGCCACTGAAAGAAGATCGTGGTCAGTCCCGTAAAGAGTTGCGCACCGAGAAGAACTAAAACCAGCCGCGCTGGACCTCGCGTCGCAGGATCAGCAAGCAAGCGCCAAGCTAAGGTGCCGAGCACGGCAAACACTAGGAACGCAAAATTGCGATGTACCCAGTGAATTGCGGTTAAGGCCGTCTGCGAGATCATTTCACCGCTTGGCATTTCACCGAGTCCTCGGACCACCGAGAAACCATTACGCATATCCATCTCAGGGAGCCAACTGCCATGGCACGTTGGAAAATCCATGCAGGCTAAGGCGGCATAATTTGTACTGACCCAACCACCTAGTACGATCTGCACGGCCAATAGCAATAAGCCCACAATCGCCCAACTGCGACCCTTTAGCGTTACCAATGCCGGGCTGACGTAACCGCGTTCGCGCGCGGCTAGCCATGTGATCATACCTAGTAACGTCATGCCCCCAAACAAATGTGCGGTAACAACCGCCGGCATCAGCTGATGCGTCACTGTCCACGCACCAAACGCACCCTGTATGCAAACCGCAATCAAGGTCGCGATCGCAAGCTTAGGCGAGTACCCAAGCACAGTGCGATGTCGCCATCCGAGCGCGACAATCAAAATGATCAGAAAACCAAGCAATGCTCCAACATAGCGATGAATCATTTCGATCCAGGCTTTAGGTAAAGTGACTGGACCGTCAGGCATTGCCTTAGCGGCCTCACGGATGGAATCCAGCGCACCAATTGGCGTGACACTGCCGTAACAGCCGGGCCAATCTGGGCAGCCTAGACCAGAATCCGTCAGGCGCACAAAAGCGCCAAACATAATCAGGTCAAGCGTCAAAAACCATGTCAAAAAGACGAGGCGCCGGTAGCGCGCACGCGCAGATTCCTGCCCAGAAATATTCTTTGTAACGAGCTCAGTCATTGCGCGACTACCCAATCCTTGAGTTCGCAAGCAACTTACGTAACTCATTACGAAACTTCTCGGGATCTGCCTCCGGCGGATACTGCAAGATCAAGTTACCCAAGGGATCAATAATCCACATCGGTTTGCGAAGCGCTTCGGGCGCATCTACCATTGAAACCTGCGGTAACAAAAATTGCTTTAATACCTCTGGCTTGATGCGCACCATCACCGTCCCTTTGTATGCTTCGAGCACCTTCTCTGGAACAGGTTGATCATCAGTAATGAACCAAACGCGCATCAACCGCTCAACATGCTTGCCCTGGCTCGCATGCGAGTTGCGCAAAATGAAAAGCTTACGTGCACACGATTCAGGGCACGCTGCGTCATCTGCAGCTAGCAACAGCCATTTGCCTTTAAGCGAAGTCAGGTCAAACGGCTTACCGTCCAGCGTAGTCGCAGGCAACGCTGTTGCACTCGGGATAGGCCGCTGTGGCTCGATCAGCGTGCCGTAACTCACACTGCCTTCAGGACGCAAGCTTGGGTTGAAATAAACCAGTAGCGCCGCAAGCAAAGGGGCAAGACTCATCAGAAAAATGATAATCAACGTACCACGGCTACGCCGCTTGGTGATTGGTAAAGCTTTCGGATCAACAGAGGTATTCACAAACATCCCACTTATTCAATTTGTCGGCGTCTACGACGTACAAAACGCCACAACACCGCACAGAACGCAATCGCCGCAATCGCCGCAAAGCCAAACCATTGCGTCGCATAACCCACATTCTTATCCGCATCCAACGAGGGCTTGGGCCAATTACGCGAGAGGCCTTCCTGCGCTGGGCTGTTTTGTAGCAACACCACAGGCAAAAATTTTAATCCCGTCCGTTCCGCTAAGGAGCCCAGGTCAAGATTTTGCACCCGTACTAAGCTAGAAGTATCCACCCAGCCAGATTCGCCTGCAGCAATACCCTTCCATGTCGAAGGCAAACCGCTGTCCTCTCCCTTTTTGCTTGTCCACAACTCAAACAACCTCGGCACGCGCAAGGACATTTCGCCCTCAACAGTGTGCATACTCAACTGCGTTGCTATTTTAGGCGCTTGCTCCGTCCCGATCGGACGGGGTATCCAGCCACGCAAGACTAAGACAGCGACCCCATCCTCAAGTATCAGGGGGGTCGCGAGCCACAGTCCTGGGCGCCCATCCAAATTTCGGTTGTCCACCATGACGCTAAACTGCGCCGCCCAATGCCCAGAGGCCGAAGCTGCACGCCAAGGTTGAACCGACTCGATCGTCATGTCGGGACGCATCAGCAGTGGCGCTGCCAAACGGCCTCGCTCAATTTCTGCGCTGATCGCCCGCCGCTCGTCGGCACGACTTAACTGCCACCTCCCAAGTGAGGCACAGACAAGCACAACGATCCCGAGCAGCAGTAACGCAAGCACAGTGAGCTTATTGGACGCTGGGTGTTGCATGTCTGCGATAATTCCTTTTTATCTGGAGGATTTAATGCGTATCTTCGTGATTATTGCGTTCATTGGAATTCTCGGCAGCCTTGGCTCGGCATTGTTTTATTTGATGCGAGACAAAGGAACTTCAAACAAGACCGTCAACGCGCTCACATTGCGCATCGGGATTTCGGTTGCGTTGTTTCTATTCCTGCTTTTTTCGCACTGGATGGGCTGGATAGAAACAACAGGCTTCCAACGTTAAGAAGAGTGCTCAAAATAAAAAAGAGGCCAGCAAGGCCGGCCTCTTTTATGAACGATGCTCAAGCTGACGACTTAAAACCAATATACAAATATGTACAGCCCCAGCCACACAACGTCCACAAAGTGCCAGTACCACGCAGCCCCTTCGAAACCGAAGTGATTATCTGCAGTGAAATGGCCTTTCAACAGGCGGATCCAAATCACTGTCAGCATCGTTGCGCCCAAGAGCACATGAAAGCCGTGGAAGCCTGTCAACATAAAAAACAACGAGCCGAAGGCGCCAGAGTTGAACTTTAAGTTCAAGTCTGTATAGGCATGGTAATACTCATAGCCTTGACAAACTACGAAGATGAAGCCGAGTACGATTGTCGCAAACAACCAAAAGCTCGCTTTGCTCCGATGATTTTCACGTAAGGCGTGGTGCGAAATCGTCAGGGTCACGCCCGAGCTCAACAACAGCGCGGTATTGATGGTGGGCAACCAGAACGGCCCCATTGTTTGAAAGGACTCGACAACACCAGCTGGACCCAGGTTAGGCCACACAGCATTGAAGTCTGGCCACAATAACTGCTTGTGATCCAAATCGCCGAGCCAAGGCAAGGTGACGGTCCGTGTGTACCAAAGCGCGCCAAAGAACGCAGCAAAGAACATCACCTCTGAGAAAATGAACCAGCTCATGCTCCAGCGATAGGAGACATCGATGCGCTTACTGTTCAGGCCAATCTCAGACTCATGAATCGCATCGCCGAACCATTGGTAGAGCACAACAAACAAACCGAGCAAGCCGGCCAACACTGCCCACTTAGCGGAGCCAATACCGTTGACCCATGCAGAGGCTCCAAGCATCCCGATCAAAAGACAGACGCTCGCGCGCACAGGATGGGCAGAGTCTGGGGGCACGTAATAATATGGTGCCTCTTTAACGTGGGCAGAGTGGGGTGCACTCATAGTGTTCTCCATGCTACAAATAGTTAAATTATTTAAAACTGGCCAATACCCAGCCAACGATTGTCAACAGGCTGGTTACAAACAGTACTCCAAACAGCAAGCCAGCGATCACAAGATGGACGGGATTCAGTTTTGCAATGTCTTCTTGATAACCAGCTCCCTTCCTGACCCCAAACATTGCCCAGGCGACAGCCTTGAGCGTCTGAAAGAAGTTCAGCTTGCGCTGAGCTAACTGCTTGAGGTCTTCGCTCATAACTTCTCTTTGTCCGTTATGTTCAAGCAAAAAAGTGCGTGTAAAACTGACGTCCTATCGTCCACCCGAACAACGCAAGCACGAGCACTAGAAATATCAACCCTGCGCGCTTGTTTTTCTTACGTTGCTCTGGTGTCATCCCCATCGCCTTACTTAACCTCAGGGGGTGTTTCGAAAGTATGGAATGGCGCAGGCGAAGGTACCGTCCACTCTAAACCTTCAGCGCCTTCCCACGGCTTGGCCGGGGCCCGCTCGCCCTTACCCGCGTAGGATTTCAACACGATATACAAGAACAAGAGCTGCGACAAACCAAACCAGAATGCGCCAATTGTTGCGATCTGATGGAAGTCTGTGAACTGGGCGGCATAGTCTGCATAGCGACGCGGCATTCCAGCCAGGCCCATGAAGTGCATTGGGAAGAATGTGATGTTGAACGAAATCATACTCATCCAAAAGTGCCACTTACCCAAGCGCTCGTCATACATGTAGCCAGACCACTTGGGCAGCCAGTAATATGTACCAGCAAACAATCCAAACAGCGAGCCAGCAACCAACACGTAATGAAAGTGGGCAACCACGTAATACGTGTCGTGGACCTGGATGTCGATTGGGGCCATGGACAAGATCAGCCCAGTAAATCCGCCAATCGTGAACACGAAAATAAAACCAACCGAGAACAACATCGGGGTTTCAAAGGTCATGGAGCCACGCCACATCGTAGCAACCCAGTTAAACACTTTCACCCCCGTAGGGATGGAGATCAACATAGTTGCATACATGAAGTAAAGCTGGGCGGTAACCGGCATGCCAGTTGCAAACATGTGGTGCGCCCAAACGATAAACGACAAGATCGCGATCGATGCTGTCGCATAAACCATCGAGGCGTAGCCGAACAACTGTTTACGCGCAAAGGCTGGGATGATTGCCGACACAATTCCAAACGCCGGCAAAATCATAATGTAGACCTCGGGGTGACCGAAGAACCAGAAAATATGCTGGTACAGCACAGGGTCACCACCAACAGCGGCGTTAAAGAAGCCGGTGCCGAAGTGGCGGTCGGTCAAGACCATTGTGATTGCAGCGGCCAGCACAGGCATCACAGCAATCAACAAGTACGCTGTGATGAG
This sequence comes from Zwartia hollandica, assembly GCF_019923725.1. Classification (GTDB taxonomy): domain Bacteria; phylum Pseudomonadota; class Gammaproteobacteria; order Burkholderiales; family Burkholderiaceae_B; genus Zwartia; species Zwartia hollandica. The sequence continues at coordinate 224,220 of NZ_JAHXRI010000006.1, forward strand.
CCATGTCCAACAGAACAGGGGCATCTTCATCAAAGTCATGCCAGGTGCGCGCATGTTCAAGATGGTCACAACGATGTTGATCGCACCCATAATCGACGAAGCACCCATGATGTGCACAGCGAAAATAGTCAGATCCATTCCCGGACCCATTTGTGCAGTCAATGGCGCATAAAGCGTCCAGCCTGCAGCGGTTGCACCGCCTGGTACAAAAAACGAACTTGTCAGCAAAACACCAGCAACCGGCAAGAGCCAGAAACTGAAGTTGTTCATCCGCGCGAACGCCATATCGGAGGCGCCGATCTGCAAGGGGATCATCCAGTTCGCAAACCCAACGAAGGCTGGCATGATGGCGCCGAACACCATAATTAGCCCGTGCATTGTCGTGAACTGGTTAAACAGCTCAGGGCGGAAAAACTGTAGGCCCGGCTGAAAAAGCTCGGTGCGCAACAACAGCGCTAAAACGCCCCCGACCATGAGCATCGTGAACGAGAAAATCAGGTACATCGTTCCGATATCTTTGTGGTTGGTTGCGAACAACCAGCGTCGCCAGCCATGCAAGGATGGGCCGTGATGATCGTGGTCGTGTGCGTGGTCATGACCATGGCCATGACTATCCCCGTGGCCGTGACCTGCTACGTGATCTGCTGGAACGCTACTCATGTTGGACTCCTATCCCGCTTTAAGCTGTCACCAAACGCTCTAGTTAGTGATCAGCGCATCTTTACGAACAGCCGCAACAATATGCGGCCGCATCATCCCAAATTAACTATCGTGCTGCCTTAATATCCGCCGGTGCCACCACGGGATCCTGACCCTTTCCTGCATTGGTCCAAGACGCGCGTGTGTATGTGATTACGGCGGCAATTTCAACATCGTTTAACTGTGCGGCGTACGACTGCATGGCAGTGCCTGCCTTACCCTTGAGCAAAATCTGAATGTTGTCCGCCTTGGGGCCCATCACAATTTTGCTAGCGTCCAGCGCGGGGAATGCGCCCATCACACCTTTACCGCTACCCTGGTGGCAGGCCACACAATTCGCGGCGTAGACTTTCTCTCCGCGCGCAATCAACTCAGGGCCAGTCCATTCTTTATTAGGATCATCCGCTTGTGCTGCCAGCAGCTTTTTCTGCTCATCGGCCCACTTAGCGTAATCCGCCTCAGAAACGACCTTAACAACGATGGGCATAAATGCATGGTCTTTACCGCAGAGCTCGGTACATTGCCCGCGGTACTCACCAATTTTGTCAGCACGGAACCATGTGTTACGAACAAAACCTGGGATCGCGTCTTGTTTGACCGCAAGGTCTGGAACCATCCATGAGTGGATCACATCGGCTGCAGTGACCGCGACCCTAACCTTTTTACCTACCGGCACGACTAGTGGATTATCCACTTCCATCAAATACGTCGGGCTTTTGGGCTCACGGCCTTCAATCTGTGCGCGTGGCGTGGCCAGATTCGAAAGGATTTTCACGCCAGTCGCGGGTCCGTCGATGTACTCGTAGCCCCACTTCCACTGATAGCCTGTGACTTTAACAGTCAGGTCTGCGCCGCTCGTGTCTTTCATGGCCACGACGGTGCGTGTTGCCGGCAAAGCCATTGCGATAACAATCAAAAAAGGCACGACAGTCCAGGCTACTTCAACGCCCATATGCTCGTGGAAAGTCGCTGGCTTGTAACCCTTTGACTTGCGGTGCGCCCAAATCGAATAAAACATGACGCCGAAAACAGCGACAAAAATCACAAGGCAAACAATGAGCATAAACCAGTGTAGCCAGACGACATCACGGGCTATTTGGTTGACTCCCTCGGGGAGATTGAGCTGATTGACACGCGGACCGCCCGGCATGTCTTTAACTTGTGCAGTGACGGTACCAATCCAAAACATGGCACAGGCGCCCAGCAACCCTCTCAACTTCTTCATGCTTACCTCGAAACACATCGCGCTTCTCTGTCTTAGGCCAAGAATCGACCGAAACAGATACCGCACAAGAATTATTAGAGGGCTTGAGGCACGCCAACGCTATGCACTTACAAGCCCGCGTATCGTATGGAAACGGAGGAGATTATAGCGGACGCCCGCCTATGTTGCTGCACTACAATCGGATGACCCCACTTGACAACAGATCTCGATGCAACAGCCCACCAGTTTTCCTCCAAAAGCGAACCTCGAAAAACTTCTTCAATCGTTAGTGCTTAGGAGCACGCAGCCACCCCATTCTGGGTCACTGCCTCTGTTTATTGCCGGACAACCTTGCGGTGCGCTGTTCCCACCTGCCGTTGAGGCCCTTGCGAAAATTCCGGGGGTCTCCTTAACGGCGACACGCGCCGATTTTGGTGCTGACCAAACACCTGGTTTAGCACTTAACGCTTTACTCGCCACGATCGCCCATACGTTGCGGCAGGCGGGTAAGACGCCTGGCTGGCGTAATGAACTACTGGACGTGCTACCCGATGTGGCGGGGGGCGGACCGATTGCTGTCATTGAACGCGGAGTCATGCGTCCACTCGGTCTCATTACGCAAGCCGTTCATCTGAGCGGTTGGTCAGAAGACGGCAGACTTTGGGTCGCGCGGCGCTCCCTGACGAAAGCCACAGATCCTGGGATGTGGGATACCTTGGTTGGTGGCTTGGTAAGCGCCGGCGAACCGGCAGAGCTCGCCCTCGAGCGCGAATCAGACGAAGAGGCTGGACTCGACCCGATCGACATTCAGTCTCGCACCCCTCTGCGTAAGATCGCTCGGATGCAGCGTCAAATTCCGGAGGGCTACCAATGCGAGGAAGTTTTGACTTGTGAGTGTGTGCTCACAAATGGCACGATACCGAAAAATCGGGATGGTGAGGTGATGGAGATTGATTGTTTCACGCCTGCAACGATTTATGAAATGCTGCAGGCAGGAGACTTTACCCTAGAGGCCTCGATCGTTTTGACAGAGGACCTGTGGCGCCGCGCGACTTAGAGCTAAGCGCTTAGCGCCACCCGCATTTTTTTCATTGCGGCCACTTCAATTTGACGAATGCGCTCGGCAGATACGCCAAATTCAGCTGCCAATTCGTGCAAGGTCGCACCACCGTCGTCTTGCAACCATCGCGCCCGGACGATACGCTGCGAGCGCTCATCGAGTTGCTCAAGCGCTTTGTCCAAACCAGAACCGTGCATGACGTCTTCGTCGCGGCGAGCCAGCACCTGAGTGGGGTCAGCACGACCGTTGTCCGACAGATACGCGATCGGTGCATAGGCATCGTCGTCATCGTTCTGATTTTCGAGCGAAATTTCTCGACCAGACAGCCGCACTTCCATCTCGCGGACATCTTCACGTCGTACGTTTAAATTTGCTGCGATTTCGTCTACTTGATGAGGATCAAGGGTTTGCCCATCGGGGCGCATGCTGCGCAAGTTAAAGAAAAGCTTACGCTGCGCCTTTGTGGTGGCAACCTTGACCATGCGCCAGTTACGAACGATGTATTCGTGGATTTCAGCCTTGATCCAATGGACAGCAAAGGATACGAGCCGGACGCCGCGCTCTGGATCAAAGCGTTTAACCGCCTTCATCAGACCAACGTTGCCTTCTTGAATGAGATCCGCGTGGGGCAAGCCGTAGCCGAGATACTGCCGTGCCACCGAGACCACCAAGCGCAGATGCGACAGCACCAACTCGCGCGCAGCCGCGATATCCGCATCGTCGCGCAAACGACGCGCAAGCAGATTTTCCTGCTCGGCCGAAAGCATCGGCAATCGGTTGACTGTCGAGATGTAGGCATCAATCGTTCCCAGCGCGCCGGGATTCGAGATGGCCATGGCAAGTTGTGAGGGTTGCAGTGTCAAAGCGGTAGAACTCGTTGTCATCAAAGCATCTCCTGACCTCGGAGCATTGGGTGCCATTTTAGCACTCTGTGCTGGCGAGTGCTAATAAGACGGTGGATTTTCGCAAAAGTTCCGCAATTCTTGCGGGGGTGTTAATCTCGCTATGCTCTGGGCGCAAGGCTGTCTCATACCTCAGCCACAACGTCCAATCCTGGATTTGGGTATGTCCGATTTAGTCAAATTTCTTTCAAAGATCCTACTGGCTTGCCTACTCGTCATCGGCGTAGGCTGGGCTACCTACATCGGCGTGCGGTACTACCATGCCGAACAAGTGGCCTACCGTTGGATTTCTGGCCTAGCGGCCAAACAGGCTGCCTGGGAGAAAAAAATTGCCGAATCGGGTGGCAATACGTTGACTGGATACGCCGGGCCATCCGACCCCAAAGTAATCGACACACAAGCTGGGGGCAAGTTCTCTGGGCTAACCTACGATCCTCTGCAAAAGCGGCTGTGGACTGTGGTCAACAAACCCACCGCTCTAATTGCGCTCTCAACGGATGGCCAAGTTTTAGCAACCTACCCGGTTAAAGGGATGTCTGACATAGACGGGGTCGCTTGGCTAGGCGGAAATAAGCTCGCCTTGGTAAACGGGCGCCGGAATCGGGTTGTCATCGCGGAAATACCACCCACTCCTCAGGTGCTCGACGTCACGCGTTCTTTTGCTTTGGTGCTGCGATTCACCGAGGGTGAGGACACAAACTATGGGTTTAACGGTCTCGGTTACGACCTCAAGCGTGACCGCTTATATTTATCAAAAGAACACAGCCCCCGAGCGCTTTACCGGATCAGCGGCTTGAGTAATTTGCAAGCAGCAGATTCCAGAGGACTCCGCATTGAAAACATTAGCCACTGGCTCAACGACGTACCGTTCGCGACCGATCTGTCCTCGGTGGAGGTCGATCCAACCACAGGACGCGTCTTCCTCTTGAGCGAGGAGTCACAACTGATTGTGCAGCTCGACGGGGACAGCGGTGATGGAAAAGGGATGCTGTCACTTTCTACAAAAGGCAGTAAGCCTTTACCTCGCCCTGAAGGGATCGCCACAGACGACGATGGCAATATTTACATCGTGAGCGAGCCCAATCTTTTTTATAAGCTAAGAAAGCCCTGAAGCCGGGGCTTTGATCCCAAAAACAATGGCTAGGTTGCCCCGACTGTATGCGGATGGCTTTGCTCAGCTTGCCCAAGCTAACTTCGTCCAAAAAGCCGACGCTAGTTTTCGACAAGCCTTAGAGACTCTGTTCCCAGATATTGCACGCTGGCTTAGGCTAGCTCTCGCTGAGACCGACACGTTGCTACACGGGTGGGTTGTGACCCACAGCGGGCTGACACTGCTCGCGACACCAGGTAATTCGACCAGCCTTGCTCGGGCGATACAGCAGGTCGGACGTCAGCTTGCCAGTCGGCTCCAAGCCGGCAGTGTGTTTGACGGTCGCTTTCACTCGACGATTCCACAACCGCACGTCTGGCTCTTGCCTTGTCTTATTTGGCTCGAACGCCAACCTGTTCGTGAGGGTCTTGTCACCGAGTCCGAAACCTGGCGTTGGTCCTCAGCTGGCGCACACACTGGCAGCCTTGGGGCAAGCTCCGTTGGTCTGCAGCCACACGCTGACTATTGGGCTTGCGGCAACACCCCTTTTGATCGGCAGGCCGTCTATCGTCGGCTCTTGCACGAAGGTAACGCGCCCTCGCAAGAAGCTCAGCTGCAAAGTCGTTTGCTTGGTCAATGGGGGCTTGGCGATGACGCCTTCCTGAGCGAATTGAGCAAGCTGGCCAATCGCCGCGTAAGCCCCGAAAGACGCGGGCGGCCCAAAAAGCGCATATAGACACCGCTGCCATGCTGGCATCTATGGTGCGTCCCCAATTAATACAGATCTACGTTGGTCCAACATTATTTAGGGACGCACCCCAAATAATGTTCTTGCACTGCCGCAAAAGCAGGCGTATTGTTTCGCCCTCGCACTGCAACATGGCACAAGCCACCGGAGTTTCTTATGTCGACCTTTCCTTTGAATTTCCATCCCGCAAAACCTGCGCAGCAACCCGTGACCTCTCACGCAGGATTGCCGGTTGCACAGGGCTTGTACTCGCCGACAAATGAGCATGACGCCTGCGGCGTTGGATTTGTCGCGCATATCAAAGGTAACAAGACGCACGCCATCGTCGAACAAGGCCTAAAGATTCTTGAAAACCTTGACCACCGAGGCGCGGTGGGCGCGGATAAGTTGATGGGCGACGGCGCAGGCATCCTAATTCAGATTCCCGACGCGTTCTATCGGCAGGATCTAGCTAAACAAAACATCACTCTGCCCGCTCCTGGTGAATACGGTGTGGCCATGGTGTTTCTGCCAAAAGAAATCGCTTCCCGTTTGGCGTGTGAACAAGAGCTAGAGCGCTCTGTCCGAGCAGAAGGCCAGGTCGTCCTTGGCTGGCGTGATGTCCCCGTCGACACCGACATGCCGATGTCGCCCACGGTTCGCGCCTGTGAGCCCGTGATTCGCCAACTATTTATTGGTCGCGGCGCTGACGTGATGGTGCCCGACGCGCTCGAACGCAAGCTCTACGTTATTCGTAAAACAGCAAGCCACGCAATTCAAGCCATGGGCCTCGCGCACGGAAAAGAGTATTTCGTACCCTCTGCGTCGGTACGCACGGTTGTTTACAAAGGTTTGCTTCTAGCCGATCAGGTCGGTCGTTACTACAAAGATCTAGCAGATCCCCTGACCGTCTCAGCCGTTGCGCTCGTGCATCAGCGCTTCTCGACGAACACGTTCCCCGCCTGGCCTCTCGCGCACCCGTACCGCATGATTGCGCACAACGGCGAGATCAACACCGTCAAAGGCAACTTCAATTGGTTGCGCGCACGCGAAGGCATGATGCAGTCCGCTGTGCTGGGCGACGACCTGAAAAAACTTTATCCAATCGTATACGAAGGTCAATCCGACACAGCAACGTTCGACAACTGTCTCGAACTTCTGGTCATGTCTGGCTACTCGCTCGCGCACGCGATGATGATGATGATCCCAGAAGCCTGGGAACAGCATACGCACATGGACCCAAGTCGTCGCGCGTTTTACGAATACCACGCTGCGATGATGGAACCTTGGGACGGCCCAGCGGCCGTCGCCTTTACTGATGGGCGTCAAATCGGCGCAACGCTCGACCGCAACGGTCTGCGCCCAGCCCGCTACCTCATCACCGACGACGACATGGTCATCATGGCGTCTGAAGCAGGCACACTGCCAATCCCAGAGAACCGCATCGTCAAAAAATGGCGTCTGCAGCCTGGCAAGATGTTCTTGATCGACCTTGAGCAAGGACGCATCATCGACGACGCCGAGATCAAAGCGCAGCTCGCCAACTCACGACCCTACCGTCAGTGGATCGATCGCCTGCGCGTCAAGCTAGACTCCTTGCCCTCCCCAGCAAAAGTAGACGCGCCAATTGGTGCACCCGCGTCACTACTTGATCGTCAGCAAGCGTTTGGCTGGACACAAGAAGATTACAAATTTGTTCTCGAGGTAATGGCCGAATCAGGCGAGGAAGCCATTGGCTCTATGGGTAACGACGCACCGCTCGCCATCTTGTCGAGCCGCGCCAAACCCTTTTACAACTACTTCCGTCAGTTGTTTGCTCAGGTAACAAACCCACCAATCGACCCGATCCGTGAACAAATGGTGATGTCGCTGGTGTCGTTCATTGGTCCCAAGCCAAACCTGCTCGATATCAACAACGTCAACCCACCGCTGCGTCTCGAAGTGACACAGCCCATTCTCGACTTCAAAGAAATGGCGCGCATTCGCGCGATCTCCGAAGTCACGGGCGACAAATTCCGCAGCTCGGAGCTCAATATCAGTTACCCCGCGGCATGGGGAGCTGATGGCATCGAAGCGCGTCTTGCGGCGTTGTGTGCACGCGCAGTCGACGCCGTAAAAAGTGGCTCAACCGTACTGATCCTGACCGATCGTAACGTTGATAACGCACACGTTGCGATTCCGGCCTTGCTGGCGACCTCTGCAATTCACCAGCACCTTATTCGCGAAGGGTTGCGCACCAACACAGGTCTTGTTGTTGAAACAGGCTCAGCGCGCGAGGTTCACCACTTCGCCCTGCTCGGTGGTTACGGTGCCGAAGCGATCCATCCCTACCTTGCACTGGAAACCCTCGCGACCCTGGGCAAAGATGCAGAAAAGTCGATTAAAAACTACATCAAGGCGATCGGTAAAGGTTTGAACAAAGTGATGTCCAAAATGGGCATCTCAACCTACATGTCGTACTGTGGCGCTCAAATCTTTGAGGCTGTTGGTTTGCGTACAACGTTGGTCAACAAGTATTTTTCAGGCACGGCCAGCACGATTGAAGGCATTGGCATCTTCGAAGTCGCGGAAGAAGCACTGCGCACACACCGGGCCGCGTTCGGCAATGACCCAGTCTTGGCAAATGCACTGGATGCAGGCGGTGAATATGCCTTCCGTGTTCGTGGTGAAGAACATATGTGGACGCCGGACTCGATCGCAAAGTTGCAACACGCGACGCGCGCAAACAATTACCGTACTTACAAAGAGTACGCGCAACTCATCAACGACCAAAGCCGTCGCCACATGACCTTGCGTGGACTCTTTGAGTTCAAGGTCGATCCCGCACGTGCGATTTCACTCGACGAAGTGGAACCCGCCAAAGAGATCGTCAAGCGCTTCGCGACGGGAGCAATGTCGCTGGGTTCCATTTCAACTGAAGCACACTCTGTGCTGGCTGTTGCGATGAACCGTATCGGTGGCAAGTCCAACACCGGCGAGGGCGGAGAAGACGAGTTGCGTTATCGCAATGAGCTGCGTACCGGTAAAAGTGGCATCGGCGCTGGCGCGACGCTAGCGTCCGAACTCGGCGCAGATCGTATCGCTGCAGACGTCCCACTGCAGGCGGGCGACTCGATGCGCTCGAAGATCAAGCAAGTTGCGTCCGGACGTTTTGGTGTCAGCGCTGAATACCTCTCGAGTGCGGACCAAATTCAGATCAAGATGGCACAAGGTGCCAAGCCCGGCGAAGGCGGTCAACTCCCCGGTCACAAAGTGTCTGAATACATCGCCAAGTTGCGCTGCTCCGTCCCTGGGGTAGGCCTTATTTCGCCGCCACCACATCACGACATCTACTCGATCGAAGATCTGGCACAGCTGATTCATGACCTCAAAAACGTCAACGACAAAGCCTCGATCTCGGTCAAGCTCGTGTCGGAAGTTGGTGTGGGTACGGTCGCCGCTGGCGTTGCCAAAGCGAAGGCGGATCACGTCACGATTTCCGGTCATGATGGTGGTACGGGTGCCTCGCCGGTATCTTCCATCAAGCATGCCGGCACACCTTGGGAGCTTGGCCTCGCCGAGACTCAACAGACACTCATGCTTAACAAGTTGCGCAGCCGCATACGCGTTCAAGCAGACGGGCAAATGAAGACGGGGCGCGACGTTGCAATTGGTGCCTTGCTGGGAGCCGATGAGTTTGGCTTTGCCACAGCTCCGCTCGTCGTCGAGGGCTGCATCATGATGCGCAAATGCCATCTGAACACCTGCCCCGTCGGCGTTGCCACACAAGACCCCGTGCTGCGTGCAAAATTCCAAGGCAAACCCGAGCATGTCGTGAACTACTTCTTCTTCGTAGCAGAAGAGGTTCGCGAAATCATGGCACAACTAGGCATTCGCAATTTTGATGACCTAGTGGGTCGCGTCGACCTGCTCGATACGCGCACGAGCATCGAGCACTGGAAAGCACACGGCTTAGATTTCAGTCGTGTGTTCTATCAGCCAAATAATGACAGCCCACGTCGCCAGATCGAAGGTCAGGATCATGGCCTCGAAGCGGCCCTCGATCACGAACTTATCGAACGCAGCAAGGCTGCCATCGAGCGCGGCGAAAAGGTCTCTTTCATCGTTCCGGTCCGCAACCGTAACCGCACCATCGGCGCGATGTTGTCTGGCCGCATCGCCTCGCGTTATGGAGACGAAGGCCTGCCTGATGACACCATCCACATACAGTGCAACGGCACGGCAGGCCAAAGTTTTGGCGCTTTCCTTGCGCGCGGTATCACGCTCGATCTAGTGGGCGAAGGTAATGACTACGTCGGTAAAGGTTTATCGGGTGGTCGCATTATTGTGCGCTCGCCCAACGACTTCCGCGGCTTTGGTCCCGAGCACATCATCATAGGTAACACCGTCCTGTACGGCGCGACTGGCGGTGAAGCCTATTTCAATGGCGTGGCTGGCGAGCGTTTTGCGGTCCGAAACTCCGGCGCCGCTGCAGTCGTCGAAGGCACGGGTGACCACGGCTGCGAGTACATGACAGGTGGGACGGTTGTCGTACTGGGACAAACGGGTCGTAACTTTGCCGCTGGTATGTCCGGTGGCGTGGCTTACGTTTGGGATCCAGAAAAAACCTTCGCCGAACGCTGCAATATGACGATGGTCGAAATCGAGCCCGTTCTTGCCTCGGCCGAACAAAAGAAAGTTCAAGGCATTGATGTCTGGCACAGCATGACCCGCGGTGGTGATCGGGAAACCGATGAAACCATCTTGAAACGCTTGGTCGAGAACCACTTCCGCTACACCGGCAGCTTCGGCGCGCGTGATCTCGTCAGCAATTGGGAAAGCGCTCGTTCCAAATTTATCAAAGTTATGCCTGTCGACTACAAGCGCGCGCTCGGTGAAATGTGGCGCGCTGCTAACCCCCAGCCTAAAGCTGCTTAAGGAATCATCATGGGAAAAATTACTGGATTTCTCGAAGTCGATCGTTTGCAAGAAGCATCTGAAGCTCCTGCAAATCGCCTCAAACACTGGCGCGAGTTTGTGCTGCACCTAACAGACGAACAGGCCGGCAAGCAAGCGGCACGCTGCATGGACTGTGGCATTCCGTTTTGCAATAACGGCTGTCCCGTAAACAACATCATCCCGGATTGGAATGATCTTGTTTATCGTCAAAACTGGCGCGGGGCGTTGGATGTGCTGCACTCCACCAACAACTTTCCAGAGTTCACGGGCCGCATCTGTCCCGCACCCTGCGAGGCCGCGTGCACGCTCAACATCAACAATGATGCCGTAGGCATCAAATCTATTGAGCACGCAATTATCGATAAGGGCTGGTCTGAAGGCTGGGTTGTACCTCAGCCTCCCGAACAGAAGACGGGCAAGAAAGTTGCCGTCATCGGCTCAGGCCCAGCAGGCCTAGCTTGCGCACAGCAATTGGCTCGTGTCGGTCACGATGTCACCGTCTTTGAAAAAAATGATCGGATCGGTGGTTTGCTGCGCTATGGCATTCCCGATTTCAAACTTGAAAAGCAGTTGATTGATCAGCGCGTCACACAAATGCAAGCCGAAGGGGTGACCTTCAAAACGTCACACTACATCGGCCAAGCGAGCGACTCTCCCGACAAGGCACTTACCGTTAAGACACCGGAAGCGCTAAAAAAGGAATTTGATGCGGTCGTTCTGACCGGTGGCTGTGAAACACCACGCGATCTCCCCGTCACCGGCCGCGAGCTCGACGGCGTGATGTACGCGATGGATTTCCTCCGCCCACAAAACAAAGTGGTCGCTGGAGACAAAGTCCCTGGTCAGGTGCTCGCAAAAGGCAAGCACGTTGTCGTGATCGGCGGTGGCGACACTGGTTCAGACTGCGTCGGCACCAGTAATCGTCACGGCGCAAAATCTGTCACACAGATTGAATTAATGCCGCGTCCTCCCGAAAGCGAAAATAAAGCACTGACCTGGCCTTACTGGCCGGCAAAGTTGCGCACGTCCTCCTCCCACGAAGAGGGTGCCGAGCGTGACTGGGCGCTGACCACCAAGTCGCTGGTTGGCAAGAATGGCAAGGTCGAAAAGCTCGTCGCTTGCCGGGTTGAGTGGGTGAAAGACGAGTCGACTGGTCAACTGAAAATGCAAGAAGTGAAAGGCTCTGAATTCGATATTCAGGCTGATCTCGTCTTGTTGGCAATGGGTTTTGTCGCTCCTGTCAGCAACATACTCAAGGCATTTGGTATCGATCAAGATCCACGTGGTAACGCGCGCGCTAACACTGACGACTATCGCAGCAACGTCGACAAGGTTTTTGCAGCGGGCGATATGCGCCGCGGTCAGTCCTTGGTCGTCTGGGCAATCCGGGAAGGCCGCCAGTGCGCGCGCTCGGTGGACGAATTCTTGATGGGCTCAAGCGTGTTACCTCGTTAAAGGTGGTGAAGCTGGCATAGGTAGCCAAAAGCAAGGAGCCCATCAGAGCGCAGAGAACGTACTCTCGAGGCTACAATGCCGCTACCGACTACCGCAAAACACGCACTAAGTTTTGCGGAGTAGACCCGACTCCTTTTGGCTCCTCATGCCCTCGCCCGCCTCCGACTCCAACAATCCGGTGCTGCGCCTAGATAGCGTCTCATTAGGCTATGGCGATTTCACGGTATTGCGCGACATTTCGCTCGAGGTCTCTCGTGGCCAGGTTGTGGCCATGATGGGGGGCTCCGGTTCAGGAAAAACAACTTTACTGCGTGCGGCGACGGGTCAACTCCGCGCGCGCGCAGGTGTGGTCACTTTATTTGATCAAGACCTCGCACACACCGATGCCCGTCAGCTCCAAAGCCTGCGTCAACGCATGGGGGTTTTGTTTCAGCAAGGTGCGCTGTTCACTGATTTAAACGTCTTTGAGAACGTCGCCTTTCCTTTGCGCGAACATGCCACACTCAAACCCGCTGACATGCTCGCGCGTGTGCTCAATACCCTAGAGGCCGTCGGCTTGCGCTGCGCGGCGCATCTCAAGGTTGCTGAAATTTCAGGGGGAATGGCCCGCCGCGTTGCCTTAGCACGCGCCGTCATTCTTGAGCCAGAGCTCGTTCTCTATGACGAACCCTTCGCGGGGCTAGATCCAATCTCTTTGGGTATTACGGCACGACTCATTCGAAGCCTTTCCGACCGTCTTGGCTGCGCCAGCGTCGTGATCACCCACGATATCGCTGAATCATTCGCAATTGCGGATCAGGTTTATCTAGTCGGCCAAGGCTGTATCAAAGCGCACGGCACACCTGCCACGCTACACGCCTCGACCGACCCGTATGTGCAACAATTTTTAAATGGGCACCCTGACGGACCTGTTCCGTTCGAATATCCAAGTACGCCGGCGTTTGAATCTTGGCTAAGCCGGCAAGGAGTCGCACAATGACTTCCCCACGCGGCATCGCCGCCCTCGGTGCAGCGGTACGCAAACGCGTGATCGGCCTTGGGATCTTCACCCGCTTCTTTATTCGCTTGCTCGCGGAAAGTAGCATTGCGCTCAAGCGACCGCGTCTAGTGTCTCAGCAAATCCATTTCATTGGTAACCATTCGCTGTTGATTATTGCCGTGTCAGGACTTTTTGTAGGCTTCGTTTTAGGTCTCCAAGGCTATTACACCCTCAACCGCTACGGCTCCGAAGAGGCGCTAGGCTTGCTTGTCGCGCTATCTCTTACGCGAGAGCTCGGTCCGGTGGTGACCGCATTACTATTTGCTGGACGCGCAGGCACCTCGCTCACAGCCGAGATTGGTTTAATGAAGGCAGGTGAGCAACTGGCCGCCATGGAAGTCATGGCCGTCAATCCGGTACGCCGCGTATTGGCCCCACGTTTTTGGGGAGGCGTGATTGCGATGCCTATTTTGGCCGCCGTATTCTCAATGGTAGGTATTCTCGGCGGTTGGGTTGTCGGCGTGCTGATGATCGGCATTGATACGGGCGCCTTCTGGTCGCAAATGCAAAGCGGTGTAGATGTCTGGAAAGACGTTATGAATGGCGTGATTAAAAGCATCGTGTTTGGCGTGGCAGTTACGCTGATCGCACTCTTTGAAGGCTGGCAAGCACGCCCAACGCCCGAGGGGGTTGCGCGAGCAACCACTCGCACTGTTGTTGCTGGCTCACTTGCCGTCCTAGGTCTTGATTTTCTGCTGACTGCACTGATGTTCAGCAACTAATACCGGAGTCAAATATGTCCAATGAAAAAACAGATTGGTGGGTCGGGCTCTTTGTGTTGCTCGGCGGCATCGCGTTGACCTTCCTTGCGTTGCGTGCGGGAAACCTCAATAGCTTTTCTTTCGCACCTACCTATTCACTGACAGCGAATTTTGACAACATCGGAGGTCTTAAAGCTCGAGCGCCGGTCAAGAGCGCCGGTGTCGTGGTGGGGCGCGTTGCCAGCATCACACTCGACGAAAAAACCTTCCAAGCCGTTGTCACCCTACAAATGCAGAAGTCCTATCAGTTTCCGGTAGATTCTTCGGCAAAAATTCTGACCTCGGGTTTGCTCGGTGAACAATACATTGGCCTTGAGCCTGGCGGTGATGATGCCAATTTAGCGGCAGGCGCACGGATCAAGCTCACACAAAGTGCGATCGTACTCGAGAGTCTCATTAGCCAGTTCCTGTACGGCCAGGCCGAAAAGCAAGGCAGCCCGCAAACAACAACGCCGCCAGCGGCAAAGTAACGTCGTCACGACATGAACAAAACCTCTTTACTCCGGTGGATCGGCGCACTTAGTCTGACTGTATTGACAGGTTGTGTGACCACGACACCCGTCGGCACAGCGAACCCGATCGATCCGCTCGAGGCCTCGAACCGAGCGATGTTTGAGTTCAATGAAACAATTGATCGTGCTGTGTTCAAACCCGTTGCCGAGGCCTATGCCTTTGTTACACCGCAGCCAGTGCGCACCTGTATTTACAATATTTTTCTCAATATTGGTGATGTCTGGTCGATGTTCAATAGCGCAATACAAGGCCGCCAAGTAGATGCGCTCAATACAATGGGCCGTATTTTGTTGAATACCACTGCCGGGTTGGGTGGCTGCCTTGACCTTGCTAGTGCCCGCGGTGCGCAACGCATCCCCAATGATTTTGGTGTGACCTTAGGTGTTTGGGGGGTAAGCTCAGGCCCATATGTTGTATTACCCATTGTTGGCTCTTCTACTCTACGCGATGGCTCAGGCAAACTCGTTGACCTCTATGTCAACCAAGTTGGCTGGGGCTCTACGGTTAGCAATATCGACCTGAGAAACTCTCTCTACGGTCTAGAGGCCGTCGTCAGGCGTGAAGCGTTGCTTGACATCTCAAACGTGATTGACCGCACCGCACTTGATCGCTACAGCTTTATTCGCGACGCCTATCTAAAACGCCGTAGTGCCCAAGTACGGGGGCCGGGAGCAGAGGCGGAGGCTTTACCGAATTACGAAGATTTCGAAGCAGAAGCGACAGATAGAAAATCCCTAGGTATCCCTGAAAAAAAATAGCAAGGTGCTACAAATATGACCCTCTCTTTTTTACGCCTCTCTGCCTGCGTCACTTTCTTACTCACCCTAGCTGTCGGTGTCCCTACGCAGGCTCAAACCAAACCGGACGCCATGGGCGCACCGAACGAGTTCGTGCAGCAAGTGGCCGATCAGGTTCTCGCGGCACTTAAAGCAGATGCCGCGGTGAAAGCTGGGGATACTGCGCGTATCAATCAAATCGTCGATGAGCTCATTCTCCCCTACGTCAACTTTGAAAAGACAACACGCCTTGCTGCTGGTCGTAACTGGCGAGAGGCCACTCCCGAGCAAAAGGCAGCGCTTGTTAAAGCGTTTCGCGGAACCCTTGCGCGGACCTACAGCGGCGCATTTACTCGCGTTGATGCTGGCACGGCCATGAAGACGCTTGCGTTTCGCGGTGATGCTGCAGCTTCTGACGTCGTTATAAAGTCACAGGTCATGCAAAGTAGCAATACACAGCCCATCGCGCTGGACTATCGACTCGAAAAAACGGCGGATGGTTGGAAAATTTACGATCTAAACGTTGAAAACATCTGGTTAATCGAAAATTACCGCAACCAGTTCACACAAGAAATCAGTAAGAGCGGCATCGATGGTCTGATCGCGGCACTCAACAAACGGGCTCAATAACAATTTATGCACGCTGTTTCCCTCGAACATGTTTCAAAGACGTATGCACCTCAGGCGACGGGCTGGCGCGGCCTATTCATGCCTCCGTCAGGTCCTGGTTTCCAAGCGCTCACCGATGTCTCTTTTACTGTCGATCACGGAGAGTTTTTTGCGTTACTCGGACCAAACGGTGCTGGTAAAACGACACTGATTTCGGTTCTCGCGGGATTGAGCCGCCCCACATCAGGGCATGCAAGTATTTGTGGCCATGATGTCGTCACCGACTACCAGGCCGCACGACGTTCACTGGGGGTTGTGCCACAAGAGCTCGTCTATGATCCGTTTTTTACGGTGCGTGAAACGCTTCGTATCCAATCTGGCTATTTCGGCTTTCGCCACAATGACGACTGGATCGATGAAATTTTGGCTAACCTTGGTCTGACCGACAAGGCCGAGGAAAACATGCGCGCCTTATCAGGCGGCATGAAGCGTCGCGTGCTCGTTGCACAAGCTTTGGTTCATCGGCCGCCCGTGATCATTTTGGATGAGCCGACTGCCGGGGTCGATGTAGATCTTCGCCGAAGCCTTTGGGAGTTTATCTCCAGACTAAACCGCGCTGGTCACACCATCATGCTGACAACCCACTATTTGGAAGAGGCCCAAGCGCTATGTAGTCGCATCGCCATGCTCAAGCGCGGCAAACTGGTTGCTCTGGATAAGACGCAGACCCTACTCGCTCGTGCGGGCGGCTCCCTTGAGGAAGCTTTCGTAAAAATCATGAACAGCGACGAAGACACCGCAGTCGAGGTAGCCGTATGAGCACGCCCATTCTTTCTGTGCGCGCCGGCGCTGGTTCCGGATTTCCGACCTTGCTCGGTAAAGAATTACTGCGTTTCTGGAAAGTGGGCTTTCAAACCATTGCCGCACCTGTTATCACAGCGCTGCTGTATTTAGTGATCTTTGCACAAGTTCTGCAAGACCGCGTACAGGTATATGGGACAGTCCCTTACACAGCATTTCTCATTCCCGGGTTGATGATGATGAGCATGCTACAAAACGCGTTTGCAAATCCTTCGTCTTCGCTCATTCAAAGTCGTGTTACGGGGAATCTTGTTTTTGTACTACTGCCGCCGATTACACATCGTGAATTTTTCAGTGCCTATGTGCTGGCTGGCATTGTCCGAGGTATCGCTGTAGGGGCTTGCGTCTGGCTCGTCTCTCTGTACTTTGCCCCTCTCGCAGTTAAACACCCCGTCTGGATGGTCGTCTTCGCAGTGCTGTCTTGCGGCATTATGTCTATTCTTGGTCTGATTGCAGGACTCACCTCCGAGAAATTCGACCAACTTGCCGCCTTTCAAAACTTCTTGATCATGCCTGCTACATTTCTGTCTGGCGTTTTCTACTCGATCCACTCTTTGCCCATTTTTTGGCAGCATGTTTCACATTGGAATCCTCTGTTCTACACCATCGACGGCTTTCGCTACGGTTTTTTTGGTGTTGCAGACGTATCGCCCTGGCATAGTCTGGCTGTTGTTGCAGGCGTCTTTAGTGCGCTAACGCTTTTTGCCTTGCGACTCCTCGGCAATGGCTACAAACTTAGAACTTAAAAGGACATTAACTACTTATGTTGCCCACCCCAGAAGACATCCGCACCTACATCGCCGCTGGTCTGGACTGCGAGCATATCGAAGTCACCGGTGACGGCTCTCACTTTGAAGCGGTGATCGTGAGCGCTGCGTTTGCGGGCAAACGCCCGATTGCTCGTCATCAGCTGGTTTACTCAGCGCTGGGCGATCGCATGAAACAAGAGATTCACGCGCTGTCCATGAGGACACTGACACCTGAAGAGTTCAACGGAAGTCACTAATGGATAAGTTGCGCATTACGGGCGGCAGTCAACTTAAAGGTGAGATCAGTGTCTCTGGCGCGAAGAACGCCGCCTTGCCAATTTTGTGTGCAGGTCTACTCACGGCCGATACCCTAACGTTGACAAACGTTCCGCGTCTCAATGACATCTCGACAACCTTGAAGTTGCTCGGCCAGATGGGCGTACGCTGCGAACGCGACGAGGGCAATACCGTTAGCATCACTGCAAATCAACTGACTGCACTCGAAGCGCCTTACGAGCTAGTCAAGACAATGCGCGCCTCGATCCTTGTGCTTGGTCCCTTACTCGCTCGCTTCGGCGAAGCACGTGTGAGTCTGCCTGGTGGATGCGCGATCGGACAACGGCCTGTCGACCAACACATACGTGGCTTGGCCGCTCTCGGGGCAGATATCCGCATCGAACATGGTTTCGTTATTGCAAAAGCTAAACGACTGCAAGGAGCAGTGATACGAACCGATATGGTGACGGTCACTGGTACTGAAAACTTGATGATGGCTGCCGTGCTCGCCGAAGGGCAGACCGTTCTTGAGAATGCTGCGCGCGAACCTGAAGTCGTCGACCTGGCAGAGTTACTCATCAAAATGGGTGCCCGCATCAAGGGGCACGGTACAGACCGCATTGTGATCGATGGAGTCCAAGCTCTGCATGGGGCGACCCATCGGGTGATCGCAGATCGCATTGAAGCAGGAAGCTTTCTTTGTGCGGTTGGGACTGCCGGTGGTGACATCACGCTACGGGATGCCGCGCCCCAAACAATGGGTGCAACGCTCTCTAAGCTCACTGAGGCAGGATTAAGCATCACGTGTGGCGATGACTGGATTCAGGCCTCTATGCACAAGAGGCCGCGTGCAGTCGACTTTCGCACACAGGAGTATCCCGGTTTTGCGACCGATATGCAGGCGCAACTCATGGCGCTCAATACGATTGCCGAAGGCACCTCTGTCATCGTAGAGACGATTTTTGAAAATCGTTACATGCACGTCCAAGAGCTCTTGCGCCTAGGCGCAAACATCGATATCGACGGCCACACCGCTGTCGTGCGTGGTGTGCAAAAGCTGTCCGGTGCGACGGTCATGGCCACGGATTTACGAGCGTCGGCGAGCCTGGTCATCGCCGGGCTCGCTGCAGAGGGCGAAACGCTCGTTGAACGAATCTACCACTTAGACCGTGGTTATGAGCGTATGGAACACAAACTTAGGGCCTTAGGCGCTAACATCGTAAGAATTTCAAGCTGAAGGAAATCCCATGAGCTCGCAAGCGCTCGCCCGACCCCTGACGATGGCGCTCTCGAAAGGGCGCATTTTCGAAGAAACCCTGCCTCTTCTCGAGGCAGCGGGCATTCGCGTCAGCGAGAATCCGGAGCAATCCCGTAAACTCATTATTGCGACAAGCGATCCAAATCTTCGCTTGATTATCGTGCGTGCCTCGGATGTTCCCACCTATGTTGAGTATGGCGCAGCAGACCTAGGCATCGCAGGCAAAGACGTGCTGATTGAGCACGCAGCGCAACACCCCGGCGGACTGTATCAGCCGATTGACCTGAACATCGCCAAGTGCAGGCTAGCCGTTGCTGTGCGCAAAGGCTTTGATTACAGCGCCGCCGTGCACCAAGGCGCACGTTTGCGTGTGGCCACAAAGTACACGCAAGCCGCGCGCGAGCACTTTGCGGCCAAGGGGGTCTACGTCGATCTCATCAAACTGTATGGCTCGATGGAGCTGGCACCACTTGTTGGGTTGGCTGACGCCATTGTCGATCTCGTCTCAACAGGAAACACCCTCAAGGCCAACGATCTCGTTGCGGTTGAGGACATCATGCCAATTTCATCAAGGCTCGTGGTCAACCGCGCTGCGCTCAAAACACGCCATGCGCAATTGCAACCCCTCCTTGATGCTTTCGAACGCGCGAGCCGTAAGTAATTATGTCGACTATCACTAGGCTGCGCTCAAGCGCACCGGATTTCGAAGCCACACTCAAAAAGCTGCTAGCTTTTGATGCCGAGCAAGACGATGCGATCGAAGCTGCGACCGCGCGCATTTTGCAGCGCGTGCGTCACGAAGGTGACGCCGCGCTTCTTGAGCTGACCAATCAATTTGACCAGGTCAATGCGTCGAACGTCGCAGCCCTTGAGATTCCCGCCGAACAGTGGAGGCAAGCGCTCACTTCCTTGCCTAGCTCGCAAAGGCAGGCACTCGAGGTCGCGGCGGAGCGTGTGCGCGCCTATCACCAGCATCAACGTCAGGAAAGTTGGTCTTACGTCGAACAAGACGGGACGCGACTTGGACAACAAATTACACCCCTGGATCGGGTTGGTCTTTACGTCCCGGGCGGCAAAGCCGCCTATCCCTCCTCGGTGCTCATGAACGCAATTCCGGCCAAAGTGGCAGGCGTGTCAGAAATCATTATGGTTACACCGACACCGCATGGCCAGCGTAACGCCATGGTGTTAGCGGCCGCCGCTATTGCCGGGGTTGATCGCTGCTTTGCGATTGGCGGTGCCCAGGCAGTTGGTGCACTAGCCTATGGCACTGAAAGCGTCCCTGCAGTCGACAAAATCGTCGGGCCTGGAAACGCCTACGTTGCGGCGGCTAAGCGACGCGTATTTGGCACGGTTGGTATCGACATGATCGCCGGCCCAAGTGAAATTCTGATTATTTGTGACGGCAAAACGCTAGCCGACTGGATCGCGATGGACCTGTTTTCTCAGGCCGAACACGACGAGCTCGCCCAGGCGATCCTGCTTTGCCCGGATGCGCAATATCTTGACGCAGTTGAAGCGTCGATCACACGCTTATTGCCGACCATGCCCCGCGCCGACATTATCCGCACGAGTCTGCGTGATCGCGGCGCGCTGATTCAGGTGCGCGACCTAGCCGAAGCTTGTGCGATCAGCAACCGAATCGCGCCCGAACACCTGGAAGTGTCGACCGAGCAGCCTGAGCAATGGCTGCCGAGTCTGCGCCACGCCGGAGCCATTTTTATGGGATCGCATAGCTCAGAAGCCCTTGGCGACTACTGCGCAGGCCCGAATCATGTCTTGCCGACCTCACGCACTGCGCGATTCTCATCGCCTTTGGGCGTCTACGACTTCCAAAAGCGCTCGAGCTTGATCCATGTATCGGCGGCCGGCGCACAAACATTGGGCAAAATCGCCAATGAACTCGCCCTAGGTGAGGGGCTGCCCGCGCACGCAGCAAGCGCAAGTTTCCGCCTCACAGGTAAGTAAACGGCTTACAGCAGTCATAAACGGTCCAGACCACCATACAATATCGAGTCCGACGACACGAGTACAAGACATGCGTACTGCAGAAATCACCCGCAACACCAACGAAACGCGTATTCGCGTAGCGATCAACCTAGATGGCACCGGCCGCCAAAAGCTAAATACCGGCGTGCCATTTTTGGATCACATGCTTGATCAGATTGCGCGTCACGGCTTGATCGATCTCGATGTACATGCCGAAGGCGATCTGCACATTGATGCACACCACACGGTTGAGGATGTTGGCATCACACTTGGCCAAGCAATTGCCAAGGCGGTTGGGGATAAAGCCGGTATCCGTCGTTACGGGCACGCTTATGTGCCGCTAGACGAGGCGCTCTCACGCGTAGTTGTGGACTTCTCTGGTCGCCCTGGTTTGCAGTTTCACGTGCCCTTCACTCGCGCGCGCGTGGGCGACTTTGATGTCGATCTAACAATCGAGTTCTTTCAAGGACTCGTCAACCATGCGCTTTTGACCATGCATATCGACAACCTGCGGGGTGTCAACGCACATCACCAGTGCGAAACGATTTTCAAAGCGACTGGACGTGCCTTGCGCATGGCGCTTGAGCTCGACCCAAGAATCGCTGGTGTCGTACCCTCAACTAAAGGCGTGCTTTAGTCTATGACTTCTATTGCCATCGTCGATTACGGCATGGGCAACTACCACTCCGTCGAACGGGCGTTGCGCCACGCAGCTCCCGAGGCAGATATTCGCCTGTGCAAGCAGGCACAAGAGATTGATGCGGCGGATCGGGTCGTGTTTCCTGGGCAGGGCGCGATGGCAGACTGCATGCGGACGCTCGACGAAGCTGGCTTGCGTGACGCAGTTCTGCGGGCTGCGCGCGACAAACCATTGCTGGGTGTTTGTGTGGGCGAACAAATGCTGTTTGAACGCAGCGACGAAGGCAACACAGCAAGCCTAGGGATTTTCAAAGGCGAAGTAAAACGCTTTACTGGGCCACTCTTTGCGGAGCAACTCGGCGCACAAACCGACCGCGCGAGTAGACTGAAAGTGCCACATATGGGATGGAATCCTGTTCGTCAGACACGCCCCCACGCACTTTGGTCTGGCATCGCAGACGCCACCCCATTTTATTTTGTACACAGTTACTACGCCGTGCCGAGCGACGCTGGACTCACCGTCGGCGAGAGCCAATACGGAGTGCGGTTTACCTGCGCGGTTGCACACGAAAATATATTTGCCGTACAGTTTCACCCCGAAAAAAGTGCTGATTCGGGTTTGCGTCTCTACCGTAATTTTGTAGACTGGAATCCTTAACCCAACGCTCACTTAATGACATGCTGCTGATCCCTGCAATTGACCTCAAAGATGGTCGCTGTGTAAGACTCCGCCAAGGCGACATGGAGGATGCGACCGTATTCTCCGAAGATCCAGCCGCAATGGCGACGCACTGGTATGACCTAGGCGCGCGTCGCCTGCACCTCGTGGACCTTAACGGTGCCGTCGCCGGCAAGCCGAAAAACGAAGCCGTGATCAAGGCGATCGTCAATTCCGTTGGCTCCGAAATGCCTGTTCAAATCGGTGGGGGCATCCGTGATCTCGACACGATTGAGCGCTATCTGGATTTCGGTATCTCTTATGTCATTATCGGCACCGCTGCCGTCAAGAACCCCGGGTTCTTGCATGACGCTTGCGGCGCCTTCCCCGGAAGCATCATCGTCGGACTTGACGCGAAAGACGGCAAAGTTGCAACCGATGGCTGGAGCAAACTCACCAAGCATGACGTCACGGATTTAGCTAAAAAATTCGAGGACTACGGCTGCGAAGCAATTATTTACACTGACATCGGTCGCGATGGCATGCTCAGCGGTGTCAATATTGAAGCAACGGTCCGCCTCGCCCAACACGTCCGCATCCCGGTGATTGCCTCCGGTGGCGTGACGGACTTGCGCGATATCGATGCTCTGTGCGCGGTCGAAGAGGAAGGTATCGCTGGCGCGATCCTTGGTCGAAGCATCTACGAAGGCACGCTGGACTTCGAAGCTGCGCAACAACGCGCTGACGAACTTTCGCCATGACCATTGCAACGGCGTCGAGCGCGGTCAGCGGACTGACTCGTCGTATCATTCCTTGCTTGGATGTGACAGCAGGGCGTGTCGTCAAAGGTGTAAATTTTGTGCAGCTCGTTGACGCCGGCGATCCCATTGAGATTGCGCGCCGCTACAACGAGCAAGGTGCTGATGAGCTCACGTTCTTGGACATCACAGCAACAAGTGATGGCCGCGATTTGATTTTGCCGATCATCGAACAAGTCGCTTCGCAAGTATTCATCCCCCTCACCGTTGGGGGCGGCGTGCGACAAGTCAGCGATGTGCAACGCTTGCTCAATGCTGGCGCAGATAAGATTTCGATGAACAGCGCTGCAGTGGCCAACCCTGACCTCGTGCGCGCGGCCTCGGATTATCACGGCTCGCAATGTATTGTTGTGGCAATTGATGCGCGACGCGTGAAAGACGCACCAACACCCACCTGGGAAGTATTTACGCATGGTGGGCGAAAGGGAACGGGTATTGACGCAGTGGCTTGGGCCCGCAAAATGGCCGAGTACGGCGCAGGCGAAATTTTGCTAACCAGCATGGACCGCGACGGTACAAAATCTGGTTTCGATCTAGAGCTCACTCGGCAGGTATCGGATGCAGTCGCTGTTCCAGTGATCGCCTCAGGAGGTGTCGGCACCTTACAACACCTTGCCGACGGCGTGACACTTGGTGGCGCAAGCGCAGTACTGGCTGCCAGCATTTTTCACTACGGTGAGTTCACCGTACGCGAGGCGAAAGATTTCATGGCGTCCCGCGGAATCCCGGTCAGGCGCAACTGATATGTCAACGCCCATACAAGACTCTGGTCTGCCCTCCTGGTTAGCCGAAGTGCATTTTGATGCGCAAGGCTTAGTCCCAGCCATCGCCCAAGATGCCGTCAGTGGGCAAATCTTGATGGTGGCGTGGATGAATGCCGAGTCGCTGGCCGAAACTGCACAAACGGGACGTGCCGTGTTTTGGTCGCGTTCACGCAGCCGACTTTGGCGCAAAGGCGAAGAGTCCGGCCACGTCCAGCGCGTGCTGGAACTGCGACTAGACTGCGACGCCGATGTGATTTTGCTAAAAGTTGAACAGCTCGGAGGTATTGCCTGTCACACGGGTCGCGCGAGCTGTTTTTATCAGCGGCTGGACCAGCAAACCGACACCGCAGGCACCGTCACCCTCAAATGGATTACCGTTGATCCGGTACTCAAAGATCCCGAACTTATTTACAAATGACAACAGATACCCCTGAAGCAGTCCTTAAGCGACTCGCCGACCTACTTGAAACCCGACTACCCAGTCGTGGAGGGGACCCGTCGACCTCCTATGTGGCGAAACTGTTTTCAAAAGGGCCTGAAGCGGCCCTCAAGAAGATAGGGGAAGAAGCGACCGAGCTGGTCATGGCAGCCAAGGACGGCCAGGCAGATAGAATCGTGGCGGAAATGGCCGATTTATGGTTTCATTGCCTCGTTGTACTGACAGAAAATGGTCTGCGCCCAGAACTTGTGACGGCAGAGCTCGCTCGACGCGAAGGGCTGTCAGGCTTAACGGAAAAAGCCAGTCGCACGGAAAAATAATCCTAGTTTTCGGGATTTTTCATCAAAACCTCTTGGCAACAGAACGTATCATGAGCGAACAGTGCATTTTTTGTAAGATCGTCGAGGGAAAAATTCCTGCAAAAATCGTCTACCACGATGAGGATTGTGTGGTTTTTCACGACATTAACCCTGCGGCACCAGTGCATTTGCTCATGGTTCCCCGCAAACATGTCGTCTCAATGCAAGAAATTTTGCCCGAAGATGCCCTGTGGTTAGGTAGAATGCTGTCTAAGGTTCCTGAGATCGCCATCCAAAATGGCTGCAATCCGGGGCCAGCGGGAGGATTTCGCCTCACGGCGAACGCTGGCATTGAGGGCGGACAAGAGGTCCCTCACCTTCATTTTCATATTTTGGGTGGTAAGCGTCCCTGGAAGGGACAAAAAGCCATCGCACTCTAATTCGGAGAATCATCATGGGTAGTTTTAGCATCTGGCACTGGTTAATCGTTCTCGTCATCGTTGCGCTCATTTTCGGCACGAAGAAAATCCGCAATATTGGAGCCGACCTCGGTGGGGCAGTGAAGGGCTTCAAAGAGGGCATGAAGGATCCAAATGCAAAAGAAGGTGACGCCGCTGCTGGCACTGAAGCCGCGCCAGCGCAACGTGTTGCTTCGAACGAAACCGTCGATGTGCAGGCCAAAGAAAAATCCAGCACCCATTAATTTCAGCTGGATCGCCCCGCGAGGGGCTACTTTGGTACACAGAACATGTTTGATGTCAGCTTTACTGAACTACTCGTAGTCGGGGTCGTGGCCCTCGTCGTCATCGGTCCTGAACGTCTGCCTAAAGTGGCACGTACACTAGGCCACCTAGTTGGTCGAGCGCAACGCTATGTCAGTGATGTCAAGTCGGATATTCAACGGGAAGTTGAACTCGATGAGCTACGTAAACTGAAAGACCAAATGCAAGATGCCGCACAAAGTGTGCAAAGCAGCTTGCAGAGCACGAGTGATTCGTTCAGCAAACCCCTTGAGGCGCTTGAGCAAAACACGATGTCGACCTTCAATGAAGCGACAGCGGGTCTCAAACAAGCGACCTCCTTCGACACCCCCTCCGCAGAGCCTGTTGCCAAGGCCGCTTCAGATAGTCCCGCCTTGCTAGACGCGGCCGGCAACCCAAACATAAGCTTTAATGCAGTGCCTTCTGTCAGCACACCAGTCGCCTCTAGCGAGAGCGCAGCGATGACGCCGGAAGCTGCGCTTGCCAACGCGTCGCAAACGCAGGGGATGACTGGGCTCTTTGATACTCCAGTTCAAACTGAATTCGAAATTGCGAGCACGGCAGACTTCGAGTCTGCCGCCCGCAAAGCGCAAGAAACAGAAAAAGCCTTGGCCAGCGCGCCGACTTCAGCTACCCCTCCGTCGGGATCAAAATCTTGAGCAACACAGAAAAAACCGCTGAGCCCGGTGAACAAAACGAAAGTTTTATGTCACACCTGGTTGAATTACGCTCGCGCCTGTTACGAGCAGTCGGCACAATCGTTGTGATCTTTTTTATTTTGTTTCTCTATCCTGGCGCCTCGGACATCTACGATCTGCTTGCGGCACCCATGCTGGCCTCCTTGCCGGAGGGCACCCGCATGATTGCAACCGGCGTGATCACGCCCTTCATGGTGCCTGTCAAAGTCACGATGATGGCCGCTTTTGTGATTGCTCTGCCCGTTGTCCTGTATCAAGTCTGGGCCTTTGTTGCGCCGGGACTTTACAAACATGAACAAAATTTAGCCTTACCTCTGATTGTTTCAAGCTCGCTGCTGTTTTTGGTGGGAATGGCCTTTTGTTACTTTGTTGTGTTTAAAACGGTCTTTAGCTTCATCGCTTCATTTGCGCCACAGTCGATTACACCGGCGCCGGATATCGAGGCTTACCTGACGTTCGTTATGACGATGTTTTTGGCCTTTGGGCTCACGTTTGAAGTCCCTGTTGCGGTTGTGCTGCTCGTTAGGATGGGGATCGTGACAATCAAGCAACTTAGCGAGGCCCGTGGCTATGTCATCGTTGGGGCGTTTGTGATCGCCGCCGTCGTCACCCCACCCGATGTCGTCAGCCAATTCTTGTTGGCCGTTCCGCTCTGCGTCCTCTACGAGATCGGACTCTTAGTCGCCCGGGGGATCAAACCCCGTAGCAAAGAAGAGGAAAAGACTACAACACCCGAGTCCACAAGCTGAAAACGGCCTGCTATCAAAGAACTCTTACGACAAATCTCTTGTTGTCTTAGTATTTAAGGTATATCTTTTAGATCTCTAAATTCTATTTGATATGAATCGTTCACATGGGGATGCCTATTTTGGCGGAACCTATCGAACCTTAAAGGGATCATCGTGCTCGCTCATCGTCTTAAACAAGCCCGTCTGCGCGCCGGCTTGTCTCAGGAAAAACTCGGCAAACTTGCCGGAATCGACCCCATGTCCGCTAGCGCGCGGATGAATCAGTATGAGCGTGGCAAACATTCGCCCGACTATCAACTGATGTGTCGTGTGGCAGAAATCTTAAACATGCCCGTCAGCTGGTTTTACACCGCTGATGACGAGCAAGCGCGCCTTCAAGAGATTTTTTACCACCTTGATGCCAATACTCGGCGACCCTTGCTTACCCAGGCTGAATCGCTCATCGCGGCGAACCCGCCAAGCAACAGCAGCGCGAGCAACGGCAACACAGCGCAACCAACTACTGCCAACTAAGGTTTGTCCGTGGGCTTATTGCGGCCGAACCGGTCGCAAGCCCGCGACAAGCGAGAGGCTTTGTGTTTTTCCGTTTCGGTAAACGCCTAGCTCGATCTTTTCACCCGGCTCCTTGGCAGCGATGCGCGCCATGAGTTTAGGAGTGTCTCCTACTGGGCGACCGTCCATCGTTTGGACAATGTCGCCCACACGTAACCCGCCTTTGGCACCCGGGCCGTCACGCAATAAGCCCGCGATAATCACACCGCTGGGGCGCTCTAGCCCAAACGCCTTTGCCAGGTCAGCAGTCATGTCCTGTGGCTCAATGCCTAGCCAGCCTCGTTTAACGTGTCCGTGCGCAATGATTTGTTCCAATACCTTTTGTGCTGCCCCCGCTGGAATCGCAAAGCCAATTCCAAGCGAACCCCCGGTTTTAGAATAAATCGCTGTGTTAATCCCAACTAAACGGCCAAGCGTATCGATAAGCGCTCCCCCTGAATTGCCTGGGTTAATTGCTGCATCCGTTTGGATAAAGTTTTCGTAGGTATTAATGCCTAGCCCTTGGCGGCCAAGCGCAGAAACAATCCCCATCGTGATCGTTTGCCCCACTCCAAAAGGGTTACCGATTGCCAGCACAACGTCACCGACGCGCGGTGTTTCATCTGTCATAAAACCAAGAGCATGCAGGGCTGGCAGTTGTATTTTTAATACGGCGAGATCGGAGTCTGGATCCACGCCAATTACTTTCGCACTTGTCTGGCGTCCGTCGTGCAAGGCCACGAGGATCTCATCTGCACCATTAATAACGTGGAAATTGGTCACGATGTGTCCTGCTGCTGACACAATCACACCCGAGCCAAGACTAGTCGCCTGTTGCTGCTGCTTATAGCCCGGCATCTGTTCGAAAAATTTTCGTAAAACGGGATCGGGCGGTAGAACAATGCGAGGTGCCACAATGCGTTTCGTGGTGTGGATATTCACAACAGCGGGTGCCGCCAAAGCCACCGCATCAGAATAGGAACCAGGCGCAGCAATGCCTTGCCCTTGTCCCTTCACCAAAGGGGCCACCGACGCCCCGACCGTAACGATTTGTTTTTCTCCACGGGCCAACCAATCCGGGCGTAAAGTCACCACCACGAATAAAATCGCTAAACATACCGTTACCGCTTGAGCAAAGATCAACCAAATTCGACGCATTTTGATTTCAGGAAAAATATGACCTCAGTTTCGACCCGCGAGCTCTGCGCTTGGCTCGATGCCACACTTAAGGCTTCGTCATTCAAAGACTACTGCCCCAATGGCTTGCAAGTCGAGGGTTGTGAGCGAGTGTCCCATATTATCGCGGGCGTCACCGCCAGTCAGGCGTTAATTGAGGTCGCGATTGACCGAGGTGCAGACGCAATCTTGGTGCACCACGGCTGGTTTTGGCGGGGTGAAGATCCGCGCGTGCGAGGAACACAACGCACGCGGCTTGCTGCGCTGCTGGCAGCAAATATCAATTTAATCGCCTATCACCTGCCTCTTGATGCACATCCGACGTTGGGCAACAATGCACAGCTCGCCTCGCGCTTGGGTCTTGTGGCAGATCGGCAACAGCCCGACGCAAGCGATCCCACCAGCCCGCCTCGAACGGCAGGCGCTTCAAACCTTATTTGGCTCGGCTCCATGCCGGGTGCGGCTACGCTTGGTCAGGTGGCCAAACAAGTTGCAGCACGCCTGGGGCGTGAACCGCTCGTGGTTGGCGCAGTCGATCAGCCGGCGCAAACGATCGCTTGGTGCACAGGCGCAGCACAAGGAATGTTTAGCGAGGCAATCGATGCGGGCGCAAACGTCTTTATTACCGGAGAAGTCTCAGAGCCCACCGTTCACCTCGCCCGCGAATCTGGGGTGGGTTTCATCGGCGCCGGGCACCATGCAACTGAACGCTATGGCGTCCAGGCACTGGCCCTGGCGGTCCAACAGCAGTTTGGCCTCAAGGTTGACTTTATAGATATCGACAACCCGGTCTAATCTGCTTATTTTTTAAGCGAATCGCGAATTTCGCGTAACAACAGCACGTTCTCCGGCACCGGGGGCGGAGCGGCCTCCAAGTCCATCTTCTTGCGTGCCGTGTTGATCGCTTTCACCATCCAAAAGATCACAAAAGCCAACAAAATAAAGTTGATGACAATGGTTAAAAAGTTGCCCCAGGCAAAAATTGTTGCGCCAGCCTTCGTCAGGTCCGCATAGGTCTCGGGCCCTACATACCCCGCAGGACGGGATAACACCAAAAACTTATTACTGAAGTCCATCGAGCCACCAACCAAAAAGTTGACGACTGGCATGACGATATCCTTAACAAGGGAGTCGACAATTTTGCCAAATGCTGCTCCCACAATGACGCCGATTGCGAGGTCAACCACGTTACCTCGTACAGCAAACTCGCGGAATTCCTTAAATATCCCGCGCGATTCCTTCAAAATCTCTTTGCCTTGAATCATTTCTCTTTTCCTTACTGTGAGTCCGTCTTAGCTAGCGCTATAATAAGGGGTTAATTTAAGTTGCAGCAAATGCTTATTTGCGATCTGACCAGGGCAACCTGTCCGGGAACATCTCTGCTGGCCTGCAATGAACTAGTCTGCAATGTGTTGGCTCAAACACATTGGCTGCGATAAGGATAGAAGATGAGTCACGATTCGATTGTGCACGACGACGAAGGCGCGGTACCCCCAACCCTGCCGTCAGACCCCTCACGTCGCTTCTGGATCGGCACGACCTGTGCCGTTGGCGGAGCAGCTGGAGCGGCGCTCGCCGTCCCCTTTGTCAGCACGTTTGCGCCCAGCGAAAAAGCTCGCGCAGCGGGCGCTCCGGTTGAAGTAGATGTCAGCACCCTCGCACCGGGCGAAATGCGCACGGTCGAATGGCGCGGTAAGCCGGTCTGGATTATCAACCGCACCAAGGAACAGCTCGGCTCGCTCAAGCAAAACGATGCTGAACTCGCAGATCCAAAATCCTTGCGTCCTGGCTTCACGCCTCCTTATGCAAAGAACGAGTGGCGTTCGCGTAAGCCAGACCTCTTCGTTGCTGTTGGCATCTGCACACACTTGGGTTGCTCACCGACGCCAAAATTTACAACAGGGCCACAGCCTAGCCTGCCCAACAATTGGGATGGTGGCTTCTTGTGCCCTTGTCACGGATCGACCTTCGACATGGCCGGGCGCGCTTACAAAAACAAGCCTGCCCCAGACAACCTCGAAGTGCCGCCATACCAATACCTGAGCGATACCCGCATCATTATTGGTGTAGACGAGACCAACAAGGCCTAACCCGCCCCCTGAACCACCCCGCATAACGCGATACTGATCAAAGTAAAAGGAGCCGTTTCATGGCTGGCGAAAAATCCGTCGAAACGACCGGACTGTTAGGCTGGATAGACCGTCGCTTTCCGCTGACATCAAGCTACAAAGCGCATCTGTCCGAATACTATGCACCGAAAAATTTCAACTTCTGGTATTTCTTCGGCTCACTATCTCTGCTGGTGCTCGTGCTGCAGATCGTGACCGGAATCTTTCTGGTCATGCACTACAAACCAGATGCGCAGTTTGCTTTCCAATCCGTTGAATACATCATGCGCGAAGTGCCTGGTGGATGGTTTATCCGCTATATGCACTCAACCGGCGCCTCGATGTTCTTCGTCGTGGTGTATCTCCACATGACGCGCGCGTTGATTTATGGCTCGTACCGTAAGCCACGCGAGCTCGTCTGGATCTTTGGTGTCGGCATTTTCTTGTGTCTGATGGCAGAAGCGTTCTTTGGCTACCTCCTACCTTGGGGCCAGATGTCGTTTTGGGGTGCGCAGGTGATTGTGAACCTGTTTTCAGCGATTCCTTTCATCGGCCCTGAGCTTTCGATCTGGATTCGCGGTGATTACGTGGTCTCCGACGCGACACTCAACCGCTTCTTTGCCTTCCACGTGATTGCGATCCCCTTAGTCTTACTGGGCTTAGTCGCGGCACACGTCATTGCACTGCACGAGGTTGGCTCGAACAACCCTGACGGTGTTGATATCAAAGCCAAAAAGGACAAATACGGTCGCCCTCTGGATGGCATTCCTTTCCATCCTTTCTACACCGTGCACGATATCCTAGGTGTTGCAGGCTTCATGATCATCTTCATGGCAATTATTTTCTTTGCGCCTGAGATGGGGGGCTACTTCTTAGAGTTCAACAACTTCGTCCCAGCCAATCCACTGGTAACACCACTGCACATTGCCCCAGTCTGGTATTTCACGCCGTTCTATTCGATGCTGCGCGCAACGACCGACGACTTCACATGGGTCTTGGCAGGTGGTGCTGTTCTGGCTGCAATCGTCTTGTTTCTGCGTACCAAAGGCCTCGTCAAACTGATCGCTCCAATCGTGTTGCTCGCCGTAGCAGTGCTTCTGCGCCTGATTGATGCAAAATTCTGGGGTGTGGTCGCCATGGGTGGCGCAGTGGTCTTGTTGTTCTTCCTGCCTTGGCTCGACTACAGCCCTGTCAAGTCGATCCGCTACCGTCCAGGCTGGCACAAGACGCTTTACGGCATCTTCTTTGCAAACTTTATCGTGTTGGGTTACCTCGGCACCCAAGCACCGACTGACATTTTTAACCTGATGTCGCAAATTGGCACGCTCATCTATCTGGGGTTTTTCTTTCTGATGCCAGTATGGAGCCGCCTGGGTACGTTTAAGCCGGTCCCTGACCGCGTCACGTTCCACGCGCATTGAGCCTAACTTTAATTACGGAATGACCATGATCAAGAAGCTGCTTTGTGCTCTTGCCCTAGTAATCACCTGCTCAGGTGCGCATGCTGCGGGCGGAGCATTCCCCCTCGAAAAAGCACCAAACCGCATTAGTGATCTCGCTGCGCTGCAGAACGGTGCCAAGCTGTTCGTCAACTACTGCTTGAACTGTCACAGCGCATCGTCTATGCGCTACAACAAGCTCAAGGACATTGGCCTGACCGACCAGCAAATCAGAGAAAGCTTGTTGTTCACTGGCGAAAAAGTCGGCGATTTGATGATGGGCTCAGTATCGGCCAAGGACGGGAAAATCTGGTTTGGTGCAACACCGCCTGATTTGTCGGTGATGGCAAGAGCGAAATCCATCAATGCCGGCCCAACTGGATCCGATTACATTTATACCTATTTGCGCACTTACTACAGAGATGCAAGCAAGCCTACGGGATGGGATAACCTAGCGTTTCCAAACTCGGGTATGCCCCATGTGCTTTGGGAGCGTCAGGGACTGCGCGAGTTGACGACAACCACCGTGCACCAGGCGCCAGCACAGTCTGGCAAGCCTGCAGGTTGGGAGCGCATCGTTACAACGGTTGATGCAAGCGGCTATGCCACCTCGAAAGTCGAGCCGTTAGCGAACTACCGGGGCAAAGCAAGCGTAGACCATAAGTTCAAATCCCTCGAGCCCCAACGTACAGCGGCTTACGACAGCGACATGGCTGACTTGACCGCCTTCATGACCTGGATGTCTGAGCCTGTTCAGCAAAAACGTAAGCAAATCGGTGTCTGGGTCTTACTTTTCTTGTCTATTTTCTTTGTGATTGCTTGGCGCCTGAACGCATCGTTCTGGAAGCACGTCAAGTAAGTTGTTTTTTCGGGCCAGCGTCTGCTCGACGTAGACGCTGGCCTTTCGCTTTTATCCGCATTCATTTTTAGGACGGAAATCCATCATGATGGTCCTCTACTCTGGAACCACCTGCCCATTTTCACATCGCTGCCGCTTTGTGTTGTTCGAAAAGGGTATGGATTTTGAAATCCGCGACATCGACTTGTACAACAAGCCGGAAGACATTGCGGTGATGAACCCTTATGGCCAAGTACCTATCCTGGTCGAGCGCGATTTGATTCTGTATGAATCCAATATCATCAACGAGTACATTGATGAGCGCTTTCCACATCCTCAATTAATGCCCGCGGATCCGGTGATGCGTGCGCGTACTCGCCTGTTCTTGTATAACTTTGAAAAAGAGCTCTTCATCCATGTGGCGGCTCTCGAAGACCGCGCTTTGCGCAGCGACGAGAAGCGTCTGAATGTGGCGCGAGCTGCAGTCCGTGACCGTCTGTCACAACTTGCACCCCTGCTACTCAAGAACAAGTATATGCTTGGCGAAGAGTTCTCAATGCTCGACGTTGCAATGGCTCCGTTGCTTTGGCGCCTTGATCACTACGGAATTGAGTTGCCGAAAACTGCGGCACCGATTCAGAAATACGGCGAGCGTATTTTTTCGCGTCCCGCCTATATCGAAGCATTAACGCCATCCGAAAAGGTGATGCGCCGCTAATTGCGGGGCAGCACTTGAAACGTAACGTCGCCGCATACCGCAATGGCTGAAAGCTCCACAAAACCGTACATGATTCGTGCTCTGCACGAGTGGTGTACGGACAATGGCTACACACCACATATCGTGGCGCGTGTTGATGCCAATACGATGGTCCCACCTGCGCATGTTCGTGATGGTCAAATCACCCTGAACATTGGCTCGCTCGCGACCAATCGTTTGGTATTAGGTAATGACGCCATTGAGTTTCAAGCACGCTTTAGTGGTGTGACCGAAAATCTGTATGTGCCGATTGCAACGGTGACTGCGATCTACGCTCGTGAAACTGGCGCAGGTATGGGTTTTGAAGTCGAACAAAGTGCCGAACTCACAGCACAAGCGCCCGCCTCAGCGAAACCAGCGACCGCAGAACCCACCAAGGCAAGCGATGCCCCAACACCGTCGCCGGACCCCAAGAAGCCTAGACTTACCGTCGTGAAATAGGCTCGTATAAACAGGATTTGCGCAAGACAACCTAGTCCGAACAAATCATTTATAATTCGTGCCGCTTTGAAATAAAAGCAAAATGCCGGAGTAGCTCAGTTGGTAGAGCAGCTCACTTGTAATGAGAAGGTCGAGGGTTCGATTCCTTTCTCCGGCACCAAATCAAACGGGCTGCTCCTTAAAAGGAAGCAGCCCGTTTTCTTTATTGCTGCGCAATAAACCTACACTAGCGCATCAGACCAAATGTTTTTGGCCCAGCCCCATGCGTAGGTTCCTTCGAGCGCTGTTGGCGCGGTTGAAAGTCCGCCCGAACCCGCTACCGTTTTGAACGTTTTTTCAGCGGCGACGTATTGATGCACGCTCGCCACGTGAACGACCTCTGACTCATTGACAAAGCTGTAACAGGTATTGGTCAACACAGGTTGCGGATTAATTGCAATTCCTGCCAACTCAGCGACGATTGCCGCAGCAGTAACCTTAGCGTGCTGATTGGCCATGTGCCCTGACTTAGGCATCAGCGGCGCGACCTGAATCGAATCGCCGATGATGTGCACGTCTTTTGCTTTCGTTGATTCAAAGTTCAGATAGTTAACCGTGGACCACCGACCATTTGCATCGGCAAGCCCCGCTTTCACAACAAGATCTCCGGCGCGCATTAGAGGCAACACATTGAGCACGTCTGCCTTAATGTCATCCTGAACATCAAACTTGAGTGTTCGTGTTTTGGCATCTACTGCCGTCACGTTGTGCTCAGGCCTGTATTCAATAATGCCTGGGTACATCTTGGCCCAGGCCTCCTTGAACAGCTTACCTTTAGACGTCACGTCTTGATTCGCGTCTAACACCAACACTTTAGATTTGGGTTTGTGCTTCTTCAGATAGTTTGCAACCTGGCACACGCGTTCGTACGGGCCGGGAGGGCAACGATAAGGTGCCATCGGGATCGATAGTGCATACACACCGCCGTCTTTCATATCAGCGATCTGCTTGTGTAATGCGACAGTTTCCGGACCAGCCTTCCATGCTTGTAACGTGACGCCTGCTTTGTTAGCAGCATCCAGTCCTTCGATACTCTCCATCATCAGGCCGATGCCTGGCGACAACACGAGCTTGTCGTATTTGACGGTCTTACCTGATGCAAGCAGCACCGTTTTTTTCGTTGCGTCAATACTCGCGACCGAATCTTTGACCATCTTGACGCCATGATTTTTTTCCAGCCCGGCGTAGGGCGAAGTGATCTCAGCAATTTGGCGAGAGCCCCCCACAACCAAGTTAGACATCGGACACGAAATAAATTGTGCATTGGGCTCGATTAATGTCACTTGTGCAGTGTTGTTCGAGAGCAAACGCAAATACTTGGCGGCTGTGGCACCGCCATAGCCAGCACCGACCACCACGATCTGTGCCGACTTCAGCGTATTGGCGCGCGTTTGTGTGCTCACGCCCATCGCAAGTCCGGCGACTGCGGCGCTTTGTCCCAGAAAAATTCGACGATTCATTCTTATCCCCTTAGTTCTTCTTGCCGAGTACATCGGCAATGATTTTCAACTGTTCGTCGGTATAGCCTTTCGCAAGTTGATGCATGATCGTTCCTGTACGGGCACCTGTCTTATAAGCTTGCAGTTGTTCATACATTGCAGAGCTTGTCAGTTGGTTAATAACGGGCATGGTCGCACCCGGTGCGCTCACGCCGTTCGTGCCATGACAGTTCGCACAGGTCGCCGCTAGACTTTGTGCGTATAGTCGCTGGGCCTGGATATCTTGAGCGGATGCAGTCGCCGCAAACATCGCTGCGCAAACGCCGGCAGCGAGCAATCCCTTTTGTAATGAAACACTTGCCATGATGGTCCGTCTCCTAATATCTATAAATATTTGCTTTAATAATCGCTCGAGGGCAAGTCACTAGCAATTCATACTTACCCTCGTGCCCAATCAGACGCCATGCGTCTTAAACCACTGTAAGCATTTTTCCCAACCGTCTTTCGCGGGACCTGCTTGATAGGTCGCGCGATAATCCGCGTGAAACGCGTGAGGTGCTTCTGGATATATCTCAAAACGAGAGGCACCTGCTGCCTTGTTGTCTTTCGCCGCAGCGAGTGCCTGCTTCATTTGGTCCACAGTATCCAAGCCTATCCCCGTGTCTTTGCCGCCATACAGACCTAGTACGGGCGCCTTCAACTGCGTCGCCAGATCAACGGGATGCGCAGGGAAGTTTTCACTTTTATCCCCAACAAGTCTCCCATACCAGGCTACGCCCGCACGTATTTGCGGCAGATTGGCGCATGCCAACCATGTAATGCGGCCGCCCCAACAAAAGCCCGTCATGCCCACACGCTCCAAGTCGCCGCCTTTTTGTCCTGCCCATTTGAGCGCAATACTGATGTCGCCCATCACTTGTTTGTCTGGGGTCTTACTGACGATTTGGGCCATGATCTCTGCCATCGTGCCAAGAGAGCTAGGGTCTCCTGCTCGCGTAAAGAATTCTGGTGCTATGGCGAGATATCCCTGTTTTGCAAAGCGTCGCGCAACATCCGCTATATATTCGTGCACACCAAAGATTTCACTGGCGATCACAACGACCGGTAATTTTCCGGCAGTATTCTTTGGCCTCGCTACGTAGGCATATAACTCAGTGTCGCCGTCCTTGATGGTCTCTTCTCCGGCCTCGATGCCATCGAAGTTGGTTTGAATCACCTGAGCAAAGGTTGGTTCAGCGACCGACGCAAATCCTAAACAGGCCGTTGCAGCCGTCGTGTTGCGCAAAAACTCTCGGCGAGAACGGCGTGGCTTACCTGCTAGCGCCTCAATGTCGTTAATCTGGTCTGAATGCATGGGATCTCCGCTAAGCAAAACATTTTTTAGTTATTCAGGTCAGTCTACCCTAGGGTATGCCTGAATATCCATCGCTTTATTGTTATATTACTTTTACATCTTTATTTATAACTAAAAAATATAGCTGTGTCAGCCACTATTTTTTCTTTGCGTAGGAGGCCTCTTGAAAACGAATGATCTGCGGCTAAAGCTGGGTCGACTTAAGCGAGCGCCAGAAAACTTTGTTCCTGCTGAGCTTGCCTCAGAAGTATCGGCAAACGGGATTACCGAGGCACGACGCAGTTTCCTACGAAACAGCTTTTTAACAGCGATGGCAGCTGGCGCTAGCACCGCAACAGCAGCGGCGCTTGCCCAAGGCGCCAAAGGCGACCCGAACATTCTTGAAAAACAGGTTTGGCAGACCACGCTAGGCCAACCTGTTGCCGCCAAACCCTATGGCATGCCCTCCAAGTACGAGGCAAATCTACAACGTCGCGAATCGCCTGGCCTAACACGCGTTTCAGCCGCTTCGGTTGCGTTTGCTCCACTACAGGGACTGTTTGGGATCATCACGCCCAACGGCCTGCATTTCGAGCGCCACCATCAGGGCTGGTACGACATTGATCCTGCCAAACATCGACTCATGATCAATGGCTTGGTCAAGCAGGAGTTAGTCTTCACAATGGAAGACCTGATGCGTTTGCCTTCCGTTTCACGCATCCACTTCATCGAATGCGGAGCGAACACAGGAATGGAATGGGGCAACGTTGCTGTCCCTACCGTGCAATACACCCACGGCATGCTTTCCTGTTGCGAATTCACCGGCGTGCCCCTATCCATCCTGCTGGACATGGCTGGAGCCGACACAAAAAAGGGCAAGTACATTCTGGCCGAAGGTGGGGATGGTTCGGGTATGACTCGTACCATCTCGATGGAAATGGCGCTCGATGATGTGCTCGTTGTCTGGGGAATGAATGGCGAAATGCTGCGCCCAGAAAATGGTTATCCATTGCGCTTGGTCGTCCCGGGCGTCCAAGGCGTCAGCTCGGTGAAATGGTTGCGTCGGATAGAAGTCGGCGATATGCCCTACGCTTCAAAAGATGAAGCAGTGCATTACATGGACTTGATGCCAGATGGTATGCACCGACAATACACCTCAATTCAAGAGTGCAAGTCAGTCATCACCACACCCTCTGGCGGACAGCAGCTGCTCGAAACAGGCTTCTACAACATCAGCGGCATGGCATGGTCTGGTCGCGGCAAGATCAAGCGCGTTGACGTCTCGGTGGATGGCGGACGCAACTGGCGCGAAGCGCGCATGGAGACCCCCGTATTAACCAAAGCCATCACGCGCTTTAATATCGATTGGGTTTGGGATGGGAAGCCTGCAATATTGCAGTCGCGCGCTACGGACGATACGGGCCATATTCAACCGTCCTACAGAATGCTGCGCGAGGTCCGCGGGACTCGTTCGATTTATCACAATAACGCGATTCAATCCTGGAAAGTAGACACCAACGGGGAGGTCAGCAATGTACAAGTTGGCTAAACGTCTAACCGGCATCGTGACACTCACATTACTGAGTGGCTTGGTCCATGCTCAAGATACAAAGAAGTTTCCTGGTATAGGCCGCACTGCCACGCCCGCTGAAGTTGCAGCATGGGATATTGATGTACGCCCTGACTTCAAGGGCATCCCGAAAGGATCGGGAACGGCAGAGCAGGGGCAAGAGCTCTGGGAAGCAAAGTGTGCGAACTGCCATGGTGTTTTTGGTGAATCGAACGAAGTGTTCACCCCGATCGTCGGTGGAACAACCGCGAAAGACATCAAAACGGGGCGTGTTGCCTCGCTCACCGATCCCAACCAGCCACAGCGCTCGACCCTGATGAGGGTCTCCACGCTCTCGAGCTTGTACGACTACATCTATCGCGCCATGCCTTGGAACGCTCCTCGCACACTATCTGCGGACGATACCTACGCATTGGTTGCCTACATTCTTGCGCTAGGGGAGATTGTCCCTGAGGACTTTACCCTGAGCGATAAGAATATGAATGACGTACAGGCACGCATGCCAAACCGAAACGGCACAACAACTCAACACGGGATGTGGGCAATCGAAGGAAAACCAGACGTACAGGGCGACGCCTGCATGAGCAACTGCCTACCTGACGGCAAAATCACCTCGTCATTGCCGGATTTTGCGCGGAATGCCCACGAAAACATCGCCGAGCAAAATCGTAGCTTTGGTCCCTTTAGAGGGGCGGATAGCACCAAACCACCGCTTAAAAGCCTCCCGGGAGCGGGTTTTATCACCCCAGTCGCGGCAGTAACCGCCCCGGCAAGTGCCTCTCCCTCGACGACCTCGGCCCCCGCCAACGGGGCAACACTGCAAGCCGCCTTCCAAAAGCATAACTGTACGGCCTGTCACGCGCCGGCCGCAAAGGGCGTTGGCCCCTCCATCGCTGAGGTAGCAAAAAAGTACAAAGATCAGGATGTCGTTGCTAAACTAGCGTCAAAGGTTAAGTTGGGTGGCGCTGGCGCATGGGGCGCCATTCCCATGCCACCGCATCCTCAATTGCCCGATGCGGAGATTACGAGTTTAGTAACATGGATGCTAAAGACGCCCTAGGCATCAACGCCTACGCCTATAAACGAATTCAACTATCAATCTATTTATCCAGTAAAGGAACTCTCATGAACGTACAACGTCGCAGACTTCTGCAAATGTCAGCAATAGTCGGGCTCATGGCCAGTGCCGGCCTGATGACCCAGGCTGAAGCAGCCGCCTGGAACAAGGCTGCCTTCGAAGCCAAATCCATCGATGACGTAGCCAAGGTTTTTGGTGGCGCCACGCCAACTAAATCGGATGCCATTACCTTGCGTGCACCGGATATCGCAGAGAACGGTGCGGTTGTACCAATCGGTGTTGAAACAAACCTTAAGGCCACCGAGCTCGCCATCTTGGTTGAAAAGAACCCAAGCGCACTCGCTGCAATGTTTATTATTCCCGCCGGATCTGAGGCGTTTGCATCCACGCGCGTCAAGATGGGGCAAACCTCGAATGTCTTTGCCCTGGCAAAAGTAGACGGTAAGTGGCTAATGACTTCCAAAGAGGTCAAG
This sequence comes from Zwartia hollandica, assembly GCF_019923725.1. Lineage (GTDB taxonomy): Bacteria > Pseudomonadota > Gammaproteobacteria > Burkholderiales > Burkholderiaceae_B > Zwartia > Zwartia hollandica. The sequence continues at coordinate 264,173 of NZ_JAHXRI010000006.1, forward strand.
GTAACCCTAGGCGGCTGCGGCGGCTAAGTGTGCCGATGTCGCAAGTACAGAACAAACACTGAACATAGCAAAGAGAGATAATCATGGCAAACCCAATGCGCATTCGTGCAACCGAAAAAGACGGGGTAGTGGACGTACGTGTGCTGATGAAACACGACATGGAAACCGGTCAACGTAAAGACGCCGCGGGCGCAACTATCCCCGCTTGGTTTATTTCAACGCTCGAAGCAAAGATCGGTGACAAACTGGTCTACTCAGCACAGTTCGGGCCTGCAGTATCAAAAGACCCCTACCTACAATTCAAATTAAAAGGCAGTGGTAAGAAAGGCGACACGATCGTCGTGACCTGGGTCGATAACAAAAACGAGACCCGTACGGATAAAACAGACGTCAAATAATTTTGATATGTCGGTAAAAGTCGAACCGCGATTATGCGGTTCGCACAAATGGAGACAACCATGAAACGGTTCTTATTCGCTGGGCTGACAAGCGTCTTGCTCAGCTCATCTGCTATCACACTCGCGCAATCGGCCTCAGACCAGCTTGCGGAATATCGCAAAATGCTGGCTGATGGCAACCCCGCAGAATTATATGAAGCCGAGGGCGAAGAGTTATGGGAAAAACCTGCAGGTCCTAAGAAGGCTTCGCTTGAAAAATGCGATCTTGGCCTTGGCCCAGGCGTTGTGAAAGGGGCTTCAGCACAACTGCCACGCTATTTTGCCGACACCAATCGCGTACAAGATCTCGAATCGCGCTTGATGACCTGCATGACGACCCTACAAGGGATTCCAGAAGCTGAAATGGTCAATGGTTCCTTTGGTAAGGGCGTGCGTAAGAATATCGAAGCGATCGTCGCGTATGTCGTCACGCAATCGAAAGGGATGAAGATCAACGTATCAGTGAACCACCCAAAAGAAAAAGAAATGCTCGCACTGGGTGAAAAGATCTTTTATCTACAAGGTGGTCCGATGGACTTCTCGTGTGCCTCTTGCCATGCGGTGGACAACAAGCGTATTCGTATGCAAGATCTACCTAACCTGACAGTACAGAAAGGTGCGGCGGAAGGTTGGGGTAACTGGCCTGCCTATCGCGTTTCGAGCGGAACCTTCTGGACGATGCAACAACGTCTGAACGATTGCTATCGTCAACAGCGTATGCCTTTCCCGATTTACGGCTCCGACGTCACAATCGCTCTGTCCGTGTTTATGGCAAACACTGCAAACGGCGGAACGGTGAACACACCGGGCCTCAAACGCTAACTCCAGGGAGATAAAAATGAACAACACACTACTCAAACTGGCTGCTGGCACCACCTTGGCTCTAGGCAGCATCATGATAAGTGCCACCGCCACGGCACAAAAAGTTGATCCCGCCGTACAAGCTGTGATGGATCGTAGCTTCCGTGAGCAAGGAATTGCCAAGCTGGATCGCATTCAGCAAGACGAGATCCAAGCACTCTGTTCGGATGAGAAGTTTCGTGACAGCCCTGAGGGCAAGAAGAAAGCCGAGGCGCTGCAAGCTGCCGCACTTGCTGCGATTAAGCCACCCTCAGACGGAAAATATTTAGGCAACTGGGCTACGGGCGAGAAGATTGCACAAAGCGGGCGTGGTGCAACTTGGACCGACTCTTTAAAAACCGTTAATGGCGGAGGCTGCTACAACTGCCATCAGGTTTCAAAACAAGAAATCTCTCACGGTACGATTGGTCCGTCCTTACTGGGTTACGGAAAAACGCGTGGCAACAGCGACGTTATCCTGACCTACACCTGGAATCGAATTAGCAACTCTAAAGCCTATAACGCTTGCAGCAATATGCCTCGTATGCAGCACTTTAACTTGCTTACCGAACAGCAAATTAAAGACGTAATGGCGTTACTGCTTGATCCTGCCTCACCTGTTAATCAATAAAGTAGTCGAATCGCATTGAGCGCCGTAAGGAAGTAAAAATGGGCATGAGTCGTAGAGAATTTGTACAGGTTCTGGCAGCAGCTTCTGCTGCCGGCTTATCGCTCGGTTCAAACCTGACCCGGGCGCAGTCTGCCGCGAATCTCTACGACCTACCGAAATTCGGTAACGTGCATTTCATGCACTTCACCGATTGCCATGCACAGCTCAAGCCGATTTATTTTCGGGAACCTAGCGTCAATCTAGGATTCGGTGGACAACTCGGCAAAGCGCCACACTTAGTCGGTGACGCTCTGCTCAAGCACTATGGAATCAAGCCCGGCTCGCGCGAGGCCCATGCATTCTCGTACTTGGATTTCGATAAAGCTGCTGCACAATACGGCAAGGTCGGAGGCTTTGCGCATCTCGCCACCTTGGTTAAACAAGTTCGTGCAAGTCGCCCTGGTGCGTTGTTACTTGATGGGGGCGATACGTGGCAAGGGTCAGGTACCGCATTATGGACCAAGGGCCAAGATATGGTGGATGCCTGTCTAGCCTTGGGCGTTGATGTGATGACCGCCCATTGGGAAATGACGCTCGGTGAGGCACGGGTCAAGGAAATTGTCGAAAAAGATTTTGATGGAAAGGTCAACTTTGTCGCGCAAAATATTAAGACGACAGATTTTGAAGATCCGGTTTTCGACGCATACACAATGCGTGAAATGAACGGCGTCAAGGTTGCCATCATCGGCCAAGCATTCCCTTACACGCCCATTGCTAATCCTCGTTACCTCGTTGAAAACTGGTCCTTTGGCATCGAAGAAGAAAACATGCAAAAGACGGTCGATCACGCACGCTCCAATGGTGCGAAAGCCGTAGTCGTGCTGTCGCATAACGGCATGGATGTCGACCTCAAGATGGCGAGCCGTGTTCGAGGTATCGACGCGATTTTGGGTGGACATACGCACGATGGTGTGCCGGTTCCGGTCAAAGTGTCTAACCCCGGTGGCGTGACGCTTGTGACGAACGCAGGCTCGAACAGTAAGTTTTTGGGCGTTCTTGACTTGGACGTGAAAGACGGCAAAGTGTCTGACTTCCGATACCGTCTGCTGCCCGTATTTGCAGATTTACTTCCCGCCGATGCGCAGATGAATGCGCTGATTGACAAGATCCGTGCTCCCTATGAAACAAAACTCGCTGAGAAGCTCGCGGTCGCTGAAGGAACACTTTATCGTCGCGGTAACTTTAACGGATCCTTCGATCAACTGATCGTTGACGGGTTAATAAAAATGAAGGGTGCCGAAATTGCTTTCTCACCCGGCTTCCGTTGGGGTACGTCGCTGCTTCCAGGCCAAGCTATCACAATGGAACACTTGCTAGATCAAACCGCGATCACCTATCCCTACACCACGCTCACCCCAATGAGCGGCGAGATGATTAAGACGGTTCTGGAAGACGTTGCGGACAACCTCTTTAACCCCGACCCCTACTATCAACAGGGTGGCGATATGGTGCGCGTCGGTGGTATGCAGTACAGCATTGATCCTACTGCGAGCGCTGGAAACCGAATTTCTGATATGCGATTGGGCGACAAGCCGATCGAGGCCAGCAAAACCTACAAGGTTGCGGGCTGGGCACCTGTCTCGGAAGCCGCTCGAGACGCGGGTGGAGAGCCTATTTGGGACGTGATTGCCACGTATCTGCGCGATATCAAAACCGTGTCAGCCAAAGCACCAAGTCTTCCTCTGATCAAGGGTGCGGCTAACAATCCAGGAATAGGAAGCTAAGCATGAAAAACTGGCTCATTGCGTTGTCTATTGTCGTTGCTGGTGCAACGGTTTCTTTTGTCGCCACGGCACAAGATGTTATCAGCGTGGTCTATCACATCGATGATGCTGACGCACAGGGCATAAAAGGTTTACGTAACATTCGTAATCATCTTGATGTCGCACCCCAGACGAAGATCCGTGTCGTGACACATGCAAATGGTGTCGACTTTTTGATGGATGGTGCGCGCGATAAAAGTGGCAAAATTGAATACGCCTCGCTCGTCTCGGCCCTTGTGTCACGTGGTGTGGTATTCGAAGTGTGCGAAATCACGCTCAAAAATCGTAATCTGAAACGCGACCAGTTTGTTCTTGAAGCCAACTTCACCCCCTCGGGTGTCGCCCGCCTCGCTGAGCTTCAAGCAAAGCAAAAATTCGCCTACATCAAGCCTTAAATCAAGATTGACGCCCCACGCGTGCAGCGATGGGTGCGTCGATCATTTATTTACCGAATCGGTCTAGTTCAAAAACATCGAGATCAATCATCTCGCCAGTGTCTTTTTGTAAAACCTTTCCCTTCGGGTCCAACACGTAAAGCTCTGGTATTCCTTTACGCTTGCCTATCGCTCGGTCAAGCTCTGGTGTCATCATCGCGACTGGAAAGTTCAATCCGTGTTTCTGCACATACTGCGCAGCTGCTTTTGGATCCTTATCAATCGACAGACCGACGACAACAAGATTGCTGCCTTTTGTATCGCGTGCAAGTTGCATGAGGTTTTGATTCTGGCGATGGCAATACGGACACCACGATGCCCAAATTTGCAACACGATGTGTTTGCCTGCCAAATCCTCAGGCGTCAACACCTTACCGTCCATGAGGGTGATGGGACCAAGCTTGAGCGTGTCGCCCACATTCAAAGCCTGCGCGGGTGACGGTGCTGCAACGCCCACGATCATCGCCACCATGAATAAACGGATCGCAATAATGCGCAGATTCGGAAAGCGCCAAAGAGTCAGTGTGTTTTTCATATGTTTCATCATAGCCAAAAAAAACCGCCCACAGTCTCCTGGGGCGGCTTTACTCGCTGAGCTGTCGTTTAAACGATCAGCGGCACAATCAAGAGTGCAACAATGTTAATGATCTTGATCAGCGGGTTCACAGCAGGGCCTGCTGTGTCTTTGTAGGGATCGCCCACCGTATCGCCCGTCACAGCAGCTTTATGGGCATCAGAGCCCTTGCCGCCGTAATGACCTTCCTCGATGTACTTCTTGGCGTTATCCCAAGCGCCACCACCTGTACACATGGAGATCGCGACAAACAGACCCGTCACAATCGTACCCATCAGCAGACCACCCAAGGCCTCAGGTCCTAGTAACAAACCAACGGCGATTGGCACAACGACTGGTAGCAAAGAAGGAATAATCATTTCTTTGATAGCGGCTGTTGTCAGCATATCAACCGCCTTGTCGTACTCAGGCTTACCTGAGCCGTCCATGATGCCTTTAATGTCGCGGAACTGGCGACGCACTTCCTCAACCACGGCACCCGCACAACGGCCAACCGCTTCCATCGCCATCGCACCAAAGAGGTATGGAATCAAGCCGCCGATAAACAGACCAATAATGACCCGGTGATCCGACAGGTCGAATACGACCTTTGCACCGTTTGCTTCAAGCGTGTGAGTGTAGTCAGCAAATAGAACCAGAGCAGCCAAGCCGGCTGATCCAATCGCATAACCTTTTGTCACGGCCTTTGTCGTGTTACCGACGGCATCAAGCGGATCGGTAATGTCACGCACCGACTGTGGCAAGCCAGCCATTTCGGCAATACCGCCGGCGTTATCGGTGATGGGGCCATATGCATCCAGCGCCACAACAATACCCGCCATGGACAGCATCGAGGTCGCAGCAACTGCGATACCGTAAATGCCACCTAACCAATAGGCCGAGTAAATGGCCGCACATACAAACAGCACAGGCCAAGCGGTTGAACGCATGGACACGCCCAAACCAGCAATGATGTTCGTACCATGGCCTTGGCTCGACGCCTTAGCAATGTGCTTAACAGGCGCGTAGTCCGTCCCAGTGTAGTACTCGGTAATCCAAACAAGCACCGCTGTCAGAAGCAAACCAACAACTGTTGCACCGAACAAGCGCATCTTGCCGCCCGTGGCAAAACCGACGTCAGCCAGGATGTTGTCAGGCATGATCCAATTCGTCGCGAAATAGAACGCAACCAGAGAAATCACACCAGCAATGACCAAACCCTTGTACAGCGCAGGCATGACGTTTTTCATACCGGGAGTTGCTTTCACGAACGAGCAACCAATGATCGAGGCAATGATCGAGATTCCACCGAGTACCAAGGGGTAAATGACCGCCTCAGCAGTGGCAACCTTAATCATCAACGCACCTAACACCATCGTCGCGATGAGTGTCACGGCGTAGGTTTCAAACAAGTCTGCGGCCATCCCTGCGCAATCGCCAACGTTATCGCCCACGTTGTCTGCAATCACAGCTGGGTTGCGTGGGTCATCTTCAGGAATACCTGCTTCGACCTTTCCCACCAAATCCGCACCAACGTCGGCGCCTTTGGTGAAAATGCCTCCACCCAAACGCGCGAAGATCGAGATCAGTGAAGAGCCAAAAGCCAGACCTATCAATGGATGCAATATGGCAGACATGCTCTTGCTACCGCCGGTGGCTTGTAGGTACATATAGAACAGTCCAACACCGAGCAGGCCTAGACCGACCACCAGCATGCCGGTAATCGCGCCACCCTTGAAGGCAACGTTAAGCGCTTCGTTCATGCCTTTGGTTGCAGCCTCGGCGGTACGCACGTTAGCGCGAACCGAGACGTTCATACCAATAAAACCGCAGGCGCCGGAAAGCACTGCACCAATCACGAAGCCGACGGCCGTCGCTTGATCAAGAAACACTGCTATCAAGATGGCAAGTACAACGCCGACGATACCGATGGTCTTGTACTGCCGGGAAAGGTAAGCGCCAGCGCCTTGCTCGATCGCTGCTGCGATTTCCATCATCTTGGCATTACCCGTGCCTTGGCTCAAAATCCAGGACCGCACTACAAAGCCATATATGACCGCGAGTACTCCGCAGCCCAAGGCAAAATAGAGGCCCAACGTAACGTTGCTCATGCTCTAAAACTCCTTAAGTGTTATCTCTTTAATACTTGTTATTCCGACAAGGGTATTTCCCAGTCGAGCACTCAAAAAAGTGGCAGGGACAGTATCCCGCAGATTCGCACTGAGAGGGAGTCTTTGTTTATTTGTTAAGATTAGGGTATTCACTAACTAAGCCTATCTCGGAGTTCCCATGAGTCTCGACAACGTCAAGCCCGGCAAAAAGATCCCGGCATCATTCAATGTGATTATTGAGATCTCGATGAATGCCGACCCCATCAAATATGAGGTCGACAAAGAGTCGGGCGCAATCTTCGTTGATCGCTTTATGGGTACCTCAATGCACTACCCATGTAACTATGGATATATCCCAAAAACAATCGCCGGCGATGGTGACCCCGTAGACGTGTTAGTGATTACTCCCTTCCCTGTAATCCCAGGAGTGGTGGTGCGCTGCCGTGCTTTAGGTGTATTAAAAATGACGGACGAAGCCGGTGACGATGCCAAATTGCTCGCCGTACCAGAAGACAAAATTTTGCCCATTTACAGCCACTGGAAGCAGGCTGCAGATATTCATCCGATGCGCCTAAACGCGATCCAACACTTCTTCGAGCACTACAAAGATCTCGAAGAAGGCAAGTGGGTCAAGGTCCAGGGTTGGGGTGGTGTAGACGACGCGCACCAAGAAATACTTGACGGCATCGAGCGCTACAACGCTGAAAAAAAGGGCTAGCGCCCTTTTGTAAAAACGCTACATCGACTGCTTGAGTAGGTCAGCATAATCCTCCGCAGTCGGTGTACGAGGGTTGGTTTTATGGCAGTGATCTGCCATGGCGCCTTCAATCACCCGGGGAAACATCTCAGGCGTGACGCCCATCGCAGCCAAACCGCTCGGCAAGCCAAGCCTTTGATTCAACGCCTTGATTGCCGGTGCGACCTCTGCTGGCTGACCCAGCCCCATTGTCTCCGCCAAGCGCTCTAATTTTCTACCTTTTTGCATCGATGCTTCGCTGGCATTAAACAAAATAACGGCCGGTAAAAACATCGCATTTAGCGTGCCATGGTGCAGTTTTGGATTCATGCCACCCAGCGCATGGCTCAAACTATGGACAGCGCCCAAACCTTTTTGAAATGCCATCGCGCCTTGTGTGGACGCGCTCATCATGTGAAAGCGCGCCTCACGGTCATGGGGTGTTTTTGTTGCACGTTCAATATGCCGCCATCCCCGCCATAAGCCGTCTAGCGCAATCCCTTCCGCGGGAAAATTCAAGGCTGAGGACATGAATGTTTCACAGCAGTGAGTGATCGCATCCATGCCGGTTGCAGCCGTCAATAATGCCGGCAAATCCAGAGTCAGCTCTGGGTCGCAAATCGCCGACTTCGGGACAATATGCGGAGATAACAAGCCCACCTTGCGACCATCATCCAAAATCAGCATCGCACCTCGACCCACTTCACTTCCTGTACCAGATGTCGTCGGGATCGCAATAATCGGAGCCGTCGCCGCGGTGATGCGCGCCGTACCGCCATTGACCGCGATAAAGTCTTTTAGCGGTCCAGGGTGTGCCGCGCAGACTGCAACCGCTTTGGCTAAATCCATGGCCGATCCGCCCCCAACAGCGATCATTCCATCAAATTTGCCCTGTTTGTACATGGCGAGGGCGTCTCGTACCGCTGCCTCGTGGGGGTTCGGCGGGGTTTGATCATAGATCTGTACGCTTTTAGGATCTTTTAGTTGCGCCAACACACGGTCCACCAAACCTGCGGCCCGCACCCCAGCATCAGTCACCAACATCGGACGCTGAATACCAACACGCTCACACTCAGACTGCAATAAGCTAATCGCCCCAAAATCGAACTGTATTTGGGTGATGTAGTTAATCAACGCCATGATGCTGTCTCCATGATTGTGTTGTTATGTTGTTTTGTGCGCTTGATGATAAATCATATGGCTCTTACTGAGTCTCCCAGCCGAGAATTTCAGCGAGCCGTTGCACCACCCATCCAGCTTCCGCCTCGGTCAGTCCGACATCTTGCGTCAGCAGGCCCCGGTGGATGCGCTCAAGGACATCGGCTTCGGTAATGCCCAGCTCCCAAAGCTTATTGCTAGCCTGTTCCGTCAAAAGGTTAGCCATATCCTCACACAAGTCGTAGCGCGCAAAGATATGCTCACGCGACGCACTGGGTTTAATGCGACCAGGCTCGACGAACAGGGCAATAAACGAGGGCGGAACAATGATCTGATTGTCGTCAGACATTGGGTAAGCTAAAACTTCTACAGGACTGAAGGCACACAGGCTGAATTCCTAGGTTGGCAAATGGTGCGTTGTTACACGATACTACGCAGAATAAGTGATTATTCATAAATAGACATGACCAACCATTCTTCAGCACCTCGCGTCGAACACATTGCATTACCCGACGGGGCCCTCCTCGAGGCGCACAGCGCGGGTGCCGGCGCGCCTTTGCTGTTGATCAGTGGGCTAGGGGGCACCGCAGGGTTCTGGCAGCCCTGCCTAGCTGCACTTACACCGCAACATCAAGTTATACGCTTGGATCAGCGGGGGATCGCAAACAGTACCCGCGGCTCAGCGGCGTGCACCATCGATCAGCTCGCAGACGACTGTTTGGCCGTGTTGGACCATTTTGAAATTGACTCGGCTCTTATTGTGGGCCATTCAACAGGCGGTTGCATCACACAATCGATTGCCTTGCGTCATCCACAACGCGTACGTGCGTGCGTCATGAGCGGCGCCTGGGGGGCACCGAGTCGGCACCGACAAGAGCTTTTCTCGGTGCGTCGGGAGATGCTTGTGCACAACCCCGTGGCCTATGCCAGCTCTTCGGTGTTTATGGGTTACGACACCGCTTGGCTCAACGCGCACTGGGCAGTCTTAGAGTCTGCAGTGCGCAATGCTCCCCTGACGCCCGCTGCGCAGCGCATCGTGATGGAGCGCATTGACGCCTTGGTCGCTTACGATCAAAGCGCTGCACTGTCAGCCATCAACGTGCCGCGGCTGGTACTTGGGGCACGCGACGATTTGATTGTGCCCGCCTTTTTACAAGAACAACTCCACGCCTTGCTTCCCGGGTCAGATTTAAAAATATTTGATTACGGCGGACATTTTTTTCCCGTCTCGCGTACAGAATTATTTACGACAACATTGCGTGAGTGGTTTAAGAAAATCACTTAAGCACCAACAAGGCTTTGCCATGACAGAAAATTTCTCGAGTACCCAAACCATTCATAAAACCGTAATCGCCACAAAAGGTGGCGTTGTCGCAGCCCAACATCGACGTGCAGCGGAAGTCGGTGCTGCCGTGCTCGATGCAGGGGGCGATGCGGTTGATGCCGCAATTGCAACCTCCTTCGCGATCGGTGTCGTCGAGCCCTGGATGAGTGGGCCCGCGGCCGGGGGTGCCATGGTGTTGTGGCGCGCAAATGAAGGTCGCGCTCGCGTTGTCAATTTTGGTTGTCGCTCTCCACGAGAGCTAAATCCGGCAAACTATCCCTTAAGCGGCACGGGCAAATCTTCTGATCTGTTTCCATGGCCTTCAGTTGTCGATGATCGCAACGTGATGGGCGCAACAGCAGTCGCCGTGCCAGGCGTCGTCGCAGGAATGGATCTCGCACACCAGCACTTTGGGCGCATGCCCTGGAAAGATCTTGTGATGCCTGCTGCCGGCCTTGCCGAAGAAGGTCTGTTGGTCGATTGGTACACCACGCTTGTTACTGCAGCCAATGCACGCGTCTTAAGCAAAGACCCGGATACCGCTGCGATGTTTTTAGAGCAAGGGCATTGGCCGATCGCGGGCGAATGGACATCGCTCAACGAAAGACACCTTGATCAAAAAGCTTTTGCACAAACCTTACGTCAAATTGCAGAAGGCGGATCAAAGGCGTTTTATCAAGGTGATATCGCGGCGAAACTCGTCAATGATATTCGTGCGAAAGGTGGTTGTCTAAGCATGCAAGACCTCGCGGACTATCGCGCTGAATTGGTCGAACCTCTCACGATCAACTACCGCGGTGGCCGTGTGTTTGCAACACCTGGTTTAACGGGCGGTCCCACGTTCGGCAAAGCGCTCGAATTGCTGGCAAGCGAACTAAATCCTGTCAAAGGCACACCGGGTGCGTCAACCTATACCGCCTTCGCGCGCGCGCTCGATGCTGCATTTAAGTTGCGGTTTGAAAACATGGGTGATCACGAATCCCCCAAAGCGCCTGGCTCCACCACACACTTCAGCGTCGTCGATCGTCACGGGAATATGTGTGCGGTCACGCAAACGCTACTTTCCATCTTTGGCTCACGCGTTGTGTCGCCGTCCACAGGATTGCTCCTGAATAACGGCATCATGTGGTTTGATCCAGAGCCCGGCAAACCAAACTCATTGGCGCCCAATAAGCGTTGTCTCGCGAACTACAACCCAGTCATCGGCGAAGATGCGTCGGGTCGACGCTTTGCAATTGGCGCATCGGGAGGGCGCAAGATTCTTGGTGCCGTCATGCAACTAAGTTCTTTCATTATGGATCACGGCTTAAGCCTCGAAGAGGCGTTCCACACACCACGTATTGACGTCAGCGGCGTGGGTAAAGTGACTGCTGATCAGGCACTCCCTGCCGACGTACTCGCTGCACTAGAAAAAATCTTTCCAGTCACTGCGACGCGACGCAACGTATACCCCTATGCATTCGCCTGCCCCGCTGGAGTCATGCGGGACGGCGAACTGAACATGGGCTGTACCGAGATCATGTCTCCTTATGGCGACGCAATCACGGGCGGTTAAACGACCAACTTAAGCGGCCACAGCCGGCAGACTAAGTTCTGCCCATCGTGCGACACGCATTAAGTGTGCATCTTGCTTGTAAGGTGCCACGAGTTGCAGACCAAGGGGCAGACCTTTTGTCGAGCGAGCGATTGGTAGGGTGATCGCTGGCAAACCTAAGAAACTCCATAGCGCACAAAATACCGGGTCGCCTGTAGAGCCCAAGCCCTCTGGCGCCGCACCGGTCGCAGGGATCGTGAGAATTGCATCAAAACCCTTGAGCTGATTCATCATGTCATGGCGTAAGGCTTGTTGCGCTGCGCGCACTTCTAAATATTCATAGGCAGTGCGGTTGCGACCCTTCTTGACGAGATCTGCAATCGACTCACACAGTAACGCCGCATGATTCTTAAAGTGATCCGCGTGTATCACACCAGCCTCGCACTCAAGCAAACATTGCAACATTTCAATCCCACGCCAGTAGGCGTCAGGCAAGGAAAACTCCTCAACCACCGCACCCGCCTTACGCATAGCCGCAACCGACTGCGCCATCGCTTCTTTTTGTTCAGGGGTTACGAGCGCATCATGAGGCGTCTTAAGCCATGCTATTCGTGGCGCAGCGCTAGGAGCTATGCCCGTCTGCGCATCCATTGGCACAGCCGGCAACACTATCGCATCCGGTTCACCGACTGAACGATTCCGCAATGTATTGAACGCATAGGCAACGTCATTGACTGAACGCGCCAAAAATCCTACATGATCGAGCGAACCGGACAAAGGAAAAACCCCCGCACGCGGAATTGCACCATAGCTAGCTTTGAGTCCCACCACGCCACAAAACGCGGCTGGGCGGATGACCGACCCGACGGTCTGGGTGCCTAGCGCAATTGGCACGACACCGGCCGCCACAGCCGACGCGGAACCGCTGGAGGAGCCTCCTGGCGTATGGCCGCGGTTCCAAAAATTCACCGTTGGGCCAGGCTGGCGAAAGGCAAATTCTGTCGTCACTGTTTTGCCAAAAACCAACCCGCCAAGCTGCCTGATCTTCGCCACGATCGGCGCATCATGGCCTAGCATCTGATCTGCGTAGATCGGCGAACCATTGGTTGTCGGCAAATCCTGCGTCGCAACTAAATCCTTCACACCAACGGGAATACCTGCCCACTCGCCATCCCCGGTTTGGGCCAGGAGATCTTCTAGGGCGTTACGCGAAACGAATGCGCGCAACCATGGTTCGGTTTCTTCAGCGCGCGCATAGCACTGTTTGACATAATCCTGAGGCGCCAGAGTACCCGCAGCAATCGCGCGGGTGGCTGCAAACAAACCTAGTGGAAGCTTTGACATAGTTAACCCTGTTGAAGCAAATTAGATTCACTGTAAGATATATACACCGATTTAATCAGTCAGTGAAACGCTTTTTAGAGTTCTAACATGTACAACCCAAAACATTTTGAACAAGACGACCTTGGTGTCGTGTCAGAGCTCATTGCACACTTTCCGTTGGGCGTTCTTGTCACCACCCAGAACGGCGCTCTCGAAGCAGATCACATCCCGTTTCTCTTGGAAGGAGACTTAGCTGCCGGCGCAAAGCTCATTGGTCACGTTGCAAAAAGCAACCCTGTCTGGCAAGCCGCCTCAACCGATGCTGAGTGGATGGTGATTTTTCAGGGGCCTAGCGCCTATATTTCACCGAACTGGTATCCCTCCAAGCAGGTTCACCACGAGGTCGTACCAACCTACAACTATGCCGTCGCCCACATTTATGGAAAACTTTCTGTTTCTCATGATGCTCAAACCAAACTTGAGGTTGTGGATCAGTTAACCGCTTCCATGGAAGCAGGTCGCACCGCGCCGTGGCAAGTCTTAGATGCACCGGCCGGCTACCTCGACAAGATGCTCGAAGCAATCGTCGCCATTGAACTCTCGGTGACTCGAGTGCAGGCAAAGTGGAAAATCAGTCAAAATCGCGAAGACCGCGACCGCCTTGGAGCAGCCAAAGGGCTTGCCAATGAGACAAGCTCTCCGACCGCAGCATACATGGCGCGGATGGTAGAGGCTAAGACAGGTATAGGGCGACCTTAGCGCTTAGGCGGCGGCTCGCACACGACCGTCGCCTGGATCAATAAGCGCCGCTCGTTTTTATCCGGTGGAAACTCTGTCGTAGTGACTCTGCATGCGGTCACCTTTTCAATCGCCTCAATTTGGCGAGCTTTTTGCTTTTCAAGATCCTCGACTGACGAACCACCTTGTTTGCCACCGAACGCCTCCCAGCGGCCATTGCCCAGCGGCACTACGCTAACCTCTCGCTGATCTAGCACCACGATCTGTCGAGCGGGGTCCCGATGGTAATAAACGGCACTCCCTTGGCAACCCGCGAGGTTGACGAACGCCACGCCGCACAGGAGTATTGAGGCTAGTTTTTTCATTGGGACTCTCGGGGCTCTTAGGATTAATTTACGGCACAATAAGCGTTCTACCGATATTATCCGGTTCAAGTACACACGGCCAAGTGCGGGCTAAGCATAAACAGCAAAACACAAAGGGGCAAGCAATCATGTCGAAAGAGGGCGTTCTGAATATTCCTTCGCTTAAAGGCAAAGTATCAGATGCAGAGTGGGACACACGCGTCAATCTCGCCGCCTGTTACCGCCTAGTCGAAATGTATGGCATGGCAGACATGATTGCCAACCATATTTCGGCGCGCATTCCTGGCGAAGAGGGGACTTACCTCATCAACGCGTACGGCATGATGTACGAGGAAATCACTGCGTCGAGCCTGCTTAAAGTAGATCACCACGGCAACGTCTTGAGCAAGCCCGATTTCGGTGATTTGAATTACGGCGTCAACAAGGCCGGATCTGTCATACACAGCGCGGTCCACCATGGTCGTCCCGATGTCGGCTGCGTGATTCACACCCACAGCTGGGCCTCGATGGCGGTCTCATCGCTCGAGTGTGGCCTGCTGCCTCTCACGCAAACAGCCATGCGCTTTCTTAAGATCAGTTATCACAACTACGAAGGTGTCGTGTTAGACGAGACGGAGCAAGAGTCCCTCGTGCGCGATCTGGGCAACAGCGAAGCGATGATTTTGCGTAACCATGGTGCGCTCACCGTTGGTCGCACAATCGGAGAAGCGTTTAACTGGATGCATCGTCTAGAGCTTTCGTGCCGAGCACAAATCGGCGCCATGTCTTGCAACACGCCTTTGTCAAAAGTTTCGCAAAAAGTGTTAGATGAAACATGGAATAACTATCAGCCTGGTACGCGTCGTCCTTACGGCGTAATGGAGTGGACAGCACTTTTGCGCAAGCTTGATCGCACCGACACCTCTTACCGCAACTAAAACAACAAAGGAAACCCCATGCTGCGTCGACGAACCCTGCAAGCGATTGCCCTCAGTGCGCTCACAGCCATCGCACCCGCAATGGCACAAACCTCACCCAAGCCTATTACGATGCTTGTGCCGTTCGCTGCGGGCGGCAATATTGATATCGTGGCGCGCATCATTGCTCCCGCGCTGTCGAAACAACTCGGACAAACAATCGTTGTTCAAAACCGCCCGGGTGGTGGTGGTTCGGTCGCCGCTGCTGAGGTTGCACGCGCGCAGCCAGATGGCAGCACTCTCTTGATCACCACACCTAACCCGCTCGTGATCGTGCCAAAGATGGTTTCCACCACCTACACCATCAATAGCTTTGAAAGTATTGGCCTGATCTCCTCAACCTCGCTAGTCTTTACAACACGAGCTGGCAACCCAAAGTTTAAAGACATGGCAAGCTTTCTCGCCTACGCTCGTGCCAATCCTGGCAAAGTCAGCATTGGCAATGCGGGGATTGGCACCACCAATCACATCGCGATCATGCAGTTGCAATCTATCGCGAAATTAGACTTAAACGTGGTCACCTATAAAGGTTCAGGCCCTGCCATTATCGATTTGTTAGGCGGTCAGATCGATGCCATGGTTGATCAACTCTCAAGTTCGGTTGCACACATAAAAGGCGGTCGCATGACGGCAATAAGTGTGCTGGCGCCAGAACGCGATCCGCTCTTGCCTGAAACACCCAGCACCAAAGAAGTAGGTCTGCCGACATTAGATATCAGCACAACGCTTGGTCTTTTAGCTCCTGCCAAAACACCAGAGGCAACAGTCAAGCAGTTGGGTGATGCGCTGTTTAAAGTTTTACAAGACTCTGCTGTAAAAGAGCAGTTGCTCAACGTAGCGAGTATCGCGCGACCAGGTCCGACAAATGCTTTCAGTGTTCTGCTTAAACGAGAGGATAAGATCGCAGCGGAACTTGCAACGGCTGGCAAACTCAAAGTTGAGTAGAAACTTTATTAACGCACACACCCAGAGATCACGAACATGAAATCAAAAGACCTTCCTTCTTCGTTGAAGCGCCGCCAGGTATCCCTTGTACTCGGTGCAGCCGTACTCGGCATCAGCACAACACGCACAGCTCATGCACAATCGGCTGCAGACTACCCAAACAAGGCCGTCAAAATCGTTGTGTCGTTCACTGCCGGCGGAACAACAGACATCATTGCCCGCAGCGTTGGTAACCTGATGGCCGAGCAACTTAAACAAAGCTTCGTCGTTGAAAACAAACCTGGCTCGGGTGGAAATATCGGTAACGAAATGGTGGCTCGCTCACCCGCCGATGGCTATACCTTAACGGTCGCGTCCGTTGGACCCATGGCGATCAACCCCACCCTCTATAAAGATCTTCGGTACGATCCCTTAACTGAACTCGTGCCGATCGTTTTAATCGCAGACGTCCCGAACGTATTGGTGGTGAGTCCAAAACTTCCCGTCAACAACTACAAAGAGTTTGTGGCCTATCTCAAGTCGCAGCCTAAAGGTTCAATGAATTACGGCTCTACAGGCGTCGGCACCTCTGCGCACCTCTCGAGCTTTATGTTGATGGATGCCCTTGGCACGGACGCGCAGCACATTCCCTACAAAGGCGCAGAGGCTTTAAACGATCTGCTCTCCAGCCGAATTGACTTTATGTTCGCCACCATCCCTTCCGTGATCAGTCAGATCAAGGCTGGCAAGTTGCGTGCAATCGCCGTCAGTAGCCCCAAGCGCTCACGCTCCATGCCCGATGTACCGACCGTCGCTGAGAACGGTATCCCTGACTTTGCGGCGGGCTCTTGGTTTGGCATGCTTGCTCCGCGCGGAACACCTCAAGAGATTATCGATAAGCTCAACAAAAGCGCGAATCAAGCCATGGTCAGCCTTGAGGCTCGGTTCATAAGCGAAGGCGCTGATCCGGTTGGCGGCACACCAGAATTTTTTAAAGACTTCATCCAGAAAGAATATGTGAAGTGGAAAAAGGTTGTAATCGCCTCTGGCGCATCCGCCCGCTAAGGAAACACCGTGACCACACTCAAGCTTGCACACATACCCCGTATTTTGTTGTCCGACAAAACGGCTAAAGAGATCGACGGCGAACTCACGCGGATTCTGGGCAAAGACGGCTACGTGCGAATCACGGCAAAACAAATGCATGACGGAACGGCTGATGCGGATTTTTGTTTTATTTCGCGCGACGTGACGGCCGCTTCAACCAAACACCACATCGTTCCCGAAACGCAGTACGTCTACGATGCAATGCGTAACTCTAAGGCACTACAGTGGGTCCACATTCACTCAGCCGGGGTTGATCGTCAGATATTTCTCGACCTCATGGCGCGAGGCGTGACGGTCACAAACTCTTCTGGTGCGAGTGCAGGGATCGTGGCACAAACCGCCTTGACGGGCTTATTGTCTTTAGGGCGTCGCTTTCCCCAACTCGCACGCGCTCAGCGTGCTCATGCGTGGGAGCCTTTCTTTAAAGTGGGGCAACCACCGGAACTCGAAGGGCAAACTGCGACGATCGTTGGTTGGGGTCCTATTGGCCAAAAGCTTGCTGCATGGCTCGGCGCAATCGGCTTAAAAATTATTGTGGTCCGGCAGTCTGCCTCATCGACTATTCCTGACATTCCCGTTGTCTCGTTTGCTGACTTTCACTCCGTCTTGCCCAAAACAGATTGGCTTGTGCTTGCATGTCCGCTGACCTCGCTGACGACAAACCTAGTCTCTGCTGAGGCTCTCAGCCTAATGAAGCCTTCCGCACATATCGTGAATATTTCGCGCGGCGTAGTAATCGACGAGCCAGCCATGATTGATGCGTTACAGAATGGCCGCCTGGCTGGTGCGTATCTAGATGTGTTTGCACAAGAACCGCTTTCACCCGACTCCCCTCTTTGGGACATGCCTAACGTGATTTGCACACCGCACACGGCCGGGTTTTCAGATGCAATTTTGCAACGCATGGCTGAGAAGTTTCTTGAAAACGTTGGGCACTTCTCTCGCGGCGAGCCTCTCATTAATGTTGCTAAGGTGGCGTAACCTAGCTCATTAGCGTACAATGATGCTACGGCACAACGTTCCAGTCCTCGTGCCTCGCTAAGCCCCAACTCTGTGGGCGCTCGCCTCCAAGGCGTTTTTACTCCCTGTTCGTCTGCCCCGATTGGAGTCCACATTCACTTGTGGACCGGCACGACGATGGAGCTGTTCTCTTGTCTACTATGACTACCTTTGCTGACCTCGGGTTGGCTGATTCCCTTTTGCGCGCTATTGCTGATGCTGGCTACACCGCGCCCACCCCTATTCAAGCCCAGGCCATTCCGCGCGTACTCGCGGGTGGAGACCTGTTGGCGGCAGCACAAACCGGAACCGGCAAAACAGCCGGCTTCACATTACCTATCTTGCACATGCTATTGGCCAAACCAATCGAATTGCGCAAGCCTGGTCGCCCCCGTGTGTTGATCCTCACTCCAACCCGTGAGCTAACTGCTCAGGTCGAAGAGTCTGTGAAAACCTACGGTGTACACACAAAAATTTCTTCCATGGTGATCTTCGGTGGTGTCAACATCAACCCACAGATTTCAGCACTCCGTAAACCGATCGATATTTTGGTCGCAACGCCCGGTCGTCTACTTGACCACTGCCAACAACGCACCGTCGATTTGTCCGGCGTTGAAATCCTCGTGCTCGACGAAGCCGATCGCATGCTCGATATGGGCTTTATTCGCGATATTCGCAAGATTTTGGCAATGCTGCCGCGTCAGCGTCAGAACCTTTTGTTCTCTGCCACGTTTTCCGACGAGATTCGCGAGCTTTCGAAAGGAGTCCTAAACAACGCGAGCGAAGTGTCCGTCGCCGCGCGTAATACGACCGCAGAGCGAGTCGATCAGACCGTGCATATGGTTGATCAAGCGCACAAGCGCGATATTCTTAGCCATATTATTCGTGAAAGCGGTTGGCATCAGGTTCTCGTATTCACCCGTACAAAACATGGCGCAAACCGGCTCGCCGAGAAACTCGTGAAGGATGGGCTCTCCGCCTCTGCGATCCACGGCAATAAAAGCCAGGCTGCACGCACGCGCGCGCTAGACGATTTTAAAAAGGGCAAGGTTGCTGTACTGGTTGCGACCGATATTGCTGCTCGGGGTCTCGATATCGATCAATTGCCTCAGGTCGTTAACTTTGAGCTACCCAATATTCCTGAAGACTACGTGCACCGGATAGGTCGCACGGGTCGCGCAGGTGCTGCCGGCTCGGCCGTCTCGCTCGTCGACTCAAGTGAGATCAAATACCTCAAGGCGATTGAGCGTGTAATTAAGAAGCAAATCCCTCAGTTGCCTGCGCCAACCGGATGGACGGCCTCACCCGCCTCCTCGCATGGTGCTGACGATGATGCACGCGCAGCAGGCCGTCGTGATGCCCCGCGTCGCCCACCACAGCGCTCGGCACGCCCTAGCGGGCCCGCCGGCTCAGGTTCGGGGCGTCCCGGTCAGGGCGTCGGGCAACCTCGCCGGGAAGGGTCGAGCACAGCTCGCGCACCACATGCAAATAGCCGCTCGGAGGCTGGGTCAGGCCGTAGTGCTGGCGCACCGGTACGCACCGGCTCTGGGGCACCCGCCTCCGCCAATCGTCCACGCCGTCCGGCCCTTTTCACCAAGTAAATGCACGCATACAGGCTGACTTGCTCAGCCTGTAAAATCCGCCACCATGAGTATTCAAGC
The DNA here is from genome assembly GCF_019923725.1 of Zwartia hollandica. Lineage (GTDB taxonomy): Bacteria > Pseudomonadota > Gammaproteobacteria > Burkholderiales > Burkholderiaceae_B > Zwartia > Zwartia hollandica. Next base: position 283,806 of record NZ_JAHXRI010000006.1, read on the forward strand.
AGAAGTCGCGCGACGCAGAACGTTCGCAATCATCTCTCACCCCGACGCGGGTAAAACGACGCTTACCGAAAAGCTATTGCTTTTCGCGGGCGCCATTCAGATCGCCGGCAGCGTGAAAGCGCGCAAAGCCTCTCGACATGCCTCCTCTGATTGGATGGAAATCGAAAAGCAGCGCGGCATTTCTGTCGCTTCCTCCGTGATGCAAATGGAGTACCGCGACTGCGTTATTAATCTACTTGATACGCCTGGACACCAAGACTTCTCTGAAGACACGTACCGGGTACTGACCGCGGTGGATGCAGCACTGATGGTAATCGATGCGGCCAACGGTGTTGAGCCCCAAACAATTCGTCTGCTGCAGGTTTGCCGCGCACGGAATACGCCCATCATTACGTTCATTAACAAGATGGACCGCGAGGTTCGCGATCCTCTTGAGCTGCTCTCCGAAATCGAACAACACATTGGCATGGACGCCGTCCCTTTTTCCTGGCCGGTTGGTATGGGAAAAGCCTTTGGTGGCGTGTTTGATATCCAACGCGACAGAATGCGGTTGTTTCGAGCAGGACAAGAACGTCGCAACGACAGCGGCGATGATTTCATTGACGGTTTAGACAACCCAGAAATTGCTACTCGCTTTGGCGCAACGTTCGAACAAGCCAAAGGTGAAATCGAATTGATTCAAGCTGCCGCGCCAGTGTTTGATCGTGCGGCCTTTTTGGCAGGTAAGCAAACACCGGTTTTCTTTGGCTCGGCTATCAACAATTTCGGCGTACAAGAAGTTCTTGATGCCCTGGTTGATCAGGCACCGCCCCCAGGTTCGCGTCAAGCGCTAGAGCGTGTCGTCCACCCCGAAGAACCGAAGTTCACAGGTGTCGTCTTTAAAGTGCAGGCCAATATGGATCCGGCACACCGGGATCGCGTCGCCTTCGTGCGCGTAAGTTCTGGTCGCTTTGAGCGCGGTATGCGTCTGAAGGTGTCGCGAAACAACAAAGAAATTCGTCCTAACAACGTTGTATCTTTTTTATCCCAGCGGCGTGAACTCGTTGACGAAGCCTATGCCGGGGATGTGATTGGCATCCCCAACCATGGCATCCTCCATCTTGGCGATGTGTTGACTGAGGGTGAAGCGCTGCATTTCACTGGCCTGCCTTTCTTTGCCCCGGAGCTATTTCAGGCTGTCGAAACGAAAGATCCATTGCGAACAAAACAGCTACGCACCGGCCTCTTGCAGTTAGGAGAAGAGGGCGCAATCCAAGTGTTTCGTCCCATGGCAGCTGGTGGCGCGCTGCTACTCGGTGCAGTGGGTCAACTGCAGTTTGAGGTAGTCGCCCACCGCCTGCAGGCCGAGTATGGGGCGGAGGCCAGGTTAATGCCTTCACGCTACAACATGGCGCGATGGATCACAGCCCAAGACCCTAAAGAATTGCGTAAATTCATAGATGCTAACGCTGGCCATATCGCCTATGATGTTGTCGAAGCACCGGCCTTTCTTGTTTCCTCCATCGCACAATTACGGGTTGCCGAAGAGCGCTATCCTGCGATTCGTTTTCATGCAATGCGTGAGCACGGCGGCCAAGTGTTCGCAGACAAGGTTTAACGTTTCAGCCCCCAAAGATCACTTATGTCCTGGCGCATCCTTTTCTTGCTTTTGCTTGTTGCTGGCATTGCTGCCTGGCAGGGTGGAATACAGCTAGGGACTTGGCTGGTCGGACAAGCCCCTCTTTCGGTCGCGTCAGCGCCCACCTCCGATGCTGCTGCGGTGCTCGACGCCGACGGCAAACCCCGTGCGCCACAGCCACCTCAACCGCGGATTGACGGCACGCTCGGCGTCCCACGCGAAATGGCTCCTATCGAGTGGACCATTGAAGCCGTGATTGCCTCGTATGAAGATGCCAACTCCAGTGGCAAGAGCTCCGACGAAGATGGCGATGACGACGATGAAAAAAGTTCAGAGCGTCGCGATTATGAAGCGAGTGCTGCTGGGCGAGGTTTGCCGACAGGACCAAGAGATGTGGCAACAGTAGACCTGGGTTTGCCTGGTGTTGGTGCTAACGCTAAACCACAACCAGCTTCGCCAAGCAGTGCGGGCACTATTGCTGCGCCGCTTGGCGGCGCTTGGCAACAAGCACTTAAAAAAGATTTGGAACAGTGCGCGAAACAAGGCTTTTTTCAACGCCCAAGCTGCATCCAAAACGCGCGGAACAAACACTGTGCGCCCAACAACGCCTGGGGCAAAGTGGCAGACTGTCCAGCACCTAGCACTGAATCAACCATCGGCGGCTAAGCATCACCCCTGTCTTAGCCAACGCCCGCCTGCGACTTACGCAAAGGCGCGGTCGGTATGCGTAACAGCTCCCGATACTTGGCAACAGTACGTCGTGCGATCGTAATGCCATCCTCGTCTAGTAATTTTGCTAGCTGACTATCTGATAATGGGCGACGACGGTCTTCCTGATTAATCAACACCTGTATCCGCATTTGCACGGCCGTAGATGAAGTGGCCTCTGCGCCTTCTGTTGCAAGTCCTGTGCTGAAGAAACGTTTTAATTCCACTGTGCCAAAAGGTGTCACCATAAACTTTTGCGTCGTTGCACGCGAGATGGTCGACTCATGCATCCCTAGCTCGCCGGCCACATCTTTAAGCGTAAGGGGTCTTACGGCTGCCCAGCCCTTCAAAAAGAAACCCTGCTGGTGATGAACAATCACCTCCGATACGCGCAGAATCGTTTCAAAGCGTTGCGCCACATTTCGTATCATCCAGCGCGCCTCTTGCAGTTGCCCGTGCAGTGCGCTATTTGCTCCCCCGCGCGGGCTCCCTAGTGCTTCCGCATAGAGGGCATTAACACGCAACTTAGGCATGATGGACTCATTTAACGATGCCACCCAACCCTTTCTCGTCTTGCGCACAATCACGTCTGGCACCGCAAAATCGGCTGCCGGCTTATTCCATGCACTTCCTGGCCTGGGGTTCAGCCTTAAGATCACAGCATGAACACTGCGCAGCTCTTCAAGCTCACAGGCAAGCAGCTCTCTTAGCTTAGCCATGTTCCCTGTTGCAAGCACAGCGAGATGCCGCTGACACAGGGCGCGAGTAAGCTCTCGTATCCGCGCCTCTGACAACTCTGGAAACCTATCTGGCTCAGCAAATTGCACTTGTAGCGTCAAACACTCTGCGAGGTCTCGCGCACCAACACCAGGCGGATCAAACGATTGCAGCATTCGCAACGGCGCGTTGAAGTCCTCTTCCTCAAGCCCTAGCTCAGGCTTCATCCAGCTCGCGATTTCATCAAGCGGAGAGGCAAGAAATCCATCTTCGTTGAGCTCCTCGATTAATAACTCAACTAAGGCCGCGTCCCTCGCGCCGAGCCGTGTGGTCCCCAACTGACTTAAAAGATGTTCGCGCAAATTACTTTCACGCGCAGGCTCGGGTCGCTCCGGAAAGTCATCATCCCGCGAACCGCGGGGCTCTGAAGAAAACTCGATACGGTCTCGCTCCGAGCTGCGACTATCGTCATATCTCTCGTCTGATGCAAAATCAGCCTCGGCTTGCGCCTGTTCCTTAGCGTCCCCTTCATATATCGGTCCGTCCCCAGGATGGGCAATTGCAGCCGCCGCCGGCGTCTGCAGCCCCTCGCCCTCTTGCTCAAGCAACGGATTTTCCGCTAGAGCGCGGGCAATTTCAGCCTCTAATTCGAGCGCCGACAGCTGCAACAGTTTGATGGACTGTTGCAGTGCGGGGGTTAATGTCAGGCTTTGGCCAAGACGAAGCTCGAGAAAATTGCGGCTCATAGGTACAATATTTTGCATGATGATCACACAAAACACCGCCGACCTGCGAAAAGATGCCTATTTGCTTGGCAACACCTTGCTGCGCCTAGCGCTGCCTAGACTATTAATACGGGTCACGGTGGTGCTCACCATTTTGGCCGTTTTACTCTATTGCGTGCAAACAATTTTGGCGCGCGGCAAGAGCTGGCTGGAATTTAGCTTCAACGCAACCGGGCTAGCCGAGGTTTTAGGTAGGACAGTCGTAGATTTTGTCATGCAATACCAAAAATATTTTTGGTGGGCTATTGTCGTGACTCTTGCCTTAATTGCCTTGAACCTCATCTCGAGCTGGCTGAAAGGGAGTCTACGGCGTGGTCGCTCGGCACTCGTGCCGCTCTCTGAAACCAGAAAACTGTTTGCGGGACTAAGCGTCGAAGCGCTTGAGGTCTTGAGCTGGGTCTGGAAAGATCAATCTGCCCCCCTTACTGTGGGAAATTTACAAACCACACTCGCGCAAGTGCGAAGTGGCCGCGTTCGTAAGATCGCACTGGCCCGCGAGCAAAAGGCTGCGCTGGAACAAGCCTTGCTGCCTAAAGCACCGCCAACGGAGCCTCAACCCCCGAAAAACATCGATACGCCGCGCAGGCCCACGATGTTGGCTTAATCACACATTCGCTTCACATGAACAGGCCCCTTTTTGGTGCATTGGCGCTCCAAGCTTGCGCTGATCTGCATTTTGTGTTCGACTAACGGCTATGAACGCAACGCTCGCGGGCCATGCTCGCCCCCTCGCAAACCACAAGGCCTTTTCAGGCCTGCGTTCACTCGTGCGTGGCGATTTCGTTGTAACGACCGGTCTACTAGCGCTACTACTAGCGATCGGTTGCCGGGCCTAGGGCCCCGTGGCAGTCCGGCAACCACCCGCCACCTCGCAGTACCCCCACCCCATTTTATAAATTCCGGTAACGGACCGTTGGCCTAAAGAGGACCATCATGCTGTCGAATCCAGCCACCAAGTACATCCCATTCAAGCCTTTTGAGCGCGACTTTTCTGAGCGCACCTGGCCTACCAAACGAATCACTCATCCTCCCGTCTGGATGAGCACCGATTTGCGGGACGGAAACCAGTCGCTGATTGAACCCATGAGCGTAGAGCGCAAACTGCGTTTTTTCGATATGTTGCTCAAGATTGGCTTTAAAGAAATTGAGGTTGGTTTTCCCTCGGCCTCACAAACCGACTTTGATTTTGTTCGCAAGCTTGTCGACGACAACCTCATTCCTGACGATGTCACGATTATCGCTTTGACACAAGCTCGTCCAGAACTAATCGAGCGCACCGTCGAATCTGCTGCGGGCGCCAAGCGCGCAATGATCCATTTGTACAACGCCTGCGCGCCAGGGTTTCGCCGTATCGTGTTCAACATGAATCGCGAACAGGTCAAGCAAGTTGCCGTTGAAGGCACGCAATGTGTCATGGACAACATGGCAAAGTATCCACAAACAGAGTGGCTCTACGAATACTCCCCAGAAGTCTTCAGCACCACTGAGCCCGACTTTGCTCTCGAGGTCTGTAATGCTGTCACTGAGATCTGGAAGCCAACACCCCAACGCAAAATTATTTATAACTTGCCTGCAACGATTGAGGCGACAACCCCCAACATGTATGCGGATCAGATCGAGTACATGCACAACAATCTGAATAAGCGTGACAGCATCGTTATCAGCTTGCACCCACACAACGACCGTGGTACTGCCGTTGCTGCGGCCGAACTTGGTTTGATGGCGGGGGCAGATCGCGTAGAGGGCTGCTTGTTCGGCAATGGCGAGCGTACCGGTAATGTTGACATCGTCACTCTTGCCTTGAACCTTTACACCCAAGGCATTCATCCGGGCCTAGACTTTTCGGATATCGATGAAGTCCGGCGCTGCGTTGAGTTTTGCAATCAGTTGCCCGTTCATCCTCGTCACCCGTACGCGGGAGACTTGGTCTTCACTGCGTTTTCAGGCTCCCATCAGGATGCCATTAAAAAAGGCTTCGCCGTACAGCAAGCCGATGCTATCTGGGAAGTTCCTTACTTGCCAATCGATCCAGCCGATCTTGGTCGTAGCTACGACGCCGTGATTCGCGTCAATAGCCAATCCGGTAAGGGCGGTGTGTCCTACTTGCTTGAACAAGAGCATGGTCTTGCCTTGCCGCGTCGTTTGCAAATTGAATTCAGTCGCGCCATTCAGCGCGTAACAGATGAAACCGGTCGCGAAGTTACTGCTGCTGATGTCTACAACATCTTTAACTCTGAATACCTGGCGCAGACACAGCCCTGGACTCTGATCAAGCATCGCATCACCGGCGATCCATCTGCGGCAGAAGGCCAACACTTCACCATCGAAGTGGAGTTTGATGTAGACGGCAAACGTCGCGCCCTCACAGGCCGGGGTGACGGTGCAATCTCCGCTTTCGTGGATTCCTTGGGCGAGCCAGTAAGAATCATGGATTATCACGAACACGCCATCGGGACCGGGACAGATACACGCGCTGCGTGCTACGTCGAGGTTCGCATCGGTGATGCGCCAACGGGTTTTGGCGTTGGGGTTGACCGCGACATTGTGACGGCGTCGTTTAAAGCGGTCTTAAGCGCGCTGAATCGACACATAAAGACCTAATCTGCTTCATTAATCGGGCCCTCTGTTGAGGGCCCGATTTTTTTGACCTGCTCTACCATTGGCCAAAGAAAACACCCGCCCGCTTGTGTGCGTGCGTTGCGCGCACCACCTCTTCGTCAGACATGGTGACGCGTCTCTTGCGGCGCGCCATCCAATCAAAAAGCTGACTTCTGAGTTGTTCTCGCGTCGCTAAATGTCCTGGGTCGCGTCCTAGATCCTGCAATTCTTGCGGGTCTGTTTCCAAATCAAATAATTGCTCTGGTTCGTCGAGCCAATACACGTAGCGCCATCGATCCGTTCGCATGGAATACGCCCGCGACTGTTGTGGCGTTTTGTTTAACAACAAGCGAGCTTGTCTGAAGCTGTAGTCCAACTCTGAAAACGCAGCCTCTCGCCACACAGGAGTCTCACCTCGCAGCAAGGGCAACAAACTCATCCCTTCGATGCGCTGTGAAGCACCTTCTACGCCCAGTGCGTCTAAGAATGTTGGCACGAAGTCGACGGCCTCTACCATTCTGTTATCAACGGTCCCGCGCGTGACGTCAGCCCGAGCGTCCGGATCCATCACAATGCAGGGAACGCGTTGTATCGCATCGTAAAACAATTCCTTTTCACCGAGCCAATGGTCGCCTAAAAAGTCTCCGTGATCCGACGTAAATACGATCATCGTATTTTTCATCAAACCCGCGCCTTCCATGTAATCAAACAACCTGCCCAGATGATCATCGAGCTGATGAATCAACCCCTGATACGCTGGTCGCACAGTACGGATACACTCATCGCGACTAAAGTTTTGACCTTCTTCATGCTGCCGGTACGCCGCCACAACTGGGTGTGCATCGATCTTTTCCTGCTCACTACGCACAACAGGTAAGCATTGATCCGCGTTGTACCTGTTGTGATACGGCGCAGGCGCCATATAGGGCCAATGCGGCTTGACGTAGCTCAGGTGTAACACCCAGGGCGTATCGCCCTTGTTGCGCATGAAGGACAGCGCCTGATCGGTCATGTAGGCTGTTTCAGAGTGCGGCTCTGCGACTCGGGCAGGCAGATAAACATTACGCATGTTCCAGCCACTCACCACCTCGCCCTTGGCATCCACGCCTGCGATCACGTAGTCGGTCCAAGGATCATCAGATACGTATCCGTGTTGCCTTAAGTACGCGGGGTAACCACTTTCTTGTCCTGGCGGATGATGACCATCGTAGCGATCAATTTCTTTGAAACCACCGCGCCTAAGCAAATAGCCCAGCTCAGACTGCCCATCAATCCCTAAGCGCTGCAAGCCCACCACATCTGGGATCACATGGGTCTTTCCAGCCAACACAAGGTCTCGTTTTGCGCGTTCTAAGTATTCCCCTAACGTGACTTCACCGATCGCGAGCGGTACGCGATTCCACGTCGTTCCGTGGCTTGAAGGATAACGCCCCGTGTAATAGCTCATGCGCGAAGGTCCGCATACGCCGGAATTTACAAAAGCTCGACTAAACCTTACCCCGCGTTTAGCCAGTGCATCGAGGTTCGCCGTTTTTAAATATGGGTGGCCTTCACAGCCAAGATGATCCGCACGAAACTGATCGGCCATGATGAAAAGAATGTTCTGCACTTCAGACATGGCTGACCTCTGTCGCGTTACTGTCTTTGCAGCGCTTCGATCTCCTCAGGCTCAAAGCCTGCGGCCATCCGCGCTTGCACATTGAAGGGCCCTTTAAGCTTTGGGGCACGATAGGTTAAAGCTAGCTCAGCGTAATGCGCAACCGGATCAACGCCCCGCTGCGTACACAGCCACCGATACCAATAGTTTCCAATCGCAACATGCCCAATTTCTTCGCGCAAAATCAGGTCAACAATTTCAGCGCCCCGGCGGTCACCGCCACTTGCGAGCTTGTGTCTGACAGCGGGCGATGCATCGAGTCCACGCGCCTCAAGCGTGCGCGGCACAAGCGCCAGACGTGCCAGTATGTCCTCTTGTGTCCGCTCTGCCATTTCCCATAGCCCATCATGTGCAGGGAAGTCGCCATAGCAATAGCCTAAGCCGGCCAAATGCTCCGACAACAATCGATAATGCTCCGCCTCTTCACGTGCAACACCCATCCAGTCGCGGTAGAACTTTTCAGGCATGCCAGAAAATCGCCATACAACATCCAAGGCGAGGTTAATCGCATTGAACTCAATGTGTGCCAAGGCGTGGATCAGCACGGCGCGACCCTCCAGCGTATGCACGCTGCGCGACAACAATCCTGCCGGCGGCACAAAATCCAGGGCAGGGCGTCCGGGGAGGGACGTAGTTGGCCCGCTATTCCCTCTGAGGTCGACCTCAAGGTCAATAGGTGCGCAAGCGTCAGCCCGTGCAATCCACGCTGCTTTTGCGTCCCAAGACCTTTCCTGTAGCGCAGCGAGCGCAATTTGTCTTATTTCGTTCACGATTAATGGTTCTGTGATTCTTTGCGCTTGGTAATATTGTGATTATGTCTGATCTACTCTCATCCGCAAACAGGCCCCTCCCTACCCGCATTCCCCGGGCCGCACTATTGCCAGGCTTGCTTGGGCTCACACCCTTTTGGGCTTTGGCGTTGTCTACGCTCGCTGGAACCGGGATAGATCCGCTGCTCGCACTCACTGCACTGATCATGTACGGCGCGATTATCTTAAGTTTTGTCGGTGCGTTGTGGTGGGGCCTAGCCATTCACGCCCCAGCAAACGCTCCGCGCGACACCCTTTTTGTCTGGAGCGTCATTCCAGCGCTGATTGGTTGGTTCGCAACCCTTGCGCTGCCTGACGTTGGATTGAGAATGCTGATGGCTGGTTTAGCACTGCAATGGGTGTTAGATGGGATGCTTATGCGCAAAGTGCCAGAGCTGATCCCCAGCTGGATGTTTCGCTTGCGCACCATGCTCACGTTCGGCGCACTTGGTGCCTTAGGCTTAGCGTGGTGGCAACTCGTTTAAGCCATTGTTTGGCTGTTCAGGCGACTTAGGCTTTTTTCTTGGCCTTCTTGGCCTTTTTTTCTGGGATACCTAACATTGTTCCACGGCAACTTGCCGCGCCACACCGGCATTCGTACTGCATCTTCAGCTTTTTGGTGAGCTTCTCGTCATCAATAACCAAGCCATAATCGTAGTTCAGCTCTTCACCGCGCTTAATGTCTCGCTTAGCAACGATATGCACGCGCTTGCCACCCTTGCCCTCGCTGCTCTCGCAGTTTGGCTCACAGGCGTGATTAATCCACCGCGCGTCATTACCATGATCATCACCGTCGATGATCTTGCCAGAGCTTAAGGAAAAGAAAAACGTATGGAATGGATCATCTGGGTTGGTTGGATGCCTACGATCAGCTTCCTTACTACTGATGGTTTTGCCACCATACTCAATGATGCGCGTACCTTCTGGGATGTTGCGCGCTGCAAATACACCGTTGCCGTGCACCTTGGAAAGTCGAACAATATGCCAAGGTTTCTCTGCTGTTGTCATGGGTGACGCTTCTTAAAATCAGGTGCTTTTCACACCAAAACAATGTTGAGGCTCAGGGAACGCTCCACTGCGCACATCTTCGGCATATTGCTCAACCGCCTTGCGCATCATTGTATCGAGATCGGCATACCGTTTGACAAATTTCGGCACGCGCTCGCCACTTAATCCCAGAATATCTTCTGTTACCAAAATTTGGCCATCGCACGCGGGCGAAGCGCCGATACCAATCGTCGGGATGGAAACTTGCGCAGTGATCTCCGCGGCTAACGCCTCCTGCACACCCTCAAGCACGACACCAAAGGCACCAGCACGTTGGACCGCATGGGCATCCGCACGAATACGCGCCGCCTCTTCCGGAGACTTACCTTGCGACAAATAACCACCCATCGTATTCACATACTGCGGCATCAAGCCAATATGCGCCAACACAGGAATCCCCCTGGAGGATAGATATTGAATCGTTTCGGCCATAATTGCCCCGCCCTCAAGCTTGACTGCGTCGGCCCCTTGGCTCAACAGATAGCCAGCACTACGAAAGGCTTGCGCAAGAGACTCCTGATAGCTACCGAAGGGGAGGTCCGCGACGATGCATGCACGTTGCGTTGACCGCGCGACGGCAGCCGTGTGCTGCGCAATCGTCTCTAAAGAAATCGACAGCGTATTCGGCAGTCCATACGCCACCATTGCGGTGGAGTCGCCAATCAAAACAAAGTCGACATGCGGGTCGATCGCACGCGCCACTGGGGCACTATGCGCAGTCAGCGCGACAATTTTGCGCTGACGTTTGCACGCCATCAACTGCGGGATGGTGACCCGCTTAACTACCGCCTGCACGCTCATTAACGACCCTTATTCCTTCGCGGTCGTTTTGGCGGCTTTTTTTGCGACCTTCTTAACTGCCTTCTTAGCGGCTTTCTTCACAACCGCTTTTTTCGCAGCTGTTTTTGTTGCAGTCTTCGTAGCAGTCTTAGTCACCGTTTTGGTGGTTTTCTTAGCGGGCGTCTTAGCCGCCGTCTTAGCCGCCGTCTTAGCCGCCGTCTTAGTCGCGGTTTTCGTTGCGGTTTTACGGCCTGGCTTGTCAGGGCGTGCTTCAAACTCAAAGCTCACCTTGCCATCTGCTCCACGCGCGAGATACGCCTTGAACTTGCGGTTCGTACGGCTCGAGATAAAGCCTTCTAACAAATCCGTTTTCCCGGTCGCCAGTAACTTCACCATTTGATCGGGGCCTACTTCTTGTTGCAGAATCACTTTGCCAGAACGGAAATCGCAACTGCGCTCCGGCCCAACCGATTTCTCGCAGATGTAACTCATACCATGCTCGTAAACCGGTGCTGTGCACTTCGGGCACGGCCCAAGTGCTGTGCGGCCAGAAAAGTCTACCGGCTCATTCGATTCTTCATCACGCTGACCAAAATCAAACTCGAGCTTTGAGTCGGGATCGAGCTTCAAAATGGCAGCAAAAGGGCGACCCATTTTGCTGATGAAGCCCTGCAGCGGACCAATATGCTTATCAGTGATGAGTGTCTCAACCTCAGAGGGCTCAAAGGTGCGTCCGCCAGGATGCTTACCAATCGAAAAGTCACATTTTGTACATGCGTAACGGCGATAGTTTTCTTTTACCTCTGCTCCGCATTTCGGGCAAGGCGTATGCAAACTCACATAATCACCCGGCACCGTGTCACGGTCATATTCCTTTGCGCGCTTCACAATGATTTGAGTCATCTGGGCAATTTCTTGCATGAAGGCCAGGCGCTCAAGCTCACCCTGTTCGATTTGCTTGAGCTTATGCTCCCATTCACCGGTGAGCTCGGGCGAGGTCAATTCTTTAACATCCAAACCATTAAGCAGCGTCATCAATTGACGTGCCTTCGCCGTCGGCACCAAGTCGCGACCCTCACGACGCAAGTAGTTCTCATTGAGCAGACCTTCAATGATCGACGCGCGAGTGGCCGGAGTACCCAGACCACGCTCCGACATTGCTTGCGCGAACTCATCATCGTCTACGAGCTTGCCCGCGCCTTCCATTGCGGACAGCAACGTACCTTCGTTGTAGCGTGCCGGCGGCTTAGTCACTAACGCAACCGTCTCGACCTCTTCCGTACGAACTTTCTCGCCTTCGGCTACCGCAACCAGTGTGGCGTCTTCGCCCTGTACCTCGCGGCCCCACACGGCCAACCAGCCGGGGGACACCAGGACCTTGCCCTCGGACTTGAACTGATGTGACTGCACGATGGTTGTGCGCGTGGTTAGACGGAATTCAGCCGCTGGGAAAAAGATTGCCAGAAAACGTTTAACGACTAAGTCATAGAGCTTGGCTTCTGCTTCGCTTAGCTCTTTCGGGATCTGCAAGGTCGGAATGATCGCGAAGTGATCAGACACTTTCTTGTTATCGAAGATGCGCTTATTCGGCTTTACCCAACCGTTCTTCGTAATGGTAGCGGCATGGGGCGCTAAGGCCCTGCTTACGCCACTACCCTCAGCCAGCGCGTCCATCGTTCCTTTCACCGTATTGATGTAATCCTCTGGCAGATGCTTTGAGTCTGTTCGTGGATACGTCAACGCCTTATGGCGCTCGTAAAGACTTTGCGCGAGTGACAAGGTCGTCTTCGCTGAAAAGCCAAACCGTCCGTTGGCCTCACGTTGCAAGGAGGTCAAGTCAAATAATGCGGGAGCAGCTTCCGTTTTAGGCTTTGCGACTTCATTAACAATGCCCGGCTGGTCACGGCATGCTGCAACGACACTCTTTGCTGCCGCCTCGGCCCACAAGCGCGATTCGTGTTGCGCGGGATCCTCTGGATTCTTTTTGAAGCTTGGATCAAACCAACGGCCTTCATACAAGCCGCCAGCGGCAACAAACGTCGCGCGCACTTCCCAATAGTTGCGCGGCTCAAAGCGACGGATTTTTTCTTCCCGCTCAAACACAATGGCCAACGTCGGAGTCTGGACACGCCCAACCGGCGTCTTGAAGAAGCCGCCATCTTTGCTATTAAACGCTGTCATGGCGCGTGTGCCATTAATGCCGACCAGCCAATCTGCCTCGGCGCGCGACCTCGCTGCAGCCTCCAGCGGTTTCATCGTTTCGTCTGATCGTAAATGCGTGAACGCCTCACGAATCGCGTCTTGCGTCATGGATTGCAACCATAAGCGCTGTACCGGCTTTTTTTGCGACGCATACTGTTCGATGTAGCGAAAAATTAGCTCACCCTCACGACCGGCGTCACATGCATTGATCAGTGCTGAAACGTCCTTGCGCTTAATCAGTCGCACCAACATCTTGAGGCGCTCGGCAGATTTCTTGTCGCTGGGTCCAAGCTCAAACTGGGGGGGAATCACTGGCAGATGCGTGAAGCTCCACTTTCCCTTGACCGGATCATTTGGCGCCACCAAGCTCAACAGGTGCCCAACGCTCGACGACAGCACGTACTTATCGTTCTCGAAGTAGTCGCCCTCGCGCGTGAAACCGCCTAGCGCCCTCGAAATATCAAGGGCGACCGAGGGTTTCTCAGCAATTATTAGTGTCTTAGTCATTCTTATCCATTCTGACCCGCACACACAAAACTGGTGGTCGGATCAATGCGTTAATTCAAGCTAGCGCGGATCATACGGGCGCTGGTGATTGCCGTGCAAGTTAGCACGACTCGGCTCTTGCGCCCAAACAGACATGGCGGTAGACCAAAATGTCTCTATCTTATTAGCAGCGACTCTTTCAAACCCCAAGTCTACCCATGCCTGCTGCAAGACTTCAAGTGGACGGCTCAAGTCAAGCGCCGTCGCACCATTTTGTTTTGAGAGCTTCTGGCCTTGTTGATCCATCACCAGAGGCACATGCAAAACGTTCGGTTGTGGGTACCCAAACAGCTCCCGAAGCATGTTTTGTCTTGCGGTGCTTGTAAGTAAGTCTTCACCTCTTACTATATCCGTAATCTGTTGTGCCGCGTCGTCAACCACCACGGCGAGCTGATACGCCCAGATGCCGTCTGCACGCTTGATGACAAAGTCACCCACCGCGCGCGCGACCTCTTGCTCTTTCCAGCCTTGCCAGCGGTCTTCAAACCGATAGAGCCCCTCAGGTACTCGCACTCGCCAAGAAAGCGCCTGACGGCCTGCTGGTAGCCCCAAACGACAAGTTCCAGGGTAGGGACGCTCTCCATTTGGACGCATTGACGCCTCTTGAACAGCAGAGTCCGCAATTTCCCGACGCGTGCACCCACAAGGATAAACGCGATTTAGCGAAAGAAGCGTGTCAAAAGCAGACTGATAGGCATGTATTCGACGAGATTGAAAGACGATGTCGTCATCCCAATCCATTCCCAGTGCCTGCAGCTGACCTAAAATCGTCTCGACGGCTCCGGGCGCATTACGAGGCGTGTCTAAATCCTCAATGCGCAATAGCCATTTTCCGCCCTTGGCGCGGGCATCGACAAAACTTGCTACGGCGGCCACAGCCGACCCCGCATGCAGGGGCCCGCTCGGGCTAGGGGCAAACCGACCACAATAAGACGAGGACACCGAAGACAACGGACCTATCAGTGCAACAAGCGGTCACCATCGTCACGCAGGAGCTCTTCAAGAATCAAGTGGTCGACTTCGGCCTCCTGACTCCAGAGCACCATCAAAGCGATGATTTTGATTTTTTGTAAAGACACCGGACCGTCTGTGGTCGCCATGGCGCGGTCGATCACGATTTCACGTAGCGCGGGGGATAAAGCCTCCGTCGCCTCAAGAAAGGTAATAAAACCAATTGCTGTGGCACCAAGATGCTGTTGCTCAGATTCGGCATACACACGACTGCCGTTACCCGGCGTGTGCGCAAGCTCAACGCATTGCTCGGTTGTTTCCGCTAGGCCGACGAGCCAGCCGAGCGCATCGTCAATGTCGTTGTGCTCAAACCCGGCCGCGGCGAGACGCTTGGCCAACACCTCGGCTGAAGGACAGGCCTCAGGGGTGTAGTAGTTCTCAAACAGGTAAACCAGGATATCGAACATAGTAGCTACGGGCTCCTGTTTTAACCGAGGCAACCATCGCCCCACGTTGTGATTCCACTTTACCCCTAAAAAACAAAAACAACAATCGCCACGGCAAATTTATTTAGGTGGTCGTCGCCAGCGGACAAGTTGCGTCGCAGTCGCGGGCGCGGCCACCAGTAAGCCGGCCACTGCCGTCTGCCACCCCGGGGCAATAAACAGCAACGATGCGATTCCAAATAGCCAGCGCTCCCACCGTTGCATATTCGTCAAAAAGTACGCCGAAAACGCCGACGACAACAACACAAGACCGATCATGCACCCCACCAGCGTGATAGCAAAATCAGTCCACGTAAAGCCCTTTAACACCAGCAACAATGACGGAGAAAATACGAAGACAAAAGGCACAAGTAATTTACTGATGCCTAGCCTGAATGCCGTATTGCCCGTCTGGAATGGATCACTTCCAGCCATCCCTGCCGCGGCATACGCCGCAAGTGCTACAGGCGGCGTGAGGTCGGCAAGAATGCCAAAGTAGAAAACAAACATGTGGGCGGCTAGGGGTTGCACACCTAACTGCACAAGCGTGGGCGCAGCGACCGCGACCATGATGATGTAATTGGCAGTGGTTGGGATTCCACACCCCATCAAAATGCAAACAATCCCCGTCATTGTCAATGCTGCGATGAGTGTCAGCGTTTGCATGTTCGCCATAAAGTCTGGCAAGACCATCATCGCAGCACCTGCGATGGCCTGGGACGCGGCAATCACAATAAACGAAACCTTAAACCCCACGCCGGTTAACGTCACGACGCCAATCACGATGCCAACCGTACCTGCTGCGGCACCCACTGCCAATGCGTACTTAGCCCCAATCTCGAAAGCGTCATAGAGGTCGCGCCAGCGTAAACGCTGCGCGGGATTAAGCATGCCCACCACAATGCACGCCGTGATGCCAGCGAATGCTGCTAGATAAGGAGTGCGGCCACTAACCAGCACGCCAATCAAAACAAACAGCGGGATTAGCGTAGGCCAACGCTTACGAAACGACTCTTTCAGCTTTGGCATTTCCTCTTCAGTCAAGCCGCGCAGATTTTGGCGCTTTGCCTCGAAATGCACCTGCATAAACATGCCAAAAAAATACAAGAACGCTGGGAACGTAGCGGCCAGTGCAATGTCACGATAAGGAATATTCAAAAACTCTATCATCAAGAAAGCCGCTGCGCCCATGATCGGAGGCGTGATCTGGCCACCCGTGCTCGAGGCGGCCTCAACCGCGGCGGCAAAGTGTCGCGGATAACCGACACGAATCATTGCTGGAATTGTTAGCGATCCCACTGTCACCGCATTCGCAATCGATGACCCAGACAACATGCCAAACATCGCGGAACCAAATACAGAAACCTTCGCCGGACCTCCTGCATAACGACCGGCTACCGCCGAGGCCACATCCAAAAACAACTGTCCCAGCCCAATTCGCGTTGCCAGAACACCAAACAGCACAAAGTGAAAGACATATGTCGCGACAACACCGACAGCGACGCCGTAGACGCCCTGGCTCGTGAGGTACATGTGATTAACAATTTGAGGCCAGGTGTTACCAGCGTGCTTGAGTAAGCCGGGAAAGCTTTGCCCGAACATCGCGTATGCCATGAACACGATCGCAATAATAGGCAACGGCCACCCCATCGCCCGGCGCGTACCTTCGAGCAAGCCGACCATCAAGATTGTGCCCATCGCTACATCAAGTGTTGAGGGGTTACCAACCTTGAAAGCTAGTTCTTCAAAGATATATGGGATGTATAAAACCGTGAGCGCCAGGGCAAGGGCAATGACCCAATCAAACAAAGGCACTCCGCCCGGCGCGAACCACGTCGACTTAGGCGCTCGGTTGTAGGCACTCTTATTAAAACCAAACACCAAAAAAATTAGGCTCAGCACAAACGCCAAATGCACGCCGCGATGGGTCGACTCTCGCAACAACCCAAACCCTGCCGTGTAATAGTGAAAGACCGACAAAGAGACAAGCAACACGGAAACAATCCATGTCGCGACAGGCGTAAGTGGCCGAAAACGAATCTCGGGGTCAAATTTTTCGGTTAAGGCCTGCGCTTTCGCTTCATCGATTTGCATACATACTCTCTAAAAATAAAGGGCGGTGCAGCGCTTGCGCGTTCACCGCCCTCATGCACTAATTACTGCGTCGTTTCAGCACGTGAAGATTCTCGCGCTGCGTTAAATTACTTCAACAAACCAGCTTCTTTGTAAAACTTTTCAGCGCCTGGGTGGAAGGGAATTCCTGCGCCAACAACTGCATTTGCTGGTGTAATGAATTTACCCTTTGCATGGCCAGCAGCAAGCGCTTTCTGTGCCGCGTCAGAGTAAACAGCCTTCACGATTTGATAAACAACTGACTCTGGTTGCTTTGCTGATGTCACCCACTGAGCGTTCACCGAGATCGTTTTGACCTCGCCGATTCCCTGGTAGGTTCCGGCCGCGATAGTGTCTGGCGTGAAGAAGCGCTGCTGACCACGAAGCTTGTCAATCTCGGGTCCGACAATCGGCACCAGCTCAATACCGCCCGCACCTGTGGCCAACTCCGCAATTGCGGCAATTGGTGCGCCACCCACGACAAAGAAAGCATCCAAGCCGCCGTCTTTCATTTTTTCACCGGCTTGGCTGTGCTTGAGGTATTCCGCCTTCACGTCTTTGTCTGTCATACCGTAGGCGCCCATAATCAAACGGACATCTACTAGCGTACCTGAGCCAGGCTCATCCATCGAAACGCGCTTGCCGCGCAGGTCGGCGACTGACTTAATGCCCGAGCCCTTTTTAACAACGAGATGAATGCTTTCAGGATACAGCGTTGCGATCAAACGCAAGTCTGCTGCTTTCGGCTTACCTTCAAAAGTTCCCGTGCCGCTAAACGCCCAGAAAGCAACGTCCGACTGACTAAAACCAGACTCAAGGGAGCCGCCCACGATGCCGTTTACGTTTGCAACCGAACCATTTGTCGCGACAGCCGAAGCAACGAGCTTTCCGGGCTGTGTGACTAAGTTGCCGATCATGCCGCCAACTGGGTAATAGGTACCGCCAGTTCCACCCGTGCCGATACGGAAGAACTGTTGTGCCTGCACAGGCACCGCAACGGCGGCCATGACAGCAGCCGTGCTTAAAACTTTGATCCAGGATTTAAGTGACATGGGAAAACTCCTCGTTAAAGACGTCTAATTGTGACATAAAAATTCCTTACTGCTCCAGGCTGATTAATACTGCACCTTCAGCAACCTGCTCACCCACACCAAAATAAACATTTTCGACGACACCATCAACGCCCGCGTTGATGGTGTGCTCCATTTTCATGGCTTCCATCACAAGCAGCGCTTGGCCGCGTTTCACTTTTTCACCCGCCTTCACCTCAATCGCAATGATTTTTCCGGGCATTGGTGCAGTCAAGCTACCCGCGTGATCGGCCTCCGCCTGACCCGCACTCGCAAGCGGATCTTTCAAGGTAACCGTCTCACACTTGCCCGATACAAAGACATCAAAACGGTCCCCTTGGCGAACAACCGTTCCTGATACACGGCTGCTGCGCGTTAAGAGCGCTACGTGAAGCACGCTATCTACTCCGTTTGTCTGCGACGATATCTCAACGGCTACGCGCTCCGCACCGACGGTCAACGACGTCATGCCATCAGCCATATCGATCAACACCTCTTGTGCGCTCTCGCTGTCTTGAAAGCTCAACATGCGTCGATAACTTCCATCCACACGCCAGCCACAACGTTCAGCCCACGGATCGGTCGTCAGCGCACTTACTGCCTTTTCTTGTTCAAGCACCGCTGCGCAAGCCAGCAGCAATGCTTCTCGCGTCGCAGGAATCGGTGCCGGCAACAAAGTCTCTCGTCGTCGTTCAATGAGGCCTGTGTCTAGGTCGGCCTCGCCAAATGCCTCGTCCGCCATCAAGCGACTCAAGAACGCAACGTTCGTATGCACGCCCACTATTTGTGTTGCCGCGAGCGCGCGCAACATACGTGCACGCGCCTGGTCTCGATTTGCACCGCGAACAATCAGCTTGGCGATCATCGGGTCGTAATAGGGGGAGATCGTATCGCCCGCGCGCACGCCACCGTCTACCCGAACATCCGCGTTGATAAAGGCTTCGTGATCTGGAAATTCCAAATGCACTAAACGACCGATAGATGGCAAAAAGTCTTTATCCCCATTTTCGGCATAGATGCGCGCTTCAATTGCGTGCCCACATCGTTGAAGCTCATCTTGCGTCTTTGGCAGACGCTCACCTGCTGCCACGCGCAACTGCCATTCAACCAAATCCATCCCCGTAATCATTTCCGTGACTGGATGCTCAACCTGTAGGCGGGTATTCATTTCCATAAAATAAAATCGCCCATCGGGTTCGGCAATAAACTCTACGGTGCCGGCACCAACGTAATTCACGGCGCGCGCTGCGGCAATTGCTGCCTCACCCATCTCTTGCCGACGCGCCTCGGTCATGCCCGGAGCAGGCGCCTCTTCGATTACCTTTTGATGGCGCCGCTGCACCGAACAATCGCGCTCAAATAAATATACATGTTGCTTATGCGTGTCAGAAAAAACTTGAATTTCAATATGACGCGGTTTTTGTAAATAACGCTCAATCAAAACCTTATCGTCCCCAAAGCTTGCGGCGGCCTCTCGTTTGCAAGAGGCCAGTGCCGCAATGAAATCTTTGGCTTGCGTGACGATTCGCATTCCTTTGCCACCACCACCCGCACTCGCTTTAATCAAAACTGGGTAGCCCATCGTATCGGCTTGCTGTTGCAAAAATTCGGGCGCCTGTTCGTCACCGTGATACCCCGGAACAAGAGGCACGCCTGCCTTCTCCATCAAGGTCTTTGCGGCAGATTTGCTACCCATAGCGGCGATCGCTGACGCGGGTGGGCCGACAAAACAAATACCTGCCTTAGCGCATGCGTGAGCAAAGGCTTCGTTCTCAGACAAGAACCCATACCCAGGATGAATCGCCTGCGCACCATGCGCGAGCGCCACTCGCAAAATATCATCGGCCTTTAGATAACTTTCGCTTGCAGGCGCCGGCCCTAAGCGAACTGAAATATCGCATGCGGCCACGTGTTTTGATTCAGCGTCTGCATCGGAATACACAGCGATGGTTTTAATCCCAAGGCGACGTGCAGTCGCCGCAACACGGCACGCTATTTCACCTCGGTTCGCAATCAATAAAGTAGTAAACACTTTGATTCCTTATGGAGGTATTACATGCGAAACACGCCGAAGCGTGTCTCGGGAATGGGGGCATTCATCGCAGCTGACAAGCCCAGCGCTAAGACACGGCGGGTATCAGACGGGGCAATCACACCGTCGTCCCACAATCGTGCGCTTGCATAATAGGGATGGCCTTCACGCTCATACTGCTCGCGGATAGGCGCTTTAAATGCAGCTTCCTGCTCAGCACTCCACGCCTCACCCTTAGCCTCCATGCCCTCGCGTCGCACGGTCGCAAGAACGCTCGCCGCCTGCTCACCACCCATCACAGAGATACGTGCATTAGGCCACATCACCAATAAGCGCGGAGAGAATGCACGGCCACACATGCCGTAGTTTCCTGCGCCAAACGAGCCACCAATAATGACCGTAAATTTAGGTACGGCCGCAGTCGCGACAGCAGTCACCATTTTCGCGCCGTGGCGCGCAATGCCCTCGTTCTCGTACTTGCGGCCCACCATAAACCCAGTAATATTTTGCAAGAACACGAGTGGGATCTTGCGCTGTGCACACAACTCAATGAAGTGCGCACCCTTTTGTGCAGACTCTGAAAACAGAATCCCATTATTGGCCACAATGCCAACAGGCATGCCATGAATATGCGCAAATCCCGTCACAAGTGTTGTGCCAAACCGCGCTTTAAACTCATCAAACGCTGAGTCATCCACGATACGCGCAATTATTTCGCGCACATCATAGGGCTTGCGCGTATCGAGCGGCACGATGCCATCAATTTCAGTCGGATCGTAGCGCGGGGGCTTAGCCGGCAACACGACCTGATCAATCGCCTTTTTGCGGTTAAGGTTTTTGACTGCATCACGCGCAAGCTGCAGTGCATGATGATCATCTGCGGCAAGATGATCTGCAACGCCAGACAGGCGGGTATGTACATCACCGCCGCCTAAATCTTCAGCACTGACTTCCTCGCCCGTCGCCGCCTTGACCAACGGTGGGCCACCGAGAAAAATCGTTCCTTGATTACGCACAATGATGGACTCATCGCTCATCGCGGGAACGTATGCTCCGCCCGCGGTACAGGAGCCCATCACCACAGCGATTTGTGCAATGCCCTGCGCGGACATATTTGCCTGGTTATAGAAGATGCGACCGAAGTGATCTCGATCTGGAAAAACATCTTCCTGTTGCGGCAGATTCGCGCCGCCAGAGTCCACAAGATAAATACACGGTAAATTATTCTGTAGCGCGATTTCTTGCGCACGCAAGTGCTTTTTAACCGTGAGCGGATAGTAAGTGCCGCCCTTAACCGTTGCATCGTTACACACAATCACACACTCGGTGCCCGATACGCGACCTATCCCCGTGATAATGCCCGCCGCTGGCGCATCCCCGTTATACATGCCGTGCGCGGCAAGGCCCGATAACTCCAAAAACGGCGTACCTGGATCAAGCAGCTTTTCAACACGCTCGCGTGGCAACAGCTTGCCGCGCGCGATATGCTTTTGCCGTGCCGCTTCACTTCCGCCAAGTGCTGTTTGTTGAAGAAGTATTTGCAGGCTTTTAACTTTTTCCTGCATCGCGGCTGCGTTTTCAGCAAAGGCGGGGGAACGGGTGTTAACTTGCGATTCAATGATGGGCATACACTGCCTTTATTCGGTTGTGTTGGCGCATGACAGTTTAAGTCAATGTAACTTATGATGCCCGTTATAAGACGTAAAAGTCCGGAGACTCTCGCTATATGAACCCCCTTGAACATCAACTGCAGTATCCCTTCGGCGATGCCCTGCCTAAACCCGGCTCGACGATGGAGCTTGCGCCAGGCTTACGCTGGATACGTATGCCCCTGCCTTTTGCACTGGATCACATTAATTTATGGCTGCTGCGCGATTACATCGACGGCAAACAAGGCTGGACCATCGTCGACTGCGGCATAAGCCGTGACGAAGTCAAGACGCTATGGGCAAAGCTGTTCAAAACGCAATTAGAAGGGCTACCTGTCTTGCGGGTCATCGTTACGCATATGCATCCGGATCATGTAGGTTTGGCCAGCTGGCTCTGCGAACAATGGGATGCACCACTATTCATGAGCATGACCGACTACATGACCGCCAAGCTCTGGACTGTAAGCAAAGGTGGCGCCTCCGGTGGTGAAAGCGCAGCGCGTCACCTTGGGCGTCATGGCATGGTCGATCCAGACGCCTTGGAGCAAGTGCGTGAGCGCGCTAGCTACTATCCGAGTCTTGTTCCAAGCATGCCTGCGTCCTATGTCCGCCTACTTCACGGCAGCAAACTCAAGATCAATGGTCATGTGTGGGAAGGCATTGTCGGCTATGGCCACGCTCCTGAACATATAGCGCTCTACTGCGCAGACCTGAATGTTTTGATTTCAGGTGATATGGTTTTGCCGCGGATCTCAACCAATATAAGCGTGTTCGACTATGAGCCACTGAGCAATCCCTTGCCACTTTATTTAAATTCACTGAATGCCTTTAATCATCTGCCCGCGGACACTCTTGTGCTGCCTTCGCATGGCAAACCTTTTACAGGTCTACACGAGCGTATCGCGCAACAACATGCCCACCACGCCGAGCGATTAGACGAGGTGCTCGCTGCCTGTGCCACACCTCAGTCAACCACTGACATTCTGCCAGTAATGTTTAAACGTAAGCTCGACTTACACCAAACTACGTTTGCAATGGGCGAAGCCCTTGCACACTTGCACGCGCTGTACTTTGAAGAAAAACTTTCGCGTTCGCTAGATGCGGACGGCATAATTCGTTTCAAGAAAATCTAGCCCACCCCTGTTTAAAAGGACGCGTCGTGACTACGCATCATCTCGATACTAAACTGCTTCATATCGGCAGTGCTCCGTTTGATCCCGAAACCGGCACAGCACCCGTTAATCTTCCTTCGATGCGAACCAGCACAGTCCGCTTTGAAAATCTCGCCGCACTCGAACGAGTCTTTGCCAAACGTGCTGCAGGTGAGCGCGCGATCAGCTACGGTCGTTCTGGCATGGACACACACCGTGCACTCGAAGAAGTCTTCATGCAACTCGAAGGCGGCACCTACTGCGTGCTCGCGCCCTCAGGGATGGCAGCAATCAACATTGCTTTCTTGGGTATTCTAAAAACCGGTGACCATGTGCTTGTCTGCGACGGCGTCTACGGCCCCGTCCGTAACTTGGACCGCGCCTTACTCAAAGGCCTGGGAATTTCTGTCACATACTTCGCGGCACAAGACGATCTTGACGCGCTCATTACGCCAGAAACAAAAATGATTTATGTCGAGTCGCCAGGTTCACTCCTGTTTGAAATGCTCGACCTTCCCGCGATGGCTGCCGTCGCAAAACGACATGGTGTCTTGCTCGCAACAGATAACACCTGGGGTTCTGGATACATCTATCGCCCCTTGGCCTTGGGCGCTGATATCTCTGTCGTGGCTGGCACAAAATACGTTGCTGGGCACTCCGATGTGATGCTCGGCGCTGTTGTCGCCAAAGACGAGTCCGTTGCTGCACGGCTACATTCGGCCCAATATGCCATGGGTAACTCCATTAGTGCGGATGATGCCTGGCTCGCCTTGCGGGGTGTAAAAACCATGGCTGTGCGTATGCCGCAACACGCGATTAACGCCTTGAAAGTTTGTGCGTTTTTTGATGCGCAGCCTTACGTCGCCAAGATCTTTAATCCTGCCTGGCATAAAGACGCAGGCTATGCGCTATGGCAACGAGACTGTACTGGCGCCAATGGGATGTTGTCCGTTGAGCTCAAGTGCTCACCGGACGCAGCAAAGGCTTACGTCGATGCACTAACGCTGTTTGGAATTGGATTTTCTTGGGGAGGCTACGAAAGCCTGGTGCAATGGGTCGATCCAGGCACACTCGCCGCGCACACTTATTGGAAGCACAGTCCGAATGCCTTGCTGCGCTTTCATATCGGACTTGAGGACATCGACGACTTAATCGACGACCTCAAGCAGGCCGCCAACTACTTGCCACGCACCTGAGTAATCAAGCTGTTCGCAACATCGATGGTTTCTTGGTAACCACCGGCCTCCGAGGGCGAGGTCACAAAACGACCCGCCACCGACATAGTCGGTGTACCTTGCACACGGTAGGCTGTGACTAGCTGATCAGCACGGCCCGCTTTGGACGACACGCCAAAGGACTCAAACGCCGCCTCAAATTTTGCACGATCAACGCCCTGCGAAGCAATCCAAGTTGTGATCTCTGCTTTTGTGAACAGCCGCTTTTTCTGTTCATGAATCGCATCAAATACTTTCATGTGCAAGTCGAGACGATCCATCGCCTCAAGCGTATAGTACAAGCGCTGCAAGGGCTTCATGCTCGCGTTAAATGCCACAGGTACATGTTTAAC
Source organism: Zwartia hollandica (assembly GCF_019923725.1). GTDB lineage: Bacteria > Pseudomonadota > Gammaproteobacteria > Burkholderiales > Burkholderiaceae_B > Zwartia > Zwartia hollandica. The sequence continues at coordinate 308,290 of NZ_JAHXRI010000006.1, forward strand.
AACAACATCTGCGGGTACCGTCTTCATCCATTTTTGCAACATCGGTTCAATGACGGCGCAATGTGAACACGCATATGAGAAAAACTCTTGGACTTCAATTTTTCCGGGTTCGGTTGGTTGCGCCGGACTCAACTCAAGATACTTAGATTTAGCCGGCGCGGCGCTTTGCGCGTGACTCGCAGCGGTGAACGACAGCAACATCAGGCTTGCCATCGCAAGTAGTGCTTTTGAAAAAAGTTTCATATCTGAATGATCCTTAAAAGGTTCTAGCGCCAAGCAGGCCGCATCGCACACCCGCTCGCCTCTACTACTGTCGGACTACTGCTGTTGGAATTTTTTCCTGGCCCAACTTTGTACGAATTTGATTCATGTCATCAATCCGCGCAAAAGGGCCAACACGGACACGGTTCACTTGCAACCCGTTCACCTCGGCACGTTGGATTTCTACTGGCATGCCCAACAACAAGATTCTCGCTCGCAAGGACTCGGCATCTTCAAGGACGCGAAACGAGCCAACCTGCAAGAAATAAGGCCCGCCGGTTGCAGCCGCCGTTTGTGACTGACTCGGCGGCGGCGGCAACGGTTCGGCCTTCGGACGTGGATTCACGTTTGCCCCTCCGCTTGCGGCTGGCGCTGTCGGCGTCAAGGTAGCAATCAAAGAACCTAGTGCATCGCCACCAGTTGGTGCCGGCGCGCTCGTTGAAGGCATCGTACCGGCTACCGGGGCAAGCGGCTCCGTGGCGGCCGAAGAAGTACCTCTATCACGACCTCCCATTCCCGCGTTCGGATCTGGCGCTTGACGCGGATCCGGTGCACCTGGCGCATCAGGCGTGCGGCTAGCCTTGTCATAAAAGGGCATAGGCGCTTTAACAACGTAATAGGCAACACCGGCGGCAACCATCAAGCCGATGACTAAGCCCGCCAGCAGGCCATATAACGTACTTCCACCAGACGACTTATGTTTTGCCATGTTGTGTCTCTTACATCCTCTCAGGTGCAGATACGCCCAACAACTCTAAACCATTTGCAATCACTTGGCGCGTTGCATCCGCCAAACGCAACCGTGCGTGCTTGAGCGCAACGTCGTCAACCAGCACTCGCTCAGCGTTATACCAACCGTGAAAATCCGCAGCACAGTCTCTTAGCCAAAACGCCACCAAGTGCGGCGACAACTCGAGCGCCGCCTGCGACACCAACGCCGGAAACTCAGCTAGACGCTGCATCAGCGCAAGCTCTGACGGTGCCTGCAACAGATCAACGGATGCCGCATGTAGCTGTGCTACGGACAAACCAGCTTGCGACAGCATTGAACAAATGCGCGCGTGCGCGTACTGAATATAGTAGACAGGGTTCTCTTCGCTTTGCGATCTCGCTAAATCAACATCAAAAACAAACTCGGTATCGGCACGGCGCTGTATCAAAAAGAATCGCACCGCATCACGGCCCACCCATTCGATCAAATCACGCATCGTCACATAGCTGCCCGCGCGCTTAGAGATCTTGACCTCTTCGCCGCCACGGATGACCTTCACCATCTTGTGTAAGACATACGCTGGATAATCAGCAGGAATGCCTAGACTTAACGCTTGTAACCCCGCGCGCACCCGCGCAATGGTGCCGTGATGATCACTACCTTGAATGTTGATTGCGCGTGTAAAGCCACGCTCCCATTTTGTAACGTGATACGCCACATCTGGAACAAAATACGTGTAACCACCTTCAGACTTCCGCATGACGCGGTCTTTATCGTCACCGGTTCCTAGCTCGGTGGTGCGCAGCCACAATGCACCCTCGCTTTCATAGGTGTGGCCACTAGCAACCAATTGATTCACGGTGTTTTCTACGCGTCCCGAGGTATAGAGCGAACTCTCGAGATAGTAACGATCAAACGCCAAACCAAATGCCTGTAAATCTAAGTCTTGTTCATGCCGTAAATACGTAACGGCAAAGCGACGAATGTTATCCAAATCGTCAAGATTGCCATTGGCGAGCACCGGCTCGCCATCACTCGCGTTCGCACTCGCCTTCGCGGCAAATTCTTTCGCGATGTCAGCGATGTACTCACCCTTGTAGCCATCTGCGGGATAGCCAGGCGAGTCTGTGCTGACACCTTGTGCGCGTGCCTGCACGCTGATGGCAAGATTCTGGATCTGATTGCCCGCATCGTTGTAATAAAACTCGCGGCTCACGTCAAAACCACTTGCGTCAAACAGACGGCAAAGAGCATCGCCTAACGCAGCTTGGCGCGCATGGCCAACATGCAATGGGCCCGTCGGATTCGCGGACACGAACTCAACCAACACTTTTTGCTCTTTGCGTGGTGCGCGGCCATACGCATCGCCAAGCTGCGCGATCAGCGGCAATACAGCGCTGCGTGCGGCATGGGTCAGTCTGAAGTTAATAAACCCTGGGCCCGCTAGCTCGGCTTGCGCAATAATGGCTGTTGCGTTGGGATCGCCCATCAGCGCATCAACGATGGCCTGCGCTAATTCGCGCGGGTTGCGTTTTGCTGGTTTGGCGAGTTGCATCGCAATGTTGGTGGCCAGGTCTCCGTGGGCAGCGACTTTCGGCCGCTCAAGGACTATCGTTGGTTCTGCCTCAGGCAGAACGCCGGCTACAGCCTTTTTCAGGCAAGAAATGAGAGTGTTTTGTTGCTCGAGGAGCATGGGCGTAAAAGACGACAGGTTGAAGCCTCAAATCATAGCCTGAATTATGTATTACATTGACTCAACACTTAATAAAGGAGTCGCTATGCTTGTTACCTTTAGCAGCAAAGCTGGTGCCGATGTCCTGATGCTGTCCCAGCATGCCAAACCAGTTTTGAAAATCGTCGGCAAGCTCACTGGTCCTGAGCTTGAAAGTCGTGGTGTGTGGATGCCTGAACAGCTTGATGAGGCCATCACGCTCCTAGAGGCAGCCATCGCTCAGGAAAAATCGGTAACTGTTGACGAAGATCCGGATGAGCCGCTTCATCCGCTGGCCCAAGCCGTTAGTTTGCGCCAACGATCCTTCACCTTGCTTGATTTATTTCGACGTGCACAGCAAAAAAAGGTTCCCGTGCTATGGGAAGCTGGTTCTGCTTGGTAGCTTGAGGTCAGTAAGCCTGATCAAAGAGCAATCTGAAGTCAGCAACCGTTGTATGTCTTGGATTCCAACGGTTGTAGTTCGCTGCAAAACAGGCGGCTGCCATATCATCAAAATACTCTTGCTTAGCACCCACATCGCGCAGGCGAGCAGGTATCGACAAGTCTGAGCACAAAACCGTTATTGCTTCCACAGCCGCCTGTGCCGCCTGCAGCGTAGGCAGGCCCAGCACCGGGCAGCCCATCACTTGCGCGACCTGCGCAAATTTTTCTGGGACCGCCAGCAAATTGAACTTTGCAACGTGTGGCAAACACACGGCGTTAGACAGTCCATGCGATAAGTGGAACTCAGCCCCAACGAAGCGCGCCATGCAGTGGACATTACCCAAGCCCGTCTGCCCAAATGTAATTCCGGCCAACGCGGAGCCGCACAACATATTCATTGCGGCAGTGGTATTTTGCCGGTTCGCCACGAACTGTCGGATATTTCCTGCTAACAAGGCCATCGCTTGCAAATTAATTGCATCGGTCATGAGATTCGATCCGAGCGAAATATACGACTCAAACGCATGCACAAAGGCGTCAATGCCCGAATGTGCTGCAACGTGTGCAGGCACCGTCCGCAAGGCCAGAGGATCAAGAATCGCAAACGGCGCTGGGTTTAGCGACGCATGACGAATCGACATTTTGAGGTTTTTCTCAGTGTCCGTAATGACACAAGAACCTGAAACCTCTGAGCCCGTTCCCGCTGTAGTCGGGATCGCGATCAAAGGAAGGCCAGGAATCGAGAACTTTTCAATTCCCTCGTAATCATGAATTCGCCCGCCATTTGTGGCGAGGATACCAACAGCTTTAGCCACATCGATGGTGCTGCCACCACCGATTGCCAGGATAACGGTCGCCTTGTGCGCGTGACAAACCGCAAAAGCTTTCTCAACAGTGTGTGCACTCGGATCAGGCTCGATCTCAGTGAATAATGCCGTCGATACGTTCGCCTCCTGCAAGAGGTTTGCGATGCCAGCGTAGAACTCACTTTTTAGCAAAGCTGCATCCAGCGCAATAAAAATGCGCTGGCATGCGAGCTTGGTAATCACTTCAGCAATTTTCTTATATGAGCCTTCGCCCATATAAATCGTCGTCGGACAAAAAAAGCTAGTGATCATTTGCTTGAATTAAACGTCCAGATTGGCGGCTTGCAACGCATGGGTTTCGATAAAGGCACGGCGCGGCTCAACGTTATCACCCATCAGCGTTGTAAAGATTTCATCGGCGGCAATCGCGTCTTCAATCTGTACCCGCAACAAGCGACGTACCGTTGGGTCCATCGTCGTCTCCCACAACTGTGCGGGATTCATCTCACCCAAGCCTTTGTAGCGTTGCTTCGTGACGTTACGCTCCGCCTCAGCGCGCAGCCATTGCATCGCCTCGCGGAAATCAGCAACCATCATTTCTTTACGTTTCTCGCCTTCACCCCGTGCGACCATTGCTCCTTTTCCAATAAGACCCTGGAATGTTGCAGCAGCTCGCGCCAAGATCGCGTAGTCCGCGCCACGCACGAAGTCATGATCAAGCACCGTGACACGCACGTTGCCATGATGTTTACGACGCACGATCAGACGATATTTTTCAGCGCTCTGGTGAAACTCCGCCACCACATCGACTTGGTGTGGCAACAAAGGATCTTGTAGGCCAGCATGCAGGCGTTTGGCCGACGCTTCAGCTTGTTCTTGCGTATCGAGTTCAACCGTTGCGCCACCCACAATGGCGGACAACGTGCGCTCATCCATGAAGCGACCAAGGCGAGCAATTACACCGCCCGCCATCACATACTGCTTCGCCAACTCAGCCAACGCATCACCGGCAATCGCTGCTGCACCCGCCTGAGGGACAAGCGATGCCTCTTTAAGCGAGAGCTGCAACATGTAACTAGACTCTTCCACTTCATCTTTCAGATAACGCTCATCTTTACCTGCCTTCACCTTATAAAGTGGTGGCTGAGCAATATAGATGTAACCCCGCTGGACAAGTTCTGGCATTTGTCGATACAGCAGCGTCAACAAGAGTGTCCGAATGTGCGCACCATCAACGTCAGCATCGGTCATGATGATGATTCGGTGATAGCGAAGCTTCTCAACGTTAAAGTCGGGTCCGATACTCGTTCCGAGAGCAGTGATAAGCGTTGTAATTTGCTCGCTCGAAATCAACTTATCGAACCGCGCTTTTTCAACGTTCAGTACCTTACCGCGCAAAGGCAAGATCGCCTGAAACTTGCGGTCCCGTCCTTGCTTAGCCGAGCCACCTGCAGAGTCGCCCTCGACGATGTAGAGCTCACACAGTGCAGGGTCTTTCTCTTGGCAGTCTGCAAGCTTGCCTGGCAGTCCTGCGCCCTCTAGCACGCTCTTGCGTCGGGTCATCTCGCGCGCCTTACGCGCAGCTTCCCGTGCACGCGCGGCCTCAACAACCTTAGCGCACAATGCCTTCGCATCAATCGGGTTTTCTAACAACCACGTTTCAAGCGTACGTGCGACAGCTTCTTCCACCGCAGGACGTACTTCGCTCGACACCAACTTGTCTTTTGTCTGACTGCTGAACTTCGGCTCAGGCACTTTCACCGACAACACGCACGTCAACCCCTCGCGCATATCATCACCCGTGGTTTCAACCTTGGCCTTCTTGGCCATCTCGTTGTCGCCAATGTACTTATTCAGAATACGGGTCATTGCTGCGCGCAAACCCGTCAGGTGCGTGCCGCCATCACGTTGTGGAATGTTATTGGTGAAGCAAAGTACTTGTTCGTTGTAGCCGTCATTCCACTGCATCGCGACATCAACACCAACCAAAGTGCCACCTGCGTTTGATTCTGTGCTGACTGAAAAAACATTTGGATGCAATACCGTTTTGCTGCGATTAATGTATTCGACAAAACCCTTACAGCCACCAGAGAATGCAAAGTTCTCTTCTTTACCTTGGCGCTGATCCACCAGGCGAATCTTGACACCATTATTCAAGAACGAAAGTTCACGCAGCCGCTTAGACAGAATTTCGTAGTGGTACTCGACATTATTAAAAATATCGGTATCCGCTAAAAAGTGGACTTCAGTCCCGCGATTTTCTGTTGTGCCTGTTACCGCCAAAGGTGCAACGCGCTCACCCTTGCGAAACTCCATTTCATGCACTTGGCCATTGCGACGGATCGTCAACTTTAACCACGACGACAACGCGTTCACACATGACACGCCCACACCGTGCAAACCACCCGACACTTTGTAGGAGTTTTGATCGAACTTACCGCCCGCATGGAGCTCCGTCAAAACGATCTCAGCCGCGCTACGCGCAAACTCATCCTCTTTGTGGATATCCGTCGGAATACCGCGGCCGTTGTCCGTCACAGAGATAGAGTTATCTCCGTGAATCGTTACAACGATGTCGTCACAATGTCCGGCCAAGGCTTCATCAATAGCATTGTCCACAACCTCAAACACCATATGGTGCAGGCCGGTTCCGTCGGACGTGTCGCCGATATACATCCCGGGGCGTTTACGAACCGCCTCGAGACCTTTAAGCATCTTGATAGAGTCGGCGCCATACGCATCGTTATCTGGTGAGTGCTGGCCTACTACTTCTTTATTTTCTGACATGTCTAGATCCGCATTGGCATGACGACGTATTTAAATGATTCGTCGTCAGGCAAGGTAATAAGGGCAGAGGCGTTCGCGTCTGGCATAACAGACCAGCGAATCGTTTCAGCTTTGACGTTAGCCAAGAAATCTAGCAAGTAGCTGACGTTGAATCCAACATCTAAAGCCTCGTGTCCATAATCAATATCAATTTCTTCTTGTGCCTCTTCCTGCTCGGCGTTGGTCGAAGAAATCTTCAACACATGTTGCGCAAGCTGCAGGCGAACACTACGAAACTTATCGGTTGTCAAAATTGCGGCGCGCTGTAAACAACCTTGAAGAACTTCGCGCGACACATCAAAGTGACGCGTGTAGTTGGTTGGGATCACACGATTAAAGTCTGGGAACTTCCCTTCGACTAATTTCGATACAAGCTCGACATGTCCAAAGGAAAAACGAATCTGGCCTGGCGCCACGTCGATGGTTACCGACTCCTCACTATCGTCGAGTAGGCGCTGCATTTCCAGTACGGTTTTGCGCGGCACGATGACTTCATGTTTGGCACTAATGCCCTCCGCCGGTGTAGAGCTATGCGCGAGCCTGTGGCCATCCGTTGCCACCGCGCGCAACATACCTGGCTCAAAGACGAGCAACATGCCGTTCAAGTAATAACGAATGTCTTGCTGTGCCATGGCGAAGTGCGCCATGTTGAACAAGTGCTTAAGCGTTTTGCGCGTTAAGGTCAACGAGACATCCCAGCGCGTTGGCTGCGTCATCGTGGGAAACTCTGTCGCAGCCAACGTCTGCAGCGAAAACCGGCTCTTACCGGACTGAACCGCAAGCTTTCCACTTGCTGTCGATAACTTGACGTCGCCCGTGTCGGGCAGTGCGCGCAAAATATCAACGAGTTTGCGCGCCGCGACGGTCAAGGACTCGGTTTCTGGACCCACACCGAAATCAGCATGCGTAGTGATTTGAACTTCTAAGTCTGTTGCGATGAAAGAAACGCGGTTGGCCTCTTTGCGCAGCAAAATATTGGCGAGAATCGGCAAGGTGTGCCGACGCTCGACGATACCGGCTACGGTTGAAAGCGGCTTGAGCAGCGCGTCGCGTGGGGTCTGTACAAGTTGCATGGATTATCCCTTTAAAGTTTGTTCAAGCACATGCAGCGTATGGTTCAGGTCTGCCTGTTTGGCGCGCAAGTCCGAAATCTTGCGTACCGCGTGCAAAACAGTGGTGTGGTCACGCCCGCCAAACATGTCACCAATGTCAGGCAAGCTTTTTTGCGTCAGTTCTTTAGCGAGATACATGGCGACCTGACGCGGCATCGCAATGTTTGCAGGTCGCCGTTTGGAATACATATCAGCGACCTTAATTTTGTAGAAGTCAGCAACGGTCTTTTGTATGTTTTCTACCGTTACCTGACCACTAGATACCGAAAGTAGATCCTTTAATGCGTCTTTGCACGTGTCGACATTGGCGACATCTCGTCCATGAAACCGAGCGTAGGCAACAACCTTTTTCAAGGCGCCTTCGAGTTCACGAACATTGCTCCGGAGGTGCTTCGCGATAAAAAATGCAACCTCTTCCGGCATTGCAAGGCCTTCTTGTTCGGCTTTGCGCAACAAGATCGCTACGCGCATCTCAAGCTCGGGTGGCTCAATTGCAACCGTCAGTCCGGAGTCGAAGCGAGAAATTAGGCGCGTATCGATACCTTCGAGCTCCTTTGGATAGGTGTCACTTGTGATGATGATTTGTTTGCGCTGCGCAACCATGGCCTCAAACGCATAAAAGAACTCTTCCTGGGTCCGATTCTTACCAGAAAAAAACTGGATATCATCAATGAGCAACAAGTCCAATGAGTGGTAGTAGCGTTTAAAGTCATCAAACGCCTTGCGCTGGTAAGCCTTCACAACATCTGACACATATTGATCAGCATGCACGTAGCGCACGCGTACGCCACGCCCAGCAGAAACCATTGCGTTGCCGATGGCGTGGATCAAGTGCGTTTTTCCGAGTCCTACGCCGCCGTATAAGAAGAGCGGGTTGTAAGAGATGCCAGGATTCTCTGCAACCTGTAGCGCCGCCGCACGCGCGAGCTGGTTGGCTTTGCCGGTTACGAAATTATCAAACGTTAACTCGACGTTTAGTCTCGATCTATTATCAATAGACCCAGAGAGCGATGCTTCACCACCATTATCAATTTGTGACGCGTTGTTCGAATAGGATTGTTCACTTACCGATGCACCGTAGGGCGCCACGCTTGGTGCGGCCTGAACGGCGAGCGGCTTCGGGCGATCCGTGGTGCTCGCAGACAGCTCAAGTTGTAGGTGGATAGGTTTTTTAAACCAAGTTGTGGCGAAACTTTCTATTTGATGCGCAAAGTTTTTTCGCACCCAATCTAACTTAAAGCGATTAGGTGCAGCGAGTCGAAGTTGTGAGCCCGTTTCATCAAAGGCGAGCGGAACCAGTGGACGTATCCACGCGCTGATTTGCTGAGGGGGAAATTCCTGCTCTAAGTGTGCGATGCAGGACTGCCAGAACTCGTTCATGTGACTCGCTAAGTAAACCCTGATTCTACCCTGTCAGGCCCTAGGTTATCCACAGGCTAATTTGGGTGGCCAAGGGTATTTTTACGGTAAACATTTGACTTACTTCACGTTTTTTGATGAAATGGAGGGCTTTTCGGGATTACCCTAAACTTTTTCGCTCTTTGTTGGGCCATACATCATGAAACGTACCTACCAGCCATCAGTCACCCGCCGCAAGCGCACGCACGGCTTTCGCGTCCGCATGAAAACCCGTGGTGGCCGCGCTGTCATCAACGCTCGTCGCGCCAAAGGCCGCAAGCGTTTGGCCGTCTAATACGGTTAGTAGTGGCTGTCGCCGGCGTAGTTGCCCGTGCGCTCCGCTACCTCTGAAATGTCTCGCGCCACGTTTCCCGCGGCGGCGCGCTTGCACCGCCCCACTGAATACGCTGCCGCCCTGTCTGGGCGGAGAGTGGCTCGTGGGGCGTATTTCATTGTTACCGCGCACCATACCGCCCCGACGGACACCATACAAAGTCCAGCGACGGCTCCTCAGGCTCGCTTAGGGCTTGTCATGGCGAAGCGTCATGCGCAGTTAGCGAGCACTCGCAACGCGCTTAAGCGCGTCGTACGGGAAGCGTTTCGCGCGCAACGACTGAAATTGCCGCCCGCTGATTATGTTGTGCGGTTACACCGCCGTGTTGAAAACATTTCCTTGACGGCACTCAAGCTTGCAGCAAGACAAGAGGCTGACCAGCATTTTGCGCGAGCGAAAAAATGATTAAGAAATTTTTAATCGCGCCAATCAGGTTTTATAAGTTTTTCTTGAGCCCTTGGGTTGGCCAAAGCTGTCGCTTTACGCCTACGTGCTCTTCGTACGCAATTGAGGCCATCGAAACCCAGGGCGCCTTGCGTGGCACTTACCTAGCAACAAAGCGACTGTGTCGTTGTCACCCGTGGGCCAAGGGTGGGCATGACCCTGTCTGTCCTGAATCCTCTGCAACCGCTCTGTCGGCAGTAAAAACCGAGCCGGCCGAACCCCCTCGGCCTCTCTGATTAACGCTAAACTGCGAGCCTCACCTGGTTAGCACCTTTATTTAGGCAAGAATGGATATCCGACGCACCATCCTCTTAATGATTTTTTCGTTTTCACTACTCATGTTGTGGAACAACTGGCAGGTCCATCAAGGTAATCCGCCGCTGTTTGGTGCTCCACCGCCCAAAGCTGCACCGACTGCTACAGCAACTCCTTCAGACGCCGCGACGACGAGCCCAGCTGGCGTACCGAGCGCTCCTGTTCAAGCCGCCGCACCCGGCGCTGCACCAACGATCCCGGGCACTAGCTCTCCAACACCGGCTCAAGCACAAACCGTGACGGTTAAGTCAGACGTGTTAGCGCTTACCTTTGATTTGCAAGGCGCCCAACTCGTGCGTGCCGAGCTACTCACAGTCCCTGGCAAAGACGACAAAAAACAACCCTTCGTTTTATTGAGCCGCGACGCTGGTCACACCTATGTTGTCCAGTCCGGCTTGACGGGTGCGCCAGCAGGCTCGCTCTATCCAACACACTTGGCTAGCTATAAGTTAGTGACAGAGGCAAAAGAGTTAAACGGCAACACCTTGATTGTTAAGTTTGAGTCTGAGGCGAGTGGGGTAAAGCTCACAAAAACGTTTACGTTAACGCGAGGTAGTTACGCGATTGCTGTGGACCACCAGATTGAAAACCTCTCTGCGCAGCCTGTTACGCCTTCTGTATATCTTCAAATTACGCGCGATGGCTCTGATCCCATGGGTCAAAGTAATACGCCAAGCTTTTTGCAAGGCCCGATTAGTTTTACTGGGCCGGCTGTGTATTCAGAGCAAGAAAAGTTTCAAAAAATCACCTTCCCCGAAATCGAAAAGCGTAAAGCTCAATACATTAAGCAAGCCGATAATGGTTGGTTTGCAATGGTTCAACACTATTTCGTGACCGCGTGGATTCCACCGCAAGGAAAAACTCGCAGTTACGAAGTTACCGAGCTCGAGAAAAACCTTTTTGCCGTGCGCAGTATCGAGCCCGTCGGCAGCATCAATCCTGGCAGCCAAGTTTCGGTGCCAACCAAATTATGGGTGGGCCCACAAGACCAGTCTGAACTAGAAGCTGTTGCGCCCGGCCTTGAGCTTGTGGTTGATTACGGCCTGTTAACCATTATTGCCAAGCCCGTCTTTACGTTAATGACGTGGCTCTTCTCCCTGCTTGGCAATTGGGGCTGGACGATTGTCGCCCTGACGTTCTTGATCAAGGCGGCGTTCTATCCTCTGTCGGCTGCAAGTTATCGGTCAATGGCGAAGATGAAGTTAGTCGCACCGCGTCTACAAGCACTCAGAGAAAAGTTTGGCGACGACCGCCAAAAGCTCAACACAGCAATGATGGAGATGTATCGCACTGAGAAAATCAATCCCTTAGGCGGTTGTTTACCAATCGTTATTCAAATTCCAGTGTTCATTTCTCTCTACTATGTGCTGGGCTCAAGCGTTGAATTACGCGGTGCACCCTGGATTCTCTGGATTGAAGATCTGTCAGTACAAGATCCTTATTTCATCCTCCCCTTGATCATGATGGCAACCATGTTCATTCAGATGAAGCTCAATCCAACACCGCCAGATCCTGTTCAAGCTAAAGTCATGATGTTTATGCCTCTTGTTTTTGGCGGCATGATGTTCTTCTTCCCATCAGGCTTAGTTTTATATTGGTGCGTCAACAACATTTTGTCGATTGCGCAGCAGTGGTACATCACTCAAACCATTGCAAATCAAGCAGCAGCAGCGCACCGGTAGTTGTCCCATGAAATATGCGTCTCTCTACTAGCGACTCCATTGCTGCTATTGCCACCGCCCCGGGTCGGGGTGGCATTGGCATAGTTAGAGTATCAGGCCCCTCATTGGGGCCTTTTGTTTACGCCTTGCTAGGCCGCACGCTCGAGCCACGCCACGCAAGCTTTGGGCCCTTCCCAGACGCAGAGGGAACAGCGATAGACCAAGGCATTGCTATTTTCTTCTCCGCACCAAACTCTTACACAGGGGAAGATGTTCTTGAGTTACAGGGTCACGGTGGCCCAGCCGTTATGCAAGCCCTTCTGAAGCGCTGTTTAAGTGCCGGGGCTACCTTTGGTTTGCGCATGGCCACGCCTGGAGAGTTCACCCTTCGTGCTTTTTTAAATGACAAGATCGATCTGGCCCAAGCTGAAGCGGTCGCTGATTTAATCGATGCCTCTTCTGAGGCGGCGGCTCGCGCTGCGATGGCCTCTTATCAAGGTGAGTTTTCAAGAAAGATTGATCTGCTTACTAGTCAAATTGTTGAATTACGGACTCTTGTTGAGGCGACGTTAGATTTCCCTGAGGAAGAAATCGAATTTCTTGAAAAATTCCAAGCGCGGTCACGACTCGCTCGCATACAAAAGGAACTCAGTGATGTTTTGGCGCAGAGCCAACAAGGAATGGTGTTGCGAGAAGGATTACATGTTGTCTTAGCTGGAGAACCTAATGTTGGTAAGTCTAGTTTGTTAAATGCGCTTGCGGGACAAGATTTGGCTATCGTCACAGATATAGCAGGTACCACTCGCGATAAAGTGTCTGAAGTTATATACCTAGACGGAGTTCCCATCACGATTATTGATACTGCTGGTCTGCGCGACACTGATGACACGATTGAGTCACTTGGCATCGCACGCAGCTGGGATGAAATCAAACGCGCCGATGTGGTCTTGCATTTGCGGGATATTAAACAACCCGATAGCCCTTTAGATGAAAAAATATCGTCTTACCGCGCTGTCAACAGCTTGATGCTCCACGTGTTTAATAAATGTGATTTGGTTGATATTGGTTACAGACAAGCTTTAAGTGACAATCGCGACGCCCTCTTTATTTCTGCTAAGACTGGCGACGGCTTACAGTCGTTACGTACTCGTTTATTAGAGATCGCGGGATGGCAACCAGGTCAGGAGTCGCCATGGCTTGCTCGTCAGCGCCACATAGATGCTCTGGTAGCTGCACAGGCCTCTTTATGTCGTGCACAAGCACATGCCGAGCAAAATGATCGTGTTCTGGATTTATTCGCTGAAGAATTACGCTTAGCACATGATCAGCTTGGCAGTATCACTGGTCGTATGACACCCGATGAATTATTGGGTGAAATCTTTTCTCGTTTTTGTATTGGCAAGTAAATGGGTTTTTGTATATCTGTTGTTTTTATGAGTGTGTTTACAACTTGTAGCAAAATAATTTACTGGGGATAACTACGGGCAACGCGTTGTGTATAAGTTGTGCACAGAGGTTGAACAACTCGCTCATTTAGCGTTGTCTAAAAACTTACTCATCTTGATGCACAACATTAAACAGAGGTTACCCTCACGATATTTCTTCTACAAGCACATGATTTGTAAATGAATTGACGAGTTGTTCCAGTTATCCACAAGGTATCTTATCCATTAGTTGTTATATATATAAATAAATAAATAAAAACAAAGGCAAAAACGATACTCAACAAAAGAGCGTGTACAAAAGAAAAGTTTTGTTTGCAATGTTCTCGTGCTTAAATCAAATCTTCGTTAGTCGTTCAATTGCTTGATCAAGCGTAGTGTCTTTTTTAGCAAAACAAAAACGAACGATGTGATGATTCGACGAGGGCGCCGTCGGACTTTCATAAAAAGCCGAAACTGGTATGACAGTCACTCCATGATTTTGAGTTAACCAGATCGCAAAATCTGACTCTGTTGAATCAGATATAGCACTGTAGTCAGCAAGCATGAAAAAGGTGCCAGGACTTGGAAGAACTTTAAAACGTGTTTGAGCGAGCCCTGTCGCAAGATGATCCCGTTTACGCTGATAAAAAGCTGGAAGTGCCAGATAAGTACTTGAATCTGCCGTGTAAGCAGCTAAGCCGTATTGCAAAACAGACGGCACAGTAAACACCATGAATTGATGGACTTTACGCAGCTCTGTGGTCATGTTTTTTGGAGCGCAACAATATCCAATTTTCCAACCAGTGGTATGGGTCGTTTTACCAAAAGACGAAATAACAAATGCTCTTTCTGCTAAGGTTGGCCGAGAGGACAAGCTAAGATGAGAAACACCATCGAAAATAATGTGTTCGTAGACTTCGTCAGACAAAATCATTATCTGAGTATCGTTAACAACTTGCTCTAACGCGTCAAGATCCGATTCTGTAAGAACGGCACCAGTTGGATTGTGTGGCGAGTTAATGATGAGCAAACGGGTGTGTGAAGTAATGCTTGCTTGAACACGATTCCAATCAATACTGAAGTGCGGGTTCTTGCTAGTTGGCGATACCATAGGGACAGTAATCGCTTTAGCGCCAGCTAAGCGAATAGCCGGTAGATAACAGTCATAGCAAGGCTCTAATACTAAAACCTCGTCGCCAGCACCAACACTTGCTAATACAGCAGCCATGATGGCTTGCGTGGCACCGCTTGTAACCGTAATTTCGGTGTCGATATCGTAAGAGCGCCCATAAAGGTTTTTCACCTTTTGATGGATGACTTCTCGCAAAATTGGTACGCCAGCCATGGCTGGGTATTGGTTAAAACCATCGGCCATGGCCTTGCTAACCAAGGCCTGTAGTTTTTCGTCCGTATTAAAGTCAGGAAAACCTTGTCCGAGATTAATAGCCTTGTAGTCGAGCGCCATCTTACTCATGGTGGTAAATATTGTGGTGCCGACTTCAGGTAGTTTGGACGTGATTTGCATGGTTTAATTTGATCGAAACAGAAGAGTTAGCTCAAGATAATACGCACTTTTAAATGGTCGCGCCGTAGTGAATACAAGCTTGAAAGTTGCCTTGGGACTCGTGATCTCTCTTATAGGGGCTTACGTGGCACAGGCCGCGCACATACCAATACCCTGGACTCTCGGCCCCTTATTCTTCATTGCTGCGATTAGGCTTGCTGGTGGACCGATAGCGAGCGTGCCGCTTTTTCGAAGTGTTGGACAATGGGTGATAGGCGTATCACTAGGTTTGTATTTCACCACTCATGTTGTTGGTGTTTTAACGGGGCATCTAGCGGCGGTAATCGCCGGTTTTTTGTTCGCAATCGGTTTAGCGTTTTACGGAACCTTCTTATTACGCCGTTTCGCTAGTGTGGATATCAAAACCGCCTGGTTTTCTTCAGCCATTGGTGGCGCGGCTGAGATGACAAATTTAGCAGAACGTTATGGTGTAAGACCAGATTTGGTAGCAAGTGCTCACAGCTTAAGACTAATTACAGTCGTTGTGATCGTACCCTTTGCCTTGCAATGGTTTGGTGTTACGGGGACAGACTCGTTTGTTTCGGGCCCGAAGTACATATCGTATTTCGGGTTACTTCAGCTGTTTGGTTTGACTGCAATAGGGGTGTTTGTCGCTACGCGAATGAAGATGCCAAACGCGTGGGTGTTAGGACCCATGTTTTTAACGATTGGTTTAACGATTAGTGGCGTGGAGTTTTCTGCGATACCAGACTGGTTATCTAAGGCTGCACAGTTGAGTGTTGGGTGGGGACTTGGGGATAGATTCCGGCCAGGCTTTTTTAAGACAGCGCCGCGCTTTTTGGCGGTTGTGTTTGCGTATACCGCGACTGCACTTTTACTCTCCCTCGGGTTGGCCAATCTTTTACACCTAGTTTCTGGGATGCCTACCGCTGCCTTGATGCTGGGAGTAGCTCCTGGCGGCATTTCGGAAATGGCCATCACCGCAAAAGTTCTGCAGCTTGGGGTTCCTCTAGTAACAGCTTTTCAGGTGTTTAGAATGGCTGGAGTCGTTTTGGTCACAGGCCCTCTATATTTATATGTCATTTCTAGGCATTGTCAAAATTTCGGCGCGCCTAAAAAATAGAGTTATCCAGAGTTATTAGTAAGTTACTAACAAGACATTAACAGGCTTATCCACAGAGATATCCACGGCAAAGTGATTGAGGGGCCCAGAGTTTTATTGTTTCACGTGAAACAATAAAACAAAATGGATTAAACACAGCCGGTTGTCCACAAGCAAGAATTTCTTCTTCATCGCAAGAGCCTCCCTGTTTGTAGAGGTGTCACCCGTGTTTGACTTTCTGCCAGCGAGAGCTAACAAAGATACCCACAAAGTTATGCACAGCCACCAGTTATTAATTATTATGTTTCACGTGAAACATCACCGTAATTTATAGCTCAGTCTATAATCCGTTCCCCACGTAAGCCTAGACAATCCTAAAACAAATGAATTACCCAACAGTTTTCGATGTCATCGTTGTTGGTGGTGGCCATGCTGGAACTGAAGCCGCGCTAGCTGCCGCCCGTAGTGGTGCGAAAACCCTTTTGCTGACGCACAACATAGAGACCCTAGGTCAGATGTCCTGCAACCCATCAATTGGTGGTATTGGCAAAGGACATTTGGTTAAAGAGGTTGATGCGCTCGGCGGTGCAATGGCTATTGCTACGGACGAGGCTGGAATACAGTTTCGAATACTGAATAGTTCTAAGGGGCCAGCGGTTCGAGCGACTCGCGCGCAGGCAGATCGAGTTCTTTATAGAAAAGCTATTCGTGGCAGACTAGAGAATCAAGAGAATTTGTGGTTGTTTCAGCAGGCGGTCGATGATCTATTGTTAGAGGGTGATCGTGTTTGCGGTGCCGTCACGCAAACGGGTTTGTCCTTTAAGTCGCGCAGCGTCGTGTTGACGGCTGGGACATTTCTCAATGGGCTCGTTCATGTTGGGCTAGATAACTACTCGGCAGGTCGAGCTGGGGATCCTTCTGCCTCAACGTTAGGTCGCCGACTCAAGGAAATGCGTCTGCCGCAAGGGCGGCTAAAGACGGGGACCCCACCAAGAATTGATGGCCGCAGTATTAATTTGGGAATATTGGAGGAACAACCAGGTGATGTAGATCCCGTGCCGGTGTTTTCCTATCTAGGCGATGCAGCGATGCACCCAAAACAGGTCCCTTGTTGGATGACCCATACCAATGAGCGGACACATGAAATTATTCGGGGCGGTCTAGATAGATCGCCAATGTATAGCGGCGTTATTGAGGGAATCGGCCCGCGGTACTGCCCGTCAATCGAGGATAAGGTTCATCGATTTGCGGATAAAAATGCGCACCAAGTATTTCTCGAGCCTGAAGGGCTCGACACTCACGAAATCTATCCAAATGGTGTTTCCACTAGTTTGCCGTTTGATGTACAGCTTGAATTGATTCGCTCTTTGCGGGGCTTAGAGCAGGCGCACATTATTCGCCCAGGTTACGCAATTGAATATGATTATTTTGATCCGCGAGAGTTAAAGCAAAATCTAGAGACAAAGCTTATAGCGGGCCTGTTTTTTGCCGGGCAAATTAATGGCACAACGGGCTATGAAGAAGCTGCCGCTCAGGGTTTGCTTGCCGGCATTAACGCTGCCCGCTTCGCCCGTGAAGAAACGCCTTTCATCTTGCGTCGTGATCAGGCCTATATGGGTGTTTTAATGGATGACCTCGTAACAAAAGGTGTTACTGAGCCCTACCGTATGTTTACTTCTCGTGCTGAATACCGCCTAAGTTTGCGCGAAGATAATGCAGACTGGCGCCTCACCGAACTAGGCAGACAATTTGGTTTGGTAAACGACCATCGTTGGGACGCTTTTAGTCGAAAGCGCGAGGCTGTCGAAAAAGAGGTTCAGCGCTTGCGTTCAACGTGGGTTAATCCTCGCATGATGCCCTCAGACAGCGCACGAGCTGTCTTAGGCAAAGAAATTGAGCGCGAGTACTTACTATCTGATTTAATCAAGAGGCCAAACGTTTCTTATCATTCTCTGATGGCAATGGACTATCATGATGGTGTGGATTTGCCCAAGGGTGTTCCTCCAGGAGAGGTTGCTGAGCAAGTAGAGATTCAAATCAAATACGAAGGATATATTGCGCGTCAACAAGAAGAAATTGACCGCCAGCAGACCTATGAGGACCAGGAAATTCCCGACGTGTTCGATTTCGAAGGAATAACAAGTCTTTCTTTTGAAGTCCGACAAAAGCTCAAAGCGCACCGTCCGCAAACCGTCGGTCAAGCATCGCGCATTTCAGGCGTCACGCCTGCCGCCATATCTTTGCTGCTGATTCACTTAAAGCGCCATCATTACGGCGCGGTTGCCGCCAGAAAGTAATGCAGACAGACCTACCCAACCGAACCTACGCGCAACGCCTCAACCAGGCCTGCGATGCGTTGGGTCTGGCCGTAACGTCTCAGCAATTAAATCAATTGCTCGACTATATAGAACAGTTACAACGGTGGAACCGCAGCTACAACCTTACCGCGATACGCGACCCCGAGCAAATGCTCACTCAGCATATTCTCGATTGCTTGGCCGTTGTCGCTCCGCTTAAGCGCGCAACAGATCGGTCCGGCCTTCAAGAGCCTACTATCCTTGATGTGGGTTCGGGCGCAGGACTTCCCGGCGTCGTGTTGGCCATCATGCTGCCGGCCGCAAAAATAACATGTGTGGATGCCGTCGAAAAGAAGATGGCGTTCGTGCGTCAAATGTGCGGAGTGTTGGGTGTATCGAATCTTAGCGCGACACACGCACGCATCGAAACACTGACTAGGCAATATGATGTGGTGATCTCGCGTGCGTTTGCATCGCTTTCAGACTTCGCCTTAAATTCTGGTGCGTGCGTCTCTCTAAACGGAGAACTCGTCGCAATGAAAGCCCGTCCGACTGAACAGGAGTTTTCCGAGCTTGTTTTAAATACAGCGTGGACGGTCGCAAACATCGAACCTTTACATGTTCCAGAGTTACAAGCCCAGCGTTGCTTGGTTTGGATGCATCGGACGGAAACCAAATGACCAATAACACCTCAGCAACCGCGCGAGTATTCTGTATCGCCAACCAGAAAGGCGGTGTGGGCAAAACCACAACGGCGATTAACTTATCGGCCGGACTCGCTAAATTAAAACAACGCGTCTTGCTGATCGACCTAGATCCCCAGGGCAATGCCACCATGGGAAGCGGCATCGACAAGAGTGCGCTCGCTCATAACTTATATGATGTACTGATTGGTGAGGCAACAATTACGCAAGCCCGTGTTCACTCGACAAATGGTGGTTACGACGTCTTGCCAGCGAATAGAGAACTATCTGGAGCAGAAATCGACCTCGTTGGGATGGATGAACGCGAACTGCAATTAAAACAGGCGATCACTAGCATCGCCACAGACTACGACTTTATTCTAATTGACTGCCCCCCAACCCTATCGCTGTTGACGCTCAATGGTTTAGCTGCAGCGCACGGTGTCATCATTCCAATGCAATGCGAATACTTCGCGCTCGAAGGCCTATCCGATTTGGTCAACACCATCAAACGCGTTCATCGAAATATCAATCCTGAACTGAGCCTTATCGGACTGCTCCGTGTGATGTACGACCCGCGTGTCACCTTACAGCAACAGGTGTCTGCTCAGCTCGAGTCCCACTTCGGTGACAAAGTGTTTAAAACAGTTGTGCCAAGAAACGTACGCTTAGCCGAGGCGCCCAGCCATGGTATGCCTGGCGTTGTGTACGACCCAAGCTCACGTGGTGCACAGGCCTACATCGCGTTTGGCGCAGAAGTGATCGAACGTGTCCGCGCGAATCAAAGCGCGTAACTTAATAAACCACTAGACGGCGCAAGCTCGCTCTGAATGACGGGGATATCAAAATGGTAACGAAGAAACCAAAGGGGCTGGGACGAGGATTAGAAGCCTTGCTCGGTGCGGACGCGCCCGGCATCGGGCAGTTAGGGCAAAGCGACTCCGCGCAGGCACAACCCAGCAGTTTGCCCGTGAGCAAACTACAGGCCGGAAAATATCAACCGCGGACTCGCATGGACGAGGGAGCGTTGGCTGAACTTGCAGACTCGATTCGAGTGCAGGGGATCATGCAACCAATCTTGGTTAGACCAATCGATGCGGGTAAAGGTCGTTATGAAATTATCGCGGGCGAACGTCGTTTTCGTGCCGCGCAACTCGCTGGACTGACAGAAGTCCCAGTGCTGGTCAAAGATGTGGCGGACGAACACGCCGCAGCCATGGCGCTGATTGAGAACATTCAACGCGAGGACCTGAATCCCCTTGAGGAAGCGCAAGGCGTAAAGCGCTTGCTTGATGAGTTTGGCCTAACCCACGAACAAGCCTCTCAAGCAATTGGACGCTCACGTTCCGCCACAAGCAATTTGTTACGCCTGTTGAACTTAGCGGCAGCGGTTCAAACAATGCTGCTAGCAGGCGATATTGATATGGGCCATGCTCGCGCGCTGTTGGCGGTTGATGCCGCTACACAAATCCAACTAGCGAATCAAATTATTGCAAAGCGTTTATCTGTTCGCGATGCAGAGCAACTCGTAGCGCGCACGGATAAAGGGGTCTCAACAAAAACATCGCGTGCTAAACCCGTATCGCGTGATGTCGCAAGACTGGAAGAAGCGCTGTCTGATCAGCTTGGGACCAAAGTGAGCTTAAAAGTCACGGGTAAGGAGCGTGGTCAATTAATTATTGATTTTCATGGTTGGGACCACTGTTCTTCCATCATCGAAAAAATGCATCTCAAAGAAGATCTTGAAAGCTAATCGGAGACAAATAATATGACAACTCAACAAGCCGTGGCGGTATCACCGAAGACGTTGAAAGACTGGGTACATGACGGTCAGGAAATTGCCTTGCTTGATGTTCGTGAGCACGGCCAATATGGCGAGGAACATTTGTTCTATGTGGTTTCAACACCGTACAGCAAGCTTGAAGCAGAGGTTGATCGCCTGGTCGGACGTAAAGATGTGCGTATGGTTTTAGTCGGTGATGATGTCGGCGAACTCTCGCGAAAAGCTTGCAAGCGTTTAGCAGACCATGGGTATACCAACCTGCACTATTTGGATGGCGGCATGGCCGCCTGGAAGGAAGCTGGACTTGAGGTGTTTGCGGGCGTCAACTTACCGAGCAAAGCGTTTGGTGAGTTGGCAGAACATGCCTTTGATACGCCTCGGATCACGGCGCAAGAGTTGAATGAGAAGATTAAAAATAAAGAAGACATGGTCATTCTTGATGGACGACCCTATACCGAATACCGCAAGATGAGTATTCCTACGGCGATCTGTTGTCCGAACGGTGAGTTACCTTTACGCATAGACGATATCGCGACCAGTCCTGAAACCACGATCGTGATTAACTGTGCTGGCCGTACGCGCAGCATTATCGGCGCCCAGACGCTCATTAACCTCGGAGTAAAAAATAAAGTACTTGCTCTTGAAAATGGAACACAGGGTTGGTATCTCGCAGATTTTGCGCTTGATCATGGCGCAGCAAAAAGACACGCCCTGGCTGTCGACCCTGCAGCTGCAAAGCAACGTCAAGCAAGAGCGCGTGCTCTTGCACAAAAACATCATGTGCCATTTGTGGCCGGCACTCAAGTTCAACAGTGGCTCGCAGAAAAAAATCGTACGACCTTCTTATGTGACGTACGCACGCCTGAAGAGTTTGCACAAGGAACTATTCCTGGTGCGCAACACACGCCAGGTGGACAGCTGGTCCAAGCCACAGACCAATATGTTGGTGTGCGCGGCGCCCGTTTAGTATTGTTTGATAATGATGGTGCCCGAGCACCAGCGATGGCCTCTTGGTTGGCTATGTTGGGTTGGGATGTCGCCGTTTGCGAAGACGCCTTACAGCACAAATGGAGTCCTGTTACGAAAGCGAATCAGTCCAAGACGCCCGAACTGGAAAAACTTCTCCCTGCGGAACTTAAAGCGTCGCTCGACAAAGGTGCGCTCTTGTTAGATTTGCGCGTTAGCACCAAGTATCGCGAAGGCCATGTGCGTGGTGCGCAGTGGGCAACCAGACCTACGCTGGCAACGATCGCAGAATTGAAAGGCAAGTCAGTGATTCTGTTCGTCGATGACGCAGTGGTTGCAGACCTTGCTGCGCTGGACCTAACTGAGCTTGGGGTTAGCAAGGTACAAGTTTGTTTAGCGACCAAAGAGCAATGCGTATCGGCAGGCTTAGACTGGATTGCTACTGCAAATGAGCCCACAGATAGTCAAAGTATCGATTATCTGTTCTTTGTGCATGATCGCCATGACGGCAACAAAGCGGCTGCGCGGCAATATTTGGCTTGGGAAATGAACTTGTTGGCGCAAATTGATGAGCAGGAGCGAAGTGGCTTTAGGTTGCCGCACTAAGAAAAATCGCCATAACTCAAAATTACTTTACGCGTCCGGGTTTTGGTGAATTCGGATCACTAAGTGCCTTCGATAGTTGCTACAACCTCCCGACTTTCTTGACAATTCGGAAAAGTTCCATCATAATCGTCGGTTCTCTTGTGGAGAGGTGCCCGAGTGGTTAAAGGGGGCAGACTGTAAATCTGTTGGCCTTGCGCCTACGTTGGTTCGAATCCAACCTTCTCCACCAAAGAGGCGAACGCTTAGACGTACGCAAGCTCGAGACGGGCGGGTGTAGCTCAATGGTAGAGCAGAAGCCTTCCAAGCTTACGACGAGGGTTCGATTCCCTTCACCCGCTCCAGTGGCTCGTGCAGGTTGTGCCTAGTAAAAAAGAAGTCGCAGTAACGAGATTTGCAGTGCAAAGTAAACATGCAGTAAGCGGTTCATATAGATTTTAGGTTCGTGGGGCCCAGCCCGGCGAGCGCGCCCATGTGGCTCAGTGGTAGAGCACTCCCTTGGTAAGGGAGAGGTCACGCGTTCGATCCGCGTCATGGGCACCAGTAGAAAGCAGTTTGTACTAAATACAGGTTATTTATTTTTCATTCGCTTCAATTCCGGTCAGGAGTCAGCCATGGCAAAAGGTAAATTCGAACGCACCAAACCACACGTAAACGTCGGCACAATTGGCCACGTTGACCACGGCAAAACGACGCTGACCGCAGCGATCACAACGGTGCTGTCCAAGAAGTTCGGCGGTGAAGCCAAAGCGTACGCGCAAATTGATGCAGCACCTGAAGAGCGTGCACGCGGCATTACGATTAACACCGCACACGTTGAGTACGAGACAGCGAACCGTCACTACGCACACGTTGACTGCCCCGGCCACGCCGACTACGTCAAGAACATGATTACTGGTGCAGCGCAGATGGACGGCGCGATTCTGGTGGTGTCGGCCGCTGACGGCCCAATGCCCCAGACACGTGAGCACATTTTGTTGAGCCGCCAGGTGGGCGTGCCTTACATCATCGTGTTCCTGAACAAGGCGGACATGGTGGATGACGCCGAGCTGCTTGAGCTCGTCGAGATGGAAGTGCGCGAGCTTCTCTCGAAGTACGACTTCCCAGGCGACGACACGCCAATCATCAAGGGCTCGGCTAAGCTCGCTCTTGAAGGCGACACGGGCGAGCTCGGTGAGCAGGCGATCATCGCCTTGGCCGACGCACTGGACAACTACATCCCAACACCCGAGCGCGCCATTGACGGCACGTTCCTGATGCCAGTCGAAGACGTCTTCTCGATCTCGGGTCGCGGCACTGTGGTGACTGGCCGTATCGAGCGCGGAATTGTGAAAGTCGGCGAAGAAATCGAAATCGTCGGCATCCACGACACACTGAAGACCACTTGCACGGGCGTTGAGATGTTCCGCAAGTTGCTTGACCAGGGTCAGGCGGGCGACAACGTCGGTATTCTGCTGCGTGGTACCAAGCGCGAGGAAGTCGAGCGCGGTCAGGTGTTGGCTAAGCCCGCATCGATCAAGCCACACACCGACTTTACCGCCGAGGTGTACATTCTGTCCAAAGAAGAGGGTGGCCGTCATACGCCATTCTTTAACGGCTATCGTCCACAGTTCTACTTCCGTACGACGGACGTGACGGGCACGATCGATTTGCCAGCAGATAAAGAAATGGTTCTGCCAGGCGACAACGTGGCCATGACAGTGAAGTTGTTGGCACCGATCGCCATGGAAGAAGGTCTGCGTTTTGCAATCCGCGAAGGTGGCCGTACCGTCGGCGCCGGCGTCGTTGCTAAAATCCTGAAGTAATTAAGAGTAGACGGCGGCCACCGAAAGGTGTCCGCTTTTTTAGCAGTGCAGGTCTAGGGGCATAGCTCAATTGGCAGAGCGTCGGTCTCCAAAACCGAAGGTTGGGGGTTCGAGGCCCTCTGCCCCTGCCACCGCCAAAAAAATTACGAAGCGCACATTAACCGTGCGAACGTGCTGAAAATGTCAAATACAACGATTGAAAACGTAACAAGTACTGCAGACCGACTCAAGTTGGGTCTAGCTGTGGTCGTCATTATTGCGGGTATCGTTGGCTTTTCTGTCCTCGACTCCAAAGTACCGCTAGTTGGCCGTATTGCTATTTTCATTGGCAGCTTAGTGCTTGCCGCAGTGATTGCCTGGTTCAGTGAGCCAGGTCGACGCACGATTGCATTTGCACACGAGTCTTATAACGAGGTGCGCCGTGTTGTTTGGCCTTCTCGCAAAGAAACGATGCAAATGACAGGAATTGTGTTTGCGTTTGTTGCAGTGATGGGTTTGTTTCTTTGGGCCCTAGACAAAATCATTGAGTGGTTGTTGTTCGGTGTATTGCTAGGCTGGAAATAACAAGGACGATCCATGAGTAAACGTTGGTATGTCGTTCATGTCTATTCCGGCATGGAAAAAAGTGTTCATAAGGCGATGCTTGAGCGAATCGAGCGGGCTGGATTGCAAGCCTCTTTTGGTCAAGTGCTAGTTCCTTCCGAGGAAGTGGTCGAGTCCAAAGGTGGTCAGAAGTCAATTTCTGAGCGGCGGATTTTCCCAGGCTATGTTCTGGTTGAGATGGAGCTGACAGATGAAACGTGGCATGTGATTAAAAATACGCCGCGTGTAACAGGATTCCTAGGTGGTTCGGGTAACCGTCCCACGCCGATTTCTGAAAAAGAAGTCGCGAAAATTTTGTCGCAAATGGAAGAGGGCGTTGAAAGACCTCGTCCAAAAGTCTTGTTCGAAGTGGGCGAGATGGTGCGCGTCAAAGAAGGTCCGTTTGCAGACTTCAACGGCAACGTCGAAGAAGTCAATTACGAGAAAAGCAAGGTGCGGGTATCGGTTGCAATTTTTGGCCGCTCCACACCTGTTGAGCTCGACTTTAGTCAGGTTGAAAAGACCTAATTTTATTAACCCCGGGGAGCTCGACGCTGAAAAGCATGAGCGTTTGAACCCGTAAGGAGCAAAGCATGGCGAAGAAAATCGTCGGCTTCATCAAGCTGCAAGTGCCAGCTGGTAAGGCCAACCCATCACCACCGATCGGGCCAGCGCTCGGTCAGCGTGGCTTGAACATCATGGAATTTTGTAAAGCGTTTAACGCTAAGACACAGGGCCTCGAGCCTGGTCTGCCCATTCCAGTGGTGATCACCGCGTTTGCGGACAAGAGCTTCACTTTCATCATGAAGACGCCACCAGCGTCCATCTTGATTAAGAAAGCAGCAGGCATTCAAAAAGGCTCACCTCGCCCACATACCGACAAAGTCGGTAAGTTGACGCGTGCTCAGGCCGAAGAAATCGCGAAAGCCAAAGCGCCTGACCTGACGGCAGCTGACTTGGATGCAGCGGTACGCACCATTGCTGGCAGTGCGCGCAGCATGGGCATCACGGTGGAGGGTCTCTAATCATGGCAAAAGCATCTAAGCGCATGGCAGCGGTCGCTCAAAAAATTGATCGCGCCAAACTCTACCCGGTCACAGAAGCAATCACTCTTGTTAAAGAGTGCGCAACAGCAAAATTCGATGAGTCAATCGACATCGCTGTGCAGCTCGGGATTGACCCAAAGAAATCTGACCAACTGGTTCGCGGCTCTGTTGTGTTGCCAGCCGGAACCGGCAAAACGGTCCGCGTCGCTGTGTTCGCTCAAGGCGACAAAGCCGAGCAAGCCAAGGCCGCGGGTGCAGATATCGTTGGCATGGAAGACCTTGCTGAGCAGATTAAGGGCGGCGTATTTAACTTTGACGTCGTCATTGCCTCGCCTGACACAATGCGTATTGTCGGAACCCTGGGTCAGATCCTTGGCCCACGCGGTTTGATGCCTAACCCCAAGGTGGGTACGGTAACTCCCGACGTTGCACAAGCAGTAAAAAATGCGAAAGCCGGTCAGGTTCAGTACCGTACGGACAAGGCAGGAATCGTGCATGCCACGATAGGTCGCGCTTCGTTTGCCGTTGATCAGCTCCAGAAAAATCTGGCAGCGTTGGTCGATGCGTTGAATAAAGCACGCCCTTCGGCATCGAAAGGTATTTATCTCCGCAAGCTCGCCGTCTCATCCACAATGGGTGGCGGTGCGCGCGTGGAAGTAGCATCGCTGACGGCGACTCAACAGTAATCGTTAGCAAGTAAAAGACTTTGGGCTGCACCCGGACTTGTCCGGGTGTTGCTGTCAAAGACCGCTGGAGCCCAGCTCGTCGCAAGAGAATCCTCTTTTGCACAGAGCGAAGCTTAATCCCAGGATGTTTCTGGATCCAGCGCAGACGGCGTCCACGGAAGATTTCTTTTTAAGAACTCGACCAGGTTCGCCGCATTCGGTTGATGCAACGGGAATTTTTCCCAGCGCATCTTTTGATGGAGTGTTCAAACCGTGAGTCTCAATCGTCAAGAGAAGGCGATCGTAATCGAGGAAGTCACGACGCAAGTCGCGAAAGCCCAATCGATTGTGGTCGCAGAGTACCGTGGTCTGGACGTCGCCTCTGTCACCGTACTGCGCAAAAAAGCGCGTGAGTCGGGCGTGTATCTTCGAGTCCTCAAAAACTCGTTGGCACGCCGAGCAGTTGCAGGCACGCCTTTCGAGGCATTGTCTTCAAAGCTCGCTGGTCCGCTGATCTATGGCATTAGCGCCGACCCAGTCAACGCCGCAAAAGTGCTCGCAGCATTTGCGAAAGACAACGATAAGCTAGTCATCAAAGCTGGGGCATTGCCCAACAGCATCCTTGATGTCAATGGTGTGAAGGCTTTGGCCACCATGCCTTCACGCGAAGAGTTGCTTTCCAAATTGTTGGGCACGATGCAGGCACCGATCGCGCAATTTGTTCGTACCCTCAACGAAGTTCCGACCAAGTTCGTACGCGGCCTCGCAGCCGTGCGCGACCAGAAGCAATCCGCGTAAGCGGGTTGTAGAAACCTCATTGAAAGACACGCGATACCAACCCCTGGCAAATTATTTAATCTGGAGTTCTACAAATGGCTACTAAAGCTGAAATCCTCGACGCAATCTCTGGCATGACTGTGCTTGAGCTGTCCGAGCTGATCAAAGAAATGGAAGAGAAATTCGGCGTGTCGGCTGCTGCCGCTGCTGTTGCTGTTGCAGCACCTGCTGCAGGCGGCGGCGCTGCTGCTGCTGAAGAGCAAACCGAATTCAACGTCATCTTGACCGAAGCCGGCGCAAACAAAGTTAGCGTCATTAAGGCTGTTCGCGAGATCACTGGTCTTGGCTTGAAAGAAGCTAAAGATCTGGTTGACGGTGCACCAAAGGCTGTTAAAGAAGGCGTTGCTAAAGCTGATGCTGAAGCTGCCAAGAAGAAGCTTGAAGAAGCTGGCGCTAAGGCTGAATTGAAGTAAGCCTGTCAGCATTCGCCCGGGACTGCGATTCGCGCTCCCGGGCGTTTGCGTCTTCAGAAAACCCTTCTTACGTTAACGCTAGTCGTGTTTTCTGAAGTCGTTTTGTAGTACCTGAAGTTCCTGAAGTCATACCCTGTGGCCGTGGTTGACGGCCTATGTAACCTCGAGTCGGAGTGCTCATGCCTTACTCGTTTACCGAAAAAAAGCGCATCCGCAAAAGCTTCGCGAAGCGTGAGGACGTGCAAGACGTTCCCTTTCTGCTTGCGACACAGCTTCAATCTTATCTAACCTTCTTGCAGGCTGATGCGTCAGCCTCTGCTCGTAAAGAGCAAGGGCTGCAGGCAGCTTTTAGTTCTATTTTTCCGATCTCCAGCCACAATCACATGGCCAGACTCGAGTTCGTCAGCTATAGCCTTGGCGAGCCAGTGTTTGACGTCAAAGAATGTCAGCTGCGCGGTTTGACTTATGCCTCTCCTTTGCGTGCGAAAGTGCGTTTGGTGTTGCTTGACCGCGAGGTCAGCAAGCCCACCGTTAAAGAAGTGAAAGAGCAAGAAGTCTACATGGGTGAAATTCCGCTCATGACCAGCACCGGCTCGTTCGTGATCAACGGCACAGAGCGCGTCATCGTGTCGCAGCTGCATCGCTCGCCAGGCGTGTTCTTTGAACACGATCGCGGCAAGACGCACAGCTCGGGCAAGTTGTTGTTCTCGGCACGTGTGATTCCTTACCGTGGCTCATGGCTCGACTTCGAATTCGACCCCAAGGACGTTTTGTTCTTCCGCGTCGACCGTCGTCGTAAGATGCCCGTCACGATTCTGCTCAAGGCAATTGGCCTCACGCCTGAAGCGATCCTGTCGCAATTCTTCGAGTTCGATCAATTCGAACTGCAGCCTGAGGGCGGCATGATGGAATTCGTGGGCGATCGCTGGAAAGGTGAAGTTGCACGCTTTGACATCACAGACCGCAGCGGCAAAGTGCTTGTTGAAAAAGACAAGCGCGTGAACGCAAAGCATCTGCGTGATATCGCTGCTGCGAAAATTCAGCGTATTTCGGTCCCTGAGGACTTCCTCATTGGCCGCGTCATAGCAACAAACATCGTTGACGCTGAAACTGGCGAACTGATTGCTGCTGCAAACGACGAAATCGCTGAAAGCACGTTAGCTGCCCTGCGCACAGCTGGTGTTAAAAATATTCAAACGCTCTACACCAACGATCTCGACCGTGGTCCGTACATTTCGCAAACCTTGCGTACCGATGAAACCGCCGACCAGATGTCCGCGCGCGTTGCAATCTACCGCATGATGCGTCCTGGCGAGCCACCAACCGAAGACGCAGTCGAAGCACTCTTCCAGCGCCTGTTCTACGCAGAAGAAACCTACGACTTGTCACGCGTGGGTCGTATGAAGGTCAATAGCCGTTTGGGTCGTGGTGATGACATCACCGGCCCAATGACATTGACCAATGACGACATCCTAGAGACCATCAAAGTCTTGGTTGAGTTGCGTAACGGTCGCGGTCAGATTGACGACATCGATCACCTCGGTAACCGTCGTGTACGTTGCGTAGGTGAACTTGCTGAGAACCAATTCCGTGCTGGTTTGGTGCGTGTTGAGCGGGCAGTGAAAGAACGTCTTGGCCAGGCCGAGACTGAAAACCTCATGCCGCACGACCTGATTAACTCCAAGCCAATTTCGGCTGCTATCAAAGAGTTCTTCGGTTCGAGCCAGCTGTCACAGTTTATGGACCAGACCAACCCCTTGTCAGAGATCACGCACAAGCGTCGAGTTTCTGCATTGGGACCAGGCGGTTTGACGCGCGAACGTGCGGGCTTTGAAGTGCGCGACGTGCACCCAACCCACTATGGTCGCGTTTGTCCAATCGAGACACCAGAAGGCCCGAACATCGGCCTGATCAACTCGATGGCGCTTTACGCACGTCTGAACGAATACGGCTTCCTCGAGACGCCTTATCGCAAAGTCGAAAACGGTAGCGTGACAGATCAGATCGAATACCTGTCCGCGATCGAAGAAAGCAATTACGTGATTGCGCAGGCTAACGCCGAGCTCAGCGAAAGTGGCAAATTCACAGACGAACTCGTCGCATGCCGTCAGGCTGGCGAAACGCTGTTGACTGCGCCAGCAAACGTGCATTACATGGACGTTGCACCTTCGCAGATCGTATCGGTTGCAGCATCGCTGATCCCTTTCCTTGAGCACGACGACGCGAACCGCGCGTTGATGGGTGCCAACATGCAACGCCAGGCAGTGCCTTGTTTGCGTCCTGAGAAGTCATTGGTTGGTACGGGCGTTGAGCGCACCGTTGCAATCGACTCGGGCACAACAGTGCAAGCTTTGCGCGGCGGAGTCGTGGATCACGTTGATGCAGACCGCATCGTGATTCGCGTGAACGACGAAGAAAACGTTGCAGGCGAAGTCGGCGTTGATATTTACAACCTGATTAAGTACACGCGTTCAAACCAGAACACCAACATTAACCAGCGACCAATCGTTGGTCGTGGCGACATCGTCGCTGCTGGGGACGTGTTGGCTGACGGTGCATCGACAGATTTGGGCGAGCTCGCGCTTGGCCAGAATATGTTGATCGCGTTTATGCCCTGGAACGGCTACAACTTCGAAGACTCGATTTTGATCTCCGAAAAAGTTGTTGCCGATGATCGTTACACTTCGATTCACATCGAAGAATTGACGGTCGTTGCGCGCGACACAAAGCTTGGACCAGAAGAAATCACACGCGACATCAGCAACCTTGCTGAAACACAACTCAACCGTTTGGATGAGTCGGGTATTGTGCACATTGGCGCCGAAGTTCGTGCCGATGACGTGCTCGTCGGTAAAGTCACACCGAAAGGTGAGACACAGCTGACGCCTGAAGAGAAACTGCTGCGTGCAATTTTCGGTGAAAAAGCATCTGACGTAAAAGACACTTCGCTGCGCGTGCCGTCCGGCATGATTGGCACAGTGATCGACGTTCAGGTCTTTACACGTGAAGGCATCGTGCGCGACAAGCGTGCGCAATCCATCATTGATGATGAGTTGCGTCGTTATCGCCAAGACTTGAATGATCAGCTGCGTATCGTTGAAAACGATACCTTCGATCGTATCGAGAAGTTGCTCATCAAGAAAATCGTCAACGGCGGCCCTCGCAAGCTTGCAAAGGGAACTGCGATCACCAAAGAGTATCTGGTTGATCTCGATCGCTGGCAGTGGTTTGACATCCGTTTGGCTGATGAAGCCAATGCGGTTGTACTTGAGCAGGCCAAAGAGTCGCTCGAGCAGAAACGCCACCAGTTTGATCTCGCCTTTGAAGAAAAGCGTAAGAAGCTCACGCAAGGTGACGAATTGCCACCGGGCGTCTTGAAGATGATTAAGGTGTACCTCGCCGTTAAACGTCGTCTGCAACCAGGCGACAAGATGGCAGGTCGTCACGGTAACAAAGGTGTTGTGTCACGTATTACGCCAGTGGAAGATATGCCACACATGGCAGACGGCACACCTGCTGATATCGTGCTGAACCCCTTGGGCGTTCCTTCACGCATGAACGTGGGACAGGTGCTTGAAGTCCACCTGGGTTGGGCTGCAAAAGGTCTGGGACATCGTATTGGCGATATGTTGCGCGACCAGCAAAAGGTCGAAGTCAAGAAGATCCGCACATATCTCGATAAGATGTACAACGGCAGCGGCACCGGCGCACGCATTGATGAGCTCAACGACGATGAGGTGATCGAGCTTGCTCAGAACCTCAAGAACGGTGTGCCCTTTGCAACGCCAGTGTTCGACGGTGCAACCGAAGCCGAAATCACGAAGATGCTTGAGCTTGCCTACCCTGACGAAGTTGCCCAGCAAATGGGTCTGACCGAGTCGCGCACACAAGCCTGGCTCTACGATGGACGTACTGGCGAGCAGTTTGAGCGTCCAGTCACCATGGGCTACATGCATTACCTGAAGCTGCACCACTTGGTCGACGACAAGATGCACGCGCGTTCAACTGGTCCTTACTCGCTCGTCACGCAGCAACCTCTGGGCGGTAAAGCTCAGTTCGGTGGCCAGCGTTTCGGTGAGATGGAAGTCTGGGCGCTCGAAGCATATGGCGCGTCGTACACGCTGCAAGAGATGCTCACAGTTAAGTCTGATGACATCAACGGCCGCACCAAGGTATACGAAAACATTGTCAAAGGCGATCACACGATCGATGCAGGCATGCCTGAATCGTTCAATGTGTTGGTCAAGGAAATTCGTTCCTTGGCGCTTGACATGGATCTGGAGCGTAAATAATGAAAGCGCTACTCGACCTATTCAAACAGGTTTCGCAAGACGAACAGTTCGATGCCATCAAGATCGGCATCGCCTCGCCCGAAAAGATCCGCTCGTGGTCTTACGGCGAGGTACGCAAACCAGAAACGATTAACTATCGTACCTTCAAGCCTGAGCGCGACGGTTTGTTTTGCGCCAAGATTTTTGGTCCTATCAAGGACTACGAATGCTTGTGCGGCAAATACAAACGCCTGAAGCATCGTGGCGTAATTTGTGAAAAGTGCGGTGTCGAAGTTACCGTCGCCAAAGTGCGTCGCGAGCGCATGGGCCACATCGAGCTTGCGAGCCCAGTTGCGCACATCTGGTTCTTGAAGAGCTTGCCATCCCGGTTGGGTATGGTGCTCGACATGACCTTGCGTGATATCGAACGCGTGCTGTACTTTGAAGCATGGTGCGTGATTGAGCCAGGCATGACTCCGCTTAAGCGTGGTCAAATCATGTCGGACGACGATTTCATCGCCAAAACTGAAGAGTACGGTGATGACTTCCGCGCCTTGATGGGTGCTGAAGCGGTTCGTGAATTGTTGCGCACAATCGACATCGATCGCGAAGTGGAAACGCTGCGCGGCGAGTTGAGCGCGACAACCTCCGAAGCGAAGATCAAAAAGATTTCCAAGCGCCTCAAAGTATTGGAAGGCTTCCAGAAGTCCGGTATCAAAGCCGAATGGATGGTGATGGAAGTCTTGCCCGTGTTGCCACCGGACTTGCGTCCGTTGGTACCGCTCGATGGTGGTCGCTTTGCGACTTCCGATTTGAACGATTTGTATCGCCGCGTCATCAACCGTAACAACCGGTTGAAGCGTCTGCTTGAACTCAAGGCGCCAGAGATTATTCTGCGTAACGAGAAGCGGATGCTGCAAGAGTCTGTTGACTCGCTGTTGGATAACGGCCGTCGCGGCAAAGCGATGACGGGCGCCAACAAGCGTCAGTTGAAGTCCCTTGCCGACATGATCAAAGGCAAGAGCGGTCGGTTCCGTCAAAACTTGTTGGGCAAGCGCGTCGACTACTCAGGCCGTTCGGTCATTGTGGTCGGTCCACAGCTCAAGCTGCATCAGTGTGGTTTACCTAAGCTGATGGCGCTTGAACTCTTTAAGCCTTTCATTTTCAATCGCCTTGAGCTCATGGGCTTGGCGACGACCATTAAGGCGGCCAAGAAATTAGTTGAAAGCCAAGAGCCAGTGGTTTGGGATATTCTCGAAGACGTTATTCGTGAACATCCGGTGATGCTTAACCGTGCACCAACGCTGCACCGCCTTGGTATTCAGGCATTCGAGCCTGTGCTGATTGAAGGTAAGGCAATCCAGTTGCACCCACTCGTTTGCGCGGCGTTTAACGCCGACTTCGACGGTGACCAGATGGCTGTGCACGTGCCACTCTCGATTGAGGCACAAATGGAAGCCCGCACATTGATGCTGGCATCCAACAACATTCTGTTCCCTGCAAACGGCGAGCCATCGATTGTTCCTTCACAGGATATCGTGCTGGGCTTGTACTACGCGACGCGTGAGCGCACCAACGGCAAAGGCGAAGGCATGTTCTTTGCTGACGTCGCTGAAGTGCAGCGTGCGTACGACAATCGCGAAACCACCCTGCAGACGCGCATTACTGTGCGCCTGCCAGAATGGTCACGCGACGCGCAGGGCGAGTGGGTTGCTGGTGTGCAGCGCGTAGAGACCACCGTTGGTCGCGCACTGCTCTCCGAGATTCTGCCAAAGGGCTTGCCTTTCTCGGTGCTGAATCGTGCACTTAAGAAAAAAGAAATTTCACGCCTGATTAACCAGTCGTTCCGTCGTTGCGGTTTGCGTGACACGGTGATCTTTGCTGACAAGCTGATGCAGTCGGGCTTCCGTCTTGCAACGCGCGGTGGTATTTCGATCGCCATGGGCGACATGCTTATTCCAAAAGGCAAGGCCGATATCTTGGCCGAAGCCAGCCGCGAAGTGAAAGAGATCGACAAGCAGTACTCGTCGGGCTTGGTGACCTCGCAAGAGCGTTACAACAACGTGGTGGACATTTGGGGTAAGGCTGGCGATAAAGTGGGCAAGGCCATGATGGAGCAGTTGGCTACCGAGCCGGTCGTTGACCGTCACGGTGACAATGTCCGTCAAGAGTCGTTCAACTCGATCTACATGATGGCTGACTCAGGCGCGCGTGGTTCTGCTGCGCAGATTCGCCAGCTTGCTGGTATGCGTGGTCTGATGGCTAAGCCAGACGGCTCCATTATCGAGACGCCAATTACGGCAAACTTCCGTGAAGGTTTGAATGTACTCCAGTACTTCATCTCAACACACGGCGCACGTAAAGGTTTGGCTGATACTGCACTGAAGACTGCAAACTCGGGTTACCTGACACGTCGTTTGGTTGACGTGACACAGGACTTGGTGATCACCGAAAATGATTGCGGTACAACGCATGGTTATTCGATGAAGGCGTTGGTTGAGGGCGGTGAAGTGATCGAGCCCCTGCGCGAGCGCATTCTCGGTCGTGTAGCCGCTGTTGACATCGTCAATCCTGACACACAAGAGACCGCGATCGCTGCGGGCACCTTGTTGGATGAAGATCTGGTCGACTACATCGATAAGCTCGGCGTGGACGAAGTTCGTGTTCGTACACCGCTGACTTGCGAAACTCGTCACGGTTTGTGCGCACATTGCTATGGCCGCGATCTGGGTCGTGGTTATCTGGTTAACGTCGGTGAAGCGGTTGGTGTGATTGCCGCTCAGTCGATCGGTGAGCCAGGTACACAGCTCACGATGCGTACGTTCCACATCGGTGGTGCTGCATCGCGTTCGGCGATGGCAAGTGGTGTTGAGACCAAGTCAAACGGTACGGTTCGTTTTGCGAGCTCGATGCGTTATGTGACGAACCCCAAGAAAGAGCGTATTGCGATTTCGCGCTCGGGTGAAATCATCATCATGGGCGAGAACGATCGCGAGCGCGAACGTCATAAAGTGCCTTACGGTGCGACACTGCAAGTCAGTGATGGCGATGTCTTGAAAGCTGGCGCGCGTTTAGCCACGTGGGATCCGCTCACACGTCCGATCGTGTCTGAATACGCCGGTACCGTGCGCTTTGAGAACATCGAAGAAGGCGGTACGGTTGCCAAGCAGGTTGATGAAGTGACTGGTTTGTCGACGCTCGTTGTGATTACGCCTAAGACGCGTGGTGGCAAAGTTGCGATGCGTCCACAGATCAAGCTTATCGGTGAGAAAGGCGAAGAGGTTAAGATCGCCGGCACTGATCACTCGGTCAATATTTCCTTCCCAGTCGGCGCACTCATCACGGTACGTGATGGTCAGCAGGCTCAGGTCGGTGAAGTGCTGGCGCGTATTCCGCAAGAATCGCAAAAGACTCGCGATATTACTGGTGGTTTGCCACGCGTGGCAGAGCTGTTCGAAGCACGTTCACCCAAAGACGCTGGCATGCTTGCCGACGTAACGGGTACCGTTTCGTTCGGTAAAGACACAAAGGGTAAACAGCGTCTGGTGATCACAGACCTTGAAGGCATTGCGCACGAGTTCCTGATTCCGAAAGAGAAGCAGGTGCTGGTCCATGACGGTCAGGTTGTGAACAAAGGCGAAATGATTGTTGACGGCCCAGCCGATCCGCACGATATTCTGCGCTTGCAGGGTATTGAGCGCCTCGCTACCTATGTCGTTGACGAAGTCCAAGACGTTTACCGTCTGCAAGGCGTGAAGATTAACGACAAACACATCGAGGTGATTGTTCGCCAGATGTTGCGTCGAATCAACATCGTTGATGCGGGCGACACATCGTTTATTACAGGCGAACAGGTCGAGCGTGCCGAGTTGCTCAATGAAAATGACCGTATGGAAGCGGACAACAAGCGTCCAGCAACGTACGACAACATTCTGTTGGGCATCACCAAGGCATCGTTGTCCACGGACTCCTTTATCTCCGCTGCGTCCTTCCAGGAAACTACCCGCGTACTCACCGAGGCTGCCATTATGGGCAAGCGCGATGACCTCCGCGGTCTGAAAGAAAACGTCATCGTTGGTCGACTTATTCCAGCAGGTACCGGGATGGCCTACCACGTGGCGCGCAAAGAGAAAGAGGCATTCGAGGCGGCGGAACGCGAAGCCGCACGTCAGCAGGCCAACCCATTTGAGGATGCTCCCGCCGCCGCTGAGGCGCCAGAAGCAACCGAAGAATAGGCGGCCTGTCGAAAGAAAGACTCAACCAGACTTAGTTGTGGTGCTAAATAGGCCATAGCTAAGTCGGTTGACAGTAAGTAAAGATTTACGATAAGCTGTAAGGCTTACCGTATTTTTTGGGGACTCAACAGCTCTGGGCTTGTTGATGCGCCCTAGTTAAAAGCAATACCCGCTCTTTTACGGATTTCCGTTTGATGGTGGGTTTGCGCGAGCTGCCCAGGAACGGGAATGCTGAGAACGCGTCGTAGAAAGTAAATCACCGAAGGGTGCATTGCTGTACGCAAGTATCAGAGATAAAAGGGAATTTGAGGTTATGCCAACCATTAGCCAACTCGTGCGCAAGCCGCGCGAAGTCAGCGTTTCTAAGAGCAAGAGCCCAGCGCTCGAAAACTGCCCTCAGCGACGCGGTGTATGCACTCGTGTGTACACCACTACTCCTAAAAAGCCGAACTCGGCCTTGCGTAAAGTCGCCAAAGTGCGTCTGACCAACGGTTTCGAGATCATTTCGTACATCGGCGGCGAAGGCCACAATCTGCAAGAACACTCAGTTGTGCTCGTGCGCGGTGGCCGTGTGAAGGATTTGCCAGGTGTGCGTTATCACATCGTGCGCGGTTCGCTCGACTTGCAAGGCGTGAAAGATCGCAAGCAATCGCGCTCCAAGTACGGTGCTAAGCGTCCGAAGCAAGCCAAGTAATTTATTTGCAGTAAAGCAGTACGCACAGACTCGTTCTGTGATGTGCAACCGGAGTGTGATGGTCACACAACGGAAACGTAAGTGGCGCATCGTATGGTGTGCCGTGGCTGTAGCCCAAATAGGCTGCAGTTCAACTGAAATGACACAAAGGAATTGATATGCCCCGTCGTCGCGAAGTCCCCAAACGTGACATTCTGCCCGATCCAAAGTTCGGCAGTGTCGAGCTCGCAAAATTTATGAACGTTGTGATGTTGTCCGGCAAAAAAGCCGTGGCAGAGCGCATTATCTACGGTGCGCTTGAGCAGGTTCAGACCAAGACCGGTAAAGACCCGATCGAAGTCTTCAATCTGGCCATCAATAACATTAAGCCCGTTGTCGAAGTAAAAAGCCGCCGCGTTGGCGGTGCCAACTACCAGGTGCCTGTTGAGGTTCGCCCGGTTCGTCGTTTGGCACTTGCTATGCGCTGGTTGCGTGAGGCCGCTAAAAAGCGCGGCGAGAAATCAATGGATCTGCGCCTGGCTGGCGAACTGCTTGACGCAGTTGAAGGCCGTGGCGCTGCCATGAAAAAACGTGACGATACGCACAAGATGGCCGAGGCTAACAAAGCCTTCAGTCATTTCCGCTGGTAATTTAAGGATCAACCATGGCCCGCAAAACCCCGATCGAGCGCTACCGCAACATCGGTATCTCTGCCCACATTGACGCAGGGAAGACCACTACGACCGAACGCATTTTGTTTTATACCGGCGTTAATCACAAGATTGGCGAAGTTCACGATGGCGCAGCCACGATGGACTGGATGGAGCAAGAACAAGAGCGCGGTATTACGATTACGTCGGCTGCAACAACAGCCTTCTGGAAAGGCATGGGTAACAACTACCCAGAGCACCGGATTAACGTAATTGACACCCCCGGACACGTTGACTTCACGATTGAAGTTGAACGCTCCATGCGCGTGCTTGACGGCGCCTGCATGGTTTACTGCGCTGTGGGTGGTGTTCAGCCACAATCTGAAACTGTTTGGCGTCAGGCAAACAAGTACCGTGTGCCACGCTTGTCCTTCGTGAACAAGATGGATCGCACCGGCGCAAACTTTTTCAAAGTGTACGATCAGCTCAAGACTCGCCTGAAGGCGAATCCTGTGCCTATCGTGATTCCGATCGGCGCCGAAGAAAAATTCACAGGTGTTGTTGACCTCGTTAAGATGAAAGCAATCATCTGGGATGAGGCGAGTCAGGGTATTAAGTTCGACTATGTCGATATTCCTGCGGACCTCCAAGCGTCGGCAGAAGAGTGGCGCGAAAAGCTTGTTGAAGCCGCTGCAGAGTCCTCAGAAGAAATGATGGACAAGTACCTTGAAGGCGGCACGCTGACTGAAGAAGAAATTATGCTCGGGATCCGTACGCGTACGATCGCTTGCGAAATTCAGCCAATGCTTTGCGGGACAGCCTTCAAGAACAAAGGCGTTCAGCGCATGCTTGACGCAGTGATTGAATTCTTGCCGTCCCCAATCGACATCCCTCCAGTTAAGGGCGAGCTCGATGACGGTACTGAAACAAGCCGCAAGGCAGATGACAGCGAGAAGTTTTCTGCGCTGGCGTTCAAGCTCATGACGGACCCCTACGTTGGTCAGCTCACGTTTGTTCGCGTGTATTCAGGCGTTTTGAAGTCCGGCGATACGATTTACAACCCAATCAAGGGAAAGAAAGAGCGTATCGGTCGTATTCTGCAAATGCATGCAAACAACCGCGAAGAAATTAAAGAAGTGGTTGCCGGCGACATTGCGGCAGTGGTCGGTCTGAAAGACGTGACGACTGGCGAGACCTTGTGTGATGTTGATGCACACATTATGCTCGAGCGCATGATCTTCCCTGAGCCCGTGATCTCGCAGGCTGTCGAACCAAAGACGAAAGCCGACCAAGAGAGAATGGGTATGGCTCTTTCGCGTCTGGCACAGGAAGATCCATCTTTCCGCGTGCGTACCGACGAAGAGTCTGGCCAAACCATTATTTCGGGAATGGGCGAACTACACCTCGAGATTATTGTTGACCGTATGAAGCGCGAATTCAGCGTAGAGGCCAACGTGGGTAAACCACAGGTGGCGTATCGCGAAACCATTCGTAAGGTCTGTGAAGAAATCGAAGGTAAGTTCGTTAAGCAGTCGGGCGGACGCGGCCAGTACGGCCACGTTGTGCTCAAGCTTGAGCCCCTGCCACCTGGTGGCGGCTACCAATTTGTTGACGCCATTAAAGGCGGTGTGGTTCCTCGTGAATACATCCCTGCTGTGGACAAAGGCATTCAGGAAACACTGCCATCCGGCATTCTCGCCGGCTACCCAGTGGTTGATGTGAAAGCTACGCTGTTTTTCGGTTCGTACCATGACGTGGACTCAAACGAAAACGCCTTCCGTATGGCGGCTTCGATGGCGTTTAAAGACGGTATGCGCAAGGCCAGCCCTGTGCTGCTCGAACCGATGATGGCCGTCGAAGTCGAAACACCTGAAGATTATGCCGGTACCGTGATGGGCGATTTGTCCTCACGTCGCGGCATGTTGCAAGGTATGGATGACATGGTTGGTGGTGGCAAGGTCATTAAGGCCGAAGTCCCGCTAGCAGAGATGTTTGGTTACGCGACTAACCTGCGTTCGTTGACGCAAGGTCGTGCAACTTACACGATGGAATTCAAGCACTACTCGGAAGCTCCCAAAAATGTGGCCGAAGAAATCATCGCGGCCCGCGGCAAGTAATTAAGTCAGAGGAAAATCATGGCAAAAGGTAAATTCGAACGCACCAAACCACACGTAAACGTCGGCACAATTGGCCACGTTGACCACGGCAAAACGACGCTGACCGCAGCGATCACAACGGTGCTGTCCAAGAAGTTCGGCGGTGAAGCCAAAGCGTACGCGCAAATTGATGCAGCACCTGAAGAGCGTGCACGCGGCATTACGATTAACACCGCACACGTTGAGTACGAGACAGCGAACCGTCACTACGCACACGTTGACTGCCCCGGCCACGCCGACTACGTCAAGAACATGATTACTGGTGCAGCGCAGATGGACGGCGCGATTCTGGTGGTGTCGGCCGCTGACGGCCCAATGCCCCAGACACGTGAGCACATTTTGTTGAGCCGCCAGGTGGGCGTGCCTTACATCATCGTGTTCCTGAACAAGGCGGACATGGTGGATGACGCCGAGCTGCTTGAGCTCGTCGAGATGGAAGTGCGCGAGCTTCTCTCGAAGTACGACTTCCCAGGCGACGACACGCCAATCATCAAGGGCTCGGCTAAGCTCGCTCTTGAAGGCGACACGGGCGAGCTCGGTGAGCAGGCGATCATCGCCTTGGCCGACGCACTGGACAACTACATCCCAACACCCGAGCGCGCCATTGACGGCACGTTCCTGATGCCAGTCGAAGACGTCTTCTCGATCTCGGGTCGCGGCACTGTGGTGACTGGCCGTATCGAGCGCGGAATTGTGAAAGT
This sequence comes from Zwartia hollandica, assembly GCF_019923725.1. Taxonomy (GTDB): domain Bacteria; phylum Pseudomonadota; class Gammaproteobacteria; order Burkholderiales; family Burkholderiaceae_B; genus Zwartia; species Zwartia hollandica. The sequence continues at coordinate 348,731 of NZ_JAHXRI010000006.1, forward strand.
CGGCGAAGAAATCGAAATCGTCGGCATCCACGACACACTGAAGACCACTTGCACGGGCGTTGAGATGTTCCGCAAGTTGCTTGACCAGGGTCAGGCGGGCGACAACGTCGGTATTCTGCTGCGTGGTACCAAGCGCGAGGAAGTCGAGCGCGGTCAGGTGTTGGCTAAGCCCGCATCGATCAAGCCACACACCGACTTTACCGCCGAGGTGTACATTCTGTCCAAAGAAGAGGGTGGCCGTCATACGCCATTCTTTAACGGCTATCGTCCACAGTTCTACTTCCGTACGACGGACGTGACGGGCACGATCGATTTGCCAGCAGATAAAGAAATGGTTCTGCCAGGCGACAACGTGGCCATGACAGTGAAGTTGTTGGCACCGATCGCCATGGAAGAAGGTCTGCGTTTTGCAATCCGCGAAGGTGGCCGTACCGTCGGCGCCGGCGTCGTTGCTAAAATCCTGAAGTAATTAGCCTGGCCGCGAATTTAAACGTTCGCGGCCTTTTCGTTCTTTTCGCTCTTTGAGAATCGCCATGAAAAATCAAAAAATCCGCATCCGTCTGAAAGCGTTTGACTACAAACTAATCGATCAGTCGGCTGCTGAGATCGTTGACACGGCTAAGCGCACGGGCGCAGTTGTACGTGGTCCGGTACCTCTGCCAACGCGCATCCGTCGCTATGACGTGTTGCGTTCACCACACGTGAACAAAACATCGCGTGACCAGTTCGAAATCCGTACCCATCAGCGCCTGATGGACATTGTTGACCCAACCGACAAGACTGTTGACGCTCTGATGCGTTTGGACTTGCCTGCTGGCGTAGACGTCGAAATCGCGCTGCAGTAATCAAAAAATAGTGCTAGAATGCAAGACTTGCCGAAATTTGGCAGGATAAAAAGATCATTTAAGGTCTTCGCAGTACATGAGCACCCGAAATTTTCGGGTTTTATCAGCCCCGACCAATCGTAGTCGGGAATCGGGTTTTTACCCCGGAGAATATGATGTCGAAATCGACACCCACGCCTGCCGCACATCGGCTTGGGCTGGTGGGCCGCAAGGTCGGCATGACCCGTATTTTTACGGACGATGGCGAGTCCATCCCCGTAACAGTACTGGACGTGTCGAACAACCGCGTCACCCAGGTAAAGTCGCTTGAGTCTGACGGCTACGCCGCCATTCAAGTCGCTTACGGCGCTCGTCGCGCTTCCCGTGTAGCCAAGCCACAAACCGGTCATTACGCCAAAGCAGGTGTAGAAGCCGGTAGTATCCTCAAAGAATTCCGTCTCGATCCTGCTCGCGCAGCCGAATTCACGCCTGGTAGCGTGGTCGCTGTTGAAAGCGTGTTCGAAGCCGGCCAACAAGTCGACGTAACCGGTACCACAATCGGTAAAGGTTTCGCCGGCACGATCAAGCGTCACCACTTCAAATCACAACGCGCCTCGCACGGTAACAGCCGTTCGCACCGCGTACCTGGCTCGATTGGTCAAGCGCAAGATCCTGGTCGTATTTTCCCCGGTAAGCGCATGTCTGGTCACCTTGGTGATGACACCCGCACCGTGCAAAATCTTGATGTCGTCCGTGTTGACGCCGAACGTGGTCTGTTGCTGGTTAAGGGCGCTGTCCCTGGCTATGCAGGTGCAGACATCGTTGTGCGCCCGGCCATCAAGGCACCTGCCAAAAAAGGAGCCTAATCCATGGATATCAAGCTCCTAAACGACAAAGGTCAGTCATCGGCAACATTTGCTGCGCCTGATACTGTTTTCGGTCGTGATTTCAACGAAGCGCTTGTGCACCAGATCGTGATCGCCTTCCAGGCGAACGCGCGCTCCGGTAACCGCGCTCAGAAGACACGCGCTGAAGTCCATCACTCGACGAAAAAGCCATTCCGTCAAAAAGGTACGGGCCGTGCTCGTGCTGGTATGACATCCTCGCCCTTGTGGCGTGGGGGTGGTCGTGCATTCCCGAATTCGCCTGAAGAAAACTTCAGCCAAAAGGTCAACAAGAAAATGTATCGTGCCGGTTTGCGCTCGATCCTTTCGCAGTTGGCCCGCGAAGATCGTATCTCGATTGTCGATGCTTTCACGCTCGAATCACCCAAGACTAAACTTGCTGCTGAAAAGCTCAAGACAATGGGTCTTGAGTCCGTGCTGATCATCACCGACTCGGTCGATGAAAACCTCTATCTCGCTACGCGCAACTTGCCGCATGTTGCCGTAGTCGAACCGCGCAATGCCGATCCGCTTTCGCTGATTCACTACAAAAAAATAGTGATCACTAAGCCGGCCATTGCTCAACTCGAGGAGATGCTGGCATGAACGATCATCGTCTAATGCAAATCATCTTGGCACCAATCGTGACAGAAAAAGCCACGTTTGTTGCAGAGAAAAGCAACCAGGTTGCTTTCCGTGTTGTTGCGGATGCAACGAAGCCTGAAATTAAAGCCGCTGTTGAACTGCTCTTTAAAGTGCAAGTTGACTCGGTTCAGGTTTTGAATCGCAAAGGCAAGGTTAAGCGTTTCGGCCGTTTCACTGGCCACCGTCGTAACGAGCGTAAGGCATATGTCTCGCTCAAAGACGGTCAAGAAATCAATTTGGCGGAGGTCAACTAAATGGCTCTCTTAAAAGTTAAGCCAACCTCGCCCGGTCGTCGCGGCATGCTTAAGGTGGTTACCCCCACCTTGCATAAAGGCGCGCCCGTAGCTTCGTTGCTCGAAAAGAAAATCCGTGGTTCTGGCCGTAATAACAATGGTCACATCACAATTCGCCACCGTGGTGGTGGTCATAAGCAGCACTATCGCCTGGTCGATTTCCGTCGCAATAAAGACGGTATCCCCGCAAAGGTTGAGCGTCTGGAATATGATCCAAACCGCACTGCACACTTAGCATTGCTCTGTTATGCAGACGGCGAGCGTCGTTACATCATCGCTCCTCGTGGTCTTGAAGTAGGCACAACGCTGGTGTCGGGTGTAGAAGCCCCCATCCGCGCAGGGAATACCTTGCCTATTCGCAATATACCGGTGGGTACGACAATTCACTGCATCGAGATGCTTCCTGGCAAGGGCGCACAGATGGCACGTTCGGCAGGTGCTTCGGCAGTCTTGCTGGCTCGTGAAGGCACCTACGCTCAGGTTCGCCTGCGCTCTGGTGAGGTTCGCCGCGTTCACATTGAGTGCCGCGCGACGATCGGTGAAGTCGGTAACGAAGAACACAGCCTGCGTCAGATCGGTAAAGCCGGTGCTGTACGTTGGCGCGGTATTCGTCCCACGGTGCGTGGTGTCGCAATGAACCCGGTTGATCACCCACACGGTGGTGGTGAAGGTCGTACCGGCGAAGGCGGCGAGCCACGCAGCCCATGGGGTACCCCAGCTAAGGGTTACAAGACCCGTAGCAACAAGCGGACGGACAATATGATCGTCCAGCGCCGCAAGCGTAAATAAGAGGGCGAATCATGTCACGTTCAGTCAAGAAAGGCCCATTCGTCGACGCACACTTGATCAAAAAGGTCGAGGTTGCTGTCGCGGAAAAAGGCAAAAAGCCGATCAAAACCTGGTCGCGTCGTTCAACGATCCTGCCCGAATTTATCGGGTTGACGATTGCTGTTCATAACGGTCGCCAGCACGTTCCCGTTTATATAAACGAGAACATGGTTGGCCATAAACTCGGCGAGTTTGCGCTGACCCGTACGTTTAAGGGTCATGCTGCAGACAAAAAGGCCAAGAGGTAAGAAATGGAAACCACAGCCATTATCCGTGGGGTGCACATCTCTGCGCAAAAAACCCGAATCGTTGCGGACTTGATCCGTGGCAAGTCGGTTGCACAGGCATTAAACATCCTGACCTTCACTAACAAGAAGGCCGCAGGCATCCTCAAGAAGGCCGTTGAATCGGCCATCGCGAACGCCGAACATAACGACGGTGCAGATATCGACGAACTCAAAGTCACCACGATTTTTGTGGACAAGGCAGAGTCGATGAAGCGCTTCTCCGCACGAGCCAAAGGGCGCGGTAACCAGATTGAAAAGCAGACCTGCCACATTACTGTGAAGGTCGGAGCCTAAGGAGTCACGATGGGTCAGAAAATACACCCGATTGGGTTCCGCCTTGCGGTTACACGTAACTGGGGCTCAAAGTGGTATGCAGACGACAAAGATTTTGGTGGCATGCTTGCCTCCGACATCCGCGTACGTGAATACCTCAAAAAGAAACTGAAGCAAGCGTCAGTTGGCCGCGTGGTCATCGAGCGCCCCGCTAAAAACGCACGTATTACGATTTACTCGGCTCGCCCAGGTATCGTGATCGGTAAGCGTGGCGAGGACATCGAAGGCCTGAAGGCAGACTTGCAGCGTTTGATGGGCGTGCCAGTGCACGTCAACATCGAAGAAGTTCGCAAGCCTGAAATCGATGCTCAACTGATTGCTGATTCGATCTCGCAACAGCTCGAAAAGCGGATTATGTTCCGCCGCGCCATGAAGCGCGCCATGCAAAACGCCATGCGTCTCGGTGCCCAGGGCATCAAGATCATGAGTGCTGGACGTCTGAATGGTATCGAGATTGCTCGTACAGAATGGTATCGCGAAGGCCGTGTGCCATTGCATACATTGCGTGCGAATATCGATTACGGCACCTCTGAAGCCCACACGACTTATGGCGTGATCGGCATCAAGGTTTGGGTCTACAAAGGCGATATGCTGGCTAACGGTGAATTGCCTGTTGAAACCGCCGCCCCTCGCGAAGAAGAGCGTCGTCCGCGTCGCGCCCCACGTGCTGACAAGCCCGAAGGCGCCCGTCCGGCCGGAGCCCGTCCCGCAGGTCGTGGTCGCGCACCGCGCAAGGCTGATGCCGCTGCGCCAGCGCCTGAAGGAGAATAAGCATGCTGCAACCAGCACGCAGGAAATATCGCAAAGAGCAGAAAGGCCGTAATACCGGCCTGGCTACGCGCGGCGCTAACGTTTCGTTTGGCGAATATGGTCTTAAGGCAACCGGTCGCGGCCGCCTGACCGCTCGTCAAATTGAATCAGCCCGTCGTGCCATTAACCGTCACATCAAGCGTGGTGGTCGTATCTGGATTCGTATCTTCCCCGACAAGCCAATTTCACAAAAGCCTGCGGAAGTGCGGATGGGTAACGGTAAAGGTAACCCCGAATATTGGGTTGCTGAAATTCAGCCCGGCAAAGTGTTGTACGAAATGGAAGGTGTGAGCGAAGAAATCGCGCGTGAGGCGTTCCGCCTTGCTGCTGCGAAATTGCCGATCGCAACCACATTCGTCGCGCGTCACATCGGTGCTTAAGGAAACGATATGAAAGCAAGCGAACTTCGTGCAAAATCTACTGCAGAACTCGGACAAGAACTTGAGAGCCTTTTGAAGGCGCAATTCGGTCTGCGTATGCAGCGAGCAACCCAACAGCTCACCAACCACAGTCAAATCAGCAAAGTACGTCGTGACATCGCTCGCGTTCGCACACTGATGACTGAGAAGGCGGGAAAATAATATGACCACAGCTCAAACTACAAAACCTAAGCGTCAACGTACGCTGGTTGGTAAAGTCGTCAGCAACAAAATGGACAAAACCATTGTTGTGCTGGTCGAGCGTCGCGTTAAGCACCCAGTGCTTGGCAAGATCATCATGCGCTCTGCTAAATACAAAGCACATGACGAGACCAATCAGTTCAACGAAGGCGATACTGTTGAGATTGCAGAAGGCCGTCCAATTTCGCGTTCCAAGTCTTGGACCGCAACGAAGTTGATCGAAGCCGCACGCGTGATCTAAACGCGTTTGCGCTAATTGCGCAAACACCGGTTGTTGTCAGACCAAACAAAAACGCGACGAATAAAATCGTCGCGTTTTGTTTTTAGTGAGATGCCTTAGATATGCGTCACAAATTTCGTAACGAGATATCCATCAAACGTTTCTGCGCCACCTTCACTGCCAATGCCGCTATCCTTGATTCCACCAAATGGTGTTTCAGGTAAGGCACTACCGAAGTGGTTGATGTTTACCATGCCGGCTTCGATTGAGTTCGACACCTTCGTTGCCGTTTGTAAGGAATTTGTGAACACGTAGCTCGACAGGCCAAACGGCAAGCTGTTGGCACGTGCAATTACTTCATCCACATCGTCAAACGGTACGACTGGCGCGATAGGGCCAAAGGGCTCTTCAGTCATGAGCATGGCGTCGTCCTTCAGGCCCGTGATCACTGTCGGTGGAAAGAAGAAACCTTTGCCTGAGGGCGCATCACCACCGAGCTCGATCTTTGCGCCACGCTTACGCGCATCTTCAACGAAACGAGCAATAGCCGGCACACGGCGTTCGTGGGCAAGCGGACCCATCTCAACACCATCATCTAAGCCATTGCCCACTTTCACATTCTTGAGAACATCAGTGAACTTCGCCAAAAACTTGTCGTATGCTTTTTTCTGAACGTAGAAACGTGTCGGCGACACACAAACCTGACCAGCATTACGAATCTTAAACTTCGCCAGCATCGTAGCGGCGCGCTCAATATCTGCGTCGTCAAACACCAGCACAGGCGAATGGCCACCCAACTCCATCGTGACACGTTTCATGTGTGCACCGGCTAACGCTGCAAGCTGCTTTCCAACGGGCACGGAGCCAGTGAAAGACACTTTGCGCGAAATAGGTGAGCGGATCAGGTAATCAGACACCTTGGCGGGCTCACCCCAAACAAGGTTGAGTACGCCGGGGGGGAGACCTGCGTCGTGAAACATCTGGGCGATCGCCATGACCGCGCTTGGAGAGTCCTCGGGGCCCTTCAAGATGATTGTGCAACCAGCGCCGACCGCCGCACAAATCTTGCGGATCGCCTGGTTGTAGGGGAAGTTCCAGGGCGTGAAGGCGACACAAACACCAATCGGCTCCTTAAGTACTAACTGGCGCACCTCTGGGCTGCGTGGCAGCACCACACGGCCATAAATACGACGGCACTCTTCCGCATGCCAGTCACAATGATCTGCGCAGCCCACGACCTCGCCCAAAGCCTCCGCGAGCGGCTTTCCTTGATCAAGAGTCATATTGCGGGCGATTTCCTTTGAGCGGTCACGTGTCAGCTGACCGACTTTACGTAAAATGGCTGAGCGCTCCATTGGGGAGGACTTTTTCCACGATGCGAAAGCCTTTTCGGCCGCTTGCAGGGCCATATCCAGGTCGGCATTGGAAGCGTGCGGGAGCTGCCCTAGCACTTCCTGCGTGGCAGGATTGATCACCTCCTGCACCTTGCGGCCTTCGCCGGAGATGAATTGACCGTTGATATAAAGCGATAGTTTTTCGTACATGACAGATTCCAAGGGTTGCTTCCGATGTTGGTAATATGACACAAGTTGACAGGGCTTGCACAAAAAAAAATATCGGGATATACTGCACGGCTTTCCCGCATTTGTTGTGCGGCCAGACTAAAAACTACAAGGTTATTTGGTCCAGCAGTCGACAGAAGCAGAAAGATTGTTTAGCAGATTTCAACCCAGGGTGCCCTGTGGCGCCTAACGGGACCAAAACTGACTGATTTGGCTGCAAGCTATAAAGCAAGCAGGTAAGTTGGTTAAGTTGGAACAGGAAAAATCATGATCCAAATGCAGACCACGCTGGACGTGGCCGATAACACTGGTGCACGCTCTGTCATGTGCATCAAGGTGCTCGGCGGTTCCAAGCGCCGTTATGCCGCTATCGGCGACGTTATCAAAGTGACCGTCAAAGATGCAGCCCCCCGTGGCCGCGTCAAAAAAGGCGAGATCTACAACGCAGTCGTCGTTCGTACGGCAAAAGGCGTCCGTCGTAAAGACGGCTCGCTGATTCGTTTCGGTGGCAATGCCGCCGTATTGCTCAACGCCAAGCTCGAGCCCATCGGCACGCGCATCTTTGGACCCGTCACCCGCGAATTGCGTGGCGAGAAGTTCATGAAGATCGTGTCCTTGGCGCCTGAAGTGCTGTAAGGGGCCAACATGAATAAAATTCGCAAAGGCGACGAAGTTATTGTTTTGACGGGTCGTGACAAAAAGCGTCGCGGCACCGTGCTTGAGCGTGTCGATGCAGACCACGTGTTGGTCGAAGGCATCAACATGGTCAAAAAGCATGTGCGCCCCAACCCAATGCAGGGTACGACGGGCGGCATTATCGAAAAGACAATGCCAATCCATATTTCAAACATCGCATTGTTCAACCCTGCCACTGGCAAGGGTGAGCGCGTCGGTATCAAAGAAGTCGACGGCCGAAATGTGCGTGTTTATCGTTCCAGCGGCGAACCCGTTGGCGCGAAAGCATAAGGGAGCTCAACATGTCACGTTTTCAAGAGCTCTACCAGCAGAAAATTGCACCGCAATTGCGTGAGCAGTTCGGGTACGACAGTGTGATGCAGGTGCCACGCATCACCAAAGTCACGCTAAACATGGGTGTGTCTGAAGCCGTCGCTGACAAAAAAGTCATCGAGCACGCTGTATCAGACCTCACCAAGATCGCCGGCCAAAAGCCAGTTGTGACCAAAACCAAAAAGGCTATCGCAGGCTTCAAAATCCGCGAAGACTACCCAATTGGTTGCATGGTGACACTGCGTGGCCAGCGCATGTATGAATTCATCGACCGTCTCGTATCTGTGGCTCTGCCACGTGTGCGTGACTTCCGCGGAATTTCTGGTCGTGCGTTTGACGGTCGCGGCAACTACAACATCGGTGTGAAAGAGCAGATTATTTTCCCCGAAATTGAATACGACAAAATTGACGTGTTGCGTGGGATGAACATCAGCATCACCACCACCGCGAAGACCGACGAAGAAGCAAAAGCGCTGTTGACAGCGTTCAGCTTCCCGTTCCGCAACTAAGGGGCGCAGACGTGGCTAAACTTTCAATGATCAATCGCGATGTAAAGCGCGTAAAAACAGCAGAGAAATTTGCTGCCAAGCGTGCTGCCCTTAAGGCAATCATCGAAGATTCATCCAAGACCGACGAAGAGCGCTACGAGGCACGGCTCAAAATGCAGCAGCTGCCCCGTAATGCAAGTCCTATTCGCCAGCGTAATCGCTGCGTGATTACGGGCCGCGCTCGCGGAGTTTTCCGCAAGTTCGGACTTGGCCGCATGAAACTGCGCGAATTGGCCATGAAGGGTGAAATCCCCGGCATGACCAAAGCTAGCTGGTAGGAGAATAAAACATGAGCATGAGCGACCCAATCGCCGATATGCTGACTCGCATTCGTAATGCGCAGCAGGTAGACAAGACATCGGTGACCATGCCCTCCTCCAAGCTCAAGGCAGCTATCGCTGCCGTGCTTCAGGACGAAGGTTATGTCGACGGTTTTCAGATTAAGGGTACGGCCCAAAAGCCTGAACTCGAAATCACCCTTAAGTACTACGCTGGCCGTCCAGTGATCGAGCGCATCGAACGCGTCTCGCGCCCTGGTTTGCGTATCTACAAAGGTCACAGCAACATTCCTCAGGTTATGAACGGCCTGGGTGTCGCCATCGTCTCCACCTCGCGTGGCGTGATGACCGATCGCAAAGCACGCGCCAATGGCGTGGGCGGCGAAGTGCTCTGCTACGTGGCTTAAGGAGAGAACCTAATGTCACGTATCGCAAAATATCCAGTCGAGCTGCCTAAGGGCGTTGAAGCTTCGATCAAGTCCGATCTGATTACCGTCAAAGGCCCATTGGGCACCCTGACGCAGACACTGAATGGCGATGTCATCGTCAACGAAGACGCAGGTAAGCTGTCGTTCATCGTTGCAAATGATTCTCGCCAGGCTAAGGCAATGTCAGGCACCTTGCGTGCACTGGTAGCCAACATGGTCACCGGTGTGAGCAAAGGCTTTGAGCGTAAGTTGACGCTTGTTGGTGTGGGTTACCGCGCCGCCGTGCAAGGCAACGCGATCAAATTGCAACTTGGTTTTTCGCATGATGTTGTGCATCCGATGCCTGAAGGCGTAAAAGCCGAATGCCCAACACAGACGGAAATCGTCTTGAAGGGTTCCAACAAGCAAGTTGTTGGACAGGTGGCTGCAGAGCTTCGGGCATATCGTCCGCCAGAGCCTTACAAAGGCAAGGGCGTTCGTTATGTTGACGAGCACGTCATCATCAAAGAAACCAAGAAGAAATAATCGCGCAAACAAGGAAACATCATGGACAAAAAAATTTCCCGTTTGCGTCGTGCCGTACCGACGCGTAAGAAAATCGCCGAGTTGCGAGTTAATCGCCTCCAGATTTTCCGCTCGAATCTGCACATCTACGCAAACATCATTTCGCCTGAAGGCGATCGCATCCTTGTTTCAGCCTCAACGGTTGAAGCAGAAGTGCGTCAGCAACTCGCGGGTCAAACGGGTGGTGGCGGCAATACTGCCGCTGCATCACTGGTTGGCAAGCGCGTAGCAGAGAAAGCAAAGGCTGCTGGTATTGAGCTTGTCGCTTTTGATCGTTCGGGTTTCCGTTACCACGGCCGTGTAAAAGCCCTGGCCGATGCCGCGCGTGAAGCCGGTCTGAAGTTTTAAGCGAGGAACAGTCAAATGGCTAAAGAACAACGCAAGAACGCTCCTGAAGAGCGTGATGATGGTCTTCGCGAAAAAATGATCGCGGTTAACCGCGTCAGCAAAGTCGTCAAGGGTGGTCGCACAATGAGCTTTGCTGCGCTGACCGTAGTTGGCGACGGCGATGGCCGTGTCGGTATGGGCAAAGGCAAAGCACGTGAAGTGCCAGTGTCGGTGCAGAAAGCAATGGAACAGGCGCGTCGCGAGATGTTCAAAGTTTCATTGAAGAACGGCACGCTCCACCACACCGTGGTCGGTAAGCATGGCGCCTCGACAGTGCTGATTTCGCCTGCGGCAGAAGGTACAGGCGTGATCGCCGGCGGCCCAATGCGCGCAATTTTTGATGTGATGGGTGTGCGTAACGTCGTGGCGAAAAGCCTCGGCTCGAGTAACCCTTACAACATGGTTCGTGCAACGCTTAACGGCTTGCGCGCTTCCCTCACCCCGTCGGAAGTTGCTGCAAAACGTGGCAAAACCGTCGAAGAGATCTTGGGGTAAGTCATGGCTGATAAACAAGTCAAAGTCACCTTGGTCCGTTCGACCATTGGTACAAAGCAAGACCACCGCGACACCGTGCGTGGATTGGGTTTGCGCCGTCTCAACAGCAGCAAAGTGCTCAAAGACACTCCCGAAGTTCGCGGAATGATCAACAAAGTTGATTATCTCGTGACCGTTTCGGAAGTCTGAAAGGAATCACGATGTCGATTACTCAACTCAATACGCTAAAGCCCGCCGTGGGCTCGACACACGCTAAGCGTCGTGTTGGTCGCGGAATTGGCTCCGGCCTTGGTAAAACCGCTGGTCGTGGCCATAAAGGCCAAAGCTCGCGCGCCGGTGGCTTTCATAAAGTCGGCTTCGAAGGCGGTCAGATGCCTTTGCAGCGTCGTTTGCCGAAGCGTGGCTTCTCTATTTTGGATGACCATCTGTACGCACAAGTGCGTTTGTCTGACTTGCAGGCGTTGCCCGTCGAAGAAATCGACGTGCAAGTACTGAAACAAGCTGGTGTAGTGGGCACGCAAGTGCGCTATGTCAAAGTGTTTAAGTCGGGCGAGCTGACACGCAAGGTTACCCTCAAGGGTATCGGTGCTACAGCTGGTGCGCGTGCTTCGATTGAAGCCGCTGGCGGCGCGATTGCTTAAGACGGATTAAAGAATGGCAACAGCACAACCCGCAGGAAAAGCAGGCCCACGTTACGGCGACTTAAAGCGTCGTCTCGTGTTCCTGGTGCTCGCCTTGGTGGTTTACCGCCTAGGTACGCACATTCCTGTTCCGGGCATCAACCCAGATGCGCTCGCTGATTTATTCCGCGAGAATCAAGGTGGAATTCTCGGTTTGTTCAACATGTTCTCGGGTGGTGCCTTGGCACGCTTCTCGATTTTCGCGTTGGGCATCATGCCGTACATTTCTGCATCGATCATCATGCAGTTGATGTCGGTTGTCGTGCCTACGCTTGAAGCCATCAAGAAAGATGGCGAAGCAGGCCGTCGCAAGATCACGCAGTACACCCGTTACGGCACAGTCGCGCTTGCGCTGGTGCAGGCAATCGGCATTTCCGTCGCGCTTGAGTCTCAGCCTGGGCTGGTGATCGATTCGGGTGTGATGTTCCGCCTCACAACCGTGGTGACTTTGGTTACCGGTACGATGTTTGTGATGTGGCTTGGTGAGCAAATCACCGAGCGAGGTTTAGGTAACGGCATTTCGATTCTGATTTTCGCAGGTATTGTTGCTGGGTTGCCAAGTGCACTAGCCGGTCTGCTAGATTTGGTACGTACGAATGCGATGTCGGGGTTCTCGGCGCTCTTTATCGTGGCGTTGTCGGTTCTTGTGACGGCATTTGTTGTCCTGGTAGAGCGCGGTCAGCGCAAGATCACTGTGAACTACGCTAAGCGGCAGGTTGGTAACAAAGTTTACGGCGGTCAAACATCGCACTTGCCACTTAAGCTGAACATGGCTGGTGTGATACCTCCAATTTTTGCTTCTTCGATTATTTTGTTCCCAGCGACGATTACTAGTTGGTTCTCGAATACCGAAGGGATGCGCTGGTTAGGCGACTTGGCTGCAGCACTTGCACCTCGCCAACCGCTCTATATCACCTTGTATGCAACAGCGATTATTTTCTTCTGCTTCTTTTATACGGCTTTGGTGTTTAACAGCCGCGAAACAGCAGACAACCTTAAGAAGAGCGGTGCGTTTGTTCCAGGGATTCGTCCGGGCGAGCAGACCGCTAAATTCATCGACAAGATTTTGATGCGATTGACCTTGGCTGGCGCCTTGTACATCACGTTGGTGTGCTTGTTGCCGGAGTTCTTGGTCATGCGTTGGAATGTACCGTTTTATTTTGGCGGCACCTCTTTGCTGATTATTGTTGTAGTTACGATGGACTTCATGGCTCAGGTTCAGGCCTACATGATGTCTCACCAGTACGATTCACTGCTCAAGAAGGCTAACTTCAAGGGCGCGAATATGCCAATGAGATAAGCGAGAGCAATGTCAAAGGACGACGTCATTCAGATGCAGGGTGAGATTCTTGAGAATCTTCCCAACGCAACTTTTCGTGTCAAGCTAGAAAATGGCCATGTAGTGTTAGGGCATATTTCCGGCAAGATGCGCATGCATTACATCCGGATTTTGCCGGGCGATAAAGTCACAGTGGAGCTCACACCCTATGACCTAACGCGCGCCAGAATCGTATTCCGCTCTAAATAAGCGGCCGGGTAACAGATAACAGGAGTCAACCATGAAAGTAATGGCATCGGTTAAGCGGATTTGCCGCAATTGCAAGATTATTAAACGTCACGGCGTCGTGCGAGTCATTTGCACCGACCCGCGTCACAAGCAGCGTCAAGGTTAATACAAGGAATCGTTATGGCCCGTATTGCTGGCATCAACATACCGCCACATCAGCACGCCGAAATCGGCCTGACTGCCATTTTTGGCATCGGTCGCACGCGTTCACGCAAAATCTGTGAAGCAGCTGGTGTTCCCCTGTCGAAGAAGGTCAAAGACCTGACCGACGCAGAACTCGAGCGTATCCGTGAGCACGTTGGCGTGTTTGCGGTGGAAGGTGATTTGCGCCGTGAAGTTCAGTTGTCGATCAAGCGTTTGATCGACCTCGGAACCTATCGCGGCATGCGCCATAAGCGCGGCCTGCCCGTACGTGGTCAACGCACTCGCACTAACGCCCGCACCCGCAAGGGACCGCGTCGCGCTGCTGCAAGCCTGAAGAAATAAAGAGGATTAGAAGATGGCAAAAGCTTCTACCGCCGGCGCAACCCGCGTTCGCAAAAAAGTTAAAAAGAATGTGTCGGACGGCATTGCGCACGTTCACGCATCGTTCAATAACACCATCATCACGATCACCGATCGTCAGGGTAACGCCTTGTCGTGGGCGACCTCCGGTGGTGCTGGTTTCAAGGGCTCACGCAAGTCGACTCCATTCGCAGCGCAGGTTGCGGCAGAGACGGCCGGCAAAGTGGCTATCGAATACGGCATCAAGACACTTGAAGTTCGCATCAAGGGCCCAGGCCCAGGTCGCGAATCTTCAGTACGTGCGTTGAATGCGCTGGGCATCAAGATTTCGAGCATCGCCGATATCACGCCCGTGCCGCACAACGGTTGCCGTCCACCCAAGCGTCGTCGTATCTAAGGGGAACCCACATGGCACGTTATACCGGTCCCAAATGCAAACTCTCGCGTCGCGAGGGAATTGATCTTTTCCTGAAGAGCGCACGTCGCTCGCTGGACTCCAAGTGCAAGCTGGATTCCAAGCCAGGCCAACACGGTCGCACCTCAGGTGCCCGTACATCGGACTACGGTCTGCAGTTGCGTGAAAAGCAAAAGCTCAAGCGCATGTACGGCATTATGGAAAAACAGTTCCGTAAGTATTTCGCAGAAGCCGAGCGTCGTAAAGGCAACACTGGCGAACAGCTCATCCAGTTGCTCGAGTCGCGTCTGGACAACGTTGTCTATCGTATGGGCTTTGGCTCAACACGCGCAGAAGCACGCCAGTTAGTGTCCCATCGTGCGATCGAGCTCAACGGCCACACTGCCGATATCCCTTCGATGTTGATCAAGTCGGGCGACGTTGTTGCAATTCGCGAGAAAGCAAAAGCGCAAGCGCGTATTCGCGAATCGATGGACTTGGCTTCTGGCAATGGTTTGCCACAATGGGTTGAAGTTGATACCGCCAAGCTTGTTGGTACGTTCAAGCAAGTCCCTGATCGTGCAGACGTTGCTCGCGACATCAACGAGTCGATGGTCGTCGAATTGTATTCACGTTAATAATCGTTTTAAAAAGTGCGTAGCGATGCTGCGCACTTTTTATGATGCTGTAGTTAAGCTTTCACCCATCAGCCTTATCGGTGTAACGAACCGAGGGTATTGAAAAGGAATTGCAGATATGTCACAAGGTTTTCTGAAGCCACGTTCGATTGAAGTCGAGCCCGTAGGCACCAACCACGCCAAAATCATTATGGAGCCGTTTGAACGCGGCTACGGACATACATTGGGCAACGCATTGCGTCGCATCTTGTTGTCATCGATGACGGGTTATGCACCAACCGAAGTACAGATCACGGGTGTCGTACACGAGTACTCAACGATTACTGGTGTGCGTGAAGACATTGTTGATATTCTCTTGAACCTTAAAGGTGTGGTGTTTAAGCTCCACAGCCGTGACGAGGTGACCTTGACCCTGCGCAAGCAAGGCGCTGGTCTCGTCCTAGCTTCAGATATTGAATTACCCCACGACGTTGAAATCGTGAACCCACAACAAGTCATTGCAACGCTAACCGAGTCCGGAAAGCTTGAAATGCAAATCAAAGTTGAAAAGGGTCGTGGTTACGTTCCTGGTAACGTGCGTGCTTTGATCGATGATCGTGCACACACAATCGGTCGTATCGTGCTTGATGCATCGTTTAGCCCAGTGCGTCGCGTGAGCTACGCTGTTGAGAACGCTCGCGTTGAGCAGCGTACAGACCTTGACAAGCTTGTGATCGACGTTGAGACAAACGGCGTGATCAGCCCAGAAGAAGCCGTGCGTCAGTCTGCTCGTATTCTGATGGATCAGATTTCGGTATTCGCTGCACTCGAAGGTGCCGGCGATTCTTACGAAATGCCAAGCCGTGGTGCTCCGCAAATCGATCCAGTGCTGTTGCGCCCGGTTGATGATCTCGAGCTGACTGTGCGTTCGGCGAACTGCCTAAAAGCAGAGAATATTTACTACATCGGTGATTTGATTCAACGCACCGAAAACGAATTGCTCAAGACACCAAACCTTGGTCGCAAGTCGCTCAACGAAATCAAAGAAGTCCTGTCCGCTCGCGGCTTGACTTTAGGGATGAAGCTTGAGAACTGGCCACCAATGGGCCTCGAGCGTCCGTAAGCTTAGCAAGACCAAAATCGGCCCGCAGCACCTCAGGGTGCTGATAGAAGAGCTGAATAACCTCGAGCGGAAACGCTCTTAATAGATTCAATAAGGAAAGTATCATGCGTCACGGTAATGGATTACGTAAGCTCAACCGCACCAGCAGCCATCGCCTTGCGATGTTCCGCAACATGGCTGTCGCGTTGTTGACCCACGAAGCGATCAAGACAACGTTGCCTAAGGCAAAAGAATTGCGTCGCATCGTTGAGCCTCTCATCACGATGGGCAAGAGCCCAACTCTGGCAAATAAGCGTTTGGCTTTTGCACGCTTGCGTGACCGCGAGATCGTACTCAAGCTTTTTGCTGAAATCGGCCCACGTTATGCAGCACGCAATGGCGGCTACACACGTATCCTCAAGATGGGTTTCCGTCAGGGTGACAATGCCCCGATGGCTTTTATGGAATTGGTTGACCGCCCAGTGGTCGAAGAGGCAGTTGAAGAAGCTGCTGAATAAATTTCGACAGCTTAAACAAACGAAGCCTCGGTTTATCCGAGGCTTTTTTGTCAGAGGACGCCCATGAATCAAACAGACATCGTACTTGTGCTGAGCAATGCACCGGATGAGGCTGTCGCAACGCGCATTGCCGAGGCCCTGGTGTCAGAGGGGTTGGCCGCCTGCGTGAATGTCGGCGCTCCCGTACAGTCTGTTTACCGTTGGCAAGGGGCCCTTGAGAAAGCCACAGAAATTCCGCTGACAATAAAAACAACGGTCGCTAAACAGGCTAAGCTAATAGCACGCCTGATTGCTTTGCACCCGTACGATGTCCCGGAAGCGATTGTGGTGCCGATCCTTGGCGGGTATGCCCCGTACTTGAACTGGGTGCGCGAGAATTAAATGGCTTTAACCAGACACACGCTACAAAAATTTGGCTTTGCATTCTTATTGCTAGGCCTATTGGTGTTGTCGATTGCGCGCACTGCCGCGCAAGACTTTTTAGATCCAGAAAAAGCCTTCGTCTTGCAGGCGCAAATGAGCTTGCCTGAAAAGATTAGCTTGCGCTTTAAGATCGCCCCTGGTTACTACATGTACCGCGAGCGGTTTAGTTTTGAGTTAGACACGGCACACGTCAAGCTTGGAGAGCCCAAGATGCCGACGGGTCGAGTCAAGTTTGATCAAACCTTTAACAAAGAGATGGAGCTCTATTTCACCGATGCGGTGATCGAGTTGCCTATTTCTGCATGGCCCAGCAATATCGCGCCCGAGAGCTTCAAGCTAACAGTCAATGGTCAGGGCTGCGCTGAGGCTGGGCTGTGCTACCCACCCCAAGATTTTGTCTTGCAGCTCACACCGCAGCCAAGTGCGGCGGGCTATCTGCTTGCCGCTCAAACTTCAGGCTCGCTGTTTGAGCGTATCAAGCAAGGGCAGCTCAGCGACTTACTTTTTGGCTCAGACGATGTAGGGTTGGCACAACTGCTGTCTTCAACCGGGTTGCTTGAAATCACCTTGCTGTTTTTTGCGCTTGGCTTGCTGCTTGCACTCACGCCGTGCGTATTGCCCATGGTGCCCATCCTTTCCGTGTTGCTTGTGGGCGAAGAGAAGCACGTCTCTCGCTTGCGCGGATTTTCCCTCGCCATGGCGTATGTGGCCGGGATGTCGGTGGTTTACACCGCATTAGGTGTGGCAGCTGGATTAAGTGGCGCAGGCTTAGCGGCTTGGTTGCAAACGCCTTGGGTGCTAGGTTTGTTCGCCGTGCTGCTCGGTGCACTTGCTCTGGCAATGTTTGATGTCTACACCTTTCAGATGCCAGCAAGCCTGCAGACCAAACTGATGGCAAAGAACTCCCATATTTTGGGTGGTCGCGTGAGTGCTGCCGCACTGATGGGTGCTTTATCGGCCTTAATCGTGGGCCCATGCGTTGCCGCACCTTTGGCGGGTGCCCTCCTGTATATCTCTCAAACGGGTGACGTGGTCCTTGGCGGTAGCGCTTTGTTTGCGATGGCTTGGGGCATGGGTGTTCCCTTGTTGCTGATGGGCTTGTCGGCCGGCAAGCTCATGCCTCGCGCAGGCCATTGGATGGACGGCGTCAAGAAATTTTTCGGCATCTTGCTTTTCGCAACTGCCTGGTGGATGGTTACACCCTTGTTGCCTACTTGGGCACAGATTCTGGGGTGGGCGGTGCTGGTGCTGTTTGCCGCGGTGCTTTTGCGTACGTTTGAGCCCCTGCCACAGGAGGCACGTTTTGGTGCTGTTTTGCGCAAAACGTTCGGCCTGTTGCTAGCCTTGCTTTGCCTAGTGTGGGTAGTGGGTGTTGCGAGCGGTGGGCGTTCTTTGTTGCAGCCTTTAGGGCACTTGGCCTTCATGCAGGGTGCGAATAGTCAAGGCACAGCCGAGCGCGGCGCAACCTCAGCCGCAGCCCAACTCGCGGCGCCTGCGCAAGGCTCCTCACTAAAACAACAGTTGCTTGGCAAGCAACCTGCCGCTGCGCATCCAACTTTTCAGCGGATTCGCACGGTGGCAGAGCTTGACGCGGTTCTTGCAAAATCGACTCGGCCAGTGATGTTAGATTTCTACGCTGACTGGTGCGTGTCGTGCAAGGAAATGGAAGCCTTTACTTTTGTGGATCCGCGCGTGGTGCAGCGGATGGGCCAGTTGTTGCTATTACAAGTTGACGTGACCGCAAACAACGCCGATGATCGAGCGTTAATGAAGCGCTACAGATTGTTTGGCCCGCCAGGGATCATATTTTTTTCTTCAGGTGGCTCCGAGCGCCGCGACATCCGTGTTGTTGGGTTCCAAGACGCTAATCGCTTCACAGCGACCCTTGACCGAGCCTTGAAGTAGTCAGAAACAGAGACGTATGTCAGCGCAAAGCAAGTCCACCACTTCGGTCATTATTCTCTTCGCTTTTGCGGCGTGCGCGAGTTCGACCTCGTTTCGAATTTGTGACCCTTTGCTGCCGGTCTTTGCACAAGAGTTTGGGGTGCGTACCGCACAGGCCTCGAACACGGTAACCCTGTTTGCGATTGCCTATGGCATCTTGCAATTCTTTTATGGCCCCTTGGGCGATCACTACGGAAAGTTTCGCGTTGTCTCTTGGGCGACGCTAGGTTGCGCCGTGGGCAGCCTGATTGTTGCCACGGCACCATCGCTCGAAGTGATCGAAATTGGTCGTTTTATTTCAGGGGCGACGGCTGCGGCAATTGTTCCCTTGGCCATGGCGTGGATTGGTGATCACGTCCCGTACGAAAAAAGACAAGAGACGATTGCGCGTTTTTTGTTGGGATCGATCTCAGGTCTCGCACTTGGTCAGTTGTTAGGTGGCGTGTTTGCTGACACGTTAGGTTGGCGATGGGCCTTTGTTTGGATGGCAGCGACCTACTTGATCGTAGGCTTGTTGTTGTTGTCTCGCCGCCATACAGTGACCGAGTCCACCGCGCGTCCCGTCGGTCGGGTCAACCCTTTGATGCCGATTAAGCAGGTGCTGTCGACTAAATGGGCGTGGTTTGTATTGGCGATTGTTTCCATCGAAGGCATGCTTGTCTTTGGCCCTCTTGCGTTTGTTCCAGCGTTTTTACACGAACGCCATGGGCTACCCGTATCGTGGGCCGGAACAATCAGTGGCTGTTTTGCAGTGGGTGCTTTTATTTATGCCATACGCGCCAATAAGTTCGTCGCCAAACTTGGTGAGCGCCGGTTGGCCTTGTGGGGCGGTGCACTCCTTGCGTTGGCGATGGCAGGATTCTTACTTGCCCCCGTCTGGCAGTGGGCAGTCGCTGCAAGCGTCATGTCGGGTTTAGGGTATTACTTTTTGCATGCGGTCCTACAGACGCATGCCACGCAGATGGCGCCCGCCGCGCGTGGCACCTCCGTGTCACTTTTTGCGTCGTGTCTGTTTTTAGGACAGTCGTTTGGCGTGGCGGTCTGCGCCTGGTTAGGCGATACCTTCGGTCTTGGGACGGTATTTCCCGTCGGGATAATCGGCTTGCCTCTGCTCGCAGTGCTGTTTGCCTGGCGCTTAAAACAACGCCAGGCGCAACAGTAAGTAGTTACTGCGATTTCAGCAGCTTGGCTGCTGCTGGTGCAAAATAGGTCAGGATCCCATCGGCACCGGCCCGCTTAAAGCCCAACAAGGTTTCCATCATCACCTTGTCGTGATCTAGCCAACCATTCGCCGCTGCCGCCTTAAGCATGGCGTATTCGCCGCTGACTTGGTAGGCAAAGGTTGGGACGCGGAAAGCATCTTTTACGCGTCGCAACACATCCAGATAGGGCATGCCTGGCTTGACCATAACCATGTCCGCGCCTTCACGCAGGTCCGCCGCAACCTCGCGCAATGCTTCGTCAATATTGCCCGGATCCATTTGGTAAACCAGCTTATTTGATTTGCCCAAATTCGCAGCCGAGCCGACGGCATCTCGGAAGGGGCCGTAAAAGGCGCTGGCAAACTTAGCTGAGTACGCCATGATGCGGGTGTGGATGAACTGATTGGCTTCTAGTGCCTGACGGATGGCACCGATTCGGCCGTCCATCATGTCGCTTGGCGCAACGATATCGACGCCGGCCTCAGCCTGAACCAGGGCTTGTTGGGTCAGGATTTTGACGGTGATGTCGTTCATCACATAGCCGTTTTCGTCGATGACGCCGTCCTGGCCGTGGCTGGTGTAGGGGTCTAGTGCAACGTCAGTCAGCAGGCCGAGTTCTGGGAAACGTTTTTTGAGTTCAGCCACAACACGCGGGATCAGACCCTTAGGGTTCATGGCTTCAGCGCCATCTAGAGCCTTGAGGTTTGGTTCGATCACGGGGAAAAGCGCCATCACTGGGATACCGAGCGCGACACACTCTTCGGCCACCTGCATCAACGTGTCTGGCGAGTAGCGCATGATGTCTGGCATCGACCCAATCGGCTGCCGAATCCCTTTGCCTTCAACGACAAAAACGGGATAAATAAGATCATTTACTGATAGTGAGTGCTCGCGGACTAGTCTGCGGGAGAAGTCATCGCGGCGTAGGCGGCGGGGACGATTGGCGGGGAAATCCGCTAGAACAAGGTGTGGAGTTGTCATGGAACGACCTTAGGAGAGATCCAGTTTTCGATTTGTAAGCTTGCTTCTTCAATACCAATTCGCGCAGTTGCTGAGAACGGAATCGCGTTGAGCGCACCAATATCGGCGAGCTCTTTTTTTACGGCAAACACTGCTTTGATGCGTTGGCCGTAGGGAAACTTATCCGCTTTGGTTAACAGCGCAAGCACGGGACGCTTGGTTGGAGCGATCCAGTTTGCCAAGCGGCGATCAAGCTCAGTGACACCACGACGAATGTCGATGAGCAACACAATGCCGGCCAGCGACTCTCGGCTCTGGAGATAGCCTCCAAGAATATCGGCCCACTCTTCCCGAGCCCGATGGGCGACTGAGGCATAGCCATAGCCAGGGAGGTCGACGAGAAACCCGAGTTGACCTTCGGGATCAAGCGGGTCCGGGAGGGCAAACATATTAATTAGGCGCGTACGGCCCGGTGTCTTGCTAGAAAAGGCTAGGCGCTTTTGGTTGGCGAGCACGTTAATGGCCGTCGACTTGCCCGCATTAGACCGTCCGACGAAGCAGACTTCCGGAGCCCCCGGATGAGGCAATTGGTCCAACCGGGCGGCTGAAGTGAAAAACGAAGCGCGATGGAGGATGGACACGGAAAGGCCACAAAGAATATGCTCAAACGCTATTGTATAATCTAGGGTTTGAAAGTAGTTGAATATAAAAAGCGTCGAGGTCTTTAATGAAGCGTTTGCTGTCCAGGTTAATGCTTGCGAGTGGCTTGCTACTCGGGGTGTCCGCCCTGTCAACCAGTATGGCGGCAGGCCCCGCAACGGGTCCGGCTAAGCCTGACGCGGCTAAAGGTGCCCAACTTTACGATCAAGGCGACGCCGCACGCGGCATCGTTGCTTGTGCTTCCTGTCACGGCGCTGCCGGCAACAGCACAATTCCAGCAAACCCCAATATTTCAAGCCAAGCCCACGAATACCTCTACAAGCAACTCGTAGAGTTCCGCGTCAAGGCGGGTGCTAAGGCTGCTTTGCGCAAGGGCCCAGATGGCGCGCCCTCAGTCATGACCGCAATGGCGGCACCTTTGTCTGAGGCGGATATGCATAACGTGTCCTATTACCTGTCGCTGCAAAAGCTTGCAGAGCCAGCAACGGCAACTAACGAAAAGCTGGTCGAGCGCGGTCAAAAAATCTGGCGCGCTGGCATTCCTGATCGTAACGTCCCCGCTTGTGCAGGCTGCCATTCGCCCAATGGTGCAGGCATTCCCGGACAGTACCCACGTCTTGCCGGTCAATTCCCGAGCTACATTGAAGAACAGCTCAAATTGTTCCGTGCTGGCCATCGCGGCAACAGCCCCATGATGAACCAAATCGCCGATCGGATGTCTGATTCAGACATTAAGGCTGTTTCTGATTACGCGGCAGGTTTGCGCTAGACTTTTTACAACGACAATAAGAAAAGGGGAGTCGTTAGACGCCCCTTTTTTTTCGACGCAAACAGTGCATTCTTTTATAAAGCCCTGGCTATCATTCGACATAAACTCGCAATCGCCCCCGTGACAACACCTGCCCCCAAGCCCGCCAAACCCTTTGCACAATTCATTGAGCTGTTAAGTTCAATGCGGTTTGCCATCAGCTTGCTGGTCTATGTCTGCTTGGCTAGCCTGGTCGGCACGGTTGTCCCCCAAGGCCGCACCCCCAACGCCTATATTGATCAGTTTGGCCCCTTTTGGTTTGAGGTGCTTAACAAGTTTTCTATCTGGCACATTTACAACAACTGGTGGTTCTTGCTGACAATGGCATTTTTGGTGGCTTCGACCACCTTGTGCCTGGCACGTAATGCACCCAAGATGCTCAAGGAAGCCAACTCCTTCCGAGAGCAAATCCGCACATCCAGCCTACGCTCGTTTCATCACCGCATTGAGCTCGAAACGCCGCGAGACGTCTCCAAGGCCTCGGGATCGGTGCAAGCCTGGTTAAAAAAACAAGGGTATGGTCTTCGTGTACGCAATGAGGGCGAAGCCGTTTTGATTGCCGCAAAAAAAGGAAGTGGTAATCGACTCGGCTACATCTTCGCGCATGCGGCGATCGTTATCATTTGTGTGGGTGGCCTGCTTGATAGCGAATTGCCCGTGCGTCTGCAGATTTGGTTGTTTGGCAAAACCCCAATTGTTGAAAATATGTTGATCGCGGACGTGCCGGAGCAGGGCCGTTTATCGCTACGCAATCCTAGTTATCGCGCGAATGTTCTTGTGCCTGAAGGAAGTGCACGTGACACGGCGGTCGTCAATGTTGATGATGGCGCCTTGGTTCAACCCTTACCTTTTAGTCTGAAGTTAAAAAAGTTCATCGTTGATTACTACTCAACAGGAATGCCAAGCCGTTTCGCCAGCGAGGTGGAGGTAACGGATCCCGATACAGGGAAAACCTTCGATGCCACGATCGAGGTTAACGAGCCCCTGCACTTCAAAGGCGTTACGGTCTATCAGTCGAGCTTTGACGATGGTGGCAGTGAAGTTGAGTTGGTCGGACACAGCCTGACGGGCGAAAAGATCGTCGAGCTGGAACTTAAAGCACGTGTTGGGCAGTCAAGCGACATTAAGTTTGCGGGTCCTGGCAAGGAAGTGAAGGCTGACATTACTAAACTGCGCCCCATCAACGTAGAAGACCTCACGGCAGGTGAGCCCGCAACACCTAAGGCGTTGTCTGAACACGTCGCGTCGGTCACCGGCAGTGCTGCCGGAAAAAAGAATGCCAACCTGCGTAATGTGGGTCCAAGTATTGAATATCGCTTAACAGACGCGAGCGGTCAGACGACGTTGTTCCACAACTACATGTTGCCGGTCGAGCTTGATGGGATGTCGGTGTTTCTCGCTGGTGTTCAAGAACCTGGTCAGTCGGGATTCAGATATTTACGTATCCCAGCCGATGATCACGGCTCCGTTAAAGAGTTCATGCTGTTGCGTGCGGCGCTCGCAGATCCTGCGATGCGCAAACAAGCCGCAGCAAATCTTGTACAAAGCTATCGTGGCACGACAGGTGAACAAAAGGCGCTGCAGACTTCCGCTGAACGCGCGCTCGATACCTTTGCTACCGGGGGTCTAGGTGCGATTTCTGAGTTTCTCGAACGCAACGTACCGAAAGCCGAGCAGCAGCGTGCGGCCGATATCATTGCGCGCTTGTTATCTTCGTCCGTTGCCGAGCTCTACCGTTTAACGCGCGTACGTGCAGGTCTTGCAGCGATTGGTGATTCTCCTGAAGAGCAGACTAAGGCCGAAAATTGGTCACGCCTGGCCGTCGCCGCCTTATCAGATCTGGCGTTCTATCCAGCCCCCGTTTTGTTTACGCTGAAATCTTTTGACCATGTTCAGGCCAGCGTTTTTCAGGTCAGTCGTACGCCAGGCAAGCTGATTGTGTACATTGGGTGTTTGTTGCTGGTGCTGGGTGTTTTCACGATGTTCTACGTGCGCGATCGTCGCATCTGGGTGTGGTTACGTCCGACAGAACACGCAGGTGGCACAAGTGTATTGGCGGCGATGACCTCTCAAAAGCGTACACTTGATTTCAATCGTGAGTTCGAGCAGCTTCAATTAGCGCTTGGCCGCTTAAACCCGCCCACCTCTACACCACCAACCGCGGTTCACTGAGATACTGTCATGACACAACCAGTCGCCGGCGCTGCAGACAATTGGGATGACCTGTCTGACCCAGGCCAATCGCGCCTTGAGCGCGGCCGTCCAACAATCGTTGACGCACTCTTTTTCTTGTTGTTAGCCGCGGGAGCGGGTTTCGCTCTGATGCGTTACAGCCAAGCGATGGATAGCTACGAGAAAGTGATTCTTGTGCTGACCGTACCCTTTTTGACCTGGCTTGGCTGGCTGTGGCGACCGCTTCGCCTCCTGATGGTTGCCATGGCTCTTGGTGCTGGACTTGCCCTTTGGTTGTATCAAGGCGATATCGCGCGTGCGGATCAGGCGTTTTTACTGAAATATTTATTGTCATCGCAGTCTGCAATTTTGTGGATGTGTGCGTTGTTTGTTGTCGCCACCTTCTGTTATTGGCTGGGCCTCGCAAGCCCGACCTCCGCATGGCTTGGTACGGCATTGACCTGGGGAGCCGTATTTTCTGGAGCCACGGGCATGCTGGTGCGTTGGCGCGAAGGTCATATGATGGGGCCGGATATTGGCCACATCCCCGTGAGCAATCTGTACGAAGTTTTCGTACTCTTCTCTTTGGTCACCGCCTTGTTTTATTTGTATTACGAGCGTCGCTATGCAACGCGCGCGTTAGGCGGCTTTGTCTTATTGATCATTACTTCTGCGGTGGTGTTTCTACTCTGGTATTCCTTCACCCGCGAAGCCTATCAAATACAGCCGTTAGTGCCTGCGCTAAAAAGCTGGTGGATGAAAATCCATGTGCCAGCAAACTTCATTGGCTACGGTACTTTTTCGCTGGCGGCAATGGTTGGTTTTGCGTATCTGGTTAAACAGCACGGTCAAACGCGTTCTTGGCTTAAGTTGTTGCCTCTTTTTATCCTGGGTGTCTTGCTTGCGGCAGAACCTATGGTGTTTCGCACGGAGGGCCTGTCAGTCACCTGGATGTTGTACTTCGGCATCGGTGCAGTGATCGTCGGGACGATTTTGCTGTTTCGTAAACCCATTTCGGAACGCTTGCCGTCCTTCGAGGTGCTCGATGACATTATGTACCGCGCAATCGCCATCGGCTTCGCTTTTTTCACCGTTGCGACCATTCTCGGTGCGTTGTGGGCGGCAGACGCCTGGGGCGCATATTGGCAGTGGGATCCTAAAGAAACTTGGGCACTTATCGTCTGGTTAAACTATGCAGCGTGGTTGCATTTGCGTATGCTTAAGGGCTTGCGCGGAACGATGGCCGCGTACTGGGCTTTAGTCGGCTTGTTGATAACCGGCTTTGCCTTCCTTGGCGTCAACATGTTTCTTTCTGGATTGCATTCGTATGGTGCGTTGTAACGAGGGTGCGTTGTGACACCCCCTAAGCCTTCACTAGTTCTCGTTGCAACACTGACTGTACAAGCTCTCGTCGCAATGGCAGTAATGAATGTGCCGGTGGTCGCACCGGCAGTGGCCAAAGATTTAGGAATCGCAACAACTTATTTGGGCGCCTACGTGGCGCTCGTTTATTTTGCGGCAATGGTGGCTACCCTCTTGGGCGGTGCGGCTGTTAAGCGCTGGGGTGCGATTCGCCTAAGCCAGATCGGTCTAGTGTTGGCCTCGTTTGGTTTGTTGCTGTCAGCCTACCCTCATCCGTTGACCATGGCGATTGGCGCGCTATTTATTGGGGCAGGTTATGGCCCTATTACTCCAGCAAGTTCACACTTGTTGATTAAGACAACGCCACCAGAAAAGCTTTCGTTCGTGTTCTCGATTAAGCAAACCGGGGTCCCTCTTGGCGGGATCATTGCCGGCGCGCTCGTACCCACGCTCAATAGTTTGATTGGTTGGCAAGCCGCATTCTTTTGTGCAGGCGTGGCATGCGCGCTCTGTGCCTGGGCTGTCCAACCGCTGCGCAACAGCCTTGATGATGATCGCGACGCAAGTGTGAAGCCTTCACTCGCAACAAGTGTTGTCTCACCACTTAAGCTTATTTTTCAGCACCCCAATCTCCGCAGCTTGTCGATCATGTCGTTCTTGTTTGCGATCAGTCAGATGTCGCTGACGGGCTATCTTGTTACCTTTTTATACGAAGACCTTGGCTGGAGCCTTATCGCCGCGGGGGGTGCACTGACCGTCGCCCAAGGGGGCGGTGTAGCGGGCCGAATGCTGTGGGGTTACATCGCCGACCGCTGGCTCGGTGCGAGCATGATGCTGATTGTGATTGCTGGTCTTCTTACCATCGGCTGTGTCGGGACTGCTCTGCTAACTCCTGATTCCTCACCTTGGTTGCTCTTTCCAATCCTTGCAATTTTTGGTTCGTCGGCTGTTGGCTGGAACGGTGTGTTTTTAGCGGAAATTGCGCGTCAAGCGCCGAGTGGGCAAGCGAGCCTTGCGACTGGCGGCACGCTGTGCATCACATTTCTCGGCGTGATGATCGGTCCTCCTATGTTTGGTTTGTTGGCTGGGACCTTAGGCAGCTACGGATCGAGCTACGGCGTGTTAGGCCTAGTTGGGGTGCTGTGTGCCCTGACCTTGTTGCCGCTGTATCGCGCTTCAAAGACTTAAGCCGCATGAGCGCCCCACCTGCCGCGCAATCTGCACTGTTAACCCCCCAGCCTTTGCAGTGGTTAAAGGGCTGCGGTTTCTTTTTGTTTTCGATCACGATGTTTGCCACGCTCGATGCGTTGGCAAAAGGCCTCGTGCATGTTTATTCGGCCCCACTCGTGAATTTTTCACGCTATACGGTGATTCTTGTGCTGGCGTTTAGTGCACTGTTGATAAGAGGTTATAGCTTTCGGGTGGCGCCCCCCGAACGTAATCTCTTGCTCTTGCGTGGAGTCTTGCTTGGGATCTCTGGTACGGCCTTTATGCCTAGCCTTCAGTACATGCCGCTTGCCGAAGCAACAGCGATCTATTTTGTGTCACCTCTTATCGTCTTGATTTTTGCTCCGATGATGCTCGGCGAAAAAGTAGGACTCAAACAATATCTGGCCCTTGGCGCAGGCATGATTGGCATGCTTTTCATTGTGAAGCCTGGGACCGGGGAAATCTCCTTAATCGGAACGGCGTTGCTGCTCACTTCAGCAGTGAGTTTCGCTCTCGTTCAAATCTATACACGTAAGCTTTCTCACCGCGTTTACAGCGAACAAATTTTTGTGTATGCGGCCAGCACGTGCTGGTGTCTTGGTGCTGTCACAACATTAATTTTTTGGCCGACGCTGTGGCCAACTCCGACTGATTGGGCTTGGATTTTGTTGATGAGCGTGGTTGGAGGGCTGGGTCAGTACGCGTTGATCTATGCGTATAAATATGTTCCAGCCTCGAGCCTCGCGCCACTTAACTACTTCCAGCTGGTGCTCGCGGTGATCTACGGCGAGCTCCTGTTTGGACAGATGCCCACGCTCTCTTCCTTGGCGGGTATCTTACTTGTTGTTGCGGCAGGTCTGTCGCTCACGCTTCCGATGTTGATCACCTATCTACGATCACGTTAAGTCGCAGGACGAGCCGCCATACACTTATGGCAAGAAGCTTTCGCCTCGAATTAGATCGGCAAACGTTTCGCGTTGGCGCACAACGTAATACTTATCGCCATCGACCATTACTTCGGCCGCGCGTGGACGGCTGTTGTAGTTGCCTGCCATCACAAAGCCGTACGCCCCAGCAGACTCAATTGCTAGGATATCGCCTTCGTGTAAAGCCAGCTGCCTCGCCCGTGCTAGCCAATCGGCGCTTTCACATACAGGACCGACCACGTCGTAGAGCGCGCTTGAGTCGCTACGTGGCGTGACAGGCAACACCCCATGCCAAGCCTCGTATAGCGCGGGCCGCATCAAATCATTCATTGCGGCGTCGACAATTGCAAAATTGCGTGCGTCAGCGTGTTTCAGATACTGTACCGTCGTGAGTAAGACCCCTGCGTTACCGACAAGTGAGCGCCCTGGCTCGAGCACGAGTTCAAGTTCGTCATAGCCACGCGCCTTCAGCTGTGCAAAGACTTTGTCGAGTAGCACTTTGGGCGCTAAGGGTGTCTCATCGTCGTAACGGATACCGAGTCCACCACCCAGGTCTAGATGCTTGAGTGTGATGCCAAGCTCGGTTAGCTGATCAATTAACTTAAGCAGTTTATCCAGCGCATCTAGATAGGGTGCGACCTCGGTGATTTGCGAGCCGATGTGGCAGTCCACACCGACGACAGAAATTCCCGGAAGTGAAGCAGCCAGTTGATAGGCAGCCGGGGCCTCTTCGATGGCAATGCCGAATTTATTTTCTTTCAGCCCCGTGGAAATATACGGATGCGTTTGTGCATCCACGTCGGGATTCACGCGCAAAGATACCGCTGCCGTCTTGCTCATTTCGCAGGCGACTTGCGAGAGGCGTTTGAGTTCTGGGACGGACTCGACGTTAAAACACTTTACGCCAGCCTCAAGGGCGGCACGCATTTCCCACGCTTGTTTACCAACACCCGAAAACACGACCTTCGCGGGATCTGCACCGGCGGCCAATACACGGGCCAATTCACCGCCCGAAACAATATCAAAGCCGCTTCCGAGTCGCGCGAATTCTTTGAGCACGGCAAGGTTTGAGTTGGCCTTCATCCCATAACAGACCAATACGCGGTGCGCGCCAATCGCCTCCTGATAAGACGACCAGGCGGCTGCAAGCGCAGCCTTCGAGTACACATACAAAGGCGTGCCCAGTGCGCGACCGAGTTCCGCGAGCGAAACCCCTTCGGCGTATAGGGTGCCTTTTCGATAACTAAAAAAAGGTGAGCCGGCAGGGGTGGTCAGAGCGTTGGCCGAAGCGTTGGATCCAGGAGCAGTCATGTTGGGGCTATGGGTATTGAAGGGTTCACGAACGTTCTGAAGCACAATACGGACATCAGAGATTGAGAGGGCTATTCGATCACGATCGGCGCTGGGGTCAAGATAAGGTCCTCGTCAAAGAACGGGATGACCGAGTTGCCTTCGTCGGGTGGCATACCGTACATCGATTCTTGGCTGACATAGGGGCGAACCTCCGCAGGCTTGGCTGGCATATACAGCGGACCTTTAAAGCCGCAACCTACCACCCAAGTCGAGAGGGTAAGCATCGCTACAATGCGGGCATGTCGCGGAAGGTCGATTTTGCGGATCACTGCTGGCTCCCTCAAACGTGAGGACAAGGATTATGAACGATACAGAATTTCATACACGCGCAACCATCATTCTAGATGCAATAGAAGCCCAAGCGGACCACTGGTTCGAAAAGCTTGATCTAGATGTGGAAACGAAGCGAAACGGCAACGTTTTAAACCTGATTTTTGAAAACGGACACCAGGTTGTGATCAACAGCCAGGCGCCCCTTCATGAAATGTGGCTCGCTGCCCGCAGCGGTGGATTCCATTATCGCTTTGATGGTCGCCACTGGAAAGATACGCGCGGCGGCACGGACTTACATGACACATTGTCTGCGATCTGCTCTGAAGCGACAGGTAAGACCTTAACCGTTGAGCTGTAATTCTTGGTGCGCTTGGGGGGTATCAACCCCCTGGGTCTGGGCGACGACCTGAACCGCCTCGGTTTCCACCAAGATTATTCAAAAAGTCGCCAAGTGAGTCCTGATTGGGATCCCCCAGGCGCTTGACGGTTTCCGCGGGTGGAAATTCTTTGAAGTAAAGATTGCCACCTTCGGAAATCAAGCCCTCGGGCAAAGGACCACGCTTTTGCTCGGGGAAGGTCTTGAGGGCATTTTGCATGTAGCCCAGCCAAATCGGAAGCGAAGCGCCACCTCCTGTTTCTCGCGAACCCAAGGATTTTGGTTGGTCGTAGCCCAACCAGGCTACGCCAACTAGTTGGGGCGTATAGCCCGCAAACCAGGCGTCAACCGAATCGTTGGTCGTGCCAGTCTTGCCGGCGAGATCCCCACGCTTGAGTACTTGGCGCGAACGTGCCGCCGTCCCCGAGGTTGCCACCCCGCGAAGCATATCGTCCATCACATAGGCAGTGCGGGCATCGATGGCGCGTGCTGCTGAATCACCAGCAATCACCGGCTTGGCGCGCATCAGAGTCTGACCGTTTGCATCCGTAACATGATCAATCAGGAAAGGCGTCACGCGATAGCCGCCGTTTGCAAATACTGAAAAACCAGTCGCGAGCTGCATGGGTGTAACCGAACCCGAGCCCAAGGCCATTGGCAGCACGGCCGCGTGGCGTGACTTATCAAACCCAAAGCGTGAGACATATTCCTGCGCGTATTGCGGCCCAATCGACTGCAAGATGCGGATCGACACCATATTCTTTGACCGCGCGATCGCTTCGCGCATGGTGAGCATCTGGTCGTATTGGTCCCCGTAGTTTTTGGGTGTCCACGCTTTACCTGAGCCCGTTTGTTCCGCGGTGAGTTCAAACGGCTGATCCGAAATCAAGGTGCCGGGTGTTAAGCCACGCTCGAGAGAGGCTGCATAAATGAAGGGCTTAAACGACGAGCCTGGCTGGCGCCATGCCTGGGTGACACGGTTGAAGTTGCCGTGATAGAAATCAAAGCCCCCGACCATTGCGCGCAGCGCGCCGTCTTGTGGCGTCATTGACACAAAAGCCGCTTGTACAGTTGGCAGGTTCAGGATTTCCCAGTATTCCGGCGCTTTGTGCAGATACACCACCGAGCCACGCTGAAGCTTTAAGTTTGCGGGGGCTTTGGGGTTCAACGCACGTGCAATCACACTCAGCGCACGCTTGTCGTTCACGGTAATGACTTCACTCGCACTGCGTGCAACCTTGATTTCATTGGGCGCAACAGACAGCACGACACCAATAAGCATTTCGGTACGATCCTGATGCTTATCAAATACACCATCTAAAAACTCATCAAATTTAACGGGGTCTTTTTCCAAACCGACCGGCAACGTCAGTTGCGCTTCGGGACCTGGATAAGGTGCACGGCGCGTGTAGTCCAACACACCCTCGCGCAGCGCCTGATAGGCCCACTCTTGATCTTTAGAGTGAATCGTCGTGTAGACATTAAGGCCGCGCGAATACACGTTGTCTGGGTATACGCTAATCATCAACTGACGTGCGAGTTCCGCGGCGTACTCGCCATGTACTGCATACCCCCCTGCAGGCGTACCTTCTGCGGATTTGATGATAACCGGCTGCGCCAGTGCCGCCTTGTATTCCGCATCGGTCAAGTAACCCAGGGAGTGCATACGTCCCAACACATAGCGTTGGCGCTGTACGGCGCGCGGCTTGTTGGCGATTGGGTTAAAGCGCGAGGGTGCTTTTGGAATCCCCGCGAGCAAAGCCGCATCGGCCGGGGTGATGTCTGAAAGTGATTTGCCTAGATAGGTGCGAGACGCGGCGGCAAAGCCATACGCACGGTGGCCGAGATAGATTTGGTTCAGGTAGAGCTCAAGAATCTGGTCTTTCGACAGGCTGGCTTCAATTTTGAAGGTCAGCAGTAGCTCATAAAATTTACGCGAATACGTCTTTTCGGAGGACAGATAAAAGTTACGCGCCACCTGCATCGTGATTGTGCTGGCACCTTGTGACTTTTGCATAGAAATCAGGTTGGTCAAACCAGCCCGTACGACGCCAAGCCAGTCGATGCCGCCATGCTGATAAAACCGATCATCCTCGGCCGATAGTACGGCCGATTTCATGATGTCGGGGATTTCGTTAAAGCGCAGTACGTTGCGTCGCTCTTCGCCGAATTCACCGATCATCACTTTGTCGGAGGTGAAGATGCGCAGGGGGACGCGTGGCCGATAGTCCGTCATGGCGTTCAAGTCTGGCAGGTTCGGCCAGGCGAGCGCCATGGCCATTCCAAACAGCAAGGCGCCGCATAATGCCAGACCAGCCGACAAGATTGATAGTTTCAGTATGAACCTAACCAGAAACGAGCCCTTAGGCTTTTCGTCTGGTAGGTCGTCGTCATCGCGGGGGGGATTGGATTTGCTCATTGCGTGTAATTTTAAAGGTTTTGCGCGGGTTTGCCCCAATCTATTGGTGTCTCGGGACGGTCAATGGGATAATGTTGCTATGAGTCACGAATCCGTTCCCGAGTCGCCCCAACACAGCGAGCCCCACGCATCTGTAGACAGCGTTGTGCCAGAGCTGCCCTTGCGTGCGCTGGGCCATGACACGCCGATTTTCTTAGTGGGCATGATGGGGGCGGGTAAAACTACGATCGGCAAGGCGCTTGCTCGAGCCTTGCGACGTGATTTTCTCGATCTGGATCATGAGTTAGAAGCCCGCTGTGGTGTTCGCATCCCAGTCATCTTTGAGATCGAAGGTGAAAAAGGGTTCCGTAAGCGCGAGTGCCAGGTGCTTGATGATTGCACGGTCCGTCCCGATATTGTGTTGGCAACCGGTGGTGGCGCAGTAATCGCGGCCGAAAACCGCAGTGCCTTGCGCACCCGCGGGTTGGTCGTCTACCTACGTGCCAGTGTGGACGAGCTCTTTCGACGCACGAGCCGGGATCGCAATCGCCCCTTACTGGCCACGCCTGATCCCAAGGGAACCTTGCGGTCTTTGCTCGAAGCACGTGAACCCCTGTATCAGGAGGTCGCTGATCTGACCGTTGATACGGGCACCATGTCAGTCGGGCAGCTTGTCCTTCAGATCGTCGACCGACTCAAACAGCTCGACAAACCTATCGACCGCTCTGCGCAAAGCCGGCCAGCAAACTCATCAGAGAACATGCGGGCTGATTTTGCAGCGAGCCATACTGCTGAGAACAAACCATGCACACCGTAACCGTCGCCACCCCGGGCGGAAAATATCCCATCCATATTGCTAGCGGCCGACTCAATGCCCTGGCTGAATCTATCCCGTCTGACGCGACGACCATCGCGTTAGTCACCAATCCTGTTATTCAGGGTCTGATGGGCGAGCAGGTAACTAAGATCTTGGCCGCCACTGGCAAGCGTATCGTGCCGATCGTTTTGCCCGACGGCGAGGCGCACAAAAGCTGGGAAACATTGAATCTGATTTTTGATGCCATGCTCGGTGCGCAGCTTGACCGTCGCACCGTCATCGTCGCGCTTGGTGGCGGTGTCATTGGTGATATGGCCGGCTTTGCTGCCGCCGTGTACATGCGTGGTGTGCGCTTTGTTCAGGTGCCTACGACCTTACTGTCCCAGGTAGACTCTTCTGTAGGTGGCAAGACAGCGGTCAACCATCCGCTTGGCAAAAATATGATCGGCGCGTTTTACCAACCGATCGCCGTTGAAATCGATACTGACGTACTTAACACCTTGCCTGACCGTGAGATGTCCGCGGGTCTGGCTGAGGTGATCAAGTACGGCCTGATACTGGATGCAGAATTTTTTGCCTGGTGTGAAAAAAACGTAGCGGGACTGCGCGCGCGCGACCCAGTGCTGCTGGCTGAGGCGATTCGTCGCTCGTGTGAATACAAAGCGTGGGTTGTCTCAAAGGACGAACGTGAAACCGGCTTGCGGGCGATTTTGAATCTTGGCCATACCTTTGGTCACGCGATCGAAGCAGGGATGGGCTACGGTCAGTGGCTGCACGGCGAAGCGGTAGGCTGTGGGCTTGTGATGGCGGCTGACCTGTCTGCTGAAATGTTTGGCTTTCCTGCCGCGGATGTAGAGCGCGTGCGCGCCCTCGTCGCGGCGATTGGTTGCCCTACCCGTGGCCCACGGCTGGGTGGCGTCGAGGAGTGGATGCGTTTGATGCGCGGTGACAAAAAGGCTGAAGCCGGTGAAATCAGTTTCATTATGATGCCGCAGATTGGCGAAACGATTCGTCGCGGTGCGCCGGCTGAAACCGTGGCGCGAGTGATTTTGCGCAATACAGATTAAATCATTCCCTGGAGTAGCGATGCCGGATCCGACACCAGAGCTTGCTGCATACGCGTGTCGTCCAGAGTCAAGCCGTGGACGGCGTCATCCCGAGCCTGCACCGGGTAATCGCAGCGAGTTTCAACGCGATCGCGATCGTATTATTCACGCAGGTGCGTTCCGTCGACTTGAATATAAAACGCAGGTTTTTATTAATCACGAAGGCGATCTGTTCCGTACGCGCCTGACACACTCACTCGAAGTCGCGCAGATTGCTCGCGTCTTGGCGCGCAGCCTTCACCTTAACGAAGATCTAACTGAGGCGATTGCGTTGGCGCACGACTTGGGCCACACCCCGTTTGGTCATGCTGGGCAAGATGAGCTCAATGCGTGCATGCGTGAATATGCGCCAGACGCGGGAGGGTTTGAACATAATCTTCAGAGCTTGCGCGTCGTCGACGAACTCGAAGAGCGCTATGCTGCTTTTAATGGCCTGAACCTTTGTTTTGAAACGCGTGAAGGCGTGCTCAAGCATTGCTCGCTTGCGCACGCGAAACGCTTGGGGGATATCGGTCAGCGGTTCATTGATCGCACACAGCCCTCACTTGAGGCACAGCTCGCGAATCTGGCGGATGAAATCGCCTATAACAATCACGATATCGATGATGGCTTGCGTTCAGGTCTGTTAACAGTCGAGCAATTACAAGCGGTGCCGATCTTTGCTCGACACTATGCGCAAGTAGAAAAAAAGTGGCCTGGGCTCGCATCAAGACGTGTGATTGCGGAAACTATTCGCAGCATGATCAACACATTGATTACCGATGTCACGCAGACGACTGCTGCTAGGCTTGCCGCTGCCGCGCCTGCCGACGCCGACGTGGCGCGTCGCAGTGGTGCACTCGTGGCGTTTTCAGGCACGGTGCGGCAAGAAGCCGATGATCTGAAGACTTTTTTGTTTGAGAATCTATATCGTCATTACAAAGTGATGCGCATGACTAACAAAGCGCGTCGGATTGTGCGCGAGCTGTATAGTGCCTTTGTACACGAGCCTAGATTGTTGCCGCCTGACTATCGCCATGAAGACGAAATGCGTCAGGCTCGTGCGATTGCA
The DNA here is from genome assembly GCF_019923725.1 of Zwartia hollandica. Taxonomy (GTDB): domain Bacteria; phylum Pseudomonadota; class Gammaproteobacteria; order Burkholderiales; family Burkholderiaceae_B; genus Zwartia; species Zwartia hollandica. The sequence goes on from NZ_JAHXRI010000006.1 coordinate 384,167, forward strand.
GATTACATTGCAGGAATGACCGATCGTTATGCGATTCGCGAGCATCACCGCCTGTTTCGCATGGGCGATCAGTTTGATTAACCAAGGAGTTTTCATGATGCGCTTCACGCAACCCATTCTTTCGGCTGCAATGTGCGCCACGCTTGGCGTCTTGTCGGCTTGCTCGTCTCAGCCACCTGCGCCGATCAATAATGCGGCGCCTAATGCCGCCGTTGCTCCCGTGGCGACACCGATCGCTCCTCAGCGGTCGACCGAAATCGCGCCAGTCTCGCTCGAGGCAGCCAACGCTGCCACCCAGACGACGCCACAGGCAGCTGGTGCAGCCACACCAGGAACTGGCGCGGCAGTTCTTGTGTCTGGTTCGCGGGGTAGCAACAATTTAAATCAGCTAGTGCTTGTGCAGGTTTGTCAGCCAGCGGCGTCGGGTGACCAATGTATTCTGGCCTTTGCCGATACGCGTGCCGGACAAGAGGCAAGTAGTCAGGTCACCGCGTATTTTCAGCGCACCAGCAGCCGGCCTGCGCCTAAGGTTGCGGTCGAAAGCACCTGCGCGCCAGGCTGGTTGGCGTCTGTTGTGTCTGAGCAAGGAACGGTTGAGGGCGGCGGCATCATGCAGGCTCAAGCTGCCGTGTGCGGCCATCCCTCGGCTGGCGCTGCACTCACTGCATTGCTCAATGCCTGTGACGGCCAAACACAAGGGGGATGCCGACAGTCCACGCGCGTCAAAATTTCTTGGGGGCGCTGGGATGGTACGCGCCCCCCAGGACGTGAAGTCGATATCGGGCGTCCTTTTGAAGCCGGCGCCTTTGCCGAAGGCCAGGCCTGCGACTCTGTCTTGCCGCTGCGCGAGTCCGGTCAGTGCGCGAGTATGTCAGCCGTGCAATTACGGCTAATTGGCTTGCCCTGATCCAGACTGACGGGCCAGGACACGACCGAGGTAATGGCCCGTATGACTTTCGCTTGTGGCGGCAATATGTTCAGGCGTACCTTGGGCCACGATTCTGCCGCCACCATCGCCGCCCTCCGGTCCCATATCGATCACCCAGTCTGCCGTCTTGATGACATCCAGATTATGTTCGATTACGACGATCGTATTGCCTGCCTCGACAAGCTGATTCAACACACCGAGCAACAACGCGATGTCGTGGAAATGCAACCCTGTCGTGGGTTCGTCCAGAATATATAGTGTGCGACCCGTGCTGCGTCGTGAGAGCTCAAGCGATAACTTGACGCGCTGCGCCTCACCGCCCGAAAGCGTCGTCGCACTTTGCCCCAGACGCAAATAAGACAGACCAACGTCCATCAGCGTTTGCAGCTTGCGCGCGATGGCTGGAACCGCCTCGAAATACGCAAGGGCCTGCTCCACTGTCAGGTCTAGAACCTCATGGATGTTGCGGCCACGATAGCGAATCTCGAGTGTCTCGCGGTTATAGCGTTTGCCCACGCACACGTCACAAGGCACATACATATCCGGTAGAAAATGCATTTCTACTTTCACGACGCCGTCGCCCTGACACGCTTCGCAGCGCCCGCCTTTCACGTTAAAGCTAAAGCGGCCCGGATCATAGCCACGCGAGCGTGATTCGGGCACACCCGCAAAGAGTTCGCGAATGGGTGTGAAGAGCCCTGTATAGGTCGCCGGGTTACTCCGTGGCGTACGACCGATCGGGCTTTGGTCAACACTGATGACTTTATCGAAATGTTCAAGCCCGGTCATCCCGTCATACGGTGCCGGTTCGCTTTGTGCGTGATGCAGCGCACGCGACATCACAATCGCGAGAGTATCGTTAATGAGCGTTGACTTGCCTGAGCCTGATACACCCGAAACGCACACAAACTTACCCGCTGGAATGCGTAGTTCAACCGCTTTAAGATTATTGCCGCGGCAGCCAGTGAGCGATAGCCAAGCTTGTTCTTCATCCATTGGACGACGCGATGGAATTGCAATTGCTTGCGCCCCACTCATATATTGCCCCGTGAGTGAAGCAGGATTTTCTTCAATTTGTTGCGGCGTGCCTTCGGCAACAATTTGTCCGCCGTGTGCGCCGGCGCCTGGACCCATATCGACGACCCAGTCTGCCTGGCGGATCATGTCTTCATCGTGCTCGACAACGATCACACTATTACCTAGATCGCGCAAGTGGTGTAGCGTCGCGATTAGCCGATCGTTATCGCGTTGATGCAAGCCTATCGAAGGCTCGTCCAGTACATACATGACACCGGTTAGACCCGAGCCAATCTGGCTTGCTAATCGGATGCGCTGCGCTTCGCCACCAGAAATGGTGTCGGCGCTGCGATCCAGCGAAAGGTAATTCAGACCCACGTTGTTCAGAAAACTCAGGCGCGCTTCGATTTCTCGCACGATACGTTGTGCGATTTCCTGGCGCGCTCCGGTGAGCTGCAACTGTTGAAACCATTTCAAGCACTGCGAAAGTGGCTGCGCTTCGACCTCATAGATCGCCAGACCGCGCTCTTGCCACGCACGGGCTGTAGCGCTGTCACCAAGACTTGTAGGTGGCGCAATATGTTCGTCCCCAATCCGCACATGACGCGCTTCGGGGCGCAGCCGCGAGCCGTGGCAAGCCGGGCAGGTTTGTACCGCGCGATACTTACCTAGCTCTTCTCGTACGGCAGACGAATCGGTTTCTTTCCAGCGGCGTTCTAAATTGGGGATCACACCCTCAAACGCATGACGCTTAACGGTGCTGCGGCCTTTTTCATTTAGATAAAAGAACGGGATTTCAACCTCACCCGAGCCGTGCAAAATAATTTTTTGCAGGTGGTCAGGCAGACTTTCCCAGGTAGCCTCAATATCAAATTCGTAATGCGTTGCCAGGCTCGACAACATCGAGAACGTAAACGCGTTGCGCTTATCCCAGCCGCGAATGGCACCCGAGCCCAGACTGAGTTCTGGGAACGCAACCACACGTTTCGGATCAAAAAAGCCCATATGACCCAAACCATCACAACTCGGACACGCACCCACCGGATTGTTAAAGCTGAAGAGTCTTGGTTCAAGCTCCGGCAGACTGTGGCTACACACTGGGCACGCATAACGGCTTGAGAATAAGTGCTCTTCGTTGGTATCCATGTCCAGCGCAATGACACGGCCCTGGGCAAGTGTGAGTGCCGTTTCAAAGCTTTCGGCCAGACGCTGCTTGCTTTCTGGTTTGATACGCAACCGATCAATCACCACGTCAATGTCGTGTTTCTCGTTTTTGTTGAGCTCCGGCATGCTGTCGAGGTCGACCATTTCGCCGTTGACGCGCACACGCACAAAACCTTGCGCTTGCAGGCTTGCACACTCATCATCAAAGCTGCCCTTGCGGGTACGCACCACCGGCGCAAGAATCGCCAGGCGTTTTTCGGCGGGCCAGGCCATCACACTGTCGACCATTTGGCTGACGTTCTGTGCCGCTAAAGGCAAACCGTGGTCTGGACAATAAGGTGTGCCGACGCGGGCGTACAGCAGGCGCAGATAGTCGTGGATTTCGGTAATGGTGCCGACCGTCGACCGCGGATTGTGGCCTGCGGCCTTTTGCTCGATGGAGATCGCGGGCGACAGACCCTCAATCAGATCCACATCAGGCTTGTCCATCAACTGCAAAAACTGGCGTGCGTACGCCGAGAGGCTTTCCACGTAGCGCCGCTGGCCCTCAGCGTAGAGCGTATCAAAGGCCAGAGACGATTTGCCCGACCCCGAAAGCCCGGTCACGACAACCAGCCGATGACGCGGCAGATCGAGCGACACGTTCTTTAAATTGTGGGTGCGGGCACCCCGGATGCGGATTTCGTCCATGACACGTTTTCAAAAGGTAACTTGGTACTATACCGTGCTGGCGTGAAACACGTATGCCAACCCTACAGAAACAATTCAAACCTTGATGCCTAAAACCCCTTCTTTGGCCCTGACTCCGACCGAACGGCGTGCCAGCTTTGCGCTGGCCGGGCTCTTTGCCGCCCGAATGCTGGGGCTGTTTTTGCTGTTACCTGTTTTTGCCGTTGCTGCGCAGTCGCTCGCGGGCGGCGATGATCCTGCTCGAGTTGGTTTGGCGCTCGGCATGTATGGGCTGACCCAGGCCTTTATGCAAATCCCGTTTGGGCTGGCTTCTGACCGCTGGGGGCGACGTCCGGTGGTGTTGTTCGGCCTCGTCTTGTTTGTGCTGGGCAGCGTGGTCTGTGCTTTGTCGACGGATATTTACTGGGTCACGCTGGGCCGGGCGATTCAAGGGTCGGGCGCAATTTCTGCGGCCGTGACTGCCTGGCTCGCCGATGTGACGCGCCCCGAAGTCCGTACGCGGGCCATGGCCATGGTCGGTGGTTCGATCGGATTATCTTTTGCACTCGCTTTGGTCCTCGCCCCCCTGATTGTTGGCTCGGCTGGCTTGGCAGGTCTGTTTTGGACTATCGCCTTGCTTGGGGTCGTCTGCCTAGCCGTTGCCCGCTTCATGATCCCACTCGCACCACCACAGCCTAAGCCTGCAAAGCCCGCTAAGCCTATGCAAGTGCTCACTAACACCGATTTATTGCGTTTGAACTTTGGTGTATTTTGTTTGCATTTGATCCAGGTGGCGCTCTTTGTAGCGGTGCCGCCGTTGTTCCTTAAACTCGGCGGACTGACAGCCGCCGAGCTCTGGAAAGTCTATTTGCCCGTGATTTTTGGCTCGTTCATTTTTATGGTCCCGGCCATTTTTGTCGCGGAAAAACGCCACGCCCACCGTGCCATGTTGCGCTTAGCGGTTGCCGGCTTGGTGCTAGCCTGTGCGTTTTTGGCGTGGGCCAGCCAAAGTTTTTATCTTCTGGCGTTTGGCCTGACAGCATTCTTTGTGATGTTTAATGTGCTCGAGGCGCTGCAACCCTCGCTTGTATCGCGCGTTGCACCACCTGAACTTAAAGGGTTGGCGTTGGGCTTCTACAACACCACCCAAGCGACCGGCCTGTTCTTGGGCGGCGCGTTAGGTGGCAGCCTGATCGTATGGGGTGGTGCCACCGCAGTGTTTTGGTCAGCCAGCGCCCTGGCTGCGGTTTGGCTTATTGTGACCTGGGGCTTAAAGCCTTTCGCCCCTCGGTCTTGACCGTCCTGCCCAGTCTTAATCGGCCTTGATTCCCGAGGCCTTAATCACACGCGCCCAGCGCTCGCTGTCTTTCACGAGAAACGCCCGGAACTCTTCAGGCGTGTCGCCGATAGGCGATGCCCCAAGATCTTTCATGCGCTTGATGATTTCGGGTTGTGCTAACGCCTTTTTGAGCGCAGCGTTTAACTGATCAACAATCGCTTTGGGTGTGCCTGCGGGGGCCAACATGCCGACCCAGGGGGCCGTTTGTTCAAAGTCAGGAAACCCCGAAGCATCCATCGTCGGTACACCTGGGAAATCAGGCATTGGCTTGGACGAGCCCACGGCAAGTACGCGCAGGCGCTTGTCTGCCACGTGACCCGCAATGCCAATCATCGGATAAAACATAAACGACACGCGACCGGCCATCACTTCGGTCAGCGCTGGCGCGTTGCCACGGAAGGGAACGTGCACCATTTTTGTATCTGTCATTGTGGCCATCAAGGCACCAGCTAGATGCGCCGAGCCGCCATTGCCGGCTGAGCCATAGCTCACCGCTTCAGGCTTGCTCTTGGCCGCGGCGATCAAGTCTTGCAATGTCTTGTAGGGTGCGTCGTAAGCAGTGACGACAACCAACGGCAGATTCGCGACGAGTGACACTGGCGCGAAGCTTCCCAGCGGTTCGTATTCTGCTTTCTCATTCAACAGCAAACGATTTACGTTGTGCGAGAGCGAAGCAAACAAAACCGTATAACCATCAGGCTTCGCCTTGGCGACCTCGCGCGTGGCAATCAGCGAGTTCGCACCTGTGCGGTTTTCCACGACAACCGACTGACCCATCGTCGCCGTCATGTGTTGCGCGAGGATGCGACCAATCACATCTGTCGGACCACCGGCCGCAAAGCCGATTAGCATCTTGATGGGTTGAGTGGGGTAAGTTGCTGATTGTGCCGATGCGGTCAACGGCAGCGCAGCGGTGAACGCTAAACAAGCGCTCAGAACGAGCTTTTTCATGTGTCTCTTCCAGAAAAAATATTGTGGCCCTAGCGTAACAGTCGCTACACCTTCCGACTATGCCGCCAAGGGAAAATACCGATCCGCCATGACTTGGCAACGCTTAATAAAGCGGTGCTCGTCCGGGCCATAATCTGCAATGGCGTTATGGATCGTTCCCATGTTGTCCCACATCAGCACATCCCCCGCCGTCCAGCGGTGCCGATAGCGAAACTGCGGCTGCAATTGATGCTCGAACAAGAAGTTCAGAATACGGTCGCTCTCTTCGGTGGGCAACTCGTTAATCTGCATCGAATAACCTGGGTTGGCGTAAAGAATCTTTTCGCCAGTAATTGGGTGCGTCAGAAAAACCGGATGCGATACAGGCGGTTTGGCTTTACGCTGCGCCTCGGTCAGCGGCGGGCGCGTGCAGCCTGGCTGCTTGCGCATGTTTTCCCAAAACTTGTTGAAGTCGTGCAAGATCGTCTTGCCTTCAAGCTTGATTTTCATTTCTTCTGGCAAGGCCAAATAGGCAGCGCGCATATTCGAAAACTCTGTGCCTCCCAAGGGCACACCATCGCGCTGCGGGATTTCCAGGCCGTAGAGCACATTCGTAAATGCAATCATCTTGCTATACGACATGTCGGTGTGCCAGTCTTGGCCGGCATCACCAAGCCCAATCGGCTTGCCATCGTCGGTTTTTTTGTTGGATAGGATCATGACTTCCGGGATCCCCGGCTCTTGATACATATTGGCAACATTGACCTCTAGCGTACCAAACGAACTGCTGAAATCTTTAAGCTGAAGTGCAGTCAAGTTCTGCTTTGGGAAACAAAGCACCCCAAATTTGCCCAAAAGGCCCTCGATCGCCTTGTAGTCGGCATGCGACAGGGGGTTTGACAAGTCAAACTGCTCAACGCGGGCGCCTAGCCCTTGTCCGCTGGGGGTAACTTGCATGGTGAGCGACCTCAATATGGCCTAAAGATGACGCAGTCTATCGGGTTGAACATGTTTTCGCTAGAATACAACCGTGAATTTACTGTTCTCAATTTAGAAACAATGCTTCGAAAGTCATGGACAAACTGCGTGCGATTGAAGTGTTTATAGAGGTCGCCCAAGGGCTGAGCTTCTCGGGGGCGGCGCAGCGCTTAGGCATGGCCAAGGGCAATGTCACCAAACATATCGCTTGGCTTGAGCAAACCATGGGTGCGCAATTGCTCACCCGCACCACCAAAAGCGTCAGTCTGACCGAGTCCGGCCTGTCGCTCCTGGAAAATGGACGCGAGCTGCTGGAACGCGCTGAGGGGGTTGAGGCTGCAGTTCGACAGTCTGTAAAAGAGACTAAAGGAGTGTTGCGCCTGGGGGCGCCCCCCTCGTTTGGCGCTTTTCACCTCATACCCATCATCACCGCCTTTTCCTCCACCCATCCGGACATCCAGGTGGTGCTTTATCTTGACGATGGGCGCAGTGACTTGGTGTCCGAGGGGCTGGACATGTCCGTGCGCATTGCGTCTAGCCTGAAAGACACCTCGCACGTCGCGCATCGTTTGGCGGTGGTGCCCCAGCTGCTCGTGGCCTCGCCAGAGTACCTGGCCCGCCGCGGTACACCGAAGGCGGTCGCCGATCTCGCCGGACACGATTGCATGGTGCACGCATTAAAGTCACCCACCAACATCTGGACTTTTCTCAACGAAAGCGAAGGCAAGACCAGCGTGCGCGTGCGCGGCACGATTCGTGCGAACTTTGGTGAGCCGCTGCGCCACGCAGCCCTGCTCGGACACGGAATCTCCATGCATCCCACCTATATGGTGTTGCAGGATATTCACGCGGGGCGCCTGGTCAGCGTGATGCCCGAGTACAAGCCAATTGGCGTCGATATTTATGCGGTATTCCCAAGCCGGAAGAATTTGCCCCTTAAGGTGCGCACTTTTCTGGATTTTTTACGACAATGGTTCTCGGCAGCGGATTGGCACGCCTTTCAAAACGTACCGTAAACTGTCTCAATTGCGTAGTTTTGCGGCTGGCGTTGGTTTGCTAGTTCGGCCATGATGGCATTTAGTACGAGCCCGATAGGGCATTGATGAATAGCGCAGTTTTTTTTATATACGGAGATCGGCATGGCCTCGGTCAATAAAGTGATTTTGGTTGGTAATCTTGGACGCGACCCCGAGGTCCGTTACAGCCCAGATGGTGCGGCCATTTGTAACGTGTCGATTGCGACTACCAGCAACTGGAAAGATAAAACCTCGGGCGAGCGCCGCGAAGAAACCGAATGGCATCGCGTGGTGTTCTACAACCGTCTCGCTGAGATCGCCGGCGAATACTTGCGCAAAGGTCGCCCTGTCTATGTTGAAGGTCGACTCAAAACACGCAAGTGGCAGAACAAAGAAGGCGTCGATCAGTACACGACCGAAGTCATCGCAGACCAAATGCAAATGCTGGGTGGGCGTGATGGTGCCGAGGGTGGTTCGATGGGTGGTGGCGAAGGTGCGCCACGTCCAGCAGCTCGCGCCCCCCAAGCGCAGCGTCCAGCCGCTCCTGCAGCCGGCGGCGCCAATCTGGCTGATATGGATGACGACATTCCGTTTTAAATCCAGCTAACTCAAGCTGCGCGCGCTGTCATGCTTGCTTACAAAATAGTGAGCCGAACAGCGCGCAAAACTCTCCTCGTTTCGTTGCGCTCGGCGCAAGACTTCCGTACCATCACGGTATGGAAAAACGCATCACCACCCTTGAAGTTCTCGTGGATCAAAACACGAAATCCATTGATCGGCTCGATCGTTCGGTCGCGGAGTTACGCACCGACGTTGATCGTAAGTTTATGTGGATGATCGGAATTCAGCTCACGGGCCTCGCAGCGATGATGACTGCGATCGCAAGGCTTGCCAAAGTGTTTTAACCGCAGTGCACACATGTAATACTGTGATCAAAATAGAAAGTGCATAACAATTAAACAAACAAAGGGACATCATGGATTTAGGAATTCGCGGTAGACAGGCAATCGTTTGCGCTTCGAGTAAAGGCCTTGGTTTAGCCTGTGCACAGCAACTCGCGCGCGAGGGTGTCAATGTTCTGATGCTTGCGCGCGGTGCCGAGGCTCTCGAAGCGGCTGCCCAAGCCATCCGTGCCGAGACCGGCGTGAACGTCAGCACCATTGCTACCGACATCACGACGCCAGAGGGCCGTGCAAAAGTGTTGGAGCTCTGCCCAAATCCCGATATTTTGGTGACCAATGCAGGTGGCCCCAAGCCGGGTGATTTTCGTGACTGGAGTCGTGATGATTGGGTCGCCGCCGTTGATGCCAACATGATCACACCGATCGAACTGATTCGCGCCACCGTAGACGGCATGATCGAGCGTAAGTTTGGCCGCATCGTTAACATCACTTCCGCGTCAGTTAAGCAACCGATTGAGTCGCTTGGCCTGTCAAACGGTGCACGCGCAGGCCTCACCGGTTTTGTATCGGGCCTTGCGCGTCAAATCGTGTCGCACAACGTTACGATTAACAACCTCTTGCCGGGTCCGTTCGCGACCGATCGTCTTACTCAGAATGCGGTCGTGCGTGCAAAAGCGAGTGGCCAGACGGTTGAGCAAATTCAAAACGCACGCAAAGCGACTGTCCCTGCGCGTCGTTTCGGTGAGCCCGCTGAGTTTGGTCAAGCCTGTGCTTTTTTGTGCAGTGCTGGCGCAGGTTTTATGACCGGACAAAATTTGGTGCTAGATGGCGGCACGTATCCGGGTACGCTCTAAGCCTATAAGGTCAATCAAGCGCTAAAAAAGGCTACGATTCAGCCACATAAAGATTCAGCCAAACACTTTTTTCAGGTGCATGCACATGTCACAAGACAATAACAAGAAAGGCCACTCGGTTAACCCAGCAGCAAGTGAAGACGGCATATCGAAGGGCTTAGCGAATTATGGTGATCGCGGGTTTTCGTTGTTTTTGCGTAAGGCCTTTATTAAAGGTGCGGGTTACACAGATTCGGCACTCGAGCGTCCCGTCATTGGCATCACCAACACCGGAAGCTCCTACAACCCCTGCCACGGCAATGCCCCTCAACTGATTGAAGCTGTTAAACGCGGCATTATGTTGGCCGGCGGCTTGCCCATGGACTTCCCGACGATTTCAATCCACGAAAGTTTTTCGCAGCCTACCAGCATGTTCCTGCGTAACTTAATGTCGATGGATACGGAGGAACTACTACGCGCCCAGCCCATGGATGCCGTTGTATTGATTGGTGGCTGCGACAAGACGGTTCCCGCTCAGTTGATGGGTGCGGCCTCAGCAGGGTTGCCTGCTGTGCAGTTAATTACCGGTTCAATGTTGACAGGCTCGTATCGCAGCGAGCGTGTTGGTGCCTGTACGGACTGTCGTCGCTATTGGGGCAAGTTCCGTGCCGAAGAGATCGGCGCTGAAGAAATCGCCGAGGTCAACAGCCAGCTCGTGGCAAGTGTAGGCACCTGTTCGGTCATGGGTACTGCGAGCACTATGGCCTGTATTGCTGAGGCGCTTGGTATGACGGTGCCTGGTGGTGCTTCGCCACCGGCCGTGACCGCAGATCGTATTCGCGTAGCCGAGCAAAGCGGCACAATCGCGGTCGAAATCGCGCGTAAGCGTTTAACCATCGACAAAGTGCTCACTGAGAAGGCCTTTGAAAACGCGATGCGCGTTTTGTTGGCAATTGGCGGTTCAACGAACGCTATCGTGCACTTAACTGCGATTGCAGGCCGTATGGGCTTTGAGATGGATCTCAAAGCACTTGATCGCATGGGCCGGGAAACCCCCGTGCTGCTTGATTTGAAGCCCTCGGGTCAGCACTACATGGAAGACTTCCACCACGCGGGTGGCATGGCTACGTTGCTGCGTGAACTCAAGCCTTTGTTGCACCTCGATGCGTTGACAGTCACTGGCCGCACGCTCGGCGAAGAGATTGAGGCAGCGGGTCCTGGTTTTAAACAAGACGTGGTCAGAACAGCCAAGAACCCCATCTATCCTCAAGGTGGCATCGCTGTTTTGCAGGGTAATCTTGCTCCAGGCGGCGCCATCATCAAGCAGTCTGCCGCACACCCCAAGTTGATGGAGCATGAGGGCCGCGCAGTTGTCTTTGAGAACCTTGAGGACATGGCAAACCGAATCGACACGCCGGACTTAGATGTCACGGCCGACGACATTCTTGTGCTTAAGCACATTGGTCCGAAAGGCGCCACGATGCCCGAAGCAGGCTATATGCCGATTCCAAAGAAGTTAGCGATCGCCGGCGTCAAGGACATCGTCCGGATTTCAGATGGGCGCATGAGTGGCACTGCGTTTGGCACCATCGTCTTGCACGTGACGCCTGAGTCTGCCATCGGTGGGCCCTTGGCGTATGTGCAAAGCGGTGACCGGATTCGCTTGAGCGTTGAAAAGCGCGAGCTTTCTTTGTTGGTCAGTGATGAAGAGCTTGCACGTCGCCGTGCCGCCAAGCCCGTCGTCGTACCAACCGCTTCGCGCGGCTATCGCAAGCTGTTTTTACAGAGCGTGACGCAAGCCGATCAAGGTGTGGACTTTGATTTCTTGATGCCCCCCATGACCACCAAGATCCCGAAGACTTAGTTACTCCGTGACCTCGATCACTGCATCGACTGCGTAAGCGCCTTGCCCTTCAGGCATGGCGAGCACGGGGTTGAGGTCGATGGATTGCAGGCGTGGACCTGCAGCAACGGCAAAGGCAGACAAGCGCGACAGCATCTCAGCCAACGCTTTGATGTCGGCCTTGGGTCGGCCTCGCGCTCCCTCCAGTAACGGCGCACCCTTGATGGAGCGAATCATTTGCTCGGCCACATCGGTTCCGAAAGGGCAGCGATGTAACACCACGTCTTGCAGGATCTCGACAAAGATCCCACCGAGCCCAAACATCGCGACAGGGCCGAACACCGGGTCCTGGTGAATACCCAAAATGCATTCGACACCACCTTTGAGTTGCTTGGCGACAAGCACGCCGTCGAGACGTGCTTGAGGCGCCGCCGTTTTTCCTCGCTGCATCAATAAATTAAAGCCAGCACGCACGCCATCTGCGTCGACGATATCGAGCAATACGCCACCGATTTCTGACTTGTGCAAAATATCGGGCGAGACGATTTTCATCACAACGGGGAAGCCTATTTTCTCTGCGGCACGCACTGCCGCATCGATCGTGGTGCAAACCTCTTCTGGTGCAGAAGCAATCCCTGCAGAGGCGAGTAATTGCTTTGCCGCTGCTTCACTTGGATTGCTAGCGGGCAGTTGCACGGGTCCAACGATCGGTGCAGGTAGCCCAGCAGGCTTGGCAAACGCGCGACCAAACTGTCCCATCGCTTCAATTGCGACCACGGCGCGTGATGGGTCCTCAAACACTGCGAAGCCATCTTCCTCGTACTGTCTGATTAAGTCCCGTGAGGCCATCAGCGACAGTGCAAAAATACAATCAGGATGTTTATTGCGAGCGATCTTTAGTTGTTCGCGCAGGCGCGGCGCAATGCTGGCCACACCCCCGGTGTAGGTAAAGAAACCGAGGATCGAGGTGTACTTGCCCTCTGCGATCAGCGCGTCGGTAAAGGTACTAATGAGTGACATCTCGTTCAGATATTGCGCGGTCACATCCACGGGGTTGCGTGGTGCGGCAAACGGCAATAGTTTGAGCAAGCGCTCTTGCGAGGCCTGTGGCATCGCGGGCATAGGCAGCCCTACCGCATCGGCCGCGTCCGAGATGATCACACCGGCGCCGCCGCTCACGGTAATCACGCCAAGTGTATTGTTCGCTGGGTAGACACCGCGTGTGGCTAAGCGTGCGATATCTAGCATTTGTTCGGTGGTCTGTACGCGCACTACACCAAGTTCTTTCAGCACCGCATCGGTAACGCGGTCGTCACCAGCGATCGAGGCTGTATGGGACTGTGCCGCGGCGCTACCCACCGCACTGCGCCCGACCTTCATCATCAGCACGGGCTTGCGTGCGCGGCGTGCAGCCTCAAGGCCCGCCACCAGGCCTGCGGCTTCTTTGATGCCTTCTGAATACAACATGATGACTTTCGTATCTGGGTCATCCACTACCATTTGCAACATATCGCCAACCGTGAGGTCTGCTTCGTTGCCGGTCAGAATCACCGCAGACAGACCGATATCGTTGGCAGTAGCCACCGCCATCAAGTGTGCGCCATAAGCCCCCGACTGACTGATAATCGCAACACCACCTGCTTTCGGAAACGCCAGCTCACAGCCTGTCGCAAACGTCCCATAAAAATGTTTGCAAGGATTAATCAGCCCAAGCGAGTTCGGTCCGATCAGTCGCATGCCGTGCGCATGTGCCGCCTCGACAAGCTTGGCTTGGGCGGCCGCACCTTCTGGTCCGATCTCGGCAAAGCCAGAGGTGAACAAGATGGCAGCGGCGCAGCCGCGTTCGGCAAGCGCAGTCACAGACTCAAGCGCAGCACTGGCCGGCACAATGACAATTGCGACATCAGGTGTTTCGGGTAGAGCTGCGACGCTCGGGTAGGCAGTGAGCCCTTGCACCGTTGCACGATTTGGGTTGACCGGAAAAATCTTGCCGGCGTAGCCCTGGCTGCGCATGTACGAGATCGGCCTACCCCCGATGCGGGATGGATCATCAGAGGCGCCAATGACCGCGACTGAATTAGGGTTAAGTAATTTGGCGATGCGGGACCGGTCGCTCGGGCGTGCGCGTGTCGTAGAAGTGGGTGAGGCGGCTGCGGTGCTTTTAGCGGTGCTCATAATTTGCTTGTCTGCTGATATGTAGTGGTTGTTTTTCCAATATTACAGCTACACTGAATCATCTCGCTTTGCCCCCTCACTGGAGACCTGCCATGAATAAACCTAGCCCAGAATTCGATAGCCTGTTGCCACCTTTGACACTGAACCGCCGGGGCTTTTTGGCGACCTCGCTCATGAGCGGCTTCACGCTCGCTGCCGGTCCCGTCATGGCGCAGACCGTCATTACGACTGACACGAACGGACTGACTGCGGGCGAAGTCAAAATCCCTGTTGCTGATGGCACCATCCCCGCTTACCGTGCAGCCCCTGCTGGCAAGACCAACCTTGGCACCATTCTGGTTGTTCAAGAAATCTTCGGTGTGCATGAGCACATCAAAGATGTTTGCCGACGTTTTGCAAAACTGGGCTACCTTGCGATCGCGCCTGAGATGTACGCGCGCCAGGGTGACCCCTCCAAGTTCACCGAGAACGCCAAGATTTTTTCGGAGATCGTCAATAAAGTGCCTGACGCACAAGTCATGAGCGATCTGGATGCAACTGCTAAGTGGGCCGCTGCAAATGGTGGTGATCCCAAGCGCCTCGCGATCACCGGCTTCTGCTGGGGTGGTCGTATCGTATGGCTGTACTCCGCACACAATCCAAACCTGAAAGCAGGCGTGGCTTGGTACGGCCGCTTAGTAGGCGATAAAGATGCTTTGCGTACCTCGCAACCGGTCGACATCGCGGGTCAGATGAAAGCCCCCGTGCTTGGTTTGTATGGTGGTAAAGACACTGGCATTCCTGTCGCAACGGTTGACCAGATGAAGACTGCGCTTACAAGCGGTTCAGCGGCAGCCAAAGCATCGAGCTTCATCGTCTACCCAGAAGCGCCACACGCCTTCCACGCTGACTATCGTCCTAGCTATCGCGCGACTGAAGCGAAAGAAGCCTGGGATAAAGCGCAGGCCTGGTTTAAAAAATATCTTTAATTGATCAAGGAGTAGCAACATGAGTGCAATTACCCGCATTGATTCCAACGAGCGGTTGAGCCGTGTCGTGATTCATGGTGAGACCGTCTATGTCGCTGGAATCACCTCAAGCGTCAAAGGCGACATCGTGGCCCAGACGCGCGACGTCTTCGCAAAAATCGATGGTCACCTAGCCAGCGCTGGTACAGATAAGCACCATTTGCTGACTGTACAGATTTGGTTAAAGGACATCACCAAAGACTTTGCAGGCATGAACTCTGTTTGGGCCGAGTGGGCACCTAAGAACGCACTGCCCACACGCGCAACAGGCGAAGTCAAGCTGGCAGCGCCTGACCTGTTGGTTGAGGTCATTGTCTCGGCTGCTAAAAAATAGTCTGAAGTATTTTTTCCTCAGAGCCCGGAGTCGTTTTGGTAACAGTTGCTGTCATTGGGGCCGGGCCTGCAGGATTGATGGCTGCAGAAGTATTGGCAGAACAAGGCTTGAAGGTTCAGGTCTATGAAGCCAAGCCTTCTGCGGGACGCAAGTTTTTAATGGCAGGTCGCGGTGGGTTGAACATCACCCACTCCGAACCCGCCGATTTATTTGTATCGCGCTATGCCGAGCGCGCACCGCAGATGTCTGCCTTGTTAGCCTCATTCGATGCGGCTGCGTTGCGTGCCTGGGTGCACGCACTAAATATCGACACCTTTGTCGGCAGCTCTGGCCGTGTTTTTCCGGCCGAGATGAAAGCCGCGCCTTTGTTACGTGCTTGGATGCATCGCTTACGTGGTCAAGGCGTACAGTTCTTGATGCGACATCGCTGGCTCGGTTGGAATGCGGAGCGCGCACTGCGCTTTGAAACACCTAAAGGTGAAGTCACGAGCACACCGGATGCGACGATTCTTGCGTTGGGTGGTGGCAGCTGGGCCAAGCTCGGTTCGGACGGGGCGTGGTGGCCCTGGCTAGAAGAACAGGGCGTGGCACTTGCTCCACTGCTGCCGAGTAACGGCGGCTTCGAAACCAACTGGTCGCAACACTTTATCGACAAGTGTGCAGGTCAGCCACTTAAGACCGCAACGTTTTGGACGGATGGGGGGCACGCTGCAGCGCTGCGTGGTGAATGCATGGTCACCGAGCATGGCCTCGAAGGAGGCGCCATCTATGCATTGTCGGCCGCGCTACGCACACAGATTTTGCAGTGCGGAGCAGCGACCTTATATGTTGATCTTTTGCCGGATCACAGCCCAGAGAAAGTGCTGGAAGAAGTCGCGCACGGTCGCGGCACGCGCTCGATGTCATCCCACTTGCGCTCACGCTTAGGTATTCAAGGCGTGAAGGCGACGCTGCTGCGTGAATGCTTACCCACTGAAGCGTTCGATCGTCCCTCTGCCCTGGCCGCAGGGATAAAAGCCCTGCCCATCACCTTGCAGGCGTGCCGTCCAATAGACGAAGCGATCAGCACTGCTGGTGGTGTGATGTTTGAAGGCTTGACGGCGGGCTTGATGCTGCGCGAGCACCCCGGTATATTCGTCGCAGGCGAGATGCTCGACTGGGAAGCCCCAACGGGCGGGTACTTGCTCAATGGCGTTTTGGCGAGCGGCCGGATGGCCGGCTTAAGTGTTGTGACTTGGTTAAACCAACGTACCAGGAGCAAATCTGATGAGCATGTTAAGTCCTGAAGAACTTGCAGCATTGATGCCGGCGGAGTCGTCCATTTACCCCGCACCGATTCCCGTTCAAGCTGTGTCGAGCGATGAGTTTTCTCCAGCGCCACAGACACTCAAACAAAAAGAATATGAATTGCGCGTCAAACAAATTGGCGCAGAGCTGTCCAAGCATCAAGGCCTCACACGCAGAAAGTTTTTTAAGACAGCCTCGGGAATGGCTGCAGCATTTCTCGCGATGAACGAAACCTATGGTCCGATTTTTGGTGTGTCTCAAGCCGAAGCGGCGACCCCAGAGATGGCGGCAGAGCGTGCGCGTGGGCTATCCGGGCAGTTCATTATGGATATGCACACCCACTTCTTGCGCGACGACACCAGCCTTGCAGGTTTTGTGCGTAGCCGTGAAGCAGTCGGTAAGGCGGGATGGAACCCTGCCCTGGTTGGCAAGCCGCAAACACTTGAAGATTTAAAGTTCGCAAATTATCTGAAAGAAATTTATCTTGATAGTGATACCAAGATTGCCTGCATTAGCGGTGCGCCATCCGAGAAGCCAGGCGATTGGTTTTTGACCAACGATATGAAAGCCAACGCTCGCGCGACGATCAATGGGATTGCTGGCGCCAAGCGCGCCTATGCGCATGCGATCTTCACACCCGGGTATGCGGGATGGCTTGAGGAAATTGATCGTGCGATCGAGGTCTTAAAGCCCGACTCCTTCAAGGGCTACACCATCGGCGACAACACGCATAAAGATCTGTCGAAGCACCCTTGGCTACTCGATGATGAAAAGTTGGTGTATCCCGCGTATGAGAAGTTTGCCAAAGCGGGTTTAAAAAACGTTTGTATTCACAAAGGCTTGTTTCCGCCCTCTGTTGAGAAACAGTTTCCGCATTTGCTGCGCAATTCTAAAGTAGATGATGTGGCGAAGGCGGCCAAAGACTGGCCGCAGCTTAATTTCATCATCTATCACGGTGGCTATCGCTATGGTGGCGGTAACGGTGCTGCAAACGCGTGGGAGCAGTTTGAAAAAACAGGCCGCATCGACTGGGTGACCGATCTCGCTGAAATCCCTGCGAAACACGGTGTGACGAATGTCTATGCCGACGTTGGACAGCTCTTCGCACAGTCGACCATTGCAGACCCACGTGTGTCGGCCGTCATGATGGGACAACTCGTGGCCGGGCTCGGTGCCGATCACGTGTGTTGGGGCACAGATGCCATTTGGACCGGAGCACCACAGTGGCAAATTGAAGCCTTGCGTCGCATTGAGATCCCCGAAGAGCTGCAAAAGCGTTACGGCCTAAAGCCACTCGGTCCTGCGGATGGCCCTATCAAGAGTGCAATTTTTGGTGAAAACAATGCGCGGCTGTATGGCGTCACTGCCGCACAGCGCGCCGCTGTGACAGGCGACAAAATTGCGAGCGGCAAAGCGATTTATGACAAGCACGGTGAAGGCCGGACCAACATGGCCTACGGGTACGTTAATTCCCGTCTTCCATCGTCAGCAGCGTAGGCTGAATCTGCTCGATGGCTTTGGTGATGCATGAGATCGCCAGATCGCTGCGACCCTTGTCCATGCGCTGGCTTAGCGTGGCCACACTGATGGCGGCAACGGGGTGGTTGTTCTTGTCGAAGATTGGAAATGCAATTGTGCGCACACCTGGCAGCTCGACTGCATCGCTTATGACAAACCCACGCGCTCGCGCGCGAGCAATGATTTTGCGTACTTCCGCTTCTGAGTAGTTTGGGAACTTTTCCGCGCAGCGTTCTTTGTTGATGCTCAGGATGCGTTCGATCTCGTTGTCGTCCAGAAAGCTCAGAATCGCTAGTGCACCGCCGCCAATATTCAGCGGCCGTCGGCGACCCACCTCGAGAACAAATACTTTGATGGGGAAGGCGCCTTCAGCCCGATCAATACAGACTCCATCAAAGCCTGCACGAGTGGTCAGAAAAACGGTGTCGCCTGTCGCTTGCGCAATCTGTTGCAGGTGTGCGTGGCACAAGTCGCGCATATTGGTTCGCGGGCTTGCCGCGAGACCCATCTCGTAGATCATGCTGCCCAGAAAATAGCGCTTGCTGGTTTCGTCTTGACGGATGAGGCCTTCAGACACGAGTCCCTGCAAAATCCGGTGCGCTGTTGGGCGCTCGATATTGACTTCTGTACACAAGTCGATCAGACGGGCGCCGAGGCGATTGCGTGCCGATACGCTGCGCAATAGGGCGGCGACCCGTTGAACAACTTGCGTGCCAGATTTGATGGCAGCGGTAGGGGCAGTCATTGAAGGGTTCATAATATGGACTAATGGTAGTCCATATTATGGCCTTCTAAACACAAACTGTCCAACCCTTATTCTGTTGCTGTCAACGCGCCTTTGCTTAAGGCGCTTCGCTAAAATGCCGCTCAACTCCTTTTGATCCTGGCCCCGATATGTTTGTCACCGCATCGTTAGCGCATTTGCCTAAGGCAGAGCAGTATCGCGAATTAGCCCACCAGGCACGTGCCCTAATGGAAGGCGAGACAGACCGCATCGCCAACGCGGCAAACATGGCCGCGCTCGTCATGCATGCAATCAGTGATTTGAATTGGGCTGGCTTTTATTTTTATGATGGGACTGAGCTTGTACTCGGCCCGTTTCAAGGCAAGCCCGCCTGTTTGCGTATTCCGCTTAACAAAGGTGTTTGTGGCGCGGCGGCGACAACCCGTCAGGCGCAATGCGTGGCAGACGTCCATGCATTTCCTGGACATATCGCCTGTGATGTAGCCTCTCGGTCCGAGCTGGTGATTCCTCTTTCGCGCAACGAGCAGCTCATTGGTGTGTGGGATCTCGACAGCCCCATTCCCGCAAGGTTTGATGCAGAAGATCAGGCAGGGATGCAAGTCTTGTGCGATATTTACATGCAAGCGGTTTATAAAAAATAGATAAGAGCAGACAACATCATGACAACACCTCATTCACTCGACTTTGATTACGTCATTGTTGGTGCAGGTTCGGCTGGCTGTGTACTGGCTAATCGCTTGTCCGCCGATCCCAAGAACCGCGTGTTGTTGCTTGAGGCGGGCGGCAAGGATGATTGGCACTGGATCCATATTCCCGTTGGCTATTTGTACTGTATCGGCAACCCGCGTACCGATTGGTGTTACCGCACTAAGGCGGATCCCGGATTGAATGGACGTGAGCTCGGTTATCCGCGTGGTCGCGTGCTGGGTGGTTGTTCCTCGATCAATGGCATGATTTATATGCGCGGCCAAAGCGCGGACTACGACGGTTGGGCAGCGCTTGGCAATCCTGGGTGGGGCTGGAAAGATCTCTTGCCGCTCTACAAGGGCATGGAAAACCATCACGGTGGTGAAAGTGAGTTTCATGGTGCGGGCGGCGAGTGGCGTGTCGAGCCCGCACGCTTATCGTGGGAGATCCTGGATGCGTTTCGCGATGCAGCCAACCAGGCAGGTATCCCGTCCACTACGGATTTCAACCGCGGTGATAACGAGGGCGCGAGTTACTTTGAGGTGAATCAACGCTCCGGCTGGCGCTGGAATGCGTCGAAGGCATTTTTGCGACCTATTAAGCACCGTACAAACTTGACGGTACTGACGGGTGCGCGCACGACCAAGCTTGAATTTGAGGGTACACGTTGTACAGGCGTGCGCTTTCTCAAAGACGGTGAACAGCATATGGCGCGTGCACATCGCGAGGTCGTGATGGCAGCGGGTGCAGTAGGCACGCCACAATTGTTGCAGGCGTCTGGTGTTGGCCCCGCAGGCCTGTTGGGATCGTTTGGCATTCCTGTAGTGCATGCGCTCGAAGGCGTAGGCCAAAACTTGCAAGACCACTTACAGCTGCGCATGATTTATCGCGTGCAAGGTGCGCGCACCCTGAACACGCTTGCGAATTCCTTGTGGGGCAAGGCGATGATCGGGCTGGAATACATGCTCACACGCCGTGGCCCCATGAGCATGGCGCCCTCGCAGTTAGGCGTCTTTGCAAAGTCTGGTCCTGAACAGACCCGTGCCAATGTGGAATATCACGTGCAGCCTTTGTCGCTTGAGCGCTTTGGTGAGCCCCTGCATAGCTTCCCTGCCTTTACCGCGTCGATTTGTAATGTGCGACCAACTAGCCGTGGACATGTCAACATTACTTCGCCTGATACTGCGCAGCACCCTGAGATCCTTGCGAATTATTTGTCGACACCCGAAGATCGTCATGTCGCCGCCGACAGTATTCGACTGACACGCCGCATCGTCGGTCAGTCAGCGCTCGCGCGTTTTAAGCCCCAAGAGATTAAGCCGGGCATTACCGAGGACACCGAAGAAGCGCTCGCGAAAGCCGCGGGTGAAATCGGCACAACGATTTTTCATCCGGTTGGCACCTGCAAGATGGGACAAGACCCGATGGCAGTGGTCGATGCGAGCCTGCGTGTGCACGGGATTCAGGGCTTGCGCGTGGCCGATGCGTCGATCATGCCAACGATTACCTCGGGCAACACCAA
Organism: Zwartia hollandica; assembly: GCF_019923725.1. GTDB lineage: Bacteria > Pseudomonadota > Gammaproteobacteria > Burkholderiales > Burkholderiaceae_B > Zwartia > Zwartia hollandica. The sequence goes on from NZ_JAHXRI010000006.1 coordinate 405,061, forward strand.
CTCACCGACGATGGTCATTGCCGAGAAAGCCGCACAGATGATTCTGGCCCAGGCGCGCTGATCGCGCTGAGTGCGATCGTTTGCGCTAAGCGCGCCGCACTTCGACGGGCTGCTTCAACGATTGGATTTCGCAGTCCACGAGCGACCCGCGCCGCTCGAGCACCACATAGTCCCCATCGCGCTGCGATAACAGGGGATGATGCCATGTCGCTGGCTTGAAGGTGACGCCGCACGAGCCATCTATCCAGAATGCGGCGATCGAACTTTCGAGCGGTGTCTTGCCGTCCGTGCTCGGATCACCGAGCGCCACAATCACCACAAAAGGCACACCCGCCAGCGGGATAAACGATTGGCTGCCGATGCAGTGCCGTTCAAGTTCCACCGCCGTAAAAGGGAGTGGGTTGGCACGCGCCCGGTAGAGGTTTAAAGAAGGCTCGCCATCTTGGCCCGTCAGGGCTGGGTCGCCTAAGGCGATTTTTTCGCTGGTGCCACCGTTGATGAATAAGCCGCTGGCGACCTCGCCACCCAAAACATCGCCGTAGGGAGCAAAAGCCTGCTGAGTCAGGGGCTGAACAAGGAGTGTGCGTGAAGACATGGGCGACAGCATCAACCAGAAACAAATTGATGTCAATCCTTACATCCGGAAACGACCCAACAATAGACTGTGATTTCGGAGCCTCCTACGGTATAGTCATCACGATCAAAGGTATATCGAGACCATTTCATGAATATTCCCCACTCCGTTCAAATTATCGCAACCGTTCTTTTTGCGATCGCCGTTGTGCATACCTTTGCGGTGCCAGTGTTTGCAAAACTTGCACACAAGAATGGGCCCCACGCAGGGCTCTGGCATTTTTTGGCTGAAGTCGAGGCTGTCTTCGGCGTCTGGGCCTTTGTGCTCATCGTGGTGATGGCCATGATGGCTGGCACGACGACCATGATCGAGTATGTTGACACGCGCAACTTTACCGAGCCCTTGTTTGTATTCGCCATCATGGTGGTTGCTGCAAGCCGCCCCATTATTGAGTTGGTCAATGTCCTTGTGCGCGGCCTTGCCCGGATGATTCCGGTCCAACGCCAACTCGCCACCTTCTTTGTTGTGCTTACTTTTGTGCCTCTTGCAGGGTCTCTGATTACTGAGCCTGCTGCAATGACCCTGGCAGCTTTATTGTTGCGTGATGGTTACTTCAAACGCCCTGGCCACACCGGCTTTAAGTACATGGCGCTTGGTGTGCTCTTCGTCAACGTTTCTATCGGCGGCGTGCTCAGTGCTTATGCTGCACCACCTGTGCTGATGGTTGCTCAGACCTTTGGCTGGGATTCAATGTACATGCTGACCCATTTTGGTTGGCGTGCTGCCGCAGCGGTCGCGATCAATGCGCTGATCCTGACGATCATTAATCGCAAGGTGCTCTTGAGTGGCGAAGTGGAAACCCACCACGGCGTGACAGAAGACGGTCCTTCACGCGTTCCCATGATCACATCCTTGATCCACGTCTTGTTCTTGATTGGCATTGTTGTGTTTGCCCATCACCCTGGAATTTTTATGGGGCTGTTGATTTTGTTCATCGGGTTTTGCGAAGCCTACAAACGCTATCAGTCGCGCTTGATGATTAAAGAAGGCCTAATGGTCGGTTTTTTTCTGGCCGGTCTCGTGATGCTGGGTGGTTTGCAGAAGTGGTGGCTGCAGGATTTGTTGGGCAGTCTCTCACCCGTTGTCTTGTTCTGGGGGGCGACTGCACTCACCGCCATTACAGATAACGCGGCACTGACCTACCTTGGATCCTTGGTAGAAGGCACCTCAGAGGCTTGGCGCTATATGTTGGTAGCGGGTGCTGTGACTGGTGGTGGCTTAACGGTGATCGCCAACGCGCCGAACCCAGCGGGTTATTCGATTTTGAAACCAAGTTTCCCCAATGAGTCTATTTCGGCAGGCCCCCTCTTTTTAGCGGCTTTGATCCCTACGTTGATTGCAGCCACCTTCTTCTTGCTTTGATATCGGAGTTCGCATGTCAGATCTTGCTTTTTCTACACTCACGCAATTAGCCCAAGGCTTACGCGCAAAAAAATATAGTTCAGAAGAACTCGCGCGTGAGTATTTGACCCGTATTAGCAAAGCCAATAAAAAACTGCACGCCTATGTGCTGGTAGATGAAGACAGCACGATCGCACAGGCGCGTGCTGCCGATCAGCGCCGCGCTGCAGGCTACAGCCTGAGCGTGGTCGATGGCGTGCCGATTGCCTTGAAAGATCTATGCGATGTCGAAGGGCAGATCACAACAGGCGGCTCGCAAGACTGGGTGGCGCGTCGCAGCCCCACAACCTGCACCGCAGCCGAACGTCTGCTGCGCGCCGGGATGGTGAACCTGGGCAAGACACACATGGTTGAGTTCGCTTTTGGCGGCTGGGGCACTAACCCTGTCATGGGTACACCCTGGAACCCCTGGGATCTCAATACCCATCGCACACCCGGCGGCTCTTCAAGCGGTTCGGGTGTTGCAGTTGCTGCGGCCTTGTGCCCGGCAGCCTTGGGTTCAGACACCGGCGGTTCGGTACGTATCCCCGCATCGCTGAACGGCATTACCGGCTTAAAGACAACGCGTGGCTTGATCAGTTTGCACGGCGCGCTCGCGTTGTCAGGCACACTGGATTCCATTGGTCCGATGACGCGCGACATGCGCGACTCCGCAATCCTGACCGAGCTCATGGCGGGTGCAGATCCTCTCGATCCAACGTCATGCAACCGCCCCTTGTTCCAGTGGCAAGCACCCGCTGACGGTCCTAAGCCTTTGGCCGGTACGCGTATCGCGATGTTCCCGCCTGCACAGTATCCTATCGCGCTCGGCAACGACGTGTTGCGTGTTCTCGATGAGACACGTCGCGTGCTCGTTGACCTCGGCGCCACGATTATTGAAAAGCCGTTCCCATTCGATTTTCATGACATGATGTTGCGTAACGGCCAGATCATCGCGGCCGAGGCCTATGCCATTCATCGTGCTTATATTGATGACGAGGCCAAGCCCTTTGGTGAGTTCGTGCGCAAGCGTGTGCAGTCAGGGCGCAAAATTTCTGGCGCGGATTATATTGATGCGATGGCCGATCACCGTCGCACGATTGCGATGTGGACTGACTGGATGAGCAACATTGATGCGCTCTTATCGCCTTGCGCACCGATGGGCGCAATACCGCTGACCGAAGTTGATGAGTCAAAGACCCCGCTTGCCGCCTTTACGAGCGCAGGCAACTACATGGGCACCGCTGGCATTTCGTTGCCGGCCGGTTTTGCTGATAATGGTATGCCACTTGGTATGCAGCTGTTGGGTAAACCGTTTGATGATGCAAACATGGTGCGCATTGGCATGGCCTTCCAAAACGCAACGGACTGGCACTTAAAGCGTCCGAACTTGTCAGCGTTGGGAATCTAAGTCATCAGTTTCGGCGGTCAGACATAAAAAAACCGCGCGGGTGGTGTGAACTGCACCCGCGCGGTTTTTACTTCTGACTTACTAACGTCTTAGTTGCGACCTAGTGTTGACCTCACGCGAGCTAAGAAGGCATTGCCATCAAAGCCGACTTCTTTGGCCCGTGCAAGCCAAGCGTCATACGTGGGTTTCACAAACTTCTGGTCAAACAAGCGTGCGCGTTCGGCTGGTGGGGCATCCCACAAGATTGCGCCGTTCTTCTTCATATTGTCATAAGCAGCTTGTGTGAACTTGCTTTGTGTTTCCAGCGCTTCTTTTTGCACCAGCAACATTTCAGCTTTCATTTTCGCTTGCAGATCAGCAGGCAACTTGTTCCAGACATCTTCGTTGATCAACACTGCCCAACCGTTGATCGGGCCTAAGCTCCAGTTCTGCACGTTCTTTGCGACACGCCAGTATTCCTGACCGTTGCCGTAACAGGACGAAGTAAACAAACCGTCTATCACGCCACGCTCAAGCGATGGCATCACTTCAGGCAGTGCCAGTGGCACAGGCTTGGCACCAAGCGCGTTCATCAACACAGCCGTTTGTGGGTTGTGTACGCGCAGACGCTTGTTGCGGAAGTCTTCGAGCGTGTGGATAGGTGTCTTTGAGAACAGAGCCTGGGTACACCATGCGCCTTCAGCGAGCACGATCGACTTGTAGCGATCTTTCCAGATCTTCTGTGTGTCGGCAAACCAGAACGCTTCACCAACCTTTTTGTAGTCGTCCATGCCTTCGATCAGACCTGGCAGGTTAAAGATTCCGAAACGTGGCTCTTCAGCTGTCAGGTAGCTATGCAGACCGGCGGACATTTCGACGCGTCCTTCACGCACGGCCGAGACGATTTGTGTGCCGGGTACCAGCGAGTCGCTGATATTGATCTTGACACGACCATCGGTTGCTTTCGCAATACGTGCAGGGATCGTTTGCACGACAACGGTGTAGGGATCAGTCGGAGCGGGGATAACCGCCAAATTGAACTCAAAGTTTTGTGCCTGTGCTGCGCCGCAAAGCAGCATGAAAGCTAAGGCGGACTTTCTGAATACATTTTTCACTTGCATGAAGAGTCTCCTAGGGTGTTGAATGGAATTATTGTTATGTTGATTCAGTTCACCACAAACGATCAGATCCAACAAGAGATTTGACGTACACAAAAATATTTGAGGGGTAGACATGCAAAGTGGGACGAAACGTCCGGCGCTTGCCGCGTTCGCGGATCAGGCAGGTAAATTCTCGGCCATGGTCAGCGGCTTGGGGCTGTTGGCGATTGCTGGCATCATTTGCTGGGAAGTATTTGCTCGCTACGTGCTCAACGAGCCCACCACTTGGGTCACCGAGATTGCGACCTACTTGCTGGTGGCCGTGTCCTTTCTGGGTTTGGCCGCAGCGCAGCGCGCGCGCGCCCATATTTACGTTGAGCTCGTCGTTGATCGACTTTCTGAAAAGCGGCAGCAAGACTTTCTGGCGTTTGCTAACTGGATTGCATTGTTTTTTGTGCTGTTTAGCTGCTGGCAAACTGGGATCTTTGTCTACGGCGAATACGTAAACGGCACGCGCGATTGGGGTCTGCTCTCCACACCGCAGTGGATGCCTGAGACCCCGATTCTGATCGGCTTTGTCTTGTTTGGTTTTTCTCTGCTGGGTGAGAATTTGGGCATCCGTGCTGGGCATACGGCAGCGCGCTCGTGGCTTGTCGTGCTATTGATCGTTGGTCTTGTCGTGGGCCTGTTGTTATGCGGACGTCAGCTTGTGATGATCCAAGGCACCCGGCTCGATTGGGGCACGCTGTTGATTTGTGCCGTAACGCTCTTGCTCATAGGTGTTGTCAGTGGTGCTCGAATGGCACTTGCTGTGGCTGCGACGATCGGTGGGTTGGCACTGCTGTTCTGGTTTGCGCGTACCGCACCTATTCTGGCGATTGGCGGTTTATTGTCCTTAGCTATTTTGGGTCTGATGTTGGCTGGCGTACGCATCGCGATCGCGTTAGGCGTTGTTGGCGTCATTGGGTTGTATGTGTTGTTGCCCAAACCACAACTGCTCACGGTCGCTGAGCGCGCATGGAGCAGTGTGAATTCTTTCACGCTTACTGCGGTCCCCATGTTTGTGTTGATGAGTACGCTGCTGATGCAAAGCGGTGTGACGGGGCGTATGTTTGATTCGTTGGTGCGCTGGTTTGGACGCACACCAGGCGGCTTGGCGCATGCGAGCGTTGGTGCTTCTGCAATTTTTGCTGCAGTGTCTGGGTCAAGTGTTGCGACAGCTGCGACGCTCGGTCGGGTGGCATGTCCCGATATGATTAAGCGTGGCTATAGTCCCAAATTAACGTACGGGGTGACAGCGGCCGGCGCAACACTCGGCATCATGATTCCGCCGAGTATCCCCATGATTATTTACGGCAGTGCGGTGGGTGCGCCTGTCAACGTGTTGTTTATCGCAGGGATTGTGCCCGGTCTGCTGCTCGCCGGAATGTTCATGATGGCCGCCTATGTGTGGTCCAAGTCGATCCCAGGCTCAGCACCGCCCGGACGTCGCTACACCTTGCAAGAAAAAATGTCCTCGATCGGCAACATCCTGCCTTTTCTGACAGTGATTGGCGCCGTGCTCGGTTCGCTGTATGCCGGGATCGCCACACCCACTGAGGCCGGTGCCTTAGGCGCCGCCATGGCGGCGTTTCTTTGTGTCGTCTACCGACGTTTCAGCTGGAAGATGCTTTACGAAACCGCTGTCGAGACCGCAAGTGTCACGGCCTTCATCATGCTGATTGTTGTCGGCGCAGCGATTCTCAGTTGGGTATTTGATTATCTAAAAGTGCCACGCACACTCGTCGAATCCATAAAAGAGGCAAACGTGTCGCCTTGGATGGTGATCGCACTGATCTCGCTTATTTACATCGTGCTTGGCATGTTCGTCGAATCGATCTCGATGATTTTGATGACCTTGCCCGTGACGTATCCGGTGGTGATGGCGCTTGGCCTTGACCCCATCTGGTTTGGTATTTATCTGGTCACGATGGTTGAGGTGGGCTTGATCACACCGCCTGTCGGGATGGTGCTGTTTGTCTTGCGCGGTGTCAGTGGCAACGTGTCGTTGAAAGAGATTTCTGCAGGCGCTTTACCGTTTGTCGGAATCATTCTGATTTTTGTAGCCATCATGTTCATATTCCCTGAACTCATTGCATGGCTACCTTCTAAAGTTCAATAAATACTCATTACCGGAGATTGATATGACTAAACCTGCTCTTGGCTTTGTTGGCGTCGGCCGTATGGGGGCACCGATGGTACAGCGCTTGCTCGCCGCAGGCTATGCCGTCACGATTTGTGATCCAGTGCCTGCTGCCGTTGAGGCACTCGTTAAAGCGGGTGCAGTTGCTGTAAAGAACCCGCGTGAGGTCGGTGATCAGGCAGACATCGTGTTTGCAAGCGTCCCGACACCAAACATCGTGAAACAAGTCGCGGTCGGTGCGGATGGCGTCGTGCACGGCAAGCGCACCAAAATCTTTGTGGACTTGTCGACAACTGGCCCCAAGATGTCTGCCGAGGTCAATCAGGCCTTGGCTTCTGCGACGCGCCCCATCATGATGGTGGATTGTCCCGTGAGCGGTGGTGTGGCCGGTGCAGAAAAAGGCACGCTCTCGCTCATGATCGCAGGCCCCGCTGCCGCACGCGCGGAACTTGAGCCCGTGATGAAAGAGCTGGGTCGTGTGTTGTTGTGTGGCGATAAGCCTGGCCAAGCCCAAATGATTAAGGTCGCCAACAACCTTGCGTCTGTCGCGTGTATGGCCATTAGTTGCGAGATGCTGGTGCTCGGTGCCAAAGCCGGCGTTGACCCGCAGACCATGATGGAAATCATCAGCGTCAGTAGCGGTCGCAGCGGCGCGATGCAAGACAAAGTGCCGAAACACATTTTGCCGCGTACCTTTGATTTCGGTTTTTCGAATGCGTTGTCTTATAAGGATGCGCGCCTTTGTCTGGAGGAGGCCGAGCATTTAGGCGTGCCGCTCTTTATCGGTAATGCGGTCGGGCAGGTGTTGAACATGAGTAAGGCTCAGTTTGGCCCCGATGCTGACTTCACCAACATGATTCGTCTGTTCGAGGGCTGGGCGGGGGTCGAGGCGATTCCTCACAAAAAGGACGCTGACAAAGCGTCTTAATCACTACAACAGCACCGCAAAAGCACCACAACAGGGCCTGCCGAGCAATTTGGCAGGCCTTTGGCTCAATAATGTTTAGCTCGAGCCAATCATCTTGCTTTACAGGCCGCATCAGACCAAGGGATAAGCCAAAAAGCCGTTAAAATACAAAGCTTTCCCTCGAATTCTCTGCTTCAAAGAAGACCGTGCCAATCTACGCTTACAAATGCACCGCCTGTGGCCATGCCGAGGACGTGCTCCGAAAGATTTCCGACAAGCCTTTAACCGTCTGTCCCCAGTGCAACCAAGAGACCTACGCCAAGCAGGTCACGGCTGCGGGTTTTCAGCTTAAAGGCTCGGGCTGGTATGTCACCGATTTTCGTAACAACAGCAGCGGCGGCGCTAAAACAGCCGAGGTTGCACCCGGCACCACCGCTGCAGACGCTAAACCCGCGGGAAGCGAGAGCGCCAGTGCGGGGTCGACGTCGGAGTCGGGTTCAAGTGCTGCGCCCGAAAGTAGCTCAAGCACGGCCTCAACGAGTGCCCAAAGCACTGTGAACGCGCCCGCGGCCCCCAGCAGCACACCCGCTCCCTCCAGTCCCTCGAGCTCCGGTTCGAGTAGCAGCGCGTCCTAAGCCAGAACGCACCCCATATCATGCGCGCCTTTAAAACATACTTCATCGCAGGACTGCTCGTTTGGGCGCCTGTGGTCATTACAGTTTGGGTGCTGAGCGTGTTGGTCAATACGCTTGAAAGCGTGGTGCCTAGTTTCTTGTCACCCCAAGCGCTGTTTGGGCGCGATATTCCAGGCTTTCGCGTAGTCGTCGTCTTGGTCGTGCTGTTTGTCACCGGGATTTTGGTCGCGAACTTTCTGGGACGTAGTATTTTGCGGTTGTGGGAAGCCATCCTTGGTCGCATCCCTCTCGTGCGCTCGATTTACAACTCGGTCAAGCAGGTTAGTGACACCTTGTTGGCGCCCAACGGGCAGGCGTTTCGTCAGGCCGTGTTGGTGGAGTACCCGCGCGCAGGTTGCTGGTCCATCGGTTTTATGACGGGCACCTCAAGCGGCGAGGTTGCCGACCATTTGGCGGGCGAGCATGTGAGTGTGTTCGTGCCTACGACGCCAAACCCAACAGCAGGATTTTTATTGATCGTCCCGCGCAGCGATATCAAACCGCTCAACATGTCGGTTGATGCCGCGCTGAAGTACATTGTTTCCATGGGTGTTGTGGCGCCAGCCATCCCTAAGCAATAAGTTTGTTGAAGTCTCAGTATCCGATTAATTTTTGTTAGATCTGTCTCGTTCGATCTTTTGGAGTTTGCATGCGTACCTGCTACACCGGCCAGGTTTGTCGTGACCATCTCGGTCAAACCGTTACCCTCTTTGGCTGGGTACATCGTCGTCGCGATCATGGCGGCGTAATTTTTATCGACATGCGCGATCGCGCAGGGCTGGCGCAGATCGTGTTCGATCCAGATAATGCAGAAGGCTTTGCAATCGCCGAGCGCTTGCGTAACGAATTTTGTATCCGCGTGACAGGTCTGGTGCGCGAGCGCCCAGCCGGCACCACGAATTCCGATCTCGCCTCGGGTGAGATTGAGATCCTCTGCCGCGAAGTTGAGATCTTGAACCCTTCGGTCACGCCTCCGTTCCAGCTCGACGACGAGAACTTGTCCGAGACGACACGCCTGACACACCGCGTGCTCGATCTGCGCCGTGGCCAGATGCAGCGCAATATGATGTTGCGTTATCGCGTCTCAATCGAAGTGCGTAAGTTTCTTGATGACCTTGGCTTCATTGATATTGAAACTCCGATGCTGACCAAGAGCACGCCAGAAGGTGCGCGTGATTACCTCGTGCCCTCACGCGTCAATGCCGGTGAGTTCTTTGCTTTGCCCCAGTCACCCCAGTTGTTCAAACAGATGTTGATGGTGTCGGGCTTTGATCGTTACTACCAGATCACCAAGTGCTTCCGCGACGAAGACTTGCGTGCCGATCGCCAGCCTGAATTCACCCAGATCGATTGCGAAACATCGTTCCTGAACGAAACTGAAATCCGTGCGATTTTCGAATCGATGATTCGTCACGTGTTTAAGGCCGTACAAAACGTTGATCTGGCTGAGACCTTCCCAATCATGCCCTACAGCGAAGCCATGCGTCTGTATGGTTCCGACAAGCCGGACCTGCGCGTCAAGCTTGAATTCACGGACCTGACCGACGTGATGAAAGACGTCGACTTCAAAGTCTTTGCACAAGCTGCCACGACTGAAGGCAGCCGTGTCGTGGCCTTGCGTGTGCCTGCTGGTGGTTCGATCTCGCGTAGCGAAATCGACAACTACACCAAGTTTGTCGCGATCTATGGTGCGAAAGGTTTGGCCTGGATCAAAGTCAACGAAGTCGCCAAGGGTCGTGATGGTTTGCAATCGCCCATCGTCAAGAACTTGCACGATGCTGCGTTGGCAGAGATGATCAAACGTACCGGTGCGCAAGACGGCGATCTGATTTTCTTTGGTGCGGATCGGGCCAAAGTTGTGAATGATGCGATTGGCGCCTTGCGCGTCAAAATCGGCCATAGCGACTTCGGTCGTGCCAATGGTTTGTTTGATAATGTTTGGAAGCCTTTGTGGGTCGTTGACTTCCCCATGTTCGAGTACGACGAGGAAGCCGATCGTTACGTGGCAGCACACCACCCCTTCACCAGCCCCAAAGATGGTCACGAAGACCTGCTCGGGACAGACCCCTCGAAGGCGATTGCAAAAGCCTACGACATGGTCTTGAACGGTTGGGAAATCGGTGGCGGTTCTGTGCGTATCCATCGCGAAGAAGTTCAGAGCAAAGTTTTCCGCGCTCTCAAAATCGATGCAGAAGAAGCCCAACTCAAGTTTGGTTTCTTGCTGGATGCCCTGCAGTACGGCGCGCCTCCTCACGGTGGTATCGCCTTCGGTCTCGATCGTATTGTCACAATGATGACCGGTGCTGAATCGATCCGTGACGTGATTGCCTTCCCTAAGACACAGCGTGCGCAGTGCTTGCTGACTCAGGCGCCTTCGCCTGTCGACGAAAAGCAATTGCGCGAACTGCATATCCGTTTGCGTCAAGCGGAAATCAAACAGCCTTAAGCACACAGGCAGGGCGGATCTGATGATTCGCCCTGACCCCCATGTCACTCCTTCGTGTCGTCAGCTATAACATTCACAAAGGACGTTCGCTCGCCGGACGCGATTCGATGGGTGCGCTGCGTTTGGGGCTTCACGGCTTGCGACCAGATGTCCTGTTCTTGCAAGAAGTACAGGGCCGTAACGATCAATATGCACGCCTTACCGCTCAGCATGAATCCCTTGCTGCCGCCTTGCGGATGGACTGCGCGTACGGGTGTAATGCGGTCCGTAGCAAAACTGATCATGGCAATGCCTTACTTTCAAATCACCCGATTCTTAACTACGAGAATCAGGATATCTCTGACCACAAGCTAGAACAACGCGGACTGCTGCACGGTGTGATCGATGTCGGTGGGCGCGAAGTCCATTGCTTTGTCGTACACCTTGGCTTGTTTGCAGGGGGCCGAACTCGGCAGATTGAAGTGATGGCCGAGCGCATCAAACGCATGGTGCCTGACGGCGCACCCATGCTGATCGCCGGCGACTTTAACGACTGGAAAGATAGGCTCGCACCCCTCTTTGTGGAGCAGCTTGGTGTGTACGAAGTCTTTGCACATGCGCCGCGCACACAAGGTGTCTTGCCCCGGTTTAAAGAGTCCATGCATCAACTGCGTGGTGTATGGCGTGGTGATTCCGCCGAGGAAATCCGTGCAGGTATTTTTCGTCGTCAACACGTGCGGATGAATCAGCTCTCAACGCAGGGCGCACAAAGCCCGCTGCCACCACCACGTACCTTTCCGTCGGCCTTTCCCTGGCTCAGACTCGACCGTATTTATCAGCGCGGCTTTGCTGTGCGTAGCGCTAAGGTGTTGCGGGGGCGGCCCTGGTCTCAGTTGTCAGATCATGCCCCGATCCTTGCTGAGCTAGAGTTGCCGTAACGGCATCAAACTAATACTGCGCACCTTTGCCAGAGAGCGCCACACCAACACGCAGCAACATATAGGCACAAGCGTCAAGCGCGCGTGCGAATAATGAGCGCTCGTGATAGAGCGAGGGCTCAACAATCTGGCTGCCTTGCGCAAAGGCTCTTTCAAGAGAGTGCGTCAAGGTGGAAGTAAACCCGGCATCGTCCACCACAATGTTTGTCTCGCGCGCGAGCAACAAACTAAATGGATCCAGATTAGACGAGCCCACGACTGATACCCCATCAATCACCGCGACCTTGGCGTGCAGATAGCTTGGCAAGTATTCATAAATCTCAATGCCGTGCTTTAAAAACTGCTGATAAATCCAGCGCGTTGCGTGGTACTGCATGCGGTATTCAATCTTGCCTTGCAACAGCAGCCGCACGCGCACGCCGCGCCCTGCCGCGTCGATCAACGCATGCCGTAGTTTCATGCCGGGCAAAAAGTATGCGTTGGCGATCACGATCTCATGACGTGCATTTGCAATATGCGCAAAGTAGGCGGCTTCGATCGTACGGCGGTACCGCAGGTTGTCGCGCAATACCAGCGCTGCGCGCATCGTCCCGGCGTGTGCATGGGGCGGCCGGTTGCGTGCGTATGCTGCGTGTTTAAAGCGCAGCAGCCTCAGTCGTAAGCGGCGCACGTGTCGGTGCTTCCACTGTTTAAGTGTGACCGGCGCTTTGATTGACGTATCGTCGTATAGGGCCTCGTTAGACAAGGGCCAGCCAATTTGCAGCCAGAGCAAATCTTGGGCGCGCATCAGTTCGATTGCAAGCGGGCCCGTTAGTCGCACGGCATAGTCAAAACGCGGCTCCTTCGGTTCTCGACTTGTGGCCAGCTCTTCCTCAGACAAGCCAGAGTAATCATCCTCGATATTGATGCCACCAATAAAGGCGAGATGACTATCCACAAGAGTTGTCTTGCGATGCATGCGGCGCAGCCGCAAAAAATCAAAGGACTGATAACTCAAATACTGTGGTTCAGGCCGGTAGATCCGGCACTGTGCACCAACGGCACGCAAGAGTGATTGAATGGTGCGATCGTCGCGCGTGCTGCCGTACCCGTCGAGTACCACCCGCACTTTCACCCCGCGCTCGGCTGCTCGCTTTAAATGATCGAGCACCTTTAATCCTGCAGCGTCGAGCCGAAAAATATACGTCTCTAGATGGATGCTGGTATGCGCCGCATCAAACGCCTCGCATAGCGCCGGAAAAAGCTCTTGCCCGTTTTCGAGCAAGCTTACGGCATTACCGTCGTACCAACGCAAATGAGGATGATTAAGCGACATCTCGCCTAGCTCGCGTTTAACTGCAGGGGTTTGAGAGTATTGATCATGTCGGTGGTGCAATTCAAGGTGGGGCGACTGCGTGTGAACGTTGGTGGAACAAACACAGTCTGCGCCAACAAAGAAGACGTTTCAATAGTTTTTGCGGTCGAGCTATGCAAATACCACAGGCATGAAATTGCAACTGAACATTGCTAGACTCTTGACGCGAGGGTGCGTCTAGGCTACAGCTTTCTTGCCACCCACCAGTCCCGTTGCAAGCGCGGTCCCCAGCAAAATCACGCCGCCACCTAGCACCACGTTAAGCGTGACTTCTTCGTCGAGCCATAACCAGCCCCACAGTACACCGAATACCGGGATCAAAAACGAACACGTCAGTGCCTTAGACGGCCCGATGCGCATCAAGAGCCGGTAATACATCACGTAGGCTAACGACGTACACAACACGACCAGTGCAAGCAACGCTCCCCAGGCTCTTGTGCTGATAGGTTCTTGCGGCCAGGCATACCAAGTCAGAGGCAGCAGGGCGATGCCCGCCGCGATTAGGGATCCAGTCGCTGCCGCGATCGGGTCCGCACCCATCAGATACTTCTTTGTGTAGCTTGCCGCGACGCCGTAGAACGAGGGAGCGGCAACACCTGCTAACACAGCAAGCAAAGATCCCGCTGCGCCCAAAGACAGCTTGTCCCAGACCAGTACAACGATCCCGGTAAAGCCAACGATCAAGCCGAGTAATCGGGCCGGCGGCAATACGTCTTTGAGCCAGAGCCAAGCCACTGCAGCACCCCAGAGCGGAGTTAGGGCGTTGATGATCGACATCGTGCCCGAAGGGATGCTTATCGTGGCGTAGTTAAACAGCACGAAGGGGATGGCCGAATTAAACATCCCCACCACCACGATGGCACCCCAGTGCGCACGTAGCAGACCAAGTTTGCCTTGAAAAAACAACAAAGGCAGCAGAAGGAGTCCGCCTGCAAGCGTGCGCAGGCCAGACAGGGCGATCGGCCCAAAATCCGGTACCGCCATGCGGATAAACAAGAACGAGCTTCCCCAGATCGCGGCAATCAATATCAGGTCAATTACATCAGCGCGGCGCATTCCAGGCTCGTTAAGTACCCTTACAATGTCGGTATTGTAAGGTGCAGGCGAGTCCCCATGAATATTCTGTTGACAGGCGGTGCAGGCTACATCGGCAGCCATACGGCGGTTGCCCTGTCTGCGGTCGGTCATCGGGTAGTGATCCTGGATAACTTTTGCAACAGCCAGCCCGATGCAGTTCAGCGCATTCAGCAGATCACGGGTCAGCTTGTCACCGTTGTGCGCGGTGATATTCGCGACACCGCACTGGTCAATCACACGTTGCAGTATCACGCCATTGATGCGGTGATTCACTTCGCAGGCCTGAAGGCCGTGGGTGAGTCCGTCAAGATCCCGATCGACTACTACGCCAATAATGTGCAAGGCACGATCAGCCTGCTGCAAGCGATGCAGCGCACACCTTGTCGAAGCTTGGTGTTCAGCTCGAGCGCAACCGTTTATGGCGACCCACAATATTTGCCGATTGATGAACAGCACCCGACCGCTGCCACCAACGCCTATGGTCGCACCAAGCTACATATTGAACAGATTCTGGGGGACGTGGCACTGTCTGACCCCATCTGGCGCCTAGCCGTCTTGCGCTACTTCAATCCAGTCGGTGCCCATTCTTCGGGCCTGATCGGTGAGAATCCCAACGGTATCCCCAACAACTTGATGCCGTTTGTTGCGCAAGTGGCTGTGGGGAAGTTGCGCGAGCTCAGCGTGTACGGCAAGGACTACAACACGCCGGACGGTACGGGGGTGCGCGACTACATTCATGTGATGGATCTGGCCGAGGGCCACGTCGCCGCGTTAAATTACCTCAATCAACACGCTGGGATTCACACGTTTAACCTTGGCACGGGCCGTGGTTACAGTGTGCTTGAAATGGTGGCCGCGTTCGAGGCCGCAAGCGGTCGATCCGTCCCGTACAAGATTGCGCCGCGTCGAGCAGGCGACATTGCGAGCAGCTACGCCTCAGTGGAGTTCGCAGCCAAAGCGCTCGGCTGGACGGCAAAGCATGATTTAAATCAAATGTGTGACAGCAGCTGGAAGTTTCAGCAAAGCGTTACCGTGTAAAAAGCGTCATGGCACAGATCCCTTGTTTCGTCGTGAGTCTTGCAACCGCTACGCAACGACGCGAGGCCATGATGAACTTGTTGGCAAGCCATGGCATTACACCTCGGTGGTTTGATGCGGTGGATGGCCGGGTCATGTCCGCCGAGGAGCTAGCGAAACATTTTGCGGCGGAGCTTGCGACACAGGTTTACGGTCCCATGAGTCGGTCCGAAATCGGCTGCGCGCTATCGCATTTGGGTATCTATCGTTTGATGGTCGAGCAAGGCATCGCGAGCGCCGTCATTTTTGAAGATGATATTGACCTGGCCCCTGATTTTGCAGCCTTGCTTGACACGCAGTCCGGCTTGCTAGGTATGTTCAGTACTGACGATCCGGCGATGGTGCAACTTACCCATGTGCGGCGAGGCTATCGTTTTGGCGCGCGTTCGGTCGGCAACTATCATATCGTGCGGCCCCACGGTGGTGTTTGGCGGACGTCCGGTTACTTTATTACCTTAGCCGCCGCTCAAAAGATGTTAAGTGGTGCCTATCCCGTTTGCGTCGCAGCTGACTATTGGCGTTACTTTGAACAGCAAAGATTTTTGACGTTATATGCGCTGACGCCCAACGCCGTGTGGGATGGCCCGCTCAGCAAAAGCTCTTCCATTTCAGAAGGGCGTGTTCCGCGACGTCGGCTTCGTCGCCGGATTGGATATGCCGTTAAGCGCTTATGGCAGTCTGTAGTCGTTCGACGCCTACTGGTCAAGAAATTGCCAGAACGAATCTCAGACGACGCTCACGGCTAAGCACCCTCATTCGACGGAGTTTTTTGCAGGAAGTGGCTGTCTGATAACGCCATTAACCAGCCAATCATCAGCGCATAGAAACTCATCGTGCGCATACCGCGGAACATGAGTTCGGTCAGCCCAAACGCAAAGAACCCTAGGCAGACGCACAAGCCCATGGCCGCTGCGACCCGCGCAGTTTGCGGCACGCCTTCCGCTAAGCGCCGTATAAATATCCATGCTGGCGCAAAATAAAGAAACAGCAGTGCCAACAGCCCCAGCAAGCCGTGTCCGGCCAACATGTAAAAGATGTCGTTGTGCGGCTCGTCGAAATCTTCATCGGTCGCAAAACTAGAGATAATCTTCTTGTCCACGTAGCTGTGCAGTGCAGAGCCAAACAAGTTGGTTGCACCATTGCCAAGCAGCGGGTTTTCTTTAAACATCAGCCAAGACGCACGCCATAGTTGCACCCGTACACACATCGAAGAAATCGTGTTCGGTGCGCTCGAGCATTCGACTAATTGATCTACGCCTTGTTGCAAACGCGTACGCATGGTCGAGCTCGAGGCAAAAACGGTTGCTGCAAGCGTCAACGCTAAAACTGCAGGTAAAAACAGCTTGCGCGGCTTGAAGCTACCTGCCCAAAGTATTGAGCCGACTAGAATAAAAAACGGCATTGCGACCCAGCCGCTGCGGGTTTGGGTTGTCATAAAACCCAACACGCCCGCAACGCCGATTAACGCTTTGACTGCGATTTCAGTTCGGCGGTAAGGCGTGAGTTTCCAGCCGATGGATAGCGTTGACAGTGTGGCCAGCAATAGCAATAGATTTCCGTAAGACACCGCGTTGTACTGCGGAAACTGATCGACCCGTTCAAGCTCAGACCAGGTCCAGCTAAACCCAATATAAGTGGCAGCAACGGTTCCGATGGTTAGTCCCCAGGATGCCTGTCGTAGCCACTGTGGGATGAGGCTTAAGCACGCACCCAAGATAACCAGTGTGCCCAGGCTTAAGCGTAGGCCACGCTCAAGCTCAGCCGTGTGATTGCCAGTGGAAGTCAGCATGGCAATTAAGACCATCAGTACCCAGTAGCCCAGAACCAGACCAAGTCCGCGATAGTCGCGTAGCTCGGCGAGCGTCGCACGGATGCCGCCTGTACGGCTAAAACAGATTGAAAGACATACGACGACTAGGGCGTAGAACACCCCGCTGGTCGGTCCAATTTCTGTGAGCATGAGGGCCGGTAGCGCCGCAATTAAAAGGGCCACCAACGCCGAATCGATACGCTGTTTCAACATAAGCAGAATGATAACGGTTTATGAACGATTGACGTTCTTCATCCGAATTTGAGTACATACGACTGCGACCAAGATAGACATGACGACGCACAGTACCAAACCGATCGTGACCCCAAGAGGGACAGACAACCTCGCGATTACCATCCCCACGACGGCGGTACCAAAGGCGCTGCCCAGCGCCCGCGTGGTCTGGATCAGCGCAGACGCCACGCCCACATCCCGTTGCTCAGCCAGCATCTGCATGAAGAGGGTGTAATTGGGTAACAAGAACCCCAGGCCGATTCCGCAAATAGACGTCGTCAGCAGAATCCACCATGCTGGGCTGGCGGCAGAGAACGTCAAGGTAAACACACAGCCCAGTGCCAGCAGCACACCACCAAACACCATGAGTCGCGCGGGCTCGCTTTGGCGGGGATACAGACGGCCATTCATGATGCTACCCACTGAAGTCCCCGCGACTAGCGGCGCCATCAACAGCCCGGCATGGGCGGGACTAAAGCCAAAGCCGTCCTGCAACAACAACGGAATATAGAAAATCAGGATGAACATCACTGCGCCTGAAAGCATCCCAGCCAGATTGATCAGGCGTGCCTCAGAACTCTGCAGCACCCGTAACGGAAAGATTGGCGTTCCCGCACTGCGTTCAACGGGCGCGAGCAGGACCGCAGCTATCCCGCCGACGCACAGCAAACCCAAGCCCCACAACCGAAAGCCATCATGGCCCTTACCAGTTAACAATTCCAGGCCAGCTAGCGGGGCCCCAACGGCAAGGGTGAGCAACAGCGCACCGACCCAGTCTAGACTGAGCGACGCACTGCGCACGGGCTTGATCCAAGGGAAGTATCGCCAGGTCGTAATCACCCCCAGCAAGGCTGCAAGCGGCGTTACAAAAAAAGCCGCCCGCCAGCCAAGTGCCTGGGTCACCGCACCGCCGATTACTGGCCCTAGGCCACTGGCTACAGCAAACGTGATTGAGGTCACCAGCATCCAGCGCACGCGTCGCTTGGGATCTGGAAACAAATCCGCCGGTGCGGCAAACGTGCTGGCGATCATCATGCCGCCGCCCAAGCCCTGCAGCACTCTAAAGAGAATCAGTTGTTGCATCGATTGCGATAGACCACACAACACCGAGCCAAGCATCACCATCGCCATGGACAGCATCATCAAGGGCTTGCGGCCGTACAAGTCGCCGAGCCGCCCAAAAATTAGAATCGTGACAGCGGAAGCCAGAAAATAGCCCGTACCCACCCAAGCATAGAGTTCCATATCACCAAGCGTTTGCGCTACCTGGGGCAGCGACGTGCTGACGATCGTGGCATCAAAGGCCACCACGACGGCTGACGCCGCGATGCCAGACATGGCTAGCAGCAGCTCGCGCCGAGAGGCGGGTGTTTCGGTAGAAGGTGGCGGTGAAGGTGTGGCGGTCATTCGGGTAAGTACCTATAAAGTACAGAATAGCACCACCGCACGCCCCATCGCAGTCAAATTCAGCGCAAAATAAAGAAAAACGAATAACTGCGACTGAAAACCGCTACCAATCACAACCGTGTCAGGAGACAAAACTTGAAAACCGCCCTAAAACCCCTTCGCCGTCAGCTCATCGCTACTTTGGGGGTTGCTGCCACAGCTGGCCTACTCGCCGCTGCACCGCTTACGACACAGGCCCAAACAGCGAATTGGCCAACCAAGCCTATCCGCATCATCGTCCCGTATTCGGCTGGTGGTGGCACCGACATTATCTCGCGCAAGCTGGCGCAAGGTCTGGGCCCACTGCTCAAGCAGACCATCATTATTGAGAATAAGCCAGGTGCGAACGGCATCATCGGCACTGACATCGTCGCCAAGTCCGATCCTGATGGACATACCTTTGTGATGGTCGTGTCAACCCACCTGATTAATCCGCTTGTTACCAAGAGCATGCCGTATGACACGTTCAAGGATTTGGCCGGTGTGACCGTCGTGGCGGACTCCCCTCTGATCTTTGTGACCTCGTCCACCTTCCCGGCCAAGACCATGGTCGAGTTCACCAAAGCCATGCGCGAGAAACCTAAGACCTATTCCTACGGCAGCTCCGAGAACATGACCAAGCTCGTTGGCGCAATGTACGCCAACGCCGAGAAGCTCGATATGGTCAGTGTGTCTTATAAAGGCGGTGCTCCCTTGATGACTGATGTCGTTGCGGGTGTCACGACCGTAGGGATCACTAGCATTCTCACCGCGCGCAACCTGATGAATGCAGGTCGCCTGACACCTCTGGCCGTGACGAGCGCGCAGCGCTCCGCCGCAGTGCCCGATGTGCCCACCATGCAAGAAGCCGGCATTAAGGACTTTGACATCACACAGAGTTACGCCATGTATGCGCAGGGCAAGACCCCCATGGCCTTACTCGAAGCCATGCAAAAAGCGGTGAACACGGTGGCGCATTCTCCCGATATGAAAGCCGCCCTTGCCGACCAAGCTGCCTGGCCTGTGGCACAACCGGTTGCCGAGTTTCATGATCGCATCAAGCGCGAAGCAGCCTTTCTGCAAGACCTAGCTAAACGTATCAACCTGCAGGGCGATTAAGCTTTTGTAGCAAGGAGTCAAGATGTCACAGTTGCACACCCCGCCCCGTGGTTGGAAACGGGCCGATCTCGAAAGCGATCAGTCCTGGATTCACCTGCTCACTGAGCAGGAAATTCAGGATCTAGAAGCGGGTCTGCGCCATGTACTGGCGCTCAATAAAAAAGAGTTTGAATTGTCAGCGGCGGATTTTCCGCTGACGCCTGTCACGCAGAAACTTCTTGCGCGTACCATGGATGCTACGCAGACCGGGCTCGGTATCTGCGTCTTGCGCGGTTTTCCTGTGGCGCGCTGGAGCAAGGCCGCGATGCGTACCTTGTTCTGGTGCATGGGACTGAGCGTGGGCGTCCCGCGTCCGCAAGGCAAACAAAGCCAGTATGTCTCGGATGTGCTGAACACCGGCGGTACCTATCGTGGCGGTACGGGTCGCGGTTACAACACCAATTCAAAACTCGATTTTCATGCAGATGGCAGTGACGTCGTGGGCCTGATGTGTTTGCATACCGCGCAAAGCGGTGGCAAGAGTTTGATTTCAAGTTCCTTGAGTGCGTATGAAGAACTCGAGCGTCGTCGCCCGGATCTTGCCAAGGTGCTGACCGAACCTTTTTACTTCAGTCGCCAGGGCGAGCATGCACCCGAAGAGCCGCCGTACTACCAGGCGTCGATTGTCGGGTTTAAAGACGGCCGATTTGCGTGCCGTCATATTCGCAACCACATCACCGGTGCACAGATTACGTTTGAGGATGTCCCGCGCCTAAGCGCGTTGCAAACTGAAGCGCTCGACATGTTCGATGCGTTGCTCGCAAGTGAAGAGATCTGCTATCACATGGATCTGCAGCAAGGGGATTTTCAGTTTCTGAACAATCATGTCGTGTTGCATGCCCGGACCGAATACGAAGACTTCCCCGAGCCCGAGCGCAAGCGCCATCTCTTGCGCTTGTGGTTGTCTTTGCCACAAGGCCAGGCGTTGCCCGAGCTGTGGGCCATTGCTTATAAGGATGTCGCCACACGCGCGTTGCGCGGCGGTTTTCGTGGTGTTGGGATCACACCAGAAATTCGCGCCTTTGAAGAACGCCTAAGCAAAGAACACAACATCGCTTGTCGTGTGTATCAGGATAGAGATCAACACCAGAGAGCTCAGCAACAGCAATGAATATCTACGAACAAGACCTGCCTAAAACAGCCGCTAACTATACGGCTTTAACCCCTGTCGACTTTATCGTGCGTGCCGCGGAAGTGTTTCCCAATCGGCTTGCAGTAATTCATGGACCGATTCGCCGCACCTGGGCACAAACCTATCAACGCTGCATGCAGCTCGCACAGGCTTTGCGTGCCCTAGGAGTACAAAAAGGCGATACGGTGACCGCCATGCTGGCGAACACGCCTGAGATGATTGAAAGCCATTTCGGGGTGCCGGCGATTGGTGCCGTGCTCAACGCCTTGAATACACGGCTGGACGCGGCGAGCCTGACCTATATGTTGAACCATGCGCAAGCAAAGGTCGTATTGGTTGATCGTGAATTTGCGAAGGTAATGCAAGAGGCCATTGCACACGCTCAAGTCAAACCCATCGTGATTGATATTGATGACACCCAGTATCAAGGCTCGGGTGATCGCATTGGTACGTATGAGTATGAGGCTTTATTAGCCGCCCAGGTTGAGCGTGCTGCGCAAGAGCCGATTCATTTCACGGGCGATGAGTGGGATGCCATTGCGTTGAACTACACCTCTGGCACAACGGGCGAGCCCAAAGGCGTGGTGTATTCCCACCGCGGTGCGCAGCTCGCTGCGATCAGCAATATTCTGGAATGGGACTTACCGTCGCATGTCGTCTATTTGTGGACCTTGCCAATGTTTCACTGCAACGGTTGGACCTACCCTTGGGCCATTGCGGCCCGCGCCGGTGTCAACGTGTGTTTGCGTAAGGTCACACCCGAAGGTGTGTTTGGTGCGATTCGTGATTACAACGTCAGCCACTTCTGCGGCGCACCGATTGTGCACAGCATGCTCGTCAATGCCCCCGAGGCACTAAAAAAAGACGGCATGAGTAAGCTCAACGGCCGCCGTGTGCAAGCGATGGTTGCCGGTGCAGCCCCTTCCGCCACGCTAATTGAAAGTATGGAAGCCCTGGGCATTACCCTCACCCATGTGTACGGGTTGACCGAGGTCTATGGCCCCTGCACCGTCTGTTCTCCGCAGGAAGGTTGGGATACGTTGCCCGTGGCAGAGAGAGCAGTCTTCAACGCTCGACAAGGTGTGCGCTACCACCTGCAAGCAGGGGCTGACGTCCTGAACCCTGAAACCATGCAGCCGGTCCCGCGCGACGGGGAAACCATTGGCGAAATCGTCTTGCGCGGCAATATCGGCATGAAAGGCTATTTGCGCAACGCCAAAGCGACCGAGGCGGCCTTTGCCGGGGGCTGGTTTCATACCGGTGATCTGGGCGTGCGCTTCCCCGATGGCTACATCAAGATCAAAGATCGCAGCAAAGACGTCATTATTTCCGGGGGTGAAAACATCTCCAGTATTGAGATCGAAGACGTTTTGTACAAGCACCCGGCCATTATGGCGGTGGCGGTGGTGGCCAAGCCACATCCTAAATGGGGCGAGACCCCCTGCGCGTTTATTGAACTCAAACCTAGCGCGCAAGTCAGTGCCGAAGACCTGATTAAGCACTGCAAGCAACACCTCGCAGGCTTTAAGGTCCCGGGGGCGATCGAATTTGGCGAATTACCCAAGACGTCGACCGGCAAAATCCAGAAATTTGAGCTGCGCAAGCGCTCGGGGGCGGTCAACGCGATTGATGTATAAAATACGGGCAATTCTTTATAGGTAACCCCTGCGCATGGCCTATGTATTAGGCGCTTTTGTTGTATCCCTCATCGTGACCCTTTTGCTGGTCAGGTATCGTCGACTGCACGTCGCGTTTTCTGGCGATACCGATTTCGAAGGCGTTCAAAAATTCCACACGAAAGCGGTCCCTCGCGTGGGCGGCATTGCCCTGCTGATTGGGATGGGAGTAACCACGCTGATCGCAGCGTTTCGGGATCCCGAGGTCGTGACCGCCGTCGGACTACTCGTTTTGGCCAGTTTGCCCGTATTTTTGGGTGGCTTGGCGGACGACATCACTAAAAAAGTGCGTGCGCGGGTCCGGCTGAGCTTGGCTCTTATTAGTGGGGCGTTGGCCTATTACTGGCTTGGGGCTGAGGTCACCCATCTCGACATCATTGGCATTGATTGGCTGTTACAGTTTGGGGTCGTGTCTTTTCTGGTTACGATTTTTGCGATTGCCGGTTCCGCTAATGCCATCAATATTATTGATGGCTACAACGGCTTGGCTTCTGTGGTGTCCGCAATGATTTTGTCGGGCATAGCCTATGTATCCTTTTACCTTGGCGATCGACTTTTAGTGGTGACATCGGTTGGTATGCTGGGTGCGATCAGTGGCTTTCTGATCTGGAACTATCCGCGCGGCCTGATCTTTTTAGGCGACTGCGGGGCCTACTTTATTGGGTTCATGATCGGCACCCTTTGCGTACTCATGTTGGCACGGCACCCCCATGTATC
The DNA here is from genome assembly GCF_019923725.1 of Zwartia hollandica. Taxonomy (GTDB): domain Bacteria; phylum Pseudomonadota; class Gammaproteobacteria; order Burkholderiales; family Burkholderiaceae_B; genus Zwartia; species Zwartia hollandica. The sequence goes on from NZ_JAHXRI010000006.1 coordinate 428,351, forward strand.
GCCCTGGTTCCCTTTATTACTGTGCATCTACCCGGTCTTTGAAACCCTGTTTTCGATCTACCGTAAAAAGCTCGTACGGGGTAAATCGCCCGGCGCGCCTGATGGCGTGCATCTGCACATGCTGGTTTACAAGCGCATGGTGCGTTGGGCCGTCGGTACGGACGAAGCCCGTTTAATTAATCAGCGCAACGCCATGACTTCGCCCTATCTCTGGATTTTGTCCTCCATGGGCACCATCCCGGCCGTACTGTTCTGGCAATACGACTACGTACTAATGGCGTTTGTGTTTCTGTTTTCTGTTAGCTACGTCATCTTGTATCGTCGACTGGTGTTGTTCAAAATGCCGCGCTGGATGGTGTTAGAAAAGAAACGGCGCCGCTAACATGCGTGTGTTGCACGTCCTCAAGACGTACTTCCCGGACACCTATGGTGGCATCGAGCAAGTGGTGCACACCATTGCTGGCCACACGACTCCATTAGGTATCGAGAACCGTGTGTTGGTATTGACCCCTGGTCAACCGCGCACTGACATCGCCCCTGCTGGGTATGAAATCAGACGCTACAAACGCGACCTGTATGTGGCATCGACTGGATTTTCAGTCAGTTTTCTCACGCACTTCAAGCAAGAGGCTGCGTGGGCCGATGTGATGCACATGCATTTCCCCTGGCCGTTCGCTGATCTTAGCTATCTGTACGCCGGTGTGAAAAAGCCTAGTCTGATTAGCTATCACTCGGATGTGGTGAACCAGGTGCAACTCAACAAGTTGTACGCACCCCTGCGTGATCGCTATCTGGCGAAGATGCAAACGATCGTGGCCGCATCACCCGGCATCATGCAGTCCAGCCCCGTACTGCAAAAGTTTAAAGATAAAACCCAGTTGATCACCTACGGAATTGAGCATTTTGATCAACTGCCAGAGACCGATCCCGAAGTGAAGTCTTGGCGGCAGCAGTTTGGTGAGCGTTTCTTTTTGTTCCTCGGCGCCTTGCGCTATTACAAAGGCCTGCACGTTTTGCTGGACGCCTTAAAGGGGCGCGATTACCCGACAGTAATTGTCGGCCGCGGTGATCAGCACGATGCCCTGCAAAAGCAAGCGCGAGAGCTAGGGCTAAAGAACCTGCATTTTGTCCCTGAGGTCACTAACGAACAAAAGCGCAGCATCATGCGCGCAGCGTACGGTTTTGTGTTCCCCTCGCATATCGCGTCTGAGGCGTTTGGTATCGTGCTTGCTGAAGCGGCACAGCAAGGCACACCCATGATCACGTGCGAGATTGGTACGGGCACCAGCTATGTGAACAAACACGGTGAGACGGGTCTTGTCGTTCCGCCTTCAGATGCTGTCGCCTTTGGTCAGGCCATGGATAGTTTCTGGCACGATCCACAGCGGGTCGCACGCTGGCGCGCGGGGGCGCTGCAACGTTATCGCGATACTTTTATGGCTGAGACGATGGCGCAGAAGTACGTTGGGGTTTACAAGAGCTTACTTAAGCACTAGCCCGTAGTTAAGCGTTGGTAAGTCGCTAACGTCGCTTCAGCACAACTCTCCCAGGTGAACCGCTGCGCACGCGCCAAGCCATGTTGCTGCAGGCTTGCATGCAAAGCGTGATCATCCAGTACCCGTCGCATCGCTTCGCTCAGCGCATCCACATCAGTAGGCTCAACTGCAAGCGCTGCTGTGCCAGCAACTTCAGGTAGAGATGTTGTCGTCGACGTAATCACAGGCACCTGCGCCGCAAAACCTTCCAGCACAGGCAAACCAAATCCCTCTGCGAGGGATGGAAACAACAGCGCACGTGCTGCTTTCAAGATTGGCAGTAACTCCGCATCCGATACCTGTTGCAGCCAGACGATCGTACCTGTTTGTGCGTCAGCCTCAATCTGTTTGATTTCTTCTTCGCACTTCCAGCCGGCTCGGCCAACGATCACGAGCGGTGTTTGTTTGCGTTGTGCAAGCGACATTGCACGATGTGCGGCGATGACGCCACCAACGTTTTTGCGTGGTTGCAAGGTGCCGACAGAAATAAAGTATTGCGACGGTAGTTTGAACTTCGCGCGTACCAGCGCAAACTCTTCCGCGGTCACCTCACGAAACCAACGTGCATCGACCCCAAGTGGGATCACACTGATTCGCTCTGCCGCGACTCCCGTCCACATGCAAAGCTCTTGCTTTGAATGTTCTGAAATCGTAATGATGTGATCAGCCCAGCTGATCGCTTTTTTCCACAGTGCGTTCTTCGCGCCACGGAACCGACCGCTTGACCATTCCGGATGCGAGAAGGGAATCGCATCCATCAGCGTTGCAACCATTGGTGCAAACTTCGCGCGTGGGATGTAGTGGTCGGTCGCGTGAATGAGATCGACTTTGCCCAGCTTATTGATGTCAGGAAAGTCTGCGCCGGTGAATGCTGAATATAGTGCGCCTGTAGGATATTTTCCAAGATGCAACACTGAATGTGGTAGGTGTTGAGGCGATGCAGTCTCAAACACCTTCCGATCTAGTTCTTTTATGTCCTGCGCGCCCACAGCAAACGAAAACGGCTGCAGATTAAGCTCTGCGCGTTTCGCAAACTGCGTGATCAATTCTTGGGTGTAGTGACTGATGCCGTCTTGTGAGCCGCCGGCCAGGCCTTTGCATAAGGCCGTCACACCGAAGCCCACATGCATCATGATGCGGCGTCCAGCATCCAGGCTAGTGTTTCGCGCAGACGGCGCGGCTGCCAGTCCGGTACAAATTGTTTAAGGCGTGTGGTGTCACCGCCAAGCTTTAATACTTCGTTCGCACGTACAAACTGCGGGTTGATGCGTGCTTCGATACTGTGGCCGGTTAGTTCTGTGGCCAAGGCAAGTGCTTCTTTCAGCGACACCAGATTGCTCGAGCACACGTTAACCGTTTGCCCGATCGGTGCAGCTTCAATCAGTTTGCGATAGGCGTGCGCAACATCCCGCACGTCATTGAACTCGCGCCACACATCCATGTTGCCAAGTTCGATGGCGCTTTGTTTGCGAACGAAGTGGGAAACGATTTTGGGAATCAAAAAACTCTCTGACTGACCAATGCCTGTGTAGTTAAATGGGCGCGCCAACACAACAGGTATTTTGGGCAACCAGAGCTTGGCCATGTATTCCATCGCCAATTTGCTCACGGCATAGTCGTTTGCCGGATTCACCGGATTGCTTTCACTGAGCAGCCCGCCTTGCAAGTTGCCATAAACGTTTGCGCTGCTCGCAAGCAACACACAGCGCAAATCTGCAGCGACTGGTTCCAGCGCTTCAAGCAGATTACGGGTACCGACCAGGTTTACGTCGTAAAACGCTTTGGGTTGGCCGTGGCCAACAAACGCAACGCCGGCCAGATGGATGACATAGTGCGGTTTGGCGGCAAGCACCGCCTGCTTAAGCGATGCGATATCCAACAGGTCTGCTTTGACGCAGCGTGCAAATGTGGGGGTGACATCACCCAGCCCCCAGACCTCGTAGCCATTGTCCTCGAGCTCGTTGGCCAAGTGATGGCCAGTAAAACCCTGCAGGCCAGTCACTAGTACGCGACGATCGTGATTAGGCGGCATCACGCGCTGCGCTGTGGTCATTTAGAACGAGAATCCGCGCTCATTGCGCGCGAGGTCTGCCACCACCATCATGCGGCAGAGCTCTTCAAGAGTCGTCTTTGGTGCCCAGCCAAGTTTTTCCTTGGCCTTTGCGGGGTTACCAATCAACAGCTCAACTTCTGCGGGGCGATAAAACTTGGGGTTGATCTTCACAAGCGCTTTGCCTGTTTTGGTGTCAAACCCTTGCTCTTGCTCTGCGCTACCTTTCCAGTCCAGTGCAATGTCCGCCGCCTTGAAGGCCATCGTTACAAAGTCACGTACGGTTTCAGTGCGATTAGTGGCCAACACAAATGTGTCAGGCTCGTCGGCTTGCAGCATGCGCCACATACCTTCTACATAATCTTTCGCATAGCCCCAGTCGCGCTTGGCATCCATATTGCCCAGTTCCAGCACGTCGAGCTTGCCGAGTTTGATCTTGGCAACCGAGTCCGTGATCTTGCGCGTCACGAACTCACGACCACGCAGTGGCGATTCATGGTTGAACAGAATGCCGCTCGTCCCAAAAATCCCGTAACTTTCACGGTAATTAATCGTCATCCAGTGTGCGTACAGCTTGGCTACGCCATAAGGGCTACGTGGATAAAACGGAGTGTCTTCGATTTGCGGAATCGCCTGTACCTTGCCAAACATTTCTGAGGTACTGGCCTGATAAAAACGAATCTTGGGGTTAATAATGCGGATGGCTTCCAGCAGGTTAACCGGGCCAATTCCTGTGATTTCAGCGGTCGTGAGCGGTTGCTCAAACGACACGCCCACAAAACTTTGGGCCGCGAGGTTATAGACCTCGGTTGCGCCAGACGTCTGCAATAAGCGGATGCTGGACGACAGGTCCGTCAGGTCGTACTCGACCAGATGCAAATTGGGGTGATTTTGAATGCCAAGCTCTTCAATACGCCAAAAATTGACGGAGCTGGTGCGGCGGTAGGTGCCGTAAACCTTGTAGCCCTTACCTAACAGTAATTCAGCTAAATATGCGCCATCTTGTCCAGTGATCCCTGTGACCACTGCCGTGTGCGTTGTTCCTGATTTCGACACGTTTCGTCCCGGTTTCCATTCGAAGCGAGGATTATACTTCCGCATCGCCATTGCGAAATTTGCTCCCGGGCTCAATAAATAAAAATATGATCAAGTCGACGGTTAAGTATTTATATGACGTGTGCACCGGTGGTGTGAGCAAAAAGGTGTTGAAGTCGATTGTCACCCGCTACCCCCAGGTCGACCCGTTTGTACGCAATATTCAGACCAAGTTGTTTGACTGGTATTTGGTCAAACCCCGTGTCGTCCAGTTTCGTGCAAGCCCTGACCCTAAGACTTTATTCGTCGACGTCTCTTTTTTCGTCCTGGAGGACCATAAAACAGGGATTCAACGGGTCACGCGCAGTATTTTGATGGAGCTGCTTAAAAACCCTCCGCCCGGTTTTACCGTGCAGGCTGTTTATGTGGACCGCCACGTCGGGTTTAAGCCCGCGATCGTCCACCAGACCTCGGTGAGCGACTTGTCCGTCACGCGTAATCCAGACCCCAGTCCCATCCAAATTACGGCAGGCGACGTATTTTTTGGTCTCGACTTTGCTTGCGTGACCACACTTAAAGAGCAAGCCTACCTGGCTAAACTGAAAGAAGCCGGCGTTAAGGTTTATTTTGTTATCTATGACCTGCTCCCCATCCAGTTCCCGCAATACTTTCCACCCTCGCACAAAGGCTTTCACGAGCGTTGGCTGCGCACACTGGCTAAATTTGATGGGGTTTTGTGTATTTCAAAGACAATCGCCGATGATTACAGAAATTGGGTGAAAGATAACCGAATTTCTACATCTGCTGATTTCGATATTACCTACTTCCACCTAGGGGCAGACCTCAATAATTCGGCCCCCACCAAGGGCATGCCGGCAGATGCACCCGACACCCTTGCCAAGTTGGCGACCCGGCCTAGCTTTTTGATGGTGGGTACGCTCGAGCCGCGTAAGGGCTATCGGCATATCGTGGATGCGTTCACCAAACTGTGGCTGGACGGCTCCGACGCTAACCTAGTGATTGTGGGAAAGGTCGGTTGGAATATAGATGTCTTAGTGCGTGCGCTCAAGGCCCACCCAGAGCTAGGCAAGCGCCTGATTTGGTTGCAAGGTGTCAGTGACGAATATCTTGAGCGTATCTACGCCGGCAGTACAGCCTTGATCGCCGCCAGTGAGGGCGAGGGGTTTGGTTTGCCGATTATTGAAGCCGCTCAACACGGCTTGCCCGTTATTTTGCGCGACATTCCAGTCTTTCGAGAGGTCGCCGGCGAGGCTGGGTTTTATTTCCCCGGCAACACGCCTGAAGATACTGCAGAGTGCCTCAAGGCCTGGTTGCAACTCTATCAGGCCGTTATGCACCCCAAAAGTTCGAGCCTCTCGTATCAGTCTTGGGAGCAAAGCGTGCAACAAATTCGGACTGTGTTGGCACTCCCCCAATAGGGGCTTAGCCCCGTCGTCAAGCTTGCCTCGTCGGAGCACATTCTCGTCCCTGAAATGCGATAATGCCGGAACTCCTGTTTTGACGGTTAAGCATGAAACTTATCCCTGTGATTCTGTCTGGTGGCGCCGGCACACGCTTGTGGCCTGTTTCGCGCGAGCAGCACCCTAAGCCTTTCATACGCTTGGCCGATGGCCAGAGCTTGTTGCAGAAGTCTTTCTTGCGTGCCAAGAGCTTGCCCGACGTAGTCGAGGTCTTAACCGTCACCAACCGCGATTTGTTTTTTAAGACAGCGGATGAGTACCGTGAAACCGGCCCCATCCCCATGCCGCTCGGTTTCATCCTTGAGCCCCAGGGCCGTAACACAGCCCCTGCGATTGCCGCGGCAGCGTTGACGATCCATAAACAATACGGCCCCGATGCGGTCATGCTGTTTTTGACGGCTGACCACTTAATCAGTGACTTGAAGGCATTTACCCAAGCCGTACAAACCGCTGTCAAATTGGCAGAGACCGGCAAAGTTACGACTTTCGGTGTCAAACCTGAGGCGCCAGAAACAGGCTACGGCTATATCGAATCCGAAGGCCACACCGTCAAGCGCTTTGTTGAGAAGCCAGACCTCAAAACTGCACAGTCTTATGTGGACAGCGGTAAATACCTTTGGAACTCCGGCATGTTCTGCATGACGGCCCAGACCGCGATGACTGAGCTCAAGAGCTTTGCGCCGCAGGTGCTCGACGCCGTTGAAAAAAGCCTTGCCGTCTCGCGTCGTGTTGAAGGTAGTGGTCAGTACCAAATCGAACTCGATGCAAATACCTTTGCAGAAGCCGAAAGCATTTCGATTGACTACGCGCTCATGGAAAAAACTACCCATGCTGCAGTTGTAGCCTGTTCGATTGGTTGGAGCGACATTGGTTCGTGGAACGCGCTCGGTGATTTGATTGCCCCCGATGGTAATGGCAACAGCATCGAAGGCGAAGCCTATCTTCATGATGTAACCAACACCTATATACAGTCGACCGATCGTTTGGTTGCTGCTGTCGGTGTTGATAATCTGATTATCATCGATACTGCTGATGCTTTGTTAGTGGCGAGCAAAGATCGCTCACAAGACGTCAAGCAAATCGTGGGTCAGCTTAAAAAGATTGATCACGAGGCCTACAAGTTGCACCGTACCGTGCATCGTCCTTGGGGCACCTACACTGTGCTCGAAGAAGGTCCCGGTTTCAAGATGAAACGCATCGTGGTTAAGCCCGGTGCGTCGCTGTCGTTGCAGATGCATCATCACCGCAGTGAGCACTGGATTGTGGTCGACGGTATGGCCAAGGTCGTAAACGGTGATCAAGACCTACTGATTGCCACGAACGAGTCCACTTTTATTCCAGCGGGCCATAAGCATCGTCTTGAGAACCCCGGCAAAATCGATCTGGTGTTGATCGAAGTGCAAAGCGGTGGTTACTTAGGTGAAGACGATATCGTGCGCTTTCAAGACCACTACGGTCGGGCCTAATGCGCATGCCATCGCGAGCCGCCTGATGGGGATGATTCAAGCGCTGTGGGGCTACCGCGGTTTTATCGCGGGTAGCGTGCAGCGCGAGTTCCAGTCCAATTACAAAAACTCCATGCTGGGCGCAGCCTGGACCGTGATCAAGCCCCTGGCCATGATCATTGTCTACACAGTTGTGTTCTCGCAAGTCATGCAGTCCAAGCTTCCCGGTCTGGGCAATGAGTTTGCCTACAGCATCTATTTGTGTGCGGGTTTGCTGACGTGGAATTACTTTTCTGAAGCCGTGAACCGTGGGCAGAATGTTTTTCTTGAAAACGCCAATCTGTTTAAGAAAGTAAATTTCCCGGTGCTGTCGTTGTCAGTGATCGCACTGGCCAACGCAACGGTGAACTTCGCTATTATCTTTAGCTTGTTCATCGTGTTCTTGGTAGCGTCCGGCAGTTTTCCTGGGCTCGTGTTTTTTGCAATCGTGCCGGTGTTGCTGATTCAGGTCTTGCTCGCGTTTGGGCTGGGGCTCACGCTGGGCATCTTGTATGTGTTCTTTCGTGATGTCGGCCAACTGTTTGGCGTGGTGTTGCAGTTCTGGTTTTGGTTGACGCCTGTCGTCTACCCCTTGTCGATTTTGCCGACCTGGGCACAGCAGCTGATTGCATACAACCCCACGACAAGTATCGCAACGGCTTACCAAACGATTTTGGTCAACGCGCGGATGCCGGATTGGTACTCGCTTTGGCCGGTTACGCTGTTGGCAGTTGTGTTGTGCGTGCTGGGTTTACGCCTGTATCAAAAGCATGCCAGCGAAATGGTGGATGAACTCTGATGGGTTCGATACAGGTCGCGAATCTAGGCAAAGCCTATAAGCAATATCCCAATCGCTGGTCACGACTGGTGGAATGGCTGTCGCCCTTTGGGGGCGTGCGCCATGGTTTGCACTGGGTGCTGCAAGACCTGAACTTCACCGTGAATGCCGGCGAAGCCGTGGGCATTGTTGGCATGAACGGTGCGGGCAAAAGCACCTTGCTCAAAATGATTACTGGCACCACGCAACCCACCTCGGGCTCTGTGCAAGTACAAGGCCGTATCGCTGCGTTACTCGAATTAGGCATGGGCTTTGATCCGGATTTCACCGGCCGACAAAACGCCGTCATGGCCGGTCAGTTGCTTGGTATGACGGCTGATGAAGTCAAAGCACTGATGCCGCAGATTCAAGAGTTTGCCGAGATCGGTGACTACATCGATCAACCCGTGCGTGTGTACTCGAGCGGGATGCAGATGCGCCTGGCCTTTAGTGTGGCCACCGTACAGCGCCCCGATATTTTGATCATCGACGAGGCCTTGTCCGTTGGTGACAATTATTTCCAACATAAAAGTTTCGAACGCATTCGTGCATATAGCAAACTCGGCACCACCTTGCTGATCGTGTCGCACGACAAAGGTGCGGTACAAGGTATTTGTGATCGCGCGATTTTGTTAAACGCAGGACAGATTGCGCTGCAAGGCGATCCCGAAGCCGTGATGGATTATTACAATGCCATGCTCGCCGAGCGTGGTGGTGCAACCGTGCAGCAAACAGTAAGCGACGACGGCAAAACACAGACCGTGTCCGGCACCGGTGAAGCGCGTATCGCCGCTGCACAGCTCTGTGATGAGGCTGGTCGTGCGGTAGAAGTGGTTAAAGTCGGCCAGCCGCTTGAGTTGCAAGCGACTGTGCAAGCGTTAAAAGAGCTACCCGAGTTAGTCCTGGGCTTTCAGCTTAAAGACCGCCTCGGTCAGGTGATTTACGGTACCAATACATTCCACAGCCACCAAATCGTTGAACATGTGCGGGCTGGTGAAAACATTCATTACCGTTTCCGCTTTCCGGCGAACGTCGGGCATGGTTCGTACTCGATCTCCTTGTCTCTGCATGACTCCGATTCGCATCTCGGCAAAAATTATGAGTGGCGCGACCGTGCGATTGTGTTCAATGTGGTCAATGTCGACAAGCAACATTTTGTTGGCATGAACTGGTTGTCTACCGAGGCAGACTACACCCGTGCATGACGATTTTTATCGTGCGATTCAAGCCAGATTTGAGGGCTCAGCAGATGCCCAGCGTCAGCGGCTGCTCGGCTACTTACCGTTCGTCTACCCACTCCTACATACCTACCCCCAGGCCCCTGTTCTAGATCTCAACGATGGCGCATCGCCTTGGTTGCGGCTGCTGGGTGAGGTTGGGTTCGCCGCTACGAGTCTGAATGTGCATGCGCCTGAGTTACTGACGCAACTGGCGCAGCACCCGGATCAGAGCCAGGCCATTGTCTCGGCATTTCGTCTAGTTGAGTATCTGCCCTTTGATGATGTGCGGCAAGTCGTGCAAGAGTCCTTGCGGATTTTGAAGCCCGGTGGCTTGTTATTACTCGAAGCGCCGAACCCCGAGAACATCGTGTTGGGGGCGGGTGGTTATTATGCGATCCCGAATCGCCAACCGCCGGTGATGCCTGAGCTGTTGGAGTTCGTGCCACATTACTACGGTTACGCCAGAACAAAGCTCGTGCGTCGTCTCGATCGTTTGCAGCTCTGCGGCGAAGCGCCTGTGCAGTTACTGAACGTACTGAATGCAGTCAGCCCCGCATACGCTGTGATCGCACAAAAGTCGACTGACGGGATGTCGCAAGCGCCCGTCATCCCCGCCTTTACGCACGACTACGGTTTAAAGCTTGAAACACTCACCGAGCGGTTTGATCAACAGATCCAACAAATTAAAGCGGACGCTGCAGCGACAGAGTTAAAACTCGAGACCGCCATTAAAGAGTTAGAAGACTCCCTGCTTTGGAAGCTGAGTCGACCAATTCGCTGGGCAGACAATCAAGGTAAACGGTTGGCAGACGAAGGCGTGGGCGAACGCATCAGTGCCTTCAAAGAAAAATTCACAAGGATGATTGTCCAGCGCGTGTTGCGACTGTTCGCCGCCAAACCTGCGTTGCAGCGCTTCTGCCACAAGGTCTCCAATAAGCTTGGTTTGACGCACTATTTTGTTTCGTTGGGGCGTGTGGTTGAGCCCAAAATCGTGCCGGTTGAGGTCGACCCCGCAGTGCTAAGCGAAGCCCAGCGCGTGCAAGCGCGCCTTACGACTCTCAGTCCAGAGGCTGTGCAAATCGCAGCTGAACTGCAACGGCAAAAAGAGGCGCCCAAGTCGTGAGGTTCGTGATCGATTTGCAGGGTGTGCAGAACGAAAGCCGTTACCGCGGTATCGGACGTTACTCGCTTGCGTTTGTTAAAGCGTTGGTTAAAGCACTGATTGATCGGCGCGCGCAACACGAAGTCATCGTGCTCCTCAGCGATTTATTCCCGGACACCATCGCACCTGTCAAAGCAGCGCTCGGTGAACAGTTGGCAGGCTGTACTGTGCGAGTTTGGTCCGGCATTGGCCCGACGGATGAGCGCAAACCACAAAACCGTTGGCGTCAGCAAGTGTCTGAGCTTTTACGCGAAGCCTTCATCGCGCAGCTTGATGCGGACGTGGTGATTGCCACGAGCGTTGTTGATAGCCCCGGTGACAACACCGTCGTTAGCATTGGACAGCTCACGCCGACCTACACGGTCGCGATTCTGTACGACTTAATCCCGCTGCTCTATACAAGCGAATACCTAACAGATCCCGTTACGCTAGATTGGTATTACGAGCGCCTGCATCAACTGCGCCGCGCAGATTACTGGTTGGCGATCTCTGAATCCTCGCGTCGAGATGGAATCGAACAACTCGGCATGCCGCCGGCGTCCGTCACTAATATTTCGGCTGCGATTGGTGAAGAAACTGTTCCGCGGGACCTAACCGAAACGGAAGCGGTCGCCACACGCGCAAAGTTTTCGATCACCCGCCCTTTCTTGCTTTACACCGGTGCCTTTGATCCGCGCAAAAATATTGACCGCCTGCTCGCGGCCTATGCAGCCTTGCCGCCAGCAGTGCGCAACGCGCATCAACTCGTTCTTGCCGGGGGCATGAACCGACCCCAACGTACTTTGTTAGATCAACAGATTATCGCTGCGGGCTTGGCAGGTGATCATGTGATCGTGACAGGCCGGGTGTCCGATACAGATTTCAGTGCACTGTATGGCTTGTGTCGCGCCCATATATTGCCAACGTATTGTGAAGGCTTTGGCCTGACTGCACTCGAAGCCATTGCTTGTGGGGCAGTGGTGATTGGCTCAAACTACTCCAGTGTCCCAGAGGTCATTGGTAACCCCGAAGCCTTGTTTGATCCGTTCTCTGTAACAGCGATTGCACAAAAGATTGAGCAAGCTTTAACAGATGAAGCGTTTCGCGCGCGCTTGCTCACGCATAGTCGTGAACAGTTAAAACAGTTCTCTTGGGATCAAACCGCACAGCGTGCTTTAGCCGTGTTGGAACAAATCCAAACCCAACAGGCCTTTGCACCAAGGCGAGCCGCTGCTCGTGCACTCGACTTGCGTCGCATCTTGCCGCAACGTATTGCAGCTCTGCCACAGACACCTGAACGTACAGACCTCGAGCTGAGTGAAGTCGCAGCCCTGGTAGCTGCCGTCGTACCGAGTGAAGACCCCCGCCCCGTTTTGTTTGTCGACATCACTGAGTTGCATCGCCACGATTCACACTCTGGCATTCAGCGTGTGGTGCGTAGTGTGCTGCACCAGTTATTCAAGTCTGTTGATGCAGCCGGTGGGTCTGGATATAAGCTGCAATTGGTTTATGCAATCGATCGCTATGGCTACAAGGCTGCACAGGCTTTTACGGCACGCTGGCTCGGCCAGCAAGCGACACCTCAGGCGGACGGTGCTGGGGACGACTGGATTAACCCGCGCCAGGGCGATGTGTTTTTGGGGCTCGATCTCAATTTCAATATTGACGACGCGCATCAAACCTATTTTGCAGACCTGCGGCATCGTGGTGTCGGTGTGTATTTTGTTGTCTATGACTTGTTGCCGGTTTTGTTCAAAGAGACCTTCGTCCCAGAACTTGTGCGTCGTTACGCCTTCTGGCTCAGTGTGGTCGCCCAGCAAGACGGTGTGATTTGTATATCCCAAGCCGTCGCAGCGGAGTTGCGCACATGGTTGCAGGTAAACGCGCCAGCCTCACTTCACACCTTGAACATTGACTGGTTTGCCTTGGGTGCGGATATTGCAAGTTCAGTACCCACAAAAGGCTTGCCCGAGAACGGCCAGGCGATTCTGGCCCAGCTTGCTGCCGCGCCAACGTTTTTAGCGGTTGGCACCCTCGAGCCCCGTAAGCGTCAGGCCCAAATCCTTGAGGCCTTTGAACTGTTATGGGCGCAAGGGTCACACGCACAGTTGGTTCTCGTGGGCAAGCAGGGCTGGCTGACTGAAGAGCTGGCGGCACGGTTGCGCCAGCACCCCCAGCAAGGTCAGCAGCTCTTCTGGTTTGAAAACGCCAGTGACGAGTTTCTTGAGCAGCTTTACGCCAGTGCGACCTGCCTAATTGCCGCGAGCGAGGCGGAGGGTTTTGGTCTGCCGATTGTTGAGGCCGCACGCCATGGCTTGCCCGTGATTGCCCGCGACATTCCGGTTTTTAGGGAAGTGGCCCAAACACATGCTTACTTTTACGCCGGCGGCAGTGCGGCCGCGTTGGCCGAGGCCGTGCAGGCCTGGCTTGTGCTATTTGCTGACGGCCGCGCCCCAGATTCAAGCCAAATCCATCGAACGAGTTGGGTTGAAAGCACACGGCAGCTACTTTCCCATGTGTTTCGTGCAGATTTACGCTGATTACGGTCAGATTTAGCCAAAAAGCCGTCAAATTTCGGCGAAAATGCCGCTTGTTGTCATTTTGTCCTGAGAATGAAGTCATGAAAATATTGGTTGTTGGTGCCGGGTATGTTGGACTGGTCACTGCCGCGTGTTTGTCCAGTAAGGATAATCAGGTGATCTGTGTCGATACAGACCCCAGCAAAATTGCCCGTCTTGAGAAAGGCATCATCCCAATTTATGAGCCTGGCCTCAAAGAAGTGGTGGATGCTTCCATCGCAAGCGGCAATCTCAAGTTCTCAGACAGCATTAAAAATGGCATGACCAAGCTTGGCAGCGATAGCGCAGAGGTCAATCTGATTTTTATCGCCGTGGGCACCCCCCAGGGCGAAGACGGCTCGGCTGACCTTCGCTACGTGTTGGCGGCAGCTAAAGAAATTGGGCAAAGCTTGAATGGCCCAGCCATCGTAATCAATAAATCCACTGTACCTGTAGGTACGGCGGACCTTGTCAAAGGCGAGATTGCCTGGCAGCTTTTCCAGCGTAAGTGCTTTATTGATTTTGATGTGGCGAGCAATCCAGAGTTTCTTAAAGAAGGCGCCGCCATCGACGACTTCTTTAATCCCGATCGCATTGTGATTGGTACCGAAAGTGAGACCACCAAAGCCCAGCTGATCAAGCTTTATCAGCCTTACGTTAAGCAAGCGAGCCAACTGCTCACGGTCGGCGTCAAAGAGGCTGAGCTGATCAAGTACGCCTCTAACGCCATGCTAGCGACGCGCATTTCATTCATGAATGAAATCGCCAACGTCTGCGACCGTTTCGGAATTAACGTCGAAGACGTGCGCGCCGGCATGGGTTCTGACTCACGCATTGGCCCTGCTTTTTTGCGCCCAGGCTGCGGTTACGGTGGTTCATGTTTCCCCAAGGACGTACAAGCGCTCGTGCGTATCGCCCAGAGCGTGGGTGTCGACCCAATCGTGCTCAACGGTGTTGAATCACGCAACAAAAAGCAGAAACAATACCTGTTTGAGCAAATCGTGGCCAAGATGGGTAAAGACCTTGATGGTCGCAAAATCTGCGTTTGGGGCTTGGCGTTCAAGCCAGATACCGATGATATGCGTGAAGCCTCGTCCATCGACCTCATCCGAGCCTTGTGTCATGCCGGTGCAGCCGTCACGGCGCACGACCCCGTTGCAAAAGAAGTGGCAGAGCATGTGTTTGCCGACTTGTTGCGTAACGGCAAGCTCAAGATCGAAGACGACGCGCTTGCCGCAGCGAAAGATGCGGATGCCGTAGTGTTGGTCACCGAGTGGGCCGCCTACAAGCAAATTGATTTTAAGAAGCTTAAAGCAACAGTCAAAGCCCCCGTGGTATTTGACGGACGCAATCACCTTGACCCCGCAGCCTTAAAAGCGCTTGGGTTCAGTTATGCAGGCGTTGGACGCGCGTAGATCATGAAAAAAATTCTTGTCACTGGTGGTGCAGGGTTCCTGGGATCACATTTATGTGATCGCCTCGTCGCGCAAGGTCATGAAGTCATTGCGCTCGACAGTCTGTTCACCGGCAGCGAAAAGAATCTCCAATGTCTCATCGCGAACCCACTTTTTAAGTTCGTTAAGCGCGATGTGGTAGATGCCGTCGATTGCAAAGCCTTAGGTGTCGAAGGCCTAGACGAAATCTATAACCTTGCTTGCCCCGCCTCGCCCGTTCACTACCAGTACGATCCCATCCATACAATGAAGACGTCGGTGCTTGGGGCAATCAATATGCTCGAGCTGGCACGCAGCACTGGTGCCAAGGTGTTCCAAGCGTCAACCTCGGAAGTGTATGGCGACCCGTCTGTGCACCCGCAACCAGAAGATTACTGGGGCAATGTGAACACCATCGGTATTCGCAGCTGCTACGACGAAGGCAAGCGCGCGGCCGAGACGCTGTTTTTTGATTACCAGCGTACGTACAAGTTACGCATCAAAATGGTTCGGATTTTTAATACCTACGGTCCGCGTATGGCTGCCGATGATGGTCGAGTGGTGAGCAACTTCATCGTCCAAGCCTTGCGTGGACAAGACCTGACCATTTATGGCGATGGCACACAGACGCGCAGCTTTTGTTACGCCGATGATCTGGTTGAAGGATTTATGCGTTTGATGAACGCAGATGACAGCGTGGTGGGCCCCATCAATATGGGTAACCCTGGCGAGTTCACCATGATTGAGTTAGCCGAGAAAGTCCTTCGCCTGACGGGCTCTAAGAGCAAACTCATTCACATGCCCTTGCCGCAAGACGATCCCAAGCAGCGTCGGCCCGACATCACAAAAGCCAAGCAATATCTTGGCTGGGAGCCTACCGTGGCGCTTGAGCAAGGCTTAGTGCGCACCATCGCCTACTTCAAAGAGACGTTAGCCGGATGATGACCAGTACTAACCTGACCGATCAGCGTTTTGCAGTGGTGATGCCCGTCTATGAAGACAAAGAGGCCTCGACACGACTGCTTAATGAGTTATTTGCCGAATATGGCAATCGCCCCTATGTTGTGATTGTTGATGACGGTTCTTTGCACCAGCCCGTTCAGTCAACAGTCTTGAGCGATGCGGGTCTGTCAGGTGTTGTCATCAAATTAAAGCGTAACGTCGGCCATCAGCGTGCAATCGCAATTGGTTTGAACTACGTCGCGGATCACCATCCTGACATCGGCTGCACCGTCGTGATGGACTCAGATGGTGAAGATACCCCTCAATCTATCCGACAACTAGTTGCGCCGCTCAGCAACTCCAACGTTGATGTCGTCGTCGCACAGCGTAAGAGCCGTGTGGAAACACTTCGTTTTAAAGCGTTCTATCTTGTCTACAAAGCGCTATTCCAGTTACTAACTGGCCGCAAGATCAGCTTCGGTAATTTCATGGCGATTGCCCCTATTGGCTTAAAGCGCTTGGCTGCGATGCAAGAGCTGTGGATGCATGTGGCTGGTTGTGTGCTGAGCTCAAAGCTGCGCATTCAGACTTTGGCGCTTGATCGCGGGCCGCGCTATGCCGGTAAAAGCAAGATGAACTTTGTTGGTCTGGCTCTGCATGGGTTTCGCGCACTAATGGTGTTTGCGGAAGACGTGCTCGTACGCGTGGGAATGATGTGTGCACTTGTGGCAGGCCTCACGATTTCAGCCAGCTTTTTAGCGATTGGGCTTAAGCTAGCTAACTTTGCAACACCCGGTTGGTTTTCGGTTGCCTTGGGTATCTTGCTGCTTGTGTTACTGCAAACCGGTGCCCTGACACTGATGACCTTAATGTTAACGGGCGTGGTGCGCGCAGGTGCTCCAAACCAGATTGACTATCGTGCCTACATTGATGGCGTTGAGCATGTCGGCCAATAAGGGCGCGGCAGCAGCGCCTGCATCGATTACCAACGAGCACTGGTTAACGTACCTCATGCGGCAGCAGCCGTTTCGGTATTTGGTGAACGGCGGCGTTGCCACAGTTGTGCACTTTTTAGTGCTGACGTTTAATCTCAAGGTCTTGTTGTGGGAGTCGGCTGGCCTATCGAACATTGTTGCGGCTATTTGCGGCACGATCGTATCGTTTCTGGGTAATCGGTACTACGTGTTTCACAGTTCAACCGAACCGCTGTTCAAACAAATCTATCGTTTCGTCTTTGTGTATGTCGCAATCGCAATGGGCCACGGTTTGATTCTCTACATCTGGTCCGATGTCTATCGATATAACTACATCTTTGGCTTTATGCTTGCGACGGTGTTTCAAGTTACGTGTAGTTATCTGGGTAACAAGTTGATGGTGTTTAAAGCATGAAGTATCTGAAGCTGTTGGGTGCTACCGCACTGTTTGGATTGTTATTGCTCGTGATTTACGCTGTGCATGTGCGCTACGTGCCGGTGAATGTCGTTTTCTACAGCGCTATTCTTGACGATGTGTTGGCTACCGGCCTTACCCTGCTGCTGCTTGCCGCAATCGGTTGGTTGCGCAGTTTTTCTCGGTTTGAAATCGCCCAGATGGTGTGTATCTGGCTATTGCTTGGCTACTCTTTTGCGATTTCTGTGCCAACAGTTATTGATCGGTCTCTCTCTTTTTATATCCTTGAAAAACTCCAACAACGTGGCGGTGGCATCAAGCTTGATGCATTTGATCAAGTCTTTACGCAGGAATACGTTAAAGAGCATCGTTTGATGGATGTGCGTTTAACCGAGCAACAGCAATCCGGCACGATCGTTATTCGCAATGGTTGCGTCTTGTTGACAGAATGGGGTCAAACAATTGCGACTACGAGTCGTTATTTCCGAAATCACTTCTTGCCCAAACAGCGGTTATTGATGGGCGAGTATTCTGATGATCTCACCGACCCGTTTCGCAATAGCGTGAAACGGTCAGATTATCAGTGCCAGTGAATCGCTTCGATCTTTACGCCGAGTTTCCTACTGTCTTCGTTCATGGCAAAGTTCCGCGGCGTAAAGCAGCGTGATAGCTTCAGTTCTACGTGGTAATCGTCCGGCGTAGCGACTGTGCCCGCTGGTAAGTCAAAACTCAATTGCTGTGGCCCTGTTTTCTTTAAGACAAAGTCCTTTTGAGTTAACTCGCGTTCATCTAGAAAGATTGTTAGCGACCCAGAGATCGGGCGTTGTTCTGCATCTGGTTGAGTCGTGGCGAGTTTGATGGTGAATCCGGTAGAGCCCACAGGTACGTCCGTACGGTAGTGCCCCGAGGTCCAGCCGTCTCGATCCAAAGGACGAGACTTAAAGCATTGAGTGTCTACATTAAAAGGAAACATGGATCGTGATCGCACTGCTTCGTACAACATGAGACTAATTGATATACAAAAAACTGTACTCAGAATGTATTTGTGCTTAAAAAAATTAAGCACACCGTGATTATGCGGATGTACGACTACGTCAGGATTTGGTGTTTGAGGTGTCCAGGCATAAAGCAGCGCTATAAAACACGCCGCGATAAGTAAGTTTTCACGAACTAACAGAGAGTGTGAAAATAAGTTGCCACACGCAATAGCCAGCAGAGCAAAGAGAGCTGGGAAGAGATGTTTTTTATCGTCCGACTTTATGATCGGATAAGTGATTAACAGGCCTAAAACACAAAAGCCCAATAGGCCATTCTCAACGAGCACTTGGAGAAAATAGTTGTGGGCATTTTCGCCGTTTTGCTCAACACTTAAAAAAAATGATCGTGACAGCTCTGGGTTTGCCGACTGACGATAGAACTCAGCTTGCCCTAGACCAGCAAAAGGAAATAACAAAAGCATATAAAGCGCTGCTCGATACACCTCTGGACGATAAGAGAGTTTGAGATTTAGCGAAAGTAAGTCTGGTAATCCGAGCTGGATAGCTAATTGGGATAGGCCTTCGTGCCAAAGAGCTGGAGCCATAGCTGCGCTGATCAACACTGCCACGCATAACGCAATGAATCCTTTTAATACGCTTGTTGGCTTCACCTGTTTGCGCATTAGCCATAATATGACTATTGATATTAGGCACATCAGCCCTAACGCGAGGCTGGTTTTAGATTTACTTAAGAACAGTAACCACCAACTCAGTGGCATAACCAACGCAATAATAGCTAACCAAACCCAATTGGATTTTTTGTAATATGCGTAGCCCGCTAAGCCAATCGCACCTAGCAGCATGTGTGCAGCAAATGCGTGTAAGTCAGGTTGAAACCCTAGTGCAGCAAAACCGAATCGATCTACCCTGAAGTTTAGAAGGCTATGGCTCAAACCCGCGCCAAAAGCGGACTGTCGCCATCCCACCATTGCGGCGATGAGTATGCCAATGATCAGCGGTTGAAAAATGATGTCATTACGATCGGGCAGGCGTCGTAATGCTGGAGCAAATACCGCTAAGGCCGAAAAAGCCCCACCATACGCGGCCCAGTCCATTAGGGGCCGATAGTCATCGTGCCAATTTAGTGTACGCAAATGCATCACGTTGAATGCTAATGCCTGGAAGCTGAAAGACGCGCTTGATTGATGCAGGTTGCGCATGATGGCAACAGCCACGGACAGGCTGATGACGATGAAAGCAAGTGCTGCCGGCCAGGGCAGGTTGATTTCGTCTAGGCGGTGTGCACCAGTACTCTTATGTCGACGAAAAACCTTATTGAAAAGACTGCCGAGTACAACACCAGCAATCAAGTCTAATCCTGCGCCATGCACGTCTTGAATACGCCCGTACCCAGTGTAAAGCTGAAATTGCCATGCAAATGTAGGTAGTAAAGGCAGCGCAAATATAGCGCCCATGATTGCAATTCGCGAACTGATTGCTGCCGTAATAAAACCAAATAAAAGGCATAGTGCTGGTGTGTTAATTCTGTAGTAGGGGTTGAGAGTTGATAACGCACCGTACTGATTAAGGACGATGGCTGCCATAGCGAGTAAGCACAAGCAGATACCAAGCCTAGAGATCCACCGGCCCGTATTCGTATTACAAAATGTGACTTCAGAGCAAGTTGTCGTTTGCAGTCCCATCAATCGAAAACTTCCGCCTGAGATAGCAGGGATCCATTCAAGTCCTTGTTGGTTAGGATTGGATTTGATCCGTTTAGCCGAGATAGCGGCCAGTCAACCCCAATCAAAGGGTCATTCCACAACAAGCATCGTTCGTTGGCAGGGGAATAATAATCCGTGGTTTTGTATAGAACCTCTGTTTCATTGCTTAACGCTAAAAAGCCATGCGCAAACCCGGGCGGTACCCATAGTTGTCTTTTATTTTCAGCGCTTAGAAATACGCCAGTCCACATACCGAATTGTGGATGACCTTTCTTTAAGTTTACGCATACGTCGAACACCTCGCCCTGCACAGCGCGGATGAGTTTGCCCTGTGGGTGAAGAATTTGGTAATGCAAGCCCCGTAACGCACCGGTTTTGCTACGGCTGTGATTATCTTGGACAAAATGCACATTAAGGCCGGTTGCCGAAAAAAAATCACGTTCGTTATAGCTTTCAAAAAAAAAGCCGCGTTCATCGGTCCATATAGTTGGCTCTAAAATCAATACGTCTGATAGAGCGGTAGGAATAGCTATGAATGGCAAGAGCTTGCTCCAGGTGAAAACTACATCAACGGTTCAATAGGTTCAATAAATACTGGCCGTATGCGGTTTTCGCAAGTGGCTGTGCCAAGCGTTGCAGTTCTTCGGCAGTTATCCATTTTTGTGCGTAGGCAATTTCCTCGGGACAGGCAACTTGCAATCCTTGCCTTTTTTGTAGGGTTGAAATGAAGCTGGCTGCCTCGAGCATGCTGTCGTGCGTTCCTGTATCGAGCCAAGCAAAACCTCGGCCCATAATTTCGACATTTAGCTGACCGCGCTCAAGGTATTGGTTGTTTATGTCTGTAATTTCAAGCTCGCCTCTTGCGCTCGGCTTGATGCCGGCAGCAATGTCGCAAACTTGATTGTCGTAAAAGTAAAGTCCTGTTGCCGCATATTGACTTTTAGGCCGCAGAGGCTTCTCCTCGATACTAAGGACACGCAGGTGTTCATCGAACTCAATGACGCCATACCTCTCCGGATCAGGAACGTGATAAGCGAAAACCGTTGAAGAATTTGTTTGGGACGCGGCGGCCCTTAGCTTGGCGACTAGATCGTGCCCGTAAAAAATGTTGTCACCCAAGATCAAGGTGCTCGGATGGTTGTCAATAAAACTTCTGCCTAATATAAATGCTTGTGCCAAACCCTCTGGGCGTGGTTGCACGACATACTTTAAGTCCATCCCCCATTGGCTGCCGTCTTTGAGTAACTCTTCAAAACGAAGGGTGTCTTGTGGCGTGGATATGATCAAAACTTCACGAATGCCCGCGAGCATTAATGTAGACAATGGGTAATAAATCATCGGCTTGTCGTACACCGGCATTAATTGCTTTGATACGGCTAGCGTGGCAGGATAAAGCCTCGTGCCTGAGCCACCGGCTAAAATCAAGCCCTTGCGAGTTAAAGTCATAGTCATCGTGATTTGTTAGTGACTTAAATTATAGGCTCTTGGAAGGAAACAAAAGTAATTCCGCTAAATCTTCTTTATATAAAATGATTTATTTAAACAAAGTCCTCCCGATTTTTGTTTCTCCTCTTGGCTTAGTCCTCATATTACTGATGGTAGCCATTTATCAAAGACGACGGTCTTTGATTATCAGTGCGGTTATCATTTTGTACGTAGCTAGTGCTCCTTTTACGTCCTACTATTTGCTTAGATCAATCGAGGGTGGGGCAATCAAGTTAATGCCCGAGGATGCACCAGAGTCCGATGCAGTGGTTGTGCTTGGCGGGATGATTGATTGGGTTCAAACCAGGTCTGGTGTTGCAACGGAATGGGGTGATCCAGACCGATTCTGGGATGGGGTAGCTCTGGTGAAGGCGAATCGAGCCCCGCTTTTAATTTTTACTGGAAGCAAGTTGCCTTGGCAACTAGGACAGGAAACCGAAGGTGAGGTGCTCAAGAGGTACGCACAGATGTTGCATGTCCCTAGAGATCGAATTTTGGTGACTGCGCGCGTTGAGAATACTGCGGATGAAGCTAAGGCCGTTTCGCGATTGTTTGATTCAGTCCCGAAAAGGATAATTCTGGTTACCTCTGCATTTCATATGCCGCGTGCCCAGTATTTGTTTGAACAGATGGGCTTTAATGTTTTTGCATATCCAGTTGATTTTCGAGCGGCGGCTAAGTTGGATGTTTGGACTGCATTTTTGCCAAGTGCAAACGCTTTAAGTACAACAGATTTTTGTCTTCGGGAATGGCTAGGCCGGATGTACTATCGAATTAAATTTCATTTATCTCAATTCTATGTCTGATCTTGCCGTCGTTTTCATCGTTTTTAATCGGCCTCGCCATACAAAGGAGTCGTTTCAGTGTATTCGCGCGCAAAAACCTAGAAAGCTCTTTGTCATTGCAGATGGGCCTAGAAAAGATAGCCTTGATGATTGGCAAAAGTGTTTGGCTGTTCGAGAGATCGTAGAGGGAATTGATTGGCCTTGCGAAGTTCATCGTAACTACGCAACAGAAAATATGGGCCTAAAAAAACGTATATCTAGCGGCTTAAATTGGGTTTTTGAGCAGGTTGAGGAAGCGGTTATTCTTGAAGATGACTGTGTGCCTCATCCCGATTTTTTCTGGTACTGCGAGGACTTGCTCGAGCGCTATAAAAATGATCCTCGAGTTTGGGTGATCACGGGAAATAATTTTCAACATGGGCATCAACGCGGTGATGCCTCCTATTATTTTTCAAAGTTTGGGCATTGCTGGGGATGGGCTACTTGGCGACGTGCTTGGCAGCATTTCGACGGCGCAATTTCATTTTGGCCAGGCTGGAAAGGATCATCAGATTGGAATAAAAAAATGCCCGATCCTTTGGAGCGTAAATATTGGATCGAAATTTTGGATCGCGTTTATGCGGGTAGGATTGATTCTTGGGGATATCCGTGGCTGGCGACCCTGTGGTTTCACGGTGCGTTAACGGCTATCCCACAGGTTAATTTGGTCACAAATATTGGGGTAGGGCCGGATGGTACCCATACTGTCGCGCTAGAGGATGAACCAGGAATTCCGGCAAAGCCACTGGGGCTGCTGACTCATCCAGTTGAAGTAAAGCAGAATGTTGTTGCCGATCAGTATTTTTTTGATCATGACCTCGGAGGCTTAAACCAGAAGTTTCCCCGCAAGTACTTGGTATTTCCAAAGCGAGTACTAAACAAGCTAATAAGGCTGTTGAAGGGGCAAGCTTGATACCTAAACAGGCTGTTGTCGTGCCCCTTTATAAGCCGTCGTTAACCGCAACTGAGCGGTTTTCGCTGGAGCGGACGATTGCCTTACTGTCTCAGCACGACATTTTTATAGTGGGACCGGAACGACTTAAGCCCTTTTTTTTCACTTTACAACAGCGATACCCAGGGAGCTTGAAGACCCAACTATTTGCGGATCATTTTTTTATGGGTGTTGCAGGCTACAACAAACTATTGATCTCTGAGCGTTTTTATGCTGTGTTCGAGGAGTATGAGTATTTATTAGTGGCACAAACGGATACGCTAGTTTTGAGGGATGATCTTTCAGCTTGGTGCGAGAAAGGCTATTCCTATATCGGCGCTCCGATGTTTAAGGGATTTACAACTCCGCAACAACCTCTTAACTTGCTTTGTGTTGGTAATGGTGGTTTCTCGTTGCGTAAGGTCGCGGATTTTCTAAAGGTACTTCGACGGCCATATTTCTTTAGAAACAAACTCATGGATGACTGGCCTGGTCAGTGGTGGTCTACCGCTTACAGATACCTTAAAGACTATTGGTGTTATTCGTATAAGAACACCCAGATCAATGTTGCCGTAAACGAGGACCTTTTTTGGGGATTATTTGTTTCAGCACGATGCGATTATTTTTTGGTACCTGATCTTGATGAAGCGCTTAAATTTTCGTTTGAAACAGAGCCGGAATATCTATATGCAAGGAACCATAACCAACTGCCCTTTGGTTGCCACGCATGGGAACGCTACGGCCTAAGTTTCTGGGAGCGGGTTTTACCTGAACATCAGATTGATATTTCTCCCATAAAATCTAAATAGATCAATAACTTAACTAATATACTGCTCAAAATATTTAACATTGGGCGTGGTATGATTGACTCCGTTTAGCCGAACATCTTGGCGGCAAAGAGGCGATTGAGATTTCTCCAGGGTTTAGCCTTTATAACGAGTCAAAATATATAGTGTTTTTTGTCATTCCTCATATAGCTCTCGCCGCCGCGGGGTTTGCATCATTGGTTATTTGTTTAGCCATTGTTTGGACGGCGCGCTGGCATGGTGCACACACACTTGACTCTAGTGCTGGCGTCCAGAAGGTACACCATACCCCTACCCCACGCATTGGTGGGGTAGCAATTTTGATTGGCTGCTGGATTGGCTGGTATTTTGCCCCGCCAGAGATATCTGTAATGCTAGGGCCCATCATGGTTGCGGCCACGCCGGCATTTGTGGCGGGAGCCGTTGAGGACACGCTAAAACGAGGCCGAGTCACCGAAAGATTAATTGCGACCTTCGCCAGTGGTGTTTTGGCGTGGTGGTTAACCGGCGACAGTTTGACCCGTGTTGGTATTGGGGGTGTGGATTGGCTTTTAACGATTACGCCTGTGTCGGTGCTATTCACGGCATTCGCTGTTGGCGGCGTTGCGAACGCAATCAACATTATTGATGGACTTAATGGATTAGCTGCCAGTACTGTGCTGGTGTGTTTGTCTGGCCTGGGAATGTTAGCGTTCCTTAATGGCGATGCCGAGATGGCCAAGATTAGTTTTATTTTAGGCGGTGCGACTCTGGGTTTTCTTCTAGTTAACTATCCTTCAGGAAAGATTTTCCTCGGCGATGGAGGCGCATACTTACTGGGGTTTCTTTTGGGCTGGGTGGCAGTGATGGTTGCAATGCGAAATCCAGCCATGTCTCCTTGGGCACCGCTGCTAGCGTGTGGTTATCCGATTTTAGAGGTGTTGTTTTCGATGGCACGTCGCACAGCCCGCACTTTAAAACTAGGGCACCCGGACAGGCTGCATTTGCACAGCCTTGTTTGGTCGCGTATTGCTCGTAAGTGGTTAGTAGGGGCTTCAGGTTTACGACAGAACTCTAGCGTTATGCCGATGATGCTCGCGTATGCCTGCATCCCGGTTGTACTGTCGATCTGGTTTCGAAAAAATACGATAGGGTTAATGTTCGCTTTTATCGCTTGCGCCTTCCTTTATGCTTTCATCTACGCGCGGCTAATACACTTTCGTTGGACCATGCCCAAGCTTCGTCTCACAAGCCGTGATACGAAGAGGCGTAGTGATCGCTAGCGGATACAAAAATATGTCGACTGTTTTTTTTAATGAGCTTATTAAACAGTGTATTGAGCAGAAGCGCCCGATGTCCTTCGGCAAGTTGGGCGCTGTCGAAACGGACTGTATCGCAAACAGTTTTGCAAATAACCAAGTTATTTGGGGAGACAATTTAGGCATCAACGCAGGGGTTTTCCCGTTGACGCAAAAAATCGTTGGCAAATGGATAAAGGAATACATCGACGCTATTCGCACGCTAGATGGATGTGTTGAATGGTGGCACGGCAAAGATACCGATTTACTCAACAAATACAATCCGACACGATTTATATCTAGAGAAATAGATGACTTATTGCCATTTCATCTTGGGTCGGATGCTTGGCATTATCAGCTAGCGGACAAAACGGTGTTGGTTGTCCACCCAATGGTTGACTCAATTCAAGCTCAGGCGGATCGCTTTTCGTCCATCTGGCCAGGGGCGGCAATAAAGAAATTGATTTGTATTCGGTCCTATTATCCGCCATGGGTAATGGCAGCGCACCCTTACAAAACCTATTTTGATTGCCTAGCGGCTATAAAAAAACAAATTGCCAAGCAGCATTTTGATTTTGCGGTTGTGGGTGCTGGTGCCTTTTCACTGCCACTATTGCGCTTTATTAAACAAATGGGTCTCCCATGTGTACATTTGGGGGGGCAAACCCAATTACTATTTGGGATACGTGGCCTGAGATGGGAAACTGAGTATTCCGAGTTATGGCGGCAGGCAAATTTTTATAACAACTCTTCTTTTTGGATAAAGCCACTACCCACAGACGTACCAGACAACAAAGCTTTAGTTGAGAATGGATGTTACTGGTAGGAGTAGAAATGGTGAAAAATACGTATATGCCTAAAATTTACGTCGCAGGTCACCGAGGGATGGTTGGCTCGGCCATCGTGCGCCAACTCATTGCGCAAGGACATCAACCCACTCAAATCGTCGGCCGTACCCATGCCGAACTCGACTTAACCGATCAGGCTGCAGTAAGAGCATTTTTTGCCTCAGAGAAGCCTGATCAAGTCTATCTGGCAGCCGCGAGAGTTGGTGGTATTCATGCCAACAACACATACCCTGCAGAATTTATTTATGACAATTTGATGGTTCAGGCCAATGTTATTGATGCTGCGTTTCGCCAGGGTGTTAAGAAATTGCTGTTTCTAGGCAGTAGTTGCATATATCCTAAGCTTGCACCACAGCCGATGTCTGAGAATGCCCTGTTAACAGGGTTTTTAGAGCCGACGAATGAGCCGTACGCCGTAGCAAAAATTGCGGGCATCAAGATTTGTGAAAGCTATAACCGACAGTATGGCAAGGAGCATGGAGTTGACTACCGCTCTGTGATGCCGACTAATCTATATGGCCCCGGGGATAACTACCATCCAGAAAATTCTCATGTTATCCCGGCACTGATTAGGCGCTTTCACGAAGCGAAAGCCTCCAATGCAAAATCGGTTTCAATTTGGGGATCTGGAAAGCCTTATCGCGAGTTTCTATTCGTCGATGACATGGCTGCTGCAAGTGTCTATGTGATGAATTTAGAAAAAGGGGTCTATGAGCAGTACACGACGCCCATGCAGAGTCACATTAATGTGGGATATGGATCAGACATTACGATTGCACAATTAGCGCAAACGATCGGCGCAGTTGTTGGCTATTCAGGGGAGATTGTGTTTGATTCCACAAAGCCCGATGGCGCACCGCGCAAGCTGATGGACAGCACGTTGCTGAAGAATTTAGGCTGGCAGGCGCAAGTAGGCATTCAGGATGGATTGAAACAGGCCTATGCAGATTTCTTAAACCACTATCGCTAAGGCATAAACGTGAGTATTGTTTCGGGCGTACTTGAGCCTTTCAAAAGGCTCTATGAAATATTGCCTGTCACAAGTAAGCGCGGCCTTACGCTTGTAGTGATCCTTAGCCTAGTAGCGTCCCTCTTTGAAACAGCCAGCGTAGCCTCTATCCTGCCTTTCATGGCAATTGTGATGGATCCCAGCATACTGACTGAATATCGGTGGGCAGAGGAGTTGCTGGCCTCCTTGGGCCTTCACACGCAACAAGCTGCGATTATCGCGGCAGGCGTGCTGACCGTATTGGTATTGGGGATTGGTAATGTGGTCACTGCAGCCAACCTATGGCTACAAACTCGTTACCTCGCATCGGCTAGACGTGACTTGGCGACCGAGTTATTTACGGGTTACCTTTATTTACCTTATTCATTTCACATACAGCGTGACACTAGCTCTCTTGGACGAGTATTAGGAGGTGACGTTGAGTCAGCAATTGGAGGTTTTTTAGCATCACTTCTAAGCGTTATATCAAAGGGTTTGAGTGGAATAGTCCTTATTACATTGATCGTCGTTGTAGATCCCCTAGTTGCGTTGGGCACGGTCTTGGTTTTAGGCTGCGGATACATGTTGGTTTACCGATTGATTCGTATCAAGCAGGTGACCCTCGGCGCAAAAATGGTGCAGGCGAGTACGACTGTTGGACGTACAGCTCTAGAAGGACTCTCTGGAATTAAAGAATTGCGGGTGCTGGGACGAGAGAATGCGTCGACAGTCGAATACAACAAGTCCATGACTGAGTTGATGGCAACACAAGCATCTAATTCGCTAGCCTCAGCAATGCCGCGGTATGTAATTGAAGTGTTTGCCTATGCAGGGATTGTAGCTGTGACGCTAGCCTTTGTACTTAAGGGTGAAGGTACCGCAGCGATACCCTCTTTGGCCCTTTATGCGCTTGCTGGAAATCGTTTGGTGCCGATCTTTCAACAGCTGTTCGCGGCAGCGATCACCATCAAATATCACACAAGGGCAGTTGAGTCACTCGAAGCCGATTTAGCAATCGTTCGCAACAGACAGACGGACACAGACGAAAATCAGATTGGTGCTCTAGCATTTAAGACACAAATTCAACTCACTGGTTTGAGTTTCAAATACCCCAGTGCTGATCGTTTAGCCTTGAACAACATCACACTCACAATTCCTCAGAATCAAAGTATCGGTTTGGTAGGTAAGACCGGGTCTGGGAAGACGACGCTAGCCGATGTTTTGCTTGGTTTGTATTCCCCAGCTAGCGGCGAAATCAAGATTGATGGCGTTCCGTTAAATAGTCAAAATGAGCGAGCGTGGCGAAAGCGTGTCGGATACGTGCCCCAAACGGTATTTTTGACAAATGCATCTATTGAAAAAAATATCGCGCTAGGCATGGCAGAGGAACAGATTGATATTGAAGCGGTAAAGCGTGCGGCGAGAATGGCACAGGCCGAAGAATTCATTAACCAATTACCTGATGGATACGGCACCATCGTGGGCGAGCGAGGTGTGAAGCTATCAGGAGGGCAGCGACAGCGACTAGGTATTGCAAGGGCGCTGTATCACAACCCGGATGTGCTGGTTTTTGATGAAGCAACCAGCGCACTTGATGGAATGACTGAAGACGCGGTGATGCAAGCAGTGCAGGACTTAAGTCAGGAGCGCACGATGATCTTAATCGCCCACAGATTGCGCACAGTGCAAGCGTGCGACCGTATCGTCATGTTAGACAGTGGCGTGATTGTTGCTGATGGAACTTACGAGGAGCTCGTGAGCACATCCGAGCCGTTTCAGCGGCTTGCAGGTAATGGGCTGAGGGAAGTGCAATAAACAATGATAGGTACTCCGATCGCCTTCATTATTTTTAATCGCCCGCGGCATACACGCCAAAGTTTTGCGCTTATTCGCGAGCAAAGGCCGAGTAAATTATTAATTATTGCGGATGGACCTCGATTGGGACATCCAACAGATGGCGAACGGTGCCGTGAGACACGCGAGATTGTTGAAAACATCGATTGGCCCTGTGAAGTTTTGAGAAACTATGCGGACATTAACTTAGGCTGTAAAAATCGTGTTAGCTCTGGACTTGACTGGGTATTTACCCAAGTGGACAAAGCGATAATTATTGAAGACGATTGTCTGCCAAACAAAGATTTTTTCTCTTTCTGCGATGAGCTCCTAGTCCGCTATGAAAACGACCCTCGGGTTTGGGTTGTGACTGGGAACAATTTTCAAAATGGTGTGCGGCGTGGAGATGCCGCTTATTACTTTTCGAAGTTTAATCACTGTTGGGGTTGGGCAAGCTGGCGACGAGCTTGGCAGCACTATCGTGTTGACATTCCATTTTGGCCTGCCTGGAAAGACACTGAAGACTGGCATACAAAGCTACCCGATCCCGTTGAACGTAAGATTTGGTCCAAGTTGCTCGATGATGTGCAGCGTGGTGGTATCGACACTTGGGATTATCAGTGGACCGCCACGACTTGGTACTTTGGGGGGTTGACAGCCACACCGCAAGTAAATTTAGTCACGAATATCGGGATCGGCCCAGATGCGACGCATACGGTAGCGTCGGAAGAGCAAGCAGGGCTCCCTGCGCTATCGCTTGGACCACTAACGCATCCGCGAGTTGTTAAACAGGATCTTGCTGCAGATCGATACGTTTTAAATCACAATTTTGGTGGAAGGGATCATCCCGACCGTTTGCATAATCGACTCGTTAAGCGGTGGTCTCAACTTTTACGGTCTCCAAAGTGGCTCGCAAAGAAGCTTAAACAGTATCTTCCCCTAAGGTTCTGACATGTGCGGCATACTTGGACTATTTCATCGTGTTTCCTCGCCACGTCCGGTCCTGGCCGATCAATTAGTGGCGAACCTGTTGCACCGCGGCCCTGATGACCACGGTGCCTATAGCGACGACCACGTCCAGTTTGGCCACACACGATTGTCCATTATCGATCTAACCAAAGCTGGCCATCAGCCGATGGTGAGTCATCAAGGGCGATACGTGGTTACCTATAATGGCGAAATTTATAACCATATTGAGTTGCGCGCTGAACTCGCGTTGCTAGGCTCACTATTTTCTACGCGATCTGATACCGAAGTCCTGTTGGAGACCTATCACGTATGGGGCCGTGATTGTGTAAAGAAATTCGTCGGCATGTTTGCTTTTGTAATTTGGGATACACAAGCGAAAGAAATATTTATTGCACGAGATCGTTGTGGTGAAAAACCTTTTTTCTATCACTTCAATGGTGAACAGTTTGTGTTCGCCTCAGAACTCAAAGGCTTACTCCCGCTATTACCCGAGCGTCCATTGCTCGACCCCATCATTGTCGACCAGTATTTACATTACCAGTATGTCCCTGAGCCCAGGACTCTATTACAAGGGATTCAAAAGCTTGCGGCTGGGCATTCGATGCTGATAACGCTTGCTGATTGGAAAGCAGAGCCTAAGCAGTATTGGAGCGTTGAAACCACTTCATTTCCGATTCAGCCGCAACAGAATAAAGGCGATATTCTGACTCAAATCAAAGACACGTTTGAGTCAGCAGTAAAAATGACGTTACGAGCCGATGTGCCTGTTGGTGTTGCCTTGTCTGGTGGAATTGATTCAAGTGCAATTGCTGCGTTCGCACAAAAAAATACTCAACAGCCACTCCATGCCTTTTGCGTTGGATATCCTGGGCGCCCACAATATGATGAGCGAGCACAAGCGCGGGAGTTGGCGACCTCTCTCGGAATGATTGTTCATGAAGTCGAGCTACCAGTAGATAGTTTTGTCGATTTTTTCCCGAAACTAGTCGATATTATGGATGAGCCGATTGCAGACCCCGCTGCATTTGGTCACTATTCTGTCCCTAAGGCCGCAGCCGATCAAGGTATTAAAGTTTTGTTGTCCGGCATAGGTGGCGACGAAGTATTCTGGGGCTACTCGTATGTAACGGAGGCTGTAGCACTGAATCAGTTGATGCTTGATCGGCCAGCGCTTTATAAGTTCGCGCACTGGTTAGGATCTGTTGGGGGGCGCGAGTTTTTGTTAAGGGTGGCGCATTATCCGCATGCTCACCCCGCAATTAGGCGTTGCGCAGACGTCTTGCAAAAGCTTGGCGATGTGCGTCAGCCGCCAGATCAGTACCTTTACTACCTTCTCCATCCAGATTTTTCAGGTGCGTACCTCGTTGCGTCACAATACTATGGCGATGCAATGGGAGCCGCGACCCGGGAGACACTTTTCCGTCCTACGGCAAGTAGAAAAAGTGAGCAACAACGTATACCTAGCGCGATCATTAAGTTGCTGTTTGAAACTTGGCTGACGTCTAACTGTCTCTCATTAGGAGATCGTGTTGGTATGGCGGTTGGCGTAGAAACGCGAATGCCGTTTCTTGACGTAAATCTCATCGAAAAAGTGATGGCGTTGCGTGCATACCATCCTGACAATGCCTTAGGCCAAAAGGCTTGGCTACGCGCTGCCCTAAAGGGCGTCTTGCCAGATCAAGTATTGGCTCGCCCCAAAGCGGGATTCCAACCGCCGATTAAGGAGTGGCTATGGGGTGTCATAAAGAAATATGGCGATAGTTTGCATGACGGACAGCTTGTAAAGGCGGGCATCATTAACGCTAACAAAATTCATCTATTGCTGGGTGAAAAGGCCACACAAGATTGGCACACACTATTTTTAGCCTATAAATTGGTGTTACTTGAAACGTGGTACCAGAGAGTGGTTCACGCATGAAAAGAAGTCTACCAACAATTTTGATTTACAACCCGATCTCTGGACATGGGCATCTAGACTCGTGGAATGCCCTATTTGTATCGATTCTACTCGAGGCAGGATGGTCGGTTTGCGCTGCGACCCCAAACGCCCCAGATCTCATTGCTCGATTGAGGAAAAAAGGACTAGCCGAATCTCCCAATCTACAAGTGCTTAATTGGGAAGTGCCACGTCGTACCCTTGCTGCAAGAATTGGAAATCGACTACTACGGGTTTTAAAGAGTCTTTACGGTCAAGCAACCACAGAACATCAACATGATCCGCGCTTTCTTCGCGTAGATGAATTTTTTAATCGACTACGTTATTTGCGCAGGCAGTGTAAATGGAAGGTTGCCATGACGCTCAATATGTATATGGATATGTATCCGACGAGTCGAGACGATTGGAAAGTGTTTCTAAAGTCCAACGAGCTACCGTGGTCGGGAATTCGATTTGTCCCGACCCCGGGAGCCGAAGAAGGTTATTACCAACTACCGTCCTTGGCCGGGATGTGTTTTTTGGATCAAAGAGTCAGTGATGCCTATCAAAATTTTTTACCCCATAAAAATTTTGAGTATTTGCCTGACATAACCGACAACACTCTTCCGATTGAGCAGACCCAATTATTATCTGAAATAAGGGGTAAGGCAGGCACGAGAAAAATAGTCTTTCTTGGGGGTACTCTTGGTGGTACTAAAAACTTAAGTTGTTGGTATCAATTGATTGCGCGGATGGATGCAACGCGCTGGTACTTTGTACAGATTGGCGAGTTGTTTGAAGATACTTTATCGGATGAAGACTTATACGAACTGAACAAAATCAGGGCACGCTGTCCTGAGAACTTATTCATTAAGCAAATGTACTTGCCAGATGAATCACAATTCAATGAAATAATTAACGGCTGTGATGCAATCTTTGCGGTGTATCGCAATTTTTCGATTAGTAGCAACATGCTAGGGAAAGCAGCTGCATTTGGCAAACCGATTCTTGTCGCACATGGGCAGCTCATGGGCGAGCGAGTTCTTCAATATGGAATCGGTACGACAGTGGTGGAAAATGATGTATCTGGGATGGAAATAGCCTTAAAGAGTTTAGTTGGTAGCCCTCAACCCCGACATGATAGTTTTGAAGCCTATCGCCGGGACTTCGGAGTTATAGAGTTGAGTACGCGGCTATGCCATTTTTTGGCGGCATGTATCGAGCGAAAATCTGATAAAAACCGACCCCTCCCTTTATGAAAGTATTACATTTATCAACCGATGATTTTAGCGGTGGTGCTTCGCGCGCCGCTTATCGACTACATACTGCACTGCTGCAGTGTGGAGTCGATAGCTCCATGCGCGTGTTAGTTCATCAGACCGCAAATGCAAAAGTCATCGCAGGTAAGGGACCCCGCAGTTACATAACAAAAATAAAAGACAAACTTGCTCAAAAAGGGCGTGCCGTGTATCGGCGCAACTTCCGCGGCAGTAGCCCCATCATGCATTCCTTTGGTGATGTCAGTGCGGGAATTGTCAACGAAGTTAACGCCAGCGATGCTGATGTCGTCCACCTACATTGGATCGCGAACTTACTGTCAATCAGAGACATCGGTAAGATTACAAAGCCAATCGTATGGACACTGCATGATATGTGGGCTTTCTGTGGAGGAGAGCACGTTGTTTTTGACTTTGATGTCAGTGCGCGCTTTAGGACAGGATATAGATCGGATAACCGACCAATTGGTGAGTCTGGCCCTGACCTCAACCGCCTAAGTTGGGAGTCCAAGCGACGCGAGTGGTCCAATCAACGATTTGAGTTTATTGCACCTGGCAAATGGATGGCAGATTGCGTCGCGGCTAGCGCTTTATTGAAGCACCATCCAACACACACCATCCCAAACCCCATCGAGTTGAATCACCTTTGGCAGCCTATCGATAAGAGTTTTGCACGCGCTGTCTTGGGATTAGACCAGCAAAAGAAGTATGTATTGTCTGGCTCTGCCGGCGGTATGGCGCACTTGAAGGGCGAGGACTTGCTGAACGAGTCACTCACGAAGCTATCTGCACACAGCTCTGATGCATTTGAGTTGTTGATATTTGGACAATCACAGCCTTTAGCGAAAATTGAGACTCCTTTTAAGACGCGCTGGTTGGGGCGTGTAAATGATGACCATGTGATGCGACTGATTTACTCTGCGTCTGATGTGATGGCTGTTCCGTCTCGAATCGATAATTTGCCGAACACCGCTATTGAAGCTCATGCGTGTGGTGTTCCAGTGGTTGCTTTTGATGTTGGCGGTCTTTCGGATATTGTTGATCATCTTCAAAGCGGTTGGCTAGCCCCTGCTTTTGATACAGATAACATTGCACATGGAATTTTTTGGGTCCTTCAAGACAGTGCCCGTTGGGCGCAGCTCTCATCCCATGCTCGTAAGATCGCTGAACAGCGATTTGCACCAAAACTTATCACTGAAAAGCATCTGGAGATTTATCAGAAAGCTATTGCGAAACAGCTCACAACGTCACAGGATGTGTGATGAAAGAGTCTGGCTATATCCTCGTATATAACCCAATCTCAAATGAAGGCCATCTAGACTCGTGGCACGTTCTGTTTATCCAGATGCTGCGCTCAGAGGGATGGAAGGTTATCGCGGTATCGAAAGAATCGCTAGCCCTCAAGGCGAAACTTGTAGCGAAAGGCCTTGAGTTGTCGGAAAACTTAATTGTCTATCCCGTCGTGCCACCTCCTAGAACGATACGCTCTCAAGTGCGCCGAATATCCGAGGCCTTGAGAATAAAAGGTGATTTGTTACGTCATCAAAGCAACTCAAAAAGCAGTTATGCATTCGCGATGCGTACCATTGTCTTAAGTGCCTGCGCCGCGATGAATGGCGCTGAACGACTTTATCGAGGGTTAAAGAAACGAGGAGTGAGTCGGCCCGAAGTCGAGCAAGTAACTGAGTCAGTGGTTAACCCGACGGAGTTCTCGCATACCTTAAATGAAGTGATTTTGAATTACCCAGGTCAGGTTTCTGTTGTTTTGAATATGTATATGGATCTGTATCGAGTTGATACAGATGCGTGGAAAGACTTTCAGTTCGTTGAGGCAATTCCTTGGTTCGGCGTATGTATCACCCCATCTACCGAGTCGCCACCCGCGTATTATCGGCTAGGTGACTTTAAAGGTGCATTTTTTCTAGATGAATTGATTTGTGAGCGCTATCAGTCGCTCTTGCCAAGTAAAAGTTTTGGCTACATGCCTGATATCGCAGATACAGATCTGCCTCCCCATCGTACATCCTTAGTCGGCGAAATCCTAAGGCGTGCCGCAGGCCGAAAAGTCGTTTTTATGGGCGGCTCAATTGGTAAACAAAAAAATCTTGTAGCTTGGTATGGGCTGATACGAGAGGCTGACTGCAGCAACTGGTATTTTGTTCAAATTGGACGGATTAATCGAAATAATCTAACACCACTCGATAAAACGGTATTGAATAACGCTTTAGCTGAGCCCATCGAGAATCTGACGATTTATCCAGATTATTTGGCTGATGAACGTGAATTTAACGAAATAATTTCAGTCGCAGATGTGATTTTTGCGGTGTATCGGGACTTCGAGCGAAGTAGCAACATGCTCTCTAAAGCTGCTTATTTTGAGAAGCCGATTCTCGTATCTGATGCGCACTTGATGGGCGAACGAGTCCGGCGTTATAAAATCGGAGTAGGCGTTAAAGAAGATAACGCTGCGAGCATTTATGCTGGACTAAACCTAATAAATGCTAACCCAGTTGGCAGTCAAAATTTCGAGCTATATCGCCGAGATTTTAATGTTCAGAATGCCTCTCAACGACTATCAAGCTTCATCCGCGCTGCCCTCACTGATAACCCATGTAAAAGTGCATGATGTCTGAATTTCAGCTAAACACCCCAGTTGCTCTTATCATATTCAATCGACCTGATACGACAGAGCGAGTGTTTGCCGAAATTGCAAAAGCTAAACCTCCTGTTCTCTTGGTTGTGGCAGACGGACCGCGTGAAAATCGTCAAGGAGAGGCTCAGAGGTGTGAGCAAGCTCGTGCTGTTGTAGCCCGCGTTGATTGGCCGTGCCAGGTGCTAACCAACTATGCCGACGTAAATATGGGCTGCAAACTCCGTGTGGCAAGTGGGATTGATTGGATTTTTGAGATGGTTGAGTACGCAATCATTTTGGAAGATGACTGTCTGCCGGAACCTACCTTCTTTAGGTTTTGCGAAGAGATGCTGATACGTTACCGTGATGACGAACGTATAAGCATGGTTTCAGGAGGTAACTTACAGTTTGGGCAGCGCCGGGGCCTAGGAAGTTACTATTTTTCGCGATACACCCATATTTGGGGTTGGGCGACCTGGCGCAGGGCTTGGCGACATTACGATCGAGATATAAGTCTGTGGCCTCAGCTGAGAGCTCAGGGGTGGATCGAATCAACATTCAAAAACAAAGGCGAACGGCAATACTGGAGCAGCTCTTTTGATGCCGTTCACAGTGGCGCGCTTGATACGTGGGACTGTTCATGGACGTTCGCATGTATGTTGCGAGATATGTTGCAGATTTCCCCAAATGTGAACTTGATCTCTAATATAGGCTTTGGTCCCGGCGCCACCCACACACAGACAGTTGGTATACATGCGAACATGGCAACCGAACCTATGGAATTTCCATTAGTCCATCCAGAAGTCGTTGTGCCTAGTAAAGAGGGAGACGATTTTATTTCTAATGACCAAATCGCACCGTCCTTTATTAAAAGGCAGTGGCGTCGAATAAAAAGTTATCTATCTTGGGCGAAATAGGTGCGTATTGCATTTGATCATCAAGCATTTTGCTTACAGCGCACGGGTGGCATATCGCGATATTTTTGTGAATTAGCGAATGCTATTTTGTTGGCGCATGAAGAGCTACGTATTTTTGCCCCGCTATATCGCAATATATATTTACGGAAAGTGCAGCAATCAAAAGTAGAGGGGTTTTGGATCAAGGATTACCCACCCTACACGGCAGGGTTATGTACTAACTTAGTCGGTGCTTGGGCTAACTCAAAGATTAAGCACTGGCGCCCTGATGTACTGCATGAGACTTATTACAGTCCAACAATGAGCGGCAACAAAAAATTTCCTGTTGTGTTGTCAGTATTTGACATGATCGGAGAATTAAACTTGATGGGCAACGCACATCAAGTTGGTGACAAAAAAAATTCGCCGAAGTACCGTGCTGTCAAACGCGCTGATCACATAATCTGCATTTCTAAATCGACACAGCGTGACTTAGTTGAACTATATGATGTCCCGGCATCGAAGACTTCGGTTATTTATTTGGGTGGTGATGCGTTACACAGTAATGCAACAGACTGTTTGACTAGTAATGCACCATTAAGCATTGACCTACATACGCCGAATAGAAATGAGAAGCCCTATCTTTTATATGTGGGATTGCGTGAGGGGTATAAAAATTTCGTTGCCCTGCTCGGCGCTTACGCTAAGTCGACACGGTTATCGACGGATTTTGATCTCGTTTCGTTTGGTGCAGAACCCTTTAATGCTCACGAACAAGCTGAAATTACTAGGTTAGGTTTGTCTCAGGACCAAGTGCGTCACGTTCATGGCGCGGATGATGTCTTGATTGATCTTTACCGCCATGCATCGGCATTTGTATATCCATCAAAATATGAGGGTTTCGGCTTGCCGCCGCTCGAGGCGATGGGGCAAAGCTGTCCTGTCGTAAGTAGCAATACGAGTTCTATGCCTGAAGTTATTGGAGATGCTGCAGAATACTTCGATCCCAACAACATCGATGACATGATTTATGCAATGGAGCAAGTCGTGTATTCGCCTAGCCGAACCAGAGATTTGATAGATAGAGGACGTGTTCGAGCCAAGATATTTACTTGGAATAGGTGCGCAGCCGAAACCTTGCTCTCATATCGGGCCGTTAGCTCAAGAGCTGGATAAAAATGAACATACTATATTTGTATACCGAGGTCATGGGCTACAACTTATCCGTTTTTGATCATCTGGCAGATGATTATGGGGCGATGGTTCATGTCGTGAGGTGGACGCATAAAAACAATACGCCTTTTCAGCCTAACCCGACCAGTCGAGTTAAGTATTACGATCGATCGCTCTATTCGACAGAGGAGCTTTGCAAATTAGCCAAGGTGCTAAATCCAGCAGTCGCTTACATCTCCGGATGGCAAGACAAGGGCTATCTGCCCG
Organism: Zwartia hollandica; assembly: GCF_019923725.1. Taxonomy (GTDB): domain Bacteria; phylum Pseudomonadota; class Gammaproteobacteria; order Burkholderiales; family Burkholderiaceae_B; genus Zwartia; species Zwartia hollandica. The sequence goes on from NZ_JAHXRI010000006.1 coordinate 466,258, forward strand.
TAGCCCGTGAGCTAAAAGCCAGTGGTATCCCCGTTGTGATGGGACTAGATAGCCAGTGGGTTGGAAGTATCCGACAGCGTATTGGCGCTCAGCTTATAAGACGCGTCTATAAAAAGCGATATTTTTCGTTCGCATGGGTACCTGGCCCATTGCAATACGAGTATGCGTCACGGATAGGTTTTTTGAAATCTGAAATTATTTGTAATCTTTTGTCAGGTAACACGGACTTATTCTCGCATAGCGATTCTGCCTTAGACGGCGATAAAAGTAATCGATATCCGAAGCAGTTTTTATATGTGGGTCGATTTGTGGAGGCCAAAGGAATCGACATACTGATAGCGGCCTATCTAAGATACCGAAATGTATTTAGAGGTGACTGGAAACTAAAGTGCGTGGGTAATGGGCCGATGGAGAAGCATCTTTTAAAGGCACAGCAAGATAATCACGAAATTTCTGTTGAGCCGTTTGCGGATCAGTCAGTTCTTGTTCGCTACGCAAAGGAGTCAGGAGCTTTTATCTTGCCAAGTCGCTACGAGCCTTGGGGCGTTGTTGCTCATGAATTCGCATCAGCTGGATTGCCTTTAATTCTTTCTGATGCAGTTGGATCTAAACAGCAGTTCTTAGTTAATGGCTACAACGGGTACGAGTATCCGAGTCATTCAGCAGAAAGTCTTGCATTAGTCATGCATCGCCTCTCCCAGAAGTCTGAAGAGAATTTACGTGAAATGGGGAGGCGAAGCACCCACCTTGGCTTGAGCCTATGTCCGAAAATTTCGGCTGCAAGTTTGATTTCCGTTAGCAAGGTGTCTCGAGATGAGTGAGATTGTCGTGGCAGTTGACGCGTCTCGGATCCGGTCGGGTGGAGGTGTGGCGCACTTAATTGGGATTTTGAATGTCAGTCAAATTGATGTTTTTGGTTTCAAAGAGATTCACGTTTGGAGCTATCAAAAACTACTTGATGCCATTCCTGATAAATCATGGCTGCATAAGCATTATGTGGTGGAGTCTGAACAATCCATCATTGCGCAGCTCAGGTGGCAGGCCAATAAGTTACCCCAAGAGATTCGAGCTCATGGATGCGATATCTTGTTTTCAGCCGACGCTGGTACCGTATGTAGATTTGCACCAATGATTGTGCTTAATCAAAACATGCTCCCTTATGATGAGGGGGTGCTCCGTTTATTTGGATTGAGCAGAGACCGAATACAGCAAAAGATAATCTATTATGTACAGAAGCGAGCTTTTTTGTCGGCGACAGCTTCCATTTTTCTTACGCAACACGCAGCAGATCAAGTTCAACGCCACACCGGAAAGTTAAAACATACGCAGATTATTCCGCACGGTGTAGGACAAATTTTTAAAGATACTCGACACCGAGCGCAGTGGCCCCAAGACAGCTCAGCAGCTATCAGATGCTTATATGTATCACCGATACTAGAATATAAGTATCAATGGGTTGTTGTACGAGCGATTGAATTACTGCGCAATCGTGGACATAACCTAACGCTCACTCTTGTAGGGGGTGGTGGTAGACGAGCCAAGAAAATGCTTGATAGACAACTCGATATTTCAGACCCAAAGCGAGAGTTTGTTGAAGTCCTTGAGTTTTTACCTCACGCCAAAATTCCTGAATATATTGCCGATGCGAATATTTTTATTTTCGCTTCAGGCTGTGAAACGTTTGGAATCTCTTTGCTCGAAGCAATGGCGGTGGGTGCGCCAATCGCCAGCTCTAATCGCAGCAGTCTGCCCGAGACATTAAAAGATGGGGGCATTTACTTTGACCCAAGAGACTATTTGTCTATTGCACAATCTATACAAGAACTGATGGACAATCCAGAGCTACGGGCTGATATAGCAAAGCGTGCAGCCAATCTTTCTGGACATTACTCTTGGGAACGGTGCGCTGACGAGACTTGGCGGTTCGTGAATCAAACATACAAAGCGTATGTCTCTGCTAGTCTGGTAAAAAACTAAAGATAGCATCCTGATGAAAATTTCAATTGTGACGATTTCTTTTAATCAGCGAGAGTACTTGAAGGCAAGTATTGAGTCAGTCTTGTCGCAACAGGGCTGCTCGCTTGAATATATCGTCGTAGATCCTGGCAGTACGGACGGGAGTCTTGAACTAATTAACTCTTATGGCGACCGGATCATCAAAGTGTTTCAGCCAGATCTCGGCCCAGCGGATGGTCTGAATCAAGGCTTCAAGATCGCCTCTGGCGATATCTATGGCTTCATTAATTCGGATGACTATCTTTTGCCCAATGCCTTGGCTGCAATTGCGCGTTTTTTTGATAGTTCGGGTGCGGATACATTTGTCAGCGGAATGGGGTTTACTCAGTTTCCAGACGGACGTAGACAGTTGGTTAGCCCCAGTGTGCTGAGTAGGCGTTCGATGCTTTGGCGATCAGCAGTTATTTTTCAGCAAGCAACGTTTTTTCCAGCTGAACTATTTAAGGGAGTTGGTGGATTTAATGTTAAAAACAAAACTTGCTGGGATTATGAGTTGTATCTTAAGTTTTTGATGAATGGCGCATCGCATAAACTTATTGACGATGAGTTGGCGGTATTTCGGCTACATGATCAGTCAATTTCTGGGACTGGTCGCTTAAACGACTTGTATCGAGAAGAGTTAGACAGTCTATTTCAACAGTATGTCGGTCGAAAACGAAACTGGACAGACGGGTTGACCACTACTTATTTACGTGCGGAGAGGGAGCTAAGGCGGCGTATGGCGCAAATCCTTTTTCCGCCCAAGAGATCTACTTGATTTCCTCTAGTATGCTCCTCGGCAATGCCATCTCGGATTTGATCATCCTATCGACAGTACTTTTTTTAGCTGCATTAACCGCAGATGGTTGGGGCAGGCTAACTTTTAGGCTCGTTGGGCTGATTCCTCCAAAAGCAATTGACACCAGTTCAGTGTGGTTAGGCTTCGCAGTCCTGTGTGCTCTAGCAGAGCTTATACAACTATTTGTGCGACTCGATGCGTACGTAACGTTAATCATCGTCATTATTGGAATAGGAAGCTATTCCATCGATAGACATTTTTCGATTGCCTCCTGTATCCGTAATGGAATTTCCATTTGCAAAAAGCATATTTTTTTATTTTCACTTGTTCTGATCGTAACGATAGTGTGGTGCCTCCGCGCCATGGGTTCGCCCAATAACGTAGATTCAGGGCTGTATCATTTTCAAACGATCCGTTGGCTGAATGAGCATCCATTAATTTTTGGACTGGCAAATGTGCATTGGCGCTTTGCTTTTAATCAAAGCTACTTTGGCTTTCTTGCGTTATTAAATCTTTATCCGTTCTGGGGTAAAGGCTACGCCGCAGGGGGGATCTTTCTCCTGACACTATCAATGTGTACATTAATTGAAGTCGGCGCGCGACAAACTAAGTTGTGGCGATGGACGGTCGGTGGGGTGTTGTTTGTATATTTTGGCTATGTAGCCGGCACCTTATCGAGCCCAGCTCCTGACATCGCGATTGGATTGGTCGAAATTGCAATTGCGTTACTGTTGATGCGGATTGCATTGTCTGGACCGGGTACGGAACAAACTGACCGTGACTTCTTGGTTGTAGCCGTTCTTTGCTTTACAGCCGTGACGATAAAACTTAGCGGTGTGGCGTTCAGCGCGATTAGTATTTTTTGCGGGCTGATTTATCTAAAATTTAAGCTGCATACTGGTGCGTCAGTATTATTGCGGCTGGCTGCACTGATTATGTTTGCAACGGTTGTTCACAGCATCAGAAGCTATATATTGTCTGGCACAATCATGTTTCCGAGCACGGCACTTGCTCTGGTTGATAAGGAATGGTCGCTACAGCTTTCTCAAATTCTGTTTGAGAAAGATTTAATTCTAAGCTTTGCGAGACGACCTGATATTTTAAATCCTGCAATCGTTCTTGGTAATTGGGAATGGTTTCCTGAATGGTTTGCTCGGATGGCCGTCGATGTGATTAGTATTTTTGTCGTTTCTTTTTTTGCAATGGTAGTAAGTATCGCTGGTTCGATTTTTATTGCACAAAAAAAAGAGGTAAAGCGTCTTAACGTACTGTACTTGCCACTCGTTGGTAGTGTAACTTTTTGGTTTTTAACCGCACCAGACATAAGATTTTTAGGTGCAGTACTGCCACTGTTTCTCGCAACCGGGCTCTGGTTGGCAATTAGGCAAATTCAACTGACTCAGTTTGGACAAAAACTAGAGTCGTATACGTTGCCCAAGGGCAGCGAGGTGGCGCTTGCCTGCGGCCTACTTGTCTTATCCACAAAGTTGATGGGTATCCGAGCGATTTCATTAGAGGGCTGGCAACCGATCCCTCAAGTACACGCAGAGCTCCGTCGCACTGACTCTGGGTTCTATATTTTTGTCCCTGGCGGTGGTGGATTTTGTTGGGATCACCCCTTGCCCTGCGCTCCTATATTTCATCCTAATTTACGTTTCAAGGACGCTCCGTGGACGATTGTTGGAACAGACCTCGAAATAGAGAGGAAGTACTTCACGACCAAAACAAATCCTGATCCTACAAAAAATCAAATTTATCGATTTGTTCCGAATAGCGATAGTCAGGCCCCCGCTAACGATCCCGTTTCTAAATGAGAAAGATGGCACATCTTCTTCAGTGCATAGGCAATAAAGTAAGGCGTATGGCGTTATGGCCGTTTCGCAGAATTAAGAGCATATTCAACCAGATAATTGATCGAATTTTTTACCTGATGTTTGATGAGAAATGGTTTATTGATCATTTCTTCCGTGGTCGATCAGGCAGCAGGTCCGTATTACTAGTTAGGCTCGACTTAATTGGCGACTTTACGCTTTGGCTGGATAGCGCGGCTGCGTACCGTCAGATCTATCCAGAGCGAAAATTAGTACTGTGTGCGAACCGTTTGTGGGCAGAGCTTGCTAGGCAGCAGCCTTACTGGGATGAAGTGATTGAGGTAGACGTTGCTCGACTTCGTGCCGATCATATGTATGGTTTGAAGTTAATGCTTAGCTTGTATTGGCGAGGCTTTGAGATCGCTATTCAACCGACTTATTCGCGTGAGATTGCCGTTGATCGACTGGTGAGGGCAACAGTTGCGCTTGAGCGAATCGGGCAAGAGGGAGATACAAGCAATCTTCATGCGACGGACAAGAGGATAACTGACACCTGGTACACCAGGCTGATCCCTGTAGGCGCGCCCCAGTCTATGGAAATCCAAAAAAATGCTGAATTTGTTAGAGTCCTTGGAGCCTCGAATTTTCGGAGTAGTGTTGGCCGCTTAATTTGGTCGCCGCCGCCGACTGCTTTTTTTCATTCTGATAGACCATATGTTGTGCTCTCTCCTGGCGCGTCGTGGCTGCCAAAGGCTTGGCCAGCAGAGAAATTTGCGTATTTGGCGCAGGAGCTCTACTTAAAACAAAACATGAGAATTGTATTGTGCGGTGCGCCAGCAGACCATGCCGTGTGCGAACGCATTATTCGTGCGACGATGATACCCATCGATAATCTCGCAGGACAGACATCTCTCACACAGCTGTTAGAAGTGATAGCGGGGGCTAGTTTAGTAATCTCTAATGACTCGGGCAATATTCATTTAGCCGCTGCGCTTCGAATACCGTCGGTATGTATTGTCGGCGGTGGGCACGTATCGAGATTTCTGCCCTATATCGTTGATAGTGAACAAGACTGCGTGCTCCCCAGGGTTGCCGTACATCACATGGAGTGTTTTGGTTGTGGTTGGCAGTGCAAGTACCCAATCAATGCAGGAGATCCAGTGCCATGCGTATCCAACATTGAATTGTCAGCCGTTACGGCTCTGTGTCGGGACGCGCTGATAGGTACGCCGCCTAGCGTGCGAACGGTAGAGTCTTGAATATGAGCAGACTAAATATGCTGGCAAGCGAAAGGTCGTTGACTGAAAGGCTGCAAGGGCTTGTGGGTTTTACGGCACTAGCGCTTGGCTGTGGGGCAGTGCTAGTAGTTATCGGTAGTTATCTTTATGGATATCTTCAGCCAGTCCGATGGCCAACGTTATTTTATTTCTGGCTAGCCTTCTTTGTGACACTCTATTCGGAGCGGAAGGGGGTCATATTATTGGTGTTCTTGCTGCCTCTCGTGCCCCAGCTACATTGGCAGTTTCAATTCTTTTTCCGCCCTGCAGTGCCCTACTTTGTAACCAGCGCGGGTATTGACTTGGTCGTTGGCCTTATGACGGCGTTTCTTGTTCGGCATATAGCATTTATAAAAAAGAATGGTATTAAAAAAATTACGATCCCTCTTCCTGTTGCGATCCTGACGGTATGCATTTTTCTATCAACGGTATTAGCAATATCCCGAAACCTTTGGCAATCTACAAGCGAATTTCTCGTTGTCCCGTTAATGAATCAAGCACTACGATTCAAGCTATTTGCACGGGGAAATGATTTTTCTCCGATCGCGGACTGGCTGGCAATCTCGATCGGATTATTTCTATTATTGATTCTGGCTAACTGGCTGAAAGGGAGGAAGGATAAAGACGAGCTAATTTTTAAGCCAACAATTCTCTCATTGGGCATTTCAGCTTCATATGGAATCTTCCAAGCGCTTACTGCAATAGGCCTGCCGATAGCGGCAGCTGAGTATCGTCCAGAAAGTTTTGGATATAGTGCGTTTGGTTTTCAGCCAGATATACACGCATATGCTGCACACATGATGCTCGGAGCGGTTGGGCTGTTTGGTGTGTTGAGCCGGCTAACATCTAATCACTGGTGGCGCTTTACATGCGCAGTCATTGTTTTGTGTTGGATTGCGCTCTTTTTGAGCAAGTCGCGGGCATCGCTAGTGTTTAGCCTTGTTGTATTACTGGTCATTGCCTTTTTTTCTATTCGTCGTACTTTCCAAAGGCAAGAAAGAAACACTCTGATTATGTTCACGACTCTCGGATTCGGCTGCGCTGCAGTCATACTTTGGCTGAGTCCATGGCTAAGCGACTTAGTTGTTCAGGTTTCAAATGTGAAATCTTTGACCTTTGATCAAATTAATCTGCTGTCTAGTCGACGCCTAGAACTCTTTATTAGCGCGATTAGGATGTTTTTAGAATATCCGCTTTTAGGTCTTGGACAAGGAAATTTTCTACTTAGCTCGGCAGTTGTGCCCTTTAGTCATTCAGCATGGATGGCTCAGTCGGGGGGCGAGAACGCGCACAATTATTTTTTACAAGCACTTGCGGATACAGGAGTGATTGGGTTTATTTGTTACGTTGCGCTTTTATTGTGGCCCCTGTGTCGTGCTCGCCAGCTAAGCGTTCTTGTACCTGTAAGCATGGCAATCATAAGTCTCTTTTTAGGTAACGTATATTCACACTCGTTCCTCATTCGTGAAAATCTACTGCTGCTATGCGTTTTTATGGCGCTTGCTTATTCTTATGCACTGCCCTCAGTGGAACGCTTGGTGGTTGAACCCCCGCATACATTTTCGCGTTGCAGAGTATCCGGAATATCAGTCGTTCTAATTGGTCTGGGTATTGTTTCTGTGACCCCATTCGCTGTTCGGGAAATTGTTGGCTCATTTGGCCGAGTTCCATTTGAAAGAGGGAGCATGTGCATACGTCCGATGCCGATTCGGGGGGACGGATGGACAACTGGCCTCGTGACGATTCCTTTGGCCGCAGACCAAAATGGTGTCCGAATTTCAGCGGATGTTAACGGTATACCCGAGTCGTACTCACCTCAAAGTATTAATGCAGTTCTTGAAGATGATATTGGTGCTGTGCTGTTGAGCCAGAAATTTTCTGTATTGAACGGACGAGTTGAAATGGAAATAGCTATACCTAGTGCTTATAAGAACTTGGCAAAATCATCACGTGTCCGCTTGAGTGTTGATCGATGCTATACGCCTAGTAACTTAAGCGTGAGTGAAGACAACACCCGCTTGGGAATCCATATCAATAAGATTGAACGATACTAATTTGTAGGTTAGAAAACTATGGATACAGTTTTGGTAACGGGTGCTAACGGGTTCATTGGTTCCGCCATTCTGACCAAACTACAGCTGAACCAACAGTACCGGGTCCGGGTCGCAGTTCGACAGTCTTCACGCCCTTATCCTGATGATATTCATGTGTATGATGGTTTAGAACTTGCACTTAACACGGATTGGACGAGTGCACTTTCCTCGGTGGATGTGGTGATCCATTGTGCGGCGCGTGCGCATTTATTGAGAGATACCTCGGCAGACCCGCTGGCCGACTTCAGACGTGTAAACACAGAAGGAACGCTCACACTTGCGTTTCAAGCAGCGCAGGCTGGAGTAAAACGGTTCATTTTTTTGAGTAGCCTAGGTGTGAATGGAGCGGAGACAACCTCTCAACCTTTCACGGCGAGCGATATTCCTAGCCCCCATTCCCCTTATGCGCAGTCGAAGCTCGAGGCTGAAGTCGCGTTATTGAAGCTCGCCCAAAGGACAGGCATGTCGGTGGTTATTGTGCGTCCGCCGCTTGTTTATGGACCGAATGCGCCAGGGAATTTTGGTGCATTATGTCGGCTGGTACAGAAAGGGCTACCACTCCCCTTGGGCTGGATAAACAATAGACGTAGCTTTATTTCTGTAGATAATTTAGTCGACTTAATATGTCGGTGCATCGACCATCCAAATGCAGTAAATCAAGTATTGTTAGCTTCTGACGGTGAGGACTTATCCACAACTGAACTACTTAAAAAAATGGGTGTCGCTTTTGAGCAAAGATTGCTCTTGGTGCCAATGCCTGTTCCCGTTCTTAAGCTTGGCGCCCAACTTTTAGGCAAGAGCAAGCAGGCGCAACAGTTGTTGGGATCGTTACAGGTGGATATAGAAAAAACTAAGTTGATGCTTGATTGGAGGCCGCCCTTTAGCGTTGAGCAGGGACTTCGTAAGACAGCAGAATACTGGCAGAAAGCGTAGTAGAGTCCAGCACCTTAGATGAATTAGCTCTTTTGCGCTTGCGCCAACGTTAACCAGTCTACGATGGGGCCATCTGGCTGATAGCCAGACACTAGCTCTAGCAGCAGTGATCTAACCTGTGACACATCATTTGAATCCAAAGCACTTTGTAGCGTGTTCAGTTTATTTTCGAATACATTCCATGGAAGAAATGTTTCGTTTGCCGTCAATATGCGGGGATGAATCGTAGATTGGGGATTATCACCAATCAACAGTTCTTCGAAAAGTTTTTCGCCCGGCCGTAAGCCGGTGATTTCAATTTCAATATCACCGTCCTCATTGTCTGTATCCTTGAGCGTCAACCCAGAGAGTTCGATCATCCGCTTGGCGAGATCAATGATTTTTACTGGCTCGCCCATATCAAGAACAAATAAATCGCCACCACGAGACATTGCCGCTGCTTGTAATACTAGCTGCGCCGCCTCCGGTATCGTCATGAAATAGCGAGTAATCTCTGGGTGCGTCAAAGTAATAGGGCCGCCATTTTTAATCTGTTCGCGAAACTTTGGGACCACTGAGCCCGAAGAGCCTAAGACATTCCCGAAGCGAACCATCGAAAAAATAGTCTGGCCGTGGACATGTCCGGCTAACCCCTGCAACACCATTTCAGCCAGTCGTTTGCTGGCACCCATAATATTTGTTGGTCGAACGGCCTTGTCGGTGCTGATTAATACGAATTTTGCAACTTTGCCTGTAGCTGCTTTCGCGACTTGTAATGTTCCGATCAGGTTGTTTTTTATGCCTTCAATGGGGTTGTGCTCGACTAAAGGCACGTGCTTATAAGCGGCTGCGTGATAAACCGAATAGGGCTGCCAAGTAGAGATGATTTCACACATTCGAGGATAGTCTTGGACCGAGCAAAGCAGTGGAACAAGAGTCGTTTCAGTTTCGGCGGCAATGGGAGTCAGCTCTTGATGAATTTCATACAGCGCAAACTCGCTTAGTTCTATAAGCAAGAGGGTCTTGGGTTTAAGACGTAGGAGCTGTCGACATAGCTCACTACCGATTGAGCCACCCGCACCCGTCACAAGAATGACCTTGCCTTCAGTATGCGCAAGAAGAAGCGAATCATCCGAATGAACCATTTCTCGGCCGAGCAAATCGTCAATATCAAGCTCTCTTAAATCAGAGGTGCTGATTTTCCCTTGAGCAAGCTCAGTGACGCTCGGTAGTGTGCGCACAGAGACTCGAGCAGCCAACATAGTGTTGATAATTTCGTTTCGGCGTTTGCGTGAAATTGATGGCAACGCAAGCAAGACGTCACTGATCGCTAAAGAGCCGACTAAATTAGACAGATCAACGGGGCTATGGATGCGCAAGCCATTGATGACGTGCCCTTGTAGTCTGACATCGTCATCAAGAAAACCGACTACCCGCATATCGTGACTGTGCGCCATAGCAGCTGCAAGCTGCTGCCCAGAATTGCCAGCCCCGTAGACTAATACTTTGGGTAGGGTTGATCGCTTGAGAAGATTTTTATAGGCCCCACCCAACCAATAGCCCGCCGCCGCGCGCGAGATTCCAATCGCTAGTAAAAGCAAAATTGGTTGGATCAAACCGACCGTACGGGGTACTCCGTCAAAACTGTAGGCGGTGAATAGTGCCGCATAAAGCAATCCATAAATTGCTGTTGCGCGGGTAATTGCCATCAACGCCGGGCCACCCGAGTATCTAAAAATTGCTCTGTAAAGACCCCCGATCATAAAAATTGGTAAGGCCAGGGCGATCGAATACAGAACAGCCTTTGACGGTGGACCCGAAAGAGATACAAAATCGCCGAGTCGCAAATAAAAGGCTAGCCAAACCGTCAACACACACAAACTGGCATCAGTGGCAAGAACCACTAATCTCTTTGCCACCCTAGGCAAATTCAGTATCGTAGAAGCGGTTCTACCAGTTGTCATAGAAAAAAATTCACTAATGCGACACGCCATCACGGTGGATGACTTTTAAAACGGTTAACCACAAAATTCTAATATCGAAAAACAAAGATTGCTTGGCCAAGTATTGGGTGTCAAAGACTACCTTTTGTTCTATCGGGATCTCGTCGCGACCATTGACCTGGGCCCAGCCTGTTAGGCCAGGCGCTAATACATCTATGCCTTTTTCAGTCCGTAAAGAAATTAGATCATATTGATTAAACAATGCTGGACGGGGACCAACTAAGGACATATCACCTTTTAGGATACTCCATAATTGTGGCAATTCATCCAGGCTAGTTTTACGAAGAAAAGAACCGATAGGCGTTAAAAATGCTGAAGGGTTCGTGAGCAGGTGCGTAGCAACTGCCGGGGTACCCACAAGCATGCTTCTAAACTTGGGCATCCGAAAGATTTTGTTGTGTCTGCCGACGCGATCACTCCAGTAAAGTACAGGGCCTTTCGACGTGAGTTTGACTGCGATACTGACCAGCAAAATGGGTAGCGCCAAGACGATCAAAGCTAACAGACTACATAGCAGATCAAGTATTCGCTTCATATTGCTATTCTGAGCCGGTGAGGGCGGTTTGATTTGACACAGCAAACATTCAAGACTTTCGCCAGACCCTACGGTTGACAAAGTCTGTGTAGCTTTGAATGATACGTACGACCTTGTCCGATACATTATCTGGTGCGTAATCATGCACCAGATGCAGACCGCGACTATCACCGCGCGGCTGATCGGCAAGAATGGCTAGCCCTTGTTCAACTCGTTCGATACTCATTCCAACCATCATCACCGCTGCTTGCTCAAATCCTTCAGGCCTTTCGTGTACTTCGCGAAGATTCAATGCAGGAAAATTCAAGATTGAAGACTCTTCGGTAATCGTCCCACTGTCTGACAACACCGCACGAGCCTCAACTTGCAGCTTAACGTAATCAGTGAAACCAAACGGCTTTTCAAATCTGACTAAGGGGTCTGCAACCAAGCCTGCATCAACGATACGCTTTTTTGTTCGCGGATGCGTCGAGACAAGTATAGGTTGTCCATGCGTACGCACTAGATGATCTAGTAGATCGAAGAGCTTTTGTAACTGAGTCGGCGAGTCTACGTTTTCTTCACGGTGGGCACTCAACACAAAATATTGATTTTTCTTTAAACCCAGAGTGCCCAAGATCTCCGACTCATCGATGTGTTTGCGATAGAACTCGATGACCTCACGCATAGGACTGCCAGTTTTGATCACCTGGTCTGAGGGTAAGCCCTCTCGTAACAAGTATTCACGGGCGATTTCACTGTAGGTCAAATTAATATCGGAGATGTGGTCGACGATGCGGCGATTGATCTCTTCAGGCACCCGAAAATCAAAACAGCGATTACCGGCTTCCATATGAAAAATCGGTACTTTACGGCGCTTCGCAGAAATAGCTGACAAGGCGCTATTGGTATCGCCCAACAGCAAAAGAGCCTCGGGTTGATATCTTGCGATCATCTCATCGGCTGCGATAATGATCTGACCAATTGTTTGTGCGGCAGTTTCGCCTGCAGCTCCCATGAAGGCATCAGGCTTACGGATCCCGAGATCGCTGAAAAAGATCTCATTTAGTTCGTAATCGTAGTTTTGCCCCGTATGTATCAATACATGATCGCAGAACTGATCCAACTTATTAATCGTACGGGATAGCCGGATAATTTCCGGCCGAGTCCCGACAATAGTCATGACTTTGAGTTTACGCATTGAGCGCCTCGCGAATCACATCGAGGCTCAAGAGAACCTCTTTCACTTGATCAACTGTAAGTCGTCGCGTGTTGTGTGAAGTGTAATCGTCAAAATTAGCAATTTGCATTTCGCCGTTTACGAAGTACTTGTCGTAATTTAAATCGCGCGCGTCTGCAGGAATGCGGTAGTAATTACCCAGATCTTCCGCGCGTGCCATTTCTTCACGCGAAACAAGAGATTCATATAGTTTCTCGCCGTGGCGGGTCCCAATTACTTTGACTTCACTTTTACCGACAAAAAGTGAGGTCATCGCTTGGGCTAGGTCACCAATCGTAGAGGCCGGTGCTTTTTGAACAAAAATATCGCCAGGCCTAGCGTGCCCGAACGCATATAAAACCAGATCGACCGATTCTTCAAGTGACATTAAAAAACGCGTCATATTGGGATCGGTGACAGTGAGCGCCTTACCTTGTTGCAGTTGTTCCAGGAAAAGGGGGATGACAGACCCTCGGGAGGCCATGACGTTGCCATATCGAGTGGCAGATAAGACGGTTTTGTTGGGGTCGCACAGCCGGGATTTGGCGACCATGACTTTTTCCATCATGGCCTTGGAAATACCCATAGCGTTGATGGGATAAACGGCCTTATCGGTGCTAAGCAGGACACAGCGGCTGACCGATTGCGCGATCGCCGCGCGCATGACGTTTTCGGCACCCAGCACGTTGGTGCGAACAGCTTCCATCGGGTAAAACTCACAAGATGGCACTTGCTTTAGTGCTGCTGCATGAAACACAAAGTCAACGCCGTGCAGAGCGTCATGCACGCTGTCGTATTCGCGTACATCGCCGATATAAAACTTAAGTTTGTCGCTATTATGCTTAAGCCGCATATCTTCTTGCTTTTTCTCGTCTCGACTAAAGACGCGAATTTCAGCCAGCTCAGAGTCAAGCAACCTGGTTAACACTGTATTGCCAAACGAGCCAGTTCCGCCAGTAATCAAAAGGACTTTGTTTTTTAGCATTTTCACTACTCACAAGAAGTCTATCTATAAGCGTGCATCTGTCGGATAAGCTCAGGCCATGTCGCAGGTTTATATCCAGTAGCGAGTTTAAAGCGCGCCGAAGTTAAAGCCCGATTAATTGTCAGATTATCATCTGGCACAATCGCAATAGACTTGTTATAGACATCGGCGACAAGCTTAAGCAGCTCGTATTTATTAATTGGTGAGGCTGAAACATGATAAGTGCCATGCAACGTTGAGTTCGGAATCACAAAGTCCCTAATAACTCTTGCTAGCTCAACCGTCGGTAATCCCGAGAAAACCGCTTTTCGGTAGCCCTTCACTTCGCCTGTCTGAGACAAGAACCAATCAACTAGGCCATGATGACTGTTGATTTCGTGTCCAATGATCGAAGTTCTTAGCGTGATCGCATTGTCGTAATCGACCTCGCCCAGCAGTTTGCTGCGGCCGTACAGGTCTTGGGCATCCGGCAAATCTTGCTCTGTATACATTCCTTTTGCACCACTAAATACGCAGTCTGTGCTGACATGAATAAGCCGAGCGTTAACTTGTTTGCAGTGCCTGGCCAGTTGGTGTGGTAACAGGGCGTTGATTTTGATTGCCGCGATCGCATCGTTGGCCTCGGCAAGTTGTTTGACCAAACCAACGCAATTGACAACAACGTTGGGCCGGATGCGTGACAATAGTTCAGTCACGCTTGATTCGTTTTCTACGTTAATATCTTGTATAAGATTCTGTTGTAGCTTAGCGGGTAACAGCTCAGATAGGCTCAACGATCGGCAGGTGCCATACGTCACATAGTTTTCGCTGGTACTAAAAAAGCGATACAAAGCATTACCTAGCATGCCAGAAGCGCCAAGAATCAAAATCCTAATTTGTGGCGTGGTTTTCAAAACTTGACATCCTTTGCTGTGAAACTCGGGTCACTGGCAAGTAACGTTGAGAAATACTCACGTAGTCGTCTTGCCAACATGGCCGGTTCAAAATGTTGTTGATAGTATTCAATACCTTTTCGACCCATTAATTCAAGCTCGTTTGTTGGCAATGCGTGCAGCTTCAGTATTGCGTGCGCTAACGCTGTAGAGTTTCCGGCGGAGCATCCTATACCAGCACCTGATTCCTCGACGACGCGAGCGCCTTCGCCATCAAGTGACGCGATGATAGGTTTTCCAGCAGCGAGATACACTTGAATCTTACTCGGGATTGTTTTGCTAATAATCGGATCACGGCACAGACTCACGAGTAACGCTGATGCCTGGCCAAGAATACTTGGCATTGCCTCAACAGGAAATCGACCGGGCATGCTCACATTTCGCAGATTTCGGCGTCTAATCTCGGATTCGAGCCATGTTGTCAGGCTGCCACTGCCGATAAGCACGATATTGATGTCCGCATGTTCTTTTATTTGCTCTGCGGCGTCCAAGACTGTGTCGAGCGCCTGAACAGTACCCAGATTGCCCGCAAAGACAATGTTAAACCCATTGTTAAACGAGACAGCCGAGGCATGTCGTGTGTCACTGGCTGTGTGGTTAAACGCCAGTTCGCCGGGATTGGGGTGATACTTGATCGGGGTGCTGCCCGCTTTGTTTTGAACTGAGGAAATAAACCCCTTGGACTGCACAAGCAACAAATCCGAGTGGCGATAAATCCAACTTACGACCGCCGCCACGGCACTCAGCACGGTTTTGTTTTTAACAAAGCCGGTCGCCTCGAGGCTTTCAGGCCAAAGATCTTGTACCCAAACAACAACTTTCGCCTTCTTTAGTTTGCCAAGCCAAATAGCGCTGACTGACTGCGTAAAAGGTGACATCCCGCAAACAAAAATCAGATCAAACTTCTGGCCGCGGAGCACAAATGGTCCGATTAGTGCACTGCTTAGAACAAAAGAAAGATAGTTAAAAAAGAGCCCGACTGCTTTTGCTTTACCACGAGGTATCAGGGGAACCCGATGAATGATGTATCCTTTGGCATGCATTTCTTGGCTAATCTGCGAGGCGCGATAGCCTTCAAAGGTCTTGCCGTGCGGGTAATTTGGCTGACCAGTGAGTACAGTTACCTCGCAACCTACCGCTTGTAATGATTCGGCTACTTCGTTGATACGAAACGATTCAGGCCAAAAATATTGGCTAAAAACTAAGACCTTCATGGCGCGACCTCAGAAGGTGTTTGCGCTGATGCCCATTCTTTGGCAAATTTCGGCGCTACTCGTTCACCAAACAACTGAAAATCGATCAGCCAAAAAACAAAAAATGGCTTAGTAATGGCTAGCTTCACAAGTAACCAAAGCAGACCCCATTTTGTGCGTTTATTGGTAAATCGTGACGTTAATCTGTCTCGTTCAAGATGGCGTTGAAAGTACTTCGCATATTTCTTAGTTACAAACGCCCTAAACAACTGATACTGAGGATGTTCAAACCGGCTGGCATCAGAGACGCCATTTCGTCTTAGCCAGTAGCCCACCATGGCTACCCGTGCATCAATGACTTGGGGTGTACCACCCTCAAAATTAGATGTCTGGTTAGCATGTTTGCGATAGCGCACCAAACATTGTGGGACGGATCCCAATTCGCCTAGCTCGGACAGGCGTAACCATAGATCTAGATCTTCAGCCCGTTTGATTTCGGTTCGGTACCCACCTGCTTTTTTAACAATACTTGTACGATAAAACGCCGACGAATGTGGCGGAAACCTCTTGAAACGCAGAAGGTTATTGAGCAATCGACTGCTTTGTTCAGGATAAAGAAAGGATTTTCCTGTGGTACTGCATTCGTCAATTTCCGTTAAGCCGCTACCTAAAAATACCAGCCTTGGATTTTGAATGGAGGCGTCTAATTGCAATGCCAGCCTTTGGGGCTCAGACAGGTCGTCCGCATCTAGTCTTGCAATCCATTCCCCTCGCGCAGTTTCAATGCCGAGGTTTAGCGAGGCGGATAATCCCAAGCCTGGTCTTTCGAGCAAAATGATCCGAGAGTCTCTTTCAATATATCGTTTGATAATATCAATTGAGCCATCTGAGCTACCCCCGTCGACGATAATTAATTCAAAGGCAGTCAGGGTCTGATTTAGAACACTGTCAATAGATTCTGCAATCCAACGCGCACCGTTGAAGCATGGCATGAGGACTGAAATTACTGGCACGGCGGCATTCTGGTCATTCATTCCCAGATTGTATTTCAGAATGAATGCCTTACCCAGAGTCCGCGCATGGCGCTATGCCTAATATAATGTTGAACGCAATGCTGAATGCGCCTAAAGACGCTGCAAAACCTTGGGATATTCCGGATGTCGATTCTAATTACAGGCGTGGCAGGATTTATTGGTTGTAACTTGGCTAAACGACTCATGAACGAGGGACATATTGTCGTTGGTGTGGATAATTTAAGTCGAGGCACTCTGCGGAATCTGTCTGAAGTCAAAAATGCGGCAAACTTTCATTTTATAGAGACTGATTGTGCCGATAGACCACGTTTTTTAGCCGAGACTGCTACTTTTCATGAGAGATTCCCTATTACAGAGGTCTGGCATCTAGCGGCTAATTCTGACATCCCAGCGGGGGTTAGTGACGCAACTGTTGATCTAAAAGACACCTTTATGACGACCTTTAACGTACTAGAAGTCATGAAAGCGTTAGACATCAAGGTGCTGGCGTTTGCGTCAAGCTCGGCCGTGTATGGTGATCACGGCGATCGAAGCATTTCAGAAGTCTCCGGTCCGCTGTTGCCGCTGTCGAATTACGGGGCAATGAAGCTGGCTTCAGAGGCTTCAATTAGTGCGGCTGCCGAGAGCTTCTTAAATAAGGCATTTATTTATAGATTTCCGAATGTAATTGGTGTGCCGGCCACGCATGGGGTATTACTGGACTTTGTGAACAAGCTCAAAGCTAACCCAAGCCGGTTAGACGTTCTGGGTGATGGCACGCAACAAAAAGCATATCTTCACGTGGATGACTTGATTGAAGGGATGTTAGAAATTCAAAGTAATGCCAGTGAAAAACTAGCCGTGTACAACTTAGGGGCTGAAGATGAGGGGGTTTCGGTTCGTAATATCGCCGAAGCGGTTGTTGCTAGTGTGTCCCCCAATGCAGATATTGTTTATGGAGTTGAAAAGCGCGGTTGGGTTGGCGACGTTCCTAAGTTTCAATATTGTCTTGATAAGTTGAAGAAGTTGGGTTGGACTCCTAAGCTAGACTCAAAGGCGGCTATAAAAAGAGCGATAGCCGACATTGTCGAACAAGAGATCACCCTTAAATGAGGCAAGTTGTCATTCTGGCTGGTGGTAAGGGGACGCGTCTAAAAGAGAGATTAGGCGACTTACCCAAGCCCCTCATCGATGTCTCTGGTACCCCACTGCTCGAGCATCAGATTTTGTTGGTAAAGCGTTATGGTTTTGACCGAATTTTGATTCTCGTCAATCATAAAGCGCAGCAAATTGTTGATTTTTGTGAGAGCAGAGGCAACTGGGGTATTACGGTCCAATGTATTGATGACCAAGTGCCGCTTGGCACTGCGGGTGCAGTGCTAAACGTATTTGATCTACTGGAAGAGCAGTTCTTGGTTATGTACGGTGACACCATGCTCGAAGTAGATTTAAATCGTTTTTGTAAGGCGCATGAGCGGTTACCGGCAACGGGTGCTACGCTTTTTCTTCATCCAAATGATCATCCCCAAGACTCTGATTTGGTCGAAATGGCTGAGTCTGGTGCAATTACCCAATTCCACCCCTATCCACACAAAGCTGACAGGTACTATCCTAATCTAGTGAATGCAGCGCTCTATTGTTTAAGCAAAGCGGCGCTGATCGCCTATCGACGTGACAGCAAGACCCAACTTGATTTTGGTAAGCAACTGTTTCCGCAGATGATTCGTGACGGAGTGGTGTTACGAGGCTATAACAGCCCCGAATACATCAAAGATTGCGGAACTCCTGACCGCATCGACAAGGTTAGGGCCGACTTTATTAGCGGGAAAATAGTTAAAGCATCATTGGTCAACAAGCAATCAGCCATTTTTCTCGATCGAGATGGCACGCTGCTTGAAGAGGTTGATCACCTTAAGGCTGTTGACCAAGTCCGGCTCCTTGATGGCGCTGCACAAGCGATACGTCGTTTTAACCGCAAAGGCTATAAGACCTGTCTCGTCACAAATCAACCCGTCATCGCTCGGGGAGAGTGCACTTTTGACGACCTCACTGAAATCCATCGTAAGTTAGAAACGTTGCTTGGCCGTGAGGCTGCTTATTTAGATCGGATTTATTACTGTCCGCACCATCCTGATAAAGGCTTTGTTGGAGAAAGGGCCGATTTGAAGATTGCCTGCCAGTGTCGAAAACCGAACACTGGAATGATCGATCAGGCTGCGATAGATTTGAATATTGATCGCGGACAGTCTTGGATGATTGGTGACACCTCGACAGACGTTGCAACGGCAAAACGCGCAGGCTTGAAGTCAATACTGGTTGAAACTGGGTATGCTGGGAAAGATTACAAATACCCTGTCGTTGCCGATTTTATTGCTCCCGATCTTGAAACTGCGGCGGCCTTGATACTCGACGTCTACCCTCTTGTCTTAGAAAAATATGCTGCTGATCTAACCGGAATTGAACCGGGCGGACTCGTTTTTATTGGGGGACAAGCGCGTAGCGGGAAAAGCACCTTTGCCAACATTTTAAAGTACGCCTTGCTAGGGATGGGGCGCCAGTGTCATGTGCTCTCGACTGATCGCTGGATATTGTCTGAGACCGAGCGCTCTTCTGGCGTGCTTGGACGACACGCCATGACTTCGCTTAACCAGTGCCTAGCCGAACTTGACTTGAGAGGCGAGCAACCGCTCACCTTATCATTGCCTGTCTATTTGAAACACACCCGCCAACAGCAGAAAGACGCAGAGAGCCTTTTCATTAAGCGGGATGACATCGTAATTATCGAGGGTGTAGCAGCTTTAGCAACGGATACGGCAAAGCATGCTGCTCGGCGTTTTTATGTCGAAATCGAAGAAGAAGAGCGCCGCAATCGGATTCTTACTGAATATATACGACGCGGTTATGCTCCGGAGGCCGCAAATTCAATTTACCGTGAGCGCCTGCTAGATGAAGTTCCCACAATAGATGGTCTTAAGCTAGACGCCACCAAGGTTAAACTACCCTTGAAGACTCCGCAGAATATTACTCACACATGATTATTAGTCGAACACCCCTAAGAATGAGCCTAGTGGGCGGCGGCAGTGACCTACCCGCGTTCTATCAGCGCGAAGAAATCGGTGCGGTTGTCAGCTCGGCTATCGATAAGTATATCTATGTCACCGTGAACAAGAAATTCGATGATGGCATTAGAGTTGGCTATTCGATTAACGAAGAAGTAAATACTGTTGCCGATATTAAACACCCGCTTGTTAAAGCCGGTATGCAATATTTAGGGTTGAAGGGTGGCATTGAGATCACAACGATTGCTGATATTCCGTCTAAAGGCACTGGGCTTGGATCATCAAGTTCTTTCACTGTTGGCTTACTGCACGCCTTAAATGCTTATATGGGTAAGTACAGTTCTGCCGAAGTGCTTGGCAGAGACGCTTGCCACATCGAAATTGATCTTTGTAAAGAGCCCATCGGTAAACAAGACCAGTATGCCGCTGCTTACGGCGGGTTTAACTTAATTGAATTTAGGCCTGACGAATCTGTAATCGTATCGCCATTGATCTGCAAGGCGTCTACCCTACAGTCACTGCAGTCAAGCTTATTGATGTTTTACACTGGCACCACTCGTAACGCGGCTAGCATCTTAAAAGAACAGTCAGAATCACTTGCTCACAATCAAAGCAAACTAGACGCACTCAGAAGGATGGTGCGACTCGCCTACAATCTAAGAGATGAACTTCAGGCGAATAATCTGGATGCGTTCGGAGAGATTTTGCATGAAAACTGGATGCTCAAAAAAGGTCTTGTTACCAATATTAGTAGTCAAGCGATTGATCAGTGGTATGACATCGCTTTAAAGGCCGGAGCCAAAGGCGGCAAGATTCTAGGTGCGGGTGCTGGCGGATTTTTGTTGTTGTTTGCGCCACCCGAGAGGCATGACGCTATCAAGAAGGCGCTATCAAACCTAAGAGCCATACCGATAGGGCTTGATCCTCTTGGCAGCAGGATAATTTTTTATACATAAAGATCGTATTCGATCAGGAACAATACTATGGCGTTGGGTAAAGGTATTGCAAGCTTGTATCTAGATAAGCTGATACGGCTACTGTCAGCCGTTGACCGTGAACAGATTGATCATGGCGTTCAAGTGGTCGCAGATGCATGGCTTGGGGGCAAACAAATTATTACCCTAGGTAATGGCGGCAGTTCGATGACGGCCTTACATTTTATTAACGACTGGAATAAAACGATTCCGATGCATACGCAACGCAGCTTTCGAGGGCGTTCGTTGGTCGACAACATTGGCCTAATGATGAGCTATGCAAACGATCTTTCTTTTGAGGATATTTTCGTCGGGCAGCTAAAAAATATTTTGCAGCCGGGCGATCTGGTATTGGCAATATCTGGAAGTGGAAACTCAGAGAACGTTATTCGAGCTGTCGAGTATGCGAACCAAAACGGCGCAGTTACTCTGGGCTTGTGTGGCTACAGTGGCGGAAAATTAAAGCAAGCTGCGCAACACGTTGTTTGGGCTGAAATCGATGACATGCAGCTAGCAGAAGATTTTCACTTTATGTTTGGGCACATGGTGATGCAACGTTTAGCTGGGTATTGCTAGCTAAATTTTGATCCAACTATCTGGCAACAGGCCATCAAAGCCCCATGCGGTTTTGCTCCCTTGTATGACAAAACCTGGCGCAATTACGATTTTATCTTGGTACGCTGAAAGCCAGGCTCCCCACCAACTGAAGGTACTGTTGGCGATTATGAAGTGCTTGCACTGCGTCATTAGCCAAAGATCCGCGTAGGCGGTTGCATCGCTAGGATTGTGTGACACGACTGTGATCTGATGCTCAGATAGGTCAATCAAAGCTCTCGCGGCCACGATATCGTCAGAAAATAAGAAATAATGCGCGGTGGGCACACGCTCTTGCATCGCGGCGAGTGCTTTCTTGTAGTACTCACTCGTAGCATTATTTCCACCGACTATGTCGGGGCTGTCGAAGAATCGTACATGTAGAGCAATAGCATCGCAACTACGAATGTTTTCAGACATCTGGATATTTTCGTTATCTTCGGGGGACTGGATATTGAGGTCGACCCGAATGACATCCTCAATATCTTGAAAATAGCGCTCACTTTGCCAGTACCCTTCGAGGTGTAAATCGCCTCGAGGGCGTATGGTCAAGAGGCGCGGATCAAACGCATTACCTTGCTGTTGAATGTAACGACGCTTTTCGAACGGGATTCTTCGGTTGATCCAGCGCTTTACGTAGCGCCGCACCTTCGAAAACGGCTCAAAACGGTCTTGTGGAGATGCCAGTGCCGCTTTGATATTGAAGCGATCGAGGTGATATTGTTGCTGATAAGTGTGGTCGTACTTAAAGCCACTCACATTGTCGAGAACTAATTCAGCATTATTCACTAAGGCTATACGCCGCGCAGCCGCATAGGCAAAGAGTTGATTGCCAAGCCCGCCACGAATACGCGGTATGACCTTCATATGCGGATGAGTAGCTGGTATTCGTGCGCGAGGATTGTGCCGCGCCCCGTCGTCTCTATCAGTTGTTTTATAAGTGCGCCTTTGCCCGGAGCAAAGCCGAAACGCTCATAAAACTGTTCGTATGGAGTTGCTAACAGAGGTTGCACGACTCGAATATTCTCAACGGATTTAGGAGTGTCATCAATGAGCACCAATGAACCAGTTTTCAAGTTTTTTGTTGCTGCAAGGTATTCGTTTAGTCCATGAATCGCGCTGGGCATTGGGTCATCCCAATTGACATCCCATGAGTCTAAATAAAGCAAGTCGATTCTATCTCCTTCGAGAGATAGTTTATTTAGAAATGAAACTGAGTCGTCGCAGTAAAGTTTGGTGTGCGAGGTGGCTAAGGGCTGGAGGGTGAGTAACGGTTCAAGCCGAATGTCGACGCTACGACATTCCCCGCCAAAGCTATTGCAGTACGAGTCAAAGAGCATCGTGCTATTAGTTCCCCATGCGGATGAGCCAGTCTCGATAATCAGGGCGGGTCGCTCGCCCAAGAGACTCAAAGCCGTTGATAGCGTTTCACGGCACGGATGGTGGGGCTGAGAGATAGCTAAAAAATGGCGATCAAGCAGAGTCTGCAAGTTTGTTTCTTTCTCGCGGTTTTTCAAGCCCGACGCGCTGAGCTTTCCCCGGACAATCTTTTCGCCGAGGTCGAGGGCGCCTAGGTGACGAAGTAGTTTGATAGCGGTGGGGTTCATTAAAATGATCAATCCTGAAGTCTATTGAGCGAGGTAAACGGACCGGTTACGGGACGGCAACCATACGTAGCAGTTTGTGCCATCCAGCAACAATTTTCTTGAACAGAAAATTGTTGTGTAGGTTTAGTGTCATCAAGGTTTTATCGCCATTATTCGCACTATTTAAAATCTGGGCGACTCGAGGCGGATTGCTCAATTGTTTGAAAAGCTTACTATGAATGTGCAAGTTATAAAGATTCACGCGTAACCCGTCAGCCTTACGAATCAACGCAAATGATTTTTTGGTCGCGTTAATTTCGTAACTTAACGCTTTCAAATCATAGCCGCAGTTTTCATTTTCAAAGTGATTGAACAATAGAGGCCCTGTATTTCGGGGATCTATGCCAAATAAAAACTGTCCAATTGCAGCCGCGTCGAAAATGCCTCCCACTGATACTGAGTTGACACAGGTCCAGTCCGTGCTCCCTCGCTCAGCAAAAACATTTTCGGTTGGCAATGAAAAAAATGTAGCCGAGGTTTGCAACAAATGGCCCAGCAAGTACATATCATTGTTTAACGAATGGCCTTTGTCAGCAGCAAGTGACAGTAACTCGTTGAGCCCCTCTTTTTCGTTTATGTAGACGAGCGAAGCCACACCGCGATCAATCGCGTCTCTGGGGCAAAAGAAGCCCCTACCAATTTCGTCAGCAGCTACCGCTAATTTCGATATGTCAAAAATTAAATTATCTATCTCAGCGTGAAAACAAGCAGAAATAGAAAACTTGTCCATAAATTGCTTTAAGACAAAAAAGCGCTCTGTCGTTTTGCTCCAAAAACCCCCGCGAAACCGGGGATTCAGCCCTGCTAAACGAACGTTCAATGCTGCAGGAGGAGTATAGAAGTCTTCGAGAAAAATTTGATGCTTGAACCCTAAGACATGACCAGCTGCAGAGTTTGAGATCAGTATGGTGTCGATTGCGCACAGGTTTTGGTTCATCAGCAAAGCCGATTTCATCCATCCTGGAAATTTCTCCCCCAGCCACACGAAGATGAGAGGAGGTGTCGATAGTTTTGAAAAGGTATCGAAAATCATGGCGCCCAGAGCGATAGCTAATTACGAGGAGGTGATTAGCAGATCCGTGAATCCCCCATTTGAACCGATCTTGTCATATAGGCCATCTAGGTTGCTCGAACTCAGTCGCTCTGGCAAGCCCGAACCACCAAGGTCAATGAACTGCGTGTATTGACCACTCAGCAATGCCTCTTTAAATAATTGAAATGAACCGAGGCGATTCATGCCGTAAGGCCAAAATTCAACAATTAGTGGGACGCCGATGGCCAACGCATTTTTTGCCCCAGACAGGATATAACCCTCATAACCTTGAGTGTCCATCCAAATCACCGCATCATTTTTGTCTAGTTCGGTACATATTGTGTCGAACGGCTGTGACGGGACCACGATGGTCGATCGGCTAACCTCGCCATGCAAACCGGGCTCGGCCGAAAGACGGACCCG
The DNA here is from genome assembly GCF_019923725.1 of Zwartia hollandica. Lineage (GTDB taxonomy): Bacteria > Pseudomonadota > Gammaproteobacteria > Burkholderiales > Burkholderiaceae_B > Zwartia > Zwartia hollandica. The sequence continues at coordinate 490,733 of NZ_JAHXRI010000006.1, forward strand.
ATGATCTCCGTAGTTCGATTCGGATAATTCAAATACGAGCTCTTCGTTGGCCTTGGCGCCCAAGGCAATATTGAAAGTTGAGATTCGTTGGTCAAGACCGTTGAGGTGGATGTTGGCTTTCAGGATTGAGTAATTGAAAGGTTCAGGCTCAATTGCAATTGCCGCTTTAAACATCCCGCGCTTAATCGCAGGGATGCACACTGTGCCAATATTCGCACCAATATCGATCAGTAAAGATCTTGTATGGTTCGGTCCGAGTAGTTCGATGACCTGCGCAACATTATCAGCATCTTTTAAACCCTGGGCGTACACCATTCGACCAATCGTTCGGTCGTGCGAAGAGACAACAAACGTTTCTTGTCCAGTGTTGGCCGCCAGCACGCCGTGCGTTTGTGTGGTGTCGAACACAAGTTTTTTAACTAACTCTGTTCGGAAGAGAGGCTCCCATAGAACAACTCTCAGAGATTTGAATATAAGTTTAAGCCCGATATAACTGAACGCAGTTAATCGCCGCTTAATTTGAACGATAAACGGAACTTTTTTTAGTAGCGACTTTATGGATTTCATTGGTGAACGATGCATATTCAATATTAAGACTTGGGTAAAGAGGGTGCCGTTCGAATTTTCAATTTTTGTCTATAAAACTCTTTTAGCGTAAAGGCTAAAAGTTTGAACCAGCCTTGTTTCTGGTGGAGAATCGAATCAACATTTTCGTACGTAAGGTGGTTAAAGCCCAGTAGTGTCACCCAAAAAATCTGCGCGGAGCCGAGGATACCTTCAAAGCCCCAGCGAAGGTACGCGAGCGGTCTTTGCGGCTGACCCGAGCAAAGTATATTTGATAAGCCGACCAGTTCTTGCTCGCTGAAAAGGGATACGTCAAAATCTCCATGGGTGTCAATGACGGCTTTAATAACAACATCTGCGATCCACTGAGCAGAAGGGGTGTTCTGCGAGCGTGACATATATTGATTTAATTTGCTAATCAAGAACGCCTGCTCAGCCTTTGTGCACGAAAAAAATTGAACAGTGAAGGCTTTAAATCCTGCTGGCAAAACTCCTAAAATAGGAGTTAACGACTGAAAGTAGGGTTGATGAAACTCTAACAGTGATCCATAGAGAACGGAGTGATTTTTATTAAAAAACTCGATCTTCGACAGCATGATCGTATCAGCATCCCACATCACAATGGGAAGGGTAACGGACTGTTGCTCAATGAGGAATGAAATTTTTAAAACTTGTTGGTAATACCAGCCTAAACGTGTGCCAGTGTAAGTTTTACCGGTTTTTTCCGTGTAATACGCATTTGCTCTGATGAAAAATTTATCGAAACTAATCAGGGTGTTTTCCGGAATTATTTTTATATTTGGAAAAATTTGAAACTCTTTAGAAAATAATTCAACGTCCGAGCTAGGACATATTATTGAAAACTCGGGGTGATCATAAAATCGATTAATCTGTGGTATTGATCTTTTTAGAACGGGGATGTTGTTGGCGAGGGAAACAGTAAAAAAATTATGACGCATATCTGTTTTTATAATGACACTAGTTTGCAAGGTATCGGATGTAATTGTTTTTGGTGACACATCGGGGTTTTCTCGCAAGAGAGCCTCTCGACCCTAAAAGCAGTGATTAAAATACTACAACAAGTCGTTTGGTAGGATGTGATGACCGGCACATTGCGCGCCACAGTACTTTGCCTTCAAGGAAAATGTGAATTCAGCTACTAAAGCATGTTCGGGATGAAAGAGCAACCAACCCAATCGCTATTGCCTTTACTGTATCGCCTTTGGCCACATATCAGTTTACGTCGGCGTAGACAGTTTGCCTTGTTGTTTCTATTGATGGTTGTTTGTTCAATCGGTGAAATCGTAAGTATAGGCACGATCCTACCATTTCTGGCGGTGCTGATTTCACCAGAGAGATTGTTCGATATCCAGTTTGTAAAAATTGCAGCGACATACTTTGGCGTGACAGAACCGAGGGACTTACTGTTTCCCTTAACGGTTTTATTTGCATCTGCGGCATTATTATCTGGCGCCCTACGACTATCTCTATTGTGGGCTCAAACTCGGCTGAGCCAAGCGCTGGGCGCCGATCTAAGTATTAGCATTTATCGAAGAAGCCTGTTTCAGCCTTATGAGGTTCAGATCGCGAGAAATAGCAGTGACTTGATTGCGGGTATTTCAGGCAAAGCTAGTAACGTCGTGAATTGCGCAATCGTTCCAATCCTAGTGATTGCGAGCTCCTGCTTGATGTTGTTTGCGATTATTTCGACGTTGGTTGCACTCGAGCCCAAAGTTGCGCTAATGGCTTTTACTGGGTTCGGGTTGATCTATGGGGTAGTGAGCTTAGTTGTAAAAAAACAGCTGAAGGCGAGTGGCGAAAGAGTCAATCGAGAATCGACACAAGTCATTAAAGCCTTGCAGGAAGGACTAGGAGGCATAAGGGATGTTTTGATTGATGGCACGCAAAATGTCTATTGCGATGTGTATCGAAAGGCGGACGTTTCGCTTAGGTTGGCTCATGCAAGCATCAGTACTACTAGTAATAGCCCACGATTTGTAATTGAAGCCCTTGGCATTGTGTTGATCGCCCTGCTTGCCTATGGCTTGGCAAGCAGGGATGAAGGTGTCGCCGGTGCTGTGCCTTTACTAGGCGCCCTGGCACTTGGTGCGCAACGGCTACTACCAATCCTACAGCAGACGTATTCAAGTTGGGCAGGTATGGTTGGAGGGCAAGCGTTGTTAGCAGAAGCGCTTGATCTGCTTGAGCAACCCCTTCCGGCCTACGCAGATGAGCCTGTGCCAAGCGCGATGCCGTTTCGAAACGCCATCAGCGCTGTGGCGCTATCCTTTCGCTACACCACTAAACCTGTAAACGTACTTGAGAATATCAGTTTCACCATACCTAGGGGAGCCCGAGTTGGGATTATTGGCTCAACGGGTAGCGGTAAAAGTACACTGCTAGATATCATGATGGGGTTACTAATACCAACTTCAGGTAGCTTAAAAATAGATGACATAACTGTGACAGAAGAAAATTATCGATCCTGGCAGGCACATATTGCACATGTGCCACAAGTGATATTTCTTGCTGATATCTCGATCGCTGAGAATATTGCTTTTGGCCTTCCCGCCGCCAAAATTGATATGAATAGAGTGAAACTGTGCGCACGGCAAGCTCAGATCGCCGATACGATTGAGTCTTGGGATGAGGGTTATGACACTCGAGTAGGAGAGCGCGGTGTGAAGTTGTCGGGCGGCCAGCGCCAAAGAATTGGCATCGCGCGCGCCCTCTACAAGCAAGCAGACGTCATCATTTTTGACGAAGCGACAAGTGCCTTAGACAATGAGACAGAAACTGCAGTGATGCATTCGATTAACAGTCTATCAGCCGAGCTGACGCTGATTCTGGTTGCCCATCGTTTAAGTACGCTGAAAAATTGCACTCATATTATTGAGGTCGCTAATGGGCGCATCGAGCGCTTTGGATCCTACACTGACATCATCGGTGAGCGGGAGTCCTTTAGAACCTAAGGGCTAGATTTTTGAAGCAATGACGTGATATCCCATGCATAAAGTATTTACTGACACGGTTGATTTTTTTCTAGTGGAATAAAACAAAAAAGCGGGTAATAGCAAGATTTTTGCGAAGAATGAATGAGTTGAAAGCGTGCGCGCCAATTCAACAGCCAACCAACTGTTGTAGTCACCCACTGGAGAGATACTTTCGATCTTCAGACCGTGCTCTGTCAAAACTTTTTCATACCAGCGATCGCTAAAGCCAGTGTAAAAAAAATACGGATCCATATGCCTGAGGCAATTGCTTGGCGCCGTAAGGATCAACTTGCCATTTTTCGAGAGTAACCGCGAGAATTCTTTAACGGTCTCATTGGGATATGGAATATGCTCAAAAACTTCCGTACACAAAATCACATCAAAAGATTGATCTGCAGCTTCAATATTCCAAATATCGCCAACGTAGTCAATCTGCCCGTATTGGTATTCTGCGCGGCTATCTGGCCCCAGATTACTGATGACTTGTTTCTCGTCAGTTGTGTATTGACCGAAATCTTGGCTCTTGTAGATTAGATGATCACAATACTTTCTGTATCGCTGGCTGCCACAGCCGGCATCTAGAATCTTGCTCTTTTCTGGCAACTGAGTCAGCTGCGCGGTAATGAAGTCATCTCTTTCAAATTGGTTATTCAGTCGCCGCTGCATTTTTTTGTAAAAAGAGCGAGACTTCACTACGTTAGCCAGCAGCTTTAACATGGTTATCCTTTTTTCGTTCGAGCTAGAAACCGCTCGATTTATTTGACTCGACAGGTTTCAGGCACCATCAGCATGAGCGTGTGATTAACCGGCACAAAGACCATGCTCGGTGTCAAATATTTCTTGTAAATAAAGTAACCCATCGGGGCGGTAAAGGCGTCGACCTCCTCATTCGGAATCAAGCGCATAATCATCACATCGAGGTCTTTTTGCTTTTCTTCAATGGGCAGAAGTTCAGGGCGGATTATTTTAAAAGCTGGATGCATCAACGGGTTATCAAATGGAAGAACTTGATACTTCCGAAAAGGGCTTATCACATGAAGAAACACATCAATCGAGTAATTGAAGTGGTATGTAACACCGCAATTGAGCTCTTTTATTGCTGTCATATCTTTAGACACTTTGCTGTAATAATCTGAAACAGGCTCTGGCCAAAGCTGATATTTAAAAATTACCGGATCGTGCACGAACTTGGCCACCGAAATGGTCTGTCTTGTTGGGAAAAAATAATTGCCGGAATCAACTGTTATTGGGGGAGAAATGAAAATCCAAAAAAAACTAGTAGTAAAGAAAAAACCCCCCGCTAATTTTATTTTTTTTAATAAAGTATAGAAAGTAATAAGTCCAATGATAGACCCAGTTGCCATCCTAAAGATTTCAGGCAAATGCAATAATTGACCAACCAATAACAACGATATCAATGAGACTTTAAATAAAGAAGGATGGCTATCTAACCTGAATCGTTTTATGATGTAAGCTAAACAATATATAATATTAAGTAAAATCATTAAGTAAATAATGATTAATCTCAAATTGAATTGAGAAGCCCCCCAAATACCGATTCGAATAAAACTATCAAAAATACTAAAGCCGTGCATATGGGCGAAGAGTTTTGGGGTCACCAGCATCGGCAATGTAAATGCGTTGTCGACCCAATACCCGACTAGACCGTTGCGGATCAGATAAAAGGCGAAACCACACAACGGGATAACGAGTCCCAAAAATGAACAAAATAATCGCGTAAAGACATTTAGCCAGGATGCACGTTTTATAAAAAGGTCAACAGTAGGGGATAAAAATAAAATAAATACTGCAAGAGGTATATATTCCGTTCGTGCGAGGGTTCCGAAGGACAGAAGCAAACCACCGGTAAAACAGTCGAATTTGTTTGGCGCATCCAATATCGAAAGCCAGATGCCGCCAATTAGAAATGGAAACGCAACATAGTTTGGCCAAGGGTAAATTACGATTGGGTGCACTAGGACGCAACTACATAAAATATAAAAAGAAAGTTTGCTGTCCTGAGTTGTGGTGTAAGCCAATCGGAACAAAAGGAATAGCCCCAGTCCGTAGAGTGCTACTGTTGTAGCCTGTATTGAGATAATACTTTGCGATGTGAGGTTGAATACTGTGCCCTGTAGGAGGGGTGTCAGTACGCCGTAAAATAAACCGACATCATGATTCGGGTGTAGGCCATCTAGCAATTCTTTTGCGTTGCTCACCATTAGCCCCCAATGGTGAGGGTCGACAGAGAAGAGGCCCTGCCAAATAGAAAGCGCGCTCGACGTAAAAATGACTAGCATCACGGCTAGTTGGTATTTGAAATCTACATTGGTAGGTATCTTCTCGCGATTTGTAGGTTTGTTTGCAACGGGATCTGTGCGATCAAAAATCGACGATGCTCTATGTTGCATGGCTCGTTGTCGCGAGAAGATTAACGATTTGCTCTTGGCGCTCGTCAGTCAGTCCTATAAATAATGGAAGTCTAACTAGTCGGTCCGATTGTAAGTTGGTCGTTTCCAATGATCCGTGGCATCTGCCGTAACGAATCCCAGCTGGCGAGGAATGTAACGGGACGTAGTGAAAAACTGCGCCTATTGAGTGCCTTTTAAATTTGTTGAGGGTAGTTAATCGAGCACGTGCTGTCGGCAACAGCACGTAATAAAGGTGTCCGTTGTGAGTGCAGTCTGCTGGCACTATCGGTCTACGCAAAATTCCCGCAGCCTCAAGCGGTTCTAGCATTGCATGATAGCGCTGCCAGATCGCTAGCCTCTTGTCTGTGATGTTACGAGCTTCCTCAAGCTGTGCCCACAAAAACGCCGCAATCAACTCGCCTGGCAAGAAAGATGAGCCAACATCTTGCCAAGTATATTTGTCAACTTGCCCCCTAAAAAAACGACTTCTGTCAGTGCCCTTCTCACGAATGATCTCTGCGCGTTGGACTAATTTACTATCGTTGACAAGAAGAGCCCCTCCCTCACCAGAAACTATGTTTTTTGTTTCATGAAAGCTGAGAGTCCCTAAATCACCAATGCTACCAAGCGGCCTGCCGCAGTATCTCGCCATCATGCCTTGTGCCGCATCTTCGACTACAAAAAGCCCATGAATGCGTGCGATCATAAGCAGACGATCCATATTGCAAGCAACGCCTGCGTAGTGGACTGCTACGATCGCCCTCGTACGCGATGTGATCGCGGCCTCGACTTTTTCCTCGTCGAGATTTAGGGTATCTTCTCGAATATCAACAAAAACGGGAACGGCACCGCGAAGGACGAAGGCGTTTGCAGTTGATACAAAGGTGTACGATGGCATGATGATTTCGTCCCCCGCTCTGATATCGAGCAGAAGTGCGGTCATCTCAAGGGCTGCAGTGCAGCTGTGAGTCAGTAGCGCTTGCACGCAACCAGAATTGTCCTTCAACCATTCATGACAGCGCTTAGTGAAGGGACCGTCTCCGGCTAATTGTCCGTTGAGTTGTGCCTCTGCGATGTACGCTAGCTCTTTTCCCGTCATGTGAGGAAAGTTGAAAGGAGTGCTCTTAACGGGCGGAGTGTTCATTGATTTATATTCCTTGCCAAAACAGGTTGCGATTGACTGAATGGCAGCGTGAAGTCTAATTTAATGAAGGCGTGCTCGACAGACATAATAGGGTAGGGCAGGTTACCCAACGTAAGGTGCGGATTCAATTAAGCAGCTCTCTTATTGTTTTGATTAGTGCGTTTCTCGACCGAAATTAAAAAACCTTGTGCTCAACTTCAAAAAGCTGTTGAAAACAGGAAACTGAAAGGCCATCGTTTTGCGATACTCAATCTGACACAAGTTATACGAACCGATGCATCTTCCGAGTTTTACTTAAGCAGACCGTGCGTTCATAGCCGATCAACCGATCAGCATTTATTTAGTTGTCGACCGACACCCGCTGCAAATAAAAAAGAACCTAAATATATTCAACTGGGCCGTGAACTATAAAAACAATTACGTATTCGATCTTATGAAAAGAAAACTAAATTACACTCAAGGGCACTAACATCTGCGCGCCCAATATATGCGGTAATTTACGAGATTGCAAGCGCGAATCTAAATCCCCGTCTCTGCCAATCCAGTCGTGCAGATTGAATTATCGCGCGATTGAGAACCGCCTGCATTTTTGCTTTGAACGAATGGCCTATTTAGTTGCCGCTACGCAAAATTCTGTTGCCATGGTATTTGATTTTGCCAAACTAAAATTCTACGGCTTGTCTGGTCCAATGTGGTGACATGTGTATAGTATTTTCTAAGCGAGATATGAGTGGGTTCTGTTGCCCGGATTTTACAGGGGCAACTTTATTGTCACTGATCGGGCTGCTTAATTTTTGCTAGACTGAGCCTCGGAAAGTATAGTATTCGCTTGGGCGACGTTCTATTCTATAAATCGTTGCATGGTCGTGCCACTTAATTTGAAATCACACTTCTCATAAAAAGAAATATTGTGTTGCTGGCATTGAAGCGAAACTTTATAACAACTCTTAGATCGGGCAATGTCATACAGGGCACTTACAATCATCTTTCCGATTCCTTTGTTTCGCTGATTGGGGTGTGAGACGATGTCTTCAATGTGCCCCATTTTGCCTCCTCTTATCTTTAGTTCTATTATTATGGAGCCATATCCAATCACGATATCACCCTTAATGGCTACGACGGAATGAACATTTGATTGGCTTTGAAAAGCAGTCCAAATTTCGTTATGGCATCTTACAGGTGGAAGGTAAGTGGACACGTTTTGTAATAATAAAATGACTTGTTCCAAATGCTGATAGTTTAAGGGCTCTATTATTACTGGGTATGCTTTTTCCATAGCCTTCCTATTGTCTGCTAAAGTAAATGCATTCCACGTCCAGTACTTTTCGGTGATTTGTGCTGAACGAAGCGGTTGTTTGATGGAATTTTCTCACATGAATTGGTGGTCTTGTAAGCTCGGTTCTGTTAAAAGTTAAGCGAGTTTGATGGCTGCAGCTGAACTTGCTCGCGTATTGATGGATGTCAACTAGCCAAGCTGCTCATAATATCTTTTCAGTTTCAAGTTTGCCGAGGAATCAATACGTGAGTAGCCCCCCGATCCTAGACGCCGATGGTATCTTCCGTTCAACCTCGGCCGTCATACACCGCAACGACGAATACGACCAGCAGGGTTTTGAGATCCTCCAGCGTATGCAGGACAAGCACTTTTGGTATAGGGGGAGGCATCGGTTTTTGTTGGCGTCTTTGGACCGACACACACGCATGGAGGCTCGTCCTTTATCTGCGGTGGATCTTGGGGGTGGGGCGGGGGGATGGGTGCGATACTTGAGCGAACGCCGCTCACAACGCTTCTCAACGCTTGCCTTGGCTGACTCATCCGAAAATGCATTGATAATGGCCAAAGGAGCGTTGCCAGCTAATATTGCAATGCACCAAATCGATATTATGAATCTTCATTGGGAAGACTGTTGGGATGTGGCCTTTCTTCTCGATGTCATCGAGCACCTGCCAGACGATGCTGAAGCCTTAATGCAGGCGGCAAAGGGGTTAAAGGCTGGTGGGTACCTGTTCATTACCGCGCCTGCGATACAGCGATTCTGGAACTACAATGATGAGCTTGTTAGCCATCTTCGCCGCTACAATCGCCAAGACTTGAAGTCGTTATCAGAGCGGACTGGTCTCCAGCTTTGCGATGCGCGTTACTTTATGTTCTTTCTCAGTCCGTTGTATTGGCTTACTCGGAGAGCAAAAAATATTACCGATCTGAATCAAACCCAAAAACAACAGTTGCTGCACCAATCCCACAAAGTACCAATGGGCCCGATCAACGCAGCTCTTTTCGCATTATTTGCTGCAGAATCGACGATAGGGCAGAGGCTACAATTTCCTTGGGGAACATCAATTCTCGGTGTATTTCGAAAAGTATGATTTCTTTTGTCATTCCTGTTTATCGTTCGGCTGGAAGTTTGCCAGAGCTGGTGCGCCGCATTACACAGCAATTTGGCACGGACACGGATGGTATAGAAATTATTTTTGTAGAAGATTGTGGTGGTGATAATTCTTGGCAGATAATTGAGTTGTTAGCGTCAAAAGACCAGCGGATCCGAGGCCTTCGTTTGACCCGCAACTACGGTCAACATAATGCTCTCTTATGCGGCATTCGGGCAGCGCAAGGCGAGGTAATTGTCACGCTGGATGATGATCTTCAGCATCCGCCAGAAGAAATTCCAAAACTCCTCGCAAAACTTGCTGAAGGTCACGATGTGGTTTACGGTCCTCCCGAGCACGAACCGCATGGTCTTGCTCGAGGCTTGGCTTCGCAGCTCTTTAAACTTGCGCTACGAGGTACGCTGGGGGCAAAAAATGCCCAACAAGTCAGTGCTTTGCGAGTTTTCAAAACGCGATTGAGAAATGCTTTTACTAATTATCTAGATCCGACCGTGAATATCGATGTGCTGCTTACTTGGGGAACTACTCGTTTTTCTGCAGTGAAAGTCAGACACGATGTTCGAACGCTGGGGGAGTCTGGCTATACAACACGAAAGCTAGTTCACCACGCCATGAATATGATGACGGGATTTTCGGTCCGGCCACTTCAACTAGCCAGTATGATAGGTTTCATTTTTTCAATTTTGGGGTTGGCGATTCTTGTTTATGTTTTGACATTGTGGGCAATACGCGGAAGCGAAGTACCAGGTTTCGTTTTTCTCGCTTCTATTATTGCAATTTTTTCAGGCGCTCAGCTCTTAGCTTTGGGTATCATTGGAGAGTATCTTGCGCGAATGCACATGCGAGCTCAAGAGCGTCCGCCGTATATTGTTTGTGAAGAGTTAAACGTAAGCAGAACCTAAAAATCGATATTTTGACGGCTGATCGCGCCACCGCAGTTAATAAGCGCACATTAAGGACTTGTGGAGCCACTGCTCCCAAGTCTCCTTGATTACATTCGACGAAGAACAAATACGTCTCTACCGCTAATTCGAATAGAGGTGGTCGATAGAAAGAGCGCTCAAAATCATCGCACAATAACCACTACAATAGCCTGAGCTAATCTTAAATTGCCTCTTGGAATTTGCATATATGTCAAACTTTAACTTTGTGATGGTTTCTGCTGGTTTTGAACACGGTGGCAACGTTACACACCGGCATCTTGATGGCCACCCACAGTTATTGGTGTACCCGTTTGAGTCTCAGTTAGGAAATCGTAATTTCAACGATTTTCTGGCCTCTGTCGAGCGCGTTCAGTATCGGTACCCAGAATTCCCCGAAGGCTTGACTGCCCAAGAACTATACGAACAAATGATCGACGAAGAGATGAAGACTTTTCTGAGGAAAAAAACTGGCTCAAAGTTTAAGGATGCGGATCTGCAATTTGACGAAGCCGACAGGTTGAACGAATTCAAGCGTCTCTTGAGCGAAGGGCCCTACAACCGAAAATTAGTGATCGAAGCTTTTTTTCGGGCGACCTTTGTGGCCTGGCGAAATTACTATACGACGCCTCAAGAAGGGATGTTTTATGTGGGCTACTCTCCGGCTATCGGTATTGATGCAGATCGTATTATTCGTGATTTTCCGAACGTAAGAATCATGCACATTGTTCGTAATCCGTTCTCTGCGTACCGCGACACAAAGAGACGCCCGTTCCCCCAGTCCTTGAGCAAATATCTTATTACCTGGAACATCTATCATTCAACAGTTGAGATGTTCGCCAAACAGTTTCCGAATAACGTGCGTATATTTAGATACGAGGATCTGGTGGAAGACAAAGAGCAGTTCATGAAAAATGTTGCGAGCTTTATCGGCGTTGAGTATGCGCCCACGATGCTCTATCCAAGTTGGAATGGCGTTGAGATAAAAGATAGCATTGCGCCTTGGGGCACCGTTCTTAAAAGTACTAAGGCCTATAACGAAAGCGTAATAAATGAACTAACTGATGATGAAAAATCTCAAATCGTTGCAGGTACGACTGCTTTAGCCAGGCATTTCAAATATGATCAAGTTGACTATTTAAAACAATACTATCGTGCTGAGTAAGATAAGACACTTTGTTTGCGATCGTCGAGAGCAGCCTTTAGAGAGTCCCTTAGATGAGAGTCAACTCGCTCTGCTACTGCAAGAGCAAAACATATCTGCTTCAAATATTAAGCGTTTAACTGGAGGCACGTTGGGGTTGACTTATTCGCTACAAGTTGACCAGCGGCCCATGGTTTTAAAAACGCACCTCAGTGCCGCAGGTCGTCAAAATATCGAAAAAGAAATACGACTCCTGCGCTTTTTGTACGCAGGTGAAAGCGAAATGAGCAGGGTTGAGTTGACGTTCGATCAGCAGATTAGGGTTGCGTTATTGATGGATGAGTTTGAATACCCTCAACCCGAGTTTGAACCGAGTCAAATCATGAGTTTAACGGCGCGATATACGACACAACTCAAACGCACTCCCACGCTGGATATCGTTGCGCCTGATGACACAATATCAACGCTCTTTGTTGAAGGCGTGGGCTCACTCGCTCGGCTCTATGCGGATCACGCAATCAGTCCTGTGATACACGCGGGAATTGAAAAAAATTTTTCACTTCTTTCAGAACATATTGATCGTTTGCCTGTCGTGCTGTGCCATGGGGACCTTGGCCCTAAAAATATTATGTGTCAAGGGGATGCAACGCCTCTAGTGATTGATTGGGAAGATGCTTTTTGGGGAGTAGAGGGCTATGACTATCTTTACTGGCTAACTTTCTTGCGTAACAGGAAATATTACAAACAAGATGTTTTAGGTAGAACCTCGTTAGGCAAAGAATTAGAAATGGCTATTTTGGTACTTATCGTGGTTTTAAAAAGCGAGTTGTCTCTGAGAATGGATCCACAGACGAATAGACAATTAAGTTTTGATCAGCGTCTTACCGAAATCCTTGCGCTGAAATGACTCGCGTGCCGATAATCTTGCATAACCAAAGCTGACTCAAGTAATGCGTATATTCGAATCCGACTTGAAGCAAATTACCGAGCAAGCAGCACCAGATTTGCTTGAGCTAAAAAACTCGCATATATTTCTTACCGGTGGTACGGGGTATATCGGACGTTGGTTGCTCGAAGCGCTTTCCTACGCAAATATAGCGTTGAGTTTAAATTTAAAGTTAACGGTTTTGAGTCGAGTACCTGATCTGTTTCGAAGCCAATACCCTCATCTTAGTGACAGGTCAGTTGTTGATTTTATCGAAGGCGATATCAGAAGCTTTCAGTTTCCGGCGGGAGTCTTCACGCACGCCATACATGCGGCAACAGATGTGATCACAACCAATCCTGCGTTAGAGACCTTCGATGTTATCGTTACAGGCACCAAGAGACTACTTGAGTTTTGTCGCGAAAAACGCGTACAACATGTATTGCTTTTAAGTTCTGGGGCGGTTTATGGCCCAATCCCAGCAACGATTGACCTTGTTGGTGAGGACTATTTTGGCGCTCCACGAGGAAGTGATCTTGGAGCGGCGTACGGCATCGGTAAACTGGCTGCTGAATGGTTAGGTACAGCCTATTCAGCTGACGGTTTGATGGCCTGCAAAGCGGCGCGAGTGTTTGCTCAAATCGGGCCTTATCTCGCATTAAACAAGCAGTTCGCTGCAGGAAATTTCCTTCTTCATGCAATCAAACAAGAGCCTTTTCTGATCAATGGGGATGGTACAGCCGTTAGATCTTATCTGTACGGTACCGATCTCGTGGTGTGGCTGTTGCGTATCCTCGTGCAAGGTGAGGCGGGCCGTTCATACAACGTCGGCTCAAGTGACGCGATTTCTATTCATGAACTTGCTAAGCTGACAGCAGAGGTTGCAGGTATAGTAGCGCCAACGATCCAAATCAAAGGCAAACCCTTGTTTGGTAAGCCACCTGAGCGTTATGTGCCTAATATTTCAAGAGCACGAGATGAGTTAGCGTTAGATGTCAGGGTCGATTTAAGGGAAGCGATATCTCGGACGCTCGATTGGTTTCGTGATCATCACAGGTGAGAGTCATGATTGATATTGCAACACTTGCAAAGAATATTCGTTTAAAGATTGTCACACTGTGTTTCCAAAAGCGAACTTCGCACGTGGGAGGCGCTTTGTCCGTAGCCGACATCCTTGCAGTTTTATATGGTGAGGTTTTAGATATTTCTCCAACTCGAATCGCGGACCCTTCACGGGATCGCTTGTACTACAGCAAGGGGCATGCTTGCACTGCCTTATATGCAGCGTTAGATATAAAGGGTTTTTTTGAGCCTAATGCGTTAGCTGATGGCTTCACGGTTGATGGCACTTACTTCACCTCGCATATCAATCATCAATTGCCAGGGGTTGAGCTATCAACGGGTAGCCTTGGGCATGCTTTAGGCGTTGCATGCGGCGTTTCAATCGCAGCAAAGCGCAGGCAGCAACCTCAAAGCGTTTTTGTAGTTTTGAGCGATGGTGAATTGGACGAAGGGTCGAATTGGGAGGCGATTATGTTTGCAGCGCATCATCATCTAGATAATTTGATCGCGATCGTCGACTACAACAAAATACAAAGCTTTGGGTCTGTTAAAGAAGTGATGGGCCTCGAACCACTCGCTGACAAATTTAAAGCATTCAATTGGGATGTCACAGAAGTCGATGGCCATTGCCTCGAACAGTTAGCGTCGACGCTTAGAAAAGCTAAAGCTAACCGCGCGGGTAAGCCTAAGTGCGTGATCGCGCATACGGTCAAGGGGAAAGGCGTAAGTTTTATGGAGAACAAACTGGCGTGGCACTATAAGTCGCCGAATGAAGATGATTATCATGCCGCATGTCGTGAAATAGAAGTTCTCTAATATGCGAAACACCTTCATCAATACCTTGACTGCTCTTGCAGAAAACAACAAGGATATATTTCTACTCTGCGGCGATCTTGGCTATTCGGTTCTTGAGCCTTTCGCCGCTAAGTTTCCAGAGCGATTTTTAAACGTAGGCATCGCCGAACAGAATATGACCCAAGTAGCCGTCGGACTTGCTAGGGAGGGCTATAACGTATTCACCTATTCTATTGGTAACTTTCCCACTCTTCGCTGTATGGAGCAAATCCGTTACGACGTCTGTTATCACAAAGCGAACGTCAAGATTGTTGCGGTGGGGGCAGGTTACGCCTACGGACCGCAAGGCGTATCTCACCATACGACAGAAGATATTGCTATGTTACGCGTAATTCCTAACATGCTTGTTTGTGCGCCAGCAGATCCAGTTGAGGCCGCAGCTGCAGCGAGGTTCATGGCGGCGTATTCTGGGCCAGGTTATGTTCGTATTAACAAGTCTGGCGAGCCATGTATTCACGACCCTTCAGTACAGTTAGCAATCACGCCGGGAAATTTTTTACCAGTTCGTGTAGGACACGTAACGGCAGTGCTCTCAACCGGCGCGATGCTGAGTGTAGTGATGAAAGACTTAGAGCAGCAGACACTAAATTACGCCGTATTTAGTGTCCCTTTCATCGGCAACTATGATCGCAAAGCTTTAATTAATTTGGCGGAAAACTTTGAAGAAATTGTAACGATAGAAGAGCACCAATTGAATGGCGGCTTTGGCAGTTCGATTATGGAAGCGTTAGGTGATCTGTACAGTGAACGTAGTATCAAACGAATGCCACGAGTAAGGCGTATCGGTATACCAAATAAATTTCTCGGTATGTCAGGTAGTCAAAATTATTTACGAACTGTCGCCAAGCTTCACCTTGCTGTCGATTGAAGCGATTACAAGTAAGTACGGGCTCACGGTTAATTAATATATGAATCAAGTGATGAGGACCATCAAGCTGATAGGGGTATCGCGATGTCTGATAAATACACAATAAGATCTATCATTAAGGGACTCGCTCCGCCGATGCTTTGGCGACTGCTAAGAGATACAAAACTGCGAGTACGAAAATACCATGGCGCAGAACAGATCGATGCAATTATCGAAAAATATCTTGATTACCGAGATGGGTATTATGTAGAACTAGGCGCTGCCGATGGGATTGGCTTTTCGAACACCTTGTTTTTTGAGTTGCATAAAAACTGGTCAGGCATACTAATCGAACCATCACCTAATAATTTTTTACAGTGTCTAGCAAATAGGTCTCCTCGAAACACTTTCTTTTGTAACGCGTGTACGTCTTTTGATTACCCTGAAAAATTCGTAGAAATGATTTACGCCCACTACATGTCTGCTGCGATCGGGCTAGAGTCTGACATAGCCGATCCCGCCGAGCATGCTCTAAGTGGTTCACGCTATTTAGCAACAGATACTGAGAGGGTCTTCAGATACGGCGCCATCGCACGGCCCTTAAACGAATTGTTGATTGAAGCGCGTGCGCCCAAATTAATTGATTTCCTGTCTCTGGATGTAGAGGGTGTAGAAATCGAGGTGCTGAAAGGAGTTGATCATGAGGCATATAAGTTTAAGCTCATGTGCATTGAAACCCGAAGCCCAGAGGTATTGACAGCGTATCTAAGTCAATATGGCTACATTCATAAAGAAAAAATCAGTCACCACGATCATATATTTCTATTGAAATAACGTCAAAAAAATTCAGCCCTCTTGTGCGTCGAACTAAATGAAATATAAAAAGCAGATTGATGGCTTAAGGGCTTTGGCCGTTATGTCAGTCATCTTTTTTCATGCTGATGTCATCGGTTTTGCCGGTGGTTATGTTGGCGTCGACATTTTTTTTGTAATTAGTGGATATCTAATCACCTCGTTGATCTTGCAGCAAATGCAAGATCGGACGTTTTCTTTGAGCGCATTTTGGGAACGTAGAGCACGGCGTATCCTACCAGCATTATTTTTTGTCATTTTCTGTTGCTTGCCTGTTGCCTGGATATTCTTGCTGCCCTACGACATGCAACGGTTTTCTGGTGCCTTGATCACAATCCCATTTTTTTTACAGAATTTTTATTTTTGGCGTAATAATACTTATTTCGAACCCTCAACTGATTTCTCACCACTTGTTCACACATGGAGCCTTGCGGTCGAAGAGCAATATTATTTGCTTTTTCCGTTCTTCTTGCTTTGGACGCGGCGCTGCAAGAAGACGACGTTACTTTGGCTCATACTATTTATCGCGCTGATTGGGCTACTAATGCTTCAGTCGGTCTTTGTCGAGAAGCTTTCATTTAAATTCTTTATGCTGCCCACCAGAGGGTGGGAAATTTTAATAGGGGCTGCGGTTGCATGCTACGCATTAGATTCAAATAATAAGAATGAATTATCCATTAGGAGCGCTGAGTTATTGAGCGCGGCTGGTTTGTTGTTAATACTGTATTCGATTATTTCTTTTGATAAGAATACGGTGTTCCCCGGCTGGGCGACGCTCGTGCCGACTTTAGGAACCGGATTGATATTGCTCGGTGTTGAGCAGCGAACATTTGTATCGAGATTATTTGAACTTAAACCCTTGACGGCAATTGGGTTGGTGAGCTACGGCGCATACTTATGGCATCAACCCCTGCTGGCCTTTTCCCGGCATATTTCTGTTGATGAACCCAGTCGGTTCGTTACGTCATTACTTGCTCTAGCAAGCCTGATTTTTGGTTGGGTCAGCTACAAGTTCGTCGAGCAGCCCTTTAGAAGGCAGGGATTGATCAGCACAAAAGGTCTCGTCATAGTTGTTTTATGCTCAAGCCTTGGCTTGGTAGTCTTCGGCGCATCTGGTGTATTGACTAAGGGTTTTGAAAATCGATTCTCAACCCAACAAAAAGAGCTGTGGTCGTACACTAATTACGATGTCGGTGCGCTCTGGCGAGTGGGTCAGTGTTTTCTTCAGCCCGAGCAGTCGTATCACTCATTTGGCAAGGATTGTGCCGGCGTCGGTGACGGCAAACCTTTACGAGCTATGGTCTGGGGCGACTCCAACGCCGCCGCCCTCTACCCTGGGTTGAAGCATCAGTTTGAGCATGTCGCGCAATATTCTGCAAGTGGTTGCCCGCCTGTACTTTCGATCAATCAAACCTGGCGACCATTTTGCAAAGATATCAATCGATACGTATTCGAGCAGATAAAGACGCTCAGGCCTGAGCGTTTAATTTTATTTGCGAATTGGATCCTTTATAAGGACATTGATATGGCCGGTGAATTGGCGGCCACGCTCGATGCAATAAAAAAAGAATTACCCAGCACTGCAATCGAAGTGATCGGCGGAGTGCCTCAGTGGTACCCATCTTTACCCGTATATCTGTTAAAGAGAGGCCTTTACATCGACCAGATTAGCGCAGTCGTCAATACAGGTTTGTCGCCAATTATCGAGCTAGACCAAGCGCTTGCTACGATGAGTGAGACCAGAAAAGTACGATTTCATTCAGCACTTGATGCACTGTGCAATCGGCATGCATGCCAAGTGGCTACTCAATATCAAAACAAGCAGGTGCTGACAACGTGGGATTATGAGCATCTAACTGAAGGCGGTTCAGTTAACTTAGTGCAAAAATTATTTGGTAAAAATCGTTAGGCATGCTTGTCACGACGCACAAAAACGACTACTTCATCGTGGGTGAGTTTGGTGTTCAATGATTTGGGCGAGACTAAGCGCGAGCATGTCTTTGTGTTCGTCGAATGATCGATGCCATGCTACGATTTTCTCGATCGCAATTTCAAGCGACCAGCGTGAACGCCAGTTTAATTCATTGTTCGCACGACGACAGTCTAGTCGTAAAAGTTGTGCCTCGTGCGGTTGTTCCGCGTCGATTAAGCTCCACGATGCGGGTCGATGCCAACGCCTTGCCATCAACTCAATGACTGCACTTACGCTTCGCGTATCAGAATCCTGAGGCCCGAAATTCCAGGCGCTCGCAAAGTGATCCGCGTGGTGATAAAGGTTTTCTAAGAGTAGTAGGTAGCCCGAGAGGGGCTCTATTACATGTTGCCAAGGGCGGATTGCCTGAGGATTACGAATGATTATGGGCTCGTCAAGATTAAATGCGCGGATGGCGTCGGGGATTAAACGATCTGTAGACCAGTCCCCCCCACCGATTACATTTCCAGCTCTCGCCGTCGCGATCGCAGCGTTGCCGGTGCTTTGCTTCCCCGTGAAATAAGATTGCCGGTAGGCTGCGGTGATAAGTTCGGCACACGCTTTACTACTACTGTACGGGTCATATCCCCCCAAAGGGTCTGACTCTTGGAATTGTTCGCCCTGCTCTTTATTTTCGTAGCACTTATCCGTGGTGACAACTAAAACGGCCCGGACGCCAGGCATCTGACGGACAGCTTCAAGTACATGCGCTGTACCTAGAATATTGGTCGCGTATGTTTCAAGGGGATTTGTGTACCCATAGCGCACAAGAGGTTGAGCCGCCATGTGAATCACGATTTCAGGTGCTGAGGCCCGCATCGCTTTGCTGAGCGCGTCGAGATCATTGATATTCCCAAGGATGGAGGTGTCGACTTGATGTTCGACATCCAAGATCTTGAACAGAGATGGTTCGGTATTGGGCGCTAAAGAAAATCCTGTGACTGTCGCGCCCATCGAAACGAGCCAAATCGAAAGCCAACTACCTTTGAAGCCAGTGTGGCCTGTTAAAAAAACACGTTTACCGCTCCAGAAGGCGTTGTCGACATTTGCGCCTGTCATCACCAAACTTTCCATGGCGCGTCACCCTTTGACCAGAGCTCTTCAAGGTGGTTTTTATCCCGCAAAGTATCCATTGGCTGCCAGAAGCCGCGATGAAAAAAGGCCTGCATTTCGCCTTTTCTTGCCAGCGACTCGAGAGGTTCACGCTCCCAGATGGTTTCGTCATCTTGAAGTAGCGTCAGGCACTCAGGCTTTAGCACAAAGAAGCCGCCATTGATCCAGTTCCCGTCGCCAGCGGGCTTTTCTTGAAAACTGGCGACAGAAGTGCCCTGTATTTTGAGTGCGCCAAATCTTCCAGGGGGCTGTACCGCTGTCATTGATGCGATCTTGCCATGGGCTTTGTGAAAACGGATCAATTCAGCGATGTTGACCGAAGCCACACCATCCCCATAGGTCAGACAAAAATCCCCGTCTAAATGTTGCTCAATCCGTTTAATACGCCCACCGGTCTGGGTGAGGTCTCCCGTGTCCACCAGCGTAATCTTCCAGGGCTCTGCATTTTGGTGATGCACCGACACCGAGTTATTTGCTAAATCGATCGTAACGTCGGACATGTGCAGAAAATAGTTGGCGAAGTACTCTTTGATCAGATAGCCCTTGTAGCCACAGCAAACGATGAAATCATTCACGCCGTGAGCTGAATAGATCTTCATGATGTGCCATAAAATAGGTTTGCCCCCGATTTCGATCATGGGCTTGGGTCGTGTTACGGATTCCTCTGAAATCCTTGTACCAAGACCACCTGCAAGCAATACAGCTTTCATACTATCCTTTGGCCCTTTACAACGATCGACGATAGAGTGTGGAGTAAACTCCAAAGTAGTGGCTTAACCTACGTACATCAGGTCTGCGCAGCCAAGTTGAATTGTAGAACACCTTTGACCTTAGCAAAAAGCGTCGTTACTAACCTTACAACTTAACAATTGTTGTAGGGGATAACGAGCGAGCATGTGATCAAAAAAGTCATTAATAAATAGGTTCATATCAAACCGAAACTTCATGTCTATTCAAATTACACGCTCGAAAAAGCTGATACACCGCATACAAGCTAAACTAAGAGTTGATAAAGCTTACGATTTTCTTTCGCAAACATATCAAAAATATAAAAGACAGCAAAGTCATCAGGTGCTCAGCAGTCAACGCGCGTTAACGGTTTTCTATCATCTGCAGTCTTTGAACACGCACCCTTACATTGCTGAGCGCATGTATGGTCATTGCGCTCCGCTAGCCTGGTCAAATTACTCTGATGCAGACATTGCGCATTTTTTACAGCAACCTGAACATGTTGCCAAGCCCTATTTTGTCGAGCCCAATGACCAAATATTGACGCCCGGTGTTTATTTTGGCGCCAAAAAACCTTTTGAGATTATCAAGAAGCTGGATGATATCAAGAGTTTAATTGGTTCTGATAATTTTAAAGGAATGTTGATCGGCGACGACGGACTGGAGGCTCAATTTATTCATTACTTTGGCACCGAACTTATTCATAAGCTATATAAATATCCGCAAATGCGGTGTATTCCCAAAAAGAAAATAGAAGAAATAAAGTGTCATGCTGATCAGAATGGCAGGCGTTTTGTATTTTTAGCATCTGACTATAAATTAAAAGCAATCGATTTATTAATAGAGTCTTGGTTAAATGTTCGACAATTATGTGGGGCGACTTTAACTATTGCTTGCCCTAATATTCCAGCAAGTGAATTAGACAAACTAAAGTCTATAAAATCAATTAAGATCATTAAAGATGCACCACTCTCCACAAAAACAAAAAAAATATTATTATCTGGTGCCGATATCAGTATCTGCTTGACACATGTCGATGGCGGCGCAAATGCTTGGGAAGGTATCGAATATGGCCACCCTATTATTACTAGCTCCTATCACAGAAGCGATTATCTGACCAAAAATCAGAATGGGGCGGTGATAGACTTTCCGAATCAATTCTATCGTTTGGGCGAATACGGCTTTCGCTTTAATAGTATCGAAGACTATATGGCTCATGTCGAATTTGAGATGAGTCAAGGTATATATGATGCTGCAAAAACAAGCTTGACTGAGAAAATACAGGCTTATATCGATCATCCCAATCTTGTGTACGAGCAATCAGTCAAGTCATTGCAACTGGCGCATGAGCAATCAGTCGCAAAATCAAATGAGCGATTGCTTGAAATATACCGTCAAGGTATTAATTGAGCTATGATCACTATAAAACTATCACTTCCCGGCTTTGAAGACGTAGACATCAGTCAATTTATTGGCCGTACAGATAATACAGTCAGAGATTGTGTTTTTTATGTTAATCGAGACGACATAAAAGTTGCGGATTATTGGGTTTGCCTAGAGGCGCCCTACAAGACGGTTGAAACTTGTAGAGTAAAAAAAGACAACGTTTTTTTTCTTAATGCAGAAACAGCCTGGCCTAGATTTTTTTATGACAGCGAGCTTAAGAAAAATTTTTTAATGCAGTTTGGAAGAATATATACTTGCCATGATATTTACGCGACCCATGCTTTTTTTGGATTGCCTTACTTGCCATGGATGATTAACGCGAATCACGGTCAGTCGGTTTTCTCGAGCCACGCCAGAGATCGCCTTTTTTTTGAACAGCTTACTTCATTACCTAAAACTAAGTCTTTGTCGGTATTTTGTTCAAATCAGACCTGGACAGAGGATCACAAACTAAGGCTTAAGTTTGTAAAAGCCCTAAAAGTACATTTCGGTGACAAAATTGATTGGTTTGGCAATGGAATCCAGCCTTTAGAGAAAAAATGGGATGGTATTGCACCCTACAAATACCACATTGCATTAGAAAACCAATCTCGTAATAATGTCATCACTGAAAAATTATATGACACATTTTTAGGTTTGGCATACCCCATTTATTACGGAGCACCTAATGCCAGTGAATATTTTGACTCAAATTCATTTTCTACAATTGATATTGTTGACCTAAAAGGCTCAATTAATAAGATCGAACAGATCCTTGATAGTGATTTGTATGAGCAACGCTTAAGCGCAATCATCGCCTCGAAGAACCTTGTATTGAGCAAATATAATTTATTCGAACGAATCGCTGATATTTGCTTGACTGCACAGTCAACGCTTTCTTGTTCAACAGAGGCAGTCCAGGAAGATGTGACGGTGATGGCCATGAATCAGTTTGACGTTAAACAGGACTTGACTGCATTACTGAAAAAAAATCGATTTAATTTGATTTTAAGAAGATTAATATATTACTACCCTGGCACTATGTTAAAGAAATGGGGTGCTCGATTATTGCAGCAATATGATAATCAACGCTAACGTGCCTTGCCAAAACCGGTCTTTCGATCGTCTAACGGTTTTGATATCAATCAACGTGGGCTGCTGTAATGTCAACATATAAAAAAACGATCGTTTTGATTGTCTTCAATCGACCAGACAAAACACAAGAAACACTCAATGCGCTAAGAAAAGTATATTTAATAGAGCAATTTAATTTGATCGTAATTAGGCAAGAAGGCTCTGCAGAAGTTAAACAAATTATTGATGCGATTTCATGGATTGATACGATGCACCATGTTATCAACTATGCCTCGCAGAGCAGTGTTAAATTTCGGATCAACAATAATGTTAGAACGGGTCTCGCATTAGCCTTCGCCAAGCTTGAGTGCGAATATGCGGTTGTTGTAGAAGATGATATCTTACTTGGCTACGATTTTTTTCACTTCTGCGACGTCATGCACGCGCGATATGCCAACGACAAAAATTTCAAAGCGATCAACGCTTTTTCAAAAGAGCCCAATCAAAGCAGTATGTTGTGGTCGTATGGCAAGTTTCGCTATGGGATCGGCAAAGGATGGTCAATCAGCCGCGCTGCCTGGCAAACGTTAGCGAAGTACTGGAAACCCGGTGTTGATCAACATTTTGATTATTTGATTGAAGAGTGGACGCTTGAAGGGTTTGTTTTGATGCCACACTGCAGTCGGTCACTTGATATCGGTTGGGGTGAGGGTAGCTCTCATGGGCCGAAAGATGAGTTTGATGAGCATTGGATCGCGATGAGGAAAAGCTGGGTTGGCAGCGACCCGTTTCCATTTGAGGATTATCAGTGTGTTGAGCACTTGCCCTTCTCATGGCGCAGTGACTGTGTGCCCTACGAAGATAATTTAAGTCAGATCTCTAAGTTGTATCGTTTGAAAATTAGAAATCTGTTGAAAAAGATCCTTCGGCGTTAGATCCGCGGCTATGAAATTTGCTTCTGACGTGGACCAACGACAAAATATTTAAATGCTGTCGCTCATCGCAACGGGACCATGACACCTGCCTAGATAAACTTAATCCTCCGAGCCGCAAATACCACCATACGAAGTAAAAGTACGCCGTGCTTCCACCTCGAAATATTCGTCTCTCCGTATCGTCTAGCGCGGTAACGAATCGGTACTTCGAGAATTTTCAGGTTTAACCGAGCCGCTCCAAACAACAAATCAAAATCGCCAAAGGGATCAAAATCTCCAAAGTAGGCTCGGTTATCGGCGATGCGTTGATAGTCAGCGCGGCTGAGTACTTTTGTACCGCATAGCGTATCGCGAATCGGTTGCCCCAATAACCAGCTAAATGCCCATGAGAAAAACTTGTTGCCGATCAAGTTCGCAAAGCGCATTGCGTCGGCATCCATGGGGTACACCAGCCTGACGCCGTTCACAAACTCTGCCTCGCCGTTAGCGATGAGGTCGTAAAAGCGGGGGAGGTCTTCTGGTGGGACGGTAATGTCAGCATCTAGAATCATGAGGATGTCGCCTGTGGCAACAGCAAAGCCTGCACGCACTGCATCGCCTTTGCCTTTACCCGGCTGCTTAAGTAGCCGGCAATTTTTGTGTGGATTATTTGCGATGCTACGTTCGATGGCCTGGTAGGTATCGTCAGTTGAATTGCCCTCTACGAAAATAATTTCGGTGCCGGCTCCCATCTCGGGAATGCGGGCCATCAGCTCCTCAATATGCCCTGACTCGTTACGTGCGGCCACCACTACGGAAACGGTCATTTCACGATTCTGTTCATTAAAAATGGGCCTTGCAACAATAAAATTTGCAAGATCAAGATGCCGAAAGGGCCAAATCTTTGCAAGGTAACGATTACAAAAATTCGTCAGAAGCGGCACCTCAAATGGGAATAACACCTCGCTCGAATTACGCAGCATTTGAAATCCAGAGATTTCAAGCAAATTATTCATGTCATGAACGGTAAGCCAATTCTGGGGTAACACTTGGGTAGCCAAACCTAGTTTTCGTGCGA
Source organism: Zwartia hollandica (assembly GCF_019923725.1). Lineage (GTDB taxonomy): Bacteria > Pseudomonadota > Gammaproteobacteria > Burkholderiales > Burkholderiaceae_B > Zwartia > Zwartia hollandica. The sequence continues at coordinate 515,143 of NZ_JAHXRI010000006.1, forward strand.
TCTGTAGTGGTACGTTCCATAGGTGGCTATAAAAGTTAAAGATAACTCGCGTCTGTGGGTGACAACAAGCTTTGACGTGGCTCAATACAGTTTGAACATCCCAAAGATCATTGACCAGTTCCGACAAAATTATGAAATCGAAAGTACGTCCGTGTAAATCAAACTCGTGCGCGTCTGCGCAAATGAAATCTAGCTGTGGGTGAGCGACCTTCGCTTGCACGATGATTGATTCGCAAAAATCGATTCCCAGTCCTTTTGCAGGGCTTAGCGCGGCAAGCAAGTTTCCCGTGCCACAACCAATCTCTAAAATACTCGCGTCAGACGTGACTAGATGCCCATAGAGATTTTGTAGGGCACGATGGTAATAGCCACCTAGAGAACGATCTGATCCGACCGTCTGTTGGGACCAGCAACGCTGACGCGCCTCTTGATACTCAGTAAACTCGGTTTGAAAGGTTTGATTCATATCAAGGAGGGTTTAAGCCTAAGACGAGATACAACGATTGTGCGGGCCCACTGTAAAGAAGCTTTAGATTAAAGCTCTTTAGTTGCTCTGTGGGTTGATTGGTGACCAGCAAAACGGAGCGGTTTTTCTGTAGTTCTTGTGCAATTAAACTCAACTCGAAAAAACCACGACCCTTGATGACCAGTTTTTTTGCCCAGATGTTGAAATCGTAAAAATCAGTTAGAACATCGCCGACTTTTGGATTAGTCGCTGGGGCGTACCCCAATCCAAAGGACAGTGCGCACTGTGGAAGTCGACAACCATAGGTACCTATTAAAACGGGCTTGTCGAATTTCGCAATGTAAGACTCAATACTATTCATGTCCTTGCTGAAAAGAGCCCTTTCTGCCGATAACTGTTGGTAGGCACCATTCGCAGCATTGAGCATGAGTGCAAATCCCATCAGCGCAAGGATCCCAGAGCCGAATCGACGATATTCACGCTTAATGTCTGGGTTAGGTAAGTTGAGTACGATCCATATAAGACCTATGGACTGAATAATAAGTGCAGGGAGCATGTAGCGAGCGCCAGGGTGTTTCAAAACTAAAATCGTTTGCCCAACACAGATCGTGCATAAGATGATCGGCGTGCAGGCAAGCCCCCAGAGTGAGGCTATACGGCTTCCTTTGAGATCCGACCGACTAAAGACTGCAACAGTAAGATAAATAACAACACAAGATAAAAGAAAGGCAACAAAAAACCATAATTCAAATATCTGGGTTAGACCTTTCAACCTCGGGATAATCTGACTTGGATCAATAAATTCAGCTTTACCTGAACCATAATGCCCTGAATGCCGTGCGATCCCACCTATCCAATTAAAGAACCTTGGAAGCTCTTTGATCATTGGCGAGATAAATACTAGCCAAGCTAATGCAGCTGTCAAAAAGCTAATCAAAATTGATTTCGTAGATCTAAGTAAAAAGAGCATTCCAAGCATAGGAATAAATGTCAGCTTGACCGCGATGCCGAAGCCGCAAATTACTCCAGCAAGAATGGATCTATTGATTGAGGCTGCGTGAGTTTCGGAACGATTAAAAAATATAGCCGGTGTTAGCGATGCGATAAGTAGCATCGATGCAAGAATCAACAAAGCCTCAGGCTCAGGGTAAGACATTCTGGTGAATGTCACGGCAAAGGCAATCGAGCCTGCTTGAACAAAAAGCGAGATCCCGATGCGGCTGGTTGTTTTCAATAGCTGAGTGCCAAGAATGTAAGAGGCAATACAGTTCAATGAAACCAAAATGTAGGAAACTATCCGAAGGTAAACTTCAGGGTACATTCCGACAGAGATATCTAGATTAATTCCTAATAAGCCAAAGGACTTTGCAAACCACCAGCTGATATAAATAACGCCAGCAATTAAAGTTTGAACTGGAGTTCCTGGGTGATCGATATGATAAGGTGTATTACCTTGGAGTATTAATAAGCCATTTAATAGGTATTGGTATGCAGGGTCCGAGTCGTAATAGAGGGGGTATATTTTTTGTATAAAAAAATATTCAATAACAAAAATTGTGATTGGCACAACTAGTAAAATCGGTTTGATTAACGCATTGTTCATTTCTTGTCCGAGTCATTAACGCAGATTGCCGCACATCGGCTAGTCACAATCACGTCGAAAGTATACACATGAATAAATTCCAACCGCTTGATCTTTACAAGAGACATGCCTTGTCTATTTGGTTGTTCATGCTTTGGTTTGCAGTCATTTTCATACTAGGCAGATTTGAGCTCTGGCGGCATATAGGCGTTTCGCATATGAAACCACTGTTTGCCGATCTTCACGCTGTGTTAAGTGCAATTGAGTGTCACGGCCGAGGTGTCAATGTATTTGAGACAAACCCTTGCGATGTAGCGTCAAGAGTCCATGTCTATGGCAGCCTTTGGCTTGAACTAGGTAAGCTAGGACTGGGCACTGTCCATTTATTTTCGAAAGGTTTTCTGGTCAATATTGTATTTATGGCGATATCCGTCTGGTTAATTAAACCTTCTTCCGGAAAGGAGTTCATCGTCAGTGCATTGATTTTATTATCTCCAGCTGTCACGCTCGGCGTCGAGAGGGCAAACAATGATTTGATTGTGTTTAGCCTACTTGCAGGAAGCGCAATATTGTTTGCAAAGCCGGGACGAATAGCTCAGATATTTGGCTTGCTTGTTATATATTTATCTGCATTGTTAAAGTTCTACCCATCGATTCTTTTTGCTGCAGCCGTGATTATCGCAAGACGTAACAAGAAGAACTTTCTAATAATAACGGTGATTGCCATTGGGTTGTTTAGCACTTGGTTAGTTACTAACTACACCGAGTTTCTGTTAGTCAAGGCAATCGTTCCTAAGCCCTTAGACTTTTATGCGACGGGAGCGCGTGCGTTATTAGCGTATGTAGGCCGGCCTTATCCATGGATTTTGACAGTACCTGCAATATGGTTATGGATGGGCTTTATGTTTTTGATTGCGACCGTTTCAATCATTTTGGCATATCGCCTGAAACTGAGTGGTAAATCTCACACGAACTCGACGCTTAATTACGTACTTTTTATATTCGGTCTTCTTGTTCTATTTTCGACCTATGCAATTAATAGCAATTATGATTATCGATGGATTTTTTTCATCTTCACAGTGCCATTGCTCTTTGAAATTAAACGTACTGCATTAAATGAAAAACTGCCAAGACGTTTAGTTGTCTGTGCCTTTATTTTCGCTTTAATCACTATGTGGACAGAAGCACTCAGGGCCACAGGATTATTTGGCTTAGTCAATATCAATATATTTTTCAATATTGGCCGCTCGACGTTTTCGATTGAATTGCTTCAGCAGTTTATGAAGGAGCTCTCTGCATGGGGCTTATTCAGTGTTCTGTTTGCCTTTGCGATTAGGGAGTTTCCCCGCAAGCGTTAGTGAAATAATTGAAGATAGGGAGAGAGTTAAAGCCCGACGGTGGTGGCAGCATAGGCCACGGCGATGCCAGTCGCGACGCCAGCAAGTATTTCAATTGGTGTATGCCCCATTCGCTCACGCAACTTGGGCTCGCCCAGCACTGAACCATTTGTGATGCTATTAATGCGGCTGGCCTGCCTGCCAACCTGCTCTCTTAAGCTTGAAGCATCGAGGATCACAATAAAAGATAAAGTGATCGCAACACCAAATGCTGGGTGCGCGATTCCCTCTTTGAGGGCGATGAGCATCGTTGTGCTGGCAACAATGGCGCTATGGTTGCTGGGTAGCCCGCCGTATCCAATCAAACCAAAAGCGAGCCGTTTAGCCTTGATGCTATTAATAAAAAACTTCAAACTGCCCGCAACTGTCCAAGCAAACAAGGGTGTTAAGAGATAGGTTAAATCCATATCAGTTTGGCCAAAGCGCCCATAGACAGGCTGCGCACCATGCAGCGATAGTAATAATTAGTGGTAAATCGGTTAAGAGCGCATCCGTTGGTGATTCACCCCCATCCAGCATTTCAACAACATACCAGTACCGAAATAGCCCAAATAGAACAAAAGGTACGGAAATCATTAATTCTGGTCGGCTTGCCATCACGAACATACTGTAAAAAACTAAAGCGCAGGTGGCCGACATCTCTGCATATCTGTCTACAAGGGATTTCCTATATTTGGAAAGCACCTCCCTGCCTTCAGTACCGTGCAAAGTAAGTTCTTGGCCACGTTTTACTGCAGCCAAGTAAAGAGCTAAGCATAGCGTTGTTATAAACATCCATCCTGAGACCGGTGCGTTAAGTGCAACGGCACCAGCAAAAACACGTAGAACAAATCCGAGGGATATTGTAAAAATATCTAAAACGGGCTGGTGTTTAAGCTTGAACGTATAAAGTATATTAAGCGCAATATAGCCAAGAATCACCAATACAACAGCGGGTTCGACGAAATAGCCAATTGCCAGGCAAACATAAATTATCGCTAGTATAAAAAATGCCCATTGTGTTGTAATTCTTCCAGCCGCTAGCGGACGGGTTAACGATTTTTTGGGATGTAGCCGGTCTCGATCGATATCTTTCAGATCATTAACGATATATGTAGCAGACGAGGCTAGGCAAAAAAGCACTAAGGCGGTTAAGGCGCTGACAACGGATGCGCGATCAGTAAACTGTCCAGTGAACAGTAAAGGTGCCAACACGAACCCGTTTTTTACCCACTGTTTGACCCTTATAAGCCTGATGATGTCCTTAAAGTAAGGGCGGGTAGATTTGCCGGACGAGGTCGCATGCATGTCGATGAGGGTTGGTGACCGTTAAGATGACAGAACATTTTCGCATTATTCTTGCGCCGCGCAAAACATTTGATATTCAATTTCGGAGAGTTTTCTGGTGATCGCTGTCTCGTCATGGGGAAGGCTAAGTAAAGAACCTCATAAGGTAGTGCCTTGTTCGACCGAGTCGCAGTTAATAGATGCGATTAAAACGTCGAGACCTGGCGTTGCTTTTGGTAACGGCAGAAGCTATGGCGATGCCTGTTTAAATCAAGGCGGCTTTTTGTGGTTATCCGAAGGCCTTGACTACCTAAAGGCCTTTGATCGAAAAACGGGCCGATTGACGTGCGAAGCGGGAGTTTTGTTGAGGGACATACAGGATTTGGTCGTCCCTGAAGGTTGGATGCTGCCAGTAACGCCCGGGACACAGCTCATTACGGTGGGCGGTGCGATTGCAAACGACGTGCACGGAAAGAACCACCACCGTAGCGGTTCCTTTTGCGACCATGTCGTGCGGCTAAAGCTAGTGCGTACGACAGGGGAGACCATCGATTGTGCTCCGGACCATAACAGTCTTTGGTTTGCTGCGACCGTCGGCGGCATTGGGCTAACAGGAGTCATTGTTGAGGCGGAGCTTCAGCTCAAGAAAATCTCCGGACCGTGGTTGTCTGCCGAAACGATCCCCTATGCCAATATTGGAGAGTTTTTTAAATTAGCCGATGCGTCAGAGGCTGACTGGGAGCATACTGTTTCATGGATTGACTGCTTGCCAGGTAACGGCGGGCGAGGGTTATTTATGAGGGCAAACCATAGTTCTGATCACGGAGTTCTGTCGCCTCAAAAATCAAAAAAATCTCGCATTCCGTTCGTGCCGCCTATCTCATTAGTCAATAACCTGACGTTGAAACCCTTTAACGAGTTTTACTATTGGATGGGTCAGCGAAAAACGGAACGCCCAGAGCTCATTCACTACCAACCATTTTTTTACCCTTTAGATAACCTACAAGATTGGAACAAAATGTATGGGCCGCGAGGGTTTTATCAGTATCAAAGCGTGGTGCCAAGGGATGTTGGTGAGGATGCAATTGCAGAAATGCTGAAGGAAATCGGTCGAGCAGGGGAGGGGTCATTTTTGGCAGTTTTAAAAACCTTTGGGAACCGAGAGTCTTTGGGCATATTAGGTTTTCCAAAGCCTGGTGTAACGTTGGCCCTCGACTTCCCCAATAAAGGACTGCGAACAGTTAAATTGTTTGAGCGATTAGATGAAATCGTGACCCAGGCAAAAGGCCGTATTTATCTTGCCAAGGATGCGCGCATGTCTAAGAAGCTGTTTGAAAGCGGCTATCCGAGATTTCAAGAGCTTATAAATTATCGTGATCCCGGAGTTAGCTCAGAAATGTCCCGTCGTTTACTTGGATTTTAAAATGGCTAATGCAAAGAGAATAGTGATCGTAGGTGCGACTTCGGCCATTGCGATTCATTGCGCGCGGCAATGGATGCGCCAAGGTACGGTCAAAATGACGTTGATTGGGCGGGACCCCGGCAAACTCGACCGACTGGCACTGGATTTGCGTGCCCGCAGCGGCGATGGGTTTGTTGAAACTCGAATAGGCCGCTTTGATGATGCAGCTGGAATTCAATCAACCATCGACGCAATTACCGATACTGAGCAACTGGACATAGTGTTGATCGCACATGGATCACTGAGCGATCAAGCCTTGTGCCAAAGTGACCTAGCAATGTGCCAAAGTGAATTACTGCTAAATGGTGTATCTCCCGCGCTATACGCGGAGGGCTTTGTGCAAAAAATGCAGGCTAAAAATCATGGAACGATTGCAGTAATTAGCTCTGTTGCAGGAGACCGAGGACGTAAGTCAAACTATGTTTATGGTGCAGCAAAGGGTTTGTTAACACGCTATATGCAGGGCTTACAACACCGACTGGCAGGAAGCAACGTTAAAGCGGTGTTGATCAAGCCGGGGCCGACGGACACGCCGATGACGGCAGCGCTTAAAAGCCAAGGCGCGAAGCTCGCTCCAGTTGAAGATGTTGCAACGACAATTGTTAAGGCGATAGATGCGGGTCAGGCAGTTGTCTATGTCCCCCAGAAATGGGCCCTGATCATGATGATAGTCCAGCACTTACCTAAATTCATATTTAATAAAATGAATATATAGAAGGAGAAAATAATCTCGGTAAATTAAAAATATTTTTTTAACTTACTGAGATTAGTTTTCATGATCAGAGATTTGGGAGTTTCGAATACCAATTTTTTTATAGATTTTGCGAAGGGAAGGTATTTTAGTAAGCGCAAGGAACTGGAAAGTTTGCGCTCTACCGAGTTAATTGAGTCGATAGTTTCAACGGGAGTATCTTTATTCCAAAAGTCCACGGCGTTGGAGGTAACACCTTCGTTTGATGTTGGGGTGCTTTCAAAACACCGACTTCGATCTATTTTGAAGCTAACAATGGACTCAAAAATACTAATCGAATAGATAAAGTTTTTATAAATTAAATTTGAATGCGCAAGGCCTGGAAAGCGAGCGTTGATATTGTCTATTAATTTTTTTGTCCACTCAATAAATGAGTACTCCGTTGGGTAACCAAACGTCTGCATATAACTAGTGTGGGTATCCTCCACAACGAGTAGTCCGCCGTCTTTGATGTAAGGAATGCACTGATGCGCCGTGATGATTTGTTGTTCATAGGTATGCCCACCATCGTCTAAAATTAAGTCGACTGAGCCAACATCATTAAAAAAACTGCTCCAAAACTCAGGGTCACTCTGGCTTCCAATGTATATTTCAAAGCCATCGTTCTCCCATTTTTTTGCCGCCGGATTAAGTTCAACGCCAATAATTCTCGCGCGTGGGCCGAAAAACTCCCGCCACATGAAAAGCGAACCACCGTTCAGCACACCAACCTCAACAAAAGTGATATCTTGATTTCGGTATTTTTCAAACAGATCTGAGTACACCTGGAAGTAGGATGAATGCTTAAGAGAAAGATAGGGCGAATTTTTATAGCTTTTAAAAATGGGAAGATGCTCTAGACTCACCTGAGGTGAGTGCCCATTTGATGTGTTTTGATGAATAGTCATGATCGTTGATGTGTATCTATAGATTTAGCTTCAATTGTAAATGCCTCAAGCGGGTTAGGCCGGTGTTTTGTTAGTCCAAATCTTTATAATCTGAAAGGGCACAGGCTGTAGTTAAGATCCATATGTACATGGGTTGAAGACTATACCTACTCGTGGAATTAAGCATAACTATAAGATGATTCAACTACTGCTCAATCTAGCCGAAAAAATCGACAGTCAGTGCAGAGCGTACTACAGGCCTCTGATCATATTGCTTTGTATCTTTGCTTTCATCAACTTCAGTCGAGTTGGGTATACCCTGTCCCAAAACTGGAACGGCTGGACGATTGGTGATTGGATTCTAAATTATCAAGGCGGCTTTATTCGGCGAGGACTGCTCGGTACGTTGTTAATTAGTGTTGGAAACAGCTTTAGCATGCCGCTGAACGATCTGACCTATCTTTTGCAATGTACCGTATTTGTACTATTTCTTTTGACATTCATTTATCTTATACGCAACAAAGAAATAAATTTTTGGTATCTGATTCTATGTTTTAGTCCGGGATTTCTACTGTTTAATTATTATGACGGGATGTCTGTCGGCCGAAAAGAAATTTTGATTTATATGCTTTTCGCAGCTTGGTGTGTATTGCATGAAAGGGCCCAACCTCGCCTCATAAGTATCGCTATATTCTCAATTTTGGTTTTTGTGCTGACCTTGACGCATGAGATGGTGTTATTTTTCATGCCTTACTTTATTTTGGTTGGATATTCATCCTGTGCGGGGAACAGCTCCCAAGGTTTTGTGAAATTATTAATGCCTGCGGTTGCATCCTTTGCCGCAGTCGCAGTCTTGATATTGTTCGCGCATCCAATATCTGAGCCATCGATGTGTCGGATATTTACTGAGCTGGGCGCAAACGAAAAAGTGTGCAATGGCATAATCAGTTTTGGCTCGGATGCGTCGATCGGGATTGTGTGGCAACGCCTCATCGCATTAGACCCATTGATACAGTTGCAATGGCTTGCATTTTTACCCCTCATCGTCGCCCCCATTTATCTATGTTTGCATTTTGTTAAGCACAAAGAGCTGGATGGGAAAAAGCTCCTCATCATCGCCGCCTTTCTAATAATGGCAACCGCTCCGCTATTCTTATTGTCGATTGATTGGGGGAGATGGATAGCGATTCATGTTACGTTAAGTGCCATTTTTATTGCTTCACATCTCCCAAGATTAGCTCAACTGTCGGATGAGCGAAATGCAGTCGCAAATCGAATGGCTTGGCGTCTAAGGGTTGGGCAATCAAATCTAATAGTATTGCTGACTGTTGGATTGGCAGTCTTACTACTGGACTTAAGCTATAGCATTAATCATTGTTGTGCTAATAACTTGATCGAACCGTTTGGGCCGCTAAAAAAACTATTTATGACACTAAAACCCTACGTCAATTTCTAGCACTGAAAAATGTCTTGTTAACATAATCAGAAATTAATCGAGTTCTCCTGGATATGTCCGTAAATCAAAGTCGTGGAGGCAGCGCGCTGGCAAAGTCGGCCGTGAGTACTGGTTTTGTCCTCGGCATCTCTATCCTATTGTTTTTAATCATCGACCTTCTAGCCGGTGCGAGGATGCGAGAACTGATTGATATCCATAGAGATCATTTTCGAATTTCTCATCCAATCTACCATCACGACTTAAAGCCGAATTCCCGCGGTATCGGATACTGGGGAACATGGACCTATCCAGTTTGCACCGATGGGAATGGATTCAAAAGTGGGTGTGATCGGATAGGGGTAAAACAAAAGAGCTTTGATGTAGCCTTTATTGGTGACAGTTTCACGGAGGGAATTGGATTGCCTTACGATAAGACGTTCGTAGGGATGGTGGCGAATCAATTGCCTGAGCTGACGATAGCAAATCTGGGAGTAGTGTCGTATTCACCAGCGATCTATTTAAGTAAGCTCACATATTTGTTTTCTCAAGGATATCGTTTCAAACATATCATTGTGTTCATTGATATTGGAGACGCCTATGACGAGGCGAATGAATATGATTTGTTTGAAAATAAATTTGTCGTCGCGAAGGGCGAAAGCTACCCTTTCACTTGGCTTAAGCAGGCCAAACGCTGGGCTATTCGACACTTCCCATTAACCGCTTTGGGTTGGGATAAATGGCAGCAGTTTTCCTTGCGCTCGCCTCAAGTGAGGCGCGACCTTACTAATGCGACACTAGTCGCTGAACAGGCTGCCGATACTCGAGTGATAGGTAATCGAGACATCAGTTTGGGAACGATCGCACCAAATTCAGACACAAAACAGGATGCGTCTCAAGCGAGCCCCCCACTCCCCAGTGACGTTAAAGAGCGGGCTAGCCGCAATATTTATGAGGGTATCTATGAGAAAAATTATCCGAAAAGCGAGTGGACATATAACACCGCTTCAGTTCATTATGGACAGGAAGGCGTACTCAATACGCTCGAGAAAATGAAGCGTGAGATGAACCAACTCGTCTCGTTAGCAACATCCTACGGAGCTACTGTTTCTATCGGCGTGTATCCGTGGCCTGGTCAACTGAAGTATGACACTAGTGATTCTCTGCAGGTGCGGTATTGGAAAGATTTTTGTACCGATAAGTGCCTGTACTTTTATAATAATTTCCCTGCTTTTTTTCAGCTTGCCCGGGAGAAAGGAACTCAACGCATAATCAATGACTATTACTTTGCAGGCGATGTCCACTTTAACGAACGTGGGAACGAGGTTATCGCGCGTACGATTCTAGAGGCTGGTGTTGAATAGAATTGATCAAGTTACGTCCCATAGCGCTAGCGATTCTCCTTGCTTACGACAGTGCGCAATTATTTAGCGCTAAGGCCCAAAGACAATAGCTAGCCAACTAGCATCTCTTCGAGTTGTGTCACGCATACCTCTTTTGAAAAATGGGCAACAGCGTAGTCTTGGCCTGACTTCCCTATTGCGCTAAGAGTTTCATCGTTGGTGAGCAACTCGGTCATAGCCGCAACGCAAGCACCAAGGTCCCCCGAGTCACTTGAAACCCCACAAGCGGCATCTTGAATTAATTGATGACCGTCACTCGTCGTGTGCAAGAAGGCGGCAATTGGCAGGCCAGCTGCCATGTGCCCGAGTATCTTTCCAGGAACTACGGGGGTTCGATTTTGGGGGCTTAAGCAAACTAGACCAATTGTGCATGCGTCCAGAAGCCTTGGATATGCCTCACGAGATACGAAACCTTCGAAACGCACATTGCTTAAATTTTTTGTCAGCGCCAACGCTTGTAGTCGAGACTTTTCTTTACCGTCTCCAACCAAAAGGAATAGTAAGTCCGATCGGTCTTTCATTTGCTCGGCGACATTCAAGATTAAATCTAGATGTTGTGAAGGGCCCATCACTCCAGCGAACACCGCCACATAACGTTGCTTAAGATCCCACTTCGCTCTAAAGTCTTCGAGCTCGTTGGATTCGATCGACTCAGTCGGTGTGTGGTGACCAATATCAACCCAGTTATGCAGAATTTTAAAGTGGTTACGAATATTTGGATGTGCAGCCTCAAGCGCCGTCAGATTGCCTTTCGAGTGAACTGTTACTACATCAGCGGTCTTGTAAGCGTACTTTTCTAGCGCTTGAAAGAACTTGATCTGTAGTGGTCGTTTCAAAATGCCTAGATCTATTGCATTCTGAGGGAATATGTCCTGAACATTTAAGAGATATCTAACCCCTTTTCGTCGTAGGGCACTACCCACTAATGCAAGAGGTAAAGGTGGGCTATAAACAATAACGGCATCAGGTTTAACTTCGTATCGGCGCAGCTTACGCAAAAATTGCCATGGCATGATTAGCTGGGCTATGCCGCGTACTAGGTAACCTACATTATGGTGGGGTAGGGTCTTTATACGTATTACTCGAATGCGATCTTCAACTTCTATCTCGTTATATGATTTTTTACTTATACTTTGATCGAGATTATATTCAGGCCAAGTGGTTATAACCGTTACCTCGTGCCCTCGGTGAGAAAGCTCTTGGGCTAACTCTAGCATGAGGTGCGAGGCTGAACGTATTTCAGGTGGATATGAGTCCGTGACTAGCAGGATTTTCATGTCGGGAGTACGTTGATCGTCGCAGGATAAACAGGCTGTCCGGACGCGAGTGATTGTTCAATTGCAAAGATGACATCCATGGTCGCGAATAGTTGTTGTAAGGACAGTTCAGGAACGACCTTACCGAGGGAGCAGGCGAGGAATGCTTGCAGCTCCTCCTCGTAACCCATCTCTTGGCCGCTCGTCTTAAAAGACTCCGCCTTCCCGCCCTGGTGTAATTCGCTGTGACGAAAGTCATTCGACACAATAGTTTTACCGTCAAAAAATATTTCAGTCCTTTCGCGGGAATATGCCTTGTCTCCGGAGGCGGAATAGATCATCGACCCGACCGACCCATCTTCCAATTTGAAGTTGATTGAAATATTGTCGTTATTCACGGTACTGAAGTTATTGCTGGAGATCCGCTCGGCGAAAACTCGAACGATGGGCGCATTGACCAAACATTGAATCAAGTCAATGAAATGTGACATTTCACCTACGACACGACTTCGGCCTTCCTCTTCGCTGTGTACCCAGTGAGATGCCGGCACGAAGCCTGAGTTAATGCGCATCTGTATCACTAAAGGTGCTTGACGACTAGACAGCCAGAGAGACATCCTCTTTGTATGTGGTGAGTAGCGGCGATTGTGGCCGACGAAAATAATTGGTAACTCACGGATGGACTGTGTTTGCTCACGCAATTGGGCAAGTTCATCAGGCGTTACACAAACTGGTTTCTCCAGGAATAGGGCCTTGCCATACGTTATCGCTTTGCTCACGAGTTGAGCATGAGTGCTGTGTGGTGTTAAGCCAATGACTGCATCGATTTCTGGGTTTTCCCAAATAGAAACTGGATCGGTAGTCTGATTGGCAAATCCGAATTTTCGCGCGCTATGATCTACGCTAGCTCCGGAGCCAGTCGCTAGGGTGTGCAAGGTGACTCCGGCTTGCGACTTTAAAGCCGGTAGTAGCAACGCTTTTCCAAATAATCCTGCACCGATTACGCCAAGCGCAATGTTGGAACCAGAGTTGTTTTTACCGACATATTTTTGCGTAATGGGAAAACTTCTCTGAATAGAGGTCGCCTTAGGGTAGGCGAGCAAGACACCAATCGGTTGGAGCAGGGTGCCAGCGATAAATTCTGCGTATACCGTCTCAGCTTCTTCTATGTTAACGCGGTGAGTAATGAGAGATTGAAGGTCAATTTTTTCCTCAGCAATCAGCCGTAAAAACTCTTGCAGATTACGCTTCTGAGTCCATCTGACATCGCCAATTGGGAGATCAACTCCTTCAATTTCGTAGAGCGGATCAACCGAACCAGGCCCGCCGGCTTTAGAGACAACAATATCGACTTCTTTTTGCCATAGCTCATTACGATCGGGATGGATGTCTGCGGTCCCAACGACAACTATTCGTCCTTTTGGGCGACAAAGATGGATCGCTTGATCAACAGGTGCGTGATCTCTTGTCGCTGCAGTAATGATGACAGCGTCCACACCCAAACCTCCCGAAGCGTGGTTGCTGAGGGTTACGAGCTCGTCTGCGTTATTGGTGACAGCTAAAAATCCGAGTCGCAGCGCCAAATCAGTTTTATCTTTTGCCGGGTCAATGGCGATCACGCTGCAGCCATAAGACTTCAATATTTGTATGGTGAGTAACCCCAGTAAACCAAGGCCCATCACCACTACATTAGAGCCGAAGGTGAGGTTAGCGCTACGCACGCCATGCAACGCGATAATGCCAAGCATTCCGAATGCAGCTTCCTCGTTGGATACTTCCTTTGGAATTCGGCAAGCTAAGTTGACTGGTACTGATACAAATTCGGCATGCGAGGCAAATCCCTGGCCAATGCACGCCACACGATCGCCTGGTGAGAATTCAGTTGCGGCAACACCACATAACTCGACGATTCCCGCCGAGCTGTAGCCAAGCGGAGTGGGAGTGTCAAGGCGGCCCATGGCTTCTTGCCATGTCTTCAACAGCCCTTCTTTTTTTGCCTTATCCCATGCTCGCCGAACGAGGTCAGGGCGCGCTGCCGCCTTACCGAGTAGGGATTTGCGGCCAAGCTCTATCGTGGATCGCTCTGTGCCGAGACTAATCAAAGAGTTTTGGTTGCGTACCAAAATACGTTTTGAGCCACACTGCGGGACCGGCACTTCACGAAGCGCCACCTCGCCCGTTTTGTAGCTCTGGACTACTTGCTTCATCAGCTTTCGTTTCCTTTACGCAGGACATAGTTTTTCACTGCCGATGACATCCCAGGTGGAAACTCCGCATCCTTCTTGATATTGTCCCAATTGGCTTTGAACCAATTAATTGTGTTGTTTAGCCCGTCTTCGAAGGTGGTTTGAGGGTTGTATCCCAAAATATCTTTGGCACGATCGACGCTCGCCAACAGGCGGGACTTGGTGTCCCATTTGCGTTTGTCGGTGTACAACAAACCGGCTGTATTGCCGGTTAATTGATTAATCATCTCTGCCATATCCACGATTGCTGTTTCACGCGCCGAAGCGATATTCATCTCGGCGCCAATTGCTCTCTCTTCGATACCGGCCTTGAGTAGCGCGTCGACGATATCCATTACATATGTAAAGTCGCGCGTCATTTTTCCGTCGCCAGTGATAGGCAAGGGCTGTCCCTTCATCGCCCAGTAGATGAAGTTTGGGATCACGTTTCTATACTGGCCGGGGACCTCACCTGGACCATAGGAGTTGAAAAAGCGTGTTTTAACAATGGGGAGGTTGTAGTGATGCCAATAAAAATTACAGTACAGTTCGCCCGCCATTTTTGAAATTTGATAGGGCGTCGTTAAATGCATGGACATAAACTCTTCTTTGAGCGGCAACGGCGCCTGCGCACCATAAATTGCGCAACCAGACCCGGCATAAACAAATCGCTTTAAATTACCCTGCAGCACTGAGTACTCAAGGAGTTTAATAGTGCCCAGTTGGCTAACTAGGAGATCCTTTTCCGGGAAATCAACAGAGTTTTGATTTGCAAAAAACGCAGCCAGATGAAAGATGAACTCTGGCTTCTCGTGAAAAACACGCTTTAAGTCGATGTCATTCGTGATGCTGCCTCGCACAAATAGTACGTTCGGCAGGTTTGGAATACTCCACTCGTAAGAAGCGGAGAGATCATCCAAAATGATGACCTTGGCTGCACCAGCACCCGCTAGTGCGCGCGCGAGATTGCTCCCGATTGCGCCAGCGCCGCCGGTTATCAAAATGGTTTTGTTTAGGTAGGGCTGGTGTGAGCTCAAGAGGGATACCTCGTATATGTTGCAAATAGGTTCAATTGTAGCGGTCTACTCCCGGCCTGAACAGCGCAGGCGAGTCTTCCCCCTTGGGTTTTGCCTTGATTTCGGACCTCCTTTGCTGTTCTCGGGGGCTGAGCAGCATTAACGGTGTGTACAATTCTCGAGTGCTGACCTTTTGTTAGCGATTTCATTCTGTTTCGTGTCAGTTAGACGCGATCCGTTTGGGGAAGAGGGGTCTTCAGAGCGAGCTGAGCTAGCTGTGCTTGAGAGGAACAACAAATGACATATTTGAAACTACTGCTGTTGGGCCTTTCCTCGCTTGGCTACATCAAATTTATTTCAGAGAAGCTCCGGTTAGGCATTGGAGCTGCTCCTTTCGTCTAC
Source organism: Zwartia hollandica (assembly GCF_019923725.1). GTDB lineage: Bacteria > Pseudomonadota > Gammaproteobacteria > Burkholderiales > Burkholderiaceae_B > Zwartia > Zwartia hollandica. Next base: position 530,667 of record NZ_JAHXRI010000006.1, read on the forward strand.
TGTTGCTTCGTTGCCGTTGTCCTGTATTTTTTCGGCATTGTTGACTTGCTGATGTGGGGTGTGGTTGCCGTAACCATCCTTGGCGTTGGCTTGCTAGGGCAAGGTCTTTTTTATTCTAAAGATCCGCATTTCGCGTTTGCGCAGCCGGCTGGCTTAGGAATTGTTTTTTAATTTTGATCGGTTCGATTTATTCGGCCATTCAGGAAAATTTTCAGTTTTTGCTTTGGGATGAGTTTTCGTTTTGGGCTGCGAGTACTAGGTTAATTTACACAACTGACTTATTGTTTAAAGAAGGCTCTCCAATTTTCTTTAAGTCTTATCCGCCGATACAACAGTTATTTCAGTACTACATCCTGCAGTTTTTTTCCTGGTCAGAGAAAAACACTCTTTTTGCACACAATATTTGGTTGTTATCTGGGGTGCTTTGCGTCGCGAGTCTGCCAAAAGCTGGCGTCTTGACCAAGGTTGCGTTGTTTCTGTCTGTGGCGACTTTGCTATACGCCTTCGGATACTCGTTTTCTAGTCTCTACTCTGACGCACTATTGGGCATTTGCTTTGCCGCTGCATTAACTTTCGCGACAAAAGAGGCGCGAGACGACGGAGTGTGGTTGGCTTTCATTTTCTCTTTAACAGTTTTGATACTGCTTAAAGAAATTGGGATTTTGCTCGCCCTCGTAGCGACTGCCGTTTATACCGCCAATCTATTGATTACTCCTGGCATATTTAGGACCGATCGGCCGTGGATGTCCTTGTGGTCGGGTATCAAAGCGCATTGGGTTCGGTTGCTTGCGATCTGCGGAGTAACTCTATTTGTGATGCAGTCTTGGGCTTGGTATGTAAAAAGTATTGGAGCAAGTCGTTCGATTTCCACTCCAACAATAAGTCTTTGGCGCGACGCTGATTTTCAGAAAAGATTATCGACCACGGTAGACGAGTTTATTCGTCGAACCGTCGAGGTGGACTTTGTAAGCATTTCGGCCTATTTTGTTGAAAGGCATCCAACCATTTTAATGGTGCTGGCAGGCTTACTTGCCTTAAGCGCGCTCTCGGTGCGGCTGGCTAAAGCTGGTCGCCGTTTGTATTGCGGCGTAATTATTGGCATTGTATGTCTTGGTTTTTGCGGATACCTTGCGGCACTATTGTTGAGTTATCTGATTGTTTTCACAGAGTACGAGGGCGTTCGACTCGCATCTTTCGAGCGGTACTTGTCCACATACCTGGTCGCTTGGGCAAGCTTTGTCTTAGTTAAACTGTTCGACGATAGCGATGCCTGGCGCCATAGAATGGGCGCTATCTTCGCGTTAGTGTGTTTTTTGATGCTCACTGCCATGACGAGCGGGCAGTTGCAAAAGGAGCTTCGTGGCATTCGATCAGGCGGTCCCGACCATAGCTTGAGGTTAGACATCGAGTCGTTCGCGGCAGAAATAAAAAAACACATACACCCTGGCGATAAGACGTATTTCGTAGCTCAGAATTCGAATGGGCTCGAGCGCGTCATGTTTTATTACGCGATGCTGCCAAACACAGTATCCACGAAATGGTGCTGGAGCCTTGGACAAAAATATTTTGATGGCGACGTGTGGACCTGTAACCAGTCACTTCAAGACTTGATCGGCGACTTTGAGTATCTTGCGTTATACAGAGGAGATGATCAATTCTGGAGAAACAATAAATCTTATTTTGACCCCACCTCAATAGATGAGCGTCGTGGCCTCTATAAGGTTGATCGAAAAAATGGTCAAATTCTGTTGAGGCGTGTGAAATTAGATTGAGACTTTTCGCCAGGGTAGCCTGACTGGCTATGCTGATGCCGCTCTATTTGATTAGTAATAAAAGCCTATAAACTTGTATTATTCAACATTTAGAACTTAGTCGTCCGTAAGTGAATGTGTTTACTTAGCGTGCGGCAATGTGATTAAAGGCTATATGCACGACAACGCATCTTCTCCTTGTATTGCTGTTGTCATTCCCTGTTATCGGGTGGCCAATCAAATCCTTGATGTGTGCCAATCGATGCCAGACATTGTCTCTCGAATATATGTCGTAGATGACGCGTGCCCGGAGAGATCGGGATACTTGGTTAGGGACAGTCATCGCGATGCTCGAATCAAAGTCCTTTTTCACACAGAGAATAAAGGCGTGGGCGGCGCGGTGATGACAGGCTATCAAGCTGCTTTAGACGATGGCGCGGACATTATTGTGAAAATTGATGGTGATGGGCAGATGGACGCCTCACTCATCCAATATTTTGTTCAGCCCATCATTTCCGGCCAGGCTGATTATACGAAAGGCAATCGCTTTTATGATCTGTCCGGATTAAAGCGTATGCCGAAGGTACGTATTTTTGGCAATGCGGCGCTATCACTCTTAAATAAGCTGTCATCTGGCTATTGGACAGTATTCGATCCAACAAACGGATACACGGCAATCCACGCAAATGTTTGTCAACGACTGCCATTTTCAAAAATTAGTAATCGCTATTTTTTTGAAACAGACATGTTGTTTCGGTTAAATACGTTGCGCGCGATGGTGATGGATATCCCGATGGACGCAAAGTATGAATCGGAAGTTAGTAACTTGAGCGTCGCCGGCGTCGCGGGTGAGTTCCTTTGGAAGCATTTGCGCAATTTTATAAAGCGTATTGGATATAACTACTTTCTCCGGGATATGTCGATCGCATCGATTGAGTTAGTGTTGGGAATTTTTCTTTCAATATTTGGTTTGGTTTTTGGTTTACAGGCTTGGGCGTTATCAACCGAGACAAATGTTCCTGCAACGGCCGGTAACGTGATGATTGCTGCAATGCCAATTTTGATTGGAATCCAGCTGATATTGTCTTTTATTGGTCATGACATCGCATCGGTACCGCGTCATGCGATCCATAAGCTTCTATTTCAACGTTAAACAAGATTTACATTCAAAAAATATGACCTCTCTTTTAAAGCCTGTTAAAGAAGCGCTTAAGTCAATTGCATTTAAGCACCTGGGACTTGGAGCCCCAACGTATCCTTATTGCATAGAGCCCATACAGCTAGCGACCTTGATCAACGAGTATGAGCGTGTGAAAGATGCTGACGGCTGCGTGATTGAGATCGGTGTCGCTCGTGGAATGACTTCACGATTTATGGCTGAGCACATCAAGAACGAAAAACAGGCTGATAGAACCGCCTACTATGCCATCGATACTTTCGAATCGTTTACGAAGGCAGACTTAGATTATGAGGTTCAGTCTCGCGGCAAGGATCTATCGGAACTCAGAGGGTTTGAGTACAACGATTTTGAGATCTGGCAAAAGCACTTTACTGACTTTCCGTTTGTGAAAGCCATAAAAGCGGATTGCTCTGTTTTTGATTACAAGGTGTTAGGTGCAGTAAAGCTCGCATTCCTGGACGTGGACCTCTATTTGCCAATCAAGAAAACGCTCCCGAAACTTTACGATGTATTAATTGAGGGTGGATCTATAGTGGTCGATGATGTGCTTAACAATACTACCTATGATGGCGCATATCAGGCGTACATGGAGTTTTGTGCCGAGCGTGGAATTCAACCCAAAGTAGTTGGCAACCGTTGTGGCGTAATCACTAAATAGTTAAGACATAGGTGGCTCGATTTTGCCACCTACGTCGCTGACAGAAACGATAGGCTATGACGCGATTAGTATGTAGTAGCGCGAAAGCAGTAAATTGATTGTCATAAACAAACTATAAAGCGCAAAACTAATAACCAAAATATGCGATACCGATGAGCGATAGTCATTCAGTTGCGTGATCGACGGGAACAACGCATAGCTCATTAGGATTGCAGGCACTAGAAAGTACCGGCCCTGAACACCGATAATCTTGTCGCTTGGGTACGGGGTCCAAGTAGTCAACATTGCGAATAGTATTAAGAGTACTGAAAGTAGTGCAATAAACAAAAATAGAACGATCACCTGCCAATTCGTCCGAATATGTTTGATTGAGAGCGACGTCGAACTAATAATCAAGATTGCGATCGCTAAATAAATGTAAGTTCGGCCGGGAAATGGCGCTGTGAGCCAGCCTAACATCCCCAAAAATGAGCTGAAGTATCCTCGTAACGTAGGTTCATCGGTCAATGTGTTCCATATGACCTGTATGAGGCTCCAGGGGGCTTTTACATAGGCTAACGCCACTTGCCCACTAGAAATCTCGCTCGGCACTCGATGATCTACGGTGTACTTGCCTGCAATGACAATCCATGCGCAAACTAAGCCAACTGTTATCAACGCGCTAGTTAAGTGTGCTTTGTTTTTGTCGCGAATAAATAAGACAAAAAACAATAGGAACATTGGAAGGAGTTGTAAGCGACTGGATGCGAGTAGACCAAATGAAGCAACAGCTAGCCAAAAAAGTTTTCCGTTAGTATTGGGAGGATCACGTAAAAGCTTTAGAAAAATTGATATGAGTAAGACCGACAGTGCCGTGGCAATTCCATCTAAGCTTGTTGACGAAAATTGATATACGCTCATGGGCATCATCAATAGTGCCAGGGTCACAGGCGACGGCGCTGTGATGGCAAACGCGATACCGAGGATAATCAGAATTGTTGCGCTGGTAACGAACCGAGTCAGATAGTAGGACTGATTTATGGATAGACCGATTAATTTCCCTAGTTTCAGCGCAAAAGCTTGCGGTGCGTAAATTAATGGGAAATAAAACGCCGTAGCGGGTGTAGCGCTGAAACTTTTTGTCTCTTCCCAATGCAGTTCTCTGGCGGCTTTTAAATCTTTTGAATTGATCTTTCGCTCGGGATCGAGCCCTAACGGCTCATATAAATTTATGTATTTGAGCAAGCCGTCATCAATCATTGCCCCTGAAGATTGGTTCCCGAGGGGTTTAAAAAAAATAGTACCTTCCCCCAACGCATAGGCTCTCTTAATATGGTCATATTCGTCTGGCGATTGGAGTGGGGGTGTTAATGAAATTAACACTAGAAAAATGACAAGCAAAAGCGAGAGCATATGGGCGCTACGCGATGTCGTATTGTTGTACATTGTTTTTGTGATGAGGTAAAAACGACTGTATTTATTTGCTTATTTAAGAAATAAACTTCGTTTTAATATTGAGATCAACAATCACTAACTGGCTGGAGAAGCACTTTGTCTTATCGAGGTCTGCATGTGGCGCTCATTGTACCGTGCTACAACGAAGAAATTGCTATAGCAAAGGTCATTAGTGACTTTCGTCGTTCTATGCCCAGTCTGGAGATATATGTTTTTGACAATAACTCGACCGATCGTACTAAGGACATAGCGACTAGAGAAGGGGCCGCCGTTATTCATGTCGCCCTGCCCGGAAAGGGTAACGTCGTGAGGCGTATTGCCGCAGACGTTGACGCCGATATTTACGTGATGGTTGACGGCGATGCAACGTATGATGCGACCGCAGTTGTGTCGATGGTTGATAAGTTGATTGATGAAAAATTGGATATGGTCGTTGGGTGTCGGCAAACAGCACCTGACGTGAGTGCTGCTGCATATAGAAGTGGCCACCAGTGGGGCAATCGTCTTTTTACACAAATGGTGCTGCGAATCTTTGGTGGCAGCTTTACCGACATGTTGTCGGGTTATCGGGTTTTCTCTAAACGTTTCCTGAAGTCGACACCTATTTTGTCCCGGGGCTTTGAAATTGAGACAGAATTAACAGTGAGCGCACTTGAATTGCGTGTCCCATACGGAGAGATTATGACTCCCTACGGTGCCCGGCTAGAAGGATCGGAAAGCAAATTATCGACATACAAAGACGGGCTCAGAATATCGTGGGCCATATTTCGGCTATTCATCTGTGAGCGTCCGCTCGCTTTCTTTGGCATCGGTGCCCTTCTGCTGGCAATGCTGGCAATTTTGCTGGCGATTCCCATCTTTTCAGAATACTTGGCAATAGGTTTAGTGCCGCGATTACCGACAGCGTTGTTATGTGCTTCGTTGATGATTTGTGCAGGGCTTTCTTTTTTGGCTGGCCTGATACTAGATAATGTTGTTCGAGGTCGGCAAGAAGTGAAGCGATTAGCTTATTTAGCTTACTCCCCGCTCCCGATGGCTAAGGATTCCTAATGTTATGGTTGAGGCTGCTTAGCCATTGAGTACCTGGAGCAGGTAACGTGCTTGAGCTGAAAAATATAAATCGTCCCAGATTTATAATGTTTTCTTTTGGATCTTCATCGTTCGTCTCCTGTACGGATAAGGTAGATTTTTAGTTGAATGATATTTCTGGTGGACTCACTTGAATTCCAACAAAAGCCCCGTTTTGCCAAGTGAGCGCAGTTTTGGGCTGCTATTTGCCGTTGTTTGCGCTGGTTTGGCCGCGTATGGATGGTTTTTGGGCGGATGGGGGCGGCTGATTGTGTCCGCGCTCGTTATCGGGGCAGTGGCGTTTGTTTTTTTCGCGTTTGTTTTTTCTAAGGTATTGCGACCACTCAATTGGCTTTGGTATCAGTTGGGACAGCTCCTTGGGAAGCTTGTGAGCCCAATTGTGCTGGGATCCATATTCTTTCTGTTGTTGACACCCGTGTCCTTGGTTACGCGGATGTTCGGTCGTGATGAACTGCGGCTTAAAAAAAACAAAGGACAGCAGTCCTTTTGGATCGAGCGGTCACCCCCTGGCCCCGAACCGACTTCATTCAAAAATCAGTTCTAACGTTCAAGGTTAATTATGGCTGCATTCGTCAAAGAGTTATGGGCGTTTTTGCGTGTTCGAAAAAAACTGTGGTTGGCGCCAATCATTATCGTCATGGTGCTGCTAGGCGGTTTATTAGTACTGGCGCAAGGGTCAGTTATAGCTCCCTTTATCTACACTTTGTTTTAAAAAATGAACATCTTAGGAATCTCAGCCTACTACCATGACTCAGCCGCATGTTTGGTATTGGGCGGGGAGATTGTTGCCGCTGCCCAAGAAGAGCGCTTTACGCGAAAAAAGCATGACTCAGCTTTTCCTACGCATGCCATCGCCTACTGTTTGTCTCAGGTGGGTCTAACGTCAAAAAATATCGATTATGTGGTGTTCTACGACAAGCCTTTCTTGAAATTCGAACGACTGCTGGAAACCTATCTTGCCTTTGCACCAAGAGGCTTCAAGAGTTTTGTGACGTCCTTGCCTGTTTGGCTCAAGGACAAGCTCTTTCAAAAAACTATGATCAGTAAGGCGTTGGCAGCTGACTTGGGTGGTGATATTGACTGGGAGTCGAAGTTACTGTTTTCGGAGCATCACCTTAGCCACGCAGCATCGGCATTCTTCCCTTCACCATTCCATGATGCAGCAGTCTTAACGATGGATGGCGTAGGTGAGTGGACAACAACCTCTTTGGCGATCGGTTCAGGCAATAAGCTTGCTGTGCATAAAGAGATTCAATTCCCGCATTCGCTTGGTTTGTTGTATTCCGCGATCACGTATTACACGGGCTTTAAGGTTAATTCTGGTGAGTACAAGGTCATGGGGTTGGCGCCTTATGGTGAGCCTAAGTATGCAAAGCTCATTAAGGATCATCTGATTGACATCAAGGAGGACGGCTCGTTCCACCTTGATATGAGCTACTTCAACTATTGCACTGGTTTAACGATGACCAATGAGCGATTTGATTCGCTTTTTAGTGGACCAAGGCGTGCACCGGAAAGTCCGCTCACGCAAAGAGAAATGGATTTGGCAGCCTCTGTGCAAGCTGTAACGGAGGAGGTTGTCATTAAGCTTGCCCGCGGAATTAAGCAAAGCACGGGACTAAAAAACCTTTGTTTGGCCGGTGGTGTTGCTTTGAACTGCGTCGCAAACGGTAAGCTGTTGCGCGAAAAGGTATTCGAGAACCTATGGATTCAACCTGCCGCAGGTGATGCCGGCGGTGCAGTCGGTGCGGCACTTGGCGCGTACTATTCGATGTTGAATCAACCTCGTGTCATGCAAGATTCGGATGCTATGAAGGGTTCTTATTTAGGGCCTGAGTACGATGCGGCGGATATTGCCAATCGTTTGCGTTTAGCTGGCGCAGTTTTTTCTGAAGTGTCGCAGGCAGAGATGATTGATGTGACTGCCAGGGAGCTAGCCGCAGGTAAGGCGGTAGGTTGGCATCAAGGCCGTATGGAGTTTGGACCAAGAGCTTTGGGTGGAAGATCTATCATTGCAGATCCACGTTCGCCTGCGGTCCAAAAACAGTTGAATCTTAAGGTCAAGTATCGCGAATCTTTCCGGCCATTTGCACCAAGCGTGTTGCGCGAAGATGTTTCGGACTGGTTTGATATCGATGTAGATAGCCCGTATATGTTGTTGGTGGCAGACGTAGCGAAGTCTCGTCAGCTAGAGATGACAGCGGAGCAGCATCAACTTTTCGGTATCGATAAACTCAATGTGCCACGGTCCGAGATACCCGCAGTGACGCATGTTGACTACTCGGCTCGGATCCAGACGGTTCATCAAAAGACCAACCCTCTCTACTATGCGCTGATTTCAAAGTTCAAAGAGCTTACGGGTTGCCCAGTGTTGGTCAATACGTCCTTCAATGTGAGGGGTGAGCCCATTGTCTGCACCCCTGAGGATGCGTTCCACTGCCTGATGGGAACGGAGATTGAGTTGTTGGTGGTCGGTAATTGCTTAATGCGGAAAGAGGATCAAGATCCCGCATTGATTAAAGATTACAAGAATGCGTATGAATTAGATTAGAGGTCAGAATTTTTGGGTATTTGAGCTCTTGATATTGCATCGACAATCCGACTAACTGCCTTTCCGTCGCCGTAAGGATTATGCGCTAACGCCATCGCTTGGTAGGCGCTTTCATCGCACAGCAGCGTCGATATTCCCTTTACTATGTTTTCGGTGTTAGCGCCCACTAGCTTTACTGTGCCCGCCGTGACAGCCTCAGGGCGCTCTGTCACTTCTCGCATCACTAAGACGGGCTTCCCAAGGCTAGGGGCTTCTTCTTGGATGCCGCCGCTATCCGTCAAAACGATGTACGCACGCTTAAGCAAATAAACGAAAGCCTCGTACTCTAAAGGCTCGATGAGATGAATGTTTTGATGGCCGCTAATCAGGTCTTTGACAGGCGCTTGAACGTTTGGGTTTAAGTGGACTGGGTAAACAAACTGAACGCTTGGAAAGGCGATCGCAAGTTGTTTAATTGCCTCACAAATTGAGAGAAATCCTTGTCCAAAGTTTTCTCGACGATGTCCCGTGATCAGTACAAATCTATTTGAACTTAAATCGAAGTGTAATTGCTCTGTCAGGAGGCGATTGATGGACGGGCGTTGCAACGCGTCTTTTGTTTCGAGTCGGGCGATTACCCAAAATAGCGCATCGATTACGGTGTTGCCAGTGACAAAAATTCGCTCAGCTGGAACGCCTTCTCCAAGCAAGTTTTCTCGGGTTGATGCCGTGGGGGCAAAGTGAAAGGTAGCAACTTTGCCGATCACTTGCCGATTAAACTCTTCCGGGAAGGGAGACTGCACGTCGTGAGTCCGAAGCCCCGCTTCGATATGTGCGACGGGGATGCCAAGATAAAATGCAGCGGTAGCTGCAGCATAAGCCGTCGTTGTGTCGCCGTGAACACACACGATATCGGGCTTGTGTGTCTTTAATATATCCCGCATTCCTAAGAGCACTGAGCTGGTGACATCGAACAAATCTTGCCCAGCTTTCATAAGATCGAGGTCAATATCGGGTTGGATATCAAATATCTCTAGCACCTGATCCAGCATCTGACGATGCTGACCCGTAACACAGACGATAGTGTCAAACTCGGGCGTCGCTTTGCACGCATGAACAAGCGGTGCCATTTTGATGGCCTCGGGACGCGTACCGAAAACGATCATTACTTTCATGAGCGAAGCAGAAGTTGGGGCATAATTGCTTGTCAAATTAGTCATAAATAGAGTTTAACGATTGTATTCTGTCGGCACTTAGTTTGTTAAACCTCTCAAACCTGTTAATTCACCCCTAGTGATCTATTTGTAAATGCCCTCGTTAATCGTTCCGCTTGTCGCCTTGAGCGTTGGTATTTTTGGCTATTTGTTGCCAGGGGTGGGCTATTTCACAATGATGCCTGGTGACCTGGGAGATGCTCGGTTCAATAGCGTCATTCTAGAGCACGTCTACCAATGGTTAACCGGCCAAGCTCGGGACTTATGGAGCCCTGGCTTTTTCTATCCTTTCAATAAGATACTTGCCTTTAGCGATAGTCACTTAGGTTCCTTCTGGATATACGCAGCAGCACGGCTTTTGGGTGCGACCCGGGAGTTGTCGTTTCAGGCGTGGTTTTTAGTGGGCTTCTTGCTGAACTTTGTTTCAGCTTATTGGATGCTGCGTCGCATGAGGTTTGATGTTCTCGGCGCATCTTGCGGAGCGTTTGTATTTGCGTTCGCTCTGCCCGTTTTGCATTAAGAGGCACATGCGCAATTGGGGTATCGCTTTGCTATCCCCATGGCTGTTCTTGCTTGGTGGCGGATTGTTGAACAAAAAAATCTGATTCATGCCTTTAGCTTGCTATTTTGGGTAAGCGTACAGTTTCTTTGCTCAATTTATTTGGGTGTGTTTCTCGGATATCTGCTGGTGGCAATTTCCCTTGGGTATTTTGTTTGCAAAGCGGTTGGCTCTATTGAAGGTGCTAAAAGTCTAGGGTCTTTCAATCTGCCGGATCTGCGAAGGGTACGTGAGTTTGCCTTGATCTGCCTCTCCCTTTTCACCTGTGGGCTGGTGATGTGGATGTTGGTGCAGTACCAGTCTGTATCGGCTGAGTATCGACTTAGCAGGCCAATTGAGGCGCTAGAGCCCTTAATCCCAAGGTTGTCTAGTTATCTATTGGCAGACCATTCTGGCTTGACTAGTTGGGTCGGCCATTCAGTAGAGAGCTTCCCCACGCGTCTGGAACATCAAATGTTTATTGGTGTGGGGGCGCTGCTGTTTTTACTGGTTGGCTTATTTGCCGTAGTTAGTAAGAGATACCTATCTATAGAGACCCGCCGCTTAGGTATTGTGTGTGCGGTAAGCATTTTGATTTTGGTTGGAATAACTGTCGTCGTGAATGGGCATTCTTTTTACTTTTTAGTCATTCAACTTCCAGGCCTTGATGCGATAAGGGCAGTATCTAGGATTATTTTGGTCATGCTTTTGCCCGTGTCTATTTTGGTTGCGGTGGGTGTGGATTGCTTGAGACGCCAATTCACTAGTGTTATGGGATATTTCGTTCTGGCCTTGGTCGCTCTAATTGTTCTGAGCGCAGAAACGGTATTTTACAAACCGCATCAAGCTGCGCGAGAGACTTGGACGATGCGCCAGGCTGGGCTGAATCAACTGATTGGCAAGCCGCCAAGTGAAGGCACAGTGATTTTTGTGACCCAGCGCAAAGAAGAGCCGTTTTACTTAGCCGAGCTCGATGCGATGATCTATGCGCAGGACCACAAGTTAAAGACGCTAAATGGTTACTCGGGTAGCACGCCACCGGGGTATGTGTACCCTGAACCCTGTGTCAGTGTGGCGGATCGACTGGCTGGGTATTTTCAGTTTCGACGTATTCCGCTTGGTGAACAAGTGGAATTGATCGACCGAGTTCGCTTAATTGAGATGCAACTTTGTTTAAAGAAATGAAGCGAACGGGGAAGGCGTGCGGAAATAACAATTTCTAACCCCAACGCCATAGGCATATAACAGTAATTTAAATCATGTACGCCAGTAATGCCATGGAGGGATAAACATTATTTCTTTGAAATATTTTTCATCTGAGATATTGTTGAGGCGGTCAGAATTTTGGCAGAGTTTCTGTAGTTCAGGTACTTGCTGTTTTGCGTAGAGTCTCAGCGTATAGTCCGGCCGCCAATAGACATCACACTGCCTAAAAAAATCCTTCTCACTAGCCCATTTGTACAGGACATCTTGGGCAAATAAATTCGTTTGAATTGATTCCGGTGAGGCGTAAAAAGCTATCAAGTCGATTGCATAAGTGCTAAGCACTTGGCCAGTCAATCCATTTTTCACTACAAGTGAGCTACCTAGTCCAACAATGTCTAATACATTTAGATCAGAACGATACGGAGCGAGGCCGGCATCACCTATTGCAAATGATTTCATTCGATACTTATCAGAAATTTGAGACAGTACATCGCCTAGCTGACCATGAGAGGTCAATAGCCGAGGGTAATATGTGTAAAGCCCAATAGGACGGACACCGCTATTAGACAAAAAAATACAAAGTGCGACACCGGCCAGAAACTTTATAAAGTTCTCTACCTTGCATCGTGCGATACGTTCAGACGAAATGATTAATTCCATAATCTTTTCGCGCTGAGATGCGGCGATATAGATCATGAAACAGTAAATAGGCATGAAGATATGGTACGCGAACCTTGATGCGTAATTCATCGTCAAAAAAGACTTTGAATAGCCGAGGGCCATAACCCCAAAAAAAACAAAGATAAATATAAGTATTTTGATCCGCGCAAGCAGTAATAGAGTGAGCGCCGGAACCAAAAATAATGAATACTTGACTAGTTCCTTAAACAAGAAAATAGCACCAGACTTAGCATAAAAAGTATTTGGTAAAAAGCTACCAAAGTTCTTCTGATGAAATAGAAGGTAAAAAAATAGAGGAGCAGTGAGAAAAAAAATAATAACTAATAATTTTTTCTTAGCTATGCGAATATTTTTTATATTGGCGTACAAGTCGCGCCAAGAAAGCATTCTTATCGATCGGGGGCAGTCAGTGGATAGATAAAGTGGAACTAGCCCAACTAAAATCCAAGCTTCCGGTCGAGTGACTAGCAGAATTAATGTCAAAATTATTGAAATCTTGGTCTGGTTTTTGTCTAGTGAAACCAATAGTGCGGATACTAAAAATATAAAGAAGAATGTTTCTAACCCTCCAAACGCATGTATTGCAGTTGCAGGTAGGGCGAGAACCAACAGAAGCATAAAAAAAGACTTCTTAGTAACAACTAAAAACCAAATCGTAAACGCACCTAGCGTCAGTAACGAAAAGAACTTAAAAAATAGCACCACATCCACATTATTAAGATGAGGGATTAAGCTAGCTAGTGCGAAGATGGGGTTTGTATAGGCTTGAGTCGGGTCGAGATGGGACGGGTTGAAGTTCCAGATGCCATGCAGGGCAAAATTTTTACCAAAGCGCCACGTTATAAACGCATCATCTACCGTAAATCGGGATCCAAGCCAAAATGATATGGCTACACATATTGAAACAATACATACGGACAAGCGGTAGAAGGTATTCATACTGAATAAAGTGACACAACTGCGGGGTTCTTACGACTTTCTAGTTCGTGGACTCACTCAGCAATCAGCTTAAATGCTGGTCGTTGACAAATCAAGTGGTATGTTAACTGCACGCAAAACAAGCGAGGGGGAAGATAGTTGCTAGCCCGATAAAGAATAGTGCGCAGAATCCGTGCAATATATTTATGGTCAAGAGTTCTTGGTCACACAAGATATGCGTGTTGTTGAGCCAATAAATCTACGCTTTATAAAGCCGCCATCATAATGAACTCATAATTTGTCTTAGGATCACTTGTTTCGGGCCAAGTTGGCGCGTTTCAAAGTTAAACCCTTTGCAAGCACAAAGGCTATGACTAACACTATTGCGTAAACGAAATCAAGATAATTATATTTCTTTATGGAAAAACTCAAGGAGTGGCTGAATGTTTCTTGGCTTAAGTTAAAAGCTGTTTCACTGCTTGCGTAGTTTCGTTCGTCTCAGCCGAACCCACTAAAGGTCGCCAAGCCAGATGCCCTTTATTCGAATCAACCTCAACACACTTCGCACCTTTAATCCCCGTCGCAATCTCTTTTGCATTCTCAAGCCCAAGCAAACGATCTTGAGAGCACGGCAGCACCAGAACACGTGCCTTCACCTTGTCGAGTGCTTTCTTTAAATCCCCACCAAACGGCGCACTGATATCGTGCGCAGAGGATGCTTGATAACGCCTGACGAGGCTCCATGCATCCCAGCTGGCAAAACCGTTGCCTGCTCGTTCAGCCTCTTCATCAAGGATCTTGAGCGGAGTGGTCTCGAGGTAATCATCGGTGACAGTCCACGTGAAGTAGTGTCGCCCCGCTGCGCGCTGTCCTGCCTCCGGTTGGGTTAGGGGAGCGTGCTTGTGATACTGCCCATCGCGCCAATTTGGATCGAGTTCGATGATGTCGAACATGCGCTTGGTTGCCATCAGGAAGGTGTTGCCTGCTTTCCAAGCGGGGACAAGCAAGACTGCATTTTTGACGGAGTCAGGGAAATGGATCAGCCATTCAAGGGTTTGGAAGGCGCCCATGGAAGCGCCTGCGAGCAGAGCAACTTGTTGCGTGCCGAGCCCGAGGCCTTCAGTGGCTAGTTGATACTGCGCACGAGCCATATCGCGGATGGTGTAGCGCGGGAACTTATCAAATAAGCCATCACCCGGTTTAGAGGATGTGCCGCCACCGATGGAGTCTGTACACACGACGCAATAGCGATCCGTGTCGTAGGCGCGACCGGGGCCGACGTGCTCTGCGGTGCCGTGGCGCAGGTTGCTTGTGCCCGGCATGATTAAGCAGAGGTTGTCACTTGCGGCGTTGAGTGTGCCGTACATGGCGTAGCCGATCGTCAGCGAATCGAGCGTTTCACCAGATTCAAAGGTGAAGTTGCGGATGGTGTAGGTGCCTTCGACGGGCGTGGGGCGCTGTGATGTGTTCATGAGGTAGGAAATTCGCGTAAAAATTCATACAGCTATTACGCGTGATCTTACACCGCAGCGAAACTATCCTGCCCACTTATCTCTTATCTAATTCGAATCGACAACATGGCTTGCTTCAAGACTGCGTTGGCAGTGTGTCTTGAGGAACAATGTGTGGGTACGGTAATTCTCAAATTCCCTTTAGCCCAGATTTCATGCGAGCCTTTTCCGGGCCGATAATAACAATAGCCAGCAGCCGAGAGAAGCTCGGTGACTTGTTTATAAAAACCGATCATGCGGGGTAGGATTGGACGGCGCGGTAGTGCTTTATCGTTGGGCCATGATGGTTACCTAGCTCATCGGTCAGTAGATCATCAATTGACGTATCAACTTCGCTTTCTAGCGAAGACATAGTGGGAGCTTCGGCAACCATTCCGCGTAGGTCGGGGCTTGTAGCGACGAATACTTTGGCTTGCTGATCCCAAAACACGTCTATGCGAATCGCGACAGGTATGCCGAGATTCGAAATGAAACGCCAAAATGGAAAACCAATGCGGTATGCCATAGGTGCTTTGAGTTGCAGCGCTGATGATTGAGTATTGGTGGAAATGCTACACCTCGCTAAAGTACACGAAAAATTAATTCGCGAGGTGAAGTGTATAGATCTATCGCTATTTCAGGTGTTACAGAAGGTAACCGTGTTTAGGTTTGGTGTAACGCGCCAGATAGAATCTGAACCAAAGATTTAACCGTACTGTTTCCCAATCCACTTACGATACTCACCGCTTGTCACGCCTTGCACCCACTCTGGGTGATCGAGATACCACTGCACGGTTTTTTCTATGCCGGACTCGAAGGTCTCTTTTGGTTTCCAGCCTAGCTCGCGCTCAATCTTGCGGGCATCAATTGCATATCGGCGATCGTGGCCGGGGCGGTCTTTTACGAAGGTGATTTGTTCAGCGTAGGGTTTGCCGTCTGAGCGGGAGCGTAGCTGATCAAGGCGTGCGCAGATGGTTTTGACGACATCTATGTTGGCTTTCTCGTTCCAGCCACCGACGTTGTAGGTCTCGCCCACGCGGCCCGCTTCAAGGACGCGGGCAATGGCATGGCAGTGATCCGTGACAAACAACCAGTCACGCACTTGTTGCCCATCGCCATAAATCGGTAAGGGCTTGCCGGCTAGTGCATTGAGGATCACAAGCGGGATCAGTTTCTCGGGGAAATGAAACGGCCCGTAGTTATTGCTGCAGTTGGTGGTGAGCACCGGCAGGCCATAGGTGTGATGCCAGGCGCGTACAAGGTGATCCGATGATGCCTTGCTGGCCGCGTAGGGGCTGTTAGGCTCAAACGGATTGGTCTCGGCAAACGGTGGGTCTTGGGGGGCGAGGGTGCCGTAGACCTCATCGGTCGACACGTGCAGAAACCGAAAGGCCGCTTGCTCGGCTGCGGGCAGCGCAGACCAGTAGGCGCGAACCGACTCAAGCAGGTTGAAGGTGCCGACCACGTTGGTCTGGATAAAGTCACCCGGTCCATGGATGGAACGATCAACATGGGACTCCGCCGCAAAGTTCAGCACGGCGCGTGGTTTGTGTTGGGCGAGCAGCTTGTCGACCAAGGCGCGATCACCGATATCACCTTGTACGAAGATATGCCTTGGGTCTTTGGCGAGCGAGGACAGATTGTCCAGATTGCCCGCGTAGGTGAGCTGATCGAGATTGACCACGGGCTCGTCGTGTTCGGCAAGCCAGGTGTGTACAAAATTGCTGCCAATAAAGCCGGCACAGCCAGTGACAAGAATCATAGAGGTGGGTGACGTTGTGAATACCGAAGCGGGTGAAGGCAAATTGTAGGGTATTTGCTAAGCTGTAGGCCTATGCAAACACTAGATGATCTGCGAACAGGCAAGTTAAAGGGCGCGACGCGCGTAGCGTTGGCGGCTGGGTTGACGCAGTTTCCTGAAGAAATCCTGGATCTTGGGGAAACGCTTGAGATACTGGATCTGTCAGGCAACGCGCTGTCGAGTCTACCGGAGGACTTTACCCGCTTGCATCGTCTGCGGGTGTTGTTCATGTCGAATAACCGGTTTGAGCGCATGCCAGAGGTGCTGGGACGCTGCCCAAACTTGAGCATGGTGGGTTTTCGGGCGAACGGGATGCGGGATTTGCCTGCAGAGTCCTTGCCCTCGAAGTTACGTTGGCTCATTCTGACTGACAACGCGTTGGAATCGTTACCTGCAGAGCTGGGTAAGCGACCAGCTCTGCAGAAACTTATGGTGGCGGGTAATCGCTTAACCACTTTGCCTAAAGAGCTCAGTGCCTGTCACAACCTGCAGCTACTGCGCATCGCAGCGAACCGGTTTGAGGTATTGCCGGAATGGTTGCTGAGTTTGCCCCGCCTGTCTTGGTTAAGTTACTCGAGTAATCCGTTATGCGAAGCGCTTGAAGCTAAGGCATTAGCGCAAACACCGGTGCAACCAGTTTTATGGTCCGCTTTGCAGCTAGGACCAAAGCTTGGGGAGGGCGCCTCTGGGGTGATTTATCGAGCTGGTTTAGATAGTGCGGCAACGGGTGTGGTTGGAGTCTCTGAGCCCGAGGTGGCCGTCAAACTATTTAAAGGTACGTTGACCAGTGATGGCTTACCCCAAAGCGAAATGGCCGCGTGCATCAGTGCGGGCGCACATCCAAATTTGATTCAGGTGTTGGGAAAGTTAAGCGGGCACCCGCAAGGGACGCAAGGTTTGGTGATGTCGTTAGTGGATCCTGCTTATAAAAATTTGGCAGGCCCACCAAGTTTTGAGACGTGTACGCGGGATGTCTATGCAGATGATCTGCGGTTTAGTGTGCAAGACGTCTTGACGATCGCGAAGGGTGTGGCGGGGTTAGCAGCGCAATTACATGCGCGGGGGTTGATGCATGGCGACTTGTATGCGCACAATACATTATTAGGCCCTGATGGCCATGCCTTGATTGGCGATTTTGGGGCTGCGTCGTTTGTGGATGTGGCCGATCGCAAAACGGCAGATGCGCTCGAAAGGCTTGAAGTGCGAGCCTATGGGTGTTTGTTGGAGGAGTTGCTGGAGAGGGCGGAGGGCGTGGGTGGCGAGGCTGTACAGTTACTGGCGGAGATGCGAGATCGCTGCTTGCAGCCCGGCACCGTGAATCGGCCGAGCTTTGTTGAAATTGAGAAAACCTTATCTCAATCTTGAATCGGTTTCGCTGCGAGTTTCATCCCTCGCGCACGGTATATGTTGTCCGTAGCCAGACGCAGCATCTCAGGATTTAGATCTTCTCGCGCCATATTGAGATATGCAGCGATGGTCTCTTCGTCCTGAAGGAACTTAGCTGCGTCGAATGTATGGTGTTGTGTGCTCATCCTCAAATTGTATCCAAAACGGAAGCAATTTAAAGTGAGCACAGTCCTTAAAACCCAAACAACCTTTGTGGGTTATCCGTCAGAATTTGCTTGCGCACTTTCTCGTCATCGGTCCAGCGTGCCAGCAGGTTGAAGAGTTCAACCGAGCTGTTCTCACCGAACGACAAGTGCGGGTAGTCGCTGCCCCAGATCAATCGATCGGGTGCTGCTTTAATCAGTGCTTTCGCCATCGGGTCGGCATCGGTGAAGTTTGGCACTTTGGACATGCGGTATGTGCCGGTGAATTTCACATAAGCGAGGCGGTCGCCGTGGTTGACGAGGTCTAGCAAGGCTTTGAAGCCTGGCGCATCGACACCGTCTTTGGCAAGGTTCATCCCCATGTGCGCCATCGAGAAGGGAATCTTCAGCGTCTTCATGAAGGGGATCATTTCTGTGGTGAGCCAGCCGGGTAACAAGAAATCTAAATGCCAGCCGATCTCTTTGCAGCGTGCGGCAATCTTTTCAATACGTGGCTGCATCTTCTTGGATAGACCTGGCTCCATCGGATGGATGGGGCTGTAGTTGATACGCACGCCACGCACGCCGAGTTTGTCCATTTCGGCGAGCAAGGAGTCAGGTGCGTCTTCATCGATGTCTACGATGCCACGACAAGCACCGGTGCCAACTTCTTTCATGGCGTCGAGCATGCAGCTGTTATCGCGCCCGTAGGCGCTGGGCTGCACGAACACAAAGCGTGTCAGGCCAAGATGCTTAGCGAGCTGCAGGTATTCAGACAACGGTGCCAGCGGTGGCACATAGCGCAGCTGGTCAGGACCAAACGGATATTTGTCCGGCGAACCAAAGACATGAAAATGCGCGTCGCAAGCGTTTGCGGGTGCAGTGAAAGCAACTTTTTCGTTTAAATCAAAAGACACGAGACAGACTCCAGCTTCTTAGATGGTGAATCACTTAGGTGGTGAATGAGTAGGTACAGAGTAAGTACAGAATTATTTTTTAATATCGCCAATTAAGGCACGCAAAGCCGCAGCGTCTTTACTTGCTGCCGCGGCCAAGTAGGTGGTGTCGCTACCTGCAATCAAAAAGCGTGCACCTAAGCCAATTAATTGGGTTTGCAGTTCAGCGTCACCCCGAATCCCACCGATGCCCATGGCGATGCCGTGCTTCTTACAGGCCTGTGCAACGGTTTGATAGGCTTCGAGCAGTTTGGGGTGACGCAACTGGCCAGGGATGCCCATCTCAGTACACAAATCATTTGAGCCAATTAACAGCATGTCGACACCAGGTACGGCCGCGATCGCATCCGCATTCGCGATACCTTCAGGCGTCTCGAGCATGATGACGACCATGTTTTCTGCGTTACCTGTCTCATTGACTTGCGCAAGAGGCATGCCCTTATAAGCCGTTGCAGGCCCAGCACCCATGACGGAGCGGTGTCCGACAGGTGGATACTTGGCGTATGAAACGATTGCAGCCGCTTGCTCGGGCGTATTGACATGCGGCAGGATGACGCCTTGCGCACCACCATCAAGCGCCCGCGAAATATCCTGACCCAGATGACCGGGCACACGTACCAGTGGCGTCACACCGTAGGCCATGGCCGTGATGCAAATCGCAGAGGTCGTCTCAAAGCCGATCGGGCTGTGTTCCATATCGACATACAGGCTGTCAAAGCCTGCAGCACCAACCAGAGGGCCGATATCGACGGTGCGTGCCTGCCGTAGGCCCATACAAAGGGAGACCTCACCTGCAGCGAGTCGTTGTTTAAGTTTGTTTTCCATCTGGGTGATTCCTGTGATGCACTGATGTTGTACTTATTCAGCCGTAATGTTGGCGCGTGCAATCACTTCGGACCAGAGCGTGACCTCGCCTTGAACCATTTTGGTGAAGACGGCTGAGGTGGTGGAAATTGGACGAACGCCAGCGCCAGTGAATACCGACACGACTTTAGGTGTGGCGACTGCTTTAGCGATTTCCTTTTGCATGCGCTCGATGATCGCGGGTGGGGTACCAGCGGGTGCCATCATGCCGAACCAGTACATCATCTTGTAGCCAGGAAAGCCCGCTTCAGCGAACGTGGGCACATTAGGCATGGCGGGATGACGTGCATCGCCACTGACCGCCAGGCCAAGCAGGCGGTTGTCTTTGATATATGCCGAGGTGGAGCCAGCGCTACCAATCGCGATGTCGACCCGACCTGCTGCGACATCGACCATCGCAGCTGCGATACCTTTGAAGGGGATGTGCACGAGCTGAGCCTTGTTTTGCATCAAAAAGGCTTCCATGGCGAGATGAGCCGAAGAGCCCTGCCCACCCGACCCAAAGTTCAGTTTGCCGGGATTCGCGCGTGCGAAATCTATGGTCTCTTTTAGTGTCTTGGTGTCAAGGGTGGGACGTGCGACCAAGACAGCCGGGCCATCCGCAAGCAGTGAAACCTGAATGATTTCTTTAGGGTTATAGGGCAACTTTTTGTACAGTGCGGCCGAGACCGCAAAGGAGTTGTCTGTGACTAAGAAGGTGTAGCCGTCAGCCGGTGCTTTGGCCACGATATCGGTGCCGAGTGTGCTGCCAGCGCCACCTTTGTTTTCTACGATGACGGTTTGGCCCAGTTGGGCTGAGAGTTCTGCACCGACTGTGCGCGCTGCGGTGTCGGTAAACGACCCGGGGGCGAAAGGCACAACCACGCGGATCGGCTTGTTAGGCCAGGCGGCTTGCGCATGCGCACTGTGCATCGTGACCGAAAGTGTTGCGGCGGTGGTAAGGGCAGTAAGCGACAAGTTGCGGACAAGGCGTTTGAAGGCGTGTGCTGATTGCATGGCAGGTCTCCGAATTTAAAATAGTTCTAATATCGTAAGAAACTATTATCCGATAAAATCTTTGTAAAGTCATGCCCGCCTACAATCACTTGTGAAAAACGTTAGGACACGCAGTGCGCAATGAGTAGCCTCGAAAAAATGCTGGGTTTGTTGGGCGTCTTCACGACAGAACGCCCGATTTGGTCGTCGGAAGACTTGATCCAGCATTCTGGCGCGCCCGCATCCACTTGCTATCGGTATCTGAAGGTGTTGCATACCTCGGGTTATTTGGCGCGGGTGGCGAACGGCTCGTATGTGCTGGGCCCGCGCATCATGGAGCTAGATCGCGTTTCGCGTGAAAGCGATCCGGTCTATATCGCAGGCTCGCCGGTCGGACAGCGCTTAACGCACGACACCGGTCATAGTTCGTTGCTGTGCATACTGTTTAGCGATTCCATCATGTGCGTGCAGCAGGCGCGTGGGCGCAATGTGCCGGCCGGCCTGTTTAACCGTGGGCAGCGCCGTCCTTTAGTCGCGGGTGCGTCAGCCAAAAGTATTCTTGCGCATTTGCCGATGCATCAGTTGCGCATCTTGTATGCCCGGCATGCGGACGCAATCGGCACAGTGGGTTTAGGTGCCGACTGGGAGGCATTTAAATCTTCACTGAAGCAAATCCGTCAGCTTGGCTATTGCATGACGGTGGGCGACTACAACGCCGGCATCATGTCGATTGCAGCGCCGTTATTTAATCGCGATGGTGAGGTGTTGGGTAGCCTAGCCTTGGCTGCGTCGAACAAGACCTTACGGTGCGAAAGTTTCCGCGACTTTGCCCCAATGGTGATGCAGGCAGCGCAAGAGGTCAGTGCGCAGATCGCTTCAAATGAAGATATCGTGGCACTGCCTGCGCGTGCTTTAGGGTAACGACTGCCCGCGGGTTACTCCCGTTATTTCTTACCCACCGCCTGCATCGCATATTGTGCAGTCACCTGGATCGATGACAGCACGGGCTTGCCCCATTGCTTGCTCAGCGGATCCACCACATTCAGCGTTGGTAATTGTGAGCATGCGATAAACATGGCATCGACATCGCCTTTGCACAGTGGCTTGGCACGATCGTCCACTTGGTTCTCGGTGATCTGGCCAAGCGCGACAACATCCGCTGCATAAAAGCTATCAAAATGCTCGACATCAATGTCGCCGGATTGCAGAAACGCGCGCAGACGAATATTGACGTCATCTTGATACGGAGTCAGCAACGAAATGTTTTGCGCACCGATGGCTTGCAGCGCTTGCACCATCGAGCGTGCAGTGGTCACAACAGGCTTGCCTGTGGTTTCTGACAAGCGCTCGGCAATCTCTGCATCGCCTTTCGGGCCAAGGATAAAGCCAGCCGCTGTGCACCCATAGGCGATGACATCGACAGGCGATTCATTAAATTGTTTGGCCAGCTCAACGGCCGCCTCTTTGTAAGCGGGCAGTGTTTCTTCGGTGAGCAGACCTTTGCCGCGCGGGATGCGAAGCGTGCGTACGGTCGAGCCTTCGGGCAGCCAGCCGAGTAATTCGCCTTCCATTGTGGTGTTGTTGATGGGCACCATCAAGCCAACACGGATCGGCTTGCCAGCCAGGCGTGCGCCGGCTGAGAGGCCGTTTGTCGTTGCTGCAGTGGTTGCTGTGCTCATAAAAATCCTTTCCGTTTCTGTGTGATCGTGAGGGATTATTTCAACGGCTTCAATGGGGGCTCGGTGCCATCAGGCAGCGGGATCTGTGCGGTGTTGAGCACCATGGCGATCATGCTGTAGTAGCCGGTGAGCGCCAACGCATCAAGCACACCAGGACGACCAAACGCGGCGACGGCCTGATCGTAGATTGCATCGCTTGGGTGACCTTGTGTCAGGCACTCTTTAGCGAGAATGTGCAAAGTGCGTTGCTCGGCAGACAAGCTCGCAGGCGTTTCACCGCGTGCTAGGGCTTTAATGATGTCGTCGGCCAGATCCGTTGTGTTGCGTGCGATACGCTCATGCGCGAACCATTCGTATTGGCAGTTCCAGTGACGCGCCACGGTGAGCACGATCAGTTCAATGTGCGCAGGTAAGATCGCAGCGCCGTAGCGTAGATGCTCACCGAGCTGTTGCACGCAGTTAGCGAGCTCAGGGTTGTGAATGAGCGCGAGAAAAGGTCCGCGAATACCACCGCGTGGGCCGCCCGCAATGGCGTCCGCCACTTCTTTTTGACGCGCAGTCATTTGCTCCGCGGATAGGACGGGAAAGCGTAGCGCTGTGGTGTTAGATGGTGTGCTCAAAGTAGTCTCCGATTCGTGTTGTTTATTTCGTTAATCTAGCAAGCCAGCCTACACCATGGCGACCGGCGGCCTCACCGTAATCGAATGTGCAGGGCGGTCCGCCGGATAAACGGTAGGGCGCCAGTGCAGGGCGCGTAACTCGCCAAACTCGTGCGGTAGTCTTTCCCAATGATCACCGCCGTCGGTACTGCGAAACAGTTGGCCTAAGTTTGTGTAGGTGAACAGAAGTTTGGGATCATGCGGGTGTGTGGTCACAGACCAAGGCGTGCTGTTGAGCACACCGGGAAGCGTGAGGGTCTGCCAGGTGTAGCCATAATCAGTGCTACGCCACAGCTTGCCGGTGTTGCCGGGTGGGCCGTTGCCATTTGTCAGAAAAATGACCGCATCGTTGTCGGGGCTGACGACGATACCGCGTGTGTATTGCCACGGCGCATCAAGTGTGATGAAAGTCCAATGCTCACCGTTGTCGGTGCTGCGATGCAGGCCACGGTTCGTGGTCGCGTAAAGGATTTTGTTGCCTTGTTTATCGTGCACGATGGCAATGCCGTGCATATCGGCTGACACCAGTCCCTCAGTTTTAAGCTCCCAGGTGTTGCCACGATCTTGGCTGCGATAAACGCCGCCGATTTCTACAACAGCCCAAAGGGTGTTGTGATCCTTCGGGTCAAACAGCATCTGCGTGACGCGGGTGGGGCCCATATTGATGTCAGAAAACTTCTGTATCCCGGGCGCCTTGAGTTCTTCCCACGTTGCGCCCGCATCGCGCGAGCGGTAGAAGGCGGCAGGACGTGTACCGGCGTAAATTGTGTTTGGATCCTCTGGATCTTGTACGAGCGCCCAGATGTCCCCCATGGGCGAGGGCAGATGTGTCCAGTGTGTGGTGCGTTCATCCCAACGGAACAAGCCCATATCCGTTCCCGCATAAAGAATGTGCGGATCGCTGGGGTGGGAACTAAAGTGCCAGACGCGTGCCTCAAGGTACATGCCGGAGTGGCTGTTGGGGTGCACCCAGGTCTGTCCGTGGTCGTTACTGAACCAGGCGGAGTGGCCTGCGGTGCCTGCATAGACTTCGACGTGCGGCGTCATGTCGCGTCTCCGGTGGAAAGAATATCGAGTTAGGGAAAGCTTTAGCTTGGAATTTGATAAAAATATTACTACTATTTAAGAAATACTAATAATGTGTTGCCACATCTGTCGCAGCTAGCAGCGTTTGATGCGCACGATGATTAAAAATGACCAAACAAAGAGGATGACGATGATGACAAGAATTGTGAAGGGTAGCGTGCCCAGCAAGCGCCGGATGCTGTTGGGGTTGGCATGCGCCGTTTCCGCCTTGGGCGCGGCGAGTATCTCGTCGACTGCGTTGGCACAAGCGTATCCGAGCCAGCCGATTCGTATCGTATTAGGCTTTCCGCCAGGCGGCGCGCTCGATATCATCGCTCGGGTAATCGCACCAAAAATGTCCGCGGATCTGGGGCAGTCTGTTGTTGTGGAGAATAAGCCCGGCGCAGGGGGCGTGATTGGGATGCAATCTGTTGCGCGCGCCGAGCCCGATGGTTACACCGTTTTTATGGGGACCATGGGCAATTTCAGTATCACGCCTGCGCTCGTACAGGACTTACCTTACAACGTGGGTAAAGACTTTGCACCCGTGACGCAGGTAGCGTCATCTGGATTTGTTTTGTATGTCAACCCGAACTTGCCGATTAAGACCGTGGCGGACTTGATTGCCTATGCAAAGGCGAATCCAGGTAAAACCAATTTTTCCTCAAGCGGTAACGGTGGCTTGCCGCACATGGCCGGAGAGATGTTCGCCTCAGCTGCAGGAATCAAGATGACGCACGTGCCCTACAAGGGGAGCGCGCCAAGTGTGAATGACGTGATTGCAGGCCAGGTGCAACTGACTTTTGAAGCGGTTGCCATTGGTCTACCGCATGCCAAGTCTGGTCGTCTACGTGCCTTGGCAACGACGGGCACGACGCGGCTGGACGTGTTCCCCGATGTGGCAACGGTCGGGGAGACGCTTAAAGGCTTTAACGTGACGAACTGGTTCGGGATGGCAGCACCCGCCAAAACGCCGGCAGACCGTGTCGCGCGTTTGAATCAAAGTGTCGTGAAAGCCTTGAAAGATCCCGATGTCAAAAAGACACTAGCTGGTTTGGGTGTTGACCCAGTTGGGGATACGCCGGCTCAGTTCGCAAGCTACATACAGTCTGAAACGACACGCTGGCAGAAAGTGATCAACGATGCTGGGATCAAACCCTAAGGTAATGACGCGCGCGCTGTAGGCCGCGCGTTTTTTAGTCCATCCTTTACAGCACACGCCGCGGCTCCAGCATGATTCGGACCGCGAGCGCGGCTAGCACTCCACCCATTACGTAGCGTTGCAGTGTCATCCAGGTTGGGTTGCGCGCAAACCACGAGGCAATGCTTGCGGCCGATAGCACCAACATCAAGTTCACCGTGAAGCTCACCATCGCTTGAATGACGCCAAGCGTCATACTCTGCCAAAACACTGAGCCGTAAGCCGGGTTGATGAATTGCGGAAACAGCGCGATGCAAAACATCGCGACTTTCGGGTTCAGTGCATTGATCACAAACCCCATCACAAACAGTTTGCGTCGTGAATCGACCGGTAATTCGCGCATTGCGAATGGCGATTGCGCGCCAGGCTTGAGTGAACCCCAGGCTAGCCACAGCAGGTAGATGACACCTGCCCAGCGCAACGCCTCGTAGGCGGCGGGTATGGCGAGAAAGATGGCGGAAAGCCCAAACGCTGCGCCCAGCATATGCACGCTAAAACCGAGCAACACGCCAAACAGTGAAACGATGCCTGCTGCGCGCCCCTGACATACAGAGCGCGACAGCAGATAAAGCATGTTTGGCCCAGGCGTGATCACCAGCAAAAAACACGCGCCGGTGAAAAGCAGGAGTTCGTTGAATGGAATCATCGTGTGTGGCTTGGCAGGCGCGTTTTAGCGATTTCAGCGACCGACAAAAACCGCGGCGCGTTTTTCTAGGAAGGCGCGCTGCGCTTCTTTGGCGTCTTCTGTCTTCGCAATCGCAGCCGTCATGTCTTGTTCGTAGCGATAACCATCGCGCAGGCTCATGTCTTCGATTGCGTTGAGGGTTTGCTTGGCCAGACCAATAGAGAGCGGGCTCTTTGAGGCGATCGTATTGGCCAGTTCGATCGCAGCAGGCATCAGGCCTTCGGGTGTAGTCACTTGGTTCACGACGCCCAGGCGATAGAGCTCATCGGCCGGTACGCGATAGCCGGTGAACATCATCTTGCGCAGTGTGGTGTGGGGAAACAAACGCGCAGCGTGGCTGCCACCACCCAGTAGGCCGACATCGATCTCTGGTAGAGCCAAGCTGCCTTTCTCAGAAGTGAGTATCAGATCAGCAGAGGCGGCAATGGCCAACCCTGCGCCCAGTGCAGGGCCGTTAATGGCGACGATGACAGGTTTGGTGCATTCGCGAATCGCATGAAAGCATTCGCGGGTGCGACGTGAGTGCGCGGGCAAGTCGCCTGGCCCTTTGATAATGGAGGAGCGACCTTTCAAATCTGCGCCAGCACAGAAAACCTTGCCTTCACCTGTGAGCACGACCGCACGCACCTCAGGGGTTTCGGAGATGAAGTCCATGGCGGCTGTAATTTCGTCACCGAGCACGCGCGACAGCGCATTGACCGGTGCGTTATTCATAGTCAGCACCGCGACGTGCCCGATGACCTCATATTTGAGCTGTGTAAAGTCTGGCATAGCTTGTTTCCCCGTTGTTTTGTTTGTAATTAATCACAGATAGAATATCCTACAGAAAAATACTAAATAAAACCTCAAGGAGATGGGAATGAAACAGTCAATGAAACGAGTGCTGTGCCTAGGAGCGCTTCAGGCAGTCGGGCTAGCGATACTGGCAGGGCCCGTGTCTTTTGCGCAGGCTCAGAGCAGCGCGGGTGATTATCCTAATCGTCCCATCCGGATGATTGTGCCGTTTCCCCCAGGGGGAGCAGCCGATACGACGGCACGCATGATTAGCGAGCCGATGGCTAAGCAACTCGGTCAGACGATCGTCGTCGAGAACAAACCCGGTGGCGGCGCGACGATTGGTGCGGCTTTTGTGGCGGCAGCACCTGCTGATGGCTATACGATTTTGTACACCACGCCTGGTCCACAAATCACGAATCCGTTTTTGATGAGTAAGCTGAACTACAACCCAGATGACTTGTTGCCCGTGTCGTCGGTTGCGTCGTTTGCCAACGTGTTGGTGGTGCCGGTGAACTCACCCGCAAAAAACGTCAAAGAACTGATTGAGTATGCAAAAAAGAATCCTGGCAAAGTGAACTTCGGTAGCTCGGGTATTGGTGCGAGTAGTCATTTAGCCGGGCAGTTATTTAAAAGCATGGCCGGTGTTGATATTACGCACGTCCCTTACAAGGGTTCAGGCCCGCTCGTGAGTGATCTGATTGCCGGGAACGTGCAGATGGCGATTGATAGTCTGTCGGTCTACCTGCCCCAGATCCGCGCGGGTAAGTTGCGTGCACTGGGTGTCGCGAGTCTTCAGCGTTCACCTATCGCCTCAGATATCCCGACGATCGCTGAACAGTTACCAGGCTTTGAGGCAAGCGCGTTGAACTACATCACGGTGCCGAAAGGCACGTCGCCCGCCATCATTAATAAGCTGAATCAGGCGGTTCTTGCCGTGGTGAACGACCCAGCCATGAACAAGCGCATGATCGATGCTGGTATGGATCCCAAGACCAGTTCGCCCGCAGACCTCGCAAAGCAGATCGCCACCGAGCAAGCGAAGTGGAAGAAGGTGATTTCTGAGTCAGGCGCCAAGGCGGATTAACGAAACATCACTAACTTGCTAAATACCTACAAAAATTAGGTATAAAAGTACAAAAACAGGGGCGTAATGCCCCATTTTTGTGTTTGGCCATTTTCTTGTAAGATGTCCTACATCATAAGAATATTCTCGAATTCCGGAAAAGAATGAGCTGGAATTCGAGTTCTTTTTTGTCTCGGAGACGTCAATGCCTAAGTTACCCCTTAGCCGGTTCACGGTGCTGGATCTGACGCGTGTGCGTTCTGGCCCCGCGGCGGTACGTCAGTTTGCCGATTGGGGCGCAAATGTCATCAAGATCGAAGAACCAGGCGATGTGCCTGACGACAAGCCGGGTGGTTCGTCGCAGTTCGCCGATTATCAGAACACTCATCGCAACAAGCGCAGCGTGACCTTGAACCTCAAGCACCCCGAGGGCAAGGCTTTGTTCATGGAAATGGTCAAGCAGGCCGACGTGGTGATCGAGAACTATCGCCCCAACGTCAAGTTCAAGCTCGGGATCGACTACGAATCACTGCGCAAAGTGAACCCGCGCATCATTTTGGCCAGTGTTTCGGGCTTTGGGCAGGACGGTCCTTATGTGGATCGGCCCGGTTTGGATCAAATCGCGCAGGGCTTGGGCGGCATCATGTCTGTGACGGGTGAGCCTGGTCGCGGTCCGATGCGCGCTGGTATCCCCGTTGCGGATCTGACCTCAGGTTTGTTCTGTGCGATTGGTACGCTCGTTGCGCTGCTCGAGCGCGAAGAATCGGGCGAAGGTCAGTGGGTGCAGTCCTCGTTGCTTCAAGCGCAGGTTTGGATGATGGACTTCCAGATCATGCGTTGGCTGATGAACAAAGAGATTCCAGGCCAAACGGGCAATAACCACCCGACCACGGCCGCAACAGGCGTGTATCCAACTTCAGATGGCTTCATCAACTTGGCCGCGATGGGGACAGAAATGTTCGTGCGTCTGGTGAAGGCCTTGGGTCGTCCAGAGATCGCCGAAGACGCACGTTTCAAAGACATCAAGACGCGTGGCCAGCATCGACCTGCACTCAACGAATTAATTGCAGAATGCACCAAAGAAAAACCCTCGGCCTACTGGATTGACGTCTTCAACAAAGAAGGTGTGCCTTGCGGTTACATCAAGAACGTCAAAGAGACAATGGAAGACCCGCAGGTGGTGCACCTGGGGATGGCGAAGAAACTGCAACATCCTAAGCTCGGCGAGATTAGTGTGGTGAATCAGGCAGTGATCATGAGTCGCTCTAAGCGAGACGTGTTTACGGCTGCGCCAGACCGTGGCGAGCACAACCATGAGGTGTATGCAGAGTTTGGTATCAGTGCCGAGCGTGTCAACGCGTTGGCTAAAGCAGGTGCAATTTAAGTGACAAAGTCAAAGTAAGGGTGAAAGGAGAGGCATCGTGACAAAAGCTTCCGTAACTGCAACGGTCTATACCGCACGTCGTCAGCCGCTCAGCAGCCGTGGTTCGTCTGCGAGCAAGTTTCTGGGTACGACCGCTCGAGCGCCGATCGTATCGGCCTTTGATAGTCTTGGTCGCCCGGAAAACCTACCCGACGAAATCGCGCAGCAGTTACGCACGCGCATTCTGAACGAAAGCCTTGCACCGGGACAGCGTTTGCCGACCGAGCAAGAGCTGGGCGCGCAGTTTGGCGTGAGCCGTAACGTTGTGCGCGAAGCGATCGCACGACTCAAGCTCACGGGCCTGGTTGAAACACGACATGGCGTAGGCACCTTCGTCTGTGCTGACATTGCGATGCGCCCCTTCGAGGTGTCGCACGATGATTTGATGGACTTGGGTCAGATTATTCAAGTGCATCAATTGCGTGTGGAGATTGAGTCGGGGGCGGCTGCGCTGGCCGCGACCCATCGGACTAAAACTCAACTTGAAACCTTGCAGCTAGCCTGGAAGAAAGTCGAGCAATCGTCGGCGGACTGGCAGATCGCGGCCCATTCGGCGGTAGACTTCCACCTGGCCGTCGCGCAAGCGGCGAACAATCCGCATTTTGTGCGCATCATGGGGCACTTGAGTCACGTGATCCATCATGCGGTGCGCACGTTCAGATTTAGAAATACCGGCACGACCCGTATCGATGAAATCGGTGATGAGCATGGGCTTATCGTCGACGCGATCGCGCGGCAGGATTCGGCGGGAGCCCGTCAAGCAATGCGTACCCATTTAGATAACGGCATGGCACGTTATCGCAAGTTACTAGGAGACCTTTAAATCATGACCACTACCAGACTGTTGCAAGGCGAAATCACCGACAACCTCATCATCGAAAAGAAAGATGGGGCCGGTTGGATTACGTTCAATGATCCTGCTCGCCACAATGCAATGTCATACGACATGTGGGTCGCGATTCCCAAAGTCATCAAAATGTTCGAAGAAGATGACGAAGTGCGCGTGATTGTGCTGACCGGTGCGGGCGGCAAATCGTTCGTAAGCGGTGCGAACATCTCTCAGTTTGAAAAACTGCGCACCGCGGCTGATGCTGTGGCGGAATACGAGCGTGTCGGTGAAGAAGCGCAAGGCTCGATCTACAACACCTTCAAGCCCGTGATCGGACGTATTGACGGCTACTGTATCGGTGGCGGTTTGAACCTGTCGCTCTGCTGCGATGTGCGTATTGCGTCGGACGCAAGCTCGTTTGCAATTCCCGCAGGTCGTTTGGGCTTGGGTTATCGCTTAACGGCAATTCGTAACTTGGTGACGACGGTGGGCGCAGCCCAGGCGCTGGACATCATGTTGTCCGCCTCACGCTTTACCGCCAAAGAAGCACACGCAAAAGGCCTCGTGCAGCACGTTGTGCCGGTCGCGGAGCTCGATAAAGCGGTTGATGAGTACGTCGCAAAAGTTGTCTCGAACGCGCCAATTACCTTGCGTACGGGTAAAAAAGCGATCCGCGAGTTCCAGAAGGTGGCTCCGCACATTGATATCGCGGGGATCAAGCAAATGGTGCTCGACTGTTTTGCCAGCGAGGATTATCAGGAAGGTAAGCGCGCGTTTGCTGAGAAGCGTGCACCAGTCTTCCGCGGCAAATAAGCGACTTTATGTCGCTTGACCTGTGGAATCAGCTGTTCCCGTCGATTCCTGTTTTTTTAGTGATGTGTGTGGTGGTGCTGCTAGCCGGTACCATTCGCTCATTTACAGGTTTTGGGGGCGGACTCGTTCTTGCACCGCTGTTTAGTTTGTTCATGACGCCGGCCGACCTAGTCGTGGTCGTGCTTGTGTTGAATTTCCTGACCTCAGTGCAGTCCTTGCCGGGCACCTGGCGCACCACCAGTTGGCCGTTGGTTTGGTCAATGCTGATCCCGTCCTTAGTGGGAGTTCCGCTAGGTGTATGGATGATCGAAGTGCTCGATCCCATGGTGATTCGCCGAGTGATTGGTGTGGTGGTCGCGGCACTTGCCGCAATCTTGCTGGTGGGCTGGACCTACAACGGTGCGCGTGGCCGCTTGCAGAATTGGATCGTCGGCATGGTTAGTGGTTATCTGACAGCGCTTGCAGGGGTCGGTGGACCACCGCTTGTTCTCTATCTGTTGTCGGATAAGACCCTCTCACCGGTTGTGATCCGATCATTTTTTATGATGTTTTTTGCGATTGGCCAGGTCTGTACGATGACGTATTTTGCGTTTCAGGGCCTGCTTAACGCGACGCAAATGGTGTATTCAGTCTCGTTTATTCCGATCTACGTTGCGTCGACGTTTCTGGGTACCTATCTGTTTCATCAGGCGCTTAAAACGCGGGCTGATCTGATCAAGAAATTCTCGCTTTGGTTCTTGCTGGTGGTTGGGGTGGTCACGTTAGTAATGTGATGGGGCATAATTTGGGCATCATGACACACAAGATCCTGTTGCTCGGTGCTAATGGCCAGGTTGGCCATGCCCTGCAGACCACGCTCAAGCCTTTGGGTGAGGTGGTGTGTTGCACCCGTGCGGAACTCGATTTATCCACGTTGTCCGCGCAGCCTGCTGCGCTGATTGAGTTGGTGCAGCGGGTCAAACCCCACATCATCGTGAATGCCTCCGCCTACACCGCGGTGGACCGGGCCGAGGCTGAGCCCGAACTGGCGACTTTGCTGAATGCCGAAGTGCCAGGATGGCTGGGAACAGCCGCCCAAACAGTCGGCGCCTGCGTCGTGCATTACTCAACTGATTACGTGTTTGATGGCAAAAAAGCGGGCGCCTATACAGAAATGGACCAGACCAATCCATTGTCGGTGTATGGACGCAGCAAGTTTGAAGGTGAGCGCCTACTTTCACAAAATTGCAAACGCAGCATTGTTTTACGTACCAGCTGGGTGGTGGGTGCAGTCGGTGGAAACTTCCTGAAAACCATGCTGAAGCTCGCCCAAGAGCGCGAGGTCTTACGGATTGTGTCAGACCAGCAAGGTGCGCCGACTTCTGCCAATTTGCTGGCACAAACAACCGCTGAAATCCTGCGCATCATGGCAGACCAGCCTGCGAACGATCAGCGCTGGGGCGTCTATCACTTGGTCGCCGCCGGCCAGACGAGCTGGCATGCCTATGCCAGTTATGTAATCGTACAGGCTCGAGAATTAGGTTGGCCGATGAAAATCAAGGACGAGGCGATCACGCCCATCCTGACCGCCGACTACCCGGTGGCCGCCACCCGACCACTAAATTCTGTGCTGGACACCACCAAGGTCCGGCAAGCCTTCGGGCTAAACCTGTCGGACTGGCGGGTTGGGGTGGATGAGGTGTTGCAGACGTTGAGCAAGTTGCGATGAGTATGCGAATTCTTCTAGTACGAACCTCTTCGCTGGGCGACCTCGTCCATATGTTGCCGGCCGTATCTGACATCGCCAAGCATTTGCCGGGCGCGCAGATCGACTGGCTGGCTGAAGAGTCGTTTGCCCAAATCCCGGCCTGGCATCCAGCCGTGTATGAGGTGATCCCCGTGGCCCATCGTCGTTGGCGACGGGCCTGGTTTTCTAGCGAAGTGCGTGCCGCGCGGCGCGCGCTCGAACAAACGTTGCGCGAGCGTCGTTACGACATCGTGCTCGATATGCAGGCCTTGCTGAAATCAGCCTGGCTTGTGCGTATGTCATACGGCGTGAAACATGGATTAGATTTCCGTTCGGCGCGCGAGCCTCTCGCTTCACTTTTTTATGACGTGCGACATCGCGTGGAGTTCTGGCAACCTGCGGTGACGCGGCAACGTGAATTAGCTGCTGCCACGTTTGGGTATACCTACGAAGGTGCTCCAGACTTTGGCTTACAGGCGTTCGAGGATATTGCCGCTTTGGTGCGTGAAACCCAAGCACCGTATGCGGTGATCATGCCGTCTGCTAGCCGCGACGATAAGTTGTGGCCTGCTGAGGATTGGCACGCCGTGTTTGATGCGCTGACGCAGCGCGGTCTAGAGTTAACGTTACTCGCAGGCAATCCTGCTGAAACGGAGCGCGCGCAAGCCTTGATCGCGGGCCGCAGCAACGCATCGGTATTGCCGCGCCTGGGGCTGCAGGATATTGCGCCGATATTGGCTGCCGCGCATGTGATGGTTGGATTGGATAGTGGCTTGACGCATTTGTCTGCAGCGCTGGGCCGACCCACGATAGGTATCTATAAAGCCTCGACCCCGGTACGCACACCTTTAGTGGGTTCTGGCTACACAGCGAGCCTGGGCGATCGCGGTAAATCCCCTGACCGGCATGCCGTTTTGGATGCACTGAAACAGGCTCTAGGCTAGTATTCGCAATATGGCACAACAAGCGTACACCCTTCTGCTTAGAATTTTCTCGCCCTTTATTTGGGCCTGGATGGCATGGCGCGGCCATAAGGCCGGCGGCGTTTGGCAGATCTTTTGCGCAGAGCGCTTTGGTTCCTACCCGCTACGTTGGGATGGTGAGGCGCCTGTCTGGATTCATGCGGTGAGCTTGGGTGAGACACGCGCCGCGCAAAGCTTGATCACGCTGTTGTTGTCACAAGGCAATCGCATCCTGCTGACACACACAACACCAACCGGTCGAGCAGAGGGCGCGCGCTTGTTCGCCGCAGAGATTGCGTCGGGCCAATTGCGTCAACAGTGGCTGCCCTATGATTTTCCTGGTGCAACACGCAAGTTTTTCGCGCACTATCGTCCGCGTTTAGCGCTGCTCATTGAGCGCGAAGTCTGGCCGAATCTGATTGAGCAAGCACGTTTGGCCGATGTGCCCGTGGTACTCGCAAGTGCGCGGTTCTCAGAGCGTGCGAAAGGTCATGTGCACCGTATAGACCAGTTGTTTATCAGTCTGATGCGCGATACGTACGCGAGCATTGATTTGGCGTTGGCGCAAACTGAAGACGATGCACGACGCTTGTATGAGATTGGTGCTCCAAACGTGCAAGTTGTCGGCAATTTAAAGTTTGATGTGCAGCTGCCAGTGTTAGCTGTAGAGGCGGGGCGTGGTTGGCGCGAGCGTTTAGGCCGCCCGATTATCGCGATTGCCAGCACCCGCGAGGGGGAGGACGCGATGTTCGTCCCAGCGATCAAGCAGCGGTTGCTACACAAAGACTCAGTCATCACTGATTACCACGTGCAGCTCGATCCTATTGAGATGCCAGCGGACGCACCGTTGTTTTTATTGATCCCTCGGCATCCACAACGGTTTGATGAGGCAGCCAAGTTACTGGAAGCTGCGAGCGTAAAGTATGTGCGCTGGTCGACTATTCGTCATAACGTAGACGCGCCGCAAGAACTTGCACAGACTGAAGTCGTCTTGTGCGACACCTTAGGTGAAATGCCGTTCTTCTACGCGGCCAGTGATGTGGCGATTGTTGCCGGCAGCTTTGCACCGCATGGCGGCCAAAACTTGATCGAGGCGTGTGCAATCGGCACGCCAGTCATCGTAGGCCCCTTCACACGTAATTTTGCGGATGCGGTCGACGGCGCCGTGGCGGTTGGCGCCGCAATTCAAATCGTGAGTTCTGAGTTAGTCGACCCCGCACAGCGTGCGGTGGCAACTGCGGTGAGTTGGCTGCAAGAACCAGAGGCCTTGGCAAATCGTGGTCGCTTAGGCCGTGATTGGGTGGCACAACATACGGGCGCTACGCAACGGATTGTGCAGCAGCTTAACGAGTTTGAAGCTGCCCGGGACCAATCTTCGCGGCGTCCGCGTTAAGCGGCGCGGCGATGTTAGCTGCAGGGGTGCGTCCCTTCTGCGCGCGTGGCGTACCAAACCAACCTTGCCCAACTGCGAACAGGCCAAGGTTAATTAACACCAAGATAATAAATAGCGTTCTCATTCATGCAATGTAATGAGAATAGTCGAGTTTCGTCAACCTAACCACCCGCCGGCACCAAATGCGCCAACCCATCTAACACTGGGTTGGCGAGCACTTCAATCTGAAGATGCCCAAGTAGTCTCCGCAGTTCTTGCTCCACTTCGGGCCAGCCGCCACCGCTCACACACAATACAGGCGCAATACCAAAGCGCTCTTGTGTAATCAGGCATTGGCGGTGCACGGCGCCTGCTTGTGCGGCGACTACGCCAGTTGAAATCGCTTGCAAAGTTTGCCGCGGATAGTCGGTGCCCGCACCACTAGCGAGTGGCAGGTTAGCTGTGCCCTGCGCGAGAGACTGGCGCATCAGTGCAGGACCCGGCAGAATCAAACCGCCTTCAAAATGATTACTCGGATTGAGAGTGTCAATCGTTGTGGCGGTGCCAAACGTGGCGAGCACCAGCGGCGGGTGCGTGGTCTTAAAGCGCGCGGCAAGGCCCAGCATTGAGATCCAGCGATCAGCCCCAAGCTGCTCGGGTTGCGCATACCCATTGGTGACACCGGCTTGCGACGCGGACGGTGTGATCCATTGCAGTGCGCAGTGGATGTCTTGCAGCGTTTGCTGAAGATGTTCTGCGACCACGTGTCCGGCAACATTCACACCCAACGCAGCAGTGGGTTGCACCGGAAGGGAAGCGAGCCATTTGCGTAGGCGCGTCGCAAGTTCAGTGAGTGGATTCAATGTAATGGCATGCGCGGCAGCCTCACGCCCGAGTCCCGGGTGTTGCCAGCCAAGCTTGATACGTGTGTTGCCGACATCCATCAAAATGATCATGCATCCCTCGTCGGGCTTGAGCGGGTTGGAGTGCGGGGTCGAATCGAAACGTCACCCACCAGAATGGGCAAGATGCCAGATGCGGTCTCGATCTTTAAGCGACCAATGGAATCAGTGCCGCAAGCAACGCCAGTATGTAGCAGTTTGCCCTGATCGATCACATCGACATGCTCACCCAGTAATCCGTCGACTTCCTGGTAGCGTGGCGCAAAAGCAGCATACCCTTTTGCGGCGTAATCGTGCAGGGTGCGCTGCCAAGCTTGTGCGAGTGTGGCGACGAGCGCGATGGGATCAACGGCGTGGCCCACCAAGATCTGTGAAAGATCCGCGACTGGACGGTTGAGATCCGCCGACAGCGCTGCAGCACCGGATAGATTGAGCCCCATGCCGATCACAAGCAGGGGTTGTTGTGGCTTAACCGACGGAGCGGTTTCCACCAAAATACCTGCGAGCTTGGCACTTTTCCACTGCAGATCGTTTGGCCATTTGAGTGTGAGGTGATGGGCAGCACGGGTACCCAGTAAAGGGGTGAGGACGTTGCGTAACGCCAGGCAGCTGGCGATGCCGAGCGCCGGTGCCAACCCGGGCAGTTCACCCGTACCAATTTTTGGGGCAAAGCCACAAGAAAACATCAGACACTCGCCTGCAGCGTTATGCCAAGGTCGCGCAGCGCGGCCTTTACCTGCCGTTTGCAGATGGGCACCAAGCAAGCGCGGCCAGGTGGCGGCAGGTGTGGTGTCAGACGCACCCCCCATCGTCCGCGCTAAGTCCCCCAGATCCTTATTAGTCGACCCGGTGCTTTTTACCCAATCCACTGCGTCAAATTCTGGCAGCAAACTGCCTAGCCTTTCACGAAACGTGTCGGGAGCAGGAAAAGGGATCGCAGCGTTTGAATCGATTGTCATCACCTGATTTTACGGGGTGATTTATGATGGGGGTACTTTATGGATTCCGTATCCTTTGCATGACACTTAGTTCGACTTCTTCGCAGGCAGACAGGTTGGTCGTTTTGGACGACAAGCGCTGCCGTCTGAGCGGGGATTGGAATGTGCAGGCCCTCGCCGTTTCGGGTGAAGTCGAGAAGCGCGCCGCGCGGCTCGCCCGGGTGCAACCCAGTATGGTCTGGGATCTGACCGGCATCACCAAGTTCGACGCAGTGGGTGCGCAACTGCTCTGGAAGCGTTGGGGCGCCAAGTTGCCTGCGGGCATACAACTGACAGACAGCCAGCGCGCACTGTTTGATGTGTTGGCTGAATATCCCGTTGAACCATCACCTGCAGCACAACCAAACGATTTACTTGGCTGGGTACGTAGCATCGGATTTGGTATGTTTGTCGCGGCGGAGCATGGCTTGGGCTTGCTGCGAATGCTCGGTGATTTCATGGGCGATCTAGGGCGTTTTATCTTGCGACCCTCTCGCGGCCCCTGGCGCGAGATCTCGGCGCAGGTGTATCGCGTGGGTGCGCAGGCGCTCGGCATCACGGCACTTGTTGGTTTTTTGATTGGCATCGTGCTGTCGTATCTCTCGGCACAACAGCTTGCGGTGTTTGGGGTGGGGCAGTTCATTGTTAAGCTCCTAGGTGTTGCAACCGTGCGAGAGCTCGGACCGATTCTGGCAGCTATCCTGGTCGCAGGTCGTTCAGGTTCATCGATTACCGCACAGATTGGTGTGATGCGTGTCACCCAAGAGCTTGATGCGATGGAAGTGATGGGGATCTCGCACGGGCAGCGGTTGATTTTGCCGCGGGTCATTGCGCTGGCGATTGCGATGCCGCTGCTAGTGCTCTGGACCGATGCGATTGCGTTGATCGGTGGGATGCTGGCGGCTAAATTCCAGCTTGGTTTAACGGTTGAGTGGTTCTTTGGCCAGCTGCCAGATGCCATTGGCATCAAAAATTATTGGATCAGTGTCATCAAAGGGATTACGTTTGGTGCCTGGATTGCCTTGGTGGCGTGTCATTTTGGACTGCGTATCAAACCAAACACCGAAAGTCTGGGGCGCGGTACGACTGCCTCGGTGGTGACGGCGATCACGGGCGTGATCCTGATCGATGCCTTGTATGCCATTCTCTTTAACGAGATGGGAATATGACGGCGACCCCCATCATCTCGGTTCAGCATCTCACGACTGCCTTTGGCACGCACGTCGTGCATCAGGACTTGAGTCTGGATATCTACCCTAAAGAGATCCTCGCGCTGGTGGGTGGATCAGGATCTGGCAAGACAACACTGCTGCGGCAGATTTTGGGGCTGGATCGTCCGCGCGAGGGCGTGGTGAAGGTCTTTGGTCGACCTGTGCATGACTACACGGGGCAGGATCGTATTGCGCTCACACACCGCTGGGGGATGTTGTTTCAGGCGGGCGCGTTGTTTTCTGCGTTGCCAGTATTCGATAATATTGCCTTGCCCTTGCGCGAATTACACCACCTGCCTGAATCCTTGATCCGCGATGTGGTGCTGATGCGGTTGAGCTGGATGGGGTTAACAGAGCGCGATGCAGGTTTGATGCCGTCAGACTTGTCGGGTGGCATGATCAAGCGTGTTGCACTGGCCCGTGCACTGGCGCTGGATCCGGAACTATTGTTTCTGGATGAACCCACAGCTGGGCTCGACCCGCAACGCGCAGATGAGTTTGTTGAACTGATTCGTGTGCTGCATCGTGAATTGGGCTTTACTGTCGTGATGGTGACGCACGACCTCGATACGATTGGTGCCTTGGCTTCGCGCGTTGCGGTCTTGGCTGAAAAGAAAGTGTTAGTTGAGGGTTCTCTTGAGGCGGTGATGGCAACCAAACACCCCTTTATTGAGGCCTTTTTTCATAGTGAGCGCGGTGTACGTGCGCTCGGGGCGACTGCCGCCAAGGATGTGAATCATGGAAAACCGTAGTCACGCATTGCTTGCGGGATTGTTTACTTTGCTACTGGTGATCGCAGGCGCGGTTGGCGCCGTGTGGGTCAGCAAGAAGAACGTGCCACTCTTGCCTTACGAGCTCGTCGCAAGCTCACCCGTCACGGGCCTGTCGGTGCAGTCGGCCGTGCGTTATCAGGGTGTGCCAGTGGGCCGCGTGCAGTCGCTACGCTTTATGCCTGACAAGCCGGGGCAGGTCCGAATTTTGATTGGAATAGACCCCAACACACCGCTGACCGAATCGAGCTGGGCCGAGATCGTGACGGCGGGTGTCACAGGGATTTCGAACGTCGAACTGCGTGACGACGGGAAGTCCAAGAAGCGTTTGGTTTCGTCCGTCGACAATATCCATGACATTCCGATTCGCCCAAGCTTTCTGGAGCGTTTGCAAGCGCAAAGCGATGAGGTCTTGCCCGCGCTGGACCGCATCATGGATCAGATTGAAAAAATCACGAGCGATCAGAATATTGATTCACTACAGACCACGATGAAGAACGTTGCCGAGTTATCGACCCAGCTTAACCAATCGGCGAAGTTGCTCGAGCCTGGATTAAAAAAGCTTCCCGCCATGGTTGATGGCGTCACTGCAATGACGCGTCGCATGGATGATGGCATCGTGTTACTGACGCGCCGACTCGATGGGGCAATGGCCGATATCAGTATCTTGACGCGTTCGGCGCAAGAGGCAATTGCAAAAGTCAATGCAACGACGCTGCCGGACGTGTCTTTGCTTTCATCTAGCGTGGTGGATGCATCTCGCACGCTGACGCGCACCGTGCGCCAATTTGGGCAGTCGCCGCAGTCATTTATTTTTGGGCCACCGCGTGTGGCACCAGGCCCAGGTGAGCCGGGCTTTGCAGGTTTTGGCTCAACTGCGCCGTAAAGGGAAATCATGCGTACATTTTGTCTAAAGATATTAGCGATCTTGACCGTGTTAGCCGCGGTAACCGGCTGCTCAGTGGGTGGCGGTGAGGCGCGTGCGCCCCGACAGCTTGATTTGGGCACGGGGCTGTCTGTACCTACGGGGAGCCTGCCCGCGCACCGACCGTTGTTATTGGCACCCGTGACGGCTTCGGCCTTGCTTAATGACACGTCGGTGATCTGGCGTGTGGGTGAGAGCGGGCAGCCTCAAGGTTTTACAACCTATCGCTGGGCGGCCCCGCCGGCGCAGCTTGTCACCCAGCGGCTGATGGCGCGACTGTCGCTGCAAGGTGCGGTGTTGGAGCAAGGAATTGGAGGTGATGCACCCCAGCTGCGCCTGAACCTACAGAGTTTTGAGCAACTGTTTGCGCCGGATGGTAAAGCGAGCCAAGGTGTGCTGATCATGCAGGCGGTCTTACTGCGTAACAACCGCGTCGTGGCGCAGAAACTGATCGATATCAAAGTGCCGGCGATCTCGCAGGATGCCACGGGCGGGGCGCAGGCCCTGCGGCTGGCGACAGATCAGGCTGCCGAACAAATGGCACAATGGTTGACTCCTTTTCTGAAACCTTAGTAGATTTATGCCCGCACATACTGAAACGACCACTTTTGACGGCTTAGCTGGTGTCATCGACTGCGCGCTCGATTGGCCCGAAGATATCCCCACAGGTTGGGCCTTGATTCTGCATCCAAATCCTTCTCAGGGTGGGACCCGCGACAACAAAGTGGTGACGACGCTTGCGCGTGCATGCGTGCAGCAGGGCTTGCTCGCCATTCGCCCTAATTTCCGTGGAATCGGCACCTCGGGTGGCTCGTTCGACCATGGCAAAGGCGAATTACAAGATATGGCTGCGCTGGTGGAGCAGTTTCGGGTGCGTTACCCCGAGATTGCCGCCAAGCCGTGGGTGTTAGGTGGGTTCTCTTTTGGTACATCTATTGGCGTGCAGTTGTATGCGCAATGGGAGAAACTGCAGAAAAACTTACCGAACATTGTCATTTTGACGGGCTCTGCCGCCCTGCGTTTTCGTCATAATGAGGCCAAAGCACCTGAAGATGCACTCGTGATTCACGGAGAGAACGACGAAGTTGTTCCCTTATCGGAAGTGATGGAGTGGGCGCGTCCGATAGGGATGCCAGTGGTGGTGATTCCAGAAGCCGGTCATTTCTTTCACGGCAAGCTGCTCGTACTAAGACAATTAGTACAGACAAGATTAAAGGCATTGCCCTAGCGCGCTGAATTGGAATGCCTATAATGAGGTTGTTACGTTGTTTGAAGACCTCAGCCATGTCCGAGCCTTTATTTTTAGCAGTCCGTGGCGCCTTGCGCGTAAGCGCCTTGACGCTTGCAGGCGCAGCTGTGGTGTTGTCGCTGGCACTCGGTTCGCCGCAAGTCTACGCCCAGAACTCTTCGACCCCGGCAGCTAAGCCCGCGCCCAAAGGCAAGGGCGAGCCCGCCGCCAAAGCGGAGCCCGCGGCCCCAGCCAAACCAGCACCCTCCGAGGCTGCCGTATCGGCCAAGACACCGTCACCTCTGACCCCCGTGCAAGTCGGTGAGATGTCGAGCGTACCTGCACCGACCATTGCAGCGCGCGCCTGGATTACCGTTGATGTGACCAGCGGACAGGTGGTGGCGTCTTCTAACGCCGATCAGAAAATTGAACCCGCCTCCCTGACCAAGATCATGACGGCGTATCTGGCGTTCACCGCAATTAAAGAAAAGCGTCTAACCCTCGAGCAGCAGGCCAATGTGTCAACGGTCGCTTGGAAGACGCGCGGTTCGCGTATGTTTATTGAGCCGCGCAAACCCGTCACGGTTGATGAGTTGGTCAAGGGCGTCATCATCCAGTCTGGCAACGATGCGTCAGTAGCCTTAGCCGAAGCGGTATCGGGTAGCGAGTCTGCCTTTGTTGACAACATGAACAAAGAAGCGGCGCGCATGGGCATGGTCAACACCGTGTTCAAGAATGCAACCGGTTTGCCCGATCCTGAACATGTCACCACCGTACGTGATTTGGCTATCATTGCGCGTCGCATGATCAACGATCATCCCGACTATTTTCCGTACTACTCGATGCGCGAGTTCACCTACAACAAGATCAAGCAGTCGAACCGCAATCGTTTGCTGTGGGCGGACCCCTCGGTGGATGGTATGAAGACGGGCCACACCGACGCCGCGGGCTACTGCCTGGTTGCGACCGCCAAGCGTGGTGATCGGCGTGTGATTACCGTGTTGGTGGGCTCTGATAGCATGGCCACGCGCGCGGAAGAAAGCCTCAAGATCTTGAACTGGACCTTCCAGAACTTTGAGACGATCAAGATTTTTGATAAGTCACAGCCGGCTGTTGAAGCGCGTGTCTGGCAAGGTAAAACCGATGAA
This sequence comes from Zwartia hollandica, assembly GCF_019923725.1. Lineage (GTDB taxonomy): Bacteria > Pseudomonadota > Gammaproteobacteria > Burkholderiales > Burkholderiaceae_B > Zwartia > Zwartia hollandica. The sequence goes on from NZ_JAHXRI010000006.1 coordinate 572,896, forward strand.
GCCAAGCTGGGTGTGTCGGACCCCTTGTGGGTGACTGTGCCACGTGGTCGTGCCGGAGATGTTAAGCCCATTGCCAAGCGCCCAGACCCGCTGCTCGCCCCACTCGGTGCGGGTGAGAAAGTCGGCACACTGACCTTGATGCTTGATAATAAGTTGTTGCGCTCGGAGCCGCTTGAAGTACTAGAGGCCGTTGAACGCGCAGGCTTTGTTGGCCGCACGGTTGACAGTGTCAAATTGTGGTTCCGCAAGTCAGAATAATTTCCCAATAATCAATCGAACGCAGAGAGCAGAACAAATGGTGCAGAACATGTTGATTCAAGGTGTTTCGGGCAATCCAACCGTTTATGTGAACGGTGTCTTCGGACCGTTGTCCGAGGCAAAGATTTCGGTACTCGATCGCGGTTTTATTTTTGGTGATGGCATTTACGAAGTTGTGCCAATCTACAAGGGTAAGACTTTCCGTATGGCACAGCATTTGGCGCGTCTTGAGCGCAGCCTTGCCAAGTTACGGATTCAAAATCCAATGACGAAGGCGCAGTGGGAAGCCTTGGTTAAAGAACTCACCGATCGCAACTCTGAGCCCACCAGCATGGTGTACATCCAGGTGACGCGAGGGGTCGCGAAACGCGACCATGCCTTCCCCGTGCCACCCGTAGAGCCGACCGTGTTTGCGATGGTTGCGCCAATGACCCCACCGACTGCGGCGGTCCGAGACAAAGGCTTAACCTCCGTGAGTATCCCTGACGAGCGCTGGCTGCATTGCGATATCAAATCTGTTTCCTTACTCGGCAACGTGTTGGCCAAACAGGCCGCCGTGGATGCGGGTGTGGATGAGGTCATTCAATTCCGCAACGGCAACCTCACTGAAGGCGCGTCTTGCAATATCTGGGTGATTCAAAACGGCAAACTGGTTGCTCCGCTCAAAGACAACTTGGTGCTCGAGGGTATCCGGTACGGATTGCTGGAAGAGCTGTGCAAAGAAGCCGGTATTCCTTTTGAGTTGCGTGTGGTCAAGCAAGAAGAAGTTCAGGCCGCAGATGAAATCCTGATGTCTTCGGCGACCCGCGAAGTGCTGGCCATTGTGCAGCTCGATGGAAAGCCCGTTGGCGCTGGCAAACCTGGCCCAGTATTCCAGAAGCTGCGTGCTGCTTACGATGCGCGCATTGCCGCCCTGTAATAATGACTGCGCCTGAACAAGAGTCGCTGATCAAGTACCCGTCTGCGTTTCCCATCAAAGTGATGGGAAAACAGACGCCTGAATTAGCGCAAGTCCTGTCAGATCTGGTGCGCGAATATGATCCTGTGTTTGATCCGGCTACGGTTGAGATGCGCCCGAGCAAGGGCGGCAACTATATGGGGCTGACCTTCACCATTAATGCAACCTCGCGCGAGCAACTCGACAATCTGTATCGCGCGCTGCACGCACACCCGCTGGTTTCGGTGGTGTTGTAGTGTCGCGGGTGTGGCCGCGCCCCTCTGATTACGTGCCTGTCTGGCGCGCGATGCAGGATTTCACAAAAGCGCGTACGCCTGACACTTCTGACGAACTCTGGCTGGTTGAACACTCCCCGGTTTACACCTTGGGTCAAGCAAGCAAGCCTGAGCACCTGCTTAATCCCGGCAATATTCCCGTCATCCAAACCGATCGCGGTGGGCAGGTGACGTATCACGGCCCTGGGCAAGTCATGGTCTACATTCTGGCCGACCTCAAGCGCTCGGGGCACTACATCAAGCAGATGGTCAACGAGATCGAAGAGTCCGTTATCCTGACTCTGACTGGTTTCGGTGTTGAGCATGCTTGCCGCAAAGACGGCGCACCTGGAGTCTATGTCCCGATGGGCAACACGCTCGCCAAAATTGCCGCTCTGGGCATCAAAGTGCGCAATGGCAGCACCTATCATGGGGTCGCCTTGAACGTGGATATGGATTTAAAGCCTTTTGATGGCATTAACCCCTGCGGATATGCGGGATTGCAGACGGTCAACATGGTCGACATGGGGGCGCGTGCGCAGTGGGATGATGTCGCGCAAGCATTAGCCACACAAATCGCTGGCCAATGTGGCTTGCGGCTCTCCAACGGGTAGAATAGGGTTATCCCTTTACTCTTGGCGGCGCAACGTTTAACGGCGAAGCGCCCAGGTAATTTATGTCGACACCCACCCCATCTTCGGCCACTACTGAGTCAACCGCTGCGCCCTACGACGCGACGCAAAAGCAAAAGTCTCAGGCTAAAACTTCGCGCATCCCGATCAAGGTTATGGCCGCCGAGCGCTTAAAGAAACCAGAGTGGATTCGTGTCAAAGCGGCGCCGGCTGGTTCACGCTTCTACGACATCAAACGCATCTTGCGCGAACACAACTTGCACACGGTTTGCGAAGAAGCCTCTTGCCCCAACATTGGCGAATGCTTTGGTAAGGGCACGGCTACTTTTATGATCATGGGTGACAAGTGCACGCGTCGCTGTCCGTTTTGCGATGTGGGCCATGGTCGCCCCGATCCGCTGGATGTCGATGAGCCCGTTAACCTCGCGCGCACCATTGCAGCACTGAAGCTCAACTACGTGGTGATCACTTCTGTGGACCGTGATGATTTGCGCGACGGCGGTGCAGGGCATTTTGTGCAATGCATTCAGAAGGTTCGTGAGTTGTCCCCAACCACCAAGATTGAAGTCTTGGTGCCAGATTTCCGGGGTCGCCTAGACCGCGCGCTTGAGATCCTGGACGGTGGACCGCCCGATGTGATGAATCACAACATGGAGACGGTGCCGCGTCTGTACAAACAAGCGCGCCCTGGTTCTGATTATTTGCATTCACTCAAACTTTTACAAGAGTTCAAGAAGCGGCATCCTGGCACACCAACCAAGTCGGGTTTGATGCTTGGGCTGGGCGAAACCGACGAAGAAATTTTACAGGTGATGCGCGACATGCGCGCGCATGACGTAGAAATGTTGACGATCGGTCAATACTTGCAACCGTCAGAGCATCACTTACCCGTGTTGCGCTATGTGCATCCCGATACATTCAAGATGTTTGAGCGTGAAGCGTATGCCATGGGCTTTCATCATGCAGCGGTGGGCGCCATGGTGCGCTCGTCCTACCATGCAGATGAGCAGGCGCATGCCGCAGGTGTGGCGCAGGTTCTCTAGCTTAAACGGGTTTCACCGCCGCTATGCAGCTTCAAGGAATTCGTGTCGTTGACTTGACCCGTATTTTGTCTGGACCCTTCTGCACGATGTTTTTGGCTGATATGGGAGCCGAGGTCATCAAGATCGAAGATCCAGATGAGGGAGATCCGGTGCGCAAGCAAGGTGAAGCACCGAACGGATACTCGTTTTATTTCGCATCGTTTAACCGCAACAAGCGTTCGATCACCCTGGATCTGCGTTCAAGCGAAGGTAAAGAGATCTTGCGCAAGTTGCTAGCCACAGCAGATGTGTTGGTCAATAACTATCGACCTGGCATCATGGACAAGATGGGTTTTGGCCGCGAAGCGCTGGCACAGATCAAACCCGATTTGATTAGCTGCAACGTGACAGGTTTTGGTTTGGATGGCCCGTACGCAGATCGCCCGTCATTTGATTTTGTGGCACAGGCGATGAGCGGCTTCATGAGCGTCAATGGTGCGGCTGATCAACCGCCCATGCGCGCAGCACCGCCAATTTCGGATCTGGTGGCGGGCTCTTATGCCGCGATGGGCATTCTCGCAGCGCTGGTGCGACGCGCACGCACGGGTCAGGGCGAAGAAGTCACCACGGCTTTAACCGACAGCATGACAAGCATGCTGGCATTTTTGGCAGCCAACTATTTTGCGACCGGCAAGTTGCCGTTGCGTACCGGCAATGATCATGCGCTAGCGTCGCCTTACGGCTTGTTTGAAGCGGCCGATGGGCAGGTTGCGATTGCCCCGAGTAACGATACGTTTTATCTAAAGCTGATCGATGCGCTTGAGCTTGGACACTTGCGCGATCGCGCCGAGTTCAAAACCAATGCGCTACGGTTCGAGAACCGTGCCTTGATTAACGCCGAGTTAAACGCCAAGATCAAACAACAGCCGATTGCGCATTGGATCGCCCGCTTAAACGTGGCGGGTGTGCCTTGTGGGCGGGTGTTGAATCTGGGCGAAGTGTTTGAAGATCCGCAGACGAAGCATCAGCAGATGCGCCTGACGATCGAGCATCCTACGCATGGCGCAATGGATGTGCTGGGCTTTCCGATCAAATTTAGCGATGAGCCCTGCGTGATCCATCGTCCACCGCCTGACCTAGGTGCGGATAATGTTGCTGTTCTACAAGAAATCGGCTTAACGCCACAGGCGATTGCAGCGTTATCTAAGCGTAAAATCATTTGAACAAAAACAATTCTGAAAAAGCATTTCTGAACTTAAGAGAGACGAGCCATGAGCAAAACGTTTGTAAAGATTACTGAGGTTGGTACCCGTGACGGGTTTCAGGCCGAGCGCGAATTCATCCCAACTGCAGACAAGGTCGCCGTCATCGATGCCTTGATCGATGCGGGTATATCAAGTGTAGAAGCAACGTCGTTTGTGTCACCCCGTGCCTTGCCGCAACTCGCTGATGCAGCCGATGTACTGGCGCAGATACAGCGCAAGCCTGGTAAAGAAATCGCAGTGCTGGTGCCCAACGCCCGCGGTGCGGAGCGCGCAGCAGCTGCTAAGGCCGATGTCATGGTCGGTTTCATCTCTGCGAGCGAAAGCCATTGCAAGACAAACCTGAATAAGACGATTGACGAAGCCATTGCCGACTTCGCACAAGTTGTGCCCATTGCGGAGCAATGGGGCATCAAAATGCACGGTGGCTTGGCCACGGCCTTCGGTTGCCCGTTCGAAGGCGATGTACCAATTGAAAACATTTTGAAGATTGTCGGTGCCTATCATTCTTATGGGGTGCGTCGTATTGGTTTTGGTGACACGACCGGTATGGCCACGCCTCCTGTCGTGACACGGACGGTTGACGCTGTGCGCAACAAGTTTCCTGATATGCAGCTCGCACTGCACTTCCACAACACGCGTGGCGTGGGCTTGGCCAACGTGATGAATGGCTTGAAGCTTGGCGTGACGGAATATGAGTCCTCGATCGCCGGTTTGGGTGGCTGTCCGTTTGCACCGGGTGCAACGGGCAATATTTGTACCGAAGACTTGGTGTACCTACTGCACGAATGCGGTTACGAGACTGGCATTGATCTTGAGAAGTTGATTGCCGTTGCGCAGATGGTTGAAAAAATGATGGGCCGTCAGTTGCCTGGCCAAATGATGAAGGCCGGTCCGCGCTTAAAACTAATGTCTATGGATTCTGTGCGCCGTGCAGTAGGTTAAGTCATCGCAGTCGGGCAAAAGAGCAAAACATTGCCGGCCCGATTATTGAAGTATCTTTGAGGAGACAACATGTTTTTAAAAAAATATATGCCCGTTTGGGCACTTGCGTTAGGTTTGACAGCGGGTGGCTCAGCCGCTGCTCAAAGTGTGGCGTTCCCAACGCAGCCCATTCGTTTGGTGGTTGGTTTTCCGGCGGGCGGGGCTTCGGACGTTGCGGCGCGCGCGATTGCGAGCCAGATGACAATCCAGCTTGGCCAACAAGTCATTGTTGAAAATAAGCCAGGTGCGGCGAGCAATATCGGTGCTGAGTTTGTCGCGAAATCTAAACCAGATGGCTACACTTTGTTGTTGGGAACGATCTCGACGTCGATCAACGGAAGCTTGTATAAGAACCTGAACTACAACCCCAGCACCGATTTTGTAGCAATATCGCAAATCGCGTCCACTGCGTTCTTGTTGGTTTCGAATCCCAGTTCGCCTTATAAAACGGTGGCCGATATCATTGCGGCTGCAAAGAAGGCACAAGGCACCTCACAACTGCCTGATTACGCGACCGCCGGTAACGGCAGTGGTTCGCATTTGTTTACGGAACTTTTCGCCTCAATGGCGGGCATCAAGCTCAACCATATTCCCTATCGCGGCGCAGCACCAGCAGTCGCAGACGTGATGGGCGGGCAGGTGCCGATTACGTTCGACAACATCCTGACGACACTTGCACAAACCAAGTCCGGCAAGTTGCATGCGATCGCAGTGAGCACCAAGACGCGCTCAAGTGTTGCGCCTGAGATCCCAACCATCGCTGAGTCCGGTGTGCCCGGCTACGACGCCACAGCATGGTTTGGTATTTTTGCGCCCAAAGGTACGCCCACCCCGATCGTGAACAAGCTAGCTGAATCGATTCAAGCTGCTGTACGCACTCCGGCTGTCACAGAGGTATTGCTTAAATCCGGCGCCGAGCCTGTCGGTTCAACGCCAGCGCAATTTGATGCGTTCTATAAAGCCGAAGTCGCGAAGTGGGCACAGGTGGTTAAGAACGCCAACGTCAAAATCGACTAAGCAAATCATGAAAATCTGGCATCAAAGTTTTACGGTATTGGGGGATTTGGGTCCTTATCAACAGGCGCTCAAAGCCCACTTCGCACGTGTGGCACGACCCGATACACAAATCGACATGCATGGCATGGCACCCGGGACCTACTCTTCTAATTACCCCGGTTCTGATATTCGTCACGCAGCCCTGTTTCATTTGCATGGCATGCAGTTCATGCAAGCGGCGGTGTTGGCGCAAGAGCAGGGCTACGATGCGTATTCGATTAGCACCTTGCCTGATCCGGCATTACGCGAGATTCGCGCGTTAGTGGACATTCCGGTGATTGGGTACGGTGAGTCGGCTATGTTCACGGCCTGCTTGCTTGGTCGTAAGTTTGGTGTCCTGGTGTTTATCGAGGACTTTAACGAGCTCCTCGCACAAAACGCGGAAAGCTATGGCTTGTCGTCACGCTTTGCGGGTGCCGCACCAGTGGGCTTCACGTTTAACGATGTCTTGAAGGGTTTCGAAGACCCGACCGAGATGATTGAAAAATTCAAGGTTGCCGCTCGCAAGTTGATTGCGCAAGGTGCGGATGTCATTATCCCGGGTGAGGCACCGATGAACGTGCTGTTGGCCCGCAATGGCGTGACTGAAGTCGACGGCGTAACAATCATGGATTCGCTGGGCACATGGGTCAAGCACGCTGAAATGATGGTGGACTTGCGTCGCTTATGCGGCACCAAGCCGAGTCGCAAGGGCTACTACCATCGCTTGCCTGAACTTGAGCGTGTCAAAGAGATCTTCACGTTCTACGGAATTGATAAGCGCACACCTGGTGTTTGAAGGCACTGGTGCGGGAGGAAACATGGAACAACAGTTTGATGTGGTCGTCGCAGGGTGTGGCGTAGCGGGCTTATCCGCCGCTGTCACAGCCGCCGAGCGTGGCTTAAAGGTGGCCGTACTCGAACGTTCGTCGCGCGAAGAGCGTGGTGGACAAAGTCGTTACACCGAGGCCTATCTGCGCATGAAGGCGTTGGATCAAGTGACCGATGACTTTGAGGACTTTCTAGCCTCAAACGTGGGCTTGTATGTCGAGCCCGACCTAATGGCCGAGATGGCAACGGGTCGTGAAAACTGGTCGCACGCAACGCGCACACTGGCCTTGCCTGACACCGAAGTGATTGGCAACTTTGCGGATAAAGTACCGCCAACCATCAAGTGGTTGCAGGGCCTCGGTGTGAAGTTTGACTTTCTTCCGACGCAATTTCTCACCAAGACACAGCCGCGTCTGTTGCCCGTCGGTGGTGGCGCAGCCTTGGTCGATGCCCTAGCCGCGCAAGCAGAAAAGCTTGGCGTGACATTTTTTTATCACACGACTGCCCGCCGTCTGATTTTGGATGAGGATGCACGCGTGGCTGGTCTGGTCGCACATCAGCAAGGCGCACGCACAATCCGTTTCAAGGGCAGTGTGGTCTTGGCCTGCGGTGGCTTTGAAGGTAACCCTGCATTGCAATCCAAATATATTGGACCCCGCTCGGTGTATTTGCGCCCAATTTGTAAAGGCGCGTACTTCAATCGCGGTGAAGGGATCGAGATGGCGCTTGAGATTGGTGCCGCGCCCTCCGGTGATTTCGGGAGTTACCACGCTGAGCCGATTGATCCGCGCTCGGGTGTGTCAGAGCCTTCGGTTTTTATTTTCCCGTATGGCATTCTGGTCAACAAGTCCGGCAAGCGCTTTGTAAATGAGGCGCCTGGTACGGTCGACGCCTGGTATGAGCGAATCACGCGCAGAATCTATGAGCAAGACGAGGGTATCGCCTATGTGATTCTGGATCAGCGCATCAAAGATATTCCTAACTATCGGCTAGCAATTCGCAGTGATCAGCCGGCCATCGAGGCAGATTCGATCGAGGCGCTTGCAGTCAAGCTGGGTATTGATCCAGACACGCTCGCGCAAACACTCGATGACTACAACGCGGCGTGCCCCGCTGTCGTAAATCATTATGATCCGCTTAAGTTGGATGGTGTAGCCACGACGGGTCTGCAACCGCCTAAAAGTAATTGGTCCCTGCCGATTGATCGCGGCCCGTTCATGGCGTACCCGATTATCTCGGCAAACGTCTTTACCTTTGGTGGACTGAAGGTGAATCCAAATGGTCAGGTAGTGGATACCGATGGGTATCCGATGCCAAATTTATACGCGGCCGGTGAAGTGATCGGCATGTATTACACCAACTACGCGGGGGCGACCTCAGTGTTGAAAGGGCTCGTGTTCGGGCGACTCGCTGCGCAGAATATCGCTGAACAGCACATATAAGTAGTTTTGTCGGAGACATCGATGTACGCAGCACAATTTTTGTCAGGCCGTGTCGCGCTCGTCACAGGGGGCGCAGGAGGCATTGGCAGCGCCGTGTCTGAGGCGTTGGCGTCTTATGGTTGTCAGGTGGTCGCTGCAGACCTTCCGACACGATTAGGTGCGATGGATACGGGCGGTGGCATTGAGCACGTGGCTCTGGATGTCACGGACGCGCGTGATGTGCAACAGTGTATCGAAGGGGTGGTCAAGCGCCACGGCCGCTTGGATATTCTTGTCAATGTGGCAGGAATTGTCTCTGCCGGTAGTGCGCAAGCCTTGGCCGAAGCCGAGTGGGACCGCGTCATTGATATCAATCTGAAAGGTACGTTTCTGTGTTGTCAGGCCGTGATACCGGTGATGAAGCAACAGCAACATGGCCGGATTATTAATTTTGGTTCTGTGCTGGGCAAAAATGGCGGCAATCCACGCCCTTGGATTGACCCCAAAGAACAAGAGCGTGCCGGCAATGTCGCCTATGGCGTCTCTAAAGCGGGTGTACACATCATGACGTCCTATCTGGCGCGTGAGTTAGCAGCCAGCGGAGTGACGGTTAACGCGGTAGCACCCGGGCCGATCGCGTCGGCGATGACAACGAGTTTTCCACAAGTTTTGCGCGATTTGATTCCAGTCGGGCGAATGGGGCGCGCTGCGGAAGTCGCTTCGGCGGTTTTATTCCTTGCTTCGCCTGAGTCGGCCTTCATTACTGGAGAAGTGTTGGATGTAAACGGCGGCTTGTGGTCAGATTGATGTTTAAGTGTGTGACGGGCAAGTATTAATTGCTTACACCGCTTACACTCTTGTTATTCCCTGATGTGAGGTTTGTGATGCCCTTCTGTACCGCTTGTGGTGCCAAGAATTCCGACGACGCTCGGTTCTGTAATGCGTGTGGTGCGGCGATGCCCACGTCTGCGCTGGTGACCCCTGTTGCGCTAGTGCCTAGTGTTAAGCCGTTCGATAATCCGAACGAGTTGTGGAAGATGTTCTTCTACGTTGCGTTCTTCAACTTAGGGATGTATTTTTTTACAACCTCATCCGAGGATTTGGTCAGTTACGGCATGGCCGTAATCGTGGGTATTTCGGCCATCTATTTTGCGCTGGCGTATTGGATTATCAAGGTGCAAGGGGTTGATAAGAGCCGATCGCTTTGGCTCTTGCCGCTGATTGCCTTCCATGTGTATGCCTATTTGGATGGGTTGTCTGGCTTGGACGAGCTGACCAATCCCAATACCTTTGATTTTTACGACACCTATTTGTCTGGCTTGCCTGAGCTGTTTATTTTGATCAAGCTCTTTTTGGCGATCCGTGAGCGCATCTCACAGAAAGCATAACAAGCGCAGACACGGCGGCCTAAACCGCCATCCTTGCAAGCTTAGGTGCGCTTCCAGAGCGAGTCGGGTTGACCGGCCGCTTTGTTCAGGCTGCGTGCCAAAATAAACAACAAGTCAGATAGGCGATTCAGATACTGTCCGGGTAAGGGGCCAAGTGATGGCGCAGATGCAGCATCATGCCCGAGCGCGACGACCGAACGCTCTGCCCGACGACAGACGCTACGCGCAACATGGGCGAGCGATGCTGTACGCGTCCCACCCGGTAGGATGAATTCTTTCAAGGCTGGCAGGTTGGCATTCAAGGCAGCGATCTGTTGATCGAGGTACGCGACCTGTTCGGCTTTCATCAGGGAATAGCCAGGCACGGCGAGCTCGCTCCCCAAGTCAAACAGCACATGCTGAGCCGGCGCGATGACGGCGGCGAGATCTTGCGGCAAGGGTTCTGCCAGCAACACACCTAGGCAGCTATTTAGTTCATCAACGTCGCCCATAGCCTGCACGCGCGCGCTATCTTTTGCGACACGACTGCCATCACCTAATCCCGTAGAGCCATCATCCCCGGTACGGGTTGTAATGACAGAAAGGCGAGTGCTCATAGTTTGTTGCCTTTTATAAGACGTAACGGGCGAGATCCTGACTGCCAGCCGCTTCAGCTAACTTGTCATTCACGTAGGCTGCATCGATGCTGATGGTTTTGCCACTGCTTGCTGTTGCGTCAAAGGATAAGTCTTCGAGCAACTTTTCCATCACGGTGTACAGCCGACGGGCACCAATGTTTTCTGTACGCTCGTTCACGTCGAACGCGAGCTCAGCCAGGCGTGCAACCCCCTCTTCTGTAAACGACAGTTGTACGTCCTCGGTTGCAAGCAGTGCAGTGTACTGTTTGGTGAGCGACGCATCGGTGTCACAGAGAATGCGGACAAAGTCTTTGGCAGTGAGCGATTCAAGCTCAACGCGGATCGGAAAGCGTCCCTGTAATTCGGGGATGAGATCGGAGGGACGAGACAGGTGAAACGCACCGGAGGCGATAAACAGAATGTGGTCCGTCCGGATCATGCCGTATTTGGTTGTGACGGTCGTACCCTCAACGAGCGGCAACAGATCGCGCTGCACGCCCTGGCGCGATACATCGGCACCACCGGTTTCTTGACGCGTAGCGATTTTGTCGATCTCGTCCAAAAACACGATGCCGTGCTGTTCGACTTTGTTGATGGCAACTGTTTTGATGTCATCTTCATTGATCCGCTTGGAGGCTTCTTCCTCAACGAGGAGTTTGAACGCTTCTTTCACCGTCATCTTGCGCGATTTCTTTTTGTCTTGCGACAAGCCGGCAAACATACCCTTGAGTTGCTCAGCCATATCCTCCATGCCGGGCGGCGTCATGATGTCCATCTTGGGCATTGTCTGCGCCACATCGATTTCAATTTCTGTGGCGTCGAGCTGTCCTTCACGCAGCCGTTTGCGAAAGGTCTGGCGCGTGGCGTTCTCTTCGCGAATTGGTGAGCCATCTGCAGCCCGGGGTGGTGCAAGCAACACGTCAAGAATACGATCTTCGGCTGAATCCTCCGCGAGCGTGCGCACGCGTTTCATTTCTTGTTCGCGTGTTTGCTTGATGGCGATTTCTGCGAGATCACGAATAATCGTGTCAACATCACGGCCGACGTAGCCCACCTCGGTGAATTTGGTCGCCTCAATTTTGATGAAAGGTGCATCCGCGAGTTTGGCGAGGCGACGTGCGATCTCGGTTTTGCCAACACCGGTTGGTCCGATCATCAGAATGTTTTTTGGATGAATTTCGCTGCGCAGCGGCTCAGAAACTTGCTGGCGACGCCAGCGGTTGCGCAGCGCAACGGCGACAGAGCGCTTGGCTTTTTGTTGTCCGACGATATTCTTGTCGAGTTCCGAGACAATCTCACTAGGGGTCATCGATGAGGCAGACATGGTGATTCCAGCTTATTCGAGTGTTTCAATCAGATGTTGCTGATTGGTGTAGATGCAGAGGTCGCCCGCGATCTCGAGCGATTGTTTGACGATATCGTGTGGCGAAAGTTCAGTGTGACGTAGTAGGGCCATTGCGGCTGATTGGGCATAGGCGCCACCTGAGCCGATCGCAGCTAAACCGTTTTCGGGCTCAAGTACGTCGCCATTGCCTGTCAGGACAAGTGTGTGGTCACGATCAGCGACGATCAGCATGGCTTCGAGTCGGCGCAGGACGCGATCCGTGCGCCAATCACGCGTAAGCTCAACGGCTGCCCGCATCAAGTTACCTTGATGCTTTTCCAGTTTGCCTTCGAAGCGCTCTTGCAAGGTAAAGGCGTCGGCCGTTGCTCCAGCAAAGCCCGCCAGAATCTTGTCGTGATACAGGCGACGAATTTTCCGCGCTGTGCCTTTGATGATGATGTTACCAAGCGTGACCTGGCCATCGCCGCCGAGCGCAACCTGGTTACCGCGGCGAACGCAAACGATGGTGGTTCCGTGAAATTGTTCCATATACACACTCTAGAGAGAACAAGGGCACACTCTAGATGATTGGAGTGTGCCCGTTGGCGGTGAATCGTAAACGCTAAGCTTAAACGCAGAGATTAAACGTGTGCGTTTAATCCCCGAACATCTTTTGACGCATTTCGCGACGCTCCTGAGCTTCAAGCGACAGTGTCGCGGTTGGGCGAGCTAACAAACGACGCAGGCCAATGGGCTCTCCGGTTTCTTCGCACCAGCCGTACTCGCCAGCGTCAATACGTGCAATGGACTGCTGTACTTTCTTGAGTAGTTTGCGTTCGCGGTCGCGAGTACGCAACTCAAGCGCATGCTCTTCTTCGATCGTAGCGCGGTCAGCGGGATCGGGTACGAATTGTGTTTCGCGCAAGTGCTCGGTCGTCGCACCTGCGTTGCTCAAGATTTCCTGCTCAAGCTGGCGCAGACGGTCACGGAAGAAGCCAAGCTGACGCTCGTTCATATATTCCGATTCGGGCATACGCAGCAGTTCGCTTTCTGTGGGCAGGTTGTTCTCAGACAAATCGCCAGCATTGAAAGGTTTTTTCTTGGCTACTTTTGCTTCAACAGCAGGAGCGGTTTTAACTGGCACAGTCTTTGCGGGCGCCTTGGCTGCAGGCTTCGCAGAGGTTTTCGCAGCAGGAGCTTTAGGAGCGGGCTGTTTGGCGGGTGCTGGTTTAGCAGCGACTGCACTTTTGGCGGGTGCGGACGGTTTTTTTGTCACGGCGGCTTTGCTTGCGCTGGCCTTGCCTGCTACGGGTTTTGCTGCCTTGGTTGCCATAAAGGACTCCATAAAATAAATTCTGCACGCGAGCGCAGAGGTACTACTTGGCCAAGCACTGCTCCAGACCTTTGGTAAAGATCTCTTGGGGCAACTTGCGTCCGATGAAAACCATTTTGGTGGATTTTTTTTCGTTGGCCAGCCAGGGTTTGCCGGGTTCGGCACCCATCAACATATGCACGCCCTGAAACAACATGCGCTTGTTGATGCCTTTCATGTACAAAATACCTTTGTAACGCAGCAGATCGGGGCCATAGACTTGGACCACGCCGCCTAAAAATTCTTCCAAGCGCTCTGGATCAAAAGGTTTGTCTGACTTGAATACAAATGCGCCGATGGTGTCATCGTGTGCGGGTTTTGGGTGGTGATGATCGGGATGCGAGCAGTTCGCATGATCGTGATCATGGTCGTGATGATGATCATGGTGGTGATCGTGATCATGGTCATGATCGTGGTCATGTGCCGCGTCAGGATGTTCGTCTGCCAGAAAAAGGGGATCAATATCCAGAATCGTGTTCAGGTTAAAGCCGCTGATGTCTATCAGCTGCTTAAGGTCGGTTTCCCCGAAATTGACGACTTCAATCGACGCGCGTGGGTTCATGTGTACGATGCGGCTTCGCAAAGTCGCGAACTCAGCATCGGTCACTAGGTCTTTTTTAGAAACTAGGATGCGATCGGCAAAGCCAACCTGTTTTTGCGCTTCTTCCTGTTCGTCGAGTGTTGCCATGCCGTGCTTGGCGTCAACGATCGTCACGACCGCGTCTAGGCGGTAGTACTCAGCGATATCGTCGTCCATAAAGAAGGTCTGGCAGACCGGACCGGGGTTAGCCATCCCAGTGGTTTCAATAATCACGCGCTCGAAATTCAAATCGCCCGCCTGACGACGCTTACGCAGATCGTTCAGCGTACGCATCAAGTCGCCGCGCACGGTGCAGCAAACGCAGCCGTTAGAGAGCTCGATGATTTCTTCGTCTTGATCTTGTACGAGCAAGTCGTTATCGATACTTTCCGGTCCGAACTCGTTCTCAATCACGGCGATACGCTTGCCGTGGTATTCCGTCAGGATACGTTTGAGGAGTGTCGTTTTGCCCGCACCGAGAAAGCCGGTGAGGATCGTGACGGGGACCATTTTGTCCAAACTACTTGGGGAATTCATGTGCGGATTAACTTCAAAAACGGTAAGGGTGCAGTAGGCACCGGACCATGCCTAGACTGAAAGGCAAGGCGGGATTACAGCACAGCCCACGACAAGGGGCAAACATTCTGGAATGGGGGTTTGTACGCGTACTTTGTCAAATTACTTAGTAAAAATACCTGATGAGTTCAGCTTAGCAGATACAAATTTCAATACCCTGACAAATGGGGGTGATTTCAGGGATTTCAATAGGAAAGTTTATTTTAGCAAAATAAACTTTGACTTAGCTTTTGCGACCTGCGCGTGGATGTGCAGAATCATAAGCGCGTGCCAGATGCTGAAAATCCAGTCTTGTATAGAGCTGGGTAGTGGAAATATTGGCGTGGCCAAGCATTTCTTGTACGGCACGCAAATCTTGGGCGGACTGCAAGACATGGCTGGCGAAGCTATGACGCAAAACGTGTGGGTGTACGTGGGTGGGCAAGCCTGCCACAAGCGCCAAGCGGGTGAGCTGGGATTGCACGACGCGTGGGCTAATGCGTCGTCCTCGGGCGCCTAGAAACAACGCTGTGGCATCGGTCTCGGGCGCTTGCGTGAGCGCCAGCGCTGGCCGGGCCTCTAGCCATTGCACCAGACTTGTTCGAGCCTGGGCGCCGATGGGGACCGAGCGGCGCTTGCCACCTTTGCCCAGCACGTGCACCTCTTGTTCGGCCAGGTCAATCCAGCCGGCGGAGGTGTATTCCTTGGCTTGGGTGTATTGCAGATCCAGACTCACCAGCTCACTGAGCCGCAGTCCACTCGAATAAAAGAGCTCAAACATGGCGCGATCGCGCAGCCCGACCGGATCCGTGCGCGTGGTCAACACCGTTGCGTCCAGTAGAGCTTGTGTTTGATCGACAGACAAGGCTTTGGGCAAACTGCGTTTGATCTTTGGCGCACGGACGTCGGCCGCGGGGTTCGCAGGCATCTTGGCTTGCGGTGCCCACCATTTGAAAAATCCGCGCCAGGCGGCCAGCATACGCGCGAGGCTTCGTGCGCTGTGCCCTTGCGCGTGCAGGCGCCCTAAATAGTGACGAATATTGCCATTGACGATTTGCTCAAGAGGCTTGCCCTCGTGAAGCCTGACGAGCTGTTGCAGGTCGCGACGATAGGCCTCTAGCGTGTGAACTGAATAGCGCCGGTTGCGCTCCAGGTGTGTAAGCCACAGAACGGTGCTTTCAGGCAGTAGCGGCTCGTTGGCCTCGGTCATTGTTTTTAAGCGCGGGTGTTAAGCGTTGGGATATCGGGGCTGCCTGAACCGTCAGCGCTGCTCAAGCGAGTGAGTGCTGCACTGGCTAGGATTCCTACCGTCTGCAAAAAGGCACGACCCATGTCTGGCGCAAAGCGCTCGGCATCGTCCGAGCCCAGCACAAGCAGCCCAAACGCGGGCGCATTTGGCGCAGGGCGCAGAGCTAGCACCGCAAATGAGGCCGGCGGAGTTCTGAGCCAGCTCGCGGCAGTTAGTTTGGTGTCGCTACCGCAATAAGGGGTGGTGAGTGCGTTGGCGTAGTCACGTACTTCATCTGATACGGCCTCGCCAATGCCTTCCTCGGGAAGGTCCAGGTCCCACAGACGCATACCGACTTCTTGCAAATTGAACTGTTCGCTCAAACCTTGCGCAACTTGCTCGGGTACTTGCGCGCCGATGGGCTCGGCCAGCATGCGCACGCACCAGCGGTTGAGCTTGTCGGTTGTTAATTCATTTAGCGCTGCATTGCGTACGAGCTCGGCGAGGCGAAACTCAAAGTCCTTCAGGCGTTCGCGAAGGGTCAAAATTTGACGTTCGCCGAGCGAAATCGCGCGCGCTTGGTGGGGATGCGGGACCTCGATCGTTGAGAACAGCTCGGCGTGTTGCACAAAGAACTCTGGGTGCTCTTGCAGAAAGCGTGCAACATTCTGTGCGGTTAGCGAATCAGTCATGGCTACCTACTCGTTAAAAATGCGTGAACTAAATACCCGCTGGGATCGAGGCCACCAAACGGTCGATATCAATACTGCTAGAAAAAACAGTCGTGGTGGGACCCGTCATGCGCAGCGCGCTGCCGTCCCACTCAATCGTGAGCCAGCCACCTCGTGCACGCAAGCGTACGGGCGAGTCGAGCAGCCCGCGTCGAATCCCGGCAGCGACTGCTGCGCAGGCGCCGGTGCCGCACGCAAGTGTTTCGCCTGCCCCGCGTTCATACACGCGCAAGTAAGCGGTGTGCCGATCAACGATTTGCAGAAAACCAGCATTCACGCGACGTGCAAAGCGCGGATGGGACTCAATTAAGGGGCCGACTTGTGCAACGGGGGCGCGATCGACGTCGGTGACCACTTGCACGGCATGCGGATTGGAGATCGCCACAGCTGAAAGCCAAACGAGCTGTTCTGTCCCGTTCACTTGCAGCGGCAGGCCATAAAGTGTGTCTGTCCCTTCAGTGCGTGTCGCGAGCCCGGTCACATCAAAGGGCAGATCTTCTGGTGCAAAGCGGGTTTGCCCCATGTCTACCACCACATCACCGTTGGGCAAGGCCTCAAGCGTGATGAGGCCTGTAGCGATTTCAGCGCGCAACGGATTGCGGGAGGAGAGCTTTTGTTCGTGTACGAATTTAACGAAACAGCGAGCGCCATTGCCGCAGTGTTCGACTTCGCCACCATCTGCATTAAAAATCCGGTAGCGAAAATCCGCCTCGGGGTGCAGTGGGGTATCGACCAGCAGGATCTGGTCGCAACCGATGCCGAATTGCCGGTGAGCGAGCGCCCGTGCACGGTCGGGGGTCATGTCAATGGACTGACGCACCCCGTCGAGCATGACAAAATCATTGCCCAAGCCGTGCATTTTTGTGAAGTTCCAAATCATGGAAGCATTATCCCCCATTTACCCCACAGGGAGCAGGTCTACATGGTTGTTACCTGAAGGTGTAAGGGTATATGCAGACGTAATTACAACAATTGATTAATTTCGCATAAAATACCGACAGTCGCTGAGTTAACCGACAACTTGCGGAGCGACTACGCTGGGCCTAAGCCGATGTGCTGGGCCGGCATAAAAATAATTCCGCTAAAGCGTCGCGCCCATTCCAGCGTCTCTCAGCGTCTTTGACAGGTGAAGGTACGGGGTGCAACGCACCTCCTTAACCTACCCCTCTGGTATATCCAGAAAAGGACGTGAGTATGTCTAAAACTAGCGATTATCTCTTTACCTCTGAATCGGTTTCTGAAGGCCATCCAGACAAGGTCGCTGACCAAGTCTCCGATGCCATTCTGGACGCGATCTTCACCCAAGACCCCAACGCCCGTGTCGCCGCTGAAACGCTGTGTAACACTGGTTTGGTCGTGTTGGCCGGTGAAATCACCACCTCGGCAAACGTCGACTACATCCAAGTCGCACGTGACACCATCAAGCGCATCGGCTACGACAATACCGACTACGGTATCGACTACAAAGGCTGCGCGGTGCTGGTTGCCTATGACAAACAGTCTCCTGACATTGCGCAGGGTGTCGATCGTTCGTCCGAAGACTATTTGAACCAGGGCGCTGGCGACCAGGGTCTGATGTTCGGTTACGCGTGTAACGAAACTCCTGACTTGATGCCTGCCCCAATCTGGTACGCGCACCGTTTGGTCCAGCGCCAGAGCGAACTGCGTAAAGATGGTCGTCTGCCTTGGCTGCGTCCAGACGCGAAGTCACAAGTGACCTTCCGTTATGTCGATGGCAAGCCCGTCGAAGTAGACACCGTCGTGCTGTCGACCCAGCATGCTCCTGAGATCTCGCAGACAGCGATTCATGAGGCTGTGATCGAAGACATCATTCGTCCAAGCTTCCCAGCGGGTCTTTTGACGGCAAAAACCAAGTTCCTGATCAACCCGACTGGTCGCTTTGTGATCGGCGGACCACAGGGCGACTGCGGTTTGACGGGTCGCAAGATCATTGTTGATACCTACGGTGGCGCATGCCGTCACGGTGGCGGTGCGTTCTCGGGCAAGGATCCTTCAAAGGTTGACCGCTCGGCTGCTTATGCAGCACGTTATGTTGCTAAGAACATCGTGGCTGCCGGCTTGGCCAGCAAGTGCGAAGTGCAGGTGAGCTACGCGATTGGCGTGGCAGAACCGATCAACATCACGGTTAACACCGATGGTACGGGCGTGGTTTCTGACGAGCAGTTGTCCAAGTTGGTGCGCGAGCATTTCGACTTGCGTCCAAAAGGCATCGTCAACATGCTTAACCTTTTGCGTCCGATCTACAGCAAGACAGCCGCGTACGGGCACTTCGGCCGCAACGAGCCTGAGTTTAGCTGGGAAGCGACTGACAAAGCCGCAGCACTTAAGAAGGCCGTTTAATGGCGGATACGAGCACGCCCGACTCGCCTTGCGTTGCGGTGTGCTCGACCTTGTTTGATGACATCTGTCGCGGCTGCGGACGCACCGTGATGGAAGTCTCAAACTGGGTGTTCATGGACGATGCTGAAAAAAAAGCCGTCTGGGTGCGCATCCGTGCGGAAGGCTACCCAAGACGGCCTGATAATTCATAAAAATAGCGCTTAGGGTGCAGTGCACGCCAAGCGCAATTTTTTTACTTCTTCTCTGACAGCGTGTCGCCCGCCAGGGTCTCGGTGAGTTTGGCGATTGCGGTGTGGTCCTGACCTGGTCCCAACATGGCGGCGCACGAGGCCCACATTTCACGGCACATGGCAGAGAAAGGTGTCGGGGTGTTGGTGTCGCGTCCGATACCAAGCGCGATACTCAAGTCCTTGACCATCAGGTCCAGTCCGAAGCCAGCGTTGTACTGGCCCGACAACACAAACTGCTTGAATTTCTTCTGTGTGGAGTTATTCATTCCCGTTGAAGAGTTCAAGACGTCGACCATCGCTGACGGATCCAGACCAAAGCGTTTGCCAATCATCAGTGCTTCCACACCGATCAAGAAACCGCCGGCTGACACCAGATTATTCAACGCTTTCATGGCGTGTGCAGAGCCTACATCACCGGTGCGGGTGATTGAGGTGCCCATACAGGACAACACCGGGCGGATACGCTCAAGAATAGCTTCGCTGCCACCAAACATGATGGCGAGTTCGCCGGTCTTGGCACGGGGTACTCCACCCGACACCGGGGCGTCGACCATGTGCGCACCAGCAGCCGCGACTTGCTCGGCCAAGGTGCGAGTAATGGTCGGTACGCCTGAACTCATCTCGACCACGACCGCATTTTTGCGTAGTCCAGCGAGGACGCCTTCAGGACCTTCTAATACGGCCTGCACGATCGCGCTAGTAGGAAGAATCGTAATGATGATGTCCGAGGCAGTAGCGAGCGCGCGATTAGAAGCCGCAACCGTACCCCCGATTTCTTTGGCAAATGCTTTGGCACGTTCAGCCGAGGCGTCGACGATTTGCAGAGGGTAGCCAGCCTTTTGCAGTAAGGCAGCCATGGGCCACCCCATACTGCCTACGCCGACAAAGCCGATGGTGGGTTTGGCGCTCATTTCTTGACAGCCTTTTTAGCAGCTGGCTTCTTGGCAACGGCTTTCTTTGCGGTCACTTTTTTAGCAGCAGGTTTTTTGGCAGCAGATTTCTTTGCAGCTTTTGTGTATGCACCTTCCTCTTCCAACACTTGGTTAGCGGCTTTGAAAGCGTCTAGACCTGCGGGGATGCCACAGTAAACCGTTGCGTGCAGCAATACTTCTTTGATTTCTTCGACTGTCACGCCGTTAGCTAGCGCACCTTTGACGTGCAGTTTGATTTCGGCCGAGCGGTTCAACGCGGTGAGCATCGCGAGGTTAAGCATGCTGCGTGTCTTGCGGCTCAGACCGTCACGGGTCCAGGCGTAGCCCCAGCACCATTCGGTGGTGATGTGCTGAAACGCCATCGTGAAGTCGTTTGCTTTGGCGATTGAGCCGTCGACATAGTCTGGGCCGAGAACGGCGCGGCGAACGGCCAGGCCATCTTTAAAAAGTTTTGCGGTTTCGGATTTTGCAGACATGTGATGCTCCAGGATGATTAAGTTGAAAATGCTTGATTAAGTGTAAGCGCGTAATCGTATGGCCTCGATTGTCTGCGCTCGGCCGAACCGGTGTCAAGCGCGTTGTCTGCTAATCTTCTTGACACTACGTGTGCGCCGAATCCAAAATCAAACTGCAATGCAAGCACGAGCGTAACGACAAGATACAAAACGGAGACGTCATGACACTGCCCCAATACGAGATTTTTGCTCTGCGCTACGGCACCATGGCCAAGCGTTCACGTCGTGAAAATTTCATTACGCAGGATCCGCATGACGAACCCATGCCGATGGATTATTTTGTGTGGGTGGTACGCAACGCCGAGCGCACAATCTTGGTGGACACGGGCTTCAGTGCACGCCAGGCGAAGGAAAGAGGCCGTACGTTGCTGCGTTGTCCGATCGAATCCCTCTCGCTTTTAGGTATCGCGCCGGGAGACATTCAGGATGTGGTGCTGACCCATTTGCATTACGACCATGCGGGCAATATTGATCTGTTGCCCAATGCGAGGTTTCACGTTCAGGACGGGGAGGTGGACTATGCCTGTGGCCGCCATATGTGTCACGGCTTGTTCCGCCACGCGTACGACGTGGAAGATGTGGTTTCCCTGATCCGACGTTTGTATGCCAATCGTGTGGTGTTTCATGATGGTCGCGAAGAGCTTGCGCCGGGCATCGAACTGATCAAAATAGGCGGGCATACCAAAGGCCTGCAGTCTTTGCGAGTGCACACGGCACGCGGCTGGGTGGTGCTGGCCTCCGATGCGAGCCACTACTACGACAACATGGAAAAGCCGTCGCCTTTTCCGATTGTGTTTCATATTGGAGAGATGCTGGCGGGTTACGACACCTTGCGTGCGGCCGCTGCTTCGCCCCATCACATTATTCCGGGTCACGATCCGCAGGTGCGTGAGCGCTACCCTTTCCATGGCAATCCGGCTGACGATATCGTGGCCTTGCATCTGCCTCCCAAGGCTTAATCGCTTAAATACCTGAGGGTCTTTCGCAGGCGCTACCCAGCAGCAGGTGGGTAAACCCTGCAAAAGGCCCTTAAACGGGCTACAATCACATTGCTTTTGAGGAGCGTTGCGACGGAACGGTGTTTGTTGTCCCGATTTTCCGCCAGGCTCAAAAGCTTCCACGTTACCGTCGGCATACCCCGACCTTAACGGCGCTCACCCAATCCTGTCTTTGCAGCGTTTGTGGTGGTGCCGTATCAATACAGCCCCTTTGACGTTGCAGGCAGGCCTACCGGAGCCTACTTAGCCATGAACGTTATTAAAGAAAAATTTGCTGATTACATCGTCGCCGACATCGGTCTTGCCGATTTTGGTCGTCGCGAAATCCAGATCGCTGAAACTGAAATGCCTGGCCTGATGGCCACTCGCGAAGAATTCGCAAAAACAAAACCACTCAAAGGTGCCCGCATCACAGGCAGCCTGCACATGACCATTCAAACGGCTGTGCTGATCGAAACGCTGCAAACACTGGGTGCTGAAGTACGTTGGGCGTCGTGCAACATTTTTTCGACCCAAGACCATGCTGCGGCCGCAATCGCTGCAACAGGCACACCAGTTTTTGCTAAAAAAGGCGAGAGCTTGGTTGAGTATTGGGAATACACCCATAAGATTTTCGAATGGCCAGGCGACAAGCAAGCCAACATGATCTTGGACGATGGTGGCGATGCCACATTGTTGCTGCATCTGGGCACCAAAGCGGAATCTGACCTTTCCGTCTTGAACAACCCTGGCTCTGAAGAAGAAGTCGTTTTGTTTGCCGCGATCAAGGCACAAATAAAGAAAGATCCAAAGTGGTACTCCACGCGTTTGGCTCAAATCAAGGGCGTTACCGAAGAGACAACGACAGGCGTGCTGCGTTTGTATCAAATGTCCAAAAAGGGCGAGCTTGCCTTTGCAGCAATCAACGTCAACGACTCAGTCACCAAGTCGAAGTTCGATAACTTGTACGGCTGCCGCGAGTCCTTGGTTGATGCAATTAAGCGTGCAACCGATGTGATGATTGCAGGCAAGATTGCGGTTGTGGCCGGTTACGGCGACGTGGGTAAGGGTTCGGCTCAGGCGCTGGCTGCTTTGCGTGCACAAGTTTGGGTCACAGAAATCGATCCAATCTGCGCGCTGCAAGCTGCGATGGAAGGCTTCAAAGTCGTCACTATGGAAGAAGCAGCTGACAAGGCTGATATTTTCGTGACGGCAACGGGCAACTACAACGTGATCACACGTGCGCACATGGACCGCATGAAAGATCAGGCCATCGTTTGCAACATCGGTCACTTCGATAACGAAATTGATGTTGTCGGTATTGAGAATCTTCAGTGGGAAGAGATCAAGCCACAGGTTGATCACGTGATCTTCCCTGACGGTAAGCGCATCATCTTGTTGGCAAAGGGCCGTTTGGTGAACTTGGGCTGCGGCACGGGTCACCCATCGTTCGTGATGTCGTCCTCGTTTACCAACCAGACGATTGCACAGATCGAATTGTTCAGCCGCAACGACCAGTACAAGTCGGGACAGGTTTATGTGTTGCCTAAGCACCTCGACGAGAAAGTTGCGCGTTTGCACCTCAAGAAGATTGGTGCCAGCTTGACCACACTGACCCCGCAGCAAGCGGCCTACATCAGTGTCAAGACAGAAGGCCCATTCAAGGGTGATGCATACCGCTATTGATGTTTAGTAGTTCGCGCGTACGTGTCGGATTGTCCGGCATGCACGCGCAAGCAGTGCTCAACGGAGATAGAAATGATGACATTATTGTTAGTCTGGATATTGAACGCTGTTGCACTGCTTGTGGTCGCTTACGTATTGCCAGGTATCGTTGTCGCAAGTTTTGGTTCTGCCATGTTGGCCGCGCTAGTGCTGGGCTTGATCAACATGTTGGTCAAGCCAGTTTTGATCCTATTGACGCTGCCAATCACCGTCGTCACCCTTGGGTTGTTTTTGCTGGTCTTAAACGCACTCATGTTCTGGATGGCGGGCTCTATGCTGAAAGGGTTTCAAGTCAACGGCTTCTGGTGGGCGGTCGGCGGCGCAATTCTCTATAGCCTGATTTCAGGTTTCTTGTCTAATTTGATCAATCAATGAGCAATCAACATAGCCAGGCATTTAGCCTGGAGTTTTTTCCGCCTCGCGACGCTGCTGCCCAGCAAAGGCTCGTCGAGGGCGCAAAGCAGATGCTGGTGATACAGCCGCACTACGTCAGCGTGACCTTCGGAGCTGGCGGGTCGACACGCGAAGGCACGCTCGATACCGTGCGTACGATGCGCGATTTAGGCTGTGACGCTGCGCCGCATTTGTCGTGTATTGGTGCGTCGCATGACGATTTGCGCGCGTTGTTGCAGCGTTATCGTCAAGAAGGCGTTAAGCGCATCGTCGCGTTGCGTGGTGATATGCCCTCTGGTATGGGTGCTGATGCAGCGGGTGCCTTGCGCCATGCAAACGATCTGGTTGAATTTATTCGTAAAGAGACCGGCGACTGGTTTCACATTGAAGTGGCTGCCTACCCAGAGATGCATCCGCAGGCAGCGAGCCCAGAACAAGACTTGATGCATTTCGTGCGCAAAGTGCGTGCCGGTGCAGACAGCGCGATTACTCAGTATTTTTTCAACGCTGATGCGTATTTTGATTTCGTCGATCGTGTTCAGGCCAAAGGTATTGATATCCCGATCGTGCCAGGCATCATGCCGATTACCAATTACACACAATTAATGCGCTTCTCGGACATGTGCGGCGCAGAGGTACCTCGCTGGATTCGCTTGCGCTTAGCTGAAATGGGTGATGACAAGGAGTCGATTCGCGCGTTTGGTGCGGATGTTGTGACGGACCTCTGTGAGACCTTGCTCGACAACGGTGTGCCAGGTTTGCATTTTTACACGCTTAACAACGCCGAGGCGACCTTGGCGATCTGGCGCGGCTTGCAAGGATAGTAGGGCAGCGCAGTCTATAAAAAAAGGGAGTCTCGTTGAGAGACTCCCTTTTTTACGACTGTGTACTCCGGCGGCCGATTAGGCCAACCTGCTTACAAAACTTAGTCAGCGTACTGACCTGCTGCCTTAAGCAATGGCGCCCACTTGGCGATCTCATCCTTGACCCAGGCTTGCAACGCTTCAGGCGTTTGCTTGGCTTCAGGGACGATCACTGCACCGAGGTCGCCCGCTTTAGCAATCACGGCTGGATCCTTTAATGCGGCCTTGAGTGCTTGGTTCAAACGTGCGGCGACAGGCGCTGGGATGTTCTTTGGTCCATAGACCCCATGCCAAACTACGATTTCAAAATCCTTGAGGCCACCTTCACGCAGGGTCGGGGTGTCTGGCAGGTAGGATAGACGCTCGGCAGAGGTCACGCCGTAAAGTTTGACCGTTTTAGCTTTGATTTGCGCAAGAGTCTGTGTGGTCTGGTCGCACAAGACGTCCAATTGACCGCCCACGAGCGCAATCATCGCTGGACCGGTTCCTGAGTAAGGGATGGCCGTAAAGCCGACACCTAATGCTTGTTGCAAGAGGGTGCCACAAAGTTGTGATACAGCGCCCAAGCCTGCGTTTGCCAGGTTGATTTTATTACCCTGTGCTTTTGCATAAGCAATAAACTCGGCCATGTTGTTGGGTGGTAGATCTTTACGGCCCAGCAGCGTCATGGGAACGTCAGCAACCAGACCCACATAGGTGAAGTCAGTTAATGCATTGAATGGCAGTTTGCGGTAGAGCGTTGGTGCAGTTGCCATCCCATTGTGATGGATGAGCAATGTGTAGCCATCAGCGGGCGCCTTGGCAACGAAAGCCGAGGCGATCGTGCCACCAGCACCCGCGCGGTTTTCAATCACAACCGTTTGGCCGAGTTCTTTAGTCATGGACGCGGCAAGTGTGCGCGCCAGAATGTCCGTTGGACCGCCTGCGGCAAACGGCACGACCAGCGTGACTGGCTTGGTCGGGAAGGTTTGTGCCATCGATGAGCCAGCGAAGGCCGCCGAGAGCAAGCCAGCAGCAAGCATCAGACCGCGTAGCGTTTTAGAAAAGTTCATGTAGTACTCCGATCAGTGAAGGACAAAATCGTTGGGAACCACCGTAGCAGTCGCAGAGGCTGATTTTAACTTGATCCAGTCAATGTGCGGCGAAATTGCCCCTACAGCGGTGCTTTCGGTACCCAGCCCGTCGGGGTAGCAACCGCATCGAGTACAAAATCATGGGCCGCAGCCTGAAACCCAGTATCTTCAGGGATGCGGGCCTCGTTCCAGGCGATTCCAAGAGTCACAAGGTAGCGGTTATCTTCGCTAAGTTTGGCGAGGGTCCGGTCGTAATACCCACCCCCATAGCCTAGACGTTCAGCCTGAGGACTGAATCCAAGTGTCGGAACCAGCACGACGTCGGGAGCGATTGGCCCGGTGCGCGCGGGCTCAAACACCCCAAAGGCGCCCTGACTCAGAGAGTCGCTGGGCAGCCAGCGATGAAACTCCAGCGGGACCCCCGGGGCAGAGACTGCGGGAAGGGCAACATGAGCACCTTGCTCGTGCAGCCAAGTCAGCAAGGGACGGATATCCGGCTCATCGGCCAGAGGCCAAAATCCGGCGACGACTCTGCCTCGTAGCGTGGGTTCACCACGCTGGCTGAACCAGCTTCGTACTTGTGCACAAAGCAAGTTGCTGTGTCGTTGACGCTGATCAATTGGAATCGCGTTACGAAGGTCGCGAAGGCGCATCCTGAGCGTGTCTGCGTTATTCTTCAACATATAGGAGCGTTGACCGCCAAATGTGTATTGAGAAACGGATTATGACTGTGCACGCAAGATACCAGAATATGAGGGCTGTTGTCTCATTCGCGTTAGGGTGTTTCTTGGTTGCTCCGCAAGTGCAGGCGCAGCCTGCTGCGCCTGCTGCTTCAACGACTGAGCAGTTTATTTTAAAAGCGGACGGAACCTTGGCGCCCGTAACAGCGCCGAACGCGGCGCCTCGTGTCGTTGCCCCAGTCTCTGCACCTGAGGGGGCAAAGCCGAGCGCTAACGCGAATGCCAACAGGGTAGCTAGCACCCCGCCTGCTTCAAACGCGGGAACGATTGCGGACCCAGAGTCCACGTCGGCCGCACAAGCGGTCGCCGCAGCTCGCCAAGCACTCAACAGCAAACAGTTTGCGCAGCTTGCTAGTTTTATACCGAAGGCGCGCGGTGATATCTTGGCGATTTACCCCGAGTATTGGACCATGCGGACTAAGGTGTGGTCCTATAACGCAGTCGGTGCTCGCGAGGAGATCGAGGGCTTTCTGGACAAGCACAAAGGTTCGTATCTCGCGGATCGTTTACGCGCGGACTGGATTTTGGCTGCTGCACGTCAGGGCGACTTTGGGACCGTTCGCGACCTTGGCTCAGTGCGACAGGGCAGCAATAACTTGTCCTGTGCACAGCTTGAGGCCAGCCACATGACGGGGCGGCGCGCCACCGTACTTGAGGCGACAAAAGTGTTTGCCCCTGCGCCAGCCTGTTGGAAATTATTTGATCAGCTTGTGGCAGATCGTGTGCTGAGCAGCGAAGACTTGCTTCCCTACTTGCAGGACGCGGTCGAAGACAATAAAACAACAGATGCACGAAAATTCGCCGCCTACATTTTTGAGCCTGCTGACCTGAGTGCCTACGACGCGATGATGGCTGCGCCCGCTAAGTGGCTGTCGTCGCAAACGGGCTCTGTATCTGGGATGCGGGCTGAAGTGGTCGCGCTGGGTCTTGCGCGTTTAGCGCGGACTGATCTGAATGCTGCTGTTGCCGCGACTCAAGGTACTTGGAGGTCGCGTTTACCCAAGAAAAATCTGCAGTGGGCTTACGGTCAGCTCGGCTTGTGGGGGATGATGCGTCTTGATCCGAATGCAATCGATTGGTACAAGGAGTCGGGTGGGGTGCGACTGTCTGTCCATAACGAAGCTTGGCGTGTGCGCGCTGCGTTACGTCAGCCAAAGATTGACTGGGCGTGGGTGATCCGCCATATCGATCAAATGAGTGCGGTCCAGAAAGCAGACTCGACCTGGGTCTATTGGAGAGCGCGTGGGCTGGTTGCAACAGGTAAAAAAGACGAGGCACAAAAAGCCTATGCTTCGATTGCGACGGAATATAGTTTTTACGGCCAGCTCGCCGCGGAAGAGCTAGGCAAGAGCATCGCGGTCCCGGATCGTCCCGCACCAGTAACCGCGCAGGAACTCAAGGAGGCGCGTTCCAACCCAGGACTGCGTCGAGCAGTCACGCTGTTTAAGCGCGGCTGGCGTACGGATGCCGTGCCAGAGTGGAATTTCACGTTGATTGGGATGACGGATCGCCAACTGCTTGCTGCAGCAGAGCTTGCAAGACAAGAACATATTTATGATCGTGTCGTGGTGACCTCCGGACGTACTAAAAAAGAGATCGATTTCACGCAACGTTTTGTCGCGCCGTTTGAGTCACGCGTCAGCGAGCAGGCGCGTGCTGTCGATGTTGATCCTGCCTGGGTCTATGGTTTGATTCGGCAGGAATCGCTATTCATCATGGATGCGCGCTCTCATGTGGGAGCCTCGGGGTTGATGCAGTTGATGCCTGCGACTGCCCGCTGGATGGCTGGCAAAATCGGTATGAAGGATTTCACCCCGAGTAAGGTTAACGATTTTGACACCAACACTAAGCTTGGTACCAGTTACTTGAGTATGGTGCAGTCTGATTTAGGGGGATCGCAAGTGCTGGCAAGCGCCGGCTACAACGCAGGCCCTGGTCGTCCAATGTTGTGGCGTTCACGCTTAAGCGGACCGGTTGAGGGAGCCATTTTTGCTGAGACGATTCCGTTTAACGAAACACGTGACTATGTAAAAAAAGTGATGTCGAACGCGACCTATTACGCCGCGTTGTTCAGTGGTCAACCTCAATCGCTCAAGCAGCGTTTGGGACAGATCGAGCCTCAACCTTACGCACGCAGCCCGTTGCCGTGAGCGCGGACCCCGTCGTCGTTGGCTTGCAGGCTTATGTCGTCGGCGGCGCTGTACGCGATGCCTTGCTCGGTCTGCCACATGGAGATCGGGATTGGGTTGTAGTGGGTGCAACACCCGAAGAGATGGTGAAGCGGGGGTTCATTCCTGTCGGAGGCGACTTTCCAGTTTTTTTACATCCCCAAACAAAAGAAGAATATGCGCTTGCCAGAACGGAGCGTAAGTCTGGCCGTGGTTACAAAGGCTTCACGTTTTATACCGGCGTGGATGTCACGATCGAGGAAGATCTTCGTCGCCGTGATTTGACTGTGAACGCGATCGCACAGACCACGACAGGCGCGTTGATTGATCCCTTAAACGGTCAGGCGGATTTACAAGCACGTGTGTTTCGGCATGTCGGCGAGGCTTTTAAAGAGGACCCAGTTCGTATTTTGCGACTCGCCCGCTTTGCTGCGCGCTTTGTGGATTTCACTGTTGCACCCGAAACAATGGCGCTTTGTCGGGCGATGGTGGCCGAGGGTGAAGTGGATGCGTTAGTGCCCGAGCGTGTTTGGCAGGAGCTCTCGCGTGGATTGATGTGTGCGCAGCCTTCGCGCATGGTGCAGGTATTGGACGATGCGGGAGTGTTGCCCAGAGTGCTGCCGCAGTGGCAGTCAAGTGAGCAGGTCCTTGCAGCGATCGATAGTTCAATGGCGCATACGCTGCCGCTCGATGCGCGCTATGCCGTATTTTGCTTGAGTACGGAGGATCGTGCCGGTCTGTCGCGACAGTTACGTGCGCCGGGAGATTGCGCGGACATGGCGCGTCTTCTGCCGGTCGTGCTTGGGGCGTGTCAGGTCCAGCAGAGTGCAGAGTCTGTCTTGAGCCTTTTTGAGATTTGCGATGCGCTGCGTAAGCCCGAGCGCTTGCGTGCTTTGTTGCGTACTGCCACCGTCGTGGCTGATTTAAATATCGCGCAATGGGAAGCGCGCTTGACATGCGTCCTGGGTGTGGATGCAGGAAAGGCTGCACAACAGGCAAACCAACCTTCAGAGATCAAAGCGGCTGTGCGTCAGGCGAGACTCGGCGCGTTAGCGCGAGTGATCTGAAACGTTGTCCCTCAAGATCAGCGCCTAAAGTGATCCGCGTCGATCGCCACGGACGAAGCCAATTAACGGATCGACGACTCCACGTCCAAGGGCGATGACTTTAAATAGCTCGCCCATTTCCGCTTCAGAAATCAGTTTTTGTACGGCCCCGTTGGTTTGGGCCCGTAACTGTTCGGACTCGGGTGCGTAGGCAGCGAGAATGTCAGCTAAGCCGGCATTCAATAGAAAACGCGCCTGGGAGGTATAGCCCAGCACGTCGAGCCCTGCGGTCTGTGCAGCGTGCGCAACGGCGGTGAAGTCCACGTGCGCAGTGATGTCCTGCAGGCCAGGAGCAAGAAAGACATCATCGTGTGCCCGGTGCTGGATGTGACACATCAACGTGCCCCGGTGTCGCTGCGGGTGGTAGTACTCGTGACGCGGAAAACCATAGTCGATCAAGAGTGCTGCACCTCGCGTCAACCATGCGCCTAGATTGTTGATCCAGGCTTCGGCTTGTAGATTGATCTCCGAGCGGTAGTCCGGCAAAGCGGGCATCCGGTTTTGCATGACATGCGTAAGAGTGTCGGATGCAGGACGGTCTTCAAACATAAAGTCTTGCGCTAGACTCTCTGACGCCGCACTCCCGGACGCGGTATTCCTTGATGCTGTCGACTTCACGCCGCGAAGCTGTAAGGCACCTTCTTCGGTCCAGCGAAATACCTCGACGGGCATGGCATCTAGCACTTCATTAGCAACCACGCAGCCTGCAAAGTGTTCGGGAGCGCGCTCGAGCCATTGCACGCGAGTACCCCAGCGAGAAAGCCGCTCTTGTTGTCTGTGTTTGAGGTCTGCCGACACTTCAAGAATGAAGTAGTCAACGATAAGGCCCTGTGCGTCAAGTGCTTCGAGGATGTCTTGCGCTAGCGCACCGCTGCCTGCCCCGAATTCGAGTACGTGCGCAGTGTTGGTTTGCTTCAATACCTCAGCGATTTGTCTGGTGAGTGTCTGACCAAATAACGGAGTGAGTTGGGGTGCGGTAACAAAATCGCCACTTAAGTGCGTTGTAGCATTTGCTTGGCTGTCTGCGAGTTTGGTGTTGCCCGCTGCGTAATAGCCTAAGCCTGGCGCATACAGCACATGGTGCATCCATTCGCTAAACGGTATCCAGCCACCTGCTTTGGCGATCTGTTGATGCAAAAAAGCGCTGACGCGCTGGCTGTGGGCCATCGCATCAGCGCTTACCGAAATGGATGGTTCGGTTTGCACTGCTGATCGTCTTTAAAGCGTTGTTTAGCGCGCCGCTTTAACGGCGACCGCCGTCAAAGTTAAAGCCGCGGCGTGCACCGGCTGCGGCACGTGGTGCGCCTGGGCGCGGTGCGCCAGAGCGTGCTGGACCGTCGCCGCGAGGAGCGAAGGTTTTGCCACTAGGTGCAGCGGCGCGAGGTGCGAAATCACGCGCTGGGCGCGCTGACTTACCTGCGTAGGCAGGGCGGTCTGATGGGGCGCGATCAGCGCGTGGGCTGGCGTATGGATTGTCGCTACGGGCACGTTCGCTGCTAAAAGGCTTGTCGCCACGCGGCGCGAAGGCAGGCTTGTCACCGCGCGGTGCAAAGTTGCGCTCGCGGTCACCACCGAAAGGACGATCACTGCGTGGGGAGTCACCGCGAGGAGCATCACCACGTGGGGCAAAAGCAGGCTTGTCGCCGCGCGGAGCAAACGCTGGACGATCACCGCGTGGCGCAAAAGTGCGCTCGCGATCACCAAACGGCTTGTCACCGCGAGGTGCGTAGGCTGGCTTGTCACTGCGTGCTGCGAAAGCAGGCTTGTCGCCACGCGGCACAAAAGCACGTGGCTCACGTGGGCTGTAACGGTCGGCGCTACTGCCGAAACGATCGCCGCTTCGGTCGTTGCTCCAGCGGCCACCTTTTTTCCCACCGGCACCACGCGAAGCGCCCTCTGGGCGTGAGCTTGGTGTGCGTTGTGGCTCGAGCCCGGCGATCACGTCTGACTGAATAGTGTATCCAATAAAGTGCTCGATACGACGCACTTTGTGGCGCTCGCTGTGGACAGCTAACGTAAAGGCGGAGCCATCACGTCCTGCACGTCCGGTACGACCAGTGCGGTGAATATAGTCTTCTGGCTGCATGGGCAAGTCGTAGTTAATGACATGACTGATGCCCTGAACGTCGATGCCGCGTGCAGCTACGTCGGTCGCGACTAATACACGTACCCGTCCATCCTGAACTTCAGAAATCGTGCGTGAGCGTTGGCGCTGGTTCATGTCGCCATGCAGTGCCATCACCGAAAAACCTGTGTCGGTAAGGTGCTCGGCCAAGTCATCCGCGCCACGCTTAGTGGCGGTGAAGACAATCGCCTGATCCATTGAGGCATCGCGCAACAAGTGATCGAGCAGGCGGAGTTTGTGACCTGAGTCGTCCGCGTAAAGCAGACTTTGCGTGATGTTTGCATGACGATCGGACTGACCAGCCATTTCAATACGCTGCGGATCGCGCATCATGCGAGCGGCGAGTTTTGCAACGGTGCCGTCAAGCGTGGCCGAGAACAACAGTGTCTGACGCGACTCTGGGCAACGATCGACGATCGTGTTGATATCATCGATAAAGCCCATATCGAGCATGCGATCGGCTTCGTCGAGTACAAGCGTGTGTACGGTAGATAAGTCGACACGTCGTGCTTGCAGGTGATCGAGCAGGCGGCCTGGTGTGGCAACCAGCACATCGACGCGACGTGAAAGTGCTTTGAGCTGTGCGCCGTAGGGCATGCCGCCAACCACAGTGGCTACACGCAGATCGTCGAGGTTGCTGCCGTACATCTCAGTGGCTTCGCTAACTTGCAGAGCGAGTTCACGAGTCGGGGTCAGCACCAGCACTTGTACGCCACGGCCTTTGTTGGCGGGCTTGTGGGCGATACGGTTCAGAGCAGGCAACATGAAGGCAGCAGTCTTGCCGCTACCTGTTTGCGCCGAAACCATCAGATCGGCACCGGCGAGTGCAGCAGGAATTGCCGACATCTGAACGGGCGTAGGCGTGGTGAAACCGGTACGTTCAATGGAAGATAACAAAGCGGGGGCTAGCCCCAACGAATCGAAGGACATGACTTTCCTTTTGGCCAGATAGTGGCCATTTGACGCAGCCCGGATATTGTTTGACCGGCGGTAGTCGGTTGAATCGAGCATCGTGCCGACCGAATCAACCGAACGTCTGGGCTAGAGATCCATCTATCTGGATCACACTTGCTGCCCACGAAAGGAAAGGAGGTCAGGAATCGATGATGTGTGGTCAGTGACCAGTTTTTGCCTGTTACGACTAGAAGTCAGAGGTTGGCAATGCTGTCCGTAGACCGCTGCAAATTTGTGCAGTGCCAGAATACTAACCTATTTTTTAGGGTGGGTAAACCCTTTATTTTAAAATTTATACTCTCCAGTCAATAACTTGCAGATTTTGTTGCGAAAGCCACCTATTTGCCCGCTTGAAATGAGCACATCCTACAAAAGGGACAGGCCCGCGTCTTGCGGATAGGGGTGAGGGGTGGTTGGCACTCAAAATCAGGTGCCTGCCCTGATCTGCAATGAGACTCTGCTTTGCTTGCGCGTGTGCGCCCCACAGCAGGAAGACTTTTGGGGTGCTGTCGCAGGCTACATGCCGAATCAGACAATCTGTGATGGTTTCCCAGCCAAGACGGGAATGCGACGCAGGCTGACCATCTTCGACGGTCAGCGCGGTGTTTAGCAGCAACACACCTTGCTCGGTCCAGCGTGACAAGTCATTGCGTTGCAGATTTGAGGCCAGCGTCAGGATGCTGTTGTCAGTCGGGTAGTCGGACTCGACTTCTGCAAGGATGTTGCGCAGGCTAGGCGGACGCTTAAAGCCGTCCGGAACGGAAAACGCCAAGCCTTGTGCCTGACCGGCACCGTGATACGGGTCTTGTCCGAGAATGACCACTTTCACATCTTGGGGTTGCAAAGCTTGCAGCGCGCGAAAAGGTGCGGCGGGATAAATCACGGCACCTTGCGCGAGTCGCTCGGACAGAAATACTGAAACCTGTTCAAGCGCCTGTCGCACGGGCGCTGCTTGCAGCGCTTCTTGCCACGACGCCCCGAGTGCGCCGACAGCCTTTGAAAGCGATGGGTTGGTAAGTCGGTTATCCAAGGGCCTGTTGCAGCGCTGCGTGATAGGCAGGTATGCGTGTAAGGATGTTTGTCTTGCGTGCTTCAAGTGCGGCTTGTGTGCGCACATCATGCTCGGGCGTTGCGGCCCAAACCGGTGCAGGGAAGTGGAGATCGTCATTCCAGCGTGGGATGATGTGCCAATGCAAATGGGGCACAACGTTGCCGAACGCTGCCAGGTTAATTTTGTCTGGATGCAGAAGCTTGCGCTGAATCGACTCAACTAAGAACACCGCACGCATCAAGGCGCTTTGTTCCTCTGCGTCCAGGTCTGTCATCTCAATCACGTGCTTGGTCCAGACCACACGTGTGAAGCCAGGGTAGGCTGCGTCTGCGGCGTCAATCACGCGAAACTGCGGCCCCTGCCAAAGCAATATTCCACCCGCGGTTTGGCAAAGTGGGCAACCTGCAAGGAGCGCATGTTCCATGACCTTTTACGCTGCTTAGTTAGGTAAACAGTCGTGCAAGTTCAACGCCGGGATCGGGCGCGCGCATGAAGGCCTCGCCCACCAAGAAAGCGTGCACATCGTGTTCACGCATTTTTTTGACATCGGCGGGTTGCAAGATGCCACTCTCGGTGACAACGCGCTTATCTGCGGGAATGCGTGCAAGCAGATCAATGGTTGTCTGCAGCGAGGTTTCAAACGTGCGCAAGTTGCGGTTATTGATACCGAGCAAAGAGGTGTTTAGATCCAAGGCGATTTCAAGCTCTTGTGCGTCGTGCACTTCGACGAGAACGTCCATGCCGAGCTCGAAGGCGCAGGCCTCAAACTCACTCAATTGGGTAGGGGTCAAGGCCGAGACGATGAGCAAAATACAGTCGGCGCCCATCGCGCGTGCAGCGATGATTTGGTAGGGGTCAACCATGAAGTCTTTACGCAGTACGGGTAGCGCGCAGGCTGCGCGCGCCTGGCGCAGATACTCGTCCGCACCTTGAAAAAACTGAACATCGGTTAGGACAGACAAACAGGCCGCACCGTGCGTGGCGTACGACACGGCGATCTCGGCAGGTTGGAAATTCTCGCGCAATATGCCTTTAGAAGGCGATGCCTTTTTCACTTCGGCAATCACACCTGGCCGGCCCGCTTCGATTTTTTGCTCAATCGCTTGGGCAAAGCCACGGATATCTTGGCGCGCTTTAGCGGCTTTGAGTAGTTCTGCCTCGCTCACGCGCGCGCGGTCTGCTGCGACTTCTTGGGCTTTGACGGCAAGGATTTTGTTGAGGATGTCGCTCATGCTGCAAATTTCCGGGTGTGGGCACAAAAGGCTTCGAGCTTGGCGCGTGCGGCACCGCTTGCAATCGTCTCGAAGGCCATATCGACGCCTTGTTTAATTGTAGCGGCGTGGTTGCCGACATAAATCGCCAGACCCGCATTGTAGGCAACGATATCGCGCGCCGTGCCAGGCTTGTTATCCAGCGCCTCAAGCACACAAGCGCGAGATTCTTCTTTGCTGTTGACCCGAATGCCGCGCGTTGACACCATGTTCAAGCCGAAGTCCTCGGGGTGAATCTCGTATTCGCTGATGACGCCATCTTTGAGTTCACCCACTAGGGTGCCTGCACCTAGCGACGCTTCATCTAGACCGTCTTTGCCATGCACGATCATCACGTGACGTGAGCCAAGCAACTGCAGCACACGCACCTGAATGCCCACTAGATCTGGATGAAACACTCCCATCAGTTGGTTAGCTGCGCTCGCGGGGTTGGTCAGTGGTCCAAGAATATTAAAGATCGTGCGCACGCCGAGCTCTTTGCGAATCGGTGCAATGTTTTTCATCGCGCCGTGATGCGCTTGTGCAAACATGAAGCCAATGCCTGTCTGTTCAATACATTCTGCAATCTGCTCTGGCGTTAATGCCAGATTGGCACCGAGTGCCTCGAGCACATCGGCACTGCCAGAAGATGATGAAGCACTGCGACCACCATGCTTTGCAATGGGGACGCCGGCGGCCGCTGCAACAAACATTGCCGTTGTTGAGATATTAAAGGTGTTGCTACCGTCACCACCCGTGCCGCACATGTCGACCATGTCTTGCGGGTTGGAGATCTTTACGGGTGTTGCAAATTCGCGCATCACTTGCGCTGCAGCTGTAATTTCACCAACGGTTTCTTTCTTGACGCGCAAGCCCATGAGGAGTGCCGCTGCGATTGTTGGCGACATTTCGCCACGCATCAGCATGCGCATCAAGTGCAACATTTCGTCGTGAAAAATCTCACGATGTTCGATGCAACGATGTAGCGCTTGACTGGGAGTAATCATGCTTAGGCTCCGTAGTTGGCTGAACCGAGATCAATAAAATTGCGCAACATGGCGTGGCCGTGTTCACTCAAAATCGACTCTGGATGAAACTGAACGCCATAAATTGGCAGCGTTTTATGGCGCACGCCCATGATCTCACCATCGGCTGTCTGCGCGGTGATTGCCAGGCAGTCGGGAATCGTTGCGCGCTCAATCGCGAGCGAGTGGTAGCGAATCACGGTGAAAGGCGAGGGCAGACCCTTGAATACGTCGGAGCCTGTGTGTGTGATCTCAGAGGTTTTGCCGTGCATGATTTGCTGGGCGCGCACAATTTTTCCGCCAAATGCAGCACCAATCGCCTGATGGCCAAGACACACGCCTAATAACGGCACTTTGCCTGCATAACGCTTGATGACATCGATCGAAATCCCAGCTTCCGCAGGCGAGCAAGGTCCGGGCGAAATACAAATATGGTCCGGCCGTAATGCGTCGATTTCCTCAAGCGAGATCTGGTCGTTGCGATGCACGCGAACATCTTGTCCGAGCTCACCAAAATATTGCACTAGGTTGTAGGTGAAGGAATCGTAGTTGTCGATCATCAGCAGCATGTCGGTATCCTGTTTGCCTAATTAGAACGGTTGGTCAAGACCGTTTTGCACTTGTTCTGCAGCGCGCAATACCGCGCGTGCCTTTGCTTCGGTTTCGAGCCACTCCATTTCTGGGTCCGAATCGGCCACGATGCCGGCCGCCGCTTGCACGTACAGCATGCCGTCTTTGATGATTCCGGTACGGATCGCGATTGCGACATCCATTTCGCCGCCATAGCTTAGGTATCCTGCTGCACCACCGTAGATGCCGCGACGCACGGGTTCGAGTTCATCAATCATTTGCATGGCACGCACTTTTGGTGCGCCGGTTAAGGTCCCCGCTGGGAACGAGGCGCGCAATACATCCATATTGCTCATGCCAGGCTCAAGAGTGCCTGTGACATTTGATACTAGGTGCATCACGTGGGAATAGCGCTCAATCACCATCGTGTCTGTCACTTCGACTGAACCGATTTTGGCCACACGACCAACATCATTGCGCGCGAGGTCAATCAACATCACGTGCTCGGCGCGCTCTTTCGGATCGGCCAGCAGTTCCGCAGCGAGTGCGGCATCTTCTTCCGGCGTACCGCCACGCTTGCGTGTGCCCGCCAGAGGACGAATCGTGATGCAGGTTTCGGGTGCCTGACCCATAGGCGCGCCCTCGGGTAAGGGGATTGCCTCTTGGCGCACCAGAATTTCGGGAGATGCACCCACCACTTGGAAGTCACCGAAGTTCCAGAAGTACATGTAGGGCGATGGGTTTAGCGAGCGCAGTGCTCGATACAGCGACAACGGCGAGTCACTGAAAGGCTTGGTGATCACCTGACCCACTTGCACCTGCATGAGATCGCCTGCAGCGATGTACTCTTTGGCACGACGTACGGCGGCCAAGTAGTCTGCTTTGGCAAAGCTGCGTTGCTCTTTTGTTGCCACGCTTGAGTGGCTATAAGGGATTTCTACCGGTTTGCGTAACCGGATGCGCAAGTCTTTCAGACGTTGTTGCGCTCGATTGAAGGCTTCTGGCTCTGACGGATCGGCGTAGACCATCAGGTAAATACGGCCAGCCAAGTTGTCGACAATGACGAGCTCGTCGGTTTGTAGCAACAAAATATCAGGTGGGCCTTCACCCATTCCCGCCGGGTATGGTTTTGCGGCTGGACCTAGTTTTGGTTCAATATGTCGAACAGTGTCGTAGCCGAAGTATCCGGCCAGTCCACCCGCAAACCTGGGCATGCCAGGACGCAAGGCCACTTTAAAGCGTGCCTGGTAGTCCGAGATGAAGCGTAAGGGGTCGCCCTCGTAAGTTTCAACGACCTTGTCATCACGCAAGACGGTCGTCGTCGTACCGCGCGCTTGAATCACGTTGCGCGCGGGCAGGCCGATGAATGAGTACCGACCGAAACGTTCGCCACCCACAACGGACTCGAGCAAGCATGAGTTTTTGCCGTTCTGCGGCCCGCTGTGCGCAAGCTTCAGGTAGATGCCAAGGGGCGTGTCAAGATCCGCGTAGGTCTCTGCAACCAACGGGATGCGGTTATAGCCTTGTGCCGCGAGGGCTTTGAATTCGAGTTCAGTCATCTGTTTAGGCGGTTCTCGCAGTTAGCAGACCGGGGTAAGCAATAAAAAAAGCCCGGCCATGGTTGGACGGGCTTGGTTTGTACTGTTGGCTGTTCGCTTATCGCGATTAAGCCGGACTTTGACGCACCGTCACCCGGAACACAAACGCCACCAACGCCACGAGGCGACAGGTACGGAAGTGGTGCGAAATGACAAGGACATATTTAATCTCTGTTTACCGTGCAGCGACCCAGCGAGCCGCATGTTCAATGGAATCTACTATAGCATCGACATCTAGCGAATGCACGCTCTTGCCCTCGTTGTACCCATAAGGTACCGCTAGAAAAGTGCAGCCTGCAGCGCGGGCTGACAGGGCGTCATTCACGGAATCTCCCACGGCAACAGTCCGACTCGGCGAGCTTTTGAGTAAATTGCAGGCGTGCAGCATTGGGGCTGGGTGGGGTTTGCGCTCTGCCAGCGTGTCGCCGCAAACAATCGCTTGCATGTATTTTGCCAAGCCGGTGCGCTCAAGCAGCGGGACCGCAAACTCAGCATTCTTGTTGGTGACAACGGCCATGCGTAAACCCATTGCCTGGAGGCACTCCAGGCCTGGGCGAACCCCTTCAAAAATAATCGCTTGATCGCCATTGATGCGGTGGTAGTTGGCCGTATACGACACTTTGGCCTGCTTGAAGAGCTCTTCCGTGGGCGTTTGCCCGCCCTGAACGCTTGTGAGGACCCGCCGAATGAGATTGTCCGAGCCCTTGCCAATATAGGTGGCGATTTCCGCTTGCGAGATAGCAGCAAACTTTAAATCGGCGAGCATGGCGTTGACTGCAACCGTAAAGTCAGGGATCGTATCCATTAAGGTGCCGTCTAGGTCCAGCAGCACGGCATCAAAAGCTAAGGAGGCGGAGGTGTTCGTGGAGCTCATTGGTCAGCTAGGGCAATTTGTGCGCGCATCGCGTTGATAACGGTTTGATAGTCGGGCTGCCCAAAAATTGCTGAGCCTGCGACGAAGGTATCGGCGCCAGCCGCGCGAATAGCTCGAATGTTGTCAGTCTTGACCCCACCATCGACCTCAAGAGCAATGGTTTGCCCGCCCGCCTGGATGTGTGCATCGATCAACTGACGTGCAGCCCGCAGCTTCGACAGCGTTTCGGGGATAAAGCTTTGGCCGCCAAAACCTGGGTTCACCGACATCAGCAGAATAATGTCGACTTTGTGCATGACATGCGACAACCAGTCGAGGGGTGTAGCGGGATTAAATACGAGGCCCGCCTTACAGCCCTGATCGCGGATCAAAGCTAAGCTGCGGTCCACATGGCGGGAGGCCTCGGGGTGAAACGTAATGACGTTGGCACCTGCTTTGGCGAACATCGGAATCAGGCTGTCAACGGGCTCAACCATCAGGTGCACGTCAATTGGTACGTCCACGTGGGGGCGAATTGCCTCACAAACCATAGGGCCAATCGTCAAATTGGGAACGTAATGGTTGTCCATCACGTCAAAATGGATCCAGTCAGCCCCTGCGGCGACAACATTTCTGACTTCTTCACCCAGTCGGGCGAAGTCAGCAGATAAAATACTGGGAGCGATGCGGGCTGTCGGCAAGGCGGTTGTTTCTGGCATGATGTGCGAACACCGAGTCGGAGTGGCTCTCATTATTGCAGTTTTCTCTGGATGTGCATGTGAAACCTTTTGAACTTTCGGTGGCGGTCGAGCCGCATTTCGTAGCGGACCAGTCTGATCCGGCCAAACAGCAGTTCGTCTTTGCTTATAAAGTGCGCATCACCAACACGGGTGAGCGACCTGCGCAGGTGATTAGTCGGCACTGGATCATTACGGACGGGGACCAGGCCGAGCAGGAGGTCCGTGGCTTGGGCGTAGTGGGCCAACAGCCCCTGCTTGCTCCAGGTGAAACCTTTGAATACACGAGCGGCTGCCCACTAAAGACCCCGGTTGGAACCATGCGTGGCAGGTACCACTGCGTGGGCGAAAACGGTGTGCCGTTCGAGGTCGACATCCCTGAGTTCGTGCTGGCGATGCCACGCACTTTGCACTGAAGCCTTTCATGATCACCTTTCCTCAAAATATGCGTCGAATTTGGGTAAGCGCTTTCTTGGTCTTGCTGGCAGGTTGCTCCACCGTGAGCGTGCCCCCTGAGCCTGCCGCACCCGCCCCAGCAGCACCTGTCGTCACACCGACGGTGCCGTCCGGTTCGATACCGGATAGCGCTGCTCGCCAGTTACAGGGTCGCTTTGTCTCGGCAAACTGGTCCGAGCTGCCGGGGTGGTCTGATGATGATTTGAAAAACGTATGGACGACCTTTCTGCGTAACTGCCAAGGGTTGATGCGTCCTACGTCGATAAACTTAGCTGGGCCGACGCGCGCGACGCCGCGGGCCTGGCAGCCGGTTTGTGCTGCTGCTTCCGATCGTTCGAAGGCGCCCGCGCCGAACGACACACAGGCCGTAAGAAGATTTTTGCAGACCTGGCTGAGCCCCTGGCGCTTACAGGGCCCCGATGGTAAGCCGGCAAGCAACATTGTCACTGGCTACTACGAGCCGCTAGTCTTGGGTTCGCGGACTCGCGCGGGCGCTTACCAATGGCCGCTCTATACCGTTCCCACCGATTTACTGACGATCGACTTAGGTCGCGTTTATCCCGAGCTAGCTGGCAAACGGGTGCGCGGTAAATTAGATGGCAAGCGAGTCGTTCCCTACGAAAGCCGCGCCGCAATCGAGACGTCTGCTCGACGCCCTCCTGCGATCGTTTATGTAAATGATCCGGTGGATAACTTCTTCTTGCAAGTGCAAGGGTCTGGTCGTGTGCAGCTCCCGGATGGTAAGACGATACGTGTGGCGTATGCGGACCATAACGGCCACCCTTATGTCTCAATCGGTAAATGGCTTGCAGATAAGGGCGAAATGCCAATCGCCCAGACCTCTATGCAAAACATACGCGCTTGGGCTAAGCGCAATCCGAATCGCACGCAAGAGATGTTGAATGCCAATCCGGCCATGGTGTTCTTTGCTGAAGAGGCTATCACGGACCCGGAAATTGGCCCTAAGGGCGCTTATGGCATACCGTTGATGGCGCAGCGCTCGGTTGCAGTCGACACAAATTTCGTACCGCTGGGCACACCTGTGTTTTTGTCGACGACCATGCCCTCGTCCAATACTGCATTAAATCGACTAGTTTTCGCGCAAGACACGGGAACAGCGATTCGTGGCGCCGCAAGAACGGATTTTTACTGGGGTTTTGGTGCCGCGGCGGGTGAGCTCGCCGGAAGAATGAAACAGAACGGACAGATGTGGGTGCTTTGGCCGAAGCAGGCTGGCGCACCGTCTGCGCGCTGATCAGGATGACTTAACCAGATGAGCGCATCAATCGTCGTTTGTGGGAGTGGCATTGTGGGTTTAGCCACGACTCTGGCGTTCGCCCGCAAGGGTGAGGCCGTCACCCTCGTCGGGCCACGTCCTGCGGTGCATACCTTTGCGCAAGATGAGTTTTATCCGCGGGTGTATGCCTTGTCACCAGCGAGTCAGCGCTTTCTTGCGTCGATCGGTGTCTGGGATTTGATGGACTCACGACGTTTGACGTCGGTGCAGGCGATGGAGATTCATGGCGACGGTAATGGATTGCTGAATCTAAATGCCTGGCAATCTGCGCAATCCGAGCTAGCTTGGATTGTCGAGTCTTCTGAAATTGAGCGCGTATTGGTACAAGCGGCCCAAGTTATGGGGTTGCACTGGATTACCGAAAAATTCGGCTCTTACACGCCGGGCGTTCTCACGACAGATCGTGGCACCACGTTTAAAGCAGAGTTGTTCATTGCGGCGGATGGCGCACAGTCTCCTTTGCGCGCAGCCGCTGGGCTGACGGTAGATAGTCGCGCGTATGGTGCGACGGCTTTGGTCGCCCACCTTGATTGCAGCGTGCCGCATCAAGGCACCGCATTGCAATGGTTTGGTGCGGACGGGGTACTGGCTTTACTGCCGATGCCCGACACGACCAAGGGCCCACAAGTATCCATGGTGTGGTCCTTGAAAGAGGAGATCGCAACCGAGTTGCTAGCGATGTCTGCGCAAGACCGTGCCGTCGAGTTACAGGCACGCCTAGCAGCCGTGTCGGCGGGGCGCTTGGGGGTGTTAACGTTACGCGGAACTGTGCATGGTTTCCCTTTGACCCTTAATCAATCGCCCATGGTTGGTGAGCGTGTGGCGCTAGCGGGAGATGCGGCCCATCGTTTGCATCCGCTCGCCGGGCAGGGGCTGAATTTAGGGCTGGGTGATGTACAGGGTCTAGTCGATACGATCATGGGCCGCGAGCCTTACCGCAGCCCCGGTGATCCAATGGTATTGCGGCGTTATCGCCGACTACGCGCAGAGCCTGTCCTGGCGATGCGTCTCGTGACAGATGGCTTAGCCCGTTTGTTTGATATTCAACACGCACCCGTAGTTTGGTTGCGCAACATAGGGATGAATCTCGCAGAAAAATTACCGTTTATTAAGCGGCAATTGATCGCGGGCGCCTCCCGCTAGGAGTCATAATGTTTAATCGTTTGTTCATGACGCTGTCTTTCGTACTGACGGCTTTATGCAGCAGTGCTGTGTTAGCGCAGGCCACGCCTTCGGTGGCTGCGGCCGCAGCTGCAGCGAGCACTGAGGACGCCAAAGCCGCAGCCGTCAAAAAGCTGTTTGCCGAGCGTTTTAATAATCCACCGATTGCCGGCGTCCGCTTAACCCCTTACGGCTTATATGAGGTCCAACTTGGGTCGGACCTTGTCTATACCGATGAAAAGGTAAATTTTGTGCTGGACGGCACGCTGATCGATGCCAAAACTCGCCGCGATATCACCCGTGAGCGACAGGACGAGCTTGCAAAGATGCCGTTTGATCAGTTGCCCTTCGAGTTAGCATTCAAACAGGTTCGCGGAGACGGTTCACGCAAGCTCGCTATTTTTGAAGACCCTAATTGTGGGTATTGCAAGACCTTGCGCAAGTCTCTCGGTGAAATTGATAATCTGACTGTGTACACCTTTCCGTATCCGATTTTGTCGCCCGACTCGACGCAAAAGGTTAAAAACATTTGGTGCGCAAAGGATCGTGCTGAAACCTGGGACGCCTGGATGCTCAAAGGTGTGGTACCCCCTACGGTTAACTGCGATGTGCCTGTTGATAAGATGGTGGAGCTCGGTCAGAAGCTCATGGTGCGTGGAACACCCGCCATCTTTTTTGCGGACGGCAGTCGCGTCGGAGGCGCTATTCCCAAAGATGAGCTAGAAAAAAGATTGAAGCAGTAAGAGTTCAAGTAGTAAAAAGTTAGTTGATGGAAATTCTGAATGGGCCGACTCAAGGTTCATAAGCCTGATTATCTGGAGAAGACAATGCGTGTTGCGGTGCTTGATGATTATTTAAA
Organism: Zwartia hollandica; assembly: GCF_019923725.1. Taxonomy (GTDB): domain Bacteria; phylum Pseudomonadota; class Gammaproteobacteria; order Burkholderiales; family Burkholderiaceae_B; genus Zwartia; species Zwartia hollandica. Next base: position 616,367 of record NZ_JAHXRI010000006.1, read on the forward strand.
AGTGGCTGAAAGCTTAGCTGACTGGTCCTCGCTTAAAGCGGACGTGAAATTTTTCGATCAGTTTATTCAGCCGGATCAGCTTGCAAAGACCCTGGCTGATTTTGACGTGGTCGTAGCGATGCGTGAGCGTTCCGCTTTTCCAGCGGCCGTCATCGAGGCGATGCCAAAACTTAAACTGCTCGTCACTACTGGGCTGCGCAATAACTCGATTGATCTTGAGGCGTGCCGCCAAAAAGGCGTCGTGGTGTGTGGCTCCCCTGGCGACCCTAAGAGCACGGGCGCGACAGCCGAACTGGCTTGGGCATTAATGCTGGCATTATTTAAAAAGATTCCTCAAGAGTCGGTCAACATGACGAACGGACTTTGGCAAACTTCGATGCCCCCAACGGTTGAAGGTAAACGTCTTGGCCTAGTGGGTGCAGGTCAGTTGGGCAAGAAAGTTGCCAAGGTGGGCCAGGCGTTTGGCATGGAAGTCGTTGCATGGAGCCCCAACTTGACAGAGGAACGTGCAGCCGAGGCGGGCGTCAAGCTCGTCAGCAAACAAGAGCTCTTCAGCACATCAGATGCGATCAGTGTGCATATGGTGTTGAGTGATCGGTCGCGTGGCGTTGTCGATGCGGCAAGCTTAACGTCGATGAAGCCGACTGCATTTATCGTGAACACCTCGCGTGCGGGACTCATTGATCAGGTGGCCTTGCGAGCGCTATTGGAGCAAGGCAAGATTGGTGGTGCAGGAATAGACGTCTATGATTCGGAGCCCTTGGCTGCCAATGATGTGTGGCGCAAAACCCCTCGTACCTTACTGACACCACACCTAGGTTACGCTACGCCCGAAAACTTCGCGGTTTTCTACCCGAACGTCGTTGCGAATATCGCGGCATGGGCCGCAGGTAAGCCCCAGCGAGTGCTGACTTAATGCAACCTGTCTTGCCGGTTCATATCGTTGCGAGGTTGCTGCTCGTTTTATTACTAGCAGCAGCCGTCTATTTTTTTAGCGGCTTTGTGGTGCCGGTGCTCGCGGCTCTAATTATTGGGTTTGCGAGTTGGCCTCTTTATTCAAAATTGGTCGATGTTTGTGGGGGACGAACAACGCTTGCAGCGAGCGTTGCTTTGGTAGCAATCGTTGTCCTGTTGATTGTTCCAATCTCAGTTGCGCTTTACTACTCCGTAAATGAAGCGCGCCACTTGTTAAGTTGGTTGTTGGCGGCGAACAGAGACGGTGTGGCTGCGCCTTCTTGGATTGTGGCGTTACCTGTTGTGGGTGAGCGACTCGGAACCTATTGGGACGATTATCTTGGGTATCCCCATGCAATAGGTAGCATGATTGAGCTCGTCAGTGGTCAGCATATCGGAAATATTTATCGACTGATTTTGACAGCGACAGGCAACTTCTTTCACGTGATGCTCACATTGCTATTCATGCTCATCACCTTGCTTTTTGTGTACAAAGATGGGCACTATATGGCGGGCCAGCTCGATATTTTGGGTGAGCGTGTGCTGCCGACACGTTGGCAAAGATTTTCGCGGGTAGTGCCGGCGACGATTAGCGCGACCGTGACGGGTATGGGCTTAATTGCGATCGGCGAAGGCGTGGTGCTCGGCCTTGCTTATTGGGTAGCAGGGGTGCCATCCCCCGTATTGTTAGGTGTCATCACGGCTGTGATGGCGATGATTCCTGGCGGCGCACCGCTATCTTTCACCTTAGTTTCACTTTATTTGGTTGGCTCCGGTAACCCGCTTGCCGGAGCCGGTCTGTTCGTCTGGGGATCAGTCGAGCTCTTTATTGTTGACAAGACGCTACGGCCTCGGTTGGTCGGTGGTCCCGTCAAGCTCCCTTTTCTGCCAACATTTTTTGGTTTAGTCGGTGGCGTCACAACGATGGGATTCGTGGGGTTGTTTATTGGCCCCGTACTGATGGCCTTAATCGTTGCTCTTTGGCGCGAGTGGGTCCTTGGCGTGAAGGTTGACACCGTCGCATAGCGCAATCAGTGCGCTTAGAGACTTGACTTGCATTTTTGCCAGTACGCGTGAGCGATGTAGTTTGATGGTTGCAGCGGCCGAACCACTCAAGCTGGCAATTTCTTTATTTGAGCGGCCAGAGAGCATTTCGATGCAGACTTCACTCTCTCGTGGCGTAAGCAGCATGAACCTCGCTTTTGCCGTGGTCAAGCGCACCGACTGAGCATGCAGTTGTCGATCTAATGCCATGCCGCGTTGAATCGCCTGCAATAGGTCCTGCATTGAAAAAGGCTTAAACAAAAAATCGATCGCCCCTTGTTTCATTGCAGTCACAATTTGCGGAGCAAGGCTCTCGCCGCTGATAAAGATAACAGGTGTTTGCCAGCCATGCTTGGCCAGAATGGCCTGTGTCTCAATGCCAGGCTGAGTGGGCATCCGCATGTCAAGTAACACAACCGCTGGTGAGATTGGTACGGCATCCGTTAAGAACGCCTCGGAACTTTCATACTCGTTAACGGTATATCCAAGCTCCGTGAGAGAACTCTTGAGTGCGCGTCGGATGGAGGGATCGTCGTCAACAAGATAAACGTGACCGAGTGTTCCTGCTGTCATCATTGGGAGCCGTTAATTGTTATTGTTTTGCATCAAATCAATCTTTGCAGGAGGGCAAAGACTATGCGACGGTTCAACAGTACAAAATATTGAGCAAATTCGATATACGCCAAACAGCTTATGTTTATCGACTGAGCGGCTTGGCCTAAAGTTTTTGAACCTCAGTGCGACCTGCTTGCACCGTGAAGTGTGCAAGGGTGAAAGCTTCAGACCGCGGGTCAGTCGCGTCGCGAACCGCTTTGAGTGTTGTGGTCATGTGCTTGGGTGTGATCTCGACGACACCGAAACCACGAGACTCACAGTCACCAAAAATAAAGTGTGGATGTTGCGCAATGATTTTCGCCTGCTCGAGGTTGGTCAGTGTCGTGAGCGAAGTGATGCTTGTCCCGCAAAACTCAACACCGATTTTTTCGCTCTTAGGATCTTTGTAGTTTGCCAGGATGTTACCTACCCAGTTCTGATGTACGTCGCCGCCAAGCAGTATGGGATTGGCTAATCGGGTGTTGCGCATCGAGTCGATCAGCCTTTGTCTGGCTGCCGGATACCCATCCCAACCGTCGTTCGAAAAGCTTTGACCGCCTTGCGTATTAAAGTTGCGCGGCCCAAAGACACTTTGCAGACCGACGAGATTCCACGTCGTTTGCGCACGGGTAAATTCCGTGTTTAGCCAGGCCTCTTGTGTTGATCCAAGGAGTGTTCGCTTAGGATCATTCCATATGGGACATTTGTCGGGGTCGACCCTACTTCCTCCGGGGCGACCATTGCGCGTGCATGCTTGCAAGTCGCGATGCTGTCGATTGTCCAGCGTATAAATATTCGCAAGACGTCCGTACGCGACGTTGCTAAACATGCGGACCTCCTGGCTTAAGTTATTCAGTAACGACGCAAACTGCGCGCGACGCACCGGCATATGTTCATAAAAGGCTTGGTAGGCCGCGCGTCGACGCGCCATAAAGTCGTCGACAGGCTTACCCGAGTTGCCAGGATGCGTTGCCGCGTAGTCGTTTTGCACCTCATGATCGTCCCAGGTCACGATCCAAGGGCAGGCTGCATGCATCGCTTGCAAGTCTTTATCGGACTTGTGCAGGGCATAGCGACTGCGGTAGCCAGCTAAAGTCGTGATCCAGCCGCCCGTTGTTGGACGAATATCAAAGGGCTTGGACGCAGGATACTCGTACATGTAGTCGCCTAGAAACATCACCAAGTCGACTTGTTCGGCAAGCATGTGCCGATAAGCGCTGTAGTAGCCGTTTCCCCATTGCTGACAGGAAGCGTAAGCGATGCGTAACCGTTGAACGGCAGCGTCTGCTTGTGGGAAGGTGCGGGTGCGACCAATCGCACTTAAGGCTTCGCCACAAATAAACCGATAGAAATACTCTCTGTCGGGCGCAAGGCCAACCACCTCTGCATGCACAGAATGGCCCAAAGCGGGCACCGCTGTAATCTCGCCTTGTTTGACGATCCGAGTGAAGCTGCGGTCGTCTGCTAGTTGCCAGGTTACGGCGATGGGGCTGTTAAGCAGCCCTGCAGCCTCGACTTCAGCAAGCCCAAGGCGCGTCCATAAGACAATTGAATCGCTCGTTGGAGAGCCGCTCGCAATCCCCAGGCTAAAGGGATTCGTGCCCCAGACCTGTCTGGTCCAGCCAGTACGAGGTAGGCTCGCTAGCGCAGCCGATGCAGTCGCAAGTTTAAGAAGATACCTGCGCTGCATGGTCTTGGCTAAAGTAGCGCCGCAGCGCCAGTCATTGCAAAAATACCAAAGCCGACAGCGACAACGCCGAGTGCCCCAGCAAGCCACGCAAGCAACATCACGCCTGTGATAATGCTCGACGAGGCAAGAACGATGGCAACTTGCAGAACCCCAGAGGAAACTTCGAGGTTGTGATACTTATGGTTCGCAATCTGACCCAGCTTCTGAGCGGCCACTGCTCGCGCTGCGAGCTCTTTTCGACCTTCGCCTGTTTCAGGTTCAGAGTCGTAACGTTTGGCGGCCTCGGTCCATCTTTTAATCATGGCAGCCGTTTTAGGATCCTCCGCCAAAGGTTGGATCTGAGCCGACTGGATGGCTAAGTCGGTGCTTGTTTTGCGTATGGATTTTGCTTGGAAGAATGCCCAAAGATTGGAAGCTTCGACTTGCTTGGTAATCACCTCTGTTTGATAGGCTTTGCTGAGCGTTTCACTAATGGCTAAACAAAGCGCTAGGATTGCAATGAGAAGTGCAATTTTTTTATTTGATGGGTCGACATGACCACCGTGTCCAGACATGCTGCGAGGTCTCTCTTAATGTGGATGAGCGCTACTGAGGAGCTTCTCGGTATACGCAATTGCTAAAGCGGAAACTACAAAGGCAAGATGAATAATCGTCTGCCACATCAATGTGGAGTCTGTCATGCTCGGCGCATTGATGAATGTCTTGAGCAGATGAATAGAGGAGATTCCGATGATGGCTGTTGCGAGCTTTACCTTGAGAACGCCTGCATTGACATGCGATAGCCATTCTGGTTGATCTGGATGATCTTCAAGTTGCATCCTAGAAACAAAAGTTTCCCAACCGCCAACGATGACCATAACGAGCAGATTCGAAATCATCACAACGTCGATCAGGCCAAGCACGATCAACATCAGCTCGGTCTCCGTGACCGTTTTGTCGATGGTCATCATCGAGATCAAGTGGACGAGTTCTTTCCAGAACTGCCAGACATAAATGCCTTGGGCGACGATCAGGCCGATATAAAGTGGAGCCTGAAGCCAGCGGCTCATGAAAATCCAGCGGGGCAGCACGCGCATGAAATAACCTCGAGGAATAAATGAAAAGTGGATCTAAGAAGGGCTTACTGCACGATTTGGTAGTCTTTAACCGGGAGGGATTAAATCACATTTACATGCGGTTTTTAAGACGGCAGATTTACGTGGGATAAGTTCCAGGTAAAAGAATATTTTTATCGACTTTCTCGACATCCGTGCGCCCACAAAAAGCCATCGTTAGATCTAGTTCTTTATGCATCATTTCAAGCACTTTTGTGACGCCTGGGCCACCCATCGCACCCAGACCATATAGGAAGGCTCGTCCGATGTAGCACCCTCGTGCGCCAAGCGCACGCGCCTTCAAAACATCTTGTCCGCTGCGGATGCCACCGTCCATGTGCACTTCAATGTCCTTGCCGACGGCGTCAACAATTGCGGGGAGGCAACGGATGCTCGATTCAGCACCGTCTAACTGACGACCGCCGTGATTGCTCACGATTAGCGCATCAGCGCCGCTGTTCAGGGCTTGACGCGCATCTTCGACGTCTTGAATGCCCTTGAGAATGAGCTTGCCACCCCAACGCTTCTTAATCCACTCTACGTCTTTCCAATTGAGCGCAGGGTCAAACTGCGATGCCGTCCATTCGCTGAGCTTGCTCATGTCCGACACGCCTTTTACATGCCCCACGATGTTGCCGAATTGACGGCGAGGCGTGCCCAGCATGCCAAGCGCCCAGCGGGGTTTCGTTGCAATATCGATCATATTCTTGATCGTTAATTTAGGCGGTGCGCTTAGGCCGTTTTTGATGTCCTTGTGCCGTTGCCCCAAAATCTGTAGATCTAGTGTCAGTACCAAGGCAGAACAATTGGCCCGCTTGGCGCGGTCGATCAGCCGTTCGATAAAGTCCCGGTCTTTCATGACATACAGCTGAAACCAGAAGGGATGGTTATCCGTCCCTTGGGCAACGTCCTCAATCGAGCAAATGCTCATTGTGGATAACGTAAAGGGGATCCCGAAGTCGCGTGCAGCACGCGCGGCCAGAATTTCGCCGTCTGCGTGTTGCATGCCAGTCAAACCTGTTGGAGCGATTGCAACGGGCATGGCTACACGCTGACCGATCATGGTGCTCACAGTGGAGCGGTGCTCCATATTCACCAAAATGCGTTGACGTAGTTTGATTTTTTGGAAATCGCTTTCGTTGGCACGATATGTGCTTTCAGTCCAGGAACCCGAGTCGGCGTAGTCATAAAACATCCGCGGGACGCGTTTTTGCGCTAATACGCGCAGGTCTTCGACGTTTGTGATTACGGGCATGGTGCGAGGCCTCCGGGCGACAGCAGTAATGAACCAAGATGGTGCATGGAATCAGTATTCGTCCCATGTGCCGCTAGTTTAACGGGCGACAGTTGTTTTTGCAGACTATTTGGTCTTAGACTGCAGGAAAGTCACACATTTCGGAGAGTGCAATGTCAGTATCAAAGGTTGTGAGCGGTGGGATTCTTTTGGTGGCCACCACCGGTGCTTGGGCCCATCCTGGGCATTCGGATGGGATCCTGGCAGAATTGATGCATGTGATGAGTGATTGGGGTTACCTGACGCTCGGCTTGCTGGCGGTTGCAGCCGCAGGCGTGTTGATCTCTCGCCGCTGAGCCGACCCCTTTCTTGGGACTAGACCTTGACGCGGAAGGGTGTGAAATTGGTATTCCGGTCGTAGTAGTCCTCGTTTTCCTTGCGCTTTAAGAATGCCACGATGCGATAGGTCAGTGGCGTTGCGAGGATTTCCCAGAGCGTTTTAATGCAATATTGTGCAATCACGACAGCGATGATCTGCTTAAGTGGCCAGATGCCGTAGAACGCCAAAAAGTAAAACAGTGTGGAGTCTACCGCTTCGCCCACGGCCGTTGAGCCGATCGTGCGAACCCAAAGGTATTTGCCTGCGGTGTAAATCTTTAACTTGGCCAGCACAAAAGCATTGACGAGGCTGCCGCACCAAAAGGCGATGATGGAACCCGCGGCGATGCGCCAGGTGTTGCCAAAGACGATCTCTAGTCCGCTTTGTAAATTAGTATTGTGCGCGCCGGGTGCGGGCGTCAGGTTCACGACAACGAGCGACATGAAGGCGGCAAAGAGTAGAGCGAAGAACCCACACCACACGGCACGACGATCGTGGGCGTAGCCGTAGACCTCGGTCAGAATATCGCCAAACAAAAAGGCAATCGGAAAAAAGAGAACACCGGCACCAAAAACGACTGTGCCAAGAATGGGGAGTTCAAATTGCGCTGCCTTGCCAGGCCCAATCAGATTGGCACAAACCAATACTGTCACGAATGCGACGAGAATGAAGTCGTAGTAGCGGTATTTTCGTGCGGCTGGGGGAACGGAAGAACTAACGGTGGATTGCATGCTGAAATCTTGTCTGAAATAGATCGCAGATTTTAGCGTGTTAAGTCCGAGATATTCGTTGCTTTACCCATGCAGGCCATGTGGTTTGATTCACAAGCAGCACGCCCAACATCGTGATCAAAATGCCCAGCAAAATAAGGGGTGTGAGTATTTCGTCAAATAGGATCCATGCCATCAAGGCAGTGCTAGGCGGCACCAGATACATCATGCTACTCACTTTCGTCGCGTCGCCTTTGCGCAGCAAAATGAACCAAAGGCTCATCGCACCTATCGAAATTGGCAGGATGCCCCAGAGCATGGCGCCGATCATCGGCGTGGTCCATTGCACCTCGCGTGTCTCGAACAAGAGCATCATGATGACGCTCAGCACCAGACTGATGGAGAACTGAATCACGGAGCCTGTCCGCAAATCAAAGGAGGGGCAATAACGTTTTTGGTACAGCGTACCAAAGGTGATCGACAACATCGCGCCAAAGGCCAGCAATGTACTGACGAGTGATAAACCGTCTATGTGCAGCTTGGCATACAAAACAAGAGCGACACCAGTCAGCCCGAGTAGTAGGCCGAGCCATTGTCGGGGCGTCACGCGTTCAGCGACTAAGGACGCAAAAACCGCGGTCAAAATTGGTTGCAAACCGATGATCAGTGCGGCAAGACCCGCAGGCATTCCTTGTTTGACGGCGGCCCAGACGCCTCCCAAGTAGCCAAACTGGAATAATGCACCAGCGATTGCGATATGCCAGATTTGCTTTCCTCGTGGCCACGGCGCTTTGAGCCATAAAACCACTGGGATCATGCACAGTAGCACCCCGGCAAACCGAATCGCCAGAAACGTCATGGGCTCCGAGTAAGGCATGCCGTAGCGTGCAATGATGAAGCCTGTGCTCCAAATCACAATAAAGATCGGAGCAAACCATTGGGTAATTGTCATGACAGACAGTGTAGAACGGTTTACGGCTGCATGTTACGCTGACGCCACTCTGGATGGTCTATGAAGAACAAGATTCCTGCTCCTGCCGAACTGATCGACTCGCGCTACGCATTCTGGCGCTTAGTCGTCTCCTTGTGTGCGATGCTGATGGGTAGCAGCTGCATGTTTGCCGTGGCGGTTGTTCTGCCAGAGGTGCAAGCAGAGTTCGGTGTGAGCCGATCTGAGGCCTCCTTGCCCTACACCTTAATGATGATCGGCTTTGGTGTCGGCGGCGTGTTTATGGGGCGCATCGTCGATCGCTGGGGTGTGACGGTATCCTTGCTCATTGGCTCTGCAGGCATTCTCATTGGGTTTGTGTGGGCGGGTCTGAGCCAAAGTATTTTCGCCTTTGCTATCGCGCATGGTCTATTTTTAGGCCTGCTTGGCACCTCTGCGACGTTCGCGCCTTTGGTGGCAGATACATCGCTCTGGT
>NZ_JAHXRI010000006.1:625695-999835 GCF_019923725.1 Zwartia hollandica
CCATTGGGGTGTCACGACAGCAGGGTGGCGCGAAACTTATATTGTGATGGGTATTGTTTGTAGCATTGGTATGGCGTTATTTGCACTATTCCTGCGACGTCGTCCACCACTCAACCAGATTACCGCGCCAGCAAATGGGCGTCCATCCACTGCTTCTGAAATGCCGTTTGGCCTGACAGCGGGTCGAGCCCAGTCACTTTTGATCGTAGCGGGCCTTGCTTGCTGTGTGGCGATGTCGATGCCGCAAGTACATATCGTAGCCTATTGCGTAGACTTGGGCTTTGGACCAGCGCGGGGGGCGGAGATGCTGTCACTCATGCTCGCGTGTGGAGTCGTTAGTCGTTTGATCTCCGGTGTGATTTGTGATCGGATCGGTGGCATTAAAACGCTACTGCTAGGCTCGGCGTTGCAAGGCATTGCATTGTTGATGTTTCTGCCGTTCAACGGCCTCGTTTCGCTGTATCTGATTTCCGCAATGTTTGGGTTGTTTCAAGGTGGGATTGTGCCCTCTTATGCCATCATTATTCGCGAGTACTTTCCAGCAGCTCAAACAGGGCGACGTGTCGGCGCAGTGATTATGGCGACGATGCTTGGGATGGCCTTAGGGGGCTGGATGTCCGGAAAAATCTTTGACGTGACAGGCTCGTATCAAGCCGCGGTCGTAAACGGAATTTTATGGAACGCGTTGAATCTATCGATCGCCACTTGGTTGTTCCTACGAGTGCGTCGCATGAACGCTGCGATCTCTGCGCCTTCCAGAGTGAGCGCTTAAAAGAGCTAAGCTCTTAGTCAGGAGAAACGCTTTTCAACAACAGAGCGGTAGCGGTGCTCTAGTTCATCGGCCGAAGCAATACTGATCCCAAGATCTTGCACGAGGCCATTGTTTAGACCGTACACCCAGCCATGCACAGTGATTGGCTGGCCACGTGCCCAAGCGTCTTGAACACTGGTCGTCTGACAAACATTCACAACCTGCTCGATCACATTTAGTTCGCAAAGTCGATCCATTCGATCTGTGCGCTGTAACAGCTTGCCCATGTAGGTGCCATGCTTATCATGTACATCTTTAATGTGACGAATCCAATTGTCCGCGAGGCCTACGCGCACGTTCTCGAGCGCAGCACGTACACCAGCACAGCCGTAGTGGCCTACAACGATGATGTGTTTCACTTTAATTTGATCGATCGCAAACTGAATCACTGAAAGAGCGTTGAGGTCTGTGTGTACGACAACATTGGCAATATTTCGATGCACAAAGACTTCGCCCGGAGCGAGGCCTGTAATTTGGTTGGCAGGCACACGTGAGTCCGAGCAGCCAATCCATAGGTACTCGGGCGATTGTTGATTGGCTAACCGGTTAAAGAACTCTGGGTCGTCCTTCTTAATCGAGGCTACCCACTCTTTGTTCTGTTCAAAGAGGTTGATCAGTTTGTGAGGGTTAGTTGATTCGATCATAAGTAGAAGATAGTATTTATTTTTTTAGCACGCGCGTTGGCGGACTACTTTGCACCGGCGAGTTTTAGAATTTCTTGCACCATCGCAAAAGAATTGTCGTCCAGTAAGTTCAACTCTTCTGTGCTGTAGCCACTATCTGGCATCACACCGAGTGGCGACTGGAATTGGACCAGCGCGTTTCCTAACACCAAGACATCCTTTCCGCTTGACGTGAGTGTAAAACGCACGAGGTCTCGAGGGTGTCTGGCGAACTCGCTGTTCACCGCAGACTCAATGATTTGTTCTCGGAGCACGTTTGTTTTGTAACGAACGCAAATAACCTGGTCGCCAGCTGGTTGAATATGTAGCTGTTTGGTTGAGCACGCACCCATAATCGCATTTTTGACAGAAACGACAGTGCTGCTTGCAAATATCGTCTCGGCGGTGCGGGCAGGCTTGGGGGTAGGTTTAGCTGCGGGCTTATCGGTGCCACAGGCCGCTAGTGCCCCAAGTGCGGTGATTGTTAAAAACAGACGGAGCGAAAGAAACATAAAACCCTCTAAGACGAGCAATATTAGGCGGAGTGTGCGCCTAGGCCATGACCTCACCACCATTAACGTCCAGTGTAATCCCTGTAACGAAGGCAGAGTCATCTGAAGCCAGGAAAGCAATCGCCGCAGCGATATCTTTGGGATCAGCGTGACGTCGCAGCGGAATGCTCTGTAAGAGCTGCGCACGTTCTTCCGGGGTCTTGCGAGCCTCCCAGCGCGCTTTGGTTCTGGCGGTCATCACCAAGCCAGGACACACACAATTTACGGTAATCCCGGCTGGGCCATACTCCATGGCGAGTTGGCGTGTCAGCGCACTGACTGCCCCTTTTGCCGCAGCATAATTGGCTCCGGTAACTCGACTGCCAAATTGTCCCGCTTTGGAGCCGACATTAACGACTCGGCCAGCGCCTTGAGCTTTCATCAGGGGTAGGGTGTAGCGGCACGCCCATACGGTGCCCATAATGTTCAAATCCAGCACGCGGGCCCAGTCTTCATCGGACTGCTGCTCAAACACTCCTGGCGTTTGAAGCGAGCCCCCAGCGTTATTGACGAGAATATCAAGCCGCCCTTCGGTGTGATGAACGTGCGAGATGGCTTGGCGAATAGCTTTGCTTTGAGACGAGTCCATCTCCAAGACATTGAGTGAAAGTCCTTGCGCACGGGCCTCTGCCAGCGCTTCGTCCATCGCTGCATTGTCACGGCTAGTAATCCAGACGCGCGCGCCCTCGCTGGCCAGTCGTAAGGCGCTTGCGCGCCCAATGCCTCTGGCACCGCCGTTAACAAAGGCGATGCGATCTGCTAAGCGTTGTGTCATGAATGTTCTCGGGGATGTTTTTAGAGGCTCTGGCCGCCATCTACTGCAATTGTTTGACCTGTCACCCAGGAAGCAAGGTCGCTCGACAAGAATGCTGCTACGCGTCCTATTTCCTCAGGCGTACCGAAGCGCCCGGAGGGAATGCCCGCCAGTATCCGGTCGTACAGTTTGGTGTTTTCGCGCTTGGCTTTATCCCAAGTGCCGCCTTCAAAAAATATTGAGCCGGGTGCAATACAGTTAACGCGAATTTTCTTCGATGCGTAGGTCAGTGCTTGCGTTTGCGTGTATTCCATGACCGCCGCTTTGATTGCGCCATAAGGCGGCGTACGTACGCTGGCGCCGAGTCCGGAAATCGAAGAGATATGAATGATGCTGCCGCCAGCTTTTTCTAGAAAAGGAATCGCAGCATGACAGGCGCGCACGAGTGCCATTAAGTCGATCTGTACACTTGCGGCCCAGCCCGCTTCGTCATCGGTGCGACCAAAGCCCGAGGCATTGTTGATCAAGATATCGATGCCACCTAACTGCTGGGCTGTTTGTTCAACCCAGCTTTTGATGGCGGCAGCATCCGCGAGATCGCAAGTTGTTGCGAGGACGTTGCGGCCGTGCTGCTTGAGTTCTTTGGCAGCTTGGTCTAGAGGACCCTTGGTGCGCGCACAGATTGATACGTCAGCACCGGCCGAGGCGAGACAGTGCGCAATGGCAAGGCCAATGCCTCTGCTGCCACCGGCCACAAGCGCACGTTTGCCCGTTAGATCAATTTGCATGCTTCATTCCCCGCGCATTGCGCTTCAAAATAGAAAAACCCCCGAAATCATACCGACTCGGGGGTCTCTGTAGGGGGGTTTAAGCCAGACTTAACCGTGTTGAGTGGGTTTCCCGCTCATGCTTTTAAGTTTTCCTGCACCCAGGACACCCACAATCGCCAAGACGACCACGCCCCAACGCAAGGCGGTGCCAGTCGCATCGCCGCTGTAAAAGAACGACTTAATCAACTGTTCGTTGATGATCATCATGGCTGCGGTGTAAGCCAGAACCGCTGCGCCTAACTTGATAACGATGGGGAAGCGCTCGACCAGTTTCAATACAATCGCACTGCCGAAAACGACGATCGGCACGCTAATCAACAAGCCAATGACGACCAAGTCGAACGACCCTTGCGCGGCGCCCGCGACGCCCAATACGTTGTCGATTCCCATCAACGCATCGGCGACGATGATGGTTTTCATCGCACCCCAGAATGAGTTGACCTGAACATCGTGCTCAGAGCCATCGTCTGTATCGGCCAAGAGTTTGTACGCAATCCACAGTAGACCAAGGCCACCAACAAGCATCAGGCCAGGAATCTTCAGGAGCCAGACAACGACGAGCGTCATCGCTGAGCGCACCACGATCGCGCCTACCGTACCCCAAATAATCGCCTTTCGCTGCAATTCAGGTGGAAGTTTGCGTGCCGCTAACGCGATCACGATAGCGTTATCGCCTGCCAGTACCAGGTCAATAAGGATGATCGCTAATAGGGCCGAAAACCAAGCTGTTGAAAAGAGTTCCATCTGTTAAAACCTCAAAAAAAGTCAATACAAAACCCATTCTCAAAAGCGAGCTGATAACCGGTTTTCAGGGATTGGGTGATCTCTGAGCGAACCGCGCCATACGCGCAGGAGCTTGGGCATCGGATCGACAGTCTTGCTCAGCACAGAAGCCTGTGGCGTTGCCCAATCAGCCGGACGTTGTAACGTCGTACTGACGACTGATTGAAGATATAGAAACCTGCGTCTGTGACACTGGCTTGTATATCTTGAGCTACTCCCTATCGAGCGTCCAATGTAACAATATTCTTTCATTGGGTAAACAACAAAATTACAAAACATTACATTAAGCGCTTCATATAGTGGTTAATACTGACAGCGAATGCATTTGAAACGGTAAAAGCGGCATTGATGTGATCAAGAGTGATTTAGACTACATTTCTCTGAGTAAAAATATGGAATAGGAGGCGTTGTGCGAGCATTGGTATGTGAGCAGTTTGGTCGTCCGGCAGAGGTGGCGCACGTAAAGGATTGGCCCGAGCCCGCCTCCCCAAGAGAGCACGAAGTCACAATTGATGTTGCATATGCAAGCGTGAGCCATTCCTCTGGCTTGTTGATTGAAGGCAAGTATCAGACGACGCCGCCTCTGCCCTTTATCCCGGGAACTGAGGCTGTCGGTACGGTTGTTGCGTGCGGTCCGCAAGTCAAGCATGTGCAGCCGGGTGATCGCGTCATGGGTCTTTCGCGATGGGGCTGTTTTGCAGAGCGCATCAACGTTTCCGCCCATACGGTTTACCCAATTCTCAACGGAATGGGCTGGTTGCAGGCCTTACCTCTGCCCAACTCCTATGGAACGGCTTACACCGCCTTACTGTGGCGCGCCAAAATCGAACCAGGTGAGTCCTTGCTGGTGCTTGGGGCAGGCTCTGGGACTGGCTTGGCGTGCGTCGAAATCGCGGCGGCACTCGGAGTCAAAGTGATCGCTTGTGCAAGCACGCCGGTCAAGCGTGAGCTTGCGCTCGCTCGAGGTGCTGACCATGCTGTTGAGCCAGGTGATGCGCTGGCGAGCCAAGTGAAGGCGCTGACGGGGGGCCGCGGTGTGGATGTAATTTTTGATCCGATTGGTGGAGCCGTGATGGAGCGCGCGGTCAGAGCGACGGCGCAGGGTGCGAGGATATTGACCATCGGATTCGCGAGCGGGCAAGTTCCCGTCATCCCGATGAATATTGCATTGGTTAAGAACTTGTCGGTGTTGGGTTTCTTTTTTGGCTTGTACACGGGCTGGACGCACGAGGACGAAACCCAACTGCACTTACCCGCGATGCGAAAGATGATGAATACGCTTCAGCGCTGGGCGCTGGCCGGCAAGATTCAACCAGGCGTGACCAAAACGTATCCGTTAACCGGGCTGACAGATGCCCTGACCGATTTGCATCATCGCCAGGTAACAGGCAAGCTCGCACTAGAAATTCTTGGAGACATAAATAAATGAAACATCAATTAGCTGTTGCACGCTCACGTAGTTTGCCCCGCGTAGCCTTGTTTAGTGGGCTCGTAATCGGAGCGTTATGCGTATCCGCCATGAGTGCGGCGCAAACAACAAATACGTATCCCAATCAAGCGATTCGAATGGTGGTGCCCTACCCTCCGGGCGGACCAACGGACATTACCGCTCGTGTCGTCGCCGCCGAGATGTCAAAGACGATTGGTCAAAGTGTCGTCATTGACAATCGCCCTGGTGCCAGTGGCATGATTGGATCCGAAATGGTGACAAAGTCAACGCCGGATGGGTACACACTCTTAGCCAATGCTTCAATTCACGTGATTAATCCGAGTGTCTATCCTGACATGCGCTTCGATGCAATCAAGGACTTCACCCCAATCACTCAGCTTGCGCAAGTGCCGTTGGTGTTAGTGGTGCCTGCAAATTCTCCGATCAAAAGTGTAAAGGATTTAGTGGAGTATGCGAAGGCGAATCCCGGCAAGGTGAATTTTGGATCTGCAGGGAGCGCTTCAGCACAACACTTGGCGGGTGAGTCATTTAAGATCGCGGCCGGCATTCAGATGCAACACATTCCATACAAAGGCAGCGCTCCAGCACTGACAGACCTGGCGGGCGGACAGCTGCAACTGATGTTTGATTCCATGCCTTCGGCTACACCCATGATCAACTCGGGGAAATTGCGCGCAATTGCTGTGACAACGACAGCTCGCGCGAAGGCCCGCCCAGACTTGCCAACAATCGCAGAGTCGGGCTTCCCTGGCTTTGATATCAGCACTTGGTATGCGTATTGGGCACCTAAAGGCACGCCGGCTGACATCATCGAGAAATTAGCTACCTCAGCCGCCCAGGCACTGAAAAATCCCGAAGTCATCGCAAAATATGAAGCAATGGGTGCCGAGCCGGTCGGCTCAACCCCAGCTCAGTTTGCCGCTTATGTTGAAAGTGAGGCGAAAAAATGGAATGACATCGTCAAGAAGTCGGGAGCAAAACTCGACTAATCGTCCCCTGCAGATCTGGTTACGGAGAGTTTCCGAACCAGATCCTGTTGAATATCCCGTCTTTGTTGATCAGCAAATGTTTAAGTGCGGCCAGAATGTGACCGATCGCCAAAACAATCAACACCATCACAAGCGTGCCATGTAGCCCCAGCAATTGTTTTGCCAGGGCTTGGTCGATCGGGATACCCGGCATTGCCGGTAAGTTGTACCCACCTAGGGTGATCAGCGCGGGGAAGGCAGTGACCCCTGCCCAGCCAAGCAAGGGTACGGCGATTAATAATAGGTAAAGACTGAAGTGAACAAGCCTTATTAGCGTGCGCTGTGTTGGAGGAAGTGAGGCGTTATCCGAAATCGGTTGTGTTCGAGCCCGAATGGCTAAGCGCACACCAACAATTATTAGGGCAGCAAATCCTAGGGCTTTATGCCAGGCATAGAGGGTGTTCGTGAGCGCATCCCAGATATTCGCTGACGAGCGACTGGTCATCCAGAATCCGAGCACCACCAAAGTCAACAGTAGTATGGCCGTCATCCAATGCACAAGGCGCAAGCTTAAGGGATATTTTGAGGTGGTTTGCATGTGAGCACCTTCTTCAGAAAAACCAACTCTACCTAAATTGTAGCTACGCTGTCTATAATCTTTTGCAGTTAAAGTTCGTGAAACTCTGAAAATAAAAGGGTGACTCCCCATGTTGCTTTGGCTCGTGATTGCTTATCTTGCCGTTTCGATCGCTATTGGTTTGTATGGCGCCTCGAAGGTCCACAACGCAAAAGACTATGTCACTGCTGGGCGTAACTTGCCTTTTGTGATCGTGCTCGCGATGGTGTTTGCGACATGGTTTGGTGCCGAAACAGTGCTGGGTATTTCTGCGACCTTTCTAAAGGAAGGATTTAGTGGACTCATCTCTGACCCGCTTGGCGCTTCTATTTGCCTCGTGTTGTTTGGGTTGATTTTTGCGCGCCCCCTCTACCGCATGAATCTTCTGACTTTGGGTGACTTCTTTCGTATTCGGTACAACCGTCAGACAGAGCTGCTCCTGTCAATCTGTATCGTGGTGTCCTACCTTGGATGGGTATCCGCACAAATCACCGCGCTTGGGCTTGTATTCAATGTGCTTTCGGGTGATGCGATTACGATGACGCAGGGTATGTTGATCGGAGCGGGTGTCGTTGTGTTGTATACGATCTTTGGTGGCTTGTGGTCGGTCGCGTTGACCACCTTTGTGCAAATGATCGTGATCATCATTGGTTTACTGCTGGTGACCAATTACGCAGCGGATCAGGCGGGTGGTGTCTCGAATGTGATCGCTAAGGCGGCGGCTGAGGGTAAGTTTGAGTTTTTACCTAAGCTACAGTGGCTAGACATGATCGCTTGGATTGCGACGCTCTGTACGATGGCGCTCGGTTCGATTCCTCAGCAAGATGTCTTTCAGCGCGTCAACTCTGCAAAAACTGAGGCGATCGCGATTTGGGCGACCACCATAGGCGGCATAACCTATTTCTTTTTTGCAGCCGTCCCCTTGTTTTTGGCGTACACAGCAAACATCATCGACCCGGAGATGGTAGCTAACTTGTTACACACAGATGCGCAGCTCATCTTACCTACGCTCATCATGGAACATATGCCGTTCTATATGCAGGTGATATTTTTTGGCGCCTTGATTTCTGTGATCATGAGCACAGCATCTGGAACACTTCTTGCGCCATCTATTACCTTTACAGAAAATATTCTGAAAGGGTTCGTGCCCCACATGTCCGATCGCACCTTGCTGTTAGCGACCCGCGTTACTGTCTTGGTATTTAGTGCCTTGGTCACTTTGTATGCGATTGCAACTGAGGCATCGATTCACACCATGGTTGAAAATGCATACCGAATCACGTTGGCCGGCGCGTTTGTGCCGTTGACGGCGGGACTATTTTGGAAGCGAGCCAGTAACTTGGGTGCAGCCTTGGCTATTTTGTTCGGACTCTCCACGTGGATTATTCTCGAAGTGACCGGTATCGATGAGCCCGTACAGCCGCAAGTTGTTGGCGCAGTTGCAAGTCTCTGTGGAATGCTGCTCGGGTCTTATTTGTCACCTAACCGACATCGACCGAGCGACTCGCACTAGTTGTTTGCCTAAGCAAAGTCGTGCGAGGATTCCCGCTCCGGCAAGCGCCCATACGATCAGAGGACCTGTGGGCAGATCTAGCCACGCTGAGAAGAATATGCCAGCGATATAGCCAGAGAGAGCCACGAGGTATGTAATCAACCATCTGTGTCGTCCGTGCAATGTTGTGCACGCAAGCGCAGGAATGATGAGCGTTGCGAACACGAGATAGACCCCAACGAGTTGTACCGAGATCGTGATGGCGATCGCAAAGAGGCTATAGAAAGCCCAACGACGTGCTCTTAGTGTGTACAGACCAAGAAGGATAACCACTGTGCCGACACTGGCATAGGAGAGTAGCTCAGAGGAAACCCATAAGATTTGGCCCGCAAGCAAATCGGAAAGATGTTGTCCTCCGTGGGGGTCGCCATGGGCTAACAGCAGGATCGCTGTCGCCGCCAATATAAACACTACGCCAATGATGGGCTCTTGCAATTGACCACTCAGACGCTCTAAGGCCACAAGCCCCCATGCCGCGCACAGGGAGAGTGATATGGCTCCTATTTGTATCCAGTATGCGGGCACCTGCTCGCCTGCAATCACCAGAACCAGATAGGCACCAAGACCCGCCACTTGTGCAATCGCGAGATCGATAAAGATGATTCCGCGGGCGAGGACTTGCGCGCCAAGTGGAATATGGGTGGCGATCACTAAGACGCTCGCCCAGAGCGCGGGCCACAACAGACTCAGCGGTACGTCACCAGGTAGTGTGAGCTCAGCCATGCAATCTTAGGGAGCTTGCACGAGACGCCGAATGGTGTCCTCGAATAAAGTCTCTAGCGTTTTAGCTTCGGGGTTACCACCGACGGTGAATGGCAGAATCACAGCAGGTATCTTTGCGTTTTCACTAAACCATAATGCGGGCTTACTGTTTAAGTAGGAGGAGCTCATCACGAGGCGCCCCTTTAAGGTCGCTTGCTTTTCTAGGATAGCTGTTAGGTGTGTGAGGGAAGGGTTAGCGCCTGGATTCGCTTCAAGTATCCCGATCTGCTTTAGGCCAAGCCAATGGTTTAAGTAAGTGAACCCGTCATGCTGCACCCATACTTTCATGTCACGTAACACATGCGCTTGCTTTTCCCAGCGTGCAATGTGGGCTGACCAATCTGTTAAGAAGGCGCTTAATTTCGCTTGGTAATGCATGCTGTTTGCGGGATCCAAAAGTATCAAACGTTCTGTGAGCGCTCGTGCAATGGGGATGAAGTTACGCGCATCGAGTTGGATGTGTGGATTGCCCGCTGCATGAACATGGCCTTGACTACGGTCTACCGAGAGAGGTATGTCAAGAACCTGCACATATTGTGCCGCTTCGAACATACCGACTCGTCCGGGCATAATGCTCGGGTTGCCTGCGTCGCGCTGCAGGACGGGTAGCCATCCCGCCTCTAGCTCTACCCCTGTTGCAATCAATAAATTTGTGGTGCGCGCGCGCGCGAGCAATCCAGGTCGAGCCTGAATGAGGTGTGGATCTTGTAATGCATTGGTCGCAGTAAAGACAGAAACTTTATCCCCACCCAATTCCTGTGCGAGTGCCCCCCATTCAGGAACGGTGGCGAATATCTTGAGTTGAGCCTGTGCGGCGGCGCTCAGACTCAACAGA
This sequence comes from Zwartia hollandica, assembly GCF_019923725.1. Classification (GTDB taxonomy): domain Bacteria; phylum Pseudomonadota; class Gammaproteobacteria; order Burkholderiales; family Burkholderiaceae_B; genus Zwartia; species Zwartia hollandica. The sequence continues at coordinate 636,270 of NZ_JAHXRI010000006.1, forward strand.
AACACTAGACCGGCGGAGCACCACCGAGCCTTGCGTGAAAGGGCGATTAAGTGAGTAAAGAGAGACGTATGCATCGCCGCCGCCCTAGAATTTATGAGCACCGTGTGCACCAAGGCTCATGATGTATTGCAGAAAGACTTGATTATTCGTTTTTCCAGGACCGTACGAGGTATCTGTCGCGAGCTGCAGTCTGAACATCGAGTTTTCAGAGTTCGCCCAATCAAGCATGACGGTGTTACGAGTAGGGTTCCACGATTCCAGCGCACTGCCAGCAAAGGTGCCTGAGCCAAAACCGTAGTTTGAGTTGCCGCCATACAACTGATCAAAGCGGTAACCCACGCGCCAGTTAGGCATAAATTGATAAATGCCCTGAACATAAAAGCCGCTTTGCGTATTGTTGTACGGGTTCCCGGTACAAGAGCCTGACTCGCAAGCGCCATAAGGCACGGCTGTATTGATGGTTGCTGTGCCCTTTTGCGTATTCCAAAAGGCTTCACCTTGTAGCTTGAAGCTCTGGCCTGCTTTGGGGATCCATTTATAGACAAAATCTGCAATCAGAATATTGGTATTGCCCGAGAAGTCAAAGGTGTCGGTGTCGTTGAGTGAGGAGATACTGGGGCGTCCCCCCGTTGAGGCGCCAACATAGGACAGTCCACCTTGCCAAGAGGCGGTCGTACCGACATCTCCTCCAAGCTTAGCGAAGATTGTGCCAAGTCTGGGTTTGTTCTCGTTGAAGTTGTTGCTGTTAGGGTAGTGCATGCCTTGGCCGATCTCGGCGCCGAAACGCAGATACATGTTGTCGAGCGGTGCGACCCAGGATAGTTGACCCCCAGTGTTGTTGAGCTGGCCGCCAAAGAATGCTTTGTAGGCAAGAGGCAGGTCTACGAAGTCCCATTCGTGCGGATGTTTATTGTTGAGGTAGCCAACGTTTGAAAAGAACTTTCCTGCTTTTACTTTTAAGCCAGCGGGAAGATTGATCGTTTCAAAAAATGCTTCCTCGAGTGCAACACTGAAGTCTGTTCCATCTTGGCCCAAGACTAAGCGTGCTTCGGCGCGAAACAGATTGTCCACGGTGCCTGCAAAAGCGAACTCGGATTCCCCAAGCGAGAATCCTCGGGGCACGCTTTCCCCACCGGAGGGAATAAAGCCGCGCCGCAAGGACTCCGGATTCTGACTTTGTGCGGAGTACTTGCCATCCAAAATCAGAGAGATTTCTGGCGTAAACGCGCCGACTTTCGGCAAGACTACCCCGCGCGCCATCGTGGGTGCGGGGGCGACAGCTGGGATTGCTGTAGACGCTGTTGACGCCGCAGCAGGTGTTTGGGGCGCTTGGGTAATAACCGCCGTTGGCAGGGTCGCTGTGCTGGGCTTGGCGCTATTAGCCGGGGTTACAGCCGCCCTCGGTGTGGCAGCTTTTGCATTCTGTTGTTGCAGCGTTGTGATTTTTTGCTCGAGCGCGTTGATGCGCTGCTCGTATGCATCCCGCATAGCCTGTAAGCTTTCTTGGAGCTTCGCTATATCTGCAGCAGAGGCTGATTGGCTAAAGCTTGCGCTAGGCAGAGTGAGGGCTGCAATCAGGCCAAGTGCGACCAAAGTACGGTTCAGGGCTGTTAGTTTTTGCATTGTTAAATGTCCTTGATCTCGCGGCAAAGAGCCGAGTGCTGTCCTTATTGATAGTGATAATACATTATCACTAATGATTTGTCTATGGCCCAAGAACATCTTTGGATCGAATTTGGAGTGGGGTATCGTGGAGGATCCTAAATTGAGCCTACCACCATGACAGACCCTAGCCCCACCCCTATTGTTCAATTCGACGCATTGCGAGCGTTTATTAGTCGCGCTTTAGTCCGCGTCGACTTACCCCCGTCTGATGCGGAGGTTGTCGCACAGTTAATGGCGCAAGCCGACTTGCAAGGTTCGGATGGCCATGGCGTTATTCGATTGCCCCAGTACGTTAAGCGGATCCGCGCTGGTGGGATCAATACACGTCCGAATATTCGAGTTGTCCAAGAGCGCGCAGCAATGGCGACTGTGGATGGAGATAACGCGATGGGACACCTAGTGGTGTCACGGGCGGTTGATTTGGCAATTGTAAAAGCCCGTGAAGCGGGCGTGGCCTGGGTCGGCACGCGTCATAGTAATCACGCTGGCCCTGCATCGCTATACGCCCGTATGCCCGTAGCACACAATATGATCGGCCTGTATTTTGCGGTGGGTAATGCCAACCATTTGCCGGCCTGGGGCGGCATGGACATGCTGCTATCTACCAATCCCATTGCCGCTGCCATTCCCGCAGGTGTCGAACCAGAGATTGTGTTGGACATGGCGACAACGGTTGCTGCCTACGGAAAGGTCAAAGCAAAAGCAAAGCGTGGTGAGATGATGCCTGAGGGCTGGATGATTGATCGGCAAGGCAAGCCCCTGCTCGACCCGAAGCGTTCAGAAGAAGGATTCTTGTTACCGATCGGCGGCTACAAAGGCTACGGCTTAGCCTTGATTGTGGGACTATTAGCCGGGACCCTACAAGGTGCGGCGATGGGTAAAGATGTTGTCGACTTTAATAAAGATAGCGTGACGCCCACGAATACTGGCCAGGCGATACTGGTGATCAATCTAGAGGCCTTTGGCGAAGTCAGTGTATTCAAGTCTGCAGTGGATACTCTCGTGCAAGATATCAGGGCAAGTGAGCGTCTACCTGGTGTCGATCGAGTTTGGTTGCCGGGAGAGCAGAGCCACGCGCGTCGTCAAGCGTATGGCGAGCACGGTATTCCTGTCGCAAATGCACTCGTTACAGAACTTGAAGCACTTGCGAAAGACCTTGGTATCGAGCCGATGAAATTAGCATAAAGAATTTCCTAGTTGTATCGTTAACGCATTACTTGAGGAAGCCAACATGAAAAAGATGTTTAAGACGCTATTGATCGCATCAGCACTCTCTGCTGCGTCCGCCCTAACTTACGCGCAAGACTATCCAAACAAAGCGATCCGTATGATTGTTCCGTTAGCGGCAGGAAGTGCAGTCGATAATGCTGCACGCATTCTGACCGCGAAGATGGGACAGAATATGGGACAAGCGATCGTGATCGAAAATATTGCGGGATCATCCGGCTTGATTGGCGCAGATCGACTCGCTAAGTCGGCACCAGATGGCTACACCCTCGGTGGAGTCAATGACAGTGTATTGACAATGATCCCGCACATCTATCCCAATATGCCATGGAATGCATTGAAAGATTTTGATCCGGTTTCGCTTGTGGGAACGATTGAATGGGGCATCGTTGTCCCTCCGAATTCACCGTACAAAACGCTTGCTGAATTGCTTGCTGCTGCCAAGGCGAACCCCGGGAAAATGAACTATGGCTCCGGAGGCAATGGTAGTCCACAGCATATTGCGATGGCCTTGCTGACGCAACGCGCCGGCGTCACGATGACGCACGTCCCTTATAAAGGAGCAACCCCGGCGGCAGTGGCTGCGGCGGCTGGCCAAGTAGATGTCTCTTATCAAGGTTTAGGTACGGTCACGGGTCTGATCGCTGGAGGTAAGTTAAAGCTGCTTGCCGTCTCGACGCCTGAGCGCTTGCCTCAATACCCGGATACTCCGACGGTGTCGCAGGCAGGTACAAAAGACTTTCTGTTTAACTCTTGGTTTGCAATCGTCGCACCGGCCGGTACACCAAACGACATTGTTGCAAAACTAAATGTTGAAATTCAAAAGGCCTTGTCTGATCCCGAGACACGAAAAAAGATTGTCGATTTAGGTGTCACCATCCGTGGCACAGGTGCGCAAGAGTTTGGGGCAGCAACTAAAAAGCAGTACGAACTCTACGGAAAACTTATCCGCGATAACGGTATTAAAGCAGATTAGTCATAGACCATTAGTTGCAGCGCGAGAAACTGTTGGACCATAACATCACCGTCATCACAACCATCGCTGCTGCGTTTATCGCAGCCTTGTGCCTTGGGTTCATCGCAGAGAAACTTAAAGTTCCTGCGCTGGTTGGGTATTTGGTGGCGGGCATTGTGATCGGCCCAGCGACTCCTGGATTCAGCGCCGACACTGAAATCGCTGCGCAGTTGTCAGAGATTGGCATCATGCTGCTGATGTTTGGTGTTGGCTTACATTTCTCACCGAGTGAATTATTCTCGGTTAAGCGAGTCGCTGCCCCTGGTGCGTTGATACAAATGACGCTGACAACATGGGTTGGTGCCGGAATCGCCTGGCTATGGGGGTGGGGGTTTGCTCCCGGCCTGATTTTTGGCCTTTGTTTGGCATGCGCCAGTACGGTGGTATTGCTGAAGTCGCTTGAAGTTCGTGGGGAGCTGGATACGATGGGTGGTCGTATTGCGGTTGGCTGGGTGGTTGTTCAGGATTTAGTCACCGTGTTGGCGCTGGTATTACTGCCTCCTTTCGCGGCGATCATCGGGAGCGCAAAAACGACCACTGATGCTGCAAACGTTGGCCATAGCTCCCTTTGGTTAACCGCCGGCAACACGCTACTGCTCGTGGGCGCGTTTGTCGCGCTGATGTTGATCGTGGGCAAGCGTGTTTTACCGTGGTTACTGTGGCAGGTTGCGAAAACAGGCTCTCGAGAATTGTTTACGCTAGCAGTTGTGACGACTGCAATTGGCATTGCTCTGGGAGCCGCTTCATTCTTTAATGTCTCGTTTGCCTTGGGCGCCTTCGTAGCGGGTATCGTTATGCGGGAGTCGGAGTTTAGTCATCGAGCGGCCGAGGAAACTCTGCCCTTACGCGACGCCTTTTCGGTCTTGTTTTTTGTATCGATTGGCATGATGGTTGATCCGGTGGTATTTCTGAGCCAGCCAGGGCGGATACTCGTCGTTGTGATGGTAGTCATGTTTGTTAACTTCGCGAGTGCGACCGCGATTGTCATTGCGAATCGATATCCCCTAAGCACGGCATTATCGATTGGAGCGAGCCTAGGGCAAATCGGTGAGTTCTCAATCATTCTTGCAGGTCTTGCTTTAAGTTTGGGTGTGATTGACTCAGAGGTGATGAATCTCGTGCTCGCCGGTGTGTTGTTATCGATCACGTTCAACACGCTATTGTTTAAAGCGGTCGAACCACTGCGTCGCTGGGTGCTTAGTCGGTCAGCCTTGGCTAGAAAGTTGGATCAAAGACAGGATCCTACCGCGGCGCTACCCATGAGCACGGATCGCAGATATTTAGAAGGGCAGCTGGTGCTTGTAGGGTATGGGCGAGTGGGAAAGAGGATAGGCCAGGCGCTCACTGAGCGTGGCATTCCCTACGTGATTATTGAGCAAAGTCGAGAGCGGGTTGAAGCCTTACGTGAGGAGGGCTCTGCTGCTGTATCGGGAAATCTGGGCGATCCTGCGGTGTTGATTCAAGCGCATATTGCGAAGGCTGCCATGCTTGTTATCGCAACTCCAGATACCGTTCATGTAAGACAAATGGTTGAGACCGCGAGGCTATTGAATCCGGACATTGAAATCATCGTGCGCACGCATAGTGAAGATGAGTCCGAGTTATTGGCAGCAGACGGTTTTGGGAAGATATTTTTTGGAGAAGAGGAATTGGCCAAGGGGATGGTGCGTCATATATTTGATCGTTTCGCACCGAAAACGCACCAATAGCAATAACTTTGATTCGTCGCATCGATACCATCACAGCCTGATACCCGCATCTATTCTGAAACAGCGCGTTTAGCGCCAGCCATCAAGGATCGGGGGTATCAAGGCTGCTTAAGTATGTGGGTTAGTTAAGCTTGATGCCGGACTCTTTAATGATGCGACCCCAGTTAGCGTAGTCTTTTTTGACGAAGGCGTCGAAGTTTTGCACGGTTCCGCCAGCACTAGCTACACCCGCAGATTTGAATCGCGCGATGACATCAGGGTCGGCCATTACGCGATTAAGTTCTTTGTTGAGGGTTGCAACGACTGCAGGTGGTGTGCCTGCAGGGGCAAACAAACCAGTCCAGATATTGAAGTCCATACCCTTTGCTACGGTTTCATTCAGCGTTGGGACGTTTGGGAATTCCGGCGATCTCTCACCGCTGGTGACTGCTACGGCGAGGAGCTTGCCGCTCTTAGCATGCGGTGCCAACGAAGCAAGAGTACCTATGTAAACATCGACTTGACCACCCATGACATCGGTGATGGCTGGGCCAGCGCCCTTGTAGGGAACTTGTAGCAGATTGATATTCGCGCGTTTCTTGAAATCTTCGCCAACCACGTGACCAAGTGTACCCAGCCCTGCAGTACCCCAGCGCAAACCTTCAGCCGACTTTCCCTTTTTTACGAGATCTTGCGGTGTCTTGAGATCTGACTTTGGCGAGGTGCCAATGCCTGCAGGCGTAACTGAGACTTGAATCACAGGTGAAAAACTCTTGACGCTGTCGTAGGTGAGGTTGTTATACAGCCACGGACCAAGCATCATATTGTCTGTTTGACCCATGACAAGTGTGTATCCGTCAGCTGGCGCCTTTGATGCAAATTCAATCGCAAGATTACCGCCTGCGCCAGGTTTGTTTTCCACAATAACTTGCCAGCCTGTTAGTTCTGCGAGCTTTGCGCCAACAATCCTTGAGACGAAGTCTGTGCCACCACCAGGAGGAAAGGGGCAAAGAATTTTGATGGGTTTGTCGGGAAAACTTTGAGCGGTCGCCGCTAGCGGAAGAACCGCCAAGGACATTGCGGCTACAAGCGCCGACTTAACTAAGCGATTCAAGACTTTCATTATGTTCTCCAGATTTATTTTTTAGTCAAGCGACCTTAGCCGCTAAACAAGCGTTTCATACGGTAGGTGACAGTCAAAGATCTGTCAAGTTAGTGAAATCCTACCTGCCCGTGACGCCCCAGCAGAGGCTGTCTCATTTTGGAGTGTGCTTGCGAAGAAAAGTGCGCGCGTGTTCGACTGCGATCGGTACGTGATCCTTGGGGTCCTTCCAAGGGTAGATGCTGACCTCTGAATTAGGGGCCAGGTCCGCAACTTCCATTGCGACTGAATAGGGGTGAGGATCTGAATCGTCTGGCATCACGAGTATCGGGGTTTTGCAATTCTTAACAAAATCTCGCGACACAGTGAAAACAAAATCTGGATTCGCGCGATACATCTTTGTTAAAAACGCATCAACCATCTCCATGTTGAGCTCAGGACGTCCCGCCACAAGCTTGGGCCCCCAATTCGCCATGTTGTTGCTGTGGAACCAGTCAGGAATCGACGCACGGAATCCGCTGGGCTGCGCGTGCACCGCAGCGACGATACGGTTTGGTGCTCGCTTGAGCATGTTCCAGATGAAGGGCGCGCCAATACAAAAACCCATCACTAAAAATTTATCAATTCCGAGGTGGTCCATTAGACCTAAGTGATCGTCGGTGTAAGCGTCCCACGGCCGGTCAATTTCTAGTGGGCCCGTGGATTGTCCTGTGTTGGCGTTGCGGCAGTCCAGCGTAATACAGCGATACTCGTTTTTAAACTCTTCCATCGCATCGAAAGGCGAGGTTGTTGTGAAGAACTTGATGGTTGAGTTTAATCCGCCACCGGGGAGAATCAGAAGGGGAAATCCCGAGCCGCGCTCTTCATAGTGAATGCGGACGTTACCTTTGGTGTAGAACGGCATGATAAGTTGACTCCGATGATGGCGAATATTTTTTGTATGGTGCGATGTCGTGTTGTCTTATTTTAGCGAGGCACCCGATACACGAATGATTTCAGACCATCGCGTGGACTCGGCCGCAATGAAAGTCTGAAACTCTTTTGGGCTATTCGAGACTGGCACCAAGCCCAGTCCGCTAAAGCGTGCTTGAACTTCATCTGAGCGTAGGGCTTTGATCAGCGCGGTATTTAATTTGTTGACAATGGCCTCGGGTGTGCCTGCTGCGACTACCACGCCGTACCAGTTGTTAATGTCATAATTTTTGACGCCAGCCTCGCTGATGGTTGGTACATTAGGAAAGAGCGGGTAGCGTTGCTTAGCCAAAATCGCGAGCGGCCGAATGCGACCGGACTGTATATGCCCAATGCTTGCTGGAATCGTCATGAATTGCAGTTGCGTGCGTCCAGCCACCAAATCTGCCAACGCTGGAGCCCCACCTTTGTAAGGAACGTGGGTGAGTTGTGCACCTGTGCGCATTTTAAAAAGCTCTCCCGCAAGATGGTCTGCTCCACCATTCCCCGAGGAACCAAAAAATAGGACCGTTGGATTAGCCTTGGCGTAGGCCACCAACTCATCGACGGTCGTGACCGGTATGGAAGGGTGCACGCCTAAGATCTGAGGTGCTTGTGCAAGCAAGGTGACTGGTGCGAAATCTTGTTGTGGCTTAAAGGGAAGGGAGTCGTACAGCGATGGATTAATAGCCATAGGGCCGGTGTACGCCAGCAGCATCGTATAGCCATCCGGTGTGGACTTTGCAACATAGTCTGTTCCGATATTGCCGCCTGCACCTGCTTTGTTCTCAACAATCACTGGTTGCCCGAGAATTGCGGTCAGCTCTTTAGAGACAAGTCGCGCAGTTGTATCCGTGGCACCGCCTGCAGCGTAAGGAACAATGAATTTAATGGGTTTGTTCGGGAAGGCATCGGACGCGTGCGCAAGGTTAAATGAGGCGATGACTGCCGTGACGACTCCTGTTGCAAACATCGTCAGTAAGTGATTAGAAAATGTCTTCATGGTTGTCCTCTTCTTTGATGTTTAGTTTTTCTTTTCGGCGACCAACTGAATCTCAATTAGGAAGCCATAGTGCAATTCTGGCACGGGAACAACTGCACGAGCGGGCTTATGGTCTCCCATGATCTCAGCATAGATTGCATTGAACTCTGGCCAGCGTTCTACACCCACCAAATAGGTGGTGCACTGAACCACATCACTCAACGTACACCCAGCCGCATTCAGAATATTGCTGCACTGCGCAAAGCTTGCGCGGACTTGCCGCTCAAAGGAGTCTGTCTCGCCTTCAGGAGGTTTGCCCGGCAGGACGCCTGAGACGAATACGAGTCCTGCGGCCTCTACCGCCTGGCTGTAGTGACCCGCAGGAGCCGGGACTTTTGGAGATTGAATGAGTTTCATAGAAAGCGGTTGTTCCGTGTGAGATTTATCGCATAATCTGAATCAATAGCATGGCTCACTTGTAGCAGAGTTTTTTGTCCAAACCAAGAGCTTGATAGGAAACGGAATGACTATTTCCAACAGTCGTATGTTTCGCAGTTTGTTTTGTATGCCGACGTTTGCGCTTGGAGCCGACACGCTAAGCGGCCACGCGTATCCAGAGCAACAGCAGGGCGTATGGATCGCTAAGAATTTTCAGTTTCACACGGGTGAAGTATTCCCGGAGCTCAAACTCGGCTACACCACGCTTGGCAGACCGACAGGGATGCCGGTGCTGGTTCTGCATGGTACGGCGGGCACTGGCACTGGCATGATCACGAACAAGGATTTTTCCGGTGAATTGTTTGGTCCCGGACAGCCACTAGATGCAAACAAGTACTTCATCATTCTGCCTGATGCGATTGGCATGGGAAGGTCGAGTAAGCCTTCAGACGGGTTGCGCGCCAAATTTCCTAAGTACAACTATGACGACATGGTGTCTGCGCAGTATCGACTAGTTACGGAGGGGCTTGGCGTAAAGCATTTACATCTGCTCATCGGAAACTCCATGGGCGGTATGCACGCCTGGCTTTGGGGAATCAAGTATCCAGATTTTATGGATACATTAGTGCCCATGGCGGCAACACCGTCTGCAATGTCTGGTCGTAACTGGATGATGCGTAGACTGATTATCGACATGATCCGTCGTGATCCGGAATGGATGGATGGCAACTACACCATACAGCCTAAGAGCCTGCAGTTCGCAACGGTATTCTTTAATGTGGGCACGAGCGGTGGTGACCAAGGTTTATATCGCTTGGCCCCCACTAGTGAGCGGGCCGACGAAGTACTAGATAAGCGGCTGACTGCTGACTTCAAAGCAGATGCGAACGACAATCTGTATCAGTGGGAATCGTCTCGCGATTATGATCCAGCACCGCATGTCGAGAAAATTAAGGCACGCGTACTAGCGATTAACTCGGAAGATGATGAACGTAACCCGCCATCGCTCGGGCTCATGGATAGAATCCTAGCCCGCATTCCGGATGCGAAACTTTATCTCATCCCCGCAAGCCCCCAAACCTCGGGGCATGGGACAACTGCACAGGCAAAGTGGTGGAAGGCTCAGGTCGCAGCGTTACTTAAGGATGCACCGACGAAGTAGTCGACACTACATGGCAAGAATTGGGCTCATGGAAAGTAGCAAAAGCAGCGCCGTGACATTAGAGGAGAATGGCAATGAAGGTGCGTAGATTTGTACAGTGTGATGTGTTTAGTCCTGTTCCTACCCAGGGAAATGGTCTGGCGGTCGTTGTTGATGCTGATGGACTGAGCGATAAGCAGATGCAAAAATTTGCAGCCTGGACCAATCTTGCAGAGACCACATTTTTGCTGCCTCCCTCCGACCCAACAGCAGACTACCGAGTTAGAATTTTTTCGCCTGCGCGTGAAATGTTATTTGCAGGCCACCCAACACTTGGTTCCTGTGCAACATGGTTGCACAGTGGTGGTGTGCCGAAGACAGCAGGTCTTGTGCGTCAAGAGTGTGGCGTGGGCATTGTTGATGTCGACGTCTCGCATCCAGGTATCCTCGCGTTTGCTGCACCACCCACAACGATTAAGGAAATGTCAGCAGACAAGCGCAAGGCAATCATGGCAGCTTTAACGATTCCAGCCTCTGCCATTCGACATACTGCCGAACTATGTAATGGCCCTACCTGGCAATTCTTTGAGCTCACAACAGCTGAGCAAGTGCTGGCACTTGATGCGTCAAAAGTGAGGTGGCCAGAATTTTTGGGGATAGGATTTATCGCGCCACATCCACCCGGGAGTGAGTGTGATTACGAGGTGCGCATGTTGGCGCCTTCGAGTGGGATGAGCGAGGATCCCATCACAGGATCACTCAACGCGGCGATCGCAAAGTGGATGCAGTCGCAAGGGCGTTTGACATCGCCGTATCTTGCTGCGCAAGGCACATCGATTGGGCGTGTTGGTCGTGTGACGGTCCGCCCCGATGCCAGCGGTACTGCGTGGATAGGTGGACAGGTCCATATCCTGATCGATGGCCAACTGACTCTTTAATTTGTAATGATCTATACCGAGGTTTCGTGAAATGCAAGCGGAGGACTTAACCCCAAGCCTAAGCAATAACAAAAATGGCTCGACAAATAAGTTGTCGAGCCATTGAGGTAGCGCATTAATTTAAATCTTAATATTGTTCTTCTTGATTACCTCAGTAAACTGAGTGCGGATAGACGCTAAGTATTTAATCGTCTCAGCTTGTGAGCGGAAATCAATATCAACCGAAATACGGCTAAATACTTCAACCATATTTGGATCTTGCATCACCTGTCGTACCGCTTTGCTTAATGTTTCAACAAGCTCTGGTGGCAATTTACCGGGGGCGACTAAGCCAATCCATGCGCCCAAGTTGAAGCCCGGAATATTAGCGACTGTCGCGAGTGGTGGAATACCAGGAGCTACTGGAGTTCCTTTTTCGAGAGACACACCAAGCGCCTTTAAGCGACCATTGCGGACAAAAGGCATGGTTGCAGCAGCAGTCTCAATGCAGTATGAGACGCGACCAGCTATGACATCAGTCAGCGCAGGCGACGAGCCCTTGTAAGGAACATGAATCGCTTTAATGCCAACAGCAGCATTGAACGCCTCTGCAACTAAATGAGCAGTCGCGCCCGTGCCTGATGACGAGAATGAGTACTTGTCTGGATTTGCCTTCAGAAGTTTGATGAATTCAGCGGCCGTGTTCGCGGGGAAGTTCGGCTCAGTCACTAGGATGTAGGACGAAAGTCCACACATCCCAATAGGCGTTAAGTCTTTGACTGGGTCGTAGGGCACTTGCTGAAGTAGTGGGCTAATTGAAATCGGACCGGCCGAACCAGCTAAGAGTGTGTAGCCATCCGGAGCAGCTTTCGCAACGTAGTCCGTACCAATCACGCCGCCTGCGCCAGCTTTGTTATCCGGCACGACGTTTTGACCAAGCACTTGGGATAGGCCTTGGGCCAGTGCACGACCTACGAGGTCTGTCGCTTGTCCTGGGGGCCATGGAATGACAAGCTTGATTGGCTTATTCGGGTACTTGGCCTGAGCAAAGCCGACTGAAGGTAATGACAGTCCGCCAGCCAAGGCGAAACCAGTCGCACCTAAGATCGAGCGGCGGGTGGTATTTGGCGAGGCATCTACCGCGTTGGTTGAGTCGTTAGCCGGTAATTTTTTGTTAGTCATGGAGTCTCCGATTTTCTTTAGATACTGAAATCAATGATGCAACGCCGATCAAAATCAACTTGAGTGGACTGTAAGCGCCACAATCGATACGCCATGATATTCGAGAACAGATAAAAATCGGGGGACGCCATCAAATATTTTGCTCCTGCATTAGGGTTCACCCTAAATGCTGTCTGTCTATATAACTCTGGGTAAATAGTCGACTGGCCTGAGCTAACGTGAGTTTGATGTACTGTCGGATATTTGTGTAACGATGATTCCAGCAATCAACAGGCCGATACCGACCAGTCGGGTCATGCTCACTGGTCGCACCATAGCACCAAGTAAACCAAAATGATCAATCACGACTGAAATGATAATCTGGGCTGACACAGCACAAACAATAAAATTCGCTAGGCCAATCCGCGGTGCTAGCAAGGTCGCGCTAATGACATAAAAACCAACAATGAACCCGCCGAGATACTCGATCGGTTTAGCATTTGCCAGGTCTGTCGCTTGCGGTAGAGATTTGGTTAGGACGAGCGCAACAGTCAAGCAGAATAAAAAACCAACTCCAAACAGGATGACAGAGGCGTGTAGCGCCTCTCCCATTGACTTGCCAAGTCGTCCATTCAGGATTGCCATCACTGGGATAAAGGCGCCTGCAAGTGCGGCCCAGATTAATAAGCGTACGGGAGTCATAGGGTCGGGCCTTTGGTGCGGTTCTGCTAGTGTGTAAGAGCTCGGTGATCGCCAGTCTTACTATCGCGAAGTAACAGGTAGAAGACCTTCTTGCGCAAAGATACCGGCAGCGCGCGAGGAAGTGAGAAGTTTCACGAACCCGTCGACCCCAGCGTCACCGGTTGTCTTATACCAAAGAACATATTGACTAACTAGTTCAAACTCTTTGGGAAAAGGACCAACCAGAGTTGTTCGATCCGCCTGGACCACTTCACTCATTTGGGTGATCCCGATATCCACGGTTTTGCTTTGAATCAGTCGCATGGTTTCGATGCCATCGCGAGCAACCATAGCCTTTGCCATGACCTCTTGTTCAATTCCTAACTCCCGGATCACCTTGACAAAGTGAAGGCCAACAGTCGCACCTCGAGCGGGGTCAGAAAAAGCAATTTTTTTTGCACTCAGGAGAGCCGCCTTCAGATCGGCACCATTGCGTACGACCGGCTTGACGGCTTGAGAGGAGGCGATGCCTGCTGCAGTATCCACCAGATGAATTGCTTGACCATTGGTGAGTAGACTCGAAGCGATTGCTTTGTCGATGCGAGGTTTAGTCGTAATTAGGAAGCTTGCATTAGGATCAGCAAGAAACTTTTTTTCTGCGGCACCGGCAGTATCAAAGTCATTCACAATTGAGTGACCAGACTCTCTTTGATACGTTTGACTCAGAGCAATTAAAGGTATCTTGATGCCAGCAGCAGCATACAGGCGGTACTCAGCGGCAATGGTGGGCTTGATACAGCACAAAAAGAAAGCGACCGCCGAAACAAAGAGTCTGAGGTTTCTCATGCTAGAGCATTCCTTTATAAAACCGTGGCGACAGATGTCTTTCGTTATGAGGAACAACTTAATAAAATTTTTACGTACTAACGCGAAATGTATCACGCGATGTGCGACAGACCTAGCGCCAAATTTCGCTGATTTCAATCAGGTTTTGATCCGGATCGCGTACGTAAATAGAGTTGATCTTTGAGGTTGCACCGGTGCGCATGCCTGGTCCTTCGATAATCGGCCAGTTAACCGTCTGTAAATGCTCAATCACCTCTTTGAGCGGGCGGTCTGCAATAAAACAAAGATCGAGTGACCCTGGTGTCGGCAGATCTGCCTTGGGCTCGAACTCTTTACCTTTGATGTGTAGGTTGATTTTTTGATTCCCAAACTTGAAGGCTTTGCGTTCGACCGGCGGGGTCCCGCCGATAAAGGACTCAAGTCGCATTCCGAGAACCCGTGTATAGAAGTCTATGCAGGCGGATTCATGGCCTGTGGTTAAAACGAGATGGTCTAGATGATCAATCATGATGTCAAAAAATTTTTGCGCTCAAGCATTTTGACTAAAGCATGTATCGCTTGATTCGCTGGGGTTGGAATATTGTGCTCGATTCCCTTACGGACAATGAGTCCGTTCAGATAATCAATTTCACTCTGTTTGCTGCGCATTAAGTCCTGTGCGGTCGAAGATTTTTGACGCGGCATTGTGATGGGGATTTGTGCGTTAACTTCCATGGCTTCTTCAGCCGAAATATCAACGCCTTCCTTTTTAGCTATCAGCAAAAACTCCGCTGTTAAGGCATCGATTAGTTTTTTAACTTCTGCTGTCTCGACCATCTGTCCGTAGTCGATCGCACCGATGGCTGATATTCCGTTGTAGGCGCAGTTCACCAAAAACTTGGTCCACAAAGCGCGTTTGACATCGGGCGAGACTGCGCAGGGAACGCTTGACGCACTAAATAGTGCTGCAATCGTGTTGAGGGTATCCGCCCAGTCACTTGGGGCACCGGCCGCACCGATGGCTAGTTCTCCGCGACCAACATGTTCGACATGACCATCACCCGCCATGCGCGTGGCGACATAGACGACAGAGGGAAAAGTCGGATTTGAAATGGTCGCCCGAATGCGTTCGTAGTTGTCGACGCCATTTTGCAGACTCAGAATAACGGCATCTTTTTTAATGTGAGGCGCGATGAGTCTGATTGCATCTTCAGTATCGCTGGACTTCACGCAACATAAAATCAGGTCAGCGCCACTGATCTCTGAGACATCGGTTGTTGCGTTCAAGCGCACATGTTCTTTGAAACTTAGGCAGTCCAGATACAGACCATTTTTATTAATCGCTGCGACGTGGTTTGCTCGCGCAATGAGTGTGACCGCATTGCCGGCACGAGCGAGCATTCCCCCAAAATAGCAACCAACGGCGCCAGCGCCTAAAACTGCAATAGTTGGGTTATCGCGAAGTATGTTGACCATACCGTTAGAATTAAAGAGGCGCGAACCCAAGCGCCTCGCGGAATCGATTTTTGACATATACGCCATCGCGCGAGGGAAGCGCGCGTGGCAAGTCATCCGCCTTGATGAAAATTTGTGCGAAGTTGACGCCGTTGCGTTTGTGTACTCCATCCACAACTTTTGCGATCTCGGATGCATCGTGCACTTCATACGCATTTTCGATGCCGCATGCACGCGCCACTGCGGCCAGACTTGTGCCGTGGCTGGTGTGACTATATTGCATGCCTGTTTCGCCAAAATGACCATTGTCCAGTACGACGATCGTTAAGTTCTTTGGTTTTTGTGCATTAATGGTTGCGATCCCGCCAATTCCCATGAGCTGTTCGCCATCGCCTGTTACCACGACAACGGACTTATCGGGCTGTGCAAGTGCGAGGCCCAAACCGACGAGCGCGGCTCCACCCATGGCACCCCATAGATAAAAGTTTTTATCGCGATCACCCGCAGCGAACACGTCATAGGTTGGTGATCCAAGTCCTGTTACAACCAAGGCGTCAGGACATTTTGCGAGCAGGTCTTTAACAAAAACACGTCGGTCGATTGTTGCTGCTGCTGTATTTCGTACATTCATATTCATTCCTCAGTTGCGAATCCATTTTTTGCGGCCGATTAGGCTTTGCGATAGCAGCACAGCAACTTGCTCGCCGCCCTCAAAGGCCGCATCAAGTGCAGCGCTCACGATGTCTTCGACTTCGTCAGCGCGTTCTGCGCGTAAAACCGTGATGCCCATAAGTTCCATCGAGCCCTGTGTTGCTTTGCTCATTGGAACTTGCCAAGGATTGAACTCTGCGTACTCACCGCGCATCGTGACCAAGCTCAAAAAGGGAAAACGACAGCTTTGGAGGAGCGACATCATATTGATGCAGTTGCCTACGCCACTGCTCTGCATCAGCAAGGCGGCACGTTCTCCTCCGAGCCAGGCGCCAGAGGCGACTGCTACGCCTTCCTCTTCTGTCGTGAGGACAATGCCACGCATGCTGGGCTCTGCGTGTACGCGACGAATCACGTGCGCGTGGCCTGCGTCCGGGACGTAGGCGACTTGACGGATGTTGCCTTGTTTGAGTACGTTAAAAATGTCTTCTTGCCAGGGTGAATGCGGTTGTTCTTCGCTCATTTGATTGATTCTTTGTTTAAAAATTGAATAGTTAGTTAAATAATAGCTTCATTTGGACTCAGGTATTGCCTGTGATGCTAAAGGTCTTGTCCTAAAAACAGTAAGTCTTGCCCGCGGTCCTCTTTAAACGCAGCCACCGGCACAAAGCCTAGGAATCGGTATAGCTCGAGTGCCTTGGGGTTGTCAGGCCAGGTACTTAATGCGCCGCGAACATAGCCAGCCTCCTTGGCCTTGAGCATTGCTTCACGCAAGAGAATGGGGGAGTAGCCGAGGCCCCTGAAGGCCTTGCGCACAAAGAGTCGTTTGAGTTCACAGCAACCGTCGACTTTGGTCGCCGTGAAGGCCATGCAGCCTGCAAGAGCACCATCGACATGCAACAGGACTACGCCGCCGATAGGAGGGCCATACCGTTTCGGTAAGTCCTTTAGATCTTGCCAGATGGTGCTGAGTTGCGGCTGCGCTAAGTCTTGCTGGGCGTACTCTTGCAATAATTCAGCAAACTCGATCCATGAGGATGAAAGGCCGGAGCAGTCGGTAATGGCGGACAGCTGTACAGCCATTGCTAGTTCGATTTGCGCAACATCTGTTCGTAGTTAAAACGCCGATCAACCTCAAGGATGGATTCCCCAGCACGAAGTGCATCGATCATGGCTAATTCTTTTGCCATGATCTCTTCTGCGGCAGTAATGACCTCAGCAAGGCGCTCAATCGGAATCACCACAACGCCATTTACATCGGCCACGATGACATCGCCCGGGCGAACAGGGGCATCCCCTAAACGCACAGGAATATTCCAGGCTTCTTGCACGATACGGCCGCGTGCGGTGCTCGGCACAGTGCCACGTGCATGAACAGGAAAATCGAATGTTTCACAGGCATCCACATCCCGTACCGCACCGTCCACGACGACACCGGATACACCTTTCTGCTTTGCTCCCATCGCCAGTATTTCACCCCAGCAGTTGTGGTGTAAGTCTCCTCGGTTGTCGATGACGATGATGTCGCCCGCTTCGCTGTTGAAGATGGCATCTACGCCTAAGTGTGCACCCGATGGGACTGCACCAGCTGCAATTAAGCGAATGGTTACCGCGCGACCCACGATCTTTGTGCGACCCCATTGTGGAGTGATGCCGTGTATGGCACATCGTGGAATTCCAACCCGATCGAGTGCATCACTCAAATTCGATGTCGCGACGGCATCCAGCCGAGCGCGGAACTGCGTATCAAAATCTTTAGCATTCATTACTGTATTTCCTTTTCGTGGCGGCGCAATACATTAGTCAACACGCGCGCCGGCCATCTTAATCAAATCACCCCATTTAACGATTTCTGCATCGATTACTTTTTTGAAATCATCTGGGTTGCTCTTGAGGGGTGTCGAACCTTGCTCTGCAAGCTTTTTGAGAACAGCAGGGTCTTGTAAAACTGTTTGCACTGCATTACCCAGCTTTTGAACGATATCTTTGGGCGTTCCCGTGGGGACAAAAATTCCGTTCCACAGGACAATTTCAAAGCCAGGCAGCACCTCAGCGACGGCAGGCACATCTGGTAATTTTGCGATACGAGATTTCGTCGTCACAGCCAAGGGCCGAAGTTTGCCGCTGTCGACAAAGCCGAGTACCTCAACGAGAGGCGAGAAAACCGCTTGTATCTGACCCGCTAACAAATCGTTATTGGCCAGAGAGCCGCCTTTGTAAGGCACGTGAACCATATCACCCCCAACCATGTTGTTAAACAACACGCCAGCAAGGTGGTTTGAAGCCCCACTGCCTGAAGAACCGTAGTTAATCGCCACCTTCTTTTGTTTTACGACATCTACAAAGTCCTTCAGTGTTTTTGCCTGAAAGTCATTGTTCACCATTAGTACGTTTGGAATGAGCGCTACTTGCGAGACAGGGATCAGGTCTTTCTGGACATTCAAGCCCATATTTTTATAGAGCGAAACGTTCGCTGTCAGGGTGCTGGTATGAAGCAGAATCGTGTAGCCGTCTGGCGTAGAGCGTGCCACTGCAGCTGCTCCGATGTTGCCGCCCGCGCCAGTTTTATTTTCTACGACAACGTTCTGTCCCAAAATTCCGGCAAGTTTTTCTGCAAGCATGCGCGCCGTAATGTCTGTGCTGCCGCCTGCTGCAAAAGGAACCACCATCGTAATAGGGCGTGCTGGCCAGGTCTGTGCCTGAGCGATCCCGCACATTCCCAGCAACATGCCTGAAAGCGTGAGGACTGCTTTAATGATCTTTGAGTAAATCATGTTTATCTCCGTTATCTATATGTCGATGATTAAATTTATTATGACGATCAAGCGATCACTTTTTAGTGACTTCTACTTTTCCTGCATCTGCGTCTAGTTCAACAAAGTCGCCTGTCGCGATGACGCTTGTTGGATTTTCATTTAAACCAGCGACGACAGGTATGTTGCCGATGATGGCGCCAATAGTCGTAATGGGCTCTGGATTAACTTGTATAAAAGCGACGGGCGCTGTGCCTCGCGAGACCATATCGTAAATCTTGTAGGATCCGCCTGTGGAGCCTTTGCCAGTTAAAAAAACGAGAACTTTCCCTGAGATATTGACACCTTCGAGCTCGTGCCCTGGCTCGGTGACAATGCCTGTCATGTTGTCTACGCCGCCGTTAAAGCTGATGGCCTCGCTTGTGACCACGGCTTCGCCGCTTGCTTTGCCTTTCACAATCTTGCGACCTTGGAGTACTAATTTAGGTGAGCGCATTGCAGTTATCTCCAGACGCCGTCGATCGCGGCCTGCATGACGCGCGATAGATTGCCGTAATGGGCGGGCAGACCGAACTGCCCTGGCGCATAAAAGGCCATTTTGGCTGAGTTTGTTGTTAAGGTTTTATAACCTTTATTCGGCGCAATCACACGGCTACGCGCTAGGAAAGGGCAGGTTTCCCGGACGACCACACCACCCGCTTTCTTGATTGTGTCCACGTACCCCATTTGGTCAGCCATCGCGTACATCGCGCCAGCGGTTGTGACCCAGAGCGATACATCTTTATGCACTTTTTTACCCTCTAACGCTTCTGCGACCTCCCGCATTTCTTGCACTGAGGCATTGGGGCATCCGACAAGAATCCAATCGACATGGTCCGACGGCTCCTTGTTGAGCGCATTTTCACATTGGGTTCGCTCTTCGACGCCATAAACAAGGGTCTTGGCTGGTGTGCGATCACCGAAGGCCGCTTCAACGGTTGGGGCTTCAGGTGTAACACCGACAGCATGAAACATACTGACTGCGCCTGACGCGGCAAGAGCGGCGCTCAGTGCTTTGAGATCTTCAAGGGTTGGATTGTTGGGTAGCCCAACAAAAACGGGTGTGTCTTGGCCAGCAATTTTTCCAGCGAAATATCCCAGCGTGCCGTAGTCCGTCATATCCCGCATCGGTGTCTCGACCTTGATCAAGAAATTACCATAGCGATTTTCCGTGAGATGAAACCCATATTCAGGCGTGCGTCCTGTAAGCGCTGTAGCTAGCGCGCTCGGGCCGCCTTCCCGGTTAGTCCTCGCGCCACAGACTGAGTTAGCGAATACGACTGCTGAGGACTCACCCCAAGCCATATGTTCACCAAAGCGAGGCATATTACCTACAAGATAAGGAATGCAAGTGTTACAGGTGTTGGCCCCCATGCCAGCATAAGCGCCTGTCAATCGCACCTGCAGCGCGGTGTCAGACTCAGGAATACCGATTTCCTTCCATTGACTTGGATCGACAGCAGTCGGATTGGTGGTGACTCTAGTGACAAACTTACCGCCTTGGTTACGGATGTCCTCAACAAAGCGAGTGCCAGCCTCTTCAGCGACAAGCACCGAGGATCCGGCCATATGCACATTATTGACTGGGACTAAGCGTTCTGCCCCAAAACTCTCGCCCAGCGCCACAAGGATTTCCATCGCCTTTCGAACTGCCGGCCCATTGTCGCCGTTCAGCATCTTTGTTTCTTCGTCGGTCAGTAGCACGCTTATCCCCCTTCTGTTTTAGTGACGATTTACCAGTACTTGATTGACTGGTTATCTGGTTATCGAATTTAACTGAAAAACCACGTTACCGACTAAGTATGGACAGCGAGCTATGTTTCTCTTACGGTTATTATTGGCTATGACTAACTGTTGAATAAGTCCTCATGACAATCACTGTTCGCAAAAAAGAAACCGTAAGAAATCGATTGTCTAAAATTGTCTTTGAGTCAGACACGTTGGCTGGACGGCGGTTCGATAAGGCTTTACTTGTTGCCATTGTTTTGTCTATCGCCGTTGTGGTTTTGGCGAGTGTCGACAGGTTTGCTATTAAATATGCGGGCATATTGTCTGCGTTAGAGTGGCTCTTTACGATTGCGTTTACGTTGGAATACTTAACCCGAGTTTATTGTGCTCCAGACAGACGAAAGTACGTACTGAGCTTTTTTGGAATCATCGACCTTCTTGCAATCGTCCCGACCTACTTCGCGCTAATTTTCCCAGAGCTGCACTCATTGATCGATGTCAGAGTGCTGCGCCTGATCCGCATTTTTCGGGTATTTAAGCTAACGGCCTATTCGTCTGAGTACGCACACTTATCGCAAGCCTTTATTGCCAGCAAAAGAAAGATCCTTGTGTTTCTTTCTGTGGTCTTGATGGTTGTGTTGGTCATGGGTACCTTGATGTATGTCATTGAAGGCCCCGAACATGGTTACACCAGTATTCCGACTGGAATCTATTGGGCAATTACGACGATGACTACCGTTGGTTTCGGTGACATTGCGCCGAAGACCGATTTAGGAAGATTTCTGTCATCTGTGATGATGTTGATTGGATGGGGAACGCTGGCTGTCCCAACCGGTATCGTTACCGCCGAAATGTCAGCGCGCACCAAGAGAGCAAGTGACAATAAGACGTGCCCACAGTGCTCGCGTGCAAACCTAAAGTCCTACGATAGATTTTGTGGGACATGCGGCCACCAAGTGGACGCATCGTCTCTTGCAAAATAAGTGCTGTTCGATTGGGTAGACTCCTCAAGCCGCGCACTTATTCTTTTAATTGACTACTCTCTTTACGCTTTTGGCGTGCCGTGTGTATGATCTGCGTCATATTCAGCAAAACAGATATCGACCAGCCGAAGGAGATCATGCCGCTTAGTGCGATCATAACCATTATTAGATCCCAGCTTGGAGGCAAAGGGTTCGTACCAAACCCCACCGTCGTATAAGCGCTGCCAGCGAACACCATTGCTTGGTGCTCATCTTTAATAAGACCAAAAATACTAAGGGCACTCCCCCAAATGTATATTTCAAGTAAGTGGGATAGTGCCAACAAAAATGCCATCACATAAAAGACTAGCTGAACCCAAACGTAACGCTTAGACTCAATCAAGGCATCCGTAATCACCTCATACTGCCGCGTGACTAAAAACATGTAGGTAGCATGCACAACAAGAATCAAAAAAAGCATGACGCCCCCATAAAGCAAGGCATCAGCATTAAAGACATCGGCGGAGGAATTGGTAAGCATATGTTGGTTGCGGAATGATTTGTCTACACAACTATTTTTTAAGGGTGACTACTTTAAGAGTGGAATCATTCGCAGGGCCTTGCTATTCATGTCTGCCTCCGTGAATCCGATGCTCAACACGCCT
This sequence comes from Zwartia hollandica, assembly GCF_019923725.1. Lineage (GTDB taxonomy): Bacteria > Pseudomonadota > Gammaproteobacteria > Burkholderiales > Burkholderiaceae_B > Zwartia > Zwartia hollandica. The sequence continues at coordinate 658,316 of NZ_JAHXRI010000006.1, forward strand.
GGATTTTCAAACGAACGGATATTGTAGGTTTTGGTCTTTAGATTGGCGACGACAGTCCATTCTGTAAATTCATAGGAATTCGCACCTCCACCGTAGCCGCTTGAGCTATCCAGATGAATTGCGCCGTAAGGAATATCAAAGTTATTCATGATGTGCCAAGCGCGACGCTCTTGCAGGTCTGTTGCTGCTGCAGGGGTGTTCATGACGAAGGTGGATGCGCGCACAAATCGGTCTGGGCTTAAAAAGCTACCTGGAAGGCCATGCAGACCGTTGCCTGAGCTCGCTGCCAAAAACTTCTGCTTGTTGTACTCCATCGGCTTTTTGTCGGTGCCGCTTAAGTTCGCGTAATTGCCGATATTTTGTAGATGCCAGGCGAACGCTGGGTCGTTTGTCATTGTTCCGATGATGTTGTCAGTCATGACAAGTTTGCCGTCCAGATATTCAACGACCAAGCTGCCGCCCGAGCTGTCGTGCAACGTCATGCGTGATTTCGCAACACCGCCCCATTCTTTTAGTGGCGAACTATTCACAAACATTTTTGGAAGCGCATCTTTGACTTCGGCAACGCTCGCGAAATTCGTTAAGACATAGATCAGTAACTGTTGCGAAGCGATGCTATTGGCGGATTCTGCTTGCGTTGGGGTCTGATACTGTGCCGTGTTGGGTGCATTGAGTAAACCACCCGCGAGTCCCGCTTCGTTCATGCCGTCAACGTAGACGGGCAGGCCTAAAACGTTAGCGCCGATGACGGAGTATTTCGATACCCAGTTTTTGCCAGTTCCGGAAGCGCTATCAATGCCGACGCCCTGAAATGCATAGCCTCGGGGTGTGATCATAATCGCCGACTTCAACGGGATACCGAATTCCATCGTTCTGCCATACACACGGCCATTGTCTGTGCCGTTCAAGACGATAGACGTACAAGCTTGGGCCAGAGTGCTACCGAAGAACGTGAGTAGGACGAACCAGATTTTAAATCTCATGGACTGACTCCTGGGTATTAATGATTAGTAATGACAAAATGAGCAATTACTCCTTACTGTACAGCCGTTTGCCGTGCTTGATCGTTTGCAAGACTTCAATATTTTTGATGTCGTCTGGAATGGCTTTCAACGGATTGCGATCCAATATCACCAGATCTGCAAGCAGGCCTTTGGCGAGAACGCCTTTGGTCAATTCTTCTTTGTACTGATAGGCAGCGCTTGTTGTGAAGCCTTGTAATGCCTTGTACACGTCTATCCGTTGATCTGCGCCCAGAGTCTTGCCACTAAACGTTTTACGGTTTACTGCACTCCAGACGGTGAACATAGGATTCGGACCTGACGATGGGGTGTCGTTATGAATGCCAATTCTGACACCTAGCTTATCGGCAGACTTTAAAGGACTGAAGTTATTGGCTCTTTCTTCACCAAGTATCTGCAGATACACATCTCCATACAGCCACACGTGGTTAGCCAAAGAAATGGCCATAATATTTTTATCTTTGTATTGCTTTAGTTGATCATCTCTCGCAAAGAATGAGTGTGAAATCACCGTTCTTCGATTTTCGGTTACGCCTGTCTCTTTTATGGCTTTAGTGATTGCTGACAAAGTCATGTCGATGCCCGCATCGCCATTGCTGTAACCAAAGTACTGAATGTTCTTCTCGTACGCGAGTTTGGCGTAGTGATCTAACATGCTTTGCGATATGGCAGCGAAGCCTCGCCAATCTTTACCAAAACCGTTTAAGTTTATGTATGGCTTCGTGAGATAGGCGAAACCTAGTTGGGGTGCACCGTCAGTTGGGACCATCATGCCTGCGACTTTAAACCCACGATCACCACTGTCATACGCCCCAAACTTAAAGTTAGGATTCGTTTTGAGTAATGCGTCAACGACGTCAAACGTCGGTAACGCAATCAAGTCAATCGAAACTACTTTTTGCGCAACAGCTGCCCGCATCATATTCATTTCATCGATCGTTGCTTCGTAGCTCTGGGCGGTTGTGAAACCATTAGAAAGATAGATTTGCTCAGCTTTACGGAAAATGTCGAAGGTTACGGCCTGGGAATACTTACCTGCAGATCGTGCCACTGCATCCATATATGGCGCACCAATCAACTCACCCGTAAGTTCCCCCGTCTTCGGATCGACAGAGATAAAGCCCCCAACTGCTTTGGTATCTTTAGTGATGCCGAGTTTCTTCAGCCCCGCGGTATTCAATTGTCCGGCAAGGGTCGAAATATTTTGTAGTAAGAGTGGTTGGTCTGGGAACGCCTTGTCCAGGTCTGCAAGTGACAATCCGCCATCTGACAGCATGGCGGCAGAGTAGCCTGCGCTAAGAATCCAGCCGTTGAACGGCTTGCCCTCTTTCAGCAGTTTATCAATCGCTTGGGCTCTTGTACTTGGTGGATTCTTCGCGAAGTATCCTAGGTTTACACCAAGGGTGTTTTGTGCGACCAGCGTGAAGTGCCCCCAGCTATCAATGAAGCCAGGCATGATGGTGGCGCCCTTAAGGTCATGCAACGTGGGGCTAGACCCAGCCTGCGCGAGTGCTTGGCTCTTGTTGCCTACAAACAGAATCTTGTCGTTCTCCACCACAAGCGCCTCGACATATTGTGGGCTATTGCCTTGCATCGTAAGAATGTCGCCATTGAAATAAACAGTTGAGGTGTTTGCAACGGCGACAACAGAACAGCAAGCTACCAAGAGACCAACAATCTTTTGTTTGATATTCATAACTTTCTCAATAAGCTAGCCAATTAATGGGGAAACGACCGTGTATAGCGACCACCCGACCCCAACCCAACTTTATTTTCGTCTCAAGCCGATCATATAAGCTTTGCTGCCGTTATTTATGTCTTTCCTGGTATCGGATACATTATTTCTATAATAGTCGTACATCAAGGAAGGGTATCCAAGATTAAACTTCGGCCAAGCAACTGGAAAAATATTGCCATTTCTATAAAGAAAGGATCATTAAAAGCATATGTCGATCAATATTGGATTTTTACTATTCCCGAATCTCACACAGCTCGACTTGACGGGTCCTGCCCAAGTACTCAGCCGAATCCCGGGAGCCAAGGTCCACTTGATATGGAAATCAATCGAGCCGATATTGACGGATGTTGGCTTTACGATAAACCCCACAACAACGTTTGCTGACTGCCCGCAGCTTGACGTGATCTGCGTACCAGGGGGCTCTGGTATCAACGAGCAAATGGTGGATCAAGAAACGCTGAATTTCCTGCGTCACCAAAGTAAACACGCAAAATATATTACGTCAGTTTGCAATGGGTCTCTCATCCTTGGGGCCGCAGGCTTGCTTGTAGGCTACAAGAGTGCCTGCCATTGGATGTGGAGTAGCTATCTTGAAAGATTTGGTGCGCAAGCTGTTGATGCGCGCGTTGTCAGAGACCGCAATCATTTCTCCGGCGGGGGCGTGACGGCCGGGATTGATTTTGCATTGACACTCGCAGCCGAAATCGCGGGAGAAGGGGTCGCGAAAAGAATTCAACTTTCGCTTGAGTATGATCCGCAGCCTCCCTTTAATTGTGGCACGCCCACTAAAGCTGGATCTGAGATTGTCGAGAAGGTACTTCTTTTGCAAAGCGAACGCATTAAGCGGATTGAACAAAATATTGTTATCGCCGCGCGAACGCTTGAACAATCAAGTACTAAATAGTTGTCGGTGCGGCTTTAGCGCGGGCCGTATGCAGTTTCCTGTAGCTATCGATTAAGCGGTGATGCCTGTCGAGCCCTTCAAGCTTTGAGCTGGTCGGAGTGAGGCCGTAGAAGTTTACACTTCCATCTACTGATCCCAACACGGCATCCATCCTTTGATCTCCGAACATTCGCCGGAAGTTAACGATGTAGTCATCAAGCTCAAGTTCGCTATCAAGCAGGACCTCTAACACCGCATTGACGGCCTGATAAAACAATCTGCGCTCGATTGTATTGTCGTTGTATTGTAGAAATGCACCCACTAAAGCATGCGCTTCTTCAAACCGTTTTAAAGCAAGTTGAATTAACAGCTTTAACTCTAGAACGGTGAGCTGACCCCAGGGTGTATTCTCGTCGAATTCAATGCCGATTAAGGTAGCGATGTCGCCATACTCGTCGAGCTCGTTATTCTCTAAACGGTCAAGTAGTGCACTGAGCTTGGCGTCAGTTAGGGTGTTTAGATTCAAAATATCAGTACGGAATAACAAAGCCTTGTTAGTGTTATCCCAAATCAGATCCTCGACTGGATAAATCTCAGAATAGCCTGGCACCAGGATACGACACGCAATCGCACCTAACTGGTCATATACCGCCATATACGTCTCTTTCCCCATTGATTGGAGTATGGCGAGTAACGTTGCAGCTTCCTCGGTATTAGAGCGTTTGTCCTGATCAGTGAAATCCCACTCCACAAACGCGTAAGCGGATTTCGAGCTAAAAAAACGCCAGGATACAATGCCGCTAGAATCAATAAAGTGTTCAACAAAGTTATTGGGCTCTGTCACTGCCGCACTTGAAAACGTGGGTGGCGGTAAATCGTTCAAGCCCTCTAGGCTGCGTCCTTGCAGAAGCTCTGTCAGGCTTCTTTCTAATGCGACTCCAAAGCTTGGGTGCGCACCGAAGGAGGCAAAGACACTGCCCGTTCTTGGATTCATCAAGGTTACGCACATCACGGGATACATCCCACCTAGCGAAGCATCCTTTACCAAAATCGGGAAGCCCTGGCTCTCTAACTCACGAATACCTGCAAGAATATTGGGATACTTTGCAAGCACCTCCAACGGCACATCAGGCAAAGCGATTTCATCTTCTAAAATTTCTCGCTTTACCGCGCGCTCAAAAATCTCTGACAGACATTGCACTTGCGCTTCAGCCAACGTGTTGCCAGCACTCATCCCATTACTGACGTACAGGTTTTCAATTAAGTTGGAAGGAAAGTAAATCGTCTTGCCGTCGGACTGTCGCACATAAGGGAGAGAGCAGATACCGCGCTGTGCATTACCAGAATTTGTATCCACCAAGTGGGAGCTACGCAGCTCCCCGTCGGGATTGAAAATTTCTAGGCAATAGTCATCCAGAATCTCTTTTGGCAGCGCATCGGCTTTTCCTGATTTGAACCAGCGCTCATTGGGGTAATGAACGAAGGATTGATTGGCAATATCGTCCCCCCAAAATGCACCCGCGTAAAAATGGTTATTACTCAGGCGCTCGATATACTCGCCTAACGCTGAGGCCAAAGCGCTTTCTTTGGTTGCTCCTTTCCCATTGGTAAAACACATTGGCGAGTGTGCATCACGTATATGTAGGGACCATACATTGGGAATGAGATTACGCCACGAAGCTATTTCGATCTTGATCCCAAGATTTGCTAACAAAGCAGACATCTTGGCGATGGTTTGCTCCAGCGGTAGATCCTTGCCTTCAATGTAGGTGTTTGCGCCAGACTCGGAATCTAAGGTCAGCAATGCCTGTGCATCTGCGTCCAGGTTCTTGACTTCTTCAATCACAAATTCTGGGCCAGCCTGCACCACTTTCTTTACTGTGCAGCGCTCGATTGAACGCAAAATGCCTTGGCGATCATGGGCAGAGATGTCTTCTGGCAACTCAACTTGAATTTTGAAAATCTGTTGATACCGATTCTCTGGGTCGACAATATTGTTCTGCGACAGGCGGATGTTTTCAGTGGAGATCTTGCGCGTGTCGCAATACAGCTTTACAAAATACGCTGCACACAAGGCGGAGGAAGCCAGAAAATAATCGAACGGACCTGGAGCTGAGCCATCACCCTTATATCGAATGGGTTGATCGGCGATCACAGTGAAGTCATCGAACTTGGCTTCAAGACGTAGCTTGTCGAGAAAGTTAACCTTGATTTCCATAGGAGCTTTTCCAAAAATACTGCTGAAATACAAGGTTCGACTACCAGAGTCGGTAGCCGTTGAGATAGTTAACCCGAGTTAAGCACTAAAGCTAATCTAGATTAATGAGGTCTAGGCGGCAATATATTTACTTCGGGAATACGGTCTTCCAGTCCGTTTTCATATCTACGACTAGCCACCCCTGTTTTTTTGATAGATTCAATGCTTGATCCAGCTTGCCGATATGAGACTGGCGATCATAGGCAACCTCGCGTTCGGCATCTGTATGATGAATAATCACACCAAGGCTCGGTTTACGACTTGCGCTAGTCCATTGCAACATCTGGAGGTCACCATCTGAGTTTCCAAATGCGATCACAGGACGACGGCCAATATGTTGGTTGATCGCAAGTGGCTTACCTTCTTTGTCATTAATGAAGTTGACCTCAGCTAGCCTTTGCAAGTTAACTTTATCGTCTTTGACTATAAGTTGTGTTTTGACGGACGAGCCGATCACTTGCTCTGGAGGAATGCCATAGACTGCTTCTGTCCACGGCCGCATGAACTCAACACCCCCTCCTGAAACAATGAAAGTCTTATATCCGTGCTTGCGTAAATAGCTCAAGACCTCAAGCATCGGCTGGTATACCATCTCCGGGTAGGGTCGGCCTGTTTTTGGATGCCTTGCAGTTTTCATCCAATCAAGCACGATCTGATGGAATTCCTCAGGACTCATGCCTGCGTGCGTGGCGGCAATGATTTCGATCAGGCCCTTGTCACCCGCCTCAGACAAAGCCTTTCGGTCGCCTTCTAAAACGGCTTTGAAAGGCTGTTTGTTGAGCCAGTCAGGATGTTGTGGCGCAAGAACCTTAACGCGATCAATTGCAAAGGTTAACTGCACATACGACGGCTGTTCGCTCCATAAGGTCCCATCATTATCAAAGACAGCAATTCGCTCTTCAGGCGGAATGTAATCTGCAGAACCCTGTTTAGTTGTTTTCTCAACAAAAGTGATCAGCGCTGCCTTCGTCTTGGTGTCTTGCCAAGAGGGTAGATCCCCACTGGCAAACACCACTTGAGTACAAAAAAATGAGCAAACTAAAAAGAACCGCTTCATGTGTGACGACTTATAAAAGGACCCTTGAGCCTAATCTTATCCTTTAGGACAAGCGTTTTCTAACGGTTTGCCGTTAATACGATCTTTTACCCACTCAAGGTACATGGGTGCAGAAACTCCAGGTGTTGCGAAGTGCGTTTGTTCGCCTGGCAGCTGAACTCTTCCGATATTTGCGCCCATCGCACACATCTGCTTTTGATAAAGCTCATGCATCACAGGTGGCACTGTGACATCTTTTGTGCCCCAGTAAATCACGACTGGAGCGACGGGCTTTACGGGTTTGACACTACCATCAACAAACGCCTTAATCCATGCCAAAGAGTTGCTGGCCTGGGGATTTACTAGGGATTTATATTTATCTCCGTAGGCGTAGTTAAAAGAGTCAGCCATCACATGCACACATTTGTTACTTGATAGTTGATCCGCAACCTTTGCACCTTCTTCAGTCAGTAAATCGGTTAGCTTAAGGTCGGGATAGGCAGCCTGAGTACCCCAGAGCCCCATCATAAAGTGGGTAAATAAGAATACGTTTGAAACGTTCGCCTCCGTAAACCCCTTCATGACTTTAGTCGCGCCCGCTTCATCGAGCGGAACTTTAGGAAGCACAGCTGCCAAATCTTCTGGCGCTAACGCAACAAAGCCAAGATACTGAAGGTTATCTGCGGCAGTGCCTTGTTGGGAGAGGTAGTCAGGCAGGCTCGCAGCTGCAATCGTTGCACCACCACCTTGTGACCAACCATACATCACTGTTTTTTTGCCTGCGCCGACTTCTGTCATGGAGCTAGCTGCTCGCGCAGAGTTAATGACATCTCTGCCGTTTGTGCCCGCAACAGCATATTGGTGCTTGCCACCACCACCTAGACCTTGGTAGTCTGTAGCAACAACGACATAACCTTCGTTAATAAATTGTTGCCCATTCGGAATTCCAAAGTCGGTCCAAGAGTTCCCATCCATTAGAAAATACTGATTGAGCGCTCGGGTGGGGTCGATAACCTGGGATGGACCACAGTTCTGAGCGGACCCGGTGGTGCCGTGCGCCCATGCCAAAATCGGTCTGCCTTCTTGGGGCGCCGGGCCAACAGGAGCAATAATCAACGCTGTGGCAATCGTCTTGCGCTCACCGACATCGGATGAAATGTACGCAATTTTCCAGGCCTGTGCGCCTTTAAGTGAAGTTTTAATCTGCTCTTTCTTAATGACTTGACCTAACTTACCGGTCGGTTGCATTTGCATGACTGATTCATAAAAGGGCGCGACAGGAGGGGCCGCAAACACGCTAGACACAGAAAAAGAAATGGCGGCGAGGACTAGCCGTTGTAAGACTGCTTTCATGCGTGGCTCCTTTTGTTGTCAATTCCTCAAATTTTAACAAATGTAAACTTAGAATAGCGTTACAAGATCCCGTCTCTTTTATGCGTTCAAAGAATAAAATCAAGCTAGTCCAAGTCAAGCTTTCTCAAATTTCAAAAGGTACAGATCCCTCATGCAAGACTTTCAGACGATTATCGAGGCCCTCAGTCTTGCACCTCATCCTGAAGGTGGCTTCTATAAAGAAATGTATCGTTCGGACACAATTGTTGAGAAGTTGAACGATTCGGGCAATAAAAGTGCGTACACGAGTATTTATTACCTGCTATCCGGCAAAGATTTTTCTGCTTGGCATCGAATTAAGTCTGATGAAACTTGGTACTTTCACCTTGGTTGCGATGTGCTCATTTATTTTTTTGACGGAAATAAAGCACTGCAAACGATTCAGCTTGGACTTGGATCAAAAACGCTACAAGGCACTATTCCTGCGCACACATGGTTTGCTGCAAAGCCTTTGAGCGAAGACGCTTTCAGTTTGGTGAGCTGTGCCGTGGCTCCCGGTTTCGAGTTTCTTGATTTTGAACTTGGACGACGTGAGGCGCTAGAAAGAGAGTTTGGTCATGCGGCCCAAAATATTCAAATGATTCAAGCGCTCACACGGCCATAGCCTTATTTCTTCATATTGCCTTCATGAGAGGTGCTAGACTCGAACGTAGTTAGCGATTATTTACTTTTGATCGGATGCATTCAGAGCAGGATCAGTTCACCGTAACGGACTCTCGCGTTTGATCCGTTAATCTGAGTAGGTCAGGTTAATCCATTACAAGTGATTTACATCACAGGAGATCTACATGATGTCAAAAGGAACGTGTCCCATTGCTCACGGAGCAAACACAGAATCAGCCAATACCCCAATGACTTGGTGGCCTAAGTCCTTGAACCTGGACATTCTCCATCAACAAGATGTTAAGACTAACCCCATGGGGCAGTCTTTCAATTATCGAGATGAATTAAAACGACTTGATGTGGCGGCTCTCAAGCAGGACATGAAACAGCTAATGACGACCAGTCAGAGTTGGTGGCCAGCAGACTGGGGTCACTATGGCGGCTTGATGATTCGGATGGCATGGCATTCTGCGGGCAGCTACAGGATCGCCGATGGCCGAGGTGGCGCTGGTACGGGTAATCAGCGGTTTGCGCCGCTCAACTCTTGGCCCGACAACACGAACCTAGATAAAGCACGCCGACTTTTGTGGCCAATTAAAAAGAAGTATGGCAACAAAATTAGTTGGGCAGACTTGATGATCTTGGCGGGTACGATCGCTTATGAGTCAATGGGTCTAAAAACTTTTGGCTTCTCTTTTGGCCGCGAAGACATTTGGCATCCAGAAAAAGACATCTACTGGGGGTCTGAACAAGAGTGGCTTCAAAAAAGTGGTGGCAAAGGTTCACGCTACTCGGGTGAGCGCGACTTAAGTAATCCGTTAGCGGCAGTCATGATGGGGTTAATTTACGTAAACCCAGAAGGTGTTGATGGCAATCCTGACCCTTTAAAGACTGCCCAAGATATGCGAGTCACTTTTGCTCGTATGGCGATGAATGATGAGGAAACCGTAGCTCTCACCGCGGGTGGACATACAGTAGGTAAAGCCCATGGGAATGGTGATGCGGAAAATTTGGGACCAGCGCCAGAAGGTGCGTCAATTGAGGAGCAAGGTCTGGGCTGGATCAACCACAAGGCGCGTAGCATTGGAAGAGATACGGTGACCAGCGGCATTGAGGGCGCGTGGACAACCAACCCTACCCAATGGGATGATGGTTACTTCCGCTTGTTACTTGATTACGACTGGCGACTCGTTAAAAGCCCTGCAGGCGCTTGGCAATATGAGCCAGTCAATATCGAGGAAGCAGACAAGCCCGTTGATGTTGAAGATCCAAAAATCCGTCTCATGCCGATGATGACGGATGCTGACATGGCGCTCAAAATGGATCCTGAGTACCGCAAAATTTCTGAAAGGTTTGCCAAAGATCAAGGCTATTTCTCTGAGACCTTTGCTAGAGCTTGGTTCAAGTTAACTCATCGCGATATGGGTCCTAAAACAAGATACTTTGGTCCTGATACACCCAAAGAAGATTTGATTTGGCAGGACTCAGTGCCTACTGGCTCAAAAAACTATGACATCGAAGCGGTTAGAAGCAAAGTTAAATCGAGCGGTTTGTCGATTAGCGATATGGTGACAACGGCTTGGGATAGTGCGCGCACCTACCGTGGATCAGATATGCGCGGCGGCGCGAATGGGGCGCGTATTCGCTTGGTCCCCCAGAAAGATTGGGTTGGCAATGAACCCGAGCGTCTGGCTAGAGTCTTGTCCGTGTATGAAAAAATTGCCAAAGAGTCTGGTGTAGCCTTAGCGGATGTGATTGTTCTCGCGGGAAATTTAGGCGTTGAGCAGGCAGCCAAAGCTGGGGGACACGATGTCAAGGTTCCATTTAAACCCGGTCGTGGTGATGCCACCCAAGAGATGACTGACGTTGAGTCATTTGCTGTGCTGGAGCCCGTCGCAGATGGTTATCGCAACTGGTTAAAGGATCACTATTCTGTCACCGCAGAAGAGTTGCTCTTAGATCGCACGCAATTAATGGGTCTTACCGCTCAGGAAATGACTGTTCTGGTGGGCGGCATGCGTGTGCTGGGTACAAATTACGGTCAAGCTAAACATGGAGTGTTTACCGAGAGAGAAGGCGTATTAACTAACGATTTTTTTGTGAATCTTACTGACATGAATTACTCATGGAAGCCTACTGGTCGCAATGACTACGACATCATTGAGCGCAATACTGGTAAGGTAAGGTGGACAGCGACTCGCGTTGATCTAGTCTTTGGTTCAAATTCAGTTCTGCGGGCTTACTGCGAAGTTTATGCACAAGACGATAACAAAGAGAAGTTTGTGAAGGACTTTGTTTCTGCCTGGGGAAAAGTCATGCACGCCGATGTTTTTGAGTGACTCTAGATTTTAAAAAGCGACACGCCTAGCTAATAAGTGAGCTTGGCGATATAGGTGTACAGAGGGATTCCGAAGATGATGTTCAGAGGAAAGGTAATTCCTAAGGACATCCCCATGTATAGGGCGGGATTGACCTCTGGCAGCGCGTGTCTTAACACCGCTGGCACGGCAATGTAAGAGGCGCTTGCAGCCAACACCATTAATAGAACAGTGTCGCCCAACGGTAATCCCACCAACTTGCATAAGCCTAAGGCAATTGCGGCGTGAACTAAAGGAGCTCCAATTGCATAACACCATGTAATGGATGGCTTGCCCTTTAATCCGCCAAAGTTCTTGGCCGCCATCAAGCCCATATCAAGTAGAAAAAAGGCGAGCATTCCTTTGAATAGATCAATTGAAAATGGCGCCATCAACTGTTCGCCATCCTCACCGCTGACTAAGCCAACGATCATTGACCCCAGTAAGAGAAGCTGTGCGCCATCGGTAAAGGATTCATGAAGGACCTTAGACATACCACCAGCAGGCTTTGTCTGTGTACTTGAAGCTCTGGCTTTGTTTGCTAGCAAAATGGCAAGGATGATTGCAGGTGACTCCATCAATGCCATTGCGGCAGCCATATGCCCACCGAACGCAATGCCATAGTGGTCAAGTGCTTGAGTCGCTGTAATGAACGTGACTGCGCTAACCGAACCGTAGGTGGCAGCAACGGCAGCTGACTCATAGTTATTCAATTTAGTCCTGAGAACCACATAACCTAATAGAGGGATGATGATTGCCAGAAATACTGCGAGGCCAAGCGCTAGCCCAATCTCAAGGGTAAAACCCGAATTGTTTAAGGCAAAGCCGCCCTTCAAACCTAGCGCCATCAGTAGGTAAAGGGACAAAAATCTAGCGATTGGTTGAGGGATTTCTAGATTGGATTTGACGGCGCCAGCAAAAGCACCAAACACAAAAAAAAGAATAGCAGGATCTAGGAAATTACTCATGAAAACAGCATAGCTATTTATTTCGGAAATTCTTGCATTCGCCCCACATAACATGAGGACAAAATACCTTCAACAGGCACCGAAGTTTAAGCTTAAGATATGCGGAAGTTGAATCGAGCTTCGCGAATGTACGAGTTTGCCTAAGTGATAACAAAATTAAATAAAGATCAGCTGCGAGAAATTGCAAAGGCTTCGAAGGCTGCCACAGCATGCGCTGAATGCTCAACACTGTCATGCCCGGGTTGGGTGTCGGTGCCAGGCTATTACGACCTTAGCAAGCTACAGATTGTGGGAACACTTAAGAGCGACGAGGCAGCGGAATGTTGGGATGAGTATCACCCGGCGGGCACTCATCTGTGGTCCGAACTAGCCCCCATTGCAATCGAACACCATCCCTACAATCGCTCGGATGTTCGTGAATGTTCTAGTTGCAAAAGAACGTTCCTACATTACACAGAGTATGGTGGCTACTATTTAGATGAGCGTATCAGAGAACTAAACGGAGAATTAATTGTTTAAATATTTGGTATTCTGAATTTTTCTATTTCAAACGATTCCGTCTTGAGTATTTACTGGATAGCCTCGCCAAAGAACTGTGTTCCTAAGCCCAAAACTCTTTAATTTTGGTAGCTTCAGTCTTTGCTCGCTCGTAGCCAGTGCGTAGTGCACCCGCGATCTGCTTTGGATCTAGGAGGTCTAGTCCGGCAGGCGTGCCAGCAACGATCCAGTTTACCTTTGTCCCGGTCGCTTCAATGTCCTTAATATTCTGAGCGACCGGATGAGGGATCGTGGTGAGTATTGCTCCGGTGACACCATCTGTCAAAGTAATGACGAGTGCTCTTTTAGAGCCGGCGACTAAATCTACGTGTGCAGGATTTGAGCAAATGCCGCCATCCATGACATAACGCTGACCCAGCAAGGTTGGTCCAGCAACACCGGGCAACGAACTACTTGCCGCCGCACCATGTGCCAAGGGGATATTATTTTTTCTAGCCGTTTGTTGCCCGACCACAAGTCGCTCGCCTGTATAGCAGTCAATGCCGGTTGTATACATTCGACTTGTGGGCCAGTCGGTCTTACTGTCACCTGTTAACAATGCAGCAACCTTTTCAATATGATCGCTGTTTAACTTGTTGTTGGCGGCTAACGCCGCGTGTCCAATTATCTTGCGCGTCTCAATGCTGCCATCGGTCGCACTCATATTGACTTGATCAGCTCTTTGTTGACTGATATTTGGTTTGGTGACGGGTGCAATTCTGGCGAAGATTTCGGGAAACTTACCAAAAAATTCAAACTCGGTCCGCAGACGAGCGAACTCGCCCGAAAGTAGCGACGAACCCATATAAGATCCGGCAGAAGTGCCAACAACCATCTCAGGGATTTTGGCCATATCCAAACCGGCTTCGTAAAGGCCGTGAAAGAAACCACAGTACCAAGCTATGTAATATTCCCCCCCACCGCCTAACACCATCGTGCGATCTAAGCCCGTCGCTAGTTTTGAAATAGTAGGCTTCTCAGCAATCTCTATCGCCAATCCATCGTCTACAAACAACTTTTTGGAAATCTCATTTGCCTTCAGCGTCATCGTTGTCTGGGAGTTGCTTGTTTGGGCTTGGACAGCGGTAATGGCCACACCAGACGTGCCCGCAATCGTTGCGACCCCTACAGCAGAGGTTTTCAAAAAACTACGGCGAGAGGATTCGGCCATGTGTACTCCGTTTATATTGTCGAAGAATGATTGCTTCGACGCGTTTGATTTGTCTATACTTTACCGCAATATATGTCGCGTGCCGGAGAGTCAGCCATGGCCCAAGAAAGCTGGAAAACCGCTTACCGTTCGTTTTATTACGAGCACGCGCCCATTCCACAAGATCTGACGCTAGATCCCAAAAGCACTGCTTTGCTCATCATAGATGTTCAAAACGCTTATCTAACTGAGTCCTCGGATCCGCTTGAGCGCGGACGCTGGGAGCCGTTTATGGCGCGCATGCACACTCAGGTCGTTCCCAATATCAAGCGCTTGATTGAAACCGCGCGGGCGCGAGCGATGAATGTCATGTTCGCTCGCATCGCCTGTCAAACGCCAGATGGACGCGATCGCTCGCTTTCACAACGTAAGCCGGGATTCAACAATCTTTTGTTGCCTAAAGACGAGTGGGCAAGTCAGATCATTGATGTATTGAGACCGAAACCTGAGGAAATTGTCGTACTAAAGACGACCGATAGCGCGCTCACCGGGACAAATCTTCGTCTCATCCTACGTAACTTAGGGATTGAACATGTCATTTGCGTGGGGATATTTACTGACCAATGCGTATCAAGCACGGTACGAAGTCTGGCTGACGAAAGTTTTGACGTTACAGTTTGCCACGACGCTTGCGCTGCCGCGACGGATGAGATTCATGACAATGAACTGAAGTCAATCAACTGGATTTATTGCCAGGTAGCTAGCACGGATGAAACCATAGGCTTTATTTGTTAAATATCAATATCTGATGGTTTGTTCATTAGAGCGTTAGTTCGCACTGTTGGCGTTTGCTTGTTAGGGTGAAGGAGAGGGGACTATGCAGGCACACGATAAGAAAATCTCGTCCGTCGTTCACTTCATCGGCGTTGGTGCGATGGGAGGGCCTATGGCCCAGCGGTTGCATGAGGGAGGGCATGTTGTACGCGTATTTGACAGCAACCCACAACGCGTCGAGGCATTTAGCGCTCAACATGGCAAACAGACCGAGCTGTCTTTAGAGCAACTCGGCTCAGACGCGGACTATGTTGTGATGATCTTGCCTAATAGCGGCGTAGTTGAGGAAGTGCTGTTCGGACAAAATGGCTTAGTCAGTCGTTTAAAAAAGAATGCGATGATTATCGACATGACTTCTGGGCAGCCGAACATGACCTTGTCGATGGGTCAAAGATTGGAGGCTTTGAATATTCTATTCATTGATGCTCCGGTTTCTGGTGCCGTTCCTCGGGCGCAGAATGGCACACTTACTATTATGACGGGTGGGGAAGCTGCTTCCGTTGAGCGGGCGGAGCCGCTGCTGTCACTGATGGGGATAGTCACACGAACCGGTCCGCTAGGATCGGGGCATGCGATGAAGGCGCTCAACAATCTAGTTTCATGCGCGGGTTATCTGATCGGAATCGAAGCGCTAATCATTGGTTCAAAATTTGGATTAGATCCGACCGTGATGGTTGATGTGTTGAATAGTTCGACTGGGATGAATAACAGCACTCAGAAAAAATTTAAACAATATGTGCTCTCCCGTAAGTTTGATTCTGGTTTTCCCTTGCATATGATGGTCAAGGACATCGCTATTGCAATGGGTCTTGCACGAAATCTTGGCGTACCCGCACCTTTTGGTAATTTATGCTTAGACTTATGGTCTGGTGCCAAGGGAGTATTAGGCCCGAATGTTGATCATACTGAGGTGGCGCGTCTAAGTGAGCAGTTGGCGGGCTGGCAAATCCCAAAATCGAATTCTTGATTTAGCAATTGGTTGTCGCGTATTTCCTGTAATTACTCTATAAAGTAAAAAAACGATTCCCTAAGGAGACAATAATGAAAAAAATATTAGCTTTACTTGTGATGTGCTTGGGTGTTTCTGTGCCTGCTTGGGCAGACTCCGCTTTTAATCCTACGAAGCCTGTCAAGATTGTTGTTCCGTTTCCACCTGGTGGTGGGACCGATGCCGTGTCACGGATTCTTGCCGAAAAGTTAACGCAACTCTGGAAACAACAAGTCATTGTTGAAAATCGTGCAGGTGCTCAAGGGAACATTGGAACTGCATATGCGGCCAAAGCCCCACCTGATGGCTATACGATCGTACTTGCACATCAAGGTGCGTTTACTGTGAATCCACATATTTATAAAGATACGGGGTTTGATCCAATCAAGGACTTCATCCCGATTACGCGTGGTACACAGCAACCGTTTGTATTGGTGGCGAATCCTAACTTGAATGTTAAAAATCTAAAGGAATTTATCGCATTAGCAAAAACGCAACCTGGCAAGTTGTCCTATGGCTCCAGTGCTTCTGGTCCTCAGTTGACCGGCGAGATGTTTAAAGCGGTGACGGGCGTCGACATGATGCATGTTGCCTATAAGGGCGCTGGCCCTGGTATCGTGGATGTGTTGGCCGGGCACATTGGTCTGTTTGTCGCAAATCCGACGTCAGTCGCACCACATGTGCGTGCGGGTAAGCTCGTGGGCCTAGTGATGTTCGGACCTGATGGCGTGTCGGTACTGCCGGACACGCCGACCGCCTCGCAGGCGGGGTTTCCTGATCTAGGGAAAATGCCTGAGTGGTATGGCTATGCTGTGCCAGCTGGCACACCTGCAAAGGTTGTTGAGGAACTCAACAAGGATCTCGTCACAGCTTTAAATGATCCCGCAGTCAAGGCGCGTTTGGATGGGTTGGGACTCAACGCTTCGCCAAGTACGTCAAAGGAGTTTGCGGACCAAATACAGCGTGATCTGACAGCGTCCAAGGATCTTGTTAAAAAATCGGGCATGACTGCACAGTGAGTATTGGTTGTTTTGTTTCTTAGGACTAGAGCATGCTCAAAGGTAAAGCGGCACTCATCACGGGTTCGAGTGGTGGTATTGGTTTGGCCATTGCACAGGAGCTCGCGTCAGCGGGCTGTCATATTGTGCTGCATGGACTTGAGGACCCGAGTGTCGTTGCTGAGCACCTTGCTACGATGCGATCGTTCGGTGTGACTGCGCTGTATCTTCAAAAGGATTTACAAGATCCCAAAGAAATTGAGCAGATTGCTGCGATAGCTCTTGAGCAGTTCGGCTGTATTGACATCTTGGTCAATAATGCAGTGACTCGACACTTTTCAGCGATTGAGACGTTTCCCACTGACCGTTGGAATCAGGCTCTTGCGGTCAATCTCAGTGCACCATTTCATTTCGTGAAAGCTTTTTTGCCTGGCATGCGAAAGTCGGGCTGGGGACGTGTGATCAACATGACTTCAGTCTATGGTCAGCGAGGTACCCCCAATCGCATTGACTATGTCACGACAAAAAGCGCGCTAATCGGTCTGACGCGTGCGATTGCCGCAGAGGTTGTGGGTCAAAACATTACCTGTAATGCCCTGTGTCCTGGGTCTGTGCTCACTCCAAATATAGAAAGCAGAATCCGTGCCTTGATGCACGAAAAAAATATCGATTGGGATCTTGCGACAGCAGAGTTTTTGCACGGCAAGCAACCTGGTGGAAAGTTAATTCCAGCCAAACACCTCGCAGAGCTCGCCCTATTTTTGTGCACAGCTACCGGTGGGCAGATGAATGGTGCCATACTGCCTATGGAAAATGGTTGGTTAGCCCTTTAGCCTTGAGATGTTGTGACAATACAAATTCGTCTCGCCGTTGCCAGCGCTCCCAATCAGACGAGTAGATGTCCAGTCTTAACGAAGATGGTACAGCCCTCTTTGCTGAATGGCTGGTGCATGCTCATGTGAGGACTTCTGATCCATGATCCCGCAGGGTAGCGCCCGTGCTCGTCTTCAAACACGCCGTCAACGACAAATATCTCTTCGCCACCATAATGTTTATGTGGATTGAAATATGTTTGAGGTGCCCATCGAACTAAAGTCGATCCAGTACCCTGCTGCATGAGGGGCATCACAGTTAGGCCTGGCACCATGCCTTGGTACCAATTCGCTGTTGCAGTGTTTAGTACCTCTCTCTGAACTTGATCTGCACCAAGGTGTCGTAGCTTCACAAAAAGGGTACAGCCTGTTTCGCTACGCGGTGCATGCGAGGAGCCCGGCGGGTTCATGATGTAAGTGCCAGCAGGATAGTCGCCTGCTTCATCGCTAAATACTCCGTCTAAAACGAATATCTCTTCACCATATTCATGGGTATGACTTTGGAACTTAGATCCAGGTTGGTATCGAACGATTGAAGTCGCTTTCGCTACCTCATCACCCACACGCTCGAGCATTCGTCGCTCAATACCTGACTCCGGACTAGGAATCCAAGGTAGGTCGTGATGATTGATTACGACTCTCTTACTGTAGTCAGTGTTGATATTCATCCATTGCTCTTAATCAGGCACCGCAGATCGATGAAATTGAACGATCTGCCATTTTTCGTCACGCTTGGCCAACACGAATGATGTCCTACCTTGGCGGTAAAAGGTCGCTCCATCTTTCGTACCGCTTACTGTGTCCATTCCGCTAATTAGCACTACTGTACTCGAGAGCTCCATGGTGGAATAGCTCTTTAACTGGGCGCCTCTTGGCATATCTCTTTTGAGACTTTGGAAATACTTTCGAAAGTATTCAGGGTTCGTTCCAACTTCTTTGCTGCCAGTTCCAATGAACAATGCATCAGTGGCATAAAGACTAACTATTCCCTCAATGTCTGAGGCATTAAAAGCTTGAATCCATTTAGCCAAAACCTGAAGTGCCTCTGCTTTTATACCGGAAATGGCTGTGGAATCAAGTGGTAATGTTGCAAGGGGAGTTGTTCCTTTAGCGGCAACGGACCTATTCATTTGATTTTCCGGTTAATGGCAGAGGGTTGAGGTTGGTTTCATTTAGTTAGTCTAAGAAAGGGCGATATCTAGCTATTCAGTGCATCAAACCAAGAGATGACCCGTTTTGCCGTTGTGATAGCTTCAGTCTTAGAATTAAAGGACTTGGGCGCGCTATCTAACATCAGAATCCAGCCGCTCATGTCTTCAGGTTCGCGGCGCCATTCTTGAAACCGAAACATCCCATTCAGATCTTGAATGATATCGACACAGCGGTTTTGTTCTTGATTTTCGACGCTGTGTGCAACTAGGTATTTTTTTTGCATACCCCAATGCTAGGCGTTGAAGTTGAGTTTTACAATAACTGGATACCTTAAGCATGATCTGCATAAATGGGGTTTTTGTTTGAAAAACAATGAGACTTTTAATATAAAAAATTATCAAATCAAATGGTAGTTTACAAACGTTTATGCTACTTTGTTCACAAGACTTCCCCAAAATAAGAACTTAGGAGACCTTTAAAATGAAGCGAAAACTAACCCAACATGTACCGCGCGTTCTAATGGCGGCTCTCTTACTAGGCACCTCTCTTGTTTCGCATGCGCAATCTGAGTATCCCAATAAACCCATACGCCTAATTATTGGTTTCCCTGCAGGAGGATCAACCGATATTGTTGGGCGGATCGTTGCGCAAAAACTGAGTGAACGTTTAGGTCAGAGTATTGTCGTGGAAAATAGAGGTGGTGCAGGTGGCACGATTGGTACTGATGCTGCCGCTAAAGCAGCTCCTGACGGCTACACACTCACGCTGGGTACAACCAGTACGATGGCAGTAGCGCCTGGCGCATACTCCAAGCTCGGCTATGACCCAATCAAGAGCTTTTCCCCAATCTCCCTTGTGGCGGTGACGCCATACTTGCTGGTCGTAAACCCGCAAGTGCCTGCAAAATCCTTGGCCGAACTCGTCGCATTAGTTAAAAGTCAACCTGGCAAACTGAATTATGCCTCGGCAGGCAATGGCTCCACGACCCAGCTTGCCACGGAAATGCTAAACGATGTGACTGGCATGAAAATGACGCACATCCCATACAAAGGTAATGCTGCTGCTGACTTAGCCATTCTCTCCAATCAGGTGGAGGTGCTCTTTGGGTCTATGCCCGCTCTATTGCAGCACGCTAAAACCAATAAACTGCGTGCACTTGCGGTGGGTAGTTCCACGCGATCATCCGCACTTCCAGAAACGCCTACCGTTGCAGAACTAGGTTATCCCGGTTTTGAAGCGGCTTTATGGTTAGGCGTATTGGCCCCAGCAGGTACACCAAAGCCAATCATCGATAAATTGAATAAAGAGCTTGTAGCTATTGCGGCAACTGCTGATTTCAAAGCCGCAATGGATAAAAACGGCGCTGATGCAACCAGTAACACGCCCGAGCAATTTGCCAGCTTGATTAAAAATGAGGTTGGAAAATACGGCAGCATTACAAAAAGATTAGGCATCAAACTCGACTAGACGCTCGATATTTCGTTCGTTTAAAAGTAAAAAACCCTGCGCAAACGCGGGGTTTTTTCAGTTTCAGATGCTGGATCGAGGCAAAATCGACCAAGGTTTAATTATTTATACGGGCCCCAGGGAATTCCTCAGTCGTAACAAATCCTCATTGAACTCATCAAAGGGCATTAATAAATTGGGGTACTCGAGGGCTAGGATGACGTAAATTCCAAACCCCATCAGCAGTAAATACACCATCGCCAAGAACCAGTCGGTTTCACCCCTCATCGCCACGGTGTAACCAATTAATAGTGAGGCAACGCACAACAAGGTATATATAAACCGCATCATTAAAATTGGCGGATGCGATTTTGTTTTTATGTCGGCCGAGTGAAAGGTGGAGACCAAATTTCGCGTTTGGAGAGTAATGGTTTCAAACAACAAAGCTTTGTTTTCCGAGGGCGCAACTGCAACTGCTTTTGCAACATCCACGTTTATCTGCCTTACTAGCTTAGCCAAACGGTCAGTCGCAATCGCAATGTCATTCATGTTTTTGAGATCTGAATAAGTCTGTATGCGAAGAGTCAAAAGTCTGCTCAAGGATTCTTGTATCGCTGCCTGATCTGTCGGTTGTAAATAATGAGTAGATTCGTAGACTTCTTTGATAGCATTTGCTTGGGCACGAACACCTTCGCTACGAGTCTCGTAGTGATTGGATGCGTTCGAAAAAGTAAGGCCCAAAACCAAGGCAGACAAGCCAAAGATGGCTGTGAACAGGGCATCTTCAATAACCACCTCAGTACCGCCAAATTTTTTTGCACGATACCGTCCTAAAAGCCATCCAGACCCCAAAAAGAAAGTGATCGAAATAGCAAATAAGGCGGGCAAAAACTTAACGAGTTGTAAGTTTATGTCTGTTGATGCGATCATATCGATTAGGCAGTGATTGAATGAGATTGATCATAGCAAATTAATAATCCTTGGAATTATTGACTTCTTTCGGCATTTGTTAAAGACATAGTTGATGCGGCTCGTCAGGTTTATCCCTATTTAGAGGCTACTCATGGCACTATTAGAGTCAATATCACCATTGTATGAATCATTGCGTCCACTCAAGGGAAAATTATGAACAGCAAAGCAAAAAAAACCGTGATAGATATTGGCATTAGCGAAAAAGACCGCAAAGCGATTGCTAAGGGACTATCAGAGCTTTTGGCTGATAGCTATTCCTTATATTTGATGACGCATAACTTCCATTGGAATGTGAAGGGTCCGATGTTTAACACCCTTCACACCATGTTCATGGCTCAATATACAGAGCAGTGGGCAGCACTTGATTTAATAGCGGAACGAATCAGGGCGCTTGGAGAGCCGGCACCGGGTACTTATAAGGAGCTATCAAAACTAACCTCTATCAAAGAAATTGACGGAGTGCCCAAGGCAATGGATATGGTCAAGTATCTTGTCAAGGCTCAGGAGGCTACTGCGAGAACTGCTCGTAAACTGTTCCCCGTCGTTGAAAAAGCAAACGATCAACCTACAGCAGATCTGCTGACTCAGCGACAAGATATCCATGAAAAAACTGCTTGGATGCTAAGAAGTCTATTAGAAGAGTAGATCTTTGTATGTGCCACGCGCTATTCTTTATACGGTAACGGAATCGCCGCTGGACATTAGCGGGCCAGGGTTTTGACGTCTTTGTTTAAATTAACAATCAGTTTCAACGATAGGCGATAATGAGCAATGCTCCCATATCCAGAAGCGCTGTGGCAAATCATCTTAATGGCAGTTCTATTGATCACTGCAGTGATCCTTGCTGTCCATCAGGCGGAAGTGATCGCGCATAAAACAGGCGAACCATTTGGTACTCTTGTTTTAGCGTTATGCGTCACAATCATTGAGGTCGCTTTAATTGTTTCAATTATGTTGTCGGCAGATGAGGAAGGCGCCGTAATCGCTCGCGATGCTGTTTTTGCCACTGTCATGATTGTCATGAATGGCATTATTGGTATATCGATATTTTTAGGTGGCTTACGGCACCGCGTTTTGTCGTTTCGCATTGAGGGCAGTAACTCGAGCTTGACCGTCTTGATTGCACTGGCAGTTCTGACCCTGGTAATGCCTAATTTTACGACTACAACGCTAGGTCCTACCTTTTCAGATAGTCAATTGATATTTGCTGGCGTTCTGTCTTTAGTACTGTACGTTACCTATGTTTTCGTTCAAACAATACGGCATCGTGACTATTTTTTGCAACAACGGGAAGCTGAGTCTGCGCATCCCATCAGCCATACTTCCCCTCCTTCGAATGCAAAAACACTTGTCAGCGGCATTCTATTGCTGATTTCGTTAATTTCAGTGATTCTCCTAGCCAAGGCTCTGAGCCCGTCTATTGAACTAGCAATCGACAAAATGGGTGCGCCACGCGCGGTCGTGGGAATTGCCATCGCCTTACTCGTCTTGTTGCCCGAGGGTGTCGCGGCGACGCGTGCTGCAATCGATAATCGGCTGCAGACCAGCTTGAATTTATCCCTTGGTTCGGCTTTAGCAAGTATTGGACTCACTATTCCAGCCGTTGCTTTCGTTTCGATCTTGTTTGATTTGCCCATAAGCTTGGGTGTCGATGCATTAGGTATGACTTTTTTAGGACTGACGTTTTTACTAAGCATCTTAACGATCGCGGTCGGTCGTGCAACGATACTTCAAGGCGCAGTGCATTTAGTAGTATTTGCAGCGTATCTCTTTTTGAGTCTGGTCCCTTAAAAACTGCTCAGCAAATGATTGAGTATTCAGAATTTTGGGATGAGATCAGTAGCAGGCAGCACCGCTCAAATTCAAGAGGGCCGACTAAATTTACAGAACCCCCTCATAAGAAACGTTGAGACTAATTGGTTATAAAGAAATTATAAGAATGTCGTTTTGATTTTGAAGAGTTTTTATTATGCTGTCGGATTGTCCGGATATGCCGTTCCGGATAGCGTTTGTGTAACCGGCATCGTAAAGATGAGACATGTCGAAAATTTATGTGATCCATGAGAACTCCGCGTGGGTGGAGCCGTTACAAGTAGCTTTTCGCGAGCTGGAATTACCTTACGAGGAGTGGTTTCTGGACGAGGGCAAACTGGATTTGTCCGTGCCTCCGCCCGAGGGAGTTTTTTACAATCGTATGAGTGCTTCATCGCACACTCGCGATCACCGCTTCGCGCCGGAATACACGGCAGCAGTGTTGTCTTGGCTTGAGGCTCACGGTCGGCGTGTTGTGAACAGCAGCCGCGCGCTGCAGCTTGAAATTAGCAAGGTCGCACAGTATGTTTCTTTGCAGAATTACGGGATCAAGACCCCTCTCACCATCGCTGCAGTCGGCAAGCAGCACATCATCGAAGCCGCCCGCCAGATGACGGGTTCGTTCATCACCAAACATAATCGCGCAGGCAAAGGGCTAGGCGTAAAACTTTTCCATCATATCGATGCCCTGCAAGACTATGTGGGCAGCGCACAGTTCGAGCCCTCCATCGACGGCATCACGTTGATCCAGGAATACATTCGCGCGCCGCTGCCATACATTACGCGTGTCGAATTTGTAGGCGGCAATTTTCTTTATGCCGTGCGCGTTGATACTTCGCTAGGATTTGAGCTCTGTCCGGCGGACGTCTGCCAGATTGGTGATGTTTTTTGTCCGGTGGGTGAAACTGCTCCCGAAACGCCTGCGCCACGCTTTCAGATCATCGAGGGTTTTGCTCACCCCATCATCAAGCGTTATCAGCGCTTCATCGCCGAAAACGGAATAGGGATTGCCGGTATTGAGTTTATTGTTGACGAGAGAGGTGAGGTCTACACCTACGATGTCAATACGAATACCAACTACAACAGCGACGCCGAAGCGGCAGCTGGGCTTTACGGTATGCGTGCGATTGCCCGATATCTTGGGCAGCAGTTGTATGAGCTGAATGCCCGCCGGGAAAGTGTTCACACGTCTGCAGCTATTGCCTAACCGCAGGGGTTTTTAGGTTCAGATGGTGGCTCGGGGCGGAATCGAACCACCCATCACAAGGCAGCCCGAAGGCTACTTTGTTGCTCCTGAGATAATGGCTAAAGCGACTGATTATTAAAACTGCACCTTCAGTCCCACATTGACTGTACCCATTGCCTGGCCGCTGCGCGCCTCACCGGAGATGCCTGCATAGGCAAAGGTGTTCTCAGACATCTTGGCTGTGCCGTATAATCCTGCTTGTACAAACGCGGTGCCTGCTTTCGGTGTGGTGATGTTGGTGTTAATGCCTGCGAGCGATGCATTGAGTGTGGGATTCAACAGTCCCGAGGAGTCTGCACCCACGCCTACGTAAGCACGATAAGTGTGCTTGGCCGTCATGGGATTGTTGTCCTTGGAGCCCGCAGCCAAGCCGATCACCCCGCGCACGCCGTTTCCGGTGTAGCCCTTAACACTCAACGCCGAGGCCACATCACCCTCATTGATACTAGATTGCGTAACCATCTGCCAGGTAACACGGGCAAAAGGTGTGATCCTGAACTGATCCATATCGATTGGACGACTCACACCAAGACTGAGCATGGCATCATTGCCAGAGACCGACTTGCTCTTGAACCCATTGCTCAAGCCAGAGACATCACCACGTGACAAATCGCTTGAGTTCAGACCAATACTTGCCATGGCATCGACGGTGTAGTCCTGAACAGACATCTTGCCGTAGGCAAAAATCGCCCCTTGTTGGATGGTGCCAGAGCCGTATGTTGGGTTCAAATTGGTATTAGACAGAGCCAAACCGCCACCGATCCTCATGTCATTTGAGGTCTGGAAGTCTGAACCAAACACTAATTGATACAGATTACTGCTCCAGCCACCCGAGTGGCCATCGCTTGAACGATTACCCTTCTGATACGCCAGATCACCCCAGACATTACCATTCGAGAATGACTTTGCATCTGCATTTGGATTAACACTAGAGTTAGATCCAACCGCTGCGCTAGGTGCTCCACCCGAGATCGCTGTTTGCGAGTGAGCCATAAGTGCGGTGTTGCCTGCGGGATTGGTCATCGAGTTAGGAAGACTAATGCCCATGGTGTCGCCCAATCTCGCCATCACTGCTTTTTGAGCACGCTGTGTGCTTTGTGCAATCACAGCAACCGTGGCTGCGTAGACTTCACCCGCTAGGCTTTGCGTAAATGATGCCAAACTTGTTAAGCTCTGGTTGTATGTTGCATACAATAATTGATCTTGCGCAGTCGTTGACGTGCCAGCCTGCACTGCTAAGATCATCGTATCCAAGGCACCACCAACTGATTGAGCATTTTTGTTACCCGACAACGAAGAAATCGTCGTTTTATAGGACGTGGGGATTACGGCCAGATCAACGCTGTTGCTGCCCGCCATGTTGTAGAACGGTAAGAACTGCGTGCCTGCTGCAAGCTCTGCGGGTTGCGTGATGGCTGAGAATTTACCCGAGATACCACCGTCCGCTCTCACCATACGGAAACGATCGCCCAGCACTGGTGTGTATGGTGTGCTGCCATAACCCGACTCTGATGCATTGAAAAGATTAGATAAACGAGGGGTTAAAGTCGAACCCGAGTTGATGATGAACTGTCCACCGGTGATGTTCAATGCAGAGTAGTAGCCCGTTGCACCAACAGGAGTCGCACTGGTGGCTTGCGCACGACCTGCGATATCTTGCATGTAAATTGAGCCAGCATTCATGGTAACGGTGTTGGTCGCTGCGAGATAGCCCGGCGAGTTGCCAGGCTTGAGATTACCCGCCACGGTGAGCTGGCCATTTATCGTGCCCGTGCCCATCAGTGTTGCGCCTGAAGACACCAAAACATTACCAAAGCCTGTAGGAGAGGCGCCTGAAACAGACAAGGTGCCCGACGAGACGGTCGTCCCGCCTGTGTAGGTATTGGCACCCGTCAGAATTAGCGTGCCAGTGTTTTGTTTGACGAGGCTGCCGGTGCCCGACATGACGCCGGAGTATGTACCTTGTGTCGCTTGATCAAATACCACTTGGCTGTTGTTGAGAATGGCGCCTTGGAGGCTCGTGGTGTTGCCCTGTAGTACGCCTGACGAAACTGTGGTCCCACCTGAGTAGGTGTTAGCACCCGTCAAAATCGTAGTTCCAACACCATTAAATATTAGTCCACCAGATCCAGAAAACACACCCGATAATATGGCTGATCCTGTTGTCGGGGCAGTGATTATGCTTGTAGAGTCTACAGAAAAGTTCTGGCTTGATTGGTCCCCATTGCTTAACGCGAGGGTACCACCGGCCATAATCAAAGTGGGTTCGCCAGAAAGCTGACTTAACGTGACGGTCTCACCGCTGACAATATTGAGTTTGCAAACTTGGCAAGCTGTGATCGTCAGCCCCCAGATATTCAAGGCAGGGTCGGTCAGAGTCAAGAGATACGAATAAATACTCGTCACACCGCTGAAGCTAGTCAGACCAGGTAGACCTAACTGAGTCGCTGAGATACCAGTTAAAACAGAAGCAAATGTTGTATTGATGATCGAACGACTCGTTGTCGAAAGCGAGGAAATACCAAAAGTAGTGGTGCCGATACCGTTAGTGACCGCCAACTGCCCATAATGATTCGCGCTGTTAATAATGATGTTGTAGTTGGCGGGTAAATTGGATGTGTAAGTCAGCGCCCTAGTAGACGGGGATGTGCCATCACCCCCTTGGGCGTTGTTGAGTGTATTAATCGCTCCGGACGCCGCGGCGATACCGTGGTTGGACATACCCACGGTGATCGAGCCTGAGTTGGTGATCGTAGCGTTGGCGCCTGTGGCATAGATACCGGAGTTGTTCGACCCCGTGGTGCTGATCGAGCCATTGTTGGTGATCGTGATGCCGTTACCTCTGAGATCTATGCCGTTGCTGAACCCACCCGTGGTGCTGATCGAGCCATTGTTTGTGATCGTGGTAGCGGTACCTCTAGCATCGATGCCGAAGCCGTATTGGCCCGTGGTGCTGATAGAGCCTGAGTTGGTGATCGAGGCGTTGGCGCCAGTGGCATAGATGCCAACGCTGCTCGGCCCCGTGGTGCGGATTGAGCCTGAGTTGGTGATCGTGGCGTTGGCGCCTGTGGCATAGATGCCTTCGCCGTCATACTGTGCGGTGCTAATCGAGCCCGAGTTAGTAATTGTGGTGTTCGCGCCTGTGGCATAGATGCCGTAGCTGAATTGGCCCGTAGTGCTGATCGAGCCCGTGTTGATGATTGTTGTGGGGCTTCCCGAAAAGGTGTTAATGCCCCAACTGAATGAGCCTGCAGTGCTGATCGCACCTGCGTTGGTGATTGTCAGGTTGTCGCCTGAAGCCTCGATACCTAACCTTTGCGGTCCGTTGGTGTTGATAATACCGGACGCCGTGACCGTCACGTTGCCAGAGCCCTCATTATTTTGGGTTGTATCTACAGTTCCAGTCACGGTAATGTTTGCGGCGAAGGCTGGCACCGCTGTTAATCCACCAAACGCCAGCAAGTTGACGAGAAAATATTTGACGGGTGAGGGGGGCATGGTGACTAGTCACTCTCTATTAGAGTTACGAAATAAACATCGCGTATGCTTACGGGAATCCACCTGCTTAATGACTCGCATCTTGACTTTAATCAGGATCTACAGCTAAAAAATTCGTAATACATTAACACACGGGTTCACAGTTCGTGACGTGTCTTTGAACTCCTTAGCGGACGGTCAGTTCTGAAGGAGTTTTAGCTGAAAGTCTGTTTCAACTTGTAACCATCCTGTCTCGTGAATCAACGCTGCCGTAACTGAACGCTCGAGGTTTCGTCCGTTCAAAAGGACGTCGCCAACCTGCAAGCCATGTGCTCGGTATGAAGATAAGCCCCCAAAAGCAAAAACTCTCCTCTGGCGCGAGCCCGCAGCCGCTCAAAGAAAGCGGGTGTAATTGGATCGCAGAACGGTGAATTTAGGCCGGCTAGCAATTGCTCCCGGAGCCAAGCTCGGTCTTGTTGAGCTTGGTAAATTAGCCCTAATCATGACCAAAGGAACAAGGTTCTGAATACGTTGGATTGTATTTTTCGACGATACGCCTGAAATGTGAGGCTAAGACGTGTCTATAAAACTAGTAGCGATTCACTGCAACCAAAAAAATCTTGCAAGGAGGAAAAAACTCCACTAGCATGATCCTGCAGATGTAGTGAACACTACATAAAAAAGGAGCTAACGCCATGATCACGACTCGTCTCATCGCAGGACTGTTCTCTAGTGTTGTATTGCTTACTAGCCAATTTTCATATGCCAATCCCATCGCTCCAGAAAAAGTAACGCTCGCCGGCGGATCGGTTGGAGGGGCGTGGAGTGCAATTGGCACCGTCATCGGGGAAACCCTTCGAAAGGAGTACCCAGGCACCTCGTTTACTTATGAACCTGGCCGAGAATCTGGAAACGTTGTCCTCGTATCGCAAGGTAAGGTTCAACTAGGGATTGCACACGCTCAGTTCGCGAAGCGCGCCTTAGAAGGACTCGATCCCTTTAAACAGCCTCTTAGCGATTTGCGCGCGATCGCAATGATTGACCCTCAAGCGGCTGTTCAGATTTTTGCGAGAACCGCGTCAGGGATAACGAGTATTGAGCAAATCCGCGACAAGAAAATGCCAGTGCGTGTAGCCTTGAACTCGAAAGGCACACTGATGGCGATTACCGGGGAACAAATTTTTGAAGCCTATGGCTTCTCAGTCAAAGATATCGAAAGTTGGGGCGGACGTGTCAACTATGTTGCTTACAACACGGGACTCGACCAGGTCAAGAACGGTCAAATCGATTTAATCATCAACATGCTTGCATTTCCCTCCAGTCAGGTAGTGAGTGCTGCACGTGACACTCCACTCAAAATGCTTGGCTTGAGCCCTGCCGCAATTAAAACTCTCAATACAAAGCTCGGAACTGCGACAATTGATGTGCCTGGCAACACCTACTCCTTTGAGCCGGTAGCAATTCAAACTGTTAGAGGTAGCGTAGTTGTTGTTGCCTCCGCAAAAATGAAGGATAGCGAAGCACAAGCAATCGTTGAAGCGATGCTCAAAAATTTTGCTTTCCTTCAAAAAGCACATGCCACACTTGCTCGTTTGACTCCTGAAAGTCTGGCGCAAACGGCACCTCTCGCGCTGCATCCCGGCGCAGCGGCAGCCTATAAAAAAGCCGGTCTAATTAAGTGATGTCGCATCGGGCAATTCGTGATTCGGATTGCCCAGCGTCGAAACAATCTAGTACTCGCGTGAGGCAAACATGAGCGTATTTTCGACATTTATCGAGCTGTGTAGCGTTGGTCGTGCTCGGCAACTAGACCCACTGGGATCTGCGCTGAACACCCTGATATCGATTGCGCTCGCGGTTGGTTTTTTCGCAATTGCCGCTGGCGTTTATGTTGATCAAACGATCGCCTTACATATTTTCCTTGGCGGTACCCTAACGCTTGTATTTTTAAACACGACAGGGAACGCTCGCCGCCCACAAACTTCGTCGTTTATTTCGTACGGACTGGCATTATGCTCAACCTTGGCCTGTCTGTACTTCGTCGTAATGGGCGAAGCACATAGCAACCGACTGCCAGTACTTGACGCACTGACGGGCTGGGATATGGTTTTTTCGTTGATGCTGATTGTTCTGGTCCTTGAAGCGACACGTCGCACAATCGGCATTGTGCTAGTTGCGCTCGTTGGTATTTTTCTGATCTATGCCTTGATTGGCGGAGACATTGGTGGTGGCTTCTCTCATCGCGGCATGGGCTTAGAGGAGATGCTTGACCACCTTGTTTTTACCACCAATGGTCTTTTTGGCCCCGCGCTCGAAGTGGCTGCCTTTTTGGTTTTCATCTTCGTCCTCTTTGGCGCAATCTTTGATCGTTTTGGTGGAGCGGACTTCTTCTACGATATCTCCAACGCGCTGGTCGGCAAGCAGGTCGGTGGCAGTGCAAAGGTTGCTGTCGTGTCCTCTGGACTGTACGGGTCGGTATCAGGCTCACCGACGGCAGATGTTGTCACAACAGGCTCTTTCACTATTCCGTTGATGGTGAAAACTGGCTTTACCAAAACCAGGGCCGCAGCGATTGAGGCCGCCGCATCGACTGGCGGTTCAATCCTTCCTCCTGTCATGGGATCTGCCGCATTTTTAATGAGTGACTTCACCGGCATCCCCTACGGAACAATTGCTGCAGCTGCGGCAATTCCCGCCTTGCTATATTACTTTTGCATATACACCAGCGTATCCCTGTACGCGAGCAAAACAAATATTGCTGTCATGAACCAAGGAGTAATTCCCTCGGCTGGGACCGTCTTGAAGCGCGACTGGGTATATCTGATACCGCTTGTTACCATTGCTTGGGCGGTCTTGGCATTAAATCGTCCCTCTTACGCCGGCGCTCTTGCCTGCGCCGCTATTGTTCCGGTGATGCTGTTAAAAACCAGACCTCGGTCTGATATTTTCCCTAGACTGATCAAAAGCTTAAGTGATGGGATCTCTCGGGTACTTACTGTCGGCGTGGCATGCGCTGCGGCGGGACTTGTGATCGGTACGTTATCGATGACAGACCTAACTGGCAAGATCAGCTCTGCCTTGTTTGCAATGGCCCAAGGAAATTTTCTGCTGACGATCTCTACTGCCGTGGGTGTCATTATTATTTTAGGTATGGGAATGCCCGTTCCTGCCGTTTATGCATTGGCGGCTGTGCTTGCAGCGCCAGCACTTATTGCGCTCGACATCCAGACGTTACCGGCACATTTGCTCATAGTCTACTTCGCTGCGGTATCGGCGATTACCCCGCCTGTCGCAGTCGCGGCCTTCGCCGCTGCATCCATCGCACAAGCCAATCCGATGCGAATCGGTTTTCTAGCCTGCCGAATCGCAATTGTTGCCTTCGTCATTCCCTTTGTTTTTATTGTGCAGCCTGCATTGCTGATGATTGGCTCACCGATAGAAATTATTTCTGTCACCCTGTACGCTCTTCTCGGCTGTCTATGCTTAACAGCGATGTTCGAGGGGTATCTGTTTGGTCACGTGGGTCGATTAGAAAAACTTGTTTTCCTGGGCGTCGCCCTTCTACTTTTCGCACCGATCGGACACTACAGACTCCTGCCCTTTGCACTTATGCTCATTTATCTATATTGGAAGCGTCGAACATCACGTCAAGCGCAACGTGTTTCACCTATCTAAATGCTTTTTGATGCACGATCACTTTCAAATTTAACGCCCTACCAATACGACCTACCGTGCTTTTGGGATGTACATGGCCAGCAATGTCCCGTGACTGGACGCTCGATCCTATCGCCCATCTTTTCCTTCTAATAACCTTTTCAGGATCTTGACCTGTTCGGTGTATTCCTCTTGATAGTTTTCCAAGTCACTTACCGCATATCCTCCATAGCCATAAATTTTAGAGTAAGCGGCATATTCAGCGGCTGCCACAGCGTTTCCATTAATGGCATTCGCTAACGCATATGTCGCCGAAACGGCAGAGTGTTTGGTGCCATCAAGTGATTTAGAGCCTTGGTGCTTATTGGCAACATTAAATATGGACTTTTGAAGATCTTCAAATTCGACTTGGGTGAGCTTGCCATCAAGGTATGACTTGAAGTCTTGATATCCAGAAAGTGCCTCATCAAGCTCTAAAAGATGATTGATGCGGGCAGCACAGGCAAAACAAAACGCAAAACGTATCCTCTCCATTTCTGGAGTCGTTAATCCTACTTTGTCTACAAGCGCTCTTAGTTCAATATTCATAAAATAATTCTAACAATATGACCCAAAAAAGCAAAAAACCCAACGCGATCGCAGGGGTGTGGCCATCTAAAAAAATCAATCGGGCTTGGGCTTGAAGTGCATGCGCAGAGATGCACTCATCCGATCGTTCTCAGGCCTATGTAGAGAAACTTTTGAGTCATCCTGCAATGATTGAAGGGGAACAGGATCCACTTAATGAGAAAGTGCGTGATAAGTCATACGACATTGAAATCGAAAATATGGGTTTAATTGTGTAAGACTTGCCAGAGAGTCCTCATGTCAGTTTGTGAGTCAGAATGGTGATTTCCTTTCGACAATTAAATAAGTTCCTTTTACGGTCAGCTGACGGTAGGGCAAAGACAGTCTAAGTCACCTTGTTGTTAGCGGTGTTTGCCGACTGCAAGCGAGATAATCAACAGCCCAGACATGACTACCAGTCCTAACAGAAACCACGGGATGCGTGTGCGAGAGGCGGCAGGGAGTTCCTCGCGAAAAGTGGTCATCAGCAGAGAACCGCCAAGGAACGCCGTAACGATGGCCAGGATGAAGTCATTCGCCGGTGGCAGTAAGTAGGCTGCGCCGAATCCAGCGCCGACTGAAGCTATGCCAATCCACCGCGTCTCATGCGCGAACTGCGCGGGGTGAGCCCGGGCTAGCGCTCTATCGGCAAGCAGCAGGTGACCGGCAAGCACTGCAGTAAATAAAATGGCGTAGCTCCAGCCGGTAGTGACCAGCGAGGGAAGCGTGTAGCCGTAGATCACACTACCCGAGGCAAATGACGCCATGTGCACGCGAAAGCCTATCTTCGTGGATAAGCGTCCTTCCTCGGTTCTTACGTCTAGGATGAAGAAGATCACCATGCCGATCATTGCTGTCAAAAAAAGCCCGGTTTCGGTAATCGGTGTCGGCGTAAATTTGATGATATCCAGTTCGCTCAGTGCGCGGCCACCCACGGCTAATTCGGGCATCAGGTGCATGAATATGTAGGCGATGGCTGCGCCACCACCAACCGATGCCAGAACATCTTGAGTCTTTGAGGGCAATGTTGAGACTCGAAAGGCCGAGAAATGCACAGCTGCCAGAGAAATAGCAAGGGCGAGAGCAATTAGCCAGTCGGCTTCA
Source organism: Zwartia hollandica (assembly GCF_019923725.1). Lineage (GTDB taxonomy): Bacteria > Pseudomonadota > Gammaproteobacteria > Burkholderiales > Burkholderiaceae_B > Zwartia > Zwartia hollandica. Next base: position 691,420 of record NZ_JAHXRI010000006.1, read on the forward strand.
GTCATTGATCTGTAGGTCACAATTTATCGCAGTTTTTTTTTGAATAATCATGAGGAGATCTTATCAGTACTGTCCGGATAAAAGGTTTTTTAATTTCCGGTTGTACTTCCAAAACACAAAAACCCCAGCGCGCGGATGCAGGGATTTTTCAATTTCAGATGATGGCCCGGGGCGGAATCGACCGGGGTTGAGGATGTCGATCCTTATTGAAACCTTTGTCGAGATAGCATTGCTTGGGTGATGTCTCGCTTGGGGTGGAGGACTCGGCAAAGCTCTATGTGATCCATGAACACCTTATAGTAGATCTGGTGTGGGAATCGTTTCAAAGACCAAGATTTGATGCCTTCGATTTCCAACTCAATTGCTGTACGCGGCGATCCAATGTTCGGATGTTGGCCCACCTGCTCTAACGCTTCATCGACGGCTAAGGAAAAACTCTCCGCAATGGGGGTTCCCGCGTTCTCTCGGTAGTAATCCACGGCATCGAGTGCGTCATCAATTGCATGACGGTGCGGCACGATAGATCTTGCGCCCATTTCAAAACTCTCCTCTGGCACGAGCCCGCAGCCGTTCAAAGAAAGCGGGTGTAATTGGATCGCAGAGCGGTGAATTTAGGCCGGCTAGCAATTGTTCACGCAGCCACGCTCGGTCTTGTTGAGCTTGAATGCTATTTGATTCGTAATCATCTTCATTGCCACCATCACGGCTGAAAGGCTTGGGCTCAGATAAGGTATTTCGGGTGTTTGGTAGATGTAGTGACATGGCTTCTGACTCCTGAATCGACCTTCAATTCTGAATGATTTTTAGCCGACTGTCTGTTTCAAACTGTAACCATCTTGCTTTTTAAATCAACGCTGCCGTAACTAGACGCTCGAGGTTTCGTCTGGTCAAAAGGACGTTGCCAACCTGTAAACCATGTGCTCGGTATAACACTGAGTAAAAGCAAGCCCACAAAAGCAAAAACCCCAGCGCGAACGCAGGGGTTCTTTCAGTTGTAGATGGTGGCCCGAGGCGGAATCGGCCAGAGTCTGAGGATGTTTAATCCTAGTGCCGCAACCGTCTAGTTGCTGGACAGTCAACACTTTAATTTCGTCATGCTCAGGTAAGATTAAGAATATGCTCCATACATTCGTAATAACCACATACAGACCATGGCGTTTAGCATTGAAGAAATAGGCAGGATTGATCATCTAGTCGGCGACTGGTGTGTCCAAAGAGTGCCGCCGGAGTTAAAGAGCAAGATCGACCACGACTACGAGATCGATGGCCAAGCAGTAACAATTCTTGAGGTTCGGCCTTTATGGCGTGGGAAACCTGGTGAGATTACGAGAAGACCGTTTGCCAAATTCAGGTACATTAAAACTAGTAGTTTTTGGCAGATTTATTGGGTGCGTGCCAGCGGTAAGTGGCAGTCCTATGAGCCCGATCCCGTCGCGAGAGACCTCGAATCCGTCTTAAAGATTGTTGAGGCTGATCGGCACGGTTGCTTCTTTGGCTGATGGTACTGAAAAGCAAAAACCCCAGCGCGAACGCAGGGGTTTTTTCAGTTTCAGATGGTGGCCCGGGGCGGAATCGACCGGGGTCGGAGGATGTTCGATCCTGACTTTCTATATGTTTAAGTAATTTGGCATGTCCCGCTTGTGATGCAGCAGCCGAAAGATGTCGACCCCTTGAGCGTCAGATATGTAAATGAGTGAATATGGAAACTTTGTTAACGACCAAGTTCGCAATTCAGGTAATTTCATTGAGGTGCCTAGTCGCTTAGATCCTGCATCTGGAAATCTACTAATGAATTTGTAAGCCTTTTCAAGGGCAACGAGGAACTCGGTGCCGGCTTTGGCAGCTTGCAAATCGATGTAATGGTTAATCACGCTATGAATGTCTTGGTTCGCCAGTGCGTGTACTCTAAATGCTCGAAGGGTCAAGAACGGATGCCCTGTTTGAGTTTGTTGCGTAATGACTCGAAGTACTCTTCATTCATTTCAGCAACTACAGGCGAATTCATTCCATCCAGTACTTTTTGACGCAAAACAGCGAGCTCTTCTTCGCGCGTTACAAAACGCATCATGAAGTCGTGAGCAGATTCCAAACCTGCATAGCTCGCACTTTCTGAAAGAGCAGATAGCTGAGCATCTGTTAAATCTAATGTCATTTTTGGCATACCCCAATGCTAGGCGTTGAAATTGAGTTTGGCAATCACTGGATACTGCCCGATACATCCAGTTACAAGCCCTCAAAAGCAAAAATCCCAGCGCGAACAAAGGGGTTTCTATAGTTTCAGTGGTGGCCCGGGGCGGAATCGACCGGGGTCTGAGAATTTCATATCCTACCTACCAAATTAGTAAACCTCGTCGTGATCCCCAACATTGATTGGAATAATCTCACTCTCCGTAATGATGAGTTCAAGAGTAATTCTGTACTTCAGATTAATAGAGACGCTGTGCAGACCATTTAGTTTTCCCTTAAGAGCGTGCAGCCTCAGCGATGGGTGGTGTGGGTTTACTGTTAACAGTTCAAGGGTCTTGGTGTACTGAACTAGTGCCTCTGGGTGTTGCTTTATGAATTTTGCGGCTTTGCGGTTGTACTGCTCTGTATAAATTAACTGCCAGGTCATGCGGCCAACTTTGCGTTCAGTTTGTTGATACGACGAATGTGTTGGGCAACTGTTTCTTTTACATAGCGACCAGCGTCGAGATCGGCTTTAGACTCAGCAAGTGCGGCTTCAAGTTCGCATTCTCGAAGATATTGGTATTGCTCTTCGCTCATCACGATGTACTTAACTTGACCGCGAACGGAAACAGCAACTTCAGGTTGCGTAGCGAGTGCTTCCTCGATTGCTTTCACACCTTTAGTTTTGAGGTCATTGGCTGAGATTGTGCTCATGATGAATTCCTGTTTAGCATTGCTAACAGTATAGTCAATCGTGTGGTTAAAAGCACTATCAATCGTCATTAGAAACATCCAGTTACAACCCCACAAAAGCAAAAACCCCAGCGTGAACGCAGGGGTTTCTATAATTTCAGTGGTGGCCCGGGGCGGAATCGAACCACCGACACAAGGATTTTCAATCCTCTGCTCTACCGACTGAGCTACCGGGCCATCTGAAGGGCGAAATGATACACCAATTTACCGACGCCCGCTCAGTCTAACTTTGCATTGGTCCGTTTCAGAATCGCGCCATAGAAGTCGCGCTCTTCGGCAAGCATCTTGCTGACGTCCGCAGGGGATCCAATTGTGACGTCCATAGCCTGGGCTTCAATCTTCTTTTGGATAACGCCATCTTTCCTGATTGCTTCCATTGCCTCATTTAGCTTGGCGACGATGGCAGGCGGCGTGTTAGCCGGGGCAAAGAGAGCGGTCCACGTCCGAATCCCGAAATTAGGTACACCACCTTCTGCCACGGTTGGGGTGTTGGTCAGGAAGCTGCTGCGCTCGGGGCCAGTCGTTGCGATGAGCTTGATACGCCCCTCTGCTACGTAGTCCATCATATTGCCCACAAGTGAGGTGATCATGACATCGATACGACCTGACACCAGATCATTGATGGCGGTCCCTGCTCCCTTGTAGGGAATGTGCAACATGTTGATTTTTGCGGAGTCGTTTAGTGCTTCGGCGGCGAGGTGCTGAGCCGAGCCGTTGCCGGACGAAGCAAAATTCACCTTACCCGGATTCGCTTGGGCGTACTTCACGAGCTCTGGAATCGAGGCGACACCGAGTTTGTTTGAAACCAATACACCCATTGATTGCGTCGTGGCTAGGCTAATTGGTTGTAAGTCTTTGACCGCATCGTAGGTCGGTGTTTTGTGCAGTAAAGGCGTAATGACGGTCGCTGGGGTGCCCATAAACAGTGTGTAACCGTCAGGTGCCGCGCGAATGACAAACTCGGTGCCAATTAGGGTGCCTGCACCCGCCTTGTTATCGATCACGACAGGTTGTCCAAGCTTCGTGCTCAGCTCCTGCCCAAAAAGACGCGCGACAATATCGGTCGAGCCAGCCGCGGCGTAGGCCACCACGATGCGAATTGGCTTGTTTGGGTAGGTGTCTTGGGCATAACTGGAGCCAAACCCAAGGACTTGGGTCAAAAATAGTAGGGTGCCTGTAAGGACTTTTAGGTTTAAACGCATGGGTACTCCTCCTCTGCGCCCTATAATGACATATCCATGTAAGTCTTGCCCCTAATTAATTCTCAGCCACTGCATTCATGTCGGTTAGCGTCCTCGCGTTGGGTTTAAACCATGTCTCGGCTCCGGTCTCGGTGCGCGAGCGTGTTTCCCTGCCCGAAGATCTTGTGCAGCCAGCACTCAATGCGTTGCGGCAAGCGTTTGGTGGTGCAGTCAAAGAAGCGGCAATTCTGTCGACCTGTAACCGCACGGAGCTGTACTGCGCGGCGGAGCCTCATGTCGCGGATCAGCTGCCAAGCTGGCTGGCTGAATTCAATAAGATTGAAGCCGGTGCACTAGCGCCGCACGTGTATTTGCATGGCCGCGACGAAGCGGTGCGTCATGCGTTTAGGGTGGCGAGTGGACTGGATTCAATGGTTTTGGGCGAACCCCAAATATTAGGTCAAATGAAAGACGCCGTGCGCGCCGCCGAAGAGGCTGGTGCGCTTGGGACCTTATTGCATCAATTGTTTCAGCGCACCTTCTCGGTAGCGAAAGAGGTGCGCTCAACCACAGCCATTGGCGCACAGTCGGTGTCGATGGCAGCCGCCGCTGTGCGTTTAGCCGAGCGAGTGTTTGGCGATTTAGCGCAGTGCAAAGTGTTGTTCATTGGTGCTGGCGAAATGATTGAGCTTTGCGCAACGCATTTCGCGGCGCGGCAACCAGCGTCAATTGTTGTTGCCAATAGAACTCTAGAACGTGCTGAAAATCTAGCGAATCGTTTTTCTGCTAGCACGATGCGTTTAGCGGATTTGCCAGATCGGCTGGCCCAGTTTGATGTTGTGGTGTCCTGTACGGCTAGTACTTTGCCGTTGCTTGGTTTAGGAATGGTTGAGCGTGCAACGCGTCAGCGTAAACGCAAGCCGATGGTGATGGTGGACTTGGCTGTGCCACGGGATATTGAGCCAGAAGTCGCGCAACTTGATGATATCTATCTCTACTCTGTAGATGATTTAGGCGCAGTAGTGCAAAGTGGTACCGATGCGCGACGTGCAGCGGTCGTTCAGGCAGAAGCGATCATCGACGCCCGTGTAAGAAACTTCATGCACTGGATGCAGGTGCGTGCGAATGTCCCTGTCATTCGCGATTTACAGTCGACGGCGCAATCGATTCAAGCCCTCGAGCTTGAACGCGCTAAACGACTGCTGGCCAAGGGTGAGTCTCCCGAAGCCGTTCTTGAACAGCTAGCGCATGGTCTAACGCAAAAATATCTGCATGGGACCATGACCGCGCTCAATCAGAGTGACGTAACCGAGCGCCAAGAGCTGTTGCATTGGCTGCCACGTTTGTTTCCTTCGGGTACTGATCGGCGTTAGCGACGCTGCATCAATTGCGCTCTTGCGCCCGACTTGCACTTGTCTGTGCACCCCCTTAATAAAATAGTTAAACGACATTTATGAAACCTTCAATGCGCTCTCGCCTAGAGCATTTGTCCCGAAGATTGGTCGAGCTCGATGCTCTATTGGCAGAGCCCGACGCGGCAAACGATATGAATCAGTTTCGGAAGTTGTCGCGTGAGCGTTCCGAGCTTGAGCCCGTCGTGAAAGCGTTTGAGGCGTTTGAGTCGGCGGAGTCGGATCTAGCGGGCGCGCGCGAAATGCTCGAAGATCCCGAGATGAAGGCGATGGCGTTAGATGAGATTGAGGATTGCAAAGCCCGCATTGAAAAGCTGGGCGCCGAGTTGCAGTTACAGCTTTTGCCGCGCGACCCCGATGATGGACGCAGTGTGTTTTTAGAAATTCGAGCGGGTACTGGCGGAGATGAGAGCGCACTTTTTTCTGGCGATCTGCTGCGTATGTACACCCGCTATGCCGAGCAGCAAGGTTGGAAAGTGGAACTGATGTCTGAAAGCCCCTCTGAACTTGGTGGCTATAAAGAAGTCATTGTCCGTCTGGACGGTGAGGGCGCTTACGGCCGTTTAAAGTTTGAATCGGGCGCGCACCGCGTGCAGAGGGTGCCCGCAACCGAGGCACAGGGCCGGATTCATACCTCTGCATGTACGGTAGCCGTCATGCCCGAAGCCGATGCTGCAACAGAAATCGTGATTAATCCGAGCGAGCTGCGGATTGATACGTTCCGCGCAAGTGGCGCAGGGGGCCAACACATCAACAAAACGGATTCTGCTGTGCGCATTACGCACTTGCCGACTGGTTTAGTCGTGGAGTGCCAAGACGATCGTTCACAGCATCGAAACAAAGACAAGGCGATGCAAGTGCTTGCCGCTCGCCTAAAGGATAAAGTGCAGCGAGAGCGACACGACAAGGAAGCTGCAACGCGCAAGAGCCTTGTGGGGACAGGCGATCGGTCTGAGCGCATACGCACCTACAATTTTCCGCAGGGTCGCTTGACAGATCACCGAATCAATCTCACGCTCTATAAGTTAGGTACGATCATGGAAGGTGATCTTAGCGATGTGACCGGCGCCCTGATTGCTGAGCATCAAGCAGAAATGCTTGCAGCGCTAGGTGACGACGCATAATGCAGACGGCGCAGTCGCTCGCGCAAATGTGTGGACTTCCTCGGCTCGAGGCGCGCATGCTACTTGAGCATGTATTGCAGGAGTCGCGGGAATGGCTTCTCGCACATGACACGGATCCAGTCTCGGCTGAGCAGGCTGCATCATTCTTAACTCTTGCTGCGCAGCGGCGTCAGGGCACGCCGATGGCCTATCTGGTTGGCGTACGTGAGTTCATGGGGCACCGGTTTGAAGTGTCCCCTGAGGTATTGATTCCGAGACCTGAGACCGAGCTGTTGGTGGAGCTTGTGCTGAGATCCTGTCTTGGACTCAAGCGGCCGCGAATCTTAGACCTCGGAACAGGTAGCGGGGCGATAGCTGTCAGTATCGCGCTAGAGAGACCAGATGCAGAGGTCGTGGCTTCGGATCAAAGCGTCGCCGCCATAACAGTGGCACAACGCAATGCCCACGCGTTTGGTGCAAAGGTACAGTTTTGGCAAGGCAATTGGTATGAAGCCCTACCGTTGGAAGGGCAATTTGACGTGATCGTCTCAAACCCCCCTTATATTGCTGCAGATGATGTGCATTTAGCTCAAGGCGACTTACGGTTTGAGCCAAAGGATGCGCTCACCGAGCACGGAGACGGGCTGAGTGCTTTTCGAATCATTGCCGCAGGAGCAATGCTTAGACTAGCGCGAACGGGTGTGATTTGGCTAGAACACGGCTTTGCGCAGGGGCCCGCTGTGACCCAAATTCTTGAAAGCAATGGTTTTGAGAACGTACAAACACTCCCAGATTTAGCCGGTTTGCCTAGAGTCACCGGCGGGGCGTTGCGGAACTTATAATTGTTTTATTGTTCTATTTAGTTCTTCAAATATCTTTACTGCTATTTTCTAATCAAACTATTTTCTTTGTAGGGTCATCATGAGCGACGTTCAAACATTTATCCGTGAAACCGTAACCAATAATCCAGTGGTGCTGTTCATGAAAGGAACTGCCCAGTTTCCTCAGTGCGGGTTTTCTGGCCGCGCAATTGAAATCTTAAAAAGCAATGGGGTCACCAAGCTCGTCACGGTCAACGTGCTCGAAGACGAAGAAGTGCGCAGCGCAATCAAAACATTTTCGCAATGGCCCACCATTCCTCAGTTGTATGTCGGTGGCGAATTCATCGGTGGCTCGGACATTATGGGCGAAATGAATGCTAGCGGCGAACTGAAAACCGCACTGGTAGAAGCAGGCGCGACCGAGTGAGTAAACGGCGTTTAGTCATCGGTGTCACGGGAGCGACTGGGTCGCTCTACGCGATTCGCATGATGCAAACCTTGCGTGCGAACGCTCCAGACGTTGAGACGCATTTGATTGTGTCAGCCTCGGGGGTGCTGAATATTAAGCATGAGCTTGATATTGGTCGTCACGAGGTCTATGCGCTGGCTGACAAGGTACATAGTATCCGCGATGTCGGCGCGACCATTGCGAGTGGAGCCTTTGAAACGGCAGGAATGGTTGTTGTGCCTTGCTCAATGAGAACGCTTGCTGCCGTCGCGATTGGGTTGTCGGACAACCTGATCACTCGTGCGGCAGATGTCACACTAAAAGAGCGCCGGAAATTGGTGATGGTTGTACGTGAAACGCCCTTTAATCTAGCGCATCTACGCAACATGACATCAATCACCGAGATGGGAGGCATTGTTTTTCCTCCACTGCCTGCCTTCTATCATCGGCCTAAGTCTATCGAGGAGATGGTGGATCACACCGTGTCACGTATTCTTGAGATGGTGGGTATCGACGTGAATGGTCCACGCTGGGCCGGTACCGACGGAGCTTGATTCGCACGCGTCTTGCGTACGATCGGCTGTCGTTTCCGAAGTATCAAACGCCGTGTCTCCTTGCGGATTGGCGATACCATCTGGTTTAAGTCCTACAAAATCAAAGAGTGTCGTATCCATCAAATGCGATGGTGCGATATTTGCCAGAGCCTTGAAAGTATTCCAGGCACGACCGGGATCTTTCCTGTCCCATTGCGCAAGCATTTCTCCAATCTCTTTGCGTTTCAGATTCTCTTGAGAGCCACAAAGATTGCAAGGAATAATTGGGAATTGCTTGAGCTGCGCGTAGGCGATGAGATCCGCTTCTCTGATGTAGGCGAGCGGACGAATCACGGTATGCCGTCCATCATCCGAAACAAGCTTAGGCGGCATTGCTTTGAGTTTTGCCCCATAAAACATATTTAAAAAGAATGTTGCGAGGATATCGTCTCGATGATGACCAAGAGCAATTTTGGTCGCACCCAATTCGCTTGCGACACGATACAGAATACCGCGGCGCAAGCGCGAGCAGAGCGAGCAGGTCGTTTTGCCCTCGGGGATGAGACGTTTGACGATGGAATACGTGTCTCGCGTCTCGATGTGGAACGGGATGTCTAGTTTCGTCAAATATTCGGGAAGAATATCTGCGGGAAAGCCGGGCTGCTTTTGGTCAAGGTTGACCGCAACGATTTCGAAATCAATGGGGGCGCGTTGGCGCAACGTCATCAGGATGTCGAGCATGCCATACGAATCTTTACCGCCGGATAAGCAGACCATTACGCGATCGCCCGCTTCAATCATGTTGTAGTCCGCAATTGCTCGTCCTGCCTCACGCATTAAGCGCTTGGACAGTTTGTTTTGCTCGAGGCGTTGGCGCTCCTCGGAAAACCTCGTTGTTTGCGTGGGGTTGAAGTCAACAGACTGCACGTCAGTATCCTGCTTGAGTCAGATAGTGTGTAACGGCCAAGCGATCGCCAGAAAAAACAATCCGCGATGCTTTGCCTGCACGTTGATGCTCGTACATTGGATCGTAATATTCTGTTAGCAGTGGCCGTATCCATTCGCGGTGTGCATCAACGACGCCTGAGTGGGCTTGTATGCGAAGCGCATCTTGCATCAGGGACTGTAGCCGCGCGTGCCGCTCGCCGCCGAGTCGTTTATAAACATTTTGCAGGCTCTCGAGTAAGCGTTGGCTGAATGCCTCAAAACCTGCTTCAGGACCCAACTTATTTTTAAATTGCGCACCAAGATCCTCTATGTAATCGTGCAAGATGCGTTCAACGCGGGATGCATGGGATTCTTCTACCCACACAACCGGGCTCGCGAGCATCGCTTCGCGCAGTGGGATAGGTAACGCACAGCGCCCAATCAGTCTTGACTCGTCCTCAAGCGCAATGCGCGTGATCTGTTGTGTACGCAGGCGCATGAAAGCAATCGCGAGACTGTTGTCAAAGTCAATTTGGGTTGGCTGCTCACTGGCATGTTTGCCAAAGCTTGAGCCGCGATGGTGAGCAAGCTTTTCGAGATCAATAGTCGCTTTAAGATTTTTGACGACTTCTGTCTTGCCACAGCCTGTAAAGCCGGCGATTAGTATGAAATGGGACTGCGCGATCCCTTGTGTTAGTTGCTCGAGCAGAAAACTGCGCATCGCCTTGTAGCCACCGACGACACGAGGGTACTGAATACCTGCATCGGCCAGCCACTGCTGCGAAATGCGCGAACGTAAGCCACCACGAAAACAGTAAAGATATCCGTCTGGATTTGCGCTTGCAAACTGTACCCATCTAGCAACACGCTCGTCTTTGGTGCTCCCACTGACGAGTTCATGACCAAGTTTGATCGCTGAGTCTTGCCCTGCTTGTTTGTAACGTGTGCCAACCCGGTGACGTTCCTCATCCTCCATCAACGGTAGATTGATTGCACCAGGAAACGCCCCCTGTGAAAACTCCACAGGCGCACGCACATCGAGTAGCGGCACGCCACTATTCAGAATCTCTGCATAGTTGTCTGAGTCTGTGCGGCTAGTCATGCTTTTGTCGCAAGGGTGAGTTTGCATTCAGTCTGAGCTGGAGTAGCAAGTGTCAATTCGAACTGACGTAACTCATCGCGTCTAAACACATGTATTTTGACGCGATCACCTGGCTGATAGTGTGCGAGAAGTGTGTCGACTGTATTGCTAACCGAATCGACTTTGAGACCGTTAATCGCAACGAGTATATCGTTGGCTGACAATCCGGCTTGATGCGCGGAGCCGTGTTCAAACACAGTTGCGATCACCAGATGTTCGCCTTGTTTTCGAACGCGCAGACCAACACTCGGTGTTTTGGATGTGGCGCGCCATTGCAGCGTGATGCCATGCTGCTCGAAGAGCTTTGCAAGCGGAATGTCGTTACGGCCATAAGCCCAGGCTTGAACTTCGCCGCGTACATCGACACCAGTCGCCTCCCGAACGAGGGCAGGAAATTCGTTTTCTCGTAACCCTTTGGCCCCACCTGTATAGAAGTCTCGTCCAAAGCGATTCCACATCAGGCGCATAACGTCATCGAGGCCGTGTTGCCCTTGAGTTGCATGGCGGATAGTTAAATCCAACGCGAGTGCAACCAATGACCCTTTTGTGTAATAACTGACTAAGGCGTTTGGTGAATTCTCGTCTTGTTTGTAATAGCGCGTCCATGCGTCAAAAGAGCTCTCCGCGACAGATTGTTTCGCGCGTCCTGGGGTCGCCCAGACTGATGCGATTTGTTTGCCCAGAGTTTTTAGGTAGGTGGGTTGATCGATCACTCCACTACGCAATAGAAATAGGTCGTCGTAGTACGACGTGAAGCCCTCAAAAATCCAGAGTAGCTCTGTGTAATTTTCTTTCCCTAAGTCATAGGGGGCAAACGCGGCCGGTTTGATGCGTTTGACGTTCCAAGTGTGAAAGTATTCGTGACTGACCAATCCTAGGAAGGTTTGATACCCGTCTGATGTTTTTTCCTGCCCAGTGATCGGTAAGTCTTTGCGCGCAGCCATCAGTGCCGTGGATGCGCGGTGCTCAAGACCGCCGTAGCTGTCTCCGGTGACCATGGTCATGAAAACATATTTCGAAGCGCAGTCCAAGAAGGGAGCCTGCTGAGAAGTTGGTTCAAAAAACCGTATCTGCGCTTCACAAATACGTTTGACGTCCCGTACGATGCGCGGCAAATCTAGGCCTGGAATGACTCCAGTGAATACCAGTTCATGTTGTGCACCGCAGGCGTTAAAGCGAGCGACTTGTGGACGGCCCATTTCAATGGGGTGATCAATGAGGGCGTCGTAATCTGGCACGGAATAGACAGAAAAACCTTTCGATCCTTGTGTATGACGCTCGCGCACACTCAGCGGCATGCTTGTGTAGACGGACCATCCTAGACGGCCGGGGGGTGGGGAGAGCGTCAACTGACAGGGATGGGTTTCCTGACCATGCGCCTTCAAAAATACGCTCGTGCCATTGAAAAAACCATGACTTTCGTCAAGATGTGCGCCACGAACAGATAAGTCCCAAGCGTATATTTCTGCATCGATGGTGAGTGTGCCACGGCAAGGGGCGATGCGCCAAGTATGGTTATCGACCTTCTTGATCGCTAAGTTTTGACGACCGCAACGCGCGGTGATTGACTCTACTTGCCGAGCAAAATCGCGTATTAAGTAGCTCCCGGGAATCCAGGCAGGCATGGAAATGACCTGTCCGGTAGGATTTGGCTCGGAGATCGTTAGGGTCGTGCGCACGCGGTGACCGGCTGGATCGAAGGGTTCTAAGCTGTAAAGTAGAGGTTTGCGGTTCATATCGATATCTTATTTCACATTTCCACGGAGACACACATGAGCGAAATTTTTGTACTGAGCGAAACGCGTGGTCGGGTCGGGCTCTTGACGCTCAATCGCCCCAAAGCCTTGAACGCTTTAAACGATCAGTTGATGGATCAACTGGGTGCCGGACTGCTAGCCTTTGATGCAAATGATGATATCGGGTGCATCGTCATTACCGGTAGCGAAAAAGCGTTTGCAGCCGGAGCGGATATTGGTGCCATGAAGGACTGGTCTTACATGGACGTCTACAAGACTGAATACATCACACGCAATTGGGAAACGATTCGTCGTATTCGTAAGCCCGTGATCGCTGCAGTTGCTGGTTATGCTCTGGGCGGTGGCTGCGAGCTCGCGATGATGTGTGACTTTATCTTGGCTGCAGACACGGCCAAATTTGGTCAGCCAGAAATCAAAATCGGCGTGATCCCCGGCTCTGGAGGTACCCAACGCTTACCTCGCGCCGTGGGTAAGTCTAAGGCGATGGAAATGGTCTTGACAGGTCGCATGATGGATGCGGTTGAGGCCGAGCGCGCGGGGCTCGTATCAAGAATCGTTGCTGCAGATCGTTTACTAGAAGACGCGATTGAGACGGCTACCGTGATTGCTGGCATGTCGTTACCTGCAGTGATGATGGCTAAAGAGTCCGTTAACCGCGCCTACGAGTCCTCATTAAGTGAGGGGGTTTTGTTTGAACGCCGTCTATTCCATTCTTGCTTCGCGATGGCAGACCAAAAAGAGGGCATGGCTGCTTTTGTAGAGAAGCGTAAACCTACTTTTAAGCATATGTAAGCGTTCACTTTCACTCCAAGCGCGGTTTGGTTGGATAGCGTACTTTCCTTACGGGTCTCCCCCAATAGGGTTTGCATGAAGGGATAAAAAAACGCTATACTTATTGAGTTTGCCGGCGAAAGCACTTTCAGCTGAAATTCAGGTTGATTTGGGTTTAAAGCGTTGTCGCCTGGTTAGTTAAGCGCATACGTTCTGGGGGAATCAAATATGGGTGCCCTCGAGTCAGAAAAGCTTGAAATAACCGCGGCAGATTTAGAGCGGATTAACCAACGCTCGCGCTTGGAGCTCGTGCAAATCGTTAAGGCACAGGCTTTACTGGGTTTAGTCGTGGCCAGTCTGGCATGGTTGATCGCAGGCGTAGATGCGGGGTTGTCGGCTTTGGCAGGTGCGGGTACGTATTTTGTACCCAACGCTATTTTTGCGTTGCGTTTATACGTCGCAACGTTTCGTCCAGGGGGCTCAGGCCCAGTTCTTTTCCTGATTGGCGAAATGTTGAAGGTAGGCGCGGCGGTTGGTTTGTTGTGGGTTGTGGCCCAAGTGGGTGGTGATCGCGTTCAGTGGCTGGCGGTATTGGTCGGGCTGATCGCAGTGCTCAAAGGCTACGTCTTAATGTTGATGTTCGGGCGTGCCCGAATCTAGTTTGATCTGTCGAATCTTTTACTGAATTTTTTAGAGATTTATCATGGCCGCTGCCGCCGACGCATCTCCTCAAGCCGCATATATTCAGCACCACTTGGTGCACAACAATAATATCGGCAAAAAACAGGATCTGATCGCGAATTTCGACGTAATCAACTATGACTCCATTTTTTGGGCATTGGTTACCGGATTCATCGCGATTTTGTTTATGTGGTTAGCCGCGCGACGCGCCACCGCCGGCGTTCCTGGTCGGTTGCAGGCTTTCGTTGAGATGTTGGTTGACATGGTAGACCAGCAGGCCCGTAGCATCGTTCCAAGTGAAGAAACACGGAAGTTTGTGGCACCGCTTGCGATGACCGTTTTTCTGTGGATTGTGCTGATGAACGCGTTGGACTTGATTCCAGTCGATTTGGCTCACGTCATTTTTCACGCAATTGGTCTGGGTGATGTGGGCGGTCCCTTGCATTACCACCGTATATTGCCGACCGCCGACTTAAATGTCCCGATGGGCATGTCGATGGGTGTCCTGCTCTTGATGCTGTACTACGGAATCAAGATTAAGCATCCTGGCGGCTTCGTCAAAGAGCTTTTCACTGCACCATTTCACGCTCATGGCTTCGCTGCCGTGTTGCTTGCACCGGCTAACTTTTTATTGAACCTGGTTGAATACGCGGCCAAGTCAGTTTCGCTCGGTATGCGATTGTTCGGCAACATGTTTGCCGGTGAACTCGTGTTCATGCTGATCGCGCTGCTGGGTGGTGCATGGACAGGCTTTAATGCCATGAGTATCGGTTTAGGAGTTGGCCATATCTTGGCTGGTTCAGTTTGGGCGATCTTTCATATTTTGATCGTGTTGCTTCAAGCATTTATTTTCATGATGCTGACCCTTGTGTATATCGGTCAGGCTCACGAAGGGCACTAATGTTTCGCACCCGAGGCTTTGTTCGCTTCGGTTGCAGGCAGGTTTATGTAGCAGTTTGTGGTTAAATTTTTGTTTTTTTAAATTTTTGATACTTAGATACTAATCAAGGAGTTGTCATGACTAACGTCGCTTTCGTTGCTCTCGCTTGCGCTTTCATTATCGGTTTGGGTGCGCTTGGCGCTTGCATCGGTATTGGCATGATGGGCGGCAAGTACCTCGAAGCTTCGGCTCGCCAGCCTGAGCTGATGAATGCCCTGCAAACCAAGATGTTCTTGTTGGCAGGTCTGATCGACGCGGCATTCCTGATCGGTGTCGGTATTGCGATGTTGTTCGCATTTGCCAATCCCTTCCAGTAAATTGCTCGGGGGCTCGCGCCTTCGGGGGCGAGCAAAGATGCCGCAGCGGCTGTTCCGCTGACGGCTTATGGATCCAGCTTCGTGGGGCTAATGCCTACAAAGCTTAAGATGTAATAGGGAAACGACCGTGAATCTGAACGCGACGATCTTTTTCCAGATGATCGTGTTCTTTGTTCTAGCTTGGGTCACGATGAAGTTCATCTGGCCTCCGCTGACAAAGGCAATCGACGAGCGACGCCAAAAAATCGCTGAAGGCTTGGCTGCTGCCGAAAAAGGCAAGACAGACCTCGCACAAGCACAGGCTCGTATCGGCTCGATCGAGGCATCTGCGAAAGCCGACCTGCATGCCCGTATGACGGACGCTGAAAAACATGCTGCTCAAATTGTTGAGCAAGCTCGTGCCGAAGGCGAAAGCGAGCGCGCACGCATTGTTGCTCAAGCGAAACAAGATGCTGCACAAGAAGTTCAACGTGCGCGTGATGCGCTGCGTGACGATGTGGCAAATCTGGCCGTTAAAGGTGCTGAGCAGATCCTCAAGCGCGAAGTAGATGCTCGCGCCCACGCCGAGTTGCTCACGCAACTTAAGGCACAGCTCTAATCCCCGAGGTCGACATCATGGCAGAACTTTCAACCGTTGCCCGGCCTTACGCGGAAGCGTTATTCGCTGTCGCGAAGCAGGATAAGGCAGGTCTACCGGCTTGGGCTGAGCAGGTTCAACAGCTGGCCGATATCGTAGCGATCGAAGATGTGCGTGTTGCGATGGCAGACCCTCGGCTTGAAGATGCGCAGCGCGCCAGTATTTTTCTTGGGCTCGTAAAGCCCGAGGCCTCTGCTGCAATGCAAAGTTTTGTGACCTTATTGGTTGCGAATGATCGTCTAAGCTTGTTGCCTTTTGTCGCTGAGCAGTTCCATGCGTTGAAAGATGAGGCTGAAGGTGTTGCGCAAGCCGACATTACCAGTGCATTCCCGATGTCTGAACAGCAAGTTGCCGAGCTGGTAAAGCTGCTCGAACCCAAGTTCGGACTCAAATTAAAGCCCCACGTGAAAACTGATGCTTCCCTGATCGGCGGTGTGCGCGTTCAGGTGGGTGATCACGTGCTCGATACATCCGTGCAAGCCCAGTTGGTCCGCATGCGCGACAAGTTGGTGGCATAGCGCCAATCTACAAGATTCCAGGAGTCTGAACATGCAACTCAATCCGTCAGAGATTAGCGAACTACTTAAGAACCGCATCGCGGGTCTGGGTACATCGTCCGATATTCGTACGCAGGGCACGGTTGTTTCCGTGACCGACGGCATTACCCGTATTCACGGTCTGTCTGACGTGATGCAAGGTGAAATGCTTGAGTTTCCCAATAATGTGTTCGGTCTGGCACTGAACCTCGAGCGCGACTCCGTTGGCGCCGTTATTTTGGGTGACTACACGGGCGTTTCTGAAGGCGACGCTGTTAAAGCAACAGGTCGTATTCTAGAAGTGCCCGTTGGTCCCGAGCTGCTCGGTCGCGTTGTGAACGCGTTGGGTGTGCCTATTGATGGAAAAGGCCCAGTCAATGCCAAGCAAACTGACATTATCGAAAAAGTAGCGCCTGGCGTTATTGCCCGCCAGTCCGTGTCACAACCGCTGCAAACTGGTTTGAAGTCGATTGACTCGATGGTTCCAGTTGGTCGTGGTCAGCGCGAACTGATCATTGGTGACCGCCAGACAGGTAAAACGGCTGTTGCGGTAGACGCCATCATCAACCAAAAGGGCAAGGGCGTTAAGTGCGTCTATGTCGCGATTGGCCAAAAAGCTTCGACAATCAACAACGTGTTGCGCAAACTCGAAGAGTTTGGCGCAATGGAATACACCATCATCGTTGCTGCCGCTGCCTCTGACTCGGCTGCGATGCAGTACTTGTCAGCTTACGCTGGCTGCACGATGGGTGAGTACTTCCGCGACCGCGGCGAAGACGCTCTGATCGTATACGACGACTTGACCAAGCAAGCTATTGCTTACCGTCAGGTTTCATTGCTCTTGCGACGCCCACCAGGTCGCGAAGCATATCCTGGTGATGTGTTCTATCTCCACTCACGTCTGCTCGAGCGTGCTGCTCGCGTGAACGAAGCCTACGTTGAGAAATTCACAAACGGCGCAGTGAAGGGCAAGACAGGCTCCTTGACAGCATTGCCGATCATTGAAACACAGGCGGGTGACGTATCGGCCTTCGTGCCAACGAACGTGATTTCGATTACCGACGGTCAGATCTTTCTTGAGACAGACTTGTTCAACGCCGGTGTGCGTCCTGCTATTAACGCAGGTATCTCGGTGTCACGAGTCGGTGGTGCGGCACAGACCAAGATCATCAAGAAATTGTCCGGTGGTATTCGTACCGACTTGGCGCAGTATCGCGAACTTGCTGCCTTCGCACAGTTTGCTTCCGACCTAGACGATGCAACGCGTCGTCAGCTTGAGCGCGGCAAGCGTGTGGTTGAGCTGCTTAAGCAACCGCAGTACCAACCGTTGCAAGTTTGGGAATTGGGCGTGATCCTGTTTGCCGTGAACAACGGTTACCTGGATGACGTTGAAGTCTCGAGCGTGCTGCCATTTGAGAAGGGCATCAAAGACTATCTCAAGTCCAAGCATGCAGGCATGATCGAACGCATCGAAAGCAGCAAAGAACTCTCCAAAGATGACGAAGCAGAATTAGTCAAAGCATTGGTGGAGTTCAAGAAGCACGGTACGTTCTAAGCAACCCGCTATAGCGCGGATTGGGTGCAAGCCTGATCTGCGACACAGCAGATGGTCTGAAACCTGTAAACAGGTCTGACACAGGAAGCGAAATGGCAGGAATTAAGGAAATTCGAACCAAGATCAAGAGCGTGCAAAACACGCGCAAGATCACAAAGGCTATGGAAATGGTAGCCGCCTCCAAAATGCGCAAAGCGCAGGAAAGGATGCGTGCTGGTCGTCCGTATGCCACCAAAGTCTACGAGATGGCTAGCCACATGATGGAAGCCAATCCTGAATACACGCATCCTTTTCTGATTGAGCGCACTGGGCTCAAGGCGGTGGGGATTGTTGTGGTTTCAACCGATAAAGGACTTTGCGGCGGCCTCAATACAAACATTATGCGTTTGGTGCTCAATCGCATGCGTGAGTTCAACGACAAAAATATCAAGACGCAGTTCACTGCACTGGGCAATAAAGGCTTGGGTGTATTGACGCGTATCGATGCAAATGTTGTTTCTCAAGAGATCGGTCTTGGTGATAAGCCTGAGCTCGATCGTTTGGTGGGCGCCATTAAAGTGCAGCTAGACGACTATTTGGCTGGACGCGTGGACGCGGTCTATATCGCGACTAACCGGTTCATCAATACGATGAAGCAAGAAGCAACGTTTACACGACTGTTGCCTTTGCCCGGCAAACTTGTCGACCCGTATCAAGCATCTTCTGCCGATAACGAAGAGAAAGAAAGCGTTACGGCAGAGCATGGTTGGGATTACCTCTACGAGCCTGATGCTCAAACTGTTATCGACGAGTTGTTGCAGCGTTATGTCGAAGGTTTGGTGTATCAGTGTGTCGCAGAAAATATGGCCTCTGAGCAGTCGGCCCGCATGGTTGCGATGAAGGCAGCCTCGGACAATGCGAAGAAGGTGATTGGTGACCTGCAACTCGTCTATAACAAGACGCGTCAGGCTGCCATTACCAAAGAAATTTCGGAAATCGTAGGGGGCGCCGCGGCGGTCTAATTTCTAGACAGCCCAACGGTTTCCCATTAGACAGTTATCAAGTAAGGATCAGACATGAGCAACGGAACCATCGTTCAGTGCATCGGCGCCGTGGTGGATATTCAGTTCCCCCGCGATAATATGCCCCATATCTATGAGGCGCTCCGCTTAGCGGATGACTCATCAGCATTTGCTGAAAAAGGCTTGACCTTCGAGGTGCAGCAGCAATTGGGTGACGGCGTTGTCCGCACCATTGCGCTGGGCTCAAGCGATGGTTTGCGTCGTGGAATGGCAGTGTCCAAAACGGGCGCGGCGATTTCAGTTCCTGTTGGCACGGGTACACTCGGCCGTATCATGGACGTGCTCGGTCGCCCGATCGATGACGCGGGTCCTATTCAAAGCACAGAGCTGCGCGAAATCCATCAACCTGCACCAAAGTTTGACGAATTGTCGCCTTCAGTTGAACTGCTCGAGACTGGCATCAAGGTGATTGACTTGGTGTGTCCTTTTGCTAAGGGCGGTAAGGTCGGTCTGTTCGGTGGTGCCGGTGTGGGCAAGACCGTGAACATGATGGAACTGATCAACAACATCGCCAAGCAACACAGCGGTTTGTCAGTGTTTGCTGGTGTGGGTGAGCGTACGCGCGAAGGTAACGACTTTTATCACGAGATGGAAGAGTCCAAGGTGTTGGACAAAGTTGCGATGGTGTTCGGTCAGATGAACGAGCCTCCTGGCAACCGTTTGCGCGTTGCGCTGACAGGCCTGACCATGGCTGAAAAATTCCGTGATGAAGGGCGTGACATTCTGTTCTTCGTTGACAATATTTATCGCTACACGCTGGCCGGAACAGAAGTGTCCGCGCTTCTGGGTCGTATGCCATCTGCTGTGGGTTATCAGCCAACACTGGCTGAAGAAATGGGCGTTCTGCAAGAGCGTATTACTTCGACAAAGACTGGCTCGATCACTTCGATTCAGGCCGTGTACGTGCCTGCCGATGACTTGACCGATCCATCGCCTGCAACTACGTTCCAGCACTTGGATTCGACTGTTGTGTTGTCGCGTGATATCGCCTCGCTGGGTATTTACCCAGCTGTGGATCCACTTGACTCAACCAGCCGTCAGCTTGATCCAAACGTTGTGGGTGAAGAGCATTACAACGTTGCACGTGGTGTGCAGCAAACGCTTCAGCGCTACAAAGAATTGCGCGACATTATCGCGATTCTGGGTATGGATGAATTGTCGCCAGAAGACAAGCTGGCAGTGGCTCGCGCACGTAAGATTCAGCGCTTTCTGTCACAGCCTTTCCACGTTGCTGAAGTGTTTACTGGTTCGCCAGGCAAGTATGTTCCGCTGTCTGAGACACTGCGCGGCTTTAAGATGATTGTGAGCGGCGAGTGTGATGCATTGCCCGAGCAGGCGTTTTATATGGTCGGCGGCATCGATGAAGCGTTCGAGAAAGCCAAGAAGCTCCAATAAGGATTTGTTATGGCTACGGTCCAAGTAGACGTTGTTAGCGCCGAAAGATCGCTTTATTCAGGCGTGGCAAAGTTTGTGGTGCTCCCAGGTGAGTCGGGTGAGCTGGGTATCATGCCCGGACACACCCCGCTTATCTCGCGGATTCGTCCTGGTCTGGTTCGTATCGTTTTAGAAGATGGTACGGAAGAGAGCATTTTTGTGGCGGGCGGTTTGTTAGAGGTTCAACCTCGACACATCACTGTATTGTCTGACACAGCAATCCGCGGCGGTGAACTCGACGCCGAGAAAGCTGAAGCGGCACGTCAAGCTGCTCAAGAGGCTCTTGCGAACGCCAAAGACAAGGCTGATATCGATGCGATGCAAGCCGAGTTGGATATGTTGGTTGCTCAGGCGTCTGCTGCGCGTCGCATTCGGGAAATCACGAACAAGCACTAGTCTTATCTCTGTGTTGTTCGTGTAAAGAGCGCGCCAGAATTTGGCGCGCTTTTTATTTATGTTTGATTGAGTGACGCCCTGTGGCAATCCCGCATGCGTGAATTCCGAATGTTCGGAATGCAGTCAACGCTCTAGCCTTACGCTTTTGCTCGGAGCGTAGAGAGATGCGGCAACAAATTGATTGTGCGGTGCTGGTGTTGGAGGCGCATGCGACTTGGATGCCGCAGACGCTTGAGGTTGCTCAAGCGGGGCTTGCAAGGGTAAGGTTGCACCACCTAGACTGGGAAGCGGGTCAGGATCTTGAGGTTGCCGAAGATCAGTTGATTCACCTGCCTGTGCATGCGATTGCACAGGCGAGCGTCAGCTTAAGAAGGTTTGATGTATGCCTGTTGCCGGTGTCGATTGACAGTCTGGGGTGGACCCGTCAGGCATTAGCTGCCATTCCTCGCGGTCCGTTTTTACCGATCGTTGGAATTTTTCGTGATCTGAAATCGGCAGCGATGCAAGACTTGCTTGAATTAGGTCTTGCAGATTTTGTGAGGCTACCGCTATGTCCCGACGAGTTTCGTGCGCGGCTACTGGCGACTGTAGCGCGCGTGCCTCGCATGGGCTCTTTGCGTGAATCTGATCATCCTGGTCAGGCCGCATGGTTACAGGCGATTGGAATACTACCTGCAATAGAGCACGCCTCGGTGCGTCCCACAAGCATGCCCGAGCCACCAAAATTTATGCCTCGACGCAATTTGGGGGGCAGGCCGATTCGCACTGCAGTGCAGAGACATGCTACGGAGTCTGGACAAAATTTGAATACACCTTCTTTGCTTGCCGCGACACGCTCGTTTCGCGATGCCAAAGCAGCCTTAATCGAGCGGTTTGAAAAAGATTATCTTGAGCGAGCACTGGAGAGAGCTCAGGGCAACATCGCGATGGCAGCTCGTGCATCAAACAAGCACCGGCGCGCATTTTGGGCCCTGATGCGTAAGTATGAAATTGACGCGGAACAGTATCGAGTCGAAGACCTGTGAGAGTAAAATGAAAGCACTTCAGGGCGTGGTTGTGCACCGCCGCAGTTCAATACTTAAAACCAAAGGAAATCTGTGTCCGTCGCACCCTTAAAAAACGATGTGTTTTTACGTAGCCTCTTGCGCGAACCCGTGCCTTACACGCCAACCTGGTTAATGCGCCAAGCTGGTCGTTACCTTCCTGAGTACAACGCAACACGATCTCGTGCAGGATCCTTTATGGGGCTTGCACAGAATCCAGAATATGCGGCCGAAGTTACGCTGCAGCCACTGGAGCGGTATCCCTTAGATGCGGCCATATTGTTCTCTGATATTTTGACCGTACCTGATGCAATGGGTTTAGGTCTCTCGTTTGCTCAGGGCGAGGGACCGCGTTTTGCGCATCCCGTGCGCACTGAAGCAGATGTAGCCAAGCTTGCTGTGCCAGACTTAGAAAAATTGCGCTATGTATTTGATGCCGTTGGACTTATTCGCAAGCAATTGAATGGCCGAGTGCCGCTGATCGGGTTTGCCGGCAGTCCCTTTACGGTTGCGTGTTACATGGTTGAGGGTAAAGGTAGTGATGACTATCGACTGATTAAAGGCATGCTCTATGCGCGCCCCGACTTGCTGCACAGAATTCTAGATATCAACGCCCAAACGACCGCGCAGTATTTGAATGCGCAAATTGAAGCCGGCGCTCAAGCAGTCATGATTTTTGACAGTTGGGGTGGTGTGCTGGCTGATGGCCTGTTCCAGCAGTTTTCCTTGCAGTACACGCAACGGGTCGTTGCCGCCCTGAAGCGCGAGCGCGAAGGGCGCCGGGTGCCTGTCATTGTGTTCACGAAAGGTGGCGGTCAGTGGCTCGAGTCAATCGCAGCGTGCGGTGCAGACGCAGTAGGCTTGGATTGGACTGTTGACCTTGCAGCGGCACGTCGCCGGGTGACTGACTCCGTTGCCTTTCAAGGAAACCTTGATCCCATTGCCCTCTTTGGTGGTGAGCAGGCAATTCGTGCCGAAGTGCGCCGAGTCCTCGATGCTTTCGGACCCGTGAAGCAAGGCGGACATGTCTTTAATTTGGGACACGGGATCTCACAATTCACGCCACCCGAAGCTGTTCAAGCGCTAGTTGAAGAGGTTCGTTTGTATAGCCCTAGATTTCATGCGGTATAAGCCAAAAAGCCGAGTATTTATGCGGCTTATCGAGGCAAATTGCTTGAAAAGCTAGATCGAATAAAGGTAGTTGTGCACAAATATTGGGCAAGCCGGGAAACCCCGCACATTACAAACCTAATTCTCCGATGATTATGTAAGTCACTGATTTATATTGTTTAAATCAATTTTAATCGCTTGGTTGACAAATAATTACACGTAGAGTGCGAGGTTTTGTTGCTTCACTAACGTATGTTTTCCCCAAAGTTATCCACATGCCTCTGTCGTTTTGAGTTGAACTCATTTCTGTTCAGCGTTTTAGCTCAATATTACAGAAACCACATTAAGTTGATGTCAGTTTTGTGTCATGAAACATAAGGAAAGATGAGGCCTGTAACAAACTGGGTGAGCGTCGTACTTGACCTGCCTTTAGGGGGGCCGTTCGACTATCGTGCCACAACAGCCGTTGCTGTGGGTGATCGCGTGATTGTCCCTTTTGGGCATCGCAAGATGATTGGAGTTGTTGTGGACCTCCCTAGTGAGCCTAGCTACGATCCGGCCCTCGTTAAGGATGTTGAGCTGGTTTTGCAAGATATTGCTCCATTGAGTCAAAGCTGGATTAAGTTCGCACGCTTCGCGGCTGAGTACTATCAACGCCCCCTCGGCGAAGTTATCTTGCCAGCTTTGCCTTCGCCGCTTCGAAGCTTGGCGGCTTATCAAGGTAAGCGTGCCGCAGGCGGGCCGGTTGCTCGCTTGGATAAGCGACGTAAGGCAGCGCAAAGCGAGGCTATGCAGAGCGTTGTCCCAACCCTTAGTACGGGACAACAGGCGGCAGTTGACGCCATCGGAGCTTCTGAAGGTTTCAAGGCATTTTTATTGTTTGGTGTGACAGGCAGTGGTAAGACAGAGGTGTATTTGCATGCCGCAGCGCAAGCGCTCGCTCGCGGGCGGCGCGTACTCATGTTGGTTCCAGAAATAAATCTAACCCCCCAGTTTGAACAGTCTTTACGTGCACGACTCGAGCCTGTCGCGGGTCCAGAGGGTGTTGCGGTCTTGCACAGTGCCTTGTCTGATGGTGAGCGCCTGCGCGCCTGGTTAAGCGTACAGCGCGGACAGGCAAGGATTATTTTAGGTACACGTTTGTCGATCTTTGCACCGATCGACGACTTGGGTTTACTCGTTGTGGACGAAGAGCATGATGCATCCTATAAGCAGCAAGATGGTTTGCGCTACTCTGCCCGTGACTTGGCGGTGTGGCGTGCCCACGACCTAAACATACCGATCGTACTGGGTTCGGCCACGCCGTCGCTTGAAAGCTGGGTAAACACGCAAAAGAAGCATTACCAGCGGCTAGATCTACCGGATCGAGCGCGCGAGGTAACGCTGCCAACGGTGCGCTTGGTGGATACACGTCGCCTCCAAATGGAGCACGGGCTGTCCCCTCACTTAATCACAGCAATGCGTGAGCGGTTGGCAAATAAGGAACAGGTTCTGATTTTTTTAAATCGGCGTGGTTATGCACCTGCGTTGCATTGCAACTCTTGCGGATGGGTGAGTCAGTGCTCACGTTGCACCACGTTCACGGTATTGCATCGTGCCCATCAAGGGCGCCATCAACTCCATTGTCACCACTGTGGCTTTCAACAGCGTGTGCCAAAGGCTTGCCCCGAGTGTGGTGATCAAGACATGCAGCCAATGGGGCGCGGTACGCAGCGGATTGAAGAACATCTTGCAGAGTTATTCCCAGAGGCGCGGGTGCTGCGTATCGATGCTGACAGCACGCGAAAAAAAGGAAGTGCGCAGGCGTTATTTGCGAGTGTGCACGCTGGTGAGGTTGATATTTTGGTGGGTACACAAATGGTAGCCAAAGGTCACGACTTCGCCAACCTAGGCTTGGTGGGAGTGTTGAATGCGGATGCGATGTTGTTCTCGCAAGATTTCCGTGCACCTGAACGACTCTTTGCTCAGTTGATGCAGGTTTCAGGGCGCGCTGGTCGGCACTCTGGTCACGGAGAGGTCATTGTGCAAACCGGCTACCCTGAGCAAGCAGTCTACCAAGCGCTCTTGAAGCATGACTACACGGGTTTTGCACAACACACGATCCGAGAGCGCGAGGCCGCCGCATTGCCGCCGTTCTCTCATCAGGCGCTGTTGAGTGCCGAGGCGCGCGAACTTCAAACCACCCTAGATTTTCTCACCACAGCGCGAGATATCGCAACGACCCTGGCGACACAGTTGGGAAGCGCAGAGGTGATCACCCTGTATGATCCTGTACCGTTGCGGATCGTGCGCGTCGACAATATGTGTCGCGCACAATTGCTTGTAGAGAGCACACATCGCCCAGCGATGCAGCAGTTGCTTCGTCATTGGATCGCTGAATTGAATCAAGACCCTAGCGCGCGACGTTTGAATTGGCAACTTGAAGTTGATCCGCTAGAAATTTAATGAATCTTGATGTCTAAATTCGAAACTACTGGTCTGAATCCATCGCAACGCGAGGGGGTCTTGTATCTCGACGGACCCTGCTTAGTTCTTGCGGGCGCTGGTTCGGGCAAGACGCGCGTGATCACGCAAAAAATCGCCTATTTGTTACGTGAATGTGGCTATGCAGGGCGTAATGTTGTCGCGCTGACCTTTACCAACAAGGCTGCTCGTGAAATGGAAGATCGAGTCAAGCTGTTGGTTGACCCATCTTTAGCAAAAGGCCTGACGATCAGCACGTTTCATTCGTTGGGCGTACGAATTTTGCGGGAAGAAGCGCGTTTCGCCGGACTGAAACCACAGTTTTCGATTTTTGATTCGGATGATGCGATGGCGATCATTCAGGATTTGTTGGCAACAACGGATCGCGGACGGTTGCGTTCGGTCCAGCAAACGATCTCGCTCTGGAAAAACGGTCTGATCGATCCCGACGGCGCTGCGAACGTGGCTTCCACCGCAAGCGAAGTCGAGGCGGCCAAGGTATATCGCAGCTACAACGCCACACTCGTTGCCTATCAGGCAGTAGATTTTGATGATTTGATTGCCTTACCTGCTAGGATTTTCGAGCAGCACCAAGAGGTGCGCGAACGCTGGCAGCAACGCGTACGCTATTTATTAGTGGACGAGTATCAAGACACTAACGTTTGCCAATATCGACTCGTGCAGTGGTTGACAGGTGTGCGGGCGATGTTTACTGCGGTGGGTGACGACGATCAGGCGATTTATGCCTGGAGAGGTGCCACGATTGAAAACTTGGCAAAGTTGACAACGGATTACCCACAAATTCGGTTGATTAAGCTTGAGCAAAACTATCGCTCAAGTCAGTGCATCCTGGCAGCAGCCAATCACGTGATCTCAAAGAACCCAAAACTTTTCGAAAAAAAATTGTGGTCTGAGCACGGAATGGGAGACGCTATCAGTGTATCGGCGATGGCTAACGATGAAGCAGAGGCCGAAAACGTTGCCATGAAGATATCGGCCGCCCGCTTTGAAAAGCGCGCCTCCTGGAAAGACTTTGCTGTGTTGTATCGGGGGAATCATCAGGCCCGCATCGTTGAACAGGCGATGCGCAATCTACATATCCCTTACACAATTTCTGGTGGTCAAAGCTTTTTTGATAAAGCAGAAGTACGCGATGTGTTGGCCTATCTGCGATTGGTCGCGAACGAGGACGACGATCCCGCCTTCATCCGCGCGGCAACGACACCCAAGCGAGGAATCGGACAGGCAACACTGCAGACCTTAGGGCAATATGCCGGCGAGCGTCAGATTTCGCTATTTGAGGCGCTCTTTGAACAGGGTGTTGAGGGAAGTCTTGCCACGCGTCAGCTTGAGCCGTTGCGTACCTTTGGGGATTTTATCAATCGCATACGTTTTCGAGCAGGTCGAGGAGAAGCAGGGCAGCCAGTCTCCGCTGCGGAACCGGCGGGGAGCATCCTGGATGATCTGCTTAGCGCGATTCAATACGAGCGCTATTTATACGATACGCTCGACGAAAAAGCCGCTCAGTCTCGTTGGCAAAACGTACTTGAGTTAGTCGGTTGGCTCAAACGCAAAGCAGAGGCTGACGCGATGGGCTTGTTAGATCTTGTCCAACATGTTGCGTTAGTGACGATGCTTGAGCGTGGAGATGAGCAAGAGCCCGACGCAGTGAAGCTCTCAACGCTTCACGCGTCCAAAGGCTTAGAGTATCCCCATGTTTATTTACTCGGGGTCGAAGAAGGCCTCTTGCCCCATTTAGGTCGGGATGATGAGGATGTCGATCCAACAAAAGTCGCTGATGCACTGGCTTCACGTATTCAGGAAGAGCGTCGCTTGATGTATGTGGGTATTACACGTGCACAACGCAGCTTGCACTTGAGTTGGTGCCAAAAGCGTCGACGTGCTCGGGAAGATCTTGTGCGCGAGCCTTCCAGGTTTATCGAAGAGATGGGTTTGTCGGCAGCCGAGCTGCAGCTGCAGCCCGACACCTTAAGTCCAAAAAATCGCTTGGATATGCTGCGCGCGATGTTGAATAAGACTAGCTAGGCATAAAACTCTATGTCTTGCGTAAGTCTCTCACTCAATATTTGCCAGGGTGTTGCGCCAAAACGCTAGACGACGTGGCAAGGCTGAAACGAATACATGCTCACGTAACGTATGCGCACCATCGCCCTCGGCGCCTAAGCCGTCAATCGAGGGGCAGCCGACAGCGGAGGTAAAGTTGGCGTCGCTGCCACCACCTGAAACAGGTGCCTCATCAAGCTCAAAACCACAAGGCGTCGCGTACTGTTTAAGTTGCTGTAACAACTTGTCCGCTTCAGGTGACTTCACCATCGGAGGACGATTGAGCTCGACATCGATCGTGAGGGTGACATCTGGATCGTGTGGCTTGAGGGCCTGAATGCGCGCTACGATTTCTTCGCCCGCGGCTTCGTCGGGGATGCGAAAGTCGACCATGACTTCGCAATGCGATGGAACAGTATTTGTGACGGTACCGCCGCTAATCGTGCCCACGCTTACTGTGATCCCGCGGGCGTAGTCCGTCATGGCCTCTAGGGCAAGAATCTGATGGGCCATTTCGCGAATGGCGCTACGCCCTTTTTCGTGTGCCATGCCGGCATGCGAAGGCCTACCCGTGCAGATGAGTTTGAGCATGCCGGTGCCCTTACGACCTGTGACACAACGTCCACCATTTGGGCGTGCAGGCTCAGGCACCAGGGCGTAGCGCGCTTGCTTGGCGAAGTCCTCAATATAGGCGCGTGAAGCGTGGCTGCCGACCTCTTCATCAGGGACGAGTAAGAAATCGACGGGAAGCTTGGTGGAGTTAGGGGTGGAGAATTCACCGAGCGCGGTGAGCGCTAAGAATGCACCGCCCTTCATGTCGAAGGCCCCGGGGCCGTAAAGCTTGTCATCCTCGATCCGGCATGGATTCGTCTTGAGTGTACCGATCGGATGTACCGAATCGATATGAGCAAGAAGAAGCAGGCCTCGTCGCGTATCGCCTGGTGCGCGATTACTGGCCACAATCATTGGTAATTTTGTTTCGCCAATTTCGCTGAGCGTAACCGTCAAACCTGCTGCACGGGCTTTGGTTGCAACAATTTGAGCCATACGGTGGACGGCAGCGGGATTGTTAGAGGGTGACTCACATTCAATCCATGTGCGCAGCTCGAGGGCCAGGCTTTGAGCCAGCGCGTCTGTAGAGGGTTTGTCCAAGGTGGTGGTGCTCATGGTCAGTCCTTGCGGGTATGATGAATATGACTATTATGCAACAGCTTAAGATTAAGGCTTTGCCTCTTGCAACAGGAAACAACAGAATGAAGACGATTAAAACGGTGGGCGTGGCGGGTGCGGGTGCAATGGGGCGCGGTATTGCGCAGATCGCTGCACAGGCAGGCCTGCGGGTGCGACTATTTGATACAAATATCCAGGCAACGGCAGCCGCACGCGACGCGTTAGCGACGACGTGGGCTACGTTGGTCGCAAAGGCCAAGTTGACGCAAGATCAGGCGGACGCCGCCCTCGCAAATATCCATCCGGCGCAAGAGCTCGCAGCGCTTGCCGATTGTGATTTGGTGATCGAGGCGATTATTGAACGACTCGATGTCAAACAGAAATTCTTCGCTGAGCTGGAAAAAGTGGTTTCGTCGGACTGTTATCTTGTCTCCAACACGTCGTCGCTATCTATTACCTCGATTGCTGCGGTGTGCGCTCGGCCAGAGCGTGTTGCGGGGTATCACTTTTTCAATCCAGTACCTTTAATGAAGGTGGTGGAAGTGATTGATGGGTTGCGCAGTGATCCAGCTGTCGGCGATGCCCTGATGGCCTTAACGGTGCGCATGGGGCACACGCCAGTGCGTGCGAAAGATATGCCGGGTTTCATTGTGAACCATGCTGGTCGCGGGATGAATACTGAGGGGTTGCGTATCGTTCAGGAGAGTGTCACTGGCTTTCAAACGGTTGACGCAATCATGCGCGAGCAGGCCGGCTTCAAGATGGGGCCCTTTGAGTTGATGGATTTGACCGGACTTGATGTGTCCCACGCTGTCATGGAGTCCATCTACCAGCAATTCTATGATGAGCCACGCTTTCGGCCGTCGCCAATTGGTACGGTACGCGTGGCTGGAGGTTTATATGGACGTAAGACACAAGGCGGGTTTTACGCGTATGCAGACGGACAAAAACAAGTAGCGCATGAGCCTGCGGCGCCAGCCTTGTCGCATCCTTGTAAAGTTTGGGTAAGCCCAGCGCATGCCTTAGGTCACGCACGAGCGACTCAGTTGCTCAAGCGACTAGGGGCTATGATACAAACCGGCACGAAGCCTGGCCCGGAAGATTTGCTTATCGCGACCCCTTTTGGCTTGGATGTTTCTACATGTGTTGCGGAGCAAGGGCTCGATGCATCGCGTACGGTTGGTTTGGATACGTTGCATGATTTTGAACTTAGCAAACGCCGTACGTTGATGGTGTCGCCTGCCACGCAGCCGCAGTGGCGTGACTTGGCACACGCCCTACTGGGTAGTGACAACATTCGCGTAAGCGTTGTGCAGGACTCTGCAGGGTTTGTTGCGCAGCGCGTTGTGGCGATGATCGTCAACATTGCCTGCGACATTGCGCAACAGAGCATTGCGACGCCTGGGGATATCGATCGTGCCGTTAACTTGGGGCTTGGTTATCCTCAAGGACCTTTGACGATTGGTGATGCCTTAGGCGCTGAGAATATTCTTGAAATTTTGCGCAATATGCAGAGGGTCACAGGTGACCCTAGGTATCGCCCAAGTTTGTGGCTGCAACGGCGTGTGCAACTGGGACGGTCGCTCACGACCGCCTGAAGTTACTGCTTATTTTGCAGCGGGTGCTTGCGGTGCAGGAGCGGCAGGCTCTTCGAATTTGCCGCCAGCGCTATTCGCCATGTAGACGACTGCGCGGGCAATCTCGTAGTCGTCCAACGCAGGGTTGCCACCCTTGGCCGGCATAGAACCTTTGCCCTTAACTACGTTCGCCACCATAGACGCTAAACCAGTGCCGATCGCAGTTGACCAAGCTCCTGCGTCGCCGAACTTCAATGCACCTGCAACCCCAGCGGTATGACAACCAGCACAGACCGCTTTGTAGACCTGCTCGCCAGTTTTATAGACTTTTGGACCACTTGCGTCGACGAGGTCAAGGCGAGCAATCGGAGCAATGCGTTTGGCTGTAGCTTCTGGACCGAGGGTGTCAGAGCCAGCGCCGACTGTAACGCCGGCTGTGACTAAGTTAGCCAGCAGGATAATGATGATGACCGGCAAGATAAACGACAGCACGACCGTAACGATCAGTTGCTTGGGTGTCTTGATGGGTGAGTGGTG
Source organism: Zwartia hollandica (assembly GCF_019923725.1). Classification (GTDB taxonomy): domain Bacteria; phylum Pseudomonadota; class Gammaproteobacteria; order Burkholderiales; family Burkholderiaceae_B; genus Zwartia; species Zwartia hollandica. The sequence continues at coordinate 721,957 of NZ_JAHXRI010000006.1, forward strand.
TTCTTCTTCGTGTGGCTGCGTATTGCTCATGACCAAATCCTGCAAGTAGTTGACTTACAAACCCGAGAATTATAGCGGGATCGGAAGAGGTCCGTGAGAAATCCAAGTGCGCAAACGGCTGCCGCTATAATTCACAACTTGGCGCCCGTAGTTCAATGGATAGAATAAGAGTTTCCGAAGCTCTCGATACAGGTTCGATTCCTGTCGGGCGCGCCACCTCGCTGTTTAAAAGCCGAATGCTGTGCCTCGACACCAAGCGTTCCTTTGTTTCTCTGCGACCTCTTAGTGTGGGCTAGGCGCTTTCAATGCAGAGTGAAACCGCGCTACATATTCGTCAAAACTCTCGTTGTCCGACGCTTCGATTGCTTCTTGGTCCATCAAGGACTGCGTGGCTTGCGTTTGCGCCGCGGCTAACTCAGCAGTGGTTAAGCCTGTTTTACGCAGACTTTGGGCATGGGTCTTGCTGAGGCTCAAGGCCTGCGCGTGGAAAGATCCCCCTGCGCGTTTGAGCTGCTCCAGAAACTGCGCAGAAGGAGTTTGTTGGGTATCGCGAACTTTGGAACGTTGTGCCTCAACCGCAGGTACATAGGTACTGTCGCCCAGGGTTTGCCCAAAAGTTTGTGCGCAAAGTGCGATCTGATCAAGGAGGTTGTCAGCCCAGTCGGCTAGCGGGATCTCGCGACCATTTTGCTGGAGCGAGAGGCCTGGCTGGCGCCCTTGTTTGACTACCTTCGCAAAGTTTTCGGCGCTTTCGGGACACCAACCGCTATCGGTAAACTCTGGACTGTCTTCCAGCGCACAAAACAATAAGAACGCATCGACAAAGCGAGCTGTTTGTGCCGAGATTCCAACGGGCTCGCTGGGATCGATGTCTAGGCACCGCACCTCAATGTATTGCACGCCACGCTCCGCGAGCGCAGTGATAGGACGTTCGCAAGGTCCGGTGGTGCGCTTGGGACGAATGCTTGAGTAAAACTCGTTCTCAATTTGTAAGACGTTTGTGTTGAGTTGGATCCAATCACCCTTGCGATGTGTGCCGATGGCTTGGTAGGCGGGCCACGGCGTAGTGACGGCGTCGTACAAGCGCTCGAGAAACATATTGAGATCGTTGTAGCAGAGCTTGAGCCCTGATTGTGCTTTATTTTGGTAACCGAGGTCACTCATGCGCAAGCTGGTTGCGTATGGCAAATACATCGTATCCGGGGTGAGTGACTCGAGGTTGCCCACATTGCCGCGTAGAAAATCTGTTGAGACTGCTGGCGAGGCGCCAAACAAATACATCAGCAACCAGTTATAACGCGTGAAGTTGCGAATTAATGAAATGTAGCCAGCGGAGCGGCGATCTTGGGGAGTCTCTTGCTTGAGATCAAGCAGGTCCCAAATCGCTTCGTCAAAGGAAAAGTTGTAGTGCAAGCCCGCGATGCATTGCATCGTCTTGCCGTAACGTTCGGCGAGGCCGCGTCGGTACACGTGCTTAATCATGCCGGTATTAGACGTGCCGTACCAAGCGATGGGGATGTCGGCGTCGGCGGGTAGCTGGGCTGGCATGGAATGATTCCACATCAGTTCGTTGGGCATCGTTGTGGCCACAACACGATGAATCTGATTAATTTCTGCCATCAGCGCATCGACCGTTGTGTGCGTACCTGTGATGAGCTCGAGAAGCGCTTCCGAGTAGTCCGTCGTAATGCGAGGATGCGTCAGCGCCGAGCCGAGCGAAATAGGATGCGCCGTGGTGGAAAGAGCTCCGGCTTGGTCCACACGCAGGCCTTCTTTTTCGATTCCGCGTAAGGACTGGCGCAAAATAGCTGGACGTTCGAGCAGTCGTGCGAGGCGGGTAGACAACATAGACACGAGAAGGCCTTTAAACTTTTGTGAGACCTCCCATTTTAAGCTACGAGCATCCTCGTGCGGTTTCGAGCTTAATCTAGGACAATCTATAGATATCCAAGATACTTTTATGGTTTAACCGAAGATATGCGTAAATTTATATCCCTTTGCGTGTTGTGGGTAACGTTGGGGTGGTTGTCGGGGTGTTCGCCAGAGTACAACTGGCGCGAGTCGTCGGTGGCTGAAGAGCGCGCGGTCGTGATGTTTCCTGCCCGCGCTAAAACTGAGCAGCGCCAGATAGAGGTGGAGGGTGTTAGTTTGACATTTTCGTTGACGTCGGCAGCCGTTAGGGAGTCGGTGTTTTCTGTTGGCTATGCCAAGCTGGATGACAACGTGAGCGCAATCAAGGCGCAGGCGCTTGTTGATGCGTTCGTGCAGGCGTTGGCTAGGCGCGCAGGACAAGCGGCTCCCGCTCAGGCCGCATCGGGTGGGATTTTTACTCTTGAGAGTCAAGTAAACGGCAAGCCGTCTCGCTTAATGGGACGCGTGTTAGTACACAGAGGAATGCTAATTCAGGTCGTGGTTTCCGGGCCGACTCAATCGCTTTCCTTAGAGAATGCCTCAGATTTCATGCAATCGTTGGTGCTTCGTTAGGGGGCGTGTTCGCTTGCGACGTAAGCCTAGTGTGCTCTGGGTCATTCGGGATACCGTTGAGCAGACCAAGTCGTAACGCTTGCGCAACACCCGCTTGGCGACCATAGACCTTGAGCTTGGCGCAAGCGTTACGCAGGTGAAAATTCACCGTACGCTCGGTAAGGCCGAGGATGAGGCCAGTTTCCCAACTGGTTTTGCCTTTGGATACCCACTCGAGGCATTGCACTTCTCGCCCGGTGAGCCTTGGCTTGGTCATCAATCGAGGTCTCCCCACGCAATCGGCATAATCGCGTAGTTTGCCCTGCCTCCCTGCATTTGGAAATTCGCAAAACCCCTGTGATTGCTACTTCTTTTGTAAGTAAGTGTCTGGCAATGTTAAACTTTGTACTCAGTTGGCGCCGATTTGCTTGATCCGCTTGCGGGCGCCTCATAAATCCCGCTAAAGAAGGTCCGTATGACGACTACGTCCAGCACGCAGGACGCACCACACGCACTCAACGCCAGCGCAAACGCGCATGGCTCTGTTGGCGTGGTCCACACCCAGTACATGCATTTTGATGAGCCGCTCCCCTTGGTGAGTGGCCAAACGCTTGCAGCCTATGATTTGGCGATCGAGACCTATGGCGCACTCAATGCAGACGCAAGTAATGCCGTACTCATTTGTCATGCGTTGAATGCCTCACATCATGTGGCAGGGGTTGCAGCGGATAATCCTGACGATATTGGTTGGTGGGACAACATGGTGGGGCCCGGTAAGCCGGTCGATACCAATATATTTTTTGTCATTGGCATCAATAATCCAGGCTCTTGTTTTGGCTCAACGGGTCCGGCGGCGCTTCGACCAGATACCGGCAAACCTTGGGGTGCTGCATTTCCAGTGCTGACGGTGGAAGACTGGGTGCAAGCACAGGCTCGTGTTGCTGACCGCTTAGGCGTTAAACGTTTTGCTGCAGTGATGGGCGGTTCCTTGGGCGGCATGCAGGCCCTGAGTTGGGCGATGACCTTGCCTGAGCGTGTAGCGCATTGTGTTGTGGTGGCGAGCACACCGCGGCTCTCTGCACAAAACATTGCCTTTAATGAAGTCGCCCGTCGCGCCATCATTACGGATCCAGAGTTTCATGGTGGTGACTACTACGCGCATGGGGTTGTCCCGCGTAATGGATTGTCTGTCGCGCGTATGGTTGGGCATATTACTTATCTCTCCGATGATGACATGGCAGAAAAATTTGGTCGCACGCAGCGTGCGCCTGCCGCCGGGGGCGCCTATCACTATGGCTATGGCGTGGAGTTTGAGGTCGAGTCTTATTTGCGCTATCAAGGTGAGAAGTTTTCCAAGTACTTTGATGCCAATACTTATCTGCTGATTACACGTGCGCTCGACTACTTCGATCCCGCACGCGAGACAGGGGGTGACCTCGCGCGTGCTCTTAAACCGGCCACCGCAGATTTTTTACTCGTGTCCTTTACAACTGACTGGCGGTTCGCACCAGCGCGTTCACGTGAAATTGTGCGCGCGCTTTTACAAAATGGACAGCCAGCGACCTACGCCGAAATCGATGCGCCGCATGGCCATGATGCCTTCTTGTTAGATGATGCGCGCTACCATGGCGTGATGCGTGCTTACTTCTCGCGCATTGCAACAGGGTTGGTGCCAACTGAACGCGAGGTGCAGCAATGAGTCCACAGCTTTCTCAGATGAGCCTACGACCCGACTTGGTGCGTATCGCCCAATGGATACGGCCGAACAGTAGCGTGTTGGATCTTGGTTGTGGCGATGGTGCTTTGCTTGGACATCTCAAGCAAACTAAAAGTATTCGCGGAGTAGGCGTTGAGATCAGCGATGCGCGCGTGTTGTCATGTGTGCAACGTGGTGTTCACGTGATTCAGCAAAACCTCGAAGATGGTCTGGCGATGTTTGACGATCAGCAATTCGATACGGTGGTGTTGTCGCAGACCTTGCAGTCGATGCACCGTACAGAGCATATTCTTCGTGAAATGGCGCGTGTAGCGCGCGAGGCAATCGTTTCTTTTCCCAACTTTGGCTATTGGCCACATGGCTGGTCGATTTTGCGAGGTCGTATGCCGGTGACAGGCCAAATGCCCTACGACTGGTACGACACACCCAATATTCACCTTTGTACGCTTAAAGATTTTGAACGGCTTGCTGCGACGCTAGATTTCACAATTCTTGAGCGCGCAACATTTAACGATGAGCACGAGGTGAAGGCTTTCGCTGGATGGCGCAGCACGCTTGCAGCCTATCGTTTTACGGCTGCCCGCTCATGAGTGATCCCCTTCGCGAGCCCACCATTCCCGCTTCGCAGTTGTATACGCGTCGGCGTGTCGCCCCGCTCTTGGCGCTAGGTTTTGCGAGCGGTCTGCCACTGGCTTTGACCGGAGGCACGTTGCAAGCGTGGGCGACAGTTGAGCAGGTTTCGTTACAAGAAATTGGCTTTCTGACGCTGGTCGGAACCGCTTACACGCTTAAGTTTTTGTGGGCGCCGGTCATCGATCGTTATGCACCGCCTTTTTTAGGAAGGCGACGTGGCTGGATGCTTATTATGCAGATCTTGCTCGCGTTAGGCATGATGGCGATGGGGTTGATGTCTCCCGGTCAGAGTTTGTTGCCACTTGCTTTGCTAGCTGTAGCAGTCGCCTTTTGTTCCGCGACTCAAGATATTGCATTCGATGCATACCGCAGTGATGTTTTGCAAAAGGAAGAGCGCGGCGCAGGGGCTGCTCTATCGGTACTAGGTTATCGGTTGGCGATGCTGGTGTCAGGCGGGTTGGCTCTGATACTCGCGGATCAATGGCTGGGCTGGGGGCAAACCTACATGTTGATGGGCGTGCTCATGCTGATCGTCGCCTTAGCGACATTTTGGGCGCCAGAACCTGCAGTCCCCGCCGAGACCCCGCGCTCGTTGGCCCGCGCAGTTGTTGAGCCCTTCAAGGAGTTCTTCTCTCGACCTGAAGCATTAACCGTGCTCTTGCTTATCGTCCTCTACAAGCTGGGAGATGCGTTTGCTGGTGCGTTATCGACAACGTTTTTGATTCGTGCGGCGGGCTATACAGCAACGGAAGTCGGGACTGTTAATAAGCTCCTAGGTCTTGCGGCAACGATCATCGGAGCGTTAGCTGGTGGAGCCTTGATGGCAAAACTTGGCTTGTATCGCTCGCTGTTGTTCTTTGGATTGTTACAGGCCGTATCCAACCTTGGCTTTTGGCTGATCTCGGTAGGGCCGCATAACGTGTGGCTGATGGCGGCGGGCGTAGGCCTTGAGAACTTGTGCGGCGGCATGGGCACCGCGGCTTTTGTCGCGTTGCTGATGGGCCTCTGTAATCGTGAATTTTCAGCGACCCAGTTTGCGCTGCTTTCGGCACTGTCAGCAGTCGGGCGGACCTATCTAGCGGGTCCGTTCACACCACCGATGGTTGAGTATGCGGGTTGGCCAACATTTTTTCTGTTGACCGTCGCGATCGCTTTACCCGGCTTGGTGCTGCTACGTTGGCGCCGCGCCGATATTGAGCGAATCGACGGCCGCACCGACGCATAGGGCGCCACAGGTTCAAGCGAGATTACGCCAACTTGAAGTCGTAATCGATCGTAAGGGGTGCGTGATCCGAGAAGCGCTCATCTTTGTAAATACTAGTGCTGCGAGCTGTTGCAGCGAGTCCAGGTGTCGCCAGTTGGTAGTCCAAACGCCAGCCAACGTTCTTGGCCCAGGCTTGGCCGCGATTGCTCCACCAGGTGTATTGCTCCGCGCGCTCGTCGAGCTGCCTAAAGACATCGACAAAGCCGATCTCTTGCAGCACATGAGTAACCCAGGCGCGCTCTTCTGGGGTGAAACCTGAGTTTTTCTGATTGGATTTCCAGTTCTTCAGGTCGATTTCTTTGTGGGCAATGTTCCAGTCCGCACAGATGACATATTCGCGTTTATTTTTTTTGTGATCATCCATCAGCGCCTGCATCCATGGGCCAAACTTGTCGAGAAAGCGGAACTTTGCCTCTTGGCGCTCTGGTCCACTAGAGCCGGAAGGAAGATAGGCGCTGATCACCGATAGCTTTGGCCAGTCGACGCGGATAACACGGCCCTCGCTATCGAACTCTGGGCAACCCATGCCAGTCACGACTGTTTTGGGTTCCTGTTTGAGGTAAATCCCAACGCCGCTATAGCCTTTTTTCTCTGCAGCATAGAAGTGTCCCGTGTAGTCATGGGGATGCTTGAGATCTTCGTGAATATCTTCGAGATGTGCCTTAAGCTCCTGGAGGCAGACGATGTCGGCTTGATGCTGTTTGAGCCAGTTCGCGAGCCCCTTGTTGTACGCCGAGCGGATGCCGTTCAAGTTAAGTGAAGTGATGCGCAGCAAAGAAAAGCTCCTAGTCGGTGAGATAATGATGGATCAATAAGTTCATCCATGCGGGGTCATGCCATGTCCAGCAGTACAGATCGTCGTGCTTTCGTGCAGTTTGCTCTTAATGAGGGCGTTTTACGGTTTGGTAGCTTTGTGACCAAGTCGGGTCGCACGAGCCCCTACTTCTTCAATGCGGGTTTGTTCAATTCGGGGGCGTCTGTTGGGCGCCTTGCGCAATTTTATGCCCAAGCACTGGTTGATGCGAAGTTGCCCTTCGATATGTTGTTTGGACCGGCGTACAAAGGTATCCCTTTGGCAACAGCCACCTCGGTTGCGCTTGCTACGCATCCTGCGATGGCCGGTAAAGATATTCCGTTCGCCTACAACCGTAAGGAAGCAAAGGATCACGGCGAGGGTGGCGTGCTGGTGGGAGCCCCTCTTAAAGGGCGTGTTGTGATCATTGATGATGTCATTACAGCCGGCACTTCTGTCAAAGAGTCGGTAGAAATCATCGAAGCGGCAGGCGCTACACCCTGCGCGGTGCTGATCGCGATGGATCGTATGGAGCGAGCTGGACCCGACGGGGCGTTATCACCCCATTCGGCTGTGCAGGAAGTGCAACAGCGCTATGGTTTGCCCGTTGTCAGCATTGCCTCGCTGACCGACATTCTGGAGTTGTTAAAAAACAATCAAGAGTTTGCACAGCATCAAGATGCCGTCCTGGCATACCGGATGCGTTACGGCATTACCTAAGCAAACTAGGCATCAAGTTTCGCTTTGAGCAAATCGTTGACTTGCTGAGGGTTAGCTTTTCCTTTAGCTGCCTTCATGATTTGTCCGACGAGCGAGTTAAAGGCTTTTTGTTTGCCGGCGCGATATTCGGCAACGATTGTCGCTTGCTCTGCTAGCACGGTGTCAATCATCGCCGAGATCGCACCGGTGTCATTGATCTGTGTCAGGCCTTTTGCTTGAATGATGGCATCGGCTTGACCGCCATGCTCACCAAGCCACATCGCAGCAAACACATCGCGTGCGATCTTGTTTGAAATCGTGCCGTCAATAATGCGTGTGAGTAGCGCGGCAAGTGCCTTGGCGCTGACTGGACATTGCGTAATCGTTTTTTCTTCGCGGTTCAGTGTGGCTGACACCTCGCCCATCAGCCAGTTAGCGGCGAGTTTTGCTTGTCCCGCAGGAAGGGCGTGTGCAACTTCTTCGAAATATCCTGCAAGCTCACGACTGCTTGAGAGTTGTGCCGCATCGACGGCAGCCAGACCATACTCGCTGACGAAACGTTCGCGCAAAGCGCTCGGAAGCTCGGGCATCGATTGACGCACTTCTTCAATCCAGCTTGCTGCGATAACAAGGGGAGGGAGGTCTGGGTCCGGAAAGTAGCGGTAATCGTGCGCGTCCTCTTTACTGCGCATGCTACGTGTTTCGTCGCGGTCCGAGTCATAGAGGCGGGTCTCTTGGACTACTTTGCCACCGTCCTCGATCAACTCGATTTGGCGGCGAACCTCATACTGAATCGCGCGCTCTAGAAAACGAAACGAGTTGACGTTTTTAATTTCACAACGCGTGCCAAATTCTTTTTGGCCTTCTGGGCGTACTGATACGTTGGCGTCAACACGAAAGGATCCCTCTTGCATGTTGCCATCGCAGATGCCTAGCCAAACGACCAGGCTATGCAAGGCTTTGGCATAAGCAACGGCCTCTGCGGCCGAACGCATTTCTGGCTCAGAGACGATTTCTAGTAATGGTGTACCAGCACGGTTGAGATCGATGCCGCTTGAGGACTCGCCATGTGGCCCGACGAAGTTGTCGTGTAATGATTTGCCAGCATCTTCTTCTAGGTGCGCGCGCGTCAGGTTGACTGTCTTTTCTGTATCGCCAACAAAAAAGCTTAATGATCCCCCGAGTACAACGGGAATTTCAAACTGGCTAATCTGATAGTTTTTCGGTGAATCAGGGTAGAAGTAATTTTTGCGCGCAAAGATTGAGCGCGGAGCGACCGTTGCTCCAACGGCCAAGCCAAAACGTATAGCGCGATCGACTGCGGCGCGGTTCATGACTGGCAGTGAGCCCGGCAGGGCGAGATCTACTTCGTTCGCTTGGGTATTGGGTAGCGCACCGTAGTGAGTGCTGCTGCCTGAAAAAATTTTGGTCTGAGTCGAAAGCTGCGTGTGCGTTTCGAGTCCGATGACGATTTCCCATGCCATTATGCTTGCCCCGCAATGCGTTGATGCCAGTCGGTTGTCTGTTGGTATTGGTGGGCGATGGCAAGCAGGCGCCCCTCATCAAAATAGTTACCAATGATTTGCAGACCCACAGGGAGTTGACTCCCTGAGACACCACGACCAAAGCCGCATGGAATCGACATGCCAGGCAGACCCGCCAAATTTAAGCCAAGCGTGTAGACATCTGCTAGCCAGTCAGCGGTGGGGTCGTCCTGACTGTGCCCAATTGGTGCAGCGACCGTAGGGGTCACTGGCCCCATGATGACGTCACACTGTGTGGTCAGCGCAGCTTGAAAATCATCGGCAATCATGCGGCGAAGGCGCTGCGCTTGTAAGTAGTAAGCGTCGTAGTAGCCATGCGACAGTACGTAAGTGCCGATCAGAATGCGGCGCTGTACTTCCGGACCGAAGCCTTCTGCACGCGAACGCGCTGTCATATCAGCGAGGTCGGTGTAGCTTTCGCTGCGATGCCCGTAGCGCACACCGTCGTAGCGCGATAGATTGCTTGAGGCCTCAGCAGGCGCAATGACATAGTAGGCGGGGATCGAAAGCTGCGTGCGTGGCAATGAGATGTCGACGCGTTTGGCACCGAGCGCTTCAAATTGCGCGATGGCCGCTTCTACCGCTTGCGCGACTTCGTTGTTAAGGCCGTCGCCAAAATATTCGCGTGGAACGCCAATACGAAGACCCTTCAGTGGCTGTGCGCCCTGTGCTGCGTATTGTGCGTTGGCTGATTGATATTCACTGCGGATCCGTCCGGGCGCATTTGCAACGCCCTGACATTGTTCGGCGCTTGTTGCGTCGCGGTGGTCGAATCCACTCATCGTGTCGAGTAGTTCGACCAGATCGGCTGCATTCGCTGCGAGCGGACCTGCCTGATCTAGGCTCGAGCCGTAAGCAATCATTCCGTAGCGCGACACCGCGCCGTAGGTCGGCTTAATACCGCTGACACCGCAAAGGGCCGCAGGTTGTCGGACTGAGCCACCCGTGTCTGTACCCGTGGTCGCCATTACTAGTTTTGCTGCGACGGCCGCCGCCGATGCACCGGAAGACCCGCCGGGGACTGCGCTCGGATCCCAGGGGTTCCGGGCAGGTCCAAAGGCGGAGTGTTCATTACCTGAGCCCATCGCGAATTCATCGCAATTGAGTTTGCCAAGGCTGACGCACCCGGCTTCGCGCAGCTTGCGCACGACCGTGGCATCAAAAGGGCTGACATAGTTCTTAAGCATATTGCTGCCCGCGGTGCTGCGCCAACCTTCGGTGACAAATAAGTCTTTGTGTGCGATCGGGATTCCCGTGAGTGGTCCCGCCGTACCTGCGGCGATGGCGGCATCGGCCAAGCGAGCTTGCGCTAAGGTTAGCTCGGCATCGACGTGCACAAAAGCGTTCAGTGCATGTTGATCTTGAATCTGTTTAAGGCAGTCCTGGGCAAGCTCGGTGGCACTAAGTTTGCGGGCAGACAGCGCTTGGCTCAACTGGGCGAGGGAGTTGAACTGGAGCAGGGTGTTAGACATCTTATTCAAGCACCTTTGGAACCAGAAACAAGCCCTGCGCGGAGCCGGGGGCGTTCACCATGAGTGCTTCCCGGCGTTCAACGGAGGATATCTCGGTCACCTGATCTTCGCGTAGGCGCAAAGATACCTCTGTGACCGCCGATAAGGGGTGCGCCAAAGGCTCTACGCCAGTCGTATCCACTGCCTGTAAGGTTTGAATGATGCCTAGAATCTTGTTTAGGTCCGTTTTAGCCTGCGCTTGCTGTGCTTCAGTTAGGTGCAGCCTTGCCAGGCGGGCGATACGGACGACTTCTTGGTCAGTGAGAGCCATGGGCGGGGGTTGATCCATTTCAGGGGGGTTACCCCTTGGTTTAGTGCTATACGAGAGGCATATTTTGCCGTTACTTGAAGAATTATAAGTTATGATAGAAGGTCAATCGCTGCGCGTTGCGCGCGTCAATATTTTTTGGCTAGACACTCATGTTCGGATTCCTTCGTAGTTATTTTTCCAGCGATATGGCGATCGACCTCGGGACAGCCAACACGCTTATTTATGTTCGGGGCAAGGGCATTGTGCTCGATGAGCCTTCTGTAGTGGCCATTCGCCACGACGGTGGCCCCGGAGGCAAAAAAATCATACAGGCGGTTGGTCGCGAGGCAAAGCAGATGCTTGGACGCGTCCCAGGCAATATTGAAGCCATTCGCCCCATGAAAGACGGTGTGATTGCCGATTTCACGGTCACCGAGCAGATGCTTAAGCAGTTCATTCGGATGGTGCACCCGCGCAATATGTTCGCGCCGAGCCCGCGCATTATCGTTTGCGTGCCTTGTGGTTCCACGCAGGTTGAACGCCGTGCTATTCGTGAGTCCGCTTTGGGTGCGGGCGCAAGCCAGGTTTATTTGATCGAAGAGCCAATGGCTGCTGCAATTGGTGCTGGTTTGAACGTCTCGGATGCGAGTGGATCCATGGTCGTCGACATCGGCGGCGGTACGACCGAGGTTGCCGTCATTTCGTTGGGCGGCATGGTGTACAAAGGTTCCGTGCGCGTAGGTGGTGATAAGTTTGACGAAGCAATCGTCAATTACATCCGTCGCAACTACGGCATGTTGATCGGCGAACCAACCGCTGAACTGATCAAGAAAGAAATCGGCTCGGCCTTTCCTGGTTCCGAAGTGCGTGAAATTGAAGTGAAGGGACGTAACCTGGCTGAGGGAGTGCCTCGCAGCTTTACTGTTTCCTCAAACGAGATTCTTGAGTCGCTTACTGATCCACTAAATCAAATTGTCTCTGCCGTCAAAATCGCGCTTGAGCAAACCCCGCCTGAGCTTGGTGCAGACATTACCGATAAGGGTATTTCCCTAACAGGCGGTGGCGCCTTGCTACGCGATCTCGATCGGTTGTTGCAAGAGGAAACCGGTCTGCCAGTGATTGTCGCGGATGACCCACTGACATGCGTGGTGCGTGGTTGCGGGGACGCCCTTGAGCATCTGGAAAAACTAGGCGCGATCTTTATTAACGACTAGTTGCCCTGAACCTTCTGCGCTTCAAGCCTAGGATCTCTGGGCTTGAATATTTTGGGACCGGGTCACTTTGTATTGAGTTTTCATGCAACGACACGTCACCCTACGGCTTTTTCGGCAAGGCACCGCCGCCGAAGTTACGCTGACATTTCTCCTACTCGTCGCAGTGGCGTTGTTGTTTACTGACGCGCTCTGGAAGTCCTCAAATCCGATTCGGCAGACGATTGCGACAGCGGTCTACCCCTTTCAGCGACTCGTAATGCTGCCCAAAGATGCCTTGAAGGCGTTTGACGGGTGGCTGAATGCGGCCTCCTTGATTAAGACTGAGGGCGAAGCGTTGCAGCGTCAACGCATCGAGATGGCACAAGTCACGACGCGGGCGGCGTTATTGAATGCTGAAAATGAACAGCTTCGCCGCCTATTAGGCGTGGTTGAAAAGGCGGCTGAGCGGCCAGCGGTAGTGGTAGAGGTGCTCTATGAGCCATCGAGCCCCTTTGTTCGGCGCATTGTGTTCAATAAAGGCACGCGTGCCGGCATTGCGCCTGGGATGCCTGTTATCGATGAGAGCGGGGTGGTGGGTCAGATTACACGTGTGACCGCGATGACCTCAGAGGCTGCCATGCTTACCGATGAGGCGGTGTCGATCCCTGTGCAGGTCTTGCGAAATGGGTTGCGCCTCATTGCTTTCGGTTCTGGATCGCCGGGCAAAGTTGAAGTGCGTTATTTTTCATCGGACGCAGACCTTAAGGACGGTGACACGCTTGTGACTAGCGGTGTTGGTGGTGTCTTCCCACCCGGACTGTTTGTGGGCCGTATTGATCGCGTCGAGCGCAGCCCAGCGTCAGGCTTTGCCCGAGCAGAAGCCAAGCCTCTATCGCACCCTGAGCGGAATCGACACTTTCTTGTTCTGCAGGTTTCACTAGATGGTGAACAAGCGTTTCTGACCCCAAGCACAGCAGCGTCCGTGACAGAACCCGTTCGTGCACCAGCGACTGGAAAATAGGGAGGTTACCTCGATGACAAAGTACTCGCTAGGTACATCTTTATTGCAAGCGCGAAATTTGCAACCGCATTCGCTTGAGGCAGCAATGGGTTGGCACTACATCTGGCTAACCACAATCTGTATTTGGCTGTTGTCGTTGCTCCCATGGCGAAATTGGCCTGTCACACCGGATATCTTGCTCGTTGTGATTGCCTTTTGGTCTTTTCATCAACCGCGTCGCATGGGAATGGTCGCCGCGTTTTGTTTCGGGTTGACGTTAGACGTTCACGATGCAGGTCCGTTGGGCTTACAAGCATTGTTATACGCGTTAGTGGTTTACGGGACACAGCTTCTGCATCGGCGCTTAGCGCGCTTTGACTTGCTTAGACAGGCGATGCATTTGATCCCTTTGTTTGTTGGAGCTAAGTTTGTGACGGTGTTGGTTGGCGCTTTTCTGATGAGCGCGTGGCCAGGCTGGACGTGGTTGCCGGGCATACTGCTCACGGTTGCCTGTTGGCCGCTGGTTGGATGGTTATTACTGTTGCCACAGCATCGTATGGACGATGCCGGTACAGGTATCAGCTAAAGCCCACCGCGTATGTTTGATTTTAAGAAAACGGATCAACTTCAAAAAAACAAGTTTTTGTTTCGAGCTGTTGCGGCCGGACTGTTCGCTGTCGCGTGCTTTGCCGTGCTGGTGATGCGATTTTGGGTGTTGCAGGTAGATCGTCATGACAGCCTTTCGGCACGAGCCGAGAACAACCGTATGGCAGTTGTTCCCATTGCGCCGCGGCGAGGGGACATCTTTGATCGTAATGGAGAAGTACTCGCGCGCAACGTACTGAGCTTTACGCTTGAGGTCGTGCCCGCCAAGGCTGGAAATATCGATGCACTGCTCAGTAATTTGACACCGATTGTTTATGTTGGCCCAGCAGATCAACGGCGTTTTAAGCGGCGTGTCGCTGAAAGCGGTCGTTATGCGAGTGTTGTACTACGCAACAGTTTGAACGAGACCGAGGCTGCGTGGTTTTCTGCACACTCTATGCGCTTTCCTGGTGTCGAACTTAGAGCACGGTGGGTACGTGAATACCCACAAGGGCAAGCCGCTGCGCATGTCGTTGGCTATGTTGGGCGTATTTCAGAGTCCGATTTGAATGCGCTTGAAGAAAGAAACGAGCTTGGAAACTACCGCGGTACTGACATCATTGGTAAAAAAGGTATCGAAAAAACCTATCAAACGCTCTTGCATGGCAAGACTGGCCTCGAAGAGTTAGAGATCACCGCACGTGGAAAGCCAGTGCGTGTCCTGCGGAAGTTAGATCCGGTACCGGGTGCCAATTTAACGCTGTCTCTTGACATGGGGCTGCAGCGTATCGCGGAGGAGGCCTTCAAGAACTTGCGTGGCGCCCTAGTTGCGATTGAGCCGGCAACCGGAGAAATCCTGGCGTTTGTGTCGCAACCCTCTTTTGATCCAAATCTATTTGTGGATGGCATTGATGTCGAGAGTTGGCGACGCCTTAATGAGTCTCCTGATCACCCATTAATTAATCGACCGGTCTACGGCACATATCCGATTGGCTCGACCTACAAGCCGTTTGTCGCCCTCGCTGCGCTTGAGCTAAAGAAAAGGCGCGCGAACGAGCGAATCGATGATCCAGGGTTTTTTGAATTCGCAGGACAGCGATTTAGAAACGCAGGCTCGACAGCGTTTGGTTCAATTGATATGCATCATGCTCTAGTCGTGTCGTCGGACACCTATTTTTATTCGTTGGGCCCTGAGATTGGTGTGAATGCACTGCATGATTTCATGAAGCCGTTTGGCTTTGGTCAAATAACTGGTGTGGATATCGATGGCGAGCGCCGTGGGGTATTACCCTCGACGGAATGGAAGCGGACGGCCTATAAGACACGCGAACAACAGCGGTGGTATGCCGGCGAGACAGTTTCTGTCGCGGTCGGGCAGGGGTATAACTCCTTTACGCTAATGCAACTCGCGCAAGCTACGGCGGTGCTGGCTAATGACGGTGCTTCCATGAGGCCACACTTATTACGTTCAATTCGAGACTCGCTGTCTGGGGAGCAAACCGCGATTGAGCCGCAGTCGACGCATTCGATTGAATTGAAGCGTGAAAACCTGGATGTAATTAGACGCGCGTTAATGGATGTGACGCTTTCCGGTACCGCAAGCCAGGCTTTTGCCGGCGCACCCTACCAAACAGCCGGCAAGACTGGCACGGCCCAGGTATATAGCCTTCGTGGCGCAAAGTATCAAAGTTCCGCAATCGATGAGCGGCTCCGCGATCACGCCTTGTTTATGGCCTATGCTCCAGCTAAACAGCCAAAAATTGCAGTAGCAGTTTTGGTTGAGAATGCTGGGTGGGGTGGCAGTGTCGCCGCTCCAATTGCACGCAAGGTCTTTGACGCTTGGTTGTTACGCGATCAAAAACCGGCGCCAGCAGCTGCGGTCGTGCAGCCTCAAAGAGGCGCGCAATGAAAATGTTATTCAGATTCTTTGTGCGTGCAGTGACAGCCATTGATTGGCCGTTGATGGTTGTATTGCTTTTGCTGGCGAGTGCAGGGCTAGTGGTCATGCACTCTGCCGTCGGTGGAACTGACTGGCGTTTCGCTGACCAAGTACGCAATTTTGCAGTGGCGCTCACGGCGATGTGGGTGGTTGCAATGACGCCGCCGCACATCATCATTCGCTTAGCAGTTCCCTTTTATGTACTTGGGATTCTGCTGTTATTGGGCGTCATGTTTTTTGGAGATACTAGTAAAGGTGCTACGCGTTGGCTGAACATTGGATTTACGCGTATACAACCTTCCGAGATGATGAAAATCGCTGCCCCGCTCATGTTGGCGTGGTATTTCCAGCATCGGGAAGGTTCCATGAGAGTTCTGGACTTTTTTGTTGCGGGCGCTTTACTGGCGGTTCCGTTTCTTTTGATTGTGAAGCAACCCGACCTTGGAACAGCCTTGTTGGTGTTTGGTGCGGGCTTTTGTGTCATGTATTTTGCAGGGCTATCTTTCAAGTTACTGGTTCCTTTGTTGATCGTGGGGGTGATTGGTATTGCTGGGGTCCTTGCTTATCAAAAAGACTTATGTCAGCCTGAGACCACTTGGGTTGGGTTCCACGACTATCAGAAGCATCGTGTCTGCACATTACTCGACCCTACGACTGACCCGCTGGGCAAGGGCTTCCATATTATTCAGTCTACGATCGCTGTTGGATCGGGCGGAGTGTATGGCAAAGGCTATATGGCCGGCACGCAGAGCCAGCTTGATTTCATTCCAGAGCGAACCACCGATTTTATTTTTGCTGTGTTCGCCGAAGAGTTTGGGCTCTACGGTGGAGTGACTCTTTTGGTGTTGTATCTCGTGCTAATCGCCCGAGGTTTAGCGATAGCCGTAGGAGCGCCAACACATGCCAGCCGTTTGTTGGCAGGGGCGCTGACGATGGTGCTGTTTGTTTATGTATTTGTAAATATTGGGATGGTCACGGGCATCTTGCCTGTGGTCGGCGTGCCGCTTCCATTTTTGAGCTACGGCGGAACGGCGTTACTTACGATCGGTATCGCTTGTGGCATTCTGATGAGTATAAGTAAGTATCGTCCACCGCAAGACGAGGAGCAACGTAGTTTTAACTAAGGACTTCGTCACTCTTCAGTCCAAGCAAGAGCTTGCGAATTGGAGCGGGCAGTCCTTTGCTATCGAGCGAAGCTAATGAAATCCATTGCAGCGCAGGTCGATTGTCGAGAGACTCTTTTAGCGATGTTTTTTCCTTCGAGACTCGGACGAGTACTGGCCTGATCGTTAGGCGGTAATGCGTAAATACATGTAAAAAGTCTGTGAGCGGTTGAATCTCTTGCGCGTTCAGGCCAAGTGAACTGCATAAGTCAGCGCTTGAAGAGTCGGGTTCAAATTCGGGCAGACTCCACAGCCCCCCCCAAATGCCAGTTTGTGGTCGTTGCTCGAGAAGGAGTTGACCTGGCCGATGGGCGATTAACATCGCGACGGTGCGCTCTGGAAGGGCTTTGCGTGCGCGTGCGGAGGGCAATTCATCTGTGCGCCCCTCCTTGTGTGCAATACAGTTAGCACGAATTGGACACTCCGAGCAACGCGGCCGACTGCGCGTGCAAAGAGTTGCCCCGAGATCCATTAAGCCCTGTGTGTAACTGGCCATTGCGTCTGGATCGTCTTCACAAATTCGAGCTGTTGGTAATTGTTTTCTTGCGATCGCCCATAGTTGCTGTTCGACGACGCGAAGGCTTGGATCACCTTCGATGCCAGCGTGTCGCGAAAATACGCGTTTTACATTACCGTCCAAAATCGCTGCACGCTCAGCAAAGCAAAAGGCGGCGATTGCGGCTGCGGTGGAGGGGCCGATCCCTGGCAGGGTCACCAACTCTTGAGCGGTTGTTGGAAAGCTGCCCCCCCAAGTATTCACCACTTGCTGGGCACAGGCATGCAAATTACGCGCACGCGCGTAGTATCCCAGTCCAGCCCATTGAGCCATCACCTCAGCTGAGGTGGCCTGGGCAAGTTTCTTAACGGTTGGAAACTTTTTCAAAAAGCGCGCGTAGTAATCAATCACGGCCGCGACTTGCGTTTGCTGCAACATGATCTCTGATAGCCAGACCCGGTAGGGATCGCGTGTCAGTTGCCACGGTAAGCCGTGGCGGCCGTGCACACGCTGCCAAGCAATCAGTCGCGGCGCAATGCGCATCGTAGTTAAAACCGCGTGTTGCGTTCGACAGACCAGCGCGCCGATAAGGCACCGAGGCAGGCAACCGACAGAACGGCGAGTATGAGTATCGGAATGGACGGCAAGGTCAGGGCGAACTCCGCATCATAGCTGCGCGCTAAGGAAGCGAGTGCGTCATTGAGTGGTACGAGCGCGAAGCGTGCAATTCCGATCCCAATCAAGGCGGCGAGCGTGCAGGTCAGGGCGCCGAGATACAAAAAAGGTCGACGGACAAATCCTTCGGTGGCGCCTACTAACCGGGCAACTCCGATTTCCTCGCGTTGCGATAGTGCCTGCATGCGCACCGTGTTAAATACCGTCGCAAGCACCACGAGCATGACACTGAGCGCTAAAAGGATCAGACCCACTTTGCCAAAGCGCAATAAGGCCTCTAAGCGCTGCACCCATGCGCTGTCGAGTTGCACTAAATCCACATTTGGCCAGGTTCGCCAAACGCGGGCTAGTTCGTTGGCACGTGAAGCGAGATCCTCACCCGAGGTGAACCCGACAACAACCGCATCAGGTAGTGGGTTACTAGGAAGGACTTTTAGTGCCTGCTCCCAGGCAGGATTCTCACGCAGGTCCTTTAGCGCACGGTCCTTTGGAATGACGCGCACCCCGGAGACTTGATGGTCATGCTCTGAGCGAATACGTTTGGCTAGTTGTTCTGCAGCGGTGCTCGGCGCATCTATTTTTAGAAAAATTGTGAGTTCCGGTGTGACCGATACCTGCCGCGCGACTGGCTCTACGGAAATCAAAAGGGATGCACCAAGCAATGGGAGCGATAACGCGAGTGCGATCACGAAGAGATTGGTGAGTGAAGAGATCGGCTGTGAAATCAACCGACGTAGCGTTACTGCCAAGGCATAGCGGTGCTGTCGCAGTAGACTTTTCATCAGGAGCTCCCTCCAAGAGAGGGTTCGTTCCTTGCAAGTATTTGATTTGTAACGATATTGTTGTGTGTGGGCGCTCGCCTTTCAGCAGAGTCGGCGAATCGGCCTGGATCGATTTTGAACGCTCTCGTGGCGTATTCAGCCATCAGCTCATCGTCGTGAGACGCAATCACCGTTGTGACGCCTACCCGGTTAAAGTCTTTAAAAACAGCCATGATGCGACGCGCTGTTTCGCGGTCTAGGCTCGCGGTTGGCTCGTCAGCAATAAGAATCGCGGGACGGTTCACGATCGCGCGCGCGATGGCCAGCCTTTGCTGCTCTCCACCCGAGAGTTCGATAGGGGGCGCATTTTCTTTGGCCGATAAGCCAACTTTTTCTAAGGCCGCACGGGCTCTTGCTCGCGAAACACCAGACGCCAAGCCTGTGACCGCTAAGGGAAGTAACACGTTGTCCATCACGCTACGGTCGTAGAGCAGGTGCGTGTCTTGTAGGATGACACCGACCGCACGCCTGAGGTAGGGTCGAGCCCTCGGCGACAAGTTCTCTAAGCGCTGGCCGTTAACCTGAATGGAGCCTCGGGAAGCAGGCTCCAAGCCACCAATTAACTTGAGTAACGTAGACTTACCCGCGCCGGAGGGACCCGCGACATAAACGAATTCGCCAGCGGACACTTTGAAGCTAATGTCAGCCAGAATGCTGCGACCTTGGCCGTAGGATTTGAAAACGTGTTGAAATTCAATCATGGTTGAACCAAATAGAAGCCCCCATCATAACGCCCGGTAATCCACATATAAAGGCAAAGAGCAGTTAGCACCAAATTGGGGGGGGGCTGCACCACTTTGGGAGATTGACTGCAAGGGATTTCCCCCATACATTCAGGGCAAGGGTAAGGCTACCATTGGTGCCTTGCACAAATTATTAACGCGACATTCCCTTGGTTTGTCGTCCCCCGTCGTGATCTGGAGATCGACTTATGAAATTTTTAAAACTTGCACTCGTGGGCGCTGCCCTAGTTGCTGCGAATACAGCCGTTCAAGCTGGTCCAACATTTGACGCTGTCAAGAAGAAAGGGTTTGTTCAGTGCGGTACGAACACTGGCCTAGCGGGTTTCTCTGCGCCAGATAGCAAAGGCGTCTGGTCGGGTCTGGATATCGATTTGTGCCGTGCTTTCGCCGCCACGATGTTTGGTGATTCAACCAAATTCAAAGTTACACCGTTGACGGCACAGCAGCGCTTCACCGCGTTGCAGTCTGGCGAAATCGACGTGCTGGTGCGTAATACGACCCAGACAATGACGCGCGACACATCGCTTGGTTTGATCGGTGTGGCCGTTAACTTCTACGACAGCCAGGGCATCATGGTTCGCAAGGACAGCGGCATCAAGAGCGCCAAAGAGCTCAATGGCGCGACGATTTGCGTGCAGCCTGGCACCACAACTGAACTGAACTTGGCTGACTGGTTCCGTGCAAACAAGCTCACATTCAAGCCCGTTGTGATCGAAAAGCTTGATGAAGTCGTTCGTGCCTTCGTTTCAGGTCGTTGCGATGCGTACACGACTGACAAGTCGGGTTTAGCATCTTCGCGTTCGTCACTCGACAAGCCTGACAACTACGTCATCTTGCCTGAAGATTTTTCGAAAGAGCCCCTAGGTCCGTTGGTCCGCCAGGGCGACGAACAGTGGCTCAACGTTGTGCGTTGGAGCTTTAATGCAATGGTGGAAGCCGAAGAGTATGGCATCACACAGAAGAACGTTGACGAAATGCTCAAGAGCACCAACCCTAACATTCAGCGCATTCTGGGCGTAACTCCAGGAATGGGTAAGAACTTGGGCGTGGACGAAAAATGGGCCTTCAACATCATCAAAGCAGTCGGTAACTACGGCGAAAGCTTTGAGCGCAACATCGGTAAGAACACGCCTTTGAAACTCGAGCGTGGTTTGAACCAGCAGTGGACGAAGGGCGGCATCCTGTACGCCTGGCCAATTCGTTAATTACTGTTGACTCTCAGGGGCGATTGCGCGGACAACTGTCCGTGCATCGCCCCAACTCATAATGAATCATAAAGATACTCCTCCAGTACAACCGCCGCGTCGGCGTTTGTCATGGAATGACCCGGGCGTGCGTTCGGTCATTTATCAAATTCTTGCTGTCGGAATTGTCGGCGGCGTTGTTTGGTATCTTGTGCACAATACGATGCACAATTTATCGGTTCGTAATATTACGACCGGTTTTGGCTTTCTAAGCCGCGAGGCAGGGTTCGCGATTGGCGAAACACCCATCAGCTACACGCCTGCGGATACCTATGCTCGCGCGATTAGCGTGGGACTACTCAACACGTTACGCGTTGCATTGATCGGCATCATTCTTGCCACACTGCTTGGCACAGTCATTGGTATCGCTCGTTTATCCAAGAACTGGTTGATCCGAAAAATTTCCAGCGTATATGTTGAAGTCATGCGCAACATTCCTTTGTTGCTGCAACTATTTTTTTGGTACGCAATCATTTCCGAGATGATGCCCGGGCCGCGTAAAGCGCACCATCCGTTACCTGGCGTTTTTGTGTCGAATCGCGGTATTCAGATGCCGACACTCAATGGAGACGGATTGACATGGTTGCTGGCGGGTGTCCTGCTTGCAATCGCTGCGATTTTCGGTTTGAGCCGTTGGGCGCGCCAGCGACAAGCACGTACGGGTCAGATTTTCCCCATGTTGCGTTGGGTCATTGGTTTGCTCGTAGTTTGTCCTCCCGCTTTGTGGTGGTTTAGTGGCACAACACTTTCGTTGGAAGTGCCAGAGCTCAAAGGTTTTAACTTTGTCGGTGGTATGACGCTCACGCCCGAGTTCGCCGCGCTGCTATTCGGCCTGGTGATTTACACCTCTGGGTTTATTGCCGAGGTAGTACGTTCCGGCATTCAGTCTGTCGGACGCGGTCAGTGGGAAGCTGCTGGTGCGTTGGGCCTAAAGAGCACGCTAGTGTTGCGTCTGGTGGTTTTACCCCAAGCGCTGCGCGTGATTATTCCTCCGATGACGAGCCAATACCTCAACATCACAAAGAACAGTTCTTTGGCTGTGGCGATCGGCTACCCCGATATTGTCTCGATCATTAACACGACCTTGAATCAGACCGGTCAGGCGATCGAGGGTATCTTGATGATCATGGCGGCGTACCTAACAGTCAGCCTGTCGATTTCGGTATTTATGAACTGGTACAACAAACGTATAGCATTGGTGGAAAGATAAGATGACAAGCCAAGCTCATGTTTCAACTCCAAGTACCGAGTTAGCTCCTCCCATACGACTGTCGGTGTGGAATTGGTTGCGGACGCAACTATTTTCTTCGCCATTCAATACGCTGTTAACGATCTTGTCCGTCTGGTTGCTGTTCGCAACGGTACCTGCAATGGTGGACTGGTTTTTGATCAGCTCAACTGTTACCGCTAAGACGTCTCAAGAGTGTCGAGAGGTAACCGGTGCGTGCTGGTCGATGATCGTTGAAAAGCACCGTCTTATTCTGTTTGGCGTCTATCCCTACGAAGAGCAGTGGCGCCCATTGTTGGCGACGCTTATTCTCCTTGGGGTCATTATTCTTAGTGGTGTGCGCCGTTTCTGGAATATTTCTCTGCTCTTTCTTTGGATCGCGGCACTTTCAAGCGTTGCAGTCTTGATGTGGGGTGGAGTATTTGGCCTAACCTATGTTGAGAATAGCCGCTGGGGTGGTTTGCCGCTCACCTTGATTTTGTCGACCTTTGGCATCGCCTTGGCGTTTCCGCTTGGTGTATTGCTCGCATTAGGGCGTCGATCAAAAATGCCGGCCATCAAGACGCTTTGTGTGGTCTATATTGAATTGATTCGTGGCGTTCCGTTGATCAGTTTGCTGTTTATGTCGGCAGTCATGCTCCCCTTGTTTCTGCCTGAAGGCATCACGATTGACAAGTTGCTGCGCGCCCAAGTTGCCATCATCTTATTTGCGGCCGCCTACATGGCCGAAACCGTTCGCGGTGGTTTGCAGGCGATTCCAAAGGGCCAGTTCGAAGGTGCGGATTCGTTGGGTCTAACCTATTGGCAGCAAATGCGTTTAATCGTATTGCCGCAAGCATTGAAAATCGTGATTCCTCCGCTCGTTGGACTTTTCATTGCATTGTTTAAAGACACGTCATTGGTTGTGATTATCGGCATTTTCGATCTGACACAGGCTGCGAAAGCGGCGTTGGTGGATCAGGCCTGGCGGGGTTTTAGCGTTGAGGTCTATATTTTTATCTCGGCAATTTACTTCCTGTTTTGTTATTCGATGTCCAAGTACAGCCAGTCTTTAGAGAAAAGATTGGCGACGGAACATCAACGTTAACGGTGTGTTTGTAAAGACCGGGCGCTTATTTATTCTGGAGATCGTGTATGGCTGACGCCATCATTAGCATGAAAGAAGTCAACAAGTGGTTTGGTAAGTTCCACGTGTTGCGTAATATCAGCCTCGACGTCGCGCGCGGGGAGCGAATCGTTATTTGTGGGCCGTCCGGATCTGGCAAGTCGACATTGATTCGTTGCATCAACCGCCTCGAAGAGCACCAAAAAGGCCAAATTATTGTTGAAGGCACTGAAATCACCAACGACATTCGTGATGTCGAAGCCATTCGTCGTGACGTGGGGATGGTGTTTCAACATTTCAATTTGTTTCCCCATTTGACAGTGTTAGAGAACCTGACGCTTGGCCCGATTTGGGTGCTTAAGACGCCAAAGGCTGAGGCTGAAGCCAGAGCGATGGAGTATCTTGAGCGTGTCCGCATCGCCGAGCAGGCAGCCAAGTTTCCAGGGCAACTATCTGGTGGGCAGCAACAGCGTGTTGCGATTGCGCGTTCGCTGTGCATGGACCCAAAGGTCATGCTGTTTGATGAGCCAACTTCCGCGCTTGATCCGGAAATGGTTAAAGAGGTGCTGGATGTGATGGTCGGCTTAGCTGAAGACACTGGCATGACGATGTTGGTTGTGACCCATGAAATGGGGTTTGCCCGTAAAGTTGCCGACCGGGTGATCTTTATGGACCAAGGCGAAATCATTGAACAAAATACGCCGGACGCTTTTTTCGACAATCCACAAAACGACCGGACCAAGCTGTTTCTGAGTCAAATCTTGCATTAATTCGCACTTCGGCGCGCATCCCTGTAGAGGCTATATATGAATCGATCCTTCCGTCTGATGCGTAGACATGTTGTTATGTTGAGCCTGGCTTGTGCAGGACTCTCGAGTGCTGGCCTGACGACCGCCGTGCATGCTCAGGCACAGTGGCCAAGCAAACCCATTCGCTTCGTTGTGCCTTATCCGCCAGGCGGACCCTTAGATACGATTGCTCGGCTATTAGCAGAAAAAGTCAAAGTTTCACTGGGCCAACCCGTTGTCGTGGAGAACAAGCCTGGCGCGGGCGGCAATATCGGTGTAGATCTCATTGCGAAGGCACAGCCCGATGGCTACTCGCTCGTGATGGGTGCAGTGGCGACGCATGCGATCAATCCTTGGTTGTTTTCAAAAATCCCCTACGATGCCGTCAAAGACTTCGCACCGGTTGCGCTGGTTGCCTCTGTGCCGAATGTGCTCGTGGTGAATCAGGACTTTGCTGATAAAAACAAGATACGCACTTTGGCTGATTTGGTCGCTTATGCTCAAGCGAATCCAGGGAAGTTGAACTATGGTTCTGGTGGCGCGGGCAGTGCTGGTCACTTAGCGGGTGAGTTGCTTGGCGCTCGCGCGCAAATTAAGATGGTTCACATTCCTTATCAAGGGGCTGCCCCTGCGAAGCTTGCACTATTGTCTGGGCAGTCCGACTTCATGTTCGACAACCTAGCCTCGGCAGCGCCACTCATTAAGGAGAATAAAGTTGTAGCGCTTGCGGTGACCACGAGTGCTCGTGCGCAGATGCTTCCTAATGTACCAACTGTTGAGCAGTCGGGTATCAAGCCCTTTGATATTGGTACATGGTTCGGGGTGTTTACAACCGCCGGTACGCCTGCTGCGGTGCTTGAGAAATTACATACAGCATACGCTCAAGCCTTAGCGGATCCGGACGTTGCTAAGCGCTTGGTCGAGATGGGCTCCAACGCCAAGCCATTGAGTTCGGCGCAGTTCGCGGAGATGGTCAAGCAAGAACTCGATAAATATAAAGATCTTGTAAAGCTCTCTGGCGCACAGGTGAATTAGTATTTTATGTGGTCTTAAAGTCCCCAAACAGCAGGGATCACGCTCTGTTACGTAGTGAAGCTCCCGCTGTCGAAGACAGACGCCAAAAAGAAAGCGCGGCGAGTGAACAGAGCGCGCCAATGACCAGAAAGCCGACCAATACATCTTGGGGGATGAGGGTCTGCGAGCCGCGTATTGCCATGCTGATGCTAAGTGTTTCGGCTGCAACGCCGACTCCGAAACTGATCCCTAGTTGCTGACCCATCGCGGCGAAACTGCTCGCGCGACTCATGTCCGCCTGGCGAATATCCGCATAAGCTAGCGTGTTGACGGCGGTGAATTGCAGCGATCTGAAAAACCCACCGAGCAATAGGATGGCCATCATGACTAAGCCAGGTGTCTCTTGTGTGAAGGTCGCGCAGATCATCAGGCTGAGTCCAGTGAAGATCGCGTTGATGGTCAGGACCTTTCGGTAACCCCAGCGATTAAGTATGCGCGGCGCCGCCATTTTCATGGCCAGTGAACCAATCGCACCAGCGAAGGTGATCAACCCTGCGGCCAACGCACTCATGCCGAAGCCTACCTGTAGCAAAAGGGCTAGGAGGTAGGGCGTTGCGCCGATACTAAAACGGCAAAGATTGCCCGCTAGCATGGCGATTCTGAATGTTTGAATTTTTAGAAGCGAGAGATTCAGGATGGGTTCGGGGTGCTTACGTGCATGCATCGTGTAACCCCAGCCAGCTATCAAGCCCAGCGCCATCAGGATGATGCTCAGACTCGGCGATGACCCGGAATTGCCAAGTGTTTCGAAGCCGCTCACGAGGCACGCCATACAGAGGCCGCTCAGGATGAAGCCCCAAAAGTCGAGGGGATGACTCAAGCCGTCCGAAGGCAGCTCCCGAACATGTTTCAAAACCATCCAGATCCCTAAGCTTCCGATAGGGATATTGATGAGAAAAATCCAGTGCCAGGATGCGTACGTGACGAGTAAACCACCCAGGGGTGGGCCAGCCATTGGGCCAATCAGAGCGGGCATTGATAAAAGCGCCATCGCTTTAATGAGTTCGTGTTTTGGAATGCTGCGCAACAGGATAATGCGCCCCACGGGAACCATCATGGCTCCACCCAAGCCCTGCACAATGCGGGAGATAACCAATTGGGAGAGCGTCTGCGATAGGGCGCAGGTCAGCGAACTAAGAGAAAACAGCACAATGGCTGCAATAAAGACTTTTCGAGCGCCATAGCGATCCGCGGCCCAGCCACTAATTGGCACAAAAACCGCAGTTGAAATGAGATACGACGTGATCGCCAAGTTCATTTCGATTGGGTTAGAGCCTAGCTCGCGGGCCATGGAAGGCAAAGCAGTCGTGACGACCGTTGCATCGAGCATTTGCATGAGCAGGGCGCATCCGACGATAAATGGCAAAATCCGTCGGGATTTCTCGGGAACTGCTTCAGGTTCGTCGAGATTAGGTAACTTGGCTTGCTGCATGGGGATGATTTGATCGCGTCTACAGTACACTAGACGACAGTCTAACCTTTCGCTGAATTCTCATGGCCGAGCAATACACCTCTGAAATTACGCAGTTCCTCCAGTCCTACAAATCCAACCACCCTGACGTTGAACAACGCCAGCGAGACGGTCGGGCGCGTTTGTGGGATAAGGCTCAGGACCCAGAGCTTGCTGAGGGCTTCAAACAGGCCCGTGTACGTCAAAAACCCTACGTTTATCAGAACAACTAGGCCCAATGAATTCGGCTCACGTTTCAGGTGAAAGTCTAGACGCGCTCGTGGAGCCCTCTGTGGACACAACCCCCGATGTGGTGGATACGGTCGCGCTTGCCCGACTATACGGCGAACCACTTTTTTCTCTGCCCACAGATTTATACATTCCGCCAGACGCCCTCGAGGTTTTTCTTGAGACGTTTCAAGGCCCGTTGGATTTGTTGCTCTATCTGATTCGTAAGCAAAACTTCAACGTACTCGATATTCCGATGGCTGAAGTGACGCGACAATATCTGTCGTATGTCGATCAAATTCGGATGCATAACCTTGAGCTAGCAGCAGAATATTTGCTGATGGCGGCGATGCTGATCGAAATCAAAGCAAGAATGTTGCTGCCGGTCAAGAAGACGGAGTCGGGCGAGGAGCCAGAAGATCCTCGTGCGGAACTAGTTCGTCGCTTGCTTGAGTACGAGAAGATGAAGCTTGCTGCCCAGCAGCTTGACGCCCTTCCCCAGCTTGGACGAGACTTCCAGCGCGCGCAAGCTTTTGCTGACTTGCGCATCGAGCGCGCTTTGCCGGACGTCAGCGTCGAGGATTTGCGCCAGGCTTGGATTGACATCCTAAAGCGCGCGAAGCTCAATGCCCATCACCACATTACGCGCGAGCAACTATCCGTGCGTGATCACATGACCCATATTCTGCGTCGCTTATCTGATGTGCGGTTTATCGAGTTTGGTCAGCTGTTTATGGAGCGGATTACCGAAGGTGCTGCAGTGGCGGTTGTCGTTGTGCATTTCCTCGCTTTGCTCGAGCTTTCTCGTGAGTCGCTACTCGAAATTACACAAGCCGAGCCTTATGCCCCTATCTATGTGCGCTTGGCCTACACCAGTGCTGCCGCCTAGGCTAACAGCCTCGCGTGTTCGGAGAACCCAGTGAAAGTTGTACATACGATCGAAGAACTGCGCGATCAGCTTAGAGGGCAGTTAAGGGTGTCGTTTGTCCCGACGATGGGCAATCTTCATGAAGGCCATCTCGCGCTAATGAAACTCGCGCGTCAGCATGGCGACCCCGTTGTGGCGAGCATCTTTGTGAACCGACTTCAGTTTGGTCCCAATGAAGACTTTGACAGATACCCTCGCACCTTGCGTGACGATATCGCGAAGCTTGAGCGTGACAGAAATGTTTATGTCTTGTTTGCGCCGAACGAAAGTGAGTTGTACCCGGAGCCGCAGAACTATCGCGTACAGCCTCCTCAAGAGCTAGGCGATATTTTAGAAGGTGAATGTCGCCCTGGCTTTTTTGGTGGTGTGAGTACGGTCGTTCTCAAGTTGTTTTCTTGTGTACAGCCTCGTGTGGCCGTTTTTGGAAAAAAAGACTATCAACAGTTGATGGTGATACGAAATATGTGTCGCCAGTTTCAGTTGCCTGTTGAAATTCTTGCGCATGAAACCGTTCGTGCAGAGGATGGACTCGCGCTGTCTTCCCGTAATGTTTATCTACAACCCACCGAACGCACTGAGGCACCCCAGTTATTTGCGCAGTTGCGTATCATGAAGGACAAGGTACGTGCGGGTGAAGCTGATGCCGCCTTACTTGAGCGCGAGGCGACCAATTATTTGCAGGCTCGCGGCTGGCTAGTCGATTACATTGCCATTCGTCGACGTCGTGATTTGCACAAGCCCTCCCATGCGGAAATGCTTGCGGGTGAGCCCCTCGTAGTGCTCGCGGCGGCTAAGCTTGGCGCGACGCGCCTCATTGACAATCTAGAGCTCTAGATTGTCAATCCCTACTTAGGGTTATTCCGCCTGTCAGATTTGACAGCTATCCCTGCCGGTGTCGCTATGCCAGACTGCTCTTCGTCATGACACGGAGGTGCAGCATGAAGCATGTTGAGGAAACGAATGCGCTGGGTTGGAAAGCGCTGACAGCGCGTGAGCGCGATGTTATTCACCCAGTTGCCGAAGGAAAATCAAATAAGCTTATCGCCATCGAGCTCGGTATTTCTATGCGTACTGTCGAGGCACATCGAGCGCGTATTTTTTACAAGATGGGGGTGCGTAATGCAGTGCAACTGGCGCGGCATGTTTGCACACAGCCCGAGCTCAGTTGCGATGTACCAACGTCTCAAGGGCAGTTGGGTGATGATTGATTATTGAGCTCCTTGATGGGATCAAGGTCTGGTTGACGGGTGAGGGTATAAGTCAGATTAGGTGAGTCGCCATTGATTGAAATCAGGCGCAGTACATTTGTACTTGTCATGGCCAGCTCTGCACGCGCGTTACCCTGGCTGTTTAGCAAAACAATCCGAGGGACCGCTTGTGCTGTTGCGCGCCAGCACCCTTGGTCCGCAAGCTGAGAGGTCTTGTTGTCTTGCCCTAGGTAGGCTGCGCGGGCACGCCAACGACCATTCGGAGACATCGAAATCGTTACACGTTGCGCGACACACTTCATTTCTGGATGGAAACAGGGCAGCGTGCCTGCAAACGTTTGTGGTTCTGGGATGAGCTCTGAACGCAAGGTGTCTGTCGGTGCGGCGGTGGAAGCGTTGGCAGCAGCGACAGGAGCAGGGGCGGTGGTCGTTTGATTTGCGCCAGCCTGTTGTTGAGCGGGGGCAGATTGATTCAAGCCGAACTGGATTTGACTCGGTGCACGCACTGCCTGCGTCGCGTACGCACCTTCAGCTTGCGCTAGCGCATCGGTTGCGGAACTGGCTGCTGGCAGGTTGTAGTAACCCGGTTGCTGCATTTGTGCACAAGCCGACAGAAGCAATGTGCTGACCAAAATGGCCGCGCTGCGTAGTTGGCTAACGTGGATCTGGTTGAGCTTGTCTTGTCCGAACATAATTTACTTCCTGAGTCGAGTGCATAACTGAATTGATGCCTGCATTCTACGCATTTGCCCGAATCCCTGCAGATGAATCTGTAGGGATTTCCTATGGTTGAGGATATTTGGGGCTTGTTTGCCGCAGGTGGGGTCGCAGGCTTGTTTGTGGGGATCCTGCTGGTCGGGACGGTGCGCCATGTATTTAGGCACTACTGGTTCTCCTGGGGGTTGATGGAGGCCTCGGACACACTACCTGTTACGCATGATGCACACACCCGGTGGTTGGACGCCAGTCTGCTGGCATCTTGCGCCCTGTGTGGGGCAGTAATCACAGCCTCGGTGCCTTGGGCAAATCCTAGTGGTCCCGAGCTACTGTGGTCGCGCTCAGTCTTTTGTGGATTGCTGGTGATGCAGGCTCGTATCGATGCCCAAACTGGGATGCTCCCTGACCGTTTAACGTTGGGGATGCTCTGGTTGGGGTTGCTCTTTAGCTTGAATGGGGGGTGGGTATCGCTCGAGCACTCGGTATCGGGGGCGGTCGCGGGCTATATTGTGCTGTGGTTGCTGATAGCGATATTTCGATTTTTCACAGGCCGTGAGGCCATGGGCTCTGGGGACTTTAAACTGTCAGCCGCGATTGCTGCGTGGATTGGGCCGTGGTCTCTACCGGGCGTTTGGTTCGTGGCATCAGTTTGGCTTTGTGCCGCTGCAATGTTTGATCACTTACTTGGGCGGCAGGACTTTCGAGAGCCCAGACCGTTTGGCCCCGGGTTGGCGCTTGGCGGTATTCTGATGATGTTGTTTGGTCTCACATTAACGGAGTAACAAGGAATGGCGGCATGTTTAAGCTTGGTCTGACCGGAGGGATTGGCTCCGGTAAGACTTACGTAGCCAACTTATTGGCGGGGTGGGGTGCCAGCGTGATCGATACGGATCTGATCGCACATACGTTGACAGCGCCCGAGGGCCTTGCGATTGCACCCATACGAGAGGCTTTTGGGTCCGAGCTGATCAAACCAGACGGTGCGCTTGATCGTGCCCGTATGCGTGAGTTGGTATTTTCGGCCCCTGTAATGCGTTCTACGCTAGAAGGGATTCTCCACCCTTTGATTGCTCAGGAAGTCTTTGTCCAGGCAAAGGCGGCGACTGGGCTTTACGCTGTTTTTGTTGTCCCCTTATTGGTAGAGTCCGGTCGTTGGCGAGATCGGATAGATCGGCTTTGCGTCGTGGATTGTGAAGAGGAAACTCAAATTGAGCGTGTTCACGCGCGCTCTGGCATCCCTGCGGACACGATACGTCGCATCATGGCTGCGCAGGCGACTAGAGCAGAAAGATTGGCCGCTGCGGATGACATAATTGTCAATTCGGCAAACACTAGCTTGGCGGAACTCGACAAACAAGTGTTGGTCCTACACGAGGGGTGGTGTAACCTATCAATATCTGGATAAATGCGCGCATTTTTGGTGCATCATCCGCCTTTTGCGACAAATATCTGTGATTCTTTTTGAATATCCTTTTAACGAGCGAATCCGTGCGCTGATGCGTCTGGAGTCCTTGCTTGACCGGATGATATTTTTCGCCAAGCCAGGCGATGCACGACACCATCAGGTTGCCTTGGCGGCCCTATTTGATCTGCTTGATGCGACTGAGCGCACGGATGTGAAATCCAGTGTCTTGCAGGATTTGGAGCGCCAGCGCAATGTTCTTGCCTCGCTTAAAGATCATCCGAGCGTCGATGAAAAAACCTTAGCGACTATGCTTATTGAGCTCGAGAAAGTCGCAGCCAATTTGAATGCAGTGGGCAAAACCGGACAAGAACTTCGCGCGAACGAGTGGTTAAGCAGTTTGCGTGGCAGACTCGCTGTGCCTGGTGGTGGAACGCAAGTGGATATGCCGTCTTTTCATGCCTGGCAGTACCGCACAGAGGCTGAGCGTTGCAGTGACCTAGAGCGATGGATGTCAACGCTCATGCCCTTGCATGCCGGCATTTCAATGGTCATGCGACTATTGCGTGAAACTGGTCAGGCAACAGACGCAGTAGCGCCTAAAGGAGCCTTTCAACAAATGCTAGCAGGTAAAACCTACCAGCTTTTGCGGGTATGGGTTGAAGAATCCCTTGGCGTGTTTCCTGAAATCAGCGCCAACAAGTACATGGTCTGGATTCGTTACTCTGCGCAGGATGGCGAGCACCGACCCCATGCGGTCACGCATGACGTCAACTTCAAAATGACTCTTTGTGCCCTTTAGGGCCAGTTGGAATCCCTATGTCTGAGCATGTGCCTTCCAGGTCCGCCCGTCGGCTGCCTTGGGTTTGGATCGTTGTAATCTTGGCAGCACTTACTGGCGGTACGTATTGGTGGTTAAGCGATGGCGGCCAGCAAGTAGCACCCAAGAAGCCACAGGGAGGCATGACTCCGATGGTGCCTGTCAGGGTGCAGGCGGCCGTCTCTGAAAATCTTGATATTTATTTGCGTGGTCTTGGAACGGTGACCGCTTTCAACACAGTCACTGTGCGTAGTCGTGTGCAAGGTGAATTAGTCGAGGTTCTTTTTAAAGAGGGTGAGAGCGTAAAAGCGGGCGATATATTGGCCCGCATTGATCCTCGACCGTTTGAGGTTGCACTCGATCAGGCACTGGGTGCCCAGCAACAAAATCAAGCGCAGTATGAGAATGCAAAACGCGATTTGCAGCGCTATCAGACCTTACGCAAGCAGGATTCAATTGCTCCCCAGCTGCTCGACACACAAGCTGCCCTCGTACGTAAATTTGAAGGTCTGATTAAAAGTGATCAGGCCACCGTCGATAATGCACGCTTGCAACTAAGCTACACCACCATCACCGCTCCTATCGCAGGCCGACTTGGGCTGCGTCGTGTGGATGCAGGCAATCTTGTGAACGCGAACGATCCGGCTGGTGTTGTTGTGATTACGCAAACACAGCCGATCGCCGTGATGTTTACACTGCCAGAAAATGATTTACCTGCCGTGCGCGAACCCATGCTTGGCGGACAAATACTCGCCGTCGATGCCTATGATCGTGCAGATATGAATCGTTTGGCAGAGGGCAAACTCTCATCGATTGACAATCAAATTGATATCGCAACGGGGACGGTCAAGCTTAAGGCTGAATTTGCTAATCAGACTGACGCGTTGTTTCCGAACCAGTTCGTTAATATTCGAATGAAGGTACGCACATTACAAAACGCCCTCACGATCCCAGCGGCTGCCGTACAGCAAGGAAATCGTGGCGCCTTTGTATATGTTGTTGAGGCTGATGACACGGCAGCGGTTAAGCCCATCAAAATAGGCGATCGTAGCGGTGAACGAGTCGTCATCCTGGACGGCATCAAGGTGGGCGACCGTGTGGTCCTTGAGGGCACCGATAGGTTGCGCGCCGGTGCCAAAGTTCGCGTTATCGGAGCGCCGAGCGCTTCTGGTGAACCCAATAATGCGGCTCGACGCCCTGCCGGCGCATCGGGGTCCGCGCGGCCGTGAATCTCTCGCGCCCCTTTATTCTGCGACCAGTCGCCACAACATTGGCGATGATCGCCTTATTGCTCTCGGGCTTGATCGCGTATCGATGGCTCCCAGTATCGTCCTTACCTGAGGTGGATTATCCAACTATCCAGGCGACCACGTTTTACCCTGGTGCAAGCCCAGAGGTGATGGCGGCCTTAGTGACTTCCCCGCTCGAGCGTCAATTCGGGCAAATGCCCGGACTACGCCAGATGACTTCCAGTAGTTCGGCCGGGGCATCGATCATTACCTTGCAATTCGCGCTCTCACTGCGCTTGGATGTGGCCGAGCAGCAAGTGCAGGCAGCCATTAATGCAGCAAGTAACTTGTTGCCTCGAGACCTGCCTGTACCGCCTATCTATAACAAAGTTAATCCAGCAGATGCGCCAGTGATTACGTTGGCGATTACTTCGCCCACTGTGCCATTGCCGCAAATTCGTGATTTAGTTGATACACGGATGGCGCAGAAAATATCGCAAGTTGCTGGTGTTGGGTTGGTGAGTGTGGCGGGAGGGCAGCGACCGGCGATGCGCATCCAGGCAAATCCACAGTCACTTGCAGCATATGGGTTGACGTTGGCAGACGTGCGTACCGCAGTGGTGGGGGCGAACGTTAACCAACCCAAAGGGACCTTGGATGGCCCGGCTCGCTCGACCACGATAAACGCCAATGACCAATTAAAGAACCCTAGCGACTACATGGATTTAGTGGTGACTTACCGCAACGATGCACCGTTGCGTGTGTCAGATGTTGCGTCCGTTTTGATGGAGGCCGAGGATTCACGACTCGCAGCCTGGGCAGATACACAACCTGCGATTCTTCTTAACGTGCAGCGACAGCCGGGTGCCAATGTCATCGATGTGGTCAATCGCATTCAGTCCTTGCTACCGCAGTTGCGGACCGCGTTGCCTGCCAACCTCGACGTGACCGTGATGTCGGACCGCACCCAAACGATTCGCGCGTCGGTACGAGACGTGCAGGTCGAAATGTTTATTGCCATTGGTTTGGTAGTGTTGGTGACTTTTGTGTTCCTGCGCACATTAACAGCCACCTTGATTCCAAGCGTTGTTGTGCCCCTGTCCCTTGTGGGAACTTTTGGGATCATGTACTTGGCTGGTTTCAGTATTAACAATCTGACCTTGATGGCCTTGACGATCGCGACGGGCTTTGTAGTGGATGATGCGATTGTCATGATAGAAAATATCGCACGCTACTTGGAACGCGGTGATACGCCGATGCAGGCAGCACTCAAGGGTGCGTCACAAATTGGCTTTACCTTGGTGTCGCTCACGTTATCGTTAATTGCGGTATTGATCCCCTTGCTTTTCATGACCGAGGTGGTGGGGCGTTTGTTTCGAGAGTTTGCTGTCACCCTCGCTGTTGCAATATTGCTTTCTTTGCTTATATCGCTAACGTTGACACCGATGATGTGCGCGCGTCTGTTGCGCGCCGGGGATCATGATCGTGGAGGCTGGCTTGCTCAATTTGTTCAGAAAAAAATCGATGAACTGATCGTGACCTACGGTGTGGCGTTGCGCTGGGTGTTGGCGCGGCAAGGATTAACGTTGGTCGTCGCACTCGGCACCTTCGTACTGACCGCATTGTTTTATATAGCGATTCCCAAAGGTTTTTTCCCACTGCAGGATACGGGATTGATACAGATCGTGACCCAAGCGCCGCAGAATTTAGCGTTTGCTGCCATGGCTGAGCGACAGCAGTCTGCAGTAAAGACAATCCTACAAGATCCCGATGTGAGTGGCGTGTCCTCCTTTATCGGTATTGACGGGGTCAATGAAACCGTCAATACCGGGCGAATACAAGTTGCCTTGAAGCCACACGGTCAGCGACGTTCAGCTATTTCTGAGGTGATGGGTCGGCTGCAGACGGAGCTCGAGTTCGTGGCTGGTTTGCAGTTCTATTTGCAGCCGGTACAAGACCTCACAGTCGAGGACCGCGTGAGCCGCACGCAGTATCAGCTAACCCTAGAAAGCGCAGACTCTGAATTGCTTGCGATATGGGTACCAAAACTTGTGGATGCCCTGCGCGCCAAGCCACAGCTTGCAGATGTCATTGATGACATGCAAGAGGATGGCCTCAACACCTTTATTGATATTGATCGCGATGCTGCTGCAAGACTAGGAGTGTCTGCTGCTGCGATTGATGATGCTCTATACGACGCTTTTGGCCAACGACAGATCTCGACGGTATTTACGCAATCGAATCAGTATCGTGTCGTGATTGAAGTACCCGAGCAGTTTCGCCGCGATCCGGGATCTCTCTCGACGGTCTATGTCAAAAGTACGACAGGTAAGCCGATTGCTTTGACGAGCGTGGTGAAGGTCACTGAGGGACGCTCGCCTCTTGTGATTAATCGCTTAGACCAATTCCCCTCCGTCACCGTATCGTTCAATTTGAAGCCAGGGGCCTCATTGTCGAGCGCGGTAGATTCTGTCACCCAAGCAACGAAAGAAATTGGTTTGCCCTTGAGTGTTCAGACCCGCTTTCAGGGCGCCGCACGCGCCTATGAGGCGTCACTCTCCAGCACCTTGTTATTGATTCTGGCTGCAGTCATCACGATGTATATCGTACTTGGCGTACTGTACGAAAGTTTCATTCATCCCGTCACGATTCTTTCTACTCTGCCTTCTGCGGCGATTGGCGCCTTACTTGCTTTGCAGTTGTCAGGTCGCGATCTCGATATGATCGGCATTATTGGCATCATCCTGCTGATTGGTATCGTCAAGAAGAACGCCATCATGATGATTGATTTCGCACTCGAGGCTGAGCGCAAACTCAAACTGTCAGCGCGCGAGGCCATCGAGCAGGCAGCGATCCTGCGGTTTCGTCCTATTTTGATGACAACGCTTGCCGCCTTGTTTGGTGCGGTTCCTTTGATGCTGTCGACAGGCACGGGGTCTGAATTGCGTCAGCCCCTAGGTTTGGTGATGGTGGGGGGGCTCATCGTGAGCCAGGTTTTGACACTCTTTACAACGCCCGTGATCTATCTTTTCTTTGATCGTCTGCACGGCCGTAATATGCCCGTTGTTCAAGGAGGGGCCCAGTAATGAGTCTGTCCGGGCCATTTATTGTGCGCCCCGTGGCCACAACGTTGATCTGGCTTGGGGTGGTACTAGCCGGCTTGCTGGCACATAGTCTGCTACCCATCGCGCCCCTGCCACAAATTGAGTTGCCTTCGATCTCGGTGCGCGCTGACATGCCTGGGGCAAGTCCTGAGGTGATGGCGGCAACCGTGGCGACTCCGCTTGAGCGCTCCTTGGGGACGATTGCGGGCCTAACCGAAATGACTTCGCGCAGCACAACGGGCCAGACGCGTATCACCTTGCAGTTCGACTTAAGTCGCGACATCAGCCGCGCTGCGACCGACGTACAGGGAGCGATAAACGCAGCACGCGCCATGATGCCAAGTGGGCTGCGTAACAACCCTTCTTATAAAAAAGCGAATCCGTCTGCTGCGCCGATCATGACGCTTGCGCTGACGTCTGCGACTTTGTCCCAAGGCCAGTTGTATGACATTGCTTCGACGACTGTTCAGCAAAAGTTATCCCAAGTCCAGGGAGTAGGTGAGGTTCAAATTGGTGGCAGCTCATTACCTGCAGTCAGAGTCGATCTTGATCCTGAAAAGCTGACGCAGTATGGTGTGTCGTTGGAGGCCGTCCGCATGGCCATCGCGGCAGCAAACTCCACGCGACCAAAGGGATTTCTAGAGAACGACACGCTTCGTTGGCAAATAGTTGCCAACGATCAACTCTGGAAGGCATCCGACTATCGCCCTCTGATCGTCGCTTGGCGAAATGGAGCAGCGGTACGCTTGTCTGATGTTGCGCAGGTCGAGGACTCTGTTGAAGACACCTTTAATCTTGGCTATTTCAATGCGCAACAGGCAATCTTGGTGCTTGTGCGCAGCGAGGCGAAGGCAAACATCATTGAGACGGTTGATCAGATCCGTGCTGATTTACCTGTCTTGCGGGCTATGTTGCCCGCGGATGTGACGCTTGATGTCGCGCAGGATCGTACGCCGTCCATCCGGGCCTCCGTGCGCGAGGCAGAGCACACGCTCGTCATTGCTATTGGTCTTGTGATGCTAGTTGTGTTGCTGTTTTTACGGAACTGGCGCGCAGCCTTGATCCCAACTGTGGCAGTCCCTGTATCGCTGATCGGGACCTTCGGGGTGATGTATTTGGCGGGCTATTCGTTGAATACGATGTCCTTGATGGCCTTGATTGTGGCGACGGGGTTTGTTGTTGACGATGCGATCGTTGTGCTTGAGAACATCATGCGGCACATTGAACGTGGCGAATCTGTAAAACGCGCCGCGCTGCGTGGCACGCGGGAGGTTGGGTTTACCGTTCTATCGATGAGCATTTCCTTGATCGCTGTTTTTATACCGATTCTGTTAATGGGGGGCCTCCCTGGACGTTTGTTCCGTGAATTCGCGGTGACCTTGTCAGCGGCGATCGTTATTTCGATGCTGGTCTCACTGACCCTAACGCCCATGATGGCAGCACGCATGCTACGGCGACAAGAAAAGGATGAGGTTGCGTCTCGAACACCTGGTTTTATTGGACGTATGCTTGACGCTGCGCTGAATGCCACCGTCAGAGGTTACTCGTTGACGCTCGACTGGGCACTGCGTCATGGTCGGATCATGATGTTGTTGTTGGCCGCGACAATTGGATTGAATTTTTATCTTTACGGAGCCGTACCAAAAGGTTTTTTTCCGCAACAAGACACGGGCATGATGCTGGGATTTTTTTCGGCAGATGAGGGTACATCTTTTGAGTCAATGAAGCCTAAGCTTGATCGATTTCGACAAATCTTAATGCGGGATCCCGCGATTAGCACCGTGACGGCTTATGCCAACGGGCGTGGTGGTAGCAACTTCAGCTTTTTAGCCGTACAACTAAAACCCTTTGCCGAGCGCAAGGTCTCGGTACGTGAGGTGATCAATCGTTTGCG
Organism: Zwartia hollandica; assembly: GCF_019923725.1. Taxonomy (GTDB): domain Bacteria; phylum Pseudomonadota; class Gammaproteobacteria; order Burkholderiales; family Burkholderiaceae_B; genus Zwartia; species Zwartia hollandica. The sequence goes on from NZ_JAHXRI010000006.1 coordinate 759,865, forward strand.
GCCACAGCTCAGTGGTAATCCAGGAGCACGTCTATTTTTAGTGCCGCAGCAAGACATTCGGATCGGCGGTCGGCAAAGTAGCTCTCAGTATCAGTACACCTTAATGGCGAGCGAGCTTGGTGATTTAAAAGAGTGGTTGCCCAAGGTGCAAGAGGCGCTGGCGAAATTGCCAGAACTCGTGGATGTGGATACTGACGTTGAGGATCGAGGAAGGCAGGTCTCTATTCTTGTAGACCGTGATGCAGCGCAACGCTTGGGGATTTCGATGGCCAGCATCTCGGCCGTTCTGAATAACTCGTTTAGTCAGAGACAGATCTCGGTGATGTATGGCGCTCGCAATCAATATCGAGTCGTCATGGGAGTCGCTCCACGCTTTGCGCAAGATCCGGACTCTTTGAATGATGTGTATGTGCTGAGCCAGACGGGTCAGCGCGTACCGTTTTCTGCGTTTGCAAAGTTCGAGGTCAGCAATTCACCGTTGAGTGTCCGACATCAAGGGTTGTTGGCCGCAGATACGATCTCGTTTGATTTGGCCCCAGATGTTTCACTTGGCCAGGCGAGTAAAGCCATTGAGCAAGCTGTGTCTGAAATTAACTTGCCAAGTGAGCGGATACAGGCGGGCTTTCAGGGTACTGCCAAAGCCTTGCAAAGCGCGCTGTCGAATCAGCCGTGGTTGATTTTGGCGGCGTTGGTCACCATGTATATTGTTTTGGGGATGCTGTATGAGAGTACGATTCATCCGCTGACGATTTTGTCGACACTGCCCTCGGCGGGTGTAGGTGCCTTACTCGCCTTGTTATTGCTTAAGACCGAGTTCACCCTGATCGCGCTGATTGGCGTGTTTCTATTGATAGGTATTGTGAAGAAAAACGCCATCATGATGGTGGATTTTGCCTTGGATGCCCAGCGCAGGCTCGGGCTTTCGCCGCGCGATGCGATCCATCAGGCCTGTTTGACGCGTTTCCGTCCTATTCTAATGACCACCGCGGCAGCTATTTTCGGTGCGATGCCTTTGGTCTTCGCATCGGGCGCAGGCGTGGAGTTGCGCAAGCCTCTGGGAATCACCATTCTTGGTGGTTTGCTCGTCAGCCAATTGCTCACGCTTTACACTACTCCTGTGGTTTATCTTTATTTGGATCGCTTCCGGTTGTGGATGCTCAGCCGGCCTTGGAGCAAGCAGTCGGGCTCCTCTACTTCGGCTAAACCGGTTACCTCTGCATCCTCTGGGTTGCCTCACGCATGATGAATATTTTTTCCACGTTAACGAACAATGCACAGCGCATGCTGCGTGTCGGAGTGACGTTGCTACCGCTTATTGGGTTGACCGCGTGCATGGTGGGACCAGACTATGTGCGACCTACGATTGATGTGGGGGTGCAGTTCAAGGAATCGCCCGGCTGGAAGTTGGCACAGCCGGCGTTAGCAAATGCACCGCGCGAGCCGTGGTGGTTGATGTATCGTGATTCAACCCTGACACAGCTAATGCAAGAGCTGAATGTGTCGAACCAAAATATTGCGCTGGCCGAAGCACGTTTTCGGCAGGCTGTTGCAGTGACTCAGGGTGCGCGCGCGCCATTGCTGCCTTCGGTCACCGCAACGGGGAGCGCCACGCGTGCGGGCGCTGCAGGCTCTACCTCGGGTTTAAGTGCGAGTGCGACAAACAACTCTTACGGTTTGAGTGCGCAGGCTACCTGGCAGATCGATATTTGGGGTAGTGTGCGCCGAAATATCGAAGCAACTGATGCGACAGAGCTTGCATTGGCAGCGGACGTTTCGGGCGCACGCTTGACGGCACAGACCGCGTTGGCGCTCGCCTATCTACAAGTGCGTGTCCTTGATGAGCAGCGCCGCTTGTTGACAGCAACAGTGGATGCCTATCAACGGGCGTTGAAGCTTACCCAGAATCGGTATAACGCAGGAATTTCCGGGCAAGGGGATGTGTCTGTTGCACGCACACAATTAGAAAGTACTCGGGCGCAACTCATCGATCTTGAGCAGCAACGAGCGATTTTTGAAAACGCGGTGGCGGTCTTACTAGGCCGTGCACCCTCAACATTCGCGATTAAGGCAGAGAAAGTCCCATTGGTTCCACCTATGGTGCCAGTGGGTTTGCCGTCCGAGTTACTTGAGCGACGTCCCGATGTTGCCGCAGCCGAGCGACGCACTGCTGCGGCAAACGCACAGATCGGCGTCGCGACGGCCGCCTGGTTTCCGAACCTCACACTGAACGCCAACGCGGGCTACCGTAGTAACGATTTCACGCAGTGGTTTACTGCGCCCGCTCAGTTTTGGGCGCTTGGCCCACAGCTTGCCGCATTGATTTTCGATGGTGGAGCGCGTCAGGCTCAGATCAATCAGACGCGTGCCCAGTTTGATGCGCAGGTGGCGATCTATCGGCAAACAGTATTAACTGCGTTGCAGGAAGTCGAGAACGCGATGGTGCAAATGCGCGTGTTCGAGCAGGAGGAGGCGGTGCAGCGTTTGGCTGTACAGTCAGCGCAACAGTCGCTGCGTTTAGCCCGCAACCAGTATGACCAAGGGTTGATTGATTATTTAAGTGTGGCTGTATTGGAGACGACTGCGCTAAATAACGAACGTACTTACATTACCTTGGTTGGTAATCGATTCGCAGCGAGCGTGCGCTTGGTTGCATCGTTAGGGGGAGGTTGGTCGGCAGAGGATCTTAAGCGCTTGGATGACTCAGGTAATCCAACGACGCAGCCCAGCAAAGCCGTGCCCACCAACTGATTTCGCCTGCGCAAGCGTTTCGGCAGATTGCCCGCCGAGCGCATAGACGGGCAGCCCCGCCTGTTGATTGAGACGTGCAAACTCTTCCCAACCGATCCCGGGGTGGTCCGGATGTGAGGCTGTTGGCAGAACGGGTCCCAGGACCGCGAAGTCGGCTTCGAGTTTGCGGGCATGTTGTAGTTCAGATAAATCGTGTGTCGAAACACCCACGAGATGCCCTGCAGGTAGTTCTGGACGAACGCTAAAACCTTTGGCATCGGCTGCGCGCAAGTGCATGCCGTCACCTTGAGCACACCAGGCTGAAGGGTGAACACTATTGACGACAACACGCGCTCCGGCTGCGTGACACTGCGCGAGAACTGCATCAAAAGCAGTTTTCAAGCTCGTGCTTGCCGGGCCGTCCGGCCACCCAGGCTCGCGCCATTGCAAGAGTTTGACGCCCTCTTTGAGGCCTTGGGCTAAACGCTGTTGGAACGCAGCCAGGCCCTGAGGCGACCCCGCACTTGAAATTGCATAGACCTCCGGCAAGTTCATCCAGCGCAGCGGCGGATAGGTTGCAGGTAATAACTTTGGGACATCCAACGCCTGTGTAAGTGGCACCCAACGCAGAAGCTGTCCTTCCAGACCTTGTGGCTCCCCATCCCAGCCGGTGACGCGACAGAAGGCCAGTCGCACAGTCGTGGTTGGGTAGGCGTGCACATAAGTGACCCAGGGCGTGGCGGTGTGGATCTGGATGCCGAGTTCCTCGAGCAGTTCTCGTGCGAGCGCCTGCATCACGGACTCGCCCGGCTCTAGCTTGCCACCGGGCAGTTCCCACCAGCCTGGCCAAGGTTTGTCTGCAGGGCGATTACCCAACAAAACTGTGCCATCGGGTCGCAGCAACACTCCCACTGCGACATCGATAATTTTTTCAGGCATGCCGAGCAGCCCAGTCCCGAGAGAAATGCCAAGCAACACGACCCGAACGTGAGCCACGCTCAAGCGCCCATTGCAAGGCTTCGGTGCGCGCTTCGGCGATGCTCTGCTTGGAACAGCCGAGTGTTTCAAGCCAGTGCGCAACGATGTCCAGATAATCGTCTTGCTTGAAGGGGTAGAAAGACAGCCAAAGCCCAAAGCGCTCCGAGAGCGATATTTTTTCTTCGACTGTTTCACCAGGATGCACCTCACCGTCGGCCTGGTGGCGCGCAGCAAGATTCTCGCTCATGTATTCGGGCATGAGATGTCGGCGGTTTGAGGTTGCATAAATCAGCACGTTGTTACCGCTCGATGCGGCAGACCCGTCCAGTACAGACTTTAGCGCCTTGTAACCGGACTCGCCTTCTTCGAAAGAAAGATCATCGCAAAAGACAATAAACTTTTCAGGACGCGAGGCGACTAAGTCAACAATGTCAGCGAGGTCGCCGAGATCTGCCTTGTCGACTTCAATCAGTCGCAGACCACGACCACCGTAACTTGCCAACATGGCTTTCACAAGCGAGCTTTTTCCTGTGCCACGTGCGCCGGTCATCAGCACATTATTGGCGGGCTTACCCTCGACAAAATGGCGCGTATTGCGATCAATGATATCTTTCTGGCGTTCGATGTGTTGCAGATCTTCGGGATTAATCAATGACACATTGGCGATTGCATCAAGCCATCCATGCGAGGCGCCACGTTTGCGCCACCGATAGGCGTGCGCCTCCCAATTGATAGGGGGTGGTGCTGGAGGCAGCCACGCCTCGAGTTGCGCCAAGACGCGGGTGGCCCGCGCCATAAGATCGACCATGGGTAAGTTGTTTTCGGTGTTAGGTTTCATCTTGAATCAGGAACGGTAATCGGCGTTGATGCTGACGTATTCATGGGAAAAGTCGCAGGTGTATACGGTTTCGGTCGTGTTGCCGCGACCCAGCGCGATACGCACCAAAATTTCGGCTTCTTTCATCACCCGTTGACCATCGGTTTCCTGGTAAGACGGATTGCGACCGCCTTGTGTAGCGACCAAGACATCGCCGAGCCATAGCTTGACGCCACCGACATCCAGGTCATTGATTCCGGCGTAGCCAATTGCTGCCAAGATACGACCGAGGTTTGGGTCGCTCGCAAAAAACGCTGTCTTGACCAAGGGTGAATGCGCGACGGCGTAGGCGACTTGTAGCGCCTCGGCCGATGACTTGGCTTCTTCTACCCGGATTGTCATGAATTTTGTTGCACCCTCGCCATCTCGCACAATTTTTTGTGCGAGATCGGTGGCGGCTGCAGCGAGTGCAGCTTTGAGCTCTGCATATTGGGGGTGCGCAGTGCTGTCGACCATCAGGCCGCTTTTGCCTGTCGCGATCACGATGAAGGAGTCATTCGTTGAGGTGTCGCCGTCAATCGTGATGCGATTAAATGAGACATCAGCGATTTCACGTGCTAACTGATTCAGCAAGGGTTGCGCAATGCCAGCATCGGTAGCCAAGTAGCTCAGCATGGTAGCCATATTCGGGCGAATCATGCCAGCGCCTTTGCTAATCCCGGTAAGCGTGATTGTCTTGCCACCCATGGAAATTCGCTGTGAGTGAATCTTTGGGAGGGTGTCGGTGGTCATGATGCCGTGTGCAGCGGAGACCCAGTTGTTTGCACTCAGGTTCTTTAACGCAGCAGGCAAGCCCGCTTTAATTCGGTCAACGGGGAGGGGTTCAAGAATGACCCCGGTTGAGAACGGCAGGATTTGATTGCTTTGTAAGGCCATGAGCTTAGCCAGCGCCTCACAGGTTTCATTGGCGGCCTTTAGGCCAGGTTCGCCCGTGCCTGCGTTGGCGTTGCCCGTGTTGATTACCAGAGCTTGAATTGCAGCGCCTGCGCTCAGGTGCTCTTGGCAAACCAGTACGGGTGCCGCGCAGAATCGATTGCGAGTGAACACCCCAGCAACGGTTGACCCGGGGCTTAACTTAAAGACTGTTAAGTCTCGTCGGTCTGCTTTACGGATTCCAGCTTCGGTTACACCGATTTCGACGCCCGGAACGGGATAGACGGCGTCATCTTTTGGGATATGTAGGTTTACGGCCATGGTGAGTCACAGGGTGGAGTGAACAAAACGCAATTATCACCTGTTTTGGGCTCGGGTATACCACTAGGCGCGCAGCAGGGGATTCTTCGCGTGGGATGGCAAAAGGTGGCTCACCTGCTACTATTTGCGGTGACAAATTTCGCCCGTACCAAGCCTAATTGCCGGGCCTTAAACATCTAGGAGATCCAGAGATGCGCCTGATTCAAAAACTGTTTGCGGCCGCCGCATTGTTACCTTGCCTAGTCATGGCACAGACCCCTATCAAAGTGGGGATCGCAAATGACCTGTCAGGCCCTTTTGCGGCACTAGGTGCCGAGGCCCGTGACGGCTTCAATTTGGCGATCAAGCAGCTGGGTGGAAAACTCGGTGGACAACCTGCTGAGTTTTTGCAGGCAGACATGGGCGGTAACCCTGACCAAGCCCGTCAGTTGGTTAGCCGTTATATACAACGGGACAAAATTGATTTTTTCACGGGTCCGATTGGCTCTAACGTCGCACTCGCCGTGGGACCAGCGCTCTTTGCGGCCAAAATTCCCTACCTATCTAACAATCCTGGCCCAAGCCAGTTTGCCGGCGCACAATGTAATGACTACTGGTTCGGCGTGTCCTATCAGAACGACGCTTTTCACGAAGCTGCCGGCAAGGTTGCGGCAGACCGTGGCTTTAAAAAGATGGTCATCATCGCGCCAGACTATCCAGCTGGCAAAGATGCGTTAACTGGCTTTAAGCGTGGGTACAAGACCGCTGTGAGCCAAGAGGTTTACACCAAGCTTGGACAAATCGACTACGCTGCCGAGCTTGCCCAGATTCGTGACGCCAAACCTGATGCGATCTATATCTTCTTGCCAGGCGGGATGGGCATCAATTTTATTAAGCAGTTTGTTTCGGCGGGTTTGAACAAGAGCGTCAAGCTGGTGGGGCCTGGATTTTCGGCAGATGAGGACGTGATTCGTGCAGTGGGTGAGCCGATGATTGGTATGTTTAATACTGCACAATGGGCCCACGACTTAGATAATGCTCAAAACAAAGCCTTTGTTGCCGCTTTCCGCAAGGAATACAACAATCGCCAGCCGACCGTTTACGCTGCACAAGCGTATGACACCATTATGGCGATGGATGCTGCTGTCAAAGCCGTAGGCGGTAAAGTTGCGGACCGTGGTGCAGTCATCGCTGCGCTCAAAAAAGCGGACTTCCAATCGGTGCGCGGTCCATTCAAATACGGTGTGAATAACTTCCCGATTCAGCCTTATTACGTTCGCGTGATCGAAAAGGCAGCAGACGGCAGTATTACCAACAAATTGGTGGGTAAAGTATTTGACTCCTACCAAGATGTTTATGTTGGCGAGTGCAAGAAATAAGAAACCTAACCCGACTGTTCGTTTGATATGAGTGCAACGCTAATCGCCGAGCAATTGCTCAACGGCTTACAGTTCGGACTAATGTTGTTTCTGATTGCGGCGGGCCTGACGCTGGTGTTCGGGATTCTAGATATCCTGAATGTGGCGCATGGCTCGTTGTACATGGCGGGTGCCTATGTTGCGGCCCAGACCATGCAGGCCACCCAATCCTTTCTGCTCGCCGTCGTTGTTGCTGCGGTGGTGACTGGGCTGGTGGGCTTGATTATTGAGCTTGTACTGATACGACGCTTGGTCGTGCGCGACCACTTAGCACAAGTGCTTGGTACCTTCGCCATTATTCTGATCGCCAACGATGTCGTGAAGATGATTTGGGGGCCTGCTCCTGTCATGATGAGTATGCCAGCAGCACTTTCCGGCCCCGTGCATATCTTGCCCAATATGTTGTATCCCGCGTATCGGCTTCTGATTATTGCGGTTGGGCTTGCGGCTGCGCTCGGTCTGTATTTGTTTGTCACGCGCACGCGTGCTGGCGTACTGGTGCGGGCCGGAGCCTCGAATCGACAAATGGCTACTTTGATGGGGGTGCGAGTGCCCCTGCTATTTTTAGGTGTGTTCGTATTGGGTGCGATGTTAGCCGCCTTGGCGGGCGCAATGCTTGGCCCAGTGACTGCGATTCAAGCCGGCATGGGCGAGCAAATTCTGATCTTAGTGCTGGTATGTATTGTGATCGGAGGCATCGGCTCTATACGTGGCGCATTTGTCGGCGCGTTATTAGTAGGATTCGTCGACACGGCGGGTCGTGCCTTTTTGCCGACGTTGTTGAAGGCATTTTTTTCGCCGGCGGTTGCCTCGAGTGTGGGACCGACACTTGCCGCTATTTCAATCTATATCTTGATGGCGGTGGTGTTAGTGTTTAGACCCGCTGGTTTATTTCCGGCGCGCGGCTAATCATGCAATCTCTCTCTTCACGCCTTCCTTGGCTGTGTCTGGTTTTGTTGATTGCCTTCCCGTTGGTTGCGCCAGCGCTCAACCTTGATTTTTACGTGTCCTTTGTTCGACGCGTTCTAATTTTTGCGCTCGCGGCAAGTAGCCTGAACTTTATTCTTGGGTACGGCGGAATGGTGGCGCTTGGCCATGCTGCCTTCTTCGGTGCGGGCGCTTATGTCGCTGCCATTTTATCGACGCAGGGTTTGCAGCAGGCTTGGCTAGGTTGGCCAATCGCGATGTTGGTCTCTGCCGGGCTGGCTTTGATTGTGGGGGTAGTTTCGCTTCGTACGCGAGGAGTCTACTTCATCATGATCACACTGGCGTTTGCGCAAATGGTGTTTTACTTGTTCATTTCGTTACGCCAATACGGTGGTGAAGATGGCATTAATTTGCCGGCGCCCCTGCAGTTGCCAGGGCTGAATCTTGCTAATGATCTGACTTCCTACTATGTCGTGCTTGTGATTGTTGTGGGATGTCTTTGGCTGATGAATCGGGTTGTTCAGGCCCGCTTCGGCCAAGCGTTACAAGGGATTCGAGAAAACGAGCCCCGGATGGAAGCCCTGGGGTATCCCGTATTCAAGATTAAGTTGCTCGCGTTTGTGCTCGCTGGCGCCGTTGCGGGTCTCGCTGGCGCCTTGCTGGCTAATCACAACTTGTTTGTATCACCCAGTTTGATGCACTGGACGTCCTCGGCGAGCCTGATCATTATGGTGATCGTGGGTGGAATCGGTCTGCGTTATGGCGGAGTCGTGGGCGCCGCAGTGATGCTTTGGCTTGAAGAGGTCCTGCGTCTTTACACTGACTACTGGCATATGCCGCTCGGGTTTCTGTTGCTGGCGATTGTGTTGTTTGCACCGCGTGGGCTTTCAGGCGCATGGAGTACCTTTGCTAGGCGATTTTCAAAGTCGGGGCGCGCAGCATGACAGTTGCATTGCATGCCCATCAACTGACAAAGCGATACGGCGCACTCGTTGCCTGTGACCAAGTTTCGCTAACGGTCTTGCCCGGTGAAATACACGCGCTCATTGGCCCTAATGGCGCTGGAAAGTCCACATTGATTCATTTGCTCTCTGGCACGATAGCCGCTGATGCCGGCAATTTGCAGTTGGGCGATCGCGACGTGACCCGCTTGTCACCGCATGCCCGGGTCGCAGCGGGCTTATCGCGCTCGTATCAAATCACAAATATTTTTAAGCAGCTTTCCGTCTTTGATAATTTAATGCTCGCTGTACAGGCACACGCTGGTAGCAGTTTTGAGTTTTGGCGACCGCGTGAATCGGATCGTGCGCTGCATGAAGCTGCGGCTACCTTGGCCGCGCAGTGTGCAATCGACCAGCTTCTGTGGCGGCAACCGGCAGGCGCCTTGCCGCATGGTGAGCAGCGCAAATTGGAATTTGCGTTAGCGCTTGCGGCGCAGCCCAGTGTATTGTTGCTCGACGAGCCCATGGCAGGGATGGGTCCTGATGAGACCCTTCGCTTGACGGAGTTGATCGGCTCTTTGCGTGGTCGAGTATCGATGCTTCTCGTTGAGCACGATATGCAGGCGGTATTTCGGCTCGCAGATCGCATCTCTGTGTTGGTTTATGGCAGCGTGATCGCCACCGGTACCCCAGCTGAGATACGTGCGAACGCAGCTGTGCGGCAAGCCTACCTCGGCGAGGAGACGGCTTGATGTTGCGCGTGCAAAATATTCAAAGTGGTTACGGTCTGAGCCAAGTGTTATTCGATGTCTCTCTTGAGATCGGTGTCGGTGAGGTAGTTGCGTTATTGGGACGCAACGGGATGGGTAAGTCCACGCTTGTGCGCACGGTCTTTGGTCAACTGCCTCTGCAAACGGGGCGACTAAGTTTTGAGGGTCAAGACGTGTCGGGATGGGCTCCTGACCGCATCGCACGTCTTGGTTTGGCCATCATACCTGAGGGTCGCCAGTGCTTTCCTAATCTTTCCGTGCGGGAGCACCTGACGGCATTTGCCGCACAGCGTAACGGCAATGCAAGTCAGCGGTGGGATCTTGAACGGGTCTTTGACATGTTTCCACGTCTGCGCGAGCGACAGGGCAACATGGGTAACCAACTATCGGGTGGCGAACAACAAATGTTGGCAATTGGTCGTGCGCTAGTCACCAACCCCAAGCTGCTGATTCTTGATGAGGCCACTGAGGGGCTAGCACCGATCGTTCGGGAAGAGATTTGGCAGTGCCTTGCGCGGCTACGCGAGGCTGGTCAAACCATTTTAGTCATCGATAAATATGTCGAACGGCTGATCAAGCTTGCCGATCGACATATTATTCTCGAGCGCGGTCGCGTCGTATGGCAGGGTAGCTCCGCCGAACTAGACGCTGATCGCAGTCTTTGGACGCGCTACTTAGGCGTTTAGTTTCGCAAACACTTTGTCGGCTGCCGTAATGGTTGCTGCGATGACGCTGTCATCGTGGGTACTCGAAACAAACCCTGCTTCGTAGGCCGAAGGTGCGAAGTACACACCTTCGTCAAGCATGCCATGGAAAAACACCTTAAACATTTCGATGTTGCTTGCAGAAACTTCGGCCAGGGTGGTGGGAACTTTGTCTGAGAAGTACACGCCAAACATCCCCCCAACACAGTCTGCGCTGAATGGAATCTTGTGCGCGCGTGCGCGCTCCACCAGGCCATCGCACAGGGTGCGGGTACGCTTGCTGAGGTCTTCATAAAAGCCGGGCTTGGCTAAAAGCTTTAACGTCGTGATCCCTGCTGCTACGGCGACTGGGTTGCCCGAGAGGGTGCCCGCCTGGTAGACACCGCCCAGTGGCGCGATATTGCTCATGATTTTGGCGCTTGCGCCGAAGGCACCGATGGGCATCCCGCCGCCAATCACTTTTGCGAGCGTGGTGATGTCAGGTTTGATACCGGTCAGGCCTTGCACCCCTTGTGGCCCGACACGAAAGCCGGTCATCACTTCGTCGAATATCAAGAGCGCACCATGTGCTGTACATTCGCTGCGCAGTGTTTCCAGAAAGCCTGCGATAGGCTTGATCATATTCATGTTTCCTGCGATCGGTTCCACGATGATGCAAGCGATGTCTTTACCGTGTTGTGCGAAGGCTGTTTTGACGCCAGCGATGTCGTTGTAGTCCAGCACAATGGTGTGTGCCACGAATTCGGGTGGCACGCCAGCTGAAGTTGGATTGCCAAAGGTCAACAGGCCTGAACCTGCTTTCACAAGCAGACTGTCTGCATGGCCGTGATAACAGCCTTCGAATTTGATGATTTTGTTGCGCCCCGTTGCGCCTCGGGCTAGACGAATGGCTGTCATGGTGGCTTCGGTGCCAGAACTAACCAGACGCACCTGCTCTATCGAGGGCATGCGTGCGATCAGCATTTCGGCAATTTCAATCTCTGCCTCGGTGGGTGCACCATACGACAGGCCATGGACGGCCGCCTCTTGCACGGCGCGCACCACCTCTGGATGCGCGTGCCCCAGAATTGCGGGCCCCCAAGAGCCGATGTAGTCGATATAGCGTTTGTCCTCTGCATCCCAAAAATAGGGTCCTTGTGCGCGGGCGACAAAACGAGGTGTGCCACCGACGGAGCGGAAAGCTCGGACAGGTGAATTGACGCCTCCAGGAATACTGCGACTGGCGCGTGCAAAGAGTTCGGCATTAGTAGGCATAGGAAGTACTCCGGTTGATCGGGAGAAAGTATCAGGTTTTTGAGTGAGCGTCTGGAAACTTCGCGCTGAAGGTGCGCGCAGTTTCTTCGATGTTGGGTGAGGCAAAGAGTCCGCCCACCACGGCGATTGTGTCAGCGCCTGCTTGGATCACCGAGCCGGCCTGCGAGACACCGATGCCGCCGATCGCGACCACAGTGGGGCGGGGATGTGGCATTGCCTGGCATAGTGCTTGGCCGTCGGTCAGTACCGACAACGGTGCGGGTGGGGCGAGCGGTTTGGTTTGTGACGAGAACATGGCGCCGAAGGCAATGTAGTCAACCTCATGCGCTAAGTGCTTCGTGGCAAGAGAGATATCCGCGTAACAAGAGACCCCAAGTAATAACTTGGGACCGATTTCACGCCGAACCAACTCTGGTGCATCGTCTTCTCGTCCGACGTGTACACCGTCCGCGCCGACTTCCAGGGCAAGACGCCAGTCGTCGTTGATCATAAACACGACACCGTACTCTTGGCACGTGTCCCGGAGTCGTCGCGCAAGCGCTTTGCGCCAGGCTGGTGTCGCTGTTTTGTGGCGCAATTGCAGCCCAGTCATGCCCCCGCGGGCGGCGGCGCGCACCGCTTGGTCGAGCTTGTCTGCATCCGTCCATTCTGGTGTCACACCGTAAAGGCCGCGCGGAAACCTGAGGTTATTGTTCATAGGGACGAAGCTCAGAGGGTTTCGGTCAGGGGGTCTTAGGATGGCGGCGCGCGATGCGTCGCCCCATTCCTGGTTGAAAAGACTGGGCGAGCGCTTGTTCAGCATGAGCACAGGCCTGTCTTGCGGCCTCTTCAACGCTTAGGCCTTGGGCCAGTAGGGCGGCGAGTGCGGCAGCGACCAATCCACCAGAGTCACGTAACCGTTCTGGTGGTGCAACCCAGGGCCAGGTGAACGCTTCATTATCTGGTCCAAGCAGGATGTTCACCAAGTGGCCGGGGCGCTGCGGGCTTCCTGTGACCAACACCCAGTCGGCACCAATCGCCTGCAGCGCTTGTGGTCCGGCGGTCAATCCAGAAGCTTCAAGCACATCTTCAGTGATCCATTGTGTCAGTCGACGCGCTTCGACGACCACAACATGTGCTTGCGGGACGAGCAGCTCGAGGACAGATCCGACGAGATCTTCGACCTCCTCTTCCTCTTCTTCCTCAGGTTGTTCCGTAGTGATTTCTGGCGCACCTAAGTGCAGAACCAAAGGAACCTGGCTGTAATCTGCCGCGATTTGCGCGACCGCGCTGACTGCTTCGGCAGAGTTCAAGGCTCCCACTTTGATTGCCCCAACCGGCACGTCTTCCAGCAGGCAACGGGCTTGATCATCGATTTGTTCGGCCGGACAGGGAAATACCGACTCGCTCTCGGCTGTGTCTTGAATAGTCACCGCGGTGAGCGTTGAGATCGCATGCCCGCCAAGCGTGGCACACGTTACCGCGTCCGCAGGCAGTCCGTCTGACCCGGTTGGGTCAAAAGGGCCAAAAATCAGCGTAATCGGTGTTGAAACAGGTTGATTCATGTCAAAAAGGCAAGCGATCGGCAGGCAAAGCCTTGTTGGTTTCGGTAAGATTGACCCCATTGTAAGAGATGAGCCGTTTTATCCGCCTAAAATTCCCGGTGGAGCGGTAAGTCCTGAAACGAAGAGAAAAAAATGCGTACTTGGATGTGTTTGATTTGTGGTTGGATTTACGACGAAGAGACTGGCGTGCCCGAAGAGGGTATTGCCCCAGGCACCCGTTGGGAAGACGTGCCACCGAACTGGGTATGCCCAGAGTGCGGTGCGCGCAAAGAAGACTTTGAATTGATGGAGATCTAAGCCGGGCCTATGACGCAGCAAACCACGCCGGCCGCCGAGCCGATTGACCTGTCGAATCAGTTTCTGATGGCCATGCCTGGCATGGTCGACGGCGAGTTTGCTGGCACGGTGATTTATCTCTGTGAGCACGGACCCAAAGGCGCGCTCGGCTTGGTGATCAACCGACCGACTGACCTTAGCGTGGCGGGCTTGCTAGAAAAAATAGATCTAAAACTTGAAATCGCGTTGCCTCTAAACGCATCGGTGTATTTCGGTGGACCCGTCCACACGGACCGCGGTTTTGTTTTGCATTCGCCAGCTGGTAGCTTCAGCTCTAGTATTCAGCTTGGGCAGCTCGCCCTGACCACCTCTCGCGATGTGTTGCAGGCTGTTGCAGAAGGCAATGGCCCCGACAAAATGCTGGTAACCCTAGGCTACTCAGGGTGGGGCGCCGGGCAGCTTGAAAACGAAATCGCACAAAACGCTTGGTTGACTGTTCCGGCCAACCCGGATGTGATTTTTGCGACACCTCCAGAGGACCGCTACTCGGCCGCACTTAAACTACTTGGGATTGATCCTGTCATGTTGTCTGGTGTGGCGGGGCATGCCTGAGGAAACGCTTCTCGCCTTTGATTACGGCGTCAAAAAATTAGGCGTTGCGCTCGGAAATTCTTTACTTAGACAGGCTAGGCCTCTCGAAATTATCGAGACAGCCACGCGTGACGCGCGCTTTGCCCGTATCGAAGTCTTGCTTAAGCTCTGGCAGCCAGAGCGCCTGGTGGTCGGGCTTGCCCTCAACACGGACGGTTCAGATCAAGAGGCGACTGCACGCTGCCGACGTTTTGCACATCAATTAGAAGGTCGCTTCCGCTTACCCGTTGCGTTGATTGACGAGCGAGGTTCGAGTATGGAAGCGCAGAAAATTACCGGCAATGCCCCTGATGATGCCGTCGCAGCGGCTATTATTCTCCAACGCTACTTTGATGCGCTGACTTGAGGCTCGACGAATGGCCCCCACAACCCCCGCCTACACGCCCGCTACCTTGCCTGACGCTGAAACGCTTTACGGCAATCTCTTGTCCGCGGTGCGCCATATCATTCAATCGCTACCCACTGGTCTGGTCCATTTAGTCGGGATTCATTCTGGCGGTGCTTGGCTCGCGCAACGACTGCATAAAGACCTCGGACTCACGCAGCCAATGGGTACGCTGGATATCAGTTTTTATCGCGATGATTTCGACAAAATTGGTTTGCATGCGCAAGTGATGCCGTCAGAGATATCGTTTCCGGTTGCTGATAAGCACTTGATTCTTGTCGACGATGTGCTCTACACCGGCAGGACGATTCGTGCGGCAATGAACGAACTGTTTGACTATGGCCGACCGGCTTCGATACGTTTAGCCGTCCTGGTCGATCGTGGTGGAAGAGAGTTGCCGATTGCGGCCGTCGCAGTAGGCGGCTATGTGGATCCGGCGCCTGCAGCGAGTTTTGTCTTGTCTCAAAAAGAGACAGGTGCGTTTGTTCTTACTATTGAATCTAAGGAGCATTGATGCGTAATCCTCAACTCAATCGACATGGTGAGCTGACGCATCTGATTACAACCGAAGGTCTGCCGCGTGATATCTTGACCCATATCCTTGACACCGCGCAGACGTTTGTGCCGCTCGCTGATCGGGATGTGAAAAAAGTACCTCTTTTGCGTGGCAAGAGTGTTTTTAATCTGTTTTTTGAAAACTCCACGCGTACGCGGACCACGTTTGAAATCGCAGCAAAGAGATTGTCGGCGGATGTCTTCAATTTAAATATTAATGTCTCATCCGCCGCAAAAGGCGAAACTCTGCTCGATACGATTGCAAACTTGTCGGCCATGCAGGCCGATCTGTTTGTGGTGCGACACGAGGCAAGTGGAGCCCCCTACTTAATCGCGCAGCATGTTGCACCCCATGTGCATGTAGTGAATGCGGGCGATGGGCGGCATGCTCATCCGACGCAAGGTCTGCTTGATATGTATACGATCAGACATTTCAAAAAGGACTTTGCCAATTTAACGGTGGCAGTGGTAGGCGATATTTTGCACTCGCGCGTGGCGCGCTCGAATATCCACGCCTTGACGACATTGGGTGTGGCAGAGGTGCGTGCGGTCGGACCGTTAACGTTGCTACCCTCGGGCCTCGACCAAATGGGCGTGCGCGTCTTCACCGATATGAAGGAAGGCATAAAAGGCGCAGATGTCATCATCATGCTACGACTGCAAAACGAACGAATGGGGGGCGCCTTACTGCCCTCTTCGCACGAATACTTCAAACATTATGGCTTGACCGAAGAAAAACTCGCTCTAGCGAAGTCAGACTGCATCGTGATGCATCCGGGGCCCATGAATCGCGGAGTGGAAATTGATTCGGCCGTTGCCGATGGCCCGCATTCGGTCATCTTGAATCAAGTGACGTTCGGGATTGCAGTGCGCATGGCTGTCATGAGTATCGTTGCAGGAGCATCAGCATGAAGCTTCAGATTAAAAATGGTCGTGTGATTGATCCGGCAAACAAACGTGATCAACAAACGGATCTATTTGTTGCGGACGGACATGTTCTGGCTTTTGGTCAGGCGCCCGCCGGCTTCAAAGCAGAGCGCGTGATCGATGCTTCAGGCAAGTTAGTTGTCCCTGGGCTTGTCGATTTGGCCGCACGTTTACGCGAGCCAGGGTTTGAGTACCGCGGCACGCTTGAAAGTGAAATGCGCGCTGCACTGGCCGGAGGCATTACGAGCCTGGTCTTGCCGCCCGATACAGATCCAACGCTCGACGAGCCAGGCTTGGTAGAAATGCTCAAACATCGTGCGAGACAATTAGCACAGGTGAATTTGTATCCACTAGGCGCGATGACTGTAGGGTTGAAGGGCGAAACCCTGACAGAGATGGCCGAACTTACCGATGCGGGATGTATAGCGTTTTCTCAAGCGGATACGCCTGTACTCGATACAACAGTATTACTGCGCGCAATGCAGTATGCGCGCACATTTGACTTTATGTTGTGGTTGCGTGCGCAAGACCCTTGGCTAGCCAAGGGTGGCGTGGCTGCCAGCGGCGCCTATGCTTCACGTCTTGGATTGCCAGGTATTCCGCAGCAAGCAGAAACGATTGCTCTCAACACCTTGTTTGATCTTCAGCGCACCACGGGCGTTCGGCTGCACCTTTGTCGTTTGTCTTCTGCCGCAGGGATTGAACTTGTGCGCGCCGCTAAACACGAGGGATTAGCTGTTACGTGTGATGTGTCGGCTAATCATGTGCATTTAACGGATGTCGATATTGGGTATTACGACAGCAACTTCCGACTTGATCCACCGCTGCGCGGACAGCGTGATCGGGATGCGATTCGCGCAGGACTCGCCGATGGGACGATCGACGTGGTGTGTTCTGATCACACGCCGGTTGATGATGAGGGAAAGATGCTGCCGTTTGCTGAAGCCGAACCTGGTTCGACAGGCCTTGAACTTCTTTTGTCCTTGACACTGAAGTGGGCGCAAGACGCGAAGGTGCCACTTGTTGATGCGTTAGCGCGCGTCACGAGTGGGCCGGGCCGCGTGTTGGCAGCCTCCTCCTCGGCCGTCGCTTCGGCGGGCCAGCTTGGCATCGGTGCACCAGCCGATCTGTGCATCGTAGACCCGAGCGCGTATTGGCAAGTGAGTCGACAGTCCTTGTTAAGTCAAAGCAAGCACACGCCTTTCTTAGGTATCGACTTGCCGGGTCGCGTGCAAACAACCATCGTGCGCGGGCAGATCGCCTGGGAGTTCGCTGGTTGAGTTTGTTTCGCTTTATTTGCAGACTGAGTGCGCTCACTATTTGGGTTGTGCTTGGACTGTGCGCAATCATTCTGTTGCACCCGTTCATTGGTCAGGCAGGACGCGGCTGGACCAAGACGCATTGGTCCCGCGTGTTGCTCGTGTTGTGCGGCATTTTGACGACGCGCAGTGGCTCCCCCTTAGCGAGCGGCCCCGTCCTGTTTGTCTCGAATCACGTGTCCTGGTTAGATATTTTTCTACTAAATGCCGCACGCCCCACAGTATTTGTTGCCAAGAGTGAAATTCGTCGCTGGCCGTTACTTGGCTGGTTGGTCGCTGGCGCCGACACAATCTTTATCGAAAGAGCCTCGCGCCATGCGGTGCATAAGGTCGGTCACGCTATGCAAGAGCGTTTTGCGCGTGAGCAGGCGGTAGGTTTATTTCCTGAAGGGACGACCTCGCCCGGCTACGATTTACTCCCGTTTTATGCCAATCTCTTTGAGCCAGCACGTAAGGGTGAAGTCTCTATACAGCCTGTTGCACTTGTTTTTTACCATCACGGCAGACGCAGTGACTTTGCCGCATTTGTAGGTGAGGAAACGCTTGTACGAAATTTATGGCGAGTACTCGGAGGTACTGGCGTCGCCGTCAAAGCCGTGTTCTTGGCTCCGATCTGGAGTCCAGACGGGAGCGAGGCTCCGCCTCGCTCCAAGTTGGGTCATTTAGCGCGTCAGGTGATACAGCAGGAGTTGGTGCCTCGCGACAAGATAGGACCGAGCTAGTCCGCATTAACGCTGAGTTAACAGCCCTGGCAACGCGGGTGTGCCCTTAGTCGAGGATAGACACCTAGCGCGTTACGCGCAAACATTTGTTGCTTCTGCTGGACATCGGCTGACGGAGACGCATCAATGTAGCGCTTCGTGTCGTCGTAGTAGCAATTGGTTAAAGGATCGATGCCTTGTACGGCCCCAACCGTCTCTGATGCAAACAAAATGTTTTTTGTGGGTAAGACACGCAGCAATAGATCGATGCCTGGCTGATGATAGACGCAGGTGTCAAAAAATACGTTGTTCAATACTTTTTCTTCCAGCGGAGGCAAGCCCATGTCTTGGGCCATGCCACGGTAACGTCCCCAATGGTAGGGTGCTGCGCCACCGCCATGCGGAATGATGAATTTCAGTGTCGGAAAATCTTTAAAAATATCGGAGGTCATGAACTGAACAAAAGCAGTCGTGTCGCCATTGATGTAGTGTGTTGCCACCGCGTTGAAGTGCGGATTGCAGGAGCCGCTGACGTGAATCATCGCAGGCACATCGAGCTCGACCATTTTCTCGTATAGCGGATACCACCATTTCTTATCCCATAGTGGTGGATCAGTCCAGCGCCCGCCGGTGGGATCGGGGTTGAGGTTGGCACCAATAAAGCCAAACTCATTGACACAGCGCTCAAGCTCTGCGATGGCGCGGGCACCGGGCGCAACGCCGCTAGCCTGTGGCAATTGGCACACACCAACAAAATGGTCGGGATAGAGCTTACACACCCGGTGGATGAGCTCGTTATTAAAACGCGCCCAAACTACGTTGGTGTCTTCGTTGCCCATGTGGTGGTCCATAGCCACCGCTTTAGGCGAGAAGATGGTCATATCGATGCCGCGCTCTTGCATGATGCGTAACTGGTTCTTATCGATGCCCGCACGAATCTCCTCGTCCGATACTGCCGGGAGCGCCATAGTGGTCGCTTTACCCGCGCGCTGGAATTCCGCAATTTGGTCGGCGCGGAACTTGGCCACTTGGGCGGGGGCGGTGGTGAAGTGACCGTGACAATCGATAATCATGACTGACCTTTGTTAAAACGAAGTGAGATACCCAACAATTTACACAATTTCAAAGGTGTTGAGCAGTTGTCCTTGCGATACTATTTGCAAACTGACAATAGCATTGCAAAGTTTGAGGATTTCTTTCGATGACAAATCCAGTCAATCAGCTCACCCTCGATTGGATGGCTGAATACGAAAAAAAATGCCAACGCCATCTCATTGATGTCGATGGCCAGCAAGTGATGTGGCGACAGTTCGGCCAAGGAGAGCCTTTGTTGCTTATCCATGGTGGGCACGGTAGTTGGTTGCATTGGGCACGTAACATCGACGCATTGTCAAAAAAATATACGCTTTATATCGCCGACTTAGCCGGGTACGGGGATTCGAGCGCACCTGATTTTGACGACTTTGAGAGTATGGTTCAAGTTACTGCTGCGTCGATACGATCGCTTTTAGGCCCCACGACGCCCTTTAATCTTGCCGGCTTTTCTTTTGGTGGCCTAGTGTCTGCCAACGTCGCAGCCCAGGGTTTGGCGGTTAAGCGTCTAGCATTACTCGGTCCCGGTGGGCATGGTGGACCAAGACGTGAGCGCGGCAAACTCGTTAACTGGAAGCGCGCCTTGACGGATGAAGAGTTGCTTCAGGCCATGCGCTTCAACTTATGGGCGCACATGATCTATGCCGACGAACAGATCGATCCGTTTGCGATTGGCATCCACACCTATTCCTGCATTAACACTCGGTTCCGCAGTCGGGGAATTTCGGGCCGAGGGCTGCTTGGTCCAGCTCTTGATGTTTACCCTGGCCCGACCTTAATCGTTTGGGGCGAGCATGACATCACCTGCACACCTGATTATTTGATGATGCACATGATTGAAGGGCAACCAAATCGTCGTGGCGTGATTCTGCCAGATGTCGGTCATTGGGTAAATTTCGAGGATGCTGAGCGTGTTGATCCAATCTTAGTCGACTGGTTTGCAGTTTAATCAGCGAGCGGATCGACGCTCTGATCGCAGGCGACCTGCACGACGAATTGGTCTTGTAGTCTAACAGCGGTAAGTTGGCCGCCCCAGACACATCCGGTGTCTAGCGAAATCAGGTCTGGCTTGAGGGTTAGACCTAGGGTAGACCAGTGCCCGAAGACGACCGTAACGTCGTGTGTTGCGCGTTTGGGCATGTTGAACCAAGGCGTCAGCCCTGGCTGTATCACTTCTGGCCCGGTCTTGACCGATAGCATCATGCGGCCTTCTTTGTTGCACAGACGAATCCTGGTCAACGCATTGATGATCGCACGCATCCTCTCTGGACCTCGAAACGTATCGTCCCAATTGTCCGGCTCGTTACCGTACATGGTTAGCAGGGATTGTTTCCAATCGTTGCTGCGTAATTGAGCATGTACCTCATCGGCTAGTGCCAGGGTTTTTTCTGCAGACCATTGCGGAAGTACACCCGCATGAACGAGGAGGTGACCGTATTCAAAGTGTGCGAGAGGGCACTGCCTTAGCCAGTTCAGGATCTCGGGCGCATCGTGGGCCTCGAGCACCTCAGTTAACGTGTCGCGCTTGCTTGGCCGTCTAGCCCCTGCAGCCATGGCGAGTAAATGTAGGTCATGATTGCCCAGTACGGATAAGGCGCGGTCGCCCATGGCCATAATGCGTCTGAGCGTCGCGAGTGAGCGTGGACCACGGTTCACTAAGTCGCCCGCAAACCAGAATCGTGCGTTGGGGTCATCAGCGATTTTTGGCTGCTCAAGCAAATGATTCAGGCTGTCGCAACAGCCTTGCACATCGCCGATCATCCAGATGCTACCTACGCTCATATCGGCGATTTCTTCGAGAAGAAAAATCCACCATTACGCTGTGCGATGGCATTTCTGTTTTCCATCAAGAACACGGCAGTCAACGCAAGAGTCATTGCCCCGATGTTTGGTAGCAGCGCGGTCACCACGGGTGGCCAGTTAAACAATAGACTAACGTTTAGCGCCAGTTGATTAATCATAAAAAAACCAGTGCCAAGCAAAATACCCAAAAACACTTTCGCACCGACACCTCCACGACGGGTTTGCATAAAACTGATCGGTGCGGCGATAGTGAGCATCACCAATAGCGTAAAGGGATACGCCATTTTTCTCCAGACCGCGACGATCTGTCGGTCCGCTTGCAATTGATTGCGATTCAGGTAGTCGATATAGTCATGTAGAGCGACAAGGGACATTCTTTCTGGAGTAAGGATGCGAGCGACGAGCCGTTCGCTGCTTAAGGAAGTGTCCACTGTTTGCAGTGGCAAGTGTTTTACGGTCGCTGCTGGCGTCCCGGTGACCTTAGCATCGGCAAGTACGTTCTTGATATTTGCATCTAGGTGGGTTTCGACCACCTCCTGCATTTCGAGTTTACCTTTGACAAACTTTCCTGATTTCGCTTGTGTCATGACCGAGAGGGTGAGCCCGTCCGGGAACTCATAAATAGAGAGATTCTCCACGTTTCCGGAGGCAAGTAGCTTCCCTACGTTAATCAGGCGCGTACCACCATTCGGGGTCGGTTCTTTAAACCAGTACCCGCTTGCTAAACGCCCCCCTTCGACACGGCCACGCATCAGCAGGTTGACCTCGCTACTTTTAATTTCGGCCAGTGGCGTTAAAAACTCAGATAGGATGAGGGCGCCAAGGATGATTGGAATTGACACTGTCCAAAGCATGCGCAATAGTCCGAGCCCGCTGACGCCTGAGACGCGCAGAATGACTAGTTCGTTGCGTTGTGCTAACCCGGAGAGCGCAAGAATGGCACCAATGAGTAGTCCGATCGGCAGTAAGTCGTACAGACGAGTGGGCAACGACAACCCTTGCAGATAGAACAAGGCCGACAGTGGAAAGCGAGCGTTCACAGTATCTAGCTCGTCCACAAGCGTAAAGAAGGTGAACAGGCCCAGCAACGCAATCAGTACCACCGAGGTAGACCGATAAATTTCGCGAGCGAGGTAGCGGCGTGCAGTTTGCATAAGTCCTAGTGTAATGCCTAGTGGGTACTGTGCAGGGCAGTGCGTAAGCTAGCCAGTACGGGTGCAATATCTGGTCGTACGCCATGCCAGATGTAAAAGCTTTCGGCTGCTTGCCCGACCAACATACCCAACCCATCGCTCGTCTGTGCCGCGCCATCGCGTTGTGCCTGAAGCATGAAGGGTGTCGCCTGGGCGGCGTACATCATGTCGTAGGCCCAGGCATGCTTTGCGTAGAGGCCAAACGCCACGGCTGGCGCTTCACCACTAAGACTGCTCGAGCTCGAGTTGATCACCAGATCCCAGCTTCCGGGAATACCGACTTCCGTTAATCCACCTGCGGTGAGTTTGTCAGGGGCAACCGAGGTTGCTTTTTGATGCTGTGCGATGAGTTCATGCGCGCGTGCAGGAGATCGATTAATCACGTGAAGTTTGGCGCACCCTGCATCCAACAACGGGCCAAGCACTCCGCGTGCAGCACCGCCCGCGCCGATTAACAAAACGCGTGTGTCCGTATTTAGTGCAGCAAGTCGTTGTAAGTCCTGAACCAGTCCGACTCCATCAGTATTGCAGCCATGTAATACGCCTTGCTCCATCCAAAGTGTATTGACTGCTCGCGCTAACGTTGCACGTTGACTCAAGTGTGTTCGCGCGAGCTCCCAGGCTTCAAGCTTAAAGGGTACGGTGACGTTCAGCCCCCGGCCCCCAGCGCTAAAGAAGTCGTCTACTGTACGTGCGAAGCCGTCTAAGGGTGAAAGAATTCGGTCGTAGCGCAGCTTGACCCCAGTTTGTTCAGCGAATTGCTGGTGAATTGTCGGCGAGCGACTATGTTCGATGGGGTTGCCAACGACGGCGCATAGCGTGGGGGTCTGAGTGAGTGTCATTTCGTGGTGACCGCTCCGTTTACAAAGTGCCAAGTGCGGGTTAAGACAAGCTCATCGAGTTGACCGGCCATCTCTTGAGGGAAGGCTGCGAAGGGTGCGGCCAATTGGGCTATGCGACGCACAGCTTGATTGAGTAAGGCTTTGTCGGACGGACGATTAATCTGAATGTCTACAACTGAGCCATCTGCGCGAATCGTAATGGTCGCTTGCACGCTGCCATAGACTTTGTCGCCAACCCCTTTCGGGTAATGCTGAGTTCCGATTTGTTCTACTCGACGCCGCCATTGATCA
Organism: Zwartia hollandica; assembly: GCF_019923725.1. Classification (GTDB taxonomy): domain Bacteria; phylum Pseudomonadota; class Gammaproteobacteria; order Burkholderiales; family Burkholderiaceae_B; genus Zwartia; species Zwartia hollandica. The sequence goes on from NZ_JAHXRI010000006.1 coordinate 783,213, forward strand.
ATATAAGGCGCGTACCTGGTTTGGTGTGTTGAGGGGGCATCAAAGTGTTTACGCGGTCGTTCGCTGTATTGTTCAATCTGTTGGGTGAGCACCGCGATACGGCTATTACGCATAATCGCTTCTTGGTCGTCCTCGTCGGTACCATTCAGATCGGTGTCTTTCAGAAAATGCTCGTTTGGGCGGCCTTCTTGTGCCGTTTGTTGGGCCTTTAAGAGAGTAAGGAGTTCTTGTTGTTGCGTTTCAAGTTGTAGTCTTTTCTTAACTAGCGCTTCGAGCATCAGATCGTCGGGTGAGGTTCCACCATGCGCGAGTTGGCTAGCGCTATAGCCTTTGGGCGCATCGCCGCCGCCATCTAAATTCGATTGCGCAAACAAACGCGCGAGCGCAGGTGCGCTATCAGTTTGTGCGTTGACCATAATGACTTCAATTTCTGAAGGGAGTGGCGCAGCGGCCGGCTCGGTTGAGAAGTTCCACGCTAGCGCTGTTAGGTGGGAAAGAATTGACAGAGACACTGCCCAATACAAAAAACGACGTTGACCGACGGACCAGTCGGCTGCTTCGTTGAGGGCCAGGGACGCTGTCTGGATCGTCATGATGTTTGCGTGGAGAGGTAGCGGCAGTCAACCTCGAGGGTCAACTCATCCGTTGATAGGATTTGTAAGGTGACAATATCACCTCGTTCGCTCTGCGGTAGCCCGCTTAAGCGAAAGACCAAAGGGGCATGGTCTAAGCGAACGAGATCCTCTTTAAGTACGGTCGCCGTGCACTCCGTCATTTGTTGCTGTTTTAACCAGCGAAGACACCAAAAGCGTTCCAGATTACTCTGGAAGTCATGCCACGCGGTGTACTGCGATTCAAATCCGCCGATGATGGCAAAGAGATCGGCATCCTTAGGTTTAAATGGCGCCACCAAGGGTGCTGAAACGCCGTGCTCGATCGCAGCAATAATTTGCCACTGGTTGACCAAATCTACATAGCGTCGCAGCGGGGAGGTGCACCACGCATACTGCGCCACGCCAATTGCTTCATGCGGCAGAGCGTGTGTGCTCATGCGTACACGGCCGCCTTGTTGCGACCGATAGATACCCGGCAAGCCGTTGGCTGCCAATAGCCCGCCCCAAGTGCTATTAGCCAAAATCATGTACTCCGCAACAAGTCGGTCGAGTGGTGCGTTGCGCATGCGGGGCACAATACGGACGGGAGTCTCAGGATTGTCTGGGTCACCGTCTACATAAAAGCTATATTCCACCCTGTTGTTGCTCTCGGTTTTTCCACGCACAACATCACGTTGTTTGCTTAGCGAGAGTGCCAGCGTCCAAAGCGGACGCACCCAATCGTTGTACGGTAGGGTGAGCGATGGGTCAGCCAGCGCTTCTTCTGTAATTTCTTGGTCAAGCGCGTTATGGCGAAGATTTTCGCGGACAGCAACACGTTCGACCTTGCTTTCATGCGAGAGAATTTCACCAGTCTGTGGGTTGGCAATTACATAAAGTGATACCGCTGGTGTGGGACGCCCTGCATCGAGTGAATAGGCCGTAATAACTGAATCGGGTTGCATTGGAATCTTGTCGCCTGGCATGTAGACCGTCGACATCCGTGCGCGTGCCAATTTATCGAAGACGCTATCTCGAGTGACCGACAGCCCGGGTGCTGCGATATGAATCCCAACTTTTAGATTGCCATCAGGTAGAACCGTAACGGACAAGGCGTCGTCGATTTCGGTTGTGGTGACGTCATCAACTGAGTACGCCACGACATCGGCAAGCGGGAGTTCACGTTCAACGGGCGGTAAGGTCTCGTCGGGAAACGCTTTGCCACGCGGGAAATGGGTCGCGATAAAGCGCCCCTTGTGTAGAGCTAGCGCATGCGGCCAAGCCCCGAGCTCTAGGAGTACACGCTCGGGTGGCTTTTGCAAGCTTGTGGCTGCGGCCTCCAGCGCTTTCCACGCCTGCGAATTTTTGTCGGGCCTTGTCACCAGCATCATTGCCGAGTCGGCAATCGCCTGCGGCAAGCGACCTGCAATGATTTCATCGGCCCAGGCGGCCATTTCAGAAGCTTGCCGTAGTTTTTTTTCTTGTGCAGCGAGCGCGGCGGTAAGGATTTCTGGAGGCGCAGGACGGTAGCGACCTCTGCCTCGGCGATGAAAATAAATTGGAGCGCTGTGTAGGCGCAGCAATAGCGTTGTTTTTTCAAGTGTGTTGACGGGGTGGCCGAAGTAGTCTGTGCCAAGCGTTTCAACATCGAATTCGTCTTGCGGGGCACACTCCCATAAGAACTGTAGCTCGATCTCTTCCGATAGCTTTTGCGCTTCTGGCATCAAAACCTCTGGCGCAGGGCTTGCAAAAGTAAACAAACAATTAGCGCGTTTGATTTTGCTGCGTTTGCCAGACTCGGATTCAACTTGCAGGGCAGCATCTGACTCGGACATGATATGCCCAGTCTTAAATGCGCCTTCTTCTTCAAACAAAACGTACATACGATATCCGGTGATTCAGTTTGTTGCCCAGCTTAGTGCTTGCGGGACAGTGCTTCGAGTAAGCGGGAGTGCACTCCCGCGAAGCTGCCGTTACTCATAACAAGAATGTGGTCATTGGGCTGTGCTGCATCGACGATGGCCTGCACGAGCGAATCGGTTTCGTGATGCGCTTGCATGCGCGCGCCGAGTGAAGCAAGCACGTCGGTTGGGTCCCAACCCAAGGACTGTTTCCCCTCGCGTTGACCAAAACAAAAAACTAAGTCCGCCGGCTCGAGTGCTTGCGGTAACCGTGCCGCCATTGTGCCAAGTTTCATTGTGTTCGAGCGTGGTTCTAGAACTGCCAGAATTCGCTGCGGGCCAACTTGTGCACGCAACCCGTCTAGTGTTGTGCGGATCGCCGTTGGATGATGCGCGAAATCGTCGTAGACCGTGATGTCGCCGACGATCCCCCGCACCTCCATACGGCGCTTGACGCCCGCAAAGGCTGACAGTGCTGCAATACTTGTGCGAGGATCTACGCCGACGTGTGAGGCCGCGGCGATCGCTACGAGAGCGTTGTTGCGGTTGTGCGCGCCCGTGAGGGACCATTGCACAACCCCATGCGAAGTCTTGTCACATCGGACTTCAAAGGACACTGGGCTCAACTCTTTTGTATGCCAGCCCGAGTTCTCGCCTGTGCGGACAAGTTTGGCCCAACAGCCTCGCGCCAAGACGCGGTCAAGTGCTTGCTCGCCGGTTGATGCGATGACTTGTCCCGAGCGCGCAATGGTGCGCACAAGATGATGAAACTGTGTTTCGATGGCAGCAAGATCTGGAAAGATATCAGCGTGATCGTACTCAAGATTATTCAAAATGGCCGTCTTAGGCCGGTAGTGCACAAACTTTGAACGCTTATCGAAAAAAGCGGTGTCGTACTCATCGGCCTCAATGACAAAAAGATGTTGAGCCGGGTCGTATCTGCCCGACACTTCGAGCCCAGGAGCAACCCCTCCAATCAGAAAGTTAGGTTGTTTGCCGGCAGAGTGCAGGATCCACGCCAGCATGGAGCTTGTCGTTGTCTTGCCATGGGTCCCCGCGACTGCCAGTACATGCTGACCCTGCAAGATGTGTTCGCCAAGCCACTGGGGACCGGAGGTGTAGGGCAGGCCGGCATCTAGAATGGCCTCCATCAAGGGGTTTCCCCGCGTGACGACGTTGCCGATTACGAAGAGGTCTGGCTTGAGTGCGAGTTGGTCGGCCTCGAAGCCTTCGATGAGCGCAATGCCTTGCTCTTCGAGTTGAGTGCTCATTGGGGGGTAGACACCTGCATCACACCCCGTGACGCGATGGCCAGCGGCTCGGGCGATCAGCGCTAAGCTGCCCATAAATGTGCCGCAAATTCCCAAAATGTGCAGATGCATGACGAATCTCCTGTGCGCATTGTAGAGGGAGAGCGCATTGCGTTTCGAGCGGTTTGTACTAGGGGCTAGTGGCAATCTGAAGCTATGATGTCGCTTATGAAACGAAGAACAATTCTGTTCGGTGCGGCAGGGCTGCTTGCGATGTTCGGCACAGCGCTGTTTGCCTGGAGATCCTCGTCGAGTAGAGCGCCTGCCGCCAACCGTGCAATCGGTGTACGGTCGTCAGGGGAGGCTCCCGCTAAGCCAGATCCCGCAGCCTTTTATGAGGCAAGTCTGCCAGACTTAGACGGTCGTGCGGTTGCCTTACGCGATTACCTGGGACGCCCGACGGTCGTGAATTTCTGGGCAACCTGGTGCGCACCTTGCGTTCAAGAGATGCCTTATCTAGACGAAATCGCAAAAAACTCACCAGAACTTGGTTTTGTAGGTATCGGCATTGATACTGAAGCTAATATTAAGCAATTTATATCTAAAATACCTGTATCTTACAAACTAGTTGTTGCCGGTCATTCCGGAATTTCAATGGTGAGAGCACTTGGAAATGCTGCAGGTGGCCTGCCGTTTACAGTTCTTTTAAACGAAGATGGCACCATTTTCGATACAATTTTAGGCCAGGTTGAGCCCGAAGATTTGCGGCACCGAATTAGCAAACTAATAGTGAAATCGAAGACGTAGATAGACAAATCGCCGGATTTAGCCTATAAATCCGTACGTCTTGACTGTTTTTTTGTTACGTTTTGTGGCAAACAAAGCATTCTTGGCTTGGACGACCTCTTATGGCAAAAAATATCCTCGTTTTGAACGGCCCTAACCTCAACCTGCTTGGGTTGCGCGAGCCTAGCGTGTATGGGCACACCACACTCGCCCAGATTGATGCAAGGCTTGCAGCCTTGGCTAAAGAGAGCGGTGTTGAGCTGTCTACCTATCAAAGCAATCACGAGGGCGAGCTAGTCGACCGTATTCAAGCAGCCCGCACGGACGGCACCGATTTCATTGTGATCAATGCGGGCGCTTATACGCACACAAGCGTTGCCATCCGCGATGCGCTAGCTGCAATAAAGATTTCCTTTGTGGAAGTGCACCTTTCAAATGTTTACAAACGTGAAGAGTTCAGGCATCACTCATATTTGTCGGATCTTGCCGTTGGCGTCGTAGCCGGTCTTGGTCCGGAAGGCTATGAGGCGGCACTGCGTTTTGCCGTCCTTCACCAGACGGCAGCTTGACGGGCCAACACACCAGATCGACCCTACCATTTTATTTAACAGCACTATACGGAATCACTATGGATCTGCGAAAACTCAAAACCTTAATCGATCTCGTTGCGGAGTCAGGCATTGCCGAGCTTGAAATCACAGAGGGCGAGGGTAAGGTGCGGATTGTGAAGTTTTCTCAAGCAGTGCAGCCTGTTGCTTACGCGCCGGCTCCAGCCTATGCGCCAGCGCCCGCTGCCGGCAGTGCTGAGGCTGCTGCGGCGATGCCTGCTGCACCACCTGCCGCACCCGTGCCTCTGGGGCACACGGTCAAGGCACCGATGGTTGGTACGTTTTATCGCGCGTCTAACCCCAGCGCACCCGTGTTTGTGGAAGTGGGTCAAACAGTAAAAGAAGGTGAGCCTCTTTGCATCATTGAAGCGATGAAGTTGCTCAACGAGATCGAAGCAGATAAATCTGGGGTCATTAAAGAGATTCTCGTGCAAAACGGTGAGCCCGTTGAATACGGCCAACCTCTGTTTGTGATTGCCTAATATGTTTGAAAAAATTCTGATCGCGAACCGTGGCGAAATCGCACTGCGCATTCAGCGTGCCTGCCGCGAGATGGGTATCAAGACGGTTGTCGTACATTCCGAGGCGGATCGTGATGCCAAGTATGTGCGTCTGGCGGACGAGTCCGTATGTATCGGACCACCCGCTTCGCGCGATAGCTATCTGAATATGCCCGCCATCATCGCCGCCGCTGAAGTGACGGACGCTGAGGCGATCCACCCAGGCTATGGCTTTCTGTCTGAGAACGCGGACTTTGCGGACCGCGTCGAGAAAAGTGGTTTTGTATTTATTGGTCCGCGTCCCGAGTCGATTCGTTTGATGGGCGATAAGGTGAGTGCGAAGAACGCCATGATCGAAGCAGGCGTGCCGGTAGTGCCTGGGTCTGCCGGAGCGCTACCCGATGATGAGCAAGAAGTTCTGCGCATCGCGCGTGAGGTGGGTTATCCCGTCATTATCAAGGCCGCTGGTGGTGGTGGTGGACGCGGCATGCGTGTGGTGCACACGGAAGCGGCTCTGTTAAGTTCTGTCGTGATGACCAAGTCTGAGGCCGGCGCTGCGTTTAATAATCCCGAGGTCTACTTAGAAAAATTCCTGCAAAATCCTCGTCATATTGAAATTCAAGTGCTTGCAGATGGCGGACGCAGTGCGGTGTGGCTCGGCGAGCGCGACTGCTCCATGCAGCGTCGTCATCAAAAAGTGATTGAAGAAGCGCCTGCGACTGGCGTTGATCGAAAGTTGATTGAGCGAATCGGGGAACGTTGTGCAGAGGCATGCCGCAAGATTGAGTATCGTGGCGCGGGTACCTTTGAGTTTTTGTATGAAAACGGCGAGTTTTACTTCATCGAAATGAACACGCGTATTCAGGTGGAGCACCCCGTTACGGAATTGATCACGGGTATTGACCTCGTTCAGCAGCAAATTCGCGTGGCGGCTGGAGAAAAATTTAGCTTACGTCAAAAAGATATCGTCTTCAAAGGCCATGCTATCGAGTGCCGTATTAATGCAGAGGACCCCTTTACCTTTATGCCGAGTCCCGGGCGCATCACGAACTGGCACACGCCTGGTGGGCCCGGTGTGCGTATCGACTCGCACGCCTTTAACGGCTATTTCGTCCCGCCAAACTACGACTCGATGATTGCCAAGGTCATCACTTACGGCGATACGCGTGAGCAGGCTGTCGCGCGCATGTCGATAGCGCTTTCTGAAATGGTAGTTGAGGGCATCAAAACAAATATTCCCCTGCATCGTGAGTTGATGGTGGATAGTCGTTTTGTTGAGGGCGGCACGAGTATTCATTATCTCGAACATAAGCTTGCAGAACGCGCTTGAGCGTTCTGGCGAGCGGTTTGGCCGCGCTGCTTAGCCCGGCTTACGGAAACTGTCATGCGTGAATTGGTATTGTTGTGTCCCGGACCTCTGGCTGAGCCGCTGTCCGATGCACTTCTTGAAGCTGGCGCATTATCGGTTTCTGTTGAAGATGCTGATCTTGATACTGAGGATGAGCAACCGCTTTTCGGTGAGCCGGGTAGCGAACCGAATACTCAAGCTTGGGTACGCAATCGCTTGATTGTGTTGCTGGCTGACGGAACGGATCCTGCCCAATTGTTACTCATGGCGCGGCAAGATTTAGACTCTACGACTGAGTTGCCTTGGCACTTGCGTGATGTGCCTGATGCGGACTGGGTCAGACTAACGCAGTCGCAGTTCGGTCCCATTCAGGTTGGTGCGCACATTTTGATCGTACCAAGTTGGCATGCGGATCAAATGCCTGCAAAGACTGAGGCTGGTTGTATCGCGATTCAACTCGATCCGGGATTAGCGTTCGGGACGGGAAGCCATCCCACGACACATTTATGTCTGGAGTGGTTGGCGAAGGAACTGCCACGGACGGCGACGGTCTTAGATTATGGTTGTGGTTCGGGAATTTTGGCGATTGCAGCGGCGATGTTGGGCTCTGGACCTGTAACAGGGGTGGACATTGATGACCAGGCTGTACAAGCCACACATGACAATGCGCTCGCTAATCGCGTTACGATTCAGGCAATGTTGCCAGACGGCTTAGCCGAGGGGCAATTTGATGTAGTGGTTGCAAATATTTTGTCCAATCCGCTCAAAGTGCTCGCACCGATGCTTAGCGGGCGTGTGTGCTCGGGTGGTAGTTTAGTATTGTCTGGTGTGCTTGAACGACAAGCGCAAGAAGTTGCACAGGCTTACGCACCGTGGTTGCCGCTGACAGTTTGGCAAGCGCGCGATGGCTGGGTGTGTTTGGCGGGCACGAAGCCCTAGGGTAAAACAATGAGTCTTGTCACGCGTTGTCCAAAATGTCAAAGTGACTTTGTTGTGTCGCTGGAACAGTTGCGTGCCCACGAGGGTTTAGTGCGTTGCGGCCAATGCAAACATATTTTCGACGGTGGGGCTGCGCTCGTCAGTAATTTACCTACTTTGACAAGCTTGGCTGGTGCAACGAAGGGAGTGGAGTCAACACGCGCGGCGGCCGCTCTGCGCACGGAGCCTACGCCCGACTTGCAGCGGATGGGGCAGCCTGCCGTGCTGCGTCATCGTGACCGACTGGTCACAACCCCTGCTCAAACCCCACAAGAGCCCGAGACGATAGAGCGCATCGATTTCACTCAGGATTATCGGCCCGAACCCACGATCAGTGTGCAAGGTGAGGCGCGCTTGCGCACTGAGGGTGTGGTTGCTGGGCGAACTCCCCCTGAGTTTTTAGCTGAAGATGAAGCGAACGCGGGCTTAAAAACCGTCATTTGGGGTTTTGCGAGTTTTTTTGCGTTTGTTTTTTTATTGATTCAGTTAGCCTATGTCTACCGTAATGACGTGGCGACAAGTATTCCCTGGTTGAGACCTGTGCTGAACACAATGTGCGAGTCCTTGAGATGTGAGGTCAGTTTTGTCAGGCACCTAGATCGCATCACGATAGACGGGTCGTCGCTCGAGCAACCGAGTGAACCGCAAGCTGAAGGACGCCCCGCTTCGATGACTCTGGCCTTTTCAATGCGTAATCGACTATTGCAGCCGCAACCTTGGCCGCACTTATTGCTAGAGCTTAAAGATGCGTCGAATACGCCGGTAGTCCGAAAAAGACTCGCGCCCAATGACTATTTGCCTACTCAATTTAAAGACAAGCCATTTCTCCCGAACCAAGAGCTCAATTTGCGCTTACCGATCGAGGTGACTGGTTTACAAATTACTGGTTTTCAAATTACTCGCTATTTTCCCTGAGGCCTAAGTATGACATCGCCCGTATTGATTTGTGGTTCCGTTGCTTTTGACACGATTGCCGTTTTTGAAGGCCGTTTTAAAGAACATATTCTGCCCGATCGTATTCATGCATTAAGCGTATCGTTTCTTGTGCCTAGTATGCGTCGCGAATTTGGTGGCTGTGCTGGCAACATCGCCTATAACCTGAAACTCTTGGGTGGCAAGCCGGTGCCAGTCGCAACTGTGGGTGAAGATGCCAGCGATTATCTGCATCGCTTTGAGCAGCTCGGGATTGATATCAGTTTGTTGCAATGCCTACCTGGCACGCTGACTGCACAGTGTTTTATTACAACCGACCTAGACGATAATCAGATCAGCGCCTTTCACCCCGGTGCGATGGAGCGCTCAGCTGAAAACGACTTAACTGGGCGTACCGCAACCTGGGCGATCGTAGCGCCTGATTCGAAGGCTGGAATGGTGGCGCACGCTAAACGTTTGCGTGCACAGGGTACTCCGTTTATTTTTGACTTAGGCCAGGCGATGCCTCTCTATGATGGCAAAGACATTCTCGAGATGTTGGCGTTGGCACAGGCGATGACCGTGAATGACTACGAGGCTAGTATTGTGGAGCAACGCACTGGTAAGTCAATCGAGCAACTTGCTCAGGGGCTGAAGGCGGTTGTGGTGACTCGCGGTGCAAATGGTGCAACGCTGTATACGGAAGGTCATCAGCACCACATTGATCCGGTTACCCCGAGTGGGGTGGTGGATCCAACCGGCTGTGGTGATGCACATCGTGGTGGACTTTTGTATGGACTGACACTCGGGTGGTCCTGGCAAGATGCCTTTAAACTGGGGAACTTGATGGGTTCGATCAAGATCGCCTCACGTGGGCCGCAAAACCATGCGCCGAGCCGTGCTGAAATCGATGCGCAGTTTCATGCGCAGTATGGTTTGCGGTTACCTGCATAAGTTCGCTCAAAGGAGTCACTCAAATGAAGTTATTTTCTTCTACGCATGCGAGCCTAGGTCGGCTCGCACTAGTAAGCCTAGCGCTGACTAGCGTTGCGCTGATATCAGGTTGTGCAAAGCCTTCTGCTTCAGCAAATGTTTATACCTATAATCAAGCGCAGCGAGACCAAGTGATGCGTAACGGCACGGTGGTGAACGTGCGTCCGATTACGATTCAGAAGGAAGGCACTTCTGGTGCTGGTATGGTCGCTGGCGGCGCGGCGGGTGGCATATTGGGAAGTACGATTGGCGGCGGTACAGGTAGGAGTTTGGCCATTCTTGGTGGGGCTGTGTTAGGTGCACTCGCTGGCGATGCACTAGAAGACCAGGTCGGTAAGAAAGATGGCTTAGAAATCACCGTTAAGCTCGATAACGGCGAGACACGTGTGATCGCGCAAGAAGCGGATGTACCAATTATGCTGAACCAACGGGTGCAAGTGATTAGCGGAGCTGGCCCCACGCGAGTCGTTCCTGCGGCGCAGAAATAATTAGCTGGACGCGCGATCAGCGCTTTGTTAAAGCGCTGGGGTGCCCGGCGCTTGGATCTGCACTGCGATCGGATTGCTCTGATCAAACATAACCGCGCGTTGTGGGAACGGCAGCTCTATACCTGCCTCTGCAAAAGCAGCAAGAATACTGATGCGCAGGTCACTGAGTATCTGCCCAGGCATAATGCCTGCTTGCAATTTAATCCAGAACTGTAAATTAAAAACTAAACCGTTATCGCCAAAGTCTTCAAGCGTAATGACGGGTGCAGGAACTTGCTTGACCTGTGGGTGTTCGGCACTGACTTGTGCAAGAATGCGCTGCACTTGCTCGACGCTGGACTTATAAGCGACGGTCACGCGAACATCCTTACGTGCATCACGCGTGGAGTAGGTCCAATTCACAAGCTTTTGTTCAACCAAGACGCTGTTGGGAATTAAGGCATCATTGCCCTGTGCCCCTTGGATCGTTGAAAATCGAATGCCAATCGAGGTAACGGTGCCTAAGATGCCATCGATTTCCACTAAATCGCCGATACGAATCGGTTTTTCAATAAGTAACATCACCCCACTGATCAGATTTTTTAGAAGGTTTTGTGTGCCAAAACCTACACCAATCGCTAGTGCGCCGCCAAAAAATGCGAAGGCGCTAAGGGGGATTTCAACAATATTAAAGGCGGTGATAATCAGGGAGAAGCCCGCCGCCAAGGTCAGCCAACGACCCAATACGACAGATTTGCTCGCGCCTAGATTGGCTTTGTCCACTGCCAGAGCGAGTGTTCGGCGAATTAACCCCGATATCAGCATAAAGCCAATAATCAGGATGGCCATCGCACCAACGGTCTTACCGACAGTCACACTACGTTTTGTTTTGATTTCCCGCCCATCAACCACGATGTTGTCGTCCACCGCGAAGATCTCGAACTGCCAAACATCATTCGCAAACTCGCCGAGCGCGGCCTTAAAGCCACTAAAGCGCTGAATGAAGGTCTGGTTTAGTTGGGCGAGTGCGATCTCTGAACCGCTGATCTCTAGGTATTGTCGTGCGCGCTCAAAGAGAGCGTAGAGGCCGCGCATACTATCGATTTGCTCGGCGAGCGGCGTGAGCATCTCCGACAAAAAAGCCTTATCTGCGCCGGTCGGTGCCTGTCGCAATTGCTCGTTGAGTGCGAGCGTTGATTGGGATTTTTCGGCGATTAGCTGATTTAGGTAATTCAGACCTAAATTCAACTGTCGGACTAACTCTTCATGTTTGGACTTCAATACAGCCAGCTGCTGACTGTTATCGACATTCGCGTAAAGATCGCGGCGAATCTCCCACATTTGGATCATCAGTAAATCGAGGTCGATCTGTGCGCGATACCGTTCACGCTCGGTGCGTGCAGCCTCAGCGCGACGGTCTGCCAGTAGCCGTGCATTGCGGGCGGCTGTTCGTGCTTCAGGTGTCGCCGTGGCGTTTTGATCGAGTGCATCAGACTTTGCTTTGGCAGCTGCCGCGAGATCGAGAGTCCGATTGATGCGCAGACTGGCCTGTTGCTCTTGGGTTCTCAGGCTGCCAATGCGCTTTTGGAGATCCGCTTTGATTTTTTGGAAGTCCTCCTCAGTGAAGGCAAAACGATCATTATAAAAATCTTTAGTCAGCTTTAGCGTGGCAAGACTGATTGCACCCGTTGTTTGCTCAATGGTGATCGTATCTTTGTCGATCGCGGCATTGGCTAAATCCAAGTTGGTACGATCAAGGCGTCTCTGTATCCCTTCGCTAGTGCGTTGCGTCTCTGCCCCTGCGCTTGATTGTCGTAGTTCAATTTCAATTTGACTACGTGACTTACGCAGATCCGCAATCAAATCATTGACAATATTTGTGCGTTGTCTGAGGTGCTGCAATTGAAACTGTAGCCTCAGGATGGCTAAATGCAGCTCATCTGCTGAGGCAAGTGGCCAAGGTGCGGTCCCTGCGGGGGCGTGCCAATTTTGTTTTTCTTTACGTGCAGTTTCAAGATTTGTTGTGACGCGGCGTAGGTTCTTCAGGTTATCAATAATTTGGCTGTAGGCCTCTTGCATGCCTCGCAAGTGATTCAAGCGATCTTGCGCGGCCAAGCGAGCAGTGGTTTCTACGTTGGTGCCATCAGTGATTACCGCTTGGGCCTTGACGATATCCGCTTGGGTCACGACGAGCCGCTTTTGCATGTCCTGCAGCTGTGCGTCGATGTCCGCGGGGGTTCGTTCGCTAGGCTGCGCCGGCGTTTCGCGAGTGCTTGTCGCTTGCCCCGATGCTGCGTTGAGCAGATTGGAGGTGGGTGAGGCACTCTGCGCTAAGGACGATGCTTGCAACGTAAAGGCGAGCGTGACCGCGTAGAAACCTTGCAATACAGAAATGAAGAGCGTTTTCATCACGGGAAACAGAGGAGTCGAGCGAAGCGACACTTGATACGTTACAAAATGAATAACGGGAACAACGAAAAGCTGATGCGACCGAGCACCATCATCGCGATTTGAGCGAGCACCAACAAAACAAGCGGCGCCAGATCGAGCGCTCCAAGCTTGGGTGTGATGCGGCGGATCGGAGCAAGCAGAGGATCGGTTAGGGTCGTCAGTACCGGCATGATTGTGGCCATTGGATTAACCCAAGACAGCACAGCTTGAATAAGGGTCATCCAAACGATTAGATTCAGTGCCCAACGTCCAAGAGTAACAATACTTGCACCTAAGAGCCCTGGGAGAAGCTTGGCGGGCAACATGCTTGCCGTGGAAACTAACCACATCAACAGCAAGTACGCTACAGCGGCAAGCAGAGCTCCGAGCAAGCTGGCCCAGTCGAATAGGCCCCCTTGCGTGGGGACTATTTTGCGTAAGGGCTCCACCAGCCAATTGGTCGTTTGGTGAATCGCTTTAGACATGGGATTAAAGGGGTGCAGCTTGGCCGCATGAATCCATGCGCGCGCCAACAGAACAGCCCCGATTAAATTAAAGATGATATCGAGTAAAAAACGAAGGATTTCGCCAATCATGCGTTTGCCGTTGCCTCGAGTGAAAAATGGTGAATGGTATTGTCGCACGCAGGTGGGCGCACTGACCATAGCAGTTACAAAGTCTCACGACTGAGCGATAGGTACGTGCGCTGAGCAGCCATAAAAAAACCGTCCGGCGAACCGGACGGTCGGATACTGCAAAACCTTAGCTAAGCGCTCAGGGACGGCCGCCCGTAGGAAAGGGCCAAGACGCTGCTGGATTCAGGGCAGTTTTTGCACCTGGAGCTGCAGCGGTCGAGGGGGCAGCGGCTGCCGGCTTCTTAGCAGCAGGCTTCTTAACTATTTTTTTTTTGCAACAGGCTTCTTAGCAGCTTTTTTGGCAGCAGGCTTCTTGGCCGCTGCTTTCTTAGCTACTTTCTTAGCTGCTGGCTTCTTAGCAGCTGCCTTTTTTGCTACTTTTTTAGCGGCTGGCTTCTTAGCTGCAACTTTTTTCGCTGCTGGCTTCTTGGCTGCTGCTTTCTTAACAACTTTCTTCGCTACTTTCTTAGCTGCTGGCTTCTTAGCAACTACTTTCTTAGCGACTTTCTTAGCTGCAGGTTTCTTAGCTGCGGCTTTCTTTACTGCTTTTTTTGCTGCTTTTTTGGCTGTTGCCATGGTAATACTCCTTAGTTCAGGGTCCCAAACATTAAAACCCGTGCTCGACTAGCCCCACCATGAGACGTCGTTTCGCCCGAGTTATTCATCGGCACAAGCCTCTACTAAACTGCAGTAGCACAGCGGTTTGCGCTAATGAATCCGGCACAGCCATTTGAACTGCCTCTCACTAAGAGGCGCGAAGCAATTCAAATGGCACCAGCACGGCGGCTTTTTGGCCGCCCACTGGCAAGTACTAAAGCGTAACAAGGCTCAAAAAGACGAATTATTCCCAGTTAAGGGCGCCGCCAGTTTGATACTCAATCACGCGTGTTTCAAAGAAATTGCGTTCCTTCTTTAAATCAATCATTTCTGCCATCCAAGGAAAGGGATTCTCTTCCTGGGCAAACAGAGGCTCAATTCCAATCTGTTGGCATCTGCGGTTTGCAATAAAACGCAGATAAGACTTGAACATTGGCGCGTTCAGACCCAGCACGCCGCGAGGCATGGTGTCTTCAGCGTAAGCGTATTCCAAGTCAACCGCTTTGGCGAACAGACCGCGGATTTCTTCGCGGAAGGCGGGCGTCCAAAGTTGTGGATTTTCGAGCTTAATCGTGTTGATCAGATCAATACCGAAATTGCAGTGCATGGACTCATCGCGCAGGATGTACATGTACTGCTCGGCGGCACCTGTCATCTTGTTTTGGCGACCAAGTGCCAGAATTTGCGTAAAGCCAACATAGAAGAACAGGCCTTCCATCAGGCAAGCAAACACAATGAGTGACTTCAAAAGTGTTTGATCCGCTTCGAGCGTGCCCGTTTTGAAGTGGGGATCGGCGATTGCGTCAATAAAGGGGATCAGAAACTGATCTTTCGCGCGAATCGACGGAACTTCGTTATAGGCGTTGAAAATCTCAGATTCGTCCAAATCCAAGCTTTCAACAATATATTGGTAAGCGTGGGTGTGGATCGCTTCTTCAAAAGCTTGGCGTAACAAAAACTGGCGGCATTCAGGCGCTGTGATGTGGCGATACGTGCCCAGAACGATATTGTTTGCGGCGAGTGAGTCGGCCGTAACAAAAAAGCCGAGGTTACGCTTAATGATGCGTCGCTCGTCTTCGGTTAAGCCCGTGGGGTTCTTCCACAAGGCAATATCGCGAGACATATTGATTTCTTGCGGCATCCAGTGGTTGGCGCAAGTTGCGATATATTTTTCCCAAGCCCACTTGTACTTGAAAGGTACCAGTTGGTTCACGTCTGTCTGGCCGTTGATGATTCGCTTGTCCGCGACATTTACGCGGGTAGCAGAATCAACAGCTTGAGGTTTTTGCGTTAAACCAGGGGTAGGTAAGGCAGAGTCTCCAAAAACACCAGTGGCGGGGCGTGCCGGCATCGAGGCCGGCATCGGTGCGCCACCGGCGGCAAGTGGCGCCGCGGTTTGTGGAGAGGGTTCGTCGTTCCAGGTCAGCATAATTTTTTCCGGTAGCGGTTATTGGCAGGCTTCGCACTCTTCGAAACCTGGGTCACCAGGCTTCATCGTGCAAACCGCTCCGAGAATTTCAGGTTCCGGCAGAGCCGAGGCTGCTGAAGCAAACGTACCGCTCGTGGAGCCCGCGCCCGACGCGTTAACCGCGTTGAGCTCCCCACCACGACCTGTTGATTTTTCTGCACTTGTCGCGCCCAATGTACGCAGATAGTAGGTGGTCTTTAAACCACGCAACCAAGCGAGCTTGTAAGTGTCATCGAGTTTCTTACCCGAAGCACCAGCCATGTAGATGTTGAGTGACTGTGCTTGATCGATCCACTTCTGACGGCGCGCAGCACATTCGACGATCCAATTGGGTTCGACTTCAAAAGCTGTAGCGTATAGCGTCCGCAATTCGGCCGGAACACGATCGATGCGGGACAGGCTACCGTCGAAGTACTTGAGGTCAGCGACCATGACTTCGTCCCAGATGCCTAGTTTCTTGAGGTCGCGAACGAGATGTTCGTTGACCACAGTGAACTCGCCGGAGAGGTTCGATTTAACGTACAAGTTTTGATAAGTTGGTTCGATGCACGCAGACACACCAATAATATTCGATATTGTTGCAGTTGGGGCAATTGCAATGCAATTTGAGTTACGCATGCCTTGTTGTTTGATGCGTGCACGCAACGAATCCCAATCCATCGTGATGGATTCATCGACTTCAACATAGCCACCACGATTCTCACGCAGCAGTGCAATCGAGTCATGCGGCAAGATGCCACGCGACCACAACGAACCATCGAAGCTTGCGTAACGACCACGCTCTGCAGCGAGATCACTCGATGCGCTGTAGGCGTAATAGCAAACCGCTTCCATTGAACGATCAGCAAACTCGATCGCTGCCTGTGATGCGTAAGGTACACGCATGACATGCAAGCAATCCTGGAAGCCCATGATGCCCATACCCACAGGACGATGACGCACGTTTGAATTGCGAGCTTTATCGACAGCGTAGTAGTTGATGTCGATCACGTTGTCCAGCATCCGCATCGCGATCTTGATCGTGCGTTGCAGTTTGTCTTGGTCTAGAGATTGTGAGCCATCGGCGTTCTGCTTGAGATGTGCCAACAAGTTGACTGAGCCCAAGTTGCAAACCGCAATTTCAGAGTCGTTGGTGTTGAGTGTGATTTCGGTGCACAGGTTTGAGCTGTGTACGACGCCAACGTGTTGCTGTGGTGAACGGATGTTGCAGGGGTCTTTGAAGGTAATCCAAGGATGGCCGGTTTCAAACAGCATCGACAGCATCTTGCGCCACATATTGATCGCAGGCATCTTCTTAAACAGTGGCAAATCGCCACGCGCCGCTTTCTCTTCGTAGCCGACATAGGCTTTTTCGAATTCGGCACCGACCTTTTCGTGGAGGTCTGGGCAATCGGAAGGTGAGAACAGCGTCCAGTCGCCACCTTCGATGACGCGCTTCATGAATAGGTCTGGAATCCAGTTAGCCGTGTTCATGTCGTGCGTACGGCGACGCTCGTCACCCGTGTTTTTGCGCAGTTCTAGGAATTCCTCGACATCGAGGTGCCAGGTTTCGAGGTAGCAGCAGACTGCGCCCTTGCGTTTGCCACCTTGGTTGACCGCCACGGCTGTGTCGTTCACCACTTTGAGGAAAGGCACAACACCCTGGCTTTCTCCGTTGGTGCCTTTGATATGGCTGCGCATTGCTCGAACTGGTGTCCAGTCGTTGCCCAGGCCGCCAGCATATTTTGCGAGAAGCGCGTTTTCTTTGATTGCTTCGTAGATACCGTCCAAGTCGTCCGACACTGTTGTTAGGTAGCAAGAGGACAGTTGCGAATGCAATGTACCTGCGTTGAACAGTGTTGGTGTCGAGCTCATGAAGTCGAAAGACGACAGAATCTGATAGAACTCGATCGCGCGGGTTTCGCGGTCAATTTCACCGATTGCCAGGCCCATCGCCACGCGCATGAAGAATACCTGGGGTAGTTCTATGCGTTGACCACGAATGTGCAGGAAGTAGCGGTCGTACAGCGTTTGTAAGCCAAGGTAGTCAAACTGCAAGTCACGGCTTGCATCGAGCGCAGCGGCCAGTCGGGGCAGGTCGTAGCGTGACAGTTCGGAATTCAAGAGCCCCGCTTCAACGCCGCGCTTAATGAACTTTGGGAAGTAAGTGGCATAGCGGGTGTTCATATCCTCTTGCGAGGCTTCTTCGGACAGAACTTCCTTGCGGATCGTATGCAGCAACAGACGTGCGGTGACTTTGCTATAAGCCGGATCGTTTTCGACCATAGAGCGCGCGGCCAGAATGGCAGACTTGTAGACCTCGTCGATTGGTATACCGTCGTACAGGTTCTTGAGCGTTTCTTTCTGGATCGCTGCCGTGTCGACGAATTCGCCTAGCCCTTGGCCCGCGGATTCAATTGTTGCTTGCAACTTTGCCATGTCTAGCGGTTTGCGTACGCCACTCTCAGTCACATGCAACGTGCTGGCTTCAACGGGCGCTTGTTCACTGTTTGATTTGGCGCGTTCTTGAGCGCGGCGTTCGCGATACAACACATAGGAGCGGGCAACATCGTGCTCGCCTGAGCGCATCAGTGCTAACTCGACGGCGTCTTGAATGTCTTCTATATGGAACGTGCCGCCATTTGGGCGGCCCCGAACCAACGCTTGAACAACTTGACGTGTCAGAGAGTCAACAAGTTCGCGAACGCGCGCCGATGCTGCGCCTTGCCCACCATTTACGGCTAAGAAAGCCTTTGTCATGGCAATGCCGATCTTGCTCGGCTCAAAATTCACCACAGCGCCATTGCGTCGGATGATGTGATATTGAGTCCAGGTGGCTTCGGTGGTTGGGGCCGCTGTGGCCGCAAATTGCGGTGCAGACTCTTGTCTTAACACTGCGCCTGTTGTTGTTTGCATATAAAAGCTCCTGCTAGGTGAACGTGGCACACGCCCCGTTCGAGAATGGGTTTACCACTACATGTAGTGTTTTTCTTCGATTTCGTTACCAATTCTAGTAGGTCTAATCAATCAGAGCAATAGTAAAAAGTTAAATTTATTTTCTAGTGTTAACCCTTGATCTGCAAAGAGTAATATTTTTGTCATGCTGTGCAGTAAGCGCTTCGGCGCTGAGCTTTGTGTGGCTTGGGTTTCCCGCTTACCCGCGGGAAACGGTACGAAGATAAGTTATTTTTAAGGTGTGTAGGACAACAACAAAGCAAAGCAAAGTTTAATTTTTTTAATTGAAAATTCTTAGCTGAATGACTCGTTTTGTTGCAATATGGCGAGTGTGTGATGAATTAACTCGACAAGCGCGGGAGCCGGGATGGGTGATTTGGGTATTTCGAAAGTTCGGTCTGTTTTGATGTGTGTTGTGGCGGCGGCCGCTTTAGTCGGTTGCGCCATCCCAAGGCCCGAGGGTTCGACATTGATTCCCGCGCCTCAAAATCTGACCGAACCCGTCTGTATCGCGCCGCCGGTTGACAATCTGCTTGTTGGTGCTTGGTACATTTTGCGCAAACAGCCTGGTGTGGTGGGTGAGATACAAACCTTGCTGACCTTGAGTCCGGATGGAAAAATGACGCAGCAGACGCGCGTCAAGCAGGGGCGCAACATTCGTTCAGAGTTGCGTGAAGCGGGCTGTTGGGATGCTCCTGCGGGCAAACTCGTCTTGCGCACGCATCGTTCGAATGGCGAGTTAGTAGACTACCGTGACCCTATCTATGTCTCCACCTATCTTATTGAGCGCAACGATGCCAAGCGCGCTGTAGTGAGAGAGGACAAGGCAGGGAGCCGTCCGATGACCGCTCAAAAGGTACACGCAAGTTTCAAACTACAGTAGCGATCCGCGCAAGCACGGTTTGTTTACCCAGTATCTCTAGTACCGCATCAATTGCCGGTGTTTGTGTTGTGCCCGCTACAGCGACACGCAGCGGTATAGCGAGCTGTGGCATTTTCAAGCCATGGGCTGCAAGTAGAGATTTAATCAGTGCGGCAATCTTGTCGCGGTCCCAGGCAAGCGCTTCTGCTTGCTTGGCGAAGTCACCCAGGACTTGTCGCGCAGGCTCTGTGAGATGCTGTGCTCGCAAGTCATCGTTTGCTGGTGTGAACGTACCGCAAAACAACATCGCTGCTTCTGCAAGTTGTTCAAGTGTTTCAGCTCTGTCCTTGAGGAGTTTGACGACGGCCACTAGATCGGTGCGTTGCGGGTCACCCCCGCGCGCGGTCACGCGCGGCGCCACAATCTTTGCGAGCATCTGATCATCGTAGTGTTTGATGTAGTGGGCGTTGACCCAATTTAGTTTTTTGGGATCCCATTGTGCCGCGGACTTCGAAAGATGTTGCGGATCAAACCATGCGACTAACTGCTCGCGGGTAAAGAGTTCATCATCGCCGTGACTCCAGCCCAGACGCGCAAGGTAATTAATCATTCCCTCGGGCAGGTAACCGTCTCGGTCGTATTCCATGACGCTCACCGCGCCATGGCGCTTGGATAGCTTCTCACCATCGGGTCCAAGAATCATTGGCACGTGGCCGTATTCAGGGATGGGGGCGCCCAGTGCTCGCAAAATCGTAATCTGGCGTGGCGTGTTGTTGACGTGATCATCGCCGCGCAGCACATGGGTGATACGCATGTCCCAGTCATCGACTACCACACAGAAGTTATAGGTGGGTGTGCCGTCTGGACGCGCAATCACCAGATCGTCCAGTTCGGTGTTATCAAAGCTAATCGGACCTTTGACCATATCCACCCACGCTGTTGCGCCGTCTTGCGGACTTTTGAAACGTACGACCGGTTTGCGATCTGCTGGAATCGGTGGGAGTTTTTTTCCGAGCTCGGGGCGCCAGGTGCCGTCGTAACGTGGCTTTTGTCCTGCTGCACGTGCACGCTCGCGCATGGCTTCAACTTCATCTGGTGAGCTGTAGCAGTGATAGGCGGTTCCTGCAGACAACATTTGTGCCACAACTTCACGATAGCGGTCCATATGCTGCATTTGAAAGAATGGACCTTCGTCGGGAGTCAGGCCAAGCCATGTCATGCCATCCAGAATTGCCTGCACGGCCTCGGGTGTTGAGCGCTCGAGATCAGTGTCCTCGACGCGCAAAATAAACGTGCCGCCATAGTGGCGCGCAAACGCCCAAGAAAACAGTGCGGTGCGTGCACCGCCCAAATGCAGAAAACCTGTAGGTGAGGGCGCGAAGCGCGTGCGAACAGGTGTTGAAGCTGCGGTCATCAGAAAAACCTTTGAATGATTTAAAGCAAGACGCTTTGCAAAAAACTGGAAATATCGTCGATCTCTTGTGCGCACACAGAGTGAGGCATCGGGTAGGTGTGCCATTGCACGACATAACCTAGATCAACGAGCTTAGCTCTTGAGGCTTCGGCACGCTCGAGTGTCACCACCGGGTCGTGTGTGCCATGCGCTAAAAAAATTGGTGTGGTGGCGTTGGCTGAGTGACGTTCTTGTGCAGCCATATCAATTAAAGGAAGGTAACCCGACAAACCCATGAGCCCTGCGAGTTTTTCTCTAAAGCGAATGCCTGTGTGTAAGGTCATCGCACAACCTTGAGAGAACCCAGCCAGAACGATGCGTGAGCTCGGCACACCGCGGGCGTTTTCACGCGCAATCAGTGCTTGAACCGCTTGTTCAGAAACGCGAATGCCAACTTCGTCCTCACGTTTGACTAGGTTGGGTGTGAGGATGTCATACCAGGACCGCATCGCCATGCCGCCGTTGATCGTGACGGGCTGGATACTTGCGTGCGGAAAAACAAAGCGCACTGCCAGGGATGCCGGTAACCGTAGCTCTGGCACGATCGGCGCAAAGTCGTGGCCATCTGCACCGAGTCCGTGTAACCAGATCACGCTGTGGGTTGGTTGTTGACCGGTTTCGTGCTCAACACAGTCGAGTAGGGTGGGTGTTGTCATGCTGTGGTGTCCGAATCTTGTGTTTCCGAGTCCTGTAAAGACTTAAGCGCCTGGAAAAGCGCACGGTAATGTTTGCGCTGTGGCTCCTGGCCGGGACGCAATGCCTGATTTGCGGTGACTTCTTTGCGCCCTTCACGAATCAGGCTGCGCAAGTGTTGCACGTCGGCCTGAGGATATTTTTCGAGAAGAGTGGTAAGCGCCCCGTCGTCTTTTAACAATCGATCGCGCAGCGTTTCGAGGCGATGCATGGTCTGCGTCTGCTCACGGGAGCCGTTTTTCCAGGTGTCGAGCTGCGTGCGGATCTCGTCGGACTGCGCATCACGCATGAGTTTGCCGACATAATGTACTTGTCGACGTAAACCCTCGCGGCTCGTTGTCCGTTGCGCAAGCCGAATCGCTTCGTAGAGGCGTTCTGAGAGAGGAAGCTGTTTCAGTCGCTCCGGCGACAGGTCGACGAGCTCTTTGCCAAGGTCGAGCAACGCCAGCATGTCGCGCTTGACTTGCGACTTGCTGGGGCCGTCGTAAACGTTGTCCGGAAGTTCGTCAGGAGATTGAGGTATTTCGTGTGTCATAGGGGCTATCATAAAGCTTCACGCTAATGGACCAATATGGCTACATCACATTCTTTCTTGCCAATCGCTAAAAATCGTCCGGTTTTTGAAGATTTGGTGACCCGTACACTTGACTATGCACGCAGCCTGGGGGCGAGCGATGCCGCGGCTGAGGCCTCCGAAGCACAAGGTTTAGCGGTTTCGGTACGCCGGGGTAAAGTCGAAACCGTTGAACAAACACGCGATCGATCCCTAGATATCACTGTATTTGCAGGACAACGCCGCGGTTCAGCCTCAACTTCAGACTTTTCTGACGCAGCGTTGCGTCAGACAGTAGAAGCTGCCTGGCATATCGCCCGCTACACCGCTGAAGACCCAGCCGCCGGCTTACCGGACGCCGATTTGTTGGCAGTCGGTGCGCGCAACACCCTGCAACTACACCATCCTTGGGCGGTCAGCGTCGAGCAAGCCACCGAGATGGCACTGGAAGCCGAGCACGCCGCCTTGGCCACAGACAAGCGCATTACAAATACCGAAGGAGCGTCGATCGACACCCACGAGGGCCACTTTATTCTAGGGAATACGCGCGGCTTTCTTGATGGTTATGCGTTTTCAAGGCATGGACTCTCTGTGGCACCGATTGCGGGGCGTGGCCGCTCCATGCAGCACGACTATTGGTCGACTAGCGACCGGTCGGCAAAAAAATTGGCTAACCCTGCTGCAGTGGGCCGTTACGCCGCTGAGCGGGCCTTGTCCAGGTTATCTGCACGACGGATTCCAACCGGCCATTTCCCGGTGCTGTTTGAAGCGCCCCTGGCCCTGGGTTTGTTGGGTGCGTTAACGCAAGCGGTAAATGGTGGCGCTCTCTACCGGAAAACCAGCTTTTTGCTGGATGCGCTCGGTAGAGAGATATTTCCGTCCCACATTGAGATTGCCGAAGACCCTCACATCAAAGGTGCGATGGGTAGTTCCCCCTTTGATGAAGAAGGCGTGCGCACACAAGCCCGCGAACTGGTCCGTGCTGGTGTGTTGCAGGGTTATTTCCTCTCTAGCTACACCGCTCGTAAGCTGGGGATGACGACGACGGGTAACGCTGGCGGTTCGCATAATTTAGTGATGCGCTCGACGCAAACCCGCAGACAAGATAATTTGGACGCGATGTTGCGCAAAATGGGTACCGGACTGTTGGTCACCGAGTTGATTGGGCAGGGCGTGAACTATGTGACTGGGGACTATTCCCGGGGTGCGTTTGGTTATTGGGTTCAGAACGGCAAAATTCAGCATGCGGTGGAAGAAGTCACGATCGCGGGCAATCTTAAAGAGATGTTTGCCCAAATCGTGGCTGTGGGGGCTGATACGATTACCCGCGGCAGCAAAACGACCGGTTCGATATTGATCGAACGCATGGCAATCGCCGGGACCTAGGGAATGCCCGAGCTATCTCGGGATTGGAGTATTTTGCGCCCTTGAGCGGTGTAATATTGCCGCAATCGGGTGTCTTGATACGCCTGAATAAACTTCCCGAGGAGACCTCGTATGCAACGTCGTTCGTTCTTAAAGAAAGCTAGTGTCGGCGCAGTCGCCGGCAGCGCGGCAGTGGCCGCACCTGTTTTTGCGCAAGACACCCCCACGCTTAACTGGCGGTTGGCCTCGAGCTTTACCCGCGGTTTGGATACGCTGTGGGGTACAGGCGAGTTGTTCTCGCGTTACGTGCGTGAAGGCACGAACGGCAAGTTCAATATCCGTAATTTTCCTGGCGGCGAAATTGTTCCGCCGCTGCAAGTGTTGGATGCGGTACAAAAGAATACCGTCGAGATGGGTAACTCCAGTGGCTACTATTACCACGGTAAAGATCCTTCGCTTAGCTTTGATACGGCAGTTCCTTTTGGTCTGAACGTGCGCCAGATGAACGCTTGGATGTGGGAAGCGGATGGCATGAAGCTCATGCGCGAAGTCTATGGTGACTACAACATCATCAACTTCCCCCTCGGAAACACCGGCACCCAGATGGGCGGCTGGTATCGCAAAGAAATTAAATCCGTTGATGACCTCAAGGGACTCAAGATGCGGACGGCCGGTTTTGCGGGCGAAGTCCTGTCGTTACTGGGTGTTGTGCCCCAACAGTTGCCCGCGGGTGACATTTACCCTGCGCTCGAAAAAGGTACGCTTGATGCGGTTGAGTTCGTCGGTCCTTACGATGACGAAAAACTCGGCTTTGCCAAAGTCGCTAAGTTCTACTACTACCCAGGCTGGTGGGAGGGCGGTGCACAGACGTCGCTCTACATCAACAAGGGCGAGTGGGAAAAGCTGCCTAAGAGCTACCAGTCGATTATTGAAGCAGCCAGCCGTGCGGCCACGGTCACCATGACCGCCCGCTACGACAACTTGAACTCGACCGCCCTGCGTCGTTTGCTGTCGCAAGGTACGCAGTTACGCCCCTTCCCCCGTGCAGTAATGGATGCATGTTGGGATGCGACGCAAAAGGTTTACGAGCAAACCTCGGCTAAAAACGAGCGATTCAAGCGAATCTTAGCGAACTACATGGGCTATCGCGATGAGTTGGTGCCCTGGTTCCGTATCGCTGAGGCTTCTTACGATCAGTACGTGGGTGCCGCGTTGTCGCGCGCCAAGAAGTAATCTTTGGTTTGTTCGGGTCACCTAAGGGTGGCTTGTGCTTAAGCGGGTGTAGCCATTTGGCTTGCACCCGTTTTTTATTGTAGAATCAAAGGCTTTCCTCGATCTGTACGATTTTTAGCACGGGCGGCACATAACGCTTTGGCAAAAATCATTTGACTGAGGGTCTTTCCGGGATGGTCTCGGCGAGAATTTTTTAGGATCCAATCATGAAGACATTTGTGGCTAAGCCGCATGAAGTCAAGCGTGACTGGTTCGTGATTGACGCGAAGGGCAAAGTCCTCGGTCGTGTGGCCAGCGAAGTCGCACGCCGTTTGCGCGGTAAACACAAGCCAGAGTTCACGCCCCACGTTGATACGGGCGATTACATCGTCATTATCAATGCAGCTGATATCGTCGTAACCGGTAATAAGTCGCAAGACAAAAAGTATTTCCGTCACACGACTTACCCAGGCGGTATTCGCGAAACGAACTTTGCTAAGTTGCAAGAGCGTTTTCCGGGTCGTGCAATTCAAAAGGCCGTTAAGGGCATGTTGCCTAAAGGTCCTTTGGGTTACGCGATGATTAAAAAGCTGAAGGTCTATGCCGGTGCCGAGCACCCGCATTCTGCCCAACAGCCACAGACCCTCGAATTTTAAGGACAGGCCATGATCGGTAATTGGAATTACGGAACCGGCCGCCGCAAGACTTCGGTGGCTCGTGTCTTCATGAAAAAAGGTGCAGGCAAAATCGTCGTCAATGGCAAACCCGTTGACGAATATTTCGCTCGCGAAACAGGCCGTATGGTTGTGCGTCAGCCGCTTGAGCTGACCGGCCATACTGGTTCATTTGATTTTCATATCAACGTACACGGTGGCGGCGAAAGCGGTCAAGCCGGTGCGGTACGTCACGGTATTACCCGTGCGCTGATTGATTACGATGCAACGCTTAAGCCAGCACTGTCGAAAGCCGGTTTGGTTACGCGTGATGCCCGTGAAGTCGAACGTAAGAAAGTCGGTTTCCACAAGGCGCGTCGTCGCAAGCAGTTCAGCAAGCGATAAGCAGCACCGCCAGGGACCGCAACAGCGGGCCCTATGCAAACGGGCCGCGCAAGCGGCCTGTTTTTTTTTTCTTACGACAAGTATCATTGCAGGTAAGACGGCGAACACTAGGGTAAAAAACATGGCAAACACGACATCAAGCACCTCCTCGAAACCTGTCAAGGTTGGTATCGTTGGCGGCACCGGATATACCGGAGTCGAGCTGCTGCGCATGCTTGCGCAGCACCCAGGGGTTGAATTGACGGCTATCACTTCACGCAAAGAAGATGGCATGCCTGTTGCCGAGATGTTCCCCAACCTGCGTGGGCATGTAAAGCTCGCATTTTCAACGCCCGAAAAAGCGCCTTTAACGGGTTGCGATGTTGTATTTTTTGCGACACCGCACGGTGTGGCAATGAGCCAAGCGAAAGAGTTGCTAGCAGCCGGTGTCCGGCTCATTGATCTTGCCTCAGACTTTCGCTTAAAAGACATTAAGACCTTTGAGCACTGGTACAAAATCCCTCATACCTGCCCCGATGTATTGGACGAGGCAGTGTATGGTTTGGTTGAACTCAATCGCCCCGCCTTGGCTAAAGCGCGCGTGGTTGGAAACCCCGGTTGTTACCCAACCACGATTTTGTTGGGGCTTGCGCCTTTGCTTGGTGGCAAACCGCTGATTGACACGAGCGATATCATTGCAGACTCAAAGTCTGGCGTGAGCGGAGCAGGGCGTAAGGCGGAAGTCGGTAGCTTGTTCTCCGAGGCCAGTGATAACTTCAAGGCTTATGGGGTCGCGGGCCATCGTCATCACCCAGAAATTAAAGCTCAACTCGATCAGTTGGCTGGGCATCCTGTTGGCCTGACGTTTGTGCCACACCTTGTTCCTATGATTCGGGGAATGCTCAGCACGATTTACGTGCGCATTTTGCCCGAGGCACGCGATACAGACTTCCAAGCTATGTTTGAGCAGCGTTACGCCAACGAAGCCTTTGTCGATGTTTTGCCGGCTGGTAGCTTGCCGGACACGCGCTCGGTTCGAGCCTCGAACACCTTGCGTATCGCCTTGCATCGCCCAGGAAATGGTGATCGCTTGATTATTCTGGTCGTGCAAGACAACTTGGTGAAAGGCGCTGCTGGTCAAGCTATACAGAACATGAATCTGATGTTCGGCTTGCCTGAAAGTATGGGTCTAAATCAAGTCGCCATTCTTCCTTAGCGCATGCTAAAGAGCGCGGGTCGAACGTTCGTTTTTTGGAGTGGTGGTGCTTTGCTGCTAATTGCAGCAGGCGCTGCTGCGGGGATTTTCTTTACACAACGTCCAAGTGCAGAAGACGTTGTTTTGCATTTACGTACCGAGAGGCTGGCTCAAGCAACGATTCGCGGCGAACTCGAAACACAAATCCGAGAAGCGCAGATTCGCAATGAGCACTTACGTAATGAGCTGACGATTGAGCGATCCGCACGCGCACAGCTCGAAAAAAATCTTGCGCAGCTTCAAGTTGAGTTAGGCCGCAGTAAAGACCACCTGGCGTTTTACGAGCAGTTGCTGCCTCCCGGGCCACAAGGATCCGTTGCATTGCGTGCAGTTGAGCTAGAGCGCAACGGTGCAAATCTGAATTATCGCGTGCTGCTGATGCGCAGTGGCAAGCCTGGGGAGCGTGTCAATGCTCGGCTTCAGTTTGTTGCCGCCGGTATGTTAGGTGATAAAGAGACGGAGATCTCGTTGTTGCCTCGGCAAGCGGTACCTGACCCCAATGCAGTTTCAACAGGAGCCACCCCAGGTGTGACTCCGGAACTTACGGACAGCCTGAAGCTTAGTTTTGAGCAATTCCAGCGTAGTCAGGGTGTCCTAGCGGTACCGAGTGACATGAAAGTAACGTTTGTGACCGTACAGGTTCTGGATGGGGATATTGTCCTTGCATCGCGCAGGGTTGATCTTCAGTAACACCTTTCGTTTGCGTTATAGTTGACCATCCTAGTCGGGTATCGTTTTAGTATTAGTCAGTCGCCCAACATTTGGGCAGGAGCTACACCATGAGCACAGTGACACAGACCGTTGATTTGCAAGCACCACCCACTCCAATTCTTTTCACGGATTCGGCGGCAGCGAAAGTCAAAGACTTGTTGATTGAAGAAGGTAACGCCAACCTTAAGTTGCGTGTTTTTGTTCAAGGTGGTGGTTGCTCGGGCTTTCAATATGGATTTACGTTTGATGAGGACGTAAACGAAGATGACACGACATTGGAAAAAAATGGTGTGTCGCTACTCGTGGATCCCATGAGCTTTCAGTATTTGGTTGGTGCTGAAATCGACTACAAAGAAGACATCGAAGGCTCGCAGTTTGTAATTCGCAACCCGAATGCAACCACAACCTGTGGTTGCGGCTCGTCCTTCTCTGTTTAAACGTTTAAAGCCTGAGCCGCTTACGAGCGGCTAGGCTGGCCAGCAAGCGCCTAGAATGCGCTTGCCGCGAGCTCCGGTTACGGCGGGGCGACTTACTGCGATGCCTTGTTGATGCGCCCAGGCGAGCCAAGCGAACGCAAGTGCCTCAACATCTTGTGTGCCAATCCCCACCTTATCTGTCTGCTCGACTGCGCAACCGAGTAAGTTGCGCAGATCATCCAACAATGCTTTGTTGTGCGCGCCGCCCCCACAAACCAATAAATCTTTTGCGTCTGGTGCGTGGGCACAGACCGCGCGCGCAACGGTTTCTGCCGTCAAGGATCGCAGCGTTGCTTGTACATCTTGTCTGCGCGCTGGATCGAAGATGGCAATGCCTGCTTGCGTGAGTCGTTGTTCTAACCAAGTCCGATTAAACAGATCACGCCCAGTAGACTTTGGTGGTGGCAGTGCGAACCAAGGCTCCTCTTCAATAAGGACTTTAAGTAGGCGCTGATCGACTGTTCCACCCGCACCCCACTGTCCGTTTGCGTCGTACGGCTTGTCAGTGTGCAATTGGCACCACAGGTCCATCAAGACATTTGCTGGACCCGTATCAAAGCCCTGCGGTTCAGCCTCTGGTCGCAGGATCGTAATGTTTGCAATGCCCCCAAGGTTAAGTACGACACGCGTATGCGGTGCTGCAAAGACTCCCGCATGAAACATTGGAACAAGGGGCGCGCCTTGCCCGCCGGCCGCAACGTCGCGACTTCGAAAATCTGCAATTACAGTTATGCCGGTTAGTTCGGCGAGTCTTGCGGGAGCGTTTAACTGGAGGGTGTAACCATCGTATGGGCAATGTCTGACGGTTTGACCGTGCGCCCCGATAGCAGAGACCTCTTTTACTGAAACAGCCGAGTGAGCGAGCGCTTGCTCAACTGCCAGTGCATACAGTTCAACGAGCGCATTAGACGCCTTTGCAGCGCGCGCGAGTTCATCGACACCACTCGTATTTAAAGCAAGAAGCTCATCTTTTAAGCTCAGCGTCAAAGGGACGCTTGCTCTAGAAAGAATCGTGGGATGTCCGTTTGAATCGAAGCGCGCCAATACGGCATCAATGCCGTCCAGGCTTGTGCCTGACATCAAACCGATATAGCAGGAGCCCGGGTTGATCGTCACCGTTACGTTTAACGACTAGCGACGTTACTGCTTTCGGGGATCGCTTCTTGGTACTTAGCCAGTACCTGCAGCTGCTGTTGATATGGAGCGATAACTTTGGCGAACAGCGCGCGGTGTTCTGGCTCAAGTGGCTTCGATACCGGCATATTTGCGGTAGCCTGCAGGGGATCAATTGGCTTGTCCGCCACGCGGAATTCATAATGCAAATGTGGTCCTGTCGACCAGCCAGTCGAGCCCACATAGCCGATCAACTGACCTTGCGAAACTTTGGATCCCGCCTTGATGCCATCGGCGAAGCGACTTTGATGGGCATAGAGCGTGGTGATTTTGCTGTGGTGGCGCAAAATGATTGTGTTGCCGTAACCGTCTCTCCAGCCCACAAAGTCTACTGTGCCGTCCGCTGTGGCATGAATTGGCGTACCCATGGGCGCGGCGTAGTCTACGCCGGGGTGGAAACCAGACCAAGCCTGCACACCGCGAATGGTACGCATTCCAAATGTTGAACTCACACGCGAAAATTTCAGTGAGTTACGTAAAAAAGCACCCCGCAGGCTCTCGCCCTCAAGGTCGTAGTAGCTACCGGTCTCACCATCAGGGCTAAACCAGACAGCGCTGTAGGGCTTGCCACCATTGACGAACTCGAGCGCTAGTACGCGACCAGCGCCGGCGATACGGCCACCAATACTACGGGTCTCGTAGACCACTCGGAATTGATCACCCGGACGCAAGCCGCGTAAGAAATCAATCTTGCTACTTAGGACTTCCGCCATTTGCGACGTGATTCCATCTGGGATCCCGGCAATGTCAGTGGCGGCAAAGAGGGAGGTACGAATGGTGCCAACAGCGACCTCTGTGTGCGACTCGAGGGGTAGTTCAAGCTCTTCTGCTTTGAATCCGGACTCAGTCGTCGAGATTTGCAGTGTTTTGGCAATGCCCTGGCCGTTGACTTCACTATTCGGACTATAGATATAGCGGACCCAGAGCAGGTTGCCATTGTGATCCGATCCCGCTTGCACGGTACGTCCCGCAAATAGCTTGTAGATCGAGCGTGCTTTGGGTTCTCGGGCTAGAAAATTGAGTAAATCGGAGTTAGACACATCCACTCGTTTCAGTACTGAGGCCAGCGTGTCACCCGCGCGAATCCGCGTCTCGGTAATGTAGGGTGTTTCAGTGGCTGTATGTTCGACAGGCGTTGGGTCGGCCGGTAGAGGAAAGGGCACGACATTCTGAACCAACCGCTGCTCTGGGATTGGTTGCTCGATCAGATCGGTTCGTTCTGTTTGCGGCGGATGCACGACGCCAAGCGCGACTGCAGCCAAGCCGGCGACCAGCGCCAGGCTGATAATTGCGCCTGGAACAAGACTTGAGCGCCGCTCGGGAGTGTCAGAAACTGAATGCATGTAGAACGAATCCTGAAATAAAAACGTATGAGCTTCGCCGTTACGCATGGCGGCTACCCGCTAGTTTGCGTATGATGTCGGCTTGGCTGTTACGAATGTTAGCCGATTTCAGCAAGCCCGACACGTTTTTTTCCGATTTTTAGTGCATTCTTACGCTTACTTCTGTTATGTCGACTACAAAATATCCGATTACGCCTGCAATTGAGTCTAACTTACGAATTGTTGAGCGTGGCTGTGAAGAGCTTCTCGTCAAAGCAGAGTTTGCTCAAAAGCTTGCCCGTAGCCATGCGACCGGCGTGCCCTTGCGTGTCAAGCTTGGTCTTGACCCAACGGCGCCAGATATACACCTCGGTCACACGGTCGTACTCAATAAGATGCGTCAGCTCCAAGATCTCGGCCACACCGTGATCTTTTTGATTGGCGATTTCACCTCCATGATAGGTGACCCGTCCGGACGCAACAGTACTCGGCCTCCGCTCACTCGCGAGCAAATCGAGTCAAACGCCAAGACCTATTACGCGCAGGCTAGTTTGGTCTTGGATCCCGCACGCACCGAGATCCGTTACAACTCGGAATGGTGTGACCCGCTTGGCGCCCGCGGCATGATCCAGTTGGCGTCGCGCTACACCGTGGCGCGAATGATGGAGCGCGATGATTTCACCAAACGCTTCAAGACTGGGGTGCCAATCTCGGTGCACGAGTTTCTGTACCCCTTGATGCAAGGCTACGACTCGGTGGCGCTCAAGGCAGACCTCGAGCTTGGTGGGACCGATCAAAAGTTCAACTTGTTGGTTGGTCGTGAACTGCAAAAAGAGTACGGGCAGGAGCCTCAGTGCATTCTGACCATGCCGTTACTTGAAGGGACCGATGGCGTCGAAAAGATGTCCAAGTCCAAGAATAACTATATTGGTATTGGCGAGGCACCCGAGTCCATGTTTGGCAAGATCATGTCAATCTCGGACACGCTCATGTGGAAGTACTTTGAACTGCTTTCTTTCCGAAGCCTTGAAGATATTGCTGCATTGCGACAAGAAATTGATGCCGGCCGTAACCCGCGGGATGCCAAAGTGGCGCTTGCTCAGGAAATCGTGGCTCGTTTTCATTCGCAGCAGGCGGCCGAGGCTGCTTTGGCAGCCTTTGACGCACGCTTCCGAGACGGTGCGATCCCGGACGATATTCCTGAAGTCACGATCGCCGGCGCACCCGTCGGTGTCCTCAAATTGCTGCGGGAAGCCGGTTTGGTTGCCTCAGGGGCGGAAGCGCAGCGCAACGTCGAACAGGGCGGGGTCAGGATTGATGGCGACCGCATTGAAGACAAGGCACTGCAGCTGCCAGCTGGCACCTACGTTGTTCAGGTGGGCAAACGTAAATTCGCCCGTGTTACGGTAACTGCGCCCGCCTAAGGGGACCGCCCCTTCCGGGGCGCAGTACACTAGCGTTATCCACTATTTAGTCATTATTTCGCCAGGACTTTTCATGTTTGACCGCAAACTTACCCTTGACCGCGTAGACCCCGACGTTTGGGCCGCCATCCAAAAAGAAGATAAGCGTCAAGAACAGCACATTGAGCTAATCGCATCTGAGAACTATGCCAGCCCTGCAGTCATGCAGGCGCAGGGTACGCAGATGACGAACAAGTACGCTGAGGGGTATCCAGGCAAGCGTTATTACGGTGGGTGTGAATATGTCGACATCGTGGAGCAGCTTGCAATCGATCGCCTCAAAGCGCTGTTCGGCGCCGAAGCGGCTAACGTCCAACCAAACTCTGGCTCGCAAGCCAACCAGGCGGTTTACCTGGCTTTCCTCAAGCCAGGTGATTCTGTCTTAGGGATGAGCCTTGCTGAAGGTGGTCACTTGACCCACGGCGCCTCGGTTAATGCCTCGGGCAAACTCTACAACTTTCACCAGTATGGCCTGGATGCAAACGAAGTGCTTGACTACGATAAGGTTGAGCAGCTTGCCAAAACGCAAAAGCCAAAAATGATCGTTGCAGGTGCTTCAGCTTATTCTTTGCATATCGATTTTGAGCGCTTAGCCCG
Organism: Zwartia hollandica; assembly: GCF_019923725.1. Taxonomy (GTDB): domain Bacteria; phylum Pseudomonadota; class Gammaproteobacteria; order Burkholderiales; family Burkholderiaceae_B; genus Zwartia; species Zwartia hollandica. Next base: position 815,785 of record NZ_JAHXRI010000006.1, read on the forward strand.
AATCGCGAAAGACAATGGCGCGCTGTTGTTGGTGGATGTTGCACATTACTCGGGTCTGGTTGCGGGCGGTGCGTATCCAAACCCAGTGCCCCATGCCGACTTTGTCACCTCCACAACCCACAAGTCGTTGCGTGGTCCACGTGGTGGCGTCATCATGATGAAAGCCGAACATGAAAAAGCAATCAACTCGGCGATCTTCCCTGGCATTCAGGGTGGTCCCCTGATGCACGTCATTGCTGCGAAAGCGGTTGCTTTCCGCGAAGCAGCGACACCAGAATTCAAGGCCTACGCAGCTCAAGTTGTTAAAAATGCGCAGGTCATGGCGCAGACATTGGTCAAGCGGGGTTTGCGCATTGTGTCCGGTCGCACCGAAAGCCATGTCATGCTGGTAGATCTGCGCTCCAAAGGCATCACCGGTAAAGAGGCCGAGGCAGTGCTTGGTCAGGCGCATATCACTGTCAACAAGAACAGCATTCCCAATGATCCAGAAAAACCGTTCGTCACCAGCGGTGTGCGTTTGGGTACACCAGCGATGACGACACGTGGTTTTAACGAAGCAGAGGCCGAGCTCACCGGCAATCTGATTGCAGATGTCCTGGACAAGCCACGCGACGAGGCAAATATTGCCTCCGTGCGCGAGCGTGTGAATGCCTTGACGGCATCTTTTCCAGTCTATCGTTAAGCGTTGGGCGGCGCAGTTGGTCGCCCACGCAGTTCTTGATCAAGGCGATCCATGAAGTGTCCCTTTTGCGGGCATCCTGATACGCAGGTGGTTGACTCTCGTGGAGCAGACGAGGGCGACTTCATTCGCCGTCGCCGACGTTGCACGTCGTGCGACCGTCGTTTCACGACCTATGAACGCGCTGAGTTGACGATGCCAACCATCGTCAAGCGCAACGGTAGTCGTAACGAATACGACGCGACGAAGTTACGCGCGAGCTTGTCGCTTGCCTTACGCAAGCGACCCGTCAGTACTGAAGAAGTAGATGCGGTCGTGATGCGTATTGAGGATAACCTTCTCACCTCCGGTCAACGAGAGATTACGACCGAATATTTAGGCGGTCTTGTGATGGCCGAACTAAAAAAACTCGACAAGGTGGCCTACGTGCGCTTTGCCTCGGTCTACAAAAGTTTTGAAGATATCGGCGAGTTTGTCGAAGCGATCCGCGAGATGCAGGGTCCACCGTCACAGCGCAAGGGCTAACGCACGTGAACGCAAATTCTTTTTCCCCACGCAACCTTGATCAAGACGTATTTTTTATGCGTCAGGCGCTCGCCTTAGCCGAAGGGGCTTTGTACGTGCCGTCGCCTAATCCGCGTGTTGGATGTGTGTTGGTGCGTGATGCAAAAGTGATTGGTGCGGGGGCGACCCAGCGCGTGGGTAGTCATCACGCAGAGGTCATGGCATTAAAAGATATGGCTGCGCGTGGCAATGATGCGAGTGGTGCCACGATGTATATCACACTCGAGCCGTGTAGCCATCATGGTCGCACGCCACCTTGTGTAGATGCAATTATTGCGGCACGACCCACGCGTGTCGTGTTCGCACATTTTGATCCGAATCCAAGCGTAGCCGGTCGCGGCATGCGTCGTCTGCGTGAGGCAGGGATTGTGGTGGATGTAGGTATCTGTGCTGACGAAGCGTTGGCGATCAATCCAGGGTTTGTATCGCGTATGACGCGCGCTTTACCCTATGTATGGATGAAAATAGCTGCATCCTTGGATGGCAAAACCGGTTTGACAAACGGCGTGTCGCAGTGGATCACGGGCCCCGAGGCGCGTGCAGACGGACATCATTGGCGTGCACGCAGCTGTGTGGTCTTGACTGGTATCGGTACTGTCAGAGCAGATAATCCGAAGATGAATGTGCGTCACGTCGTGACAGCGCGACAACCGCGCCGTGCCGTGATTGATCCAGGTTTTGAGATCAACGATGATGCCGCTGTCTTAAGCGGTGAAGGCGCAATTGTTTTTACCGGTGATCAAAACGCAGAGAAAGCAGCGCGTTTTGCTGACCGTGGAATTACTGTGGTGAACGTGCCTGAAGATTCATCAGCGCCTGCTGGGCAAGCGCGTCGTCGCATCGACATGCGCGCGATGATGCGCTGGTTGGCTGAACATGATACGAATGAAGTACACGTCGAAGCGGGTTCAGGTTTGAACGGCGCTCTGTTGCAGGCAGACTGTGTGGACGAGTTGCTGGTTTATATGGCACCCATGTTGTTAGGAGAGGGCTTGAGTATGGCGCAGTTGCCCTCACTGACCAAACTTGAGGGTGTGCAGCGTTTTGAGTTCACGGATGTGACACGCTTCGGTGCGGATGTACGATTGCGTGCACGGATTGCATCCCATTGGCAAGAGCTGATGCAAAAAATACATTTAACCCAACCTGGCTTAGATAAGGCGCTTTAAATGTTTACCGGAATTGTCGCGGCCGTTGGTCGTATTCAGAAAATTGAGCCGTTGGACGGTGGTCACGCATATGCGGGCGTCCATCTGACGATTCACGCCGGTGGTTTAGATTTGAACGATGTTGGGTTAGGCGATTCAATCGCGATTCAGGGCGCATGCATGACGGTTGTGTCGAAACATGCTGATGGGTTTGCTGTGGATGTATCGCGCGAGAGTTTGCGCTTGACTATGGGTCTGGACAAAGAGGGTGAAGTCAACCTCGAGAAGTCCCTACGGGTAGGCGATCAAATTGGTGGGCATATCGTCTCGGGCCATGTCGACGGCTTGGGCGAGGTGGTGAAGTTTGAGCCCGTGGGCGAGTCCTGGGAGTTGATCGTCCAGGCCTCAAAAGATTTGGCTGCTTTTCTGGCGTACAAAGGCTCAATTACGGTTAACGGTGTCAGCCTGACGGTGAATCGGGTAGAAGATGTTGCCCAGGGCTGCCAGTTCAGTATCAACCTGATCCCCCACACGATCTCGGTGACGACACTCAAACACCTTGTTCCCGGGCAAAAAGTGAACCTTGAGGTCGACACGATTGCCCGATACGTCCAGCGGATGCTGTCGCTCGAGCGGTGATGCTAGAATAGAGGGCTGTTGTTTTTCTTTAGAAATGACACAGCGGACAGGTGGCCGAGCGGTTGAAGGCGCACGCCTGGAAAGCGTGTATACGTTCAAAGCGTATCGGGGGTTCGAATCCCCCTCTGTCCGCCAAAACTATTTCAAACTGATCCCACGTCGTTGGAACTGATTCCAGTTCGTTGGGGCGTTCCTTGAGCGTTGGCGGTTAAGAGAGAGCCAATTTAGCCGAAACTAAGCGATTGATGCTCACCCCCAGGTCGGCAGCCTCGGTAGCGAGGCGACGATGCACGAGCGATGGCACTCGAACCATGAAGCGGCCACTGTAGTTCTTTTCAGCAAGCGCTTCTGGGATGGGTTCACCACAGGCAGTCATTTCAGAAACCACTTCACCCACGACTCGGCGGATGCCGGAAAGTGCTTTTTCAGGGCTGGCTGCAAGCCAAGAGAGCGAGGGAAACTCTGTGCATAAACCCACGTGCTCGTTGTCTTCGGCAGACCAAGTGACTCGATAGGTGTAGTGATTGATGTTCATGGCTTAGCTCCTAAACGCTCAATGGCAAGAAGGACTTGTCGAACTTGATAAGCCTTTGCCTTTCCTTTGTTGTTCTGAATATTGACCCTCGGATTTCCAGGTCATGGCGTTTTGTAGATGGCGTGACTGCTGCCGTTTTGCCTAGGTTTTCCAAAATAGGTTTCACACACACGTTGTAGCTCGGAAAAGCGCGCATTGGCAGGCTCAGTGCGCATTTGTTCGAGAATTTTTCCAACTGTACTCATCCATAAATGGTATCAATAGTGATATCAAATGACAAATACAAATGACTCGACAATCTACAGAGCTGCCTTGATCTTATGCGTAAGATTGGGAAAACGGCGCGGCCAGGATGGTTCGTATCCCTCGCGCAGACCAAAAGCAAAAAACCTGAGATTTCAGCATCTCAGCCGTTTTGTGATGTTATCAGTGCTGCCCCGCCCAAACTATTTCGAATTGAATCCAAGTCGTTCGAACAATTTCCAACCCATTTGCGTGCTGCTGATAAACTCAAACAGGGACAAATTTATCCTTTCTTAAAAGCCGCGCGGGGCTTGTATTTGAATCTGGAGAGTACTTTGAAGCGAAACGTTTTGCTCTTGGCTCTATTTATGTGCATGCCTTTTTTGACTTTGGCTCAACACAATCAAGCCGGGCAGACACCTTATGCAGGAATGCAAAACCGAGCCATCAAATCGCTGTCCGACAACGACATCAACGAACTTCGGCGTGGAGGTGGATGGGGACTGGCCCTTGCTGCCGAACTCAACGGTATGCCTGGCCCTTCTCATCTGCTAGAGCTCAAGGACAAGATCCCCTTGGCTGCTGACCAAGTCGACAAAACCCAGGTGTTGTTGGACGAAATGCGCAAAGCAGCCATACCAACAGGCGAGCGTTTGATTGCGGCAGAAAAAGCCTTGGAAGCCGCCTTTGCCTCAGGAAAAGTAGACGAGTCATCGCTGCGCCGCTTGTTAGCCGACGCAGAGAGTGCAAGGTCAGAACTGCGCTTCATTCATCTTTCACAACACTACAAGACTGTGCTGTTTCTCACACCAGAGCAAATCAAGCGCTACAACATCCTTCGCGGTTATGCCGATGATCCGTGCAAGAACATCCCTGCCGGGCATAACCCGGAGATGTACAAACGCCACATGGGATGTGACTGACCGCATCTAGCGGCCGCAATTGGACCAAGACCCTTTGTCAAGTTATAGGTTTAGTGGTTGTTGACCCAGTTTTCTACAACCAGCCCAGCGTAGTTCACAAAGTCTGCTTCGTTGTTGGTGACCAGTTTCGCGTCAAGAGCAATGGCATGTGAGGCAATGAGTTTATCCAGTGCATCACGGTTGCGATCTTTGTACGTGGCACGAATCGGTCCGTAGGCTTTGGCCGCCTGAGCTTCAAAGGGCGCCACCAGAATGTCTTCGAGCAAACTGTCGAGCGCCGAGCGGTTTACAACTTGCGATGTTGCACTACTGCGAGCAATGCCGAACTCAAGCTCTGCTAGGGTGACTGCGGAAATGACAATGTCGCCGACAAAGCAGGCGGCAAAGCGCTCCCTGACTTCGGGTGGCTGGTGCTTCATAAGGTAGATGCAGATGTTGGTGTCGAGCATGTACTTTGGACTCATAACGCTTCACGCTCACCTTCGATGTTCTCACCGCGCCCCCGCGCCATAAAGTCAGGTGAAAATTTTGCAAATTTTCCCAGCACATCACCCATGCGCCGTTGGGCCGGACGTATGCGCAACTCATCGCCTTGCCGCTCGATTACAAGCTCTACGTTCCACGAGCTGTAGGCAAGTTCTGCAGGAATACGGACAGCTTGTGAGTTGCCGTTCTTAAATAGTTTGGTGTTGGCCATAGCAAACCTCATTGGATGTACATGTACATCTTAATGCAAAACAAAGATAATGTACATACGTAGATGTACATTGGACAAAACAGTCATTATCTTATTCAGCATCTCAGGCGGCTTATGATGTAACAGGGCTGCCCAGCCAGTACATGAGAATCAGATCAGGTCAAACCGATGAGCCCAAAAGTCTTTTGGTCCGACCCGTATCAGACCAAGCTCTCAACTACCGTTTCGACTGTGTCAGGTAATGACGTTACCTTGTCCGAGACCATCTTCTTTGCATTTTCTGGGGGACAAGAGAGTGACAGCGGCACGATTAACGGTCAAACAGTCCTAGTCGCACAAAAGCGTGGTTTAGATATCGTCTATACCTTAGCGGAAAGCCACGGACTGTCGGTAGGGCAGTCAGTGCTGATTCAGATTGATTGGGCCAGGAGGTACCAACTCATGCGACTGCACTTTGCTGCTGAACTAGTTCTTGAGCTTTTTTATAAGACATTAGGGGAGGTCAATAAAGTTGGTGCTCATATTGCTCCGGACAAAGCGCGCATTGACTTTGCTTGGCCAGAGAGCATCACACCGCTACTTCCCTCGATTGAAGCTGCGGCTAACGCAATCATTTCGGCAAATATGGAAATCATTACCGGTTTTGAAGACGAACTCACTGAGCGTCGTTTTTGGGAGATTGCGGGTTTCTCACGCGTCCCCTGTGGCGGAACCCACGTAAAACGAACGGCTGAAATTGGCACGATCAAGCTTAAGCGAAACAACAAAGGTCGAGGCAATGAGAGGGTCGAGATCTACCTTGGTAAGTAAAACATCGCTCCTTTGGCTCCCATTTTCAGGTCGGCTTATACTGAACTGTAAAAGTCGCTGAGAGCGCCTAAGGTGGCCTATGCTACCGTCACGACTGCACTGCCAATATGCCGAGACACATCACCTTTACAGATACCTCTATCATGACAAAAGCTCAAGTTTACGGACCAGGTAACTATCGTTTCGTACCCGGTGTTTTTCAGTACTCGGCAGGTGTTGCTGCTGAGCCTGGGTTTCGGATCGAGCGAGTCCGTTTGATGAATGTTGTTACCTTGGCCGAGGGATTTCGCCTGATTGAAACGACACTCAAAGAGGCTGGAAGACCGCTTTCTGCCTTTTGCGCGTGCGAATTACGCTCGCCACGTCCGTTCGATGAGGCTGGTTTTGAGGCGTTCAACAAGGAATATGTTGGTACGCTTGCGCGATGGGGACTGTTTGATGGAAAAAGTAACCCCGTTGCGCGCAGTAACGTTTGTCCGGAAATGGATCCTCCACAAGAGCCCGGATTTTATGCTTTCTCCTACACAGTGCCAGACCCCTCTGCCGCGCCGTCTTTTGTCATTGCCGGTAGCGGCGAAGCCCCAGAGGGTCAGGGCAACTACAAAGATCACATTATCAGTCTTGGAGATCTATCGCCTGAAGGCTTAAGAAACAAAGCGCGTTGGGTGCTGGATGAAATGGAAAATCGGATGCGTGTGCTCGGCTTCGGCTGGTCAGACGTCACTGCCACTCAGCTCTACACCGTGCACAATATCTACGCGCTCATGTCTGAGGAAATTGGCCGGCGCGGAGCGATGCGCGGTGGGTTGACGTGGCATTTAAATCGTCCGCCGGTCGTCGCACTCGAGTACGAAATGGATTGCCGCGGCGTTTATGTTGAACGGGTACTCGCTGTTTAGTATTAACAATCAACAAAGATTTCTTCTAAGGCAAGTTTGCGAGGGATGAGTCCCTGCTCGAACGACCAGCTAATTTGCGTTTCAAGCGTGTTCCGGTTTGCTTCCAGACCGTATTTCCAAAAATCCTGACCCATAAGGGCTTCAGTCGCTTGTAGTTCTGCAGTCATCCACGGCAGCATCACAGGAAGCACATGATGCACATCTAACTGTGCCTGTGCCAGCTTTTTCGCTTGCTCGAAAGCATCAACAAGTGCGCTGGCAAGTGTCGGGTGCGCTGCGAGGATATCTCGGCGAATGCCCATGATGTGCATGATCGGAAATATCTTTGTCCGCCGGTAGTAGTCTTGCTCCACTGTCCGCCACTCAGGAAAAAGTCGAATAGTGGAGGCATCCTTGCCGAAATGGTCAGGGGGCGAATAGGAAATCAAAGCATCTAAATCGCCAGCCATCATCAGGCTGGAGAGTGGACGTCCTACAACAGCCTTAATCGATACAGCGTTGGTCGGCCAGTTTATGCTGTCGATCGTCTTCCGCTCTACGTGATCCACATCGCCGATCAGCCAATCATTTGCTTCCGGTGAGAAGCCATATTCATCTGTCAGTATTCCCCGAACAACCAAGGACAGTGTGTTGGAATACTCACGAGTACCAATGCGTTTACCTCGCAAATCAGCGGGCGATTTGATGCCGGCGTCCGATCGGACATAGATGGCCGAATGACGAAAACATCTAGAGGGAAAGATGGGCAGGGCGACGTAGGGGCAAGTGCCGCGCGCGCTAGAGATCAAAAAATTACTAAAGGAGAGTTCGGTGACAGGAAATGGCGCAGACGTAAAGGCTTGGGCAAAAATCTCTTCTAAATTGCCCGCAATAAAGTGTGTGTTGAAGCCTTCAACTTGGACCGAGCCATCTAGTAGAGCCGCAGTCCGATCATAGGCGCCTACAGCGATATCTATCTGGCTTTTGTAAAGAGGAGAGTTATTCATATGTTTAAGTTCTCAAGCGTGTGACTATCATCATATAACGCCACATCTGAGATTCCAGCATCTTAGTTGGAAAACAGGTATTAATTACCACTCTGGTTGCGCTGGTCACTGATCAGCTTTTATTCAAAAAGAGCACGCCCGCAGACGAAAAAAAGCCTGAGGTTTCAGCACCTCAGGCGGTTTGTGATGCTGTCAGTAATGGCTAAGAAACACAGTAAGTTTGAAGGTTGAGCCAGCTACCTTGTGCATAAGCCATCCCACCAACGGCAGCCAGCTCCAGCGCATCGTCAGAAACATCCTGTACAACAACTTCATTCAGTTCAATGTTCATCGCAAACTCCAAGGTTGAGGATTACCGGTCAGCAGTGGCTAACAAGCCCAAGGCATTTAAAAATACCTCCTTCACTTTAAATCCCCAATGTGTCGCGCGTCAATGAATATGTCCGTGCATTTGTGTGCAATCGGCCCTCCCACTGTAAGTTGAAGGCGTGGTTGAGCACCGAAGCTGAGTTAGCTTGGTTGGGTATTGCCCCATTAATAGCGTTATGTGTGATTTTCTAGCGCTTACGCCAGTGTCTCGCCCGAAACTAGGACAGGTCAGAGCCGCTCTGGTTGGAGTGTGGGATGAAGGATGACATTTTTAGTGACTGATACAGACAAGAAACAGGCACCTCGTGACATGCACCGGAGCGAATGCGGTCTATCGACAAGCAAGATGTCGGACATTCGCTATCATCGATAGCGATCAACCCATGTGCATAATCAGAAACATGAACGTGAGCGTGCGGCGCCAGTCCAGCATACATTCCATCTCTGTTCGCTACCGGCGGCCTGTTCTAGCGCAGCGTCAGGTATATCTTGTGCAGTGATTTCATCGAGTTCGATATTCATGAAAATACTCCAAGGATAAAGACCAAATTCATACTCTAGAAGAAATGCGCTAGCGTCAAATCAGTCACCATAGACAGGTTTGTAAGCGAGGTTCTTTATGTTTGCCGCGATATCCTTCGGGCGTTCGACTCGGGCTAAGCCATTATCAAATACGTAAGTCGCGACTTTAGCGGCCGTATGAAGCGACGCATTCAGAATCTGTGACTGAGGGGGATAAATGAGACCTGTATTCAAGTCCTCTTGTGTGACCTGCTCCGCCACAGCTTTGGCGGCCACGATAAACATTTGCTGTGTCACGCGTTTTGCTTCGGTGGCCAGCACGGCCATGCCCATTGCCGGGAAGATATAGACGTTATTGCCTTGACCGGGGACAAATGTCTTGGTCCCCAAGGTCACCGGATCAAACGGGCTCCCACTGGCAAAAATCGCTTTGCCGCTTGACCATTTGTAGGCTTCCTCAGCCGTACACTCTGAGCGCGATGTCGGATTAGAGTAGGGAAAGATAATCGGCTGCGCATTGATCTTGGACATCGCCTCGATTACAGCCTGATTAAAGAGCTTGGGAACTGTACTGACGCCCACAATACCGTTTGGCTTGATGGCGTTAATTGCATCGACAAACGACTTGCAAGATGCATGCTGATGCGCAAAAGGCTTCTGGAAATCAGCCAAGTCGGTTCGGGTTGATTCCACTAGCCCATTGATATCAAACAGCCAGTTGCGAGCACGTGCTTCCTCGATTGTCAGGCCTTCCATCACCATTGCCTCACTAATGAGCTCGGCAATACCAGTGGCTGCAGATCCGGCACCCATAAACAGAAAGCGTTGATCAGTCAGCTTTTGACCGGTGATTCGCAGCGCGGCGTACAGTCCCGCGAGTGCGATACCCGCTGTGCCTTGGATATCATCGTTATACGTACAGATTTTGTCTTTGTATGTTTCGAGAATCGACACCGCGTTGAAGTTGGCGAAGTCTTCCCATTGCAAACAACATTTCGGATAAAGCGCTTGCACGGCATCGACGAACTCTGCGATAAACGCGTGGTAGTCGTCGCCACGCACACGTTGCTGACGCAGGCCTAGGTATAACGGGTCATCCAGTAGCGTTTGATTGTTGGTGCCGACGTCTAGCGTAATCGGTAGTGTCAATTCGGGAGGAACACCCGCAACCGCGGTGTACAGTGCGAGCTTGCCGATCGGGATGCCCATCCCACCCACACCCAAGTCACCCAGCCCAAGAATACGTTCGCCATCTGTGACGACGATAAAACGAATGTCATTCTGTGGCCAGTTTGACATCAGCTCTTGTAGACGCCCTTTAGCGCTAATGGGCAGATAGAGTCCGCGTGTCGAGCGGAAAATATGGTCGAATTTTTGACATGCCTCGCCGACTGTGGGTGTATAGACAAGTGGCATAAATTTAGCAGCATCTGACATCAGCACGGCATAAAAAAGTGTCTGATTGCGGCTTTGTAAGTCCATTAAAAACAAATAGCGCTGTAAGTCAGTGTCAAGCATGTTAAGTTGAGTGTGGACCCGAGCGATCTGGAGCTCTAAGGTATCCACGCCTGCGGGTAATAGTCCCTCCAGCCCCGCCGCTTTTCTTTGCGCTTCGGTAAATGCCGAACCACGGTTCACGCTTGAGTCGTGTAATACGGCATAGCCTTTGTTTTGAATGGGGGTCGACATCTGAGGAGCTCCGAGCGCAAAGGTTTAACAACCTCTTGGATGCTAGCAGAGTTTGATGTAGGTGGGGCCTTGAATAGCGTTATTACCTAAATGGTGGCGTGTCAGACGCAAGATGAGCAAGCATTCTCATAAACACTTGATCATCAGTTCGTTACGACGCAAAAACCACAGCGTCCAAGGTGGGTCATAGCGTGCAAGTGTTTCAGAACCCGCCGCGACTAACTTTTTTTCAAGCATGAACTGTTTGAGTTGCTGTGTGTGTTCGATAATGTCTGGTTCTTTCGCAAGCCCAGAAAACTTCACAACAGCCACACGGGTGGGCTCGAGAGCCACAAGCTTGACCTTTGGGTCATTCGGGATTGGAAGGGTATTCAGTGTGTACCCCTTGGGCATGATGAACCGAACAGTCCAGCCAAGTTCATCTCCACTTTGCGTAACCGGAGCGGTCATCGCAATTTTTTCATTTTCCTTCGGTGTTTGTGTGACAGGCGATGTCATCGCAATGCTTTGTCGTGTGGTGTTACCACCAAAGATGTAGCCGGCGAGTAGACGAAATCCTGCGTTGACTGCTTCGTTGCGCGGCCCTGTAACAATGACCTCGGCGGCAATCAGCGATGGATACTCTCGGATCTCAAAGCTGCCCTCAGTCAATGTCACTGTGTAAGGCGGTTCTTCAGTAGCCATTGCAATTGGTCCATAAGTTGTTAGGGTAAAAAGCAAACAAAAAAACAAGTTTTTGAGCATGGCATTGGATTTAGTTATTGAGAGGTGCGACTCGATAGATGGATGGTAGATGCCGACGAATTTATTTTGAGGAATATGCATAGTAATTCAGAGCGTCCGTGGTCAAATGTCGCGTAGAACCCTTTAGTTGTGGGTAATCGTACTCAAAATTTAAGATGCCATAACAATTTAACGAAAGGTGGTGCGCAAAATGGCAGAAAGAAAGAAAAGCGGCCTTGACCCGCGTATTACCAACCGCGAGTTCAAGCTTTTACTGAACCCTGAGGGGTTAGATCGTCGGATAAAAATTGTTCAACTACAAAGTCTGATCGTCAGCTTTTGTCAGAAAAGCAAGGTAAATTTCTTTCACTTGGATAACGCAAATACGGGACTGCGCAACGTCTATTTTTTTGACACACCCGGCGAACACTTTAGGCGCAACAACTTGATTTTGCGCGTGCGCGAATCTCGCCAAAACGTATGGGTTGATGATTGGTGCGAGGTAACGCTCAAGTGTAGAACGCCGAAATTGAAGTCTTCTTTAAAATTCGACCCAAAGCCCAACGCCACCCACAAGCACAGACTCCGCTTAAAAGAGGAAATCCTGCGAGCTGATCACGTCGGCTCATCACGCAGAATATACTCCAACAACTCGATCATGGATGCAGTGCCAATCGACAAGGTGTTCGAGAGAACAATTGGCGGTATTACTAAATATTTTCCCGATCTGACTCGCTTGGCGTTAGAGGATGATCTGCCTGTGCGAGTCGTGGGCGGCAAAACGAATAAGGTGCTGGAGGCTTGTCTGCCGATTGGCAACCTATCTTTTGGCGACGGCGTACAGGCCCATTGCGACATCGGGATCTGGATGCGTAGTGTCGGCGATCCGATCATTGGCGAACTAGCGTATTCCTATCGCGTCACAGATGCGAATCGGGACGACTTAAAAGCGCACAGACGAGCGGACAAGTTTTTTGAACAACTCCAGCTCGCCATTTCCGATTGGCTTGCGACAGGTACAACCAAGACTGCTTTAATTTACGGAATTCCTGAATGAGTGGAGAACCTTCAAGGACTTGCCCAAACGATACGACAACACCAGCTGACGAAAAAGTTAGCTTGATTACGCTCTTCGTTGAGTTTCTGTTGATTGGTGCAGTCAGCTTTGGTGGCGGCATTGTTGCTTACGAAAAAATCCTACTTACAGAAAAAAAGAAGTGGTTAAGTCAGGACCAATTCATGGCAGCACTGGCCATCAGTCAAACGATGCCAGGGTTGAATTCAGTCAACCTAGCGATACTCGCTGGCGATAAGTTGCGCGGAAGCTTAGGCGCTTTTATAGCAATGTTTGGTTTGATTCTGCCAGGCTCACTATTTGTCATGATCGCAGGCTATGCCTACAAAGAGGGACAAGATCATCCGATCGTTAATCTCTTGTTGGCGGGCATTGCTGCATGTGCGACGGGATTATTGGCGGCCATCACCTATAAGCTTGGAGCCGATCTGTTCAAGCAGATCAGACCCTTACTGATCATCGGTGCGACCTTTATCTTAATGAGTGTCCTTCACTTGTCTCTGATTTTGGTGCTGCTGATTATGGTGCCCATTGCAATTGCAATCTATAGACCAAGGGGCACTTAATGAGTGTGCTGATTCATCTCTGTCTCACTTTTGGAATGCTGTCTCTGTTGGCCGTTGGGGGTGGTACCGCGGTTATTCCTGAAATGCAGACGGTATTGAAGTCCAGTTTTAATATCGATCACACAACATTCGTGCATGTCTACAGTTTGGGGCAATTAGCACCTGGTCCCAATATGTTGATGGTATTGATCTTTGGATTGCAAATTGCTGGTATGTTGGGTGCTGGAACAGTACTCGTATCGTTTTTTTTACCCTCGAGTATCTTGTGTTTGATGGTCGGTCGACTCTGGGCGAAGGTAGGCGAAAGTCCCTGGCGCCGAGCGGTTCAAAATGCACTGGAACCTATTTCAATCGGGTTAATGTGCTCGGGTGTGTGGTCAGTGGCGAAGGCCTCAATTAATGGGCCGGTCTCGATGGCGTTGGCCGTACTGGCTTTAGTCGTGATCCTGTTTAGTCGCTTAAACCCGGTCTATATGATTCTTGGTGCAGGGAGTGTTGGAGCCTATTTAATGCACGCTACCGGGGCTGCATAGCGTGTCTATTGATGGCTCTAAATGAGCTTATCCACCGACTTAGCCCTAACTACTTCACCCGAGTTGAATTTCTCGTGGTTGGCTTCGACCTCATCTAGGTCATACAGATAATTGACCATGAGACCAGCCGATTCCCTCAAACCCTTTTTCGACAGGTCCGCGGCCCAGTTAAGGCGGTAAAGCCTAGCGCCATTACCAAGGTGAAACTTCGCCACTGGACTACCTGAGCGATGTGTAGAGAAATGAAGCAGATAGATTGCGCATAAAGTTTGTAGCGCATCTTTCTCGATGTCGGTGGCGCTAGCAGGCCCCCAACCCTCTGCAACACGCTGGGCAATGGTTTTACCTTTGAGGCTAATTTGCCGTAGCGCCTTGTCGAACTTGTCGGCGACTACGGAATCTTGCGCGAGCGCGATGAGATCTACTGGTTTAGAAATCCAGTCAACGAATCCCGGAATCGGAGATAAGGTGACAAAGGTTTTTAAGCTGGGAAACTCGGCTTTCAGCTGATCGGCGACGCGCTTGATCAGGAAGTTTCCGAGCGAGACACCACGCAGACCAGGTTCGCAATTGCTGATCGAGTAAAACACGGCGGCCTTGAACTTTGTTGATTCACTTGGTGTTGACTTCTTGTCGACGAGCGGGCCGATAGCATTTGGTATCTCAGCCACCAAGGCGACCTCGACAAAAATCAGAGGCTCGTCTTGCAGCTGCGGATGGAAAAATGCAAAGCAGCGGCGATCAGGTTGAAGTCTGCGTCTTAAATCATCCCAGCCATCGATGGCATGGACCGCTTCGTGATGAATGATTTTTTCTAGCACCAAGGCTGGCGAGTTCCAGTCAACCCGATGCATTTTTAGAAAGCCTGGATTAAACCAGGAGGACAGTAAGTGCCGGATGTCGTAATCCAGAGCAGCTAAATTGCGACGCTTGTCGAGCAGCTTCAATATCTCTCGCCGCATCGTAAGAATCGTTTTTGTGCCTTCAGAGGCCCGGTTAATGCGTCGTAGCAACTCTTGTCGTGGTGACTCGGCGGCGCGCGTTAACTTAATGAGGTTTTGTGCGTTAGTCTCGTCTGCATATGCAGCAGCTGCTTCAAGTACAGTTTTCGGATTTGGATTAAATTTTTCAGCTAGCAGCGTGTAAAGCTCTATGCGTCCCTCATGGTCGAGGGTCGAGTAGAGGCGAATGACATCATGCGCCATACTTGAGCTGTTCGCTTCACCCGGACCAGACATGAGTCGCTTGACTGCCTGATTCGTTTTCGCCAGATTCCGCGAGCGAACAATGTTTTCTAATAAGGTCATGACGAGCCTTTGTATCGTTGGCGCCAGCCGTCACAGATCAAGCGCTGTTGCTGCTAGCCTGCGGACTCAGTTCTTAAAAAAAGAAAAGAGCTCTTGATAAGTCTCTTGTGGAGCTTGCTCAGTGGGATAGTGTCCGCAAGGTAACTCAACCATTCGAACAACATTTGCGCAATACTTCGGCCACTCGATCCGCGGATCATGGTGATGCGACGTGTGGCTCTTTGCACCCCACAACACGAGCGCAGGCGGTTGTACCTTTCGACCCGACTCAAAGTCCGCCGTATCCATGGGCAAGTCAATTTTGAAGGCAGCCCGATAGTCTTCGCAGACTCCGTGAATATTTTCTGGAGTACAGACGCGGATGTATTCAAGAATTTCCGCTTCCGTGAACCCACCTTTGCCTGGACCTTGTTTCATTAACTTATCACGGATGTAGAACTCCTCATGGCCACGCAGTAAGCGCTCAGGAAATCCTTTTGGTTGCGCCATGAACCACCAGTGATACAGATCCATCGCCATTTGCGCTTGGATATCCTTAAAGACGCAGTGCGTTGGTAGGATATCAAGAAAGGCAACGCGCGAAACCTTATCGGGATGATCCATCGCAAGACGATAGGCCGTACGTGCACCACGATCGTGTCCAGCCAGGGCAAAGCTTGTGAACCCTAGCTGCGCCATGACCTCTACTTGGTCCTGGGCCATACGCCTGAAGGAATAATTGCTGCTATCTGCAAGCCCGACCGGCTTGCTACTGTCGCCATAACCTCGCAGATCGGTAGTCACAACAGTGAAGTGCTCAGCCAAGCGGGGCGCAATGCGGTCCCAGCTCATCTGGGTGAGTGGATTGCCGTGCAATAACAACAGTGGTGGGCCTGAACCTCGCTTGCGCCCTACGATGCTGACCCCTGCGTCAGAGGTGGGCAGGTTAAATGAATCGATGGCAGCAGACATATGAACCTCGGCAAATCAATAGATAGGCAACGATACAGCGGGATGCCATGTTTAACAATCCCGCTGCATGAACCACCTATTTACCCAGGAGTTGGCTCAATGCTTGACAACCCTTGTCGTCAACAAACTCGCAACCATCGATACTGCGAGGATAGCACCTACGACTCCCAGAGAGGTACCGACTGGAATTTTTATCCAGTCAACGATCAGCATCTTGGCGCCGACGAATACGAGTATCACGCCAAGGCCATAGGTCAGTAAATGGAAGCGATCCTTGAGGTCCGCCAACAAGAAATACATCGCTCTTAAACCAAGTATGGCAAAGATGTTTGAGGTCATAACAATGAACGGGTCTTCAGTGATTGCAAAGATGGCAGGAATGCTGTCGACTGCGAACACCACATCAGTAATACCAATCAAAATCATGACGACGAACAGCGGCGTGTAAAACCGTACGCCTTGTCGGGTAACCCAAAATTTTTCACTATCAAAATCTGGGGTCAAATTCATATGGCCGCGCATCCACTTGAGTAGTGGATTCTTTTCCAGATCAGAGCTAGCGTCTGCGAAGATGAGCATCTTGATACCGGTGGCCAACAGAAATGCGCCAAACAGATAGAGCACCCAGTGAAACTCTTTAATGAGCCAGGCTCCAATCAGTATCATGACAGCACGTAAAACGATCGCGCCAATCACCCCGAGAATCAACACCCGTTTCTGAAGCTGTGCGGGGACGGCAAAATAAGTAAACAACATAAGAAATACAAAGATGTTGTCTACCGCCAGCGATTTTTCAATGAGATAGCCGGTGAAGAACTCTGCCGCTTTGGCATTAGCGATCTCCCTGCCAGCCTCGCCGTCTACGTACCACCAGAGCAAACCGTTAAAGACAAGTGCGAGCGCTACCCAAAGGGCGGACCAGCGCAGAGCCTGTCCGATCGAAACCCGTTCAGATCCCTTTTTTTGCAGGACGAGCAAATCCACCGCGCATGCGATGACCACGAAGACAGCAAAACCTGCCCACATCCACCAACTGCCAATTGTTTCCATGACGACTCTCCGAAACGTGTTGTCGGCAACCAGGATGGCTGCCTACGTATCGAAGGTCTTGCCGCAATCCCTTGGCGGGACTGCTCGCCTGACCGGGGCCGTGTTGTGAATCACTGCCCGTATTGACGGTCTTTGGCGCGAGGGCTACTCCCCTTCATGTAAGCAAGAATATCACGGGGTACAAAAGTCCCAACAAAAACATTGCAAAGTAGTCGGGTATTCAATTAATTCAAATCTTCTACCAGAGAGGCGAGCGTCTCGGCAGGAAGTGACTCGACATGAGAGGGGTACTCTTTATGATCGCAACCAACTTTTAGTTGAGCACCGACCTCTAACGCTTTCTTCATCGCATCCGTCAGTTCGAAGCGCAAGAAATGCACAGAGGAAGTTTTCTCGGCAGTTGATCGATCCAAGTCTTCATTCGCAATGGCATACACGCGCGGCTGGCCTTCCACTTCAATAAACACACGATGTTCAATGCCAATGAGTTTCGCAAGCGCTACTTTACGATCGACTTCATTGGTGTACTCCAGCTTCATGGTTACTTTAAAGTTGCTGCCGTCTGGGACGAGCGCGTTGTAGGTTTCCATTTCTTCTTGGATGCTTTCATCTTCGAAGATTTTCTCAACGCGCAGCATCTCTTGTATTTGATATTGCATCAAAAATTTATTTTCGAAAATCAAATTGAGATGTTCACCGAGAATGACAGTTCTCTTTTTGCGTTCGGCGATAGCGCGTTGACGCATATCAGGTCGTGCCTTGTAATACGCTTCCAGGCTCAATAGCTCGTTACGTTGAATTTTTCCCATCATGATCTCTAGAGAATCTCTTGTCGATTAAATTAAAGGTTGTACGCTTTGGCCAGCAGAGAGATAGGGTGCATCATTTGTGATTTCTTCATGCCACCTTCTTCCATACCCTGTTCAATATGATGTCCGGCCAGTTGGCAATCCGAACTGATGTAGTCAGGCTCAGTGCTTGCCATATTCTTAAATACCGGCTTTCCAATCTTCATAGCCGTCTTGTGAAATTCTTTTTTCACGCCCCAGGTGCCCGCATGTCCGGAGCAACGCTCTACAAGATGCACTTCTGTGCCGGGAATCATTTCCAAGGTTTCGGCCGTTTTCTTACCGACGTTTTGAACGCGCAGGTGACAGGGCGCGTGGTAGCTGACTTTCCCCAGCTCAGTCTTAAAGTCTGTCTTTAACAGGCCGTCTTTCTTGCGGGCGATGAAGTACTCAAAGGGATCCCACATCGCTTCTTTAACGAGCTGCACATCCTCTTCATGTGGGAACATTAGCGGTAATTCTTGTTTGAACATCAGCGTGCAAGAGGGGATCGGCGTCACGATTGCATAGCCGTCCTTAGCAAGCCCTATCAATTGTGGGATATTGATATCTTTGTTTTTCGCAACAGAATCTAAATCACCGAGTTCAAGCTTCGGCATGCCGCAACAAGCTTCTTTCTCAACGAGTTTGTACGGGATTTCGTTGTGCGCGAGCAGCTTTAATAAATCCTGCCCGATCCCTGGTTCGTTGTAGTTGATGAAACAGGTTGCGTAAACAGCAACTTTTCCAGGTGTTTTAGCGCCATCTTTGACAGGCCAACTAGAGGACTCTTTGGCGACCTGTTTGAAGGTCTTTGATGCGTACTCAGGGATCCAAGCGTCCTTGTCGACCCCTAATGTCGATTCCAGGACAGAGCGCATCATCTTTGTCTTATTTACCGCATTCATTGCCTGCGTCACAACGGGAATGCCAGCGAACATGCCGATCTTGTCTGTCGAAGACAATACGTTGTCGCGGAATGTCGTTTCCCCTTTCTTGTGCTTGATCGCTTTGGCGCGCAGCATCAGGTGGGGGAAGTCCAAGTTCCATTCATGGGGTGGGGTATACGGACACTTTGTCATGTAGCAAAGGTCGCAGAGGTAGCACTGTTCCACAACTTTGTCGTAGTCTTTCTTGTCGACACCGTGCACTTCACCGTCTTCAGTGGCATCGACCAAATCAAATAGTGTCGGGAATGATCCGCACAAGCTCACGCAGCGGCGGCAGCCATGACAGATGTCAAAAACGCGCTCGAGCTCTTTGTTGAGCGAGTCCTCGTTGTAGAAGTCGGGGTTTGTCCAGTCCAGCGGATGTCTTGTTGGAGCTTCTAGGTTACCTTCTCGCTGGCTCATGGCAATCAACCTCTTTGATGATATCTACTTGATTTATTTATACAAATTGGAAATCCCGCGGCGTGAAAGCCGCGGGAAATCTTGATGCACTACCGAATACTAGGTAGCTTAGGCTTCCAGTGCTGCGAGAGCCTTTGTGTAACGGTTTGCGTGTGAACGCTCAGCTTTAGCTAGAGTTTCAAACCAGTCGGCGATTTCGTCAAAGCCTTCGTCACGCGCAATCTTTGCCATGCCTGGATACATGTCGGTGTACTCATGGGTTTCACCGTGGATTGCTGCTTCCAGAGCTTCTCTTGGTGTACGGCCGGGCATGCCGGTACCGGGTTCACCTGCGCCGCCGTTGATCAGGAACTCCATGTGGCCGTGTGCATGGCCAGTCTCGCCTTCGGCGGTTGAGCGAAACAGTGCAGCTGTGTCGTTTTCACCAGCGATGTCACACATGTTTGCGAAGTACAAATAACGGCGGTTTGCCTGCGATTCGCCAGCAAATGCGTCTTTGAGGCTCTGTTCGGTTTTGCTACCTTTTAATGTGGCCATTTTTCAATCCTTTCAATGAGTTGAACTTCTTGGTCGGTTGTGATCGTCAGATCGATGTCATCGACACCGTGTTTAACTGACTATCAAACAAGACTCTGGCAGTGTAGTGTGACAGCACCGTTATAGATAAATTGTATTTATCAATTTTCCCGATAGGTTTTTGCTATAACAGGGTCTTCAACGGTCTTTTCGGCAAGTTGCGGGTCACCTTCCAGCGTCAAGTTTAAACACGCGGAGCGCATTTTTATATGCGACTTGTTCGATAACGTCGAACCGCAAGTAGGGAAGCAAATTCGTGCGGATTTCGGTGATTGCCTCGCCGTAGTGGGCATCCCAGCCGCAGCAGGTGTCTGATCCGAGCATGATGCGATCTGGAAACTCTTCAATTAAGGCTTTCCACTTTGGTCGCAGCCCATTGGCAGAATAAGCGCGACCCGGGCGGTTCACCCGGGCAAGACGGTTATGCAACTCTCCCGTTGCAGACATTTCACACATGATATTTTTCCGCTGCTTGAACAGATTCGCGAGATCCTCGGGCTGACCGTGCGGTAAGCAGTGTGAAAGTATCGTTGTCGTGTTTGGGAAGTCTTCTGACAGACGCAAAATATCTTCCGTGAACTCTGCGTTGTGCTGAGTGTGAAGTTGCACGAAACCGCCAAACTCGTTCGCGATTGTGTAAAACTTACGTATAACAGGGTTGTCGGTCTTGATCTTGCGACGAAATGGCTGCGGACCGCTGTTTTCATTATTTGTGTGTAACTCACCAAACCCCTTTATCGTGCCCTTGGCGAACATGTCATGTGCATCACGAAAGAGGTCACGGAAATAGACATTTTCAGTTTCGATCAATGCGCTAGCCCCTTGACGGATAAAACTCTCAGCGAACTCTCTTTGGCCCGCGGCGGGGATATGTCGACCACGCAAGGCGTCGGCGATATCTATACGCAGGTCACCGACCCCACCGCCCCAGCGGATATTGTTTGCAGTCATTCTCTCGACAACCTCGGCGGTACTTGGTCCGTTACGTGAGTAAGTGTGCATATGGATGTCGGCGATCGGCACAGTTTTTGCCAGCTCGACTGACTTAGGATCAAGTGTTTGCGCCAAGCCGGTCGCTGCGGCGCAGGTAATGAATACCATCGCGATAGCTCTAAAGAATGACCTGGTCATTTCTGAATCTCATTGAATATGGGTGGGGTAAAACGCGTCTGCTCATGTCATTTTTATGAGTGCGCTGTGCGCTGTATGATGAAATATACGATGTTTCATCGTTATCTCACCGCACACATCATGAAAATGACTTGTCCACATTGCCATAAAGTTAATCAACTTCCGATCGATCGGCTAGCAAGCGGTCGCTGCGAAGTGAAGTTGTGATGTGAGGAAAAATGGATAAAGAGTTTTTAGTTGACGCTGATGCCCTAAGGCATGCGGTTGAACTCATGGGACAGCCTTATTCGATCAGTGTCCGTTCGGCGATTCCACCACAGCTGCCTGAGCGAGGCCTCGGGTCCGTAGAGACCTTGGAGCGCCTCGCACCGAACGTACTGGGCGGCGCGGCACGACTTGGTGAGGTGACTGCGTTCGCACACAAAGATCCGCCGACGCCTTGGCTCACTTGGGCGACGACCTTATGGAACGCCTCGCTCAACCAAAACTTGCTTCATCCTGAAACTGCACCCGTTGCGAGGCAGCTAGAAGAAACGGTTCTTCAATGGCTCTGTCCATACTTCGGCATGCGCGGAGGGCATATGACGCCCGGTTCCTCGGCTGCCAATTTGACCGCACTGTGGGCTGCGCGAGAATGTGCCGGCGTGAAAGAAGTCATTGCCTCGGAGGCAGCACACCTGTCCATCAAAAAGGCAGCACACATACTTGGGTTAGATTTTAGAACGGTTCGTGTCGATGCAGCTGGCGCATTATCTCCCGGTGATTTGCCTGCAGATTTGACGCATGCTGCATTGGTATTGACCTCTGGAACGACCAGTGTGGGCGCCCTGGATCCTCTGGATCTTATTGGTCGCGCAGCCTGGACACATGTTGATGCAGCATGGGGCGGGCCCTTGCGGTTAACCTGTTACGCGTCGCGTTTGTCGGGCATCGAAAATGCGGACTCAGTTGCCGTGTCATCTCATAAGTGGCTGTTTCAGCCAAAGGAGTCCGCGCTGATCATGTTTCGAGATGCAGACAAGGCGGCAGAGTCAATTAGCTTTGGTGGTGGTTACCTGAGTGAGCCTAACGTAGGCTTGCTCGGATCGCACGGAGCCTGTGCGATCCCTTTGTTAGCGATGCTCTGGAGTTGGGGTAGAGAAGGTGTAGCCCAACGCATTGAACACTGCATGGGTATGGCGGATACGTTGGCGCAACACTTGGCGAACGATCCTCGGATCGAATTGTTTGCGCAGCCTAGCACCGCGATCGTCTTGTGGAGGCCTCGCGAACGGTATTCGCTAGATCGTATTCTAAATGACTTGCCAGTTGGTATCGCATCAACAGTGACGATCGAGAACAGTAAGTGGATCCGTCACACAGCGGCGAACCCTAACGCCGACATCGTGCGTATCGTGCACACATTGAATCAGGTTTTGGAACGTGCACAGGAATAGCGGAGCAGGATGTGACGAGTAATAAGCCAACGATTGTTTTAGCACCAGGATTCATGACGGACCATGATTTATGGCGTGATGTGGTGCCGCACTTTTCCAACTACAACGTTGTTTACGCCGACTTCCGCGAAGGGGCAACCTTGCAAGAGCTGGCGGCGAGTAATTTGTCGCGCTGTCCGGAACGCTTCGTTTTGATGGGGTTTTCGTTGGGCGGCTACATCGCACGGCACATGCTGTATTTGGCACCTGAACGCGTTCAAGCCCTCATTTTGGTCGGCACCTCTACGAGACCCAGTGGGCCGTCGATATCCGGCCCAACCACAAACAAGATGTTTCGTGGGATGAGTCGTGCAGCGTTGGTGCGTGCCGTTCATACGAGTCGCACCGCAGACGAAGATTTGATCGAGCGGATGAAAGATATGGGCACCCGACTGGGGGCTGAGGTGTTTGCGCGCCTCTCTGCCTTGGATCGAAAATCGGATCTTGAGGCGATGCGCGATATCAAATGTCCTGTGCTGGTCATCACGGCAGACCAGGATCGACTAAGATCGCTAGAGGAGTCTAAAGAAATGGCGGAGGCGGCGCAGGCAACATTAATTGTGCTTCAGCGCTGTGGGCATATGATGCCAATGGAGGAGCCTGACCAATTAGCTTTGCTGGTACGCAATTGGCTAACGAAAAATAATATGTGATGAACACTAGGCCTAACAAATGATACGACAGCAGGTCAGTCACCCGATCACGGTTAGATCGTTGTGTTCTTCTGCCTGTTTGATTGCAGTCTTGCTTTTGACTGCTTGTGCACCGCTTCCTCCTGCTTCGACGCGGCTAATTGAAAAACTACCCTCTGAATTTGCGACGAGTTCGACCTTCACGGCTGCCGTGGTGCAATGGCCAACGATGAACTGGTGGAACAGTTATCAGGATGCTCAGCTTGATCAACTCATTGAAGAAGGCTTAAGAGGCTCCCCCAACTTGGCGATCGCACAGGCTCGGTTGAATCGGGCCCAAGCCTACACGCAGGTGGCAGGTGCTCCGCTACAACCTCAAATCAGTGCGACCGCTGCAGCAGGTGTTCAACGCTTAAGCTATAACTACCTCACGCCCGATACGACGGTGTTGCGCGGCTGGAACCAAGTGGCGCAGACTACTCTAAGTATGAATTGGGAGATAGATTTTTGGGGGAAGTACCGCTCCGCCTTGGCAGCAGCGACCTCCGAACTTCAGGCGAGTGAAGCGGAGCAAGCCCAAGCGGTGCTGGTCTTGACGACTGCTTTGACAGCATCCTATGCCGAGCTTGCTCGCTTATTCGCCCAACAGACAACGAGCCAGCGTGCCGTCGAGATTCGGACCCAGACATCGACCTTATTCAAAGAGCGCTTTAATCACGGCCTTGAAACATTGGCTAGCGTGCGAGAGGCGGATTCGAAGCGTGCGCAGGCTAAAACGGAACTATTGCTTATTGCAGAACAAATTGATTTACAGCGTAACCGTATCGCTGCTCTGCTGGGAGCGGGACCCGATCGCGGCCGATTGATTAGCGCACCCAAAGCCGCGCCTTCGATGAAAAGCGGACTGCCAGAAAATCTGACGATGGATCTACTGGGTCGACGTCCAGATATCGTTGCGGCGCGTCTGCAGACACAAGCATTTTCTTCGCGTATCGATCAACGGCAGGCAGATTTCTATCCAAACATCAACTTAGTCGCATTCATTGGTGTGCAGTCTCTTGGCTTAGATCGGCTGTCTCAAGGTGGATCTCAATTCGGCGCTGCAGGACCCGCGATTTCACTCCCAATTTTTACTGGCGGGCGTCTACAAGGCGAACTCCGAGCGGCGCAGGCTACCTATGATGAATCTGTGGCTATTTACAATCGCACCTTGACCGCCGCGCTCCAAGAGGTGGCGGATGCAATCACCAGCATCAAGGCCTTGACGGGACAGCTTGAGCAAGCCGAACTTGGGTTGGTCGCCGCCCGCGAGGCATTCACGATGATCGCTGGTCGCTACCGTGGTGGACTCGCAAACTATATCGAGGTGCTGATTGCTGAAGACATTATGCTTACGAGTCTACGATCGGTGACTGAGTTGCGCGCCCGAAGGCTTTTGTTGGATGTCCTATTAATCAGAGCGCTTGGTGGAGGGTATCAACAAAAGTCCCAACCTCCAATTGCGAACAAATAAAAGAATGACAATGACGAGCTCCACGACAGAGATGGGCCCGCAGGCCGAGAACAACAGAGCAAAGCGTAAGGTCTGGTTCCTACGCCTAGCGGCGGCAGTCCTGATTGCTGGCGTAAGTTGGCTCGTGTATTGGTTGTTCTACTCCTCGCAGTTTGTGGTGACTGATAATGCCTACACGGCGGTTGAACTGTCTCAAGTGACGACAGCAGTCGAGGGCACGATTAAGGAGGTCAGGGTACATGACACGCAACGCGTTAAGGCGGGAGATATTCTTGCGCTGATTGACGATGCGGATACATCACTGGCAGTCAAACAAGCCCAGTCAGATCTCGAGCTCGCCCTACGTCGAGTCGAAGGATATTTTGTGCGTGACGAGTTGCTCGCTGCCAAAGTCCTTGCTCGCGAGGCAGAGATGCGGGGTGCCAAGGCGCAGGTGGACTCGGCCTCGACAGCCAAGCTGCGGACAGCTGTTGACTTTGCTCGGCGCAAGGCGCTCGAAAAAACTGGTTCGGTGTCCGGTGAGGAGCTGACGCGTGCCGAGAGCGCCGCGATCGCAGCACAAGCTGAGCTTGCGTTAGCGCAAGCCAATCTGACATTGTCTGAGGCAAATCTCGCCTCTGCAAAAGCGGAAAGAAATATGAACATTACGTTGATTGCCGGAACCACCGTCTCCACGCACCCGGAGGTGATGCTTGCTCGCGCCAAGCTCGAGCAAACACAGATCAATCATCGTCGTACGGAGATACGGGCTTCAGTTACTGGAGTCGTGTCTAAATTACAGATCCAAGTTGGCCAACGTGTGCACAGCGGTCAGTCGATGCTAGTGATTGTTCCAGTAGACGACATGCACGTTAACGCCAATTTCAAAGAAGTACAGCTATCCAAAATCCAAGTTGGCCAGGCTGTCGAGGTGACTTCAGATCTGTATGGGTCACGGGTTGTTTTTAAAGGACGTGTGGAGGGGTTTGCTGCAGGCACGGGTTCTGCCTTCGCCATTATTCCTGCACAGAATGCAACGGGCAATTGGATTAAGGTTGTACAACGCGTCCCCGTGCGTATAAAGCTGGATTCGACCGAACTGAAAGCTCACCCCTTAACGGTGGGATTATCAATGACGGTGCGTATCAATATTGATGCTAACGACAAATAGTCGATTGGTAGACTAATGAACCAGAGCAACGTCGCACCTTTAAGTGGGTATCGCCTGTGGGCTGCGGCGGTGGTGATCGCTGGCGCGAATTTCATGGTGGTCTTGGATATGACCATCGCCAATGTATCGATCCCCAATATCGCTGGCAGCCTAGGTGCAACAACGACACAAGGTACTTGGGTGATTACGTCGTATGCCGTCGCCGAAGCGATCGTTTTACCTTTGACCGGCTGGTTAAGCGCGCGGTTTGGTTTGGTTCGCACATTTATCTCTGCAACGGGTTTATTCGTACTGTTTTCAATTTTTTGTGGTCTAGCGACCTCCTTATCGATGCTGGTCACCGCTCGGGTGTTGCAGGGTCTTGCTGGTGGCCCCTTGATGCCGCTGTCTCAAACCTTGCTGTTACGCATATTTCCTAAAGAACAAGCTGGAATGGCGATCACGTTATGGTCTATGACAACACTGCTTGCGCCGATCACTGGGCCTGTTCTTGGTGGCTGGATTTGTGAGAACTGGTCTTGGCCGTGGATATTCTTTATCAATATTCCTCTCGGCGTTGTGGTTGTTTATTTCTCTATTAAGCTATTAGCACGTTACGAACTCCCGATTAGACGACTCCCCATTGATGTCGTCGGTCTTGTGCTATTGATTATCTGGGTGACTGCTTTGCAGGTCATGCTAGACACGGGCAAGGAAAACGACTGGTTCGCTTCGACCACAATTACTTTGCTCGCAATCGTATCGCTCATTGGCTTTGCAGCCTTCTTAATTTGGGAACTGAACATTGATCATCCAATCGTCGACCTGAAAGTGTTTCGACACAAGGCGTTTTGGGTTGCGGTGTTGGTGATGAGCATTGGATACGCATCATTCATGACCCTCAATGTGCTGACACCGCTGTGGCTCCAATTGAATATGGATTACACCGCAAGTCAGGCGGGCAGAACGATAGGGTGGACCGGACTGTTTTCGCTTTGTATGGCTCCCTTCGTGGCAAGACTCGCGGTTAAGGTAGATCGCAGAAAGTTAATTAGCGGCGGGTTGCTTTGGCTATCGGGTGTAACGGCATTGCGGTGCCTGGGCAGTACCGAATTAACCTACTGGGATATCGCATTTCCGCTGATGATAATGGGGCTTGGCATGCCCTTCTTTTTTATATCGGTGTCTGGTATGGCTTTAGCCAGTGTGAACACAGATGAGACGGCATCCGCGGCGGGACTGCTGAATTTTTCAAGAACGCTATTGGCGGCGTTTGCGATTTCAGTGATGACCACAAATTGGGAAAGCTATACCGCCACCGTTTATGCTGATCTCGTGGGGTCGATTGACGCCGGTGGTGACCTATTCAAGGCATTGTCTCAGAGCGGTGTGGAGAGCAATAAAATCTATTCAATGATGGATCGATTATTGAGCGCTCAAAGTTTGATGATCGCGACAAACGCGATCATGGCGATAGTCGCCTTGGCCTTCTTGTTAGGCGCAATCGCCATCTGGTTTGCACCACGACCACGCGCCTGGTCTGCGGAGACTACAGGTAGTAATTCAGGCGCGACGGCGCAAAAGAGCACGGCAACTTAGGTTCTTCGTCAAAGCCCGTCAACTAGAACGATTTGACCGACAGAGTTGTTGGTGCGGTGAGGCAATACTGCCTGGTATTCAGCGCTGTCGTACCAAGTATCGAGCGCTTGCCTGCTTGGAAATTCAACGATCACATGTCTGTCACGCAACGCCTCACCTTCTCGCTGAGTGCTTGCACCACCGCGTACAAGATACTTGCCACCATACATTTCAATCGTTGCAGGAACGGCCTGCGAATATTTCTTGTATCCCTCAGGATTTGTGATGGTGATATGGCCCATCAAATACGCTTTTGCCACGCAGGCCTCCTAAAGATGACACACAGTCTATCGAACAGCAATGAGAGTAATGCTCGGGAAAGCGATAAGGAGTGCAACAACCAACAGTTCCATAAAGAAAAAAGGCGTGATGCCTTTAAAGATTTCTCGAATCGTTAGAACAGGATTGGTGGTCGCTACGACAAAGACATTCAGTCCGACGGGCGGGGTAATGTTGCCGATCTCTGTCATTTTCACGACCAGAATGCCAAACAAAATAGGGTCGATCCCCGCCTGTTTGACGATGGGGAAAATAACCGGCATGGTTAGTAGCACCATTGACGCCGCATCAACAAAACACCCCAAAACTAGAAAAGGAATTAACAGGCAGATGAGCAAGACCGTAGGGTTTAGATTTAAGCTTGCGACCCAAACAGAGAGGCTCTGAGGTATTTGTGTGGTGGCCAGAGCTGCGCTAAATACTCCCGCGCCTATGATCAGAAAGAATATTGCCGCGGTACTTGAACCGGAGGTCCGAAGCCCTTCTTTAATTTCTTTCCAACTTGTTCCGCGTGAAATCGCGATTAACAGCGCCGCGAGTGCGCCAAACCCGGCCGCCTCGGTGGCAGTGGCGATACCCGTGTAGAGCGTCCCCATCACGATGCCGAACAGTAGAAGAATCTCCCACGACATGAAGGTTGCGCGCAGGCGCTCTTTAAATCCAGTGCGCGGGTGTACTGTGATGCTGCGCATTTTGGGATCACGCTTAACCATCAGGTAAATACCAAGACCGTAGATCAGTACCGTCAAAATGCCAGGAATAATCCCTGCCATAAACAATTCAGGTATGGGTGTCTCGGTTGCGATGGAGTAAAGCACCATAATGGTGGAAGGAGGGATCAACACCCCCAAGGTGCCACCTGTTGCCACACAGGCACCCGCAAGCGACTTTGAATAGCCGGCTTTTAAGAGTTCCGGAATGGCCACTCTTGAAATCGTCGCGGCGGTCGCGATGGAAGACCCTGAGACCGTTGCAAAGGCTGCGCACGCCACGATTGCAGAGATCGCTAGACCGCCTGGAATATGCCCCAGCCAAACGGTTGCTGCGCGAAAACCCTTCTCGGAAATCCCAGCTGAAAATGCCATGTGTCCCATAAACAGAAACAGTGGGATCACAATAAACGCAAACTCTGCCGATACTGAATAGGGCAGCGTCCCCAGCAAATAGTCCGCTGCGCCCCATCCTTGAACCGCCAAAATGCCAATGAGTCCACAGGCAAGTAAAGACATCGCAATCGGCAAACCTAGTGCCAACAAAACGAATAGCCCACTCACTAACCAAAATCCGTGTTCTGCTGGGCTCATAATGTTTGCTGCCTGACGGTTTGTGCAAGTTCGATCGCTTGGTCTGGAGCGAAAGGATGTTTTCCATTTAGCAACAGATCAAGGCCAGATACTACGCTTTGGAAGGTCAGCACGGTAAGACCCATGGCGATCATGAAACGATGCGGCCACAACGAAATTTCAACCAAACCAATTGAGACCTCGTCGCGGTTAAACGAAAATATTGCAGCACGCCATGTAAACCAGCAAAGCAAACCCAAGACTACTATTTGTAACAACAACAAAATGCCACTGATGAATAAATTGACTTTCATCGGCATTAAGTCTGTAACGATCGAGACACGAAAGTTCTCTCGTTCGCTTTGCGTAGACGGCAAGCCAAAATAAATCATTGCAAGCAGCAACAGAGTGCATAGCTCAAGCACCCCCCAGACTGCGATTCCTGCAGTGCCCCGCAGGAAAGCATCAAGTACTACCCCGAGCATCATGACGATTGTGAGCAAACCGGTCACGCTAGCCATGGCTAGCGTGACCGACCGAGAGGTCGTAATTAACTTCTGACAGGCGTTTCTTAGAGTCATTTTTTACGCGCTACGAAACGGTCGATACCTGTGACGTAGGGGTATTCTTTTTCATATTTGCGTACCAAAGCTGTGTAGGAGGCTAACAGTGCTGTGCCATCTGCACCGACGCGCGCGACTTGAGCATTGTATTTTTTAATGATGACGTCGTTTGTTGCCTCGCGCCATCTTTTTTCCTCGGCGGCATCCATCGGAACAACTTGAACCTTTTTAGCCTTAAGCAATATGTCGACGGACTCGTCTACCTCTTTACCTTGCTCAGTGGCATAAAACTTCAAAGCATTATTGGCCGAGCTAGTGAATATTTCCTGGAGGTCTTTAGGCATCGCCTTCCACTTGTCCAGATTAATTGAGGTGATAACTGTCGCAAATATTCCCATGCGAGCAGCAGGAGATAGATAGTTAACCATTTCTGGGAGTCCGTCCTTGACGCCTTGCTCGAAAGGTGTCGTGGAGATGGCATCGACCCCACCTCGCGTCAGCAAATCGATCGCGTCGGTATAAGGAACTGTTACCGCTGTTGCGCCCAGAGCAACGAGTGCATCGGCAGGCCCGAGCAAGGTGCGAATACGCATGCCTTTAAGGTCTGCAGCCGTGGTTACTTTTTTCATGCTCCACAATACATTTTCTGCTGCAGGGATTGTCAGGAGGACATGAACATTGTTGCGCTGAAATTCTTTTTGAACCTCAGGTGTGTTGTTGTACCAATCACGAAACGCGTAGCTTGCGGCCTGCACATTTTCTGTGACAAAGGGCAGCGTAACGCCTGCCAAGGGGTACTCGCGAGGGTTAAAGGCAGCGGGCACAGTGAAGCCGATATCCACCGCACCACGGCTTAGCCCTGGGTATACGTCGGACGCTTTAAGCAGTACGCCGCCATAATAGTATTCAAATGTGACGCGACCGTTCGTGCGCTTCGTGACCTCGTCGAAATAGTGTTGCTGTACTTTGCTAAAGAGGGAGGTGGCTGGGTAGTTCGAGGCCACCTTTAGCTTCATCGTTGGCTGTGCCGAGACAGTGAACGCAGCGATCGATAGACCGGCGGCAAGCAAGACAGATTGCAATAGGGAGGCAGGTCGCATGGGTTGGTTCTCCAGAGTTGTAGGAAATATCTTGGAACTTATTCAATCTAATTTAGAAGTCACTGGCCAGTCAAGGTGTATCTTTGCTTAAAACTCGTTAAATTTTGCTTGAAGGAAAAGCTTAGGAAACAAGCATCGGGCGTTGTTGATGGTACGTGGTGACTTTCTGAAAAGCATGACCCAACTGCAATATGGCTGCTTCTCCAAAGGCAGGGCCCGCGAGCTCCATGGAAAGGGGCAGACCCTCCGCTGAAAATCCGCACGGAAGCGCAAGGCTTGGAACGCCGGCTGCTGCATAGACGCAGGTAAATTTCGGGATCGCGCGAATCGCTTGGGCAAACTCTAAATCTGCTCTTAAAGGCGGCAGTATGGGCGTGGTTGGACACAACATCGCGTCAACTTGGGTGAATAAGCCAGAAAGGCGATGCCGCCAAGCCTCGACCCAGCGCATTGCTTGGGCGTAATCCGGTCCGCTTAACCGACCTCCGATGGCAAGTCGCATTTGGATATCCGCGCCATAATCGTCCGGCCGTTGAGCGAGTTGTTCTCGATGCTTCTCGAAAGCGTCAGCCAAAATCAACCGAAAACCTAACATCTCTTGCGCGCGATCAACATCTCCTAGGTCTACTTCAACGATCTCGACCCCCAGGCTTTTATAAACGCCTAGCGCATGCTCAATTGCGGCTTGTAATTCTGTAGATATGTGATCAAAGTACCAACGGCGCATGAAGCCAATACGCTTGCCACGAACGCTCTCATTTAACGTGCTCAACGCATCTGGTACGGGACGGTCGATGGACATGGGATCTGCAGGGTCATAGCCCGCAATCACTTGAAAAACACGAGCGACATCTGATACGGATTTTCCTAGAGGGCCAAGAACGTCGAAAGGGGGGCTTACGCCCACGCTACCTGCGCAAGATATCCTGCCCACAGAAGGTCGTAAGCCGGCTAGTCCGTTAAACGCAGAGGGAATTCTGATCGATCCTGCCGTATCGCTGCCAATTGAAACAGTGCACATTTCGGCTGCGACAGAAGCTCCCGAGCCGCCACTCGAGCCTCCTGGTATGCGTGAAGGATCCCATGGGTTTTTGACTGGTCCAAAATGTTTGCTTTGACTCGTCGGACCAAATACCCATTCGTGTAAATTGGACTTGCCAATAATGACAGCGCCTGCCTCAAGGAGGCGATCACTAATAAAGGCATTGTGCTGCGCGACATTATCTTTGAGAATGACGGAGGCGGCAGTCGTCACGCATCCGGCTAGATCGATATTGTCTTTTAAATTAATTACCATGCCATGTAGTGGGCCTCGAGCTTGGACAGGCAAGGCGTCGAGTTGCGCTGCGCGCGCGAGCGCTTGATCAGCGAGAACGGTGATCATTGCGTTAATCGTCGGGTTGTATTTCGCGATATTTTCTAGCGCGGTTTTGGTTGCAGCGGTTGCACTGTGCACTTGTGGTTGCATGGAATTTACCTTTGTGTGGTTCTGCTGTGGATTAGTGGACGCCGAGCATTTGTCGCGCTTGCTCGGGCGTTGCAACATCACGGCCGATGACCTTCGCCAGCTTGACAATTTCACTGACTAGTTCGGCGTTTGTTGGATAGCCTAATTCAGGATAGGCATAATCTCCGATGCCGATTGCAATATGTCCTCCTTGCGCGATTGCAGCTGCGGCAATCGTAAAAAGATTTCCACCCTTACAGCATATCGACCATTCAACGGCTGATCCGCGGGGCAAGTGATCGGTGTAAGCTCTTAGGCCCTCAAGCGTATTGGGGTGGGCACCGAGCTGTCCTGCTCCACCGTGGACGAGTAAAAAATAGCTCGGATCGGGCACGAGTCCTAGCTCAATTAAGGCGCCTGCACCGCGTAAAAATGAGATGTTCCAGCATGCGAGAGCAGGGCGCACGCCAATTTCACGAAAGCGCTCCAGAAACGCGATGAGCGTTTCATGGGAGTTAACGTAGACTTTATTGTTCGATATGAACCTCTTAGTTGAGGAGTCAAATACATCTATGTTTGTGGAGCCCGGATCAAGACCGACAATTTCGGGCTTCAGAACTGCATCCTTAGCAAAAGACTCTATGTGAGCAATTCGCTCAAGTGTTCCACCTTTCGTGATTTGTCCGAGTGTCGGATTAATCATGAGGTCTGAGTGTGCTCGAATTTCCCTGATGGGTGCCGCGTAATCTTCGAGTCCGTGCGCAGGTAGGCCATCGGCGGTTCTGGCGTGAAAGTGAATCACAGATGCGCCGGCGTCCTGTATAGCGCGCGCTTCTCGACCGATTTCTGCGGGTGTCCAGGGCACATTTGGATTCTCGTCGCGCATCGCGTATTCGTTGACGCGCACTTCAATGATGAGTTTTTTCATTTTTTGTTCATACGTCCTAGGTGCGAGTCATCACAACAAAGACGGGCGCAGGGCCATCCTCTTTGTTTGATAAGCGCCTAACTTGCTGACCAAACGTTGCCACCGGCACAGACAACTCCTCCATGCGTTTTAAATAAACAGGGTTTAGTTCAGACAGCCCGTGTAGCGTTGCAAAAGACGGAAGATTATTTATTTGTTCGGTAGAAGATGTTTTAGCTGGGCGTTTTTTACTCATAATGTTGGTCTCCTATTGCGCCATGACGTCGCAGCTTCATAGGCGCCTGCGATTTGCAGAACCGTCGCTTCGTCGCCGCGGTTTCCAATGATTTGCCAATTTAGAGGTAAGCCTTTTGCGAAGCCATTGCATTGCACTAAGGCTGGGTGTCCCGAGAGATTAAAAGGGGTCAGCATCGTCTCGACAGTGAAGGCTGTCATCTCGGGTTCGACACCTAGTCTTGGCGGTAAATGTAATGTGCCAAAGGTTACTAAGGCGTCGTAGCCGCGTAGCAGCGTGTCGAGACTCGTAGCGATTGCTCGTCTCAAACGCTGTGCTGCGAGGTAGTCCACTGCTCGGACAAGCGAGCCGGCCAATAGCTTATCTCGTAAGGCAAACCCCATCTGATCAGCATGATGTTTGAGTTCATTCTCGTGGATGGCGGCACTTTCTGCAGGTCCGATCATTCGGGATGCCGCAAAGCACTCTGCCGCTGGAATGGGAAGTTTGACGTACGTGAGGCGTGCGCCAAGCTTTTCAAGAACCTCGAGTGCTTTGTGGAGCCCGTCTTGTAACGGTCGGTCTGCTTGCGGAAAGCCAGGACCCGGATCGTCAACAACGGCAATCCGTAAACCCGAAATCGGCATGCCCACGCTACGCGATAACGAACGTTGAGGCAAAGCGCCTGCCATCGGCGATCCGAGCAAGGTGTCAAGAATCATCGCGCAGTCTTGAACCGTCCAGGCAAAGGGTCCGGGCGTGTCAAGAGACCAGCAGTTCGGAAGAATCCCCTGGGTCGAGAGACGCCCGGGCGTGGTGATCATCCCCACTGCACCACAGGCGGCTGCAGGTAGTCGCACCGAGCCGGTTGTGTCGGAGCCTAGCGCGAAAAGGGCTGTGCCTGCGGCCACTGCCGCGCCTGCACCTGTCGACGAGCCGCCCGTAAATCTCTTTACGTCCCAAGGGTTGCGTGCCGGTGGAAAAGGTAGATCGAAGTATTCGCCTCCGTTACCTGTTCCAAACTCCCACGTCGATAATTTACCTATCAACACGGCGCCCGCGGTTTTAAGGTCAGCGACAAGCGGCGCATCAACCTCCGGTATGTGCGCCAAGCGCAGGCGAGAGCCGGCGGTAGCAGGCATTCCGGCGACGTCGTAGTTATCTTTTACTGCAAAAGGAATCCCATGAAGAGGGCCTTTCCAAATTCCATTTCGCAGTTCACTTTCAGCACGTTTTGCCGCTTTGCGTGCTGGTTCGGTCGCAACATAAATGTAAGAGTGAATCTTGCTGTCTACCTCAGCGATGCGTTCAAGATAAGCCTCAAGTAATTCGACCGGAGAAAGGCTGGCAGCTTGAAGGCGAGCGGACGCTTCAGCTAGCGTAATTTTCCATAACTCCTTGGAGGGAGGAGATATTTTCTTTTTCATGTAATCCAATGCACGCCGGCTTGACTCAATAGACTTTCAAAGTTTGTAGGCTTGGTTGCGCCTGACGCCACACGATCTTGTATCAAGCGATCTTGTGTAAAGAGTGCATCGAGCTTTGGCTCTAGGTTGTGGATATTTGTGCTCGGTATCGTCGCGGCACCATCCTCATCGACCACAATAAAATCACCCGCTTGAATAGTCGTGGTTGAAATCGCAATCGAGACGCCCACCGTACCCGGACCACGTTTGCTGGGTGCGCGCGCAGATGTGCCAAGGGCAAAAACTGGAAAATTAAGTTTCTTGAGACCGTCTAGGTCTCGAACAAAACCATTCACCAAGACCCCGGCTGCTCCGGCATTTTTGTAGAGACCAATAATGTGATCTCCCAGCAAGGCGCACTTCCCCTCGCCGGTACAGGTCACGATCACAAGATCGCCTGGTTTGATGACGCTAAGCGCCGCATAAGGCGCTAAATTGTCATCGACAGAGGTCATGATGGGTAGCGCGAGTCCGGCCATACGCTCTGGGCCTGCCATGCGACGCAGAGCTAGATCGAGTATGGCAGCCCCAGCGGTGACATCACTGACTTGACTGCTTGATGCTTGCATCAAAGCAGGTATCTCAGTCACTTCTACACGTGCCCAATCACGACGGATGGTGAGTGCAGCCTTATCCATTTGACCGTTTTGAAAGCTGATCAAGCCAGGAGATGACTTCGGCTTTAGGCATGACATCACCGTACTTTGCGTTAATGTCAAACAATGCGGCGTCGTGAGGAGCGTCATGACGATCACCACAGCATTCCTTTGGCACGATTACACGATAGCCGTGCTGTATCGCATCGACGGCAGTTGCCCGTACACATCCGCTGGTTGAGCAGCCTATAAGCACCGTTGTATCAATGCCTAAGGTCTTGAGTGTCGAACCAAGCGATGTGCCAAAAAAACTGCTTGGATATTGTTTAGTGACAATAAAGTCTGCTGGCAGTGGCGTGATGCGCTCATCGATGGCGCCGAGCGGTGCGCCTTGGATAAACAGCTTGAGCGAAGGCACTTTCTTAAAAAATAGTCCACCATCTAAGCCTGAGGGGTGATAGACCACTTGTGTATAGATGATGGGTGCGCCGGCCCGGCGAGCGGCGGCCAACAAGGGAATCGAGTGATCGACCGCATCGACGACACCTTGACCAAAAAAGGGTGCTCCCTGTGTGGTGTAAGCCTTTACAAAGTCGATCACGATGACGGCAGGTTTCTCGCCAAATCCTAATCGTGTATCAAATACCCCTCGGTAATTGTCCGCGCGGCTCGCATCTGTCATTATTTTTCCTCTGAGAATATTGTTAGAACTTTTAACATTAAGACTCAGATTAAAACTAACGAGGACGGGGGCACATAGGTTAATACCCCAAGCTCGTTGGCTTGCAGACATCTTCATGTCCGCTAAGTTCCGCTTGTGTTGCGCACTCTCTTCTTAAGTGCCCTTAGGTCGCAGATCTCCCTCAGAGTTCTTGGGTCGATCGCATTTGCAAAAATCATGTGTTTTTGAATTTTCTGCGTACCTGTTGTGGGGATGCTATCAACGAGCAAGAGCCAACCCGGTGCTTTGTAATAAGCCAGTCGCGCATAACAGTGGTCAAAGAGGCTCGTTGCAATTTGTTGGCGTTCTAAGACACTTAAGTCCGAAACGCTTGCAGATGTGTATTCGTTGAGACTCACGCAGGCGAGCACTTCTTGTTCTCTCACCTCGTCCGGCACTGCAAGGATCGCGACAGTCTTCACTAGTGGGTGTGTCTGCAGAGTAGCTTCGACCTCCGCTGCTGAAATATTCTCGCCAGAGCGCCGGATGAGGTGCTTGTCGCGATCGACAAAGTGCAGCATCCCGTCGGCATCGCGCGTGACAATGTCTCCTGTATGAAACCACCCACCATGCCAAGCCGTTTCGGTGGTTTGTGGATCATCGAGATAGCCACTAAAAAAATCTTTTCTAGGTTCAAGTTCGGAATAACGAATGAGCATTTGGCCAGGACTATTGTCCGGAACATCTTGGTCATTACGATCTGCCACACGTACATCAAGCCCTAGCGTTTGTTTACCGAAGGCGCGTGATCCCACTTGTCGAGGTGCCGAGCTAACGGCTAGTGTACGAACCATTTCCGTCATACCCCAAATTTCAACCAGTGGAAAACCAAAGCGATCCTCAAAGGTTTGATGCAAGGTAGGCTCGACCCCAGCGCCAAAGCCAAAGCGAATGTGATGCTGTTTTTCTTTGGGGGAGGTGGGCTGATTCAACAGCATAGGAACAATGACGCCCAAATAGTGAACGATCGTGGCCCGACTTGTCACAACTTCTTCCCACCAACGTGTTGGCTGAAAGCGATCTGTTTGAATTTGGCAGTTGCCGGTTAACAGCATGCAATAGAAGGAGAGTACCGAAGCGTTGACGTGGTAAAGCGGAAGTGGGTTGAATAGGCGCTCCTGGTTTTCTCTGATATCAGCCAGCCCACCAATTTTTGCGTACCAAGCACCGGCTGCTAACTCATACCGATGGGACAGCACACAGCCCTTAGGCCTTCCGGTTGTGCCAGAGGTATACAGAATGCTGGCAGGCGTGTCGCTACTCGGCAGCACCCTCTCTTTCGGATTTTTGGGTGGAGACAGATCCTGTGCAAACGCATCTACCCATACGATCGCCGGCTGGACTGGATTCATAGCAATCGCTGAAAGCATATTTTCACGATGAGCACGAAGAACAATGATCGCGTCGACGCGTGAGTGGGCAATAACGTAGGCCAGCTCTTGAGGCCGATAGTCCGGATTTAATGGAACGCAGCAAACACCCAAGCTATTGAGGGCAAGCTTGTGCAAAATATGTTCGGGTTGATTTTCTAGACTTAAGCCTATTCGGTGTCCAACACCGTAACCTGCTTGCGCATAAATGGAGGCCACGTATTGAACCTGTTCTGCAGCTTGCGCATAAGTCAGTTCAAGTCCGTCAGCAAGATACAAACGAGAGGGGTTTTTCGGCACCGCGAGTAGCGCGCTTGATCCGTAGCTTCGTACGGCTTCAAAAAAAGCATCTCCAATCGTAGAGTATCGGTCGATGTCAATCAAAATGGTCTCGATCTGTGTGGAATGCCGAGTGAGTACCGGCATAATATAGACTACAAAACCCCCTTTTATCCAAGACTGATTATGAACGAATTTGACTTGACGATACGTAATGGACGTATATCAGATGCAAATACGACTTATTACGCGGACATCGGCATTAAAGATGGAAAGATCGCCATCATCGCTGATCGGTTATCGGCAGCGGACTCCGATATCGACGCGACAGGCTTATGGGTTCTGCCAGGTGGTATCGATAGCCATTGCCATGTGGATGAACGTTCGCCCATGGGTATGCGCGTGGCAGACGATTTTCTAAGCGCAACAACTGCCGCGCTATTCGGTGGCACGACAACAATTATTCCTTTTGCTGTCCAGCACCGTAAAGATCACTTGCCGACTGTGATCGCTGACTACAAGGCGTTGGCAGCGCAACGCGCAGTCATTGACTACGCACTGCACTTGATTGTTACGGATCCCAACCCCGACACGCTTAGCAGCCATTTGCCTGCAGCCATTCGCAGTGGTATTACCTCGTTTAAAGTCTTCATGACTTATGAAGTCTTAAAACTCACAGACGAACAAATTCTGGATATCCTTGAGTTAGCGGATGCCGAGGGCGCGTTGGTGATGATTCATGCTGAAAACGATGACATGATTCGTTGGTTGACCCGCAAATTACTGAGTTTTGGACATACTTCGCCAAAATTTCATGGTGTATCACACGATCCAATCGCCGAGGCAGAGGCTACTAATCGCGCAGTGAGTTTGGCCGCGCTGATGGATGTGCCTATTTTGATCGTGCATGTATCGGGTATTGAGCCGTTGAGAATCATTCATGGTGCACAAGCCCTAGGTCTCAATATCTTGGCCGAAAGTTGCCCGCAGTACCTTTTTCTGACCGCTGAGGATCTCGACCTGCCCGGAGTAGAGGGCGCAAAATATTGTTGTAGTCCACCACCTCGTGATCCGATCTCCCAAAAAGCGGTGTGGGACAGTTTGTTAGACGGAACCCTTCAGCTGTACTCGTCTGACCACGCCCCGTATAAGTTTGACGAGACTGGCAAGATCCCGCGTGGGGAGCAAACTATTTTTACTGAGATGGCGAATGGTTTGCCAGGTATTGAGCTCAGGATGGCGCTGCTATTTTCTGAGGGTGTGTTAACAGGTCGCATGCCGATCGAGCGCTTCGTTGCCTTGTGCTCGACGAATCACGCTCGAACATATGGACTATTTCCGCGCAAAGGTGCCATTGCGGTTGGAAGTGACGCCGATCTGGCCCTTTGGGATCCCACGGTGAAGCGAGTCGTACGAGCGGAGCTGCTACATGACAAGGCGGGCTATACGCCTTACGAGGGCAGAACCGTCACGGGTTGGCCAACGACCGTGATCAGCCGAGGACGAGTAGCGGTGCAAGATAATCGTTTGTTGCTTCAGCCTGGCGATGGAGAGCTACTTGCCTGTGGAACGCCAGAGCCTGTCGTGCGTCAACGCTTAAATGGAAATCCTAACAGTGTTCGAAGAAAGTTTTTTACCTGATCCCGTCAAAGCTTAGAGTGAGTGACTCATGAAACTTTACATTGCAAACAAAAACTATTCGTCGTGGTCCTTGCGTCCCTGGATATTGATGCGCGAGAAAGGTATCGCATTTGAAGAAATCATCACGCCATTTTCTGATGACAGTGCGAACTCTCCCTTCAAAACGTTTTCACCCACCGGTAAAGTACCGTGTCTAGATGACAACGGAACTCTCATCTGGGACTCTCTGGCAATTTGTGAATACCTTGCGGAGATTGAGCCCACTTGCTGGCCTGCAGATCGCGTTGTGCGTGCCTGGGCACGTAGCGCTGCAGCCGAGATGCACTCCAGTTTTCAAACGTTGCGTACGCAATGTCAGATGAACTGCGGAGTTCGTGTCATCCTAAATAAGATTGACGATACGTTGCGCGCCGATGTCGAGCGACTTAGCGCCTTGTGGTGCGAGGGCTTACAGCGTTTTGGTGGCCCTTTTCTAGCCGGTCGAACATACACCATTGTCGACGCGTTTTTTGCGCCGGTTGTGTTTCGTATTCAGAGTTATGGTTTGTCGCTGGCGGCTCCCGCGCAAGCCTATGTAAACCATATCCTTGCGCTGCCCGCTATGCGCCAGTGGTATGACGAGGCCATGCGCGAACCTTGGCGCAAAGACATCTATGAAAAAAGCGTTGCATCCTATGGGTTGATCACAGCGGATGAACGCATAAAAAGTTAAGTACTGCTGCCACGCGAGTTGAGTGCTACAGTGGTTGTGTATGCTCTCTACCCTCAAAACTTTGCCACGTACCGTTTGGCTGATCGGCCTGATTAGCCTTCTGAACGATACTGCCAGCGAGATGTTGTACCCGCTTATGCCGCTATACCTGGGGACGGTATTGATGGCAGGACCAAAAGCGTTGGGGATTATTGAGGGAATCGCCGAGGCAACCTCTAGCTTGTTTAAGCTTGTGTCAGGGGTAATCTTTGATCGCACTCGGCGCTCGAAACCGTGGATTGTGCTCGGATATTGTCTCGCCGGATTCGGACGACCTTTGATCGCGTTTGCAAGCTCTTGGG
Organism: Zwartia hollandica; assembly: GCF_019923725.1. Taxonomy (GTDB): domain Bacteria; phylum Pseudomonadota; class Gammaproteobacteria; order Burkholderiales; family Burkholderiaceae_B; genus Zwartia; species Zwartia hollandica. The sequence goes on from NZ_JAHXRI010000006.1 coordinate 855,906, forward strand.
TTTGGGTGCTTGCCATTCGCTTCACGGATCGTGTTGGTAAGGGCTTGCGTAGTTCGCCACGCGATGCGCTGTTGGCGGAAAGTGTCCCAGCCTCACAACGCGGTCTCACCTTTGGCTTGCATCGCTCGATGGACAATGCGGGCGCCGTGATTGGACCTTTGATTGCGACGCTGTTATTGAGCTTAGGGGTTCCGCTCAAAGACGTGTTTTTGTGGGCAATCGTTCCAGGGGTGGTGACGGTATTACTCGCGCTATGCCTACAAGAGCCTAAGCGTGAGCAAACTTCTGTGGTCACCAAATTTCATTGGTCCCTGAATGGAATGCCTACGAATTTCAAAAAGTATCTTTTTGTGATCGGGCTCTTTGCATTAGGAAACTCTTCGGACATGTTTTTGTTGCTCCGGGCCAGAGAATTGGGAGTACCCCTCGCTTACATACCTTTGTTATGGGCGGGTGTATCCTTGATTACAACCTTGTGTGGAACGCCTTTATCTGCCCTTTCAGACCGCGTTGGACGTAAGCCCTTCATACTCGTCGCGTGGCTTGCGTTCGCTTTGTTTTATTTTGGAATGGCCATTCCGAACGTGCCCTTGCTTGGTCTCTTAGGACTATTCGTGCTGTACGGCTTATTCAAAGCCGCGATTGAGGGCGTGGAAAAAGCCCTAGTTGCCGACCTCGCACCTTCTGGAATGACTGGAACGGCGTTTGGTTGGTTTAATCTGATTTCAGGGCTTATGCTTTTTCCTGCATCGTTTATTTTTGGGTCGTTGTATGAGTCTTTCAGTCCAACGTACGCCTTTGCGTTTTCTGGATCGTGCGCGCTACTTGCAGTACTGTTGATGTGGCGCTGGGTGTTTAAAGACCAAGCTAGGGAGCAGGCATGACAAAAGACGACTATCAAGACCAGCTCTATGATTTGCAGGTAGAGTTAGTTAAGTTACAGAAACACTTTATACAAAGCGGAGATCAGATTCTTGTCATTTTGGAGGGGCGAGACGCAGCAGGTAAGGACGGCACCATCAAAAGTATTGTCGAGCATTTAAGTCCAAGAGAGACGCGCGTGGTGGCTTTAGGCAAGCCCACAGAGCGTGAGGTTGGCGAGTGGTATTTTCAACGCTATGTTGCCCACCTGCCTGGTCGCGGTGAATTCATTCTCTTCAACCGTAGTTGGTATAACCGTGCGGGCGTTGAGAAAGTCATGGGGTTTTGCTCAGAGAAGCAGTACGACCAGTTCATGACTACGGTTAACGATTTCGAGTCAGTATTGGTTCGTTCCGGTGTTCGTCTCTTCAAATATTATCTTGATATATCGAAGGATGAGCAGGCGCAACGCTTACTTGATCGTGAGAAAGATCCGCTGACACAGTGGAAGATTAGTCCGATCGATCAGCAAGCGCAAAAGAAGTGGGAGGCATATAGCGAGGCGCGCGATGAGATGCTCCGTCGTACTCATCACTGTGATGCACCGTGGGCGGTTGTGCGTAGCGACAACAAGAAGCACGCAAGACTAAATTTGATTCGAGATTTGCTTGGGCAATTACATTACCCTGACAAGAACCAAGACGCATTAGCCGTCGATTCATCGATTGTTTTGCACTGGCCCGCTTCGAGTACTCACTTACCGAGCGTAGAGCCTTGACGTTGACGGAGCAGTACCAGCGCCACCAGTAGTGCGGGAATTGAGCAAACAATAAAGCCCAAGCCATAACTATTGGAAATGCCTAGCAGTAAGGCAAAAATTATTGGCGCGGTCAGCGCACCAATCTGTCCAAAAGAAAGCACCCCACCCGTTACACCACCACGTGAGCCTTCAGGCGCTGCGCGCGCTGCTTCGGCGAGTAATACGCCATGCCAAGACAAGGCTGTTGCGCTAATGACAGTTGCAATAATTCCGATCACAATCGTGGGCCAGCCCCCGCTGCTAAGCCCCAGCAGCACCATGCTGATGACCATGCCAAGCGCGAGCGTGGCCATCATAATTCGGGGTTGGATATAACCACTACCAAGTAAGCCCCAAACGATACGACCAGGTACGGCAATGACGACAACAAGAGAGAACAGAAAGCCAGCTGCAACCATGGTGTAGCCGATTGTGGTGAGATACACGACGAAATAGATCGTGAAAATCGTTTGTACCGCATTGAAAGCAAAGCAAGAAAAAGCTAAGTTGCGTAAGTCACGCGTTCCAAGAACAGAACGCAGTGTGGTCCCAAAATCTGAGAAATGAAATTTACGCGTTGCGATTCGATCATCGTCAAAATGCTTTACAAGCGGCTGCAGCATGAGTGAAAAGATGACGCAACTCAGTGCGCTGATCAACATCGTGTAGCGCCAGTTAGACCATTCTGTCAGTGAGGGTCCAACAAACCCGGCGATCAATAGACCTGCAGGCACCGCAGTTTGTTTGATTGAAAAAATCAACGGCATGTACTTTGGGGGCGAGCAACGCCCGAGTAAGTGAGAGCTGGCTGGTGTCGACACAGAGGCCCCGCCACCAGCGAGCAATGCCGAAAGCACTAAGAAGAAAGGTGTGCCAATTGCGGCAAAGGCGGTTCCTATTGCAAGGAGGACAAGCGCTGCTTGGCTCATGCGCATCGCGCCATAGCGAACGATGAAGTTACCACAGCCGAGCTGCGTCATCAGGGCGGCCGCTGCTACGATTGAAAAATAGACCCCAATCCAAGCTGAATCAAGCATCAGGTCTGCAATCATTGCTGGCGCAATTACTGCCGGCAAGGCACGACCAAGCGCGACAAAAGTTTGCTGTAAGAACATTGCCGACAAGGCAACGAGGAGGCGATTCACCAGAATTAAGTATTCGTTAGATATGCGTGTGAAAGACGCGACGGTCAATTGCCGTCAATGTGACAAGTAGAATAGCGCAATTCTAGACCCCGTCCAAATAGAGTACTCAAACTAGGAATTCCAGAGAGCAACCCTCTTGAATACACGCTATGCAAATTGATTTCGCCAATCTGTCTGACCAAGAAAAATACAAGCTGCTAGTGGGCTGTGTTGTACCTCGCCCTATCGCGCTAATGAGTACGATTAGTCATGAGGGCGTTGTCAACGCGGCCCCCTATAGTTTTTTTAATGCGATTTGCGATGTGCCACCTGCCGTGGCTGTCGGGGTCAATTGCCTTGCGCCAGGTGTCATGAAGGATACGGCTCAGAATATTCGCGACACTGGGGAGTTTGTAGTGAACCTAGTCAGTGAGGATATTGCACAGGCGATGAACTTGACGGCAGTGAGCTTTCCACCTGAGATTGACGAATTTAAAATGGCCGGTTTTACCCACGGCAAAAGCGTCAAGATCCGAGCGCCCTATATCGAGCAGGCACCTATCTCTTTTGAGTGCAGACGGATCGTGAACGTCGAGATCGGGATTGGTCGTAACGTTGTAATTGGTGAGGTGCTCTATCTGCATATTCGAGACGATCTGATTGATATGCAAAAACTCCGTGTAGATCCTGTTGCGGCGCGTTTAATTGGACGTATGCATGGGACAGGGTGGTACGCCCGCACGACTGATCTATTCGATATGCCACGCGTCTCAGACGCCAGCGCTGCAGAAATCATTAAAAACTCTAAAAAATGAGGTCAGGGCAATTGCCCATTGCACCCCTCGAGGCGCCGCCGTAAGATCAGCACAGTAATACAAATTAATTCTTATATAAATTAAGGAGACTGTGTATGGCTGATCGCCGCGAATTTTTGCTCTCGACTGCTTGCCACCGATGGAAGCAAGCGGACTTCGCGCTGGCCAGCGATCGTAATGAACACAGAGCAGTAAACCAAATTTGCTCGTGACAGTTTTTTCGCTGAAAAGGCTACTATTGAGCGTCTAGGCATGGCAAACAAAGGCTGACCGTGGCTTGAGCGACGGAAGCAACACTTGGATTTCTTGGAGAGGACGATGAAACTACTAAAACTGTTTGGTTTAGCGCTGGCAATCGCGGCTGGTGGCGCGCAGGCTCAGAATTTCTCAATTGCTACCGGAGGAACTGGTGGCGTTTACTACCCAATGGGCGGGGGTCTGGCTTCGGTTCTGACCAAGAAAGTTCCTGGCATGTCCGCAACGGCGGAAGTCACGGGTGGATCGGTTGATAACCTGAAGCTTATTGGCTCTGGCAAGCCTTATCTCGCATTTTCAATGGCTGATGCCGCCAAAGATGCCCAGGATGGCAAAGACAAGTTCGCTGGCCGTAAAGTGGATGTGAAAACACTTTTGGTTCTTTACCCCAATCGCATGCATGTAGTGACTGTTGACTCAACTGGCATCAAGTCTATGAAAGATTTGAAAGGTAAGCGCGTCAGCACCGGCAGTCCAGGCAGCGCAACAGAGGTGATGGCGTTCCGTTTGCTCGAGGCTGCTGGTCTGGATAAAGACAAGGACGTCAAGCGCGAACGCCTCGGCGTGGCGGAATCGGTGAATGCTATCAAAGATCGTAAGATCGATGCATTCTTTTGGGTCGGTGGCTTGCCAACGGCAGCGGTAACTGACTTGGCAAATACTCCAGGCACCAAGATTGTCATGATCAACCATGCTGATGCGGTTGACGCGATGAACAAGAAATATGGGAACTTGTATTTCAAGGATACGATTCCTAAGGCAACATACTCGGGAATGGCTACTGACAATACCAATGCATCGGTATCGAATATTCTGGTCGTGAACGGGAAAATGCCAGATGATGAAGCGTACAAAATCACTAAGGCAGTGTTCGACAACATGCAGGAACTGGTGCGCACACACAGTGAGTACGGCAGCGTAAAACTCGTTAATCAAAAATCTGCAGCGACACCATTGCCGTTTCATCCCGGCGCGTTGAAATATTTCAAAGAGAATGGTCAAAGCGTAGAGTAAAGCGTAAGAGTGTTGTCCTGACAACGCACCTTTCGTAACTGAAGGTGCGTTGTTGCTTTATTTAATATTTAAATCACGCAGGCAGAGCCATGAGTCAAAACGCAATTGATCGAGAAACCCAGGAAAAGCTTGATGCATTTATCAGGCAGGAAGAGGGGGATGCAAATGACTACCGTGGCCCACTCGCTGTGTTTTTGACGTTGTGTGCAGTCGGCATGTCCTTGTTCCATCTTTATGCGGCGTATTCGATCGTAACGACGCAGGTTTTGCGGACCGTCCATGTAGGCATTGTTCTGTTTTTGGTGTTCTTAAGCTTCCCCATGACTGCCAGATTGAAAAATCGACTGATGTGGTGGGATGTGATTGCTGCCTTAGTGGCGGTCGGGATAGTTTTCTATATTTTGCTAGGTGGCGACGATCTGACAGATCGAAATACTGATCCATTGCCTCTGGATATTGCTGTGGGCGTCGTATTGATTGGCTTGATACTCGAAGGACTGCGCCGCACGAATGGGATGATTCTGGTGGTGGTGACAGGTCTCTTTATTCTGTATGCGTTGCTTGGAAACTATCTACCCGCACCCTGGACACATAAAGGTTATGACATTGGTCGCTTTGTCGGGTTTATGTATATGACCCTCGAAGGTATCTATGGCACAGCGATTGATGTGTCGGCGACATTGATCATCTTGTTTACGATTTTTGGCGCGTTTTTGCAATTCACCGGTGCTGGAAAATTCTTTATTGATTTCTCTTTTGCCGCGATGGGCGGTAAGTCCTCGGGCGTTGGCCGCACGATTGTGCTGTCTTCCTTCTTGATGGGTGGGCCATCGGGCTCGGGCGTGGCAACAACGGTCACGGTCGGTTCGGTTGCGGCCCCAATGCTGGAGAAGGTTGGTTACGAGCGCAATGCGGCAGGTGGCCTGCTCGCTGCGGGTGGCTTGGGCGCGATTATTTCTCCGCCAGTACTAGGCGCTGCTGCTTTCCTGATTGCTGATTTTTTAAAAATCTCCTATCTCGACGTTTTATTGATGGCTTGTATACCAACCATCCTTTTCTATCTGGGCTTGTTCGTCATGGTTGAGATTGATGTACGCAAGTACGGAATGAAGAACATACATTTTGAATCTGTCGAAAGTGCATGGAGCTTGACAAAAAAATACTGGTTCCACTTCTTCTCGTTAGTCTCGATTATTGTTTTCATGATGATGGGTTTTTCACCAATCATGTCTGTATTTTGGGCGACGGTTGTCTCAATCTTTACCAGCATGCTCCGTCGTGATACTGCGATCATTTCATACGATTTGCTACGCGGCCGTCAGCCTTTCCTCAAAGGTCTATATGAGTCTAATCTGGTCAAGGCACTGGCCTCCGGCTCAACGGGTGTGCTGGCTATTGCGGTAACTTGTGCAGGCGCTGGCTTAATTGTGGGTACTGTGACCTTGACGGGACTCGGGCTTAAGTTCAGCTCGATCGTCATTGAGTATGCAGGAGGCTCTTTGTTGTTGACCGCGATTTTTACTGCCTTGGTGGTCTGGGTTGTCGGCTTGGCAGTGCCCGTCACGGCCTCCTACATTATCTGTGCCGTTATTGCAGCGCCAGCGCTGATAAATCTGGGTGTGCCTGCGTTCGCGGCGCACATGTTTATCTTTTATTACGCGGTGCTGTCCGAAGTCTCTCCTCCAACAGCACTCTCGCCATTCGCTGCCGCGGCGATTTGTAAGGGCGATCCATATAAAACCACGCTGCAAACCTGGAAGTATGTTGCGCCAGCGATTTTGGTGCCATTTATGTTCGTGCTTGGCGACTCCGGTACCAGTTTGTTGTTGATGGGTTCAACCAAGGCGCTTGCGAACGCCGATTGGTGGCAAATTGCTTGGATATCGTTCACCGCAGCAGTTGGTATCGTATGTTTGGCGGGTGGGCTGCAGGGTTGGTTTATCGAGAAGACGCACATGTTCGAGCGTATCGTAATGGTCGTTGCAGGTGTGGCTCTTGCCTATCCTGATAACTGGGCCGACGTAATGGGCTTTACCGGATTTATTATCGTGCTCGTCACGCAGACGATGCGACACCTTAAGACCAAATCAATACAGGCCTAGGTGTTTCTTACACTTAGAGATTGGAAGCAGAAATAATGGATCGTTCGTCGACACTTGGAGTCACCCAGGAGCTAGCAGAATTTGTTGCTAGTTTCGAGAAAGGTAAGTTGCCGTCTGAGGTAAGACATCAGGTTGCGAGAAGCTTGGTGAACTGGGCCGGTTGTGCCGTAGGAGGTTCGGCACACCCAGCGTTAGTAAAGGCTATGGACGCATTCAAACCATTTTTGGGTTCAGGTCATGCCTCTGTATTGGGTCGAGCAGAGCGTGTTGATGCGCTACACGCGGCCTTGTTCAACGGCATCAGCTCGCATGTTTTGGATTTTGATGATACCCATCATGCAACGTTAGTGCATCCAAGTGGCCCTGTCTTTTCTGCACTACTTGCGCTCTCTGAGTTCGTGCCCATTGATGGTGATACCTTTGTGACTGCCATCGCCTTGGGTATTGAAGTCGAGTGTCGAATCGCCCTCGGTGTGTGCCCGGCGCACTATGATATTGGTTGGCATGTGACCGGTACAGTGGGTGGTTTCGGTGCTGCGACAGCGGTTGGCTATGCGTTGAAACTGAATGCCCAACAGATGGCGTGGGCCTACGGAATCGCCGCGACCCAAGCGGCTGGCTTGCGAGAAGTCTTTGGCACGATGTGCAAAAGCTTGCACCCAGGTCGCGCTGCACAGAGTGGCCTTAGCGCTGCCTTGATGGCAAAGCAGGGATTTACCAGTTCAGAGCGCGTGCTCGAAGCCCCGAGAGGGTTTGCGCACGTCATGTCGGTCAACCCGCACTTATCTGACAGTTTGGTTGACTTAGGCACCCGATGGGTCGTAATGGATAATGCGTTTAAACCCTATGCTTGTGGCTTAGTTATTCATCCCGTGATCGATGGCTGTATTTCATTACATAAAAAACTGGGTGCTCGTACGGCATCGATAGAAAAGGTTCATTTACGTGTCAACCCCTTGGTGCTTGAGCTAACAGGCAAGACCGAACCTCGTACGGGCCTCGAGGGTAAGTTCAGCGTTTATCATTCAGCTGCGGTGGTGCTTATTGATGGACTGAGTACATCAAAGCACTATACGGATACAGTCGTAAACAGGACCGATGTTGTCGCATTACGTCCAAAGGTATCCGCAGAGGTTGATAGGTCAGTCGCGGTGGATGAGGCATTCTTGTCAATTACCTTGAACGACGGGACGACAATCACCCAGCATGTTGAGCATGCACTAGGCAGTTTACAGAAGCCCATGAGTGATGCGGATATCAATTTCAAGTTCTTAGACTTAACTGCTGAAAAATTCTCGAAAGAAAAAAGTCAGCAGGTGTTAGAGCAGTGCTGGCGCGTTAGCCAACTGGCGAATGCGGGAGATCTCGGTGCAATACTCAGGAGAGAGTAAATAATGAAACTACTTCAACGCGTAAGCAGTATCTTGGTCTCTATTGGCCTTGCAGTAGCCAGTACCGCAGTATGCGCGCAAAAATTCCCCGAAAAGCCCGTTAAGATTATTGTCCCTTTTGCGCCCGGTGGTGGTGCCGATATGCTCGCGCGCACACTGAGTGCTAGCCTAGCTGACATGTGGGGGCAACCGGTCGTGGTTGAGAACCGCGCTGGCGCAAGTGGAAATATTGGTGCAGAGGCGGTGGCGCGCTCAGAGCCTGATGGCTATACGCTGCTCTTAACCAGTAGTGCTTTTGTGATTAGTCCGGGGATGTCCAATAAGCTCCCGTTCAACGTAGAAAAAGACTTCACGCCGATCACCCTGGCCGCTGAATTGCCCAACGTACTGGTGGTTCACCCTAGCGTAAAGGCAAGTACAGCGAAAGAGCTTGAGGCGCTGATACGTAGCAACACAACCAAGATCAGTTATGCGTCGCCTGGGAACGGTACGGGCGGACACTTAGCAGCAGAGTTGTTCAAGCAATCAGCCGGTGTTGAAATAACCCATATTCCCTACAAGGGCGGTGGTGCAGTGATTGCTGATTTGCTGGCAGGTCACGTGCAAATGACGTTTGCTACTTTGCCCTCTGTCATTGCATATATCAATGCAGATAAGGTTCGTGCGCTTGCGCTAACCACCAGTAAACGTGCCTTTATTGATGCGCCGACGATGATCGAATCGGGCTACGCAGGCTTTGATATCTCTACATGGCTTGGCTTTTTAGGGCCAGCAAATATGACGTCCGCACTGGTAGAAAAGCTATATCAAGATATTCAAAAACTGATGAAGTCCGAAGGCATCGCAGAAAAGCTAAAGCAACAAGGCATGCTTGAAGTCGGACTGTCACCTTCAGAGTTTGCTAAGAAAATCACTAAAGATGTCGAGATGTATAAAAATATTATTCAGAAATCCGGTTTGAAGGCGGGCTAAGAACGTGTCAGTTTTTAATCCTATTGGATCGATAAAAACGTTCCTCAGCCAGCTCGATGCAACCGATGCACAGCAATTGCGCAGGGTAACTCTTGCGTATATTGCTTTGCATGCAGTGTTCTGGTTCTTTATTGCGATGGTGAGTCATACGGCCCCCCATAAAGATAGCATTGAGGAGCTATTCTGGTTGCAGCATTTTGACTGGGGTTATCCAAAGTTTGGTCCAATTGGCACATGGTGGGTGCATCTATTTGTTGTGGTTTTTGGTCGTGCGGTCTGGGTGACTTATCTGGCGGGTGTCGTTAACGTCGCCTTGATGCTTATCGTGGTGTGGCGCATCGCGCTCCTGATTGCGACACCGGCTCGTGCACTGATGGCCGTTGTTCTGACGAGCCTCGTGATTTATCACAACGTGAACGGCTTGCAAGTCAGCTCAAATTTAATGCAGTTGTTTCCCACTGCTTTATTTTTGTGGGCTGTCTTGTTGGCAGTTCGTAATCAGAACTGGTGGCGGTGGGCGCTCTTGGGCATCGCAGGGGCGATTTGCTTGCTCACTAAATATGCCGTGGGTATTTGGTTTGCTGTCATGGGAATCTGGATTTTGTTGGATTCTCGAATGCATAACCGGCGTGCCATGATGGGTATTAGCATTGCAATGATTGCGGGTGCGCTTGCGATGATTCCACATATTGAGTGGCTGATTCGTGAGGATGCACCGACTTTGCGTTACATGCAACGGCAAGTTGGTGGGCAAGTCAATCACTTGGCCGAGGTGTTTAAGTTCTTGGGTAGCCAGTTAGGAAAGCTTGCCCCTCTGCTCATTGCACTAGTTGTCATTCAGTTGCAATTTAAACGTGACGGAGCACCGGCACAGTCGTGGAAGGGTTCTGCCAATACAACCACCGAAGAACGCTACGTGTCTTTTACTGCCTACGGCCCTATGTTGGTGACGTGCGTACTAGGTGCGATATGGATCGATCTCAACGCCAATTGGGCAACAGCTTATTTCGTTGTGCTTGGCTTGTGGGCTCTGCGTTATGTGCCACGAGTCGACACGTCTTTAGCGTTACGTCGGGTGGTGGGTGTCGGACTATTCCTCAATATCTTAATTGCCGTGTCGGTTGGCTTGTACTACGGTTTAGTGGTTGATTTGACTGGACGCGTAGCTCGGGCGAATTACCCCGCCAAACAGCAGGGAGCTTTACTCGATGAGGTTTGGGACGCTAAGACACGCGGGCCGTTAAAGGTCGTGATTGGTGAAACCTGGGTGGCGGGCGTGACATCGGTGATGTCTAAGGATCAACCGCTAGTTGTGCCGTATGGGCTCTATCACCAGGGCCCTGCTGTCTCTCCTGCGTTGATTAAAAAGTGTGGCGCGCTGATTGTGATTGATGCGGCTGAAGAGTCCCGACCGCTAAACGACGGTATGAAGAGTTTCTTGGCACAGGCGACAAAAACGGGATCGATCAATATGTATTGGAATCGATTTAGAGATAAAAACCCAATTGAAATTAAATGGGCCATTATTGAACCAGAGTCCAAAGGTGCTTGTCGCTGACGAGTGCCTTTTAGTTAAAGATCATTAATTTACTTAAGAGTTGGTCAATCAAAATGAAACGTACATTGAATAAGCTTTTTCCTGCCAGAGTGTTACGCGGTCTGGGTGCTCTTGCTCTGATGAGCCTGACGGTCGGAGTGCAAGCGCAACAGAGCTATCCCAATCAGCCGATTCGGATCGTCGTCGGTTATGCGGCAGGGGGAACGACAGATATTTTGGCTCGATCACTTGGCGAGCAAATGGGGAAAATTCTTGGGCAAACTATTATTGTTGACAATAAGCCGGGTGCAGCGAGCAATATCGGAGCCGCCTATGTTGCGCAGTCGAAGCCGGATGGCTACACCCTTTATATGGCGACTGTAGCGAGTCACGGGATTAATCCTGCTTTGTATAAAGGTAAGCTCACCTTCGATCCCTTGAAGGATTTTGCACCGATTTCATTAGTTGCTTCGATACCCCTCGCATTAGTGACGAGTGTTAAGTTACCTGTCAAAACGCTCGGCGAGTTCGTTGACTATGCCCGCAAAAATCCGGGCAAGTTGAATTACGCTTCAAGCGGTAATGGCTCTCCGGGACATCTTGCCGCTGCCATGTTTAACGACGCGATGAAGCTTGATATTGTGCACATTCCTTTTAAAGGCGGCGCCTTAGCGAATACCTCGGTCATCGCGGGTGACACACAGTTGACATTTGCCACCTTGCCTGGAGTGCTACCGCATGTGCAGTCAGGTAAGTTGAATGTACTTGCGGTCACTACAGCAGCGCGCTCCAAGGAAATTCCACAGACTCCAACCATAGCAGAGGCTGCGAAGTTGCCAGATTACGAGATCAACACTTGGAATGCGTTACTTGCACCCAAGGGCACACCACCAGCGGTCGTGGAGAGGTTAAACGCTGCGATTGCCCAGGCAATGAAGTCACCGGATTTGATTCAGCGTTTTGAGCGTGAAGGCGCAACGCCCGTGACGAGCACCCCCGAGCAACTCAATACCTTTATTGCGACTGAGATCGTTAAATGGGGTAAAGTCGTTGACCGTACCCCGATGAGTACTAACTGAAGCTAGTTAGTTTTAAGGTCTGCTTCACGTACGATTTGCTGCCATCGTGGGACATCGATGCTTAGAAATTTTGCAAATTCTGCAGGTGAGTCGCCAACCGTGCGGCCACCTTCCTTCGCAATTTCTTTGACAAAATCAGGAGAGCCGAGGATTTTCTTTAGCTCACGGTTGAGGCGGTCTACGATAGCGGGCGGCGTGCCTGCAGGTGCGAGTAGTGCGTACCAATTTTCTGCCTCATAGCCTGGTAGACCCGACTCGGCAACCGTTGGTACGTTGGGGAAACTGGGCGAGCGCTCTTTTGAGGTAATCGCAAACGCCTTGATGCGACCGCTTTCTACGTGTGGGCTGATCACTGCAATGGTGCTGAAGTAAAGTTCCACCCGATTGCCGATGATGTCGGTAATCGCTGCAGACTGACCCTTATATGGGACGTGCACCGCCTTGATTTTCGCTTGGCTCACGAACATCTCCCCGGCTAAGTGCCCGAGCGTTCCAGAGCCGGGCGAACCGAAACTCAGTTTGTTTGGGTTCGCTTTGGCAAGCGTTATGACCTCTTTCATATTGGCAGCAGCAAGCGTTGTTGGTCCAACGACGAGGAGGGGTGCGGCGGCTAAGCGCGTAATGGGTGCGAAGTCTTTAATTGGATCGTAGTTCAGCGTAGACATCATTGCGGGTGCAATGCCAAGGTTTGCGGCCTGTCCAAAAAGAATGGTGTAGCCGTCAGGCTTTGATTTAGCGACAAAGGATGCGGCAATCGTCGAACCTGCACCGGGCTTATTCTCAACAATTACAGGCTGACCGATCAGAGGTGAGAGGCGCTCAGCAACCATGCGTGCCATGAGATCTGAGCCCCCGCCGGGAGGAAAGCCCACAACAATCTTTAGGGGTTTGTCAGGAAAGGTTTGAGCAAGACTAGGCCCAGCAACTGACAAGCTCAGGCTCGTAAAGAGTGCCAAGCTTGCCATGCGCGTAGCTGCTTTCGCAGAAAAGTGCTTTTGAAAGCATTGATTGAATGAATAAACCGAACCCATGACCTAATCTCCTATATATTTGTGTTTCTTGCTTTTTACCTTACACCAGCAGGTCTCACTTCACAAGACGGGTATTCAATAACATGACCATTCAACTTTTTGCTTTTGACACACCTAATGCCCGAAAGATCTCTGTCGCTCTTGAGGAAATGGGGTTGTCCTATGAAGTGACGACCGTCAATATCGGAAAAGACGAACAGTTCAGTCCTGATTTCTTGAAGTTCAGCCCAAACAACAAGATCCCTGCAATCATCGATACGGATGGCCCTGGTGGTAAGACGGTCACCGTCTTTGAGTCCGGTGCGATACTGCTATACCTCGCAGAGAAGACTGGTAAGTTTCTGCCCCAAGATTTGATTTCGCGCGTGCCTGTCTACGAATGGTTGATGTTTCAAATGAGCGGCTTTGGACCAATTCCTGGCCAAGTGCATCACTTTCTTGGACTCTCCAACGAAGAGGATAAGCGTTACGGTGTTGAGCGCTTCAGTAAAGAAACACGTCGACTCTATTCAGTAATGGATAAGCGCTTAGCAACAAATACATATTTCGCGGGTGATTTATCAGTCGCAGACTTCGCGATTTTAGGTTGGGCATGGCGTCATCAACGCCATCAGGTCGATTTGGCTGAATATCCAAATGTTAAGCGGTGGTACGAGACTATGATGGCGCGTCCTGCGGTCCAGCGCGGATTTGCCGTTGCTCTTAAGTAGCGGCACGCATGAAAACACAAGCGATCTCAGGGCCAGCCTTTGCTGCATTGTTGTTGGTGGCCTTGTTGATGGGCTCGAATCATATTGCAGCTCGAATCGCATTTGATAATGGTGCAGATGTGGCGGCAGCAGTGGTGATGCGCAGTAGTATCACCGCTGTCGTGGTGGGCTTGATTATCCTCGTGCAGGGCGTGTCGATTCGACTGACTCCTCGGCACAAAAAAGTGTTGCCGCTCGTTGGAATCCTTTTTACGATTCAAAGTGTGACCATTTATTCTTCCGTAGCAAGACTGCCGGTCTCCCTCGCGCTGCTGGCGTTTAATACTTATCCCTTGTGGATTGCGATGTGGGCGCGCGTGTTGTATCAAGAACGACCCGAGCCTCTCGTCCTGAAGGCGATGCCCATTATGCTAATCGGATTGGCGTTAGCGCTAGATGTGTTTGGTGCAGCGTCTGGCTTAGGTATGCAACGACAATGGCAGGAAATTGGTTTAGGCGTTGCCTTTGCTCTAACAGCCGCCTGCTCGTTTGGGCTTGGCATGGTGCTCATTCAACACAACGCGGCAGATCTGGACGGTCGTGTGCGTACAGTAGCGACCATGGCAATGGTCGGCGTCTTAACAGTAATCGGCGCTCAATTCACCGATGCGATGCAATGGCCCACTGCTGCGGTGGGGTGGTGGGGTCTAATCGCCTTAAGTGTCTTATACGGGACTGGTTTCACAATCATGTTCACGGTATTGCCGCGCCTGGGTGTTGTTGGAAACTCTGCCATCATGAACGTTGAGCCCATCGTAGCCTTAGTCCTTGCATGGCTCATTCTGGGTCAAAAGATCGCAATCATTCAGGTGGTGGGAGCCTGTATTGTAGTGACGACAGTGATTTTTCTGGGGTTACGAAAAAAATAGATCTGATCGGTGACGGCAATCGATTGGGTGTGATTAACGTTTCGCGGTAATTCGAACAGATGGATCTGCATCGAGTGTGCCGGAGAGGGCATCACCAATGACTTCACCTTTAAATGTTTGCATGACACCTTGGATATCCGCATAACTGAAGGTAATTTGTGTCCCGTTGAGTCTGCCTTCGATACGTTGAAAGGGCTTGCCTTGCGGTGTAAAGTCAGCATGAAACTCTTGGCTTTTTTGTACGACTGACAGAGTCACTTGATCAAGTCCCGGTATACCATCGAGCTGCAAGAACCCTTGTATGCTAGCTGGAACAATCCAGAAGTGGCCAACTGTCCCGCTGTAACCGTAAAAAGTCTTGTCAGGCACCCAGCTACCGATGGTGAATGTATTAGAGACGATCCGTGTACCGGGTTTCATGTTTACCAGAACTGGATATAGTTTTAAGTTCAGCGAAGGTAGCAGGTAAAGAGTGACGACGGTTGCTTTCGAAAAATCCTCTGCGAAGATATCTCCGGTAATGATCGTGACCTTATCGGATACGCCGGCGTTTTTTGCGTTTTGCCGAGCATGCTCGGCCATTTGGGGATCAAATTCGATCCCGACTGCCCGCGCGCCATATCGTCTGGCAGCTTCAATCGCTATCTTGCCGTCGCCCGCACCAAGATCGTAGACAAGATCTTTATCAGTTACGTGAGCGGCTTCCAGCATTTTCAATAAAAGGCTATCGGGCGTTGGTACCCAAATAACATCCTTACCCTCCTGTGCCATGACAGGTTGATAACCGGTGGCTGATGGAGCCGTTGCGCTGCATCCTGCTAGGCATGCACCAAGGGTGATACAGGCAATTAGAGTTTTCATGAGGCAGTAACGAATAGCCGTGTAGGGGCAAAAGATTGGATCGCTTTTATCTGCATTTAATTTGCAACAAAGCGAAGCTCTTCCGACGGGATGCGAAGATGTACTTCAGAACCAGTAGGCAGCGCCGCTTTTCCGCGACTGTGTGAAACATCCGCGCGCACGATTGCTTCACCAACACGCACGTCATAACGGAAAGCCTCACCTAAAAACTCGGCGCTGAGTATTTCACCCTGCAGCGCTAAGTGCCCAGCAAGATCGCTTTGCGCATCGGAGGCGAATCGCACCGCATGTGGTCTGAATGCTAGATCCATTTCAGTAGTCTGTTGCTCGAGCCCCTTCGGCAAAACAATCTCTCCGAGCTTGGGTGAATTAAAACGAAGATGATCCCCATCTGTATGGAAACGACCCGCAAATAAATTGACTGAGCCTACGAACTGGGCGACGAATCGATTTACTGGAAAATCGAAGAGATCCATCGGAGATCCAACTTGCTGAATGATGCCCTGATCCATGACTGCAACTCGGTGACAGGTCGTCAGCGCTTCCTCTTGATCGTGCGTCACAAAAATCGTGGTGAGACCGAGACGTTTTTGTAGTTCCACAAGCTCGTGTCGAGTCTGTGTTCTGAGTTTGGCATCTAAGTTCGACAGGGGTTCATCAAGCAGCAGGACCTGAGGCTCGATTGCCAGTGTTCGAGCAATCGCGACGCGTTGTTGCTGGCCACCGGAGAGTTGTCCAGGACGACGCTCTGCCAAGCCACTAAGATCCACTAGTTCGAGCGCTTCACCAATTTTTCTTTGGATTTCCGCTTTTGGCAGCTTACGCGCTTCAAGTCCAAAGGCGACGTTTTGTGCAACCGTCATATGTGGCCAGAGCGCATAACTTTGAAACACCATTCCGACATTACGCAACCAAGGTGCGGTGCCCGTCACGTCTTTACCATCGATCAATAATTCGCCACGCTGATGCTGATTAAAGCCGGCAATGAGGCGAAGAAGCGTTGATTTACCTGATCCAGACGGACCGAGTAGAGCGAAAAACTCACCTGGTTCGATGCGCAGGTTGATGTCCTTCAATACGGCTGTCGAGCCGAATGAAAGTGCGATGTTACGGATGTCGATTGCGACGGATTTCATGTCCGGGCTCCAACGTTTTGATGTGGTGTTGCAGTTGCAGCGATGCGATGGCTGAGATATGTACCCAGTGCGACTAAGGTGATGGCAATAACGCTTAGTGCAGCGCCGGGTCCACGTCCTGCGATCGACTGAAAGTAAAGATAGATACCATAGGACATGGGTGCCATACTTTCTTTGCTAGTTAACAAAATGGTTTCTGAAATCTCTGCTGCCGCAGTGATGAAACTTGTGACAAATCCAGCAAGAAGACCGCCCATCATCAAGGGGAGGACGATTTTGCGAATTGTCCGCCACCGGCTGGCACCGACGCTCTCTGCGGCCTCTTCTAGTGCGGGGTGCACTTGCGTCAATGCCGCCATACAGGACCTCAGTGCATAGGGTAGCCGTCTCACCGAATACGCCAAGACGAAAATTAACCAGCTTGCCGTTAATGCCCCAGCCCCAAAGGGGAGTTCGACATCACGAAAGGTGCGAAGGTAGCCAATGCCCAACACCAAGCCCGGCATCGCAAGCGCGACGGTCACGAGATGATCTAAGATTTGACGGCCGGGGATTGTGGTTCGAATCACAATGTAGGCGATCGCTGCGCCTAATACGACATCGATAACAGCAGCTAGACCACAATAAAGAATGGTGTTCCAAATCATCTGTTTTGCATCACTAAAAATAGTGAGATAGTGCGCAAAGGTGAATTGCTCCGGAAGAACGCTGAAGCTCCAAACCTTAAAGAGCGACATCAATAAAATTCCTAGATGAGGGGACAGCACCAACATGAGTATGCCAATGATCCAGCCATAAGCCATCACGGTTTGCCATGAAGAAAGTTTCCGCTTTGGCGCTTGGGCGCCGCCGCGTGAAATCAAGGCATAGTCGCGACGTTTGACAAACCACCAAGACCCCCCCATCGCTGCGATGGAGAACAGCACGAGGATGACGCAAATCACGTAGCCAATGGGGTCTTCGATACCAATAGAGGTGACGCGCAAATACGCCTGTGGCGCTAGCATATTTGTCACATTCAGCACGAGTGGTGTGCCTAGGTCATCGAAGACCTTGATAAAGACAAGCGAGGCACCGGCGATGTAACCCGGCAGTGCCAAAGGGAAAATAACTTTACGAAATAGTCGCCAACCTGACGCACCGAGATTTTGACCTGCCTCTTCCATTGAGGAGTCGATTGTTGCGAGTGATGCGGAAAGGTTAAGTAGGATAAATGGAAAGTAGTGTAGTGTTTCGACAAAAATGATGCCGCTTAAGCCCTCCATCACAGGGATGCTAAAGCCAAAGAGATCCATCAAGATCAGGTTGACTGCACCCGAGCGTCCAAAGATCAATTGCATCGCCGCTGCGCCAACAAAAGCCGGCATCACTAAAGGCAATACCCCCAGCGTTTGGATTAAGACTGCTCCCCTAAACTGAAACCGCATGGTTAGATATGCGAGGGGTATAGCAATCAGTGTGGCGCCAAGAACGGTCATCCCTGCGACAAATAAGCTGTTCGCAAATGACTCTCTCATTAAGGAAATTTGAAAGAACGCGAAAAAATGCGAGAGCGTTAACCCACCGTGTCCGTCTGAAAAAGCTGTGTAGACAACCGAGACAATTGGACTGATAAGGAAGACGGCTAAAAAAACCGCAATCGCGATTGCAATTGCGGTCAGACCCAGGCTGTTACGTTTCAACGTAAGCTCGACTATTTGGCAGAATTAGCGAGAGTCACCGCACGAGCGTAATTTGCTTTAGCGCGAGTGGCCCACTCTTCTTCGATTTTTGCTTTGGCTCTGGATGCTTCGGCATCAGATTTGTTGCTCTTAAATAGAGCAAGTAGAGTTTTGTCTTGAATTTGCTTTTCATCGACCGCTGGAGAGAAAGCGAGTTGGCGGGCCTCTTCAAGTTGAGCACTAGATTTTCCGCCTAAACGCTTCTCCGCGTCATGAATCGCTTTAGTGGCCGCTACCAGCTCTTTATGACGGAACGTAATCATTTGATCGAATAGCGATCGCACCACCATGTAGCGCGTTTCCGAAAGCTGCGAGTCAAAGTTCACCTTGGCCTGGATTGTTCCGCTAAACGGGTTGGGATAGTCTGGCGGTGCTTTTTTGTAGGTGGCTGGCAATACCGGCAGGCGACTAATTTGTTTGTCCAGCAGTAGTTGCTGCCCCTCGGGGGATAGAGTGAATTCAATAAAACGTTTGCCTGCTTCGGGAGATTTTGCGCCGTCAATCAATGCGATATTCGCTGGAACAATCGAGGTGACAGATGGGTATACAAAATCAACAGGCATGCCTGAATTTTTTGCCGCTAAGCCAAAGAAGTCAATTACCAAGCCGATACCGAACTGACCGTTCGAAACGCCATCAGGGACGCCGAAGCTGCGCTCGGTGATTGCAGCACAGTTACCGCTAATGGCCATAATTTGAGCCCAGCCCTTAGTCCAACCTTCTCCCTGAAGGATGGTTTCAACAGTTAAATGCGTCGTGCCAGAGCGAGAGGGGCTTGAGGTGGCGACGTGACTAAAGTAAATGGGCTTAACCAAGTCAGCCCATTCCTTTGGGGCAGGTAGCTTGTTCGCCTTCATGTAACGTGTGTTCCACATTAAGCCATACCCCGCAAGCGCTTGGCCGCGGTAGAAGCCCTTGGGGTCATTAACGGGATAGTTGCCAATTTTGGTAGGGATTTCCGGGTTTCCGGGGCCAATGTTTACCAGTAATTTTTGTTGAGATAGGACCTCAAAGGCGTCCGGTGCTGAGGCCCAGAACACCTCCACACGTGAGCCTGGACTCTGTTCGCGCACGTAGGCGATACCAGCGGCAGTGTTTTTATTAAGAATTTCAACGGTATCGGATGGGTATTTAGCTTCGTACGCCTTCTTGTATGCTGCGGTCAGCTCCTTGGGGAAGGATGTAACAACCGAAATCGTCTCTGCGTGAACAAGACAAGGGGAGAGCAAGGCAAGTGAAAGGGCGGCGAAACTTAAGCGGAAAGCGCTAGATTGCATATTGGCCTCTGGGTAATTGTGCAATAGAGTTGCGCATTGAGCGCGAATAGATACAGGGAAATGGTAACAGGGTCAGAGGTCGTTTTGATGTCTTAACCGATGAAAAGAATTGTTTAGGCAGGCTTTTAAATCTCGTTGGGTTCTTTGCCTAGTGCGTTGATGTTCAATTATCATGTGGGCGCTCTTTGGGCAGTCATTTACCAGCCAAAGATAAATAAAAAGAATGTAAACATCATGAGACAAGTTTTTAAGCGTAGCGCCCAAGCCTTAACCGCTAGCAACTAGATTTACTCAAGGAGAGCGACCGTGGACGGTTGGAGAGCAAGGTTAGGGTTCTTATTGCCACCTGGAAATCCAAATGTGGAGCCTGAGTTGATTGCGATGGCCCCCAAAGGTGTCTCCGTGCATTTTGGTCGGATGATCGCGCGGGGGGTCCCAGGAGCCCACGATGGGCAGGACGCGCGCACGCGTTGTCAGTTGGACCATATCGATGAGCCAACGGAAATGTTGGCGCACTTGCGTCCTCAGGTCATCGCCATGGCGCATACTGCGTCAAGCTACATGCTGGGTCGGGAAGGCGAAATCGCTCTGACCGCACGTCTTGAAAAGCAATATGACATTAGGTTTACGTCGGCGTTTGTGAGCGTCGTTGCAGCGATGGAAGAGCTGGGTGTTAAGAAAATCGCGCTCGGCACCCCCTACGCTGAAGCTCAAACATTAGCTGGCAAAGCCACCCTCGAAAGCTACGGATTGAAGGTCGTGAATTATCACCGGCTAGAGAATGTTCGCAACATATACGAAGAGACGCCAGCGCGAGCGTATGCCTTAGCGAAGGCAGCAAACACCCCCGAAGCTGAGGTGGTCTTTTTGAGTGGCGTTGGGATGCCAACGGTCGAGGTCCTGGATGCGCTTGAGAAGGATCTCGGAAAGCCGGTTATTTCCAGTGTGGCCGCAATGATGTGGAACTGCTTGCGTATTGCGGGCGTACAGCCTGTTATACCCGGCTATGGTCGCTTGCTGGCAGGCGAGTGATATTTATCGTAGGTTCTTCGGAGGTCGTGCGTGGTTGAGCGCGGATTAAATTTACTCTGGGTTGTTTTAGGTTTGGCGACGATGGTCAACGCCTGGACGCTAGGCCTGTTCGGTTCGATGGGACCCGACAGCGGTCTGTTCCCGATGATCTGCGGTGTCATCATCACAGTATGTGGCTTGATGCTGATGATTAATCGCTCTACGCGTGCGGGCAAGCCCGACTGGCCGGTTGCAGCAGGGCGGCGGCGCATACTGGGCGTACTGGGGGGGCTGATTGGGTTGACGGTGACGTTACCTTACTTGGGCTTTGCGATTTCAAGTGCACTCACTACTTTTGTATTGCTGCAAACAGTCGAGCGTTCACGTGTGCTCGAGTCTGTCATTTTGACACTCGTGTCAGTCTCGGTAATCGTGTATGTATTTGGTCATTTACTTGGCTTGTCTTTGCCTCGCGGTCCCTGGGGTTGGTGATGGAGGCAATCAATGGCCTAGCGATGGGATTTTCGGTGTTGTTTACACCTGAAAATTTATACTTCTGCTTTCTCGGGAGTCTGGTTGGCACCTTGGTTGGCGTGTTGCCAGGAATTGGGCCCCTTGCTGCCTTAGCGCTTTTGTTGCCCGTCACTTTTCAGTTAGCCCCAGTCGCAGGATTGGGGATGCTGTGCGCGATCTTTTATGGTGCCATGTATGGCGGATCGACGACCTCCATCTTGGTCAATATTCCTGGTGAGGCAGCGTCAGTCGTGACCGCTTTAGACGGGCATGCGATGGCTAGGCAAGGTCGAGCGGGGTCTGCACTTGGGATCGCAGCGATTGGCTCGTTTATCGCTGGCACGATCTCCCTCGTTGCGTTGACTTTCTTTTCCCCCTTGTTGGCCTCGGTCGCGATTAGTTTCGGCCCGCCTGAAAACTTTGGGTTGATGGTGCTTGGGCTTGTATCGACTCTGTATATGATCGGAGGATCTACAGTGAAGGGCGTTCTGATGATTGCCCTTGGATTTCTTGCCGCAACCGTTGGAATGGATATTGTTAACGGCCAGGATCGGTTCACTTTAAACAATGTAAATCTAGCTGGCGGAATTGAGATTTTGTCCGTCGTGATCGGACTGTATGGTGTGGCGGAAATTCTCGCGAATTGTGAAACGATCGTAAAGAATCAGTTACTTGCCGATAAAGTTCGTGGACTCTGGCCCTCTTTTAAAGATTGGAAGGCGTCCTGGAAGCCGATGATGCGCGGCAGTTTCTTGGGATTTTTCCTTGGTCTTGTTCCGGGTGGTGGACCGGTTACGGCTTCTTTTGTGTCTTACACGCTCGAGAAGCGGTTAGCCAAAAATCCTGAGCGCTTTGGCAAGGGTGCAATCGAAGGTGTTGCGGGACCTGAGGCAGCGAATAATGCTGCTGTTTCCGGTGGCATGATTCCATTATTTACCTTGGGTATTCCGGGCAATGCCGTCACGGCGTTACTGTTGGGTGCGCTGGTGATACAAGGTGTACAGCCAGGCCCAACATTCATTACACAGCGACCAGACTTGTTCTGGGGTGTTGTCGCAAGTATGTACGTAGGCAACGTCTTTTTGCTACTCCTTAACTTACCCCTGATCGGCTTGTGGGTACAGTGTCTTCGGGTGCCATATCGGGTATTGTTTCCGTTGATCCTGCTGTTGGCCGTTGTCGGAACATACTCCGCTAATAAAAACGTTTTCGATTTGTGGGTCATGCTTGGTTTCGGTGTCGTGGGCTATGTCCTGCGTAAACTGCAGTACGAGTTTTCACCATTCTTGATCGCGTTTGTGCTGGCCCCAATGCTTGAGCAATCGCTGCGACAGTCCTTAGTGATGTCGCCGCATGGTATGTTGATTTTTGCTGAAAGGCCGATTGCGGCCTGTTTGATTGGTATAAGTTTGATTTTAGTAGTGCTAGTTTTTCGTCAACGAAAGTTGAACCAACCCGGAGGAGACATATAAATGAAACTGATCCACTCTTTTGTTAGTTTGCTGGCTGCAGCCGCCTCGGCAACCGCCATGGCACAAGTATCACCTGAGGTGGCGAAATTAAAGCCAAAAGACTTTCCCACTCAGTCAATTGAGTACACCGTGGTTTATCCAGCTGGCGGAGGGATGGACCTCACAGCGCGGCAGCTAGCAAAATATGCTGAACAAGTGAGTGGCGACAAGATTTTGGTGAACAACCGTACCGGTGGGGCAGGTATGGTTGGGCATACTTACCTCGCAACGCAAGCCAAACCAGACGGCTACACCGTCGGCATTCTAGCTAACCTTGTGTGGGGTGACGCTATGTTGCGCGGCAAAGAAAAATGGTCTTTGTCGAATCTAGAGACCATCGCCTATATCAATAGCGATGCGCTGGCCTGGGTGTCTGCAACAAAGGGACCGTTCGCTGGCAAGTCAGCTAAAGAGATCGTACAGACAGCGAAGGATAAGCCAGGCACCGTGCGCGTTGCGATTGTGCCGGGCAGTATGTGGGAGTATCTGATTGATCAGATTGAAGCAGCGACCGGTGCAAAGTTTTTGCGTGTGCCCTTTCAGGGTGGTAAACCCGGCATTGTTGCCTTGTTAGGCGGTAACGTCGATATTGCACAGGGGTTTTACGGCGAGTTCGAGAGCTATTTACAGGCTGATCAGGTCAAACCGATTGCGGTCGCAAGCAGCAGTCGTCTGGGCAATATGAAGGATGTAGCAACCTTCAACGAGATCTTTGGAACTAAAGACATCGTTTGGAACATCATCCGTTTGGCTGTTGTGCCTAAAGGTACGCCAGCAGATCGCAAAGCCTATTTGGCAGCCACGATTAACGCGGCGGTCCGCACACCCGCCTTGTCGGCAGAGTTTGCAAAGCTTGGTGCATACGCCGATCCGCTCTTGACCAATCCTGCAACGGCGGCAGCTGAGCTTGATAAGATGGCTCAGGCCGAACGTGCGTTTTATGTCAAAACAGGTCGACTGAAGTAACCTGAATATGACGGATGCACTGTTATCCGAACCGCTTGTCCTGGCGGGCAAGCGGTTACGTAATCGCGTCGCACACGCATCGATGACGACTCACATGGGGTATCAATCTCAAGTGAGTGATCGACAGATTCAGTATTACGAAAATCGTGCGAAAGGTGGTGCCGCACTTATTGTTACGGAGCCCTTATTGATGGCTCCCCATCAGACAAATCCCGCACGTATCAGGGTTTGGAATGATGATAATTTGGGTGGCCTCAAACGTTGGGCCGACGCAGTAGAAAAACATGATTGTCGACTCCTTGGTCAGATTCAGGATCCAGGAAGAGGTCATCACGATGCAGGCCGTAACTACAGCGCACTTGCGCCTTCAGCGCTCCCCGACGATTTAAGTTGGACGATGCCTCATGCACTGACGCTCACCGAGATTAAAAATTTAATCGCTGACTTTGCCTTGTCGTCTGCACGTTTGCAACGCTGCGGCTTTAGTGGTGTTGAATTATCTGGTGCACATGGACATTTGTTTAGTCAGTTTATGTCGCCATGGTCGAACCGACGTACCGACGAGTATGGTGGTGACTGGGAGAATCGTACGCGCTTTGTACGTGAGTTGGTTTCAAGCATACGTGATTTATGCGGGCGTCAATTTATTATCGGTTTGAAGTTGCCAAGTAACGACGGCATTCCGAAAAGTATTGGGCCGGAGGAGGCTGCAGTTTTGGCTGATCTCTTTACCCGTTCTAAAGAGGTCGACTACGTTTGTTTTGCTCAAGGGGCGCATGCGCGCTCGCTTGAGACGCACGTCCCTGACAGAAATGGTCCAAACGTTCCATACATTGGACTCATTAGAAAACTTAAGGCTTCGTGTAACGAGGTTGCCGTGATGGCGCTTGGCCGAATCACGGATCCGGCCGAAGCTGAGGGCATACTGACTCGAGGTGACGCGGACCTAATAGGAATGGGTCGTACGCTCTTGGCTGATCCAGCTTGGTACAACAAGGCCATGCAAGGCCGAACGAACGATATTCGCTACTGTATTTCTTGCAACACCTGTTGGGACACGATCATTACCTATGGTGAGCCCCTAGCGTGCGTCAACAACCCTCGTGTCGCCGAGAAGAGAGAGGTCGATTGGTGGCCAAAGCCTGCAAAGCGCAAGCATCGCGTTGTCGTGGTGGGCGCTGGCATTGCGGGGATGGAAGCCGCTTGGGTTGCTGCCGCGCGGGGACATTCAGTCACTTTATTGGGGACGGGATCGGAGGTTGGCGGTAAGGCACGGTTGCGTGCTCAGCTACCAGGTGGGGAAACGATTACGAGTATTTATGACTATCAAATGGTTTGTGCACAGAGGGCTGGTGTAGATATCCAGCTTGGGAAGCGCGCTGAACTTCAAGACATTCTGTCATTGAATCCTGACTCTGTGATTCTGGCCACAGGGGGAACGATGCATCGCCCTGAATGGGTACCTGAGGAAATCGCGCGTGAGGGTTGGGTCACTAATCTCCCGAGTGCCATGCATGACGTTGTCAAGCTTTCGTCTCGTCAAGCGGGTACTGCTGTGGTCTTTGATATGGATCACACTGAGGGTACCTACGCCGCGGTAGAACTCTTGGCGCAGCGCTTCGAACGCGTTGTTCTGATGACACCTCGTGCGCTGATCGCACAAGATGAGTCACTCGTTACGAGACAAGGAATTTTGCGCCGACTGTCGATGGCGCGAGTTGAAATGTTATTGCTCAGTGAACCGGTTTGGTCTGAGCAGTTCGAAGACGGAGTGCTTGAGTATAAGAACGTTTATAACGGGGATCTCGGTCGGATCGAGAATATTTCTTTCTTGTCCTATGCGACGCCTCGTGCGGCGAATGTTGATCTCGTCGAGCCACTCAAGGCGTATGACCTTGAACTTTATCTTGTAGGCGATTGTCGTGTGGCGCGAGGCTTGATGGGCGCGACACGCGATGGTCACAAAGCGGGTGAATCTGTTGGTAGGTACATTAACTTTAGAAAGGAGACGCCAATGTCCAGCACGACTGTACGTAATATTGATGTAGATACTGCGCTCAAAGCAATCAAAGCGGCACGAGAGAAAGCGAGCGCATTGAAAGTAAATATGTCCATCGCCGTATGTGATGCGGCCGGCCACCTCAAGGCCTTTGTTCGAATGGACGGTGCTTCCTTAATCTCGCTTCAAATCGCGCAAGATAAAGCGCATACGGCGATATCGGGTGGTATACCAACGCATAAATGGCACGAGTACATCAAAGATGATGCGCCATTGATTCATGGCATCGTCCACACACCTAGGTTCATCATTTTTGGTGGTGGCTATCCGATCATGGAGAATGGTCAGATGATTGGCGGCATTGGCTTGAGCGGCGGCCATTATTCTCAGGACATGGAATGTGCTGAGGCAGCCCTAAAAGCGATCGGGCTGCCGGAGTAAGCCTAGGCCGCTCGGTAGGAGTCTGGTTAAGACACTTTATCGAGTAGCTCGACCTCGTAGCGATGTGTGAGCTCACATTTGCGCACGGGGTCGATTAGGCGCATTTCAAATAGAGGTGATGGACGGATGGCGCCTCGGGTCCCGACCGTCCCACAACTCATTGCTGTACCTTTGGGGAGCGTCCCCTTGTTTGTATAGCGAGAAATAAGATCCAGGGGGGGTAGCAGGGCAGATAACGGTCCAGATTGATACAGCACCTGTATGCCGTTTTCATATACGTATGATTCGATGATTAACTGATCCCAGTGTGCTGCGACATCTGAAAATAGCCAAGCCTGTCGGCCAACGGGTTTGCTACAAACTTGCTTAGAAAGTGCCACACTTACTGTCTCCAGGCCGCGATCAGTATGGTCGGAGGTGAGCGAAATCAATAATTGATCGTTGTGCATAAATACAAACACTTCGACCTCGCCCGAGCCCTCGTTGCCAACCATTTGCACAATCGAATCTTGGGTAAGCAGCTGATTCGATACGCGATAAAACAAAGGCACTGAGCTCGGACGTGGAACGCCAATGGCTGCAAGCTCTTCAATGTGGTGTTCAATCGCAGCATGATCACGGCCAGCCCAACCCGCGATAATCATTTGTTCAATGTTTGTCTGTATTTTGGTTACTGTATTGTTGTTTATCAGATCAAAAAGTAGATTCATAGGGTTCTCAAAAAAATCTAGTCATCCAAAGTGCAATGTCGGGAAATACTGCTAAAAGCGCTAACAAGGCAAGCATTGCAACAACAAAAGGCAGCGATCCCACGATCACCGGAGTCATCGAACCGCTTGATCGCAGGCTTTGCACAACGAACAGATTCAGCCCGACAGGTGGAGTGATCAAGGCTGCCTCGACGAGTACGATAATAACGATCCCAAGCCAGATCGGATCGTAGCCCAAAGCAATCATGACGGGCGCCACAATCGGAATCGTTGTGATCATCATCGATAACGTTTCCATGAAGCAACCTAGCACTAAATAGAAGACAATAAGAATCACTAGCATCCATTGTGCAGAAACGCCGAGCCCCGATATTGCATTTGTCAGTGCAGTGGTTAGGCCTGTCGCAGACATCACGAAGTTTAAGAAGCTTGCGCCGATGACGATAAGCATGATCATGGCCGAGGCGCGCATCGTGTTTTCGATGGACTCACGCATCATCGCAATACTCAAGCGTCGGTAGGCGGCAGCCAACGCCATTGCACCAAAAACACCTAGGGCCGCTGCCTCCGTCGGAGTTGCTACTCCGGCGTAAATCGACCCAACAACCAGTAAAAAGATCCCCATAGGAGGTATCAGGTGGGTCAAGGCCTTAAGCCTCTGAGCCCAAGTTGCATGAATCCGTTGACCACCCCAGTGCGGTTTCGCGGCACAAGCAAAAATGATCGTCGCCATAAACATTAGCGCCAAGAGCAGCCCAGGAATAATTCCTGCTAGGTAGAGCTTTGGCACTGAAGAATTCGTCAGCACGCCGTAGATGACCAAATTGATTGAAGGCGGGATCAAAATCCCAAGGGTTCCGCCGGCCGCAATACTGCCCAAAAAGAGTGGCTCGTTATAGCCATATTTTTTTATCTGTGGCAGCGCTACTGTCCCTACCGTGGCAGCCGTGGCGACACTGGACCCCGAGGTGGCCGCGAACAGAGCAGAGGCACCAATATTTGCGTGCATCAGACCGCCCGGCAGCCAAGATAACCAAAGACTGAGAGCAGAGTACATGCGCTCTGCAAAGCCTGCTCGCAAAAGAATCTCTCCGAGCATAATGAACAACGGAATCGCAACGAGTAGGAATTCGGTGTTCGTGGTCCAAGCCAGTTCACCCATCGCCCGAGACAGAGGTAGCATGGAATATATCTGATCCAAAACAAGGCCGAGTACTCCTAGTGCCGCACCAACAGGGATGCTCAGGCCGATCAGGATCAATAAGAGTGTCAGTGCAGTTGAGATCATGATCCGCGCTCCTCTTGTACACGACGTTGTCCCGCTTGCGCTTCTTCAAGCGCTTCTTCTTTGGAAAGTCGCGCACCGGCCAAGCTGTTGACGCTTTGATAATCGCCGGTGATTAAGGCACTACTGGCCCGAGTCAGCATCAAGGCCAACACAATCACCATCCAAATTAGGCCAACAAACCACAGCCCTTGCGGTATCCAAAGAGGTGTTGCGAGCGGCGTATTGGCAAACGAATTTTGAATCCAGGACGTGGCAAGCACTTCATAGGCGTAGCGAGTAAGCATGGTTAGAAAGACAGCCAGCGCGACTAAGGAAAGCCAGTCGAGCATTGCGGCTACGCGCACCGAGAAGTGCTGATAAAGAATATCGACTCGAACGTTCGCGCGCTCGAGAACGACTAGCGCGAGTGACCAGGTTGTACTGATGGCGAAGGCGTATCCAGATAACTCGTCCGCTCCGCCAACTGATATCGCAAACAACTTTCTGACAATTACATCAAAACAAACAAGGCCGGCACTCAATAGCGTGAGGATGCCACCACCCCAGACTCCCCAGCGAGAGATCTTAGTTGCCCATGGCAGCATACTGTGCGATTGAGTGCCCATACGTTTGCCTATTACTTCTTTGCAGTAACGTTAAGTTTTTTACCGATCGTGGTATTGAAATCTGCCACACATTGATCTGAGCAGCGTGCCGCCCACTTAGGCAAAATAACGTCGCCGAGTAGCTTGTTGAGCAATGCCTTGTCTGCCTCTGACGGTTTGACTAGCGTCATTTTCCCTTTTACGTCAAAAGGACATCCAGGCGAACCCGTATTGCAGGCATAGCCTTGCTCTGTTTGCTCGTTCGCAGCATTCCACATGGTTGTCATCAACGTATTGATGTTGGTCTGCAAGAAGGATTGAACTTTAGGATCGATTTTGTCCCAAGCTTTTTGGTTTACTGCGTGAATTTGCTGATTCCAGTTGATCGGAAGCGCCAAAAGATGCGTGGATACTTCGTACCACTTTGCGGAGTAGCCAGAGAGGGATCCAGTGATCGCGCAATTTACGACCTTGTTCTGCAATGCGGGGACAACTTCACCAAACGCGAGGGTGACGCTTGTGCCGCCGAGAGCTTGAATAAACTCTGCCTGAGTCCGGCTGCTTGTACGTACTTTTTTACCCTTTAGATCGGTAAGATCTTTTATTGGTGCGTTACAAAAAATCACCTGAGCAGGGTACGGTGACAAACCAAGAATCTTTACGTTGTTATTCCCACCGTAGAGTTTTCCGTAAATGGGGGCAAAAAGATCGGTGATTTCACGCGCCGTCTTTACATCGGGAGCTAAGCCAGGAAGATCGATTGCTTCATTGATGGGGTTGTCGCTGGCGAAATAGGAAAGGGTCGCTGTCCCAAACTCAATCACACCCTGACCAATGAGTCGCATCAGTTCAGGACCTTTAAGTCCCATTTGGTTAAAGCCTTGGATTTCAGCAGTGACCTGTCCTTTCGATGCTTCGGGGATTGTTTTTGTCCAAAAAGGCTGCTCAAAGTCTTTATAGGCTGTGAGGTTGTTCAGACCCCCAACGACTTTAAGTTGTGTACGAGGCAGGTCTTGCGCAGCGACGTTTGTCGCCATGAGTGTTGCAGCACTAATTACTGCGAGCATCAGCATTTTCATGAAAGCATCTCCTAATTAACGGGAAGAAAATCTGTATCGGTTACCCGCTTAGCGTCGATACAGGGAACAGCCTAAAAATAGTTATCGTTAAATAATGGATAGTTGAGAGTTGAGCTTGTCCGTCACTAGCATGTACCCCGGGGCATGTGTGATGCAAAAATCAGGCTTTGAGGCCATCAAGACGGCTTGTGGGGTCACACCGCAAGCCCAAAAAACCGGGATTTCGTCGTGCGCAATAGGTACGGGTTCACCAAAGTCTGGTTTTGATAAATCGGCAATGCCGATTTGTGCAGGGTCACCGAGGTGCACGGGCGCGCCGTGAACGGACGGGAATTTTGATGTGATTTGAATCGCTCGGATCGCGTCGGCTGCTTTAAAAGGCCTCATGGACACGACCATCGGACCATGAAATGGGCCTGCAGGCGCTGTCGCGATGTTGCTCTTGTACATTGGGACATTGGAACCACATGAAATGTGTCGAACATCAATACCGTCAGCGACGAGTGCCTCTTCAAAGGAAAATGAGCAACCAAGCGCGAAGCTCACTAAATCATTTCTCCAAAAACGCGAGATATTGGTCACCTCTTCTACCAACTCGCCGTTGCGCCAAACCCGATACCGCGGAATATCTGTGCGTACATCTAAATTCTCCCCAAAGCCTGGGAAGAAGGTGCTACCGACATCGGCAACAGACAGAATTGGGCAAGGTTTAGGGTTGCGTTGGCAAAATAATTGAAAGTCGCTGGCTAAGGCTTTCGGTAGGATGACAAGGTTGGCCTGAACAAACCCCGGGGCTGCCCCGGCCGTTGGCTGCTGAAATGTGCCGTTTCGGATATTTAGTCGCACTTGCTGCGATGCCAGCATACAAAATCTCCCAAAGATTGCTTTTTTTCTATTCAATGCCAAGGGAAGTGTACTGTCCAATTATCATTTGGAATCAGTATCGATAAATTTTATTTATCAATGATATTGCCCGGATACTTTTTCGGCGAGCTTGGCAAGTGCGCGCGCAATATGTTCATCGGGACCCTTCGCCCAAGATGCGGTGAAAGCGAGCTCTGGGAGCTCCGATGCTGTCACGTTAAGAAGGCAAAGTCGCCCTTCGCTAAGTTCTGCTTTTAAAAAAGTGGGGGTGATGACGGCGACCCCAATCGCGTCTAGGGTCATGCGCACCACAACGGACAGCGATGCGCTGCCGTACATGCGAGGGGCATGGATTCCTGATGCTGTGATGAGGCTACGGACAAAGTGGTGTGGGGCACTGGCTGCGGAATAGGTAATGATTGGGTACTCGCATACTTGCTCGAGCGACACCTTGTTGTTGAGGCCGAGTTTTGGACTTGCGATCCACGCGAGTGGGTACTTGCAGATCGGGATGTTTTCGAGTTGTGGTGATAGGAGGGGCCCCAGTAGAAACGCGAGATTGAGTCGATGCGACAGCACTTGCTCTCGCAATACAGGCGTTGTTTCGACTTCGAGTTCGACGCTCACAGAAGGATAGCGCGCATGAACGGATTCCAAGAACTGCGGGAGCCACGTTTGTACTATTGTTTCAGACACGCCAATTCTGACCTGACCAGTAATCGTATTCGGGCTTTCTGCAGCATTCAACATTTCTTGCTTGAGATCCAGCATTCGCTTAGCGTGCTCCAGGAGTTCAAGACCTTTGGTTGTCAGTTTGACACCGCGGGCGTTGCGCTCCAAGAGCTTTACGCCGAGAGAGGACTCTAGCGATGCAATCCGCTGTGAAACGGCTGGTTGCGTGGTGTTCAATTTGTGTGCTGCAGCACGAAAACTAGTCAGGGTAGCGACCCAAACGAAGGTTTCCAGATTGCGGATCTCGATCATAAAAAGAGGGAGGCTGTCATAAGTGCTTTTGGGAGGGTTCGTTGTATTCTGCGGTTACTGTCGAATAAAAAAGGAATCACGCATCATGCGAACCTTAAACATAGCACTGTTGTTGAGCTCGCTGTTTGCTTCTGCTTGGGCCGTCGCGAGTCCAGCCGACAAATATCCAGAGCGTCCTGTGCGAATTGTCGTGCCATTTGTGGCAGGTGGTGGCGGTGACTTCATCGCTCGAGCGTGGGCCGATAAGCTGTCCGAGGTGATCAAGCAGCCCGTGATTATTGAGAATCGAGGGGGTGGCAATACTGTTGTGGGTACTGAGCAAGTCGCTAAAGCAGCACCAGACGGCTATACCTTGCTATTAGTGAGTCCAACCATTTCGACGAACCCTACACTTTTACCCAACCTTCCTTACAAGACCCCCGAATCTTTTGCCCCAGTTGCTCAGGTGATTACCTATGCAATGGGAGTCGCCGTTCATGCGGGCTCCCCTATCCAAAACATCCCTGAGTTGGTTGCCTACGCAAAAAAGAACCCAGGCAAGCTAACCACCGCCACATCGGGTGAAGGCTCGGCGACCGATTTGGCTGCAGAGTTGTTTATGGAGAAAACGGGTATCAAAATCACAAAGGTGCCTTATAAGGGTGCGGGCCAGGGCGTGCTCGATGTCGCTAGTGGCCATGTGGATATGCTCTTTACCGGGATGTCGCAACTCAAGCCACAACTTGATGGGAAACGTATTCGCTTAGTTGCGACGTCAGGTTTACAGAGATTGAACTCTGCACCAGATGTCCCCACTATTGCCGAGCAAGGCTACCCCGGTTTCGAGGCAGTCGTGTGGTGGGCAGTGCTAGCGCCAGCTGGTACCCCATCCGAAATTATTGAGAAAATAAACGCATCGCTTAAAACAAGTCTGGCACATCCAGATGTCGGGAGACGCTTGGCAGTCATTGATGGAGTGGTAAAGGTTTCCTCTCCCAAAGAGTTTGATGGATTTTTGCGTTCTGAAATCGAGACATGGCGACGATTATTAAAGCCCTCGGTATCAAACAAGTAATGAAATAAGTCGATGTGGCTTGAGTGAGTAGGATGGAACAAATGAAGTCGTATGCATTGGTGATGGTGTTTTTAACGGAAGCGCACCGAGAGTTAGTCGCGCAAAATTTCGAATTGATTTATGCACCGAATGAAGGCACAAGCGCAGATCGTAGTAATAGTGCTGCACACATCGCCGCACATGCTGACAAGATCCGAATCGTTTTGACTAATGGTGCGACCGGCATCACGACCGATGAGATCAATGCATTGCCTAAATTGGAAATTTTGTGCACCTTAGGTGTTGGCTATGAGACTGTTCCAGTTGAGTACTTAAAACAGCGCGGCATTAGAGTGTGCAACGCAGCTGGTACGAATGAAGATTGTGTCGCTGATCACGCGATGGGACTTTTGCTCTCTGCAATTCGCGGTATTCCAGCCTTAAATAATGCTGTGCGCAAAGGGGTTTGGCGTGACGCGATTCCTAGGCCACCGAATGTGTCAAATAAACGTCTCGGACTTCTCGGTATGGGTGGTATTGCAAAGAAGATTGCAAAGCGTGCGTTGGCGTTTGATATGCAGATCGGATACTACAGTCGAACACGCCGTGATGAGACAGGGTTTGAGTTTTTTCCTGACTTACTGTCGCTCGCCACGTGGTGTGATTTTCTCGTTGTGGCAGCGCCTGGCGGGAAGGAAACATTTCACATTATCAATGCAGCAGTCTTAAAGGCGCTTGGTCCGCAGGGCGTGCTGGTCAATATCGCGCGAGGTAGTTTGGTGAATACCGAGGCGTTAGCGACGGCTTTACAAAATAATGTCATCGCGGCGGCGGCGCTTGATGTGTATGAAAGCGAACCAAAGCCGCCCTTGGCGTTGCTAGAGTTTGAAAATGCGATCATCACGCCACACGTAGCGGGTTTATCGCCCGAGGCAATGCTGGCCTCGGTCGAGTGTTTTATTGATAACGCAAACTTGCATATTGCGGGTAAGCCGTTACGCACACCGCTTTAATGCATCCCGCTCGAAAGGCCTGCAGAATTACTGAGGTGTAAAGCCAGCTTCTTTCACAATGCGTGTCAAAACTGGACGCGTGTTATTTAAGTAGTCTTGGAAGTCTTTGCTTGTGCCACCTAAGACGGTGTATCCGTTACTGTGGATCGATTTCTTGTCGAATTCGGGATCTTTTAATATTGCTTCAACATCCCTCGCGATCTTATCGATGATGGCTTTTGGGGTTCCGGCAGGTGCGGCGAGCATCATTTTGAAACTCAGATCACCACCTTCTAAACCTTGTTCAACCATTGTCGGCACCTCTGGGAACATCCAATTACGCTTAGATCCGTTTGTCGCAATCGGGATCAGCGCTTTGGCTTCAATTTGTGGCTTTGCAAGGTGAGGGGGGAGCCAAGCGCTATCGACTCGCCCACCAAGCATGTCGGCAATAATCGGGTTCATACCGTTGTAAGGGATGTGATTCATTTTGTAGCCACCCGTTAGTCCACCCAGAATCCGCATCCGGAATTCCGAGGGGCTTCCCACAGCCTCTGAGCCGAAAGTCACCTGGCCAGGATTTTGTTGCGCCAGTGATAACAGCTCTTTGAGGGTGCGTGCTTGAACTCCTGGGCGGACAACTAGAAAAGCAAAGCCCTCGGCGATCCGTATGATAGGTTCGAAATCTTTTTCTGGGTTGTAGGTTAGACTTTTCTTGAGCAGACCATTGACAAGAAATGCTGCGTCACTGCCCATGAAAAGAGTGAGCCCGTCAGGTTTACTCTTTGTGACATAGCTCGCACCCACTGCTTCAGAGGCGCCCGGCTTATTCTCCACAATGACGGGCTTACCCCATGTTTGTTCTAAACGGTTCGCGAGCGCTCGACCTACTACATCGGTGATGCCACCCGGTGTATACGGAACGACCAGTTTGACGCTACCACTTGGGTACGCTGTATTACTGCCCTGTGCCTGTGTGGAAAGCGAAATCGACACAAATAGCGAGGCAACAAAAACTCTTAGCACGGTGGTGTTCATCTCATCTCCCATGGTTGTCTATATATTCCAACACTGTATTTCGTTGAAAGCAAGACCTGCGTATGAATCCTCAGAGTTGTTTATGGGAGGTTAAGTCAATATGAGTGTTGCAATCGAGTCCTATATTTGTGACACTCTCTATAGAAAAAAACTGGGGATATCATGAAGACAAAATTATTTTCACCGCTACAGATTCGTGATCTCACGCTGAAGAATCGTATCGCGCTCTCGCCGATGCTGACCTATTGTGCGGATCATGGTCACTTAACTGATTGGCATCTTGCGCATTACGCAAAGTATGCAGTGGGTGGTGTTGGTCTCGTGTTCGTCGAATCAACAAAAGTGGATCCCCGAGGTTGCACAACACCAAACGATCTTGGCCTGTGGAAAGACGACTTTATTGCGCCGATGGCGCGCATTACTTCGTTTGTCAAGGCGCAGGGCTCAGCAATTGGTATTCAGCTTGGCCACTCGGGCCGCAAGGCAAGAAACTCTTTGCCGTGGGAAGGGCGCCTTCCGCTTGGTCCTGAGCAAAAAGGCGTCGATCATGACGAGGAGTGGGAGTTAATTGCTCCAAGCGCTGTTGCGGCTGGCTCTAAGGCGAGTGTTCCACGTGAGATGAGCCTTCAAGACATTCAAGACCAGATTGAGATGTGGGGTAAGGCCGCTGTGCGTGCTGACGCGGCGGGCTTTGACGTATTGGAAATCCATGGTGCACATGGATACTTATTGCATCAGTTTTTGTCTGCGGCAGCGAATCAGCGCAAAGATCAATATGGCGGCTCACTCCAAAATCGTATGCGTTTCGCAATTGAAGTTGCAGAACAAGTGCGCTCTGTGTGGCCGACTGGTAAACCATTGTTCTATCGTGCCTCCGCGGTAGACGAGGCGGGCCTGACGGTTGAGGATACCGTCGCGCTTTGCCGCGCGCTAAAAATTGCCGGTGTGGACGTCATTGATTGCTCAACGGGTGGTATGTCTGAGCACTCTATCGCTAGCGGCGTCACTCGTCCTGGTTATGGATATCAAGTGCCTTATGCCGAGCAGGTTCGACGTGATGCGGAGCTACTCACCATGGCGGTGGGCTTAATCATTCATGCGGACCAAGCGGAATCCATTCTACAAAAAGGACAGGCAGATTTAGTTGCCATTGGCCGTGAGCTCTTACACAACCCGAACTGGGTGCTTGATGCAGCAGATAAGCTCGATGAAGAAAATATCTTCTCGAACATCGCACCGAATTATGGCTACTGGCTCGAGAAAAGATCAAGCACAGGCTTTAAAGGCAAGACATCAACGCGTTTAAATGGTATCGATGTACCGCCTCGTGCTAACTGAGCGTTACTGCTGGGTGATGTTGGCCGCTTGTATGAGGTGAGTCCATTTTTTTATCTCCGTATCCAAAAATACACCCAGCTCTTTTGAAGTTCCACCGCCTGGCAATAAGCCGTGCGCCTCGATTTTTTCTCGGACGTCTGGCATTTGTAAAATCTTTACGACTTCAACGTTGAGTCGTTCCACAATGGCAGCAGGGGTTTTGGCTGGAGCGAAGAGTCCAAACCAGCCCACCACTTCATACCCGGGGAGACCTGCTTCGGCTACGGTGGGCACATCGCTCAGACTTGGGACGCGTTTTGAGCTAGTGACTGCCAGCGAGCGAATTTTTC
Source organism: Zwartia hollandica (assembly GCF_019923725.1). Lineage (GTDB taxonomy): Bacteria > Pseudomonadota > Gammaproteobacteria > Burkholderiales > Burkholderiaceae_B > Zwartia > Zwartia hollandica. Next base: position 892,179 of record NZ_JAHXRI010000006.1, read on the forward strand.
CTGCTTTGACTTGTGGCAATGCTGCAGGGACAGTCGAAAAATACATTTGTACACTTCCGGCGATTAAATCCGTCACGGCTGGACCACCGCCTTTATAGGGTACGTTGACGATGTCCAACCCTGACGTAAATTTAAAAAGCTCTGCGGCAAGATGCGAAGTGGTCCCTACGCCAGACGTTGCATAGTTCAATGCGCCAGGTTTGTCTTTCGCAAGCTTGATTAAGTCTGCGAGCGATTGAACCGGGAGCTGCGCATTGATGACTAGCAGTAGAGGCGCTGACGCGACGAGCGTGATCGGGGCAAAATCTTTCTGTGTATCAAAGGGCAGTTTGCGATACAGACCAGGGTTGACGGGAAAGGAGGTAATGGGCATGACCAAGGTGTAGCCGTCTGGTTCCGATTTCGCGGCAATATCTACCCCCACATTACCGCCTCCCCCAGGTTTATTCTCAATAATGACTGGGGTCGATAGCGTTTCGCCAAGCTTTTGCCCCACGACGCGCGCGACAAAGTCTGTGCCACCACCGGCAGCGACAGGTACGATTATTTTTATTGGTTTTTGGGGGTAGGCATTTTGTGCGTGCGCGGACGCCCCGGATACAAGCCATACCGTGATCAGTATCGCTAAGGTAAGGCACCTTTGTTGAAGGTTGGGCATGGCGTGTCTCCGCTGATAGCATCGCCTGTAGGAGTCATGACTGCAGGCTTAGTCTGCTAAGGATTTATTTTGATTTGATTTTTCTCAAACCATCATAAAGCAGTGGCGCTCAATACGCTAGGAGATCGTTTTCTAGCGTAAGCAAGTACCAATTTTTGGCTTATGATTACCAAAGTTAGTATTCAAAAAAATCTAGAACATTTGGGGCATGGTATGCAGATCAAACGACTATCGGGCGCAGTGGGCGCCGAAATTCTTGGCGTGGATCTTGTAGGAAAGATTTCCGACGCCTTAATCGCAGATATCCGTCAGGTGTGGTTGGAACATGGCGTTGTGTTCTTTCGCGACCAGAACATGTCGATGGACCAGTTCCAACATTTTGCGCAGCGCTTTGGCGAGATCGTTGAATATCCCTTTGTCAAAGGCCTTCCTGACCACCCCTTCATTATTCCGGTATTGAAGCTACCCCACGAAAAACATAACTTTGGTGGCATTTGGCACACGGATACGACTTATCTACAGACGCCTCCCATGGCTACGATGTTAATTGCAGAGGAGCTACCACCGTATGGAGGTGATACCTTATTCTCGAGCAACTATGCTGCCTACGAGGCCCTGTCGCCTGACTTGCAACGTGTGCTTCAAGGCCTGCGCGGTGTGAACTCATCTGCGAAAGCAACCGTGACTAAAACACGTGAGGATCGTGTCGGCGATTCCGCTAAAGAAGAGAATGTGCGTAAGGAGCTCGTTTCAGAACATCCCGTTGTGCGTACACATCCCGAGACAGGCCGAAAGGCGCTCTACGTTAATCCTGGGCATACGATGCGCTTTGCAGGCTGGACCGAGGAAGAAAGCGCTCCTTTGCTTGATTTCCTATTCGAGCATCAAGTCAAGCCAGAATTCACCTGCCGTTTTTCTTGGGCACCTAAGTCGATCGCCCTTTGGGATAACCGTTGCGTGATGCATAACCCCGTAAACGACTACCACGGGCACAAGCGTTTGCTCTATCGCATTACTTTGAAAGGCGATACGCCAGCGTAGGGACGCGCGGCGCGCGTCATGTGCATGCCGGAAGGCCCCATAACGCCTGATCCGGCATTTTTTATTTGGTTGTCAGAGTTTTCTTCAACGCCACGCCAGTCTGCTTGTTCACAAACTCGGTCGTCGCGACTTTAGCTAGATCAACATCATTGGCCTTGTAGAGCCCGGCCTTAACCATCTGCTGATAAAAATCCTGAATACGCGCTGAAGACATTGCCCCGATTCCTTGGTTTTGTGCCTCTCCAGAATCCACAATGCCCTGCTGCTTCATGAGGACGACTGAGGCCTCTATCTCCGAGAGGGAGATTTCTGGGTTGTCTTTCATCATCAGGGCATTCGCAGCAGAACGGTCTCCGTACATAAAATTCACCCAACCAATAACTGAGGCATCCACGAAACGCTGCACGAGTTCAGGATTATTTTTTACGGTGTCGGTGCGCGTTTCAATCAGCGTGCTGTAGGTTGAGAAGCCGTGATCCGCCAATAGATGCACGATGGGCTCAAACTTCCCTTGCTCCTTGATGTAGGTAGGCTCAGCGACGGAGTAGCCTTGCTGAATGGCTTTGGGCTGCGCAAGGAAAGGACCGAGGTTGTAGTTATAGGGTTTGAGCACCTCATCTTTGAAGCCATGTACGACTTTTAGCCATTGCCACCAAGTGAACTGGCCATCTTTCGCAATGAGTGCGGTAGGTGCATTCTTCAGTGAAGCGAAGCTCTCGTAGCCCTGACCCGGATGAGCCATCAAGGCTTGTGGATCCTTCTGAAAAATAGCCGCGACCACAACAACAGGTACACCATTCTTCACGTTATCAAAGCTGTGCAGCAGATTCCCAGTCATCAGGAAATCAATGCGTTTCGCAGGCAGCAGCGGGCGGTTGTTGACCTGAGGGCCGCCTTGGCGAATCGTCACGTCTAGGCCGTACTTCTTATAAGTCCCATCGGCAACTGCTTGATAGAAACCACCGTGTGCGGCCTGCGCTTTCCAGTTGGTTGCAAAGGTGACTGCTTGTTGTGCTTGTGCCGCTGGAAGCAGCAAGAGCGATAAAAAAAGAGAGTGCACAAGTCGTAAGGTCATAAAACACTCCTAGGAGCTCTGATCGAACTCGTCAATTTGCTCAGAACTGTGCCAGCTCCTGAGTAAAAAAAATGAAAGGATATTAAACAACACGAATACCAGTACACCTGTCAATACCAACAATGCCAGTGCGGCAAACATCTTTGGCGTCTCTGTACGAAAGCTTGCTTCAAGAATCCGTGAAGCAAGTCCCGTCTCCCTTCCTGCCGAGCCAGCCACCATCTCCGCAGTGACAGCGCCGATCAAGCTCAACCCGCCGGAAATCTTCAAACCAGTTAAAAAGTACGGTAGTGCTGCTGGAGCGCGCAGGAGTGTCAGCCGTTGCCACGGGCTCGCGCGATAGAGCCTGAAGAGCTCCACTAAGTTTCGATCGGTGGCGCGCAACCCTGTTACGGTATTCGAAAGAATGGGGAAAAAAGCAACAATCCATGCGCAGAGTAAGAGTGCAACGGTTGTGCTTTCGATATAGATCAACATCAGAGGGGCGATCGCGACAATGGGTGTCACTTGAAGCACAACAGCGATTGGAAAAAAAGCGCGTTCTAGTCGTGGCGAAAGAGAAAATACGGAGGCGATCAGAATGCCACCAAGGCAGGCGAGAGCCAAGGCACCAAGAGTGATCTTGATGGTGAACCACCAACTCGTCGCAAGAGAGGACCAGTTGTCGATTAGGGTGGTTGCGATGCGGCTCGGAGCTGGAAGGGTGTAAGCGGGGATGTCAGCCCATCGAACGCCAAGCTCCCACAGCACTAAGCATGCGATTAGCGTGAGCGCAGGCAAGAGGCTATTGATAAGCGTCTTCATTAGCTGCTTTCGCTAGGTGTCGTCGACAGCGTAAGGGCAGATGCCAGCGCGCGGCAGTGATTCGAAAATCTATCTGAGTCTCGAAATATCGACGTCCTGGGATAAGGCTCACCAATCGTTCGTTCGTGAAGGATTCTCCCTGGCCTGGCTCCCATGACTAGAACACGGCTGCTTAGGAAAACAGCCTCAGCAATATTATGAGTCACAAAGAGCGTTGCGATGCCTCGTTCTTGCTGCCAATGTAATAAGTCGTTGTTTAGACGATGTCGCGACAAATCATCTAGCGCGGCAAAGGGCTCATCCATCAACAAAATTTTTGGCTCCGTGATGAGCGCTCGAGCGATGGATACCCGCATCTTCATGCCGCCCGACAACTGTCTTGGGAATGCTTGCGCGAAATCTTCAAGACCTACGCTTTTTAGAGCGGCCTCCACGCGAGCGCGAGAATGGGATCGACTGAATCCTTGTAAGCGTAGGGGCAGCCACACATTATTGAAGACACTCGCCCATGGCATTAGCGTTGACTCTTGGAACACAAAGGCGGTTGCGTATTGTTGCGCGCCGTCATCAGCAGGCGCATGAACTGTTCCAGCGCTTGGAATTTCCAGTCCCGCGAGCAAGCGCAGTATGGTACTTTTTCCGCAACCGGACGGGCCAAGTAGGGTGACAAATTCACCAGAGCCGATAGAGAGCGATACCTCTGAAAGCGCCAGCACACCGGTATCGAACCGCTTGGACGCCTTAATTATTTCTGCCGTCGGCGGTTTGGCTGATAGTTCCATCTTGGTGTGTTACTGCATCAAAACAATGACACCGAGATTAACAGTGTCTCCGCTATTTAATGAGATACATCGGCAACCACATAACCAAACTTGGGAAAATAATTGCAAGCGTCAGTCCAATTAACTGAAGGATCACGAAAGGGATGATTGCCTTACAGATGTCTGTCATGCTGATTTCGGGCGGAGCGATGCCTTTCAAGTAAAAAAGTGCGTAGCCAAAGGGCGGAGTCAAAAAGCTGGTTTGTAAGTTTATTGCGACCAAGATGGCGAACCAAGTCAGCTGCTGAGCAGGTGTTAAACCTAGCCCAAAATCGAGCGCAGAAATAATTGGTGCAAAAAGCGGTAAGACAATGAAGCTAATTTCAATCCATTCAAGAAAAAAGCCAAGAATGAAGATCAAGATCATCACCACGGCGAGCGTGCTATAGGGGCCACTAGAAAGTGCACTGACCATGTCCTCGATCATTGAGTTGCCGCCGATGCGCTTAAAAATGACAGAAAAGCATGTTGCACCGATCGCCACAAACAAGACCATGCCGCTCGTCTTTCCCGTTTCAAGAACGACTTCTTTTAAATTAGAATAATTAAGTTTTCCAGCGGCAGCAGCCATGATGATGGTGCCAGCCGCACCAATCGCAGCTGCCTCTGTTGGCGTTGCGATACCTGCAATAATTGAACCTAGCACGCCCATGATTAGGCAGACGGGCGCGAGCAAATCGCAAGTCAAGGCAAACCAGAGTGGCCGCTTATCGTCAACATCTGCGACACCGGCGGGCGCTTTGTGTGGAAAGAAAAATGCGATAGCTAAGATGTAAATTATATAGAGGGCACCCAGCAACAAGCCTGGGATCAGCGCACCCATGAATAGGTCGCCCACCGATATTTGGAGAATATCTCCGACAAGAACCAACATAATCGACGGTGGGATAAGAATCCCTAATGTCCCTGAGGCGCAAACGATACCTGCTGCAAGCCCCTTGTCGTATTTTTGACGCAGCATGACCGGCAACGAAAGTACGCCAAGCAGAACGACGGAGGCTCCTACGATGCCTGTTGAGGCGGCCATCACGATTCCTAGGAGCGCCACGGAGATCGCCATACCTCCGCGCATGCCGGCAAATAAGCGCTCTAACGATAGCAAGAGCTTGCGCGCGACATCTGATTTATCGAGCATTAAGCCCATAAAAATGAACAACGGCACAGCAAGTAGTAACCAGTTCGCAAGCGTGCCCGTAAAAATGCGGGAAACAACGGTGCCCAGAAACAACACAGGGATGTCGCCAAAGAAGCAAAAGGCAACGCCGACGCCGGCTAACAAAAAGGCGACTGGGTAGCCCGTAAAGATTCCGACAATAAGTGCCAGAATCATCGCAAGTGGTAGAAAGTAATCGCCCATGATTCGCTTGATCTTTTTAGTTAAGTTGCATTTGATGAATCATCGATACGTCGCTGTGGTCGGCCACTTAGCAAGAATCCGATATTGCGAATCACTCGACCCAGGCCGCAGGCAAACAACAGCGCCAGACCAAGAGGAATTATTGCTTTTACGAGATAACGATCCGTTAGCCCGCCATAGTCAGACTTTTCGCCAGAGCGATAGGCGAGGTCGACGAAACCAAGCGATAGCCAAAAGATGATTGCACAAAAGGGCAGTAACAAAAATATGTCGCCAAGCAGATCAATAGTGACTTTTTTTCGATCAGAAAGATTTGCGTAGATCAGATCCACGCGAACATGACGCTCTTCGACCATCGTAAAGGCGGCGCCGAGCATCACAATCACGCCCAATAGATGCCACTCAAGCTCGGTTAAGCTCGCCATGGTTAAGCGTGAGCCAAAGAGTGGGATTGAAAAGCCCCAACCAAAAAGCTCACCAAGACGCATCAAACCACCCACCACTCCAACCAAGACGGAAAGAATAATGGGTAGGATGAGCCAAGAACTCAGACGACCCGGCCATGCACTCAACTGCATTAGTGCTTGGCCGAACCGCTCTAGTGGGTGCATCTTGGTGTTCACGGGTTACACCTTATTTTGTTGGGAGACTTTGCAATTCCATCCAAGCATTGGCGGTCTTGGCATACGCGTTAAGTGAATCCAGAGCTTCTTTAAAGATAGGGTCACTCTTAGCTTCTTCTTGGAGCACTTCGGCAGATGCCTTGCGCAAGGCTTGAAGCACGGGGTCGGGGAAGCGTAATACCTTGATGCCTTTGGCTTTGAACTCTTCGAGGACGGGGCCTTGCGCAGCAGGTGCGACTGCCATCGACCAAATCACGTTTGCCTTACATGCGGCGATAAATTGCTTTTGTTCAGTCTCGGAGTATTTCTTCCAGACGTTCATGTTGATAATCAAAGAGTTCCAGCTTGCAGGTTGGTGCCAGCCTGGAAAGTAGTAGTACTTGGTGATGTTTTGAAAGCCGAGGGACTTGTCGATGATAGGAAGCGAGAACTCTGTAGCTTCAATTCGTCCTCGTTCGAGCGCAACGTAGATTTCCCCGCCAGCGATCAGTTGTGATGAGGCACCGAGCTTGTTGATGACTTTGCCACCAAGCCCAGAAATCCGCATTTTCAGACCCTTAAAGTCGTCTGGCGAATTGATCTCTTTATTAAACCAGCCGCCCGCCTCGGGTGCAGTGAGGTGGCAAGGGAGTACTTTCACGTTGTACTTGTCGTAGGCCTTTTGCAAGATCTCCAAACCGCCGCCTTCCCACATCCAGCCAAGAAAGACTTCTGGTCCTGGGCCAAAAGGCATAGCACCCATCAGGCCTGTTACGGGGACAGTGCCGGCCCAGTAGCCAATCCAATCCCAGCCTGCTGGGACAGCTCCGGAGCTCACCGCGTTGAATACTTCTAGCGCAGGTACGAGTTCACCAGCGCCGTGCACTTTCATGCGCAGCTTGCCGCCGGACACGTCGGCGAGTAGCTTGCCTAGGTTCTCGGCGCCTTCGCCCAGATAAACCATATTTTTTGGAAAGGTACTAGCAACGTCCAACGCGCGTTGCGCTTTAGCTTCTTGAGGTTGCGAGACGCCGAAAATAAATGCTGCGGCTGCGGCTAGGGCTAGGGCTTTTTTCATGGATTCTCCTTGGAGAGCTCGAGTTTTCAAATCGACCATGACAGGCGCCTGCTCGATACGCTTATCCGAGGCTCGGTCAGAATGGCCGAACGCCCAGATGAAGGTACCGTGTGCAGCATGCTCCTCCCAAGGCCGACGGCGTAGTTGCTGGCGGCTTTGCAGTGTCTATCGCACTGTTCACTCAATTCTCGCCAAAGAAAGTCGAGCTGTCAATCAAACAATAGGTGTATGCGGGTAAGTCTTATGTGACAATCGAACTCGGACATAAACGATCACTTGAGGCTTGCTAGGTATGCGCACGAGCGTAATTCGCTGGACTAACCAACACATATTTGGGATATGTCGTGATTTTCATCTGTCCTATCTGCCACCCCTAATGGTTTATTTAGCGGCGGGTGTCTCGAGCCTGACAGCGATCGTTGGTACCTTCTTTGTGAAAGACTATCTCAGCCTATCGAGCGCCGTCTTGGCCTCTCTGAGTTTCTGGATAGCCATTCCTTGGTCTCTCAAAATGGTCTTTGGCCACCTGGTTGATTTATTTTGGCGCGCCAAAAATCTAATTTTATTTAGTGGCGCGCTTCTGATCGCCACAAGTTTGTTAATCATGATCGGCTTGATTGGTGAGCGGGAGGCCATGCAGCGGATTCTGCCGGTCGATACCTGGTACATCATTAGCGCGTTGCTAGCACCCATGGGTTACGTCTTGCAGGATTCCGTTGCGGATGCAATGACAGTGGAGGCGGTGCCCCGTATCGATAGCGATGGTGTGGCAATTGAGCCTGAGAAGATAAGGTTGATGCACACAACCATGCAGACATTAGGACGCGTCGCTGTGGTTGGCGGCTCTCTTTTAGTTTCGGTTGTGAACTTGTACGTATTTTCTGGCGTAGAGAGCATGAGTGAAGCCCAAAAAGTTCAAGGCTACTTGTATGTTTATTGGACGGCATTGATTATTCCCTTGCTCTCCGTAGTAGGCGTGGTGATCGCTGCTTGGCTCAAGGGGCGCGCGCGCAAGCAGCTTGAAGCTAAAGGCTTAGATCGGGGGCAAGTCGAACAAGTTCTCAACGTGCACGGCACGCCCACGGCTCCTAACTGGACGATTTTGATCGGTAGTTTTGTGTTCGTACTGTTCACCTTGACGATCGGATTGAGTCAATTTCCGTATGGTCAAGAAATTATATTTGTGGGGTCGCTCGCGATCATCTTGTATTTGATTGCTCGTATGACGAGCGAGCTGGCACCCGATATGCGGATGACTCTCGTGGGCACGGCACTCGTGATTTTTATGTTTCGTGCAGCACCAACGCCGGGGCCAAGTATCGCGTGGTGGGTGATTGATGACCTTAAGTTTGATCAGTACTTCATGTCTGTATTGACGCTAGTTGGTGGCGTTTTGTCCCTTGTGGCTATGTTTGTTTTTCGTCGATTTATGGCAGAAAGACCAATTACTTTCGTGATTGGGATGTTGGCTCTGCTAAGCACAACCTTCGCGGTTCCGACTCTCGGCATGTATTACGGGCTACATAATTGGACAAGTGCGATGACTGGAGGGATCGTAGATGCCCGCTTTATCGCGCTAGTTGATACTGCGGTTGAGTCGCCCTTAGGTCAGTTGGCGATGATCCCCATGCTCGCATGGATCGCGCGCTCTGCGCCAGAAAATCTCAAGGCTACCTATTTTGCAGTGATGGCTTCTTTCACGAATCTTGCGCTGTCGGCGAGTCAGCTGGGAACAAAGTATTTAAATCAAATATATGTTGTGACCCGAGAGGTGCGCGATCAGTCAACGGGCGTGATCAAGGTGGCGGCCGACTACACGCAGCTTGGCCCGTTACTCACGATCTGCTTAATTCTTGGCCTCCTGTTACCGTTTGCTGCAATCGCGTTTGTGAAGTGCACAAGATTTAAAGCAATTTAAGCAAGCCCTTGTTTATTTTTGTTGAGCTAGGCGCGTTGGTGTCAAACTCGCGAAATCTTCCGCGTAATCTCTCAGCTTGGTTTTTAAATACCGGCTCTGTGTGGGCGTCATGCTGTTTAGTAAGGCAGCGGTCGTTTCAGCCCAGTCCTTACGAAGGGATTCTTGCAGGCTAATAAGTTTCGGATCGCGATACTCAGATAGGCTTTTTGTATAAAGTGTCAACGCGGTCTCGGCTTGAGTCGGGTCTTTGTCACGCTGCCCAGTGAGTGTGTCAAGCAGCGCTGTCTGTCTAAGTTGACGCTCATTTGCCCATAACGCAAATGACGCTGCTCGACGATCCGCAAGTTGAGTCAAACTCAGTTTTTGTTGGTCCGTTAACGAACCTAGCCAATCTTCATAGCGCTTGAGCATACGAGAGTGGTGTTTTTTGCGAGTGCTGCTACTGTCAGAGTTTTTCAAATAGTTATCAGCGTACTCTTTGTTTTCCGTTTCAAAACGGGCACGTAGTTGCGCAATCTGGGTTGGCTTGAGGCTGACGGCGATAGGTGCTAGTTGCTTTGCTGCTTGGATGCTCAGCGCCAGAAGTGCCTCTTGCACTTGCTGGTACATGACGACGATCTCTTCGGGCGTGAAGGGCTCAGCTTTATCGAGCCGGCCGGACCACAGTTTTAGCGCGCTTGAATACTGCGGCAGGGCGGTCGAGCTATGCCAGTTCGAAAAGTCGATTAACTCTGCGTCTAATAGTTGTTGTTGCTGAGCGTCAAGATTGACGTATGCGTTCAAACGGTAGGACAGGTAATTAGGCGCGTAGTGATAGGCTATTTTTATTGAGCTGCATCCGGTGAGCCATGCCGTGCAAAACAGTACGATAATTAACGATCTGTGCATTGTGGAGCTCTACAGTTTGCCTAATAGCTTAAGGGGCTATTGTGCCAGTTATGCGTTGCGAAATATAAAATAAAGTTCTCTTGAGTGCGTATTGAACATGGACGTCTATTACTCAGATCACTTTGTGCTCCCCTTGCCTCAGGGGCATCGATTTCCTATGTCCAAGTACCGGTTGTTACGAGAAAGTCTCAGTACGGTACCTGGGTTGAGCTTTCACGAAGCACCCGCGGCGAGCGATACCCAGTTACTGTTGGCGCATGATCCCCTCTATGTAACGAAAGTGATTTCGGGCACGCTCGATGCGAGAGAGCAGCGAGAGATCGGATTTCCATGGAGCACAGAGATGGTTGAGCGCTCGCGCCGGTCCGTCGGAGCGACCATCGCGGCCTGTCAGTCAGCGTTCGAGTCGGGTGTTGGTGTTAGCTTGGCCGGAGGCACACATCACGCCTATCGTGAAAAGGGGAGCGGCTTTTGTGTGTTCAATGATGCAGCAGTCGCTGCTCGGGTGCTCCAGCGCACGCTAGGCGTGCGAAGGATTGCAATCATTGATTTAGATGTTCACCAAGGCAATGGGTCAGCTGCGATCTTTCGTCACGATCCGACCGTGTTTACGTTGTCGCTTCACGGGGATAAGAATTTCCCTTTTCGTAAGGAGCCCAGCGATCTCGATGTCGCACTACCCGATGCATGTGACGACCAAACCTACCTTGCCGCGCTGGGGCAAGCACTCAGTAACTTGGATCAGCGTTTTAATGCCGATTTCTTGATCTTTTTAGCTGGTGCCGACCCGCACGAGGGCGATAGGCTTGGAAGATTGAAGTTGACTCAACAGGGCTTAGCTAGCCGGGACGAGTTCGTTTTTTCGTATGCGCTGACCCGCCGCCTGCCATTGATGATCTGCATGGCAGGGGGATACGGGACGAACATTGAGACGACGGTCTCAGTGCATCGGCAAACAGTCTGCCTCGCGTTTGAGCATTATCAAAAGTATGCCCAGCAATCAGTTGTAGAATGAAACAATCGTTTTTTTAACTTAGAGCAAGGAGTCTCCCGCCATGGGCCACACACTCGAACAGTTTTCTCGGCAGTGTCACGACTTTTTAAAAAATAACCCCGGCCCAGCCGGACGTGAAAAAGTGGCTGGCCTGCTCAAAGAGATCTTGCTAGATAAAGAGTTTATTGAAAAGCATCTTCATGCAAACGTAGGTGAGCGCGAAGTGATTTATGAAGATCCAGAGCTCGGTTTTTGTGTGGTGGCTCACAATTACCCCGGCGCTAAAAATTCTACTCCTCACGATCATGCACACTCTTGGGCTATTTATGGCCAGGCGCGCGGCGAGACAGAGATGTGCGATTACGAATTGATCGAAGCCGCAACGGCTGATAAGCCTGGCAAGGTCAAACTAACTAAACGCTATAAGTTGGTCCCAGGCGTTGCGCACGTCTATAACGAAGGAGACCTTCATTCGCCGGAGCGTAAAGCGTCGACGAGTCTCATTCGTGTCGAAGGTACTAATATGGCTAAAGTGACTCGTTTCAAGTTCGAAGCGATCTAAATATGCAAGGCACGAAAAAGGCGTTTGACTTTTAAGTCAAACGCCTTTTTACATGCTTCTTTTTATGTGGAATTAGTTGCTGGTTGATATCCCAGCATTTTTAATGACAACGCCCCAGCGGTCGTACTCTTTCTTCATATAGGCTTGCGAGTCTGCGGGTGTGCCAAAGACAAGTTGGGCGCCACCGGCCTCCAGACGTTTCTGTGCCTCGGTACCATTCAGAGACTTGATCAAGGCCTGATTGAGCTTGTCCACAACTTCTTTGGGTGTCTTGGCTGGCACCATTGGCATATACCAAAGTGAGGAGATCATCTTTGGAAAGCCTAGTTCAGCAAAAGTGGGGAGGTCTGGCGCTAAGCTGTTTCTCTTGGGGCTCACTGCCGCGATCGCACGCAACTTACCGCTCTTGATATGAGGCATGAGTGAAGGGAAGCCGTCGAACATAATGTCAACCTGACCGCTCGCGACATCGACCACCGCAGGCGCCGAGCCCTTGTAGGGAACGTGTAGCATCTTAATGCCGGCTTCGGTCATAAACAGCTCTGCTGTCAGGTGCGGAGCACTTCCGGCACCAGGAGTGGCAAAGCTCATCTGTCCATTCTTCTTTTTTGCTAAGTCAATAAGATCTTGAACACTGTTTACAGGTAAGTTTGCATTGACAGCAAGAACTAACGAAAACTCGGCGACAACTCCCAGCGGCATGAAGTCTTTGAAGGGGTCATACGGAGTCTTTGTATAGAAGTGCGGCCCAATCCCGTGCGTCGAAATGGCGCCTTGAAGGAGGGTATAGCCGTCGGCCGGTGCCTTTGCAACGAAAGCGGTCGCAATCGTGCCACTTGCTCCAGCCTTGTTTTCGATCAGGACCGACTGCCCTACTTGTTTGGAGAGTGCCTCACCGATCGTACGCGCGACAAAGTCTGCGGCACCGCCGGGGGGAACTGTCACGACCATCGTGATCGGCTTGTCTGGGTAAGCTGCCTGGCTGTGTGCCGAGATTGGGGTCAGAGCAAGAGGGAGCGCCAGGATAAGGGTATGGCGTACGAGTCGTGTCAAAAGGGCGCGAGTATGCATATTGAGAGTCCAGTAGATCAAAAAATAAAAATGTTAGAGCTAGCTTACTTGAGGGTACTGCCAGGAACAACCCCATCAGGCAGACTATTTATGTGGTCATAAATTTCACCGGGTCTTGCCAGCCAAATGTCGTCGCGGTGGGCAAGAATATGTTGCATCACACGACGCAGCTGACGCAGACGATAGGGCTGCCCAAGAATGAAGCTATGCAGCACAATGCTCATCACAAGGGGGCGTTTACTCGATTCCTCAAGCATCTCATCAAATTGGTCAATGAGATTCTCACAAAACAACTGTGCCGGGGTCCGTCTAGACACGCACTCAATTGAGTCATTGAGATCGTGGGAGTAGGGTATGGCAAGAATTCGCCCATGCTTGGTGCGAAACCACACGGGTTGATCGTCCAGTGGCCAGTCCATCATGTATTTAAACCCTTGCTCTTTCAATAGATCCGGAGAATCGTAGGTTTGTGAGATGTAGGGCGCTAACCACCCCTTTGGGGCGATACCTTCATGTTTGAAAATCGTTTGTGCTGCCTCGCGTATACAGGCCCGCTCTTGCTCAAGCGACATGTCGACCTGCCTTTCTGCATTGGTGCGCCCGTGCCCGACGATTTCGTCACCACGCTTGCTGAATGCGGCAATCATCTCTGGGCAGTAGTCGTAGAGCTCGGTGTTGACTAACAAGGCATATGGGAAGTCTAAGTCATTAGCAAGCTCAAGAAGTCTCCAGGCCCCCACTCTGTTACCGTAGTCTCGCCAAGCAAAGCTGCGTGAATTTGGTTGAGGATGGGGAACCGCATAGTCGTTACCCATGCCTTCGCCAAACGCAAAGTGCTCGACGTTTAGGCTAAAGTGGATGGCTAGCCGTTTGCCGTTTGGCCAACTGTAGTCTGGTCGACTCGAAATCGCTGAATAGTCATACCGATCATGAGATTTCAACATATAAGCCATGCTCCAAAAGACTTAAAACAGTGATGTAATTTGATAGATGGTAGCTTCACCCTTGCGGAAAATCTATGAAAATAAAATTAGCGGAAAACTTTAGGGCCGTCTTCTATGCGCCTTTTTATGCCACCAATGCTTTAGGACTGTTTAAGCAAGAAGGGATTGAGATCGAATTAATCGATTCTGCCTCGCCAGGTAGTGGAATTGCAGACATGCTCGCAGGAAACATCGACGTTGTTTGGGGGGGGCCGCTACGTGTGATCAAACAACGTGATCAGGAAGCCGATTCTGAAAATGCACTCGTTGCGTTCTGTGAGGTTGTTGGCAAAGACCCGTTCTTTTTAGTAGGACACAAACATGACAAGCCATTTAGCCTATCGGACTTAACGGGTAAGAAAATTGGGGTTGTGACAGAAGTTCCGACTCCTTGGCTTTGCTTGCAGCAAGATCTTCGTGATGCGGGGCTGTCTATCGATTCGCTACAGGTCAATGCACAGCGCACGATGGGTCAGAACCTGGAGGCGTTAAAGGCTGGCCACATCGACTACGCTCAATATTTTGAGCCGTTTGTCTCTCAGACGCTTGCGATGCGTGCTGGCGAGGTGTTGCATGCTGCCCATAGCCGTGGTCCGACTGCTTACACGACGTTCATCTCCACCCGCAAAATCATTGCGCAAAAACGGGCTTTATTTGATGCCATGATTCGCGCGGTTGAAAAAATGGGTCCTTGGATCGATGCGCATACGGGAAGAGAGCTTGCTGGACTGGTCGCGCCGTTTTACCCCCATGTGGCGACGGACATACTTGTGCAGTCTATGGATCGATATAAAGCAGCAGGTCTGTGGTTTTGTAAAAGGACGATCTCTCGAGTCGGCTTTGAGCGACTCAAGCTCAGTATGCGTGCAGGGGGATTCATTTCGAGCGATCCACTTTACGAGAACTGTATTGCTGAGTTTTCTCAGGAAGTGTCTTAGAATTCGGTCACTATCGTGACTGAACAACTGCGTATTTACTCATACCGGAAATTGACCATGTCTCCCTGGAAAGCTGCCCACGTTGGCGATCACTTTGATCAAATTGACACGCCAGCGCTCGTACTGGACTTAGACATTTTTGAACGTAATGTTAAGTGTTTGCAGGATGCGCTTGCGGGGACGGGTGTGCGCTTGCGTCCGCACGCCAAAAGCCACAAGTGTCCTGATATCGCCTTGCGACAGATCAAAAATGGGGCTGTTGGGATTTGTTGTCAAAAGGTGAGTGAAGCCGCAGTGTTTGTGGACGCAGGGGTTCAGGATGTGCTGATTACCAATCAGGTGGTCGGTGCAAAAAAAGTTTCCCATGCACTAGATTTGGCGGCGCGCGCTCGGATCGGAGTGTTAGTTGATCACGAGGAACAAATCCGCGCTTTCGCGCAGGCAAGCGAGACACGTAAAGTAAAAATTGACGTCTACATTGAAATCGATGTGGGCATGGGGCGTTGCGGGGTCGACTCGATTGAGCAGACGGTGGCTCTAGCGCGACAAATTGAGCAGGCGCCTTACTTGAATTTCATGGGGCTGCAGTGCTACCACGGTAGTGCTCAACACTACCGTTTACCTCAAGAGCGTAAGGATGCGATTGCTGCAACTTGCGCGACAGCGACTGCCACCAAAGCGGCAATTGAAAAACTCGGCATCAAGGTTGAACGCATCACCGGTGCGGGTACAGGTTCGGTTATGCTTGAGCGTGATTCGAAGGTCTTCAACGAAGTGCAGGCGGGTTCCTACATTTTCATGGACAGAGACTATGCTGCGAATCAGCGCGATGGATTGGATCTACCTTTTGAGCACGCCTTATTCATCAAGTCAGCTGTACTGAGTCATCCGACTAAAGACCGTGCAGTGGTTGATGCAGGACTCAAAGCTTCGAGTGTAGACTCGGGCATGCCTGCAGTGTGGGGACGCGACGACGCGAGGTATTTAAAGGCATCCGATGAGCATGGTGCTTTGGAGTTAACGGTAGATTCGACGCTTAAGCTCGGTGATGCCGTTATGCTGATTCCTGGGCATTGTGATCCCACGGTTAATTTGTATGACGAACTGATTTGTATTCGGGGTGACAAGGTAGAAGCCATTTGGCCCATTGCGGCTCGCGGCGCACTGCTATAAAACAAAAAAGGGAGAGAACGATGAGCAATAAGAAATCTTTGCAGGTGATGTTTGGTGCCGTGATGGCTTCAGGCTTGGTATTTGCGAGTGCGGTCACTCAAGCGCAATCGGTCGCAAATTACCCACAAGAGCCCGTGAAGTTTGTTGTGCCTTATCCGGCCGGCGGCGTCAGCGATGTATCGAGCCGAACAATCGCTGCGGCGCTGGGTAAGAAGCTTGGCGCAAACATGGTGATCGAGAATAAGGCGGGCGCTGCCTCCACTGTCGCCAGCACCTATGTGGCTAGCCAAAAGCCCAATGGCTACACGCTCTATGCAGCCCCTGTTTCGATTGTGATCAATCCAGCGCTGCAAGGCACTGTGAGCTACAAACCTTACGAGAGTTTTACTCCGCTTTCTATGATGATGAGTTCGGCTTTTGTACTTCAAGTCAACAAGAGTCTGCCGGTCAATAGTGTTAAGGAGTTGATCGAACTAATTAAAAAGAACCCTGATAAATATGCGATTGGAACATCTGGGGTTGGCTCGATTAACCATCTTGCCGCGGAATACTTTATCCGCGAATTTGGCTTGAAGATGGTTGTCGCGCATTACAAAGGCGGTATGCCTGCTGCACAGGATTTGTTGGGTGGACAAGTGCAAATGATGTTTTCCGCCGCCAATGAGGCGATCCCGTTTGTGACCAGTGATAAGACAAAAGGCTTGGCGGTGACGTCGCTTGAACGCATCTCAACGTTACCTAACTTGCCAACGATGAACGAGGCTGCAGGGGTAAAGAATTTTGAAGCAACCTTCTGGTTGGCCTTAGTGGCACCTGCCGGGATGGATAAGGGACTTCAAGATCGCATCTCGGGTGCAATGCGTGACTTGGGAACGGATAATGAACTGCGGCAGCGCCTCAGTCAGCTCGGGATTGATCTGGTGACGTCCACGCCTGAGGTCGTTACCGCGAATCTTAAGCGCGACGAAGAGAAGTGGACCACGCTAATTCGGTCTATCAAAATCAATTGATAACTGTTGCGTAGATGTGTCGTGTACCTGCACGGCACATCGTTGCTCGGCACATTTATGCAGAAGTAAAAACTTGTGATGGGTCGGGCAGGCCCTTCACTTCGACAGCGTTACCTGAGTAGTCAAATACCAGAAACACGGATTGCTCGCGGGGCGTACCAATAAAAATCCTGTCTGGCTCCATAGCAAAAGGGACTTTTGCCTCTCGCAGTCTAGACAGCATTCTCTCGTAGATCTCCGGTTTCACGATGACACCATAATGACGGAGCGGGTAGTTGCCGCGTCCAATAGTGATCGAGGTGTGAGAGGCTTCTATCTCTGAGAGTTGTGCGACGAGATGATGTCCAAAAAAATCAATGTCGAGTCGGTCTTCTTGCTGACGCGAGATCTTGCACTCAAGGATTTCACCGTAAAACTTAATTGTTGAGGCGATGTCTTTAATAGGAACCGAAAGGTGAATCATTGCCTTGTTCATGGCGCTTCCTGTTGCAGTCATAAAAAAAGGCGTGTCAAGAAGACACGCCTTTGTTCATTATCAGATTATTGCGGTTTGATATTTGCCGCTTTGACTACTGCTGCGTAGCTTGCCAAATCATTTTTGATTTGATCGCCGTAGGCTTTCGGCGTTCCGGGTGTGGCTGTTATGCCTAACACCTCAAGGCGTTTCTTGACGTCCGGATCATTCAGCACTTCATTTAACGTGCTGTTCAGCTTCGTGATGACGGCCGTTGGAGTTTTGGCGGGAGCCAAAATACCCACCCATGAAGCAAGCAGAAAATTAGGCAAGCCGGCTTCGATGAATGTTTGCGTATCGGGTAACGAAGGTGAGCGCGCTGCGCTTGGCACACCAACGGCTTTAATCCGCCCCGCCTTGATATGTGGGAGTGCCCCGGCAACTGCGGTGAAGACCAGAGGGATATTGCCTCCTTGAAGATCAATCATGGCTTGACCACCGCCCTTATAGGGAACGTGTACGAGCTTAGAGCCGCTTTTCATATTTAGCGTTTCGCCAGCGATATGTGGGGTGCTACCTAAGCCAGATGTACCGTAATTCAGTCCGTTAGGCTCAGACTTTGATAGAGCAATCAGCTCTTTGATGTTGTTGGCCTTAACCGAGGGGTGTGCAACGATGACCAGATCTGCATCGCCGATCTTACCAACTGGAGCGAAGTCCTTTATTGCATCAAAAGGTACCGAGGCAAACACATGTGGATTGATGACCATTGTGCCGTCAAAGCCGAGCAACAAGGTGTAGCCATCTGGGTCTGCTTGAGCGACCTGATTTGTACCAATATTGCCGGATGCGCCTGGTTTGTTTTCTACGATAACTTGCTGACCAAGCCGCTTTGTCATTTGGTCGGCAATCAGTCGCGCGCTTGTATCGGTTACACCGCCGGGAGTGAATGGGACAATGAGGCGAATTGCCTTGTTTGGATATGTAGCTTGCGCATAGGTAGCACTGCTTAGAGTGCCAATAGTTGCTGCGAAGGCAGTTAATACTATGGCAAGAAATTTTCTTCTTTGAGTTTGCATGATTTTCCTCAGTTTTAGCGTTAACTATTACACCGTTGCCCGCTTGGTGTTGTTCCATTGCAAAAGCGCCACGGTAGCCATTAATCCAAAGCCAATGACATCTGTGATTAGTCCTGGCTTGATAAGACAAGCGGCCGCGATCAGCAACAGCACCCGATGGGTAATCGTTGCATACCCTACCAGCCAGCCAAAAAATCCTCCTGCTAGGGCGATTACGCCAATCAGGGCCGTGAGCACTGACCACAGAACCGTAATATAAGATGTGTCGTCTTTAAAGATAAGAAGTAGTGTAGGTTCGTAAACAAACATGAACGGGACAATGTAGGCCGGTGCTGCGGCTCGCATCGCTGCAAAACCCGCCTCCCACATATTGGCTTTTGCGAGCGCGGCAGCCGCAAATACAGCTAGAGCCACCGGTGGTGTGATGGCTGACAAAATTGCAAAATAGAGAGCAAACATGTGAGCAGAAGGCGCGTCCACGCCCAGCTTAATAATGGCCGGGACGAGTAGCGAGACCATTACGATGTATGCAGGGGTGGTTGGCATGCCCATGCCGAGCACGATGCCTGCAAGAGCGGTCAGCAGTAGGGCAAGAAATAAGGAGTTGTTAGCGAGTTCAATCACGACTTGCGTGAAAACAATACCTAAACCAGTAATCGTGACGCAGCCAATCACAATTCCAGCGCATGCGCACGCCATCGCGACGGAGAGTGCGCTCCGAGCACCATCTTCTAGGGCCTGAATCACAGTCATCCACGTGATTCCAGTCCGCGTTAGCTTTCGCATTAGCGCTACTGGCAAACAGGAGATTGCTGCAATCAATGCACAAAGCGGTGCAGAGAAGCCCAAAAACAAACCGAAGAGAATAATAAGAATTGGAATGAACAAATGACCTCGTTCGAGCATCACTTGTTTGAATCTTGGTAACTCGCTCAGAGGAACTCCGGCAAGTTTGTAGCGCTTCGCTTCAAAATGTACGGCAAAGAAAACTGAGGCGTAGTAAAGGAGCGCTGGAATGACTGCCCATAATGCTACTTGAGCGTAGGGCACGGCTAAAAACTCCGCCATCACGAAGGCTGCAGCACCCATAACAGGCGGCATCAACTGACCGCCCGTCGAGGCGACAGACTCAACGGCAGCGGCAAACGATGGACGAAAGCCGGTTCGTTTCATCAGTGGAATAGTGATGGGGCCATCGACCATTACGTTAGCCACCGCACTTCCAGAGACGGTGCCGAACAACGAGGAGCTCACCACAGCAACCTTGCCGGGTCCACCAGCATATTTGCCGGTGATCGACATGGCGAAGTCCATGAATAATTGGCCAGTTCCACTCTTTTCCATAAAGGCACCGAAGATCACGAATAGCATGACATAGGACGCTGAAACACCAAGCGTCGAGCCAAAGATCCCCTCGGTTGAAAAATACAGTTGCTCCATCAGGACGGGCAATTTGATTTGTGTAAAGAATGCTGTGTAAGCGATGAAAATCATGGCTGTCACGGGCAGCGCCCAACCGATTACACGTCGAGTACCTTCGAGAACGATGACCACCATTACAAACGAATAGAACAGATCCGTCTTGCTTAGTTCGTCGATGTAAATGATGCGGCGAGTGAAGTTTTCATAGTCTATGAAGATATGCGCAATCGCAGCGATTCCCATGACTAACAGCAACATATCGTACGAGCGCGCCGCAACGCCACCCTTCGAACTTGAAGGGTAAAGCAGGAACACAAGCCCCAAGGCAAACATCAAGTGTGTTCCACGAAAGATGACCGCTTCGGGAGGGCCGAAACCCGCCACATACATGTGATAAAGCGACATGGCAACAGCGAGGACCGTAATAAGAGTCTTCAGTGCCTTAGACGCTGGATCAATAGCGATACTTTCATCGGATATAACTTGTTGCATGGTGCGAGTGTTCCTTCGTTACAGCGTGATCGCTAATACTTAAAGCGCGCCCACTTCTTTGTAGTACTTGGCAGCGCCTGGATGGAGCGGTACGCCAATGTCACTTGCCATCACTTTTGGTGTCAGGCCTTCCATAGCCTTACTGACAGCAACCAGCGATGGAACGTTTGTCGCCATTGCTTTCACCATTTCGTAGACCGTCTTTTCTGGCATATCACAGGCGACAATCAGGTGCGTTAAGTAACCGATCGCCGGTACGTCCTGTGTTTGCTTTGGATATGTTCCTGCCTTAATGATTAAGCGGTTGTAGCCAGGGTTTAGGTTTTTCATGTAAGCCATGGTTTTATCGTCGACGGGAACGAGGTTCACGTCACGTCCACTGGCCAAATCCATCACGGCTGACGCTGGTGAGGTAGTACCCAGCGTAAACACCTGAACATGCCCGTCTTTCATCATCGATACGGCGTCTGAATAGCTTGCCTGAAAATTGACCTTGGACAGAGATTTATAAGTCATGTCATTGGCTTGGAGAATCAGGTCAGTGAGGAGTTCGCCTGTATTACCGCGAGATTGTGTCACTAGCGACTTACCCTTCAGATCTGCGAAAGAATTAACTTTTGCAGATTGCAGTGCAACAACTTGAAAGAACTGTGGGTACAAGTTAGCCATTTGGCAAACTTTGGTCACTTTCTTTGGAAAGGGGGCACGCCCAGCTAAGCCGTCCACTGTGCTGCTCGAGTTACCGAATCCGATTTGTACCTTGCCCTCGTCTACGCCACGGACGTTGGCAATGCCAGCTCCTGGTGTTGAGGTGACCTGCAATCCAGGAATGGCCTTTTCCCACATTCCTTTGAGAGCGCCACCTAGTGGGACCCACACGCCGCCTTGAGGGCCTGTCATCAGAGTCACTTGTTGGGCCATCGTTGGCGTGCTGGCTAGCAGTGCTGCTGAAAGTGCTAGAGCGGTGAGGCTAACTTTTTTGAATTGTTTCATGCGGCTCTCCTAAAGAAATGCGAGTGTTGGATAAGGCAAGTTATAGGGATTAGCCCTATAGGGGGATGGGCATAAAGTAAACAGTCGATTCTACACAGCGTAGTCAAATAAAAAGCCGTTTGGGAGGTCAACCTAGGGTTTGTCTCTACAGCGTGAACCCGAGGCGTAAGCGAGGTGCTTATTTTGGAAAGGTCACGACGTGATCGACGCCTAACCGAATACCGATCTTTTCACCCACAGCATGATCATGGTGGCTCGGCACATAGGCCACTAGCTCAAGCCCTGAATCCAGGCGTAGGGTGTAGAGAAAATCTGCCCCCCGGAAAGTCTTACGCAAGACCGTTGCCAACAACGGGCTCGTGTCGTCATGTTGGATGTCATCGGCGCGCAGCAGTACGTCGACAACTGTGCCGACGGGGTCATGGTGGTCATTATCTAGTTGCAGCCTACCGAGTTCGATCTCTACTGTCGCACCTTCTTGAATCGTCCCCGGCACAAACACGCCACGCCCGATAAAATCGGCGACATAGCGGCTACTTGGTTCGTGATAGAGATCGTAAGGTGTATCCCACTGCACCATCCTGCCTTGAGACATCACGCCGATGTGGTCTGCTAGGGCAAAGGCTTCAAATTGGTCATGCGTGACCAACAGCGCAGTGACGCCATTGCTTTTAAGAATGTCCCGCATTTCTGCCGCAAGTCTTTCGCGTAGATCAATATCTAGGCTAGAAAAAGGCTCATCAAGCAGAATTAAGTCTGGTTCCGGTGCCATGGCTCGAGCCAATGCAACCCTTTGTTGTTGGCCACCGCTGAGTTCATGCGGGTAGGCGTCGGCTTTGTCTGCTAATGACACCCTTTCTAGCCAAGCGAGTCCAACTTCGCGTTGGGTATGCACTGGAAGTGAACGGAGACCAAAAATGACGTTGCCCAACACATTTAAGTGCGGGAAGAGGGCGAAGTCTTGAAACACCATGCCAACGCGGCGCAGGTTGGGTGCGACCTGGATGCGCGATGAACTGACAATCTTGCCACTTAGCTTGATTTCGCCTTCTTGAAGGGCCTCGAAACCGCAAATGGCCCTCAAAATAGTCGATTTTCCACAGCCTGACGGTCCTAGAAGACAGGCGATGTCGCCGCGCGCTAGACTGAGGCTTAAATCTTCGACAATTGGCAGCCAGCCCCGACCGTCTAGACGCGGGTAACCGACTCGGACGTGTTCAAGCGACAGTAGGGGTTGTGTCTCATTCATCTTTATAATTTTCGCACTAACTGGGATTTGCTTCCAGAAACCGAGTTTTAGCCTTGCGGCCCCATTCAATGCACCGTGTTGTTGCCCTGATTGCTTTAATGCTGTCCCTACCATTGCTAGGGCTGTTTATTCCCTTTTTCCAAACGCCGACCGAAGCTTCTGCGGTCGACCTTGGCGCACAAGGGACTTTATTGCATTTATGGCAATTTGTTCTAGGAGATTATCTCGTATCCACCTTTGTTCTTTTGTGTGGGGTGGGTGTTGGAATTTTTGTGCTCGGTGTTGGCAATGCGTGGTTAGTCGCAAACTACCAGTTTCCAGGTAAAAAAATCTTTGAATGGGCACTAATCCTGCCACTGGCGATACCCACCTATGTGATGGCCTATCTGTTTGTCGATGTGTTGCAGTTTTCTGGTCCCTTGCAGACGTTGCTGCGTCAGATACTGGGCACAGACAGTTTGTGGTTCTTTCCGGACCCTCGCTCGTTAGGCGGGGCAATGTGGTCTTTTTCGTTTTGTTTGTATCCCTATGTGTATTTGATTGCTCGTACTGCTTTTCTCGATCGAAGTGGCCGACTCTCGGAGGCAGCTGAAACGCTAGGTTATAGCGGCATGCAAGCCTTTTATCGGCTCGTGTTGCCGATGGCTCGCCCTGCTATTTTCGCTGGGATGGCACTGGCGCTGATGGAAGTGCTCGCAGACTATGGCGCAGTGTCCTATTTTGGTGTTGAGACCTTTGCTACGGGAATTTTTAAAGCATGGCTGTCTTTTAGTGACAGACTGGCTGCAGTGCAGTTATCCCTCGGGCTATTGGTTTTTGTCGGTTTGATTTTCTACATTGAACAAAGTAATCGTGCGCGCCTGCGTTACGCTAGTTCCGGGGTGATTCAGCGCGCGGTCTTGCCTAAGTCTTTGAGGGGGCGCAAAGCCTTTTGGGCATTCGCCTTTTGCGGTGCCACGTTGTTGTGCGCGTTTATTGTTCCCGCGCTCGCGTTGATCAATTTGCTGTGGCAGCAAGGCTTCAGTATGGATGTGCGCTATCTGCAGTGGCTGACGAACTCATTTTGGCTCTCGTGTGTCACGGCGTTGATTTCTGTTGCCTGCGCTGTGGCACTTGCTTATGCGGCACGCTTAACCAAAAGCAGGACCCTTGTCTGGGGAAATCGCTTACTGGGATTGGGCTATGCCCTGCCTGGGGCTGTGTTGGCGGTTGGCATTTTGTCCCTACTGGGCCTGATTCAAGCTGCTTGGATTATGTCTGCGACATCCTGGGTGCTTATTTATGCGTATCTGATCCGTTTTTTGTCGTCGAGCCTGCAGAGCGTCGAGACCGGCCTGTCGCGCATTACGCCCTCCATGGACGGTACGGCTGCGCTCTTAGGGGCGACGCCGTTTCAAGCGATGCGTGATATTCATTTCCCCCTCCTTAAGCGTAGTCTATTGACTGGTGGATTATTCGTCTTTGTAGATGTGATGAAAGAGCTCCCCGCCACCCTACTGTTGCGTCCGTTCAATTTCGACACACTGGCAGTCGCCACCTATCAACTGGCTGCAGATGAAAGGCTGGCAGAGCTTGCTTTGCCCTCCCTGACAATTGTGCTTGCTGGGCTGGTGCCAGTGATTGTCTTATCACGCGCCATGTCAGGATCAAAACGGTATTGATAATCATTCTCATTTGATGTACTCTACTCATATGTGTCCACCTCGGACTTTTCGATGAGTAGCAAAATGAGTGGCAAAACGGGTTCTTCAAACAGCGCAACGCGTCAGACAGTATTTCAGGTCACGCGCGGCTTGGCGGTATCTCTATGTATGGCTGCAGCTCTGTGGTTTGCCCCTGCGTGGGCCGACAAACAGGCTGAGCTCAATCTGTACTCGGCCCGTCACTATCAAACCGACGAGGCGCTCTACAACGAATTTACGAAAAAAACGGGAATCAAAATCAATCGCATCGAGGCTTCAGATAACGCCTTAATCGAACGACTAAAAAGCGAAGGTGCAAAAAGCCCGGCTGATGTGATTTTGCTCGTTGATGCGGCAAGACTGTGGCGCGCCGAAAGTGACGGCCTGTTCCAGCCGATTCAATCTGACTACCTAGAAGCACGCATTGCACCAAATCTTCGCTCGCAGGCGCAGCCTGACGGGGTGAAGTGGTTTGGCTTCTCGACGCGTGCGCGGGTCATTGTGTACAACAAGGCGCGCATGCAGGCGAGCGATGTTGATAGCTATGAAAAACTCGCAGAGCCACGTAACAAAGGGCAGGTATGCACCCGGTCGGGATCGCACCCTTATATGTTGTCGCTAGTTGGTGCAATGATCGATCGTGAAGGTGTCCCGGCGACTGAGGCTTGGGCGCGTGGGATGGTTGCAAACATGGCGCGCGCGCCACGCGGCGGCGACACGGATCAGATTAAAGCGGTGGCTTCCGGTGAGTGTGGTGTGGCGTTGACCAACTCCTATTATTTTGTACGGATGCTACGTTCGAAGAAACCGGAAGATCAAGCCCTTATCGCAAAGCTCGGGTTCGTTTGGCCCAATCAGCAAACCAGTGGGACGCATATCAACATCGCGGGTGGTGGCGTTGCAAAGAATGCACCGCATCCCGCTGCTGCGAAAAAATTTTTGGAGTACCTTGCGAGCGATGCAGCACAAGCGTACTTCGCCGATGGTAACAACGAGTGGCCCGTAGTCGCGAACATAAAGGTCGATAATGACGGGCTCAATAAGCTCGGTACTTTTAAGGTTGAGAATGTTTCCGTTGCTGCAATGGGCCGCAACCAAGTTGAAGCACAGAAAATTTTGGATCGCGCGCGCTTCAAATAGAAATTAAAGATATCGATTCAATCCCTCGAATATCTCTAGAATGAAAAAGGCCTCGCTAATGAAACATTAGCGAGGCCTTTTTTTAAAGAGTTAGCTTTCGCTCCCTCTTTTATTCCGACTTAGGCTCCCCAAGGACGGATCGCAGCTTTGAGCTTCTTGTAGCCGTCGATATACCGTGGGCGCTCACCGCCATAAATCTTATCGAAGGTTGCAAGCTGTGCATCGAGCCAGTCAGCCAACTGCTTATTACCTGGGTTCGCTGCCTTGTACGCCTCGTTGATTAGAACGAAGTGAATACGTGGGTCGTAGGGCTGCTTTTCGCCGCCAACAGTTTCGTCACCGTCCAACAAACGCAGAAGCATTGCATCGGCAGAGCCGAGTGTTTGTTCGTAAATGGGAGCGCCGTGGACACGATACATGACGCTGGTCATGTCTTTGCCGTTTGTCATGGTGAAGCCCATCTCTGTCCAAAGCTTCTTCATGTCGACTTTAGCGCCAACTTTGTCTAGAACAATCTGGCCCCAGTCGCGCAATACATCGGGTGCGTCAGCCATCAGGTCTGTCAAACGATCGCCGTCGAGGTCCGTTGCGTAAACGATGCAAGGGCGTTGACGAATCATGTCATGCAGGAGCAAACCAAAGTTGGTGTCGGAGATGTGCTCGTAGATATCACCACCCCAGTTTTCCATGCCAGCTTTGAAGTCTTTTGGCAGGCAGGCAACGATTGCATCAACGTTCGCGCGGTGCTCTTCGTAGGCGTCAACAGTGTATTGGCGCTTGAGCTTGAATTTTGTGCCCTGCAGCAGCCAACGCATGATGCCGGCATTGATCGCATCTTCCTGAGCTTGTGTCGGCTTGGTCGCGACCCGGCCAATCTGACCGGTTTCGTGAACCATTTTTAGGAACAAGCGTGCAGCGTAGGCCATACGAACGCCCGGTGTGTTCATTTCTGAATGGATCACGCCCGTTGCTGGGTCAACTTTAAATTTCTTTTTGTCTTGCGAATAAGGCAGGCCTGGCATGAAACGGATGCTGGTGATGCCGCCATAGGGGCGCACGTTGCAATAGACACCTGCAGCAGTGCGCAGCGGCGCGTTTGCAGATTTACCGTTTACAACGACCTTCTTGCCGCCTTCGTTCACCATGAAGTCGCCGGCAGTCGACCACTTCAGTGCGGTGTAGTCGAGCTTGCCAAACCATTCCAACGACTCAAGTTTGGAGTCATGACGGAACTGGGCCATCATTGGGACGCCAAGGAAGGGCAGGCCGAGCACGTCGAGTGCCATCAGAGTGCCGTTCAGTGCAAACATGTCTGTGAATGCGTGCGCAACGGGCTTGACGCCGCCGTGGGCATTCCCACCTTCCCAGATGATCGCATCGGGACACCCAGTGGGCTTGGCCGAAGAGCGCTTGTAGATACCGTCAAGCATCTTAAAAAGATCGCCGTTTTGTTCTTCTTGGGCGATTTTTAGCAAATCCAAATGTTGTGTCATGAGCGAAAAGCCTCAAATTTGATAGGTGAGTAAAGATATGCAGTCCAACTGGGATTATCGCATTACTACGCGCCTTGACCAAGTTGCCCTCTGCGATTTGCACGCCGCGAGGCTGGGGCAGGCCTAGTGTCAATTTGGGTCTGTGGCGGTGCGTTTGACTTTTATCAATGCAAAAGTAGGAAAATTCTATTATTATATTTATCAATAGATTATATTTATATATAGTGTATAAAGCAATGGTTAGTAGGTTAATGACTTAAGGAGAATATCCATGGCAATGCAATCGCAAACGCGGGTGGCAAGCGAGCCGTCGTCTCGCTGGACGCCCTATCTGGCAGGTGTAGGAATTGGTGTGCTGAGTTGGATTGTCTTTGTCGTGGTAGCCAATCCAATCGGCATCACAACTTCAATCGGTCAAATTGCCGGTGGTGTGATGAGCCCAATTATTGGTCCAGAGGCGGTATCGACAAACGCCTATTGGAAAACCAACGTCATGAAACTTGACTATGGGACTTTGTTTTTGA
The DNA here is from genome assembly GCF_019923725.1 of Zwartia hollandica. GTDB lineage: Bacteria > Pseudomonadota > Gammaproteobacteria > Burkholderiales > Burkholderiaceae_B > Zwartia > Zwartia hollandica. The sequence goes on from NZ_JAHXRI010000006.1 coordinate 919,680, forward strand.
TCGGGACATTTTTTGGTGCTTTGGCGTCATCGCTGATTTCTCGCACGTTTGCGATTGAGACCATTCCTAGCGTTTGGCTCGAGCGTTTTGGTCCGTCTAAAGCGAAACGCTATACGGCTGCAATAGTAGGTGGCGCACTAGCCATGTACGGCGCTCGCATGGCGGGGGGGTGTACGAGCGGTAACGGCATCTCGCAAGGTTTGCAGTTGGCCGTAGTCGGTTGGACATTCCTAATGGTGATGTTCACCTCCGGTCTGATCACTGCTGCAATTATGTTCCGTACACGTCAAACTTAATAAACAAAAGATCCGGAGAAAAATAATGTTCCCAATCAAAGGCGAATTCGCTCTAATTCTTGCTGTTATCTTTGGTTTTGCCTTCGGGTGGCTGTTACAACGAGGCAAAGTGACTAGTTATAACGTTATCGTGAATCAATTTCGTTTTCGTGACTTCACCGTACTAAAAGTCATGATGACTGCCATTATTGTTGGTGGTATTGGTGTCTTGATACTTAAAGATGTTGGGTTAGCTAAGTTGCACATTCGTGATGCAAACATGCTTGGGACGATCGTAGGTGCTGCCATTTTTGGCGTGGGCATGGTGCTTTATGGCTATTGCCCTGGCACCGGTGTTGCGGCTGTGGCGACAGGTAGCGTGCATGCATTGGTTGGCATGGTGGGTATGCTGATCGGTGCCGTGTTGTACGCGTTCTCGTTTTCTTGGGTAAAAGCCAACATCCTTTCTGTTTGGGCTCTTGGTAAGGTAACGTTGCCTCAACTTTGGGGAGTGTCGCCGTGGGTGTTGTATAGCGCGCTCACCGTTGGAGCAGGCTTTTTGTTCTATTGGGTAGAAAAGCAAAAGAAATAGAGAGCAAGAGTCTCATAAAAAAACGCCGGTTTTCATGCCGGCGTTTTTTTATACTTAAGAGCGCGAACTAAGCTGGCGTAAATTCAAAACCTTTGAAGCCGTTCTGAGCGACTTCATCACAAATCTTTCGATAGTGTGCGAGACCGCCAGCGTAGGGCATAAACACGCGAGGCTTACCTGGGACGTTAGCACCCAAATACCATGAGTGTTTCACTGTAGGCAATAGCGTTGCGTTCGCGGCGCGATCCACTTCAGTCTGCCAAGAATCGCCAGACTCTTCAGTGGTCTCAATCACCGCAAGGTGTTTACCTTCCATGTATTGAATGCAGTTGGTGATCCACTCAACGTGTTGCTCAATCGCGGGTGGCATATTGCACAGCACCGAAGGGCTGCCAGGCCCCGTGATCGTGAACATATTAGGGAAGCCAGGTACTTGCAGGCCAAGATAAGTGCGTGGACCCGCGTGCCAGTAATCTTTCAGCTTACGGTTATCGCGCCCTGTGATGTCGAGTTTCAGTAGCGAACCTGTCATCGCGTCAAAGCCTGTTGCGAAAACGACGACGTCGGCATCAATCTCTTGGGTCGAGGTTTTAACGCCTTTTGTAGTGAGGCGTTCAATTGGTGTTTTGCGGATGTTCACCAAGGTGACGTTGTCGCGGTTAAACGCTTCGAAGTAGCCCGAATCAATTGGTGGCCGTTTAGCTGCGAACGGATGGTCGATGTCGGCTAGATCTTCAGCCACCTTTGGGTCTTTGACGATCTCTTTGATTTTTCCACGGATGAACTCGGCCGCTGTTTCATTAGCCGCCGCGCTTGTCAGGATGTCACGGTAAAGAGCCCGAAACTGAAAACCACCCATTTTCCATTTTTCTTCATAGGCTTTGACTCGTTCGGTTTCCGCAACGTCGAGTGCTGAGACGTCTTCAATATAAAACCCGTGACCATTGGTATTTGTGGTCATGATCTTATAGATGTCAGCTGCGTGCTGTTTCGCGTATTTTTTAAATTCAGGAGTTAGGGGGGCGTTACAAGCGGGAAGGCTGTAATTCGGTGTGCGCTGAAAGACAGTTAGATGTTTAGCCGTTGCCGCGATTACGGGCGTAGCTTGAATACCTGTCGAGCCAGTACCAATCAATGCCACCCGCTTGCCAGTGAAATCCACACCTTCGTGTGGCCATTGACCAGTGTGATACCACTCACCTTTAAAGTCAGCTAGGCCTTCGATCTTTGGCAGGTTTGCCGAAGAGAGGCAACCCACCGCAGTGATGAGGTACTTGGCGTTGTACTCTTTGCCATTCTCAGTCTTGATGTTCCAGCGGTTAGTTGCGGCATCGAAGTGCGCCTGAGACATCCGCGTGTTTAATTCAATGTCCGAACGCAACTTAAGCCTGTCTGCAACAAAGTTCATATAGCGCAAAATTTCTGGCTGTTGTGGGTAGCGCTCAGACCATTCCCATTCATCGACTAAATCTTTCGAGAAGTAGTACATGTAAGTGTGGCTTTCTGAGTCGCAACGTGCGCCGGGGTAACGATTCCAGAACCACGTGCCTCCCACACCGCTCGCTCCGTCGAGCACCTTAGCTTTGAGGCCAAGTTTGTCACGTAGGCTGTAGAGTTGATACATGCCTGAAAACCCAGAGCCGATGATGATAGCGTCTAATTTTTCCATGGAGAGCTTGTCTTTTCTAAAAATTAATTAACGGAAGAAACACGTTTATATGAATGAAATAGTACCTCAAGCGGCGCCGCAATTATGCGGCCGCTTAAGGTTGGCTCAGTGCCCTTCTGCTATCTGGATAATGGCTTCCACCTCGACGGTCATGCCATTTGGCAACGAGCCCATGCCGACGGCTGAGCGCGCATGTTTGCCGCGCTCGCCTAGGATCTCCACCAAGATGTCAGAGCAACCATTGATTACTTTGGGCTGGTCACCGAAGTCTGGCTCTGCATTGACCATACCCAGCAGCTTAACGACAGCCTCGACGTGATCGAGTGAGCCTACGGCTGCACGAATTGTCGCAAGCAGCTGCAAACCAACGGAGCGTGCATCCGCATAGCCTCGTTCTACTGAGCAATCTCGCCCGAGGCGCCCAACGCTAATTTTTCCGTTGGCATCACGTGGTCCTTGACCAGAAAGGTAGAGGAGTTGGCCAACCCTGCGCCACGGCAGAAAGTTTGCAATCGGGGCGGGAGGCGTCGGTAGTTGAATGCCGAGCTCAACTAAGCGTTGTTCAGGTGTCATGATGGATGGTCTCTTGAAGCGGTTTGTCTTTATTTTTTTATTCACTTTAACATCCCAGAGTATGCTTTGTTGCAAATGCTCACAGAACACAGATGAAAAAAGGAGTTTGAGGAATGTCAAAAGAACTGGGAAAAGGTACGGTACTTTGTGACGTCGATGCTCGCGGAGTCGTCACGGTCACACTGAACCGGCCGAAAGTAAATAACGCCTATAACGAAGATCTCATTAGTGGCTTGCATGAGGCCTTGGATCTTCTTGGTCCTAAGCCAGAGGCCCGTGCAATTGTGATTCGAGGAAATGGCCGTCATTTTCAGGCGGGTGCGGATCTTGAGTGGATCTCTGGCGTTGGCGTGAAGTCCCCCGCAGAGAATGAACGGGTCTCGCGCTTAACCGCTGAAGCCGTGCGACGTTTAGATATTGTGCCCGTCCCGACCGTGGCCCTCATCCAGGGCGGGTGCTTTGGTGGTGGGACTGGTATCGCCTCTGTTTGTGACATCGTAGTTGCTGCAGACAATGCAATTTTTGCTATTACTGAAGCCCGTTGGGGTTTGATTGCTGGAATTATTTTGCCGCAGTTATGCCATGCGATGGGCGTACGTAATGTGCGTCGCTATGCGCTGACCTGTGAGCGCTTCGGTCCTGAGGTCGCCTTACGTATAGGTTTCGTGCACGAAGTGTGCGCTCTTGAGGATTTGGAGGCGACTGGTGCGCGCATCGTGGATGGTCTATTGATGAACGCACCAGGTGCGGTGTCAGCGACAAAGATGCGAACACTTCAGGTCTCAGGTGCATTGCTTGACGACACGCTGTTCGATGAATTGATTCGCGAGCACTCAGCGCTTCGTCAACTGCCAGAATCTGCCGAAGGCACCGCTTCTTTTATTGAGAAGCGTACGCCAAAATGGTATCCCTCAAAATGAGCGGTAGACCGCAGACTCATAGTCGGTAAATAACTGAAGTGCGTGCGTATCAACGAAAGGCAGGATTTGCATCATGATCACACCCGCGATGCCTTTTGTTGGATCGATCCAAAAGTAGGCATTCGGCAGCCCCGCCCAGGCGAGGCTGCCGGCAGAGCGCCCCGTTGGTGCTTGTTGCTCGTTAATCATAAAGGTCAGCCCCCAGGTTTTTTCTAGGCCTGGGAAAAATTCTGCGTCCAGCGACATAGCCTTGTTATCAGTGTGCAGCATGGATACGCGTAGCGGTCCCATAGCATTTTTAGACATGAGCGCAACGGTCTCAGGTTTAAGTAATTGATGACCGTTGCCTTTGCCTTGATTCAGAATCATGCGAGTAAAGCGCAGATAGTCGTCCGCGGTGGAGTACATACCGCCGCCACCGGGATCAATTTCTGTTTCTTGTGGAACTTCGAAAGGCAATACCGTTAGTGCGTCACTTGTCGCGTCACGTTGATGCACCTTAGCTAACCGTGCGCGCATATCTGGTGTGATCTTAAAGCCCGTGCTCGCCATGCCTAGAGGTTCGGTAACGTGTTGCTTTAAGTATTCGCCCAAGCGAAGGCCTGTCGCGGTCGAGACCATCAAGCCTACCCAGTCGATATTGATCCCATATTCCCAGCGCTCGCCTGGATCAAAAGATAGCGGGATATCGATGGCATTACGTTGCCCTGAGCCTGCCCGAGGTAGCTGATGCAGTTTGAGATAGCGCGCCGAGTTTTCACTCCAGATATCTGAAGTGAAACCAGCGGTGTGCGTGAGCAGGTGACGCAGAGTAATTTGCCGTTTTGGTTTACGTAAAATGGGTTGTCCGTCAGAGCTCCAGCCTTCGATAACTTGTATGTGATCGATTTCAGGCACGATACGTGCAGCGGGCTCGTCTAAATTCAACTTACCTTGTTCGACGAGTTGCATGGCGGCTGTACCGACAAGCGGCTTAGTCATCGACGCGATCCACATCACGGTGTCCAGACCCATAGCAGTCGGTAGGCCTTGGGCACGCAGTCCAAACGCACCTTCGTAAATGGTGTCGTTCCGAGTAGTCGCGGCAGCAGCGACTCCTGGGACCTTCCCAGAGGTGGTCGCAGTCTGCAGAACTGTGTCGGCGGATTTTTTTAGATTTGCTGTCTGAAGGCTGGAAACAGTAGTCATCGCGAGTCAGGTCTCTGAAATACAGTTGACGAAGGAAGCTGGACGTTGGTTAGGCGAGCTCATTAGTGAGGATTCTAACGCGGGGGACATGTATTCAGCGATAGAATCCAAGCATGAGACATTCAACCCGACGTTCTACCGAGTTTGTGCACGACCCCGACCAACCCGCACCAAAGCGTCAGCATGGTGACTGGCGCGTTATCCGCGATCTACTGCCCTATCTACTTGAGTACAAATATCGCGTTCTATTAGCGATTGGGTGCTTGGTTGCTGCCAAGTTTGCCAATCTGGGCATCCCAGTCATGCTCAAGCAAATCGTAGATACGCTTGACGTGCGCCACAATGTGGCTGGCGCGTTGCTTGTTGTCCCGATTGGACTGGTCGCAGGCTATGGCCTGCTGCGCTTGTCGGCTTCTCTGTTTGCAGAGCTTCGCGAATTGTTATTTGCTCGGGTCACCCAACATGCGGTCCGTCAGATCGCGCTCGAAGTTTTCCAACATTTGCATGCGTTGTCACTGCGTTTTCATTTGTCTCGTCAAACAGGAGGCGTGAGCCGAGACATTGAGCGTGGTACGCGAGCGATTCAATCTCTTGTGTCGTATTCGCTCTACAGCATCATTCCAACCCTAATCGAGTTCGTCTTGGTTTTGGGGTACTTTGCACTGAACTACGACTTGTGGTTTGCATCAATTACGCTCGCTGCACTCATTCTCTATATTGTTTTCACAATCATCGTGACGGAGTGGCGAACGCACCTGCGTCGCACGATGAATGATATGGACTCGCGTGCGAATCAGAAGGCCATTGACTCCTTACTGAATTTTGAGACGGTCAAATACTTTGGTAATGAGGCATTTGAAGCCAAGCGCTATGACGAAAATCTTTTGCGCTATCAAGCGGCAGCGATTAAGTCCCAGAAATCTCTTGCGCTGTTGAACGTTGGACAACAAGTCATCATTGCGATTGGTTTGGTGTTGATCCTGTGGAGAGCGACACTCGGTGTTGCCAATGGCTCAATGACGCTCGGCGATTTGGTTCTGGTCAACACTTTGATGATTCAACTTTACATCCCGTTGAATTTCTTGGGTGTGATCTATCGGGAAATTAAGCAGTCGCTAACAGATTTAGACCGCATGTTTACGTTGCTGGAGTCAGACCGAGAAGTTGCCGATGCGCCCAGTGCTCTGCCTTTGCGGATTGAAGATCATTCGCGTGGACCCGAAGTTAGGTTTGAGAACGTCTCGTTTCACTACGAGTCGAACCGACAAATTCTGCATGAAGTCAGTTTTGTGATCCCTGCTGGGACCATCACCGCAGTGGTTGGGCGCAGTGGCGCCGGCAAAAGTACCTTGGCTAGGCTGTTGTTCCGGTTCTACGATGTGCAAAAGGGCCAGATCTTGATTGATGGACAAGATATTCGCGAGGTGCAGCAGGCGAGTTTGCGTCAATCGATCGGTATCGTTCCGCAAGATACTGTTCTATTCAACGACACAATTGGCTACAACATTGCTTACGGTCGACCTGGTGCGACTGAGCAAGAGATCGCAGCTGCTGCGCGTGCTGCACAGATGTCACAATTCATTGATCACTTGCCGGAGGGTTATGCAACACAGGTTGGTGAGCGTGGCTTGAAATTGTCGGGTGGCGAAAAACAGCGCGTCGCCATTGCTCGAACGTTGCTAAAGCAACCGTCTATGTTGGTATTTGACGAAGCGACTTCTGCGCTTGATTCAAAAACCGAGCGGGCGCTGCAGGAAGAGTTGACGGGGTTGGCGCGAAATAGGACGACACTGATCATTGCACATCGACTGTCGACGATCGTGCATGCTGATCAAATTTTAGTGATGGACCACGGCCGAGTTGTTGAGCGCGGAACCCATCAGGAGCTGATTAACTTGGATGGCGTCTACGCGCAGATGTGGCAGATGCAAAAACGGCAGGGGGATGACGTCTAGGCATGGTGCAACGATGATCGCTATGCCTTAGACGTCAAAGGGCACAACTTTATTTCATTTGGAAGCCGAGGGTACGCAAGGCATCAACCAGCACGTCACGTCCGCCCATGGCCTCTGGGCCACGCACACGGTTTAGAGAGTGTAGATCCCAAGCACCCAGTGGTTTCATATTCTGCTCAGCGTAGAACTTTTCCATGATCGCGTTATAAGAATCAACGGCTTGCTTGTATGCCTGCGGCTGGTAGGTCTCTTTGTGTAAGACGGCTTCTTGCGGCAAGCGTGGTTTGACAACGTTATTGACCGCGGGATCGACATGTCCGATGCACATACCAAAGGTGGCGAAGCCCATGGGCGGCAAGCCTAGTTCCTTGGCGACTTCTAGTGGTTTATTCCGAATGGCACCGATATACACGACACCTAAGCCAAGTGACTCTGCCGCGACGGCGGCATTCTGCGAAGCCAACGCTGAATCTATCACGCCCATCATGAGCATTTCCATGTAGTTCAAACTCTCGGCTGGCTTTTGGCGATCTTTACCAAGCTCGTGCAAGCGGGCCAAGTCTGCGACCCACACTAAAAATAGGGGGCAGCTGCGAATAAAGGCTTGGTTCGCTGCCAGCTGTGAGAGGCGGTCTTTACGATCTTGATCTTGCACCGCAACAACGCTCCAGGTTTGCAGGTTGGAGGACGTAGATGCGGACTGCGCTGCAGCGACCAGAAGTTCGGCTGTGTTTGGAGCTAAGGGTTCGTTGGTGAATGCCCGCACTGAGCGGTGCTGCATGAGTGTTTCGAGCGTTGGATTCAACGCATCCAACACGGCAGGGTTATTGCCATAACGTGCTTGGAGTAAGGAGCTTAATGTGGCGTGTGATTGCTGGGTCATGAGCGTGTGTACCGTTGTTCAAGATAAAAGGTTTATTCCAGTGCCGACAAGCATACCTTGGGTTACAGTTAACACCAAGATGTTCTGAAAAATTGCGGGGTTCGTCCATTGGCAACGACAAGATTGGGTGCATTTGCAATCGAACGGGTAGTCGATCTTGAGCTTCCCTACGCTGCGGCGAGCCACTTTTTTCCCGACCTGACGCCTGAGATGCTGGCAACCTGTCAGCGCGAGTTTCAGCCGGGTCAATTGACGGCCGATGGTCGTCTTGAAATGAGTTTCCATTCTTTTGTGATTAAAACGGAGCGCCACGTGATTGTGGTGGACACCTGCTGTGGAAATCACAAACAAAGACCTCTTCGACCTGCGTTTCATCAAATGGACACCGGTTATTTGGGTGCTCTGGCAAGCGCACAGGTCAATCCCGAAGAGGTTGATTTCGTGATGTGCACCCACCTGCATTGGGATCATGTGGGATGGAACACGCAGCTTGTGGATGGTCGCTGGTGCCCGACCTTTCCAAATGCGAAATACATCATGTCAAAAACTGAATATGCGTATTGGGATCGTGCTTATCGAGACGGCGTAAAAGACACGCATGCGCAAGCCTTTGAAGATAGCGTGGATCCGATTGTGCGTGCCAAGCAGGCAGTGTTGGTGGATAGCGATTACGAACTTGATGATGGCATCGCGCTCGAAGCCTGTCCGGGGCACTCGCCCGGCAATTGCGTCATCAACCTTTCGTCGCAAGGTCAACGTGGTGTGATGACTGGCGATGTGTTGCATCATCAGATTCAACTGCGTTATCCAGAAATGTCCACAATCGCAGATGATGATCGGAACCTGGCGCGCAAGTCACGCATGGCATTAATTGAGAAGCATGCAGGAACCGGCAATTTGATTTTTCCCGCGCACTTTCCAAATCCCAGCGTTGGACGGATTGAAGTAAATCAAACAGGCGGATTTCGGTTCGATACAAATGAACGCTGATCCCGCTCGTCGCCGCAAGGCGATTTTGTTATTGGCTTTGCTGGTCTTGATTTGGGGAGTCAACTGGGTCATTGCAAAAATGTCACTGGCCTATATCTCTCCGATATGGGTCACCGCACTGCGTTTGTTGCCCGCCTGCGTTTTGTTTTTCTCCCTGTGCTTTTTTACTGGTCGGTTAAGAGTTCCAGTCCGTGCGGACTTACCGGTCGTGTTTTCGATTGGCTTATTGCATATGGTCGGTTTCTCTGTGCTGGTCAGTATCGGCATTCAGTACATGACGGCAGGAAAATCAATTGTGTTGGCGTACACGACACCGCTTTGGGTGTTACCCGCCGCATGGTTTTTTCTTGGTGAAAAACTCACACGTCGTAAGTTGACTGGATTGGTGGTTGGGATGCTTGGACTTGTTTTGCTATTGCAGCCAGGTGAGCTCGATTGGTCTGATCGCGATGTCTTGATTGGGCATGGTTTTGTGTTGCTCGCCGCCTTGTTGTGGGCGGGCTCCATCGTATATGGACGCGCCCATAAATGGGTGACCCCGCCTTTCGCATTGTTACCTTGGCAGATGTTGGTTGGCGGTTTAACGCAGTTGGTCCTTGCGTTGGCAATCGAGGGCTTGCCTCAGATCAAGTGGTCCGTCGAGTTCCTTCTATTGGTCGGGTTTAATTGTTTGTTGGGTAATGGACTTGCCTATTGGTTAATGAATGTCGTGAGTCGCGATCTTCCTGCAAGTGCCGTTTCGATGGGATTGTTGGGCGTCCCCGTCATTGGACTCGTATGCTCCAGTCTCGTGCTGGATGAAGCACTTGGACCTGCATTATTGATTGCTGCGGCGTTGATTATTTTTGGAATTATTTTAGGTACGACGACTCCGAGGAAAGCGCATGAACAAAAATGATACCCCTACACCCCCGTCAGACGCTGAGTTAGGATTCGCTCCGGATGAAGATGCGCCGATTCCCTACATGAAACGGACGCGGGATTGGTATCTGGCGCTAGGGTACGGGAACCCGTATCGATGGGCACATTACGTCGATGTGCCATTTACCCCCTTGGCTCAGCCGCTATCTCAGACGACGGTCGCCCTCATAAGCACCGCGTCACCTTACGATCCCACAAAAGGCGAGCAAGGCGTTGGTGCACCTTACAACGCCGAAGCGAAGTTTTATAAAGTCTACTCAGGCGATAGCTCGATTGACCACGATGTTCGGGTGTCGCATGTGGCGATTGACCGTAAGCACACGACCATGGAAGACAGTAACACCTGGTTTCCCTTGCCAGCGTTGCGCGCTGCTGTTGCGAAAGGTCGCATTGGTCGTCTAGCGACCCATTTTTTTGGTGTGCCAACCAACCGTAGTCAACGTCATACGCTTGAGGTGGATTGTCCAGAAGTGCTGCGTCGTTGCCGAGAAGAAAGTGTACAGGCTGTGGTGCTTGTCCCGAATTGTCCTGTGTGCCACCAAACCTTGAGTCTAGTTGCACGCTACCTTGAAGCAGCAGGTATATCGACGGTATTGCTTGCTTGCGCCAAAGACATTGTGGAGCACTGCGGTGTTCCACGCGCTATGTTTAGTGACTTCCCGTTGGGAAATGCGGCGGGCAAACCGAAGGATCCTGCGTCCCAGGCAGCAACTTTGGAGCTTGCGTTACGCACGCTCGAGTCCGCACCGGCTGCACGCACCACGGTGCAATCGCCCCAGCGCTGGAGCGAGTCGCACGCGTGGAAGCGTGATTACTCTAATGTGGAATGCGTCAGCCCTGAAGAGTTGACCCGGTTGCGTGCAGCGAACGACCGGGCCAAAGAAGCGGCTAAAGCGTTACGAGATACTCAGTTGACGTAGAGCCCGGCAGATTTGATCAGCGGCGTGAACATGTTGATTTCATTTTGGAGATGCTCACGTAGTTTGGCAGGCGTTGCCAGTGCAGGTGCGACAGGTGCACTGCCGATGCCTTCGAGGCGCTCTTTCACGACCGGATCCAAAACAGCTTTTGCTAAGGCATCAGACAGCTTGTCGATGATTGGCTTTGGTGTTCCCTTTGGCGCGTAGAGTCCAAACCAGATGCTGATGTCAAAACCCTTGACGCCGGCTTCGTTCAGGGAAGGGAGGTCGGGCAAAGACTCGAGGCGTTTGCTGCCCGCGACAGCATAGGCTTTTACGCGATTCGCTTTGATCGCAGGCATGGTGCCGGTTGTTTGATCGCAAAGCAAATCTATTTGTCCACCCATTAAGTCATTCAGTGCTGGTCCAGTTCCTTTGTAAGGAATGAGTGTTGGCTTAATGCCAAGCGTTTCCATGAACAGCAGGCTACAGAGATGCGAAGCTGAGCCAGCACCCGCATTACCCATGCTGATTTTTTCGCCGTTCTTTCTGATGTAGTCCACGAACTCTTGCGTGCCCACGGGTGGGAAATCCTTACGTGCGACCAAGACCATAGGGCCAACAGTAGCCAATCCAATTGGTTCAAAATCTTTCACGGGGTCGTAGGAAAGGTTCTTGATCATTAGCGAATTGGTGGCATGGCTGATGTGAATCATGAGTAGGTTATAGCCATCGGGTGCAGACCTAGCGACCTTCGCAGTACCGATACTTCCGCCAGCGCCAGCAACGTTTTCCACAACAATTTGTTGCCCAAGCGTTTTTTGCATCGCAGAAGCGAAAAGGCGAGTGATCGTGTCACCTGGACCGCCTGGTGCATAAGGCATCGCCATGGTGATAATCTTTGATGGGTATTCTTGCGCAGAGGCAGATAGTGAGGCTATGGCCAACCCGGCAGCCACGATTAGTTTGCGTACTAAGACTGTTTTCATTTTGACGGTGTCCCCCTAAGAAAAAGTAATTTGATATTACTATGTAAGTACCTTTTTTTTAGCTAAAAACCCCTATGCCTATCTCGATGCTTGAATCCGCAATTTTTAAGGATATGTTTGGTACTGCCGCCATGCGTGCGGTGTTTGACGATGCCGCGACGTTGTATCGCTACACGGAAACTGAAATCGCCTTGGCGAAGGTTCAGGGCGAACTGGGCGTTATCCCCAAGGCCGCTGCTGCAGCAATCTGCCAACGCGCTGATTCGACCAAACTTGATCTGGTGGAACTCAAGCGCGAAACTGAAATCGTCGGTTACCCGATTTTGCCCTTGGTGCATCAGCTATCAAAAATGTGCGGACCAGAGGGCGAGTATTTACATTGGGGTGCGACAACCCAAGACATCATGGACACTGCCACGGTGTTGCAGGTGCGGGCGGCGCTAGAAATCATCGAAACGGATTTGAAAGAGCTTGATCAGATTCTGGATCAGCTGTCTGCCACTTATCGCGATACACCCATGGCGGGCCGGACACATTTGCAGCATGCCTTGCCCATTACGTTTGGTTACAAAGCGGCGGTCTGGTTGCTTATGGTTCGACGTCACCGAGAGCGCTTAGCGCAGCTCAAGCCTCGCGTGTTGATTGGCCAGTTTGGTGGTGCAGCGGGAACGCTGGCCTCCCTCGGTGCTCAGGGCTTGCCGGTACAGGCGGCTTTGATGAAGGAGCTTGGCTTGGGTCTCGCCCCCGTCACCTGGCATGTCGCTCGAGATGGGCTCGTAGAGACCATTCAATTCTTGGCGTTAGTCACTGGATCGCTTGGCAAAATTGCCTTTGACATTATGTTGATGATGACGAACGAACTCGGTGAAGCATTTGAGCCTTTTGTTAAGGGACGGGGCGCATCAAGCACTATGCCTCAAAAACGCAACCCCATTTCGTGCGAGCTTATGTTGAGCGCATCTAAGTCGGTTAGGCAGCATGCGGGGCTCGCTTTAGATGCGATGGTTCAAGACTTTGAGCGTGCGACGGGTCCTTGGCATATCGAATGGGCTGCCATCCCTGAGTCATTTATTTTGACAGCAGGTGCCTTGCGCCAAGCCAAGTTCATGCTGGGTGGGCTAGAGGTGGATACCAAGCGCATGCTTAAAAACCTGGATCTGACCGGTGGCCTGATTGTGGCGGAAGCGGTGATGATGGGGTTGGCTCCACATATTGGGCGTCAAACCGCGCATGATGTAGTCTATGACGCCTGCCGTATCGCAGCTACCCAAGGTAAGAAACTAGCAGAAGTTCTGTATCTTGATACGAAGGTGAACACTAAGCTTGATCGTGTACGTATCGATGCACTCTGCGATCCAGCGAACTATTTAGGCGCTGCGCCACAGATGGTGGATCAAATGCGTGCCTGGCACAAAAGCTGAGGCTACCAATGCGTGTGATTCGTGCTGCAGATATTGTTTCGAGTATTGCCGACGCTTTGCAGTTTGTCAGCTACTACCATCCGGCAGATTTCGTTCAGGCCTTAAAGAATGCCTATCAGAAGGAAACGTCTGCGCCCGCGCGTAATGCGCTGTTGCAGCTCTTGGTTAACAGCAAGCTTAGTGCACAGGCACATCGTCCGATCTGCCAAGACACGGGTGTAGCCCATGTCTTTTTCAAACTAGGAATGGATGCCAGAATTTCCGCAGATGGTAAGCAGCCGACGCCGAGTTTGCAGGCGCTCGCGGATGCTGGCGTCTCGCAGGGCTACACCTATGCAGGAAATCCCTTGCGCGCCTCGATGATTCGACAACCTCTTGGTGATCGCAGTAATACGGGCGATAACACGCCAGCTATCGTGCATATCGAAATGATCGAAGGCGACACCCTGGAGGTGACCGTGGTGGCCAAGGGCGGTGGCGGTGATGTGAAGGCGCGTTATGCCATGCTTAACCCGAGCGATTCTGTGGCTGACTGGGTTGTGAGTCAACTTCCGGGGATGGGTGCTGGGTGGTGTCCTCCGGGTGTTTTAGGCTTGGGCATTGGCGGTTCGCCAGAACAAGCAATGGTGATGGCGAAGCGTTCGCTATTTGCGCCTATTGATATTCAGAGCTTGCGTGTACGTGACGACTTGGATGAGGCAGAGCGCTTACGCGTAGAAATTTTTGATCGCGTAAACGCTTTGGGCATTGGCGCACAAGGACTTGGGGGTGACGCGACAATCTTAGACGTCAAGATTGCTCAGGCCCCATCACATGCAGCGTTGTTGCCGGTTGCGTTGATGCCAAATTGTGCTGCTACACGTTTCGTTTCTTTCACGCTCGACGGCTCGGGTCCAGCCAAGCTTGTCGCGCCCGATGCGGCCGTCTGGGATGACATACCGCAAACAATGCCCTCTGCAGATGGCCGTCGCGTCAACCTCGATACGCTTTCACTTGAGGAAGTGCGTTCTTGGAAAGCGGGTGAATTGCTGCTGTTATCGGGTCGTCTTTTGACCGGTCGAGATGCCGCGCATAAGCGCTTGACCGATATGCTGGCACGAGGTGAAACGCTTCCCGTCGATTTAAAGAACCGCGCAATTTATTATGTGGGACCGGTTGATCCGATCGAAGGCGAAGCGGTTGGTCCTGCAGGCCCAACGACTTCTGCCCGAATGGATAAGTTTATGCCAGCCTTGCTTGAAAAAACGGGCTTGCTGGTCTCTGTCGGGAAAGCCGAGCGTGGACCGATCGCGATCGAAGCGATAAAAAAGGCAGGAGTCGCGTATTTGGTGGCTGTAGGCGGTGCTGCTTACTTGGTGTCTAAAGCAATCGAATCCGCAAAAGTGTTGGCTTTTGAAGATCTGGGCATGGAAGCGATTTATGAGTTTGTGGTGCGTGATATGCCGGTCACGGTCGCGATTGATCATACGGGTCGTACGATTCATTGGATGAAGCCTGTTTAATGGCTCACCCTCAAGCAGAGATTACTTTTGTTGTTTAAAGCGTAATTAAAAAAATATCAATAGGAGACATGATGGGAACCGCTTCATCGATCGTTATGAATACCTCGCCTAAGATTCCACCTGGGCCTCTTAAAGGCAGGGTGAGCGCCGAGGAATGGAAGACTCGTGTGGAACTCGCGGCCTGTTATCGCTTAGTCTCGCTCTACGGTATGACCGATATGATTGCGAACCATATTTCTGCAATGGTGCCGGGCGAGCCCAATCATTATCTGATCAATCCGTACGGGATGTTGTATGACGAAATCACCGCCTCGAGCCTGATCAAAATCGATATCGACGGCAACATCATTGATCGTCCAAATGAAGATTACGGGATCAATCGCACGGGCTTTGTGATCCATAGTGCCATTCATTCTGTGCGACCCGATGCTGCGTGCATCATCCATACGCACACGCGTGCTGGTATGACCGTGTCAACCTTAAAGTGTGGCCTGTTACCGCTGACACAAACCGCCACGCGTTTTGCCAAGGTTGCTTACCACCACTTCGAAGGTATCTCTGTCGATTTGTCTGAGCAAAAAAGTTTGCAGCGTGACTTGGGCGATGCGGAGGTGATGATCTTGCATAACCACGGATTGCTTGCCGTTGGCCCGTCTATTCCAGAAGCCTTCAACAGTATCTATCGACTGGAGCTAGCCTGCAAAGTGCAAGTTGACGCGATGGCCTGCAACGCTGAGCTGATCATTCCTGAACCCGAGGTGGTTGCCAAAGCGAATGCACAGTGGAACCCGAGCGTAACCAGACGCTACGGCATTCTTGAATGGCCAGCGATGCTTCGTCAGTTAGATAAGAAAGACGATAGTTACAAGCAATAAGATGATGCAACACGCTAAGCCCGAGGTCATTGTGGCGTTCCCGGTTGCTGGCGCGGCACTTGAGGCCTTGCGTGCGCATTACACGGTGCACCACGTTCCAGTTGTTGCTGAGCGCCAAGTCGCAGTCGATCAACTCGGCGCTCGAATCGTGGCAGTCATCACAAACGGCACCTATGGATGGGACGCTGCACTGATGCGTCAGATGCCTAAACTAAAGGTGATTGCTGCCTTTGGCGCGGGTTATGAAAACATCGATGCGCAGGCTGCTTATGAACTTGGCATCGCAACGAGTCATGGCCGCGGCACGAACACAATTAGCGTAGCGGATCATGCGCTCACGTTGCTTTTTGCTATCGTACGTGACGTTGTCATGTCCGCTGAAGGGTTGCAGAAGGGTAAGTGGCACACTATTCGTCACGCACGCCCAGATATTTCCGGACGACGCCTGGGGATTTTTGGGCTTGGTCTTATTGGGCAAGCGATCGCGACACGTGCGCGGGCGTTTGATATGTCGATCGCGTACTGCAATCGCAAGCCTAATCCAGACGTGGCGTATGAGTACGTGCCATCACTCGAGAGCTTGGCCGAGAGAGTGGACTTTTTGATTTGTGCTGCGCCGGGTGGTGCAGCCACACAGCATGTGGTGAATGCGGCCGTTTTGCGGGCGCTTGGGCCACAGGGCTATTTGGTGAATGTGGGGCGCGGCTCCGTTGTGGATTCAGACGCGCTGTCGTTTGCGTTGCGCAATGGACAAATTGCAGGCGCTGGGCTGGATGTTTTTGAGGGCGAACCGCAGCTGCCAGAGTCTTTAAAGGGCCTTTCAAATTTGATTGTGACTCCGCATATTGCCGGGTTTTCCCCTGACTCCTTCGTGGGCTACATACGCTCAGTGGTCGAGAACGTTGATGCCTGTCTGGCAGGACGCCCCGCTGTCACGCCCATTCCCCTTTAACGCTGGACCGGCTTGACAGTTTCACGACTGTCAGCGACACTTTGTCCGGACAAACAACTAAACCAGACAAAAGAGGGTGGAATGGAGATCAAGACAGTCGGACACAAGCGCTATCAGGCTAGCTACGGGCGATACCTCGAGGATTTCGAGCTTGGTGCTGTGTATGAACATCGGCCAGGTCGGACTATTTCCGAGGCAGATAACACGCAGTTTTCGCTCATGACGATGAACTTTCATCCTATGCACTGTGACGCCGCGTTTGCTGCAAAGAGTGAATTCGGCAAGTTGTTAGTCAACAGTGGTTTGACGCTGGCAATTGTCCTTGGCATGACGGTTAATGACATTAGCGGCAAGGCAGTTGCTAACTTGGGCTGGAAAGAGATCAACTTAACCGCACCAGTCTTCCCGGGTGACACGCTATATGCAGAGTCGGAAGTGCTAGAGGTGCGCGACTCCAAAAGCCGGCCAACGCAAGGCATGGTGACTGTTCGCACGCGTGCGTTTAATCAGAATGGGGTCGAAATCATGAATTTCATTCGTACAGCCCTAGTGCCTAAACGTGGTCATGGCGTAGGCGATTGAGTCGCTCACGACTAGACAGTTAGTAGAAAGTCGAATCTGCAGTCCCATCACAAAAAACATAGAAGAGACAAGACAATGAAAATGATCAAACGCTTCACTCTGGCTCTAACCGCAGTTGTGCTTACTTCCGTTGCTGTAACAAGTCATGCGCAGTACCCAGAAAGTCCGGTCAAGATGATTGTCGGCTTTCCACCAGGACAGGCGACAGATATCGTGGCGCGCTACATGGCGCAGAAGTTTGCTGACAATATTCCTGGTTCAAACTTCATCGTGGATAACCGTCCGGGCGCGTCTGGGATTCTGGGTAGTCGAATCGTCGCGGGTGCGGTACCTGACGGATTGACCTTGATGATGGGGTCAAGCGCGACACTGGCGGTGAATCCCGCGTTATATAAGGATCTGCCGTACGACGTACTACGTGACTTCACGCCAATCAGCTTAATTGCCGTGGTGCCCCAGTATCTCGTGGTCAATCCAGACTTGCCAGTCAAAACAGTTCAGGATCTTGTCGCGTTAGCAAAAAAGAATCCAGGAAAAATAAATTATGGTTCTGGAGGGAGTGGTGTCACCAACCACCTCATCATGGAACTTTTCAAACAGGCTGCCGGCATCGATATGACTCACGTACCCTACAAGGGTGGTCCTGCAGCACTGACCGACTTGATGGCAGGTCGAATTTCGGTAATGTTTGAAACGGGACCAGGTGCGATTCCACACATTAAGTCTGGACGGTTACGTGCAATCGCCGTTTCAAGTGCGGAACGTGCTGCGGTCACACCTGGTATCCCAACAGTTGCCGAATCAGGCTATCCAGGGTTTCAGGCCGTCGCTTGGATTGGACTGGTTGCACCTGCCAAGACACCGGATGCTGTGATCAGTAAGCTTTCCAGTATTTCAATGAAGTCGCTCCGCGAAAAAGACTTTTCTGAAAAACTTGCAGCGCTAGGTGCCGTGCCGGTTGGAAACTCACCCAGTGAATTTAGGACATTTATCGAAGGCGAACTCAAACGCTGGGCTATCGCCGTGAAGCTGTCAGGCGCGAAGGTTGATTAAATCGGAATCATCATGACCAAACAAATAGGTAGTACCCCAGCAACAGGCCGTGCCATTTCAGAACAAATCGCTACCTTTGCGACTAACCTGAAATCCACCGACATTCCACCCGCAATACGCGAACGCGCAAAGTTGTTGATGCTCGACGCATTCGGCATTGCACTGGCTTCGCACGGCTATGATTTTTCAAAACGTGCCATGGCAGCGATCGATGAATTGAATTCGGGTGGGGAGTCCATCGTGGTGGGCTCGGATAAGCGTCTCGATCTTCGAAACTCTATCTTGATGAATGGCATTCTGATTCATGGCTTAGATTATGACGATACGCACGCTCAAGGTGTGATTCACACCACGACATCAACCTTGCCGACTGCACTTGCCGTAGCCGCGAAGCAAAACAAAAGTGGTGCTGACATGCTCACCGCCTTCGTGCTGGGCGTAGAAGTCGCTGCGCGGCTTGGTTCGGTGGCCAAGGGAGGCTTCCATCAAATTGGATTTCATCCTACCGGACTGATCGGCACCTTTGGTTGCACGATGGTGACGGGCTGGTTGATGGGGCTCAACGCTGCGCAATATGTGGACGCGCAGGGACTTGCCTTGTCGGTTGCATCTGGCAGTCTGGAATTTTTGAATGATGGGGCCTGGAATAAGCGGATGCATCCTGGCTGGGCTGGGTATTCGGGTGTAACGGCTGCGACCCTGGGCCGCCATGGTTATACCGGAACGCGTTTGGCCTATGAGGGGCGCTTTGGCTTGTATGCGAGCCACCTCGCAGGCCGCGACGATTATGACTTGAGTATGGCTACTCAAGATCTTGGCAAGGTCTGGGAACTGGATCGCGTATCAGTTAAACCTTTGCCTGCCTGTCACTTCACGCATGCAGGTGTCGATGCGGCAGTGCGAATTTATGCTCAAGGCGTACGAGCCGATCAGATCAAGCGTATCGAGGTTCTGGTTCCAGAGGAAGTCGTTAAGACTGTCTGCGAGCCCGAAGCGGCAAAACGCAAACCGGCTAATTCGTATGAGGCGCAATTCAGCATCCCCTACTTGGTCGGCACAGCCTTATTAAAAGGGAGACTGACGCTAGACGATATTGATGAGCCTGCCCTGTCTGATCCCAAAGTCTTAGCGTTGGCGGCGATTACGGAGTATTCGGTAGACCCAGATAGCCGTTTTCCCAAGTTCTTTGATGGTGAGGTGATCGTTGAGCTCAAGGATGGTCGGATCATTCGTGAGCGCGAAGCGATGAATCGAGGTTCTGTAGATCGTCCACTTACAGCGCAGGACATCATCACCAAATATCGTGACAATGCTGCTCGACAAGTGTCATCTGCCCGCAGCCTAGAAATCGAAGAGCGAGTATTGAATCTTGAAAACGGCTCGGCTCGAGACTTGGCAGCTTGTCTTGGTCGCATCGCCTGACCTTAATCCTTATTTATCAACAAACACCTAAAGTGCAGCACCGGAGATTAGAAACAATGAGTAATCAAGACGCAGATCAGGAACGCATCATTCTCGACATGGTCGATCGCTTCCTGGAGAAAGAGGTCAAGCCTTACGCGTGGCAACTCGAGCATGATGATGAATATCCGGCAGAGATTGTCGAAAAAATGAAAGAGATGGGTTTGTTCGGTTGTTTGATTGCGCCCGAGTATGGTGGTCTGGGTCTCTCAACTGTGACCTACGCCAAAATCATTGAACATATTTCAATCGTGTGGATGTCCGTGTCGGGAATTATTAATTCCCACATCATCATGGCAGCTGCGCTGCAGAGAAATGGCACTGAAGAGCAAAAGCGTGCCTTCTTGCCACGCTTCGCGACGGGTGAGTTGCGCGGTGGCATTGCGTTGACGGAGCCTGACTGTGGCACTGACCTGCAGGCGATTCGTACCACTGCTGTTCGAGATGGTGATGACTACATCATCCAGGGCAATAAGATGTGGATCTCAAATGGTATCTACGGGAACTGCTTCGCCGTGTTGGTCAAGACTGATCCGAATGCGAGCCCACGTCACAAGGGTATGAGCTTATTCCTCGTTGAAAAGAGTGACGCGTTTCGCGCGAGCCGGAAGTTAGAAAAACTCGGCTACAAAGGGATCGACTCGGCTGAGCTGGTTTTCGACCAGTGTCGCGTGCCGGCGAGCCAGTTAATCGGTGGCAAAGAAGGTAAGGGTTTGCAAATGATTTTGAACGGCTTGGAGCTCGGCCGAATCAACGTTGCGGCACGGGGTGTGGGTGTAGCGCAAGCTGCCTTGAACGAAGCAGTGAAGTATTCGCAGCAACGCAAAACCTTCGGAAAGCAAATTTGTGAGCATCAAGCTATTCAGTTGAAATTGGGTGATATGGCAACGCGAACAGAAGCCTCAAGGCTTTTGACTATGCGTGCGGCAGAGGCATACGATCGTGGCGAACGTTGCGATATGGAGGCAGGAATGGCTAAGCTGTTCGCAACGGAGTCTGCGTTGGAAAATAGCATGGAAGCGATGCGGGTTCATGGCGGATATGGCTATTCAAAAGAGTACTTGGTTGAACGCTTCTATCGTGACGCGCCCTTGTTGACGATTGGTGAAGGCACTAACGAGATGCAGCGCATCATTATCGCCAAGCAGTTGATTGCAAGGAATCCAATATGAGTTTGCCGCTACAAGGGATGCGGATACTTGCCATTGAACAGTATGGTGCGGGTCCGTTCTCAACGCAACACTTAGCTGATTTAGGCGCAGAAGTCATTAAGATTGAGAATCCACACGATGGTGGCGACGTTGGTCGCGCGGTCGGACCACATTACTTTGGTCCTGGCGATAGTCATTTTTATCAAGCCTTCAATCGAAACAAGAAGAGCATCCGCCTAGACCTTAAAAAAGATGCAGGCCGAGAGGTATTGCATAAACTAGTCGAGCACGCGGACGCAGTCTTCAATAATTTGCGTGGCGACTTACCAGCAAAATTGGGTCTGGACTACGAGTCGCTAAAACATATTCGCAAGGATATTGTCTGTGTGCATTTGTCGGCTTATGGTCGTGAAGGCGAGCGTGCTGCCTGGCCTGGTTACGATTACTTGATGCAAGCCGAAGCAGGCTATCTGTCGCTGACTGGTGAGCCGGATGGTCCACCCTCGCGCTTTGGTCTGTCGATGATTGATTTGATGACCGGCACAACCGCCGCTCTAGGACTCGTATCTGGCGTGTTGGGTGCAAGAGCGACCGGAGTTGGACGTGATATCGATACTAGTTTGTTTGATGTGGCGATGCATAACCTCGCTTACCTCGCGACCTGGTATCTGAATGGCGGTCACGTCACCGGCAGAGCGCCTCGCTCGGGTCATCCGTCTCTTGTGCCAAGTCAGCTGTATCCGACTAAAGATGGCTGGCTATTTATCATGTGCAACAAAGAAAAGTTCTGGCCTGTCTTGGCCAAAGAGCTGGGGCGACCTGAGTGGGCGCAACGTCCCGAGTACAGCTCTTACAAAGCTCGTTTAGAGAACCGAGATCAGTTTAATGCGGATATTGAGAGCGTTACGTTGACAGACACCACCGCAAACTGGATGAAAAAGTTTGCAGGAAAAGTGCCTGCCTCTCCGGTCTATGACGTGGCTCAGGCCTTGGACAACCCCTTTGTGCATTCGCGAGAGGGTGTGGTCAAGACCGCAAGGGCGGATGGGTCGGAAGTGCTAGGTGTTGCTGCTCCGATCCGCTGCGCTGGAGATCCGGCACCGCTGCGCGCAGCGCCTGAAATGGGCGCTGATACAGATGCGTTATTAGCTTCTGCTGGTTTTACGGCAGAGCAAATTAAGTTCTTACGTGAGCATGCCGTTCTGTGAGGTCGAGGTATTGCATGAATAGGTTTTGCCGATGACTCGAGTGGAATCATCTTTGCCGGTACCTCGTTACGTGCAAGTTGCACGTACGTTGTTCGACGAGATTGAAAGCGGGCGCTATGGGGTCGGTAGCCTGTTACCCACGGAATTCGAGCTCTGCGAGCAGTTTGGTGTTTCGCGATTTACCGTTCGCGAAGCGGTAAAGCAGCTCGTGCAGCAGGGCTTGGTGACGCGCCAACCAGGTGTTGGCAGTCGCGTTCTGGCGCAGCGTCCCGTTAAGCAATACACGCAAACGATGACGGGCATCACTGACCTGCGACAGTACGCAAGCGAGACGACACTGCAGGTGACGAAGTCGCAGCTCTTGCCTGTAGCGGGTGAGTTGGCGAAGTTACTCGATGCAAATAAGGGAGAGACGTGGTTGCATATTGAAGGCTTGCGTTATCAGGATGGTCAAGCGCAGCCAATTTGTTTGACGGATGTTTACATTGCGCCGAGATTTCGATCGCTTGAGGGTGTGCGCGATGCGATGCGACAGCCGCTCTATCGTATTTTAGAGAAGCAGTTCAATTGCACCATTAAAACTGTGCACCAGGAGATCCGTGCGATTGTGTTAAATGCTCAGCTTGCCAAACAGCTTGGCGTATCTGCCCGCAGTGCGGGGCTATGGATCGCCCGCCGATATCTCGATGAGCGTGATGAGCTGGTTGAACTAGCCGTGAGTGTTCATCCCGCCGATCGGTTTAGCTATCGCGAGTCCTTCCGTCGTGATTGGCAGCTGAATAATATCAACACCGACACCACACATTGATTGATTAGTCTAGCTCGTACCAATCTCGGATAACTGACCACGCCTGCGTTGCGGTGTCTACAAAATGAATGATCTTCATATCGGCAACATCGATTAGTTCTTGATTTACTAATAAATCAAATCTGACGACCGTTTGCCAATGCTGGGCGTCCACAAGGACCACGGGCAAGGGTTCTATCTTCTTCGTTTGAATTAGCGTTAAGACCTCGAACAGCTCATCAAATGACCCAAACCCGCCGGGATACACCACGATCGCGCGTGCACGCATGACAAAGTGCATTTTGCGCAAGGCAAAATAGTGGAATCGGAATGCTAGCCCAGGGGTGATGTAAGGGTTTGGATTCTGTTCGCGAGGCAGGCTGATATTTAGGCCAATCGTTAAATCACCCGATTCAAACGCGCCTCGGTTGGCCGCCTCCATGATGCCAGGGCCTCCACCGGTACAGATATGCAGGCGGTTGTGTGCGTCAGATTGTGTTTGGTTATAGCTAGCTACCAGATGTCCAAACTCTCGTGCCGACTCATAGTGATGACTATTGTCTAAAGCTGTGTTGGCCTTCAGGCGTGCGTTGTCATCGGGTGCTTTTGCTAGCAATAGTTCTGCATCTGCTTTGCAAATAAAGCGTGCTGAGCCGAATACTACGATTGTGTGATCGATTGCTCTCTCGCGCAGGGCCAGGTCTGGTTTGAGTAGTTCAAGCTCAAAACGAATGCCACGGACCTCTGGACGACTTAAAAACTCGTGATCTGCAAAGGCGAGATGGTAGGAGTCTCCATACTGCTTAGCCTCTGCATCGCCACGCGTTGCCGCGAGGAATTGTCCGGCGGTTTGTGCATTGTCGCGGGGGAGTTTGGGTGTCATAGCGCTGCCTGAGTGACCAACAGTGGTTTGTAGCCTAATATATTCTAAAAATACAGATCGGCTACTTTAAGGAAGATAAATGAAATTTCTGAGCTACACGCACGAGGGTCGAGACTCTTTTGGTGTTCTGCGCGATGATCAAACGATCGTCGACCTCGGGTCACGCTTGGGCGCACAGTATCCAACGCTATTGCAACTGGTGCGCAAAGATGGATGGGAAGCGGCGCGTAAAGTGGTGCAAGCTGCGAGGGTTGGTGATTTTAAGGAAGCCGAGATCGAATACCTGCCGCTATATCTCGAGCCCGTGACTATTCATTGTGTAGGGCTGAACTATGCGGCCCATGCCGCAGAAGCAGGTCACAAGCCTCCAGAATATCCTCGTACTTTCGTCAAGATCCCCGCTGCTCTGGTGGCGCATGGTCAGGATTTTGAGAAGCCAACGTTGTCGCCTGAGTATGACTTTGAGGGCGAGATCGCCGTGATTCTGAGTAAAGACGCACGCAACATCAAAGCAAAAGACGCTGCGCAATACATCGCTGGGTATACCTGCTTTATGGATGGATCCGTACGCGACTATCAGTTTCAACGCACGCTAGATCAAGGGAAGAACTTTTATCGTTCTAGTTCGATAGGCCCGTGCTTGGTCACAGCCGATGAGGTTGGCCCGTTAGATAAGCTTACGATCACGACGAAGGTTGCTGGCGAGGTCATGCAAAATGCTGCCTTTGAAACCATGATTTTTTCGATTCCTAAATTGATCGAATACATCTCTGCTTTTACGGCATTATCTGCTGGCGATGTGATTGCGACGGGCACTCCAGAGGGAGTCGGCTTTAGCCGCAAGCCGCCCAGATTCTTGCAATCCGGAGAGATTGTTGAGGTGATTGTCGATCGCGTAGGGTTGCTTCGCAATAAGGTCGTGTAAGGCCTTAGCTGCCAAATGTAGCCAAAAGATCCCAGTGTCCGATCATGCAGGCCTGGGCCTCTTGTCGGGCTGTCTTCCAGGATGCGAGCGTGGCTGCATCTAGAAGGCCTGTCTCACCCACAGCTTGCGCGCTACCAGTGGCGAGTGCATGGATCAACGCAGCGTCGTGGCGCTGATCAAGCTCCCAAGGGCTCGGTGCAATACTGACCTGAAAGCCATATTCCAACAAGCGCCGTTGCATAATGTCGACCGCTTTCGGGCCGGCAGCCAAACCGAAACCTTTGTCGGTCGCTTGATGCGCATGAAAAGCACGCAATGCTTGCTCATCGGCGGGGTGTGTGGGCATCCATTGTTCTGAACCGTCATAGGTCAGAATGGTGTAGAGCGGCGTACAGAGTGCCGAACAAAAGCGCTCGAGCCAGGGCTCTGCGACTAAGTCAAAGAAAGCTGCCGCCGTCAGTAAATCAGCTGGTTGCTCAAGGATCAATTCGATATTCTTAGATAGATCGGTACAGAGGAAGTCCACTTGAATTTGCTTGTCTCCCTTTCTAAGATGCAAGCAGGAGTGGTTGGCAGATTCTGTCGTGTCGGCCCAAGCGGACAGGGCAAGACGTGCGGCCTCAATGAGCTTTGGGTCATAGTCAATGAGTGTCCAGTGCTGGTCACAGTCGAGATGCGGTGATAGTCCTCGCAGGTTAGACCCAGTACCGGAGCCCAGATCAATGATCCGCAGCGGCAGGCTATCGGCGGTACGCGAACGCGTCAACAGTTCATTCAGCTGCTCGCGCAAGGCTTGATTGCGTGATCGGTGATCTGCCGGTTCACGCAGTGCCAACCATTGCGATGAAAATTCACTCATACAGGACTCTTTGATGTTTGTTCATTGAATTGCGCATTGACGATTTCCGTGAAGCGACCGTGTCGTGCGTATAAGGCGTCGAATGACCCGGTCTCGATGACACGGCCATCCTCCATCACCAGAATCATATCTGCGTGACGTATTGTGCTTAGTCGATGGGCAATCACAAGCGTTGTGCGATTGCGGGTGACCTCTTCAAGCGCTTCCATTAACTTGAGTTCCGTTGTGCCATCCAAGGCGCTTGTGGCTTCATCTAGAATTAAGATAGGTGGATCTTTTAGGATGACGCGTGCAATGGATAGGCGCTGTCGTTCTCCGCCAGACAACGCCCGACCGCGTTCGCCGATATTGGTCTCCAAGCCGTGAGGCTGGCGTTCAATAAATTCCAGTGCCTGCGCGCGTGCGCAAGCTTCAAGCAGCTGTGCATCCGTTGCTTCTGGACTACCGATCCGAAGATTTTCGGCGATTGAGCGGTTAAAGAGCAGCGGCTCTTGAAACACAACACCGATGTTGCGACGCAGAGCCGCAAGTTGGAAGTGACGAATGTCTTGATCATCCACTGCGATCACGCCCGTTTGCGGATCGAATGCGCGATAGAGTAGGCTTAGCGCCGTTGTCTTGCCCGCGCCAGACGCGCCAACCAAGGCAATCGTTTGCCCGGGCTGTATGGTGAAATTTAGATTATCGATAGCGGTGCGCTTACCGTCGTAGGAAAACGAAACATCTTTAAACACGATTTTCCCATTTAGACGACCAGGGTCTATGGCAGTCGCTGAATCGCAGATGAGCGGATTGGTATCCAGAACCTGGAAAAACTCTCGTAGTTTTGGTGCGTCCATCGCGAGCTTGTTAATAAAAGATACAACCTGCTCTAACTTGCCGATCACTAAGCCAGCAAAGGCAATAAAGGTAACGATTTCTCCAACGCTAATCAGATCCTGCGTAAAGAGCCAAGCGCCGAGCACCACAATACACAGAATGGTGAGTGTGGTTGCCGAGCGGGTGAGCATGGTCATCACTGCCCACCAAGAGAGCACGGGTAATTGTGCGCCGAGTACGCGTTGACTGATGCCTCTGAGACTGTCGACTTCATACTGCACCCGCGCAAAGCTCTGTACGAGGGCTACATTGCCCAACGTGTCGGAGGCGCGTTCCGCTAGATCGGAGTGATGAGATTCGACTTGCTGTTGAAGTGTTTGCGTACGCTTCAGAATGAAATGTGTGAGAAGCGCAAATATCACGCACAGTACGATCAATACCCAGGCCAGACGCCAGTTGATATAAAGCGCGACCGGGATCAGAACAATGAGTGATACCAAGGCAGCTAAGTTATCTCGGAAGAAGCTCAGCCATAACCACCATAAGGTATCCGTACCCTGCAGCATCACTTTCATCGCGCGGCCAGAGTGTGTGCGTGAGTGCTGCGACAGGGGAAGATGCAACACATGCTCGAAATAGTCGGCAAGGACGGCGTGTCTGCGGCGGTGTGCCAGTCGGTCCGAAAGCAACGCGATCGACGCACCCGCCGCAATAGTGAAAAGGCCAAAGCCCGCCCAAGCGAGCAGAAGCGGTACGACGCGATCCCAAAGTTGAGCGTTCGACTGAGTTGCGCTTTTTGACAGAGTGTCTATGACACGTCCGAAGAGGATGGGCTCTGCAAACAGAGTGATTGCCAGACATACATTAGTGATAGCCAACCCCCAGCCTGTGCGTTGGTCGGACCCAAGTTGACGTAAGACGCGTTTGTAAAGCGCAGTCAGCGTCATGAGAGAGCTCGTAAGTGTAAGGACTTGAGCGCCTCTGGCGGATCAATCTCCTCAGGGAGGCTAAGTAGTTTGTGCTGAATAAGTATGGCTCCAAAGCATGGGAGTGACGTGAGAACAGCGATCGGGACGGAGAGGAGCAAGCCGCCTAAGACGAAAAAAGAATACGGCAACAGGTGCGGGTGCGAGATGAATAATCCGACCACACCGAATAGTCCAAGAAGGGTGTGTGGCCAAAATTGCTTGAGCGCAGTCCCCAGCGCAATGGAGTGATCATCGCGTGCTTGGGCACCCCAGCCAGCCTTCTTGCCGAACACAAGTCCTGTCATGAATATCGTGTGATTTAGCCAAGTAATAGGTGTCATCAAAATGGAGAAAACCATCTCGAGGGTAAAGCCTGTGACAAAGCGCAAGGTCCCGCCAAAACGTTTACGCTCGCTTGCGCGCGACACAACATCTGCCGCACCTGCAATTTTTGGCAGGTACCACATTGTTAATGTTGCAATCATCAACACGACACCGTAAGACCCATGCATGATTTGACTTGGATCAGAGCTGAAACACGCACTCACAATACCGAGCGTTAAGAGCACGATCCAGGCAGGAGAGCCTAAAAACATAAAGATGGCAACACACAACTGGTAGCGGCTCATAAAGAGTAGGCCGGGTAATCGCAGCAAGTGTATGTATTGCAAGTTTCCTTCACACCAGCGCAGATCACGACGTATGTATTCCACGAGAGTGGGTGGGTTCTCTTCCCAGCTCTCATCTTCCTGCGGAATCACACGCACATCAAAGCCTGCTTTGCGCATCAAAACGGCTTCAATCTGATCATGGCTCAAAATATGACGCGTCGTGCCGTTTGGCCCCGGTAGGGCTGGAAGCTCGCAATGCGCGATAAACGGGGCCAGACGAATCGCTGCGTTATGTCCCCAGTAGGGACCGCAATCAGATTGCCACCATGCAGAGCCCATTGTGTAGGAGCGCATGCCCAGGCGCATGCCGTACTGAAAAAGTCGCGTAAAGCCGCTCGTAGAGGGAAGCCCAACCACCAAACCCTGCAAAATTCCGAGCTTAGGGGTTGCTTGCATGATTCGGATTAAACGCATGATCGCTTTGCCGGTCATGAAGCTATCGGCATCAAGGGTGATGGCGATATCGTGCTGGTTACCCCAGCGTTCGCAAAAGTCCGCGATATTGCCAGCCTTATAACCCTTGTTGTTGGTGCGTCTGCGATAGGTGATGGCAATACTCTGTTTCCACCGCTTCTGCATTGCGTCAAAACAGGCCTGCTCTTGTTCGCCAATCTGCTGGCTGTCTGTATCGCTTAATACATAGAGATGAATATGGGGAGCGATTTCTGGCTCTGTTAAACTAGCGAGCATCACCTCGATATTGCGCTCGAGGCGTTCCGGTGTCTCATTGCGAATACACAACAGTAAGGCAGTCGACAGAGTGATTGGTTGGGCGCTGCTCGCATGCAAGGCGTCGGGGACGACCAACGCTAACGGGTCCCGAACAAAGCGACAAATAATAAAACCAATAGTGGCGTTCCAGAAGCCAATGACCATCCAGGGCAGCGTCAGGGCGAATAGAACGAGGATCGCGATATGCGCCATCGACGAGACGGCTGGTCCGAGCGCACGATGCATGAGCCACAGCAAAAAAACGAACGTGCTTAGGGCAAGCGTCGCGAAAAGAATTCGGCGCAGATGGATTGCAGGTGCAGTGGGGTTGTTCACAAAATTTCCAAACGAACGGCTAGCGCTCACTTATACTGTCGGTTCATGCCCGCGAAGTATAGGGCACAGAGCTGTCGCTCATCGATAAATCCCCAGGAACGTGCCGTGGCATCCCCGCAAAAAAATTCATCTGTTGTGCAAGACGCAACGGCACTTTGGTATGTGGCCCCCGGTAAAGTGGCACTCCAGACTGAGTCTTTGCCGCCCTGCGACGCGAGCCAAGTGCAAGTGTGCTCAGCATTTAGTGCGCTAAGCCGTGGAACAGAGTCGCTTATTTTTCGAGGTGAGGTACCTGCGGCAGAGTACGAGCGTATGCGCGCACCCTATATGGGGGGTACCTTTCCGTTTCCGGTGAAGTATGGCTACGCGACGGTCGGCCAGGTTCAGTCTGGCCCGGTTGAACTAATCAGCAAATGGGTGTTTAGCCTTACCCCTCACCAAGATATTTTTAATGCCCCAGTGGGCGCTGTTTCCCTCATTCCAGAAGGTGTGCCGCCAATGCGTGCGGTGTTGGCCGCCAACATGGAAACTGCGTTGAATGCAGTTTGGGATGCCAAGGTCGGGCCTGGTGACCGCATCGTGATTGTGGGCGGTGGTGTGGTGGGCTGTTTGATTGCGTTTTTGTGTGGTCATCTTCCTGGCGCCAGTGTGACGTTGGTAGACATTAATCCAGAGCGGTCCGCAACAGCGAAGGCGTTAGGTGT
Organism: Zwartia hollandica; assembly: GCF_019923725.1. Classification (GTDB taxonomy): domain Bacteria; phylum Pseudomonadota; class Gammaproteobacteria; order Burkholderiales; family Burkholderiaceae_B; genus Zwartia; species Zwartia hollandica. The sequence continues at coordinate 949,402 of NZ_JAHXRI010000006.1, forward strand.
TGACTTTGCATTGCCCAGCGATGCACCAAGTGATTGTGACCTCGTGTTCCATTGCAGCGCGACCCAAGCTGGTTTTGCAACAGCGCTAGACTTGGCTGGCGAAGAAGCAACGGTCCTTGAACTAAGTTGGTATGGCGCCAAATCTATCCAGGCGCCGCTGGGTGGCGCTTTCCACAGTCGTCAGTTGCGCCTGCAATCCAGTCAGGTCGGGCATGTCTCCGCTTCGCGCAGACCACGCTGGACCTACAAGCGCCGTTTGGGTGCCGCACTGGACATGCTCAAAGACGCGAGGCTCGATGTATTGCTGGCCGAGCCGATTAATTTTCTTGATTTACCTGCTAAGTTGCCTGCCATTTTTGATGGGCGTAGCGGTGTGTTGTGCCAACCTATTCGTTATTTTTAAGGAACCATTATGTTTACAGTTGAAGTTCGTGACCACATCATGATTGCCCACTCTTTTCGCGGCGCGGTATTCGGTCCTGCACAAGCTTTGCACGGCGCAACATTTGTCGTGGATGCTGCGTTTATTTCCAAGACGCTTGATAGCAACGGCATCGTAGTGGATATTGGCTGTGCCTTGGATGTCTTGAAAGCGACGCTCAAGCCGCTTAACTATTCGAACCTGGACGATCGCGTCGAATTCAAGGGTATGAACACCACGACGGAATTTTTGACGAAGTATGTTTTTGATCAATTAGCGATCGCTGCCCGTGCGGGCCAGCTAGGGCGGGATAGCAAAGAGTTACATGCGATCCGTGTGACGATCTCGGAATCGCATGTTGCGCGCGCTTGGTATGAAGCTGCGCTGTAAGTGCGAAAGGTTTTAGCCTCTAGGCCCGCTCGGTGTTAAAGCGCATCGCTTTCGCAATCCCAGGCGACATATCTGCGCCGACGGGTGGGTATATTTACGACCGACACATCATCGAGGGTTTGCGCTCCCTAGGCTGGGAGGTTGTGCTGATTGGTCTGGGGGAAGGATTCCCTTTTCCCGATACTGAAACTCTCCGCCAGGCGCATGTAAAGATTGATGCCTTGCCCTCAGGCATGCCGGTCGTGGTTGATGGTCTTGCGTTCGGCGTGATGCCAGATATTGCGGCTGCGGTCTCAACCCACCGCGCTGTGATTGCGCTTGTGCATCATCCTCTCGCCTTTGAATCGGGACTCAGTGCTGTACAAGCGGCAAAATTGAAACAAACAGAAACGCAGGCGCTTAAACATGTGACGCAGGTCATTGTGACTAGCCCTGCGACTGCGCGTGATTTGGCTCAACACTTTGATGTATCGCCTGCGCGTATCGATGCGGTGATCCCTGGAACCGATCGTGCAACATTCGCTAAGGGCTCCCCAGGGGAGGGGGTTGCGCTGCTGTCGGTGGGTTCAGTCATTCCACGCAAGGGTTTTGACGTGTTGTTGCCTGCACTAAATCAACTGAGAGATTTACCTTGGCATTTGACGATCGCAGGCGATCGCTCACGCAATGTTGAGTCGCCACGGCAGCTTGATCACGACATTGAACAATTCGGTTTTAGCGATCGCATCCGCATACTGGGTGCTGTATCGGCTGAGACGCTCGCAGATTTGTATGCGCGCTCGGATGTTTTTGTTCTAGCGTCCCGCTTTGAAGGGTTTGGCATGGCGTATGCCGAGGCGCTTGCGCATGGATTGCCCGTGGTGGGAACAACTGGGGGAGCGATCCCTGATACGGTGCCGGCAGACGCTGGGCTGTTGGCTGAGCCTGGCGACGTTACTACGTTGACCCGAGCGCTTAAAAAAATAATTAACGATCGAGACTTCCGCGAGCAACTCGCGTTCGGTGCACGCCGCGTTGCACGCGTTCAACCAACCTGGCCTGATTCTGCTCAGCGATTTTCAGAGGTGCTGCTGAAGTCGATTGGTACTCGTTGAGCCGATAAATCAATGTCGTAGACGACTTCGTCTTCAAGTACGTAGGCCTTTGTGTGCAGCCGCAATGCTTCGTCCATTGTTTGAATAGCAGGTAAATTGAACGCAGGACGGCCTGAACCCATAATGATGGGGGCCACTAATAAATGCAGTCTATCCAGACAGCCTGCGCGCATAAACCGCGAGACTGTTTCAGCACCGCCTTCAATCAATACCCGTCTTAAACCTCGCGCATGCAAGGCACGCAGAATATCCTTCGGGTCGATGTGCCCAGAAGGCGTATTCAGAACGACGAGCTCGACGCCGGGAGGTATCAGAGAGGATGGGATGTTGCTAACTAGCCACAGTCGCCGAGTGCCATCTTGATGCCAAACCTTCGCATTCGGGGTTAAGCGCGCGCTTGGATCTAAGACGATCCGTACCGGATTTGTGCCCTTTGTTAAGCGAACGTTCAGCTGGGGGTCGTCAGCTAGGGCGGTACCGATGCCGACTAGGACCGCGTCTACACAGGCGCGTAGGCGGTGTAAATGGGTCAGGCTCGCGGGCCCATTTACATAGCGAGAATGGCCCGTTACGGTGGCAATTCGACCGTCTAGTGTTTGCCCAAGTTGACCGATAATGGTCATCTCGTCGCGCAAGCCTGGAGGCACTAAGGCGTGTATATCCTGCTCAGCCGAGCGAGAGGTAAAAGGCGGAACGACGGGAAGCGAAGACAAGGGGTAACCGCCTTAGAGCTTGAGAGGAATAGGTGTAATCCATTAGAAATTTACAGCAAGATGGCATAATTACAAAGCCGTGACTTAACCCTTCAAATAGCAGGTTCATCTTGTTCAGGCCAGACCCCCTAATAGAAGTTGACCGCGCGATCTCTGAATTGCGCCGTGGAGCAGGTTTACGCGTTTACTCTGGCACGACGAGTGTGTTGATGCTCGCGACGGAGGCTGTTTCGACCGACCTGTTGGTTCTGTTTGCTGCGCAAGGGGTGAGTACACCGCGCTTAGTGATGACCGGTACGCGCGCAAATGTGCTGGGTATCGATAAATCTGATCGTTCAACCTGCGTTGTTAGTGCGCCCGACAGTTTGGATGCTGCAACGATCGAATATTTAGCGAACCCTCTTGCAGCGAAAGCGCCTCAGCCAAAGCTCTCTGCACTAATTGTTAACCAAGCGACGCCTCTCGAGATGTCGTGCGTAAAGCTCGCAAAGCTCTCACGCTTGTTGCCTGCTGCAGTTTTGGTGGATTGTCCAGAGACCTCTGAGGCTTTCGCAGTCGAAGCGAGTGCCATTGAAAGTTACATGAAGACCGCAGCGCACTCTCTGCGGATCGTGAGTCGGGCACGTGTTCCTCTAGAAGATGCCGAGCACGCGCAAGTAGTCGCGTTTCGTCCGCGCGATGGCGGCATTGAGCACCTAGCGATTGTCGTGGGTGAACTCAAAACAGATGCTCCCGTATTGATTCGTATGCACTCCGAGTGTTTCACAGGGGACCTGATGGGGTCGCTGCGCTGCGACTGTGGCAACCAGCTGCGTGGTGCAATCAGCGAAATTGCGAAAGCGGGCAGTGGCATTCTGTTGTACCTAGCGCAAGAGGGTCGTGGAATCGGTTTGGTCAATAAGTTGCGTGCTTATCAGTTGCAAGACGCAGGCTTTGATACGGTGGATGCCAATCTTCAGTTAGGCTTTGATTCGGATGAGCGTGATTATTTGCCGGCGGCGCAGATGCTGAGCCTGCTTGGCGTGAGCCAAGTAAAACTGTTGACGAATAATCCTCTGAAAGTTGCTGCTCTAGCGAAGCAGGGGATTGATGTTGTAGAACGTGTCGCACATATTTTCCCGTCCAACGAACACAATGATGGCTACCTTCGCACCAAAGCGGCGAAGAGCGGCCACATGTTCAATTTTGAACCAAAGAAATGATGATGAAATCTTCTGTTCTGAAGCCCGTTTGGGCTGCTTTCTTGGCCTTGGGCTTGGTTGCGAGTATTTCTGGTTGCGCGCAGGTTTCTAGTGCCAAGCCGGGTACACCGATTGCCGACGTGTTGAAACAGTACGGTAAGCCAGTCGTGACGTGTCCAACGAAAGACGGTGGACAGAGGATGGTTTGGACACAGCAGCCAGAGGGACAGACAGCTTACGCTGTACAAGTACCCAAGAGCGGTTTAATCGAAGCGCCTCAGCAAGTGCTCAGCACGGAAAGTTTTAACGTGATGAGTAACGGTGAGGTATGGACCAGAGAGATGGTGCACTGTCAATTTGGGCCGCCTGCAAACATCTCGCGTGATGGCATTGGAAGCGAAGAATGGATCTGGGGTTATCGCTACCTACGTGCGGGTGACGACGCACAGATGATGTATGTCTATCTTGGTTCGACCGGTGCCAGTGTGACGCGCTATGTGTCGCAACCAGACCCCGAGCGTAACCCCGAGGTCATGGGGCGTCGTTAAACCACTCCGGGAGGCGCTCCTGTCTTGCTGGGTGGTGCGTCGTAAATGGGTGGATGGGTCACAATAGATTTCAATTCTGGGCGCGCCATAGTGAGCGCGCTCATATCCGGTTTTGCACGGCAAAGCTGTGGATCCGCCGAGAAAGCTTGCTCAAGAGCATGTGCAGCGGCCATTAATTTGCCGTCTTCATACAGTCGCCCTGATACTTGTAGCCCGAAAGGCATGCCGTGCTCGTCTTTTCCGCATGGTAGGGCGATTGTTGGATTCGTTGCTAACGTCACGACATAGGTCAAGCCAAGCCAGTGGTAGTAATTTTTCATCTCGTGCTTGTCTACTTTTGCGGCATAGAGCTCGGTCCACGGGAACGGTGTAAGCGGGACGACCGGCGATAAAATCAAATCATATTTTTCTGTCGCAGCTGCGAAAGCGCGCATGATGCGCGATTGCTCTAGATGCGCCCAGGCGCGATCTGCCAGCGTGATAGCTGCGGCAATATCCATATTGGCTCGAATGTTTGGCCCCAGCATTTCGGGATTTTTACGCCACGTCTCAGCAAAGGCAGCCACGAAGTTTTCAGCGCGCAAGATGTCAAAGGCGCGATCTGCCTCTGCAAAATTCAAGTCAACCGGTTCGCAACAATCAACCATTGGAGCGATTTCTTGCATGCGTTGACGGAACACGCGACGGTACTCATCCCCCACGATACAAACGCCAAAGTCTTCTGTATAGCCGATGCGCAAATTGGACAAATCAACGTGACGCATCGGCCAGATAGTGGAGCCATCGACGGGATAGGCGAGAGGATCCATTGGGTCACGACCGATACTGCCGCCCATTAGGAAAGCTGTATCAGTAACCGTACGTCCCATTGGCCCCAGAACGGAAATCACAGACCAACCGAGTGCGCGGCCATCATTTGGGACCGTCCCTGGCGATGGGCGCATGCCTACGACTCCACACATGGCTGCCGGGATGCGTAGCGATCCACCAGTGTCAGAGCCTGTGCAGATCGGTAAGAGATCGGTGGCTAGTGCGGCGGCCGAGCCACCCGAAGAGCCTCCCGCATTAAGGCTCGGATTAAACGGGTTTCCCGTTGCGCCCCATACGGCGTTGCGGGAGTTAGCCCCAGCACCCATGTCGGGGACGTTAGTCTTGGCTGTGACAATTGCACCGGCCGCACGCAGCCTTGCGACGAGGCTGTTGTCTTGCGCGGGGATATTGCCGCGCAGACCAATGTTGCCGTAGGTAGTGAGCAAGTCTTTCGTGTCTTGTAGATCTTTCACGCCCAACGGCAGCCCGTGCAACAGTCCAAGCTTATCACCGCGCATCACAGCAGCCTCAGCCTGCTTGGCAGTCACGCGGGCGCGCTCAAAGTCAGTGGCGGTAATTGCGTTGATGGCCGGGTTGTATTTCTCAATACGTGCGATACAGGCATCCATGAGTTCGACAGGTGAGATCTTCTTGGAGCCAATCAGGCGACGCAGTTCAAGGGCGGAGAGTTCAGGTAGGTTCATGATCTGTAAAGGATAAAAACGACTGGTGATCGGAGCACTTTGAGTATAGTCTGAGGAATCTGCTGTGGAGCATTTTGCCCCATCATTACAATTTAATGCGCATGAACCAACCTCCCACCCCTCTGATGCACCCGCCATCAGACGCTGCTCTACTCGTGCCGCAGAAACCAGCGCCCAACATCCGCAGTATTTTTTTTGAATTTCTGTTGATTGGTTTGGTGAGTTTTGGTGGTGGCATCATGGCGTACGAGCGACGCTTGTTGCTTGAGAAGCGTAAGTGGCTCACCAATGATGAGTTCATGGCTATTCTCGCGATGGGGCAGACGATGCCCGGCTTGAACTCCGTTAATTTGGCGATGCTATCTGGTGATCGGATACGCGGTTTAGCAGGTGCATTTGCCGCTGTTATTGGATTGATTTCACCAGGTGTTTGCTTCGTTCTTGCTGCAGCTGTTGCCTACAGTCAAGGGGCTGACTATCCCTTAGCGAACGTACTCTTGGCTGGAGTGTCGGCGGGTGCGACAGGTTTGATTGCGTCGGTCACATTACGTATTGGTCTGCCGCACTTTAAGCGCGTGAAATCTGTTCCCGTCATTCTTGCGACATTTGTCTGCATGAGCTTTTTTAAGCTCTCTCTTGTGACGGTGTTGCTCATCATGGTGCCGATCGGTTTGTGGTTGCACCGTCCGGTCTCAAGAGAGCCAGAAATGGGGTTGGAGAAAAAAGAATGAGCGTCTTACTGCAGCTCGCCCTGACCTTTGGCATGCTCTCGGTGCTTGCTGTGGGCGGTGGCACGGCTGTGCTTCCTGAGATGCAAAACGTTTTAGCGTTGCGGTTTGGGCTCGATCGGCTTGAATTTGTGCATATCTACAGCATGGGCCAACTATCGCCTGGCCCAAATATGTTGATGGTCGTGATCTTCGGCTACAAGATTGAGGGGTTCCTGGGGGCCGCTGTCGTGTTGCTATCCTTCTTGTTGCCTTCCAGTGTTTTGTGTTTATCCGTTGGACGGCTATGGCACCGAATCGGTGAACGTCCTTGGCGACGTGCGGTGCAAAACGCGATGGAGCCGATTGCGATTGGCTTGATGTGCTCGGGTGTGTATGCGGTGGCGCAGGGAGCCATCAATGGATTCTTGTCTGCAGCGTTAGCATTGACCACTTTGGCGTTAATCATGCTCACGCGCATCAATACGATGCTTTTAATTTTGGGCGCTGGCGTGGTTGGCGGCGCGTTAATGTATGTCTTTGGCTGGCGCTGAAACTTCGCTTCCTGTTTGACAGGGAGGACAGCTTGCAGGGGTCGCCGCGCAAGCCGTCGTTAAGGCACTACTCGTTTAAGCCTGCAACAATATTTGAAAATCCTGAGTCAACGTGAAGGATTTCACCGGTCACGCCAGCAGATAGATCGGACAATAAGAACGCTGCGACATTTCCGACTTGTTCGATTGTGACGTTACGACGCAGAGGCGCGTTGGCTTCTACAAACTTGAGAATGCTGGAAAAGTCCTTAATGCCGCTGGCGGCTAAGGTCTTAATGGGCCCCGCAGAAATACCATTTGAGCGGATACCTTCAGGGCCAAGGTTTGCCGCGAGGTAGCGCACCGATGCTTCGAGCGACGCTTTGGCCAGACCCATCGTGTTGTAATTCGTCATGGCTTTTTCTGCGCCCAGATAGGTCAGTGTGAGCAGTGCGCCGTTACGGCCTTGCATCATCGGACGCGCGGCCTTTGCGAGTGCAGGAAAGCTGTAAGAAGAAATGTCGTGCGCAATGCGGAAAGCTTCGCGTGAGAGGCCGTCAAGAAACTGGCCGGCAATCGCCTCGCGTGGCGCAAAACCAATAGAGTGAACTAAACCATCGAGTCCGTCCCAGTGTTTGCCGAGCTCAGTGAAGGTTGCTTCGATTTGGCTGTCCTCTGCTACATCGCAGGGCAGGACGATGTTGCTGGCGAACTCTGCGGCGAACTCCTTTACACGCTCTTCAAACCGCTCGCCTGCAAACGTAAAGGCGAGCTCGGCACCTTGTTCGTAGCACGCCTTGGCGATGCCGTAGGCGATCGAACGATTGGAGATGACGCCTGTGATCAGAATGCGTTTGCCGGAGAGAAAGCCCATGAACTAGTCCTAGAAGTGGAATAAAAGATATGCGAAGTGTAGATTAACTGCGTGACCCTGTACCTGGAATGCGAAGCTTCATGCCCACACGTACGGTATCCGATTTTAGATTGTTAAGTGCTCGCAGTGTGGCGACCGTGGTGCCGTAGCGTCGGGCGATCGTTGCCAAAGATTCGCCATTACCCACTGTATGGGTTCTGACCGCTTGCGCTGCAGCGATTTGGGGGGTGATGCGGATGCCCTGCGCCGCAGGCGTTGGGATTAAGAGCGATTGATCGCCGGCGCTTCTGACGCTGACCGGGATCCTATTGGCTTCACGCAGCCGAGACTCCTGAATACCGAACTTTGCGGCGATCGAGGCGAAGGTCTCACCTTGTTGCGCCTCATACATTTTCCAGCTTGATAGTTCACCTTTGTACTGCGCCAGATTTGCCTTAAAGATGTCAACTTTGTCGCGTGGGAGAATGACGACGTGATCTTCTTGAGGCGAGATCAGAGGCTGATTAAAGGATGGATTAAGAGCTTGAAAGTCCTCTATTGGCATTTCGGCGAGCTCTGCGGCAATCTTGAAGTCCACATTCACTGTCTTTTTGACCGTGACAAAATACGGTTCATTACCAACCTGTGGCAATAGCACCGCATAGCGTTCGGGATCTGCGACAATATTTTTTATCGCCTGTAACTTGGGTACGTAGTTGCGAGTCTCGTCTGGCATATTGAGCGACAAATAGTCGGTGGGTTTGCCAGAGGCCATATTGCGTGTGATGGCCCGTTTGACCGAGCCTTCTCCCCAGTTGTAGGAGGCAAGCGCCAGATACCAATCCCCTTGAAACTCAAAAAGATAGGACAGATAGTCAAGCGCTGCATTGGTCGAGGCAATTGGGTCGCGTCGCTGGTCATGCCACCAATCTTGCTTCAGTTTAAATTGCGTGCCCGTGCTTGGAATGAACTGCCAAAGTCCCGAGGCTCTTGCGCTGGAGTAAGCAACCGGGTTGTATGCGCTTTCTACAAAGGGGAGCAGAGCGAGTTCCGTGGGTAGGCCGCGTCGGTTGATTTCTTCGACGATGTAATACAGATACTTCCCAGCGCGCGAAGCCATGCGCTGCATAGCCTCTGGATGCGACGCATAGTACTTCGTCCACTTATCTACCAAAGGCGTATTCAGATTCGGGATGGCGTAGCCTCGACGGATTCGCTCCCAGACATCCAAGGCGGGTACTGTGAGATCGATGGTGCGGGAAGTATCTTGCGCGACTAAACGGCCACTGTTGTCGGAAAGGCCCGCGCAGCCAGCGAGTGACGCCAACACAACATAAATCAAAACACGAAATTTTTGCATCAGCATCAACGAAAGTTGTTTTTCCATTCGCGCAGCGCAGCGAAGACCTCGACGGGGGTCCCCAGTGCGCGCTGTGCCCACTCGGATGCAGCTTTCGACACGGTTTGTTGTCGTGCTCGCATGAACGGATTGCAGGCAAGCTCTTGGGCAATCGAGCTCGGGAGCGTGGGTTGCTCTTGATCGCGAGCCAGTTGTGCTTGTTCTTCCCAAAGCTTGAGCGCGTGATTACCCGGCTCTACCGTTCGAGCCCAGCGCATATTTGAAAGGGTGTATTCGTGCGCGCAATAGACCTCAGTCTGTGGGGCTAAATTGGCGAGCTTTGTCATCGAGGCGAGCATTTGTGCGGGTGTGCCTTCAAAGAGCCGCCCGCAGCCTGCCGCAAACAATGTGTCTCCGCAAAAAAGCACGGGTTTTGAGTTGAACAACCCTGCGTAAGCAATGTGACCGGCGGTGTGTCCGGGCACGTCCAATACTTGTAGTGAGAAGCCAAGCGAAGTGTTTTCGACGACATCTCCTTCTTGCAGGAGCGTATCGCACAGGGGTAGTACTTCAGTAGCAGGCCCGAAAACATGGGCCTCGGTCTGAGTGACCAAGTCTGCAACGCCGCCGACATGGTCTTGGTGGTGATGCGTGAGTAAAATACTCACAAGCTTTAGATTGTGGCGCTTAAGGGTGTCTAATACTGGTGCGGACTGCCCTGGATCGACGACTGCAGCTGTGCTCCCATTGGTAATCAGCCAGATATAGTTGTCGCTAAAGGCCCTGACCGGGTAGATGCCCGGGGCAAGGTGGCTCGCAGCTATTTTTTCTGTAGGCATCTTCAATTATGGAAAGCACGTGTCAACAACACAATCGTCCATTGTAAGTCTCGGCGACTGGTTGCAAACCGATTCCGGGCAATATGCCCGAGAGTGGGAGCAGGCCCGGTTCGACGCGATTGTCGCGGATGTGTTTGGCTACAACGCCATTCAGCTGGGTACGCCCGAGTTGGATTTGTTGCGAGCTAACCGAATGCCCGTTAAGGCGTATTGCGGTGCGAATCTCCCGCTAGAAAAGCATGCGGGCGACTGGGTGGGTGTGGTTCAAGCCGAACCCGAATTTTTACCGTTTGAAACGCAAAGCATTGATTTATTGGTGTTATTTCATGGTTTGGAGCTGACGGAACACCCGCATGAGGTGCTCCGGGAGGTGGATCGAGTGCTTGTGCCTGAAGGGCGAATTGTTCTGTCGGGCTTTAATCCCTGGAGCTTGTGGGGCGCGCGTAACCGCTTGCCTGGCAAAAAATACCTCCCCGTCGCTCCGAACGCACAAGTTTCCCTGCCAAGGCTAAAAGATTGGTTCAAACTTCTTTCATTTGACATTGATTTAGGGCACTTTGGCTGCTATGTCCCGCCTTTTGCTACTAAAAAGTGGATTGAGCGTTTTTCTTTTGCAGAGCAGGCGGGTAATCGCTGGTGGCCAGTTTGTGGAGGCGTCTATGTCGTTTCTGCCGTCAAGCGCGTGCCAGGTATGCGACTACTTACTCCTCGTTGGAAAGCGCGCCAGTCCAAGCGGGTCGCTGCTCGTGCGGCGGGCGTTGCTCTACAACATCATACCGATCGGGTCATTGAGCCCCCAGATCACAATTAAGTAGGACGCATGCAAAACGAAGACGCAGTTGAAATTTGGACCGACGGTGCCTGCAAGGGTAATCCGGGCCCCGGCGGTTGGGGAGCTCTTCTGAAACTTGGGGCTGTTGAAAAGACGCTCCATGGTGGCGAACCGCTGACGACTAATAATCGGATGGAAATGCTCGCCGTGATTGAGGCGCTCGGCGCCTTAAAGCGCCCTTGTAAAGTCCTGTTGCATGTCGACTCTCAATACGTCATGAAAGGCATGACGGAGTGGATTCATGGCTGGAAGCAACGGGGTTGGCGGACTGCTGACAAAAAGCCGGTTAAGAATGCGGATCTTTGGCAACGGATGGATGAGGAAGTCGCTAAACATTCGATCACCTGGAAATGGGTGAAAGGTCACGCGGGTGATCCGGGCAATGAGCGCGCGGACTTGTTAGCTAACCGAGGCGTTGAAGAGGCGCGGGCCAAGATGTGAGAGGTATGATGCTCTTGCAGAATGCTTAGTTGTTTTTAACTGAATGGTTTGGATCGTATGCGCTGGATAATCCTTGATACTGAAACAACTGGACTTGATCCTGCATACGGTCATCGCGTGATCGAAATTGGCGCCGTGGAAGTCTTGAACCGGACGGTAACAAGCAATCATTTTCATACTTACCTGAATCCGGATCGTGATAGCGATCCAGGCGCACTCGATGTACACGGCCTGACAACCGAGTTTTTATCGGACAAACCGCGCTTCAAAGATCAGGTGGATGATTTTCTGAAGTTCATCGACGGCGCTGAATTGATTATTCATAACGCGTCCTTTGATCTTAAGTTCCTCAACGCGGAACTCGCGCGTGTAGAGCGCAAGTCGGTGACGGACTATTGCGCGGGCGTAACCGACTCTCTGGCACATGCTAAAACGCTGCATCCTGGTAAGCGTAATTCGCTAGATGCCTTGTGTGACCGCTATGGCGTGTTGAACTCCCATCGAACCTTGCACGGCGCGTTGTTAGACTCTCGGCTCTTGGCCGAGGTCTGGCTTGCGATGACGCGTGGTCAAGATAGTTTGATGATTGATCAGTTTGACGTACCCCCAACCGAGGGGGCTGCGGCCAACGAGCATCGCAGTGATACGGCGAAGCTACCCGTTATTTTGCCTAGTGCACAAGAGCTCGAGGCACATGAAAAATATCTAGCTGCGCTCGATAAATCGGTTAAAGGCAAGTGTCTGTGGCGCACCCTAGACGAAGGTACGACATCAGTGTCTTGAAGTAGGCCGCATTTCTGGGACTCGGACGGCAATGGCACCTCAGAGAGCTCGGTATTTTGCTTGTAATGGCAAGCTAAGAACCTGGCCAACTGTTCTTGGCGTTGCTGCAATGGGTACTTTTGCTGCTTTGCCGTGGACGCTGGAGTGTCTACATTCACGAATCATTTCATAGATGTTGTTTTAAACGACAAAGAATTTTCAGAAAGGAAGTTCGGTGCTGTCTTTTTTCAATCGCTACAGACAACTCAAATATAAAACTCACTTTGATGTTCGCTGTTTTGCGCTTGAACGACAGCGAAACAGTAGTTTTCTTTTCTGCGGTGGAATTTACTCGAGTGACAGTAGATTTATTGGTGAGTCAGCGAGAGTCATGGGGAAAAAGCCGAGTGTGGTGCCGTATGACCCCCCGACACTAGTCAGTTTTTTTAATGGTGATTTTGAGCGAATTCATGGAGAGACTATCTTCCTAGGGATTCTTCATAACCATTTTGGGCATTTCTTGTGCGATACATTATCAAGGCTGTGGATCGTTTCCCAAGCGGGAGGATCTGACACGTTTGTTTTTCTAATGACAGACGCAGGAATTCCTAAATTTGCACAAGACTTTTTTGATTTACTAGGAATTGGGGATCGGGTCAGAATAATAGAAAGACCAACCATCATCAATTCACTGACAATTCCTGATCGAGCGGTAATTTATCCTGATTTTTTTCACTCTGATTATCTAAAACTTAGCCGGTATTTTAGTGAGATACACAGCTTTCCAACAAACGATACAGATGAGCCCTTGTTCGTATCGCGACATGAGTTGATTCCAGGCTATAGCAGATATGTTGTAGGTGAACGACTTGTGCATCAGCTTTTAAAGGGTGTGGGTGCATCCATCATTTGTCCTGAGTCGTTATCGATCGAACAACAGTTCAGAGCTTTCAATAGGCATAAAAACATTATTGGTTACGCGGGAAGTGCAATGCACTCCTTACTGTTTACTTCCGGTGAAAAAAATATCCTTTATTACTCTGGACGAACAGTCCCAGTGATATACCGAAAAATTGATGACTGTTTAAAAAACAAGGCGACATATTTACCGGTGCAGCAGAGATCCGATCGCCGGCTATTAGATCTGAAAGTCGGGTTTAAGCCAGAGATTCTTGATCTGCCTCGACTATTGAGTGGCCTGGATGCTTTTCTTTCACTTGGCTTAAATCCCGATGAATATTGCAATAAGAATGCACTGGATAGCTTCGATGTTGAGTACAACACTGCCTTAATTTTGCGGTACGTTGTTGAACAAAAAGCTAAAGGTTCAACAAAAATTGAGTCGGAGTTTATGACATATTCTAAGGACTACCACTTCGACAGAGAGATGATTCTTGCGACGCTCCCCAAGGCCCCCGTATTGAAACAATTTTTTTTGGAACTAGGCTGGGACGTTAGTGGAGTGATGCGGTAAATCGCTCGCGACCTGGATCTCCTTCGTCTAAGACAATACCCCAAGGGTCTTGCGCTTAATCAATTCAAAATCAATTTGCGCGCCAAGTCCTGGACCAGTGGGCGCATGCACCATGCCTTGGGCATCAATTTCAATGTCTTGAAGTAAGCCGTATTTCTGGGACTCGGACGGCAATAGCACCTCGAAGAGCTCAGTATTTTGTAGCGCCATGATGACGTGAAGGTTCGCAAAGTTATTGAGTGAGTTCCCGCCATGATGCACTTCGTAATTTAAGTGAAATGCTTCTGCTAAGTGCGCAGTCTTCATGAGCGTTGTGATTCCACCTTTGACAGCCACATCGCCACGCAAGAAATCCGTCGCACGCTCTTTGATCCAAGGGGCATATGAGTCCAAGCCGCCGGCCGGATACTCAGTTGCCATGATCGGAATGCTTAAGTGTTTTTTTAGCTCGACATAGTTATAGATGTCGGCATCGGCGAGCGGGTCTTCATACCAGTAAAAATCGAGCTCTTCGATGACTTTACCGACACGCAGGGCGGCTGGGTAATCGTAACTCCATACGGAGTCGAGCATCAGTACATAGTCATCGCCCACCGCATTGCGAACGGCTTCACATACCTTGATATCTTCGCGCCACACTTGAGGCGGATGGATCTTGTAGGCCGCAAGATTTAACGCTTTGTAATGCTGCGCTTCATCTGCATAGGCCTGTGGGCTCGAGAGAACAGCGGAACTGATATAGGCTGGGACATGATCACGGTAGGAGCCAAGTAGCTGATGAATTGGCAGATTTGCTACTTTGCCGGCAATATCCCAAAGCGCAACGTCGACTGCTCCGATACAACGTGCAGTCGTTGTTCTCACGCGCTTCCACATCGCCTTATAGAGTCGTTCACGATCGAGTGGATTTTGTTGCAACAAGATAGGCTTGAGGTAACGAATGAGACTTGCCCCATCCATGTCTGCCGGAAAAAAAGCAGAACCCAAAAACGCATGGCCTGTAACACCTTGGTCGGTTGTAATGGCCAGCAAGCCAAGCTTGCTGCCCCCCGCAAAACGACCCGTGTGCGCACCGTAGCTGGTTGAGGGAATGTCGTCCCAGCTAAACAGTGTGAGAGTGACATCTTGAATTTTCATCGTTACTCAATCCGAATATTGGCTTCTTTGATCAGCTTAGACCACTTTGCCACTTCACTTTGCACCAGCTTGCTGAACTCTTCTGGTGTGCTCGCGACGACTTCTACGCCTTGATCATTAAAACGCTTGGTCACATCGGGTTCGCGGAATATCTTTACGAGCTCACCGTTTACCTGTTTCACAATAGCTGGCGGTGTTCCTGCTGGCACTTGCATGCCAAACCAAACGTTTACCTCAAAGCCAGGTACACCTGACTCTGCAACGGTTGGTGTATCTGGCAGTAAGGCTGTGCGCTTGGCTCCACTGACGCCGATCGCAAGTACTGTTCCGGCACGAACCTGTTGAATCACGTTTGGCACATTGTCAAACAACACATCGATTTCGCCGGCCATCAGCGCCGCGACTGCAGGTGCGCTGCCCTTGTAAGGGACGTGCGTAAGCTTGACGCCCGTCATGTTCATAAATAGCTCCATCGATAGGTGATTCGAGGAGCCCGAGCCGGTTGAGCCGTAATTGAGTTTGCCTGGATTAGCACGAGCGTACTCAACGAGCTCTTTCGCACTCTTAATGTTCAGGCCTTTGCGCGTGACCAGAGCGTTTTGTGTCGAGCCCGCCCAGACCAATGCTTGGAAGTCTTTCAGCGCGTCGTAGGGAAGCTTGTTGCCGTAAAGTCCAGGCAGCGCAGAGAAGGGTAGTGGCGTGATCAAGATGGTATAGCCATCTGCTGGTGATTTTGCGACATAGCTGTTGCCAATCGTTGTATTACCACCTGGCTTGTTTTCCACCACGACCGATTGACTCCAGACCTTGCCAAGCTTATCGCTAGAGATGCGTGCGAGTGTGTCGTTAAAGCCACCTGGTGGATAGGGCACAACAATTTTGACGGTTTTGTTTGGATACTGTTGTGCAAAGCCGGTCGTCACTAGCGCACATGCAAGGGTTGCGCCCAGTAAAAGCTGTTTCAGTAATGCGCTCATCTATATCTCCGTTGGAATGTTTAAAACTTCACTACATAGCCAGGACCATCAATTAATGGGTACTTTGCAAAGATCGATTCGTCTACTTCAATGCCTATTCCGGGTTTATCGAGCGGTTCGACGCAACCGTCTTTGCCGATCTCAAAACTCACACCGAACATATCGCGTAGCGGGTTGTAGTGCGACACGCATGCTTCAAAATATTGCGTATTCTCAATCGCTGAGGCGAAATGAATCGTTGCTGCATGATTCAGGCCTGTCGCCGAACTGTGTGTGTTCATAGGGATGCGGTGTGCGGAAGCGAGCGCCGCAATCGCTAAGCCCTCCGTGATGCCACCGCATTTGGATAAGTCTGGTTGCCAGATTCGAACGGAGCCCGCTTCGAGCAGCTGTGCAAACTCAAAACGTGTGTAGTGGTTTTCACCAGCGGCGATGGGGACGAGCGATGTGATTTTGGCTGCTTCGCGATAAGAGGCGAAGTCGCTGCAGGCGAAGGGTTCCTCAAGCCAGCCAGCCTTGATCTCGGCGAGCACAGGTAAGACACGCCGCACATCTGCGATGGTATAGGCCGTATTCGCGTCGGTCAGAATATCGATGTCGTCACCGAGCACCTTGCGCACATGTAATACGCGCTCAATGTCTTTTGCAGCCGTGTCGCCAAGGCGTAGCTTTACGGCTTTATAACCACGCGCAACGTATTCTTGCGCTTCTTCGGCGAGCGACTCTTTGGGCTGATAGCCGAGCGAGATGCCGCCCGCATAGGCCGGTAGGCGACGCTTGCTGCCACCAAGCAATTCATACAGCGGCATATTCGCGGCCTTACCGCGAATGTCCCAAAGCGCCATATCGATACCGGCTAAGCCGAGTGAGGCGCCCGAACCTACACCGTGGCTAGATAGCTGCATGCGATGTACGCGCTTCCAAACGCCTATGCAATCTGTGGCTTGCATACCGATTAGCATCGGCGCGAGGGTGTTGTGGATCAGACTGACGACGGCCCCTGGGCTGCGTCCTGGATGTGCCTCACCATAGCCAGTGATGCCCTCGGAGGTTTCGACCTTAACGATGATGGCGTCACGCTTTGTGGTGCTGCCGATGCCCATCGTCACCGTTTTGCCTTGATCGAGGCGAAAGGACAATGGAATAGCGGTAATCGCGGTAATTTTCACGGCTCGTCTCAAATAGGTGTTGTTTGGGTTGAATTATGGCTGATTTTTCTTGTAATGGCATGCCTGAGACTGCGTTCGCTGTCCTGAATGCGAGTACTTTGTAGACGGTACTTTGTAAATGTTTGTAATAGTTAAGACCTCTATCTTGTGTTTGGTACTTGGTTCGTTCAGAGTAGAAGCTTCAGAAAATCATCTCTGAAATTTATTTTGAGAAGGGATTGTGATGGTTGTTTTGCGCAGGCATGAGCAGTATGCGACAAAGGCTGATTTTAGAGTGCTTAGTCATGGAGTGAAGACACAGCTCGATCAGCTTGAGGGAAAGACCGATCGTTTAGAAACAAAGGCCGATCGCCTGGAGGAGAAGACGGATCGACTAGAGGCCAATACTAGCCGTCTTGAGATGAAGACAGATCGTCTCGAAGCGAAAGTCGATCATCTTGATGAGAAGGTCGACCACCTGGAAGTGAAGGTGGGTCACCTAGAAGTGGAGGTGGGTCATCTAGATGTGAAGGTGGGTCAACTAGACGTCAAGGTGGGTCATCTAGACGAGAAAGTGGGCCAACTAGACTTGAAGGTTGGTCACCTCGGGGATAGAATTTCTCAGTTTGAAGTCAAAGTGACATCTGACCTTGCCGACCTCAAGGACGCGATGACGACCAACGCGGATGAATGTAAAAGTGAAATTTCAAAATTACGCGCTGATGTTGCGGTTCTAACCAATTCACATAAGTACGTTCTTTGGATTGGGGGCGGGCTCGCCACGATGTGCATGAGTGTCTTTGGCTTGTGTATTTCAATACTCTTGCCGTCACTTAGGTAGTAGCCCGCTTCGGAGCGGCAGACAAGCGGCTATTGCAAGATGCCAACTATTAACTCTTTGCCCAATGTAAGACTTAAATTAATGGAGCGCTTGTGAAAAATATGCTGCCCAAAGTTTGGCGACCTGATTTGACCGCATTGTTTCCGGTCAATCCATCTATCTCAAGCGGTCCAGCCTTAGCTTGGTGGATTGCAGTGTTATACCTGTGCCTCATCACAGTGCGAAGTCTTATACACATGCTTGCTCCCGATGGTGGTGCACAAAGTATTGCGACCATAGACCTATCGGTTGCTGGTGGTGCAAATATTATTGCAATATTCGGGCAATGGGGCGCTATCCAGCTGCTGTTGGCGGTGCTGCTATGGGTACTTTTGTTGCGTTACCGAGGACTCGTACCGCTTGTGCTTCTTGTTTTTATCCTTGAGCCGCCTCTGCGGGCTCTCGCAGGCCATCTAAAACCAGTCGTCACCGAGGGGGTTGCTCCGGGTGAAGCGTTGAACTGGGTAATGGTGCCAATACTTGTCGCAGTTTTTTTACTTTCCTTGTGCCCCGCGCAACGACAGTCTACAAGCGAGGATTCGTAAGTTCGACCAAGAGCGGTCGTGACCAGTCTTCGATTGGATCAAAGGCTTGAGTGTGTATAATTTGCCCCTTGGATTAACTCCAAGACTCCAATCCCGCCGCAATATGTGCGCGTCAGATTGGGCGGTTAGCTCAGTGGTAGAGCACTGCCTTCACACTGCTTAATTGCCGAGTTTTTTGTGTCAAAAAAGTTGAGAAATTTCTTTTTAAATTCAAGCACTTGCAACGTAAAGTTAAAGTGATTTAAGAAGAAAAAAGTAGTAAAGTCCAACTATACTACTCGTCATAGATTTTTCTATGTCTTTTCTTAGATTTTGGGTACGCAAAAGTAGGTAGTTTTGAATGTGTCGGTGATAGTTAAGTCACTGAAGCAGTAGAGTAAAAAGCTTGGTACGTCAAAGTAGTAAGCAGCAAAGAATCTGGGTCGTTAACTCAGCGGTAGAGTGCCACCTTCACACGGTGGAAGCCAGTGGTTCGATCCCACTACGACCCACCAGATCAAAAAAGCACTGATGAACTCAGTGCTTTTTTTTGTTCCAAGCGCTAGCAACTCGCTTGAAAAAACGTATAAATTTTTAAGCCCTACAAGCAATAAATCCGCTGCCCAGCTACTCAGCCCAGCCCTCATGCGTAAAAGTGCGCTGTAGGGCTTTTTTGATGCCCGCACGCTTTGCCCGATTGGGTCCTGCGTCCATAAAAAATTGGGCTACGAAAAATTATGGTGAAGTACTTTTCAATTCAGGGTGGTGATTTCTACTCGGTACCCACCACCCTAAGCGCTATTCTGTTGAGAATCACTTAAAACTGACCCAGAGTTTTCATCTAAAACTGACCCACCCTGTTACTGCATAAATTACAGTGTTTCTGTGGATAAGTTAAGTTTTTTCGTATCTGAATCCCCCTCTTTGTTTGATTTTCTGTTGGTCTGTTTTTTACTGGACTCACTTTGTTTGAAGCGCCAGGATTCGTTTCCGGTTTCAACGATATGGCAGTGATGCGTGAGTCGATCTAGTAGTGCAGTTGTCATCTTTGCGTCACCAAACACCTTGGGCCATTCTGCAAAGCTCAAGTTTGTTGTGATCGCCACGCTCGTATGTTCATATAGTTTCGATAACAGATGGAATAAAAGTGCACCGCCTGCCTGACTGAATGGTAGGTAACCCAGCTCATCCAGAATAACCAAGTCTGCATAGACCAGGCGATGGGCAATCTGCCCCTGTTTTCCCGCTGCTTTTTCTAGCTCGAGAGCGTTGACTAATTCGATCGTAGAGAAGAACCTGACTCGTTTATCGTGTTGACTGATTGCATCGATACCGAGCGCCGTAGCTAGATGCGTTTTACCTGTGCCAGGACCACCAATAAATACTAGATTATGTGCGGCATCTAGAAACGACAGCGTACGCAACTCGGCCATCAATGATTCATCGACTTGCGCTTCACTGAATGTAAATCCGTTGAAGTCTCGATGAGCCGGGAATCTTGCTGCTTTCATTTGATAGGCTACCGAGCGAACCTCTCTTTCTGCCGTCTCTGACTTAATAAGCTGCATCATGAGTTGCTCTGGATCGAAGTCAGCGACTCGATTGTGCGCTGTTAGCTCAGGCCAGCTATGGGCCATGCCGTGGAGCTTGAGTGACTTCAGATGACGAATGATTTCATGGGACATGATTGACCTCTGTTGGAATGTTACGCAGCGTTTCATAGCGAGAGACGTTCGCTAAGGGCTCTACTCTGAGGTTCAGTGGAGACACCAGAACGGTTTCAGGCGTGACGGGATTTTTAAGACGTCCCAGAACATTGAGTACGTGTTCTCCACTTGGGTGTCCAGACTCAAGCGCAATCTCTACCGCTACAAGCACCTCTTCGATACCGTGCACCGGTATGGCAGATAAAACTTGCGCCATCACCCGATCTCCACCCGGATGGCGAAGAAGGTGGCGTTGAAGACTCAACAACGAGTCGGGCATAGTCATGAACGGTGCGCCGTTGCGTAAAGCACCAGGTTTGCGCTCAATGAGCGGGATGTAATGCTCCCAGTTATAGATCGTTACGTACCGATCAAACTGACGTACATGGCGGGCAATCTCCTGATCATCGGCAACAAGCACTAATTCCGCAGGGTAGATATGCAAGCTGACTACGCGATGGGCAAACGGTGTCGGTACGCTGTACCTATTGCGCTCAAAGTGGATCAAGCTCGTCGATGAGACTCTTATTGGTTGCTCGACATAACCATCAAAGGGCCTAGGGCACGGCATCATTTGCTGCTGCTCATCTTGCAGCACATCAGCAATCGTCATCGTTGGCCATTGCGGATGCATCATCTCAGTCCATGCCGTTCGACAACGTTCAGAGACCCACGCATTGACTTGCTCGAGTGAGTCCCATCGTTGGTTACCAACCTCTACCCAGATCTGACGTCGACGATCCTGAACATTCTTCTCAACGATGCCTTTCTCCCAACCAGAGGCTACATTACAGAAGTCAGGCTCAAAGAGATAATGGCCACACATTGCTTCGAAGCGTGCATTGACCTTGCGCCCCTTACCTCGGAGCACCTTGTCGACGGCTGTCTTCATGTTGTCGTAGATGCCTCGTCGTGGCACTCCACCAAACGCGATAAATGAGCGAGTGTGAGCATCAAATAGCATCTCATGGCTCTGCGTAAAGTACGCCACCATCCAGAAGGCACGCGACGAGGCAAGTTTGCAATGCGAGACTTCCAGCCGTCGCCGTAAACCCGCGATCCAGACGTACTCACAGCTCCAGTCAAACTGGAAAGCTTCGCCATGAGCAAAGAACATTGGTACGAACGCTTTACGGTCTGGCGCATCCGTGATCTCTTGGCGTAACTTACGCACCCAGGTGGCTAGACGCACGTAGCTGCCTGCATAACCTTGGGTTTTGAGCTCGTTAAACATCACCTTGGCCGTGCGCCTTTCTTTCTTGGCGCGGTGACTATCCGCTTTTAGCCACTGCCGAATCTGCTCAAAGTGTGGTTCAACGATGCTTTTAATCGGTCGAACCGGATACTGCGGCTCCACCATATCTGGTTGTCGTAACCATTGCCGAATGGTATTTCGGGATAAATTGGTGCGACGCGCAATCTCTCGGATCGAGAGCTTCTCGCGCAAGTGCATCCGCCTAATTTTAGCTAGCATGCCCACTGTGATCACTCCAAATTCTCCTGCTCATTCCTTGAGCAGGACATTCAATCACATGGGTCAATTTTGGGTGAAAACTATTGCTCTAAGTGGGTCAGTTTTGGGCGATCGCCAACAGACCTGGGCCTCAATCAGAGCCTGCGCACGAGCATCTTGTAGGTCGCAAAGGGCGAATGTCCGTTTGCCAATGGCTTTATACAGTTTTGCCATATCAGAGATATTGCCTTCACCATCGGCATTCACGATGCAGACACCAAGCGCCTCGATTGAAGAATAGGTCTCGGGCTTCAGTTCTGCGAGTCTCCGGCATGCAGCTGGGAACGAATCGGATTCTGTCGCTCCTTCAGCTATTAGAACTCGTCGTGCGAGCAGCCCTTCGCAGAATCTTTGCCGAAAATCTTGCCGATACCGTTTCAACTTCACACTGTCTGGGAGTGCAACCTCCGCCTGAAGAAGTTTGCCGGCTGCGTTGCGCGACAGAACAATCGTCTCAGTCAGCGCAAACTCTTCGAGCACATAGGGCGAGTGTGAGGTGAACAGCGTTTGTGAGGCCAGCTTGCGGACCTCATGGATGATAGTTTTCTGCGCGTAAGGCGGGATGGCCGTCTCCGGCTCCTCCATTGCGAAGATGACGTTCTGCTTATCTTCGGCAATCTGAGACAACATAGCAAGGACCAGCATGTTGATCGTTCCTGTTCCTTGACGATAGAAGGGGGCGGCATGGTCACCTTCACCTGTTGCAATGAACGCGGTGATGACTTTTCGTAAATGTTCACGGGTCAGATTTGAGACTTTTAGATGAGGCTCTACTCCCCACTCTTTTGGAACGTACTTCTTCAACGCTGTGTTGATGCTCTTAAGCACACCTGATATGCCTAGTGCTGGGTCTTCAGCTACCGAGAATGACGCCAGGTTCTCTATTGCACCCTCCCACATCTGCGGACGTACTTCCTTCAGGCGCAGGATGATGTCGAGCAGGCTTCCTCGTTCAAGACTTAGCGCACGTGAACCGGTGCGCACTGAGCGTAAATAGAGGAAGCCACAGACCTGCTTATCCTTCTTGTTAAATGACACAGGCGAACCGCCGGTAATCGTACGTGCGTAGTAAGTCTTTCCTTCAAAATCGTCTTCCTCTGGGTCATAGTGGCCCAAGAACGCGACACGCAGGGCATGCGTTATGTTTGCAGCGTCCACACCTTCCGGTGCAGCATCGCTGTAAAGTTTTTTCTGTTTCGAGTCCCAAAACTCGACATAGTCGCCAAACCGCGCCTGCTGCTCCCCCGTTAGGTCAATGATCGTCACTTCAATTTTGATCGTTAGGGCTTCCTTGCCTGTAGCCTCTCCTTTTGCGCCTTCGGCGCCAGGTGCACCTAGCGCGTCAACTGCGACGATAGGCTGGGCAGCCCCTACGTTTTTGGTGTGGTACTGCCCTCGATAGAAGTCATGCTCGTCAATTGGGGGAGTGCGATTCAGCCTGTCTGGACCAAGTGTCAGGTCCAAGGCTTCCAAAACTGTCGTCTTCCCCGTATTGTTATCACCGAGCAGAACGGCATGCTGGGAGAAAAAGAGGGAAGCCTCTTTGACGCCTCGGAAGTTCTGGATATGAATGTGTGCGACCTGCATGAGCTCATCCCTTTTGATATTATGAAAGCGAATGTGCCCCGTCTATCTTTGAGATAGTTTGATTTATTTGAGCGATTCGTGTCAAGGCATTTTGCAGCTTGGTCAAACGGCCGACCGGAAGTTGGATTTCGTCAACCGGGGGCTATGTAGGTGTGGATGCTATTACGCCCCAATCTGGTTAACCTTTTCTTAGACGTACCGCCTACCGCACAATAAACTCGGCATGTCGTCATTAACTGAGCTATTCAGTTAGCCAAGGTTCGGGAACATGCGTGCACTAACTCCAGATCTATTGAAACCAGGGTGCAACAGTGAGTTCCGACCTCGGTAGTTCCGACACGTCGCTAGCTAGCTAGCTGCCGTTCGCGAAGGACTGTAATTGGCCGAAAGCAACACTTTTGAATGCACCCACATAGCTGCCATTGAAGGCGGTCGACCCGGTGTCGGAACAAAGGCCGCCTTCAATGACCGTCTCAGATTTCAGTCTGCTCGGAGATTTCAAGAGCGTCGTCGACCTCGATACCCAGGTACCTCACGGTCGATTCCAGCTTGGAGTGACCGAGCAGCAGTTGCACGGCTCGGAGGTTCTTAGTGCGTCGATAGATCAGCGTGGCTTTGGTCCTTCGCATCGAATGGGTCCCATACTCGGAACGATCCAGACCAAGCTCATCCACCCAGTGCCCGAGAATCCGAGCGTACTGCCGGGTTCCGAGGTGGGGGGAGTCGTGGAGCCTGCTCGGAAAAAGAAAGTCGTCGGATTTCAATGCCGCCTGCTTGATCCACGCTTGCAAGGCCTCTCTGGTGACAGCCGTGATCTCGAATTGCACTGGGCGCTTGGTCTTGTGTTGCATGACGATTGCTCGGTTGGCCACCTGATCGCCATGGGTCACGTCGCGGACTTTGAGTGATACGAGGTCACATCCGCGAAGCTTACTGTCGATACCAAGGTTGAAGAGGGCGAGCTCGCGAACCCGTCCTTCCATCTGAAGCCGTACGCGTAGGGCCCAGATGTCTTTCACCTTGAAGGGCGCTTTCTGCCCGACGATCTTGCCCTTGTTCCACGGTTCGTGATGAACCACATTGGTTGAGGTTTCCATGATGGTCTCCCATCGAGTTGAGGGGAGCAAAGCATGCGCTTTTGGGGTATAACCGCCTTGCGCTATATCAAGTCAGAAGAGATCACTCCAGTTGAACTGATGACTGCAAACGAGTGGGGCCGTCAACCAGCGCATTCGGCCATCAGCGGACGCAGGGAGGACTTTCCGCAACCGGCCGTTCGATGCGGCACCGATGGCCTTCGCGCAGGGGTAGTGAATCCGCCAGGATTGACTTGCGCTGCCCTACCTCTCACTAGTGAGGGGCGGCAGCGCATCAAGCGGTGAGCGCACTCCGGCACCGCCAACTTTCAGCACATGCGTGTAAATCATCGTCGTAGAGACGTCGGAATGGCCGAGCAGATCCTGCACGGTTCGAATGTCGTAACCGCTGCGGAGCAAGGCCGTCGCGAACGAGTGGCGGAGGGTGTGCGGTGTGGCGGGCTTCGTGATGCCTGCTTGTTCTACGGCACGTTTGAAGGCGCGCTGAAAGGTCTGGTCATACATGTGATGGCGACGCACGACACCGCTCCGTGGATCGGTCGAATGCGTGTGCTGCGCAAAAACCCAGAACCACGGCCAGGAATGCCCGGCGCGCGGATACTTCCGCTCAAGGGCGTCGGGAAGCGCAACGCCGCTGCGGCCCTCGGCCTGGTCCTTCAGCCACCATGCCCGTGCACGCGACAGCTGCTCGCGCAGGCTGGGTGCCAAGCTCTCGGGTAACATCAAGGCCCGATCCTTGGAGCCCTTGCCCTCCCGCACGATGATCGTGCCGTGATCGAAATCCAGATCCTTGACCCGCAGTTGCAAACCCTCACTGATCCGCATGCCCGTTCCATACAGAAGCTGGGCGAACAAACGATGCTCGCCTTCCAGAAAACCGAGGATGCGAACCACTTCATCCGGGGTCAGCACCACCGGCAAGCGCCGCGACGGCCGAGGTCTTCCGATCTCCTGAAGCCAAGGCAGATCCACACACAGCACCTTGCCGTAGAAGAACAGCAAGGCCGCCAATGCCTGCCGATGCGTGGATGCCGAAACCTTACGCTCGTTTGCCAGCCAGGACAGAAATGCCTCGACTTCGCTGCTGCCCAAGGTTGCCGGGTGACGCACTCCGTGGAAACGGATGAAGGCACGAACCCAGTGGACATACGCCTGTTCGGTTCGTAAGCTGTAATGCAAGTAGCGTATGCGCTCGCGCAGTTGGTCCAGAACCTTGACCGAACGCAGCGGTGGTAACGGTGCAGTGCTGGTTTTCATGGCTTGTTATGACTGTTGTTTTGTACAGTCTATGCCTCGGGCATCCAAGCAGCAAGCGCGTTACGCCGTGGGTCGATGTGTGATATTATGGAGCAGTAACGATGTTACGCAGCTGGGCAGTCGCCCGAAAACAAAGTTATGCGGCACTCATCGAAATGGAGATTGAAAATGAACAGACTAACTAAACTCATC
The DNA here is from genome assembly GCF_019923725.1 of Zwartia hollandica. Taxonomy (GTDB): domain Bacteria; phylum Pseudomonadota; class Gammaproteobacteria; order Burkholderiales; family Burkholderiaceae_B; genus Zwartia; species Zwartia hollandica. Next base: position 975,061 of record NZ_JAHXRI010000006.1, read on the forward strand.
TTATTCGGGGCGGCTCTAGCTGCGTCTGTAGCTCACGCACAAGATCCGAAAGACATCCCACAAAAATCTGGGGTAACACCTACGGATCTCATAGTACGCGGAGTGGACGGCACAGCGAATCTGGACTTCACAGTCATAGATGTGAAGTACGAGCCAGGTGGTGTCAACCGTCGCCATTTTCATCCAGCGGCGGTCACCTTCTATGTAGTTTCTGGGACACCAGTTTTCCAGCAGGAGGGCAAGGAACCCATTACCCTAAAACCCGGTGACAGCCTACTCGTTCCGGCCGGCACCACTCATTCCCATTGGAACCCTAGTAAGACTGAAGGTGTTCGATGGCTGGAATTCATCGTGGCTGAAAAAGGTAAAGGAAGATCCATCCGAAAGCCTTGAATAGAAAGTTTCGCCTCATAATCACGAAAGGAAAATGTAACCGCGACCAGCCGCCTTTGGTCGTAAGCAGAAAAGTAGAGGCCCATGAAGTACACAACCAAGTGCCGCATAACCATGCGCTGCAGCGAACCCGGCATGACGTCGTGGTTTGCAATCCACGCGTCCCGTGCGCCGGGTCGCTGAGCTTGGGTCGTTGAACGACAGCTTTCCCAAAAGCTCTACGGCGGTTCAGGGTCGAGAGCGTGAATTCACCGTTTCGAGCAGCGGACTTTCAGCCACGCGCTTTCGGTGCGGTCGGCTAACCAGCCAAGCAAGACGACTGCAGTTCCTTCGATACCGGTCGTTCATGTCACCGCAATGCTCAGTGAGTCATTGACGGCTTTTACCGAGCAATATGAACCAAGCACCTCAGTTCGGCTGGCCGCAATCGCTGCATAGCTGTCAATGAAAAAAACTTTTACTTAATCAAAAAAGAGAAGCTGCATGCCTTCGGCATATGGTGGTAATGCCACTCCAAGATCCCACTTATCCAATATATTTCAACAAATCAGGCTTATAAATTACTATATGTCTGTGACTTTTTTTGTGGTCGTGAAATCTGTAAAAAGGTGCTAAATACACTGGAAATCCTAGATTTCATTTGCAAGGAACGTGTATCAAGTGATCAAGCTCACAGTCCATGAGTCGGTAGAAGCAGCCCTACAGAAGGCTTTTCCCAAGCCAGCTGCGGCTGCCAAACGGGCGCTGGCTAAATACATCAGCGTTGTGGAATCCATGCTGTTTGATGCCCTTCAGCGTGGGCAAACACCCGAGCAACGCAAACTTGGACTTTACGCAATTTCACTAGACCAACTGGCTAATAAAGGCGGGCAGATCGGACCCAAAAAGATCCGCGTGCATAAATGGCTCACGGACAACGACTGGGACATCGTCCAAACGGTGGTCAAGGGCACTAAGTTCTCTGGGCAGAATTCCCAGGTCAAGCTCACACCCCTTGTCACGATACAAAACGACTTGCAGATTCCTGCTGCATCCCTGTCTGCCGCCACAACTGACGAAGAGATTGATGCGTACCTGAGCGGTAATGATGTCAGCAACATTGCCTTGTTTGATCACCTTTATCCAGAGTACAACTTGGAATGGCGCGAGGACAAGCTGCGGCAGCTTTTCGATTGGGTGCCAGTTGATGTTGAGTCAGTCAAGGCATATGTTTATTGGCTTGAGACTGAATCAAAGATGATCCAAGGGCCCAAGAAAGATTTGGCACTTCGACAAGCGTTATCAATTCTTGGCATAGCCGCTGTTACCAAGGGCTACTACCTCCAACGCAAAAAACTCAGTCCGTTTGGTCGTACCTATTACGAAGGAACCAGCGTTCAAAACGTCAACAAGGAGTTGCGCCGCGCTATGCTGGGTAACTGCTGGGAATACGACATCCGAAGCAGCGTAGTCGCTTGGAAAATGGGCTATGCCCGTGGCTACTTAGCTGCCAGTGGACTTGATCAAGATTTGAAGAAATCATTTCCCGCCACGCTCCTGTACTTGGAAGACAAAGCAGACTTCATGGCGACAGTGCGCCATTATGTTTTTCCAGAAAGTAGCCCGGTACCCAAAGATCTACGACCCAAGCTACTCAAGCAAGCGTTTACCGCTATCAGCTTTGGTGCACGACAAACAGCTAAAGGGTGGTTAGATGCATCTGGCAATTGGACTAACCCAGCGCTTGTAGAGATCCTGCAAAACACTGAAGACAGAATGCGATTTCTTGCCGACGATACGGTCAAGCTTTTCATCAAAGAGCAAAACGCACTGGACGACTACCTCTACGATTTGTTCAAGAAGTTCCGTCCTGATTTGCTGCTCGAGCGATACCTGCAGACGGATAGCGGAAGACCTAGCAAAGCCAAGGTGCTCGCCTACCTTTATCAGCACGGCGAAACGCATGTCATGGATATTGTTCGTCAAGCAGCAATGGCTAAAGGGCATGTACCCATTGCCAATGTTCACGATGCCATTTTCTTCAAGCGTCGATTGGGTGCTGAATTCAAAAGTGAAATTGAATGGCAGATGCGCGAGCAAACAGGCAACCCATACTGGCATCTCACTCCCAAGCAGATCGAACGCTACACACCGCGATCATTAAACGCAAAGCGTGAAGAGCAAGAACACAAGGACCGAATGGCAATTGAGCAAGCGCGTGCTGTAGCGTACTACTCAGGTTCAAAGCCAGTTTGACCATCTTAAATTTCAGTAATCTGAGTCCTTCCAATCTGTCGGGTTACCAATCATTTCGGTTGTCCAGAGCCATGGTCTGACAATAAATTAGTTATTCCTGCAACACACACAAGGAGTAGCAAATGTCAGGTTTAAGTGCATTGAAATTCGTCGCCAGCAAGCCTCAACAGGGCAATAGCCCTAAGCACGCTCGTCGTCAAAAACTTAGCAACAAACTTCATGAGCAGATACAAATGGCCAAAGCCGTTCAATCTGGGACTGAGTTTGTGCCAGTAAAGATCCGCAGCGTTAAAGATGAAGCAACAGGGGAGACGCGCAAAGTTGAGATCCCTAAGCGCTTGAAGCCATGGTGGTGGCCAAGCGATAACGGCAAGATGTGCATCACTGTTCGCTATGGTGCTCGTACACTCGAAGTGGTCGAAGGAAAGAACGCCATCGAGACAGAAAACATTGCAGGCGTTATCACTACGCTTGAAGTGTTGCGAACGGCTGTAGATGCGGGCGAACTTGATGGGCGTATAGAAGCTGTTAGCGGACTGGTCAAAGCTGGCTTTGACAAAGAAGCTACTTCAGGCAAACGACCAACCCTGAAGCTTCCAGCTAAAGCCAATTAAACACATTGATGTTCAACAAGCCGACGCTAAGGTCGGCTTTCTTTTGGCTATCTGGGTTTGATTGGTTGAATAGGTTTGATCGTGTTCGATTTGGGTTTGAGTAGTTGACTCAAAGCTTTTTGTGCGCGTTGTGCTTTTTGTCTTTCGCGTTCAACTTTCAGTACGTCAGTGGCACGTTTGCTTGAGGCTTTCAGTTGATCAAGCCTCAGTTGCTCTGGTGATTTTGGTTTGGCAAGCTCAAATATTCGCATGCATTTATTTATGGCAACGGATAAATAAATGTAGGAAAAGGAGACCAAACATGAGATTTATGGAAATTGCCAACCCTGAGGACCAACTGGCGCTGTGGAAGCTGGTATCTGACAAGATGTGGGCAGCATTTGCTCAGCCAGTCCCGCAGCCTGACAGCACCCAGGGGCCTCAATCATCAACCCTGAAGGGTAGGGTGGCTAACCCAGCAAAGCCTGTTGCCAGACCCACCACCAAAACTTCACATAAAGCTTCAGCCAAATCAAAGACCAAGGCGGTTAAGCCCAAGCGTGCGCCAATGGCCCCAGCTCCAAAACCTCTACCAAAGCCCAACCCTCAGCAAGTGACTTCAACCCAAGATACAAAACAACAGGCCCAGCAACATCAGCAACTGGCCCAGCACCTGCATAAGGAGTTGATGAAACCCAACCCCCAGCAAAGAATCTACCCCCAGCCACCAACCCCCATACAAAAACCAGTGACCCCCATCGAGCCAATGACCAATGGCTATGACGAAAGAGACAAGGACGAGCTGGTATTTCACTCACGTGCCCAGCACCCTTTCAAGACCATAAGTCAGACAAAAAGTGCGTTATCGGGTCAAAAGCGTGGTTTTTAGGCAGAAAACATAGTGCTTTTTTGAACCTGATTCGCGGTCACGACAGGCATAGCTCAAATGGTTTGATAGGGTCTAGGATAATTTGCCCCTTTGATTTCTTGGTCAGCGATTGTGGCTCACGTAGTTGGCAGGCGAACTCAATGGGTTCAAAATGCTAGCAAGTTGACTCTTAAACGCTCGGGCTAGTGTCATGCATATTCAGTCAAATTTGGAGGTGAAGGCATGAAAGTTTTTCTTAGTTTGTATGGCCACACGAACAGTGCTTCACTCCCATTAAGAATGGGTATCGCGATTACTGAAAAGCACCAGCAATTCGCGATTCTTGAAGATGCACAGTACGACGAAGAAGGCACTCTTAGCCAGCGACAAAATGAGCTTGACCGTGGCAATAAACATTACACAGGAACTCTAGTAATTCCAAATGAGTCACGATCTGTAGACAAGCCATACTGCCTTGATTGCAGGGTCGTTTTAGGCTCCCCAAAAACAAGCGAGCAAAGTCCTCCTGTTGTTACTTTATTAATGAAGATGAGCAATAGGGGTGACATGACAGTCACGGCCCATATTGAACGCATGCTCAAAAGAGGTCAAATAACAACTGAGGATTTGATTAAATATTTTCATCCTGCTTACGTTCGCGGTGAAATTGAATCGTCAAACGACTGTGAAGATATTTTCAGAAAACATATTGTTAGTATTGCTCTTGATAGCAAGGCAGCAGATGCAGCAGGGCAAGAGATCATTAAAAATCCTGAGCCGATTTTAAAAGCTATCATTGAAAGTGAAATCGAAGGCATTGAACTTCGTGCGCCGTCAAAATTTCAAAAGTTGTCTATCCCACATGTCAAATACGAGTACGTTATGGCAGATACATATATCGAGGATGTGAGAATTGAAGACGACATGATCAAGTTCAGGTGCATTGATAGCAAAGGCGAACTTCGTGAGATGCATTCATTTAAGTTGTCTCCTCGAAAACATCTGTCGTCTCTTCATCAATATGCTTTCGAATATCTAAAGAGCCGACAAGAACAACGAGCGTTATTTGCAGTTTGCAACTCTGATCCGTGCAAAGGTTTTTTCGCTGAAAGTGTTACAGCAATTTCTTTGCAATTGATGCGCTCAGATACTGCGAAAAAAATGACTGCCATTCAAGACTAATTAAAAAGACTAGAGAGTTATATGGATAGTTTCAATATTATTTGGTGCACACTTTGGTCAGATTATTTCATGACCCAACATCAGTACGATGATGAGAATCGGCGCTTTAATGTTCCAGTCGCGGTTGCTGCAGATTTCCTGTTTTTTTTATCTGAGATGCTTGGACAACAAAAAACTGGCTATTACTCTGATGATGAACAAAAATTTGTATCTGTAGAACTGTCAGATGAAGATGTTGACAAACTCACTGACTGGATCCTTGACTTCAATTTTTCCACAAGAAAGCCCTTAGGTTTGACTATGCCGGATTTGTATCTTGATGAAGAAAAAATTTTAGTGTCTACAGTAAATGTCTATTGCCACAGAATCGCTGAATTCCTTGCATACATGATCGAAAATCAGAGCAAAGGGCGCGATGAAGTTGCAGAATGGGCCACTAAAAATTTCCTATTAATCTACGCAAAAGCTTACGCTGATGCTTTGAAAGCCAAGGACTCTAATTAAATTTCCTAAGATTTTTCAAAAATTAGTCGAGAAATCAATGGAAATATCTGGCTTTAATAAAACCGCTATTTACTACCTTCCAGGTCACGGCGGTCAAATCAACAATGGTTTAGGGCAGGCTCTAGTTGCTCGAGGGAATGAAGTCGTTGGACGAGAGACGGTGGGTGTCTTTAAGAAGCTAGATTTCAACGATCAAGTCACAACCATTGCCAATGACATAAAAGAACACTTTTGGCGCGATGATGCCAAGATCATTGCCAACTCTTTCGGAGGCTATTTGTTGCTTCATGCGTTGTCGAAATTGGATCCATTCATTGGAAAGATACTGCTGTTATCGCCAATCGTAGGGGAGTTTTCAAGCGAGGAAATCAGCATGGGATTTATCCCGCCGTATGCAGATCGACTCAGTGAACTTGCTAGTTCCAATCAGTACCCAGCGCCACTGAACTGTTCTTTTCACGTTGGTTCAGAGGACTGGCAGAGCAATCCAGAAAACGTCACTAAGTTTGCAAGCTTGCTTGGGTTGCCAGTTACTGTTGTACCAAACGCGGGACATCAACTTCCCAAAGACTATGTTTCTTCCTTGTTGGACAACTTTTAGTCTATGTAATGTCTTCGCTCTTCTGCGTATATAGCTTCAAAGTCTGGTTGGTGATCATCAGGTAATGGATCAACATACCAAAGCTCTTTGATTTTCTTTGTGGGCTTCTTGGCAGCGCGCTTGATTCTTTTGATCCGAGTCTCAATTGGTTGTATGGTTTTGAGCTCAGTCTTTACAAGTTCAATCCACGTAAAGCCAGCTGCTTTCTCATCGGCAGGCAGTTTTGAAAAGATCCCTTTCATTGTTTTGAGATAGACCTTCAATCGAATAAGGTTCTCTAAATCCTTGCTTTCTTTTAGTGCGTGCTCAAGTTGATTCTTCCGAGATTTGGCAATGCGCTCGTTGTAGTCCCATATGTATTTTTTTCGTTCGCTTTCGCGGGCTCGAATCTCTCGCTGCTTGGATTCTTCAATTTCCTCATCCAATTTTTTGACAATGTAGCCAACTATGTTTTCGATCTGATGCTCGAGCTTTAAACCAGAATCTTTGAATGCTTTCTTTGTGTAAGAGCTCCATCCAAAATTTATACAAAGTACGTTTTGAGGCACTTCTATTTGAGACGACTCCCATGCGTAGTTGTGAAGTTGTTTTTCGATTTTGCTTAAGGCAGGTGTACGCCCTACCTTTGTGTAAGGTTCTCGGAAATTGAACTGAAGTCTTTCACCATCCTTAACGGCGTTCATTGTTGTCCCTGAACGATCATCGAAATCAATTTGAATTTCGATCCCTTTTTCTTCTAATCGTTCAAAGAGCTCATCAGCAATGCAGATGGCGCGGATGGCGTTTCTAGCCGTTGCGTACAAAGGAAATCCATGTCTAGACGATCGGAAATACGAGAATGAAAAGATATGTGTTGGAGGAAAAGTTGGTGGTTTGTCCTTGATGGTTTCAAACTTCACTACGTTTTGTTTTTTCTCCATCTCAACGATGAACTCTTTGATCTCATTGAACGCTGTGATGCAGCGTTCATGCTTTAGTTGCTCTGGCGATCGCAGCTGTGACGTTGGTGGATTGAGCGCAATTTTTATCGCAGCTTTTTTTACTTCTGACCGCTCTTTATTCAGCTTGATTTTGTAATCGTCATTGATCTCAATGATGGGGTTGAAATCTTTGTCAGGTAGTTCTGGTCTAGGAGCTTCTTTGCCAAATTGTTTGCGAGTCCAGTGACCTTGAAGGGGGAGGGGGATCTGATGCTTGACGCAAATCTTTCTCAGTCCAACATCACTAAGTTCGAATTGCTTGGAGAGTTTGGTCATGGGCATTGACCAGACCAATTCGAAAAGTTCCTGTCTTGATTTTTCCATCGCTGGCCTCCATAGAAGTTACAGCGAAAACTCTATACACTTTGGTTCGTGTTGTGACTTGTGAGCGGGTTCGGTGATAGTTCAAATCACACAAGCGTAAAGAGTCTTTACGCTTGATGTCCTATAAGTTCTAAAATCTTATAAAAAAGTAAAACCTTTTAATTCATAACTATACTACAACTATACTACTTTAGCCCCGGCGTAATGTGCTAACTTGTTGATTTTAAACAGGAAAATGACAAAGTGCTTTAGTCTTCACACTGCAGGGGTCGCAAGTTCGAAACTTGCATCGCCCACCATTTTTGCCAAATCTGAACACCACCAAGCACTTAGGTTGTTTTCAGAATTTACTATTTAAGAGTTCGGCATATGCTTCCCTAGGAAGCATTTTTTTTTGCCTCTGTAAAACTGAATCTTGTTGATTTATTCATCGCGATAAAACGGATTGAATTGGGTTACAAAACTTAATATGCTCACGCTACGTGAGCAAGGATGCATGTGAAATTTTGATCGCCACATACGCCATCACACCAAAGGTTGCGGCCATTAGTATTTGATTGCGTAAGTTAATCGAACAGATCGCGGTTCTCCCGGATGAACCAGTGCATTGTCAGAAATCAATGTGCCATTGCGGACGGTTCGCAATGGGTCTGGTGCGTAGTACGAAATGTCATTGAACTTGCGATCAAAGACGTTGAGTACATCAAAATAAATCGCTTGGTTGTTTTCGGAATTTCTACGAGCTTTGAAGTTGATGATGGAGCTCGAATTTGATCTGACGCTGTTATCTTCAACTAATGCAGCAGGTCCGATGTATCTGAGTTGTCCAGTTAAGTTCCACTTGCCAACATCTTTTACTGTGGCAGCTAACAAGGCTACCTTCTCAACTGCATTAGGGACGAACACGCCAGATCCATCTTCAGTGTTGTAACGAGATTTTGTCCAAGCAAGGTCAGCGTCTATGACTAACTTAGAACTTGGCATCCAGCGGTTATTCCATTCGACACCAGTTCTTCGGCTAGATCTTCCTGATTCAGTTCCGCCTGCATCCCCTACGTAAACCAACTCAGCATCGAAATCCAATCGCCATAGCGAAAGGGAGGACTGCAAGCCTTGTATGGCCTCGGTTTTTATGCCGACTTCGTAGCCTTTGGATGCAACTAGACCAGGAACGCTTGCAACAGTTTTAGTGGAGTCAATGGGGTCAACCTTTGCTGTCGTACCGCGAGCATCGTTACTGTGAAATCCTTTCCCAGCATTGAAGAAGTATTCAGTCTTTTGCCATGGACCAAGGACCATGCTGAATTTTGGTGACCATAAGCCTGCAGTAGCTGCTCCAGAATTTTGGTTTTGCAAAACGCTCTTAACATGGGTGCTGTATTGGTCATATCGCAATCCAAAGTTAGTTCTGAGCCATGGCGTCCAGTTTGCCTGTGCGTCACTAAAAATCCCAGTCAAGTTTTGCCTCACTTTATCTTGTCGAATCCATGAACTGACTGAGCGTGATTGAGTGTTGGCTAGATCAACATTTATTAAATCGCTTCTGCTTTGAAGTCCTAGCGTGTTGATCCATTCAACGTCGCCATCAATCACCCATTGACGTGAACTTTTGACGCCATAGACATTGCGATGCTCTTTTTGCATGAACTGATCACCATTGACGGGATCATTGGTGAAATAAGTGAAGTTTGAAAACAGAGTGAGGTCATAGTTGATGGCGTAGACCATGACTTTGTCGGAAACTTTCCCGTGTGACTGTCTCCAATCCAGAGATAGGCTTGAGCGATCAGTCTTTCCTCCGTCTGATGAATCTAGGCTGTCAAATCGCCCAAAGGGTTGCCCATTGTTCAGGCCTGAGTTGATCAACGATTGGGGTACTTGATCTGTAGACGTCCAACGAGCTTGATAGCTCATAAGACTTGCGGTCCAACCGTTTGCTTTGCTTCCATCGCTGAGCATGAAGATGCCGTTAGTTCTTCTAAGACCCTCAGGCGTTGACCAAGGGCCGTTGTTGTTCATTCGCTCTAGACCCACAACGTAGTTCATACCGTTGGAAAGTTCATGCGATGCTGCTCCTACAAAGCGTTGATAGCCGCGCTGACCCAGTGTGAATTGCGTGAAGTCCTTGTCTAGCTTGGTCTTGTAGTGAAAGTCGGCGGAACCAGCAGAGGAGAAATCTCCATCTTGTGCGTAGTAAGGTCCTTTTCGGTAATCGATTCGCTGCACAAGCTCAGGGATCAAAAAGTTCAAATCGCTGTAGCCTTGACCGTGTGCATTGGTTGGCATGTTGATCGGCATGCCATTGATGCTGGTAGCGAAGTCACTGCCATGGTCGAGATTGAAACCACGCAAAAAATATTGGTTAGCTTTGCCGTCGCCTGAGTGTTGGGTGACAACCATGCCCGGAACATATTCAAGCATTTCACCGGGGCGTAGAAGAGGGCGGTTTTCTATGATTTGAGAGTTGATCACCCCTTGAGAGGCTGAGTCACTGCTACCCACAGAGTTATCGTAGTTGCCTACAACTTCAATTTCTACAACACCAGTGTGAGCTGGACTGATGCACGGAGCGATGGTCAGAACTAGGGCAACGCACCAGTTGGGAGTGCACCAGATCAACTGATGGGTTTTTCTAATCAACATTCAAATCCATGAGCAAAATTGGGGCTTATGGATTTTGAATTCTAGGGCGTTGAATTAATTGGTTTGGGTGAGTGTTCAAAATGCGCAAGCGTAAAGACTCTTTACGCTTGCTGTCCTACAAGTTCTAAATGATCCAAATAAATTAGTAATTTATAACTCTTGGCTATACTACAACTATACTACTTTGGCGGTTTTGTAAGCGGTTAAGTCGTTGATTTAATTGGAGAAATTGGCAAACTGCCATAGTCTTCACACGGCAGGGGTCACAAGTTCGAACCTTGTACCGCCCACCAAAAATCCCAATAATATTAATGACTTGTAAGTAACTGCCGACGTACAGCCCCGTCTAGTATCCTAAAGGTATCCTAAAGGGCTTTTTTACGGGTCTCAGTCCGACTAGGTCGAGTTGCTAATTTTTTGTTGCAAGTTGCATTCGCAAAGCCAATACTCTGTGCGATGAACTCTAACAATCAACGATTACTCTTTGGTAATACATTCTCACTGGGTTTGCTTTACGTTCTCCTGCAGTTAGCGTTGGCTGGAGGTATCTACATTGCCTTTTGATCCAGCCCACCGCTACTTTTGAGTGCAATGATCGAATGGCTGCCTTATAACGCTCACCCTTTCAAGCTCGGATCAAACTTTGACTGGCTGGTCTATAACGTTCCAGACGGGCTTTGGTCATTCAGTTTCATGAGTTTTCTCCTGATTGCATGTAGGAACGATCGCCCGGCAACAAGAAAGCTCTGCTTAGCTTTCGGATCTATTCTGATGATCGGCGTTGAGGTAGCTCAGGGCATCTATATTCCCGGCACATATGATCACCTCGATGTGCTGGCTACCGTCGCGGGGATGGGGTTGTCGTACCTATTTGCTGCGCCGTTTATCGCACCAATAGCTCGGTTCGCCTGACGACCTCCGAGGGTGTAACGCCCAGAGCGGGGGCGATCTTGAATAGCGTGATCAAACTGGGATGCTGCTCGCCCAGTTCCAAAAGGCTGACAAACGTTCGGCGCAGATCGGCTTCAAGCCCGAGCTGCTCAATGATCAGTGGCACTCGGTTGTGCTACTAGAGTGGAAACTGCCACCACATACATTAGAGGGACTGCGAGTGGAAGGGACTTCCACTAATTGCAATTACACTCTGGCGCGGATGAAGCAAGTATCAGCTCCCGATACCCCTTACCCACCTAGTAATAGTGCTGTGAGTTTCTCAAACTCTCTCGATTGCAAGATTGCCGTCGTATGCCTTCGAGAAGGGGCTTGGGTTTAAATTCAAAGATAACGTTATCGCCGCCCATGGAAGGCGCGAGACTACTCGGGGGAGAAAATTGAGCGCAAGCGTCAGTTGCAGAATGAATCAGAAGAAAGCTGAGGAGGCTCCTGAGGAGCCACCTGACACTCTTGAGATAATCAAGAGCGCTGAGTTCCGCAAGGAGTGCGACTCCGCACCGTTGAATCAGAGGATGGCGTTCGACTGGCGGCTGAAGTGGTTAGCATCGACGCATAAGTAAGCATTGTCAATCAGAAATCGATGTGTCAGACGAAATCGATCCGCGACTGTCTGCTACTGCGCATAATGTAAGCCGTGGCAGCGTATCCGCTAGTCAGCGTGCCTTGGCGCTTGTTACTGTGAATGCGTGGCGCAGGAGTGGGGTGACGAACAAGGCGCATCCTCAGGATGCACTCTGATGTCTCAGGGAGGTTAACCAACTCTCGCGCTTGCACATAAATAATGGTTGACACCCATTCAGCACCGATACTATAAAAGTGGTGCATTCATAAAATGCCTTTAGCTGGTGTTAACTTCTTCTGCGCCGGTAACCCACTTGGAGTTTGCGATGAACATTGAACTTGAAGAAATTGTTGTGCTGGATGTCTCTGATGATGCACTGGAGCTGGCTGCGGGTGGTGCGAAGGGGGGAACAACCGTAACCTACCCATGTAATACAGGGTGTTATTAGCCCTGTCTCTTGGGTGCATAATCACACTGAGGGTCTTAGCTCCTGCTGCACCGGTAACCCTACCCACTTGAGTACTAGCCACCTTCGGGTGGCTTTTTAACGCCCGAGCAGCATCGTTTGAGCAAAATACAGTGCATAGGTCAAACAACGAAGCAGTCGATTTGCGGGGGTGCGGGTACGGTGGGGTGTCGGTTGGCTGAAAACGACAAGAGGTAGGCTGAGGCGATGACTCAGGTATCTCAGTTTTTACGGGTGAGTCAGGAGGTTTAGCCAACTCTTGCAGTCACGCACTAATACTGCAAATAACGGTTGACACCCATCGAATAGTAGTTTTATAAATTTAAGGCATTCTTAAAATGCATTAGCCGAGTGTTAGCTCCTGCTGCGCCGGTAACCTACAACCTTGGAGTCTGCTATGAACATTGAACTTGAAGAAGTTGTTGTACAGGATGTCTCTGATGATGCACTGGAGCTGGCTGCGGGTGCTGCGCAGGGGGGGCTGGCTTGTGGCTCCTCCACCAACCCTCAGCCATGGTCTGCCAAGGGGTGCGGGTGTTAGCTATTGCTGACCGGTAACCCATGCCCACTTGGGTACTAGCCACCTTCGGGTGGCTTTTTAACGCCCGAGCAGCATCGTTTGAGCAAAATACAGTGCATAGGTCTGCATACCGAAGCCGTCGATTTACGGGGGTGCGGGTACAGTGGGTGTGGCTGGCTGAAATCGACAAACGGTCGGCATTCTCAGCTACGAGGTGATGGCTCAGGTGTCTCAGTTTTTACGGGTGTCTCAGGGGATTTAGCCAACTCTCGCAGTCACTCACCAACAACGCATATTTATTACCCTGCGACGTCATTAAGGACTATAAGGGTAAGGCATCCTTAAAATGCACTTACCTGTGTTAGCTATTGCTGACAGCAAACCCACACCCAACTTGGGCGTGGGTATTCAACCTTGGAGTCTGCTATGAACATTGAACTGGATGAAGTTGTTGTGCAGGATGTCTCTGATGATGCACTGGAGCTGACTGCCGGTAGTGCGCAGAGAGGAGTTTTTACGCCTGATACGAATTTTTATTGGGTGTGTTAGCTTCTGCTGCGCTTGTAACCCACTTGGGTACTAGCCACCTTCGGGTGGCTTTTTAACGCCCGAGCAGCATCGTTTGAGCAAAATACAGCACATAGGTCTGCACAGCGAAGCCGTCGATTTACGGGGGTGCGGGTACGGTGGGGTATCGGCTGGCTGAAATCAACAAGGGATGGGGTAATCTTCGCGGCGACTGCTTGATTGCTAGCTAACGGATCATCCGAATCTTATCCAGCTTAGCCTTAACCTCGTCATGCCTGAGGTGACCGTAATTCTTCTCAATCATTGATACCGACGTCCCAGTAAGCTTCGCAACGGTAAAAACATCAATGCTAGCCCGCATCATCTCTGATATTGCCGTGTGTCTGAGCGAATACAACACTACAGTATCCGACAAACCTGCTTTCGTGACCGCATCTTTGAGTGGTTTTTTCCAGCTATCTTTATTCCACGCTTGACCAAAGCTTGTCGCTAGCAAAGGTGCGGCTGGCGTCTTTCCTTTACTTCTTTCTGTGAAGAACTTTGCAGCTTCGGTGGAGATTGCAACTGTTCTGCTCCCAGTCTTACCTCGCAGGGTTAGAACCCCTTGTGATCTATTAAAGTCACCTACGTTAAGTGCAGCCAGTTCCCCGGGACGAGCGCCTGTTAGCAGCGCAGCTTTGACTAGAAGGGCTAGGTCAGCGGGACATTCGGAAAGCAGAGCGGCACGTGCATCTATAGTCAAGAAGGCATCTTTCCGACGAGCGCCCACTTGGCGAAATGGCTTGACTATGGCCCATGCATCGTCGCTTGCGACTAAGCGATTGGTGTACGCGAGAGTGAGAGCAGCCTTTAGACTCGACAAATTTCGATTGGCTGAGTCCTTTGATCGACGGATGTCCTCTTCCTCAGCGCCCTTGTCTTTGTTGATTTGGTCGTTGAGCCACTTGCGGACGTTGATGCTGGTGAGCTTGGTTAGCAATATGCTCCCGATGGGCGCTTTATCTACAAGTCGCTTGAAGCGACCTTGGGCATCTTGGGCGGTTGATGTGCGGCCTTTGTCCTTAAGGGCAAGGACATAAGCGTCTGTGGCATCTTTTACCTTGACGTCGGTGGTGTAGATCCCTTGGGCTGCAAGGGCCAACCATTTCCGCGCAGCTTTTGCTGCAATATCAAATGAATCATGTGTGCCGAGAGCTTGATACCGCTTTCTGCCATCCTCGTCCAATCTCCGCGCAATCCAAGTGCCTTGTCCGGTGGCGGGCTTTCTGTACCCGAGCGCTGCAAACTTTTCCAGTGTCGCCCAATAGGGTTCGCGCCGAGGCTTCAGGCGATCTCGCTTCGTCTTGCTATCGATCGGATTTGCCACGATTTTCTCCGTACGGATTTTGTACGGATATTCTACTATGGACGACTATGGATTGAAATAGACGATTTTCATAGGTAAAATGAAGGAGTCGAAAGACTTAATGGACGTTAAAAAACACTAAATCCTGCCTTCACACGGCAGGGGTCACAAGTTCGAACCTTGTACCGCCCACCAAAATAAACTCGTTCGAGCCTAAGATCGCGGGATCTCCTTGTTACAAGGTCTTGCTAAAGGTTGGAAAAACCAGTGTAAATCTTGTGTGCGGCTGTTTCGAGCTGACTCTTACAGTGCCACCATGAGCCAGCATCAAAGACATAGTGATGGATAGACCTAACCCGATACCACTATGCTCGGGATGTGGGCGAGACTTTTGGGTTCGGTAAAAGCGATCAAATAACCGAGGGATCATCGCTTCATCGATTGGATTGCCCTCGTTCACTACGGAGAGTTCAACAGTCTCGGGGAGGGCAGTCACACTAACTTCGACCACGGACTGCTTAAACGCATGCCTGAGCCCATTCGATAACAAGTTACTGATGGCGCGCCTCACCATCAAACGATCGCCAATGATCGTTGCATCTCCTTCGAGCGACAGGCGCACGCCTGCTTCTTCTGCGACGGCCTCATAAAAGTCAAATAACGCGCGCACCTCTTTTGCTAGTGAGAGTGGCTCACGATTGGGAAGCTCAACCCCGTTCTCAGTCTTGGCGAGGTACAACATGTCGGACACCATGCGCGCTAAACGCTGAAATTCTTCAGCGTTTGAAGCAAGCGTGTCGCGATAAGCGGCTGAGTCTCGTTCGCGCGTCAGTATGACCTGTGTTTGCGTCATCAAGTTGGTAATTGGAGTGCGCAACTCATGCGCGAGATCGCTTGAAAACTCCGAAATGCGTTGAAAATCGGACTCTAAACGCTCGAGCATGAGATTCAACCCCTGGGCGAGCTCTGCGAGCTCCGGCGAACTATTCTCAGTCGGCATTCGGATATTTAGTTGTCGCGAGTCAATGTTACGGGCACGCTCTCGCATAACGCGTAGGGGCCCTAGTCCGCGCTGCGCCGCCCACCAACCCAATAGGCCGCTGAGAATCGTGGCAATCAACAAGTAAATTGCTAGGGAGTAGTGAAGCTGTGTCATGAAGTGGGCGTGATGGTGTAAGTCTAGGGCGACCAATAAAAAACCGCCCTGTCTTAGGGGCTCCTTAATCCCCCGCAAAGTCATCCCGCCTGTTTGCCAATCATAGGTCTCGCCGCCTGCAAGCCTAGCTTTAAGTAGCTGAGAAAAGTCTATGTCCTTCGTGACTGGGCGCACAGATGCTGCATCGGTTAGCGCAATGTACAGTCCCTCGTGACTTTCCATTTGTTGCTCGATTGCGGAGCTTATTACGTTTGAATCGGAGTTCTGCTCTAGGTTACGTTGTACTAGGCTTGCTTTGCCCTGGAGATAAGCCAGATCCAGATCGACGAAATGCAAATAGCTGGCACGCGCGACCATTACGCCGAGCCCGCATAGTACTAACGCCGAAATCAAGGCGTACAGAACTGTTAAGCGAGATACCAGCGTGAGCCGTTTAAACATCACGCGCCTTGTTAGGCTCTAGTACATAGCCCATCCCACGTACCGTTTGAATCAGCCTAACTTCAAAGCCTTCGTCTACTTTGGCGCGTAACCGACGCATCGCTACTTCGATGACATTGGTATCACTATCGAAATTCATATCCCAAACCAAGGATGCGATCAAAGAACGTGGTAATACCTCACCTTGACGACGCATTAGTAACTCCAACAGGCCAAATTCCTTGGGCGTCAGGTCAATCCGCTTACCCGCACGCGTGACACGACGCTTAAGCAGATCTACCTCGAGATCCGCGATCTGCAAGGTTGGACTTTCTGTCGCCGTTGGACCACGTCGTAAGACATTCCTTACCCTTGCTAAAAGTTCGGCAAAAGAAAAGGGTTTCACCAAGTAGTCAGCCGCACCTAGTTCAAGGCCGCGCACACGGTCTTCGACCTGATCCTTGGCAGTTAAAAAAATAACTGGTGTCGCAACCCCCGCCTGAGTCAGCGCTTGTAAGACTCCCCAGCCATCCATGCGAGGCAACATGACGTCCAAGATAATCAAGTCCTGGTCGCCCTCGATTCCGAGATGTAAACCATCCAGACCATCTTGAACAAGATCGACTGTAAAACCGGATTCACGCAAACCTTGGCGCAAATACTCGCCCGTTTTTGGCTCATCCTCGACGATCAAGATTTTCAACGGGAAGAACTCCTATGGTCAGCGCTAGCATCAGGGGTGTTAAGGCCTAAGCTAGCGTCTCTGAGGACTATACCCCAGCGCTCTGGCAACGCAACATACCAAGCGCAACATGACAATTTTGTAATGTTAACGTCACGTCTGCTTTGGCCATGAAACACTACATTCTCGATTATTCGCTGCAAAAGTTGTTACTGCAGACAAACCAGAGGTTTCATGCAACCTAGGCAATAATGTTTTTTTACAGCGTACGACCCCGACTAGTACAGTCGATAACTTTATTTTTTGCTCTTGCGGCACTTAATCAGTCGTTTAATGTACGCGCGCAGTCTACGCAACAGTCTGATCTTAGGCAATGGCGTAACGCCAATACCGAAGTCGGTCGATTTCCGCGGGGTCATATCGATTTACTTAAAGCTGAGCGCGGTCGAGTTAGCGCGGGTGAGCGGGATTCCAACCTAATGCTTGGTGCCTTCAAAGAGGACCCCGCGGCCCCCGAACTGACGGAACAACTCGCACGAAATGCGACCCTAACGTTGCACGCTGATGCGCTGGCAAGTCAAGCGATTAGTATCGTTGAACGAATGTCCCGTGACATTCAACTACTCGGGTTGCAGCAAGCCACACAAAGGCTCTGGATAGAAGCTGTCTCTGCAAAGGAACAACTCATCATCCGACAACGTTTCGCCGAAGCGGCTAGCGTTTCACTTGAGCTCGCCAAACGAATGGAGAAGATCGGTAACTGGGGCCGCAATAGACGCATCGACATCGAGATTGGCTATCAGTCTGCACGTAGTCAACTTTTGGTGGCGGAGCAAACTGCCTTCAACTCGAGGCAAAAATTATTCGCACAAATCGGTTCGGAACTTTGGCGCTTACCCAACACGCTACCAAAACCCAAAGACCTTGCTGGCTTATCCGAACTACTGACTCCGCTGGAACAGCAACTGACCGAATTGCTGGCCCGTCATCCTCAATACGCAATCTTGGAGAAAGACACCCAGTATTATGAGCGAGTTGTCGGTCCTGCGATGTTGGGACAGTGGCAGCAAGAGATCGACAAAATGATAGGAGCGAGCGCGAGCTGGACGATTGGGATTCCTACACTAGACCGTTCAAAAATACTCTGGAACCACGACCTTGAGAAGGCAATCAAGGCACGCTCGGAGATGCTGCGTTTGAGAATTAAAACTAAAACAGATTTACAGCAGGCGCGTGAACATTTGCGCGCGACCCACACGCAGGCGTCAGATATTCTGAACAAGCTTCAAAATCTGCATAGCGCTGCGGAAGAGGAGGCGCTTACGCGCTACAACGGGATGTTCATCAGCACGTGGGATTTGATCGCCAAGGCGCAAACCAAAATGCAATCGGAGGTGGCTGTTGCTCAAGCAAAACAAGCGTTTTGGATAGCTTTGGTTGACATGCAGGCTTTACTCGCGGGTGCGCCCTACTCAAGTCCTGGCAATAGCGCCAATAGTGCCGAAGTCAACAGCCCTACTGGCAAAGGCCATTGAGATATTATGGAACGCAGAGACTTCATACAAAACGCGCTGATTGGCATAGCTGGCACAGTCACTGCGACAGCCGTTGGCAGACACGCTTTGGCTAGTGTGCCAGAGCCAATATTTCAGCCAAATGCTGGCACAGCGCCACCCTGGCGGGGGCCTGAGACGACGGGTGACAATGCGCGGTATCGGCCTGTCGTCACTCTTAACGGCTGGACCTTGCCCTACCGTATGAACGAGGGCGTCAAAGAGTTCCATCTTGTAGCGGAGCCGGTCGTTCGAGAGATGTCGCCGGGATTCAAGGTAAATATGTGGGGTTACAACGGACAAAGCCCCGGCCCAACGATCGAAGTCGTTGAGGGAGATCGTGTTCGCATTTTTGTAACGAATCGACTGCCCGAAAAAACGACTATTCATTGGCATGGTCAGCGACTACCAAACGGTATGGATGGGGTGAGTGGTCTAAATCAGACTCCCATCCCCACTGGGAAAACATTCGTCTATGACTTCGTTGCAAAACGTCCTGGTACTTTCATGTACCACCCTCATGCTGACGAGATGACACAAATGGCGATGGGGATGATGGGCTTTTGGGTAACGCATCCTAAAAGCAAGCACCCCAATATTAGTGAGGTTGACCGCGATTACTGTATTTTGCTGAATGCCTTTGACGTCGAGCCGGGCAGCAAGACACCAAAGGTCAACACCATGCTTGATTTCAATATTTGGTCTTTTAATAGTCGGGTCTACCCAGGACTATCGCCCTTGGTTGCAAAATTAGGTGATCGGGTGCGTATTCGTATTGGTAACTTGACGATGACAAATCATCCCTTTCACGTGCATGGTATCGAGTTCGAGGTGACCGGTACGGATGGGGGGCCGGTGCCCGCTTCGGCTCGTTGGCCAGAAGTTACGGCGGACATTGCAGTTGGCCAAATGCGCCAAATTGAGTTTGTTGCCGATGAGCCGGGGGACTGGGCTGTGCACTGTCACAAAAGCCATCACACCATGGGCGCGATGGGTCATGATGTGCCCACAATGATTGGACTCAACCACTTAGGCCTGGTTCGAGAGATCCAAAAAATAGTGCCTGACTATATGGTCATGGGTGAGCGCGGCATGTATGACATGAAAGAAATGGAGATGGAGCTTCCGCCCAACACGATACCGATGATGACTGGCACAGGCCCATACGGTCCAATAGGTATGGGCGGGATGTTCACTACGCTTAAGGTCCGCGAGGATCAAAAGCCTGATGACTATTCAGATCCAGGCTGGTACAAGCAACCAGCGGGTACGCAGGCTTACGAATATAAGGGCAAGCTCCCTGCAGTGAACCGAAATGGTGCCGATCAGCCCGGTAGTGGACAGACGGGGTCCTTGCCGGCGCCATCGGTGGACGTGGGTAACGCACAAGTTCGAAAACCTAGCCAATCAACAAGCGGCTCTCACAAACACTAGTTAGTCTTTAGCCGAAATAGGTGCCATATGATGACGAAAAAAATATTGATCTCCTTGCTTGTTTGCTTCTCCCTCGGAGCCACAACTCTTGCTGTGCGAGCCCATCAACAGAGTCATAAGAATCACGACGCGATGCCTAAAGAGCAAAAAGAATGGGGCATAGGTGGAGATGCAAAGGCTGTCACGCGCACCATTGAGGTCACGATGCTCGACACAATGCGGTTCATGCCAGCGCAAATCACTGTCAAACAAGGTGAGACGGTTAGATTGAGAGTCAAGAATGTAGGCAAAGTGATGCACGAACTAGTGATAGGCACGAAGCAGGAGCTTGATGTACATGCGGAAATGATGAAAAAACATCCTAATATGGAGCATGATGAGCCCTACATGGCTCACGTGTCTCCGGGCAAAAGTGCCGAAATCATTTGGAACTTCAACCGAGCCGGAGATTTTGATTTTGCCTGTTTGTTGCCGGGTCATTACGAGGCAGGTATGGTTGGGAAAATTACCGTGATTGCCGGGGCGAAATAATGCAACTCAATAAGTCATTGATTAAATTATTTCTTGGAATGACCATATGTGCACTGAGTGCAAATAGCTTTGCACAAGCAATGGCCGAGGGAGTTGTTCGACGTATTGATCTCGACAACAACAAAATCACTATCCGTCATGGAGACATCAAAGCGCTCGATATGCCGCCGATGACGATGGTGTTTGTCGCAAAACAACCTGCGCTGCTAAAAAGTCTTCAGCCGGGTGATGAAGTCGAATTTGAAGCGTTTGAGGTAAATGGTCAATATTTAGTTGGAAAAATAAAAAAGAAATGAAGAAGGTATCGGTGGCCTTCACACGGCAGGGGTCACAAGTTCGAAACTTGTACCGCCCACCAAAAATATCTTTAAGTTATTCAAGCATTTATTGTTCAACATGATTGAAATTTGCTACGATCCGATGAGCGCTAGGCATGACGGTTCCTCAAACATGAGGTTCTGAGACGGTCATAACTAAAAAAATAATTCGTAGCCCCCAGTCACCTCTTGATCATGACCCATCCCCTACCGAGCCAAACTCCCAATCCGTGGAGTTTTTTGCCCTTTGCACTGACGATTTTTACTAGCGCGTTTTTGTTGTTTCAGGTGCAGCCCCTGTTGAGCAAACAGATCCTGCCATGGTTTGGCGGCAGCCCAGCAGTTTGGACTACGGCCATGCTGTTTTTTCAAAGCCTGCTGTGCTTGGGCTATCTCTATGCCCACGCTTTGGCCTCCTTGCCTTCCCGGAAAACTCAGGCGCGTATCCATGTGGCCTTGCTGGTGCTTGCGGCCTTGTTGGCTACCAGGGTGCTACCTGGGTTAGAACTTCGACCTGAATCACCTGATTCACCTGTTTTTCAAGTGCTGCTTATTTTGGGTGCTAGTGTGGGCTTGCCGTATTTCTGTTTGGCGACCACCGGGCCTTTGGTTCAGCACTGGTTCACCAGCACGGCACACTCCTCATCAGTTTTCCGTTTGTACGCTTTGTCTAATGTAGGTTCGCTCCTGGCACTTTTGTCTTTCCCGTATGTGCTCGAGCCTTGGCTGGAGCAGCAG
Source organism: Zwartia hollandica (assembly GCF_019923725.1). Lineage (GTDB taxonomy): Bacteria > Pseudomonadota > Gammaproteobacteria > Burkholderiales > Burkholderiaceae_B > Zwartia > Zwartia hollandica. The sequence continues at coordinate 996,590 of NZ_JAHXRI010000006.1, forward strand.
GAAATGGGGCGCCTTTGGACCGCTGGCTTTTGGGTCTTTGCCTTGCTTTGCTTGCCGGTGGCTTTTGGTGCGTGGCAAAATAATTCTCCTGCCGGCGCAGCTCATTCTGATGCCGTAGATGGCGTGCCAACCACTCAGGGGAATGCGGGCAGCGTATTGAAGCCTTCGTTGACCCTGCGCATGTCGTGGGTGGCTTTGCCGGCCTTGGCTTCACTTGTTTTTATTGCAACCACAGATCAGATTAGCCACGACGTGGCACCCGAGCCAGGGCTTTGGGTGGCGACGCTGAGCTTGTATTTGATCACTTTCATCCTGACGTTTGACCACCCTCGGTGGTACCGCCCCAAGTTGTTTGCCTTCCTCACGCTGGTTTTGTTGATAGCGACCTCAGGGTTGAGCGACATACCCAGTTGGCTCGGTATTCAATGGGAGTCCGGCGTCAATGAAGTGCGTTGGTCGCATTACGCGTTGTTGTTTGTGGTGTGCATGCTGTGTCATGGCGAGTTGTACCGCCGCAGGCCGGTGGACACGCGTCGATTGACCGAGTTTTATCTGTGTATGTCGATTGGGGGGGCGTTCGGGGGCTTATTCGTGACCCTTGTGGCCACTCAATTCTTTGACGATTACTACGAGTGGTTGATGGCACTGATCTTGGTGGCCTTGTTGGCGTGCCATGTGTTGTTCCGCGCTGGGAGGCAAACCCCTGGCCATGTGTGTCCGACGGTGGGCGCGTTGACGGCAGTGGTCATGGTGGTTTCGATATTTTTCATGGAAAGCCCGAGGTCTTGGCGTGACGTCCACAAGGGCGACGATACCGAAGTTTTACTAGACCAAGTCCGAAATTTTTATGGCACTGTTGCCGTGAAAGAGCGACGATTTGCATCGGACCCCGAGCGCAATGACCGGGTTTTTTTCAGTGGCAATGTGACCCATGGTCAGCAGTTTCTTTCTGACGCGCTTCGTCATGTGCCGACAACTTACTATGCGCGAGACAGCGGTATCGGCGAGACTTTACAGTGGGTGATGACACAAAAACCGTCGCTTTCGGTTGCGTTAATTGGTTTGGGTGCTGGCACCTTGGCCAACTACGCACGCCCAGCTGATGCCTACGACTTTTATGAAATCAACCCTGCGGCCGTGCAGATTGCACAGGAGTGGTTTGACAACTTGTCGACCTGCAAGGCCGGTGAGCAGAATATTTTGTTAGGTGATGCTAGGTTGCGCATGGAGCAGCTGTCCAAAGACAAGTTGTACGACGTGATTGTGTTGGATGCTTTCACAGGCGGATCGGTGCCTATCCATTTGTTGACGCGTGAGGCGTTTCAGATTTATCGTGATCACCTGAAACCTGATGGTCACATCGCGATTAACATCACCAATGCTTATTTGAATCTTTACCCGATTGCGAAGGCTCAAGCGGAGGTGTTGGGTATGGCCCACCGTCACAAATACCAGAATATGGATGAGGTGCGTAAAGTGAGAAGGAATCTGCACTTCATCATGACACATGACCAAGCCTATCTGAAGGCGCACTCCTCGGTTAGTCGCGAAGTTCGGGACGATCAGGGTCGTTTGCTCAGATACGAGCCCTACGACCAGCCTGGGTTGAGGTTATGGACGGATCAGTTCAGCAGCATTGCGCCGATCGTACGGTGAGTGTCGGATGCCTATTCACATGGCGGCGGTCACAAGTTCGAACCTTGTACCGCCCACCAAAAATATCTTCAAATGATCCAAACGCTTAAAGCTTCTGCTTTAACTTAACGGTCCCCTCTCGCAAAGAGGTTAGCTACGTAGCTTCCCATGCCCCGTTTTTTTCCAAGGCATTTTTACCCAGCCCGGGCGCGCCAATAGGGTCATCAAGCCTATCGCCCATGCGCCGTGATTCTTTCGTATGAAAGGTAATGAGAAAAAATCTAGTCCAGTCCATGGTAGGAAGGGATTTCTGCGTAACGAGGCATATATCTCGATTCGATGGACCGTTTTTTCGGCTGTAGGCGTACGTGCATGGAATCCGGAAGTGTCGCCAATAATCAGAGTGTTAGCAGGCACCACAAACCGCACTGGATCTGGCAATCCTATGCATCTGATGTCCTCTAGTGATGCTCTGAACGAGCCACGTGCGTGATAGAGCACTGGGTGCAAACGAGCCCGTTGACTTTGCTCATATTCCCACCGAAGTCTTCGTCGCGATCTTATATGCGAGCCAGGCACATAAGAGAATGGACACCCATCTTCAGGAACATTTTCAAGATATAGCCATGCCTTTGCCGTCGAGTGAAAAGTGTCTTGATGAAGCATCATCTGAGGATCAGTTTGTTGCCCAGCCTCGCATATCAGATGTTGAATCGTAAATAAGGGCTCGCCACCGATTCCTGCCACGTAGCGTATCTGTGCAATTAGGTCTTTGCTCGACAAGAGCTGAAAAAGATTCGGATGCGAATGTGCGAGTGTCGCCATATCAAGAAATACCTTGCGTGTGCGCGCACTTCCCTGTTGCATTTCACGTATCGGCCAGTCGGACTCAAATACTTCGCGTCGTACTCCCTCAAAATTGGCAGCTGACAAAAAACTCTCGCGCATCACAAAGCCGTTTTTCTCATATTCTTTGCGAACAGAATCTGGTACATATCGACCTAAGAGTAAGCGCCGTAGACGCGCCATGCGATCTGCCAACCAAGCGCGAAATACATGGAGACCAAGCCTATTTAGGCGCACATTCCCAAGCGCGGCGTTATCACGAAAGGACTTATATCCAGTAAAAAAGAGGAAAGGCGCGACTAGCCATTCAAGAATTACAGTTAATGATTTCATTTGTTAATGAAGCCAGAGATTTGTTAGCTTCGGGTTCGGTATGACGCGAAACCTAATTAGACAGCTTAAGCGACAAGATACACCGATAGAGGGGAATTTGCACCCATTGGGAACGCAGCAGACGACCGCTCAGGCCTATATGGTGGTAGCAAACTCTGTCGGAAATGGCACCTAGCTTTGAAGTAGATGCTTGGTCGGCTTACAAGCAATAACAGTCGTACCAGTCCAGACGTAAATTTTTATTGACCGTGACTGTCTATTAGTCCACATACAGTTGTGAACTCGGAAAGACCGCTACCTCTGGGTGGCTCTTTCTTACCCGAGATGGAAACTAAGTTACTTGTCGCCGAATAATAATAAGCCTTGCTAGTTAGATTTCTTCGAGTTAAAAACTTAAAGCACAGGCCAGGTTGGGTAAGTATGCCTGTTATG
>NZ_JAHXRI010000007.1:0-498434 GCF_019923725.1 Zwartia hollandica
GAGGGATACTAACTTTAGGCACCACCCCCCTAAAACGCCACCCTCAATCCCACACTCCCGCCATACAACGTCTGCCCTGTCCTAGCCTCGACCGAGACGCCTGCGTAAGCGTAGGCACTATCAGCCACTTTTACCGTGCCGTACAAACCAGCTTGCACAAACGTGGAGCCTGCTGTGGGTGTGGTGACGCTGCTTGAGTAGCCACCGAGGGTGGTATTGAGTGTTGGGTTGAGTAAGCCCTGCGAGTCAGCACCGATCGCGAGGTTCGCGCGGTAGGTGTATTCATCTTTGAGTGGGTCTTTGTTCAGTGACCCGGCGCCCACACCGATCACTCCACGCACACCATTGGCGTTCATCCGTGCGACGGTAAGGGCTGCAGCACTTGCGCCTTCATCGTAAGCGGCTTGGCCCACGTACTGGTAAGTGAGTCGTACATACGGCGTGATGCGCACACCGCTCGTCTCAAACGGCCGGCTCAAGCCTGCACTGACCAGCACATCGTTACCCATCACAGACTTGTTACTAAAGCCACTGCTGATACCGGTAACGTCGCTGCGCGAGAGGTTGGTGGAACTTAGGCCAAGGCTGACCATACCGTCGAGTACATAATCTTCTGCCACAGGCATCTTTCCGTAGAGGAACAAGGCACCCTGCTGGATAGTGCTGTTGCCACCCGTGGCATTAACTGTGGTGTTTGAGAGCGCTAAGCCAGCACCAAGTTTGAGCCCAAGCGCAGCGTTCGTGTACGCATCCACACCAAACACAGCTTGGTATAGGTTGTTATTGAATCCATTACCACCGCTATTACCCGAACGCTCACCGCGCTGGTAGGCGATCTCACCCCAGGCACGACCGTCTGCGACGGCTGCGCTCGTGAAGTTTGCAGCGTTGGGGTTGACGGCGGGATTTGAACTCATGTTGGCGGTAGGTAGCCCCGAGGGGTTATTACCTGTGACAGCACCTGACGATAAGGGGGTGGGTGTATTGCCAGCACCGCCACCAAGTTGATTCGGAGCCATCGGGAAGTCGCCTAAGCGTGCCAACACGGCTTGCTGCACACGTTGTGTGGCCTGTGGCAGCGTGGCTGCCGAGGCTGCGTGGATCTCACCCGAGAGCGACTGCGCAAAGCCTGGAAGGCTTGCTGCGGTTTGACCGGCCACTGCGTAGAGTAAAGAGTCTTGTGCGGCTGTCGCAGTACCCGTCTTGTTAACGCTTAAGAGCTGATCCAAGACGTTTGCAACTTCCTTAGCGTTCGTGGTGCTAGATGACAACGTAGAACTGTAAGAAGTCGGTGTCACAGCCAGATCAAGGCTATTGGCGCTGTTGACGTTATAGAATGCGATGAACTGTGTGCCGCTTGCGAGCTCAGTTGGTTGCGTCAGTGTGCTGAAGCGACCCGAGATGCCACCCGTAGCCGTCACCATGCGGAAGCGATCGCCAAGCGCTGGGACATAGATCGCACTGCCGTAGCCCGATTCACTTGCGCTAAACAAGTTGGATAAGCGCGGGGTTAAGGTCGCGCCGGAATTAATCACCAGTTGACTACCGACATTCACAAATGAGTAATAGCCTGAAGCACCGACAGGGGTAGAGCTGCTTGCCTGCACAGTACCAGCGATGTCTTGTTGATAGGTCGACCCAGAGTTCAGCGTCAAGTTTTTAGTGAACGACAAATAGCCTGGTGAGTTGCCCGGCTTAAGCACACCGCTCACAATGCTGTTACCTGCAATCGTTCCTGTGCCCATCAACGTGCCAGCAGAGGCTACGAAGACATCGCCAGTACCCGTTGGTGACGGCCCAGCCACTACCAAGGTGCCGCCAGCTACTGTCGTGCCGCCACTGTAGGTGTTGGCACCGCTCATGATCGTGCTGCCAGTGCCGATGAACGTTAAACCACCGGCGCCAGAGAACACGCCAGAAAGCGTGGCAGAACCTGAGGTCGGGTTTTGAATCGTACTTGCGCTGGTCACGCTAAACGCGGTGCTTGAGCTATCGCCACTTAACAATACAAGTGTGCCACCAGACAAAACGGGGTTCGCACCAATTGAGGCAAGCCCAACACTTGTGCCGCTGGAAATATTTGAGACGCCTGTCCCGCCGGACGATGAGCCTGAGCTACCTGAGGTGCAATCGCGGCAAGCCGTAATAGTCAAGCTCCAGGACTTTGAGACCAAATCGGTTTGAGTCAATGTATATGAGTAGCCATTAGATACGTCGCTGACAGTCGTGGCTGACCCAAGGCCAAGATTTGCAGGGGTTATACCGACTAGAACATTCGCAAATGTCATGTTGATAATTGATGGACTCGTCGTCGAAAACGTCGAGACACCAAATTGTGTAACGCCTGTCACCGACCCAGCAGACAATCGACCAAAATTTGTCGTGCCAGCAATAACAATCCTGTATTTTGTGGGCAAGATCCCACTGTAGGTCAACAGACTACCCCCGTTACTACCCTGCTGGTTATGCAGCGTAGTGATCACGCCGGAGTTATCAATGCCAGCACTTGTACCGACGATAGTGCCTGTATTGATGAGCTGGATAATGGCTCCGGTGTTGTTAACTGTTTGAGAATTACTGCTGATAGCGCCAGAATTATTGATTAGCGATATCACGCCAGAATTCACAATGCCAATAGATCCACCGACGATAGTGCCTGTGCCTGTGTTGATGAGCTCGAGAATACTTCCAGTGTTGCGAACTGTTTGATCATTACTACTTATAGCGCCAGAATTATTGATCGTCGCTATGGCGCCCGCATTCCGAATCGCACCGATAAATGATGACATCGTTCCCGTATTAATGATTGTTGTTATGTTGCTCCCGGCGCTAGCGTTAAAGATCAATTCATGGGGTCTATCAACGCCATTATCAGAAATAGTGCCATTATTAGTGATGGTTGTTATCGTGCCATCATTCTGGATTATGGGAGACCCACCAGGACTTGAAAGTGTGATCCCCGCACCCACAGTAAAGCTGCCGAGAGTACATCCACTGGCCTGTACCAAATTTGTACTGGTATTGGAGTTCACCGCGTAGGGATCGGGCGATAGACACGCCGCAGCGGCCGATAAATGACTTAAGCCCAAGATCGCAACGCTCAGTAACAAAAGCCACTGACGTGCACCGAATTTACGCTGCCACGATTTCTTCAAACTAGCCTCCTTAATTATCGGATTGCGGCTTAACGAGTCTATCGCGTCATCCACGCTCTTTTGCTACATAGCACGACACCATCACTTCAACGCAGCATCCACCACTTCAATCCAGTGGCGCACAGGGGTATCCGTCCCACTTTGCAGGTGCCCAATACAACCAATGTTCGACGACAACATGATGTCAGGCTGCGCTGCATTCAAATGACCCAGTTTGCGATCGCGTAACGAGGTCGATATTTCTGGTTGTAAGACCGAATAGGCACCGGCCGAGCCACAGCACAAATGGCTTTCAGTAAAGGGTTGCAACGACATCCCCAACTGCGTCAAGAGTTGTTCGCTTGCCGGACGCAAGCCTTGCCAGTGTTGCAGTGTGCAAGGTGGATGAAACACGGGGCGCTTAGGGAGCTTCTGTGGATTGAGCTGTTGTGCTAACTGCTCTGCGTAGGGTCCGACAACCTGTGCCACATCACGCACCAGCGCCACGATCTTTGCGGCCTTCGGTGCATAAACCGGATCATCACGCAGATGATGCGCGTACTCTGCCACCATCGCACCACAACCCGAGGCGTTCATCACGATCGCGTCAATCTTGCCAGACTCAACATACGGTAACCAGGCATCAATATTTGCGCGCATCTGACTACGCGCCGTGTCTTGATCATCCAAATGAAAATTCAACGCGCCGCAACAGCCCGCACCGGCAACAATTTGCGTACCAATGCCCAAACGATCTAAGACTCTAATCGTTGCCGCATCAATCGTTGGCATCATCGTGGGTTGCACGCAACCGGCTAACAGCAATACTTGCTTGACGTGTGCTTGCGTCTGAGGTATCGCCCCCGCGGGACGTGCCTCAACAATCTTGCGTTGCAAGCTCTGCGGCAAGAATCCGCGCAGCGATTGGCCAAGCTTATAGGCTGGCGCAAAAAGCGGAGAGACCAAACCTTTGCGGAGCAACGTGCGCTGCAAGCGCTGCATAAAAGGACGCTCAACTTTCTCTTCGACGATTTGCCGACCAATATCCACCAGATGCCCATACTGCACACCTGAAGGGCACGTCGTTTCGCAATTGCGGCAAGTTAGGCAACGGTCAAGGTGCTGTTGCGTTGCCTGGGTAGGCTCCTTACCTTCCAGTACTTCTTTAATCAAATAAATGCGACCACGCGGGCTGTCGAGTTCATCTCCCAACACCTGATAGGTCGGACAGGTTGCGGTGCAAAACCCACAGTGCACACAGCGACGCAGGATGTCGTCGGCTTCCTGACCTAATTTTGAATCGCGTGCCCATTCGGCAAGATTTGTCTGCATAGCGCTTAAGCCTTAGGGATCAAACGACCAGGGTTGAATAAGCCCTGAGGATCGAATTCATTTTTGAGTCTTTGCGTAATGAGCGCCAAGCCCGGTGCGACAGGATGGAATACACCCGATTGCGGATGTGCGCTCGGCACTTGCGCGCGGAACTGTGTCGCATGCCCACCGGCACGCGCCGCTGCGTCTCGCACGACCGCGGCCTCTAAGGATGCGGCAATCCAACGCTGATCACCACCCCACTCTATCAGTGTGGGGCCTAAGCCAAGCGGGCCAGTGCCGGGTGCGACGGCAACTCGCCAGAGCACCTCTGATTTGAAGAACGGTAATTGTTGCTCGCGTAGCGCATTCCAGTAGGCCTGTGCTTGCTCTTGATCCACGACGGTACCGCCAAGCTTTTGACGCGCCGAGCGCAGCGCCGCTGCAGCACCGGCTAGACGCACACGAAGGCGACCTGTTGCGCCCTGCGACTCCCACGCGGTGGCGGATACCGATAACGGGTGCGCACGCCAGCTATGGCAGCGCTTGAGTGACTCGGCTTCATCAAGCCACCACTCGAGTGTGCAGGTCTCAAACGGCTTTGGCGCAACTTTGAGCGATATCTGTGTCAACGCACCGAAGGAACCCATCGCACCGGCCAACAAACGCGAGACGTCATAGCCTGCCACGTTCTTCATGACCTCACCGCCGAACTTGAGGATGCGTCCTTGAGCATCTAGCAGATGCGCACCTAAAACAAAATCTTTTAAAGGACCTGCGCCAAGGCGTCCCGGGCCAGAGAGACCGGCAGATACAGTGCCACCAACGGTTGCCCCGCCACCAAACCCTGGCGGCTCAAACGCAAGCATCTGCCCGGAAGCGTCAAGCGTATCCACAACTTCTTGCAAAGGGGTACCGGCAAGCGCAGTAACAACCAATTCTGAGGGCTGATAGTTCACGATGCCTTTTAAGCACCGCATATCCATGATGACTGGCGCCACACCATTCGGCACAAACGGATTACCGTAGAAGGCCTTGGTGTCCCCACCACGAATCAGCACGGGTCGCTGATCCGCAGCAGCACTGCGCACTTGCTCGGCTAAAGCAGCCAAAATTTCTGTCGACATCGCTTAGAACCTCGGCAGATCAGAGAACGGTAAGGCACCGCCATGCACATGCATCTTTCCATACTCGGCGCAACGCACCAAGGTGGGAATGACTTTCTCAGGGTTCAACAAGCAGTCGGGATCAAAGCCGCGTTTGACGGCCATAAAGGAGTCCAACTCATCACGCGTAAATTGCACGCACATTTGATTGATTTTCTCCATCCCGACTCCGTGCTCGCCGGTGATTGTTCCACCGACCTCGACGCAGAGCTCTAGGATTTCTGCACCGAAGTCCTCTGCGCGACGCACTTCATCCGCGATGTTTGAATCAAACAGAATCAAGGGATGGAGGTTTCCATCACCAGCATGAAAAACGTTCGCACACCGCATGGAATATTTAATTTCCATTTGCTGAATCGCCTTGAGTACGTGCCCGAGGCGTCGTCGGGGGATCGTGCCATCCATGCAATAGTAGTCAGGCGATACCCGTCCCGCTGCGGGAAAGGCATTCTTGCGACCCGCCCAGAACAACAAGCGCTCGTTCTCTGATTGCGATACTTGTAGACGCACCGCACCAGCCTGCTGGAAGACTTTTTCCATACGTTCGATTTCTTCGGCGACTTCTTCGATCGTGCCGTCGGACTCACATAGCAGAATCGCTTCGGCCTCAGTGTCATAGCCCGCGCGCACAAAGGGTTCAACCATTTGCGTTGCTTGCTTATCCATCATTTCAAGGCCTGCGGGAATAATGCCAGCGCCAATAATTTTCCCAACCGCATCACTCGCTTTTTCTACATCATCAAAACTCGCCATGATGACGCGTGCGAGCGCGGGCTTGGGTGTTAAACGTAAGGTGACTTCAGTCACCACACCTAGCATCCCTTCGGAGCCGACGAACACCGACAACAAATCCAGGCCAGGCGCATCGGGCGCAAGAGAGCCCAACTCAATCACGTCACCATCGATGGTGATCACGCGCGCTTTCAACACGTTGTGAACGGTCAACCCGTATTTAAGGCAATGCACGCCGCCAGAGTTCTCTGCAACATTGCCACCAATGGTGCAGGCGATCTGGCTCGAGGGATCCGGTGCGTAATACAAACCAAAGGGCGCAACAGCTTCTGACACAGCCAAGTTGCGCACGCCTGGCTCCACCACGGCGATCGCGGCCTCTTTATCCACATGCTTAATACGATTGAACTTGGCTAAACCGAGCAACACGCCTTGCGCGTGGGGCATCGCACCACCCGACAAACCTGTGCCAGCACCGCGCGCAACCACAGGTACACGCAAACGCTTACACGTTTTGAGTACGGCCTGCACCTGCGCCTCGGACTCGGGCAATACCACCGCCATCGGCACTGAACGGTAGAGCGACAAGCCGTCACACTCATAGGGACGCGTTTCTTCTTCGCGACTCAAAATACAGTGTGGCGGCAGTACCGCACGCAAGGCGAGCAATACCTGCTCACGCGACGCGATCGCAGAAGAGTTCAAACCAGGTTCAGTGATCGCGTTCATGTTGGTAGCCTAAGGGCGTGCATCCAGGATCTTTCCCGGATTCAAAATATTGTTCGGATCAAACGCATGCTTGAGGGACCGCATGAGGTCTAACACGTCCTCACCGTGCTCGTGCGCCATGAATTGTTTCTTATGCAAGCCAATACCATGCTCACCAGTGCAAGTGCCATCCGCCTCAATCGCTTGTGTCACGAGATGGTGATTCAGGCGTTCGGATTCTTCCCATTCCTCTTGGCTGTCTGGATCAAGCAGCATCAGCACGTGAAAATTACCATCACCAACGTGACCCACGATGGTGCTCGGAAAGCTCGCTTTCTCTAACAACATAGTGGCTTCGTCGATGCACTCTGCGAGACGAGAAATCGGCACACACACGTCGGTCGTACTTGCACGGCACCCGGGGCGCAATTGCAAGCCAGCAAAATAGGCGTTATGGCGCGCAGTCCAGAGGCGGTTGCGATCTTCTGGACGCTCTGCCCATTCAAAATCCATCCCACCGCAGTCTTTGGCGAGCTCTTGCACCGTCTGTGCTTGCTCTTTCACGCTGGCTTCGGAGCCGTGGAATTCAAATAACAATAAAGGTGTTTCACGCAGGGTGAGTTTGGCGTAACGATTACCCGCCATGACGGCGTTGGCGTCCATTAACTCGACACGTGCAACGGGCACACCAAGTTGAATCGTCTGGATCACGCACTGCACAGCCTCGTGCACGGTCGGGAAATTACAAACCGCAGCGCTAACGGCTTCAGGCTGTGGGTAGAGTTTGACCGTCACTTCAGTGATGATGCCCAGTGTGCCTTCGCTGCCGACAAATAAACGCGTCAAATCGTAACCAGCGGAGGATTTGCGGGCACGACGCGAGGTCCGTATGACCTTGCCCTGCGCGGTGACCACCGTCAACGACACAACGTTTTCGCGCATCGTGCCGTAGCGCACAGCGTTCGTCCCAGAGGCGCGCGTAGCCGACATGCCGCCTAACGAAGCATCTGCACCGGGATCAATCGGGAAAAACAAACCTGAATCCCGAATTTGTTCGTTCAGTTGCTTACGCGTGAGTCCCGCTTGCACGGTGACCGTTTGGTCTTCAGCATGCAAGACAACGATCTTATTCATTTGTGTCATGTCGAGCGAGATACCGCCCTCGATCGCGAGGATATGCCCCTCAAGCGAAGATCCCGCACCATACGCAATCAGCGGAACGCCATGCTGATTACATAAATTGACGACAGCGACGACATCCTCTGTGCTCTGCGCGAAGACCACGCCATCAGGCAGCATCGAGGGGTACGGTGATTCATCATTACCATGATGATCGCGTACGGCATTCGCAACCGAAAAGCGGTCGCCGAAGCGCGCACGCAGTGCCTCGCTCATCTCTACCGGCAGTGGTCGACGTAGGGTTTGCAGGTCATGGGGAGCATTCATCGTCGCAGTCCTTGGTTTCGTTATTGTTCGCTTTTCAGAAGGGTGCGACGGCGTTCGCGTACTGACTCCGCAAGCGCTTCGAGCACCTTAAAGGAGCTATCCCAATCGATACAACCATCGGTCACACTCTGGCCGTAGACCAAGGGCTGGCCCGGAATCAGATCTTGACGACCTGCCACCAAGTTGCTTTCAATCATCAGGCCCATAATGCGGGTCTCGCCTTGCGAAATTTGTGCGCCAACGTCCGCGCACACTGCCGGCTGATTCTCAGGCTTCTTATTACTGTTGGCATGGCTCGCGTCAATCATCACGCGCTGGGCAAGCCCTGATTTGGCCATCTCGGCGCAAGCGGCCTGCACACTCTCTGCATCAAAGTTGGGTGCCTTACCGCCCCGCAAAATGACATGACAATCTTCGTTCCCAAGTGTCGACACGATGGCGGAATGGCCACCCTTGGTGACCGACAAGAAATGATGTGGCTGTGACGCGGCTTTCATTGCGTCAACCGCGATCTTGATGTTGCCATCGGTACCGTTCTTAAAACCAACCGGGCACGACAGGCCTGAGGCCAGCTCACGATGGACCTGGCTCTCTGTTGTACGCGCACCAATAGCACCCCAGGACACAAGGTCCGCAATATATTGCGGCGTGATCATGTCCAGGAACTCACACCCTGCGGGAAGACCCATGGCATTGATCTCTAGCAACAAGGCGCGGGCGATGCGCAAGCCTTCATTGATATTGAAGCTGCCATCCATATCTGGGTCATTGATCAGCCCCTTCCAGCCCACCGTGGTGCGTGGTTTTTCAAAATAGACGCGCATGACGATTTCAAGCTCACCCTTGAAGCGCGCACGCTGTGCATTCAATTTGTTTGCGTATTCAATCGCAGCTTTCGTATCGTGTATCGAACATGGCCCAATCACTACGACAAGGCGATCGTCCATACCGTGCAGAATACGATGCAACGCCTGACGCGTTTCATAAACGAGAGAGGACACTTCCGGAGTGCAAGGCGATTCACGCATCGCATGCGCAGGTGGAGCAAGCTCCTTGATTTCCCGAATACGCAGATCATCAGTATTGTGTGGCACGACTAGCTCCTGAATCAAACAACTTCAATATAAAAAACGTATTAGGCGGTTCCGCCGACCGTGAGTCCAGCCATCTTGATCGTTGGCATTCCAACACCGACCGGCACACTCTGCCCTTCTTTGCCGCAGGTACCCACTCCGCTGTCTAGACTCATATTGTTTCCAATCATCTCGACGCGATTCATGGCCTCTGGCCCGCTACCAATTAACGTGGCACCTTTGATCGGATAGGTAATACGACCGTTCTCGATCATGTAGGCTTCTGAGGCAGAGAAAACAAACTTACCGCTCGTAATATCAACTTGTCCGCCGCCAAAGTTCGCCGCATAAATCCCTTTCTTGACCGAGGCAACGATCTCCTCTGGCTCAGTATTGCCCGACAACATAAAAGTGTTGGTCATACGCGGCATGGGCAGATGTGCAAAAGACTCGCGCCGCCCGTTACCCGTCGGCGCGGTCTTCATGAGACGTGCGTTAAGCGTGTCCTGCATATAGCCGCGCAAGATGCCGTCTTCGATCAACACATTGCGTTGCGTCGCGTTACCTTCGTCATCGACGTTTAACGAACCACGCCGCCCTTCTATCGTGCCGTCGTCGACAACCGTCACACCTTTAGAGGCAACGCGTTGTCCGATCCGACCAGAAAACACACTAGACCCTTTGCGGTTGAAGTCACCTTCCAAACCGTGTCCGACGGCTTCATGTAGCAAGATGCCGGGCCAACCGGCGGCCAGCACCACCGTCATCTCTCCGGCTGGTGCGGGTCGTGCATCGAGACTCACCATCGCTTCATGCACGGCCTTCTCGACATAGTCTCGCAAAACTTCATCTGTGAAGTACATCAAACCGCTACGACCACCGCCGCCCGCGTTACCACTCTCGCGACGCCCATTGCGCTCAACCACGACAGACAAGGACAAGCGCACCAAGGGACGGACATCAGCGGTTAAGCGACCGTCACTCGCGGCGATCATGACCACGTCGTACTCCATCCCAAGACTTGCCATCACTTGCTTGACGTGCGGATCGCGCGCGCACGCCATTTTCTCGACACGCTCGAGCAAGGCAACTTTTTCAGGTGCACTCAACGTGTCTAAGGGATCGATCGGCTGATAAAGATCACGGCCTGTGACAATTTTTCCCTCGTGAATTTTAGCCTTACCTGCACCCTGGCGGGCAATGCTGCGCACCGCGCGCGCCGATGACAACAAGGCTTCAGGCGACAAGGCATCTGAATAGGCAAACGCAGTCTTCTCGCCGGCAACCGCACGCACGCCCACACCTTGTGTGATCGAAAAACTACCGGTCTTGACGATGCCTTCCTCAAGGCTCCAGCCTTCGCTGCGTGTGTATTGAAAATACAGATCGGCGTAATCGACTTTGTGCGTAAAAATTTCGCCAATCGCCCGAGCCATGTCCGACTCACTCAACCCCCAAGGGTCTAAGAGCAAATTTTTTGCAGTCGCTAAGGAGGCAAGTGCTGGATCAATCAATTTCATATCTCAAGCTATAAAACACGGTGCGAAAGCGACGGCAAGGATTGCCGCACCTCGAGCAAACGGCTGAACTCTATCGTACCGCTTACGACCCCGGCTTGCTCAGGTAAAACGCTCAGGACTTCACCCCAAGGATCGATCAGCATCGTATGGCCCCATGTGCGTCTACCGTTCTCGTGCACCCCGCCCTGGGCCGGAGCAAGTACATAACACTGATTCTCGATTGCCCTTGCACGCAGCAGGGTTTCCCAATGTGCCTTACCCGTTGTGTACGTGAATGCCGACGGCACCAAGATAAGATCCACCACACCGAGCGCGCGATAGAACTCTGGGAACCGAAGGTCGTAACAAATCGACAGGCCCAGATTGACCACAGGGGTATCAACGCGTTTGACCGCATCACCGGCCAGAATGCTGCGGGACTCATCGTAACTTTCTTGACCCCGCGCAAAACTAAATAAATGCACCTTGTCGTAACGGGCAATTTGTTTTCCCGTGGGGTCGTAAATAAGTTGGGTATTAAATACGCGTGCGGGGTCTGGAGTGACTAACGGAATACTACCGCTGGATAGCCAAATATTATGTCGCTGGGCTGTTTTAGATAAAAAATCTTGAATAGGTCCCACACCCTCGGTTTCTGCTAGGACGAGTTTATCCGTCTCTTTTTTACCCATGAAACAGAAATATTCAGGGAGTGCCACAAACTTGGCGCCCGCATCCGCAGCTTGGGCAATTAAGGCGCCAGCCTCAGCCAAATTGCGCTCTAGCGAGGCTGCCGAGACCATTTGTATTGCCGCAACGGCAAGAGAATCTTTCATCTACTTTCCAAATAAGAAATTAATAATTAATCCAAATACTGAATACCATGAATAAAGATTAATATAATTAGTTATAAAATAAGCATCACAGAAGTTCGGTTACCTTTTATCGAATCGCGACCCATAATTATGTTTAATACTTTAATTACTTAAAAAGGTTCACTCCATGACTCGCCAGAACTATTCGACGCTGCAAGCGAAAATCAGTAAAGAAATCGAAAAGCTTCAGAAACAGGCCCAAGCCCTGCAGAGCAAGCAGCGTAAACCCGCCATTGCATCGATCGTTCGCTCTATGAAAGAGAACGACATTTCTCCCGAAGAAATCGCTGCAGCCTTTGGCAAATCTAAAACAAAAGCAAGCAGTGGCGTCAAAGCGACCAAATCACCCAAAACAGCGCGTGTTAAAAAACCTGTTGCACCTAAATACCGCCACCCAAGTTCTGGTTCGACCTGGACCGGTCGTGGAAAAGCACCATTATGGATCGTCGAGGCCGAGAAAAATGGCCAAATGCGCCAGCAGTTTTTAATTTAATACGCTTTATTCAGCTTGCTAAAAAAGGCCGACTTTATCGGCCTTTTTTTATATCAAAAAATAAAAAACAACATCTACAAATTACTTTAATAAAATACCGTAAGTAATTGTTATATATGTATTTATAACAAATCTATATAATCAGTTCTTGATAAGATCAACATAACAATTAATCGATCTTGGCACCCGATGCACGCACCGTTTTACCCCAAGTTTCCATATCGTCATCTACGATTTTTTGAAATGCGGGCAACGTGGTTGACATTGTCGCTGCCCCCCGCTGTGAGAGCTGCTCCACAATCGCGGGATCCGCCAGGACCTTATTAATTTCTGAATGAATTTGTGCTTTCAACTCTTGCGGTGTTGCCCCCTGCACAAAAAATGCAAACCACGAATCAATACTTAAAGCGGGATAACCTGCCTCACCGAAAGTGGGCACATCTGGCAGCGCGGCAGCGCGTTTGGTCGCAGCAGCCGCTAACGGACGCACCGCACCGCTCTTAATTTGACCCATCACAGACGGTGCGCTGGCGTAAAAGGCTTGCACTTGCCCTGACATCACATCGTTCAGGGCCGTCGCAGCACCCTTGTAAGGGATATGTGAGGTCTTTATGCCAGCTGCGGTACCTAGCATTTCATTTAGTAAGTGGTTAACCGAACCATTCCCAGACGAGGAGACGTTGATCTTTCCAGGGTTGGCTTTCGCGTAGGCCACGTACTCGGCCAGCGTTTTGTAAGGCAACTGAGGATTAATCACCAACACAAAGGGCAAAGTTGCCAACGAGGCCAAGGGAGCCAAATCTTTTTTAGGATCAAAAGGCATCTTTCCATAAAGTGCTGGGTTAATGGCATGCGTGCCGGAGTAACTCATCAGCCATGTGGTGCCGTCTGGCGCTGATTTCGCCACGGCATCGCTGCCGATATTGCCACCCGCACCGGGACGGTTCTCAACAATGACCGAAATACCCCAACGCTTTGTGAGCTCTGCAGCCATTAAGCGCGAAATCGAATCTGACGCGCCCGCAGCGGTCTGCGGAACAATGATTTTGACGCTTTTTCCAGCAAGTGCTGAAGGCACTTGAGCGATCGCAATCGAGGCACTAAACGAGGCCATAGCGCCAACAAAAAGACTGGCGAGCGACCGGATTCCGAAATTAGCCATATTGAACTCACGATAGTTGATTTGAATGAGGAACATGATAGGGCAGAAAATCGAATCGCCAAAGCAATCCCGCAATTTTTTTGGCTGCCACCCCTACAATGCAAAGCATACCAATTGGAGTTGACATGCGTACAGAGACCGGCATCACCATTCGCCGCGAAGATTATCAGCCCTACCCCTTTCTCATCCCGACGATCGAGCTGGAATTTGAATTAAGCGCCGAACGCACCCAGGTGCGCAGCCGGCTGGTTGTTGAGCGCAGAAAGGACGTGCTGATATCGAGCGATTTGATCCTCAATGGCGAGGACCTGACACTTGTCTCTCTGGAGCTCAATGGCGTAGTACTTTCCCAGACACAGTACACACTGACCGAGGCCACCCTTACCGTACACAACGTGCCCGACCGCGCCGAACTCGTGATCGTGGGCACGTGTCAGCCCGCACAAAACACAAGTCTGTCGGGTCTCTACGTTTCAGGTAAGCACCTATTCACACAATGCGAACCACAAGGCTTTCGCAGAATCACTTGGTTCGCTGATCGGCCTGACGTGATGTCGATCTATCGGGTGACCTTACGCGCCAGTCGAAGCGAATTCCCACTCCTACTTTCCAATGGCAATCTTTTGCAGCAGCGTGAGCTCGAGGCGGGACGCCATGAAGCGCAATGGCACGATCCCTTCGCAAAGCCTAGTTATCTCTTTGCCGTTGTCGCGGGTGATTTTGTTTGTCGTGAACATCACACACGCACGGCAAGTGGTCGCGAAGTGCTGCTACAGGTCTACAGCGATGTCGGAACAGAAGATCAAACCGAGTGGGCGATGGAATCGCTTGAGCGAGCGTTACGTTGGGACGAAACGCGTTTTGGTCTGGAGCTCGATCTCGACCGCTTCATGATCGTGGCTGCGCGCGACTTCAATATGGGCGCGATGGAAAACAAGGGCCTCAATATTTTTAACGCGGCCTACGTTCTCGCGAATCCCAACACTGCCACCGACGGTAATTTTCAGGCGATTGAATCTGTCATCGGGCATGAGTACTTCCATAACTGGACTGGCAATCGGGTGACCTGCCGCGACTGGTTTGAACTGAGCTTAAAAGAAGGCTTAACGGTATTCCGTGACCAGGAATTCACGGCCGACATGATGGCTGCAGGACTGCCCGCCACCGAGGCGGCCAGCGCTCGCGCGGTTCAACGCATCGACGATGTGATGGGTCTGCGCCTGAGCCAGTATCCAGAGGACCGTGGGCCCATGGCCCACCCGATTCGTCCCGAGAGCTACCAAGAGATCAGCAATTTTTACACGGCGACGGTTTACTCAAAAGGTGCAGAAGTCATTCGTATGATGCACACACTGCTGGGAGAACAAGCATTCCGCGCGGGTATGGATGAGTACTTCCGACGCCATGATGGGCAAGCGGTGACCTGCGACGACTTCATTAATGCCATGCAATGGGCTCTTCAACAAACCGCCCCGCAAAAAAATCTGGATGTGTTTCGGCACTGGTATCGTCAAGCAGGTACGCCCCGCGTGTCCGTGCAACTACAGCATGATCCAGTCGCCAAACGCTGCACAGTGACACTTACGCAAGACTGCCCTGCGGTCGGTGTTGAGAAAGCGTCGCCAATCGTTAAGCAACCGTTTCACATTCCCGTCACTCTTGGTCTGCTCGATGACACAGGGAAATCTTTGTCACCACAGGTAACCCTAGAACTAAAAGAAGCCTCACAAACCTGGGTGTTCGACAATATTTCTACACGTCCCACGCCATCACTATTGAGGAATTTTTCAGCGCCTGTTTTGATTGATTATGCTTACCAAGATCAAGAGCTAGCCCTGCTCAGTGCGCATGATGATAATGCCTTTACACGATGGGAGGCTGGGCAAGAGATCGCCTCTCGCAAAATGATCGCTCTGGCTCAGGCCTGGCGACAACATGCCAAATTCGAAGAACTTGATCCTCTTTTGGCCAAGAGCTGGTCAGCCTCCTTATTGGCAAAGGATTTGGATGCAGGATACCGCGCACGCTTGCTCTCAATCCCACCAAGCCATGCCGTCATCGAACGTATGGCACACATGGATCCGTTGGCCGTTCTTGAAGTTCGCACACGTATCCGCGAGCAGTTAGGCACGACGCATGCAGCCACGCTACTAAACACTTATCAAGCGAACCTAACTCCAGGGCAATACTCACCCTCCCCAGGCCCAGCAGGAAAGCGCGCCTTAAAGAACCTCGCGCTGACGTATCTCATGGCCTCAAAACATCCCGAGGCGGCCAACCTAACGCAAACACAGTTTAGGCACGCCACAAACATGACAGACAGAATGGCTGCTTTTACTGCGCTGATCCATGATGGGTCGTCGGAACTTAATGCGCCCGCCGCCACACAGTTTTACGAAGACTGGCAACACGACCAACTGGTGGTGGATAAATGGTTTAGCACCCTGGCAAGCTCACCACGCACAGGCGTCAACGAGCTGACAGGCCTGATGGCACATCCTGCCTTCACCATGCGTAATCCGAACCGCGTGCGCGCCGTTGTCTTTGCTTTTTGCATGAGCAACACGCGCGGCTTCCATGCGCAGGATGGCCAGGGCTATCATTTCTGGAGCGATCAGGTTCTCGCGCTCGATGCCATTAACCCAGAGATTGCAGCCCGTCTGGCTCGGGTGGGCGATCAGTGGGCGCGCTTTATCCCCGAAGTCAGTCAGCGCCTGCATGCCCAACTCGAGCGTATCGCTACCCATCCGACCCTATCTCGCAATACACTAGAAATCGTCTCCAAAGCACTTTCACTTTGACCTTCAGGACAGACTTGAAACCATGAAACGCAAAACCCTTACGCAATACCTAGTTGAGCAACAACGCGCAGCACACGCACTGAGCGCAGAGGTACGCCTCTTGGTGGAAATCGTATCGCGCGCCTGCAAAACGATCAGCCATGCTGTGAGTAAAGGCGCCTTGGGCGGCGTACTAGGAAGCTTGGAGAGTGAAAACGTACAAGGTGAAGTGCAGAAAAAACTCGATGTGATGTCTAACGAAGTATTGCTTGAAGCAAACGAATGGGGTGGACACCTGGCCGCGATGGCGTCCGAAGAAATGGAAACCATTCACTTGATTCCCAACCGCTACCCAAAGGGCGAGTTTTTGCTCTTGTTTGACCCTCTGGATGGCTCGTCGAACATCGATGTCAACGTCTCGATCGGAACTATTTTCTCCGTGTTACGCGCGCCCGCCAGCGCCTCGGGCCGTGAAATCACCGAGGAGGATTTCCTGCAGCCCGGCACCACTCAAGTCGTTGCAGGCTATGCCATTTATGGTCCACAAACCATGCTTGTTTTAACGATTGGCCAAGGTGTAGTCGCCTTTACGCTGGACCGTGAAATGGGCTCATGGATTCTGACAAGTGAGAACATCAGAATCCCTGAGGACACCAAAGAATTCTCAATCAACATGTCGAACATGCGTCACTGGGCACCACCCGTGCGCAAATACATTGACGAGTGCTTGGCAGGCAAAACAGGTGAGCGCGGCAAAGACTTCAATATGCGCTGGATTGCGTCCATGGTTGCAGACGTGCATCGCCTCATTACGCGTGGCGGTATCTTCATGTACCCCTGGGACTCGCGCGAACCAAACAAGCCAGGCAAGCTACGTCTGATGTACGAAGCCAATCCGATGAGCATGCTAGTGGAACAAGCAGGCGGCGCAGCCACCGACGGCAATCAGCGTATTTTGGATATTCAACCGACCAGTCTGCACCAGCGTGTGGGCGTAGTCTTGGGTTCTAAAAACGAGGTGGAACGCGTTACCCGCTACCACCATGAAGCCAAAGTTTAAGCTCCTCAAAAGCAAAAAAGCCTGCCAATTTTTCGGCAGGCTTTTTTGTGGGCAACGCCCCGGCAGACTTAATCCAGAGTGAAGACCGTCGCACCCGTGGTCTTGCGTGCAGCGAGCGCCGTTTGTGCAGCACCAGCCTGCTCAAGCGGATAACGCTGATCAATGCGAACTTTGATTTTTTTCTTCAGAACCAAATCAAAGAGCTCATCCGCAGCAGCCTGCATTTTTTCAGCAGTATTGACGTGGGTGCCCAGCGTTGGACGCGTCACGAACAACGAACCTTTTGCAGCGAGGATGCCGAGGTTGACGCCGTCGACCGCGCCAGAGGCGTTGCCATAGCTGACCATCAAGCCACGTGGCTGCAAGCAGTCAAGCGAGGTAACCCAAGTGTCTTTACCTACGCCGTCATACACGACTGGGACTTTCTTGCCCTTGGTCAGTTCCATGACGCGCTCGACCACGTTTTCACGCGAATAGTCGATCACTTGCCATGCGCCGTGTGCTTTTGCCAGAGCGGCTTTCTCGGGGCTCGATACCGTACCGATGAGCTTGACGCCCAAGGCTTTTGCCCATTGGCAAGCGATCAGGCCAACGCCACCCGCAGCTGCGTGGAACAAAATGGTTTCGCCACCTTGCAAGCGATAGGTCTGGCGAAACAAGTACTGAACCGTCAAGCCCTTGAGCATGATTGCGGCAGCTTGCTCGTACGTAATGCCCTTTGGCAACTTGACCACTTGTGCGGCTGGCACGTTACGCGCTTGAGCATAGCCACCCAAGGGGCTCTGGCCGTAGGCAACACGATCACCCACTTTAAATTGCTTGACTGCTTTGCCGACCGCGATCACATCGCCCGCGCCTTCAAAACCCAAGCCGTGTGGCAGCGGATTCTTGTAGAGACCGTCGCGGAAATAGATGTCGATGAAGTTCAGACCGGCTGCATGCTGACGAATCGTGATTTCGTTATCAGCAGGAGCTGGCACTTCGATTTCGACCAGTTTTAGGACTTCGGGACCGCCGTTTTGTTCGATGCGGATGGCTTTGACGAGATTGCTCATGGATGCTCCAGACGGAAAGAAATAAAGCAATAGTTAAACAAACGATATTCGGGGCATAAATTCAATGCCGAGGGGCGAGTTTATATCGTGGCCAAGGTAAAATGAACCATTATCAAGACAATTTGTAGGGAACTATGGCCGGACACAGTAAATGGGCCAATATCCAGCACCGAAAAGGTCGCCAGGACGCGAAGCGCGGCAAGCTTTGGACCAAGATTATCCGTGAGATCACCGTGGCGGCCCGTGCAGGCGGTGCAGACCCAGAGGCAAACCCTCGTTTGCGTATGGCTTGGGACAAGGCTATGGGCGCAAACATGCCCAAAGACAACATCCAGCGCGCGATCACCCGCGGTGCGGGTGGTGCAGATGGCGCCAACTATGACGAAATTCGCTATGAAGGCTATGGCGTCGGTGGCGCTGCGGTCGTGGTCGACTGCATGACAGACAACCGGACCCGTACGGTGGCAGAAGTGCGCCACGCCTTCTCAAAAAATGGTGGCAATCTTGGGCAAGAAGGCTCGGTCGCCTTTATGTTTACGCATTGCGGTCAGTTTATTTTTGCACCTGGCACTTCTGAAGACACCATCATGGAAGTCGCGCTCGAGGCCGGCGCTGACGACGTCATCACTGACGAAGAAGGTGTCGTAGAAGTCATTTGCGCGACCACGGCGTTTGCCGCAGTGCGTGATGCCCTGCAAGCCAAAGGCTTAGTGCCAGAGATGTCAGATATCGTGATGAAGCCAGGAAACGAAATCGAACTCACTGGCGACGATGCGATCAAAATGCAAAAGCTGCTTGATGCACTCGAGGGTCTCGATGACGTGCAGGAGGTCTACACCAACGCATCTATCGACGAGCAAGGCGCTGACGCATGAAGCTTTTAGTCATCGGCTCTGGTGGCCGCGAACACGCCTTAGCTTGGCGTTTATTACAGTCGACACGTGTCAAGCACATTTATGTCGCGCCCGGTAACGGCGGCACCGCTCTCATGTCGGGTGCCTCCAACATCGAGCTCTCTGAGCCAGAGGCACTGGCCGCTTTTGTGAAAGAGCATGGCATTGCGCTCACGGTCGTGGGCCCCGAGGCTCCCTTGGCAAAAGGGGTTGTAGATACCTTTCGTCGCCATGGCTTAAAAATCTTCGGGCCGACCAAGGCTGCCGCACAACTCGAAAGCTCTAAAGACTTCGCCAAACAGTTCATGGTGCGTCATAAGATTCCGACGGCTGCGTACCAAACCTTCACTGACCCGATTGCCGCACACAAATACATCGACGCACAAGGGGCACCCATTGTGATCAAGGCTGATGGCCTTGCTGCGGGCAAAGGCGTTGTCGTCGCCGAGACACTCAAACAAGCGCACGATGCGGTTGATGCAATGCTGGGAGACGGCTCGCTGGGTGCAGCCGGTGCACGCGTGGTCATTGAAGAGTGCCTGCTCGGCGAAGAAGCCAGCTTCATCGTTCTGTGCGACGGCAAGAACATACTGCCCCTAGCAACCAGTCAAGATCACAAACGGCTGAAAGACGCGGATCAAGGACCGAACACAGGTGGCATGGGTGCCTACTCCCCTGCCCCAGTGGTGTCGCCCGCCTTGCATCAGCGCATTATGCAAGAGGTGATTCAGCCCACGATTGCCGGCATGACAGCGGACGGAATTCCTTTCACTGGTTTTCTCTACGCAGGCCTGATGATTGGGCCGGGCGCTGACGCACAGCGTGCAATTAAAGTACTCGAGTTCAACTGCCGGATGGGTGACCCTGAAACACAACCCATCATGATGCGGATTCGTAGCGACTTGCTCGAGGTGTTTGAACACGCAGTCAAGAGCACACTGGACCAAGCAAAGATCGACTGGGATCCTCGTACTGCTCTTGGCGTTGTCATGGCCAGTGCAAACTATCCAGACACCCCACGCACTGGCGACACGATTCAAGGCATTCCTGAGGCCACGGCGGACTGCGTGGTGTTTCACGCTGGTACCGCACTAAAAGACGGTGTGTTACACACTGCCGGTGGTCGCGTACTGTGCGTCACAGCGCTAGACAATAGCGTGCGCGCGACGCAGCAGCGCGCTTATCAGGCTGTTGCGGCGATTAAGTTTGACGGTGCCCAATATCGTAGCGACATCGGCTGGCGCGCACTTGATGCGGCCAATGGGGAGCTCCGCTAAGTGTCGAGTGTGAACCTGGCTGCCGTAGAAACCTATTTATTAGGCTTGCAGCAAAACATCGTCTCTGCACTTGAAGTCGCAGGGAATCAAAGCTTCTTGCGCGACGAATGGATACGTACGGAAGGTGGCGGTGGCATATCCCGACTCATTGAGGGCGGTGATTTGTTTGAACGCGCCGGCGTGCTCTTTAGTCACGTAAAGGGTAAGACACTCCCCCCGTCTGCAACCGCGCATCGCCCTGAAGTTGCCGGGCGTGTCTGGGAGGCCATGGGGGTATCGATGGTCTTACATCCGCGCAACCCATACATTCCAACGACGCACATGAATGTGCGTATGTTTGTAGCGCAAGCGCCACTGGGCTCTGGTCAAGAAGATATTTTCTGGTTTGGTGGCGGCATGGATCTGACCCCCTACTATGTGTTTGAAGAAGACGCCCGACATTTTCACCAGACAAATAAAGATGCACTCGCGTCACATAGTCCGACCGCATACGCTGAATACAAAAAATGGTGTGATGAGTATTTCTTCTTAAAACACCGTAACGAAACGCGTGGCGTGGGTGGCATATTTTTTGATGACCTAAGTGCTAACGGTTTCGATGCCTCATTTGCACTCATGCGTTCTGTTGGTGACGCTTTCTTACCCGCCTACATGCCTATCGTTGAGAACCGTCGCAACCTACCCTATGGAGACCGTGAGCGTGACTTCCAGGCGTATCGACGGGGTCGTTACGTTGAATTCAACCTGGTTTTTGACCGCGGCACGCTCTTTGGCTTACAGTCTGGGGGTCGTACAGAATCTATTTTGCTATCGATGCCTCCCATGGCTGCGTGGCGTTACAACTGGCAAGCCGACGCGGGTACGCCCGAGGCTGCACTTGAGCAGTACCTTAAACCACGGGATTGGTTCTAATGCGCATCGGCTTACTCGGCGGCAGTTTTGATCCCGTGCACTGTGCGCACCTGGCACTCGCCTCTGCGGCGCGCGAAGCGCTCGGCTTGGACCAGGTTCAGTTGATCCCGGCGGGCCAGCCGTGGCAAAGGCTACCACTAGGGGCCTCGCCCTCTCAGCGACTTGAAATGGTGACTCTCGCCATCCAAGGTCACCCGGGCTTGACGGCCAACCCTATTGAAACGGACCGATCTGGCCCCACCTATACGTTGGAAACGTTGAATGCACTGCCACAGGGACCAGACTACTTCTGGATTCTTGGTGCAGATCAACTCTCTAATTTCTGTACTTGGCGACACTGGTCTGAAATCGCAGCCCGCGTCCAGCTCGTGGTAGCACAACGACCTGGTTCACCTTTAACCGTTCCGCAAGAACTCGCGCAATGGCTTGCCGCCAATCAACGCGAGTTAATTGAACTACCGTTTCACCCACTAGACGTCTCTGCCAACGAAATCCGTAATCGGATCACCCGCGGAGAATCTACGAGTGACCTCATCCCTGGGGTTGTGGCGCAATACATTTCCGAGCATGGCCTCTATCGCCAGCGCACAGCCTGACACTGGATACTTAATGGATATTACGAAATTACAACGCGTCGTTGTTGACGCCCTCGAAGATGTGAAGGCGCAAGACATTAAAGTCTTTAACACCACACACCTCACCAGCCTATTTGATCGAGTCATCATCGCCTCTGCGACGTCGAACCGTCAAACGCGTGCGCTTGCCTCGAGCGTTGCGGATAAAACACGCGAAGCAGGTGGCACCGTCATCGCGACCGAAGGCGAAGAAACCGGCGAATGGGTCTTGGTGGATTTAGGCGAC
Organism: Zwartia hollandica; assembly: GCF_019923725.1. Classification (GTDB taxonomy): domain Bacteria; phylum Pseudomonadota; class Gammaproteobacteria; order Burkholderiales; family Burkholderiaceae_B; genus Zwartia; species Zwartia hollandica. The sequence continues at coordinate 22,438 of NZ_JAHXRI010000007.1, forward strand.
ATCATCGTGCACGTCATGCAGCCAGCGATTCGCGTGTATTACAACCTCGAAGAAGTCTGGGGTGGCAAGGCGGTTCGTATGAAACTCGCAGCCGACTCAACACGACCCACCGTCGTGACTGGCGACGTCAAGTTTGACCCGATGATCCAGCGTGAGGCGACCTCTACGCGACGGGTGGCTAGCCGAACCTCACGTCCTGCTCGCTCACCGCGTTCAACTCGCTAAACGCGCTTTGCAAACAGCGCGCCCCGACTAGGACCATTCACATGAAAATTTATGTGATCGCCGTCGGGGCAAAAATGCCAGACTGGGTCAACACAGCTTGGGACGACTATGCGAAACGACTGCCCTCTGACTGGGCTATCGTACTCAAAGAGATCAAACCCGAGCCCCGCACCACCGGCAAAACGGTTGCACAAATGATGGCAGCAGAAGCCAAGCGCATCGAGGCGGCCACTCCATCCGATGCACTTCGGATTGCGCTCGACGAGCACGGTAAAGACCTCAGCACCACAAAGTTTTCTGCCACACTTCAAGCTTGGCAGAACGCAAGCCAGCCAATCGCCTTGTTGATTGGTGGGCCGGACGGCCTTGACCCGGCGCTTAAAGCTTCATGCACCCAACTCTTACGGCTTTCTTCAATGACGATGCCGCACCCCTTGGTGCGCGTTGTGCTGATTGAGCAAATCTACCGAGGCTGGTCTATCCTCATGAATCATCCCTACCATCGCGCCTAATGTCACCAACTACCCTGTATCTTGCCTCGGCGAGCCCGCGACGGCACGAGTTACTCCTACAAATCAACGTCGCACATCAAGTCGTCGATATACCGGCAGCGCCTGGTGAAGATGAACCTCGCCTCAAAAACGAAAGCCCACTTGATTATGTACAGCGCACTGCGCGCGACAAGGCCGATCGGGCCGTAAAGTGGCTCGCAATACAAAAACCGGATAGCTTTAATCTAAGTGCAGCAATCTTAACGGCAGATACCACCGTTGCTCTTGGCGCGCACATCCTGGGCAAGCCGCTCGACGAGTCTGACGCCAAAGAAATACTTTCATTGCTTTCTGGCAAAACACATCTTGTGCACACAGCAGTGGTGTGCGCGCGAGGCGAACAGCGCTGGGAAGCACTTTCAACGTCAGAAGTGAGCTTCGCTCAATTATCGTTGGACGATATCAACGCCTATATCGCAACAAAAGAACCTTTCGGTAAAGCAGGCGCCTACGGTATTCAAGGTGATGCGGCTCGTTTTATACGCGAGCTACGTGGCAGCTATACCGGAGTGATGGGGCTGCCCCTGTACGAGACTAGCCAACTACTTAAGAACTTATAGCCCACAAAGACAAACCCCCAGACGCTTTAGCGACTGGGGGTTTGAGGGGTAAGAGCTTGACGATGTCCTACTTTCACAGACGTTAATCAACTATCATCGGCGCTAAGGTGTTTCACGGTCCTGTTCGGGATGGGAAGGGGTGGGACCACCTCGCTATGGTCATCAAGCGTAGCTTGTTGAACGCTCACGGCCCTGATGGGGCAGTGCTCGTTCCAATCTGGGAAGAAGCGCAACTGTGTGGCTGACCACTAGGACGAACCTAGGGGTGTTTTTGGTGTTTTTGAATACGGGTTGGATGTTTTGACTGCTCTGCAGTGTGACTCAATCACACTTGCAACTTCATTTATTTGAACGGCACTTAAACTCTACAACAATCAGGTCTTTAACCTGTAGGGTTATAGGATCAAGCCGCACGGGCAATTAGTATCAGTTAGCTTAACGCATTACTGCGCTTCCACACCTGACCTATCAACGTCCTGGTCTTGAACGACCCTTCAGGGGGCTCTAGGCCCCGGGATACCTAATCTTCAGACGAGTTTCCCGCTTAGATGCCTTCAGCGGTTATCTCTTCCGTACATAGCTACCCGGCAATGCCATTGGCATGACAACCGGTACACCAGAGGTACGTCCACTCCGGTCCTCTCGTACTAGGAGCAGGCTCCGTCAAGTATCCAACGCCCACGGCAGATAGGGACCAAACTGTCTCACGACGTTTTAAACCCAGCTCACGTACCTCTTTAAATGGCGAACAGCCATACCCTTGGGACCGGCTACAGCCCCAGGATGAGATGAGCCGACATCGAGGTGCCAAACACCGCCGTCGATATGAACTCTTGGGCGGTATCAGCCTGTTATCCCCAGAGTACCTTTTATCCGTTGAGCGATGGCCCTTCCATACAGAACCACCGGATCACTATGTCCTGCTTTCGCACCTGTTCGACTTGTCAGTCTCACAGTCAAGCACGCTTATGCCATTGCACTATCAGCACGATTTCCGACCGTACCTAGCGTACCTTCGAACTCCTCCGTTACACTTTGGGAGGAGACCGCCCCAGTCAAACTGCCCACCATGCACTGTCCCCGACCCGGATAACGGGCCAAGGTTAGAACCGCAAACAAACCAGGGTGGTATTTCAAGGTTGACTCCACGCGATCTGGCGACCACGCTTCAACGTCTCCCACCTATCCTACACAGGCCGGTTCACAGTCCAATGCAAAGCTACAGTAAAGGTTCATGGGGTCTTTCCGTCTAGCCGCGGGTAGATTGCATCATCACAAACACTTCAACTTCGCTGAGTCTCAGGAGGAGACAGTGTGGCCATCGTTACGCCATTCGTGCAGGTCGGAACTTACCCGACAAGGAATTTCGCTACCTTAGGACCGTTATAGTTACGGCCGCCGTTTACCGGGGCTTCGATCAAGAGCTTGCACCCCATCAATTAACCTTCCGGCACCGGGCAGGCGTCACACCCTATACGTCGACTTTCGTCTTAGCAGAGTGCTGTGTTTTTAATAAACAGTCGCAGCCACCGATTCTCTGCGGCCTCATCATGCTCCGGGCGCGAGCCCTTCACACTACCGAGGCATACCTTCTCCCGAAGTTACGGTATCAATTTGCCGAGTTCCTTCTCCTGAGTTCTCTCAAGCGCCTTGGAATATTCATCCCGTCCACCTGTGTCGGTTTGCGGTACGGTCTTGTATGGCTGAAGCTTAGAGGCTTTTCTTGGAACCACTTCCAGTTACTACGCGAACAAGTTCGCTCGTGCCACACCCTTGAATTACGCGCCCGGATTTACCTAAACGCCTTCTCCAATGCAGCAACAGGGACATCCAACACCCTGATAACCTTCCGCAATCCGTCCCCCCATCGCACCATACAATGGTGCTGGAATATTAACCAGCTTCCCATCAGCTACGCATCTCTGCCTCACCTTAGGGGCCGACTCACCCTGCGCCGATGAACGTTGCGCAGGAAACCTTGGACTTACGGCGAGGGGGCTTTTCACCCCCTTTATCGCTACTCATGTCAGCATTCGCACTTCCGATACCTCCAGCAGCCTTTACAAGCTACCTTCGCAGGCTTACGGAACGCTCTCCTACCGCGTGCAATAAATTGCACACCCGCAGCTTCGGTCTATCGCTTAGCCCCGTTACATCTTCCGCGCAGGACGACTCGATCAGTGAGCTATTACGCTTTCTTTAAAGGATGGCTGCTTCTAAGCCAACCTCCTGACTGTCTATGCCTTCCCACTTCGTTTCCCACTTAGCGATAGTTTGGGACCTTAGCTGGCGGTCTGGGTTGTTTCCCTCTTGAGTCCGGACGTTAGCACCCGGTGCTCTGTCTCCCACGCTGTACTTGCCGGTATTCGGAGTTTGCCATGGTTTGGTAAGTCGCCATGACCCCCTAGCCATAACAGTGCTCTACCCCCGGCAGTAATACGTGAGGCGCTACCTAAATAGCTTTCGGAGAGAACCAGCTATCTCCAGGTTTGTTTAGCCTTTCACCCCTATCCACAGCTCATCCCCTAATTTTTCAACATTAGTGGGTTCGGTCCTTCAGCACGTGTTACCGTGCCTTCAACCTGGCCATGGATAGATCACCTGGTTTCGGGTCTACACCCAGCGACTAGACGCCCTATTCGGACTCGCTTTCGCTACGCCTTCCCTATTCGGTTAAGCTTGCCACTGAATGTAAGTCGCTGACCCATTATACAAAAGGTACGCAGTCACCCCTTGCGAGGCTCCTACTGTTTGTATGCATACGGTTTCAGGATCTATTTCACTCCCCTTCCGGGGTTCTTTTCGCCTTTCCCTCACGGTACTTGTTCACTATCGGTCGATCACGAGTATTTAGCCTTGGAGGATGGTCCCCCCATCTTCAGACAGGATTACACGTGTCCCGCCCTACTTATCGTACGCTTAGTTCCACCGCCGCAATTTCGTCTACAGGGCTATCACCTGCTATGGCTGGGCTTTCCATCCCATTCAACTATTGCAACAGCTAAAACGTACAGGCTCTTCCGATTTCGCTCGCCACTACTTTCGGAATCTCGGTTGATTTCTTTTCCTCGAGCTACTGAGATGTTTCAGTTCGCTCGGTTCGCCTCCTCAGACCTATGTATTCAGTCTGGGATACCGCTTGCGCGGTGGGTTTCCCCATTCGGACATCTACGGATCAATGCTTGTTTGCCAGCTCCCCGTAGCTTTTCGCAGGCTACCACGCCCTTCTTCGCCTGTGATCGCCAAGGCATCCACCATATGCACTTAGTCGCTTGATCCTATAACCATATAGGCTATAAGACGCTGATTTACTTGTAGCGTTTGTGCCGTTCTTCATCTTTGGCACCCTATCTCATCAACCACCAGGCTCTTACACCCAACAGCCAACTCAATAGAGCTTGAGAATTGAACAAATTACTATGCAATCACAACCCGTTATTCGTGACACACAACACTTTTACATGCCGCGCACCACCAAAAACTTTTCGTTGTGCTTCTTCCAGATTGTTAAAGAACAAGGTAAATCTATTAGGCACAAGGCCTAACTCTTAATACACACTACCTTCTCGTCAATCACCTCAACTCCCTAGGTGTCTGCACGTGTGCACTAAGAGTTAGACTCTATCCGCTCTCTGTCTTTTCTTCCCACCAGTCGTTGGTGGAGGATGACGGGATCGAACCGACGACCCCCTGCTTGCAAAGCAGGTGCTCTCCCAGCTGAGCTAATCCCCCAGATACCCCATGTTGTGGTGGGTCTGGTTGGACTCGAACCAACGACCCCCGCCTTATCAAGACGGTGCTCTAACCAGCTGAGCTACAGACCCGGCCGACTCGGCGAGCGTAGCAGTTACCCGTAAACAGGCCTCCACTACTCCACTACTGCTGCACTACCACTGCTCATGCGCAAGCTTCTCACGCACGACCTAATACCCTTGCTTCTTCATTCAAACAACCGATAAGTGTGAGCGCTACGACACGCCTAGACGCTGCTCTGAAAGGAGGTGATCCAGCCGCACCTTCCGATACGGCTACCTTGTTACGACTTCACCCCAGTCATGAACCCCACCGTGGTAATCGCCCCCCTTGCGGTTAGGCTAACTACTTCTGGTGAAACCCACTCCCATGGTGTGACGGGCGGTGTGTACAAGACCCGGGAACGTATTCACCGCGACATGCTGATCCGCGATTACTAGCGATTCCGACTTCACGTAGTCGAGTTGCAGACTACGATCCGGACTACGATCGGGTTTCTGGGATTGGCTCCCCCTCGCGGGTTGGCGACCCTCTGTCCCGACCATTGTATGACGTGTGAAGCCCTACCCATAAGGGCCATGAGGACTTGACGTCATCCCCACCTTCCTCCGGTTTGTCACCGGCAGTCTCATTAGAGTGCCCTTTCGTAGCAACTAATGACAAGGGTTGCGCTCGTTGCGGGACTTAACCCAACATCTCACGACACGAGCTGACGACAGCCATGCAGCACCTGTGTTCCGGTTCTCTTGCGAGCACTCCCAAATCTCTTCGGGATTCCAGACATGTCAAGGGTAGGTAAGGTTTTTCGCGTTGCATCGAATTAATCCACATCATCCACCGCTTGTGCGGGTCCCCGTCAATTCCTTTGAGTTTTAATCTTGCGACCGTACTCCCCAGGCGGTCAACTTCACGCGTTAGCTGCGCTACTAAGGCCCGAAGGCCCCAACAGCTAGTTGACATCGTTTAGGGCGTGGACTACCAGGGTATCTAATCCTGTTTGCTCCCCACGCTTTCGTGCATGAGCGTCAGTATTATCCCAGGGGGCTGCCTTCGCCATCGGTGTTCCTCCGCATATCTACGCATTTCACTGCTACACGCGGAATTCCACCCCCCTCTGACATACTCTAGCTCGGTAGTTAAAAGTGCAGTTCCAAGGTTAAGCCCTGGGATTTCACACCTTTCTTTCCGAACCGCCTGCGCACGCTTTACGCCCAGTAATTCCGATTAACGCTTGCACCCTACGTATTACCGCGGCTGCTGGCACGTAGTTAGCCGGTGCTTATTCTGCAGGTACCGTCATCCACACAGAGTGTTAATCCATGCGATTTCTTTCCTGCCAAAAGTGCTTTACAACCCGAAGGCCTTCATCGCACACGCGGAATGGCTGGATCAGGGTTTCCCCCATTGTCCAAAATTCCCCACTGCTGCCTCCCGTAGGAGTCTGGGCCGTGTCTCAGTCCCAGTGTGGCTGGTCGTCCTCTCAAACCAGCTACGGATCGTCGCCTTGGTGAGCCTTTACCTCACCAACTAGCTAATCCGATATCGGCCGCTCCAATAGTGAGAGGTCTTTCGATCCCCCCCTTTCCCCCGTAGGGCGTATGCGGTATTAGCTACTCTTTCGAGTAGTTATCCCCCGCTACTGGGCACGTTCCGATACATTACTCACCCGTTCGCCACTCGCCGCCAGACCGAAGTCCGCGCTGCCGTTCGACTTGCATGTGTAAGGCATCCCGCTAGCGTTCAATCTGAGCCAGGATCAAACTCTTCAGTTTAATCTCTGTATAAATCGTATTTCCATGACCCAAGCCAAAGCTCGGGCCGGTTATACGTCGCTGCTCAAAGGAAGTGACTTCGTTTTATCTCCAGGCTTTAACACCCAGAGACATTACTATTTCACTTCAAGTGAGCACTTGATTTCGTTTGCAATCACAGCAGCCTGTTACAGCTGTGTGACCTGCGCTACGCGTATCAAGCGCCCACACTTATCGGTTGTCAAATTTTTAAAGAACAAGGTACCGCGCTTTACTTGTAAGAAAACTGTCACAAGCAGAGAGGCGAGATTATGAAGGACATTTTTATCTGTGTCAAACCAAGAACGCTTTATTTTGCAAAAACTTCAGCAAAATCTACTTAAAACGTACTTGCCAGGATTGCTTAAAAAGCAATACTTAGAAACAGATGAATTTTCAACCACAATTTGTCTAGCCAAGCCCGCTACTATAGCACGAATATTTACGCATTACTTCGCAGAGAATCCGCATGACTGAAGACATACTGATCAACGTAACGCCCTTTGAAACCCGAGTGGCGCTTGTCGCCCAAGGTGCCGTGCAGGAGCTGCACCTTGAGCGCAGTATTCAGCGCGGGCAAGTCGGCAATATTTACTTGGGCAAAGTCGTCCGCGTACTGCCAGGTATGCAGAGCGCCTTCATTGAGATTGGCCTTGAGCGCGCGGCATTTATTCACATCGCAGACCTCAGGGAAAACCGCAGCGAACGTGCGCTTGGCGTGACCCCCACCCCCATCGAAAAGCTCATCTTTGAAGGTCAAAGCCTGATGGTGCAAGTCATCAAAGATCCGTTGGGTACAAAGGGCGCTCGGCTGTCAACCCAAATAAGCATCGCGGGACGCATGTTGGTTTACCTTCCACATGAGCCGCACATTGGGATCTCACAAAAAATCGGCTCAGAAACCGAACGTCAGGTGTTGCGTGACAGGGTTCAGGCGCTTGTGCCGGCCGAAGAGAAAGGCGGCTTCATCGTACGCACACAGGCTGAAGGCGCGAACGATGAAGAGCTGCAGGCAGACCTCGCTTATCTGAAGAAACTATGGGGCAGCGTTCAGCATGCAGCCCGCACGCTCCCTGTCACGAGCCTTTTGCACCAAGACCTGACCTTGGCCCAGCGTGTGTTGCGCGACATGGTGTCTCCTCTTACAGGGCAAATTCTGGTGGACTCGCGTAGCGTGTGTGCCGAACTAAAAGCCTGGGCTGGGATCTACACCCCGTCCGTGGCAGACCGCATCGGACACTACAGCAGCGAGCGCCCCCTGTTCGATATAGCCAATATCGAAGAAGAGATTATTCGCGCGTTATCTCGCCGTGTTGACCTCAAGTCTGGGGGTTACTTGATCATCGATCAAACCGAAGCGCTGACGACCGTGGACGTCAACACGGGTGGCTTTGTCGGGGGACGCAACTTTGACGATACGATTTTCAAGACAAATCTTGAAGCGGCGCAAGCGATCGCCCGGCAGCTGCGCCTGCGCAACCTTGGTGGCATCATCATTCTCGACTTCATTGATATGGACGATGCGACACACCGCGAGGCGGTACTGGCTGAACTGAATAAGGCGCTCGCGAGTGATCGGACACGCATGACGGTTAATGGCTTCACACAATTAGGCCTCGTGGAGATGACGCGCAAGCGCACGCGCGACTCGCTTGCACACCAAATGTGCGAACCCTGCCCTACGTGTCAAAGCCGCGGCAATGTCCGCACCAACCGCAGTGTTTGTTATGAAATTTTGCGAGAGATTTTGCGCGAAGCCCGCCAGTTCAATCCCCGTGAATTTCGCATCCTAGCCTCGCAAGAGGTGATCGATCTGTTTCTCGAGGAGGAAAGTCAGCACCTAGCTATGCTGGGGGACTTTATCGAAAAAAAGATCTCGCTGGAGGTATCTACGGGGTACAGCCAAGAGCAATACGATATTGTCTTGACCTAGTGTTGATTAATTCCCCTGCATTCGAGAAGAATGTCAATCTAGGGTTGACCTCTAGACTACCGCCCGCCCACAGACCCGTTCTAGACGATACACTCAACCACGTAACGCAAGGCAACAAAACTCCAACAACACGCAAGGGAGCAAGCATGTCACCTATTTTCAAAACTGGACGTCTAAACCGTCTTATCGGCACGACCCTTCTGGGACTGTGTGGGGCTTTAACGGCGAGCCACGCAAACGCTCAGGCACAAGCATACCCAAACAAACCCATTAAGTTTGTCGTCCCTTATTCGGCTGGCACCACCACGGATGTGATTGCCCGTCTCTACGCACAAAAACTTGGTGAAATCTTAGGGCAGTCGGTAGTGGTCGACAACAAGGCAGGCGCCGGTGGCAACATCTCGGCCGAGTCTGTGGCTCGCTCGGCACCAGATGGTTACACACTGACGTTTTCAACGAGTGCTACCCACGCAACAAACCCTGCCCTCTATGGCAAGATTCCTTTCGATCCAATCAAAGACTTCACGCACATCACTTTAATGGTGGCCGCACCAAATATGTTGGTGATCAACCCAAAGATTCCAGCAAACAATATGGCTGAGCTGATCGCTTATGCAAAAGCCAACCCCGGCAAACTCACGTATATGTCAGCGGGTTCGGGAACATCGCCACACATGGCGGGTGAATTGCTGAAAACAATGACAGGCATCGACATCCAGCACGTCCCCTACAAGCAGGTCACGCAAGGCTTAACAGACTTGCTGGCAGGTGAGATTGCCATGTCGTTCTACCACGTCCCTGTGATTTACCCCCACGTTAAATCGGGTCGCCTCAAGGCAATGGGCGTCGCAACATCCGAGCGCAGCCCGATCGCCCCAGAGGTACCACCAATTGGTGACACCGTGAAAGGCTACGACATTCGCCCGTGGTGGGGCTTGGCAGGTCCTGCTGGCATGCCTCAGGATATCGTCGATAAACTTGAAAAAGCGACCATGCAATTCCTGAAAGACCCCGATATGCAAAAGCGACTCGTTGACATCGGGGTAATCGTCACACCAATGAACCAAAAGGACTTCAACGCGTTTATGGCCACAGAGCTTGTTAAGTGGACCAAACTCGTTAAAGACTCTGGTGCAAAAGTTAACTAACCAACGAAGCAAAGGTCGACTAGCATGAACTCCAATGATTCACCGCAGTTACTCCCTACAACCGTCGTAGGGAGTTATCCGCAACCGGACTGGCTAGTCGATCGCGCGATGCTTGCAAAAGGGGTTCCTCGAACCCGCGTACATGAAATGTGGCGCATTGCGCCAGAGTTCTTAGAACAAGCGCAGGACGACGCAACGATTCTGGCCATTCGCGAGATGGAACGCGCCGGGATCGACATCATCACAGACGGTGAAATTCGGCGCGAAAGCTATTCCAATCGCTTCGCTACAGAGCTAGAGGGAATAGACGACCGCAACCCCGGTATCGTCGTTTCCAATGCCGGTATAAAAACGCCTGTACCTCGTGTCGTCGGAAAAATCATTCGCACCCACGCAGTCGAAGTACGCGACCTCGTCTTTCTGAAGACGCACACGGATCGCAAGGCCAAGATCACTTTGCCTGGACCATTCACGATGGGCCAGCAAGCCAAAAATGAGTACTACCGTGACGACGAAGAAATGGTCATGGATTTCGCTGCAGCAGTCAATGCAGAGGCCCTAGAGCTACAGGCCGCAGGAGCAGACTTCATTCAGCTCGACGAGCCCTGGCTTCGCAACAATCCAGAAGCTGCCAAACGCTATGCTGTTCAAGCAATCAATCGTGCGCTGCAGGGCATCACCGTCCCTACCGTCGTCCATCTCTGTTTTGGCTACGCGGCAGTTGTCACTGGTCAAAAACCAAGCGGCTATTCTTTTTTGCCAGGGTTAAGCGGCACGATTGCCAAACAGATCTCGATTGAGGCCGCCCAGCCGAATCTAGACCTTGGTGTGCTCAAAGACTTGTCGGGCAAGAAAATTATGCTGGGTGTTTTAGATTTAGGCACGCATAAAATCGAAACCGCCGAGCAAGTGGCCCAGCGGATACGTGCAGGCTTAAAGTTTGTCGACGCAGAAAATCTGATCCCAGCGCCTGACTGCGGCATGAAGTATTTGCCTCGCGACGTTGCGTTCGGCAAGCTTCAAGCGCTTAGTCAGGGTGCTGCCATCGTCAGGGCAGAGATTAGTTAGTCTGCGCAGGCCTGGGGGTGCATCGTATGCCAAGCAGTTGCCTGCTCGTACGCGGCCCCTACCCTAAAGATTGACGCCTCATCGTAGTAACGACCCACGATTTGCATCGACAGGGGCAGACCCGTTTTAGAAAACCCATTAGGCACTGCCAACGCGGGATGACCTGTTAGGTTGAAAGGCACACGGGCCTGTCGGGTGTAGGTACGCACGACCTCGGGCATATCATCAATGACGCAGGCCGGATCCATCGAGTTAGCCACCAAGAGCACATCAACTTGTCGCAACACTTGATCCACTTGGTCCATTAGCGCCTCGCGGCACTGCATGGCATGCACATAATCGCCCGCTGAAAGAAACGCCCCGCACAACAACTTACGACGCGACATTTCCGCAAAATCTCCGGGTCGCTCGCGTAAAGACTTGGCGTGCACCGCCCAACCTTCCGCCATTAAAATTATTTTTTGTGGTCCAAAAAATTCCTGTAACGTTGGAAGACGTATCTCCACTAACTGGGCACCTAAGCCTTCGAAAACGCGGCAGGCCTCTTCGAACGCCGCGGCCATATCAGCCTCTGCGACTTCGTCCTCGAGGTGGAAGTGCCGCACAACGCCAATTCGCAAACCGGCCACCCCTTGATCTAGCGGACGAGCTTTGAAAGCGCGCGGGCTAGTAGATGTTGCCGTTAGCACCTCCAAAAGTAAAGAAGTGTCGAGCACGGTGCGCGCCATTGGGCCCACATGATCTAACGAAAACGATAGGGGATAAACCCCACGACGCGAGACCAAATCGTAGGTAGGTTTTAGCCCGACTACACCACAGGCGGCAGCAGGATGCCGCACCGAGCCTCCGGTATCGGTTCCAAGTGCCAAAGGCACTAGCCCTGCCGCGAGCGCTGCTCCGGAACCTGAGGACGATCCACCCGGATGGTGACTGGTATTCCAGGGATTACGAGCAGGAGGAAAAGGCAAATCAAACGACGGCCCGCCAATGGCAAACTCATGCAATGCAAGCTTACCCATCAGTATCGCGCCACCCTGGCGCAAGGCTGTAATGCAGTCCGCATCCCGTGTCGCGACGGTACCCTGCATGACCTTCGAATGACAGGTCGTTGTTTGTCCAGCAATGTCAATAATGTCTTTAATACCGACTGGCACACCATGTAAGGGGCCTAGACACTTACCCGCCAAGAGTGCCTGCTCAGCCTGTTGTGCTGCTTTTAAGGCATTATCAGCATCAACTTGTAAAAAAGAATGGTAGCGAGAGTCGATCTTTTCTATTCGCGCTAACTGCTCTTTGACGACATCAACAGGCGACAAAGATTTTTTTGCATATGCATCTCGCAGCTGGGCTGCTGTCAACCAAGCGTTCATGCTTTCACCTTCATGGCAGGCCAGGGCTCAGTCGTATTGAGTGCGGGACCTGAAAAAGATTTTTGTACGTTGAGCGCAACGCGCGCCGCCGTGAGCACGTCTTGTCGGTGTGCCTGCAAGGCAAGGTCTAGGCCCGCCATTCTTGCGAGCATCATAATTTGAGCCTCTTCGGACTCAAGGTTTGGGGTAGTCGATTCTGCCATGACAGTCACTCCTTAACGAAGACTGAATTTCTTTTTACGAATAAAGTCACCAAACTCTGCGCGCTCGGGAACCGAGTAATGACGCGCCTTGTCCTCTGACCAGCCATTAAAAGGTACATCGGGGTATCGATCGGGATAACGCTGCCGTCGCAAGGGAAACTGTGCGTGTCGACGTTGATCATATGCATCAATATGCTCTTGCACACCCTCTTCCGAGAAAACATCGGTATGCACCGTCACATCCATACTTAAGCGTGGAATGATTCTGCCAGACTCCACAGGGTAGCCAACGCACAAGCCAGCAACGGGAAACACCGCATCGGGCAAGCCTAAAATATCGCTGGTTGCAGCGCTGTGATTGCGCATGGCACTAATGGGCACTACGCCCAACCCAACAGCCTCCGCCGCGCGGATAAACTGCGCCATCACAATCCCAGCATCGACTGCTGCATTCATGAAATGATCGAGATGATCGTTTACAAAAGGCTTGCCTCGCCACTCGCCTATTTGACGAATACGACGATTGTTGCCACAGAACACCAAGACAACAGGCGCTTGGCTAATCCAGGGCATATCCGGAATTAAATCAGCGAGCGCCTGCACCTTCAGGCGGTCGGCGACATGAATAATGTCCGCTTGCTGTAGATCCGACTTCGAGGGCGCGGACAAGGCCGCCGCAAACAAAACCCGTAAAAGGGCCGCATCCACCGGTTTCTCGGTCCAGCGGCGATGCGAGCTGTGCTCAAGCATTCGCACCAGCTCCTCCAGACCGGGAAGACTTCCGCCCACCCGATCGAACGCGGAGCGCGGGGGTGCACACTCAGCACCGAAACGCGCTGCGATCGCTTTCAGGAGCCGCTCTTGCTGCTCTAGGTTGGGGTCACTCATCCTTATTCGTCCCTGAATTGCATTTGATAAAGGGCAGCATAGGCACCCCCTCGCTCCAACAACTCTTGATGCGATCCTTGCTCCACGACCACACCAGCATCCATCACGACAATCTTGTCAGCATTCTGTACGGTCGACAAGCGATGGGCAATGACCAAGGTCGTGCGCCCCTTCATCAGGGTCTCGAGTGAAGCCTGCACCTGCCGCTCGGACTCATTATCGAGTGCCGAGGTCGCTTCATCCAAAATCAGAATCGGCGCATTCTTGATCAATGCACGTGCGATGGCCAGTCGTTGACGCTGTCCACCAGATAAACGCGTTGCATTCTCACCAACCTGCGTCTGTAAGCCCAGCGGAAGCCCCTCCACAAAATCCAGTAAGTTCGCAGCGCGCAAGGCTTCGCGAATTTCTTGCTCAGAGGCCTCGTGCAAGGCACCGTAGCCGACGTTCACCGCAATGGTGTCATCGAACAGCACAACATCTTGGCTCACTAGAGACAACTGCTCTCTAAGATCGCCCAAACGTAGACTGGAAATATCACGACCATCGATACAGACCTGCCCCAGCGTGGGCAACACAAAGCGCGGCAGCATATTGACCAATGTCGTTTTACCGCTACCCGAGCGCCCGACCAGCGCAACTGTCTCACCAGGTTCTGCAGTCACACTCACGTCTGACAAAGTATTGGTTTGAGCATCTGCAAACCTGTGGGAAATGTTGCGAAACTCCACCTGCCCACGTGCCCTACCCTCGAAGGTCTGCGTGCCGGTCTCCGGTTCGGACGCTTGATCGACAAGCGTAAACACACTTTCCGCCGACACGAGCATTTTTTGCATGCGCGACGCGACCTTGGTCAGACGCTTAATCGGATCGAAGATCTGGGCAAGTGCCGCCATAAAGGCAGCAAAGCTGCCAACCGTTAAGGTGCCGCTGTTAGCCTGGCTTAGGGCTACCGCAATGACCGCAGCCACAGCAATCGCCGTCACCACCTGGGTGATTGGCGTCATCGCAGCATCTGAGGTCGCGGCGCGCATATCGAAGCGGCGCAATCTGCCACTGACATAAGCAAAACGTTTCCGCTCAAACGCGTACCCATCAAAGAGTTTGATCACGCGCTGTCCATCAATCCCTTCGCTCACGACGCGCGTAAGTTCAGCATTCATGTTGACCGTATCTCGATTAATACGCCGCAAGCGCGCAATAAACGCGCGCGATATCAGCACTGAAATCGGCATCGTCACAAGGATGATCAGCGTCAGCTCCCAGGACATATAAAGCAACACCGCAATCATCGCCAAAACAACAAGGGACTCGCGCACGATGACGGTCAGGACATCCGTTGCGTAGCTAGTCACATTGCCGGCATCAACCGTGAAGCGATTCAGTAGGCGCCCAGTGTCACCTTTTTTGAATTCACTGTCGGGCATGGTCAAGAGCTTTTCGAACATGTCGGCACGAACGCCCAACAGCACGTTATTTGCAACCCAGGCTAGCAGGTAATCACTAAAAAAGTTGCACACGCCGCGCAGTGTGATCAGCGCAATAATCGCGAGTGGTACTTGCCAGACGTATTCTGGCTTTGCCCCGGAGAAGCCCTCGTCCAGCAACGGTTTCATGGCCACGGCTAAGGTGGGCTGCGTTGCAGCTGCGCCAGCCATAAAAAGGACCGCTAACGCCAGCCCTTTCCAATAGGCGCCTACCCGACCGTAAATTCGGCCCCATAGTTTGTTATTGGTCGGCTCAGAAGTCGCAGGTGCCGATCTGGTGGATGAGCTCAAAATGTGACTCTAAAATTCGTGAAGTATTGATTTTACCCGCCCAAACCACCAATGATCACTTGGAAGCTCGGCTAGCCTATCGTATCCTTACACTCTATGAACGCAAACGCATCAAACCCTCGCCCCGAACCCGTTTTAATCCGTCTACCCAATTGGGTAGGTGACGTCTGTATGGTGCTCCCCGCACTCGAGCTTTTGGATCAACATAGGGTTCCGTACGCACTATGCGGCCGTCCGTGGGTAAGGTCTTTATTGGGAGGCAAGGCGATGGCCGGCTTTATCCCAATGACAGACTCCGTGCTCGGCAATCTGCGCTCGGTCAAGCTTTTCCTCAGTCAGCACCCCAATTACAAGCGTGGCTTACTCTTGCCAGACTCCTTATCAAGTGCGCTAAGTTTCAGACTAGCAGGCTTGAAATGCGCTGGATGGCGAGACGATGGGCGCAGTCTGCTCTTGCGCTGGGGATTTAAAAAACCTGCGTCGACCGGTCACGCGGTGGAGTCCTGGTTAGATTTAACAAGGCGTGCGATGAGCGCCTGGGGGATTGAGTCAACCACAAGCGCCCCGGCAAGCCGTCTGCGTCTGCCCATTGCGAAGCATCACGAGCAAGCGGCTCAGGCTGCTCTCCAAGAGGTTGGGCTGACCGCGGGGGATTTTGTGCTGATCGCGCCGACCGCAACGGGACGTCATAAGGGTCAGGCTAAAGTTTGGCCTCATTTCGATGCACTCACGCGTGTCTTGCAAAACAACAAAATCAAGGTCGCAATGTGTCCGCCCGACGAAGAGGTAGACAGTGCGTTTCGCACAACACCTACTGCCACACAAATTCGTCCACTCGAGCTCGGTGCGTTTTGCGCACTAACGCGTCATGCCAAATTAGTGATCTGTAACGACTCTGGGGTGTCGCATCTTTGTGCAGCAGCTGGTGCCAAGCAACTCACCCTCTTTGGCGTCACAGACCCAGCGCGTACAGGTCCTTGGAATCCGGATGCCGTGCTGATAGGTTCTAACAATGGCTGGCCTGCATTAGCCGAGACGATCGCGCGAGTGCAACAAATGCTTAGCGTAACCAAGGCTTAAGTATCGTGCTTTCAGACATCCCCTTATCCGGCCTACTTCTATATCCGCCAGGGCTCTGCCTGATCCTACTCACTGCAGCCGTCGTTGTTGCACTTTTTTCTTTTAAACGCTTCGCAGTCTTTCTGACGCTCTTGGCTATCACTTGGGTGGGGGTCTGGTCTTTGCCGATCACCTCAATTCACTTCGGTCGCATCCTGGAAGAAAAATATCCCTATCAGACGCCTCGCGAGCTACCTAAAGCAGACGTCATTATTGTTCTGGGGGGAAATACGCAGGCTAACCGTGCAAATTGGTTCGAGCCCTACAACCGAGCCACCGCCGTGGATCGCATTGATCGCGCCGAAGCACTCTATCTGGCAGGACGTGCGCCCCGGATATTGCTTGCAGGGGGAGCCCGAGAAGGGAAAGTTAGCGAAGCGCAAGGCATGGCAAGACTGCTCAAGCAACGAGGTATTCCGGACTCTGCCATCATCCTCGAAAACGAAAGCCGTAACACCTATGAAAACCTGCGCTACAGCGAAATTCTGCTGCGCTCGCACAAGTTGCACTCTGCGTTGTTAGTTACGTCTGCGTTGCATATGCCACGCGCCCAGGCGGCGGCAGAAAAGCGCGGGATCAAAGCCATCCCTGCAAGCAGTGCACCACAAATCGTGCTGCCAGAGGAAGAGCCACCGGCACTTTGGTGGCCCCATATACGTAGCTTGGAAGCGAGCCGTACGATTATTAAAGAGTACCTAGGACTCCTAGGCTACAAGCTCAGGGGCTGGATCTAGTCGCCGTGAGCCTACCGCTGTTTTAAGCCCGCTCAGCTAAACTTTTTGCGTAAAGATTTTCGTACTGGTCTGCAATCGCTGTCCAAGAAAAATCTGCAACCAGCTTAGTCGCTTGCGTAATCAGTCGTTCGCGCACTGTCGGATCTGTACCTAAAGCGCGCAAGCCTGCAGCAATCTGCTCTGCGTCTTGGGGATCAAGTAGAACCCAAGCATTCTCCTGATGCGTCACGTACTGCGCAAAACCACAATAGGCGGTTCCACTCAAAACAACAGGCAGTCCATGTGCCATGGCCTCGAGCGGCGCCATCCCAAAACTATCTTGCAAGGTAGGGTGCACATATACATCGGCCGATAGGTAATAAGGGGAAACCTCTGGCGTAGCGGGCACCAGACGCACGCGCTCAAGCAAGGCAGGAAACTGCGTAGCCAATACTTGCTGAACGTCAGCACCTGCACCCACCACCGCGAGCCGAAACGTGCTCGGTAATAGAAGCATCGCGCGCAAGACGGCCAGCAAGCCTTTTCTAAGAGGATTACGCGCCACGAGCAAACAACCAATGTCCTGCGGACCCCAGCCTAATTCCGCACGCACTCGCTGACGAACCTCTTCGTTTGGAAGGACAGACTCAGCACCTGGGGTCACGACCTCAACCGCGATGTCCCGCCCGTAGGCTAACTGGAGTTGTTGCTTAACCAAGGGAGCAACCGTCACAAGCACATGCCCAGGAGTCGGCTTCACGGCTTGCGCCTCTAACCACAGGTACGCGACTTGCACAGGGGTCAGCCAAACCAAGAGCTTTTGAAACAACGTCCGATTAAAAAAACGGCGATAGCGCACCGGCGACACATGCATGAGCTGAATATTGGCTGAGCCTGCATTCGTGTGACTGTGGATAACATCAAAACCAGTCTGCGTAAGCGCGTGACACCGTGCAGAGAACAACCAAAGACGCAACCAGTTAGGACACCAGCAAGGAATAGAGATTAGATGCTGCTTGACCGGTAAGTCGTGATCAAACTCACGAGCGAACACGGTGACATCATGCCGTTGCGCGAGGATACGAAACAAACTTACCGCATACGACTCAGCACCCCCAAATTTCTGGCCAAAACGTTCTGTGAGCAGCGCGATGCGCAAGCGCTTAGGCACGTCGACGGTCTTCATGACGAGTCAAACATTTCTGCAGAAAGCGCAGCATGTGGGTCGTGCGCCAGATGCCTACCCTAGGCAAAAAGAACGGATCATCGGCAGCATTCGCTAGCCCACGGCTCGTGGTCGTTGCATTGGTGTACCCAGCCTCTTTAGCCAACAAGCCATGCTCAGCCGTGAAATCACCATACGGATAACAAAAGGCGGTGACCTCGGTTCCGGACTCTTGCGCAAGAATCTCTCGCGAGAGACGAATCTGACGTCGGGCCTCGTCTGGAGCGACCTCTGGGAGATGCACATGATCCAGCGTGTGCGAACCAACCTCCTGTCCAGCAGCTGCCCACGTGCGCACTTCTGTCAGGGACATCAGTGGCGAGAAGGGTATGTTTTTTTCTCGGTCCCACACGTTTCCGCCATCAAATTGATTGGCAACAAAATAGTTGGTTGACGTGAACCCTAAATCTGACAGCACGGGCAAGGCGTTTTCAAACACATTACGGAAACCGTCATCGAAGGTAATACCGAAAACCTTGCCCTCACACTCTCCACGCAGATAAGGCGTTAAATCACGCATGCTCAGACCGCGATACCCAAGTCGCTTCATCCAAGTCATCTGACGCCTGAAGCTCGTGGGGTGCACCGTCAAACCACGGAACTGTGTGCCACGCGGCGCGGGGACAGCGACTTGGTGATACATCAAGATAGGAATAGATTGACTCATACTTACCCTACAGACTGTCCGCGATAAGCAGCGAGGGTGAGTCGTGCAAAATCCGCCAGCTGAAAATGCTGCACGGCATGTTGCCTCGCACACTGCCCCATTTGCTTGAGAATCTCGGGCTGCTCAAGCACCTTTGCCAAGGTTAGCGCAATTTGCTCAGGCGATCGCGCAGGCACAATCCAACCAGATTCGTTATCAACGAGATTTTCAGGTAGTCCACCGACGCGGGTCACAAGCACCGGCAGCCCCAGACCCATCAGTTCACGGCACGCAAAAGACAAAGCTTCTTGATAAGACAGTACAAACCCGATGTCACCGACTGCTAAAACCGAACGGACATCATCAATCAACCCAGGGTAACTGACCTGCGGGGTCATCCCTAAGGACTCTACACGTCCGAGTTTCTCCGGTCCGGGATGATCCCCTGCGACAACAATATGAAAGCGCTGCCTAAGCGACTCGGGCAATAGCGCAACGCCCGCAACGAGATCGAGCCAACCTTTTTCGAAATCGGTACCACCCGTGCTGACCAACAACAACTTATCCTGCATCTCTGAACCGAATTGCGCCTGTCGCAGGGCTAGCTTCTCTTGCGCAGAAACGGGTGAAAAAAAATCCGTATCAATCCCATGTCGAATAGTTCTAACCTCACAACGTTTGTAGGGCGAATCGAGTACCAAGCCCTTAACAAAATCGCTCACGGCGATGACGCAATCCGTTGCAAAGCGCGCACGCATCCAATGCCCAAAACTTTTTAGCGCATGGTCGTTATGCTTCGTGAAGACAATACGCGGACGTGGACGCATGCCGAGCACCGCGAGCATCACCTGCTTGTGATCAGCCGAGCCATTGACATGAATGACATCAAAGCGCTCGCGCTCAATCAACGCTCGCAATTGTGCCCGAGGCCCAAGCCATGATGAGGGACGTGTCGTGTATGACATGTCGACCATCCTGACGCCTTGGATGCCCGCTGCATGACGGTACAGTCGACTAGAAGAAGGGGTCGCAACGGTCAGTTCGTGTTGCGCTCCAAGACCAAGCAGCAGATTGACGATGTAGGTGACGTGACCGCCCCCGTTACGTCCATGAAAGTTTGTATACAGAACCTTCATGGCTTGCGGTCTTTGTCCTGCTCAGATTGGTCCTTGGCTTCCGCCAAAAACATCAACTTGGAGTACCGCAGAAAATTACCCGATGCCGCGGTCACCGCTAGTACAAAGCCATGTCGGCCGTCTAATATGCCGAGTCTTAAAAAATAGATTCGGATAAATGTCCACATACTGTGCGCCACAATCTTTGGCAAGCCTGCGCGCTTACCCTTTGCAAACATCATTTTTGCAGCTTCGCCTGAATAGCGATTGACCTTATCGATTAAAGAGTCAAGCGTAGGGTGCGGGTAATGCAAGAGGTGCGATCTCAGGTGACCCGTCTTGCCTTGTGACAGCGACACGCTCTCGTGCACCAGTACGTCATTAAACGTTCCAGAATCCCGTCTGAATAGCCTTAACACCGGGTCTGGCCACCAACCACTGTGCCGGATCGGCTTGCCGCAGAACTCAGACAGGCGATTCACCTCGTAACCAGAGCACTTTGGTGCCTGAAGCGTAGCAATGATCTCGTCGCGCAACGCTGGTGTGACGCGTTCGTCCGCATCAATCGAAAACACCCATTCCTTGGTCGCCAGCGCCAACACTCGATTTTTTTGGATTCCGAAACCTGGCCAGTCAGATGACTGATGCACTTGTGCGCCAGCGTGACGCGCGAGCTCTACCGTGCCGTCGGTACTACCCGAGTCCAGCACAATGATTTCGTCAGCGAATGCGACCGAAGCGAGGCAATCTGCAATATTTGCAGCCTCGTTCTTGGTGATAACAATCACCGAGAGACCCAAACCTAAGCTCGAAACTTGCGTTTCCATGACCGCCATTTATTGTAGAGTGGCCCAACTACCGGATGCGCCGCAGTCCAGACGCGCTGTAAGAACCAACGTGCGCTGCGATTTTTTACTGCAAAGCGGTAAATATGAGCTGGGTCCGATGCGCACAGGTTTTGTCCGTACGCTTGGGTCGTATACAGATACTGAAAGCCAAACTCTTGAGCCATGCGCACGTAGTCCTCGGCAAAATAACCTTGCGGCCAGCAAAAATGCTCAGAGACTTCACCAAGGTGCGCCTTCAACAAGGCCCGCGACGCCTCGAATTCTTTACGCATATGCGCCAGGCATTCATCCCGCGTTTTTGAGACCTGATCCCAGCGTGTATGCGTGTGGGTATGGCTGTGAAATTCAAAAGTCCCCGCCTCACGCATTGCCTGCACTTCACTCCAGCGCAACATAGCGGAATCGGTCGAGCCCGCAGCCCATAAGGCTCGACACTCAAGGTGGCTGGGCAAACGTGGTAACGGATTGTCACTTTGTTCGGCGCAGGGGCGCACGGGTCCCTCGCCAATAAGTCCCGTGACCAAAAAAATCGTCGCGTGCAGACCGTATTTTTTTAAGATCGGATGCGCGTAAACCCAGTTGTCTAGGTAGCCGTCATCGAAAGTCAAAAGCACAGACTTTGGCGGTGTTGGCTTTCCAGCCAAAAAATCAGCAAACTGATTGCACGTAAGCGTTGTGTAGCCCTTCTCTACCAAACCCTTTATTTGGCTTTCGAAGTTTTTCGGTGAGGTCGTAATGGGCCCTGTCTCTGGAGAGACATGGTGATACATCAACACAGGAACACAATGCGCAGTTTTCATATTCTTTGTATTCTTATGCGTGCTCTTGTGGCGCTAGCTCTGCTAACCAGCGGCGATAAACACGTTCGGTATTACGTGAAAGTGTCTGCGTGTCAAACATACCCTCTGTGTGCACCCGGTCGTAGCCCGCCTGCCCTAATTTTTTGCGTAGCGCGGGATCATCAATTAACCGTGTGAGCGCCTGGCGAAACGCAATCACATCATCCTTGGGCACCAACAGACCAGTTACACCATCAACCAGCATTTCTCCGACACCACCCACATTGGTGCTAACCGAAGCAAGACCATATGCAGCGGCTTCCACAAATACTGTACCACTCGCCTCTTCTTTCGTGGCTAGGCAAAACAGATCCATCCCAATTAAAAGATTCGGAACATCTTTGCGCATTCCCAACAAATGCGCCTGACTATTAATTCCGAGATCAGCAATTTTCTGAACGACTCGCTCATAGGTGGGCGAGCCAGCGCCAACCAGAACTAAATGCAAATTCGGCCGAGCCTTCAATAACGGAGCGATCGCCTCAAGCAAGATATCATGCCCTTTGTTCGGTCGCATCACCGCCACGCAGCCTACAACGACATCCGAATCCGACAAGCCCAACTCGGCACGCAATGTGGAGGACTCAGGCACTGGCGGCAACGCAATCGGGCTATAAACCGTCTCGATATTCGACGGGGCAACACCCTTGGCAAGAAGCTGCTTTCTGACGTAATCACTGACGGTTGTAATTCGATGAGGCAGCCAGGTATAAGACAACAATGAGTTGATCTTGCTCGACAAGTGACGCGTGCGCACAACCAAGGGTGTACCGGCTAGGCGAGCTGCTGGTGCCGCAATAATCGTGTCTTGGCGACTATGCGTGTTGAGCACATCAAACTTACCTTGTTGCAAAATATGCTTGATGGCAAAGATACCCCGAACAATATTCAGCGTGCCGTCCATCCCTAAGGTGTGCACGACAAAGCCCTCCTCGCGCAAACGACCTGCTAATTGAGCATCCGGCTGGCAAATTGCCTCGAGGTAGTGACCTTGATCCCGCATCGCGAGCATTTCTTTAAAAATGCGGTTCTCTTGTCCCCCGAAACTGGTCGCAGCCTCGGAGTGCACGATACGCAACGGCTTGGCGCTCATCAGTAAGTGACTTCCACATCAGCAGGTGAGGTCCAGGTGGTCAGCTGCTCGACCAGCGTATCGGAGAGTCGTACTCGCCAGCCCTCACCGAGACGCAAGGTGCACCGCGCACTGGCGTTTTCGTAGATAACCTCAACGGGCGTACCGGCAAACCCATTCTCGGGCGAGGCACGAAATGGATTTAACACCCGCTTAAGCATTGCGGCATCCGCATTGCCATTGAGTCGAATCCGTAGAGACTTGGCCCTCGCCTCTCTTGCAAGCTGCAGATCGTAAATATGTTCAGCAGCAACCCGCATACCACCCGAGTACTCATCGTTACTGACTTTGACCTGCAAAATCAGTAATTGATCATCGCGTAGTCTGTTTCGGTGTTGATCGATCAACTCTGAGTAAACCGCCACTTCTACCTGTGCACTACCGTCGTCCAAAATAACAAAGAGCATCTTGCCGCGACGCCCCATCATCGTTCGCGTGCCTGCAATGACGCCGGCCACCCATTGAGGGTCACGCGATGGCTCGATGCGAGACAAGGGTTTACTTACAAAATGTCGCACTTCGTCGCGCCATGCGTCAAACAAGTGCCCACTGAAGAAATACCCAAGCGCGAGTTTCTCTTCGGTCAGACGCGCACGCAAATCCCAAGGAGGACATTGCGCGAGTTCGGTAGCCACGACCTCGTGACTATCATCGCCAAAAAGCGAAACTTGGTTGGCGCTACGACTGAATTGCTCTGCAGCCTCGAGTGCCGTACCAAGTGAATTGATCAACGCGGCACGATTGGGTTCAATCAGATCAAAGGCGCCCGCACGAATCAATGCTTCGATACTCCGGCGATTCACGGTGTGGCGATCGACGCGCTGGCAAAAATCAGATAACGACGTGAAGGGAGCCTCTTTGCGCGCACGCAAGATTTCTTCAACCGCTGCCTGCCCGGTTCCTTTGACAGCACCCATGCCATAGCGAATGGTCCGCGGCGGCTCACCCTTGGCGCTATGCGCGTCAGCCACGGGTTCGAACCGATAGCCTGAAGCATTCACATCCGGCGGCAACACGGTAATTCCGTTAGCCAGACAGTCGCGCCAGAAAATTTGCACTTTGCCTGTGTCATCCATGTCAGACGACAAGGTAGCGGCAAAGAACTCTGCAGGGTGATGTGCCTTGAGCCAAGCCGTTTGGTACGCAATCAGCGCATAGGCCGCAGAGTGCGACTTGTTAAAGCCGTAACCAGCGAACTTCTCCATCAGATCAAAGAGCTTGACGGCGAGCTTGGGGTCATATCCTTTTTTTAGTGCGCCTTGTTCGAATAGCCCGCGATGCTCGGCCATTTCCTCGGGCTTTTTCTTACCCATCGCCCGTCGTAAGAGATCCGCTCCGCCAAGCGAGTAGCCGCCCACGATTTGCGAGATCAGCATCACCTGCTCTTGATACACGATCACACCATAGGTGCTTTTTAGCGTTGACTCAAGATCCGTATGGAAGTAATCAACAGAGGCGCGACCATGCTTACGATTCACAAAGTCGTCGACCATGCCCGACTCAAGTGGGCCCGGCCGAAACAGCGCAAGCACGGCGACAATGTCTTCAAACGTGTTCGGGCGCAGCTTTTTCAGCAACTCTTTCATCCCGCGCGACTCGAGCTGAAACACCGCCGTGGTGTTGGCATCGCACAGGATTTGGTAGGTGGCTGGATCGTCAAGCGGCAAGGACATTAAATCGAAGTCATGCAGCTCGGCGTTAAAGCCGCGCACAAAGCGCACAGCCCAATCCAAAATTGTTAGGTTACGCAAACCAAGGAAGTCGAACTTAACAAGACCGGCAGCTTCGACATCGTCCTTATCAAACTGCGATACCGCACTGCCTTCTTGACCAGGCTGGCAATACAGCGGGCAAAAGTCGGTCAGTTTGCCCGGGGCAATCAGCACCCCACCTGCATGCATGCCTACGTTGCGTGTCAAGCCCTCTAGGGGCCGCGCGAGGTCCACGAGCGCACGCACCTCTTCTTCGCTTTCGTAGCGTTCTTTAAAAGCAGGTTCATCTTTCAGTGCGCGGTCCAAGGTCCAAGGATCGGCTGGATTATGCGGAATCAGCTTGGACAGACCATCACACAGCAGGTAGGGCATGTCCAGTACGCGTCCGGCGTCACGCACCACCGCTTTCGCACCAAGCGTACCAAAGGTGGCGATCTGGCTGACCGCCTCGCGACCGTATTTGGTCTTCACATACTCAATCACACGTTCGCGATTGTCCTGGCAAAAATCGATATCGAAGTCAGGCATCGATACGCGCTCTGGATTCAGAAAGCGCTCAAAGAGCAAGTCGTACCGGATGGGATCTAAATCAGTGATGCCCAGCGAGTAGGCCACCAGCGAGCCCGCACCAGAACCCCGCCCTGGTCCAACAGGCACCCCATTGCTCTTACCCCAATTAATAAAATCCTGAACGATCAGAAAATACCCAGGGAAACCCATCTTGATGATGGTTTCACATTCAAGGGCCAAACGCTCGGCATACAAGGGATACGCTTCCTGACGCTTGGCAGCGTCCGGAAACAAGTGCTGCATACGTCGCTCAAGCCCTTGTTCTGATAACTGTACCAAGTAGTCATCAAGCGACACCCCTTCAGGAGTGGGAAAGTTCGGTAGCCGAGGTTGCCCTAGCTCGAGCGTTAGATTGCAGCGCTGCGCAATAGCCGCCGCGTTAGCCAGTGCGGAAGGTACATCGCTAAACCGCTCGACCATCTCAGCGCTCGACAGCAAGTACTGGTCGCGCGTGAACCAACGAGGACGACGGGGATTGGTGAGGATTTCACCCTCAGAGATGCACACCCTCGCCTCATGGGCTTGAAACTCAGTGGGCCCTAGAAACTGAACTGGATGCGTAGCCACGACCGGCAGACCGCAATCTGAAGCGAGACTTAGTGCTGCGTGCACATAGGCTTGGTCAGCCTCGGCCTCGGTTCGCTGCAGTTCAATATAAAAGCTATCCGGAAATGTTTTTTTCCAGGAAAGTGCCAAAGACTTGGCCAATTCAGGATTTCCGGCTAACAATGCCTGTCCGATATCGCCGCCCCGGGCACCCGACAAGACGATCAGGCCCTGAACACCCTCAAACCACTCGCGACGCATTTCGGCACGACCGCGATGCGCGTTCTCTAGCCAAGCTCGAGTCAACAGTTCGCATAGGGCTAGGTAACCTGCCTGGGTTGCGACGAGCAGTAAAATACGGGTTGCTTTGTCGCGGTCGTCGTCGTTGGTGAGCCAAACATCA
This sequence comes from Zwartia hollandica, assembly GCF_019923725.1. Classification (GTDB taxonomy): domain Bacteria; phylum Pseudomonadota; class Gammaproteobacteria; order Burkholderiales; family Burkholderiaceae_B; genus Zwartia; species Zwartia hollandica. The sequence goes on from NZ_JAHXRI010000007.1 coordinate 48,573, forward strand.
CAGCCCACAACAGGCTTGATGCCTGCAGACCGAGCTGCTTTGTAAAATTTGATTAGACCGAAAACATTTGACAGATCCGTCAGCGCGACGCTTGGCTGACCTAACTCTGCCACACGCTCGATCAGATCCGGTATGCGCACCGTACCGTCCACAACCGAGTATTCGGAGTGAACGCGCAGGTGCACAAAAGGGTGGCTTTGTACAGGAGACTGAGCTTGGGCGTGCATGTGGTCATTGTACCTTTTTCGGCCTCAATCAAACCGATTTTTATTCGATGATTCTTAGGGTCTAATAGCCCTAGCAGACATAAGCTTTAAATAGGAAAGCGCATGAAATGGATCGTTTTGACAGGCTGGATTGCATCGATCCTCTTTGCCCACTTTCGAGGCCGCGTGCGCTTGCCGCTGGGACGCCAGTTATTGGATCACTCAATCATCTTGGCGCCGATCAATGCGCTCATGGTATTGAATTCGCGGGTACCCACTACACCTTACATCCCAAACGAAACGATGCCGGAGCTCAAGCTGCTGGAAGACAATTGGGAGGTCATCCGTGATGAGGCGCTGCACCTGAACCACTTACAGCAAATCAAAGCCCCTGAACTACACAACGACATTGGTTTCAACTCGTTCTTCAAGTACGGCTGGAAGCGCTTTTATTTGAAGTGGTACGACGCGCGCCACCCTTCGGCCGAAACACTTTGCCCAAAAACGGTCGCCCTACTTAACCAGATTCCGAGCGTCAAAGCTGCCATGTTTGCCGAATTGCCTCCCGGAGGACAACTCAATCCACACCGCGATCCGTTTGCGGGCTCGCTGCGCTACCACTTAGGTCTGGCCACACCAAATAACGACTTATGCTACATCGATGTGGATGGTATTCGGCATAGTTGGCGCGACGGCAAAGGCGTTATTTTTGATGAAACCTACATACACGACGCCTACAATCACACCTCAGAAAACCGCATCATTTTATTTTGCGATGTAGAACGACCAACGAAATGGGGTTGGGTCACGGCGTTCAATCATTGGTTTGGCCGTGTCGCCATGTCGGCTGCGAGCTCCCCCAATGCAGAGAGCGACCAGACAGGTCTGATCAACAAGCTGACCCACTACCATTGGCTGCTAGACCAAAAACGCCGCGCCTTTAAAAAGGCGAATCGGACGCTATACAAAGTCACAAAGTTCTCATTAATCGCACTCGCGATTTACCTATTCGTTACCGTATAAAGCTAGCGTTGCATCGCTTCCCATGCCTTTTGTAGTCTCTTGACTGAGACGGGCATAGGGGTGCGAAGCTCTTGCGCAAAAAGCGCAACCCGCAGCTCCTCGAGCATCCAGTAGAACTCATCCAGCCTCTTATCCTCCGCCCCTTTAAGGGCGTTGCGTGCTCGCATGTACTGACTTTGCAAAGGCGCCATCTCTGCCATCAACTTTGCGTCACGCGCGGGATCTGTGCGCAACTTATCGATCCTTGCGATCGACGCCTTCAGGTAGCGCGGAACATGCCCGAGCTGGACATACGAAATACGCGAGACAAAGTCCGGGGGAACCAACTGCTGGCTTTGGTTCTGTACATCTTGATAGGTGTTGGTGTGAGTTTTGGCTTGCGGCAATTTGCGTTGCAGCGCAGCCCAGTCGGTTAGGACTGCACCGGCAAGACGCGCCACTTCCTGCGCAAGCAAGCCAAGTTTGGCTCGCCCCTCTTGGCGACGCACCTCGAAAGACGCGGCATCAGACGGCCAAGGCTCTGCCAAACAGGCACGCTCAATTGCACAATCAATAATTTGATCTCGCAGCTTCTCCTGAGACCCCAGCGGCAAATACAACATACTCAACCGAGTCAGATCATGCAGATTTTTTTCAAGAAATTTAACTTGCTCTCGCAAGGCAATCTTAAAGAGCCGCACCAAGCCGCGTTGGTGCGCTTGTAATGCCACGTGAGGATCATCAAACACATCGAGCGCGCAGGTTGCGCCACGCTCGACCAAGGCAGGATACCCCACCACGGTCTGACCTTTTCGACGAATCTCCATCAGTTCGGGCAGCGCACCAAAACTCCAGTCGGTAATTTCGTCCTGCGCCAAGACGTTGGCAACGGCTTGATCTCGATTGGCGAGCTGCTGAAAGGTTGCCTGCGCCTGCTTGCCAAGCTCTGCGCGAATCTGTGCCAAATTACGTCCGGCCGCCAGCATCCGTCCGTGCTCGTCAATGACTTTAAAGGCCATGAACAAATGGGCAGGTAGCGTCTCTAGTTTGAAGTCGGTTTGTAGGGGACGAATCTTTAGTTGCGTCCACATATCTTGAATAATGCCGTCGATCAGGCTGCAGCCGGGTTGATCGAGGCGCTCATACCAACGCTCATAGAAGCCACTTGCATAGTCGGGGAGCGGTACGCAATGTCGCCGGATTTTTTGTGGAAGAGACTTCAGCAACAGCTGCACTTTCTCTTTGACCATGCCGGGCACAAGCCATTCACAACGAGCCGCATCAACTTGGTTCAGGAAGTACAGTGGAACGGTTACCGTCAATCCATCTTTGGGCGAGCCCGGCTCAAAGTGATAATCGACCGCCAGACGCACGCCCTGCCATTCAAAAAACTTAGGGAAGACTTCCGTTGTGACGCCAGCAGCCTCATGACGCATGAGCGCGTCTTTTGTCAGAAGCCACTTGCTCGCCTGGTCCGCCGACAAACCTTTAAACCAGTGCTCAAACGTCGCCGTTTGATGAATATCGGCCGGTAACAAGCGGTCATAGAAGGCTTGAATCAACGCGTCATCCACCAGAATATCTGGGCGCCTGGTCTGGTGCTCCAACTTTTCAATCTGCGCAATCAGTTTTCGATTCTGGGCAATAAACGGCAAATTGCTTTCTAGGTCGCCTGGAACGAGCGCCTGCAGAATGAAGATTTCCCGAGCACGTTCGGGATCTAGCGGACCATAGTGAATCCGCCGACCTGAATACACTGGTAACCCGTATAGCGAACCCTTTTCGTTCGCAACCACTTGTCCGAGCCTGCGCTCCCAACGCGGATCCGTGTAGGAGCGCTTAATCAAATGCCCGGCCACCCGCTCAACCCAGACAGGTTCGATCTTGGCGATACAGCGTGCATAGAGCTTAGAGGTATCCACAAGCTCAGCGGCCATCACCCACTTGCCGGCTTTTTTAAGAAGCTTGGATCCAGGGTGAATCCAAAAACGAATGTCACGCGCCCCTTGATAATGCCCTGACTCTTCGGACTTCAAACCCAAATTTCCCAAGAGACCCGACATCAACGCGAGGTGCAACTGTTCGTGTGTGGCCTCGGTTTTATTCAAACGCCACCCTTGTTCACCAACAAGTGCCATGAGTTGGCTGTGGATATCGTGCCATTCGCGCAAACGTAGCGGTGAAAGAAACTGCTGACGCAACTGAGCCACGAGCTTGCGTTGCGAGTCTTTATGCGCAACCTGCTCGTGATACCAGCGCCAAAGTTTGATGTAGGAAACAAACTCCGACTTGTCATCCGAAAATTTGGAGTGCGCGTTCTCTGCAGCTTCGCGCGCTTGCATGGGACGATCACGCGGGTCTTGCACCGACAGCGCAGAGGCGATGATCAACATTTCAGTGAGGCAATGTTGATCGCATGCTGCAAGAATCATGCGACCTATCCGGGGGTCAACTGGAAGCTTCGCTAAAGCCTGCCCAGTTGGTGTGAGAGCCTCTGGGTGCTCCCCGTCCGGATCCATGGCCCCTAGTTCTTGTAACAAGTGGTAGCCGTCAGCAATCGCCCGCCCACTCGGTGGATCTACAAAAGGGAAGGCCTCGATGTTGTTGAGCTTTAAGGCCTTCATACGCAGAATCACACTGGCCAGTGAGGAGCGCAAAATTTCAGGATCCGTAAAGGCTGGACGGTCTTTGAAACTTTGCTCGTCGTAGAGACGAATACATACCCCGGGCCCTAAACGACCGCAACGCCCTGCTCTTTGATTCGCAGAGGCCTGGCTAATGGGTTCGACACGCAGCTGCTCGACCTTATTGCGCCACGAATAGCGTTTGATCCGTGCGAGTCCACTGTCAATCACGAAGCGAATACCGGGAACCGTGAGCGAGGTCTCTGCCACGTTCGTGGCAAGCACTACCCTTCTCGCATTGGTACTCGGGCGAAAGATTTCCTCTTGCTCGGCCTGTGACAGGCGTGCGTACAGCGGCAGTATCTGAGTGCTTGGGGGATGATGCTTGCGTAGCGTCTCGGCGGCTTCGCGAATCTCACGCTCACCTGGCATGAACACGAGAATATCACCCGCACCCACGCGGGCACATTCGTCGACTGCATCCACCAATGCACTCATGAGGTCGCGCTCATCATCGCGCGCTTGCGTTCGCTCGGATGCCGCATAGCCACCTGGGGCGCTGGCCGTCTCTGATTCAGGAGGCTCAACCGGGCGATAGCGAATATCTACCGGATACAGACGTCCTGAAACCTCAATGACTGGAGCAGGTTTTCCTCGAGCATCACAAAAATGGTTGGCAAACCGGCTTGCATCAATCGTCGCCGAGGTAATGATCAGTTTAAGATCCCGGCGCCTGGGCAAGAGCTGCCGCAGATAGCCGAGCAGAAAATCGATATTCAGACTGCGTTCATGGGCTTCATCAATGATGATCGTGTCATACCGACGCAGGAGTGGGTCGCGTTGGGACTCTGCAAGCAAAATCCCGTCAGTCATGAGTTTGATCGCAGTTTGCGCGCTGCTGCGATCCTGGAACCGTACCTGATAGCCCACCCACTCCCCCAGCGGGGACTGCAGTTCCTCGGCAATGCGTCGGGCGACCGAGCTTGCCGCCAATCGACGCGGCTGGGTATGGCCGATCATCTTGGAGAGCCCTCGTCCGAGCTCTAGACAGATTTTGGGTAACTGGGTGGTTTTCCCCGAGCCAGTCTCTCCGCTGACGATAACAACCTGATTCGCGGCGATCGCGGCAGCGATCTCCTGACGACGTCCGCTGACCGGCAAATCCTCTGGATAGGTGATCGGAGGGGCAAGTCGTGGGGAAATGACAACGCTTTCTGGCCTTAGATCGGCTGAGCGCTTTGAATCGGGCATATTTTCGGATCCGCTGAACGGGACATTATAAAATTTATCTCTCAAACTCACAGACCACGAGGTTTACAACACTAGCCACCATGCCTGATTCCCTAGAACAAGAGACCGTATCCGCGCAAGAAGCCCCAGAATTCGCTGCCGCACAGTTTGTCCGGTGGTTCCGTGAGGTAGCTCCTTATGTGCACGCATTTCGTGGAAAGACCTTTGTCGTCGCCTTTGGTGGCGAACTTGTTCAGGCAAATGTCCTGAATACGCTAGTTCAGGACTTATCCCTCCTTTCGGCCCTAGGCATCAAGCTCGTACTCGTGCACGGCTCGCGCCCCCAAGTCAACGAACAATTGCGCCTGAAAGGCTTCAGTCAACAATTTGACCGTGGTCGTTCGCCGATGGATGCCGATGCACTTGAGTGCGCCAAAGAGGCGGCCGGCGAGATACGCCTTGATATCGAGGCGGCCTTCAGCCAAGGGTTGCCGAACACCCCGATGTCTCACGCCCAAATTCGGGTCATTTCAGGTAACTTTGTGACCGCGCGCCCCACCGGCATTATTGACGGCGTAGATTACAAACATACCGGTCAGGTTCGCAAGATCGATGTCGAGGCTTTGCGCTCATCGATTGATCGCGGCTCAATCGTCTTGCTATCCCCTCTGGGGTTCTCGCCAACGGGTGAAGCCTTTAACCTCGCGATGGAAGAGCTGGCCACGAGTGTCGCGACCGCCTTGCGCGCCGAGAAACTGATCTTTCTGACCGAATCACCTGGGGTGATTTCTGAAGATGGCAGTGTTGACACGGAATTAGCACGGCTTGATGCTGATGCGCTGCTCGCCTCGGGCTCGGTAGATTCGGACACTGCGTTCTATCTGCAGTTCGCCTCGCGTGCTGTGAAGCGCGGCGTGACGCGCGCACATTTAATACCGTTTTCAATGGACGGTGTCGTACTGCTTGAAATTTTTACGCACGATGGTGTTGGCACCATGGTGGTGGAAGACACACTAGACGACCTACGGCCCGCAACGATCGATGACGTTGGCGCCATCTTGCAACTGATCGAACCGTTGGAGCAAGACGGAACGCTGGTCCCGAGGGGCCGTGCGGTCATTGAGCGCGATGTCGAGAACTTTACCGTGCTCGAGCACGACGGCGTGATTTACGGCTGCGCAACGCTGCACGACTTCCCAAAGGATCAGATGGCGGAAATGGGTTGTCTGATCGTGCATCCTGAATGGCAAGGAACAGGCGAGGGAGAAATTCTCCTGCGACATATGGAATCACGTGCCAGAGGCCACGGAGCCAAACGTCTTTTCGTGCTCACCACCCGCACCTCGCACTGGTTTATCAAACGCGGCTTCGTTCAAGGTGGGGTTGCTGACTTACCAAAAGAAAAACAAGCGCATTACAACCGCTCGCGTAACAGCCTCATTTTTATAAAACGCCTGTAGTGTTTGGGGGTTCTTCGCCAGCAAAACCTCGAACCCCCTACAATGCAGCCACTTTGTTCTAGACAGGATTAACCGCCATGGGCCGTACCGTACAGTGTTTAAAGCTTAAAAAAGAAGCCGAAGGGCTGGATTACCCACCCTATCCGGGCGAGATGGGCACCCGTATCTGGCAAAGTATCTCCAAAGAAGCCTGGCAGGAATGGCTAAATGTCCAGACGCGTCTGGTCAACGAAAACAGATTGAATCTTGCGGACACACGCGCCCGCAAGTACCTGAAAGAACAAATGGAAAAACATCTGTTTGAAGACATCGACGTAGAAGCCCAAGGCTTCGTGCCACCTTCTGCCTAAAAATCACCCACGCTCGAAGAGGTCTGCGCCTACAGGCGGCGTATGCCATGCTGTGTAGCCAACAAAGCCACATCAGCCGGGCGGATTGCAAATAATCCGTTCGTCACAACTCCGGGCACACTATTCAATTGCTTTTCAAGTGTGAGGGCATCTGTAATGCTCAGTCCAGACACATCCAGAATTTGATTTCCGTTGTCTGTCACAAAACCTTCGCGTAGTTTGGGCATACCACCTAGCGACAAGGCGACCCGAGCGACAGCTTGCCGTGCAATCGGCAGCACTTCAATCGGCAAGGGAAACTTCCCCAAGATTTGAACAAGCTTTGACTCGTCTGCAATACAAACAAATTTTTGTGCGACAGAGGCGACGATTTTCTCACGGGTGAGTGCCCCGCCTCCCCCTTTGATCATATGCAAAGAGGCGTTAATTTCGTCGGCGCCATCGACGTAGACGGGCATTGACTCTACCTGATTCAAATCCAACACGGTAATCCCTAAATCGCTCAGTCTCTTTGCACTGCGCTCAGAGCTTGCGACGGCACCACGAAAGCGTCCACGAAATCGCGCTAGCCCATCGATGAACAAGTCGGCGGTCGAGCCCGTACCCACACCAATTACGGCCTCAGCGGTCAGCATGGGCTCAATCAGTGAAAGCGCTGCCTCAGCAGCCTGTAATTTAAGATCGTGTTGGGAAAGCATACTCTTGTCCTCTAGGATTTTTTAGATATGTCGGTCGAGACGTCACCCACATCAGGATCCGCATCACCATCGTATAGATCGGCGTCACCAGTCTCTGGGGCAAACAACGCTTTGGCCTGGTCCTCCGGCATCGCCTCGACGTTTTTCAAACTGCGTAACATCATACGGGTACGAGATTCGGTTTGTCCGATGCGATTGCTCGCCGTATCAAGCGACTTCTTAACATTTGCCAACGTGTCGCCAAACTTGCCAAACTCTGTCTTCACGGCACGGAGAACCTGCCATACCTCAGAGGAGCGTTGCTGAATGGCGAGGGTGCGGAAACCCATCTGTAGACTATTGAGCAACGCCGCTAAGTTGGCAGGACCTGCCACGTTCACACGCAGGTCATGCAATTTGTCTAGAAGGCCTGGCTGTCGCAACACCTCGGCATAAAGACTTTCACTCGGCAAAAACATGATTGCAAAATCAGTCGTGTGTGGTGGCGATACATACTTGCTGACAATCGTCTTGGCTTGCAGTTCGATCGCGCGGCCCAGTGCCGACCCGGCAGCCTTCATCGCGTCGCGATCAGCGAGTTCGTGCGCATCCATTAAACGCTCATATTCCTCTTTGGGAAACTTAGCGTCAATCGGCAACCAAACAGGCTCATCAAATTGACCTTGCCCTGGCAAACGCACCGCGAATTCGACCTGTGCATCGCTACCCGGAACCGTTTTGACGTTACGAGCGTATTGATCCGGCGTCATGCTGTCTTCGATGAGGCGTGCCAACTGGACCTCACCCCATGTCCCACGGGACTTTACGTTGGTCAGTACGCGTTTGAGATCACCTACCCCTGCGGCAAGTGTCTGCATCTCACCTAAGCCTTTGTGTACGGCCTCTAGGCGATCAGAAACAAGCTTAAAGGATTCGCCCAAACGCTGTTCAAGGGTTGCATGGAGTTTTTCATCGACTGTTCGTCGCATCTCGTCAAGCTTGGCGGAGTTATCCGTTTGTAAGGACAATAAGCGCTCTTCAACGGCGGTGCGTAATTCGTTGATCCGACGCTCGTTGGCTTGGATCAGTGCTTGCAGCTGCTCAGAGAACCCCATTGCGAAACGGTTGAGCGATTCTGCACTTTCTGTGCGCCCAGCGGCTGCGTCGCGAGCCATGGCTGCGCGAAAATCGTTATCGCTCTGAGCGAGCTCAGCGCGTAGTGCGCGCGAGGACTCTGCTAACTCGGTGCGTAACTGACGATGTGCCTCGGTCTGCTCTTGCCTTAAGCTGCGCTCAAGTCTCTCTTGTGCGCTCAAAATCTGATCAAGCTTGGGCTCACTAGCGGTGCCGCCAGCCCGCTGCGCCCGCAGCCAAGCCAGGCCGGCAAAGATGGCAGCACAGACGCTCGCAAGTACCGTGACAATCGACAACACACTAGCATCCATCACTTGATCCCTAGCTTTTCAGTGAAGCGTTTTTCATTAAAGCCAACCGAAACAGACTGATCCGCATAAACCGTAAGCGGACGTCTCACTAGTGCCGGGTAATCTGCGATCAAACTCAGCCACTGCGCATCCGTTTGCGGCGTCTTTAATGTCTCGTCTAAATTGCGCCAAGTCATGGAGGCTCGATTGACGAGCTTTTCCCAACCTCCCAGCGCTGTCGACCATTTCTTTAAGGAAGCCTGCGGCAAGGGATGGTCGCGATAATCTTCGAAACGATACGAAATTCCATGCTCATCGAGCCATGCAAGCGCCTTCACGCAAGTGCTGCACTTGGCCAACCCAAAAATCTTTAACGTCATAACAATCTACTCCATATGTTCATTAAAGCCCACCCACGCATTCTGATAAGCCCGATTCAGTGCCGGCCAACTTAAGTGTTCTTGTTGAGGCAAAACTTTTCGAACTGACCGCAAAAGGCGGGAGAGGTTCTCGGCGCGCAAGCCATCGTTCACCGGACTGTGTCGGCTTCGATCAAAGTCGATCAGCCAAATGCGATTCTCTGCATCTACCAAAATGTTGTACACATTTAAGTCGGCGTGCCAGACTCCGAAGGCGTGCATCCTGGCAATCTCTCTACCCGCCTGAGCCCAAAGCGCTGGGTCCGTTACGCGGGCAAGCGGCTGCGCCTCTGGAATCCTAACGGTTAGCAGAGCCGCCTCGTACAGTAAACCTCGCTTCTGAACACGCGCCGCAATAGGTTGCGGCACCGGTAACCCCGCACGATGCATCAGGCTGAGGAGTTCAAACTCTTCAAAGGCACGTGTCTTTGACAGGCCTGTCCAAACATAGCTAGAACGTACCAGTTTGGCTGCCCAGCCGCCACGACGATAATGACGCAAGACAGCCCGTAGGTCGCGCAGTTGTAAAAACCAGGCTGCGCTGCGGCCACCCACTCCGACTGCGACAGCCTTCCAGCGCGGGTCCTTGGGATCAAACCACGCAACTAACTCCTCGGAAGATGGGCTAGGTCCCGGCGCAAATAGCCCGAAATCAGCGCGCACCCACGCATGCGGTCCAACTTGAACTGTCTGCGCATCCAGCTGATCAGCCATCTTTATTCCGCATCCAATCCGCTACACCGAAAAATATTTCCAGCATGCGTTCGATCAAGGCATCATCATAAGATAAGTCTTTCATCGCACGTCCCATACACAACAACCACTGATCACGCTCAACAATTCCAATCGCGTATGGCAGGTGTCGGGCGCGCAATCGCGGATGCCCGAAGCGCTCGATGTAGTGCTGAGGCCCACCGAAGTAACCACAAAGATACCAGTACAACTTGTCACGTGCTTGGTCCAAGGAGGGACCATGCAAGTCGCGCAAGATCTTCAAATCTGCATCGACATCCATTACATCGTAGAACCGATCGACTAACCGACGAATACCCGCCTCTCCGCCGAGCATATCGAACGCAGACGGTGTGGACTCAGTTGTGTCAGTCATAAGTACAGTGCTTCGCAAGTTTATTGATGCCGCAAGATCGTAAGCGGAGGAGTCTTCAAGACGCCTCGCAGGACAATGGCCCCCGCCAACCATGCGCCCAACATACAGACCGTCACCCCGACAAGCCAAGGCCACAAGGAAAACCGCATATCAAACTCAAAGACCCAGTGGGACAGTGCCCAGGCCGCCAGATTCGCGCCCAAAGACGCCAAAATCCCCGCCAAGGCACCCACGGCCAAGAGCTCAGACCGCATCGCACCAGCAAGCTGTCGACGCGAGGCGCCAAAGGCCCGCAGGAGCGCCGCCTCACGAACGCGCTCATCACGTGTTGCCGTCAAAGCCGCCGCCAGGACCACGGCTCCAGCGAGTAACGAAAAAACGAATAATCCCTGCACGGCTACTGCCACTTTATCCAAAATACTTTGCAACTGGCTGAGAATCGCACCCACGTCAAACACGGTCAGATTAGGAAAACGTTCTAGTAGTTCCTGTGTTGTACGGGTGCCTCCTGGCGGTAAATGGAAGGCGGTCATCCAGGTCTGAGGTGCATCAGCTAGCGCTGCAGGAGTCAAAATCGCAAAGAAGTTTGCACGCATCGAGTCCCAGTCGACTCTGCGCAGACTGGTCACTAAGACCTTAACCGACTCACCCGCCACATCAAATTCAAGCGTATCACCAAGCTCCAGACGTAGAGATTTTGCAAGCCCTGTTTCCAGCGAAACTTCGTACGCTTTCGGATCAAGATCGCGCCCCGCCACGATCTGTCTAGGTTCTGGCACATTGCTTGCATACGATAAGTTGAACTCGCGTTCAACTAACCGCTGTGCGCGTGCGTCGGTATAGTCGGCGGAACTGACAGTCGCGCCGTTACGGGCAATCAATCGACCACGAATCATGGGCGACAGACGCACCGTATCGAGCCCTGCCTTGGACAAGGTCCGTTGTACTTCGTCTACCTGGTCCGTCTGAACATTAATCAAAAACCGATTGGGCGCATCAGCAGGAAGCGTCCGCTGCCATCCGGCGAGCAGATCCGTACGAACGATCGCGAGCAAGAGAATGGCCATCATGCCGATTGCCAACGCGCTAGTTTGCGCCACGGTCGCCCCGCGACGCCTGATGACGCCTGCCAGCGCAAAGCGCAGCACGGGGAAGCCATCGAGATGCACGCGCAGCTTAGCCAAGAACCAAAGACATGTCAGGCTGACTAGAGCAAAGACTCCGGCAGCTGCTACAAAGCCAGCAGCCAGACCGGCGCCCAGCTTGAGGTCTTGCGCAACCCACCACATCAGCACCAAAAAACCACCGAGACCGAGCGCATAGCCCAGCCAGCTTTGTAAGGGAATCGGCTGGGCTTGCGCACGCAGAATTTGTGAGGGCGGAATATGACGCAAGGCCTGCAGTGGTGGCCAAGCAAAAGCCAATAACAACCAAAGGCCAGCAAAAAGCCCCTGTGCCGCCGGGGTCCAACCTGCGCCGGGGAGTTCTGCACCCACCAAACCCGCCAGCATTCCGACACCTGCCATTTGTACGAACCAACCAATCAAGCCACCGACGATTGAGGCGAGCACCCCAACCGCGACAAACTCACCAATCAAAATCGTCGACACTTGTCGCTGTGTCGCACCCAGGCAGCGCATCATCGCCACGCTGTTGCGATGCCGCTGGCCGAAGCGTCGCGCGCCCAGCGCAACAGCCACCGCCGCAATCAACACGGCCAGCATCGCCACTAAGGCAAGGAACTGTTGTGCACGATCAAGCGAGCGCCGGATTTCAGGCCGACCGGATTCGACAGTGAGAATTTTTTGTCCAGAGCGCATGACCGTATCGAGCCAGGCCCGATAACGCTCGACCTCAGAACCATTCCCCGCGATGAGTAAGGCATAGTTAATGCGACTGCCCGTTGTAATCAGACCAGAGCGCGCTAAGTCCTCTGCACGCAGCATCACGCGTGGCGCAAGATTGACAAACTGGGGTCCACGATCGGGCTCGTAAGCAATAGCACGCGCAATGGTCAGTTTGAGGTCCCCGACTTTCAGCATCTGACCAATTTTTAAACCAGTCTGTGCCAAAATTTGCGGATCAACCCACACTTCCCCGATGTCGGGCGCCGAAGTCGTTGTGACCTCAGGGCCACCGAGCACGGTGACCGTACGCAAGGCACCTCGCAAAGGGTATGCGGACTCAACTCCTTTTAAAGATGCGAGCATCAGTCCTGCATCCCCCCCAACCATTGAAGGAAACTGCCAACTGCGTACCGTGCGCAAACCATTGTCTTGTGCCCGTAATAACCAATTCTCCGGTATCGCACTAGGCGACTCGACGACGAGATCGGCACCAAGCATTTGTGCCGCATCCCGCTCGAGCGCACGACCAACCCGATCTGCCAAAAAACCAACGCTGGTCACTGCCGCCACAGCGATCAACACCGCCAGTGCAAGCAACCGAAGATCACCCGCGCGTGCATCGCGCCAGCACTGCTTCAGAATGAGTGGCAAGAGTTTCATGCGCGCAACCGATCCAAAGCGTCCTGAAGTCTGTCAACGGCCCAAACCTCTAGACCTTCAATCGCCTGGCGCGGCGCATTCGCTTTTGGAATAATCGCGACAGAAAATCCCAGCTTGGCCGCCTCACGCAAGCGCTCTTGACCGCGTGGCGCAGGTCGAACCTCTCCGGCAAGACCAACTTCACCAAACGCGAACAGCCCTTTAGGTAAAGGGCGATCCCGCAACGACGAAATAATGGCGAGCAATACGGCCAGATCTGCGGCAGGCTCAGTAATGCGCACGCCACCGACTGCGTTTACAAAAACATCTTGATCGGAAGTCGACACCCCCGCATGGCGGTTCAAGACAGCCAGTAACATTGCCAGGCGGTTTCCCTCCAAGCCGACAGACAAGCGGCGGGGGTTCGGGACATGGGCGGTGTCCACCAATGCTTGTATCTCGACAAGCAAGGGTCTCGTCCCCTCTTGCGTTGCCATCACGCAAGAGCCGGATACCTGCGCAGAGTGCTGAGACAAAAATAGAGCGGAAGGATTCGAGACGCCGCGCAACCCGCGATCGGTCATGGCAAACACACCCAGCTCGTTGACTGCACCAAATCGGTTTTTAAAGGCGCGAACCAAACGAAAAGATGAGTGCGTGTCGCCTTCAAAGTAGAGAACGGTATCAACGATATGCTCAAGCACACGCGGCCCGGCCAACGTGCCATCTTTGGTGACATGGCCGATCATCACGATGGGGATACCTGCCTGTTTCGCCAAACGCGTCAACTGTGCGGCGCACTCCTTGACCTGCGACACCGATCCCGGTGCGGCAGTTAACTCGCTGGAGTAAATCGTTTGAATAGAGTCGATCACGGCAACTGCAGGCCGTTGCTCTAAAAGAGCGGCCTGAATGGCCTCCAGACGAATTTCAGCAAAGAGATCAACCGAGCCACCAGACAGACCCAGCCGACGCGCACGCAAGGCCACTTGCTCGGCAGACTCCTCACCAGTGACATACAGCACCCTAGAGGCGCCCGACATGGCAACCAAGGCCTGCAGCAAGAGCGTCGATTTACCGATCCCTGGGTCACCACCGATCAACACCACAGCGCCTGCGACTAAACCGCCGCCCAGCACACGATCAAACTCCGCGATACCTGTGGACATGCGGGGTAACTCGAGCGCCTCGACGTCCGATAAACTTCGCAGAGGGCTGGCGGTCGCAAGAGGTGCATAGCGATGCTGCTCGGCTTGGGCCGAAACACCCGTGTCACGGGACTCTTCGAGCGTGTTCCAAGCATGACAATGCGGACACTGGCCCAGCCATTTTGGACTGATACCACCACATTCGGAACATGCAAAGATTGTTTTAATTTTGGCCATGAAACACTCTGGCGCGCTATGCGCCTAAGACTGGTAGTCTAACGCAGGGGGGCTTGCAAACGTGCCCTACACTGCGACTTGCATGTCCGGATAGAGATTAAGCATAATTTACCTATGGCTGTCGATCATTACGAGAATTTCCCCGTTGCGTCTCGGTTGTTGCCGGCGCCTTTGCGTCCCGCGGTGGTGGCCATCTATCGCTTCGCCCGCAGCGCAGACGACATCGCCGACGAGGGAGATGCCTCCACCGCGCAACGCCTGGCGCAACTCGTGCAGTATCGCGCTGCCCTAGAGGCGCTCGCAGCAAACAGTCCAAACGCTGCCTCATCGCAGAACTCGCTCAGCCAGATTTTCGTGCCACTGGACCAGGCCATCAAGCGACATAACCTGCCCTTTAAGCCTTTTCTGGACTTGTTGGCAGCCTTCGAGCAAGACCTCACACAAACGCGTTACCCCAATGACGAATCGGTCCTCGCGTATTGCCGACTTTCGGCAAACCCGGTGGGGCTCCTCATGCTGCACCTCTACAACACCACAGATGCCCTATCCATCGAACAGTCAGACGCTATTTGTAGCGCCTTACAGCGTGTCAATTTCCTACAGGATGTCGCACTAGACTGGAAAAAGAATCGAATCTACCTGCCCACCGATGCTTTAGCGCATTTTGGCGTTTCAGAAGAACTGATCGCGAGTGGGGCATGCACACCTGCTTGGGGCGCGTTAATGGCTGAGCAGATCAAACAATGCCGTACATTGTTACACTTTGGCTACCCACTGGGCCGTCGTTTGCCTGGCCGGATTGGGCTCGAGCTTCGACTGATCGTGCACGGCGGTTTAAGAATTCTTGAAAAAATTGAGCAAGTGAAATTTGATGTCTTCACTAAGCGGCCGATCTTGCGGCCAACGGACTGGATAATCATGCTTTGGCGAGCACTTTGGCGATAACCCCATGACCCCAAGCGAATACTGCCAAGAGAAAGCAGCCAAAAGCGGTTCGAGCTTTTATTACGCTTTTCTTTTTCTTCCTCCTGAGCGTCGCCTGGCAATTACGGCGCTTTACGCATTTTGCCGCGAAGTCGACGACGTCGTGGATGAGTGCACAGACACCTCGATTGCGCGGATCAAACTGGCTTGGTGGCGCACGCAAGTCGAGACCATGTATCAGGGCAAGGCGGAACACCCCGTCACCCAAGCACTCTCGCCCTGGCTTACTCCCTTCCAGATTACGCGTGAACGTCTACTCGCTATCATCGATGGCATGGAGATGGATCTCGATCAGACGCGCTATTTGGATTGGCCCGCGCTCGAAAAATATTGCTGGCACGTGGCTGGCGTAGTCGGCGAACTCTCGGCCGGTATCTTTGGCGCGCAGAGCCCCGCAATACTCCAGTACGCGAGCAAGCTCGGTATCGCGTTTCAATTAACCAACATCATTCGAGATGTCGGTGATGATGCACGCCGAGGCCGCATCTATCTGCCGATCAGTGATCTACAGACCTTCGGCGTGCGTGCGGCTGATATCTTAAATAGCCAGTATTCAGAGAAATTTGACGCGCTGATGGCTTTTGAAGGTACACGTGCGCGCGCACTCTACTGCGAGGCTGTCGAGGCCCTGCCCGCAAATGAGCGTCGCGCTCAGCGACCCGGTCTAATGATGGCTGCAATTTATTATGCGTTGCTCAATGAAATAGAACACGAGAACTGGCAAGTGTTGCACCAGCGTATCTCCTTGACGCCGGTTCGCAAGTTCTGGCTTGCCTGGAAAAACTTTGTGGGCTCAGGACGCAGCATTATCAAACAAATCAAGCGCTCAGGTTCTGACAGGTGAATGTCGCCGTCATCGGTGCTGGCTGGGCCGGACTCGCCGCAGCTTTCAGACTAAAGAACGCAGGGGCGCACGTCACGGTCTTTGAGGCCTCAGGCGCGCCGGGTGGTCGTGCACGCGGCGTGAGTGACCTTCGACTTGGTACGATCGATAATGGTCAACACTTGATGCTCGGTGCCTATACCGAGTGTCTGGCGCTCATCAGACAGCTTTCCCCACAACGACCTGACACGGAGTTACTCACACGACTGCCGCTCACGCTGGAGAGCGCAGACGGCAGCTTCCGCTTGCGCGCCCCTCGCCTCATCGCCCCCTTAAATCTATTATGGGCGTTGAGCTTTATGCGGGGCTTAACAATCGCTGATCGAATCTCCGCTTTACGTATGTCAATCGCGCTTCGCCGCAAAGCCTGGCGTGCCTTGCCAGACCAAAGCGTGCACGCCTTGCTCTCGCAACACAACCAGTCCGATGCACTCATCCGCAAAATCTGGGAGCCGCTTTGTTTAGCTGCGCTCAACACACCCATCCGACAAGCATGCGCACAGTTATTTCTTAATGTCGTGCGCGATGGCCTGGGCGGCAGCAGCATCGCCTCCGACCTTATCGTGCCACGTGTTGATCTGTCGTCTCTTTGGCCTGCTGTTGCCGCCCAGCAAGTCACGACGCGTTACCACCATATTGTGCGTAACCTGCAACCGCAACTCGATGGTGTTCGCGTCGATGGTGTGCTCTTTGACGCATGCATTCTCGCCGTACCGCCTTACGCAGTACAACGCGTTCTTGCAGAGTGTTTAAAAGCCAACGATCCCACCGCCCTTGCCTTGCAGCAAAGCTTACAAGCCTTTAGCTACCGCTCTATTGCAACACTCACCCTACAACTCAAAGAGCCTTGGTCACTACCCGTGCCACTCATGATGCTTGATGAGGATGCAGCCTCGCTCCAAGTTGGGCAGTGGGTATTCAGTCGAGCGAACTGTCGCGATCAAGTGACGGTGGTCGTGAGTGATTCGCCAGACTTGCTTAAGGTCGATCGCGATGCGCTCATCGATGCTGTCGCGACACAAATTCGCTCCCAATGTCTAAAACACCCGAAGGCTACAGGTACGCTACCCGCTGTGATCCACCATCGGCTGATCGTCGAGAAACGAGCGACCTTTGAGGCTTGTCCAGGATTACGCAGACCTGCAACGCAAACAATGTGGCCTGGGCTCTTACTGGCCGGGGATTGGACAGACACGGGCTATCCTGCGGTCTTAGAGGGAGCCGTGCGCAGCGGCTTACACGCTGCCGAAACGCTGTTAAAACAGCAAGACTAGCCACGAAGGGTTTGAAAGGTAATTAAACCGAGGAAGGTCAGTGCTAAAGACCCAAATAAACTGACACCCGAATAAAGAGCGGCCATCGCAAAACGGCCTTCTTCGAGAAGCGCGACAGTCTCGGCCGAAAACGTGGAGAACGTTGTAAGCCCACCGAGTAAACCTGTCACGATAAACAAGCGCCAGAAAGTGGGCAACGCGGGCAACGTCGAGAAAAAGCCAAACGCAAGACCGATTAAATAGCCACCGACAAGGTTAGCCACGACAGTACCCCAGGGCATTGCACTACTGGGCTGATTCAACCAAATCGCTAACACCCAACGTAACCAAGCACCCACGGCAGCACCGAGACCGACTGCGAAAAAATGTCCGGCCGTTAAAAACTGCATCGTTAGACGCTCGCGTGTTCAGTGATATAGGCACGCACACTTGCAACATCGCAGGGCAAGACGGTTACTTTTTGGGGCAAAGACTCTAAGTTCTCTAGTCCGACAGGTACAGGTGCAGGAACGCCAAGCGCTTGCTGAATAACCTCAGAGAATTTAGCCGGCAAGGCGGTCTCCAAAACAAGCATCGGGATGCCCGGCTCAACGTACTGGGCAGCGACCTTTACGCCGTCTGCCGTGTGCGGATCAATCAGTACTCCGTCTTTTTCTTGAACGGCACGTATCGTATTGAGGCGATCTTGGTGGGTACTGTAGCCCGCGACAAATCCATACTTGCGCTCAAATTCTGGCAAATAAGCAGACAAATCAAAGTGCCCATTCCCCGATAGTTCGCGCCATAATCCCGCCACCCGCACAGGGTCCCGACCGACAAGATCAAACACGAAGCGCTCGAAGTTAGACGCACGTGAAATATCCATCGAAGGACTCGAGGTCGCGTAGGTTTGTGCCGCAGCGCGAGGACGGTAAATACCCGTGCGGAAAAACTCTTCGAGCACATTGTTTTCATTGGTCGCCAACACCAATCTGCGGATTGGCAAACCCATCATGCGCGCGATATGCCCCGCGAGAATGTTTCCAAAGTTTCCGGATGGCACGCTAAAGGAGACTTCTTGTCCAGAGCCCGTGGTGGCACGTAACCATCCGTGAAAGTAATACACGACCTGCGCAGCGATACGCGCCCAGTTAATGGAGTTCACCGCACCCAGACGATAGCGAGCCTTGAAGGGCAAGTCGCTCGCCAAGGCTTTCACAACATCTTGCGCCTCATCAAAGACGCCTTTTACAGCGATGTTGTGAATATTCGCATCCTGCAAGGAATACATTTGCGCGCGCTGAAACGCGCTCATGCGTCCATGCGGTGAAAGCATAAAGACCGCTACAGCATCCTTGCCACGCATTGCATATTCGGCGGCGGAACCCGTATCGCCCGAGGTTGCCCCTAAGATGTTCAGAGTCGTGTTGCGTTTGCGCAAGACATAGGGAAAGACTTGGCCTAAAAATTGCATCGCCATGTCTTTGAAGGCCAACGTCGGCCCCTCAGATACACACAGCAGCGACAAGCCATTACCCAACGGTTTGAGCGGAACAATCGCCTCTGTTTTAAATGCCTCTTTGCAGTAAGCGGCTCGGGTCATCGCCTGGAGGTCCGCGCGCTCGATATCAGACGCAAACAGACCGAGCACCTCAGCCGCCAACGCGTGATAGGGCAAGGCACGCCAAGACTCGAGCATGGCGGCAGACACCTGCGGACACTCCTGCGGAATGGCTAGGCCACCATCCGGTGCTAGGCCCTCGAGCAAGATATCAGAGAAACCTTGCAACGCCATACCGCCGCGGGTCGAAACATACTTCATGACAGGCTTTCCATACGTAAGCGCGTCACGCTCGAGCGCACAAAAGGTAAAGCCTCAATCTGCGCGATCGCAGCATTAACATCGCGCTCGACAGCTTCATGCGTTAAGAAGACGAGATCGGCACTTGCGTCCAAGTCTGAGGGCTGCTGAATCATCGAACCAATCGAAATGCCACTATTGGCGAAAACGCGCGCGATATCAGCCAATACACCGGGCTGATCGGCAACGGTCAGACGCAAGTAGTAGGAAGTGATCACATCCTCAATCGACAGAATCGGTATGTCTGACATGGCATCAGGCTGGAAAGCCAAATGCGGAACACGGTGTTCAGGGTCGGCAGTCAGTAAACGCGTGACATCGACGAGATCTGCTACCACGGCAGACGCAGTGGGCTCCTCACCGGCTCCCTTGCCGTAATAGAGCGTTTGGCCAACAGCGTCGCCGCGCACTAACACGGCGTTCATCGCGCCCTCGACGTTAGCTAGCATTGACTTGGCTGGCACGAGCGCCGGATGCACGCGCAACTCGACTCCTTCGGCCCGTCGCTTCGTAATTCCCAGCAACTTGATTCGGTACCCTAAACGTTCTGCCAACTTGATGTCGTCCGCCGATAGTTTCGAAATACCTTCGATGTAGGCACGATCGAACTGAACCGGAATACCAAAAGCCAACGATGCCAAGAGCGTTAACTTGTGCGCGGCATCAACCCCTTCGATATCGAAGGTTGGGTCGGCCTCGGCATAACCAAGCTTCTGTGCTTCAGCCAACACTGTTGCAAATGGCAAGCCGCGCGAACGCATTTCAGACAAGATGAAGTTTGTCGTGCCATTGATGATACCAGCCACCCACTCGATACGATTGGCAGTGAGGCCTTCCCTTATCGCTTTGATGATTGGGATGCCACCAGCCACCGCTGCCTCAAAGGCAACCACGACTCCCTTGGCCGATGCGGCGGCAAAGATCTCGGTACCGTGCTTGGCGAGCAACGCCTTATTAGCGGTCACCACATGCTTGCCCTGTGCAATCGCTTCAAGCACTAATTCTCGTGCCAGGGTGTCACCACCCATGAGCTCCACAACAATATCAATAGACGGATCACGAACTAAACCAAAAGGATCTGCGTCAACCTGAATGGCAGAACCCACCAGCGCACGCGCCTTCTCAACGTCACGCACGGCAATACGTGTTACCTCAATGGTCTGGCCCGCACGGCGTGCAATCTCCTGCGCATTACGCCGAAGTACTTTCCATGTTCCGCCACCCACAACACCTAGCCCAAGTAGGCCAACCTTAATCGAGTCCATTACAGTAATCCATCCTTGCGAAACATTTCTTTGATGCCTCGCACCGCTTGTCGGGTGCGCTGCTCGTTTTCAATTAATGCAAACCGTACGTACTCATCACCATAGTCACCAAAACCAATGCCGGGAGAGACGGCGACCTTCGCTTCCTCCAGGATACGTTTAGCGAACTCTAGCGAACCCTTGGCACGATAAGGCTCTGGGATATGTGCCCAGATATACATCGAAGCCTTAGGATTCTCAACCATCCAACCTGCTTCATGCAAACCTTTCACCAATACATCGCGGCGACTCTGATATTTCTGGACAACTTCTTGCACACAATCCTGGGGGCCATCTAGCGCAGCGATCGAGGCAACTTGAATCGGGGTGAACATGCCATAGTCGTGGTAGCTTTTGATGCGTGCCAACGCACTGACTAAGTCGGCGTTACCCACCATGAAGCCAACGCGCCAACCCGCCATGTTGTAGCTTTTACTCATCGTAAAAAACTCAACGGCAACCTCACGAGCGCCTTCGACTTGCATAATAGACGGTGCTTGATATCCATCGAAACAGATATCCGCATAAGCCAGATCATGCACCACAATAATGTCGTGCTCTCGTGCAAGCTTAATTACGCGCTCAAAGAAAGATAGATCCACGCACTGCGCAGTGGGGTTACTAGGAAAACCCAAAATCATCATTTTCGGTTTAGGGATTGACTCGCGTACTGCGCGCTCGAGTTCCTCGAAAAAATCGACGCCAGGCGTCATACGGACCGAACGGATATTCGCGCCCGCAATCACAGCCCCGTATATATGAATCGGATAACTCGGATTAGGTACAAGGACTGTGTCACCCGAGTCAAGTGTGGCCAACATCAAATGCGCCAAACCTTCTTTCGAGCCGATCGTGACAATCGCCTCTGAATCGGGATCAATGTCTACTTGATAACGGCGTTGATACCAGTCTGAAATCGCTTTACGCAGACGCGGAATTCCTTTGGAGACGGAGTAACCGTGCGTCGTGGGACGCTCGGAGGCCTCCACGAGCTTTTCAACGATGTGTGCGGGCGTCGCACCATCTGGGTTGCCCATCGACATATCGATGATATCTTCCCCACGCCGGCGAGCGGCCATCTTGAGCTCGGCGGTGATGTTGAAAACATAAGGTGGCAGCCGTTCAATGCGCGGAAACTTCTTCATCCTCAATCCTCGGTCATCTAGCCTTGGCAGGCTTTATTTGCAGTGCAGCAAAACCCCATAATCTAGCGCATCGTGGGCCACCGGGCAAATCAGCGACTAAATCCTGCAAAATTCCCTATTTTCCCTAGGGGAGCAGCCGCCCGTTTGTCATCGCATTGGGCGAACGATTGCGCTATGATCAACTGAACTTGCCGGAGTCTTGCTTGAAGCTTCACACTGATACTAATTCGGCACTGAACACCGTCACGGGATACGGGGACGGCTTTGTCGAAATCAACCAGACGCGCTTTAACCACGCGATCGCTTTTGGCCCCCTGGGCGCCGTAGAACACTGGCAGGCTGCTGCTGCCACTGACATTACGACCGACCTTCTGCTCCAGGCCGCAAAGCTTAGGATTGCCCCTCTTGACCCTATGGCGTTTCTAGATGCTACAGAATCCAATGGGCTGCGCCTCGAAGGGATCCGCCCTGAAGTACTGCTGGTCGGAACGGGCAATCGTCAATGCATGCTCTCGCACACTATCCTGCTGCCACTTTTGCAGGCTGGCGTGGGGGTGGAATGCATGAGCACGCAAGCGGCTGCCCGCACCTACAACATTCTCATGGCAGAGGGCCGCCAAGTGATTGCTGCCCTACTGCCAGAGAACACCATTTAAGGAGCATCTTCAACATGACGACGGTACTCATCGGCAAAGCCGCCCCCGCCTTCACGGCACTGAGCACTTTCGGTGAAATCACACTCAAACAATGCGTTGGCCGCGGCGTCGTGCTTTATTTTTATCCTAAAGACAACACGCCCGGCTGCACGACCGAAACTGAAAATTTCCGTGATTTGCACGATCAATTTCTGGCACAAACTTGCGTCGTGATTGGGGTTTCGCGCGACTCACTGAAGTCTCACGAAAATTTCAGTAAGAAACTCGAACTTCCTTTTCCGCTGATCGCTGACACGGACGAAGTGGTCTGCAACACCTACGGTGTCATCAAATTGAAACAAATGTATGGGAAACAGGTACGTGGCATTGAACGCAGTACTTTCTTGATCGACGCCCGTGGCAAACTCGTGCAAGCATGGCGAGGTGTAAAAGTGCCAGGGCACGCCCAAGAGGTGTTGCAAGCCGCTAGTAGTCTTACCTAATTTTTTCGATCGTTGTAACTCCAGGAGATTGTCTCGTATGCCGTTGCCCAAGCTGCCCACACGCCCTGCCGCCATACTTGACCTAAACGATACTGAACCCGATCTCTTACCGCCACTTACACAGACCGCGAAAGGCACACCCGCCCCAGCAATCAAAACAGGATCTCGTGCCCCAGCGCTAGAGGCGCGCGATGTCCTGCAAAATGAGGGCACAATAGACCAAAGTAGTTCATTCAAACTACCCTCAGCGACAACCCCGGCGCAATCTCCTGTGATCGCACCAAGCAAAGCTCAGACCACAAAAAAATCGCCCGCACCCCGCACTCCAGCACGCCGAACCACCAAAGCGGACTCGGGCGTACGTAAGTTATTTGTGCTTGATACGAACGTTCTGCTTCACGACCCCTCCTCTCTGTTCCGTTTCGAGGAGCACGACGTCTTCTTGCCCATGATGACGCTCGAAGAACTTGATCATCAAAAGAAAGGCATGTCGGAGGTGGCGCGCAACGCGCGCCAAGTTAGCCGCTCACTAGACACGCTGGTGTCCGAGCACCGGCAACTCGATGAAGGTCTCCCTCTGAGTGGTTTAGGGCACAAAGACGCCGTTGGACGCTTGTTTTTCCAAACGACGGCAATGGCTAGCACGCTTCCGCCAGATCTCCCGATGGGTAAGGCCGACAACCAAATTCTCGGTGTTGTGCGTGCATTGCAAGACAAGCATCCCACTCGCGAAGTCGTGCTGGTGTCGAAAGATATCAACATGCGACTTAAGGCGCGTGCGCTATCGATGTCGGCGGAAGACTATTTTAATGATCAGGTCCTAGAGGACTCGGACCTGCTCTACACGGGCATGCTGGAATTGCCAGAGAACTTCTGGAATAAACACGGCAAAGGCGTCGAATCCTGGCAACAAGGTGGCACGACCTTCTATCGGATCAACGGCCCACTATGCAATCAGTTCATGGTGAATCAGTTTGTGTACTTTGAAGGCTCCATGCCTTTATATGCGCAAGTGCGCGAAGTCAACGGAAAAACGGCGGTACTTGCGACGCTGCGTGACTTCACCCACGGCAA
This sequence comes from Zwartia hollandica, assembly GCF_019923725.1. Classification (GTDB taxonomy): domain Bacteria; phylum Pseudomonadota; class Gammaproteobacteria; order Burkholderiales; family Burkholderiaceae_B; genus Zwartia; species Zwartia hollandica. Next base: position 72,586 of record NZ_JAHXRI010000007.1, read on the forward strand.
GAATAATGTTTGGGGTGTGACTGCACGGAACCGCGAACAAAATTTTGCAATGAACCTGCTGATGAATCCAGAGTGCGATTTCGTTTCTCTGCTCGGTCAAGCTGGAACTGGAAAAACGCTGATGACACTTGCAGCAGGTCTGGCTCAGGTGCTGGAGACCAAGCGCTACAGCGAGATCATCATGACCCGGGTGACAGTTCCGGTGGGTGAGGATATTGGTTTCTTGCCAGGCACCGAGGAAGAAAAAATGCAACCATGGATGGGCGCACTGGAGGACAACCTCGAAGTCCTGAACATGGGCGACGCTGACGGTGGTGGCAACGAATGGGGACGCACAGCCACCTTGGATTTAATCCGTTCAAAGATCAAAATAAAATCCCTAAACTTCATGCGTGGTCGTACATTTTTAAACAAGTACCTCATCATCGATGAGGCACAAAATTTAACGCCCAAACAAATGAAGACGCTCATTACACGAGCAGGCCCAGGCACAAAGGTGATTTGTTTGGGGAATATTGCGCAGATCGATACACCCTACTTGACCGAGGGCAGCTCCGGACTGACATTTGTGGTCGATCGCTTCAAAGGCTGGCCTCATGCCGGCAGTGTCACGCTGCAACGCGGCGAGCGTTCACGGCTAGCAGACTACGCCGGGGAAGTACTGTAAATGTCGTTACCGGTTGCGCTGACGGTCGGGGATGCCGCGGGCATCGGGCCAGAGATTATTGTGAAACTTCATGCGCAAGGTTTAGCTGCTGCATGCGTCGTGTATGGTGATGTCGGTGCGCTCGAGCGCGCTGCGAAGATGCTCGGCTTGCCGATGCAATGCATCACAGTCGACACACCACAAAGCGTTCCGCAGCGACCTCAGCCAGGTTACCTATATGTGCGTCCAACAAAGCCCGCACTTCCGGAGAATCTACCTCTAGGGCGTGTGGACGCACGCGCTGGAGCGGCTGCCGTTGAAGCCTTGCGTATGGCAATCGACGATGCCATGCAAAAGCATGTGCGCGCGATCGTGACTGCTCCGCTGAACAAAGAATCGATGCATGCTGCGGGCATTGATTTCCCTGGGCATACAGAAATACTTGCTGAGCAATCAGGTACTGAGCATGTTGCAATGATGCTCGTCAACGATCAGTTACGCGTGATCCTCGCGACCATACACATTGCGTTAGCCGCAGTACCTCGCACGCTCACGATTGAACTTGAACGGCGCACCATTGAGCTTGCACATCGAGCATGCATGGCGCTGGGCATACCCGCACCGCGTGTGGCGGTTGCAGGTCTTAACCCGCACGCGGGCGAACAGCGCAAGTTTGGCAATGAGGATCTCGACATCATCGCTCCTGCGATCGCGCTGGCACGTGCCCAAGGCATCGATGCCACTGGGCCGTGGCCAGGCGACACCGTCTTCATGCGCGCACGCCAAGGTGAGTTTGATATTTGTGTGGCTCAGTATCACGACCAGGGTCTCATACCGATTAAGTATCTTGGCTTGGATCAAGGCGTTAACGTAACCGTTGGTCTGCCGTTTGTACGCACGAGTGTGGACCACGGGACAGCGTTTGATATCGCCGGTCAAGGGGTGGCTGACCCATCGTCTTTGCGCACCGCGTTCGATCTTGCGCTTGCTCTTACCCACGCATAAGACCCCGAGATAAACTAGGTACAAACCCTATAATCAGCGTCTTTACATAAAATCTTAGGTTAAATAACCTCTCTAAGTATATAATTTGACTGGTTTTTATACTTGATGAGGCGCTGGGAATGCGTTTGAAGCTCGCTTTACCCTTACAAAAAGCATGGATTTCAAGCTTGGTCTGCTTGGGACTTGCCGCCTCTCCGGTCTGCGCAAAAGCGCAACAAACTACGACAAGCAGCACCTCGTCTACCCAAGCAGCAAAACCTAAGAGCACTAACTCTACAAAGAAAAAGCAACAAACAGCGAAATCAACTAAAAACTCTGCACCAAAGTCAACTGCCGACAGAAAAGCCGCCCCCGCAGGAGCTCCACAAGGGAATCGCGCGGTCGCACCTAAAAATGCAAAGGCCCCAGCAGGCGCCAAAGCCGTTGTCCCTGCAGCAAACCATGGAAAGAGTGCGGCGGGAACGGCAGCAGGCGTGGTAGCTGCCGCAGGTGGTTTGCGCTCGAACGTGGTCTTTGTCCAAGACTTAAACAGCAAAGCTGTGCTGTATTCGCGCAATGAGCAAGTCGTGCGCCCTATCGCGTCCATCACAAAGTTGATGACCGCCGTCATCATCGTCGATGCGAAACTCCCGATGAGTGAAGTGATTCAAATCACGCAAGCTGACGTCGATGTTGTCAAACACAGCCGGTCACGCTTAGCTGTTGGTGCAAAACACACGCGTGGCGACCTTATGCATTTAGCGCTGATGTCGTCAGAGAACCGTGCTGCGCACGCACTGGGACGTACTTACCCAGGCGGTATGACCGCCTTCGTGAATGCCATGAATGCGAAGGCGCGCGAACTGGGTATGGCGCAGTCAACCTTTGTGGAACCGACTGGCTTGTCGAGCGCTAACGTCTCTACGCCACGCGACCTAGTCAAGTTGTTGCAGGCCTCCGCTTCTCGACCTGCAATCCGCTTTTATACGACTGACCACCAGCACGAGGTTCGCTCGGCTGGCCACCCTACTCTATTCCGCAACACCAATATGCTTGTCACGAATCCTAGCTGGGATATCAAAGTATCCAAGACTGGTTTCATCAATGAAGCGGGTCAGTGTTTAGTAATGGTGGCGCGTATCAACAATCGTGATACGGCGATTGTGCTGCTCAATGCTGAGGGCAAAGGCACCCGCATTGGCGACGCAGTCAAAATCAAGCAAATGATTCAGTCTAAGCAAGTTGCCGCAGTGCCAACAGAAATGGCAAGCTTGAACTAATCGACACGTTCTTGCCGAGCTAGTAACCCGATTGAGAAGACCCACCAGCAAAGTTCAAAAAGCGTGTACTTGAACCCTGGAAGGTTAAACGAACGGTACCGATTGGACCATTACGCTGTTTACCCACAATGATTTCTGCTGTCCCCTTATCGGGTGAGTCTGGGTTATAGACCTCATCGCGATAAATAAACAAAATCAAGTCAGCATCCTGCTCAATTGCACCTGATTCGCGCAAGTCACTCATGACGGGACGCTTGTTAGGACGTTGTTCGAGACTGCGGTTCAACTGCGAAAGTGCAATCACGGGACAATCGAGCTCTTTACCCAAGGCTTTAAGCGAGCGACTGATTTCCGAGATTTCTGTTGCACGGTTTTCTCCCGCTGAGCTTGCCCCCATCAACTGCAAGTAATCGATGACGATCAGCCCTAAGCGACCGCACTGACGCGCCAAGCGACGTGCACGTGCGCGCACTTCTACCGAACTCAGTGCCGGCGTTTCGTCAATATAGAGCTGCGCATCCTGCATACGCTGAACGGCATGGGTCACACGAGGCCAGTCATCTGCAAGCAGCTTCCCGGTTCGCATCCGATGCTGATCAAGCATACCGACCGAGCCCAACATCCGCATCGCGAGCTGTACCGCACCCATTTCCATCGAGAATACCGCCACAGGTAAGCCATGCTCGATAGCCACGTGTTCCGCGATGTTCATCGCAAGCGAAGTCTTACCCATTGAAGGACGACCTGCCACAATGACGAGATCACCACCCTGTAGCCCAGAGGTCATGCGATCTAGGTCCGTGAAGCCTGTCGGTACACCTGTGACGTCAGTATCGCCCTCACGGTGATACAGCTCGTCGATCCGCTCTACGACCTCGGACAGCAAGGGCTGGATCTCACGAAACCCTGTCGTGGCTTTGGCGCCCTCTTGCGCAATCTTAAAAACTTTCGACTCTGCCTCATCGAGCAGTTGCCGCGCCTCTTTACCCTGCGGATTGAAGGCTGCTGCGGCAATCTCATCCGCGACGCTCACTAGCTTGCGCAGCATGGATCGTTCGCGCACGATCTCAGCGTAACGACGGATGTTTGCAGCAGAGGGGGTGTTGTGCGCGAGCGCGTTTAAATAGGCTAAGCCACCAACCTCTTCGGACTTACCAACGCTTGCAATCGACTCGTGAACCGTCACTACGTCCGCAGCACGCGATAAGTTAATTAATCTGGCGATATGATGCCAAATCAATCGATGATCAAACCGATAGAAATCCTCTTCGTTCACGACGTCCGTGATACGTTCCCAGGCGGCGTTATCGAGCAAAAGACCACCTAATACCGACTGTTCCGCCTCGACCGAGTGAGGGGGAACGCGCAGGTACTCCAGCTGAGGATCGGGTGCATTATTCATCTGGTAATGATAACCGTAAGGCATCGGTGACGTACAAGAATCCTCTGACATCTCGGCCAGGAAGACACTTTAGTAACCACCCAAGATATTTTTGAATACAACCCATGGTCGAGGCGATTCTCTGTAACGCTTCTTTGACTGATGGGTCGGGGTTCGCGACAAGGTAAGCCTGAAGGAGGCGCAGGGATAAGTCTTGACGCTCAGTCATGCCAAACTGCTTGCCTCTAAGCCCAGCCATTGAGGAAACCATCTGATACACGTCATAGGCCTGCCCCAAAGGTCGGGATAAGGCTTCGCCTATGTTTTCCTCGAAGTCGATCCTTGTCAAAACATCCCCTTCGCACATCAGGTTTCGGAGTTGCGCTCCACCATGCACAAAACCCGCACGATGAAACGCAGCTAAATCCCGCGCTGCACGATCCATCCAGATTAAGCGGGCGGCGGGCGTGTCAATCCGGATGAGATAAGGCAAGTCTTGGCCCACATACTCGAGCACCAAAACATCAGACATATGCCTCCAAACATTGGGTACTCGCCACCCATGTCTAGATAAAAACTCAAGCTTTCGCGCCTCATCACTAAGCGTTGTCCGCATGAGCACACTAACTCGCGGGCGCTCTCCCAAAGCGAGCCAACACATACAGGACAATAACGACGCCCGCGCATAGTGCATCCCGTACACCAACTTGTCCGCGAACTGAGGCCTTCGCAATTTAACAACGCAGCGGTGCCCTTCAATATCGACAAAGTGCACTGACGAAGGCTCAGAAGCATGCTCTGCAAGCCATTGGGTAAGCGCGCGCTGAAACGAAGAGTCAGAGTTGAGCATCACGTTGGATTAAAAATCAAAAAGCCGGCTCGAGCCGGCTTTTTGATGCGTTGAGCGCTAACTTAAACGAGATCGCCAACCACGACTACTGTAATGCTGCTCACCACATCAGGATGCAGTGAAACTTGCACAGGGAATTCGCCGACCGTCTTCAAGGGACCTTCAGGCAAACGCACTTGTGCTTTTTCGATGCCAGCAAAACCGGCAGTAACCAAACCAGCCGCGATATCCATGTTGGTGACAGAACCAAACAGACGGCCATCCACACCAGCTTTTTGTGTAATGCTGAGTGAGAAGCTTTCCATACGCTGGCCAAGTGCTTGGGCGGCAACCAGTTTTTCAGCCTGGGCTTTTTCGAGCTCAGCGCGACGGAGCTCGAACTCTTTAAGAGCGGTCTCGGTCGCACGACGTGCTTTTTTCTGAGGAATCAGGAAGTTACGGGCGTAACCATCACGCACGCGCACGACTTCACCGAGATTCCCTACGTTAACGACTTTTTCGAGAAGAATGATTTGCATAGTAGGCCTCGGGATCAGTTGTGGTTGTCAGTGAACGGCAACAGAGCCAAGAAGCGCGCACGCTTGATTGCTGAGTCGAGTTGACGCTGATAAATCGCCTTGGTACCAGTCAGGCGAGCAGGAATAATCTTGCCATTCTCTTGAATGAAATCACGCAGTGTGTCGAGATCTTTGTAATCGATCTCATCAACACCGGCGGCGCTGAAGCGACAAAACTTACGACGCTTGAAAAGCGGATTTTGTTGGGTGAACTTCTTTTTTTCTTTACGTTTACCGAAGAAAGCCATGATATGCCCTATTCAAATTTGTTCGATGCGCTGCGCATGCAGCCTAAATTTTTGAGAATCTTTTCTAACCGGTGCCAGAAATCCTTGAACGTTTACTGAGCGCCCTAAACTTATTGTGCTAGTCATCTGTGCTAAGTCTGCCATCGCAACTACCGTAATACTGAGGGTAATGCGACGAGGCTGGCCTGCTTCGATCACTTCGGATTCATGTGAGAGTAAGAATTCGAGAACTGGAACCCCAGATGGTGTGTACCTTAAGGGAGAAAGCTCTACGACCTGACCCTGCACTTCAAGCCGATTCACAACAAATCCGGATTACTCAACGTCGTCGGACATCGACTCAGCTGATGCCTTACGCGCCTCATCACGCTCGACCTGCTTCATCATGATTGAAGGCTCAGTTTGAGCAGCTTTAGTCTTGATGACAAGGTGACGCAACACGGCATCGTTGTAACGGAAAGAATGTTCGAGTTCGTCGAGCGTTGCTTGACCGCACTCAATGTTGAAGCACAAGTAATGCGCTTTCACGAGTTTTTGAATTGGGTAAGCCAGTTGACGACGACCCCAGTCTTCTGTGCGGTGAACTTTACCGCCCTGAGTCGTCACCAACGCTTGATAGCGCTCAACCATCGCGGGCACTTGCTCGCTTTGGTCTGGGTGAACGATAAAAACAATTTCATAATGGCGCATGCAATGCACTCCTAAGGATGTCCGGCGCCCTGTATGAAGACAAAACGCCGGGGACAGCCCGCCAGGGCCAAACATTGGCTGGTCGAGCAAGAAAGCCTTGTATTTTCGCGTATTTACGCTCAAAACGCAAATTAACTGAGGAACCGAGTCCGAATCGAACGTTCGATGCCAGCGGCATCCAAGCCAACACCCGCCAACAGTGCACCCTGCTCGCCATGATCGATAAAACGGTCCGGAAGACCCAACTGAAGAACAGGGCAAACGACCCCTGCCGCGTTAAGGGCCTCTGTCACAGCACTTCCCGCCCCGCCCATCAGCGCCCCCTCTTCTAGGGTCACTAAACCTCGATGCTCTGAAACCATCTGCAACACCAAAGCGGTATCTAGTGGCTTTACAAAACGCATATCAACAACCGTGAGATCTAATTCCTCAGCAACTTTTAGTGCTGCCGGCAGCAAGGTGCCAAAAACTAACACAGCAAGATCCTTGCCCTGCCGACGCACAATCCCCCGTCCCACGGGGACGGTATCTAAGCCCGCCGAAATAATTGCACCAGCGCCAGAGCCTCTCGGATATCGAACGGACGCAGGACCGGGATGCTGATAACAGGTGCTCAGCAGCAGACGGGTTTCGTTTTCATCTGAAGGGGTCGCGACCACCATGTTCGGGATGCAACGCAGGAAGGCAATATCGTAGTTTCCAGCGTGCGTTGCACCATCAGCCCCCACGAGTCCCGCACGATCTAAGGCAAACGTCACATCGAGATCTTGTAGCGCGACATCGTGTATTAGCTGGTCGTAGCCACGTTGCAGAAACGTTGAGTAAATCGCCACCACCGGCTTTTGTCCCTCACAGGCCAAACCTGCGGCGAAGGTCACCGCGTGCTGCTCAGCGATACCCACATCAAAATAGCGTTTAGGGAAGCGTTTTTCGAACTCCACCATGCCACTACCTTCGCGCATCGCGGGTGTCACACCGGTTAGCCTAGGGTCATGCTCGGCCATATCGCATAACCAGGATCCAAATACTTGTGTAAAGGTCGTCTTCGGCGTCGCAGTGGGTTTTTGAATGCCGACTGCAGGATCAAACTTTCCGGGGCCATGATAGAGCACCGGATCCGCTTCAGCCAGCTTGTAGCCCTGCCCTTTCTTTGTCACTACATGCAAAAATTGCGGTCCCTTCAGGGCACGCATATTTTGTAATGTCGGGATTAAGGCGTCCAAATCGTGTCCATCGATGGGGCCAACATAGTTAAAGCCCATCTCCTCAAACAAGGTGGCTGGAGTCACCATCCCTTTGGCGTGTTCTTCAAAGCGGCGCGCCAGCTCGAGCACCGGCGGCACATGTTGCAACACAGCGCGTCCCATGTTTTTAGCAGCCGCATAAAACTGACCGGACATGAGACGTGCAAAATAGCGATTGAGCGCGCCTACTGGCGGCGAGATCGACATGTCGTTGTCATTCAAAATTACCAGTAAATTAATGTCGGGGGTCACACCCGCATTATTCATCGCCTCAAAGGCCATCCCCGCTGACATCGCACCATCTCCGATCACGGCAATGTGCTGACGCGACACACCTGCATTACGAGACGCTACGGCCATGCCGAGTGCTGCAGAAATCGATGTGGATGAATGCGCCGTACCAAAAGCGTCGTACTCGGACTCGCTGCGCTTGGGAAATCCAGAGATTCCACCAAACTGACGCAAGCCGCCCATCTGCTCTTTACGACCCGTCAAAATCTTGTGCGGATAGGACTGATGACCCACATCCCAAATAATGCGATCGTGCGGCGTGTCATAAACATAGTGCAACGCGACCGTCAACTCGACCGTTCCGAGATTTGAGGAAAGATGCCCCCCAGTCCGCGAAACGGACTGCAGCACAAATCCACGCAACTCATCGGCTAGTTGTTGAAGGCCACGCCGATCCAACCCTTTTAAGTCAGACGGACGGTGAATTCGATTTAGTAAATCTGTTGACATAGCGCTCAATCAGTTTGTTCGTATCGGATCACAATCATTAGTGATCACGCAACACAATAAAGTCTGCTAACCCACCCAATAAGGTGGCCGTACCGCCTAACGGCAACAGGGCCTGGCGCGCCGTTTGATGCAAAGAGGAGGCAAGCGACTGCGCGCCCTCTAAACCCATCAGGGTCACATAAGTCGGTTTATTTGCGGCAGCATCTTTGCCTGCGGTTTTACCAAGCTTGGCCGTATCAGTGGTCACATCCAATACATCGTCCACCACTTGAAACGCCAAACCAATCGCGCTCGCATAGTCGTCTAGACAGCGTTCTTGCGCCGCCTGCGCGCCAGCCACAATCCCCCCAAGCTTTACGCTCGCAGCGAGCAAGGCGCCTGTTTTAAGTAAGTGCATTTGTTGCAGCTCTTGCTGAGATAAGGTTTTACCCACACTTGCTAAATCAATCGCCTGACCACCGGCCATGCCAAGGCTGCCGGCCGCTTGTGCCAGTACTCGCGTTGCCCGCACGACCACGTCCGGGGTCAGGGGCATTTGCGCTAACAAATCAAAGGCAAGCGGTTGTAAGGCGTCTCCTGCCAATAACGCCGTCGCTTCATCGTATTGCACATGCAGGGTGGGACGTCCCCTGCGCAGCATGTCATCATCCATGCATGGCAAATCATCATGAACCAACGAATAGGCATGCACAAGTTCGACTGCTGCGGCTGCACGATCCAAGGATTCATTCATATCTCTAGTGACAGCCCCCGGGCGGACACTCGCATACCCGGCCGCATAGACCAACGCGGCACGTACCCGCTTGCCCCCACCTAGCACGGCGTAACGCATTGCCTGGTGGAGCCGGGCAGGCACTTGTTCGGCAGAAGGCAGCAAACGCTCAAGCACGAGCTCAATATGCTGCGCACGCTCGGTGAGCCAATTCGTCAGAGCGCTTTCTGCCACCATCATGACGCTTCGCGATCCAATCCCTCAAAGGGCTTCAGCATCCCAGACTCAAGCACCTTGACTTGCTGCTCGGCCTGCGCCAAGCGCTCTTGACAGATGCGCGTCAAGGCCACCCCGCGGCGATAAGCCGCCAGGGACTCTTCGAGGGGTAGCGTGCCCGATTCCATCGATGCCACAAGCTCCTCAAGTTGCAAGAGAGCCGTCTCAAAGTCTTGAGGCAAAGTCGGATCAAGATCCTCGCGATCAGACACCAGTGGATCGGCCACAGATTTGTTAGCTTTGGGCAAGCAAAACTCCGTTCAGGGCTGGGTTAAAGACTAACCTGATAATAGGCAAGCTCTCTATTGTACGAGAACATCGCGCGCCCAACCCTTGGGGTACAATCGTTTTTTTATGGTGATCGGCCAATCCGATTTTTCTTCGCGCCAGTACGGTGATGTCCGTCCTGGCATTTTTATCCGTGCGGAGGGAATCATGACCGACATTGGTCGGATGGCGCATTTGGCGCCCGCTCGCACACAGCTAGACGTTAGCGCGTACTTTGACCCCGCGCTATTTGCCCGCGAGCAAGCGAGTATTTTTAAACAGTCCTCTACCTATGTTGGGCATCAAAAGAGCGTGCCCAACCGGGGAGACTGGCGTACGTTGTCCCATGAAAACAATGGGCGGGTACTCGTTCGTGCAGAATCTGGTGTTGAACTCCTGTCAAACGTATGTCGACACCGTCAAGCATTGATGCTTGGTGGCACAACCGGCAATGTGGGCGGCCACGCAAATACCCATGGCAATCTTATGGGTACTGGCGGCAATATTGTCTGCCCCTTGCATCGCTGGACCTACGATAAGCAAGGGCACTTACTTGGCGCCCCTCAGTTTGACGACAAGCCTTGCCTGAATCTTGAACGCTTTCCAATTAAAGACTGCCATGGGCTGCTCTTTGAGGGACCACGCAATCCCGTCGCGGATATCGGCAAACTGTTTGCCCGTCCAGAGTTCGACTTCTCGGACTATGTACTGGACCACGTCGAAGTTCACCAGTGCAATTACAACTGGAAAACCTTTATTGAGGTTTACCTAGAGGACTACCACGTCGCACCCTTCCACCCCGGGCTGGGACATTTTGTGACTTGCGATGACTTATCGTGGGAATTTACCGACCAATACAGCCTGCAACGTGTGGGAGTGCATCAGGCCTTGTCGAAACCTGGCACGCCCGCCTACAAGGTATGGCATGACAAACTGATGCAATTCCGGCAGGGTCAGGCCCCTGATTTCGGGGCCGTCTGGGTGACGTATTTTCCAACACACATGATCGAGCTTTATCCACACGTGCTGGTGTTGTCGACGCTTTACCCGAAGTCACCCCAAGAAACGGTGAATATTGTCGAGTTCTACTACCCAGAAGAGATCGCCCTCTTTGAGCGAGAGTTCGTAGAGGCGCAGCGCGAAGCCTACATGGAAACCGCAGTCGAAGACGACGAAATCGCTGAGCGCATGGACGCAGGACGCCTAGCCTTGCTCAAACGAGGCGTCAGTGAAACGGGCCCCTACCAATCTCCAATGGAGGATGGGATGCAACATTTCCATGAGTGGTATCGCAACACCCTAGGTACAAGCGCCGGGAACTCTTTGCCAGACTGAGCGTCCAAGCGATATGATCGCGCAACCGATGCGTAGATTTCTGGTCGGTGCGCTTCATAACCCTACCGTCATTGTGCGTTTAACTTTTAATTTGAGATCATGAAACGAATCATCCTGTTTTTAGTGACTAACCTCGCTGTCATGCTGGTGCTTAGCGCTACGCTGAGCATTCTGGGCGTTAACCGCTTCATGACCGAGCAGGGCCTGAACCTCCCGATGCTGCTGATCTTCTCCTTGATCGTCGGCTTTACTGGTTCGTTCATCTCATTGTTGATGAGCAAACCCATGGCGAAATGGAGCACTGGCGCCCAGATCATCGATCCGCAGGCGCCTGGTGGCCCACGCGAGTCTTGGCTCGTGGACACGGTGCATCAACTCGCCGACCGAGCTGGTATTGGCCGCCCAGAGGTTGCCATCTACGAGGGTGAGCCAAACGCCTTTGCAACGGGCGCATTCAAAAACGATTCCCTCGTTGCCGTCTCAACGGGCCTGTTGGACAGCATGACCGAAGAGGAAATCTCGGCGGTATTGGCACACGAAGTCGCTCACATCGCGAACGGTGATATGGTGACCCTGACGCTTATTCAGGGTGTGGTCAACACCTTCGTGGTTTTCCTGGCTCGCGTGGTCGGATACTTCGTCGACCGCGTCGTGCTCAAGAACGAGCGCGGGATGGGCATCGGCTACTACGCAACCGTTATTGTGTGCGAAATCGCCTTCGGTGTCGCTGCGAGCTTAATCGTGGCCTGGTTCTCGCGTCAGCGTGAGTACCGCGCCGACGCTGGCTCAGCGCAATTACTGAGCTCACGTGAGCCGATGATCCGTGCGCTAGCTCGATTGGGTGGAATCACTCCAGGCGAATTACCAAAAAGCTTTGAGGCGTCGGGCATTACTGGCGGTGGCGGCTTGGGCGCGATGTTCGCCACACATCCACCCATCAATGCACGGATTCATGCCTTGCAAAACATGCGGGTGTCCTAAACCTTACAGCATCCGGGAAGCAGCGCACTCAATCACTAGTGCGCCTGCTCCCAGTTAGGGCCCACGCCCACTTCCGCGACAAGTGGGACCTTCAAGGTCGCTACATCGCACATCAGAGCCGGTAGTTTCGTCCGAATTTGATCGAGCTCATTTTGCGGGACATCAAGCACGAGTTCATCGTGGACCTGCATCACCATCTTCGTCTGCAAGCCTTCTGCCTTTAGCCAGTCCTGCACCGCCACCATCGCCAGTTTGATTAAGTCAGCTGCAGTGCCTTGCATCGGCGCATTAATGGCAGCGCGCTCAGCGCCCGCTCGTCTGGCCCCTGCTGCGTTGATATCGGCTAGCCATAAACGGCGACCAAACACGGTTTCAACATAGCCTTGTGCATGCGCGAGCGTGCGGGTCTCGGCCATGTACTGCGCAACACCCGGATAGCGCGCGAAGTAGCGATCGATATAAGACTGCGCTGCATCACGCGTGATGCCTAAGTTACTCGCCAAACCAAATGCACCCATGCCGTAAATCAAGCCAAAATTAATCGCCTTAGCCGCTCGACGTTGATCAGATGACACCTCGGCAAGGTTTACGCCAAAAACTTCAGAGGCCGTCGCGCGATGGATATCTTCCCCGGCCGCAAAAGCCCGCTGTAAATTCGCATCGTTCGATACGTGCGCCATCACGCGCAATTCAATTTGCGAATAGTCCGCAGAAACAATCACACCCCCACTCGCGATAAAGGCCTCACGTACGCGGCGACCTGCCTCAGAACGCACAGGAATATTCTGTAAGTTAGGTTCGGATGACGCCAAGCGGCCTGTAATCACCGCAGCCTGCGCATAGTGGGTGTGCACCCTACCCGTTGTCGCGTTGACCATACGGGGCAGTTTATCGGTATAGGTCGACTTCAGTTTGGCTAGGCCGCGGTACTCAAGCAAGACCTGCGGCAAGGGATAGTCTTCAGCCAGCTTGGTTAATACTTCCTCGTCCGTGGAGGGAGCACCCCCAGCAGTCTTGCGCACCACCGGCAGCTGCATTCGACCGAAAAGAATCTCACCCAACTGTTTTGGAGAGTTCAAATTAAAGGGCTGACCCGCCAATGTGTAGGCACGCTGCTCGAGCTCGAGCATCTCTTGCCCAAGCACATGGCTTTGTCGCCCAAGTTCGACTGAGTCGATCTTGACGCCTGTGCGTTCGATTTCAAACAACACTCGCGACACTTTCATCTCAAGCTGATAAACAAACTCGAGTTTCGGATCATTCTTGACTTGCGGCCGCAACACCTCGTGCAGTCGCAACGTGAAGTCTGCGTCCTCGCAGGCGTATTGCGTCGCGCGTTCAAGATCAACCTCATCAAAACAGATCTGATGCACACCCTTGCCGCACAACTCCTCGAAGGTGACACCCTTCACGCCTAAATAGCGTTGACCTAACTCATCTAACCCTACGCCTCGGTGAGATTCCAATACATATGCTTGCAACATGGTGTCATCTGCCACACCCTGAAGGTCAATCCCCTCATTAGCAAAAATATGCGTGTCATATTTTGCGTGATGCAATAACTTGGTCGATGCGGTGTCCTCCAGCCAAGACTTCATTTTGGCTAGAACTTCATTACGTGGCAGTTGATCCTGCGCCTGCGTGCCGCGATGCGCCACAGGGATATAGCAAGCTTGCCCGGGAGCCACGCTGAGAGAAATTCCGACCAATCTTGCTTGCATGGGCTCAAGCGACGTCGTCTCCGTGTCTAACGCAACACACGATGCAGCACGCGCACGATCCAACCAATGTTGTAGCGCATCCCAATCTGTGACCATCTCGTACTGCGTTTGTGCAGGGGCCGCTGGCCGAACCGCTTCAGGCGCGACACGTGTGTCACCCGCCGGAACCCGCGACTCCTCGCCAGTTAGCTCTCGCAACCACGACCGAAAACCGTAACGCTCGAATAAGGCAATCAAATCGTCACGCTGTGGTGGCTTGGGCGTCAGCACAGCGATTTCGGGCACCTCGGCCACGAGATCACAATCCGTTTTGACTGTGAGTAGCTCGCGCGTCAACGGAAATTGACTAATTGCCGCACGTAAATTTTCACCAGCAACACCCTTAATCTCTTGTGCGCGTTCTACGAGCGCCTCGACCGAGCCATATTCTTCGATCCACTTCGCAGCCGTTTTAGGTCCAACTTTTTGGACACCTGGCACGTTATCGACCGTATCTCCGACAAGCATGAGGTAGTCAACGATGCGTTCAGGGGAAACCCCAAATTTTTGATAGACAGCAGGCGGGTCTAGCCGTTCGCCTGACATCGTATTGACCAAGGTGACATGCGAGGTCACAAGTTGCGCCAAATCCTTATCACCCGTAGAGATCACGGTATGCACATCATGCATCGTTGCCCATTGTGCCAAGGTACCGATCACATCGTCTGCTTCAACGCCCTGCACACCTAAAACGGCCCAGCCCAAGGCACGAACGGCGGCATGGATGGGCTCAATCTGACTGGCGAGTTCAGTCGGCATGGGTGGGCGATGCGACTTGTACTCTGGATACAAATCATCCCGGAAGGTCTTGCCCTTGACATCAAAGACACAGGCGGCATAGTCAGCCTTATAGTCTTGGATCAGTTTGCGCATCATATTGACTACGCCGTATATTGCACCTGTGGGTTCTCCTTGCGCGTTGCGCAAATCGGGCATGGCATGAAACGCCCGATAGAGGTAACTCGATCCATCCACTAGCAATAAGGTTTTTTTCATGGGTTACAAAAAAGAATTGGTTTCGCCGATCACTGAGCAGGCAACCCAAATTATGTCAGAGATGGTGCACGCCGCAGAGACTTTAGCCTCCATCGGGCCCGCAATCAGTATTTTTGGTAGTGCCAGGATTAAGCGTGACTCGCCCTATTTCACCCTGAGCGAGACGATAGCCGCACAACTCGCCAAAGCGGGCTTTGCCATTATCGCAGGCGGAGGCCCGGGAATCATGGAAGCCGCCAATAAAGGGGCCTTTGAGGCGGGTGGCGCAAGCATCGGCTTGCACATCACCTTACCCAAGGAATCTAAGCGTAATGAATTCCTGACAACCAGCTTGGCGTTTCGGCACTTTGTGTCGCGCAAATCAACTTTTTTCATGCATAGCGCGGGATATGTCGTCCTACCAGGCGGTTTTGGCACGCTTGATGAGTTATTCGAGGCAGTCACGCTGATGCAAACGGGGAAAATCCCCACCGCGCCGGTGATTTTGGTCGGACAAGCGTTCTGGGGCGGTTTAATGGACTGGATCAAGCAGCAGCTCGAACAAAGTGGGTTGATCAACAATCTGGCTGGCATGCACTTCTTCATCGAAGATGATCCAGCACGCATTACCGAACATTTCAAAATATTCTTTGCACAGCACCCTGACTTGCTACAGCAACAACCCAATAAGCCCGTATAAACAGTTTAAGCTTCTTCAATAGATAAATAGGTGACACCATGGATCGTGCCGTTTTTCCAATGAAATTAAATAACCCTGAGCTGCTCCGCACGCAGTCGTATATCGATGGCAAGTGGGTGGACGCACCGGATGGCGCCGAGTTTGCCGTCGACAACCCAGCCACTGGCAGCAATATTGCTCATGTGAGTAACTTGGGTGCCAAACAAGCCGAGCAGGCTATTGCAGCGGCAAGCCGGGCCTTCCCTGCATGGCGTGCACGCACGGCCAAAGAGCGCTCGAATATTCTGCGCAAATGGTTTGATCTGATCATCGCTCATACCGATGATCTCGCTCGCATCATGACGCTGGAGCAAGGCAAGCCCTTCGCTGAAGCCAAGGGCGAGATTGCCTATGGTGCTTCCTTTGTTGAGTGGTTTGCCGAGCAAGCCAAACGCGTCATGGGCGACACGATTTCTGCTCCACTTGCGACCAATCGCATGTTGGTGCTGCGTGAGCCGATCGGAGTCTGTGCCGCGATTACACCTTGGAACTTTCCCAATGCAATGATCACACGCAAAGTCGCGCCCGCCATCGCAGCCGGTTGCACGATCGTGCTCAAGCCTGCGGAGCAAACTCCGCTTTCTGCATTGGCATTGGCCGTGCTCGCCGAGCAAGCGGGTATTCCGCCGGGCGTGCTAAATATCATCACCGCCGACAGTGATAACTCCATCGCGATCGGCAAAGTACTTTGCGCAAGCCCTGTGGTGCGTAAAGTCACTTTCACAGGATCTACCCCCGTGGGACGGATCCTGATGCAACAAAGTGCCTCAAGCATCAAAAAAATGTCTCTGGAACTTGGCGGACACGCACCCTTCATTGTGTTTGAAGACGCGGATCTCGACGCAGCCATCGATGGCGCGATGATTTCAAAATATCGTAACGCTGGCCAAACCTGCGTTTGCACCAATCGCTTTTACGTTCATGCCAACGTGTATGACAGCTTTGTCGAAAAACTCGCTGCACGTGTATCCGGAACACTCTCCGTCGGAGAAGGCTTTGAAGACAAAGTGACAACAGGCCCGCTAATAGATGACGCCGCAATCGCCAAGGTCCAAGAGCACGTGACGGACGCGATCGCAAAAGGCGCAAAGGTCGTCACAGGTGGAGCAGCACACAGCCGTGGCGGAAGATTCTATCAACCTACTGTGCTGGCGAATATCAATGAAGACATGCTGTGCATGCGTGAAGAAACTTTCGGTCCTGTTGCACCGGTTGTTAAATTCACTGACGAAGCCGAAGTTATTCGTTTAGCGAACAATACCGACTACGGCTTGGCATCGTACTTTTACAGCCGAGACATTGGCAGAATCTTTCGGGTCGCGGAAGCGCTCGAGTACGGCATGGTCGGTGTAAATACCGGCTTAATCTCAAACGAAATGGCACCCTTCGGCGGCGTCAAGCAATCAGGGCTTGGCCGCGAAGGGTCCGTCTATGGCATGGACGACTTCATGGAAATGAAGTACGTCTGCCTAGGCGGGATTTAGACGCGTTACCTCGACATCTTCTTGCGCTCGTGCTCTTTTAGATAGCGCTTGCGCAAGCGGATGCTCTTGGGGGTAACTTCCACAAGTTCATCATCACTGATGAACTCGACGGCGTACTCGAGGCTGCAATCAACCGGTGGAACCAGACGAACGGCTTCGTCGGTACCCGAGGCACGCACGTTCGTTAGTTGTTTGCCTTTAATCGGGTTCACAACCAAGTCATTATCGCGGCTGTGAATGCCAATAATCATGCCTTCGTACACGGGATCGTTGTGCGACACAAACATGCGACCACGATCTTGCAACTTCCAAAGTGCGTAAGCAACCGCGGCACCGTCATCCTGACTAATCAGCACGCCGTTGCGACGCTCACCCAATAAGCCGTCCTTGACTGGACCGTACGCATCAAAGGTGTGGCTCATCAAACCGTTACCGCGTGTCATGGTCATGAAGTCACCCTGAAAACCTATCAGTCCGCGCGCAGGAACGCGGTATTCAAGACGCGTACGACCGCGACCATCGCTCACCATGTCGAGCAGTTCTGCTTTACGCATACCAAGCTCTTCCATGACAGCTCCCTGAGTATTGTCCTCAAGGTCAATACTCAAGTTCTCGTAAGGCTCGAGCTTGACGCCATTTTCTTCTTTGAACACCACACGAGGACGCGATACCGCCATCTCGTAGCCTTCTCGACGCATCGTCTCAATCAGAATCGTCAAATGTAGTTCGCCACGGCCAGACACTTCAAACACTGTGTCGTCGTCGGTCTCACGCACGCGCAAAGCCATGTTGGACTTGAGCTCACGATCCAGACGCTCACGTATCTGACGGCTCGTCACGTACTTACCTTCGCGCCCTGCCAAGGGGCTTGTATTCACCATGAAATTCATCGTGAGCGTAGGCTCATCGATTTTAAGAAGTGGAAGCCCTTCTACTTTTTCAGGAGAGCAAATAGTTGTACTGATACCAATATCCTCGATACCATTGACAAGCACGATATCACCCGCAATCGCGTCCTCAACAACCTCACGCTCAAGGCCTTTGAACTTCAACACTTGATTGATGCGACCTTTAAACGGCACGCCGTCGGGGCCGTTCACACACACCACATCCATGCCAGTTTTGATACGTCCACGACGAATCCTGCCGATACCGATTTTGCCAACATAAGTGCTGTAATCGATCGAGGAAATCTGGAGCTGCAAAGGCGCATCAGGATCGTCATCGCGCATAGGCACGTACTCAAGAATCGCATTGAACAATGGACGCATGTCACCTTCGCGTACGTCCTCTGTCAAGCCTGCATAACCGTTCAGGCCAGATGCATATACGATCGGAAAATCTAGTTGTTCCTCTGTCGCACCGAGCTTATCGAACAGTTCAAAGGTCGCATTGATCACAAAATCACAACGTGCACCTGGACGATCCACCTTGTTAATCACGACAATCGGCTTAAGGCCAAGCGCAAGCGCCTTTTTCGTTACAAAGCGTGTTTGAGGCATTGGACCTTCAACTGCATCGACCAACAGCAACACACCATCTACCATCGATAGCACACGCTCGACCTCACCACCAAAGTCGGCGTGCCCGGGCGTGTCTACGATGTTGATATGCGTGCCCTCGTACTCGACCGCACAGTTCTTAGAAAGAATCGTAATGCCACGCTCTTTCTCAAGATCATTGGAGTCCATGACGCGCTCAGTCATCCGCTCGTTAGACCGGAAAGTTCCAGACTGACGCAGAAGCTGATCGACCAATGTGGTTTTGCCGTGGTCAACGTGGGCAATAATCGCAACGTTACGCAATGCGCGTGACATACAAGTCCTTTAGTGAAGTGAAACTACATTTTTTGCTGGAGGCACCAAGCCTTCAGGTAAATCATTCATCGCAATTAACATGGACTCGGGTGCTTCCATTGCCTGCAGTGCTTCGAGCTCAATTGCTGCATCCAACATAAAGGGCCCCACACGAGTCCGGCGAAGAGCCGACAAGTGCGCATAACAACCCAACACACGTCCAATATCCTGCGCGAGCGTTCGAATATAGGTCCCCTTAGTGCAGTGGACGTGAATATTTGCGCTAGTTGGTGTCGCCTCCAACAACTCGATCCCTCGAATCGTAATTTCGCGAGGCTCACGTTCGAGTACGATTCCCTGACGTGCATATTCGTACAATGGCTTACCATCGCGCTTCAGGGCGGAAATCATCGGAGGAATCTGCAATTGCGTCCCAACAAACGAATCTAAAACAGTATTAAGACGCTCTTGTGACACGCCCTCAAAGTCAGCTGACGCTTCATTGACCACTATTCCAGTCAAATCACCTGAGTCAGTTTCTCGACCAAAGGCGATGGTCGCCAGATAACTTTTATCGGCATTCAACATCGCACCAGAAATCTTGGTCGCGCGCCCCATACAACACACCAGAAGCCCTGTCGCAAACGGATCAAGCGTGCCCGTGTGGCCTGCCTTTTGCGCATCCATGGCACGCTTGGCCCGCTGCAATGCATGATTACTCGACAAGCCAACCGGCTTGTCCAGCAACAACACTCCATCGAGCACGCGCCCGCGTCTTTTAGCCATCGTCTATTCCAGAAACGACAGCCCCTTAAGGCTTGTCCTCGGGCTCGTCAGGCACACCGGCATACTGCCCAGGCAAATTTGCTTGATCAATCAGCGCGGACATTTCAATGCCTCGCTTGAGCTGAGGATCATGAAAAAAGCGCAAAGTCGGCACGGTGTGTATATGTAACAACTTATAGAGCTGCGAATGAAACCAACCTGCTTTTTCATTTAATAGTGCTGCAGCCAGCTCGGGCTCACCACCAAGCACGGTGAAGTAAACCTTGGCATGCGCATAATCAGTTGTGAGCTCTATCCCAGAAACCGTGATCAGACCCACGCGACTCATATCGATTTCGCGTTGGATGATGATGGCCAGATCCTTTTGAATCTGGTCTGCCAGTCTTAAATTACGACCAGGTGCGGTTTTTTGCTTATGGCGGCTCATGGATTTGGCTTAAAGCGTGCGGGCCACTTCCCTGATTTCAAAGATCTCAAGCTGATCGCCGACTTGCAGGTCGTTGTTACCACGAAGTGTTACGCCGCAATCAAAGCCAGACTTCACTTCGCGCACATCATCCTTGAATCGACGCAAGGACTCCATATGGCCGGTCCAGTGCACAACGTTGTTGCGCAACAGACGCACCTGAGAGTCACGACGCACCAAGCCATCGGTCACCATGCAACCGGCGACGGTACCAATACGCGAAATCGTGTAGACCTCGCGAATCTCGACCATACCAATGATTTCTTCGCGCTTCTCTGGCGCAAGCATTCCCGACATGGCCAGCTTGACCTCGTCGACTGCGTCATAAATGATGTTGTAGTAACGAATATCTACGCCGTTGGCTTCTGCGAGTTTCTTCGAGCTTGCATCCGCACGAACGTTAAAGCCGATCATGACTGCACCGGACGCAATCGCCAAGTTGACGTCGCTCTCAGAGATACCGCCTACCGCTGCATGCACAACTTGTATGCGCACCTCTTCGGTTGACAGCTTTACAAGCGATTGCACCAACGCTTCTTGCGAGCCCTGCACGTCCGTCTTCACAATCAAGGACAGCGTTTGTGAACCCTCGGCGATAGTTTCAAACATCGATTCGAGCTTAGCGGCCTGTTGACGTGCCAATTTAACGTCGCGGAACTTACCTTGACGGAAAAGTGCGATTTCACGCGCACGACGCTCATCAGCCAGAGACATCACTTCATCACCGGCCGCTGGCACCTCGGTCAAACCCTGGATTTCAACGGGAATCGACGGACCAGCAGATTGGATTGGCTTGCCATTTTCGTCAAGCATGGCGCGCACGCGACCGTAGCTAGCACCGGCTAGCACGACGTCACCACGATGTAAGGTACCGCTTTGCACGAGGATTGTCGCCACAGGACCGCGGCCTTTATCTAGACGCGCCTCGATCACGATACCTTTTGCAGGTGCGTCGATCGCTGCCTTCAGTTCCAAAACTTCTGCCTGCAGCAACACGTTTTCTAGCAGTGCATCGATACCTTGCCCAGTCTTTGCCGATACCGAAATGAAAGGAACATCGCCGCCGTATTCTTCAGGAACAACCTCTTCTACGACCAATTCTTGCTTGACGCGCTCGGGGTTCGCTTCTGGTTTGTCAATTTTGTTGACCGCAACCACAAGCGGAACGCCTGCTGCCTTCGCATGGTGAATAGCTTCTTTTGTTTGCGGCATGACACCATCGTCAGCTGCCACAACCAAAATCACAATGTCAGTCGCCTTCGCACCACGTGCGCGCATCGCCGTGAAGGCCTCATGGCCTGGTGTGTCGAGGAAGGTCACCATGCCACGTTCGGTTTGAACGTGGTAAGCACCAATGTGTTGTGTAATGCCACCGGCTTCGCCCGAGGCGACTTTGGCACGACGAATATAGTCGAGCAATGAAGTCTTTCCGTGGTCAACGTGGCCCATCACAGTCACCACTGGTGCACGTGGCATCAGCTGAACATCTTCGTGAGGTGCGTCCTCGTCGAGGAAAGCTTCCGGATCGTCAAGCTTCGCAGCGATTGCCTTATGACCGAGCTCTTCGACCACGATCATCGCGGTCTCTTGATCAAGCACTTGGTTAATCGTGACCATCTGACCCAATTGCATCAGATGCTTAATAACCTCTCCCGCTTTAATCGACATTTTGTGCGCAAGGTCAGCCACGCTAATCGTTTCTGGCACATGGATTTCACGTGCAATAAATTCAATAGGTGCTGGCTCGCGGTTGTCTGCCTGTGCATTGTTTGCACCGCGTCCGCCCTTCCTGCCACCCGACTTACTCTTACCACCAGCACGCCAACCCTCACGCCCAGGAGCAGCAGGCGCATCGCGCTTCTCTGCCGGCTTCTTGCGGGAAGCATCGTCCGACCAAGTCGAGGCGATTTCGCCTGACTTCAGCGTCTTTTTGCCTGGGGTATCTACGGCGCCTTCTTTTTTAGCGGCTTTGGCGCCAGCAGGCTTGTGTAGCGTGCCAGATAAAGTGGCAGGATCGGGTTCAGCACGCTGCACTTTACGCGGCTTGTTGAGCATATCGCGTAAAGCGGCAGCCTCAGCTTCAGAAGCACGTCGCGCCTCATCGCGAACGCCTGCGTCTCCTTCAAGGTGAGCAGGTGTCACAGCGCGACCGCGCAAGGATTTCGGAGCGGTTTTAGTAGAATCAGTGCTCGATTCGATGGCAGCTTGCTCAGCTGGTGTCTCTGTTACCAAGGAGGACTCAGCTACTGGGGCAGCAGCAACAGGCTCAACCACGACCTCTGGAGCACTCACCACTTCCGGTGCAACATCCACGGGCGCCACCTCAACCGCAACAGGCTCAGCTGGGACAACCTGCGCCTGAGGAACGATCTCCGGCACCTGCACAGGCACCACAGCCTCGGCAGTCGGAGTCGCTGGTATCTCGGCAGCTTGCTCAACAGTACGAGGCGCCTCAACCGGAGCTGCTTCCGCAATGGGAGCAACGACTTGCGCAGCGATCGGCGCCACCGGCGCAACATCGACGGCTTCAGGCGTATCGCGCTTAACAAACACACGCTTTTTACGAACTTCTACTTGAATGGTGCGCGACTTCCCTGAACCATCAGCCTGACGAATCTCAGTAGTCTGCCTGCGAGTGAGCGTAATTTTCTTACCCTCAGTGGCACCATGCGAACGGCGCAGAGACTCGAGCAGTCGAGCTTTGTCGCCGTCCGTGACATTATCGTCCACCGATTTGAGATCGACGCCTGCTCCACGCAACTGCTCAAGCAGTACGTTGGCAGGCATTTTCAATTCGATAGCGAACTGGGCGACTGTGTTACTCGACATTAGACTCTCTCTTACCTATTTACAGCGTTACAACTTCAGGTGTACTTCAAGGCGGTAGAGCGCACTAGTTCTCAAACCAATGTGCGCGCGCCGCCATAATAATCTCGCTTGCAGCAGACTCTTCCAATCCGGTCAGCTCTGCCAACTCATCAGTTGCCAACTCTGCCAAATCATCACGTGTATTCACATTTGCGGCTGCCAATTTCGCAATCAACTCAGGAGTCATGCCCTCAAGCGTAAACAAATCTTGCGCTGTTTCAACACGCTCTTCTTGAGCAATCGCCTCTGTGAGCAGGGCATTACGCGCACGAGTGCGAAGTTCGTTAATCGTATCTTCGTCAAACGATTCGATTTCCAACAGTTCTTGCATCGGCACGTAAGCGATCTCTTCGAGACCAGTAAACCCTTCATCAATCAAAATGTCAGCAACCTCTTCGTCAACATCCAAGCGCGACATGAAGGTAGCGCGCAACGACGCCCGCTCTGACTCTTGACGGTTCTGACTTTCTTCTGGCGTCATGATATTGATCTGCCAACCAGTCAGTTCAGAGGCCAAACGTACGTTTTGACCTTTTGAACCAATCGCTTTGGGAAGATTTTCTTCATCAACCACAACATCCATGGCATGCCGGTCTTCGTCGACCACAATAGACTCGACGTTTGCCGGAGCCAGTGCGCCGATTACGAACTCTGCAGGGTCGTCCGACCACAAGACAATATCAACTTGCTCGCCGCCGAGTTCATTACGCACTGCCGTCACGCGTGAACCACGCATACCGACGCATGTACCAATAGGATCAATGCGCTTGTCGTACGCGACCACCGCAATCTTGGCTCGAACGCCTGGGTCACGTGCAGCACCTTTAATCTCTAACAAGCCCTGCTCAATCTCTGGGACTTCATTTTCAAATAACTGTTGAATGAACTCCGGAGCCGAGCGTGACAAAATCACTTGCTGGCCGCGTGCCGTACGATCAATTTTCAATACCCATGCGCGCACACGATCACCAACCCGAAGGTTTTCTTTGGGGATCATCTCGCTGCGCGGCAAACGGGCTTCTATCTTGCCGGTTTCGACAATGACATCGCCCTTATCCATGCGCTTAATCGAACCAGAGACAATGGTCTCGCCGCGATCGAGGAAATCATTGAGGATCTGCTCGCGCTCGGCATCGCGAATACGCTGCAGAATGGCTTGCTTGGCTGCCTGAGCGCCAATACGACCAAACTCGATCGGCTCAAGCGCCTCTTCGATGTACTCGCCCACTTCAATATCGGAGACGATTTCTTGCGCATCCGACAGCATTTCTTGTTGATCAGGCTCTTGCAGGCCTAGCTCATCAGGCACAACGAGCCAACGGCGAAAGCCCTCATGATCGCCCGTTGTCCGATTCACTGACACACGGATATCCGCATCCTCTTTAAAGCGTTTTTTCATGGCCGAAGCCAAGGCGCCCTCAAGCGCATCAAACACCACGTCACGGGTCACGTTTTTTTCACGTGCCAACGCATCAACCAACAGAAGAATTTCGCGACTCATCGCTTTTTGCCCTTGAAATCCAAGACCGGATCCAACTTGCCACGCTCTACGTCCGAAAACGCAAAGGCCACTTGTCGAACCTCACCTTTTTTTGCCTCAAACTCGATACCGAAAGGCTTAGACTGCACCTCGGCACCTGCTGTGCTGGCCGAACCGCTAAGGTCGATCAACACACCCGAAAAAACTTTTTGATTCTCTACAGCCTCGCGCAACTTCACTTCCACACGTTCACCAACAAACCGCTTGTAATCAGACTCTGTTTTGAGTGGCCGATCTACACCAGGCGAACCAACCTCAAGTCGGCGGTAATCGATGTTTTCTACCTCGAATACTCGCGACAAATGTTTGGAGACCTGTTCACAATCTTCGATGCGTACGCCTTCAGGGCGATCGATCGTGACGCGCAACAAACCCAATGCGCCACGTTCAATATCGATAAATTCGATATCCATTGATGCAAGAGACTGCTGCGTTAGAGTAAAAAGATCTGCCATACACTCAAAAAAAATGGGCTGAATAACAGCCCATTTACAACCAGTTAAGACTTAACTACGGCGCCTGGACCGAGTAGCGTTACGCTCTCAAGGTCCGACCTGCAGCACCGCACACAAACCCTGCCAAAAGCTTATTTGCGCACAAAAGTAAATACGCATTAGCCCATGATTCTAGCATGAAAACGACAATTTTTCTTGTCGTGGCAATCATTTAGCGGATTACCTACCCGCACTTAACGATCCCCCCTGGACGACTTCGTGAAGCCCAATCGAGACTCGTGCGCTGACGCTCCTTTGGGCTGCCAGTCATCCCCCTTTGGCCCAGACCCAGGTTTTCCTGCGTTTCCCTTAGGCCCCGATCGCCCTTGTCCGCCCGGCTTACCTGGACCTCTCGGACCTCCGGCTCCCTTGGGGGGCCGTGCACCTGCTCCGCCAGGGGCTCCACCGCCGCTTGGACCACGCGGGCGTGAGCCCTCAGGACGCGGGCCACTCGAAGCTAGAGGCTGTGACTCACCCGCTGCACCTGTCTGACCAGCGCCCGGGCGTCCGCTAGGTCTACCGCCTGGACGTCCTCTTGCGCCCGCTTTGGGACCAGGTCCTGCCTGCCCTCCTGAACGACCGCCCGGTCGCGCATTAGGCCCCCCTGGCTTACCCGAGCGACCTCCGCGTCCCGCTCCCTGCCCTCCTGTGGGATGACCATTGGCATAGCCTCCAGTCACGGTCAACACCGTTGGTGCCGACTCAGTGGGGTGAGCGAACGGTGCGGGTTTGCCAGAGCGTCCACCCTGAACATTACCGCGTCGCCCCATACGTGCACCATGGCTACCGTTGCGGTCCATCGTGCCGAAGCCCGGCGGCAAGGCACTGTCGTGCGAGGTCGGCTGCTTTGGGGCGCGCGAGCGACCATCACCGGACTCATCGTCATCACGCAATAAACCAACCTGTAACATCAAGGCGCTGACAAGCTTCGGATCCAACTCCTCCCAACGGCCACGACGTAGTGTTGTGGGCAAAACAATGTCACCAAAGCGCGTACGAATCAAGCGGCTCACTGTCAAGCCCACCGACTCGAACATACGACGTACTTCCCGATTACGCCCTTCATTCAGGGTCACACGATACCAACGATTACTGCCCTCGCCACCAAGGAACTCAATCATGCCAAAGCTCGCAGGACCGTCGTCAAGCACCACGCCATCTAACAACGATTGGCGCTGTTGCGGACCGAGCTCTCCGAGAACCCGCACCGCGTACTCGCGCTCGTTGCCGTAACGAGGATGTAGCAGCCGGTTCGACAGATCACCCGATGTCGTCAGAATCAACAGCCCTTCGGTATTTAGATCGAGACGCCCGACCGACAGCCACTTACCGACCTTCATCTTGGGTAAGCGCGCAAAAACATTCGCACGACCACCGGGATCGTCATGGCTCACAATCTCACCTGCAGGCTTGTGATACAAAATCACGCGCGGCGGTTTTTTAGTGTTAGTGCGCGTAATAGGCCTACCGTTTACCCGCACCAAGTCGTTGGGCCCTACGCGCTGACCAATGTGCGCCGGCTCACCATTGACCGATACACGACCAGCGATAATGAGCTCCTCCATCTCGCGCCGCGAACCAATGCCAGCATCTGCCAAAAGCTTGTGCAGCTTGGGCATCAACAGGTCACTGTTCAAGTATTTATTTAGGCGCTGCTCACTACGATCAGCACCACTCAAATAGGCCAGCGCCTCTTGAGCCTCTTTCTCGGCTTGCACGGGATCGCCCATATCGACCGTATCGGCTTGATCCTGTGCTTCACCGGTTGCAATGTCCGCTTCCACACTTTTTACAGTTGCCGCAGAATCACCCCCCTCCACCGCTTCTGGGGACTCACTGCGCCGACGCCTAAAAGGCGTGCGTAATTTGCGTCCACGAGGCTTTGCGGGTGAGGCAGCTGTGCCCTCTTGAGCGTCTTGTGAAGCGGAGACCTGCTCAGGCTGTGGGACTGATGCCTGGCTGTCAGGATGCTCGGTATTCGAATTAGTCACTTGGACTCCAGGTTTGATGGGGGCACTGACGGAGGAACTGCAGTTTCTGACGACATCACGCCTTGCTCATCAGCTGGCGCTTCTAAATCGAGGGGCAAGGAATCAACTGCATCCAAACTTTGCTCACCACTTTCCGTAGACAACATTTTGCTAGCCGCCATACCTGACTCAAGCGTGAGTGATTGCAACGCTTCACTAATCTCCGCCTCCCCTAGCGCGGGTAACTCGTCAAGCGCACGCAAGCCTAAGTCGTCCAAAAACTGCCGAGTCGTGCCAAGCAAACCGGGCCGACCTGGACCGTCGCGATGACCGATGACTTCGACCCAACCACGATCTTCCAACGTTTTAATGATCTGAGACGAAACGGTCACACCGCGAATATCTTCAATATCACCGCGTGTGACGGGTTGGCGCCAGGCAATGATGGCAAGCGTCTCCATTACTGCACGCGAATACTTAGGCACACGCTCTGGGCTCAAACGTTCAAGATGTCGTTGCATTGCTGCACGGCTCTGAAACCGCCAACCGCTCGCGAGCTCCACGAGTTCCATCCCGCGATCAAGCCAAATTTGCTGTAAGTCCTCGAGCAGTCGCGTCAACTGCGCTGCAGTAAAGGAGGGCTCATCAAATAACTTGACCAACTCATTCAAGGGCATCGGCACTGAGGCGCACAGCAATGCGGTCTCAAGAACTTTTTCTGCATGCAGAAGAACTTCCGGATCAACCTCAACGACCTGCACCAATTCCGATGCCGCAACTGGGTCAGACTCAATACTTTGTAAGGCAGACGTTTCGGCTGCGCCACCTTCTGGCTGTTCATGACTGTTGTCATGATTATTGTCATGCTGACCATTCATAAGTCTTTCATTTCCTGTTAAGCGCTGTAGGCAACTTGTTCTAAAGCGGTATGTACGCTATACTTCTTTTCTTCAGACGCGGGGTGGAGCAGTCTGGCAGCTCGTCGGGCTCATAACCCGAAGGTCGTAGGTTCAAATCCTGCCCCCGCAACCAAATACAACTGGTCGATCGCTTTTGGCGCTCGGCCAGTTTTATTTTGTGTGTCTCGTCTAGCCGTCAATTGAATATTTATCTCATTGGATCGCTGCGCATCGAACCCAACCACAGAATTGACTCGTAACAGGTGAGGTCTTAAAGGACACACACTAGATGTCTCGGTCAGATCGGAGCAATTGAATCGTTACGGTTTGAACTCGGGCCACACGCAGAGCGTTTAAGGCTAACGCCAAAGATTGCGCAGTGTAAATAAATTGGCAATCTGGCTGTACTTAATTCATATGCATTTTTATTGCGGCGCAGGCATTTACTACTTGCACTTACGCTTCCATCTCGCATCTTAAACTGTTTGGTGCGAGGAACTCGTTGCGACACCTCCACAACCAGTGCGATTAAGTGTAACGCACTCCCCCTCCAACCTCAAGCTATTTGACCCGCACTGAGGCAATTTCCCAACTATAGAGGCTTTCCTGATTAAGGTAACAAGCGCATATCAGCGGCGAGCGTGTCGGAAAAACACCGTACAACACCAATTTCCGGCGCAGCTGCAGCGATCGTGTCGCGAATAGCCTCAAAAGCAGCCTCAAACCTTACCCGCTCGCAGCCAACGGGTTGACTCACCACCACAGAACGAATCACTCCGCCCACTTGGGACACTCGCGCAGCAGGACCCGGCGTGTCCAACAAGACGCTATTCAAGCGTTGGGCGTCGAACTCCGCTGGCTCGACAACCCATAGGGTGGCGTGATGCACAAAACGCTGTCCCAAAAAAGGAGTGTGTCTCAACGTCTGCCGCAGTTGTTCAACACGAATCGTGTCCGTATCGATCAACACTCGCTCAAGCCGCTCTCCTCTGCTGGACAACGCGCTCAAAAAAATACGACGCAGCGCGTCACCCAAGCCACTCCCCAAGCCACAACAAAGGCAGTCCCCCTCGTTCGCTCCCATCGCTCCATCAAACCATTGAACGACGTGACCATCAAAAGCACTGAGGGACTCTGGGCTTTGCGCCAACAATGTAAAAAAGCGCGTCGGCAACTGCCTCAACAAGCGGCTGACAAGCGCACGCCTCGCAAAAGTCTGTGTTCCACAAACCAGAACGAGAGGAACGCGTGCGTGCCCGCTGGAGGAAGAAAAATACATTAATCCAGTGCGCTAGGCCACTTGAATGCCGAGGGCTTTTTATTTAAAAAACGCTGCACCGCGTCTGTATGCCATTGACTAGTGCGCGCTACCGCTTGCCCATCAGCTTCAATATCCATCATGACTTCCAATGAGCTATTTAACGAAGCGTTGAAAGCGCGCTTGGTCATCGCAAGCGCCGCCGGTGCCGCCTGTGCAAAACAATCTGCCATCTGTTGTGCACGCTCCAGTACCCGCCCTTCGGGCAGCACCTCTAGCACGATCCCCAAATCTCGCGCTTCTTGCGCACTCAACTCTCGTGCCGAAAACGCCAGTTCCTTCGCGCGTTGCAGTCCGACGACGCGAGGTAAGGTATAGAACGCGGCACAATCAGGAATCAAGCCAAGCTTCATAAACGAAAGGCAAAAACGACTGCTCGGTGCAGCCAAAATAATATCCGCTGTGAGCGCCAAGCTAAAGCCTGCACCGTAGGCCGCGCCCTCAACTGCAGAGATGACGGGGATCTCCAGCCTGAGCAGGGTCTCAATCCAGGAAAGATAGTCATGCCGCATCCGATGTCGACCATCCTCAGGACTCAACGTACCGGCCCCCATCACACTGATATCACCACCGGCACAAAAGGTCGCGCCTGCACCGGTGATAATCAGCGCCCGTAAGTCGCGTTGGCGCGGCATTGATGCCACGACCTCTTTTAGCTCCTCGCGCATCACCGCATCAATCGCGTTTTTTCGGTGCGGACGATTAAGGGTCAACGTGCCGACACCCGCGCGTACTTCGTATTGAATCGTTTCCAAAATCTCTCCTGTTTAGTTCGCCTCCTTTTCGGAGAGCGCATTTTTTATGCTCGAACCGCTCTTAGTCCGGCAACTTCAGTACATGCTTAGCCAGAATTTCTTTCTGCACTTCTGTGCTGCCACCATAAATCGTGGAGGGTATTGAGTTCAGCATAATCGCTGGCACATTTAATCCAGCAGGAGACAACTCGGTATTAAAGCCCGAGGCGCCATGCTCCTGCGCATACTCGACCATCAGCGCGCAAATTCGTTGATAAGTATCTGTACCCCAGATTTTCAGCAGAGAAACACTAGGGGGCAACACATCTCCGCGCTTCACCATCTCGGCATAATGTGTATAGCCTGACACCTGATCAGCAACATCCAGCATTAATTCGGCATAGCGCGAAACAAAAACGGCATCGGAGAAAAGCTCCAGATGTTCAGCCATGGCTGTGAGTTGACTCATCGCGTAGCGTGACTGTTTCGGGCTGCCGAGAAAAATCCTTTCAAAGCCCAAAAGCGTCTTGGCAATGGTCCAGCCTTGGTTTAACTCTCCTACAAGGTTATCGACAGGCACGCGAACATTATCGAAAAAAACCTCGCAAAACTCTTCATAACCCACAATGTCTTTAATCGGTCTGATCGTAATCCCAGGCGTCGCTAAATCAATCAACAAAAAACTAATACCCGCTTGTTTTTTTGCTTCTTTATCCGTACGCACCAGAGCGAACATATGCGTGGCATCTTGCGCCAAGGTCGTCCAGATTTTCTGACCGTTCACGACAAACACATCACCATCTTGAACCGCCTCAGTCCGCAGTGAAGCCAAGTCAGAGCCAGCACCAGGCTCCGAATAACCTTGACACCAGATGTGCTCTCCAGCAATGATTTTCGGCAGAAATTTCTGTTGTTGTGCCGCACTCCCGCGCTGTATTAAGAGCGGACCAATCATGACAACCCCCATATCCGGCGCACGTGCTACCCCGTACTGTTCCTGCTCTTCCACATACGCAATCATCTTTTCTGGCGACAGACCCATTCCTCCAAAATGCTTGGGCCACGCTGGGGCGACCCAACCTTGACGCGACAACGTCATATACCAATCTTTGATCTCATGCCAGTGCAGACGACGTGGGACGTTGCGCAAAGTCTCGGGGTAGTTTGTTGAATAGAAGCTGCGTAGCATCTGACGAAAATCTTTTTCTGACATCGCGTCCCAGTCGGCCTGCGACGGAAACTCTGTTGTTGTAACTTGTGCGGTCGTCGAGGACTCGGGTGCAGTCTGTTGAAAGAAGCGCATACGATGTCCATTTAAATTTCCAAGCTGCGCAGACAGTTTGAGCGTTCGCTTGTAATACAAGCCAATATCGCACTCATCTGTAAAACCCATCGCGCCATGGAACTGAATCGCCATCCGGGTCACTAACAACGCGGCGTAAACAGTACGAGACTTTGCTCTGCTTGCTAAAGCAGAAAGCGCCCCACCCAGCTCTATTTGAGTAAGGACATCCTCAACACAAGAGGCGGACAACTCGACTTGAATATATGCATCGACTGCGCGATGCTTAAGCGCCTGAAAACTGCCTATCGCTTGGCCAAACTGTTTGCGGGTTCCAAGATAGTCGATTGTCTGACTCAACGCCTTTCTCATCACGCCCAGTAGTTCAGCGGACTGTATGACGCGCGCTCGATCGTTTGCAACATCGACAAGAGCAAGCGCATCCTTACCTCGCAACAAAACATTGTCTGTGGGCACAGCGACATTCATTAGCTTCAAGGTACAGGTGGGTAGACCATCCGCCCCGCGGAGCTCTTCACACACAAGTCCCCTCGAATCAGAAGGCACCCACACAAGTACAGGCTCAGACTGCTGCATCGCCAAGACAATCCAGCCATCTGCTCCATTCGACGGGCTGACAAAAGACTTATTTCCCGACAGGCAAAGCATGTCGTTCTGCACGACACTCTTCGCTGTGAGCACTTCTAGCGCTTGCATCTGCCCTAGTTTCTCTTGCCAAGCGAGTCCGGCCACACAAGAGCCACTCACTAGCTGCTCGAGCAACTGACTGCGCAAGGCGCTCGGCGGTACTCCCATCAAAACGGTAGCAACCTGCACTGCACCAGCGATATAAGGCTCGGGTAACAGCGCCTGACCAACCTCTTGCGCGATCGCAGACATTTCCCGCAAGCCTAATCCGAGTCCGCCCTCGTCCTCAGAAACCAAAATGCCCAGCCACCCAGCATTGGCGAGCTCTTGCCATGCCACACGATCAAACCCGACATCCGCGTCGCGTAAACGGCGCAAGCGCTCAATCGCCCCATTGCGACTTAACAAGTCACGCGCGCTGTCACTAAATGCCTGCATCGCCGTAGCACTCATCGAGAATCTCCCTTATTGTTTGACTCGATTGTATGGGTTTACAAAAAATTGGCAAAGATAACGCTGAAAGTGCCAAAACGCCGCACAGACATGTGGCAATGCGGCAAAATAGCCAACTCAATGATTACCAATGATGCAAAGAAGGCACCCCAATGATTAAAAATACTCAACAGCAAATCGTGGACGACGCCATGATCTCCCGTCACTCGATGCGCGCCTTTTTACCGACGCCCGTCCCTCGGGAAGAAATTGAAAAAATGTTTGAGGTTGCAGCGCGTGCGCCATCTGGCTCAAACACCCAACCGTGGAAGGCGTATGTCTTGACCGGAGAGATCAAGGATCGCTTGTCCAATGCCATTCTCGACATTTACAACGACAAGACTCGCTTCGAAGCTTTAAAAGAAGACTACCGCTACTACCCCACCGAGTGGGAATCTCCTTACATTGATCGTCGCCGTAAAGTTGGCCTAGCCCTTTATAAATTATTGGGTCTTGGCCGTGACGACAAAGCTGGAATGCACGCACAACACGGCAAGAACTATACGTTTTTCGGTGCGCCTGTTGGAATCATTTTTACGATTGAACGAAAAATGAATACCGGATCTTGGCTAGATTTTGGCTGTTTCCTGCAAAGCTTTATGGTGGCGGCTCGCGGTCGCAATCTTGACACCTGCGCGCAAGCTGCCTTTAATCGTTTCCATCCCACCATACGTCAGATAGTTGGAATCCCTGAGGACGAAATTGTGATGTGTGGGCTCGCCCTCGGCGTAGCCGACATGAGCAAAATTGAAAACTCCCTGATTAGCGAGCGCGAGCCTGTGTCAAACTTCGTGAAATTTCTTGCTTGAGCATCGCGCTTAACGAGTACGTCAGCTTAACGGTCGAAGCGTTTTTCCCACGCTTCAATCTCATCGATGCCTAGCGCCGCGTTGTACTGGGCGGAGTTAAACATCTGCCCAGAAAAACCCTGCATATTTCCCTCTTTGGACAAATGGCCCAAGGCTGCAGTCATTGCAAAACCAAAAGCACCTCGAGCCATTGCGGGATAAATACCAAGGTCAATTCCGGCAGCTTTCATCATCTCAAACGATAGCCCTGCTAAAGCACCACCGCTATCCATATTCACGACAACAGGAACACGCACCGCCGCCTTGATTGCTGCGATGTCTTCCATGAGCGAGGGGCTCGCCTTGAGCTCAACAAATACAGCATCAGCGCCCTCTTGTTCGAAAGCGCGTGCCCTGCGAATCGCTTCCGATAAACCAAGCGCCCCTGCAGAATCGGTACGCGCGATCAAAACAAACTCGGGATCAGAGCGTGCGGCACTGGCCGCAGCGATTTTTGATACCGCTTCATCGAACTCCAAGACGGAACGATCACCAGGCATTTGCGCACAACGCTTAGGCGAAATCTGATCTTCCATATGAATGGCAGCGACACCAGCCGCTTCGAACTCAGCAATTGTGCGTCGAACGTTTACCACATTACCGTAACCGGTGTCCGCATCGCAAATGAGCGGAATACTCACAGACCCCGAAACACGACGTGCGTGATCTGTCATCAGCGTCAAGTCGATTAAGCCGACATCTGGACGCCCGAGCAGGCTCGCGGATACACCGTTCCCCGTCATATAGACCGCCGAAAAACCAGCCTGCTCCACCAGTCGTGCACCGTAGCCGTCATAAATCCCGGGCGCACGCACGGCCTGAGCTCTCGTTAACAGTTCACGCAAAGCACGGCGCTTTTGCGTTGCAGTTACAGTTGTCATGCAAACTTCCAATCAGGGTATTTTTTTAGAAAAGGAATGAGACCACCTAACGACAAAATCGCCAGGATCTCCGATGGCAAGCGATGCGCCTGCTGTATGCGTTGACCTGCAGCGATAAGCTCGCCGGTCCCAAAATCAATGTTGATGGTTTGACCAGCAAGGATCTGATCTGTGTCGCACTCAAAGACTGGCAAGCCATTATTGATCGCGTTACGAAAAAACTGTCTGCCGAAAGATTTGGCAACAACCGCTCGAATTTTCATTGCATGCAATACATGCGTAGCCTGCTCCCGCGACGAATTGATTCCAAAATGGTGGCCCGCCACCAAAATACCGCCTCCGTTTGCACCCACATGAGCGGCAAGCTCAGGCGAAAGTTGCTCAAAGGCGTGCTGCGCAACATAAGCAGCATCCTTTCCTGGCAAGTACTTATTGGAACAATGTATGTCTGTATTGACATCATTGCCTAAAACAAAACCAAGCCCTGACACCTGTAATGTATGCGTGGCCATCATGCAACGGCCCTCCATGTTCCGCCCACCACATCACGCGGATCGGTGATGTAGCCAGTCAAGGCTGAGGCGGCAACGGTTGCGGCGGACCCCAACCAGATATCCGCATTCTTGTTACTCAACCGCCCCTTGAAGTTTCTGTTTGCTGTCGAGATAACGGTATCGCCATCGCCGGGAACCAGACGGTTCGTAATACCTACACAGGTACCGCAGCCTGCGGACTCAAAAGAGGCACCCGCCGTGGTCAGAACCTCAATGAGCCCCTCTCTTAGCGCGGCTAGGTATATTTGACGTGAGGCCGGAGTCACAATCATTCGCACGCCAGCGGCCAACTTCTTTCCCTTCAAGATGGACGCAGCCTGACGAATGTCGTCTAAGCGACCATTCGTGCAGGTACCGATCAACGCAAACTGAATTTTTTGACCCACAACCTCTGTGATGGCAACAATATCATCCACCTCATGTTTACGCGCGAGCTGCGGCGCTAAGCCAGAGACATCGAAATCAATTTGTTCAAGATACTGAGCGTCTGCATCAGCAAAAACGGGGGACGGCTCTTTTGCGCCGTGCGCTCGCAGCCATGCAAACGTTTTCTCGTCCGCCTCAAGAATAGCGGCCATTGCACCAAGCTCAGCGGCGTGGTTGCAAAGTGTCATGCGATCGTCGATATCCATTGCAGCGACAGCTTCTCCGACATATTCAATGGCAATATCGTTCAGACCCTCGGCACCAAAGCGCCCCAACATCGCGAGCGTGATGTCCTTAGCCCAGACGCCGGGTGCCAGGCGACCGCGCAAATTGATTCGAACCGTGTGGGGTACACGAAACCAAAGCTTGCTACTCATCATCACGGCCGATACATCCGTCCCTTCAATGCCCGTTCCTAGAGCATTGAAAGCTCCGTAGGTCACAGAGTGTGTGTCGGTGCCAACGACGAGATCCCCACAAGTCAAATGCCCGCCTTCGGGCAACACTTGATGGCAGATACCGTCGCCGATGTCATAAAGTTTGGTGCCACGCTCAGCGGCAAAGTTGCGCATTTCACTGTGGATTTGCGCGGCCTCCAAGCTCGGAGGTGGCGAGTAGTGATCAAGCACTAGTGCAGTATTTTTTGCGAACTGCAACGGCTGGTCGCCGAACTTGTCGATCATTTTGATGGTGTTGACTGCACGCGTGTCCGTCACCATCGCAAAATCGATATTTGCAACGACAACCTCGCCTGCGCTGACGCGATCGCGTCCCGCATGCTTGGCTAAAATCTTTTCAACAATCGTAGAGGGCATGATCTTTAACGCTTAAGTTTGAGCTTGCGCACCACGTCACCCCAAGTCTCGTATTCCTTTTCAACGAACGCGCGCATCTCCTGTGGTGTCGAGGGATCAGGCTCCATCGCAGAGGTCTCTAAGCGCTCAATAGTCTTAGGGTCACGCAGAGCGGCCACCAAAGCCTCATTGAGTTTCTGAACGATTGCATCAGGTGTTCGTGCCGGTGCCACGAAGCTGTACCAGTTCGTCGCTTGATACCCAGGGAAACCAAGCTCAGCGATGGTGGGTACATCAGGCAAGGCCTGTGCACGTTGCGCGCCCGTCACAGCAATCGCACGTATCTTGCCTCCCTTGATTTGGGGAATTGCTGTCGGAGCGCTTGCGAAAATAGCTTGGATATCACCAGCCAATAACGCCGTCATCGCCGGGCCACCACCTTTGTAATTAATATGCTCTGCGGAAGTTCCAGTACGCGCCTGCAACAACTCACCCGCAAGGTGACCGGCACTGCCTAAGCCTGGCGAGCCATAAAACAAAGGTTTATCTTTGTTCTTGGCTGCCGCGATGTAATCAGCCAAGGTTTTTATATTCGAGTCAGCTCGCACGACGAGAATATTCCCGAAGGTCACGCCATTACTAATCATGGCAAAATCTTTGAGCGTTTTATAGGGTGTGCCATCAGGCATGTGGGGGTTGACCGCCAAGGATCCGATGTTCGCCAACCCAATTGTGTACCCATCTGGTGCAGCATTCGCGACTGCATCGGCGGCGATATTACCGCCTGCGCCTGGCCTGTTGTCGACCACCACACTTTGTCCAATCAACTCCGACAGCTTGACCGCGACTGTACGGGCTGCCGAATCCGTTCCACCGCCAGGGGCGAAGCCAACCAGCAAGCGGATTGTTTTGGCCGGATAGGCGGGCGCAGCGGCTCCCTGGGCATGACTCGAGGCTGCACTACCCAGGCATATTGCCACCAAGCTAGCTTGGACAATTTTCGTTAAGTTCATGACATCTCCGAGGCGTAAATTTATGGGGTTCGGTTTGATAATGGAATACTACAGTGTGGCGGACTTAAATGCAGCCTGCGCCATACCCCCCCATGCGTCTTGTTGCGCCGCAGCACATTGATTGCATTTTTTTCTGATCCACTATAGTTAGATCTGTGCCAACTTGGCGAAGCAAACTACGAGCCCCAACATGCGAAGCAAACTTTTTGTGCCTGGTTCGCGACCAGAGCTTTTTGATAAAGCGTTAGCCAGTGCCGCAGACGCTCTGTCTTTTGATCTTGAGGATGCGGTCGCCGAGTCAAAAAAGGAGTCGGCTCGCATGACGCTTGCAGGCTGGATGGCGTCCCCGTCCGCCATAGAAACGAACAAATGCGTCATTGTGCGTGTCAACGCGATGGACACTCGTTTTTTTGAACAAGATATTGCCGAAGTAGTCAGAGCCGGTCTTGACATGATTAATATTCCAAAGCCGGAGAATGCTGAGGCAGTGCGGCAAGCAGTTGGCATGATCGAAGCTGCCGAGCGCAAAAACGGCGTTAACGCGAACGGACTGACGCCAATTAAAGTACTGCTCAATGTCGAGACGCCTAAAGCACTGCGTACCGCTTTTGAGCTTGCAAGCGCACACCCGCGCGTGGCGGGACTTCAGCTAGGGCTCGCAGACTTATTCGAGCCCATCGCCGTCTCTCGCAAAGAACTCTTTGCAGTGCAATATGCCATGATGGAAATGAAGATGGCTGCGGCCGAAGCCGGTGTCGCGGCATTTGATGCGGCTTATGCCGACATCAAGAATACCGAGGGCTTCAAACACGAAGCAGGCTTTGCTGCCAGCCTGGGCTATACAGGCAAGACATGCATTCATCCCAGCCAAGTCGTGATGGCCAATGACGCCTTCAGACCTAGCGACGAAGCAATCGCACACGCGCTGCGTATCTTAGATGCGGCTGCCCAAGCGGAGGCTGAGGGTGTTGGCGCCTATGTCGTAGACGGCAAAATGATTGACCCACCCTTTTTAAGAAGTGCCCAAGCGCTCGTGGCCAACGCCAAGAGCATGGGTCTGATTCCCTGACACGCCTGACCTCCCCTAAAAGGAATTAATCTATGTTTACCTTAACCAACTGTATGCGCGTCATCACTGGTTTCGTGCTCTGCGCAACACTCGCAACGGTTCATGCCCAAACGGACTTTCCAAATAAGCCGATCACGCTACTCGTCGGAAGTGCCCCAGGTGGATCAAACGACATCTTTGCGCGCGCCATTGGTAAGCAGCTGCAGGAAACTCTTGGTGTATCGGTTGTTGTCGACAACAAGCCTGCAGCGGGCGGCATTTTAGCCAACGTCTTGCTGGCCAAAGCACCTGCTGACGGCTACACCTTAGTCGTGCTGTCCTCCACATTTACGACAGGTGCAGCGGTACGAAAGAATCTGCAGTATGACGCGATTAAAAGCTTTACACCGATTGCAATGCTCGCGAAAGGTCCGATGCTTATCACGGTTGGTAACAACACGCCTTTCAAAACAATCGAGGATCTCGTTTCGTTTGCCAAGGCAAACCCTGGCAAGCTCAACTACGGAACCTCGGGCGTCGGTAGCATTAACCAGTTTGCCTCGGAACTGCTGTCAGAGGCTGCCAACATAAAAATGACGCACGTTCCCTACAAGGGGATGGGACCTGCCGTGACAGACTTACTAAGCGGGCAAATCGATATGATTATCGCGAGCGCACCCTCATTACTCTCACAAGTCAAGAACGATAAGATTCGTGCCCTTGCCGTCACGACTGTAGATCGCTCTGAAGTCGCACCTGAGATTCGCGGACTAAAAGAAGCTGGCTTTCCTAAGGCTGCAGTCGATCTCTGGTGGGGCGTTCTGGCTCCTGCCGGCACACCTAAGCCCGTTGTCGAAAAGCTCAACAAGTCTATCAATCAGATCATTACATCCGAGGCAATGAAATCCTTTTTCGTCAAAGAAGGTGCCTCACCAGTTGCCATGACTGCAGAAGCCTTTGGGAATCACTTAGTCAACGAACTCGATCGCTGGAAAGCGATTGCCCTGAACGCTAACATTCAAGCGGACTAAGCGCAGCATATGAGCACTCAAGCACCACACTCTTTTTCTGAACTGCCTAATCGCAGCGGCTCTCTGGGACCACTGAGCGGCGTGCGTGTCGTCGACATGTCTGCGTATATTGCTGGTCCTTACGCCTGCTCCCTTCTGGCTGATCAGGGCGCAGAAATTGTCAAGATAGAGCCTCCCTCTGGCGACAACCTCAGGAAATACCCATCAACGCTCGAAGCGGAAAGTCGAGCGTTTTTAGGTGTCAATCGCAGCAAACTATCCGCCGTGCTCGACGTGAAACATCCTGATGATCTCGCAACATTGCTCACGCTTATCGAGAGCGCCGATGTACTGGTGCATAACTTTCGGCCGACCGTCGCCCCTCGCATTGGGATCGGTTACGAACAACTCAAGGCCTTAAATCCGAGACTCATTTATTGCACAGTCAGTGGCTATGGTGAAACGGGCCCCCTGAAAGACAAGGCGGGCTTTGATCAGGTATTACAGACCATGACGGGCATGTGTACCCTACAAGGAAAAAAGGACGGTCCCCCAGAAATCCTTTACGGATCCATTGTCGACTACTACGCCTCGGCTCTGGTCGCGGGCGCCGTGTCTTCGGCGCTCTTCGAGCGAGAGCGTTCTGGGCAAGGGCAGTTTGTCAGTGTGTCGCTACTATCAGCTGCCATGACACTCCAATCCGCTCGCCTAATCTGGGCTGAAAATGAAGGCCGTGACGTGGGTCGCGATATGCGCTCTGGCGGCATCACTGGTCTGCATCCCACAAAAGATGGTTACTTATACATCTCAGCCAACACGCCCCATTTCTGGATCGCGTTATGCAAAAAGCTGGGATTAGACGATCTAGGTGTAGACGAGCGTTACGACACGGTTCGTAAACGCGCGGCGCATCAAGCAGAAATTGTACCCATCATCCACCGCGCGCTTAGTAGTAAATCAGCGTTGGAATGGGAAGCTATTTTTGGTGAAGAGGTTCCTTGTTCGGCGGCCAGAAGCGTTGAAGATATGTTTGAGCACCCACAGGTGCAAAGTCAGGACATGATCACAACGTTTGACCATCCGGTTGTTGGGCGGTACCGCGGCTTGAAGCGATCGCTTCGCTTTAGTCGCACTCCAGGGCCGGAACCGTTTGCAGCCCCGACGCTTGGCCAGCACACCGATCTTGTACGCAACGAAGCAAAACGTTTACGACTCAAAGCTTCAAAAAAATGATGATCCCAAACACGGCAGGCATCGCTGCGCCCACCTTGCGCTTGCCAGCTGGTGCTTGCGACTCTCACCTCCATATCTACGACGCTCGGTTTCCGACCGCAGTAGATGCAGCGCATTCGTTGGACAAGGCGACTGTTAACGAGTACCGTCAACTTCAAAAAAGACTCGGTACTACAAGGGCAATCATCGTGACGCCTCGAAGTTATGGCGTTGATAATCGCGTCACCGTCGACGCGATCGAGCAACTGGGCATACAGAACGCACGTGGTGTTGCCGTGCTCAGGACCGACACAACCGATGCACAAATACAGGAGTTAGACCGTGCTGGAATTCGCGGCATTCGTTTCTCTCTGTATACGCCCACCCACGCAGCCGCAAGCTTCGATATGGTCGAAGAGCTCTCACATCGCGTCGAACCCTTTGGATGGCACTTGCAACTCCACTGGACCGCCGACCAATTCGTAGCGCATGAAGCAATGCTCAAAC
The DNA here is from genome assembly GCF_019923725.1 of Zwartia hollandica. Taxonomy (GTDB): domain Bacteria; phylum Pseudomonadota; class Gammaproteobacteria; order Burkholderiales; family Burkholderiaceae_B; genus Zwartia; species Zwartia hollandica. The sequence goes on from NZ_JAHXRI010000007.1 coordinate 113,322, forward strand.
GCTTACCCTCGCGCCTAGTCATCGATCACATGGCAAGACTGCCACAACCTGCAGGGGTCAATCACCCGGCTGTGCGCATCATGAACGCGCTCCTTGAGCGTGGACGCACATGGGTAAAGCTCTCTGGCCCCTACCTCGACAGTCAGTTGGGTGAGCGCGGCCAATATCTTGACATCGATGCCGTCCCTAGGCACTGGATCAAGATAGCGCCAGAGCGCTTGGTATGGGGCAGCGACTGGCCGCACCCGACAGAAGTCATCAAGCCTGACGATGCGCGGTTACTCGACCTGATGAGTCGCTGGACCGAGAGTGAGGCCGTCATCAAAAAAATATTCGTGACGAATCCTGCCGCACTCTACGGCTTTGACTAATTAGCGCACTTACACCAGCACTCCGCGCAGGCGCTGAGCAGCGTCCCGAATCATGCTGGCCGTAGTTTCCCAGTCAACGCACCCGTCAGTCACAGAGCATCCATACGTCATTTTGCTGCGATCGGCTTGAATCGATTGATTTCCCGCCACAATATTAGATTCAATCATGACCCCGACTACCGATCGATTGCCCGCAACGATCTGACTAATGACATCAGCCATCACCAAGGGTTGAAGCTCGGGTTTCTTGTAGCTGTTCGCATGCGAACAGTCGACCACGATATTAGGAGTGAGCTTCGCTTTCTTCAAACCTTCTTCAGCCAAAGCAATCGATACGGTATCGTAGTTTGGACGACCATCCCCTCCTCGTAACACGAGATGCCCGTAGGGATTACCCGTCGTGTGCACAATCGAAACTTTCCCATCGCTGGAAATCCCCAAAAATCGATGCGGACGAGATGCGGAAAGAATCGCGTTCACCGCGACACCGACCTCTCCATTCGTTGCGTTTTTGAAACCGACTGGCGTCGATAACCCAGAGGACATTTCACGGTGGGTCTGCGATTCAGTCGTGCGTGCACCAATTGCATTCCAGGCGATCAAGTCTCCTAGGTATTGTGGAGAAATAGGATCGAGCGCTTCCGTACCAGCAGGCAAGCCAAGCTCATTGACATCAAGTAAAAACTGTCTCGCAAGCACCATCCCCTCATCGATACGAAACGTATCGTCCATGTGAGGATCGTTGATATAGCCTTTCCAACCGACCGTCGTACGCGGCTTTTCAAAATATACCCGCATCACGAGCATCAATACATCGGAGACCTCGGCAGCCAACGCTTTCAGCCTGCGGGCATAGTCCATTCCCGCGATAGGATCGTGGATAGAGCACGGGCCCACTACAACAAAACGACGCTTATCTTCCCCCTTAAGAATGCGAATCAATTCATCTCTGCCATTTTCCACAGTCCGAGTCGCTGCCTCGGTAAGTGGAAGCTTCGCTTGAACCGCATGCGGTGTGGGCATTGTGTGGAAAGCGGCTATGTGCAGATTGTTCGTTGAGGTGGATGCGACGTTTGCGTTCATTTCATGAGACCCGAAGACCTGCGCGTTAAGTTGATTTACCCGTATTTTAATCAGGCTAGAGAAAGCATGCTGGCTCCAGCATGTTTGACCTCAAAAAATCGCTTGATCTGGACACCCAGAGGCAAAGGATTCCCCTACACTTAGGCCATGACACGCGCACGACGAATTGCTCACCTGGACATGGATGCTTTTTTTGCGTCAGTGGAGCTCCTGAGCTATCCGGAGCTGCGAGGGCATCCCGTCGTTGTTGGAGGACGAAACGCCAGCACGGCAGCTGCTAAAGGTGGGGCCGGCCTTGAACATTTCACCCGCCTCAAAGACTATATAGGTCGTGGTGTCGTCACCACCTCCACCTATGAAGCGCGGGCGCTTGGCGTTTTCTCAGGGATGGGGCTAATGAAGTCAGCTCTGCTTGCCCCTGATGCCATCCTTTTGCCAGCAAACTTCGACGCATATAGACACTATTCACAATTGTTCAAACGCGCGGTCGCTCAGATCGCACCGGCAATCGAAGATCGCGGAATCGATGAAATCTACATTGATTTGAGTAGCCTCGAGGAGGACACTCTCTCGATTGCCCAACGAATCAAGGCGAAGGTCCTCGAGGCCACAGGGTTGAGTTGTTCGATCGGTATTAGCCCAAATAAACTTCTATCCAAGATTTGCTCAGACCTAGAGAAACCTAATGGGCTAACCATTCTGCCATTCGACGATCTAAAAAATCGAATATGGCCACTCCCTGCAAAAAAAATTAATGGAATTGGACCGAAAGCAAATGAGAAACTTGGGCAATTAGGCATCATTACCGTGGGGGAGCTTGCGTCCGCGCCTCCTGAATTGTTAGTCGCTAATTTTGGTCGAGCAACGGGGACCTGGATGCATCAAGCAGCGCATGGCATTGACGATCGCCCCGTCGTCACATGGTCAGAACCTAAATCTATCAGCCGCGAAACAACTTTCGAACGCGACCTTCATTCGAAACACGACCGGCCCTTGTTATCAGAAGCGTTCACCAAACTTTGCTTAAGACTCTCTGAAGATTTGACCCGTAAAGGCTACGCCTGTAAGACCATTGGGATAAAAATTAAATTTGCAGACTTCCAAGTCATTACGCGTGACCTGACTCTAACGAACGGCATCTCCACAGGACCCGAGATTCGGCACGCCGCAACCGAGTGCCTCAAGCGTGTCCCGCTAGAGCAACGCGTACGTCTTCTTGGTGTGCGGGCGGCGAACCTATTACCAGAGAGCGAGGCCGTGAACTCAGCAGCAACAACCCAGTCCAGCCTACCATTTCTTTAATGCGCTGCACAAATTCTGCCTCAGCGATGACTTCGCTTCAGCCTGTTCTGGCGTTATGCTCAGCGTAGCGCTTTTTTCGAGACTGATATGATCATCGAACCAAATTCCGTCACACTGGGGGCTCGCGTTCTTGAGCTTGATTTATCCAGCACATTAAAAGAAAGCCAGGTCGATGCATTGATGCGAGCACTGGGACAACACGGAGTCTTAGAGTTTCCGGAGCAGGCCCTGACAACGACTGACCTCAAGTCCTTTAGCGAACGCTTTGGACAACTCTACATTAGCCCAGGCGGGAGAGCGCAAGCAAAGGGTCACCCTGAAGTCATGATTCTGTCGAACATGACGAAGGACGGCCAAGCGTTAGGCCTCAAAGATGCGGGACAGTCGTGGCATACCGATATGTCGTACTCTAAAACGATTGCACTGGCGAACATCCTGTACGGCAAGACCATCCCACACCGCGATGGGAGGCCCTTGGGTGCAACACAATTTAGGGATATGCATGCGGCCTATGAGGACTTGCCTCTCGCACTTAAGAAAACACTTGAAACCAAAACTATCACCCATGACTTCAATAAATTTTGGGAAATGATGCGGGCAAGACCCGGGAGCACACGCCCTGCTCTGAGCGAACAGGAGCGCCAGGCACGTCCGCCAGCCACTCATCCCGCTTTTCTCACTCATCCCATCACCGGCAAGAAAGTTCTCTACGCGAACCCTGGCTACGCCATTAGGATCAATGACCTTTCTGAAGAGGAAAGTAGTGCAACGCTCGAGTTTCTTTTCGAGCATCAACTCCAAGACAAATATCTCTATACCTACCAGTGGAAGAAAAATTCATTACTCATGTGGGATAACATCGGCACCACCCACAATGCGGTTGCAGACTACGAACCACATGAGCATCGATACATAGAAAGATGCCAGGTGATGGCAACCCGGCTATTTGGGCCAAACGGCACCACACAGCCGATCATGTTTCCGTCTGGAGTCACTTTATGAAGAAAGCAAGTTTAATGGCCACTCTTGGCTTGCTCTGCACCTTTATCTTCCCACCTGCGGACGCGCAGGCGCGCGACTTTCCTGACAAGCCACTTAAACTTGTAGTTGCTTATGCACCCGGCGGTGCAACCGACATCGTCGCACGCATGTTGGCACAGGAACTCACTCAAATTCTTAGCCAGTCTGTCATCGTAGAAAACAAGGCGGGTGGCGGAACTCTGGTCGGATCAGACTCAGTCAGACGCGCACCTGCCGATGGCCACACATTGTTGTTTGGAACAAACGCTTTCATCATTACGCCTCTCCTACACAACGGTCCAACCTACGATCCGATCAAAGACTTCTCGCATGTATCGTTTACAACGATACAACCCTTAGCGCTACTCGTCTCACCTAGCCTGAAAATCCAAACAGTTGATCAGCTCCTAAAGTACGCACGAGAAAATCCCGGGAAAATAAATTTTGCTTCGTCTGGAAATGGATCGGCTCAGCATCTAGCGGGAGAAGCCTTCCGTAACGCAGCCAAGATTGACATGACACATGTACCCTACAAAGGTGCAGGTCCCGCACTGATCGATCTACTCGCGGGTCGAGTCGACATCATGTTTACCTCTCTTGTAGGCAATACCGATCACATCAAGCACCAACGTCTGATTATGCTGGCGACCACTGGCGAACGGCGTGGCGTCGCGACACCCAATACGCCTAGCATTGCAGAATTTTTGCCAGGCTATCAGGCTTACACTTGGCAAGGTGTGATCGCTCCTGCGAACACACCCGAAGCTATCATTACAAAACTGAACGCGGCAATCAAAAAAGCAACGGCCATCCCTGCTTTCTATGAAAAACTGAATGCGCAAGGCATGGAAGTTCAAACATCCTCACCACAAGAGATGCGTACGCGTCTCGCTGCTGAATCATTGGAATACCAAACTCTTTTGAGTAAAACTCAAACAAGCATCAAGTAAGACGCCCGTTTTTTAATTTTTTAATTTTTCTAACTCGGAAGACAAATGAGCACACCTCAATCAAAACGTTTCCCCCAACTCACTCTCGAGACCGTGGCCCCAGAGTCTGTTGGCCTGGCTAAAGAGATTCTAGATATTTCCAGTATCGGCTTAGGCGGCCCCTACAATGTGATGTTGCGCAGTCCAGTGTTTGCAGACCGGATCAAACGTTTGTTAGATTATTTACGGTTTGGATCATCGCTTCCGATGCGCTTAAATGAATTTGCAATTCTGATTCAAGCACGAATCTGGACATCGCAAGTTGAATGGTTCGCACATTACCCGATCGCACTGCGCAATGGCCTTCCCGCACACGTAGCAGACGACCTGAAGGAAAACATCCGCCCCCGTAATATGCAGCCTGACGAAGCAGCTGTGTACGACGTGTGCATGAATATGACAAAAAACTACGAAATCAGCGACGAGCTCTTTAAACATGCAAAAGAAGTTCTAGGCGAACAACAGCTGGTAGACCTCATCGCAGTTAGTGGCACTTATGTCACCATCGCCATGCTATTGAGCCTTGGCGAAGAGCCAATACCCGCTGGTAAGCCACTACCTTTTCCCGAGAAAGCTCGCTAGACACCCACATCAAAGTGATCGTTCGGCAAGCCCTTGGCTTTCCGTTCGATCGCAACCACGAACGCTTGTTCGATATTGCGCGCAAATCGCTCGATATCGAATAGAGGCTGCGTGAGTAATTGGTGCTCTAATTTGGTGCGTATCGCAAAGAGCCTGGCAGGGTCTCGAGCCAACGCAATCGCAAGAACCGCATAATCCACTAAGTTGGTCGTGATGAGCTCGTGCAAATCAAGCGCGCTCAGAAGGCTAGCGCCAACGCGTCCGGCGTATGACCCGCCCTTGCATGTTAAGACAGGCACGCCGGCCCAGAGAGCATCGCTAGCCGTTGTGTGTGCGTTATACGGCAAAGCATCGATAAATAAATCTGCCGCGCGCTGCCTAGCCAAGTGATCGGCCATTGAATCGATTCGACCGGCGAATACGAGCCGATCTCCTGCAACACCTCTTGCGACCGCCTCTTTACGAAGGTTCTTCGCGGTTTCCTCTGTCGCCTCTCGCAACCACAGCACGCTATCGGGAACCTCTGACAATATCTGCATCCAACGATCAAACATCGCTGGATTAATTTTGTAATTATTATTGAAACAGCAATACACGAAACCTTGTTCCGGTAGACCGAGTTCTTTGCGAGAAAAAACCCGTTGCGAGGGCCGGCGACTCGGATCGTTTGCTTGATAGCTGTTGGCCAGACGAATGAGTTTCTCGGTGTAATGCATCGCGTCACTTGGCTCGGCTATTACTTGATCCACCAACACATAATCCATCTCAGGAATACCAGTTGTCCCCGGGTAACCGAGATAACTAACTTGCACAGGCGCGACGCGCGCAAGGAATACCCTAGGGCGACAACCCTTGGTCAAGCCAGTTAAATCCACCGCGATATCAAGCTCGCATTCCCGGGCACGCGCCACTAACTGTGTATCCGTGCAGTCCTTCACATCCAGAAAGTGATCAAAGGTTTTCTCAAGACGTTGCCGCATTTCATCGCGCGTATCGGGGCCAAAAGAGAAACCGAAAATTTCAAAGCGAGCACGATCATGCGCTTCGAATAAGCCTGCGCTTAAATAGGCAACAGGATGATTACAGAAATCTCCAGAGAAATACCCTACCCTTAACTTGGCACGGTGGTTGCGAACCGTCTCCACCCAGGGTGAGCGTATTGTTGAGCGCACAGTGGCAACCCAGGCTTGCGCCACCTGCTTGTGCAAAATAGTATCGTCGGTCAGTGCAAGCAAGGGAAAAGGCAAACAAACAGGCTTGTCTGCGCGAAGATCTTTTAGCAAGGCTTCAAGGTGTACTTGGTAGTCATCCCATTTGCACTGCTGCGTGTTGACGTGCAACAAAGTACCCGCTAGGTAGGGAATCGTGGGGTCAAGCGACAACGCTTGCGTGTAGCTTTGAACAGCAGCTTCATTCTCACGCAGCTCGACAAGCGCATTGCCACGATTCATCAGCGCCTGCGGGTATTGAGGAGAAATAGCTAGCGCCTGGTCATAGCTTTCAACTGCTTGCCGCCAGCGTCCCAAACGACCAAAGGCATTGGCCTGATTATAAAAAGCCGCGGCATAACGAGGCGCAAGCTCGATTGCACGTGCGTAACTTGTCAAGGCCTCAGTCACACGTCCCAGCACCTGCAACAAATCACCTCGATTGTTATGGGCCTCCGCGTACTGCGGATCCAAGGAAATCGCTCGATCGTAGCTAGCTAACGCCAACGTCAGCTTGCGCTGATCTTGCAGCACATTGCCGAAATTATTATGTGCAGACGCAACATCGGGATCTAGCTTTAAGGCTTTCCCTATTAGCAAGGCGGCTCGATCTAGTTGCCCTTGCTGATAGGCCAGCAAGCCAAGCATGTGCACGGCGTCAAAGTGATTGGGGTGCAGTTTGAGCGCACGCTCATACAGGTCCCGTGCTTGCGCAAAGGAGCCGTGCTGATGGGCCGCAAGCCCTTGTTCTAATTTGGCCTGCGCCTTCATGGCGTCATTCGGCGAAATCGCTCGATGACTCTGCCCTGCTTTAGTTGACACGCGTTAACTCACTTAAACATCAGAATTAACGATCTTTATTTTTAATGCGTGTGAACACCGTGTTTACAACCGTCGCCCGCACCGGATCACTCAGCCCGCTCGCTGGTTTGGGGGTGGAAGTGTCCTTTTTGGGTTTTTTGGACTCTTTGTTCGACTTTTGCTGACCTTTAGCCATGACTGTCTCTGAGAGTTAAACGATAATCTAGTTTACAGGTCTATCGAAAAAACTCCCAATGCCAGCGCCTATTTGCATCCCTGCGTCCGAAATTGAGATCACCGCCATGCGCGCCCAGGGTGCCGGTGGGCAAAATGTGAACAAGGTCTCGAGCGCCATTCATCTGCGGTTTCATGTCCCAACCTCGTCGCTGCCAGCAGGAGTCAAGGTTCGTTTACTTGCGCTAAGAGACGGACGCATTAGCCGAGACGGCGCAATCATTATTAAGGCACAATCCCATCGCAGCCAAGACTTAAATCGCAGCGATGCTCTCGCTCGCCTGCATGAACTCGTCAGTAGCGTCGCACTCCCACCCAAAACACGTCACGCGACGCAACCGACCTATGGGTCCCGGCAGCGTCGCCTCGAGAGCAAACGCAAGCACTCTGAAGTCAAAACACTCAGAGGAAAATCGGAGTACTCCTCATGAATATCCCTCTCTTTCCGCTTGGCATGACGCTATTCCCTGAAGGGTTGACTGCATTAAAAATCTTTGAAGTCCGTTACCTTGATATGACACGCGAGAGCTTCCGAGAAAAAATGCCTTTTGGTATCGTCACGCTTAATCAAGGCTCTGAGGTGCGGCAGCCCGCGGAGCAAGTCTCTTTTGCAGAGGTCGGCACCCTTGCAGAAATCATCCAGTTCGATGCGATACAACCAAGCTTGTACTCCATCCGCTGCAAGGGGCAAGCACGCTTTAAAATTGATCATGCCGAACAGCTGCCCAATGGGCTATGGCGTGCAGATGTCACAGTCCTTGACGCAGACCTGGACATCGAAATTCCACCTGAGCTAGCAAAGAGCTCGACCACCTTAGAGCGGGTACTCCATGCGATGGATGAGCAGGGAATCGCCGATGACGAACGACCAATTCTGAAGCCTTACCGTTTAAACGATTGCGGCTGGGTGAGTAACCGTTGGGCAGAGTTGCTTAACTTAAACGCTTCGCAACGACAGCACCTCATGACACTGGAGAATCCGAGGCTACGACTGGACTTGGTTCAAGAGTTACTCGAAGAAATGGGGGCCTTTCGGCCCCCTGCATCAGGCACAACTGACCGGACTGCTTAGGTCAACGAGGCACAAAACGCATGAATGCGTTTGCAGGCCTCTTCGAGGATTGCATCGGACGTGGCGTAGGAGATTCGAAAATAAGGCGCTAAACCAAAGGCCTCGCCAGGAACAACCGCCACGAGCTTTTCATCTAACAAGGCTGTTGCGAAATCAAAGTCATTATTGATTTTTTTACCCTTGGGAGTCGTTTTTCCCAGCGTTCCCGCGCAGCTTGGATACACATAAAAAGCGCCTTGCGGCTTCAAGCAGGTGATACCGGGGCATTCGTTAAGCATGCGTACCACCATGTCGCGGCGTCTCTGAAAAATCACATTGTGCTTGGCAATGAAATCTTGCGGACCATTGAGTGCCTCAACCGCAGCGGCTTGACTAATAGAAGATGGATTCGAGGTGGACTGGGATTGGATTGTTGACATCGCCTCGATCAGCCAGCTAGGGCCATGGCCATAGCCAATCCGCCAGCCTGTCATGCAGTACGCCTTAGAGACGCCATTTACGGTCAAGATCCGGTCTGCGATAGCCGGAGCAGCTTGCGCCAACGTACAAAAAGTGGTGCCATCGAATAGCAACTTCTCGTACATGTCGTCGACCATCACCAGTACATTAGGGTGGTTCTTCAACACATCCCCCAATAGGCGCAGCTCTTGCTCTGTGTAGACCGACCCGGTCGGGTTAGAGGGTGAATTCAAAATCAACCAACGCGTGCGCGGTGTGATCGCCTTCTGCAGTTGCGCGGGTGTAATTTTAAAATTAGTCTCGGCGCCGCAAGCAACCGTAACCGCTTTCCCGCCAGCTAAGATCGCCATATCTGGATAACTAACCCAACAAGGCGCAGGGATCAACACCTCATCGCCCTCTCCCAAGGTAGCAACCAAGGCATTAAACAAAACTTGCTTGCCGCCAGTTCCGATAATCACGTCATTGGGGTTGATGGTCATCGCGTGATCGCGCAAAAACTTCGCAACAATCGCCTTTTTGAGCTCGACCGTGCCATTGACTGGCGTGTAGCGCGTCTGCCCAGCTCGGATCGCTGTTACCGCTGCATCGCAAATGTTGGCGGGCGTATCCATATCGGGCTCGCCCTGAGCCAGCACAATGACATCTAACCCCTTCGCCTTCAGCGCCTTGGCGTTATCTGTCACGGCAAGCGTGGGCGACGGCCTGACCAAAGCCATACGAGGTGAAAGTAATGCGGCGCTCATGTTTCTCTCCAAAATACGCTATAAATCATGCAAAAAGTAGTGGATCAACTATAACCTAAGCCCCTCCCCACCGCGAATGGGCCGCCCCCGTGAACCCACGCACCAAGAAGTATGCGCCCATGGTATCGTGCAAAAAATATTTTGGAGACAATCATGATTGGAAAACCCCAGTTTATTCAGCGCGCGTTGGCCTGCACCATGCTGCTGTTTACGACGCTCGCCACGCCGGCCTTTGGACAAAACAAGTATCCGGATCGGCCTGTCAAGATCATCGTGGGCTTTCCACCGGGCGGACCGACTGATATCGTCGCCCGCCTCATTGCCAACCGCTTGGAAAAAGCGCTTGGACAGTCTTTCATCGTCGAAAATAAACCGGGCGGTGGTTCAAATATCGGCTCACAAGAGGCAGCGCGGGCCAAACCGGACGGCTACACACTCTTTTTGGGTACCGTGGCCAACGCCACAAATATTTCTACGTACAAAAAACTCAATTACGACACCCAGCGTGACTTTATACCGATTAGTCAGCTAGTCTCCTCGCCGAGCATCCTTGTCGCTAACAATGACCAACCCTTCAAAACGCTACCCGAATTGATTGCGTATGCAAAGGCGAATCCTGGAAAATTGGCTTACGCGACATCTGGCCCAGGCGGTTCGCCGCACCTCGCTGGGGAAATGCTTAAGTTACGCGCAGGCATCGACTTGCTGCACGTCCCTTACAAGGGCGCTGCGCCAGCGATGAACGATGTTATTGGCGGACAGGTGGGCATCGGGTTTAAGACTGCCTCCGGCGTCACGACGACCCTTCAGGCAGGCAAGTTGCGTCCGATTGCGGTTGCGGGACGCGAGCGTATGCCCCAACTTCCTGACGTACCCACCTTGATCGAGCTAGGCTTTCCGGACTTTGAAGTGAGCTCGTGGAGCGGTCTCATGGCCCCAACCGGCACGCCTCCCGATATCATCAATCTTTTAGCCAAAACAACGATTGAGATTATGAAGTCTCCCGATATCCGCAAACAATTGGAAGGCATTGGCGCTTTTCCTGTAGGCAGCACGCCTGAAGAGTTTAAGAAATATATTGACGACGAAATTAAAAAATGGGCAGTCGTTGCAAAAGCTGCAAATATCGAACTCTAACCAACCACATCAATCTACCTAAGGTCATCAATGGGGACTTTTAGAACTTTTCTTTTCGCTCCGGCGAATCATCCTAGGCGAACTGAGAAAGCATTTACCTTGGGCGCGGACGCGGTCATCCTTGATCTTGAGGACGCCTGCGCCGTGTCGGAAAAAATTCCAAGTCGTGCAAAAGTCGTTCAAGCAATGCAACTGCCTCGTAGCTGCCTTGGATACGTTCGTGTCAATCCCATGTCAACGGTTTACGCCTTCGGGGATTTGCAAGAGACGATTCAACCAGGTCTTGATGGCGTCGTGTTACCAAAGGTCGAAACAGCGGCTGAGGCCCAAACGGCCGACTGGCTTATTACGCAGCTTGAGCGAGAGCGTGGGCTGACTCCTGGCTGCATCGATCTCATGCCAATCATTGAGACAGCCCTTGGCTTAGCGAACTTAGCTAGCATTCTTGCCAACACAGCGCGCATCAAGCGCGTCGCCTTTGGCGCAGGTGACTTCACGCTTGATCTAGGGCTACGTTGGTCGCGTAGCGAGCTCGAACTTCTTTCCTACAGAAACCAAATCGCCTTGCTTTCACGTGCGGCTGGCAAAGAGCCACCCATCGACACGGTTTGGGTGGATCTAAAGGATGCGGAAGGTTTTGAGCAGTCGACGCTGCACATCAAAGATCTTGGCTATCAAGGCAAGATGTGCATTCACCCCGATCAAATTGCTGTTGCAAATCGCTGCTTCACTCCAACGAGCGAACAGGTAGCTCGAGCGCAACGCGTAGTCGATGCCTTCGCTGCAGCCGAAGCTGCAGGCTCGTCGTCGATCCAGTTGGATGGGCAGTTCATCGACTACCCGATCGTGTATGCCGCGCAACGCGTACTGGCGATTAGTGAAAAAATCGCCAAGCTCGCCGTGTGATAACGTGCGGCCGCAGTTTCTCCTAGCCACCCTTTTCTGCACTCATCAACCATGACAAACACGACGACGCCCCAGTACATTACTCTCGGTAACAGCGGCCTGCGCGTGCCGCGCCTTTGGTTAGGCGCGATGATGTTTGGTGATCAAACCGACGAAAGTGTTGCGCGTGAAATGATTGCGGTGACTCGCGATGCAGGACTCAACGCTATTGATACGGCAGATAATTACGCCAACGGCGAGTCTGAACGCATGGTTGGCCGCCTGATCGCTCAGGACCGCTCGCGCTGGGTACTTGCGACTAAAGTTGCAAATGCGATTGGCAAAGAACCAAATGACAAAGGACTATCGCGTCGCTGGGTCACACAAGAGGTGGACAACAGTCTCAAGCGCTTGGGCACCGACTGGATTGATGTCTACTACATGCATAAGGATGACGAAGTCACGCCGATCGAAGAAACCTTATCAACCTTTGCCAGACTAATTGAACAAGGGAAGATTCGGTATTACGGGATCTCAAACTTCCGTGGATGGCGCGTGGCCCGTATGGTCGAGACTGCCCGAAAAATGGGGATTCCGCAGCCCATCGTTTGTCAACCTCCCTACAGCGCGGTGACCCGCCTGATAGAGACGGAAGTGATTCCAGCGTGCGAACATTATGGCGTGGGCGTTGTCGCCTACAGCCCCTTAGCGCGCGGAGTCTTGACCGGTAAATATGCTCCGAATGTCGAACCTGATGCCCAAAGTCGCGCCGGCCGAGGAGATCGTCGTATTCATCAAACGGAGTTCCGCCCTGAATCCCTAGAAGTGGCAAACGCCCTCAAAAAACATGCTGAAAGTCGTAATCTCAGTGCAACACAGTTCGCCATTGCCTGGGCACTCAGCAATAAGCTTTTGAGCGGTGTCATCGGCGGCCCTCGCACACTTGAGCAATGGAAAGACTATGTGGCAGCACTAGCAGTGCAATTACTACCAGAGGATGAAGTGCTGGTGGATTCGCTCGTGCCACCCGGCTATGCCTCAACGCACGGCTTTGTCGACCCTCAGTATCCTATCAAGGGTCGCAAACCGCGTTAAGACAGATTCACACTAAAAACAGAGGTATTTCGCAGCAGTTTTAAGGTGATAATAAGCGCTTAGAAACATCCTTGTATGCATCATGACCAAGCGCGACATCGTTATTCGGCGAATTATCTTTTTGCGGGGGCCAAATATTTGGGCCTACCGCGCCACGATCGAGGCGCTCGTCGATATCGGCGACCTAGAGGACTGCCCATCTAATACAGTCCCTGGTCTGTACGAACGACTGACCACCATGCTCCCAAGCTTGATTGAACATCGCTGCAGTCCGGGTGTGCGGGGTGGCTTTTTAATGCGCCTTAAAGAGGGCACTTGGCCTTGCCACATTATGGAGCATGTCGCGCTGGCACTCCAAGACCTAGCGGGTGTGCCTGGCTATGGCTTTGGACGTGCGCGTGAAACAGAAGAGCGCGGTGTGTACAAAGTCATGATTAGCGGATGGCAAGAAGATGTCACCCGCGCAGCACTGTACACGGCCCGTGATTTAGTACTCGCGGCGATTGAGGACCAACCTTATGATTTTGATGCAGCGCTTGAGGCGCTGCGTGATCTCGCGCAGGATCTTTGCCTTGGTCCAAGCACTGCCTCGATGGTGCTCGCAGCCGATGATCGACAAATCGCCGCCACCCGCTTGAGTTCTGGAAATCTCGTTCAATTTGGCTATGGCGCCAAGCAGCGCCGCATCTGGACAGCAGAAACGGATCAGACAAGTGCGATTGCCGAGACAATCTCGCGTGACAAGGACCTGACGAAATCGCTGCTAGAGGCGTGTGGTGTTCCCATACCCCAAGGGCGTGCTGTAGATAGCGCCGCTGACGCTTGGGATGCTGCACAAGACATTGGACTACCCGTCGTCGTCAAGCCCCTTGATGGCAACCACGGACGAGGCGTCTTCATTAATCTTGAAACGCAACAAGAAATTGAAGCTGCCTACGAAGTCGCCGTCGATGAAGGCTCGGGCGTTCTCGTTGAGAAATTCATCCGTGGCAACGAACATCGTTTGCTCATCGTGGGCGGTAAGCTCGCTGCCGCAGCCAAGGGCCAAATGGCAAGTGTCATTGGGGATGGCATACAGACGGTCAACGAACTGATTGCCTCACAGATCAATTCCGATCCGCGTCGTGGTCGCGGCGAAGAACAACCACTGAACCCCATTCGCATCGACTCCGCCGCAAGACTGGAACTTAAACGCCAAGGCTTTCATGCCGATAGCGTGATCCCAGCTGGACGCGAAGTCTTAATTCAACGTAACGGAAACGTTGCATTCGATTGCACCAGTTCCGTCCATCCGGAAGTCGCTGCAATGGCTGCTCTAGCAGCAAAGACCGTTGGCTTGGATATCGCTGGCATCGACTTAGTTGCAGAGGACATTTCTAAACCCATGCGGGACCAAGGCGCAGCGATCGTAGAGGTCAACGCCGGCCCCGGGCTGCTCATGCATCTCAAGCCAGCCGAAGGTACGTCGCAACCCGTTGGGCGCACGATCGTTGATTACATGTTTCCAGGTGACGAGAACGGCAGTATCCCACTGATTGGTATTACTGGATCAAGCGGCACTACCGAGGTTTCAAACTTGGTTTTTCACCTTCTCAAACAGAGTGGCGATTGTGTTGCCTTGGCGAATACGTCAGGACTGTACGTCGGCAATCGAGTACTACACCAGCGCGATAGCGCGAACTGGAAACAGGCGCAACGGGTCTTGCTGAACAAAGACGTCGAAGCAGCGGTGATTGAGAATCAAGGCTTGCAAATCCTGACTGAAGGGCTTGCCTATGAACACTGTAGTGTCGGCATTGTCACCAACATCGCATACTCTGATGCATACAAACATCCAGATGTTGCCTATCACGCCTTCGAAGATGCTGAAGATCTGATTAAGATTTTCCGCACACAAGTGGATGTTGTATACAGAACTGGTCACGGGATCCTCAACGCGCAGGACGAAAACGTTGTTGCCTTGGCGGAGTACTGCGATGGTGAGATTGTTTTTTACGCGCGCGCTCCTGACAACAAAGTTTTGCAAGAGCATCTTGCTGCCGGTAAACGTGCCGTAACCATAGAAAGCTCATACGTGACGCTCATGACTGGAACTGAACGCCTTGCGGTCTTTTCGCTCGAAGCGCTTTCCCCTCGTATAAGAGAAACACCCCAAACGCTCGACACAATTCTGGCATCTGCCGCAGCCGCCTGGGTTTCAAAACTTTCAGTCGAACAAATTCGAGCCGGGCTGACCTCCTATGTGTTTTAGTTCAAGCCGTTAAACAGCACGGGGACCGCCTTTTCGAGCGGGAATCCTTAGTAAAATACTCAATTATTTATTTATATTCACAAAGGCTGATCACGCATGACTGCTCGCACTTCTTGCCACCGTCTACACGTTGCCAACCCGCTCTACAACTTTATCGAACAACAAGTACTTCCGGGCACTGGCGTAACCCCTGCGGACTTCTGGAAAGGCTTCGATGCCATCGTGCACGATCTCGGACCCAAAAATGCAGCGCTACTTGCCGAGCGTGATCGCATCCAAACAGAGATGGACGCATGGCATCGGGCACACCCGGGTCCTATTCAGGACATGCCTGCCTACAAAGCCTTTCTGACAAAAATCGGCTACCTCGTGGCGGTTCCCGCCAACGCTCGAGCCACCACGACCAATGTGGACGCCGAGCTCGCCTTGCAGGCAGGCCCTCAGCTTGTCGTTCCAGTCCTGAATGCACGCTATGCGCTGAATGCTGCGAATGCGCGTTGGGGCTCGCTGTATGACGCCCTCTATGGCACCGACGCGATCTCCGAGGATGGCGGAGCAACGCGTGCCGGCGGCTATAACCCCGTGCGAGGCGCCAAGGTCATTGCCTATGGACGCAAGTTCTTAGATCAAGCCGCTGCCCTCGCCTCTGGATCGCATAGCGATGTGACGCGCTACGCTGTAAAAGCGGGCTCCTTAACTGCGACGCTTAAAAATGGCTCGATTACTGGACTTGCCGACAGCAGCAAGTTTGTCGGCTACCAGGGTGATGCGTCCGCTCCGAGTGCTGTGCTACTCGTTAACAATGGACTGCACATCGACATTCAGATTAACAGCACCACAAGCATCGGCCAGACCGATCCTGCCGGCGTCAGTGACATTATTCTTGAGGCAGCACTTTCAACGATTCTCGACCTAGAAGACTCGGTTGCTGTCGTCGATGCAGACGACAAAGTGCTGGCCTACAGCAATTGGCTCGGCATCCTGAAAGGCACGCTTGTTGAGAGCGTAAGCAAGGGCGGTAAAACATTTAATCGTACGCTCAACGCTGATCGTAAGTACACCGCAGCTGCTGGTGCTAAAGGGACCAAAGATGGCGTAGTCACTTTGCACGGTCGTTCGTTGCTATTTTTGCGTAACGTTGGGCACCTGATGACCAACCCTGCAATCATTGATGGTAATGGCAACGAGATCTTCGAAGGTATTTTGGATGCGGTGGTCACGGTCGCGATCGCCCTGCACGACTTAAAGCGTACTAAGGACCATGCCTTCGGCAATTCACGCACTGGCTCGGTCTATATCGTGAAGCCAAAAATGCATGGGCCAGCCGAAGTCGCTTTTGCAAACGAACTGTTTGGTCGTGTCGAAGCAATCCTCGGTTTGCCCGCCAACACTGTGAAGCTGGGCATTATGGACGAAGAGCGCCGCACGAGCGTCAACCTCAAGGCGTGCATCAACGCGGCACCAGCGCGAGTGGCCTTTATCAACACAGGGTTCCTTGATCGGACCGGCGATGAAATGCACACGGCGATGCAAGCTGGACCAATGATCCGCAAGGGCGATATGAAATCCAGTGCTTGGCTGTCCGCTTACGAGCGCAGCAACGTGCTGACAGGTCTGTCATGCGGTTTGCGCGGTCGCGCTCAGATTGGTAAAGGGATGTGGGCGATGCCGGACCTCATGGCGGCAATGCTAGAACAAAAAATTGCACACCCGAAAGCCGGTGCCAACACTGCCTGGGTGCCCTCACCAACAGCTGCGACGCTGCATGCTCTGCACTACCATCAAGTAGACGTTGCAGCCGTGCAGTCTGAGTTAGAAAAACTTGACGCACCTAAAGAAATTGATCGCCTGCTAAACGATATCTTACAAATCCCCGTTGCGGCCAAGCCTTCATGGTCGGCGGCTGACATTCAGCAAGAGCTTGATAACAACGCACAAGGGATTCTCGGTTACGTCGTACGCTGGATTGATCAAGGCGTGGGTTGCTCCAAAGTCCCCGACATTCATAACGTCGGCCTGATGGAAGACCGTGCCACACTGCGCATCTCAAGTCAGCATATTGCGAATTGGCTCCAACATGGCATTGTCACCGAAGCGCAAGTCAACGAAACCTTGCAGCGCATGGCGAAGGTCGTGGATGGCCAAAATGCTAGCGACCCCCTCTACAAACCAATGGCACCTAATTTCGAGGCATCGTACGCCTACCGTGCCGCGCGCGATCTGGTGCTCAAAGGTCTCGAGCAGCCCAGCGGCTACACCGAGCCGCTACTGCACGCCTGGCGCCTGAAAGTGAAAGCACAAGCCTAACCAGCTGTTTACCAAAGGAATTTTGATGAATGCACCCGTCCCCAATTTAGATACGGCCCAAGTCCTCTCTTCGGTTACTAAGGCCTGGGACGAGGACCTTGTCGGTCAATTAAGTGACTACATCGAGATTCCTGCGAAATCTCCCGCCTTTGATCCAAATTGGCTTCAGGCAGGATACCTCGACACCGTCGTGCAGCGCGCAGCGACTTGGATTGAAGCGCAGAAGGTGCCCGGCCTAAAACTCGAAGTGCTTCGACTGCCTGGTCGTACACCTGTGATGTTTTTTGAAGTTGCGGCAACGCGTGCGTCAACACCGAGCAGCCAAACCATCCTCATGTATGGTCACCTGGACAAGCAGCCCGAATTCGACGGCTGGCGTGCAGGACTAGGCCCATGGACACCTCAGTACCTGGATGGCAAACTGTATGGGCGCGGTGGTGCTGATGATGGCTATGCAGCCTACGCAGCGATTACTGCGATTCAGGCGCTTAAAGAGCAAAAGATTGAGCACCCGCGCATTGTGGGCTTGATTGAAACCTGTGAAGAAAGTGGCTCACCAGACCTACTCCCCTACATCGATGTCTTAAAACCTAAGATGGGCGATGTGGGCTTAGTCATTTGTTTAGATAGCGGCGCAGGCAACTACGATCAGTTGTGGCTAACCACCAGTCTACGCGGCATGGCCGCAGGCGTACTCAAAGTGGAAATCCTCACAGAGGGCATTCACTCCGGTGACGCCTCGGGTTTGGTTCCCTCCAGCTTTCGCATCATGCGACAAGTACTGGACCGTCTAGAGGACAGCGAGACAGGTAGGCTGCTGCCGCAAAGCTTTCATTGCGAAATGCCTGTCGAGCGCAAGCAGCAAGCACAAGCAACCGCAGCAATTCTGGGCGACCAAATCTACAAGCGCTTCCCCTGGGCTCACCATGACTGTGGCGGTTCAACGCTATTCGCCATTCCTACCACGCTGGATCCGGTCGAAGCGCTTGTACGTCGGACATGGATGCCAACGCTCAGCGTGACCGGGGCTGAAGGCTTCCCCGCACTCAAAGACGCGGGCAACGTTTTACGTCCCTACACAGCCTTCAAACTGAGCTTAAGACTGCCCCCACTTATCGATGCTGCTGCCGCCGTCGCCGAACTAAAGACGCTACTCGAAGACAACGCCCCCTACCAAGCTAAAGTCACCTTCCATGCCGAAGGTGCCTCAAGCGGTTGGAACGCGCCGACGACGGCACCTTGGTTTGAACAGGCGCTCAACAATGCCAGCATGGCGCATTTTCAAGCGCCCGTTGGATACATTGGTCAAGGCGGCACGATTCCGCTGATGAACTTACTGAGCCAAGGTTTTCCCAAAGCACAAATGATGGTGTGCGGTGTCCTCGGACCAAAGTCCAACGCACACGGCCCCAACGAGTTTTTACATGTCCCTTATGCTAAAAAACTCACTGCCGCAGTGGCACAAGTGATGGCGCAGTTCCCCTCCTAAACTTTAAAAAACTCATCATGACAAGCGCAGCAACTCTCATTATTCGTAACGGACTCATCGTTGACGGCACAGGTGGGAAACCATTTGTTGGAGACGTCAAGATAGTTGATGGAATCATCGCCCAGGTGGGCACAGTCTCCGGCACGGCAGACAAAGAGATAGACGCGAAAGGGATGTTGATCACCCCGGGCTTTGTCGACATCCATACGCACTACGACGGTCAAGTTACTTGGAGTAATAAGCTAGCCTCCTCGTCTCAGCTAGGCGTCACGACTGTCGTGGTGGGGAACTGCGGTGTCGGTTTTGCTCCGTGCAAAGAAGAGCATCGGGACATTATGATGCGACTGATGGAAGGCGTAGAAGACATCCCTGGCATCGTACTTGAGGAAGGCTTGCCCTGGAACTGGAGCACCTTTCCCGAGTATCTCGATGCGTTGGAAGCAAGACAATTTGATATTGATGTGGCGACACAAATCGGTCATGCACCGCTGCGTATTCATGTGATGGGTGATCGTGGCGCGGCACGAGAGCCCGCCTCGGCAAAAGATAATGCAGAAATGGCCCGCCTTGCGGCAGAGGCCGTCAAGGCAGGTGCGCTTGGGTTTACTACCTCGCGTACCATCTTGCACCGTAGTAGCGATGGCAGCCAAACACCGAGCCTGGGCGCTGCCGAAAGTGAGTTGACCGCGATTGCGAAAGGACTGGGAGAAATAGGCTTAGGTACGCTGCAATTGGTAACGGACTTCGACGATGTCGACGCTGAGTTCGCCATGTTGCGTCGGATTGTTGAGGCTTCAGGCCGTCCACTTTCTTTGACCTTGCTTCAGCATGAACACCTTCCAAATCGCTGGAGACGCGTCATGGAGCATATGCATGAGGCTACCGATGCTGGTCTAAAGATGAAGGCGCAAGTGGGAGCCCGCCCTGTCGCTCTGATTTTCAGTTTTGCGCTATCGCTTTGTCCGTTCACGCAACTACCCTCGTTTGAAGCGCTAAAGAATCTAAGCCCTGAAGAACGCCTTAAACAGCTTCGCGACTCAGCGGTTCGTGAAAAAATTCTTGCCGAGGAACATACCGAGGCTATGTATAAGCGTCGTGTGGCTAACTTCGAAAACCTCTACCCTCTTGGCGATCCACCCGACTACGAACCAGCCCCCGAAGACAGCATTGCGGGGCGTGCACGCCGAGCTGGTCAAGAGCCAGCGGCTTTTGCTTATGACTATCTGCTTGGTGACAACGGTACGGCAATGCTTTACCGACCGCTCTACAACTATGCCGATCAAAATCACGATGTCTTAAGAGAGATGTTGCTTGATCGCGATACGGTCCCCGGATTGAGTGATGGCGGTGCACATTACGGGTATATCTGTGACACGAGTTTTCCCACTTATTTGCTCACACACTGGGCTCGGGACCGGACCCGCGGAGAAAAAATTCCACTGGAAGATCTCGTTAAGTGGCAAACCCAAGATACCGCAGCAACGGTTGGACTCAATGATCGTGGGCAGCTCAAGCCTGGCTTCAAAGGCGATATCAACATTATCGATTTTGCAAAGCTCAAGCTACATGCTCCCAAAATCGTCTACGACTTGCCGGCTGGCGGCCGTCGCCTTGGGCAGACCGCTGAAGGTTTTATAGCCACCATCGTTTCGGGCGTGGTCACTTACCAGAATGGTGTGGCGACCGGAGAACTACCAGGAAAGCTTATTCGCGGCGCACAGCAGGCACAAAGCATCGCAGCCTAACTTTTATAACGGAGACAACAATGGCAATTTACGAACTGCGCACCTACACCGTAACCGTAGGTAAGATGAACGATGTGATCGCACTCTACAAAGCGGAGGGCTGGCCCGCATTATCGAAACACCCACAAAAACTTTGCGGCTACTTTACTGGCGACATCGGTGCATTGAATCAACTCGTACACCTTTGGAAATTTGATGATGATGCTGATCGACGTGCCTTTTGGGCAGGCGTTTACGGCGATCAAGCCTTCATGAACTTCGCGAAACAACTACGCCCAATGTTGCAACAACAAGAAAACAAGCTGTTACTAGGCGCGCCCTGGGGCCCGAATCCCTAGCTAGTCAAAACGGGTCTCTACACGACCAAACGTACCAAAATCGGCGATCAAATGATCGCCGATTTTTACTGGAACCGGCACCACGCAGGTGCCCGTCATCACGATCTCGCCTGCCTTGAGCTGCATGCCGTGATCGAGTAATTCATTGGCGAGCCAGGCAAGTGCGATACGCGGATCACCCAGCACGTTGCTGCCGACACCCTTGGCAACGTGTGTCCCGTTTTGTACAACGCTTACCTGATGCTGTGCTAAATCAATGCTGCGCCAATCTTGTGTCACTTCGCGACCCAACACAACGAAGCATGCGCATGCAAAGTCTGCAATCAATTGAGCCTCGCCTGCTTTCGCGAAATCCATAAAGCGTGAATTAGGAATCTCAATCGCAATATGCAGAGCTTGCACACAATCCATCACCTCACTCACACTGAGCGGCTTCGCCGATGGACGCGCTACATCGCGTCCAATGCGAAAGGCAAACTCAGCCTCCGCAACAGCCATCGCATTGCGACTCAAGGATATCTCTTGCGCCTCAGGTAAACAACGTGATTGCAGCAAGCGACCTGCAAGCGGCCCACTGACACCGATATGCTGCTGTCCGGCCTGACTCGTTGCGGCAATTTTCCAACCCAAGGGTGCCTCGTGGCACGCATCAAAGAGCGCTTGCTGTAAGGCGTATGCCTGCGACCGACTCTGAGGCCGGCAGGCCGCCGTTATCTCTTCGATACGGGAGTGCTCGTGCCACGCGGGCAACAATTCATTAACGGCTTGTTGGAGTTGGGCTGTGTTCATAAATAGATCTTAATAACGCGTTTGAAATGCAAAGGAAATGACCATCGCATTAAGTTAACATCCTCCAATGTGCCAGTACAGCTAATGACTTACATCAAAGGTATCTTCATGAAAAAAATCATGCTTGGTGCGATCTCTCGCAACTACTTCAACTTGCCCATCTGGATCGCATCCCATCAGGGTATGTTTGAACAAGAAGGCCTGGATGTCACGATCGACTTGCATGAGCCTATTGATGAAGTATGGCGGCGACTACAAGACGGTCGTCTCGATATCGCCCTCGGAGTAACCGAACATATTATTTTGGATAGTGAAGGTGGCGGAACCTTAGAAATCATTGGCGGCAATATTAATCGCCTGCCCTTCTCCTTTATCTCAGGTAAAGATGTCAAAACCTTTGAGGACTTACGCGGCCGTACCGTGGGCGTGTCTTCTATTGAAGCCGGTAGTTCATCGCTTGTCATGAAGATTATGTCGGCCCAGGGCCTGCACTACCCACAAGACTATAAGATTGTGGCGTGCGGTCCAATCCTCGCCCGCTGGGAGATGCTTCAAGCCGGAAAAATTGATGCCGGTCTTCAAGGCGCACCGCTAAACTACATTGCGCTCGATCAAGGCTACAACTCTCTTTGCGAGCCACGCGAAAGCTTTCCCTGGTTTCAGTTCACCTCATTGAATGTCGACAGTCGTTGGGCGCGCGCAAACCATGCAACGGTCGTCGCTTTCATGCGCGCCTTCATACGTGCACACGACTGGTTTTATGCCAACAAAGCGGGTTGTCAAAAAATTGCTGTGGCTGAGACTGGCATCACACCGGAATACGCAGATCGCGCGTGGGAAGAGTACACCCAAGCAGAGATATTCCCAAGAAATGCGCAAGCAAATCCCGATTCAATTCAGTCGCTCATTGAGATTAGCGCGCTATTACGCAATGTGCCCAAACGTGCGGGCACACAAGCGCATTCCTATATAAATGAAACCTACCTGAACGAGGCGCGGCAATCGCTGTGATTACGGTCGGTTTTTAGCTGACTAGCCGCCCTCGATTCGCGGGATAAAGAACACCTCGCCTCCCGAGCGTATGGCCTGGGTGTAGACGACCTCATGGATCACACCATCAATCGCAATTGAGGTTTCTTCTTCGAGGTGCTCACCCAGACCGGGAAAGAGTTCGTCCATCGCACGAATCACACCGCGTACGGTTCGCGCTTGGACCTCGAACTCTCTTACACCGTTCGTATATCGCCTGCTGAAGCCGCCGGTCAACATGACCCGGACGGCTTGCGGCAAAGCAGCGTTACCCGCGCCCTGCATCTAAGGCGGCAAGCACACGTGGAGGTGACATCGGCAATTCCGTCATGCGAGTACCGGTCGCACGCTCAATTGCGTTAGCAACAGCGGCCATTGGTGGAACGATGTTGGCCTCTCCCACGCCCTTCACACCAAACGGGTGGTTCGGGTTAGGCACTTCAACCATAATCGCTTCAATCATTGGCAAATCAGAGGCCACAGGAATACGGTAATCGAGGAAGCCTGCGTTCGACAGACGTCCCTGCTTGTCGTAGATGTATTCCTCGTTCAACGCCCAACCAATACCCTGTACCACGCCACCTTGAATCTGGCCTTCGCAGTACTTGGGGTGAATCGCACGACCAACGTCTTGTGCAGCAACAAAACGCAAGATCTTCACCGCACCGGTTTCTGGATCGACTTCTACATCGCAGAACTGCGTTGAGAAGCCAGGCGCTTGGCCACCGGCGTTGATTGAGGACTCCACACCAATCGGACCGCCTGTCACAGCACGCTTTGCGGCAATTGCTTTGAGTGACAGCGGCTCAAACGCGCCGACGCTCTTGTCGGCGGGCTTGGCATAACCATCTTCCCAAATCACGCCTTTGACATCGACATCCCACATCAAAGCTGCACGCGCACGTAACTCTTCGATGATCTTATTGCACGCTTCCACCACAACCATTCCAGTTGCATACGTGACGCGTGAACCACCGGTAACGTGGTTGTAGCCAATCGAAGCCGTATCGGCAACAGTCGAACGCACGCTTTCGTATGGAACACCCAGTGTCTCAGCTGCCATCAACGCCATCGATGCACGCGAACCGCCGACGTCCATACTACCTGTCGCGATCACAACCGTGCCGTCTTCGTTAATGTGCACCGAGGCGGTCGACTCACCGCCACCGTTAAACCAGAAGCCCGAGGCGACGCCACGGCCTTGGTTTTTACCCAACGGCTTGTTGTACTCAGGATGGTCAAGCAGTGCCTGAATCGTTTCGGCGTAGCCATCGTGCGAATGTTTTGGACCCCATATCGTGGGCGAACCAGCCTTCACTGCGTTTTTAAGACGCAACTTCAGTGGATCCATTCCAATTTTCTTTGCCAAGATATCAAGAACGCTTTCAACAGCGAAAGCGGAGATGGGCGAGCCCGGTGCGCGGTACGCAGCCGACTTGGGGCGATTCGACACGACATCAAATCCGATCGCGCGCGCGTTTGGAATGATGTACGGGGCAAACGCACACATTGTTGCGTTCATCACAGGCGAACCTGGGAATGCACCCGCTTGAAACTTAAACAGGCCATCTGCTGCGACAATGGTGCCGTCCTTCTTCACGCCGATCTTGACTGTCATCGATGCGCCAGAAGTAGGACCAGTCGCTTTGAACGTATCCTCACGGGACATCATCAGCTTGACCGGATGACCAGACTTGCGTGCCAACGCCAGGGCAAGAGGTTCGACGTATACAACGGTCTTGCCGCCGAAGCCGCCACCGATCTCTGCCGGATGCACCAGCAGATTACCAATATCAATGCCGAGCAGCTTCGACGTGTAAGCACGCACCACAAAGTGGCCCTGGCTCGATGACCAGAGTTCACACTGACCATCCGCACCGTAACGTGCCAAGCAGGAATGCGGCTCGATATAACCTTGATGCACCGCAGCTGTTTTGAAGCTCATCTCAACGACTTCATCGGCTGATGCAAAACCAGCCTCGAGATCACCAATCTTGAACTCTAAACGCTTTGAAATATTCGAAGGCTTGGTCGGTGCTGGATCAAAGCCGCGAGGGATCATGTCCTCAAACAGTAGAGGCGCATCAGGCTTCATTGCGTCATCTACATCGATTACGTGAGGCAACACTTCGAAATCCACTTCGATCAAACGCACTGCTTGATCCGCGATGGCTGCAGTCGTTGCAGCAACGGCTGCAATCGCATGCCCTTCGTATAAGGCCTTTTCACGCGCCAAGATATTACGCGTCATGTGCCAGTAGTTCACTGCGACGCGCTCAGGACCAACGTAATCAAACGGCTGGTTTGGCAAATCCGCGGCAGTAATAATTGCCTTCACGCCGGGCAAGGCAAGCGCCTTGGCGGTATTGATCGAACGAATTCGAGCATGCGCATGCGGTGAACGCAGCACTTTTGCCCACAACATACCAGGCAAGGAATAGTCGGCACCGTATTGCGCTAAACCGGTAACCTTTGGCACGCCGTCCGGACGAACCGGGCTCGTACCTACGGATTTCAATGTTTGCTGTGTGTTCTTTGTATTGGTCAACATAATCAGGCTCCCCGCATTTCACGTGCTGCATCGAGCACGGCTTCGATGATTTTGTTGTAGCCGGTGCAACGGCACAAATTACCAGCCAACCAAAAACGCACTTCTTCTTCGGTTGGATCAGGATTGCGTTCGAGCAGCGAACGCGCAGCCACTAAAAATCCAGGTGTACAGATACCGCACTGCAAGGCAGCGTGTTCGAGGAACTTACGCTGCAGCACGTGGAGGTGCTCGCCGTTGGCCATCCCTTCGATTGTTTGTACTGCTTTGCCTCCTGCCTCAACACCAAGCACGAGACATGAGCAAACCAAACGACCGTCTAGCGTAACGCTGCATGCGCCACAGTCACCGGTACCGCAACCCTCTTTGGTCCCAGTCATACCCAAATCGTTACGCAATACATCGAGCAACGATTGGTTTGCCTCACATAAAAACTCGACGGGATCACCGTTAATTACTGTCGTTACATGTTGCTTAGCCATTTTTATTTGTTCCCTTTGGCGCGAGCTAGCGCTTTTTCTGCTGCGCGTCTTGCCAACACACCAGCGATTTTGATTCGGAATTCTTTGGTACCGCGCTTATCGTCGATTGGACGTGCGGCAGCGCTTGCTGCAGCAGCAAGCTTTGCTAAAGCAGCCTCGTCAACTTTGGTCCCAATCAGCGCCGCTGCGGCCTCTGGCACGAGCAGCGCTCGTTCAGCGACAGCACCCAGACTCACACGCGCGGCGGTACAGACACCTTTGTCATCTAAGGTCAGGCTCAAGCCGACACCGACGACAGCGATATCCATTTCAGAGCGTGGCGTAAAGCGCAGATAAGCGTCGCCCGAATGCGCCGGACGCTTAGGCAGAAAGAACGAAACAATCAATTCGCCCTTCGCAAGTGTTGTCTTACCTGGACTGGCAGGAATCTGCTCGACCGGAACTTCACGGCGACCCGCGGGACCCACAACGCTCGCAATCGCACCCGCGGCAATCATGGCAGGTACTGTATCGGCAGCAGGCGAGGCGTTACACAAATTGCCCGCAACCGTTGCACGGCCACGCACTTGAATCGAACCCACGAGGTTCGCGCCATCAATCACGCCGGGCCAAGTGTTTGCAAAGGCCTCGTTTTCTAGCAGCTGCATGCATGACACCGCAGCACCAAAACGATAGCCACCATTTTCCACGGCAATGGTGTTCATCTCGGCGATTGCTTTAACGTCCAGCACCAGCTCTGGCTTGATGTTTCCGTTACGCATGTGGATCAGAAGATCCGTTCCACCAGAGAGAACTTTTGCCAAGCCTTGTGTACTTGCCAGCAAGGCCGACGCCGCCTCAGCGGTCTTTGGTTGCTCAAAACGCATTTCACTCATGTCGCTTCCCCGGTCATTTTTTGAACCTTTTCATTCATTTAGTTGGGTAATTCTATTCTATATGATCACCCCCTTGTGCCAAGTACACCCAGACTCTGAGGGTAAACAAAAGGCCTGCATGTTGCGCCGCAGCATGCAGGCCTTTAGAGCATGATGAAACGCTCAGCTTGCCGTTAAGTCCCTTCAAGCTTGATGTTGTTGCGCTTGATCACGTCGGTGAACTGGACCCGGGTGGCTTCCAAGTACTTCAAAAAGTCTGCCTGCTCACGGAAGTCAATTTCAATTCCAATTCGCATAAAGAGTTCTTTAAGTTCGTCAGACTGCATGACTTGACGCATTGCTTTAGCAAGACGATCGACTACGTCTGCAGGTAAGCCTGCCGGCCCCATCAGTCCTGCCCAAGCTCCGAGATTAAAGCCAGGGATGTTGACCGCCGTCGCAAGCGCAGGGATACCGGGCGTGACAATACTCCCCTTTTCCAGCGAAACACCCAAGCCCTTCAAACGACCGTCTTTAACAAAAGGCATCGTGGCCGCCGCTGTTTCCAAGCAGTAGTCCACTCGGCCAGCGAGCACATCTGCTAACGCAGGCGAGGAGCCTTTGTACGGAACATGCACCGCCTTCAAGCCTAAGGCGGCATTAAACGCCTCCGCGACCAAATGGGCCGTTGCCCCCGTGCCAGACGTCGCAAACGTATATTTATCCGGATTCGCTTTCACGAGCTTCACGAACTCAGCGGCAGTCTTCGCTGGAAAGTTCGGATTGGTCACCAAAACATACGGCGAAAGACCAGTTAGCGCGATCGCCGTGAAGTCTTTCGATACATCGTAAGGCGTCTTCTGCAATAAAGGCGCGACCGATACGGGTCCGGCGGACGCAGCAAGAAGCGTGTACCCATCAGCGGGGGCTTTGGCCACGATATCGGTTCCAATTGTGCCGCCCGCACCAGCCTTGTTATCGGCCACCACCGTTTGACCGAGCACCTTTGTTAAACCCATTCCGATTGCACGACCCACCAAATCAGTCGCTTGCCCGGGAGGCCAAGGAATCACTATTTTCAACGGCCGATTTGGATAAGCGCCCTGCGCCTGCGCCACCAGCGGCAAGCCCAGGCCAGCCCCCACGGCTGAGATCGCTGCCGCTCCAACTAGCGAGCGTCGTGCACGATTGGGTTGAGTCACACCGGTTGCGGTCGTCTCACTGCTCTTTTTCGCTATTGTCATGTTTTCCCCTTTATTTTATTCGTCGAGATTGCGGTGCTGTAAGTATTTCAAGCTTGATTGAATCATAAAATCGAGGGGAAACCTATGCTCCATTACACTAACTCAATGAACTTTACAGCCCCCACAATTACTCCAGTTGCTTGGTCAGCCCAACTCAATGTCCTATCCCAACGCTTTGGTCAACATATCGCAGCGATCGATGGCCACGGAAACTCACTAAACTATGCCGAGCTAAATCGACGCGCCCATGCGCTTGCAGCGCACTTGCAGGAGCTTGGTATCCAAGAAGGCGAGCCCGTTGGGACGCTCGTGCCCAACAGCACTGATGCCGTCTGGGTATCCTACGGGGTACGCCTATCAGGCGCTTGTGAAACACCGCTGAGCTGGGGTTACACAACGGATGAACTCCAATGGTGTGCCCAACTCGCCAAGGTGAAATTCGTTGTCTCACTTGAGCAACGTGAAAGCGAACTGCAGGCACTCGACTTAAGCTGTGTGCGAACCACGAGCATCGCGACGCCAAGCCAGGCCGAACAGCCGCTTCCACCCTGCTCGGCGAGTGCCCCGGCGCGCATCTTGTTTACCTCTGGAACAACCGGCAAACCCAAAGGAGTGTTGTACACCCAGCAAGCGCGCTGGACCGGAGAGCAACTGCTTAAGGCGTCTCTACCCTTTGTGCCAAGCCTAGGACAAAGAATCCTCTTGATGACTCCTTTTGTACACGGAGCCTCTCTTCTGACGTTTGCTTGGCTTGATCACGGCGGGACCATCGTCTTACACGATGGCGTCGACATAGCAAAGATTAAACCACTGCTCGATGAAAAATCACTAGACGCGATATTCGCTCCACCGACTGTCTTGGCAAAAATTACCGCAGCACTTGCAGGCGCAACCTATCCCGAGGTTCGCTGTGTGTTTACCGGTACGCAGCCACTCACACCTGCTCTCTACAAGCGAGCTTGTGCGATGTTCGGACCCAAAGTACGGATCACCTACGGAAAGTCGGAGTGCATTAATCCAATTACGGTTCTGGAACCCAACGCATCACACGACTACTTGACCGCAGAAGACATTCCAGCCGGTGCCTGCGTCGGATGGCCCGCTAGCGGTGTAGAAATCAAGATCCAAGAAGCTCTTTCAGAAGACGAACCACACGGCGAAATTCTACTGCGTGCTCCGCATATGTCGGCTGGACTCATCGATGCCAACGGTTTCAAACCACATGAACCAGATGGCTGGCACAATACGGGCGACCTTGGTTATGTTGATGCAGCAGGCCGGCTCGTACTAACGGGCCGTGTCGCAGACGTCATCAAGACAGGCGGCTATCGCGTTAATCCCGATGAAATCGAAGTCGCGCTCGCCGCCAACACACTGTGTGGTCAGATATGCGTAACATCACTTGCCTCTGATTACTGGGGGGAGATCATCACCGCCGTTGCTGAAGGCGCGCAAGCAGGATGGGAAGAACAATGCCTACAACTTCTTGAAGCGATGTCTAAACACAAACGTCCCCGCCTGTTTGCGGCGCTCGATGCGTTGCCTCGCAACCCCCAGGGAAAAATAAGCCGTAAACAGGTGGCGCGCACAGTCCTTGAGACGCACACACTGCTAGACGGCCCCTACCCAACACTTACATCGCTATAACGTGCTACAGCCCCTTCGCCCAGCTAGGCTCAGTGAATACTGCATTCTGATCAATCGGCCATACAGGGCGAGGCAAACGCTTGAAATCAACATTCTTTAAGTTAGGCGTGGTGAGTCCTGGGCTATCCACATCCAGAATTCGATCTTCAGAGAAGAACTCGTCGAAGCCTGCACGGTAATGACCACGGCTCTTGACGATCAAGATACGGATTTTTGAAATATCGAGCCCATGCATTTCTAGCATCGCGGGCTCACACAACTGTCGACGCAAGCTGCCAACAACGACTCGCGTTCCTGTATCAACCAACTCAATCAGTGCTGAGGGGCCAAGCGAAAATTTCTTTCCGCCAATCACTCCACGGCGACCGGTGCCCTCACCATCCGATAATTTGATGACACGCGCACGCGCTTCGTAACGCTTGGAAAACTTACTTTCAGTTGCGTTGAACACGGCATCAAACGTGTTCCCTTCACCAGCGGCATGGCACTGCTGCGCCAACTCAGGGTCTACGAATACACCTAAGACGACACCTGGAATCTTCGCGTCATTAAAAGCCTTAAGCATCCAGGCTGTGTTACCCCGGCCGCCGCCACCAGGATTGTCTGCCACATCGGCAAACAGTAAAGGAACTTTCGTATCGCGCGCCCGCGCTACTGCCTCGGGCACTTCAAGCATGTCTGGAACATAGCGTGCACGATCGGCCCATGCCGCGCGCGCAATTTTTATTGCACACCGCTGTGCAGCGGCTAGATCACCGCGCGAGGTGACACAGATCGTAATCCCGCACTTAGGTAAATCTGAAAACACAAAACCAGCCGACACCGAAACGTTTGCAATCGGGCCTTCGGACGGCTTCTGCATCATTGCCGTCCCCATTTTGATTAAATCTGCATACGGGCCGCGCGCCGACAATAAAGTCACTGAGGGAGGCGTGATGGGCAGACGAATAAAAGCCTTTTTCGTTTGAACGCCATTCAGAATCTCCTTGAGCAAATCGGCTGCTTCCGCCGCACGCTCACGCTGATCAACGTGCGGATTGGTGCGATAACTGATCAAACCATCCAGCGCATCGACTGTCCGCTCCGACACGTTGCAATGCAAATCATGCGTCGCCACGATCGGCACACTCGGGCCCACAATAGAGCGGATGAGCTCCATCATGTCACCCTCAGTGTCATCGAGATGTTCCGCGCTTGAAGCGCCGTGATTGGCCACAAAGACAGCGTCCACGGGTAATACCGCACGCAAGCTTTTGTCCAGCTTGGACATAAACTCTTCCCAGACCTCACGCGTCACCGGCCCGCCAGGAGGCGCTCCGATCACGATCGTCGGCGCCGGTACCCAAGGACCCATTTCATCCATGCGCGCGTAAAACCCAGTCACTTCGGCTGGCAGATTACTGGTCTGACGGGCGAGCTCAGTAATCTCCTCACCTTCTCGCCAACACGAGCGCGTGAAATCCTCACGAATCGAAACTGGAGAAAAAGCATTCGCCTCAAGGGCGAAACCCGTAAGGGCAATCTTGGGGTTTGACTTAGGCATCTCAAGGACTCCTGCTTATTAAGCTTTGCGTAACGTATAGAACAAGGGCATTTGCTCTTGAAAATCTACCCAGCCCTTACGCAGGGCAGACACTTGATAGGTCGCGCCTAAAGGTATGTACGGGACATCTTCAAACACTTGGAGCTGTAACTCACTGCAAATCTTCTTTTGCGCCTCAAGGCTTGTGGCATTGAACCAATCAAGTCTGAGTTGCTCGATTCGCTCGCTGGTTGGCCAGCCGAACCATGCCTTCTGACCAGATCCGCGTATCGCCAAGTGTCCTGCAGGATCCAAATTATTTGAGCCAGTAATCGCCGTGAAGGTCACGTTCCAGCCGCCTGCCGATGGTGGCTCTTGGCTATTGCGCCGCTGCATCAACGTACCCCAGTTCATCGCCTGCAAATCCGTTTTAATCCCAAGCTTCTTAAAGAGATCGACTGTCATCAATGCGGCGGTATGAAACACAGGGTAATCAACCGGGTCAAGAATCACGACCGTTTCACCTTTGTAACCAGCCTCTTTGATCATCGCACGTGCGCGCGCCAAATCGCGCTTACCGGTGATTTTTTCCATGCCAGCTTTGCTGTCCATGGGCGAGCCTGGAACAAATACCCCACACTTATCATCCCAGTACTCAGGGAAGTCAGGCCCATTCATACCCATCATGTACTCAGTCTGACTGACGGCAGCCAAAATCGCCTGACGCATCAGTTTGTTATTAAAGGGGGCATGCAAATGATTAAAACGCATCAGCGAGATCGACGGTAGCGTACGCTTGATAAGGGTGATGTTCTTATCTTTCTTTAGGATGGGCAGAAAGTCACTATCAACTTGCTCTACACCATCGACTTCATTGTTTTGTAGAGCCGCAATTGAGGTCGCACGGTCGGGAATAATCTGCCAGCGCACTTGCTCGATATGAACGACTTTCGGGCCGGAGGTGAACTCGGGCTTGGCCTTATCGCGCGTGGGAACATAATCTGTAAAGCGCTGATAGACCGCCTGCGAACCTGAAACCCACTGATCATGTAAAAAGCGAAACGGGCCAGAGCCATTCATCACTTTTACTTGTACATTATCTGGCGTCAGGGCAAGCTTTTCCGGCATGATGCACGCCATACTGCCTGTTGGACGTGCAATGGCGTGCAACAACAAAGGGAACGGCTTTTTAAGCTTGAATTCAATCGTCTTGTCATCCACAGCAGTCAGGCTTTCGGTTGACTCCATCAAGGAGCGTCCCATCAGATCCTTTTTAGCCCATCGATTCAAGCTCGCCACGGCGTCCGCCGCGCGGACAGGCGAACCATCATGAAACTTCAAACCATCACGCAGCATCACTTTCCAAAGCAAACCGGAAGGATCCATGACGTGACCTGCCGCCATTTGGGGATGCGGTTGATACTGATTGTCCAGACCATACAACGTGTCAAAAACCAGCTGTGAATGGATATTCGTGATAAACACCGTGCTAAACATAGGGTCGAGGATCGTTAAATCCGCATGCGGCACCCAGCGAAACAGCTTGGCGGGCGCAGCGCCCTGCGCTTTTAGTACCTGCGGAGACGTGAGTGCTGCGACCGAGGCTGAGGATGTCACTAAAAATTTTCTACGATCCATCTGTATGCTCCTGTGTTGACTACATCAATACAT
This sequence comes from Zwartia hollandica, assembly GCF_019923725.1. Taxonomy (GTDB): domain Bacteria; phylum Pseudomonadota; class Gammaproteobacteria; order Burkholderiales; family Burkholderiaceae_B; genus Zwartia; species Zwartia hollandica. The sequence continues at coordinate 146,222 of NZ_JAHXRI010000007.1, forward strand.
ACCACCAATCTTGTGTTTTGCGACAAAGTGTCCTTCACCGATCTGCACCAATGGTTCGACCACGGGCAGATCATTCAGCGCTCTTGCAGGGCTCGGGATTTCAGACAGCTCAAGGTTACGTGCGCGCCGAACCGTGGGGTCGGCGATCGGCACGGCAGCCATTAGCTTTCGCGTGTAGGGGTGTTGGGGATTCTCAAAGATCACATTGCGAGGGCCAAGCTCAACAATTTGGCCCAGATACATCACGGCCACGCGATGACTAACCCGCTCCACCACCGCCATATCATGAGAGATAAACAAATAGGAAATACCCAAATCATCCTGCAGATCAATCAATAGATTCACGATCTGCGCTCGAATCGAAACATCCAAGGCCGATACCGCCTCGTCAGCGATGAGTACCTTCGGATTGACAGAGAGCGCACGGGCAATGCAAATACGCTGCCGCTGTCCACCAGAAAATTCATGAGGCCAGCGGTTAATCGTCGCAGGATCCAAACCAACACGTTCCATGAGCTCAGCGACGCGGCGGTCAGCCTGCGCACCGTGAGCCAACCCCTGAATGATGAGAGGCTCTTTTATACACTCACCGATTCGCATCCGAGGATTCAGCGATGCAAAGGGATCTTGGAAAACAAACTGTACATTCCGACGGAGTTCACGTAGCGCGCTCGCACTGGACTGCACAATAGGCTTTCCAGCAAATGAGATTTGGCCCGATGTTATTTTTGTCAGACTCATTAAGGAACGGCCGGTGGTTGTCTTGCCACAACCCGACTCACCGACCAGAGAGAGTGTCTCCCCTTCATGCAAGTCGAAGCTCACCTGCTCCACGGCATGCACACGCTTGACGACGCGCGAGAAAATGCCACCTCGAATATCAAAGCGCGTCACAAGATTTTTAACGCTCAGTATCACCGGACTTGTATGCACACCCTCAGCGGTTCGTTCGCTGTGCTTAACATGACGCACCTCTGGACGAGCGCGGTCTGCGTCGCCCTCTTGTAGAGGCAAATCAAAACGCATCGGCTCATGTGTTCCACGCATAGAACCAAGCTTTGGGACAGCAGCGAGCAGCGTCTTTGTATAGAGATGCGTTGGATTAGCAAACAATGTGTACACATCATTCTGCTCCACCACCTTGCCATGGCGCATCACCATAACGCGGTCTGCGACCTCGGCTACGACACCCATATCGTGCGTAATAAATATGACGCCCATATCCATCTCCTTCTGAAGAGATTGAATGAGCTGCAAAATTTGTGCCTGAATCGTGACATCCAACGCAGTCGTTGGCTCGTCAGCAATTAATACCGACGGCTTGCACGACAATGCCATCGCGATCATGACACGTTGACGCATCCCCCCGGATAACTCATGCGGGTAGCGCCCCATCATGGCTTTTGCGTCGGGTATACGTACTTGATCCAAAATTCGAATCGCGGTCGCCGTTGCAGTGGAGTGATCGCCCGGCTGATGCAACATGATCGCCTCAGTGAGCTGCGAACCTACCGTAAAAACAGGATTAAGCGAGGTCATCGGCTCTTGGAAGATCATGCTTAAGTCCGCACCGCGCAAGGACCGCATGGCCTCATCGCTCGCTTGACGCAAGTCTACTGACTGCCCATTCGCACGATGCAAATGCATCGATCCCTCTGTAATCGTTCCACCGCCGTATTCGACCAAGCGCATCAATGCAAGAGACGTGACGGACTTTCCGGATCCGGACTCTCCAACGATCGCGAGCGTTTCACCACGATCGAGTTGCAAGTCCAAAGATTGCACAGCACGCACCATACCCGGGCCCGCACCGAACGTGACAGACAGACCCTTAACATCCAGCACGCGAGCACCGGAGGACCTCACAGGCGGATTTGACGGGCTCATTTCAAATCCTCTTTGCCATGCGGGGATCAATCGCATCACGCAAGCCGTCACCGAGCATGTTGATCGAAAGAATCGTGATAGACAAGAATACCGCTGGGAACGCAATCATGTGCGGCTTGATTTGCCATAAGGCACGCCCCTCAGCCATGATGTTTCCCCAAGAGGGGATCGAAGGCGGCACACCAGCACCAATGAAAGACAAACTCGCCTCGGCCAAGATCGCCAGACCACAGATATATGTTGTTTGTACAGTGAGCGCTGCAATCGTGTTCGGGAAGATATGCTTAAAAACGACCCGTACCGGTGATGCGCCTGCGGCAATGGCCGCCTCAACATAGGGTTGCTCCCGTAGCGATAACGCCAGTCCCCTCACAAGGCGCACGACTCTAGGCACTTCGGCGATCGTGATAGCGATAATCACATTCTCCAAAGAGGCACGCGTGAGAGCGATCAAGGCGATTGCTAAAAGTATTGTTGGAATGGACATCAACCCATCCATGATCCGCATCACGATCGCGTCAACCCAGCGCACAAAACCAGAGGTCAGGCCAATGATCGTGCCAATCACTGCAGAGAGTAAGGCGACGGTGAAGCCTACAATGAGTGATACGCGGGCACCATAGACCACTCGCGCAAAGACATCTCGACCCAACAGATCGGTTCCGAACAAGAACTGCTCGCTGGGCACGCGGGCGCGATGAATGGGTGACAAGGCCATCGGATCCTTACTCACAATCCAGGGCGCGAAGATCGCCATAAAAATGAGCGCTAACAGCAAGGTGCCGCCCAATGCGACTGTTGGATGCCTAAAGAGAAATTGGAAACATTTACGCATCAGTATTTAATCCTCGGATCAAACACACGATACAAGAGATCGATTAGCAAGTTCACCAACACATACATAAAGCTAAATAACAGAATCACACCTTGAATGATCGGGTAATCTTTACGCAGAATGGCATCCACGGTGAGCCGACCAAGACCTGGGATCGAAAATACGGTTTCCGTCACCACAGCTCCGCTAATGAGCAGCGCGACACCGCTACCAATCACCGTCACAATCGGTATGGCTGAGTTCTTGAGCGCATGTTTAAACAGGATATTCTTGTTATCCACACCCTTGGCGCGCGCAGTGCGTACGTAATCTTGGGACAAGGTTTCAAGTAAAGTGGCGCGGGTGATACGTGTGATCAGCGCTACATACACACTACTCAATGCAAGAGTCGGCAGGATCAAGGTCTTAATCGAGGCCCATACACCTTGCGAATAAGGCACGTAACCCTGCACAGGTAGCCAACGCAACTCAATCCCCAACCCCCACGCTAGGATGTAGCCTACAACAAAGGTCGGTAGGGAAAAACTCAAGACTGCCAAAATCATGACGCCTCGATCATAGGCTCTGTTGTGGCGCCATGCCGCAAGGGCGCCCAGCGGAATCGCAATCATCACAGAAACGCACAAAGTCATGAGCATCAACGTAAAGGTCGGAGCCATGCGTTGCTCGATCATTGCCGTCACTGAAACGCCCGTAAAGAGCGAGACACCTAGATCCCCCTGCAAGACCCTGCCAAGCCACATGGCGAAACGCTGGTAGAAAGGCTGATCTAAGCCCAAGGTCATCCGGATGCGCGCGATATCTTCAAGCGTCGCATCATCCCCAGCAAGAAATACTGCCGGGTCACCTGGGGCGAGGTCAAGCAAACCGTACACAAAGATCGCGACGACTAACATGACCGGAATCGTCATCAACAATCGACGGATGGTGTAAGCAAACATGTGATGTGCGGGACGTCAAATACAAGAAGACGGATTGATGCTATCGACTCAGCAACAAAAGGTCAACAAAAATAACCGAATTCTTAATTAATGCTTGGCAAGTGTTTGTCCTCAGGTATACATTGGCTTGCGATGAGCGCCACTCTGGTGCCCATGTTGCACCTTGCTTGCGCCCAAGAACAATCACAATACTTCCGGAGTCATCATGGATCTCAGTCGCTTTCCCCGCCGTCAATATACCGAGGGCTTTTCTGCCATCGAATTCTTACCGAATTTCACTCGCGCGCTGGGCGGCCCAAAAGTCTGGATTAAACGCGACGATATGTTGGGACTCGCCCCGGGCGGCAATAAGACACGCAAGCTTGAGTTCTTGATGGGCGACGCTCTAGCCAAGGGTGCAGATACGTTGATTACCTGCGGTGCGCCCCAGTCGAACCATTGCCGTATCACGCTGTCGGCGGCCGTCAAAGAGGGCCTGAAATGCCGATTCGTCATTGAGGAGCGGGTACCCAACAGTTACGATCCAAACGCCAGTGGCAATAACTTCATGTATCGCCTGTTGGGAGTCGAAGCGATTACTGTTGTCCCGGGCGGCACGAACATGGCTGAGGCCATGGAAAAAATGGCAGCCGAAGCCCGCAGCCAGGGCCGCAAGCCCTACATCATCCCAGGGGGTGGCTCCAATGCCGTTGGCGGGCTGGGCTATGTCGCTTGTGCCCAAGAGTTACAGCAGCAACTCTTTGAGATGGGCCAACCAATGGATTACGTGGTCGTGGGTTCCGGCAGCTCTGGCACACACGGTGGACTCGTTGCAGGCTTCCTTGGCAACAATATTCGGATCCCCTTGGTGGGCATCGGCGTTAGCCGAGACCCGTCAGACCAGAACCCTCTTGTCCTTAAAGAGGCGCAAGCGATTATGGATCTCTTACAAACAGGAATTCGCGTGCCACAGGAGGCGGTCGTCTCGCACGGGGACTGGTGGCGTCCCAAATATTCGGTACCTAACCCTGCCATGGTGGAAGCCGTGCAAATGCTGGCGCGTACCGAGGCGATTTTGCTGGATCCGGTCTACACCGGAAAAATTATGGCCGGACTCATTGGACTTTCCCGTAAGGGCTTTTTCAAACCAGAGGACAATGTGCTGTTTTTACACACGGGAGGCGCGACCGCCTTACATGCCTACGAGTCGGTGATATTAGGGGATCCCCTCGCTGCCAAATAGTCCCAAGCGCGGGGCATCTGATCCGAATCAATGCCCCGTGCGGATAATCTGTTGCCAAAACGACCTCTGCCTGCTTAGAATCAGGCGATGAACACTGCAGCCTCGCCGACCAGCAACACACCTCCTCCATCAACGCCAAGCGCTCAGGCTGCCGCGATGCCGATTTTGGTAGCGCTCAGCGTATGCCATCTACTGAACGATCTGATTCAGTCGCTCATCCCAGCGCTCTACCCCTTACTGAAAGAAGAGTTTGATCTCGACTTCACGCAGATCGGTCTGATTACCCTGGCTTTTCAGTTGACGGCTTCTTTACTCCAGCCCACGGTCGGCGCCTACACCGACAAGCGACCCATGCCCTTCTCCTTAGCGATTGGCATGGGGTCCACACTGATTGGATTACTGCTGCTCTCTGTGGCTCAAAGCTACGCAGCGGTGCTGTTTGCCGCAGCCTTGGTCGGGACAGGCTCAGCGATCTTTCATCCAGAGGCATCGCGTGTGGCACGCATGGCCTCAGGCGGACGTTTTGGTACTGCACAAGCGCTGTTTCAAGTAGGCGGCAACCTTGGGCAAGCAGTTGGACCTTTGCTCGCGGCCTTTATCGTTTTGCCGCATGGGCAAGGTGCAATTGCCTGGGTTTCCGTGGCAGCCTTAATCGCCATGGCACTTCTTACGCGTGTTGGTGGTTGGTATCGCGCCCACATCAAACCACGCGCACAGGCAGCCGCCCAAGCAGCGCAAGGCTTGCGATCGCTTTCGCGTGGCAGGGTGCTGTTTCTCATCACCGTCTTAATGGTGTTGTTGTTTTCGAAGAATGTATATAGCTCTAGCCTGACGTCCTTCTTTACCTTTTACTTAATTGAACGCTTCAATCTGCCGGTACAGGCCGCGCAGGTCCAGCTCTTTATTTTTATGGCAGCGATCGCCGTTGGAACCTTGCTAGGAGGAGCGCTCACGGATCGCATTGGCCGCCGCCCCATGATCTGGATTTCAATTCTAGGCGTCCTACCTTTCACGATGGCAATGCCTTATGCAGACCTGTTTTGGACGGGAGTCTTGACGATCATCATCGGCTTACTAACAGCCTCTGCCTTTCCAGCGATTCTGGTTTATGCGCACGAGGTGCTTCCCGGCCGAGTCGGCTTCGTCTCAGGTATGTTCTTTGGTTTTGCGTTCGGCCTCGGTGGACTCGGCGCGGCAATCATGGGAGGCTTGGCTGACGCGTACGGAATTTCTACCGTTTACCAAATTTGTTCCTACCTACCAGCACTTGGTATCGTCGCGTGGTTCTTGCCAGACATTACTCGCGAGCGCCAAGGCGCTTAACCATTCAACATTTTCTTTCCAACAATAGAATAGGGATACATCATGTCCGTGCACAACCTCAACACGAAGCAACATCTTGATGCCGTCCGGCAAGCCAAAATACATCTCGCTGCAGCAAATCGACTGGCCGTCTTAGACGATTTGCACGAAGGTATCGACAACCACTTCACGATGACGGTGCCCGGGCACAAGGATCGCTTCCTGATACTCCCCTTTGGTCGCCATTGGTCAGAGGCTCGCGCCAGTGACATGATGGTTTTCAACGAAAAAGGTGAAACGCTCGAGGGAGAGGGAGTCGTTGAGCTTTCAGCGCAATGCATCCACGCCCCCATTCACCGTATCACCGGCGCCAACGTTGTACTGCATACCCACCAAAACTGGGCCGTGACGCTCAACATGCTAGAAGACAATCGTCTACTAGCCGCAAGCCAAACCGCTGCGTTTTATCATGGCATCATCGCCTACGACGACACTTACACAGGCACCGCTGACTTTCTCGATGAAGGAGAACGGTTAGCTGCGGCAATAGGCGATAAAAAAGTGTTGTTTATGAAAAATCACGGCGTGCTTGTAGTCGGCGACACGGTGGCGCAAGCGTATAAGCGTCTTTATAAACTCGAGCGTATTTGCCGTGCGCAGGTGCTCGCGATGAGCACTGGCAAGTCGATCAAAATTTTATCGGATGATGTCATTGCGGCTGTCAAACGACCGGCCCCCGATGACCGGCATGACCGCGACACGCGTGACAATCTTTACTTTGAAGCGATGATGCGTGTCTTAGATCGCGAACTCCCTGGTTACGCTGACTAAGCTCTCAATAGCTAACGCTTAAACCGGATCGAGCGGCGCATTCCAGGCCGCCTCCGGTATGGTGACTCCTCCTCGTAGGCCCGTCTCTACCGTTCCATACCGCTGCGCCCAGACTTCGGGTAACGGACGCGCCTCGGGCGATGACAACCAAAGCCTTAATAGGTGTCGCTTACGCTCGGGTTCCGCCCAGTCCTCGAAGGCGGTTCGGTCATGCAAAAGCGTGTGATTGTGTACAAACTGCATATCACCCGATTCCAGCCGCATTAAAAAATTAAGCCGTGCGTCATTGGCCAAGGCGTCAAAACAATCGAGCGCCTCGACATGCAACGGCGTCAAGCGCATGGCATCATCAAATCTTTGCGCAGAGTCAATGTATTGCCGCTGATAAATCGTCGACATCATCCCCTCGTGCCAAGTAAACACCGGGATTTCAAAAAAAGGTTTTTGTCCGGCGGCAACTTCACCTCGCCGATCGGTCGCAAGCGGATCAAATAACGCTTTGACTAGTTCGGGATAGTCACGACGCATCTCGTTATAAATCGTATTCGATGACACCAAGGCAGAGTCCCCACCGCTGCGTGCTTGCTGCAAACAAACAAGGCCAACAATATCGCTTGAGTCCGTGTGAAACGTTTGTCGGGCATGCGTCTGATAAATCCTAACGTTCGGGTCATCAGCCCGTAGCCCCATATCAATCACATGACCAAGCACATGGCCCCGAGCATTCTGCGGACGTGCGAAACCTAGATGCTGACCAATTCCAAAAAAAACCGCAGCAGTCACCGACCTCGACCATGTTGATACTGGCAAAGCGCGAAGCAACGCAAAACCGGCCCCGTGGATCAGCGCCTCGTGTATGCGACGCAGCCGCTTACCCAGCGTCGGCAATACAAAGTCTTCTCGCCGAATCTTGCTGATGTCATCACTTCTTTCCAAGTATTGCTGAGCCGCGCGTTCGAGTTCCCGTAACTCTTGATCATCCAATCGATATATCCATGCATCGTCCGCAGACACGCGTGGACCTATCCACGCACTCGGAGACACAATGATTGGCGGCAGTGAGGACAATTGCAATGAAACACCTTAATTGTGGATTAATCTAACGGCTCGACTTTATGAATTTTAATGCCCCATGACCGAATCGATATCAGTAACCGCCATTATTTTAGTCACTGCCATTTTCATTTTGGCAGGCCTGGTCAAAGGCGTGATCGGCATGGGACTACCCACCATTGCCATCGGGCTCCTCGGGCTTGTGATTGCACCGGTTGAAGCGGCAGCAATGCTTGTACTTCCATCCCTGATTACAAACGTCTGGCAATTAATCGCCGGACCAAACTTTCGGGGGTTGCTCAAACGTTTTGGTACGTTGCTTTTGGGAATTTGTATAGGAACACCGTTTGGCGTGAGCTTCATCGTCTTTGGTAACACCGACATCGTCACAGCCGTACTAGGAGCGGTCCTTGTCTGCTATGGCCTCTATGGCCTGAGTTCTGCCAAAATCGACATTGCCCCACACACCGAGCGTTGGCTATCACCGGTCACGGGGGTCATCACCGGCGTCTTAATGGGTGCCACTGGCATTTCAGCCCTCCCTGTTGCGCCTTACTTCACCTCGTTGGGACTCAAAAAAGATGATTTGATTCAAGCGCTGGGCTTGTCTTTCACGATATCGTCCTGCGCACTCGCGATCGGCTTGCTCGTGACGGGTGAGTTTCGCGTAGCGATTGCTACCACCTCTCTGCTGGCGTTGATTCCCGCCTTCATAGGCATGTTTATTGGTCAGGCTTTGCGTCAACGCATTGCCCAAGACCAATTTCGTAGATACTTTTTTGTGACGCTGCTCGTACTCGGGGCCTACACGACTTACCGAGCGATTACTTAGCTGGCTTGTACTCTTTGGGTCGAATCATTTCAAACAGCGTGTTGACTTCGACGTAATCACCTTGATAGCCACAACGGCCTAGCGGACGAGCTGCCGCCGTGTCAAAAATTCCATCCTTTAGAAAGGCGGGATTGATATGTACGCCAATCACCTCGCCGAGCGTGAGCCAAGTGTTAATTAACTCACCCTTGGCGTTAGTCAGTTGGGTTGTATTAATCAGTTTGCACTCCAACGCAGCAATCGCATTTTTGATGCGTGGGGGCTTGACCAGCGTCGAGGCTTCCGCATCCAAACCTGCCAACTTCATTTCATCGACGCCGGGATCCACTGAGGCGGACGTGATGTTCATCTCTTGGGCTAAGTCGGCGCCACAAAAGTTTGCGACAAACTCGCCTGTTTCATCGATATTGTTCACGCTATCTTTGCGAACAAAGCTCGTACAGAAGCCGATGATAGGAGGAGTTTCGGCGAACGCATTGAAAAAGCTGTAGGGGGCTAAATTCACCCTTCCTTGCTTGTCGATGCTTGAAATCCAGCCAATCGGACGAGGCGCCACAATTGCTTTGAATGGGTTATGCGGCAGGCCGTGGCCTTTACTTGGTTCGTAGAAATAGTCGCTCACAGCAGTTCTTCCAATCGGGGATCAAGCCACGATTTTTACATATTTCAGTTACCACACGATATTGTTGCAATGCAACACCACAAATCACGGGCAGATTACCTCACAAGATAATAGAATCAGACTACGCCTTAGCCTTGACTGAGCTTTAGCATCGGCATATTCAAACGAGCGAGCACCATGGAAAGAAAAGTGAATGATCTTGGCGGCCAACCCGCCGGTCCCGTCTGTTTAGACGAGCACCCCAGTACGCTTCACGAGAAGCGCGTCGACGCACTGCAAAAAATACTCTCCGGTCCAAGGCTTGGCGTGTTCAGCAGCGATGCCATGCGGCGTGCGATTGAATCCAATACCGCCGAAGACTACAAGAGCATGCTTTATTACGACAAGTGGATTCGGGCCGTACGAGACCTCATCATCGAGCAGCAACTTGTCACAGCAAAAGAGATTGATGATCGTATCGCTGAGCTTCGGGTTCGCCTAGCAAAGACGGGGAAGCTATGAACGCAATCCCTCCTCGCCCTGGACACGCACTCCCGCTTGGCGCTGCAGTACGCATCAGAAAGCAACCACCCGAAGCACACTGTCGCACCCCGTACTACTTGCGCGGCGCACCAGGCGAAATTGCAGAGGTCCGTGGTCTCTTTCGGGACCCATCCCTACTCGCTTTTCATAAACCAGGTTTACCCATGCGTATTTTGTATCGCGTCAAATTCAAACAAATTGATGTTTGGCCAAACTATGCTGGCAGCAAGAACGATACCGTTGTTGCTGATATTTACGAACACTGGATCGAAGCGATTGCTGGAGAAAAAAAATGAGCGGCTCACATCATCACGATCACGATCACGATCACGATCATGATCACGACAAGGCACACAGCCACCCACACTCACCACCCGCCCCGGATGACGATGACGGGTATGACCGCTACGAAGTCCTTTTGCAAACAGCTATACGAGAACTGCTTGACGAAAAAGGCATCATTAGCGCCGCAGAACTACACAGACAGATCGACTATCAGGACAGTCTGACTCCGGCTATCGGTGGAAAAATCGTCGCAAAGGCGTGGACAGAACCCGAGTTTAAGAAAAAACTCTTGGCTGATCCTCTCAAGGCAATCAATGAATCGTTTGAACTGGATATCACAACCCCTTTAGATCTGGTTGTTCTAGAAAATACGCCCACCGTACACAACGTCGTCGTATGTACCCTTTGTTCGTGCTATCCACGCATGCTGCTGGGCATTCCACCTGCCTGGTACAAATCACTGGACTATCGGTCTCGTGTCGTTGTTGAACCGCGTAAAGTGTTGGCAGAGTTTGGTACCGTGCTATCTGAAGAGGTAGAGGTGCGTGTCTCCGACAGTACAGCAGACTTACGTTTCCTAGTGTTACCAAATCGACCTGCAGGTACAGAGGGGATGACCCAAGCGCAGCTTGCAGAACTCGTATCCCGGGACTCCATGATTGGCACCGCCGTTGTGCCAGCACCCAGCAAATAGCCTATAGCAACAGACTCAATGACTCAACAACACGTTAAGCCACGCCCAGCCGCTACCATTATTCTTGCCCGCAACAGCTCTGAGGGCGTTGAAGTATTGATGATGCAGCGCACGACTGCTGTGGACTTTGCGACAGGGATGCATGTTTTTCCCGGAGGGGCAGTAGACCCGACCGATCACCATCCAGAGATTGCCTCGCTCTGCGTTGACTTAGATGATCAGCGCGCGAGCCAGATGCTTGGGATTGAACAAGGTGGGCTAGCCTATTGGATTGCAGCAATCAGAGAGTGTTTTGAAGAGTCTGGCTTACTGCTTGGCTACCGCAACGAGCAAGACCTCGTGCGCTTGCAGGGTGAGGATGCTGAACGTCTGGCGACGCTTAGGCTTGAAATGGCGCAAAACAAGCTCAGTTTCGCCGACATCTTAAAGACAGAGCAATTTAGAGCCGCCACAGACAAAATCGCCTATTACAGCCACTGGATTACGCAGGCGGGTCGACCCAAGCGCTACGACACCAGATTTTTCGTCGCCCAAGCACCCGAGGGACAAACTGCGGTGCAAGACAACCACGAAACGGTTGGACAGGTATGGGTGCGACCAGAGCAAGCCATTGAGATGAATCGGGCAGGCACGATCGAGCTGATGTTCCCGACAATTAAAACGCTCGAAAGTTTGAGTCCGTTCAACGTTGTGGAAGAACTTCTAGAGTACGCACGCACACCGAAACCAAAAACATTGATTGCCCCCTACACAGCGACTGCACGAGGCGGGGAGCAACATATCTTAATTCCTGGCGATTTCGCCTATACCGAGGTGCGCAAAATTGATCCCAATAACAAGGGGACAGCGCAGTCATATATCGAACCAGGCCAAGCAGTGTCACTCGGGGAGGCGATTACGCGTGTGACAGCCGCCAACCCAGGGATGATGACAGGTCCAGGCACCAACACCTATCTTATCGGCGACGCTCAGCATGGTGTTGCCGTGATTGATCCCGGCCCTCTGCTCGAAGAGCATATTCAGAACATTATCAAGGCCGCAAACGCTCCAATTAAGTGGATTCTGTGCACGCACACGCACATCGATCACTCGCCTGCAGCCAAGAGCCTCAAAGAAAAAACAGGTGCGCAAGTTTACGGTAGACCTGCACCGGCTTATCCGAATCAGGATCAAACCTTTGCGCCGGACCATATCGTCGAACACAATCAAGTTCTAACGCTTGCGGGTACAACCCTGCGCGTGATCCACACGCCTGGCCATGCCTCGAATCAAGTTTGCTTCTTGCACGAAGGTCAAAAAATCCTCTTTACGGGGGATCACGTCATGCAAGGATCCACTGTCGTGATTAACCCGCCAGACGGAAATATGGCGCAATACCTCGACTCGCTCAGGCTCATCACTGCATACCCGATTGACTATCTGGCACCTGGGCACGGCTTTCTGTTGAGCGACGTTAACAACATTGTCGAACGACTCATCATTCATCGCTTAGGTCGCGAAAACAAAGTCTTGGCGGCTCTGCGCACAACGGGACAACCAGTGTCGCTTGAAGAGCTCGTCAAACACGCCTACTCAGACACAGACCAACGCTTGCACAAAGTTGCTATGCGATCACTTCAAGCCCATCTTGATAAACTACAGGACGAGGGGCGCGTACTCAACCAAAACGGCGCCTGGAGCCTCATTCACTAAAACCCGTCGCAGGAAGACATATGGATCGCCGCACCTTTATTTGTCATACTGCTGTTGCGACCGGCGTAAGCACTTTACCAACCTACTTATTCGCGCAACCAGCGACAACTGTATTTCGTTGGGTACCTGCTAGCGACCTTTCAATACTTGACCCAACCTACACCACAGCAGCGATCACCGCGACCCATGCCCTGTTGGTCTTCGACACGCTTTATGGACTCGATGATCGGTATCAGCCACAGCCTCAGATGATAGAGAGCGAGCATATAGACCAAGAGGGACTGCGGTGGATATTGCACTTACGAGATGGTCTTAGATTTCACGATGGATCACCTGTCCGTGCGCAAGACGCTGTTGCGAGTATCAAGCGTTTTGGTGCCAGAAACTTACTAGGGCAAACGCTTTTCTCTTCCGTGGAGACAATCAATGCAACATCGGACCGTTCGATCGAGTTTAAGTTAACGCGGCCCTTTTCGTTATTAAGCTACACCCTTGCCTCCTCTGCCGCATCGATCATGCCAGAGCGCCTAGCAAATACGCCAGATAATATTGCTATTAAAGAAGTGGTCGGCAGCGGCCCATTCCGATTCCTACCCACCAGGTGGGTATCTGGCTCACACGTGGTTTACCAGAAGTCAGCCGACTATCGCGCGCGCACTTCCGGAGAGGCTCGTAATACAGCGGGGCCTAAAATTGTCCATATCGACGAGGTACGCTGGCAAGTCATTCCAGATCGCGCAACGGCCGTTGCAGCGCTACAGAATAACGAGGTGGATGGTATCGAAGTTATCGATAACGAGTTCATCCCAACACTACGTAAGAATAAGCAGATTGCATTAATCAAAGCGCCTTTGCCCTCCATCTTTATTCTCAGATTTAATCATCTGCACGCCCCCTTCGATAATCCAGTTATGCGTCAAGCCATTTTGTCAGTCATCAATCAAACGGACTACATGATGGCAGCGAATGGCGCAGATTTCCCTGAATATTGGAATGACAAATGCGGCGTGTTCGCTCCGGGCACCCCGATGGCGTCGCCCGCAGGCTTAGAAAAACTGACGAATAAACGGGACTTGGCTCGGGCACGCAAGCTCATCAAAGACGCGGGCTATACAGGACAACCCATTGTGATTTTGGATCCGGTTGATACCGCTCCCTATCACGCATGCGCGCTCGTAACTGAAGATCTATTCAAACAACTGGGCTTGAAAACAGAGTTGCGCGCGATGAACTGGGGCAGCTATCTGCAACGTCGCAACAACCAAAGCAATCCCTCCGAAGGTGGTTGGCACATCGGATTTACTGCCTTGGTGGGCACAGCCAACCTTGATCCAATTAACAACCCCGCCATACGTGGAACTGGCAAACAAGGGTGGTTCGGGTGGCCTACTAACGCAACACTGGAGAAACTTAGAGAGAATTGGATATTCGCCAAAACACTCGCGCAACGCCAGGCCATTAGTCAGGAAATACAAACCGAAGTGCTAGAAGCTGTCCCTTACATTCCACTCGGCGCGGTGTACAACCTAAGCGCTCTCAGAAAACCCTGGACAGACTTTCAGCCACAAGGTCCCGCATTTTTTACCTTGAGGCGCGCTTAGAGCTTTTGAAACCGTAAACGCATCTTCCCGAACCAGCTTTCGAGATCGTCGATATAGGTAAAGAATGCAGGGATAACAAGCAAGCTTAAAAGCGTCGATGTCATCAAACCACCAATCACCGCGATAGACATCGGTGCACGAAAACTAGGATCCGATCCCCAACCCAACGCAATCGGAAGCATTCCGGCCGTCATCGCGATCGTCGTCATGACAATCGGTCTAGCGCGCTTATGGCACGCGTCAATTAAAGCTGCATTGCGCTCTAAACCTTGTCTTCGCGCGGTGATCGCATATTCGACCAATAAGATCGAGTTTTTAGTCACGACCCCCATCAGCATGAGCAACCCGATCAAAGAAGGCATCGAGAAACTCATCCCTGTCATCAATAACGCAACAAAAGCACCGCCAATGGATAATGGCAAAGCACCCAAGATCGTAATCGGTTGTAGAAAGTCATGAAAGAGTAAAACGAGAATCATGTAAATACAAAGCAAGCCAATGGCCATGGCAAGACCAAAGCTAGCGAACAAGGACTGCATTTCCTTCGTATCACCAAGCTCCGCGCGCGTAACGCCAGCCGGAAGATTCATTAAACTCGGCAAAGCCATCGCATCGGCAAAAACTTCACCCAGCGGTCGTCCACCTAACTCAACATCGAGCACGACATTGCGACTACGATTGAGACGATCGATCTGAGCTGGCCCGCTGTCCATCGAAAAGGTCACAACATTACCCAGCAAAACGGGACCGAGACGGCCGGGAACCGTCAATCGCTCAAGCGCGGAAATATCTGCACGAACAGCGTCCGGAAGTTTGACACGAATCGGAATCTGTCTTTCGGACAAATTCAGTTTAGCTAAGCCAATCTCATAGTCACCGCTTGTCGCCACGCGTAGAGTCTCCGCGATGCTCTGCGCTGTGACGCCTAAGTCTGCCGCGCGGGCGAAGTTTGGCCGCACAATAAGCTCGGGGCGCACTAAGCTTGCTGAGGAATTCACGGATCCAATGCCATTGAGCGTACGCAAGTCGCGCTCAACCGATTGCGCAGCCTTATTCAAGGCAATTGCATCTTCGCTTTGCAAGACAATTTGCATCTTGACGCCAACATCCTGTGGGCCAACGGTAATGCGCACTCCGGGCTCGCGACCGAGTAATGCGCGGATGTCTGCTTCGATTTCTTGCTGATTCTTCTTACGGTCAGAGCGATGTGACAACTCTACGGTGAGCGTAGCCTTACGGACTTCAGCGGCCGATCCTCGTGCAAAAGCATCTCCGGAGACACCTGCTCCGACAGCGCTAAAAATACGTTTGACATCAGGCATAGTCTCTAACTTGAGGCGTACCCGTTCAGCAGCACGCAAGGTATCTTCCAGCGTGCTGCCTGGCGCACGCTCAATATTGACCATCGTTTGGCCACGGTCTGCAGGCGGCACAAAGCCCTTCGGGAGCAACGGCACGAGAGACAAAGAGCCTACAAAAAAAATAGTCGCCATCAATAGTGTTTTGAATCTATTTCTTAAACACCACTGCACCGATGTCAGGTATCGCTGCATCACCCAGCCATCCTTCTCGGGCTCAATGCTCGCTTTGGTCGCCTTCATTAAGTAGGCTGCCATCATCGGCGTCAATAGTCGTGCGACGAGCAGCGAGGCCAAAATCGCAAGCACTGCCGTCCAACCAAATTGTTTGAAGAACTTACCAGGCACACCATCCATGAAAGCGGTAGGCAAAAATACCGCGACTAGCGCAAAGGTGGTTGCAATGACGGCCATGCCAATTTCATCTGCAGCGTCAAGTGCAGCCTGAAAAGGCGACTTACCCATGCGAAGGTGGCGTGCAATATTCTCTACCTCAACAATCGCGTCATCCACCAAAATACCAACAACCAAGGCCAAGGACGTCAGGGTGACCATGTTTAGCGTGAAGCCAAACAAATAGATTCCAAGAAAAGCCGGCAAAATGGACAGGGGAAGTGCCGCCGCCGAGACAATTGTGGCGCGCCAATCCCGCAAGAAATACCAAACAACCAAGACAGCTAGGATCGCGCCCTCATACAACAGGTGCATCGATCCATTAAAATTTTCCTCTGTCGCTGTCACATTATTTATTTGCTCAGAGAATTCAACATCACGATTTTTTAACGCTAGTGAGGCGATCGCCTCATGCACATCTCTGGCTAACGACACCTCGTTTGCGCCTTTGCTGCGCATAATTTCAAAAGCAACCACCGGCTTGCCATTCACCAAGGCAATGGACCGCCGCTCAGCAGTCGTGTCTTCGATCTTCGCGAGCTGTCCGAGTCGCACGCGGCGGCCGTCTGAAAGCGGAATATCTAAATCACTAAGCTCAGCCGCACTCGCTGCCGTCGCAATGGTTCGAACGGACTGCTCTGCCCCGCCAATATCACCCCGCCCGCCCGGCGATTCCAACTGGACTAGCTTAAGTCGACGAGAAACATCGGACGCGGCGACACCGAGAGCCGCCATTTTTGACGGGTCTAATTCAATACGAATCTCTCTGCTCAAGCCCCCAATTCGTTTGACCCGGCCGACTCCACTCACCGCCAACAAATTCTTGGTCACGGTATTGTCAATAAACCAAGATAAGCCCTCTTGGTCTAAGCGACTTGAGGTGAGCGCATAGGTCATGAGCGGACGACCGGCTGTCGTCGTGCGTAAAACAGTAGGCTCCTTGACATCGGCAGGCAAGTCCGCCCGCACGCGCGTCACCGCATCCCGTACGTCATTGACTGCCTCCATCACATTTTTTTCGAGATTGAACTCAACGGTGATGACAACCGTCCCTTCCAGGATCTTGGTGTATAAGTTTTTTATACCCTGCAAGGTCGCAATTGAATTTTCAATCTTGCGCGCAACCTCAGTCTCGAGGGTCGCGGGGGCAGCGCCGGGCAAGCTGGCTTCAACTGTCACCATTGGCAGCTCAATGTCCGGAAAATCCTGAACACCAATCGCCCGAAACGACAAAACGCCAGCAATCGACAAGAGAATAAACAGCAAGATTGCCGGTATTGGATGACGAATCGAAAAAGCAGAAAAATTCATTAATGCGCCTATTTTTGCTCGGGCACGCTGCGCGCGGGAACAGCCTCAACTGCGACAACATCATCGTTGTTGAGAAAGCCCGCCCCGGACTCTGCAATGATATCGGCCTCGTCGATACCCTTGAGTATCTCCACCCGCGCACTCAGTCTGCGCCCAACCTCTACACGAACCTGAGAGACGCGCGCATCCTTGCGTACCTTGAACACGTAGCTAAAACCATCGCGCATCACAACTGACTCTTGAGGCAAGGTCAGCACACGCGTGTTACCTAACTCGAACTCACCCGTTGCGAACATACCAGCACGCACCAAGGGTGTGTCGTTCTGAGTCGTAGGGAGATCGACATACACAATTGCGGTACGAGCTTGCATGTCTACAGTCGGACCAATCACGCGAACCTGGCCAGACAAAGGTGTTGAGTCCTTACTAATGCTCGCGGGATAGACCCGAACTGGCATTCCAACCTTTATTCGACCTAGCTCCTCTGACACGACCTCTGCACGCCATTCTAGTCTGCGTTGCCTCACCATTTTGAATAACTCAGTTCCAACCGGCACAACTGCCCCTACACTGACTTGACGTGCTGAAATCACGCCATCGTCGGGCGCACGTACTTCCGCATATTGCAGACGCAAATTCTGTACCTGTACTTGCGCACGAACTGCCTCTAATCGCGCCTTTGCGGTTTGCTCCGCAGTCAAGTACTGACTGATTTGCTGTGCAGACAATGCTCCAGAATTTTTCAGACTACGGGCTCGACCAGCATTCGCTTGTGCCTCGGCCAAAGCGGCAACCGCTTCGGCCTCCTGCGCTTTCTGTACGGCCTGATCCGCCAATACCGTTTCAGTCGCGAACATCGCAAGCACTTGATCACGCTTGACGATGTCACCTACATTGACACGAACTTCGGCCACACGCAATCCACCAACCTGTGCTCCAATCGACGCCTCCTGCCACGCAGCGATATTGCCGTTAGCGCGAATCGTGATGGGCATGGTGACCCAGGTTGGGCTCACCACAGAGATAGTCAGCGCAGGCCGAGCAGCGGGCGCTGCAGGCTGCGCCGCCTGAGCCGCTTGCAAACATACAAAACCTATCACGCTTGCAAACAAACTCGTCTGCATTAATCGTATCCACTTCATGGCTGAACCTTAGTCTTGAGTATGTCGGCGGGCTTTGATCTCGCCGTTTGTAGTGTCTCGAGCGACTCCGTGGCTGTCCAGCCACCACCCACGGCACGGTAGAGCGCAATAAAGGCATTAACCCTTTCACGCCGAACTGTCGCCAAAATGTTGTCGGCATTAAATGAAAGTCTTCTTGTTTCTTCCAAATCGAGAATGCTTGCCAAGCCAAACTTATAACGCTCTTGCATGGCACGCAACGAGGTGTGGTAGCCCCTCGAAGCTTTCAGTGATTCTTTTTCACGCTCCTCAAGGCTCGCGAGTCTGACGAGCGCCTCTTCGACTTCGCGCACCGCACGTCTTGCTTGGGTACGATAGTTATTCGCGGCAACCTCATAAGCCGTAATCGCGGTATCCACATTCGCGGCGCGCCG
Source organism: Zwartia hollandica (assembly GCF_019923725.1). Taxonomy (GTDB): domain Bacteria; phylum Pseudomonadota; class Gammaproteobacteria; order Burkholderiales; family Burkholderiaceae_B; genus Zwartia; species Zwartia hollandica. The sequence goes on from NZ_JAHXRI010000007.1 coordinate 165,158, forward strand.
CCCTGCGTCAAATATTGGTAACGTCAAGGATGGGCCAATCGACCAGGAGGTTGCAGTAATCGACCCCGCACTTGTCTCGAAACCTAACGGACCAATGTTGCCTAACAACGATAGCCGTGGATACCTCTCGGCCTCGCGTACACCGATATCCGCGCTCGCTGCGGCTACATCGCGCTCAGCTGCCGCAAGATCCGGTCGTTGCGACAAAACTTGCGCTGGCATTCGCTTGACCACCGGCATGATGGGTCTCGGTAGTTTGGCTGCTTGTGGTGCTAACTTCTTGCGTAGGTCAATTTCCGGTAGGCCGGTGACAGCCACAAGTGCTTTAATCAAAATATCGCAGTCCGCGGTCTGCCCTGCTACCCGACTTTGCCCTTCAGCGGCGCTGGCGCTCGCTAAAGCAGCGGTTGCTGGAGATTGAAACCCTGACTCTGAAAGCTTTTTGGTCAGGTCCGCCGTTTGAATACGTGACTTGACGTCAGACCGCGCGATCGCCACGAGCTGTTCGCAGCCGCGAAAGTTTGTATACATATTGGCTACATCGGCCGACACAGAAATCCTAGCTTCATGCCAATTCGCCACTTGTGCTTCGAGTCGAGCCCGCGCCGCTTCGCTTGCACGAGACAACCCTCCAAATAGATCAATCTCCCAGCCCATCTGGATTTGCGCTTGCGAGGTCGTCGCGACAATGATGGGACCACCTAACTGAAACGTGCCGCGTGTGCCGACAGCGGCTGCGTTGATATTTGGCACTGCAGCTGAGTTAGCTGTTACCAGTACCGCGCGGGCTTGTGCGATACGCAACGCAGCCAAGGCCATAGACTGACTTTGTTGTTGCGCAGAATCTATCAACTCAAGTAGCACGGGGTCATTGAATTGTGCCCACCAGTCACTTAAGGCTACGAGGTCACCCCCGTGTGGCAGAGCCTGTTGCCAGGTCCCTGGCGCGTTGGGCACTGCAGTAGCTTGCGTTTGGTCATAATCAGGACCGACCGTCATACAGCCGGCGAGCACAACCATGAGAAATGCAGCACAAAGTCTTAACACCCACTTCACCCTTCGTTTCAGACGACCGCCGATTGCTAAGCAATACTATGTATGTTGTGCGATAACCAAGCGTTCGCAGAGTGCGCTATGATAACAAACTGAGCGGCAACTGCTCAGAGCTCCTGAATAAAAACATACACAATGTCTGACAAACTGAGGGGCAAACATGACGTACACATGTCACGCCGGCTCTATTGGCTCTTTATGGTGGGTTCGGGCAGAACGGGGGGTTTGGCAAACCAGAATAAAGCGGTGCCTGCGCCTGAGATCAGTGCAAGCACCGTGAAGCCGAGGTGATAGTTGCCGGTTGCATCACCCATCATGCCCGCTAACAACGGTCCAGATATTTGACCAAAAGCGGTAATGAGTGCCGACAGCCCAAGAATCATTCCGATCGACTTACGTCCAAAGTAATCCGCACGAATCGCCTGCATAAACGGACCTCGGATACCCCAAGCCAGCCCGTGAAAAACAGCAAACAACACCAGCATCTCTGGCCCGAGGGCATACGTCAACATTAGCATCCCTACCATATGCATCATCATGCATACTGCCGCCACACGATTCTTCTGTAACTTGTCACCAAGCACGCCGCCCAGCATCACACCGATTACTTGAAACCCCGTCATGAGTGTGATGTAAAAAGCCCCTTGAGCGATGGTGTAATCGAGCGAGATGCGCATGTGATTAATGGCGTGCGTATTCACGGCCGTCACAATCATCAAAGCGACACCATGTCCGGCAGATAAAAGCCAAAATGATTTTGTACGGAGCGCTTGGCGTGCTGTGAACTCTGGTTCAGGCGTGGACTCCACAGCACCCGACACATCAATCGTTCCCCGTGCGACGCCTAGGCCGTCGACCGTTTCTCCAAAGTCTTCAGGACGACGGCGAAATACACAGGCCAGCGGGTAGCCCACTAAGATCACAAAGACACCGCAGGTAAAGGCTGTTTCCCGCCATCCGAAGGTTTCGATGCTCCATGCGACAACTGGAACCAAGGTTCCGCCGAGAGCCAAGCCTAAACCTACAGTAGAAAGCGCGCGCGCCCGCTTTTTTTCAAACCACTGAATGACGCCGACGTTCAGCGGAAAATATCCCGCCATCGATGATCCAATCGCAATCACCACGGCTGCACCATAAAAACCCATTAGTGTGTCAATTTGACTGAGCAAGATAAAGCCGAGCCCAAACACCACTACGCCAACCTTGATGACACCGCGCGAGCCAAACTTATCGAGAAACCACCCAAGGAGCGGGCCGATGACCGCGGCCTCCATGGACATTAACGCGGAGGCGCCAGACACCGAGGTCTTACTCCAGCCTTTCTCCTGAATCAGAACTGCGATATAGGCCCCAAAAGCCTGATGCAACATCATGGACTGAATAAACTGCAGCGATGCTGCAGCAAACACCATTTTCCAGCCGTAAAAAATTTTCATCTGATTCTGAGCGTTGTATCGAACCTAGGAGCAACCCTAACATAAAGAATCTTCTCTTGCAGGTGTCAGACTTAAAGACACAACGCTGCACCGCAGCAATTGAGCAAGGGCTTTTATTCCAAGAAGTCCTCCAGACTTGTTAACCTACCGATTCGAAACTTTTCAACCTTTTCTAACTTGAGGTCATTGTGGCTAAAGCTTATTGGATCAGTGCCTATCGCTCCATCTCTAACCCCGAGGCGCTCGCCGCCTATGCCAAGCTGGCTGGACCAGCACTTACGGCAGCCGGAGGAAAATTCTTGGCCCGTAATGAGGCGGCTGCTGTCAAAGAGGCTGGTGTCAAACAACGCACCGTGCTGCTTGAGTTCGAAAGCGTCGAAGCCGCCTTGGCTGCCTATAACAGCCCCGGCTATCAAGAAGCGATTCGCGCCCTGGGTACCGGCTCGGTTGAACGCGACATCCGTATCGTGGAAGGTGTGTAAATAACGTTAGTTCGGCAGGCGATCACAGGCTTCGGTCGCCTGCAGTGTCAATAAATCGAGTGATTAACCGTGCCGGTTCGCGGGTGCGTCGGCTTGCCATAGGCGCTCACGCCACTTCCAAGCCACCGTCACGGTCGCTAGGATACCGAGCGTTGTGTAGAGCACAGTCGTCGCAACAAAACCGATTGAGGAAATTAGCGGTCCGGAGATCAGTAGCCCTAGTGGTAAGCCCCAAATCGCTAAAACGCGCAAACCCATAATTCGGCCACGGAACTTCGCGTCAGTCGAGCGCAGCATCACTGCAGCCAAGGGAGTCATACACATGCTTTGTGCAAACCCGGCACATAGCAAAATCACTGCTCCAGCAGCAAACGATGTCAGTGGCGCAAAAATTAACAGTAATCCAAACCAGCAAACTGTGGCGATAAACATCGCACGGGCGGTGCCAAGTGAAAATACATTGGTTCCTAGCACCAGCGAACCCACCAACGCACCAACAGAAAAGCTGGCGCTCAGCAAACCAAGCCCCGTCTGATCTACCTCATAAATTGTCCGTGCGATGTAGGGCAATAATCCTAGGGAAAATGGAAAGGCCAAAAGGTTGATCAAAAAAGCGATGGCGATCGGACCGAGTAACTCTGGCTTACCCCACGCATAAACGAAAGCCTCCTTTAAGTCACGCACGGGAGCCATGGAAACTGGTTGACCTACGTGGGGAACCCGGCCCGCTACACCTCGCGAAAAAATAAAACTAACAATGTAGAGAATAGTAATGACCACATAAGCGGGGACCAAGCCAAATTGCGCAAAAACACTCGCGCCTGCAAGCGCGCCCGCAATGCGCGCCGAATCGGATGTCATGCGCGATAGCCCAAGCGCTGCGGTCATTTGATCTGCTGGTTGCGTCTGACCAATCAAGGCGTAACGCATCATCATGTCCGAGGGACGAACCACACCAACAATAGACGCCAACACAATCACCAACACCGGAGACAACAAATCAAATAGACCTAACAAGGCGATCAACAGTGCTAGGCAGCCATAAAGCCCGCGCGTCAGCATAAACAGACTGCGATAACCAAACCGATCGCCCGCGATGCCAAAAAATGGGCTGATCAAGGACCCACTGTATTGCAACGCCCCATACACAACTAGCATGAGCACAGAATTGGATTCCACAAGCACATACCAGCCCAGAACGAGGATTTCCATCTCGAAAGCCCAAGAGGCACAGAGGTCAGCCGGCCACTGGTAGCGAAAGCTGCGCACCTGAAATGGAATACGTGAAGACTGTACGATTTTGGAGACCGCTGCCAGCATAGGATTTGTATAAATGAATTGGATAAGTTCGTAGCCCTCACTCTAACCGCAAAACACGATAAGATGCGCAGCAACAGGGAGACAGAAATGAAGATATTAATTCTTGGTGCGGGTGGTGTCGGCGGTTATTTTGGAGCTCGACTTATTCAAGCTGGGGCAGATGTTACTTACCTTCTGCGGGATGCACGTCATACAAAGATTCAAGCAGAGGGCCTCGCGATCGAAACCCCTAAAGAATCGTTTACAGTTAATCCTAAGTCCGTCACACGAGAACAGCTCAAACCAGAGTATGACCTGATTATTCTCGCGCCCAAGGCCTTTGATTTTGACGACGCACTCGAGTCCCTGAGCGGGGCAAGCAGTAAAGGTGTCTTACTACCCTTTCTAAATGGCATGAGCCATATTCAGCGCTTAGACGAGAAGTTTGGTCGAGACCGCGTGATGGGCGGCGTAGCCCACATTGCGGCGACAATCGCCTCAAATGGTGCAGTGAAACAACTGACCGAGTTGCATGCCCTAACGGTGGGCCATCGCTCTGCTGCGCACGAGCCGCTTGCCCGAGAATTTTTTGCGCTGTGTGAGAAGGCTTCTTTCGACAAATCGTACAGCGAGAATATCGAACAATCGCTTTGGGACAAGTGGGTCTTTCTTGCGACGCTGGCTGGCATGACAACGCTCTGCCGCGGCCACGTCGGGAAAATTGCGGCTGCGCCGTGGGGTAAGGAAGTGATGACCGCTTTTTACGCAGAGTCCTGCGCAATCGCGCAAGCCCATGGCTTTCCAACCAAAACGACTGCTCAGCAAAAAGCACTCGATATGCTGACTAAAGTGGGATCCAGCTTTGCGGCGTCTATGCTGCGCGATCTGGTGCAAGGCAACCAGACAGAACACGAACATATTCTGGGCGCAATGATCGAGCGCGGTGTTGAAAAGAACGTGCCGTGTATTCTTCTGAAGACAGCACATACACATATGGTGGCAGAGCAAACCAAATAGTGCTTACGATGACCTAGCGGGAAAGTGCCAGCCTGATGCCAAAGCCAATGAGGCAAAGGCCGGCTACTTTTTCTAGTAAATAACCCACTATAGGATTCGTGCGCAACCGCTCCGCAAGGCAAAAGGTCAATAAGGTCGCACCCAATCCATATAAAAAAGTCAGCACAGCAATCGTGCCGGCCAAAAATCCGAATGTGATGAGCCCTCTGTGGTGGACAGGGTCCACAAACAAAGGAAAGAAAGCCATGTAAAACACAATGGCTTTGGGATTGAGCACCGTAATCAATAATGCCTGACGCATATAGTGATAAGGCTTGATGTTCAAAATGGGTGCGGCGCCAGGCTTGGCGAGCAACATGCGCGCGCCCAACCATGCCAGATAAAGTGCGCCGATCCACTGTACAGCCTCAAAGGCAGCGGGATAGGCCATCAAGATCGCAGCGACTCCTGCTACGGCTAGCCATAACAATACCTGATCGCCAAGGATCACACCCATTGTGGCGCCTAGTCCACCAGAGATGCCGCCTTTACTCGTCGAAGTAACCAAGGCCAGATTGCCCGGCCCGGGTATCAACAAAAATATTGTGAAGGCAACAACAAAAGCGCCATAGTCAGTCACACCAAACAACATATACGCCTTGACGATTAATGCTTGTGTGCCGTGTTTTGTTCGATTGCGGCAGGGTTATGGGTCGCTGGCTTGATTTCAAAATTAACGTTAACTTCCCCCGCCTTTTCAAAGCGTAACGTGACCGGAACAATTTCACCCGCCTTGAACGGTGCGTTCAAGCCCATAAACATAATATGAAAGCCGCCAGGCGCAAGCGTGGCGCCCGCACCTGCGGGTACCTCAATACCCTGGACTTGCCGCATCTTTGCGACGCCGTTTTCATTAATGATTGTGTGCAACTCGACACGCCCAACATTTGCCGTCGTTGCCGAAATCAACCGATCGGTCTGGCTTCCCTTATTCTGAATCTGCACATAACCCGCACCATTTTTTTGGCCAGGAGCACTTGCGCGCACCCAAGGCGTATCGAAAGCCAAGCCAGCATTTGACGTGTTTTGTGCCGCTGCCAAGCTAGTGAGCAAAACGCCGATCATGAGCGCGACAGAACTGAACAGCTTTTTCATTTTTATCACCTAAAAATTAGCTTCTTAAACCTTGATGCCCCAAATTTTATCTGAAGACCAGGTAAACGCTCTAAACTGCACGGCAGGTAAAAATAAGCAATGTCAGATAAAACTTCACAATCTGGGACACGCAGCACTTTGCTTGATCAGGAAGCATCGGGGATTTACGCGCCCGTGCGCCTGACCCAGCCGATACCGCGTCAACGTTACGGCTGGCATGCCGCGATCATTGTCCTCGCACACCTTGCACTCTTGGCCGTGTTCCTCATGCGCCTTGACTTTTTGTCAGGCGGCACCGTACCGTCAAAGTCCGAAACTCTCGACATTATCGTCGTCGATCTCTCGAGCGAGAGCGACACTACACCACCCGCAGCGCCGGTTGCAGAATCTTCTGTCACAAGCCCGCCTCCACCGACTTCCCTCGAGCCTCCGACCGAAGCTCAGCCTACTCGAGAGCCAGCCACTATTCCAGTTGAACCGGCCACCCAGCCAGTTGTGGAGGCACCCCTCGTGACAAAAGAAGTGCCACTTACCGCACCCGCCGAATCCCCTGTACGACCAGAGCCGCCTACTCCCGCACCAAAGCCAGTCGCAACCGCAGTAAACAAAAACATTGCAGCCCCATCGTCTTCAGCAACCACCAGTGCGCCTCAGCAACCCGCTGCAGGCGTAAATAGAGATTCTGACTTGCAGGCGACTCCACCACGGTTAGATCCAGCGTACCTACACAACCCTGCCCCCAATTACCCAGCACTATCAAAGCGCAATAGAGAAAGCGGAACGGTGTTATTGCTTGTCAATGTCGATCCAGAGGGCAATGCCCTCGCTGTGACCTTACATAAGTCGAGCGGGTATGAGCGACTTGATCAAGCTGCCATACAAGCGGTCACGCGATGGCGATTTGTTCCAGGCATGCGGGGGCAAACCGCCATCAGCGCGACCGTGATCGTTCCGATCAGTTTTAAACAACCGTAACAATCAACAGACACTTATTTCTTGCAGCAGCCGCCGCGACTGCCGCCAGAGCCTGTCCCACAAGAGGTCACACCAACCAACGGGTATAAAGGGCAAAAGCGAAACAAACCCGTTGCGAGAGGTACGACGCCGATCCATCCCCACAGTCCGACCGTTCCAGTGGCTGCCAGAGCAATCAAGACGACACCGACAACGATACGGAGGATGCGATCGATACCACCAACGTTGCATTTCATGATTTACATCCTTTTTTAATTGAAAAGTTTTACAGCGCGTTCAAGGGAATCTTGACGTAAGAGGTCCCGTTGGACTCAGGTGGCGGTAAGTGACCCGCACGAATATTAATTTGCACTGCTGGCAGAATGAGCACGGGCATTTCTAGGGTTGCGTCACGCTTCGTTCTCATTTCAACGAATTGCTCTTGCGTCACACCGTCATGTAAATGGATATTCTTTGCTCGCTGCTCAGCTACGGTCGTTTCAAATTGAATAGGTCTGTTGTTTGGTGGGTAGTCATGGCACATGAACAAACGCGTCTCTGGCGGCAGACTCAAAATCTTTCTATTCGACGCGTAAAGCGCGCGGGCATCCCCACCAGGAAAGTCACAACGCGCAGAACCCACATCAGGCATGAACATTGTGTCGCCCACAAATACTGCATCACCAAACTGGTAGGCCATGCATGCAGGTGTGTGACCCGGAACAAACAACGCATGACCAGTTAGGGAACCGACTTGGATTACCTCGTCCTCTGCAAACAGGTGATCGAATTGCGAGCCGTCCTGCTTGAAGCTCGGTTCTAGATTAAAAATACCTGCAAACACTTTCTGCACCGCAGTAATTTTCGAGCCAATCGATATCTTTCCTCCTAACTTTTCTTTCAAGTAGGGTGCGGCAGACAAATGATCAGCGTGCGCATGCGTCTCCAGAATCCATTCAACTTTTAGCTGATTCGCCCGTACAAACTCCACCACCTTGTCCGCAGAGACGTGTTTAGTCCGACCAGACTTAGGGTCGTAATCCAGCACCGAATCAATAATCGCGCAGCTCGATCCCGGGGCGTCGTAGACGACATAGGTGACGGTCCAGGTCGCTGGATCGAAAATTCCATGAACGTTTGGCTTCTTTTCTGGGGCAGACATTCTTTGACTCCAACTATCAATAAGGTTAAATATATTATATTTACAAATACATTATTAGTAAATATAATACTTACTTGATTATTATCAACAAAGCATCCAATACAAATGTCCACTTCAACCCCAACGCTTGAGCTAGAGGCAATGCAAGCATCGGCCGATCAGGCCTGCCGCTTAATGAAGGTGCTCACCAATTCAGATCGCTTAATGATCTTGTGTCAACTCACACAACAAGAAAAGTGCGTGAGTGAATTGCAAGAGTCGCTCGGCATTGTGCAGCCAACCCTATCTCAACAACTAACCGTTTTGCGCACCGAAAAGCTCGTCACTACGCGTCGAGAAGGAAAAAATATCTACTATCGCTTCGCCAGTCCTCAGGCGTTTGCCGTAATCGAAGTGTTGTATTCCCAGTTTTGTAAAAAAACGAAGGCTAAAAAATCATGATGATCGATTGGGCTAATTTTTCCCCTTGGAGCGCCATTTCTGGTGGCGTGTTGCTTGGCGTCGCCTCTGCACTTTTTATACTCGCGAATGGTCGCATACTTGGCATCAGCGGCATTCTCGGCGGATTGCTTCCACCTAAAACAGGTGATACCGGTTGGCGATTAGCCTTCCTCGCCGGAATGTTCGTAGCACCTTGGGTATTTTTGCTACTCGCTCCGGCAGACCTCGTCTCGACGCCTCGCATCGAGGCCAATACGCTTACGACAGTGATTGCCGGCCTTCTAGTCGGCCTTGGTACACGCTACGCATCAGGTTGCACAAGCGGCCATGGCGTTTGCGGTCTCTCCCGATTATCACCACGCTCGTTAGTCGCAACAGTCAGTTTTATGGGTGCCGGCTTTGGCACCGTCCTCCTTGTTCGTCACTGGTTATAAAGGAAGCACGATGCATCGACTCGTTGAGTTTCTTGTGGGACTGCTATTTGGTCTAGGTCTCATTCTTTCAGGCATGACTGATCCTGGAAAAGTCCTGGGCTTTCTGGACCTCTTTGGCGCCTGGGATCCATCCTTGGCGTTCGTCATGATGGGCGCAATCGCCGTGGGATTTTTTGCTTTTGGGATTGCCAAAAAACGCACCACGACGATCTTAGGTGGTGCCCTGCACTTACCGAAGGCGAGTCATATCGACAAGCGCTTGGTCATCGGAAGCACAGTTTTTGGTATCGGGTGGGGCTTAGCAGGCTTCTGCCCTGGTCCAGCACTTGTGTCAATGGCTTCGGGTCAAATACAAGCTTTATGGTTCGTCTGTGCGATGGTAGCGGGCATGCTGGCGTTCGAGGCGCTCGAACGTAATCGATGAGATTCCCGCCCCCCCGACTGCCAATTTTTGACTGGATCCCCACTTACGATCAGAAGACGTTCACCAGCGATCTACTCGCTGCGCTAATCGTCACCCTCATGCTGATCCCGCAAAGTCTCGCTTATGCGATGCTGGCGGGACTACCTCCAGAGGTGGGGCTTTACGCGAGCATCGCACCATTAGTCCTGTATATGTTTTTCGGGACTAGTCGAGTCCTCGCTGTCGGTCCGGTCGCTGTCATCTCCCTGATGACCGCAGCTGCCATAGGCGAACATGCAAGCGCAGGAACGCACGCCTACTGGCAGATCGCAATCACTCTCGCTTTTTTGTCTGGCCTGATACTGCTGGCGTTGGGCTTGCTACGCCTTGGGTTTCTTGCAAACTTCTTAAGTCACTCGGTGGTGTCCGGATTTATCACCGCCTCGGCATTGCTTATTGCCGCGAATCAATTCAAAACCGTGATGGGCATACGCGTCGACGGGGACAATTTTTTTGTACTCCTAAAGAATTTACTAGCACAGGCTCCCCACACACATGCTTTAACATTTTTAGTTGGTATTGGGACACTGGGCTTCCTGTTTCTAACTCGGCATTACCTCAAGCCGAACCTGATCAGGCTCGGCATACCACCAACAATCGCCGATATCGTGGGCAAAGCCTGCCCCGTCATCGCAATAGGCCTCACAACCGGCCTCACCTGGGGGCTTTCCTGGGATCAGGCTGGCGTCAAAGTAGTGGGCTTTGTGCCCCAGAGCCTGCCACCCGTTACGGCGCCGCTCTGGGATATCTCACTTTGGAGCACTCTCTTTGTCCCGGCACTCCTGATTAGCATTGTTGGCTTTGTAGAATCAGTGTCGGTAGGTCAGACACTTGCCGCGCGTAAGCGCCAGCGTATCGAGCCTAATCAAGAACTGGTGGCACTGGGTGCCTGCAACTTGTCGGCGGCCTTCACCGGTGGATTCCCCGTTACCGGAGGTTTTGCGCGCTCGGTTGTGAACGCAGATAGCGGCGCCCGCACCCCAGCAGCAGGCCTCATGACCGCTTTGGGCATCGCACTCACCTCGTTATTGCTCACACCCGTTCTTTTTTATTTGCCTCATGTCACGCTAGCAGCAACGATCATTATTGCAGTGCTATCGCTTGTAGATTTCAAGATATTTACACACACCTGGCACTTTGCCCGCTCCGACTTTTATGCCGCAGCAGCAACCCTACTCGGCACCCTTGGTTTTGGTGTGGAGGCAGGTCTTATTGTGGGCGTGCTGTTATCAATCGGACTCCATCTCTATAAAACGAGTGAACCACATATCGCAGAAGTCGGGCTTGTCCCTGGCACCGAGCATTTCAGAAATGTGACGCGCCACCATGTCATGACGAGTCCAATCGTACTTTGCCTTCGCATCGATGAAAGCCTCTATTTTGCCAACGCACGGAATATCGAAGATCGCCTAAATGCCGAGGTCGCAGGACGCAGTGAGCTACAACATGTTGTGCTGCAGTGTTCGGCGGTAAACGACATAGATGCTAGCGCGCTAGAAAGCCTAGAGAATATCGAAAAGCGCCTGAGAGATGCCGGTATCAAGCTCCATCTATCCGAGGTGAAAGGCCCAGTCATGGATCGCCTAACAAAAACACAGTTTCTAAAAAATCTTAGCGGTCAGGTTTACCTCACCAACTATCGTGCACTGCAGCAATTGGATCCCGGCACCTTCGCGCGCGCCGCTATGCTTTAATCCCCTCATGGAAAACACACCGAAGCTGTTTAATAAAAACTTGGTGCTATTGATTTTGTGTCAAGGCATCTTTCTCGTAAACAACATCACCTTTGTCGCAATCAATGGTCTTGTCGGGCTGAGTTTGAGCCGGGTCGCATGGATGGCGACGCTCCCTATCATGGGATATGTTGTGGGGGGCGCCCTATCGACCTCTATCGTTGCCCGAGCACAGCGACGCTTCGGTAGGCAAAAGTCTTTCCAACTCGGACTTTTAGTGGCGATCGTTTCGTCTTTGATTTGCGCGTATGCGGCATATTCGAAAAATTTCTGGTTGTTGGTGTTTGGTACCTTCGTCGCAGGCTATTACAGCGCTAACGGTCAACTCTACCGCTTCGCAGCTGCCGAGCTCACGGATGTCAGTCTTAGAGAGAAGGCAATTTCTTGGGTACTGGCCGGCGGTATTATCGGCGCCGTCGTTGGCCCTAACTTGGCGAACTACACCAAAGATTCGTTTGACACGCCATTTTTAGGTGCCTATCTCATTCTGACTGTTGCGGGTTTTCTGGGCCTGCTCGTCATGCACTTCATCGAGTTCCCAAAGATATCAGCGGCAGAAAAAAAGGCAGCTGGGACTGGGCGAACGGCCTGGGAGTTACTCAAACAACCGGTCTTTCTTGTCGCTGCTGTGAGCTCCGCTCTCGGCTACGGCGTGATGAACCTGCTGATGGCCGCAACACCTCTTGCGATGAAGGTCTGTGGCCTACCCTTCTCAGACGCTGCCTTTGTTCTTGAGTGGCATGTCATTGGCATGTTCGCACCGGGATTTTTTACAGGCTCATTAATTAAAAAATATGGCACAGGCAAAATTATGTGGCTTGGCATATTTTTAAATTTCGTCTGCATTTTGATCGCGCTGTCTGGCGTAGACGTGATGCACTTTATGTTGGCCTCCTTCATTCTCGGCGTCGGTTGGAACTTCCTCTTCACGAGCGCAACAAACCTCGCGATGACCGCCTACCGACCAGAAGAGAAGGATCGCGCTCAAGGCGTGATCAATTTCTTTGTCTTCACAACGATGGCGGTCACCTCGTTTAGCTCAGGCGCACTTGTGACAACATCAGGCTGGGACATCCTGAACCTTGGTTCATTGTTCCCGGTTGTTTTAATGGGTGTCGCACTTCTTTGGTTGCGTCATAAGGACGCCCAAGAAAAGAAACGGTCGGTACCGAACTAGTCTTTACCGGTTGCGTTGCGCCGCGAGCCCTGCTCCAAACAAAATGCAGAGGCTCGCAATCATTGAGCTAAACGCCAAGGTCGACATTCCTGTTAGGCCTTGGCCAATCGAGCAGCCCAACCCTAAGGCACCACCGACACCCATCAACATGCCACCGAGCACGTAGCGTCCCATCTCGCGTGGTGTAGAAAACCCCTGAAGCTGCAATCTGCCCCGCAAAGCGGCAATCACAAAGGATCCGAGTAACACGCCACAAATTACGGCTACCGGAAAACCGAATCGCATACCCGTTGCAATCATCAGGTACTGAATGGTCTCGCCAATCGGTGCGATAAATGTCAGTGATACCAACGGAGTGGGCTCGAACTCATCGGCAGCAAGCCAACCTGTCGCGATCCAGCCGGCCACCACCAGCAAACCCACACCAAGCCCACCGAAGAAGTCTTTCGCGCTGCGCAAAATCATGCCGCGAAAAAAAACAAACCAAGCTAAGGTCACGAGCAATAGCCCAGCAAGGAAACGGTTCGAAAGCGACGACCACTCATACAGTCCGCCCAGGGGAACGCTTGTTGCCTGCGCTAGCATTGTTCTCAATGGACCAAGCACTCCTGACAATGTCGCGTAGGCCGATATCCCAAGGCAAAGCAATACAACCAAGGAGCGTAAATTACCTTGCGCCAACAGCACGACAGTACGCGCGCCACAACCGTTTGCGAGCATCATGCCGTAGCCAAACATCGTCGCACCGATCGGTAGAAGCAACCAAGAAAAGTTCGGCGTACGATAAATAGCAGTCGAAAAATCAATCAGCTCCGTTATAGCCAGCAACTGTGTGCCGACTATCGCGACAAGCATCGCCAAGGCAAACGATCTCGCCTTCAGCAGATTTTTGGATTCAACATAATCCTTTACCGCCCGATTCAAACAAAATCCTGTTGATTGGCCGAGCGCACCGAACGCGACACCAATCGCCAGGCCAGACCAAGCGAGTATTTCGTTCGGCGACATCAGGCACCACTCCCCCAGGTATCGCGTGCAATCGCGTTATACCAAGCCACACCGTGCAGTGCTTCTAGCTTGCGCACGGTATCGCTCGCCTCTCTTGGACTCACGCCACCAGAGCCCTTAACTTCGACGATTTTTCCATCCGCGACTTGGTATACCCCCGCAACCGAGATGCCATAGTCCGGTGCAACCAGACTGTAGCAAGTGTTCGACCAGGAGGCAGCGGCAGCAGGCTTTCCAGCCAAGGCATTGACGATTGCCGCTGCCGCAACTTTACCTTGCGCGTTTGCACAAAAGCCGGACTTGGGCATGGGTGCAGCAATGGTTGCATCACCCACTACATATATGTCTTTGACTTGCGTAGATTCAAAGGTGTCGGGCTTGACTGGCACCCAACCGCTCTTGTCAGCGACCCCTGCACGTTCAGCAATCAATCCTGCCTTTTGCGGCGGAATCACATTCAAGACTGCTGCTTTGTGGATCTTGCCGAAATCTGTTTCAACGGATAGGTTTTTCGCGTCAACACGAATTACATTGCCGTCCTTGCCCGCAGGCACCCACTCAATCATGTCGCCATAAAAACGCTTCCACCCATCCAGGAACAGGCCTTGTTTTGAAAAAGCATCTTTGGCATCGAGCACCAGAATTTTGGACTTCGGCTTTTGTGTTTTGAAGTAATGCGCCACCATACTGATGCGCTCGTAGGGTCCGGGCGGACAGCGGTAGGGATTAGCGGGGGCAACCATCACAAACGTGCCACCGTCGGGCATCGCATCGAGCTGCTTTTTAAGTAAAGTAGTTTGTGCACCCGCCTTCCACGCGTGTGGTGCTAATAAAGAAGCGGCTTCGTCGTACCCTTCAAGCTTATTCCAGAGGAAGTCGATGCCGGGAGACAGCACCAGCTTGTCGTAGGCGAGCGTTTGACCACCAGCGAGCTTAAGCGTCTTCGCAGCCCCATCTGCACTTTGTGCGAAATCATGGAGGACCTTCACACCCATACTGCGTAGCTCATCAAAGCTATGACCTTGCGCCTCAAAGGTTCGCAACCCACCCAAATACAGATTCGTAAACGGGCAGGTGTAAAACTTCTGCGCTGGCTCTACTAAGGTGACATCAATGAGAGGATTACGTTGTTTGATATATTTTGCTGCGGTTGCGCCACCAAAGCCTCCACCAATGACGACGACGCGCCCTGCAGACTGCTGAGAAAAGACAGGAGCACTGATGGTCCAACCTGCAGCGAGTGCAGCCTGTCCTGCTGTGGCCAACCAACGTCGGCGAGAAAACTTAGGTACGGTGTTCATTATTTTTTGACTCCTGCAGGCACGATGCCCTTAGCATCGAGCTTAGAAAAGTATGCCGCAAGCGCCGCGATTTCATTATCGCTGTAGCCCTTGGCAAGACGATTCATGATGGTGGTGCCAGCGGGAGCCTGATCAGACTTGTAGGCAAGTAATTGCGCTTTCAGAACTGCCTCAGGTTTACCGGCAATGACCGGGATACTTGTCGCTAGCTTAGGGTCAGAGACGTGGCAGTTCAGGCAAGTACCCGCCAAAAGCGATACATCGAGCACCCCTTGCGCGCGCGCTCCGTGCCAAGGCGCCGCAGCGATCAGCGCAGCGGATGCAAGACCGGCCAAGGAAACTAAGTTATTTTTTAAGCGCGCGTGAAAAGAAAACATATCCGCCTGTGGGCTCCAGAGACATCAAACTGAACGAGGTTAATAGCTCAGCATCATATCGAAGAAGCCTAGAAGAACAAAAGACGGATTTATTTTTTTTATATTACGCAAGATTATTAAGAAGGAATCCAAGAGGCCTCTTTCGCTAGCCGCACCAGTCCTCTCCAAGTTTGGGTCTCTCGGCTAATTGCAGGCCAAAGCCTGAGCAACAACTCTGCCGTGGCAAAAGCGTCAGAAGCAGCTTGATGGCGAACTGCACACTCAATATTGAAATGCGTTAACCAGTCATCTAGCGCCTTGGCGTGCGCATTTCCGCCAAACATGCGTGCCAATGGTGCGATATCAAGCCACTGAACGTTTAAAGCTTCTAAGTGATAGGAGCGGTAGGCGCGGCGAATCATCCCTGCATCAAAGGCCGCGTGATAAGCCAGCAAAGGAGAGGTGCCCACCCAATGACGAAAGTTCTCTAGCGCGGCCTCAGGGGCTTCGCCCAGCGTTTGCGCCTCTGCCCCAATGTGGTGAATCAAAATATTGTCTTTCGCCGACGGCTGAGCCTGTCGTAAAACGACTTCGAAACTGTCGCCGATGACGACCTGCAACGCTTTAGTCGTCGGATCTTGGCGCAAGGCAACCGCTGCGATCGCTAACAGCCGATCGCGAGCAGGATTCAGTCCTGTAGTCTCTACATCGACCATGATCCATCGATCGGGAGTCGCGTGCTCTCTACGCCTAGCAATACCCAACCAACCCATCAGGGTGCTCAAAAAACTATCGCGCATAGTCCAGCTCCAAGCGTTGCTGCAAAGAGCGAATTCTGGCCATCGACTCTTTCAAAATACTACGATCAACCGCGTTCAGGCCATCGATATCTAGAGCGTTTGGATTACTCTCGATCGCATCGCCATCAATTTGAATCGCCAAGCGCATCGTCTGCAAAAACTGAAATGCAGCGATCCAGGCATCCGTTTCGGTTTGCGCCAAACCGAGACCTCGTCCTATCGCGGCCAAGCGATCTTGCGTATTCAGTTCTTCGATACCCAAAGCTAAGGCATAGACGCGTGCCGTTTCAACGACAATCGCCGTGCCTTGTAGTTTTAAATCGATAACCGATTTACCACCTAATTTCTTTGTTTCTAAGCCCCCCAACCAGTTAAGGGGCACCTGATTCACCAGCGCTGCATCGGCCAGTAGCTTAATAAAGCGCGGCGTACGTGCAGCTGTGGTTTTGACCTCGTCCCTCAGGCCTTTGAGTAAATCGACATTGCCCGCCAAGCCTCGACAGTCAAAAAATATACCGGCATTAAGTAGGTCCTCGGGGTGACCATGTTCGATCCAGTGCATGAACCGTTTTTTCCACTCATCGATGGTCAGACATAACGATGGGTTACTGGCCATGATATTGCCTTTGCAGAGCGGATAGCCGCAAGTATCCAGCGCTATATTCACCTCACGCGCAAAAGCCAAGTAGCGATTTTTTTCCTCAGGAGCACCCGTCGGTTGATACAACAATGCATTGTCTTGATCTGTCGCGATCGTTTGCTCGCTACGTCCCTCGGAACCAAGTGCAATCCAAACAAATAAATGCAGCTCCAGTCCATGCGACTTCGCAAGCAAGGTAATCAGACGCGCGGTCAACACATCATTTAGATGACTGACAAGAAAGGTGAGCTGCCTTGCGCTCACACCCTGCCCCAATAAATTGCGTGCAAATCTACGGATATTTGCCGCGCAGTCCTTGAGCCCATCTACATCATCCGCCTGGCGGATCAGCGAACAGATCGTTCCCAGTGACTGCCGCTGTAAAGAAAACAAATCTCGTTCTGAAATCAAGCCCACGACACGCTCTCGCAGATCGACAATAGGCACGTGACGGATCTCATACCGCGACATTACCACTGCTGCCGATTCGGCCGTGTGATCAACCGTGAGCGTCTTGACCCCCTTCGTCATGACTTCACTTATTGGTGTGTCCAAACTAATGCCTGCCAACGTCACGCGCTCAAGCACGTCATACCGGGTGAGAATTCCCAACAACGCACCACTGTCTGAAACGACCAACATCGATCCGATGCGCTTTTCATACATAACGGTCAAGGCTTCGCGCAGAGGTGTTTGCTCAAGCGTTGTCAAAGGCGCCCGACGAATTAAGTCGCCCAGACGAGTCTCTAACGACTGTTCTAGCAATGCTTTAGACGCAAAATTATTTCGCAGCGCCTGGCGTGACTGCTCTAACAACATCCAAACGCGGTTATTAATGAAATCACGAAAGGGTTTAGAGCGCCCGACAAGCGCCTGCATGGCCGCCGCGGGAAGCGTCAAACAAAAACAATCACCGATTGCTGTGTAGGTTGCAGCAACAGGTCGGGCGGCCAAACTTGCACTAACAGAAAACAGCTCTCCCGCTTCAAGCTCAAACGCAGCTTCGGTCAGACCCGGTGAGGTGCGTTTGCCAGAGACCCGGCCTTGCCGAATTAGATAAAGAAATGCGGGCGGGCCATCTGCGGGCGAGAGGATGACCTCTGTGGGTGCGTAATAGACTTCACAAGACGACTCAATAAAAAAATCCACCTCAGACGGTGCCATTTCTGAAAATGGCAAACGCTGCATAATTTGTTGTCGTAGGTTTTGGATCAAACTCGAAGAAATCATGGCACTTCTCCCGCAGACTAGAGTCCTTGCGTTGCTTCACCCCATTATGAACCTCAACATTGGCTCTGGTAAGCCCTAGTATCGGGTTAACACTAGTGCGAGACAGGTTGTGTTCTATCAGCCCAAGCAGTCTAATAGCGCGAGAGCAAACGACTTGCGACGTGTCATCCTAATGACCTCCAAGACAAGTTGTTGCGCTGCAGCATTTTTTCCATCCCACGGAGACACAACATGTCTGTCATTGCATCGCGCCGTAAATTTTTCTCGACTGCCGCAGCCGCAGGTACTGCCACAGCTTTGGGCGTGCCCATGGTTGCCAAGGCTCAAAATGCCCCGATCACTATGCGCTTCCAGAGCACCTGGCCAGCGACGGACATTTTCCACGAGTATGCGTTGGATTATGCCAAGAAAGTCAATGAAATGGCTGACGGCCAACTGAAGATTGACGTTCTGCCTGCGGGCGCTGTTGTTAAAGCCTTTGACCTGCTAGACGCCGTATCAGCCGGAACTCTTGATGGTGGCCATGGGGTATTGGCTTACTGGTACGGCAAGAACACCGCGGTTGCTCTCTGGGGCTCGGGCCCTTCCTTCGGTATGGATGCAAACATGCTGTTGGCCTGGCACGAGTACGGTGGTGGCAAAGCACTGCTCACAGAAATTCAAAAAGCAATGGGCGTGAACGTTGTGTCGCTCGTGTACGGTCCAATGCCTACCCAACCTTTCGGCTGGTTCAAGAAGCCGATCACCAAGGTTGAGGAAATGAAAGGCGTGAAGTTCCGCACAGTCGGCCTCGCAATTGACATGTACACCGCCATGGGCGCCGCTGTAAACGCTCTGCCCGGCGGAGAAATCGTTCCCGCGTTGGACAAAGGCCTCTTGGACGGCGCAGAATTTAACAACGCTTCGTCCGACCTGAACCTCGGCTTTGCCGATGTATCCAAGGTCTGCATGCTGCAAAGCTTCCACCAGAGCGCCGAGCAATTTGAGATTGTGTTCAACAAAGCAAAATACGACACGCTACCCAAGCACCTCAAGAGCGTCTTGGCCGTTGCTTCGCAAGCAGCGAGTGCGGACATGTCGTGGAAGGCAATCGATCGTTACTCGACCGATTACATCAAGCTGCAGAAAGATCGTAGCGTCAAGTTCTATAAGACACCCGACGCAATTCTCCAGCGCCAGCTGCAGATTTGGGACGAGATGATTGCAAAGCGTTCCGCTGAAAACCCACTGTTCAAAAAAGTACTCGACTCCCAGCGTGCATTTGCCGAGCGAGCAGGCCGTTGGGCTGGCGACACAAACGTCAACTTCCGCATGGCTTACAACCATTACTTCGCACCAAAGAAAGCAGGCTAATCAGCTTGCTCTTGTAGCAAAAACTCGGGTGGCTACTGTAGATGAAGTAGCCACCCGATTTTTATAAGCGGTATGAATCCGCTCTGTACCACTGTAGGTAATATCATGAACAAATGGCTCTGGCGCATTGACGCAACCTCAACCTTTGTCGGCAAGGCCTTTGCGTGGCTCATTGTCGCCCTGACGTTGCATGTATCGTGGGAGGTCTTCGCGCGTTACTTGTTTAATCGCCCCAGCGCCTGGGCCTTTGATCTGCAGTTGATGTATTACGGCATCATGTTCATGATGGCGGGTGCCTATACGCTTGCAAAAAATGGGCATGTTCGTGGCGATATTCTGTATGGTTTTCTGCCTCCCCGTGCGCAAGCTAGTCTGGACCTGGTGTTGTACATAGTATTTTTCATCCCTGGCGTATCGGCCATGGTATGGGCTGGCTGGACCTACGCAGCCGAGTCTTTCGCCATCAATGAACACTCTTCGCTGATGGCAGATGGCCCGCCGATCTACCCTTTTAAAGCCTTTATCCCGATCGCTGGATTCTTTCTTCTGATCCAAGGCTTTGCTGAAATCGCTCGTTGTGGCATGTGCATTCGCTCAGGCGAGTGGCCCGAGCGCGAAGCCGATGTGCAAGAGGTGGATGTTGAAAAACTGAAACAAATGGTTCATGTCAAAGACGAAGATATCGCTCAGGCAGACCGCTATGTTGTCGCCCAGGAGCAGCAAAAATGAAATTACCCAAGGCAATATGGTTCGGCTTTGCTTGTATCGGGATCGTCATCGCGATGATCGCCTTCTTGACACCTTGGGGTACCTTAACAACAGGCCATATCGGCCTAATCATGCTTGCACTCATCGTAGTGATGATCATGCTTGGCTTTCCCACGGCGTTCACGCTGATGGGGATGGGTGTCATCTTCACCTTTTTTGCCTACTTCATGCAGGCACCAGACTTTGCGGGACGTGCGATTGGGCAGACGCTCAACCTCATGGTGCAGCGCACGTACGCGACGATGACAAACGACGCGTTGATTTCCATTCCCTTGTTCGTCTTCATGGGCTACTTGGTTGAACGTGCAAACCTGATTGAAAAGCTCTTTCAATCGCTGCACCTTGCGCTAGCCAGACTGCCAGGGTCACTTGCGATTGCGACGCTCGCCACCTGCGCGATTTTCGCTACCGCAACTGGCATTGTTGGGGCCGTGGTCACACTGATGGGCTTACTGGCCATGCCAACGATGCTCAAGGCAGGCTATAGCGTTCGACTGACTGCGGGTGTCATTACCGCGGGCGGTTGTCTCGGGATCTTGATTCCGCCATCTGTGCTGCTGATCGTCTATGGCGCCACGACGGGAACTTCGGTTGTTCAACTCTACGCGGGCGCGCTCTTCCCAGGTATCGGCTTAGCGTTGCTCTATGCAATCTATGTGATGATTGTGGCAAAAATCTGGCCAGAAATGGCGCCACCACTTCCAGAAAAAGACCGCATCATTCCCTTGCCGGCGGGTTCAAAGTCTCTTCAAGCCCAAGGGTTCAAACTAGCCGCGCCCGGCTTGTTGTCGAACTTTTTCAAGAGTAAGCGTGACCCCGCCGTTTCGCGTCAATACATGAATCGAAATGTTGTTTTAGTCATGTTGCCGCTCCTCGTTACCGTATTGCTCACATTGATTATTTATCGGGTGGTGACAACACCAGAGGTGGTGTACGACATTCCAGCTGAGCTGAGCCTCTCGAACAATACGACAACGGACTCCGGGGGCGGGCTCGCTGAGCCACCATCAGAATCGGCCCCTGAGCCTCTGGGTTCAGCAAAACTTGCACCCGCAGCACCGGCGGCGCCTGCAGCGGACGCTGTCGCAAAGGAGCCGCCCAAACAACTCGATCGTCTGAGCGCGCCGACTGGCTTCTGGATCTATGTTGCCGTCGCTGCCTTAATGATGGCCATTTTTTACGTGACGCTTACCTGGGCCAGACTAGAGGTGTTTCGGTTGCTGGCACAATCATTTTTCCCACTTGTGATTTTGATTGCAGCCGTTCTGGGATCGATTGGCTTTGGTCTCGCGACGCCTAGCGAAGCTGCGGCGATGGGTGCCCTTGGCGGTGCGCTGCTGGCGCTAGCTTATCGACGGCTGACCTTTCCCGTCATCAAGGAGTCTGTGTTCCTCACCGCCAAGACGAGCGCGATGGTGTGTTGGCTGTTTGTCGGGTCATCGATTTTTTCCGCTGCCTTTGCGCTGCTCGGTGGCCAACAAGTCATTGAGAAGTGGGTGCTATCGCTCGGGCTGACCCCCGTCGAATTCATGCTGCTGGCACAGATCATAATTTTCTTGCTAGGCTGGCCTCTCGAGTGGACAGAGATCATCGTGATCTTCATGCCAATCTTTGTGCCGCTACTCGCACAGTTTGGCATTGACCCTCTGTTCTTTGGGTTACTCGTGGCGTTGAATTTACAAACAGCCTTCCTATCGCCCCCGGTCGCGATGGCTGCGTTCTATCTCAAAGGGGTTTCCCCTCCTCACGTCACGCTTAACCAGATTTTCATTGGCATGCTGCCGTTCATGGGCATACAAATCCTTGCGATCTTCTTGCTCTACATGTTCCCAGCAATTGGGCTCTGGTTACCCAGCGTTCTCTACAAGTAGCAACGTATGCTCAAAACACTTGAAGTCGCTTATGGCCCCGGTACCGCTGTTGTTTGGCTTAACCGGGTAGAAAAGCAAAATGCCATCAATGCGCTCATGGCGAATGAGCTCATTGAGGTGTTCGAGGGATTAGCAGACGATCCGGACGTTAATGCGATCGTTCTCGCATCCAAAGCGACTGCCTTTTGTTCCGGTGTGGATTTGGAATGGTTGCATCACGCATCGCAATCAGACGAAGCCCAACAACACGACGCGCTATCCTTAATTGAGCGTTTGCTCCAGACGGTTCACGCGTCTGCCAAGCCGGTTGTCGCCCGCGTCAATGGCGAATGCGTCGGTCTTGGTGCGACGTTGGTCGCTTGCGCGGATGTTGCATTTGGGAGTCGCACTTCGACATTTTCGTATGCCGAAACAAGAATGGGGCTTGTTCCCACCTTATCAGCCCCTTACCTTATTCGGGCGATCGGTCAGCGCGCAGCGACTCGCTGGCTGCTTGCCGGGGAAACGTTCACCGCCTCTGAGGCGTGGCGCCAAGGTCTGTTACACGACGTATCCGAGGACTACGATTTAGACGGGAATGTGAATGCATTTCTTGGCGCGCTGACACTTACGCAAGCACCTTGCGTTCAACAAACAAAAAAAACCATCCAAAGTCTCGACATAGCAGAACAACAGTCCGCTGCGAAAGAGTTGCTCGTACTGTCTTTGAATGCGCAGCGTAGCGAGCCTGCTCAGGAAGGAATGGTAGCGTTCCTCGAGAAACGCTTACCATCCTGGGCGCCGCCGCGGGACTTGGAGTCCTAGAGCTTCATATGCTTGGGTAGGAAGGTTGCCAGTTCCGGCACAAAATATAGGAACATGACCGCTCCGACCATCAGTAAAAACAAGGGAAATGACACACGCGCGATGTAAGGAAGTTCGCGCCCAGTCATTCCTGACAGCACAAAGAGGTTGAAGCCGACGGGCGGCGTAATCTGCGCCATTTCAACCACAAACACAATAAAGATACCGAACCAAATCAAATCAATCCCAGCTGCAGTGACGGTAGGCAAGAGAACCCCCATCGTCAATACAACCATCGAGATCCCATCAAGGAAGCAGCCTAGGATAATGAAGAAAACCATTAAAACTAGTATCAGTCCAAACTGGGACAAGCCGAGCGTTCCAATCCACTCCGCGAGCGCGCGTGGCAAACCAATGTATCCCATCGAAAGCGTCAGGAACTGAGCCCCGGCTAGGATCAACGCGATCATGCAGTACAAACGTGTTGCACCTAACAACGAGCCTTTGAATGTTTCCCAGGTCAAGGACCCTTGGGCGACAGAAACGATAAGCGATCCGAGGACACCGATGGCGGCAGCCTCCGTTGCAGTCGCAACGCCACTGTATATTGAACCAAGCACCGCGGTGATGAGTAACAAGACAGGAATCAAGTGCCTTGATTGGTAAATTTTCTGCTTGAACGACATTTCGGCGTCTGCTAACGGTACTTTTTCTGGATTACGTACGGCCCAGAAAATGATGTAGCCCATGAAGAGCAGAGCCAAAAATATTCCTGGCAGAACACCTGCAATGAATAGCTTCGCAATAGATACTTCAGCTGCCACCCCATAAACAATCATGATGATCGATGGTGGAATAAGCAAACCTAAGGTGCCCGCTCCAGCCAAAGTGCCCATGACCATATCGTCAGGGTATCCGCGACGCTTGAGCTCCGGCAGGGTCATCTTGCCGATCGTGGCACATGTCGCGGCCGACGAACCAGAGACCGCAGCAAAAATCGCACAGCCGATGACATTTGTATGCAGCAAGCGCCCAGGCAGTTTATTTAACCAGGGCGCCAAACCTTTAAACAAATCTTGCGAGAGGCGAGTACGAAAAAGAATCTCGCCCATCCACAGAAAGAGAGGTAACGCGGTGAGCGTCCAGCTCGAGGATGCGCCCCAGATCGTGATGGCCATCGCATCGCCTGCGGGTCGTGAGGAGAACAACTCCATTCCAATCCAAGCAGTACCGGCTAGCGTCAGACCGACCCAAACTCCACCCGCCAAGAAACCGAAGAGGGAGACAATCAACAGCGTCACAATCAAAATATCATTCATGGCGTTGTTGCTCCTCGGCATTCATGCCGGATTCATCGCCACGTATGCGGCTAACCAATAAATCAATGAAGGCGATCAGTAGCAAGATCGTGCCAACTGCCATCCCCAACTGAGGAATCCAGAGAGGCGTTGCATCGTTGCTCGTGGAAATATCGTTAAAAACATACGAGTCAATCACCAGTTTGGTACTGAAGACTGCGAGTGATAAAGCAATCGCGACCCCCACCGCTAACGCGGCAATATCCAAGCGTCGCTTACCGGCTGGGGCGAGCGCGTTCAAAATTAGGGTCACACGAATGTGCTCACCATGGCGCAAAGTCGAAGCCAGTGCCAAGAAGCCAGCCGACGCCATGAAGTATCCCGCATAGGCATCGAGTCCCGACACATGAAACTCGAGCTGACGGCTCAGGATACTAGTCAGCACGGCAAGTAAAACACCCACCATACAAACCGCCGCCAAAACTTCGGCGGCGGAGTACAACTGATTTAGCAATTTACGCATTATTTACTTTTTGAGTGCATCAACAATAGCCTGACCATCTTTGCCCGCTTTCTTCAAGTAGTCTGCGAGCATTTTTTGACCGATCTCATTCAAGCCTTTGGTCAGTTCGGCGGAAGGCTGAATCACCTGTCCACCGTTCTTGGTCCATGCAGCCAAATATTCGTTCGTCTTGGCTTCAGAGGTCTTCCAACCGCGCGCTTCGGCTTTAGCAGCTTCGGCCAACAAGGCTTTACGTGTGGCTTCATCCAAGGCGTCGAAGGCCTTCTTGTTCATGATGACCGCGTTCTTGGGAATCCAAGCTTGGTTGTCATAAAACTTCTTGATGTACTCGTAAGTCTTGGTGTCAACACCGGTCGCGCTCGATGAAATCATCGAATCCATCACGCCTGTTGCCATCGCTTGTGAAACTTCAGCCGCTTGAATCGTCACGGGTTGCGCACCAACGAGCTCAGCAATTTTGGCAGTCGCTGGGCTGTATGAACGCCACTTCAAACCCTTCATATCCGCAACGCTCTTGAGGTCACGGTTAGAGAAGATGCCCTGTGGTGGCCATGGCACTGCAAACAACAGCATCATGCCCTGTGATGCCAATTTCTTCTCAAGATAAGGCTTTTGGATTTCAGCCAGTTTCTTCGCGCCTGCATAGCTGCTTACCAGGAAAGGCACGCCATCCAGCTCATAAATCGGATCTTCGTTGGCAAAGTTAACCAAAAGAATCTCACCGAGCTGTGCTTGGTTGCCTTGCACAGCGCGCTTAATCTCAGGCGCTTTGAAGAGCGAAGCGTTCGGATGCACAGTAATGTTCAGCTTGCCACCCGTCGCTTTCGCTACGTCTTTAGAAAACTCGACTAAGTTTTCAGTGTGAAAAATCGAAGGTGAGTAAGCTGTGGGCAAGTCCCACTTCGTCTGGCTTTGGGCCGAAAAGCCAACAGTTGCCAGCAAACCAGCGACAACGACCGATAAGGTTTTACGCATGAGGAGATCCTTGAGCGAGAAAATGGGTACCTAGCGAGCTAGGCTTTCTTTAAAAGTCTTCTGACTTGGTTCGTGAGTGTAGGCGGACAAGTCATTGATCACAACACACCAACGCTGAAATAAGGGTAAACACTAGAGTAGCCGTTTTTTGACTGCTACGCACCAGAGTCTGTAGTATCCAATTTTTATGCTTTGCATCACAAAAAAGGAATTCGGGATATGTCTTCGCCGTTCGCCGTATACGTCACCGCAATCGGCGGTCCAGAGGTGCTTAAGCCTCAAAATATTCCTATGCCCGTGCCCAAACCCAGTGAAGTAGTGATTGCGCATACGGCCGTCGCAGTCAATTTTGTCGACATCTATTTACGTGCCGGACAACCTCATTCGCACAACCCCACTCCGCCCTTTATTCCAGGTGTGAGTGCCATTGGACGCATCGTCGCGATTGGATCGGAGGTCAAGGACCTCACTGTTGGGCAAAAAGCCACCTACACAAATGCGGGGGTCGGAAGCTATTGCACGCACGTGGCACTCCCCGCTGAACGTGTCATCCCGGTTCCGGAATCGTTGGACGACGTACGCGTTGCCGCAGGACTTGTGCGCGCCCTCACCTCCCAATACCTGCTCAAGCAAATGCGCGAGCTCAAGCCTGGCACACGCGTTTTAGTGCATGCCGCGGCAGGTGGTGTTGGTCAAATTCTTGTCCAATGGGCCAAGCGCCTGGGGCTTATCGTCATTGCGACCGCTGGCAGTGATGCGAAGATTCGCACAGCGCTAGAACTTGGTGCTGATGAAGCAATTAACTACCGTACCCAAGACTTTGTGACCGAAGTGAATCGCATCACAAATGGCAAAGGCGTGAGTGTCGTCTTCGACTCCGTCGGCAAAGACACCTTCGAGGGATCACTAAAATGCCTCGAGCCCAAAGGCCTCGTCGTCAACTATGGGACGGCGTCTGGCCAGGTCGAAGGGTTTGCTCTGCAGGATCTCCACAGTAAATCGCTTTGGGTCTGTCGCCCCACACTGCGCACCTACGTGGCAGATCGTGACAACATGCTCGCCATGAGCAAAGAGGCGTTTGAGATTCTTGGAGACCA
This sequence comes from Zwartia hollandica, assembly GCF_019923725.1. Lineage (GTDB taxonomy): Bacteria > Pseudomonadota > Gammaproteobacteria > Burkholderiales > Burkholderiaceae_B > Zwartia > Zwartia hollandica. The sequence continues at coordinate 191,946 of NZ_JAHXRI010000007.1, forward strand.
AACCATACGACTCGACATTGAGAAGCTTTTACCACTCAGCCAAGCAAGCGAGTCACATCGTCTCTTGGAAGGCCGGACCACACAGGGTGCCATTGTTTTAATCCCTGATGATTTATTTAAAAGTTAACACCTAGGAGACTCACATGCGCTTGATAAAAACAATGTTGGCTGCAGCAATCACCCTTTCCGCGATCGGTACCACCGCTCACGCAGAGTATCCAGACAAGCCAATTAAGATGTTGGTTGGCTACGCACCGGGCGGCGCTGCAGATAAACTGATTCGCCCGATCACAGATCGTCTGTCGAAAATACTCAAGCAGCCTATTGTGATCGACTACAAACCTGGTGCAGGTGCTTCACTTGCTGCAGATCTCACGTCCAAAGCTCCCGCTGACGGTTACACACTACACATTACAGACTCGGGTCCTATGACCATCTTGCCGCACATGCGTAAGCTCGGCTATGACCCCCTTACGAGCTTTACGCCAATCTCCATGGTGGGTGGTGGTGGGGTCGTGGTGGTCGTTCTTCCCACCTCGAAAGCTACTGACATCAAGACGCTGGTAGAGCTGGCCAAAAAAGATCCCAAGAACTGGAGCTACGGCACCTCGGGTATTGGTGGCGTCGGTCACCTGGCTGGGGAACAGTTCAAAGCTGCGGCGAAGTTAGATATTGCGCACATCCCCTACAAGGGCGGCAACCCTGCGCTCGCTGAGCTACTTGGCGGTCATGTTCCCGTACTCTTCTCTTCTCTAGGTGCCGCAGCGACCCAAATTCAGTCGGGTAAACTGCGCGCGCTCGCTGATACCTCAAGCAAGCGTAGCTCCATGTTCCCAGATGTCCCAACAATGGCCGAAGCAGGCTTTCCCGGCTTTGATGCAACAATTTGGTTTGGGATTGTTGGGCCAGCCGGACTCCCCAAAGAAGTAATGAATAAGCTTGTACCTGCGCTTGCCTCTATCATGAAAGATCCCGAAGTGATTGCTGCGATCAAACGCGAAGGCTATGAGCCGATGCCCTTTACGCCGCAACAAACTGCAGACCGTATCAAGTCTGACTTTGCACTGTGGGGCAAAACAGTAAAAGACTCAAACATCAAAGCGGATTAAACATGGCATTACCCTCAACACTGCTGACCGATCTCCCAGAGCAGATTCCACTGGATCAGGAACGACCGTTTCAGACAACCAGAATCCGCAGCCCGATCGCAGGGCCTAAGCTGATTGTCACCGCTGCGGTCCATGGCAATGAGACATGCGGAACCTTTGCAATCGAGAGATTGGTAAAGCAGTTTGAGTCAGGTGAGCTAAAGCTGCTCAAGGGATTCGTAACTTTTGTACCTGTTACGAATCCAAAAGCATATCGACTTAAACGACGTGCAGGCGACCGGAACCTAAATCGTCGTTTAATGCCGACTGAGTCGCCACTGCAGTACGAAGATCACATCGCCAACTGGTTGTGTCCACTTCTGGCAGAACATGATGGCCTGCTTGATCTTCACTCTTTTCAGAGTGGTGATACGGCCTTCGCACTCTTTGGCCCGCCAAACAACAGTAATGCCCTTGAGCCCTTTTCGCATGCACAGATAGAAGAGGAGCTCATTACGCGGCTCGGTTGCAAGCGATTTGTTTATGGCTGGTTAAGCACCTATGCCAAGGGAATCGAGCGACGCGCTGCAGAAGTCAAAGCGGGACGTTTCAACGCCCAGGATGTGGATGTCGATACGCGCTACGGAATCGGCACCACCGAATATATGCGCTCTGCGGGCGGCTGGTCGCTCACGCTAGAGTGCAGTCAGCATGATGATGTCGGTGGACGCGACGTGGCCTACCACGCAATTGTGAATACCCTGACCTATCTCGGCATGATCGCTGGAGCACCGCCCGCTGCAGCAAAAGAGTTTGAAGTGCTCGGTCTTTATGACGTATTTGATCGCTTTGATATGAACGATCAGTTTGCCAAGCCCTGGAAGAGCTTTGATCAAATCAAACAGGGCGAATGCATCGGCACCCGTGCCGATGGCACGCAAATTATTGCAGAGCGAGACTGCTTCATTGTGTTTCCAAACATAAAGTCCCAACCCGGCCAAGAGTGGTTTTATCTTGCTCACGCAGGGGGTCGTTTGGGACGTTGAGTGCTAATAGACACTCACGTTTTTTGCGATAAAGTAAACCGCAGTGACTAACGCTGACGCGCCGCCAAGTAGCTTCCACGTCATCCCGTGGAGCTCCTTGTGCAGTTCTTTATACAAATCAGCCTTGAGCGCGTTCAAATCAGATTTTGTAGCAAACATATCCAAGCGTGTCTCAATGCGTGCTAAGCGGTCCCGCGTATCAATCTCAAACTTCTCGAAGCGCGCGAGCCTTTCCTGCATTTGCAATCCTAATCATTCTGAAAGCAAAATTATCCTGTAGCGCTGCAACTCAGGCAAACTAATTTTTGCAACAATGTGTAACTAGCCATTGCGTCAGCACCGAGGTTGCCATGAGAAAGTCGTCTACCGACATCTCCTCATCGGGATGGTGACTACCGTTAGGATTACGGATAAACAAGAAGCCGAAAGGTATACCGGCAGCATAAAACGCTGCCGAATCATGCGAAGCAGGACTCGGCAGGTCAGGCGCTCGCAAGCCTAATTCTTTTGCGCATGCACGCAACTGGGAGGTGATCAGTGGATCAGCGGGGGCAACACCGGCCGAGGCTTCTGGCCCAAGCTCGATTTTGACGCGACGCTTGGTAGCCACGTCCTTGACCAACGCTAAAAACTTCTCCTTCAGTTCAGCAAGATCTGCACTGTCATAGGCGCGCACATCCAGGCTTAAGCCAAACTCTCCAGGCACGATGGTCAGTCCATGGCGCGCGCTGTTTGTCTGAAACTCGCCAATCGTACAGGCCATCAAACGACCTGCTTGCTCCCACTCCGCCCAGATCTTGTCGAGTCCGAGTGCAATATCGGCACCCGCAAGCGAGGCATCATGACGATAACGACGACCTAGACCAACATGACCGTACTCGCCCGTGATCTTGATCTTTGGGTAACGAAAGTTTCCCGGCACTCCCGAGCCTATCGCGATCGCATGTCCGTCTATGGCAAGGCTAGGAGCCTGCTCAATATGCACTTCCATGAAGGCTTTGACATTTTGCGGTGTGAGATACGCCGCGCTTCGCTCAACGGCAGTGGGGTCACCACCGGCCTCTAACAGGTGCTCCGCTAGGGTGCGTCCTGTATCAATACGCTTGGCCTGCAGCGCCGTTGCTTGCAACGACCCCAGCGCACCGCGACTACCGATATACGATACTTGAAACCAAATGCTTTCCTCCGCACGCACACCCATCACCACAATGTCGCATTCCGGTTGAAGACCAGACTCTCGTATCGCCTCCACCGCAATCAAACCCGCCACGACGCCAGCCGCACCGTCATAATTACCACCCGCCGCGACTGAGTCAAGGTGCGACCCAATGACAACGGCTGGGGCCGCGCGGTCTAGGCCTGGCAACACCATGTACGTGTTACGCATATGGTCATGCCGGATTTCCAGACCAAGATCAGCTGCATACTTTGCAACTAAGTCATGCGCGAACTGCTCGCCAGGGCCGTAGGTATCGCGCGTCACGCCACCTCGGGCCGCATCAGCGCTGCCTTCACGCAATTGATCAAAAAGCCACTGCGCTTCCGGATAGAGGCTCATGACAAGAGAGTCGACCTTCAGGCCAGCGTTCATACAAAGGAATCCTATGGCTATCTAGCTGTTAGCAACACAACGACGATTAAAAATTGTATCGATGGTATTGGTGTTTAATGATACAGAATACTTTTTATTGCGACACGTCCTTTTGAATATCATCGCTTTGTTCGTCATTGGGTTAGGGGCTTCCATTGCCCCGCTGGATTTCTCTGTGAACGTCGCCTTTCCTGCGATCTCAGAGGCCTTCTCGCTTCCCACACAAAGCATTCTCTGGATTCCGTTTTCTTACGTCCTGACATACGGCGTCCTCGTCATCGGGTTTGGTGCGTTGGGCGATCGGCTAGGACATCTGCGCGTGTTTAGGGCTGGTCTCGTACTCGCAATTATTGCGCTAACACTTTGCGCCTTGGCTCCCACCTACCCTTGGCTGATCGCCGCACGTGTGTTGCAAGGGGTGGCAATGGCCCTAACATTGTCCTGCGCGCCCGCCATTGTCACCTTTCTCTACGACGAGACACAACGCACCCGAGCATTATCTCTGTACGGAAGTATGACGGCGATAGCCAGCGTGGCGGCGCCACTAATTGGTGGCCTCATGGTGGCCTGGATGGACTGGCCAGGCGTTTACTGGTTTAGAGTCCCGATCGCGATTATTGCGCTTGCCTTTTTGCCCTTACTAGCGCCACGACTCAAGGCCAACGCGCTAAACCGCGGGATGTCTACCGCACAAACGAAACCTTCAACGTTGAGGCTGTTATTTCACACAAGCCGTGAAGACAAACGCTTCCTTTGGATAAACATCGTGAGCGCCGTCTTGCAACTCTCTACCTTTGCAATCCCTTTATTAGTTCCCTACTACCTTTCCACGGTCGCGGCCTGGCCAGCCGAACGCATTGGAATGGTCTTAGGCTGTTGGGCGAGTGGCACACTGCTTGGCTCTATGCTCACAGGGATTGTTTCTAAACGCTGGCCATCCAACTTGATTGCCTATGGAGCCGCCTGGATATGTACCAGCGGCTTAATTTGCGTGATGTTGTGGTCTGATGTTCCAAACTGGAGTCTCATTTTCTTTTCAATGATCCTTCATGGCTTAGGCTTGGGGCTATTTCAAGTGGCGTACGCAGACTGGATTGTTGCGTGTCTTCCTCGCCAAGCGCGTGGCGTTGCGGGGGGCATCACTGTTTTTACGCGTACGGTGGGTGTGGTCACCGGAGCAATGTTTTGGCTTTGGGTACTACAACTGGCAGAGTCCTCTTCTTACGTCGAAGCAATGACAACCAAGCAAGTCTTCATCAGCGGCTTTAAAAATGTTTTTTTGTGCGCCGCCAGCTTAATCGCGGCCTGCTTGATATTTACGGCACTGCGCACAAATTTGTGGCAGCGCACTCCGCAAGAAAATCGCGATCTCTGATCAGCACCCCTTATCGAGATGCTGATTCAGACTTCGACAATTAAGCGCCTGCCTTAAAAAACTTATTCCAATACTCAAGAACCTGCGTTTTTTCAGAGACCAAAGACTTGGAGTCGTAGGGTAGTACACGCTTGATTTCGCTATCGCTAAAACTGACTCGCGCCTTAACATCGGCCGGCAAGTCTGCATTACGAACTGTAGGCGCATAACCCATCGCTTTAGCAAATTCAACCTGCCCTTTCGGATCCATCATTGCGTTCAAAAATTTCCAAGCACCTGGCTTGTTGCGCGAGTTCTTAGGCACCGCACCCTCAAAAGTCACGGCAACAGCACCCTCTTTGGGCACAACAAAACCCAGAGGTAGACCAGCGTCCTGCCACTGTAATGCGCGCGCCTTCCACATACAGGTCATCCAAATCTCACCCGACTTGAGCGCAGCAGCCACCGCTTCGTTGGAGGGGAAGACCTTAGGATCATTCTTCTTGATGTTTGCCAACATATCCATACCCGCTTTGAATGTCGACATATTGCCGCCATTCGCTAAGCCTACGAACAGCGTATTGGCCACATGCAAAATATCCGAAAAGCCAACACGACCGCGATACTTCGGGTCAGTCGCTGCAGCAAACGAGTCCGGAGGTGTCGGAATTTTTTCCTTGTTGTAGACCAACACCATCGCACTAAAGATATGGGGGATCGAGTATGGCGTGCGGAACTGCTCGTACGTATTCGCAAAATTAGGCGTGTTAGCTACGCTGACGGCTTCAAACGGATCGACCAGTGACAGGTCGTACATGTCAACATCTTGCAATAAAGCAACATCCATCGAACCACGACGAGACTTTGTTTCTGCGCGAATTTTTGTTGCACGTGCCACCGCGTTACCCGTATCAAACACCACCGGCGCACCAGCTAGGGGATTCACAATCTTCTGAAGCAGGTTTTGGTAGTCTCCACCCCACGTGCCGACAATAACGTTTGCGTCCTGCGCAAAGGCCTCGCGACCAAAGATCGGCAGTGCAGAAGCCAACAGCAGTCCAGAGGACGATTTTAAAAACGTACGTCGTTTAAAGGTCGTTGCTTGCATAAAAACTCCTTGAAGACAAAGAAATTTGACTGGAATGGCCCAACCGCGATGATGCCACACCGGCCATCGGATACAGCTTAACTGCTGACTGCGCAAAATGCTCGGAAATTTCGGCGGCACTGAGATCGCGAGTAATGACGATAATCACATCAGGACGATTTTTTTGCGTCAACATTCGACGTGGCATGCCATAGGTAGTACCTACCCCTTGAATGAGAATCGGCTCTTCGCAGTCCGTTACCGTCACCAGCGCTTTAACACGCAACAGCTTTTCACCCGCCAAACCTGCAAGGTCATCCAACCACCAAGACAAGTTTTCCCAGGAGATGCCAGGAGCTGCCTCACCGCACAGCACATGTATGCGATGGTGCTCAAACCCTGACCCTGAATAGCTCAAATTAGCCGCAGCCACTTCAGCAATGGGGAGAGTGTTTTCGTTAGCCGGGGCGAATGCTGCATCAACTAATGCAGCCCGCTCACGTCCAAATAAGATTTCGGCCAGCGGATTGATCGCCTGTGCTTGTCGTACGCGCTCAGCGAGTGTCGCATCATCGACTAGATCAATCTTTGTAAGCACAATTTTTTGTGCTGCCGCAAGTTGAGCAGCCGCATCTTCAAACTGCTCGGTACGTAGCCCGCCCGATTGCGCATCGAGCGTAGAGATTACCGAGACGCGTAACCCACGGCTCGACAGCTCGGGATCTGCTAAAGACGCCAAAATGGGCCCCGGACGAGACAATCCACTGGTCTCCAGGATGACACGACGCAGGGCAGGAGCACCCACTGGACGGGGAGCATCTAGCAGATCCGCGACCGTCGTCACTAGACTGCTACGCAAGGAACAACAAACGCATCCGTTAGCAAGCATGCGTAAATCCAGCGCTTCCTGATCTTCGGCGACCAAGACACCATCAATGCCAATCTCACCCGCTTCATTGACAATGACAGCGGTGTCACGCAGCTGCGTTTGACGCAAAAACTCTGACAGCAATGTTGTCTTTCCGCTGCCTAGAAAGCCACACAGAACAACGAGTTCAACGGGCTGGTGGTCTGTCATCTTCGCTACCTACCCAGCTCTGATTCACGATATCCCGCACTTCAGCTAATAATTGCTCGGTGTCGTACACCACACCAGCGCGGATCGTATAACGCAACGAACGTTTCCATTCTGCCTTCGATGTTTCGTCATTCAGGCGTATGGCCCCGGTACCATACATGAGTTTGAAATCTTCCAAAGGATTCAGATCGTGAACAAGCAAATCGGCACGTTTACCAACATCGATAGAGCCGGTATCATCTTCCAGACCTAATAGCTCGGCACCAAGCGATGTTGCGGCACGCAACACTTCAAGAGGATGGAAGCCAGCTTCTTGAAGCAACTCCAGCTCACGGATTAGTCCAAAACCATAGATTTGATAGATAAAGCCTGAATCGCTACCTGCGCAGACACGTCCACCAAGGTTCTTGTATTCGTTTACAAACTGCATCCACAACTGATAGTTCTGCTTCCACTCGACTTCATTCGTCGTACTCCAACGATACCAGTACGCACCATGGCCACCGCGCTGGGGCTGGAAGTACTTCCAGATTGTTTTGACCGTGTAATCGCCATGCCAGTCAGCCCTGCGTGCGCGCATTAGGTCTCGATTCGCGTCATAGATATTGAAAGTCGGCACGAACGTATGACCAACCTCGAGAAACTGCTCAAGAACGTCATTCCACTTTCTACTACCGGGCTGAGCCGCCTGCATAAACATCTGACCGGACACGGAGAACCGGAAATATTCATCACCGTAGTTATAGTCCGCCGGGAAATTCTGAACAGTACGGTTTTCAAAGAGCGCCTCAGGAATGCCGTAATAATGCTCGGAGCTCGTCAGCCCCCATTTCGCGGAACTCAATGCGTTTACACGGGTGACGGCCATCTGCGCATGGTGGCAGCCACTACGCAGTCCCTGTTTACTTGCCTCATCAAGTGCTGCCTGCATGATGGTAGGTGGCGCACCAAAGAACTTGATGCCATCAGCACCTCGTGCTTTTACGCGCTTGACCCAGTCACGTGCTTGTTCAGGGGTAAATATCGTCTTAATACGCTCATTCACGGCAGGAAAATAAGCATGCAAACTCATTCGCGGCGCCGCGATTTGATTCGCCTCTGCGGCATCGCGCTGTTGCAGCATGTAATTCAAACCATTCATCGAGCCCATTTCGCGCACGGTTGTCACGCCGTGTGCGAGCCACAGCTTATACACATAGTCTGCCGTCGGCACCTCACCACTCATCGCGTGCCAAGGCGTACCCACGTGTGCATGGCAATCAATTAATCCAGGTGTGACAAACTTTCCATGACAATCGATTTCATGATCGCCCGCGGCGGGACGATTACCGGGGTTGATAGGTTTGAGTGGCGTACCCACGTTCTTTAGTTCGGTAATGCGACCGTTTTCAACAACGATATCAACCGGGCCTGATGGAGGCGCGCCAGTGCCATCGATGACTGTCGCACCACGCAGCACGAGCCGCTTAAAAGGGCCGACACCACTCGTGCGTCCTGTCGCAGGTACAGCTGGATGCATGCCCTTAGGCTCAAACATCAAACGAGGCTCTTCCCCGGCCAAAACATCCACAGCTTTAATATCTGCCATCACGACTCCACATGCAGTAAAAAACGATCCGCGTCCTAAAGACGATTCACATACACAACACCTTCTTTCATGACCAACGGAATGTGGTCCCCCTGCCCCAGCAGACAAGACACGTCGCGCAACGGATCACCCTCAACAATTAGGACATCTCCCAAGGCCCCTGGCGTCAGCCGTCCAAGTTTGCCCGTCATATTCAATACTTCCGCGGCGGTGGTCGTCGCGCTGCGTAACACCTCAGCGATCGGCAGGACCTCAGCGCGAATCCGGAATTCCTCGCTCTGCAACCGATGGGATGGGCCCAACAAATCACTTCCATAACCCATCTTGACTCCCGCGTTGCGGTAGATCTCAAGTGAGGCAAGACCCGCTGTGCGAACCTCGTCAATTTTTGCAACGCTATCGGCCGGCAGTCCGTATTGCGCACCCTCTTTGGCGAGTGCTTCGAAGGTAATTAAGGTGGGGACCACATAGGCGTTGTGTGCTTGCATGAGCTTAGCAGTCGCTTGGTCGACTAAATTGCCATGTTCGATCGTGCGCACGCCTAAGCGAACCGCACGCGCGATGGCCTCAGGCGTGTAGGAATGTGCCATAACATAGGTTTGACGCGCTTTCGCCTCGTGAACGATCGCTGCGATTTCCTCGTCGGAGTACCCCCAAGAGGCGATGGGATCGGTGGGCGATGCAACGCCACCTGACGCCATAATTTTGATCTGATCTGCACCCATCTGAAACTCTTGGCGGACTGCTTCCCGCAAAGCGTCAACACCATCCACAACTCGCCCGATATCACCAGCGCGAAAGCAACAACCGCAAAAACTCATCGGACGCAAATGGTCTGACCGAGGCCGAGGATCGCCATGCCCACCAGTTTGGCTTAGTGCACGGCCAGCGATAAAGAGACGTGGCCCATCGATCGTTCCCTCATTGATTGCGCACTTCAGGCCCCAGCCAGCACCAGCGGCATCGCGTACGGTGGTGAACCCACGCTGCAGCATGCCCTTGATAATGGGTACCGAGCGCATCATCACCAAAGCATCCGGCAATGCGCCCTGAGTACTCAAATTTAGCTGAGTCGCGGTCACATGCACATGCAAATCAATCAAGCCAGGCATGATTGTCTTGCCAGCCACATCGATCACTCGAGCCGTTTTGCTACTCAGCGGGTTATCCGACACCTCTTTGATCAACCCATTTTCAATCAAAATGTCGTGAGGCCCTAGCAGTGCATCATGCAGCGGATCGAGCAAATTTCCATTTTTGAAGAGAACAGTTTCTTGCATAGACACCTCAAAATTTCGTTAAGCAGGAACTTACGACGCCATTGTTCTGACGTACCTGCGATGGATCAACCAATTTGCACTCAACGCAATTAGCATGGTGGCAATCACCAGAATAAGTGCCATGCTCGAGCCAAAGGTCCAGTTAGACGCTTTGGCTATTTGGCCGTACAAAGAAGGCGCCATCATTGTGATTCCGCTCCCACCAAGCAAAACAGGGGTAGCGTAAGCATTCATGCACAAAATAAATACCAGCATCGTTCCCGCGGCAACACCGGGAGCTGCGATTGGCAGCACAACGCGCCAAAAGGTCGTAAACATGTTGGCACCGAGATTCTGTGCTGCCTCTTCTACGGCGAAATCGATTCCCTCCAATACACTCTGGAGCGTCAGTATCATGTACGGCAATACAACGGCTGTGGTGCCAATTACCACTGCCAGGGGTGTGTACAGCAACTTAATTGGTTGCGCGATCACACCGAGCCAGACCAGCAAGGCATTGACTGCGCCGGCATTACCAAGCACCACCATCCACCCCGCGGCTCGGACAACGTTGCCGACCATCAGGGGAAAGACCAGCAGAATAATTAACAGGCTCTTGTGCCGAGACTGTGTCTTAGCCAAAAAATACGCAACGGGAAAACCAAACAGAAGCGCAAGCAAGGTGCAGGTCGCAGCGACTTTTATCGTGTCAAAAAACACCCCACGGTAATACGAATCGCTAAAAAATTTTACGTAGTTTTCAAAGGTAAAACCTTCCCGCATGATGTGCACAGGATCATGAAAGTTAAAGCTATAACGAAACATCAAGACGATGGGCACCATGATGATGCAAAACACCACCAAAGAGGATGGGAAGGCCAAACAGGCGCCGAGTCGCGCTTGGCGAGCGCCCCCCTGGGGTACCGCGCTCACGCGCCCCCCTCCTCATTAAAGACCACACAATCAGACGCCTTAAAGTTCATGACCAACCCTCGTCCGGTCGTGAATGCATCAGCGGGAGACACTGTTGCCGTATTAGGCACTTGGCACGATAGGCGTTGCTGATTCGGACCGGCCAACACCACGTCGACGAAGGATCCTAAATATGCCGATGACTGTACCGTCACAGGTATATTGTTTCCGCTTGTGGCGACAGCCACCAATTCAACCCGCTCTGGCCGCACACCCACTCGCTTCGTGCTCTGAGTCACAGCATCCACGTTGAGCAGCAATCCGTCTGTAGTCTTAAACTGACCTGGCCCCACACACGTGCCGGAAAAAAAGTTCATTTTTCCAAGAAACTCGGCAACGAAAAAATTCTCAGGTTGCTCATACAGAACATCTGGGCGACCGACTTGCTGGACTTTGCCGTCATGCATGATCGCCATTCGATCCGATATTGCGAGAGCCTCTTCCTGGTCGTGGGTGACGAAGATGGTCGTCAAACCCAACCGTTGCTGCAACGCACGGATTTCCTCCCGCACCTCAAGTCGTAGCTTTGCATCCAAATTAGACAATGGCTCGTCAAGAAGAAACACTTTAGGCTCAATCGCTAGCGCACGCGCAATAGCCACCCGTTGTTGCTGTCCACCCGAGAGCTGACGTGGGTAACGATCTTTGTACTCGGTCATTCGCACCATATCAAGGGCCAACTCAATGCGACGATCTCGCTCATGGGCCGAGACCTTCCGCATTTCAAGTCCAAACGAAACGTTTTGCGCAACGGTCATGTGCGGAAAGAGCGCGTAGCGTTGAAACACCATCCCCGTATTGCGTTGATGAACAGGCAATGCAGTGACATCCGTGCCACCAATCAAAATTCGGCCTGCGGTCGGGTCAATAAATCCCGCAATCATGCGTAGCGTCGTCGTCTTTCCACAACCGCTCGGCCCTAAGAATGACACTAATTCGCCATCCGCAATTTCGAGAGAAAAGTCTGAGACGGCGACAGATTGCCCAAACTGCTTTTTAAGATGAATAAGAGAAACATTAGCCATATGAGATCACACCACTTGACTGAGTTTGACGAAACGGTCAGTCACCAACATGATGATACCGAGCAAAAGGATTTGAACCGACGATACCGCTGCGATAGTCGGGTCCAGATTGAATTCGAGATATTGCATGATCGCGATAGGTAGTGTGGTGCTCCCAGGTCCAACAAGGGACAGCGAGACCTCGAGATTTTCGAACGAAACGATAAAACTAAACAATGCAGCGGCTACGATTGCAGGACGTAGCATTGGCAGAGTGATGCGCCAGAAAGCAACACGTCCGTTCGCACCCAAATTGCGCGCGGCCTCCTCTATCGAGGGATCTAAGCCGTGCATGCTTGCAGAAACAAGCCGCACCGTCCAGGGAATAGTCAGACAAATATGTGCCAGCACCAACCCACCCAGAGTGCCTACGATATCGCGATCTAAAAAGTTTTCCGTCCTTAAATAAAACAAATAAATCGCTATTCCAGCAACAATTCCAGGCATCAATAACGGCGACAACAAAAGGGTATTCACATATTTTGCACCTCTGAAGCGATATCGAATCAAGCCTAGCGCCGCTACAACGCCCATCGAAACGCCAATCAGTGCCGAAACAATGGCCAACTGCAAACTGAACATAAACCCATTAACAAAAGACTGATTGTCCCAGGCATTCTTGTACCAGGACAACGTATACCCCGAGGGTGGAAAATAAAGAATCGAATCCTTGAAAAAGCTTAGCCAGATCACAAAGACTAAGGGGCACAACATAATTGCGTAAACCAAGAATACAAATGCCCGCAAAAGCCATTTGCCGAGGTGAAAACGTCTAATTGGAGCGATGCTTGCTAACACTCAATACACTCTTAGTAACTAATTCAATGGATGCTAGGGGTTCGGTGGTCGTTACATTACCGGTATTTACCCTGAGCTTAAACCAGAATTTACCTAGTCGGGTTCGATTTTGCATCAGAGTCTAGAAAACAGAGTTGACCTGACTCAACCCTCGCGATACTTTATAGTTGCTAACTCGCAACCTCTTGTTCCAACTTCTTTTGGGTGTCCGCATCATGCATATCGAGCCAGGCGTAGTAGACGGCGCAAAAATACTTCTGAGCATCGGTACAGCTAGCGTGGCGTTTACGCTCACCGCCAAGGCTGCCATCGAAATGCTTCGATCTGATGGCCTTTCTGCACTCGTGACACGCTCGATCATTGCGACCTTTTTGGTATTTTGCTCTTTTGAAGTGCTCTGGCACCACCCGGTCGGGGTCTCGGAAGTGCACCTGATTATGGGAAGCACACTGTTTCTTTTGTTTGGCGCAGCACCAACCGCGCTTGGTCTCGCACTTGGTTTACTCATACAAGGTGTATTTTTCGCCCCGACTGATTTGCCACAGCTCGGTATGAATCTGACCTCCTTGCTGCTTCCGCTATTTGCGATGGGCGCTATTGCAAAGCGTGTCATCGCGCCGTCTACGCCGTATGTCGATCTGACGTATCGCCAAACCCTTAAACTGTCACTCGCATTTCAAGGTGGAGTCGTCGCCTGGGTGGCCTTCTGGTCGGTTTACGGCCAAGGCTTAAGTATCCCAACGATGGCCAGTATCCTTAGCTTTGGCAGCGCCTATGCTGGTGTGATTGTGTTGGAGTCGTGTCTTGACGTCTGCTTGCTAGCGGGCGCTAAACGGATCCGTCAGGTACAAGACGTAAATTTTTTTAATTCACGGCTGCTTAGCGCAAGGCCTAGGCTCGGTTAGTTTCTAGCCAAGGACGAGAGATATGCCTGAACTAACCGACGCAAGAAAAGCAGAAATCGCGCTAGAGGAAATTTATCGCGCAGAGATACAACCTATAAAAAAAATCGGTACGCTTGCTGCAGATGCCGACAGCGTTGGGCGCCGATTTATAAAGTTTTTCAATTCCAATCTTGGTATTTGGCTACTGTCTTCAGTTATCCTTTCCGGCATGGCTACATTTTTGCAGCGAGAGCATGCAAAGTCTGTTGCTAAGGCGGTAAATCGCCTACAAATCGAAAGCACAAAATTCAATGTGTCAGACAGGGTTGAGGAGTTACGCTTTTTTCTTAGAAACGCAAATACGAATGCAGAGTGCGCGAAGGCCTTAGAGACTCTTTTCAGGACGGGCTACCCTAACCCCGGCCATACGGGTGGGTCCTCAGTCTACAGTTTGGTCTATGCCATTTACCCCTTGCTTGCCAATCCGCACGACGAGGTCATCAAGGACGCCCTTGAAACCATTCGCAAAATGGAGCACAAGTATATGGAGCTCAAGGGGCTCGAGGCCGGCGCAAGCCCGCCTGCGAATACAAAAGAAGGCCTCTATGCGCAACTAGACCACCTACAAAGCTTGCAACTCGTGCCAGCAAAACTCAAGGACTAGCATGCCCTCGACAAAAGATGCGTGGCATCGTCTGAAGTGGCTCACCGCTCGCGTTGCTGCCTCCTTGCTAGCCATCAGTCTTTCATCATGCTCGTTACTCAGACCCGAATTTAGTGAGATGTCGGCAACGTATGGCGAAGTAGTCGAAAAGTATCAAGTCAATAATATCCTGGTCAATATTGTTCGCGCCTCCCAACAGCGCCCCTTGAGCTTTCTGGATATTCCGACAGTCATTGGCTCTGGATCCGTAACGGTTAGCGCCGCACTACTGTCTAAAGGTCTCGCCGACGGCGGGCTTGCCGCTGGTCTGTCTACCGGCAACTCTTTTAGCTTTACCCAAGCGTCTTTAGACAATTCATCATTTATGTCTGGATTTTTGAGTCAAATTCCAGTCGAAGCCGTCCATTACTTTTCAGCGGACCACATACCGAAAGAGATATTGCTGACGCTCGTGGTTGACTCCATCGAGATCATAGACACTAAGGGACGCAAAGAGATATTTCTAAATAACCCCACGCTACCAAATTACGCAGAGTTTCAGAAACACCTATATCACCTCATTCGATGGGACATTACGACGGAGCAAATCGAAGAGGAAGTCGCAATCGGCATACCGATGCGTCGTGAGGAAATTGAAAAAAGCATTACCCATAATCTAGCCGCCGTCAAAAATCTGAAACTGCGCGCCAAGAAGGTGTCGAGCCTAGATCAAAATCTGTATCAGCTAACGCAAGTCAAGAAAGTGACACGCTTGTGCATTAACAAAGATCGCTTTTCAAACTATCAATTGCCCGGTGTGAGTGGAGAGGCGCTATTTTGCAAGGGATCTCTGGCCAAACATATTGAAACCGACTCCTCAAGATTACCTGCGATCAAGCCACAAGATAATCAAAAGGAGTTGGTGATCCGCTTACGCTCAACTAGAAACATTTTTGATTTTCTTGGACAACTGCTAAGAGTGCAGACACAGGAGCCACCCTATTATGTTTCGGTCCCTCCTATTTCCAAATTTTCCGAACTAAATACGAGTCAGCCGAACCCCTACTCATTACTTATCATCCAGAAAAATTCTACAACTCAACAGCCGTTATACCAGGCTACCGCGGATGGAGAGCGCTATTCAATCCCAAAAACACATGCGGGATACTCTGGGATTGTTATTGACTTGCTGTCTCAGTTCATTACGTTGAATAAGATTCCCGGCAGCATCCCCGCATCACCGTCTGTGCTGGTTCGCTAAAAAGTATTAACTGCCTTCTGAGCCATGACGGTATCTAAACGCACCTAAGTGCCAACAACGTCCAAGCGCTCCGGTGCGAAGCGTAAGGTGAACGTACTTCCTTTCCCTAGCGTACTCACAATTTGTAACTGGGCATGATGCCTACTTGCAATGTGCTTGACGATGGCAAGCCCAAGGCCAGTCCCACCCGTGTCGCGTGAGCGGCTACCATCGACCCGATAAAATCTCTCGGTCAAGCGTGCGATGTGCGCTGCATCAATACCTGGTCCGGTGTCAGTCACGGCGAACTCACCGTAACCGTCCTCTGCCACCGACCACTTCACTTGAATAGAGCCGCCTTCGGGCGTGTAGCGAATCGCGTTCGATATGAGATTACTAAAAGCAGACTGCAACTCACGCTGCTCTCCCATCAACGCATGCGCTGACTCTACCGAAAAATCAATACGATGTTTACCTTTAGAAAGCGCCTCGGCGTCAGAGCGCAATGCGCCCATTTCCGCCATCACACTAAAAGGCGTGGAGGGTGCGACCTTAGAATTTGCCTCAAGCTTTGCAAGCGTCAATAAATCTTCAACAAGATTTTTCATTCGACGCGATTGTGTCATCATCAAATCTAAATATCGACTTTGCTGATCCGGAGCCAATTCAATCGATTGCATGGTTTCCAAAAAACCAATCAACACCGTAAGCGGCGTGCGTATCTCGTGCGAGACGTTTGCTACAAAGTCTCGACGCATTGCTTCCGTACGCTGCAGTTCGGTAATATCTTGCGCTAACAACAAGGACTGGTCATCCGCAAAGGGAAATACCTGCACCACTACTGTGAGGCTTGCCGCGACACCCAGGCGTTCAATCACAATGGGATTATCAAAATCTCCGGCATTCAGATAACCCACAAACTCCGGATTACGCACAAGATGTGCGATGCTCTGATTTGCATCCCTTTTAAAATCTAAACCAAAAAAACGCTCGGCACTGGCATTACACCATTCAACCTGGTTCTTCTCATCAAGCATGATGACACCGTTTGGCGATGCCTGAAACCCTTGAATGAACCGATCGTGTTGTTGTTCGATTGCTTGGATCCGTGCTCGCAGTTCTGTCAACATGCGCTGACGCTGCGTAAACACCTCACCCCACAGACCAACAGCGAGTAACGACGAATCGTCGGCTGTAGCAGTGTTTTTCTGCAACCGTTGTAAGTTGTAGTAGGAATATAGCAAGGGGATAATCAGCGGCACTACACCGAAGAGATAAGTACCCCACACACCCATCACTTCGTACCCCAATATCGCCAAAGCGAGTGAGGTAAGTACGATTAGCATGAAACGCCCTGCGGCTGCCGACATCAATCAAAAAGCTCCGAGCGACTGTATCTAAGACTTATCACCGTCCGCATTTGGGCTCGGTGTTCTCGTGGCACGATAACCGACTCCTCGCACGGTTTCAATGTAGGCATCACATTTCGCGACGGCGAGCGCGACTCTTAATCTGCGAATATGTACATCGACAGTTCGCTCTTCGATGAATACCTCATTGCCCCACACCTGATCTAACAGTTGAGCCCGGGAATGCACCCGCTCTGGAGCGCTCATTAAGAACTGTAGTAAACGAAACTCGGTAGGTCCAACCACGATTTCGCGACGAGTAGCATTAGGCCACTCGGCTGTAACGCGATGTGTGACCGGGTCTAACCGCATCGCGCCAAGTACCATCAATTCATCTTGGGATGGCGCCCGACTATGGCGACGCAGAAGCGCCTTGACGCGCGCCATGAGCTCCTTCGTTGAGAAGGGCTTGGTCATGTAGTCATCCGCTCCGGAATCCAGACCCAGCACCTTGTCTGCCTCCTCGCTCTTTGCGGTGAGCATCAAAATAGGAACCATTGCCGTAGCTTCGTTGGCTCGCAACTCTTTCGCAAACTGAACGCCTGACTTTCCAGGAAGCATCCAATCAAGAATGATTAGATCTGGCATGGTCTGACGTATCAACTGGGTCGCCTCATCGGCCTGAAAAGCGCGATCGACAACATACGCGCCGTGAAGTAGATTGATCGCAATCAGTTCAGATATTGAGGGCTCGTCTTCAACAATCAGAATACGTTGACTCATGATCCAATCCCTATTCCGTCGCGCGTTGCATTAACTCTTTCTTGGGAGTGTGTCTGAGATCATCACCACCCACGACATAAATAACGAACTCCGCAATGTTCTTTGCATGATCACCAATGCGCTCGACAGACTTCGCGATGGTTAGAATATCCAAGCCAGTCGCAATGGTGTGCGGATCTTCAGCAAGATAGGACGTCAGCTTACGCACAAAGGCACGAAACTCTTCGTCAATCTGTTTATCATCCAGAACGATCGCGGCAGCTGCCGCAGCGTCTTGCCTTGCAAAGGCATCTAGGCTTTGACGCAGCTGTTTAAGGGCCATTTGTCCCGAGATGATTATCTCTGCAACGTTGATATTGTTCTCAACACCTTTGCGGATAATCTTTCTCGTGCGTTTCGCAACCTTCTCGGCTTCGTCGCCCGCACGCTCTAGGTTTGTATTGGCTTTGGAGATCGCCATAATCAGACGCAGATCGCGTGCAGTGGGCTGCCGCTTTGCAATAATCTCAGTGCAGCCCGAGTCAATTTCGATCTCTTTTGCGTTGATGATTTTTTCTCGAGCGATCACAGCCTCGCAACGCTCCAGATCCATTTCGGTAAACGCAGCCATCGCCTCTTGCGTCTGCGACTCTACGAGCCCACCCATTTCAAGCAAGCTACTACAAAGAGCGTTCAACTCAAGGTCGAACTGCGACGAGATGTGTTTATCAGGCATATTAATTCCTATAGACCAGCTTAATCGGTAGACGATACAACATCATATCTACACTAAGGCGCTACCTTAACTAGCAAATATTTCATTTTGATTACGACCCCGCCAGGCACGGCGGGGCCGATCCTCTCTACAGTCCGATTAAACCACCATCGTCCCGAGTGATGACGATCGTCGCAGATCGCGGACGGCCCGGCTTTCCATAGCCCATATTCCCCGGCCAACTGCTTTCCAGTTTAAACCCCTCCGCGACCCCTAATGCGGGCGTTTTCTCCCCAGGATGTTGGATATTCACAAACAGCGTCTTGCCGTCCGGCGTCTCTGTCACGCCAGTTACCTCGGCGCCCTTGGGCGCCACCAAAAACCGCTTCAAACGCCCCTCGCCGAGAACCGCACCCACAAAGGTCTCCTGAGTCCCGGTTTGCTCGACACCGGCGATCGTGAGCTTGTTCTCGATCGTGCGCTTACCTCCGTCCCCGACTTTACCGGGAATGGCGGCGAGCATCATGCAATTCGTCTCATCCGTCATCGCACCATCGTCAGTTTGGATCCAGCAAATTCCAGTTGCCTTACTGAACCAAAGGCCGTCGGGCGAAGAGAAGTCATTCGCGGCAGTCAACCCAGATAGATTCGCGGGTCCAGCATCATCTTCGGCACCAAACAGAAAGATATCCCAAGCGAAGTTGGCCGCAGTGGATAGCCCACCGTCTTCGCGAAAACGAATGATATGACCATTGGGATTACCCATTGACTTACGGCCATCCGGATCCGCGTAACTGCGTGGATTAACAGCATTGACTTTTGCCGGTGTGCGGTGTGTCACGTTGTTATTTGTTAGAGCAAAATATATTTCTCCATTCACATGATTCACAGCCCCCCACTCGGGGCGATCCATTGGCGTGGCGCCCACCGCGTCAGCAGCCAAACGGGCGTTGACCCACACGTCCGCCTGATTAGCGAAACGATAGGTTGCAAAATTTGCGATCGCTGGGTTTTTAAACGTCAGTTCCAACCAGCGCCCTGTGCCATCGGCATCAAATCGCGCGACATACAAAGCGCCCTCGTTTAAGTATTTATCGCCGGCTGCCAACCCTCCACCAACATCCTTCGGATCCCAAAGTTCCTTACTCACGAACTTGTAAATATATTCGTTGACTGAATCGCAACCCATATAGAAAGCCAAAGGCTTGCCTGCCACCGGAATGCCGCAAACAGCAGCTTCATGGGCGAAGCGCCCCATGGTGACGCGCTTGACCGGTGTAGAGCGGGGATTGAGCGGATCAATTTCTACGTTGTAGCCAAAGGTATAGGCTTCATTACGGAAATCGGCCGTTGGCTCAGCGGCCAAGACGGCAAGATTCCATCGAGAAAAACGGCTGTCGGAGCTCGATACGGTATGCCAACCTTGGCTAGAGGCCCGAGGAGCCTTTGGATCTAAGGGCGCAGAAGCAACGCCGTAGCGCTTAAGCGAAGCCACGTGATTGACGTCGCCAGGATTCGCACCAGGAGCGATCTGAAAATACCGTGCCCAGTTTTCCTCACATGCCAGGTAAGTCCCCCAGGGGGTCATCCCGTGTCCGCAATTGTTGAGTGTGCCCCGCGAGGTCGCACCAGTGGCATCAAAGGCCGTGCGCATCATTTTTTGGATATCGGCTAGTTGGTCGCGGGGGCCCGCAATCCGCATCGGCGTCTCTGGCGTGATACGACGATTCAATGTCGAGTCAATTTTATAAGAAAACTCTCTGCCGGTCTGCTGCAATTCAACCACTGACACGCCATGCAAGTTAATTTCTTTCAACACCTCGAGCTCAGGACGCACGCCTAAGTCCCAAAAACCAAACTGATCAAACTTTTTGCGAGACTGCCCATTTGAAGTCTGTCCCTCAGGGTGCAGGAAATGAGAGTCAGCCGAACTCTCGTGATTGACGCAAAGCACCGCTCTAGACGTCGCGGTCGTTGAATAGCGTCCAGCATCGTCGATGTAATAGAGTTCCATCCCGTCATGATGATCACCGATGCGATGAGACCAGTCGTCCTTTTCCAAGCCGGCGTTTGTGTACGCGGGAACGGTAGTATCAATCGGATCACCTGCTGCATGCAGAATACTAAAGCTATAACCAGGAGGTAGCACCACCTGGTCAAACACACTTTTTGCAACTGACGGAAAGGTAAGAGAGGATGGTAACGCTTGGGGAACGGCCCTAGAAGCATGCGCTAGACCAGGCAACGCAGCAAGCGTCGCCAAACCGAGTCCGCCTTTAATGATATTTCGGCGACCACGATTTTGTACCGCCAAGGACAACACGTCCTGAAAACTAGCATTACCGGAAAGATTTACATTTTGGTCATCTAAATCATGTGACATAGCAGCTCCCTTTTGAAGCCACGATTGCAGCAAAATCACATGACAACTGAATGACAAATATAACCACAACATACAAGGATATGAATCACAAATATTTCATCAAATCGTCACTTTTTTGAAATATCTCTTTCGCACAATGACGGGCATCTCAGGAGACTGTCTAGATGCTTGAACTTGTACACAACGCCCCAAGTTTTATCAATCCTCCGAGCACGTCAACAACCCGCAGTGGCTTGGTGGTCGGTCTCGCTCAAACCACTCAAGAACTAGACCTCATCCAGCGATTACGTTACGACACTTTTAAAAGCGAGTATGGCGCTGAATTCAACCCCAATACTCCCGGATTAGATAGCGATGCGTTTGATCGCTGGTGCGAGCACTTGATGGTGAGGGATCTGGAAACAGATGAAGTCGTCGGAACCTACCGTGTACTCACTCCACAAAATGCGTCACGGGCCGGTGGTTACTATTCCGAATCCGAATTTGATCTCTCTGGCCTAGGGGATCTCCGCCTCGAGCTTGTCGAGTTTGGACGAGCTTGCATACATGAATCCTACAGGCAAGGCGGAGCGCTCATGATGCTCTGGTCCGGCTTAGCTGAAATTTTGAAGAGAGGCAACCATCAATATGTATTTGGTTGCGCGAGTGTGAGCTTGCGCGATGACGGCGTAACGGCTGCAAAAGTCTGGCGTGACGTACGCGATGCAGTCATACAACCCGATACTCTGCGTGTCACGCCGCACAACCGCTACCCCGTTGAACGTCTCGACAGCTCCCTTCCTGCCAAAGCGCCAGCCTTGCTGGCCGGCTACCAAAAGCTTGGCGCGCAGATCTGTGGCCAGCCAGCCTGGGATCCAGATTTCAATACCGCAGACTTTCCCATGCTCTTATCTATCTCCAACATGGGCGCGAGGTATCGGCGTCACTTTGGCTTCGAAAAATAACCCTCGGCAAACAGACTCACAAAGACCGCCCGTGCCCTGAATCGCCAATCTGTTGAGGCAGCGCAGGGTTCTGTTTGTGATTCACATTATTCCATCGAATAATTAGCGTCATAAGTGCTGCAACCATCACGCCAAATGCGACGATGATGACGTTAATCGGTATCTCTAACCAGAGCATGACTGTATAAAGAGACACCATTGCCAGAATGTTAAGTTGCTCGTTAAAATTCTGGACAGCGATTGAGTGTCCCGCCGACAGCAACACATGCCCTCGATGCTGCAACAACGCGTTCATCGGCACCACAAAATAGCCAGATAATCCGCCAATTAACAGCAATAAGGCATACACAGACAGCGTTGACTGCACAAGAGGCATCGCCAGTACAACTAGCCCCATACCGACGCCAACCGGCAGCACCGAGAGGGATCGCTGAATAGTGACCTTGGAGGCTGCAATCGCACCGAATATAGTGCCAAGTGCTGCAACACCCATCAAAATGCTCGCTTGATCTAGGCGGTAGTTAAGCTGAACCCGTCCCCATTCAATCACCACGAGCTGCAATGTCGCGCCGGCTCCCCAAAATAGCGTTGTGACCGCCAACGATATCTGCCCGAGCTTGTCACGCCACAACACCGATACGTACCGAAAAAAAACACGGTTTAAGGTCATAAGGTTGTTCGACTGCCGAGGATAGCGCACGCCCGTATCGGGAATGCGAAAATTCAACCACGCAGCGATTGCATAGAGAAATGCGATCACAACAATTGCGGCCTCTGCTGGCGTTGTGGCAAGCGCCCCAATGGCTGGCTGTAAAAGGAGCCAGGAAGCAACGGTGGGCGATACCAATAGACCACCTAATACGGCTCCAAGAATGATGGAGAGGACCGTCATTCCTTCTATCCAACTGTTACCTTTGACAAGGTCTTCCGGCGCAAGCATCTCAGTAATAATGCCGTACTTCGCTGGGGAGTACGCCGCTGCACCGACACCGACAATTGCAAAAGCCGCGCAGACTAAAGCGATCTGACCCTCGCCACTTAAGTGGAATGCACTATGAAAATACATCAGGACACAACCACACACTTTGAGCGAGTTTGTCCACAACATGACCCGTCCTTTGGGATAGGTGTCTGCAAATGCACCGACGTAAGCGGCCAGAACAACATAGCCGACGGCGACCCACCACTTCATAATAGATGCCATCCAGTCTGGGCCTGAAAGCTGTTGAATCAGTGCAATCGCTGCAATAAAAAGCGCATTGTCCGCGAGGGCGGAAAACGTTTGTGCCCCAATGACGTAATAAAAACCGCGGGTCATCAGAGCCCTCCTTGAGCGGACATGGCGCCGTTGTGGTGCGCTATACCCTCTTGCGGCATGTTCATTAACGGCTGCCCCATGCGTAGTCGTGCACCAGACATAATCCCAGGGCTCAGCGAGAAACCCTTTGGCGCAAATACGATGATCGTTGAGCCATGCTCAAACCAGCCGAGCTCTTGTCCCTTCTCGAACCTATGCTCACACAGCATTGTCGTCTCGCCCTGATAGCTCGCACCGAAGATCGTATCGAGCGCATGCAAACGAATACTCGCCACCAGAATCGCCGCGACGGGAACGAGTGCGACGGCATACTCCCCAGCTCCGACGTTCATAGCGAGCATGGCTCGCTCATTTTTACAAAAGAGCTTCTCTACACGTTTAAGTGCGATCGGATTGACGTTCCAGGTATCCCCTGACATGTAGACCACTCGACGCAACACGCCATCGTGAGGGGCATGAAAACGGTGATACATGGCAGAGGTCAGTCTCAAGGTTACATAGCAACCATCCCTCCACGCGCTAACGTCCTCTGATCGACCAAAGAGCTCTTCTATCGCGTAAGGGAATCCCTTAGCCTGAAATACCTGACCATCAACCACGTAGCCGCATTCACCGACAATTGCATCACAGGGGCTGACGAATACCTCTGGATTCCGGTCAATGACTCGCGCACCGTCTCGAAGCTCTCGGGTGAAGCACTCGTGAAGACTATCAAACTGTTGCTTTTTTGCGTCGGACAAATCCAGGTCGGTAAATACACGCCAGACCGAGATCGACAGCCTGGAGACCCACCGATTACGCAGCTTGCTGAACCACCCCATAAAGTGCGTAACGGCTTTGCGTGGGATCCGGTTCGTCAGAAGGAAGTTGATATCCTCGTTCAAGACAATGTTTCTAACTTGTTTACTAAAAGTCATCATTTAGTCATCCAATTTTCATAAAAAGGAGCTTTTACGGTGAGGCTCCATGAACGAATATCCTCTAGATACATTACAAATTGCGCAGTACGTTCTCATACTCGTCGCGCTCTGGGTGATCGCCAAAAAACTTTGGCAACGACTTCAACTGTCTCTTGCGAAATCTCCCTCTCTCGGAGGACATCTGCGATGGGCAAAACGCATCACTCGTTTGATACCCGGCTATTCCTACAACCGAGATAAATGGCTTGCCTGTGATAACGCGCCACCAGAGGTCGTAGCGCGTCGCTCGACTGCGCTGATTGCACTCAGCAACAACCTCAAGAACCACTCGCCCCAAACCCTCGCGCACACTGTGCAAGTCAAACCGATGATCTCGGATCTTCAGTTGATCAGCCAATACCGCGTTCCCTTTCAGTTTCGATCCTTCCTCCAAGAGCATCTCGTGCTGGGTAGCTTTTGGAGTGAAAGCCAAGGGGTGCATCTGACCGATCTTGATGGCAATGCATTCATCGACGTTACCGGGTCCTATGGCGTCAATCTTTTCGGTCAAGACTTTTACAAGTCGTGCATCGACGAGGGTATTGCCATGGTCAGAGACCTGGGGCCCGTGCTGGGCTCGTATCATCCCTGCGTGCTCGATAACGTAGAGCGTCTGTGCAAAATAGCCGACAAGGACGAAGTCTCCTTTCATATGTCTGGGACCGAAGCCGTCATGCAGGCCGTGCGAGTCGCACGCTACAGCACCGGAAAAACCAAACTGGTGCGCTTCACCTCTGCCTACCACGGCTGGTGGGATGATGTACAGCCTGGACCTGGCAACCCGATGCCACCCTCGCCCCACACCCTGACACTTCATGAGATGCATGCCAACACCTTGCGAGTACTGCGCAACAGAAAGGATATCGCTTGCGTGCTGGTGAATCCGATCCAGGCGATGCATCCGAATCAGAGTGCACCCACTGATTCGACTTTGCTGAGTGGTAGTCGCCGCGCCCACTTTGACCGAGTCGCCTATACGACATGGCTTCACGAGTTGCGAAGCGTATGCACCGAGCGTGGGATTGTCCTGATTCTGGACGAGGTGTTTCTTGGCTTTAGGCTTGCACACGGAGGTGCGCAAGAGTACTTCGATATAAAAGCAGACCTTGTGACCTACGGTAAGACGCTGGGAGGAGGCCTTCCGATTGGCGTCGTGTGTGGCTCGCATGCACTGATGAAGCGATACAAAGAGGCGAGACCTGCAGACCTTTGTTTTGCCCGAGGCACATTCAACGCAAACCCCTACGTGATGGGAGCGATGAATGCTTTTCTCCATCGCATCGAAACCGAGCCCGTGCGTAAGTTGTATGAACGTTTGAATGACACATGGAGCGCGAGGGCGATCCAACTCAACACGCAACTTTCTGAAGCGAATCTGCCCGTTCGGGTCGAAGCAATGTCTACTGTGTGGACCGTTCTCTATCACTGCCCGAGTCGGTATAACTGGATGCTCCAGTTCTACCTTAGGCAAGAGGGCATCGCGCTGAGCTGGGTCGGTACAGGAAGAATGATTTTTAGTTTGAACTTTAGCGACGATGATTTTGAATCTTTCGCTATGCGCTTTGTGCGGGCCGCTCAGAAAATGCATAAAGACGCTTGGTGGTGGACACCGGATGGGCAAACAAATCAGACCATCCAGCGTCAACTATTGAGGGAACTGATTACACACAGACTCTCACCGAACTGATTGCTTACTTGGAGTGCTGGATGTGGGGCATCGGGTCAATCAGCTCGCCGCGCAGCAGATATATCGGCGAGCGGTAATACAGTTTGATGTCATGAAACGGATCCGTAATGATCTTGATCGCCCAGGCGAAGGCGGCTTGGGCGCTATCAATGATGCACAACTGTCCCACACGAAACACTAGCCCTGCGACTCCAAGCATCAACCAAGACATCCCAACAAGTCGCAAAAACGTATCTTCATAAGCCTGTGGCACCATCCAAGTCACGTACTGCGGCGCAAAGTACGCGACAACCGGAATCATCGCCCAAATAGCAAGCAACACAATCTTGCGGTGCAAGTTGTAACCAACCTTGATCTCTTCCTTATGCGCATGCGTCGCTTGGTTTACATGATCATAACCCTTGGGTTCAAAGAAAAAGTGCCCTGACTGTCGTGTCGTCATAGCGATCAACCACGCAACAAAGGAGGCCGCGACCGGATTGATAAACAACAAGACATAGGAGACCAAAAATGAAATCGCACTGACAAAGTGAAGACTTTGATTGATACGACTATGGTGGTAATAGCGATGGTCATCCCATCTCTGTACGCTTAACGTTTTCAGAAGCTCTTTCATCTTTGATCCTTTGTTCAAAATTGTGTGATCAGAGTCATTGATCTAGTGAGCGGATTATTTCAGATGACGGCTACGGAATGATGAATATTGTGTGACAGTGATATTAAGTTTTCATGTCAGAAGGAATGTTTCCTGTCATCGAATCGTTATATTGATTCAGTACATTGCGTGCATCCTGTCAAAATAGGTCGGCAATGAAAGAGCCGCTTTCGATAGAAGTAGAGCGCATTGTTCCAGACAAGCCCAGCCTACGCATGGCTGTGGTGACAGAGACATACCCTCCAGATGTTAACGGCGTTGCGCACACCATTTCGATTATCGTTAAGGGACTACGCGAGCGTGGGCATGAAATTACGCTCATTCGTCCACGTCGCCAGGAAGAGCCGATACATAGCGCGATGCCTGATGAACTGCTCGTGCGGGGCGCCCCAATCCCTATGTACAAGCAGCTCAGAATGGGGTTGCCCGCCTTAGGCAGCTTACGTAAGCTCTGGACGGCGAACCGCCCTGATCTTGTACATATCGCGACGCAAGGGCCACTCGGATGGTCCGCCGCCCGCGCGGCACACAAGCTTGGTATCCCTGTCAGTTCGGACTTCAGAACAAATTTTCACGCTTACAGCCAGCTTTATGGATTGGGCTGGCTAAAGAGCACCATCGTGTCCTATCTGCGCAAGTTCCATAACGCTGCCCGTTGCACAATGGTGCCCACACAACGCTTGAAGGACGAGTTAGTCATTGGTGGCTTTGAGCGGCTTATCGTTGTGCCACGAGGCGTAGACACAGAAAAGTTTTCGCCAGATTACCGAAATAACCAGTTACGCGAAACTTGGGGCGCCGACCCCAAAACGACTGTTTTACTCTCGGTTGGTCGCCTTGCAGTTGAGAAGAATCTTAGCCTTGTAATCAACACCTACACTCGACTAATACACGCAGGTGCTAAGGCAAAACTCGTCTTCGTAGGCGATGGTCCAGAAGCAAACACACTGCAAAGACTCTGCCCAGATGCAATCTTCGCAGGCACGAGACGTGGGCAGGAACTAGCGGAGCACTATGCGAGCGCCGATTTGTTTGTGTTTCCTAGTTTGACAGAGACCTTCGGTAACGTAACGCTCGAGGCAATGGCCAGCGGCCTTTGCGTGGTGGCCTACGATCATGCCGCAGCCGGCCAGCTCATCGTCTCAGAGAAGAATGGACTCCTTTTGACACCGAATGACGAAGAAGGATTTATCGCTGCTACGCAGGCGGTCACAAACAATGCGATCCATCGTAACGAAATTCGTCTGCAAGCAAGACAGACCGCACAAAACAATAGCTGGAACATCATTTTGTCTCGCACTGAAGAAATTTTTCGCTCGCTCGTAACGCTCAACAACTCCAAACAATCCTAGCCGTTTGAGGAAATCGATTCCTATGCCTCCTCCCGAGTATTTCATCCCAGAGCAGCGTCCAGAGAAATATCGCGCGATTTGGATTTCGGATATTCATCTTGGAACGCCCGGCTGTAAGGCAGAGTACCTGCTAGATTTCTTAAAGTGGAATGAGTCCGAGCAACTTTACTTAGTCGGCGACATTATTGACGGCTGGCAATTAAAAAAGGGGTGGTACTGGCGTCAAAGTCACAACGATGTTGTACAGAAGATCCTACGCAAATCTCGAAAAGGTACGCGCGTGACCTACATTGCTGGAAATCATGACGAGGTGCTTCGTCAGTTCCTCGGTATGGCCTTCGGTGATATCGAAATACTAGACGAAGCCACGCACGAACTTATGGATGGACGTCGTCTCTGGATCACACACGGAGACCTCTTTGACGGGATCATCCAGCACGCCAAATGGCTGGCTTACCTGGGAGACTCCCTCTACTCCCTCGTTCTTAGACTAAACAATTCCTTCAACCACGCACGTCACAAGCTTGGGCTTTCGTACTGGTCACTATCCCAATACCTGAAGCACAAGGTCAAGAACGCAGTCTCGTTTATTACTGAGTTCGAAACGGTCATAACAGACGAAGCCAGACGTCGCGGCTATGACGGCGTGCTTTGCGGGCATATCCATCGTCC
Source organism: Zwartia hollandica (assembly GCF_019923725.1). GTDB lineage: Bacteria > Pseudomonadota > Gammaproteobacteria > Burkholderiales > Burkholderiaceae_B > Zwartia > Zwartia hollandica. The sequence goes on from NZ_JAHXRI010000007.1 coordinate 220,434, forward strand.
CGAGATACGCGAAATCAATGGAATCTTGTACTGCAATGACGGTGATTGGGTTGAGAGCCTCTCGGCCATAGTAGAAACCTACACCGGCGAGCTAAGAGTCATTCACTGGCCCTATCGCGGCGCTGCGCAAGAGGCCGAGTCGCACGATCCAGTCGTTGCTGTTTAGCGACGAGCAAATTTTATTTCAGGGATTCATCGACTTGTAACAATCGGCATTTACAGTTCTTTGCATGATTCCATCCGACATAATTCCAACGCAGTCTGCGCACCCAATGATTGTTGCAGAGAATGTGTCTAAAACATTCCCTGCATTAGCCCACGGCCAGCAAAGTCACTTCAAAGCGCTCGATAGGATTTCATTCTCGATTGCGGCAGGGGAATGCGTCGCACTTCTGGGCGCATCCGGATCCGGTAAATCTACTCTGATTCGAATGATGTGCGGCTTAGCCCGAATGGATGCGGGTAGCGGTCATATTGCAATCGGCTCAAAGCTTGCGCTTCAAGGTAATCGATTTAGTGACGAGATCGCTCAAACGCGCAAGATAACTGGAGTTATCTTCCAGCAGTTCAATCTTGTCGGTCAACTTGATGTGTTAACCAACGTATTGGTTGGTTGCCTGCACACAAAAAGCACTTTCGATGTGTTGTTCCGTCGATTTACAGAAGCTGAACGTGTCCAGGCGCTTGAATGTCTCGACATGGTAGGACTTGGTCCGCAAGCCTATCAGCGCGCCTCAACACTTTCAGGCGGTCAGCAGCAACGCGTCGCCGTGGCCAGAGCACTGCTCAAGGGAGCGAAAGTCCTGTTAGCGGATGAGCCTGTCGCATCTCTGGATCCAGAGTCGGCACGAAAAGTCATGGATGTACTTTTTGGACTGACAAAAGAATTGGGTATGACGCTTGTAGTGAGTTTGCATCAAATCTCAATTGCTAGAACCTATTGCCAGCGGGCCTTAGGGATGAGTCGTGGTCGCCTTGTGTTTGACGGACCCATTGCAGATCTCACGGAACAACGTCTGAATCAGTTGTACGGGGCTGATGCCCAAGAACTTTTGATGAACGAGCCCCCTGCCGTACTGCACGTCAACGAAAGTCAAAGCCATTCACTTGTCAGCGCTTAAATCATTTAACTGGAGAATTACATGAAGCTTAAACATTTGGTGCTGGGTGCTTGCCTAGCCGTCAGCAGTGCGATTGCCTTCGCGCAAGAGGTGTCATTCGGTATTATCGCAACGGACTCAGCCTCTGCACAACGTGAAAAATGGGAACCATTCTTCAAAGATATGGAGAAGAAGACTGGTTTGAAGATCAAGTCCTTTTACGCAACAGACTATGCCGGCGTGATTGAAGCGATGCGCTTCAATAAGGTCCAAGTTGCTTGGTACGGCAATAAAGCTGCGATGGAAGCGGTAGATCGCGCAAATGGTGAAATCTTCGCGCAGCTGATGTACGCCGACGGAAGCTTTGGCTACGAGGCACTTTTAATTACACACAAAGACTCGCCCTACAAAACTTTAGACGATGTGTTCAAGAATCCGAAGGCTGTGAATTTCGGCATCGGTGATCCAAACTCAACATCGGGATTCTTGGTGCCGACTTACTACGTGTTCGCAGCACGCAAGGTCGATCCACGTGCCATCTTTAAAACTGTCCGCAACGGCAGCCATGGCAACAACATTCAAGCGATCCTTGCCAAGCAACTCGACGTTGCTACAAACAACACAGAAGATATGGGTCGCTTACAGACTACCCGCCCTGATTTGTACGATCAGCTGCGTATTATCTGGAAGAGCCCATTAATCCCTAGCGATCCGTTTGTGTGGCGCAAGGATCTGGACCCCGCCATCAAAGAGAAGATTCGTACATTTGTTTTGAACTACGCCAAGACAGACGAGGCGGAAAAACTGATCTTAAAGAACATCTATAACTATGGTGGCTTCCGGGCTTCGACAAATGACCAACTCAAGCCAATTCGCCAGCTCGAACTGTTCAAAGATCGCGTGAAGTTTGAAACGGCACAGGGCCTCAGTGACGCCGAGCGTGCAGCAAAGCTTGCTGAAATTGATCAGGCGCTCGCAAAGCTTAACTAATGGCCTCAACATACCAAATCGACGCGCTCGAACGCATTCGAGCGCACGCGCAGTCTAATCGCCGTGGCCCAATGTATTATGCCGGCTGGGTCATTGCAATCCTTGTTGCAGGCTGGGCGTGGCAGGGGGCAGAAATTCGCCCCTTGGATTTGGTACAGCATTCGGGAAACATCGTCACGCTTGGACGTGACTTTTTCCCACCGAATTTTATGGATTGGCGCATCTACATCAAAGAGATGATTGTGACGATCCATATTGCATTATGGGGGACGCTTTTAGCGATTGTTGCATCTATCCCTCTCGGATTTTTGTGCGCCTCCAACGTCGTCAGCCCTGTTATATATCAACCGACCCGCAGACTGATGGATGCGTTGCGAGCCGTCAATGAGATGGTATTCGCCCTCCTCTTTATCGTGGCGGTTGGGCTCGGCCCGTTTGCAGGCGTCCTCGCACTTTTTGTTCATACGACTGGCACGCTCACCAAGCTTTTTTCTGAAGCGGTTGAAGCCATTGATCCACGACCTGTTGAAGGAATCCGGGCGGCTGGGGGCTCTCGCTTAGCGGAAATCGTGTTTGGCATCGTTCCCCAAGTTCTGCCAATGTGGATTTCCTTCTGTCTTTATCGCTTCGAGTCCAATGTGCGTTCAGCCTCGGTGGTTGGTATGGTTGGCGCAGGCGGTATTGGTGTCATTTTGTATGAGGTTATTCGTAGTTTTCAATACGCGCAAACTTGCGCTGTCTTATTAATTCTGATCGCCTCGGTCACTGTTATCGATGTCATCTCGGCGTATCTTCGCAAACAGGTTACTTGATGCTAACCAAACCAGAGATCATCATCTCCACTGGGGCACGGCATAAGTTGCCTCAACTCGTAAAGCAACATCCTGTCGTTGCGTTGATTTATCATCATGCTTCGGAGACGCTAGTCGATGAGCTACAAACCCTTCTTGGACCAAACCTCTTGAAGGTTATCCGTTGTCCTGACGGACTGCCGACCGTCGAGCTTGCGGATAGCCTGAGACGAGACTTTTGGGGCATACACACTAGACGCGACTTACCGATCATCGTTGCAATCGGCGGAGGCAGTACGCTCGATCTAGCTAAATCACTTCGGCTGAACATACCCCACCCAGCCTCGATCACCTCGGTTCTCGATCGCAAAATCGAAGTCGGTGAATTCGAGAGCTGCTCAATGATCCTGATGCCAACCACGGCAGGCACGGGCAGTGAGGTATCCTCAACCGCTACCATTTGGGATATCGAGAATAGAACCAAGCACTCTCTTTTTGGTCCTGCCGTCGTGGCCGACTGGGCAGTCATTGACCCAGAGCTTGCCTTGACCTCACCCTGGCTAGTGACGCGAGACAGCGGCATCGATGCCCTATCTCATGCGCTTGAAACGATTTGGAATCGTAACCGTGTGCCAAAGGCATTCGCTTACGCGATGTCTGCAGCGCAACAGATCGTAAAAGTATTGCCGCGGATTATAGATAACCCCGAGGATGTTTCGTATCGCTTCGAGATGGCTAGCGCAGCGCTCTGGGCAGGTCAGGCGATGGCGCTAACTGAAACTGCCCTCGTTCACGCGCTTTCGTATGACGATACGACCGGGCTCGGGTTGTCGCACGGACAAGCTTGCGGCCGCTGGTTGCCCAAGGTCTACCAACTAGCCAGTCAAAGCTCCGAGGAAATGGAGATCTTCTTACGCGCGGCAATGCAACCTGTGATTTCTGATGAGTACCAGTTGGAGGCTTGGGTCAATGCTCTTGGTTGCCCGACTGTCTCCCTCGATGATCACAGCATCGAGACCGAACGCCGTATTGCCTGCGCTTTACACACAAAGCGTGGACGTAACTTCATTGAATTATCCCCACAACATGCACTTCAAAAAGTATGATCTCGCCGTTGTTGGCGCAGGAATCGTCGGTCTAGCGCACGCTTGGATGGCCGCCAAGTCAGGCCTAAGCGTTGTGGTCTTGGACAAGGATCCGCGCTGTGTAGGCGCCTCCATCCGAAACTTTGGCTTCATCACGGTGACAGGGCAACGAGACGGCGACACTTGGCGTCGGGCAAGACGCTCACGCGATTTATGGCAAGAACTTGCACGAGCCGCAGCGATCCCGATTTGCCACAACGGGCTTACCCTTGTGGCGCAGCGGCCAGAGGCCTTAGCCTTGCTAGAAGCCTTCAAAGACACACAAATGGGCGAGGAGTGCTCGTTACTCACACAAGACATGTTGGCAAAAACATGCGGCGCTGTGCGCAACGAGTCCTGTGTAGGGGGTATGTACAGCCCACACGAACTTCGCGTCGAGTCACGCGATGCCATTCCCCAAATTGCCGCGTGGCTTGCGAAAACGCACAATGTTGAGTTTTTGTATAACTGCGAAGTCCTAGATTTTGCATTGCCGCAAATTCAAACGTCGTCAGGCACTCTGCTGGCCCAGCGTATCGTCTTGTGTCCGGGCACCGAACTCAATGGCATTGCAAAACGCTATCTTCAAGACTATCAACTCACCCTGACGCAGTTACAAATGCTCCGAGTCAAGCCTCCGGCCAACTTCAAACTTAGCTCCGCCGTCATGAGCGACTTAAGCTTTGTGCGCTATGCCGGGTACACGGGGCTTGGCTGTCATCAGGAATTATTGCAGCGACTTGAGAAAGAGACACCTGATTCACTTGCAGCCGGTATCCATCTGATCGTTGTTCAAAGCGAAGACGGCAGCCTTGTCGTTGGCGACTCACATCATCCTGCCAATCTATTCGAACCCTATGCAATCGAATCGGTGGATGACTTAATTTTGAAGCACCTTGAAGAAGCGCTCTTACTCACCAACTACGACGTCACGCATCGCTGGACCGGTCGCTATCCTGTTGGAGCCGGCGATCAAGATGCGCTAATCCTGGCACCACACGCTGATGTCCGCGTCGTAAGTGTCACAAGTGGGACCGGCGCTAGCACTTCCTTTGCACTGGCCGAAGAAGTTATGCAATCCTGGGGAATCTAACGTGCTGATGTTTGACGAGGGCAGTAACTCAATTCGAGCAGTCGTGTTTGACTGGGCAGGCACCATCTTTGACTTTGGTAGTCACGCACCGATGGGTGCTTTTGTTAAATTATTTGAGCAGGAAGGCATTCGCATCTCGATTGAAGACGCCCGCGGTCCGATGGGTATGCCAAAGTGGGATCATATTCACACCCTTGGCCAACTGGAGCATATTCAGGCGCAATGGCTAGCTAAATTCGGGCGTCTGTTTTCTGAACGCGACACTGACCGCTTGTACGATATTTTTACACCCATGAACGCCGCGTCGGTTGTAGAACATGCAGCGCTCATTCCGGGCTTCTTGGAACTAGCTTCTGACTTGCGTGCAACTGGGATCAAAATCGGCACGACGACTGGCTACAACCGCCAGATTATGAACGTGGTGCTTCCTCTCGTGAAAGCCCAAGGCTTTGTTCCCGATAATCTAGTTTGCGCCGATGATCTCCCGACGTCGCGCCCAACTCCGATGGGGATGTACAAGTGCTTTTTAGATCTTGATGTGTGGCCGAGCAGGTCGGTGGTGAAAGTAGATGACACGGTACCTGGCCTACTTGAGGGTTATCACAGTGACTGCTGGACAGTGGGCGTCATTGCAAGCGGCAATGAAGCCGGTCTCACCCATTCTCAATGGAAGAGTCTCTCAGAGGCTGAAAAGGTAACCTTAAGGGAGCGCGTGGCGAAACGCCTAGCAGCTGGGCATCCAGATTTCCTGATCGATACCGTGGCTGACTTACCCCAGACCTTGCAGAAAATTCAACAACTGCTGAATCAGAGAAAATGAAGATTCACTCCATTGAAGATATCGAGCAATTATTTCTTGATGCAGGTCACGTTGCTTACGCTGGCGAGGGAATCAATCAACTCGAACACGCGCTGCAGTGCGGTCAACTCGCAGAGCAAGCAGGCGCTAGCGCCTCGCTGATTACGGCAGCCTTCCTACATGACATCGGACACATGCTTAACCCCAAAGGCGATACACCTTCGGCACGAGGCATCGATGATCAACATCAGTTCATCGCGAGCCATCAGCTAAAGTCGCTATTCCGACAGGATGTTGTTGCTCCCGTGCACCTTCACGTGCTGGGTAAACGTGCCCTCTGTGCAATCGAAGTCGAGTACTACGGCTCACTATCCCCAGACTCCAAGCGCAGCATGGCTCTTCAGGGCGGCCCTCTGAGCACCCGTGAGCTCGAGAAATTTTTAGCTATGCCTTATGCCGATGATGCCATGGCACTGAGGCGCTGGGATGATCTTGCCAAAACACCCAATCGTCAAACCCCCGCTCTAGATCACTTCCTACAGATCGCAAGATCCGTTTGCGTTACGCATTCTGGTTTGAATCAATAATTTTTTCAAGCGCAGTCACTACCTCAAACACTGCTCGATTCTGCACACGGCCCACCGCTTCTTGAAACACCGGCAGCTTAGCTAAGAGCTCTTGGGTCGCACCCTTTATCTCGCGCACTTGCGAGACCACGATCCCAAACTGATTCTCACGTATCCAGGTTGCGTTATAACGCTCTTGAGGCATGGTTAATGAGTTTCTAAAGGTCAAGACTGGCAAACCCATGTGAACGGCCTCGCTCAAACTACCTGGACCAGGCTTACCGATCAGGAAGTCGCTCAAACGCATGACCTGAGCCATATCGCTCGTGAAACCTAACACGACATGTTTGACCGAAGGCGTCAATGCTTCTATTTTTTTCGCTAAGAGATCATTGTGGCCGCAAACCAAAATGAGTTGTGTCTCCGAAAGATCTTTCGCGATGCGCACCATCTGATTCGAGCCATTGCCACCGAACATCACCAGACCTATCGGCTTCGTCGAATCCAGACCAAGCCGTGCGCACTCTTGAGCTCGATCCAACTTGGCGGTTTGATAAAAACCTGGGCGCAAAATCATGCCTGATGTTTGGGTAAGCTGATGACTTTGGTACCCGGCCGCCCTCGCCTGCGTCATTGCGCGGGCTGATCCGCAAACTAAATGTTGCTCTTGCCCTGCTTCTATCCAGAAATGGGGAGGATGGTCAGCAATATCTGTCATCACGGTCACATAGGGCACGGTCGGACACTCTTGATAAAGAGCATCCCACATCACTTTATTGAAATTCGGCACTAGCGACACAACCATATCGGGCCGTGTCGCTCTCCAGTGCTGCTGTAACTTTCGCTTAAGCTTTGCGTGACTCAAGCGAATAAGCGCCTGCAAAACCTTAAGTTCTGTTGCCAAGCCAAGCGTCCAGCCCTTCTTCAGTCTCAAATTGTAGAGGTCTTCGGGTGCAAAGCCCGTTAGCTTTTGAAAATAACGTTCTGTGTCAATCACCTCAAAGAGATTGACAAGACTGACCTCCCAATCAGAATGTTCGGTCGCAATGACTTCTTTAAGTGCAAGCGCAGCGGCACGATGGCCGCCACCCGCATTGAAGTAAATAAGTTGGATTTTTTTTTGCATGTCTCCATAGCATGCGACCGATACATTTCAAGCGTATGACAAATTAATCCGGCTTAATCCCGTTTTCCTTGATCACCTTCGCCCAGCGATCCATCTCAGTAACCGTCCATTTCTGAAGTTCTTGCGGGCTACTCAGCTTGAGGTCGATACCCAAGGTCTCGGTCAACTGCTTGTTCACAGCAGGATCCTTCGCAATTTTCGCCATTTCTGCATTGAGCTTGTCAATGATTGGTTGAGGCGTGCCCGCCGGTGCAAAAACTGCCCACCATGCTACAGCGGAGAAGCCAGGAAAGCCTTGCTCTGCCATTGTGGGTACATCAGGCATCGAAGTAGAACGGGTCTCACCAGTCACGGCAAGCGCGCGCATCTTTCCGCCTTTGATGTGATTTGCCAGGACTGCAACCGAGCCGATACCCGACTCAATCTGACCACCTAAAATATCAGCAGACATCGGGCCACCCCCTTTGTAAGGGATATGAATCACTTTGAAGTTACCCGCCTTTTGAACCAACGTCATGGTGAGGTGACCCAAACTACCGCTACCGACTGACCCATAACTTAAAGAGTCCGGCTTGGCTTTCGCAGCTGCGACAAACTCACTGAAGTTTTTGTAAGGTTTGTTTGCCGCCGTTCCTAACGCCATTGGCGCTGTGCCCACCAACATGACTGGCGACAAGTCCTTCAATGTGTCAAACGTCATCTTAGGCAGCAGTGAAGGATTCACTGCATGTGTGTCAAACACAAACACAAAGGTATAGCCGTCAGGCGCCGCCTTGGCGACATATCCCGTTCCGATAGAGCCTGACGCACCTGTGCGATTTTCAACGATGAACTGTTGACCGAGCGCGTCCGACAACTTGGCTGCAAACAACCTCGCCAAAGGATCCACTGAGCCACCGGGTGGGAAGGGTGACACGAAAGTGACAGGCTTGGTGGGCCATTGCTGCGCCAACGTGACGCCCGGCGCTGCGACGCACAATAAAGCTAGGGCCAAGGCCACTTGCTTGAAATGTTTCTGAATCATATTCAAACCTCCACGATCTAATTGAGTGCTCAAGCACAATTGAGTGGTAAGTTTATACCCAGATAAATAAAACTCAGCGATATTTCCCTAGGAGACACCCATGAAACTCGTCAAGACAAGCCTTTTTAGTGCATTTACTCTTTGCGCGAGCGTAGTCTGCGCGCAACCAGCGCCGACGCCGTTGCCTCTGGCTGCACCTGAGTCTCAAGGCTTCTCTGCAGAGGGTGTTAAGCGTATCCACGCATTTTTTGCTCAAGAAGTCGCCAATAACCGTATGCCAGGCGCGGTTTTAGCGGTGACTAAAAATGGCAAATTGGTTATTTACGAAGCCTACGGCTATCGCAACAAGGCCACGAATACACCAATGACAACAGACACCATCTTCCAACTCGCGTCGATGACGAAGGTGATGACGGCAGTCAGCGCTATGACGTTTTACGAAGAAGGCAAACTGCCCTTGACGATGTCCATTTCAAATTGGTTTCCTCAGTTCAAGGAACAAAAACTAGGAAAGCCCGGTGCCGACGGAACATTTTCAACGATGGCAAACAAGACGCCCATCAGCGTCCAAGATTTAATGCGTCACACAAGTGGACTAACTTACGGTGGACGAGGTGCAACCCCAATACATAAAGAGTATCCGGCCGGCTCTGTCGTTTCTGCCGTGCAATACGACGGCACCGCATTGATCGACAAACTCGCTGCCGCTCCTCTGATGTACGAGCCTGGAACAACCTGGGACTACGGTTTCGGTTTGGACGTACTTGGACTGCTTCAAGAAAAAATGGCGAATAAGCGTCTCGAAGAAATTATGCGTGAACGTATCTGGAACAAAGTTGGCATGAAGGACACTGGCTTTTCAATGTCTACCAAAGATGCATCACGCTTTGCTCATCCCCTTGCAGTCGACCCCTTAACCAATAAACCACAATCGATACAGTTACTAACAACGCCGATCAAGTACGACTGCGGTGGAGGTTGCGCCTACGGTACTGCTGGCGATTACATTCGTTTCGGTCAGATGCTGCTTAATGGCGGCTCTATTGACGGCAAGCGTGTGCTGGGTCCGCAAACTGTCGCTCTGATGACCGCTGATCACCTCGGCACTCAAATCAAAAATCGCGTAGCCGTCACCGAGGCCTCTCGTGCAGAGTACGGTTTTGGCTTAAGTGTCGCGGTTCGTAAGTACCGCGGTGTTTCCGCTATCAATGGAAACGTCGGCGATTACACATGGAACGGTGCCTATGGCACGATGTATTTCGCAGACCCAAAAGAAAACATGGTTGTTGTCATGATGGCGGCCACCCCTGGGGATCTGCGTAAAGAATACCGTGAACGCGTCAATGCCTTGATTTACGCAGCACTAGAAAAATAATTCATAAAAATCAATGACTTAAGTTGGAGTCGGTCGATATGCAATAAACTGTGCGATTATTTTTTTCACATTTATTGCTGTCGTACCGACATCTATCCCATGCACACAACAACAATTCGATTCGCTGGCCTTTCTAAATTTGTCTGCGCAGCTGCATTGATTACAAGTTTTCAGATTAGCGCCCAAACGCAAAGCAATGCAACGACACCGACCACCAGCGGTTTATTAACCGCTGCACAATACGATGATGTCGCGACGTTGCTCATCGGAAAAACGCCGGCAAGCGGCTTGCCCGCCTCTGTCAACCAAAGTCAAAAATGGGCCACGTACACGCAGACCGTTGAAACGAACTGGGCGGAGTACACAGAAAAAATTGGTACTCCGATGGTGGAGTGGGCAAAAACCGAGGTTCCCGCAGTTAGTGAAACCGTGTTCTACCCTTTTTCGGGACCGGACTTCACGACAGCCTACCGCATCTATCCAAATGCAAAGCGATACATCATGATCGCCATGCAAAATGCAGAAAGACCGCTGAATCTGGGCTCGACCAATACGCAATTGACCGATCAAGCGTTAGATATTCTTATTTCGGCATGGCAACTCTACGGAACCCACGGTTTCTTCGTTACCGAGTATCTTGAGCGTTACTACTATGCAACCCAAGGACGTATAGGCTCCAGCACGTTCATTACAATTTTCATGAAATTGCAAGGGTTTGAACTTGATCGCATCGTGCCTATCAAGGTGAACTCAGAAGGCGATGTAGAGGAGATTCCCGCTGAAACACGGAATTGGCCCTCTGTTCGAATTTACGCAACCAAAGCGGGCAAGCCCATCGTGGTGGACTACCTGAAGATGGACTTATCCAACCCTGGATTACAAGCCTCACCCGAGAATTTGAAGTTCGTTCAATTAGCGTCTGCGAATCCCACGATATTTAAAGCGGCCTCGCACCTTCCGCAAAATGCGAACTTCAATATGATTGCCAGAGAAATTCTGGGGAAGGCACCGCTCGTGGTACAGGATGAAACCGCCCTGAACTACTCGGCACTGATTAAGTCGTTTGATGTGGCGCTCTACGGTAAGTTTGTGATTGCCCACCACGCCTTCCAAAGCTACCACACAGATTTAGCGCTGGCGTTTACTCAACGGTCTGACATCAAACCACTGAACTACCGCTTTGGCTATTACAAAGACGGAAACTACGTGGTGCTGATCGCACGTCGTAAATAACAAAAAATCGATGGGTGGCCTGGGGGTGAGGTTACGCTCACTTGACTAAACAAGTTACCTAGCCGGTTCATCCAAAAAACCGCCCGAGCGTAAGGTAACGACCAGCGTATCTCGCCACCCCCAATCCCCTTGCGGCTGAATGGGGGTCGTTTCATGAATGACTCGGGCGTCATCCAGCAACAGCAAAGACCAGGGCTCGCTCAAGGTGAACCGTTGTCCAACCGGGCTGTTCACATCAAAAACTCTTGTCTCACCGCCCTTAATATCGTGGCGACCAATCAAGAATACTGCCACTAAGTCGACACCATCACGATGCGCACCCTCTGGGGTGGGCCGACCAATCCCATCGGTCGTATCGATACGAAACGGATGGGCTTCGACATACCACTTCTGCTCACCTCGCAAACTTGAGGCGACTCTCCCTAAAAAGGAGAGCAAGTGTGACCATGCCATCGTCTGTGTCATGGCTACCTCGAGCGGCTCAAACCATCGGAGCATCCCACCATGCAGCGCATTGTAAGAAAGCGGCTGCCAATGTGCACGGTTCGCGTGCTGTGTAACGTCATCACCGAGCACTGTGAAGCTGCCATGCCGACGACGACGATATCGACCGCCGTCTTTCAAATACTGATCAGGAGGTAGATCGTTCCAGAAGCTGTTCAGACTTTCTAATACAGAGAGCGCAACGCCGCACAAGTCACTGACGGCGCGCGGACCGAGCACAGCAAATCCCTGCTCTTTTAACTTGAGGTGCAAGTCGGCGGGTGCTGTCAGAGGTGGTGCGAGCTGTGACGAAGTCATCGGTTTCCTAAACGTGCGACGTGCCGGTATTCGTGCACCATAGACGCCGGCTTCAGAGCCAAGTGTTTAGTGTGTCGACCCGATACACGTTCCCGCCAAAGTCGAAAAGACGAGCGCTTAAGCTCGCGACGCATCAACTTTATCACCTCGGCCTCATTTAAGCCGAACTGGGTCGCAATCGCCTCAAAAGGCGTGCGATCTTCCCAGGCCATCTCGATAACTCTGGAAATGTGGCTCGATGTATTCAAAATGTGGGGCTTCTCGCTCAATCCGAACCTCGCTTTGCCATTCAGGTGTTTTCTCGGCCAACAAGTCGGCAAAGCGTTGCGATTTAAAGAATACGATTCGCTCTTGCTCGTATTGCTGCTCGAGCCACCCCGTAAAATCCTCTCTTGAGCCACTATGCCGAAGCGGCGCGGGAGCGACATAGAACACAGACACGACATCCCAGACCGAGAGCCGTGCAGGGGAACCAGCGAAAGAGTGACCACCCAGCGGTCCGCGGCGAGAAGCGACCAGCCCATGCGTACGGAGCACTTTGAGTAGATTCTCGACGTAGGACACGGACAAGCTGAGCCGTCTCGCAAGCTCCTGCGTCGTTAGCGTCGAGGATTTTGGTAGTTTAGCCAAAGAAACAACCAGATTTAATGCGTGCTTTGCTTCGTTTGCGCTCATGGCATCACTCTTTTTGAGTAGGATAAAACAGTTATGAGTCCGAATTATCTATCAAATATCTATTCAAATAATGATAAATTCGTAAAAATAACCTACAATCTACTCAATACCTACTCATACTAAATTTAAATTGAAATCACTAAGCCAACAATATCGGATCGGCGCCATTGCAAAATTTGCGGGAGTACCTGTTACGACCTTGCGGGTGTGGGAAGCTCGGCACCAAGCATTTAGGCCCATTAAAACCGCCGGTCAGCATAGGCTTTACGGCGAAGAAGATCTCCTAAGAGCAACCCTCCTAAAGCAATTAAGCGATCAGGGTTACGCCATCAGCACAATCGCCTCGCTCGATATTGCGGCACTCAACGACTTAATGCATAAACAGAGCGGCCAAAGTAGTGGCTTGGCAAAACTGGCAAGCAATCGAAATGTCTCGTTAGCCATCGTCGGCCTCGCACTTGCCGGGCAAGTCGAAAGCAAAGCGTTCTCCGCGCACCTGCAAAACATTCACCTTGTCACCACTGGCGTGTACCAAAGTTTAGAAATGGTTCGACAAACGCCACCGAACACTGCGCCTGACATCTTTCTTCTGAAAATCAATACTCTGCACGAGATTGTGGTGCACGAGATTTTGCAAGCAGCGCGCGCTATGCGAGCAAGCAAAATTGTCGTGCTGTATAACTACGGCAGGGAGCAGGTCGTGCGCTCGATGCGCGACTACAGAATGATGGTACGCCGCGAGCCCTTGTCTGATTATGAACTTGCAGAGCTCATCAATTCGGTGCTTGTTGTGGACGCTAGCCAAGAATTGAGTGAAACCACAACAAGCGTAACGATACCTGCTCGCAAATACTCCGATTACGTTTTAAAAAAAATAAGTGGGATTTCAACAAACGTTCTATGCGAGTGCCCACGTCATGTGGCAGAGATCATTGCACAACTCGCCAGTTTTGAACAATATAGCCAGGAGTGTTTAAACAAAAGCGCCGAAGACGCGCACTTACACGCTTACTTATCATCGGTATCCGGATCAGCCCGCGCCCTTTTTGAACAAGCCTTAGAAAAAGTTGCCAGCCATGAAGGCATTGATCTGAATGCTCAAGAATAAGCGCGATCGCTAGCAATTCTGATCAGCACAAAAAAACAGGAACCACTTACATGACTTTGGCTATCGCGTTCCTCATCAACACAGCAGTGGTCATCGCAACGATGTTGATCCACTACGAAGCACTTTTCTGGCTCTCAAAAAAATTACCAACACTCTGTCAGATTCGTCCCCGCTTTCAAGTGTTGGTTGGTGCTTTATGCATATTCCTTGTTCATGTACTTGAGATTTGGCTCTTTGCGCTCGCCTTCTACCTATCGAGCAAAATCGACGGAATGGGATCTTTGACGGGAAATCTAGTCGATGCGGGAGGGATTCTTGATTGCGTTTACTTATCTTTTGTCACCTTCACCACCGTGGGCTACGGTGATGTCGTTGCGCAGGGGGAGTTGCGCTACCTTGGCGGTATCGAGTCACTAACCGGCATCATACTGATTACCTGGTCGGCCTCTTTTCTGTTTGTTGAGATGCAACGCAATTGGGCGGACCTACGTAAATTAAAATAGAGAAAAATATAGAGACAAAACTATGAAGAATACTTACGATTTTGTCATTATTGGCGCTGGCTCTGCTGGTTGCGTCTTGGCCAATCGACTGTCTGCCGACGGCTCAAAAACCGTACTCCTGCTTGAAGCAGGACCGTCAGACACGAACCCCTGGATAAAAATTCCTGCGGGAGTACCGCGTATCGTTGCGGACCCAACTATCACGTGGGGCTATCATTCAGAACCCGAGCCTGGTCTCAACGGCCGCAGGCTCCACTGGCCACGCGGCAAGACACTCGGAGGCTCAAGCAGCATTAACGGCCATGTCTATATGCGTGGTACGCCCGACGACTACAACGGGTGGCGCGATGCCGGCAATCCTGGCTGGGGCTGGGAAGATGTTTTGCCACACTTCAAGGCAACAGAGTGTCACTTCGCAGGCGAATCTGCCTTACACGGCTCACAGGGGGAGCTCAAGGTATCAGCATTACAGGAGCCCCAACCTGCCTCCCAGGCTTTTGTCGCCTCAGCGGTAAATTGTGGCATTGAACCGAACGACGACTTCAATGGACTTGAACAAGCAGGTGTTGGATATGTACAACTGATGATTCATCGCGGCGTACGTTCTTCTGCAGCCCGGTCATTCCTAAAGCCCATTCGCAATAGAAAGAACCTCACCGTGGAGGTCAACGCCTTCGTCGAACGGATTGTGATAACTGGCAAGCGCGCAACAGGCGTGCGCTTCGAAAAAAACGGCGAGATAATTGAAGTTAATGCAGGAGAGGTGCTTCTTTCGGCGGGCGCAATCAATTCACCGCAAATATTAATGCTGTCAGGCATTGGGCCCGCAGATGAGTTAGTTAAACACGGCATCACGGTGACGCACCCGCTACCTGGCGTCGGACAAAATTTGCACGACCATGTGTATGTGCATGCGATGGCAAAAGTAAAACCTGCGTTCTCAGTCAATCACAAGATTTGCAGCAATATTCGAATGATTCCTGATGTGTTGCGCTATTTAGTGAGCCGTAAAGGGCTCCTCAACTCTGCCGCAGCGCAGGTGGCGCTGTTTGCCAAATCAGGCGTGAATTCCGACAAAGTCGATCTACAAATGCAGATGCGTCCTTTCAGCATGCTGGGGGCGGGTGGTATGTTTCAGGCAGATAACTTCCCAGCAATCACGGCATCTTGCGGCTTACTCCACGTGCACTCTGCGGGATCGGTGTCGTTGAAATCAGCTGACTTTCGTCAGGCGCCAAGCATGTTTGCAAGCTACCTTACGGACCCAAGAGACACGGCACCCTTGGTATTCGGCTTACGGTTGATACGCCGTATCTTTTCCCAGGCGCCGTTCAGCGAGATCTGTACAGGGGAAGCCCTTCCAGGACCAGACCGTCACACCGACGAGGATTTGATTGCCTATTGCCGAGAGCAAGCACAAACCATGTACCACCCAGTGGGCACGTGTCGCATGGGTTCCGATCCGCTCGGCGTGGTCGATCATCGCTTGCGCGTCCATGGAATTCAGGGCTTGCGTGTAGTGGATGCATCCGTCATGCCCAAAGTCCCCTCGGGCAACACGAGTGCACCCGTTATTATGGTTGCGGACAAGGCTGCGGGGATGATTCTGGAGGACTCTCGCAATTCCTCTCAAAACCTTGGGTATTGAATAGAAGTTACCCAGACAACAACACCCTAGGCCATACACAAATCATTGATTTAAAAGGTATTTTTTATCACGCCTCTTAAATTAGATTAGAAATATTGTATTGTTGATGTCACATTAACCTGTTATTCTCTGCTCTGTAAGCTATTCGGCTAACACAGATATCTATCTGGTTAAGTTAAATTAGAAGCTCAGAATTTTTTGAATTTTGGAGAAATCGGAATCATGCAAACGCAAGCAAACGACCTGAATGTACTAACTAACGGCGCGAAACTGGTGGGTGAATCCGTTCTCCCCGGCGCAAGCCTTTTGATGGATGGTCAGTTTTTGAACGGCGCAGCACACGCTGCTGTCGGCATCGGCGCACGTCTCGCCCTTGGTCCTCTGGGTGTCGTGCTAGTCTGTGCTGATTCGTTCTCGAAGTCGGTCACCGACAAGTTCCTTTGGGATCACGTCAAGGATGGCATCGAGGCTCGCAAAGCTGCCAAGGCCGCCAAAGCTGCTGCTCAAGTTGAAGCAGAAGCTCAAGCTGCATAAGCACCGAGACTGATGTAAAAAAGCGGATGACGATGTCATCCGCTTTTTTTATTAAGCTTACGAGTTAATAAAACGATCAGATATTTAGCGATCGAGAAGAACACCACAAAGAACAGCAGCACCACCAAGACAAGCTCAATTTGATCCTGCCGTGAGCTCATTGCATCTCCGCGTGCAAGCGTAAGCGTGACTGCCTCACGCACGCCAATCGCCGCACCAACACTCGTCGACATGACCAGGATCACAAACGTTCGACTGTGTATGGGTATCGCCAACATAATGGACTCGCGGGTCATAGCGCCATAGCGCTTGAACAAATCTAACCATGTATCAGCCACGACCGCAATCGAATAGCAGGACAAGGCGAGTATCAACGCGATCACTGGTGCAAAAATTGCCGTAGATGAACCGCCATCAATCATCTGCGTCAAAATGTTAAGGCATAGAAACATGAATACGAAAACCGGCGAGGCGCGCAGCAATCCAACAATTGCTCCAACCAAACTGGCAATCAAACCTCCAGAGTAGGCAGCGTATGCAAGAGGGATTCCTAGTGCTAACCCAACGAGCAACGAGGCAAATCCCACCAATATATTTACATAAAATGCCTGTATAAAATCAAAGGCAAACGCCATATCGATCGCGCTCATCGGGGTGCCCTCCTATTAATGATAAAAGAGGAACCGATAACCACTGCTTGTACAACAAGAATATAAAAGATAGTGACAATCAGAAATGTCGTTGACCGTTCACCGGTAAAAGAAGAAATATGTACGAGCGCAGTTAATACGTCTGGGACACCAATAAATGCAGCAACTGGGCTAGCCTTTACGGCATTGATGACGCACGCTCGCAACTGAACCCCGCCGTGTGCCACAACCTCGCTAAAGCGCGATTCTGCAGGCATAGTTTGAGCGATCTCGGCTAAGGCTACACCACCCGTCGAACCGTTGTTGAGTCCAATCATCAGGAGCCCGACCGTACCCGCCAACCAATAGTTATAAGGAAGGAATGAGGTCACCACAAGATAACCAAGCACCAGCAACAGAATAACGGGACTATTCATCAGTGCAGTTGTGAGAAGACGCCCAAGTAGCCGGAAAAACTTATACCGCGCGTTTAATAGTAAAAAAAACAAGCCTGAGAGAAATAACGTTGCCAGGATTGTTGCCATGACAAATGTCAACGAGACAGCTAATCCCGTCCCGAACAGCTTTGCGGAAGCCTGACTCGTTAACATTGGAAAAGTGATGTTTAACTGCGCGACCGACTGCAACCACTTTTGTAATTCAATGACCAAGGGGGCGATCGAGGTGGCAGGCCCCTCAAGGTCTACTGCAGCCAATACACAACTTGGATTTATCTCATATGAGGAAGGATAAAAACACGAGGTGTCGTTCCACAGCCGATTTTGTTCAACTAAAAATTCGGTTTTGATCCCATGTTGGTTGGCTGCCTCAACTAAAAATCCGCTTTTATGATAGTGAATCAATAACAATCTGAGCACTACACCAAGAGTCTCTTCTCCAACGGTCTCTCCATCGGAAAGACGCACGGCCATTCCCCAAGGCACGGTCGAGTACGAAAACTTTTGTTCAAACTTTTCACGAAGCTCGCGCGGCGCATTCGGCCCCGTTACGCCCGCATAGAGCAAGGGTTCATCATGCGCGATTATTGAACAGGCACCGAGCTTGAGCGCGCCGATCATCCGATCTGGCCGATCAAACAGGATTAACTTTGCGCCCGCTGCTGCAATCTCTGCATTTGAATAACTTCCAAGCGGTACACAAATCGACTTGCCGGAAAGGCTATTCAAGCCTGTCAACTGATTATCACGGGCCGCCACAACGGCAAACCCCGCCGCATAATAATGAGGCTCGATAAACTCGATAACCTTGGCCCGAGAGGCGATGTGGCCCATTGTGGCTAGGATGAGATCTACCTTCCCTTCCAGCAATAAGGCAATGCGATTCGCGGGACTAACGGGCACAAACACCGGGGAGACGCCAAGATCACGGGAAATTCTACGTGCTAGGTCAATCTCAAACCCTGTATGGACACCGTCAGCCAAGACGCCGAATTCGCTGTAATTAACACGTACACCAATGTCAAAACGACCAGAGCAAATAACTTGCGTGAAAGTATCTTGCTTTACATTAGCAAGACCACATTTTGATTTTGCACTGTTGATGTGGGCTGCAACCTCTTGCATGACCGGCACGGTTTCTGCGCGCACATTAAAGTGGAAGATTTGCATCAGCACAACAAGACACAATAAACGCATAATCTTCATTAAAGCGACTCTGGTTAGCGTTTAACGCAGACTTCCAAAATACGTGAATTAGCAAAGACGTAATCGCCATATCTTCGAAGGCCCTGCCCATTCCTTAGCAGAACTTCTGGCGGCACAGCTGAAATGCGCTCGGGTGACTCAAAAACCGTCCATTCCAAGACCGAGCGATATTCAAGACCAAGCGACTCTAACAGCCTGACCGTATCCGGATACCCAACGAGATCATGATGCGTAAAGTACGCAATCCCAGACCGCCCCAACCGTTTGGGTAACGCTCCGATAAATCGATCAATTAAGAGTCGACCATCGCCTCCCGTCCATCCAGGTGGTCTATCTTTCTCAGATACCAGCGCAGGGAAATGAGGCAAATTCGCGAGGATGACATCAAAGTCTTGCTCTACTGGCAACGGACTCCACATGTCACCAATTAACAAGCGGCGAGGAATATTTGGTTGCGTCGCTGCAAGCAAACGCTCAGAGGACTCAACCGCTGCCTCACTAATATCTACACCCCACAACTGCTGAGCACCGAGTTTTGCTAGCGCTGCCAAGAGCACTCCACTCCCTACCCCTATGTCCAGCACGCTCGTCATTCTTCGACCTAAGCACTGCTGCTCAATTACCTGTAATAAAGTCGCTGTGTATTGGCTCGGTCGAAATTGATACACGTAGGTTGTCATGCGCTACCGACTTGGTTTCGGTGGGGTAACAGCAGGGGCATTCTGACTCTCATTAAACAGCGTTCGATACTTTTTTGTTAGCAAATAAAATTCATTTCTTTTATTGGCCTTCACAACTTCTAATTCCAGTTTTGGAATGAGCGCATTAGCGCATCTCGAGCGCTTAGAGAACGCAAAAAACGTATCTGCCCTGAACGGGTATGTGGGCAGAATATGTACTTTGTCACCCAAATCTCGTGTGTAGATTTCAGAATATGCCGAATTTTCATACGCTAAAACGTAATCGGCATTACCCGCCAAGAGTCTGTCGATCGATGCGCTAAGGTTAGGCGAGCGCTCTAGTTGAAGCTCTTTCTCCACAAACAAGCCGAATGTACTGTCTCCATAAGTTTCGCCTCGACCAGCGACACCGACCCGACCTTTGAGGTCTGCATAGGAATTAAGAGGAAATCCAGTGCCTTTGCGTACAATCACCTGCAAAAACTGATAGGCGTAGGCAGGATATACATAGGTTAAATATCGGGCACGTTCGGAGGACCAACCCGCTGAAAGAATCAAATCTACATCGCCACGGCGAGTCGCTTCAAGAGCCTCCGGCCAAGAAGAAAACATCTTAATGTCTACTTTTTTAACGCCAGCGGCTCGCAACGTCATTTGCGCTAACTCGACTGATGCACCCACTAACGCACCGTTATACACCCAAGAAGATGGGGCACCAGACGGCGGTCCCGTCACAGTCACTGAATCACAGACCTGTGCCTGCACAGATCCCGTGATCAAAACACTCGCTATCGCAGATATAAATGTAAATTTTTTCATCGGGATAGTTTTTTTACTCGCACAGTGCTAAAAGGCAACAAAATCACAAATTAAGTATAGCCTAGGCGTACAGCGTAAACGCTTTCTGACAGTGCAAACTCACTCTGGTGCGAGATCATGAGAGGAATTACCAACCTAGCAGCTCCGCGCAGACTAGTCCGAAGCCCTACGCACGCTTATAATGAAATATGGCTAAAAATAAAACCACCCCGATACCCCGCGAGGTGCCAACTTGTAAAGTTGCACTTGCGACAGAGCTCTTTGCCAAAGAGTCGCATGTTGAAAAAACGTCGGACACTCAGGCACTGCCCACCTCCGACAAGAACTTCAGGCGCCTGTACGCAGACCAAACCGTCCACCACTGGTGTCAATGGGCAACGGTCGCTGGTTTTGTGCCAATTCCAGTCGTAGACATCCTATCAATCTCTGCCGCTCAAGCAAAGATGGTACACAGCCTGTGCAAAATCTACGATAAGCAATTCGAGCGCGAGGCGCTTTCGTCGATTATTTCAGGTCTTTTGGGCGGAAGCCTGACTGGCTTGCTATCAGCGAGCTTGGCATTTACGATGATTCGCAATATTCCTCTGGTCGGATCAACCCTGTCTTCGCTTACACAGCCAGCCGTCGCGTACGGTGCCACCTATGCGTTAGGCGCTGTTTTTATCCAACACTTCGAAAAAGGTCTGAATATGTCAGAGCTTTCTGTGAAAGAAGTGGAGCAATATTTTATAGATAAGTTCAAGCAGGGTCGCGCAGCCTTTAAAAAAACAGCGCCCGCGGCTTAACACGTGCCCGCAGTGTCACCCAACCTTTGGGTTACGCGCCCGTCTCCTAGTGCTCACGCAACGAAGCGCTTGTTTTGCCTACCCTTTGCAGGCGGAGGGGCCTCGGTCTACCGTTCCTGGGCTACACATTTTGGGCCAACGCTCGAGGTCTGCCCTATTCAGTTTCCCGGGCGCGAGGGACGAATCTTCGAACCGGCCTTCACCGGTGTGGACGCCTTGGTAGCAACGCTAAAGAAACACCTTAGTCCTTATTTAGATCGGCCCTATGCGATTTATGGACACAGCATGGGAGCGTTAGTCACGTTTGAACTTGCCCAAGCGATCGCCAATGATGACAGTCTACCCAACCCCGAAAGGATTTTTGTCGCAGCACACCGTGCCCCGCACCTACCTTTGCAACGTACCCCACTTAGTGACTTATCTACTGAGGCGTTTGTCGAGAAGTTAAAACAGTACGGTGGCTTCGACCAAGAGATTTTGAATAACATCGAAATGATGGAACTCATCTTGCCGACACTTCGTGCCGATTTCACACTCTGCGAAAGCTATCAATACAAAACGAGTCCAAAATTAAAACATCCCATTCACGTATTCGCTGGGACAGAAGATCAGCAAACAACAGTCGAAAGCACCTACGCGTGGGATCAACACAGTGATGTATCCGTCGACTCAACACTTTTTACGGGCGGACATTTTTTTTTAAATAGCTGCCAGCAAGATGTTCTAAAGAAAATCAGACAGACACTCTTATCAACGTAATAGCTCAGCCTAAAAAAAAGGCCACGATCAAATCGTGGCCTTTTTGCATCTCTCACCCGCTTACTTCACCAGTACGGCAGGTGAAGGTGGGATAGAGCCCGAGATCTTATTCAGAGTAAGCAGTTGAGATAACAACACCATCACCTCTTTACTAAAACTATTCGAGTCATCCGGTATGCTGTAGGTGGCTCCTCGATACTCCAAAGCAGTCAACGTATTAGCGAGACGCTGGTTCTTGTGAACAATGAACAAGGGCACTGGAGGAAAGTCTTCCGCCGTCGAGTTAGGCTTTGCTTCGAGTGCCTCAGGATTGAAGATCTTCACGATCGTTGGTTTTTCCGCATTCTGCATCGAGACGACCTGACCCAAGAAGTCGAAGACATTTCGCGTTGAGCGCAGTTTGATATTGATCGATAAATTTTTATAGGTTTGATTACCAAAATCTGCCAGCAATTTACCAAGCTCAGTCGCCGTGCGACTCGGTGCGCGCGCCTTGAACGTTTGTGTACAGTACATCGACGGAGCTAGTGAGTCCCCAAATAAAACCTGACCATCAGTGCGATTCAAACACATACGGAACTGAGGAACAAGTCGAACCAGTTGATACCTGTTAGGGCGGCCTGGCGTTGCAATCTCATCCACGGTGACGCCGGAAGCCAGCGCTGCAGTGAACATCCCCATCGATGCTCTCATCGTAGCCTCGTCCATAACCGGCGACTGAGGGACTTTCATGAAAGTTGGCTCAACACTCAAACCAGCTGCCACCAGCACATACAACACCCTCTGAAAGCTCAAATAGTCTTCTTTGGAAGGGTCATTCACGAAACTGGCAATAACATCTTTCTTGTCCGTCACCACATCGATCGAGTCGATCACGAGCGAATACAACACAGATCTAGGCGCAGCTTGATTGGCCGACAAATAGCCTACGATCTCAGGCTGTATTGCTGACAAAAAAGGCTTCATGAAGGTCGCGTTGTCGAGAGACGACTGGGTAAACGTATATCCACCGCTGACCGTCAACCCTACAGTGGGTGTCAAGGTGTTAGACATTGTAGAGAGGCTGTTCGCAGTACCCGTTAACGACGCGTTGGCTGACACATTACCCGTGCCCATAATGGACGGAATATCCAAAAAACTCACGGGCATTTTTTGCGATGCGCGCACGACGTTAATGAGAGTATTGTCATTACTGTAGGACTCTACGACGTCCCTGTAGGCTGCGGACATACTACGAAAGGTTGTGGAATTCGTAGAACCGCAACCGCTTAGCACAGCAACGACCACCGCCATGCCCAATAAAAAAAATTTACGCATTGGAAAATACTCCGTATGTCAAAGGGAAACCATCGTCTACGCGACTTAACCCAAAAACTTTGTGATGAACCAAAAGGAAGCGAAAGCGACTACGCCAATTAAAACGACACGGACAATGAAGTTTAATAACGTGGCGAAAATACCAATGGGTTTCCCGTCCGCACCAAACTGTTTACGGCGAAAAATCGAAAACATGATGAAGCCACCAAGCATGGCCCCGACCAACAAAATCTTGATTACAACGATAGCAGTCACAGTGGGCTCCAATAAAGGCCAAGATAATGATGCACACACTTGCTTGTGTGAGCGTTTAACAGCAGGGCTTTGCGAATTCTTTTGCTATCATACCGAAACAAGCTGTACTTTTCGATAATGCTCCATCGAAAAAATCTGGTTTTCAGATGTATTGGATAAATAATGATAGCGGTGAAGAAAAGACTCAGAGCTGTCCTCACGTTGTGCCTAGCTTGCCTGGCCGCACCTGTTGCTGCACAGCCAGGCAACGCAACGCCCAATCCCGCGACAACGGACAAGACGACAGCGGCTAGTGCACCTGACCGCGAGGGCCGTATCCCTAACGCAAAAATCTCGCAAAACCTCGCACAGCGACGGATAGGCTTAGTTTGTTCGATATTTGCCGGAAAATTTGACTGGTGGACACTGACTTTACGCATCAAGCAGTATTCCACAATGGGTCTTACTGAAAACTGTGATGAGCAGCACTATGACAGCCTCACGCTTGCGTCAATGGAGGCACAACTTCGTGCCGTACAACAACCTCTTTTTGTTGTGCGCGGCGGTGCACATCGCTACTTAATGGATGTGAACTTAGCCACCCTACCCAATCCCTTTGTTCGAATCGGAGAGCTTATGTTTTCCGCAGTAGGTGAAGTGCGTATTGGTTTAGTGGATTTGATTAGGGCGGAGAACTATATACCGGACAACCTAATTGCCAGCAATTACAGGCCCTTCACTATGCACGGCAATATTCAGTACATCTGGAATATTGGCAAGCCTATCCACCGCCTCGTTGCGCCTAATGGCGATCGCTACATCATGTACGGTTACACAACACGTGTAATCAAACAACTCACACAAGCCAACCTCGCCGAGATGGGACCTTTATTGAATAAACCGGAAGGCTGGAAGTACGAAAGTTTTTTATTAGACAAGACACTCACAATCAAAACAACGCCGTCCAATCGCTTTAAGGTAGATTTTTTGTTTGATGATGCCAACAATCTGTACATCAAACACGACGATTGAAGCACGCCACACAGCCCGATGCTTCAGCGAACACTCTTTAGAGGTGTGTCTCTAAGCACTTCACTTCCACCCATGATCAGCGGCAAGCCAGAACTGCCCGATCCGAATATCAACACTTTGCTGTTTGGCGAGGCCGCGAGATTTGCGCTAGCTTCAATGCCTTTGTAACGAAGGTAATTTTCAGTTAAAGCGTTATCTGCAATCGATTGAAAATCTCTGATACCAGCAGCTTCGATTCGCTTTCGCTCAGCCTCTAACTTTTCGGTCACTAGACGATATTGATATGCCTCGGACTTCACGAGTTCGACCGCCTTTTGTTGCAACGCCGCCTCAAGGTCTCCAGGAAAGCTGAACTTCGTCACTTGCACGTCACTGATCGTCAGCAACCGCACATCGGTTAACCCGATCGGCGTGATCTTTTTCAGAATGACATCGCTGGTATCCAAGGAAATTGTTTGGCTAATTTTTTGTATATCTTTGGTAAAAGCATCGACAGATGAGTATTGCGCCACCGACTCACGCGCTTGCGCTTCTATGATGGGCAGAATAGTTTTTTCGTAATAGTCTGGCCCAACAAACTTGTGCAAGAGAGGAAGGTTGAAGGGATAGGCCACATACTGAAAAGAAATGGTCATTTTTGACTTCAACCGATCAGAAGTCAAAACCTCAATATCCGTTGTCTTTTGCTGCACTTGGGACGTATAGATTGTCATTTGGTTCCAAGGCAGGGTCAAGGTTAGGCCCTCTTGGTACACGTTATCGAGATCCGTACCGCCCCCTAGGCGTTTGTATAGGACGCCTAAATGACCAGCCGGGATGATGTGTACCGAGTGAGGCCAAATCACAAGACCGCCACCCATGAGCACCAAAACTATCACCACGATACTGACTGCGTGCAACCTCAGCCAATTGATGTAGTCGTGCACTAACTCGGAAAAATAAGAGCTTATTCGACTCATGATATCTGGTGCCTATTAATCAAATGCACGAAGCTTGCCATTTTGAATAAACAGCAGGTGGTCGGCTTCATGGAAATAATGATCATCGTGTGTAATCGCGATCACAATTTTATTCATCGCTCGTAACTCAGGAATAATTTTTTCGTAAAAGAACTTACGAAACTCAGGGTCTTGATCAGAAGCCCAC
The DNA here is from genome assembly GCF_019923725.1 of Zwartia hollandica. Taxonomy (GTDB): domain Bacteria; phylum Pseudomonadota; class Gammaproteobacteria; order Burkholderiales; family Burkholderiaceae_B; genus Zwartia; species Zwartia hollandica. Next base: position 245,989 of record NZ_JAHXRI010000007.1, read on the forward strand.
TCGTCCAAAATAATAATGGGTCGTTTCTCCAAGATTGAAACGATCAATGCAATTCTTTTCTTTTGGCCTGTCGACAAATTTAAATCACTAAAGGATCGACTTTGAAAGGTAACGCGCTCTGGTAACTCTAGTTTTTTGAGCCACTTATCAACCTCTTCGTCAGGCGTATCGTACATGCCATACAATTTTTTAAACAGGTGAAAATCACTAAAAATTGTCGAGAACAGATCTCGATACGCTTGTGATTGTGCACTGTTGACTTCAACACCATTCAAAAGAATTCGCCCTGAGTCGGGTGCAATCAGGCCAGTCAAGATACGGATAAACGATGTTTTGCCCGACCCATTACCACCACGAACAAAATAGACCTTGCCTGCTTCAAAATCACAACTAATGGGGCCCAACACAAAAGGCGTCGCACCTGGCTTACTTTCAAAACGATAAGAAACGTTCTCGACAGAAATCCTCTCAACGACCTGATCAACGAAATCATCGGCGGCAGGAATTTCTTTTTTAATCGCCTCGAGCTGTGCCATAAAACGATTTACTTCTTCCGCGGCGGTATTAGCCTGCGAGAGAAGCGGCAGCGAGCTAATGATCCCGGTTAAGGAACCCGCGATAAACAATACCGTCGTTGACACAGCAACCACGCTTTTATAAAACTCAGAAGAAATCACCGGGATCACGAAAATCGCTACGCCGACGAAAGCGTAAATCATCACCTGAATTGAGGCGAAACCATTAGACAAATAAATGAAGGTTCGTGCCTTGACATCAGCGACGTGGCGCGAGCTGTTGATGATGTCACTACTGATATCAAAAGCCCTCGCGGAGTTCATCTTGATCTCTTTGAAGCCAGTCAGGAAGTCAGATATTTGGGAATTTGCTTGTCCTTCCTCCATCCACGCATCTTCGAGCTTGTCGTGCATCGCCGTAAAATTCCCAGCAAAATACACGAGGATTGCACACCCAAACACCAGCGTAATCAGTCCGGCCGCAAAAGACAGATAAAACAAATATCCAACTGCAAAGACAAGCATGGACATTGCTTGGCAGGTGGGGACAAACATCGTGGCCCCCTGACTGATCGTCAGCGTATCTCGGCTCAAGATGGTCATGATGTGAGGGGGGCCAATTTTCTGCAGAGTCAACAGATCCGTCTTTAAGACCTCTCCCATCACACGCATCCGAATGCGATGGATCAGAATCTGAGTAGCGGTCATACTTTCTTTATTATTGATTCGTACCAACACTGTGTAGGAAATCAATAGGGGTATGAACAACGCGAACGCCCATAAAGGCGTGTCTTGCGCAGCCACTTGTGCGGCGGAGTAGTTCACGAGTGCAATCAAGGCCGTGCTGCATAGGCCGGCAAGACCAGCCACGTAAATAATACGACCCAAACTTAAGCCACTGTATTCTTGGACTAACTTAATGAGCTCTGAAGCTTGTCGTGCACTACGCATCTGTCCATTCCATTTAAGTCAGCACTGCGTTGGCCCAGTTTAAATGGGGGTCGCAGCTACATCGGCCGCTTTTTCTGCAGCACTTTTCTTTAGAAACATTTTTTTTGCATAAGCGACCTGCTCTTGATAAGTCGACTTTATTGCATCAATCGACATAGACATAAGCGTCCCATTAGACTCAAAATGTCTGACGAATATCGTACCGACTGCATACGTGGTCGCGTAAGACATCACAGGCTGGGTTACCGCAGCAAGTGTCGAGCCAATGATAGGCACACTCTTAATTAGCGTGCCAGATAGCGCCGTCGAAGCTACTGTCGTGATACCCCCTCCCGCCAAACCAGACAAAATTGCGCGAACTTGTCGTTGCTCAAAGGGGATGTCATAGACCTTACACAAGTCATAAATCATCTTAATCTGCACACCAGAGATTGCGGCGAGATCAAGAAAAGGCACGGGTATAAAGCCCGCAACCGTTGCCCATTGAGACCAATTTTTGACAGTTTGATCCGCAAGCAAGCGACGAAAGTCTTTGACCATCAGCGGCTCCGCTAATGCTAAGTCCTCATCCCTGGAGTACTCCGCCTCAAACTGCTGCGCCGCAGCTTGCCCACGGACGTTACGGTCTGTTGGATCGGATTTTGTCATGACAGTTACCTTTTCAAAATAATACCGGGGCAGTCTAAGTTGAGCTGCACCGTAGTCGACTCAGCGACCAAGTTTAAACGCCATTCGCTTCAAATGACTCAGTCCATTCCAGTCAAGCGAAACATACTTGTGCTGTCCATTCAATTGTCGAGCCAAGAAAATTGTGTTTTTGCGAATATTTAAGATGGACGCCGTCACGAACCCTAACCCACCACCCATAACAAGCCCAGCAACAGCAAGAGGGAAAAACCCAGATCTCGATCGGTCGACCGGCCCCTCAAGATGCATGAGCGAAACGAACTCACCATTAGGCTCGTAGAAACCAAACTCGTCCGATTGTGGCCCTGGAACAATCTCTCGGACACTCAATACATCGCCATAGCGGACCTGCGCGACGGGGCGATTGCGCAAAACCGGGACCGCAACAACCTCAGCCTGCCCTTCCTTGCTTCTGCCGTACTCTTGTGACGCACTCACCTCCGGTGCCGCGTTGGCAACGACAGCTTTACTCTTGTTTCTCGGGGTTTTTACACTCTTCTTTTTTTCTTCCAAAACACCGCTAGCTGCTACGGCCTTTTCAGGTGAGGCGGGCTTGACTTGCTTGATCGATTTGATGTCAGCCTTACTTGTCTTTTTCGCGACAGCTTTTCCAGTCCCTTTCACTGATGGCTTAGCTTTGGTCTTTTCTGGGCGCGCAGCAACGGACTTTGTCTTCGCCGTTCCCGTGCGCGCAGCCACTGGCGAATCAGACAACAATCCTGATCGGGGTGGGGCTGACTTCGTGTCTACCACCAGTGGGTTGAGACGAATCGTTTTTTTTGCTCGGGTCGTAGCCATATCTACCTTATCTATCGTTGAGCAACTTCTGTTGCGAGCGCACGATAGTCGGCCGAGGCCGCGCACGAAGCGTCGTATTCAAGCACTGGCATTCCATAAGAAGGCGCTTCGGCCAGGCGAACATTCTCTCGAATCAGCGTCTGCAATACCTGGGCACCGAAACGCTCTGTTAAAAGCTCAAGTACATCCTTCGAATGTCTCGTTCGCGCATCAACACGGGACGCTACAAAACCAAGTATTTCCAGGTCGGGATTCAGCACTTCTTTAATCTCGTCAACTAAAGACATCAGTTGGGCCACACCCGAGAGCGTAAGCACATGCGTCGTGACGGGGATCAACAGTTCTTTGGCAGCGACCAAAGCATTTAGCGTCACCACACCAAGAGTGGGTGGCGTATCAATCAAGATGTAATCCCACTTTGACGCATCAAGCTTGGCCAGTCGACGCTTCAATATTGAATCAATAGCAAGCTTGCCAGCAAGCGCCTTTTCTACATTTGCCAGATCTTGACTAGCGATAATCACGCCAATGTTTGGCGTGGCCGAGGCACTAATCAGCTTTTCAACAGCGCCGGCCTCCGTCAACAGCTTGAACGCACCATCCGCATGCTCGCCTGCGGCCAACCACTGACTGGCATTCGCCTGAGGATCTAGGTCGATCACTAGCACCCGCTGCCCAGTTTCCGCCAGCGCTGCAGCCAAATTAACTACCGTGGTTGTCTTGGCACAGCCACCTTTCTGATTTGCAACCGCGATTGTTCGCATTGGACAACACCTAAGAAAAACAACTGCTATTTGGCTACTGCATCCATCGCTTTGCGTAGACTAGCAGGACGCATGTCGGTCCAATGCTGGTCGATATATTGTGTCACTTCATCTTTGGAACCAGCAAAACCTTTTTCATGCCATCCTGCTGGCACAGCTTTTTGCTCAGGCCAGATTGAGTATTGTTCCTCGTCGTTGATGATCACTTTGAAGCGATCACCATCAATCGTGTAGGCGTCTAGACGGACCGTTGCTTTTTCTACCATGATTGATCACTTTTACTTAAGGGCTAAAGTTGATTGAAACGATGTTTTGAGCTTCGCCCAAAACATTAAGGCGCCAACTAAATTTTAATTAGCACGCGCATCTACAATCTACACCGAGTCAGCCTCGGTGTGCTCGCAAAACCTCATGCTTGCGTGCAGGTAGGAAACAATTCCTACCTGTGCACGAAACAACCATCAAATCTTGTCGGCTAGCACTGCAAGCAACCGCTTCGCTGTATCGCTTTCGTCACGCATCCCTTTGTCGTTGAGCACCGTAACTTCAGTCTCATTGCCTCGGGCACCGAGATGAATTCGGTAGGTTGGAGCTTTGCCAGGATCTTTTGCCCCAAACAGTCGGCTCAAGAAATTAGGATCTTCGCGTTTGAACCCAGTGTCACTGTCGACATAACGGACATAGTAATCCCCTGCCGAACGATCGCGATCATCCACCGCAAAGCCGCCAGAATCTAACGCAACACCAACCCGACGCCAAGCACGATCAAAGCTTTCGCTAATAATCAGCACCGCCTTATCGGCGGCGGGCGCTACAACTTTAGGGCTCTGAGGGTTTGCGACGGACTGCGCCATCTTCTTGCGCGCACCATCTACATCTTCACCCATAAACACCATCAAACGTGCGAGCATCGCAGCGTTTAAACCTGGGTCTTCCTTGCCACGCACCCAGCGGATGTCTGTGCCGTCTTGTGCAGTGGAGATCTCATCCATGTGCTGATGCGAAATGTAAACCTCGGTGCGATTCCCTGCTCGCTCGATACGCGTGCGGAACTTGTCACGCGTGCCACTATCCCACAACCCCTGAAGCACTGAACCGAGCAACTGCCGAATCCAACTCTCGGGAATTTTGGCGCGGTTTTCCGCCCAATTCGTGACAAGCAAGCCAGCCTTCGGATCCGTCACGTCCAGCGTAAATCCGTTTTCACTCCAAAAATCAGCAGCTAAAGAGAAAACCTTGTCGGCCGACATATCGACGGACAACCAACGCAGATCACCATCGCGCAAAACGCGCATGTCATTGCGTGTGGGTAACACCGCCGCTTGGGTCGCGCTCGCCCCTTTGACGGCGGCCTGCTGGCCAGCTTGCTGAAGCTGACTGAACGTCGTGCTACCGCTCGATGGAGCACGGTAACGCGGATCACTTGCCGCTTGTGTCATATCAGGCGGAATGCTTAATGGGTCGGTCATCACGACACTCTTGTAGTCGACTGAGTTGTCGCCATCCAAAACTGAACGCATTTGCGCGCACCCACTGATTACCAACAACCCCAACAGAGCCGTTACCTTGAGAGCTTTCACATTGAAACCTTGGGTTTTCATCTTAGAGCAGTCCCGCCTGAACCATCGCGGCTCGTAGTGGTGCATGAAACTGCGCACCTAATTCAACTAAGGGCAGGCGAATTCCTTTCGGGATTCGGCCCATCTGATTAAGAGCCCACTTAACCGGCACTGGATTGCCCTCAACAAACAGCAGTTTGTTCAGTGGTCCAAGTAAACCGTTGAGCGCGCGCACCTTGGCAATATCGCCCTGCAACGCAGCGGCACACATGTCATGCATTGCCTTCGGTGCAATATTCGCTGTCACCGAAATATTGCCGCGACCTCCAAGCAAAATCAACGCAGCAGCGGTTGCATCATCACCGCTCAACACCACAAAACTAGAAGGTAAGTCACGAATCAGCAAGGCGCCACGACCGATATCCCCCGTTGCATCTTTGATCCCGATAATTCCAGGAATCTGCGCCAAACGCACTACGGTGTCATGCCCAAGATCCGCAACAGTACGACCGGGAACGTTATACAAAATGGTTGGCAAATCAACCGCTTCTTGAACAGCCTTGAAGTGCTGATACATTCCTTCCTGTGAAGGTTTGTTGTAGTACGGCACAACCGACAATCCGGCATGGGCACCCACCTTACGAGCATGCTCAGCCAAGTGAATGGCTTCGGCCGTTGAGTTCGCTCCTACGCCCGCAATCACGGGAATACGATTCCCAGAATGCGAAACGGCCAAGCGAATCAATTCGGCGTGTTCATCTACGTTAACGGTTGGAGACTCACCGGAGGTCCCCACAATCACCAAAGCGTCTGTCCCTTCTTTAGCGTGCCAGTCAATCAACGATTTGAAACTGTCGTAATCGATGCTGCCATCAGGATGCATGGGGGTTACTAGAGCAACCATACTCCCCTGAAACTGGGGTCCATTTGTAGAAGAAGTCGTAGCCATAGATATTATTGGGTCCAGAGCACATTAGGGGCGCGCAAGCGCCATTAAAAATCTTAACTAAGTTTAACGGATAAGCGGCAAAACAAGAGCGAAAACCTATAGAAATAACCGCAGGATCCACTCCCCACCAGCTACCAGAGGAGAAATCAAAGTCGTCAACATCCCTGTTGCGAGTAGCGCAATCACAACCCACATTCCGTAGGGCTCCATACGGCCGTACTGCCAAGCCAGGCGATTAGGAAGCAGGCTGAACAAAATGCGCCCACCGTCAAGGGGCAAAATAGGCAATAAATTCAAGGCCATGAGCACTAAGTTAATGTGAATGCCTGCCTGGCACATCTCAAACCAAAAACCAGCACGCTCACCGCTGTCAAAAAGGATTCGCAGACCAATCGCCCAGGCAATCGCCATCAACATATTCGCGGCTGGACCAGCCAGCGCCACCCAAAGCATGTCCTGCTTAGGCCGGCGCAACTGCCCGAAATCTACCGGTACTGGTTTAGCCCACCCAAACAACAGCGCTGGCCCACCGAGGAGCTTGGAGAGCAACAAAATCCCAACTGGAACCGCGATCGTGCCGATCGGATCAATGTGTTTTAAGGGGTTTAAGGTCACGCGGCCTTCAAGGGTCGCCGTCGCATCCCCGAACAAGCGGGCGACATATCCGTGCGCGGCCTCATGAAAGGTAATCGCGAAGAGGACCGGCAGGGCATAGACCGTCAAGGTCTGAATGATTTCGCTCATGAGGCGATTGTAGTGGCTAAACGCCTCAGTCGTGCGACAGACCAAGTGTTTCAGGATCCCCAAGACCACGACGCACAATTTGTGGCGTCGCTCCGGTTAAATCAATCACCGTTGTGGGCTCGAGTGCGCAGGCGCCCGCATCGATGACCGCAGCTAATCGATGCTCGTAGCGCTCCCGAATTTCAACTGGGTCATTCAGGGGATATTCTTCGCCCTCGGGGATAAGCGTGGTCGACAACAACGGGCCCTCGGCTAGCTCAAGCAAAGCCAGCGTCACGGGATGATTAGGAACGCGTACGCCGATGGTTTTGCGCGAAGGATGGGAAACTCGCCGAGGCACTTCGCGTGAAGCTTCAAGAATAAATGTCCAGGGACCTGGTGTCGCAAGCTTCAACAAACGAAACTGTGCGTTGTCGACACGAGCAAACTGACTAATCGCAGCCATATCGCGGCAAAGCACCGTTAGGTGATGGCGATCATCGAGCCCGCGCAGCTTACGCAGCGCCTCTGCGGCATGTCGATCATCCAATCTGGCAACCAAAGCGTAACTTGAGTCAGTCGGGACAGCGAGAATTGCGCCCGCTTGCAAAAACTGAGCTGCCTGTTTCATCAGGCGAGGCTGGGGGTTGCTGGGATGAACGACGAATAACTGCGACATGAAGCGTATGTCCGATGCAAGGAAACGCAGGGCGGTTAGAATACGGGCTCAACGTCCCCGTAGCTCAATTGGATAGAGCACTCGCCTTCTAAGCGAGTGGTTGTGAGTTCGATTCTCGCCGGGGGCGCCACAATACCTCGGCTTATTGAACGACCTTGGCCTTATCGCGGAGTGTTTTCACATAGTCGAAGCGTTGCTTTTGCAGCAACATTTGCCGAATATCATTTTTCGCAAGATCGTAACTAGGCGCAACAAACGCGCGCTTGTCCTCGAGCTTAATGATGTTCCAGCCGGCCGGTGTCTGAATCGGCGCCACCGACAAACTACCTTTGGTTAGGTTCACCATTACGTTCGAAATCGCCGGCAGTATTTGAGCGGCGACTACCCATCCCACCTCACCAGCGTTCTTCTTACTGGGATCAATCGACAACTCGCTGGCTAACTTAGTGAACGCTTCGCCTTTCTTTAACCGGGCCAAAATGGCTTTGGCTTCCGGCTCCGTCGCAGTCACAATCAAGCTCACACGATACTGCTGCTCATCCTTCATTGCCACAATCTGCCGATCAAATTCGGCCTTTAGAGCATCTTCCGTTATAGGATTGCGTCGGGCGTAATCGTTCAAGAGAATTTCGACCATAAAGGTCTGCCGAACTTGTGCCCACTGCGTTTGGGCATCGGCGGTCTTGTCTAGACCCAACCGCGCGGACTCTTGCGCCAGTACCTCGCGATTCACAAGCTCATCTCGAATCGCCTGACGCAATTCGGGCGTGTCACGTTGCCCTTGCGCAATGTTCACACGCACATTCTGGTCAAGCAGCGCCTGCGGGATCGCCACGCCATTCACCGTAGCGACTGCACTCGCCGGTTTAGTCTGCGCAGAGGCCAAGGGGCTTGCCAGACCGACAATCAACAGGCTCACCAAAAAATTAGATAAACGTCGGTTCATATGTGAAAGAGTCCCAGTGCGTGCGCGAGCGCAGAAGATTAAAATTTGTTTAGCGAATAAGTTGATTATAGGGCTAGGGGCGCGTTTCGCAGGGGTTTTATATCTGTTAACTTCATGCGATTCGCTCTAGAAAGCACGTGCCAGCAAAAATAAAAAGGATGGAAAACGTTATGAATGCCGACTTGCTCAAAGCCTTTGCACCGACAGGCGTATTGCGTGCCTCACTGAACGTAGGCAACCCCGTGCTGGCCAATCTGGATAAAGAGGGCAAACCGTTCGGTATTTCCATTGACCTCGCCCATGCGCTCGCAGAAAAACTGGGGGTCCGTTGCGAGCTCATCGTGAACGAAACTGCAGGTAAATCCGTTGCAACCGTTGAAGCTGGACGCGCGGATGTCGGTTTTTTTGCGATCGACCCGGAGCGCGGCAAAGATATCGCCTTCACCGCAGCGTATGTCCTGATCGAGGGGTATTACATGGTGCGCAGTGACTCTCTCGTCACAAAGAACACAGACGTAGATGTCGTCGGAAAACAAGTGGTTGTGGGAAAAGGTAGCGCCTACGATTTATTCTTGTCTCGTCACCTTAAGCACGCGACGATTATCCGGGCACCCTCTTCCCAAGCGGTCATCCCTGATTTCCTTTCCCAACACATCGAAATTGCTGCTGGGGTCAAGCAACAGCTTGAGGCTGACACAAAAGGGATGACAGGTCTTCGCATGCTTGCCGAACGCTTTATGGTGATCAACCAGGCAATGGGCGTTCCGAAATCCAAAGGGCTGGGCGCTGCAGTTTATCTGCGTCACTTTGTAGAGGAGATGAAAGCGAAAGGCTTCGTCAAAGATTCTATGACCCGCCACGGCATTCAGGGAGCAGGCGTGGGCTATGCGGCAGATCCAGATAAAGATCCGCTGGACACTACCAACTAAACCCTAGAGGTAAGGCGAGGCAAGCCAAACAATCTTGTCTCGCAAACGCAATAGAAACGGACGTCGCATCAAGGAGCGGATGGTGATCCGCTCGGCACTCGAAATGGTGGCGTCAATACGCGCATCTAACTGCTGTGCCAACGCGCGATCATAAACCTCAAGATCCAATTCAAAATTCAAGCGCAAACTGCGTGGATCAAGATTGGAAGAGCCGACATACGACCAGCCCCCATCGACCGTGAACAGCTTGGAGTGATCGAACGTCCCCGACGATCGCCAAACGCGACAACCAGTCAAAATCAATTGATCGATCTGCGCCATCATGGCGGCATTCACGAGCTTGAGGTTATTTGCACCGGGGATCACGATGTCGACTAACACCCCGCGCCGCGCCGCTGTCGCTAACGCTGCAACCAAGGAAACATCAGGCAAAAAATAAGGACTTTGAATTCGAACATGTCGCTGTGCCACAGATAGCGCGCCGAGCAACATGTCGTGTGTACTCTCAAGCGTTGAATCCGGACCAGAGGGCACGCAACGCAAGGGCACGCCGTGCTCCTCAATAAAATCTGCAGGACTCGTCGAAAACCACTCTGGGCCCGATAGCTTTTCTTGAGTCGTAAACTGCCAATCGTGAGCGAAGTTAATCATCAGTTGATACACGACGGGACCAGCTACTTGAAAGTGCGTATCGCGGGTAACGTTTTCCTTTGCGATAGCCGTCACAAAGCCCGCCCGAATATTCATGCCACCGGTAAACCCATGCGTGCCATCGATCACCAACAACTTACGGTGGCTGCGCAGGTTGGCATACACCAGTCGCACGCCGATCACAGGGCGCATGAAACGCGCAGTCTGTACGCCACCTTTTTCAAGCATATGCACGATCGGCGGGCGAGAGTATTTTGCTCCCACGGCGTCGATCAACACACGCACGGCAACACCCCTCGCCTGGGCATCAATGAGCGCCTGGGCAAGCTCTACACCCACCTCATCGTGATCGAAAATATAACTTTGTAAGGCAATCGAGCGCTGGGCGCCCTTAATCGCCTCCAGCATGGCTGGATACGTCTCATCGCCACCATCGAGCAGGCGTATTGAATTGGATCCGAGCAACTTAAAGTCACTGACACGATCGCCTAAGGTTTTGAGTGCAGAGAACTGCGCGCCAGAAACAGAGGCGACATCGTCAACGAGCAGCCGGTGAATAACTTCTTGCGGTATGGTCGTGTGGGCTCGCTGTTGCGAAACGCGCTGCTTTCGAATTCGGTTAATTCCAGCAACTAAGTAAAACGCTGCGCCAAGCAGCGGGGAAAAAAGCACGACCGCGACCCAGCCAATGGCGGCTCGTACATCATGCTTCGTCATCGCGGCATGGATTGCAGCCGCAGCGCTCGCCACGCCGGAAATGACAAATAGGATGTGAGGCCAATATTCCGTAAAAACATGCTGGACGCTATGCATGACAGACCCCATTACCCGGCAAACCAACGCAACCAGTGACCACAATAAGCTGCTTCAAACATGCTAGAATTCTGCTCCTGTGGTGGGCGTAGCTCAGTTGGTAGAGTCCCAGATTGTGATTCTGGTTGTCGCGGGTTCGAGCCCCGTCGCTCACCCCAGTTTTAGCGCATTGCCTGCGCCAGCCATGGCAGGCAATCGCCAACGGAAGCCTCCGCTGGGCCAATTTTAGCGCCCCACCTTTTTACGCCAAGCTTCAAAATCAACAGTTGTCTGCGGATCCGTATTCGGATACAGGCCCATTGTCGTCCGGCCTTTCTTGACCTCTTCTGTTACGAAGTCCTCAAACACCGTCATCTCAAACGCTTCGTTTGCTAACTCCTCAGCAAGGTGGGCCGGTACGACCAAGACTCCATCTGCATCTCCAACAATGATGTCACCAGGAAACACAGGCGCATCGCCGCAGCCAATCGGTACGTTGATGTCGATTGCATGATGATGCGTCAGATTCGTTGGCGCCGAGGGCCGTTGATGATATGCACAGATTCCTAACTCAGCGATCTCAGCAGAATCACGAAACCCGCCGTCGGTCACAACCCCAGCCACACCACGCGCCATCAGGCGACCAACCAAGATACCACCTGCCGAAGCAGCACGCGCATCCTTGCGGCTGTCAATCACAAGCACCGCGCCTGCAGGGCATTCATCCACCGCTTTACGCTGGGGGTGCGAACGATCTTTGAAAACCTCGATCCCATTAAGATCTTCGCGCGCAGGGATGTAGCGTAGCGTGTAGGCCTCGCCCACCATATTTTTGGTCGACTTCGACAAGCGCTGAACGTTCTGCATAAACTGTGAGCGCAAGCCACGCTTGAACAAACAAGTTCCAAGGGTTGCCGTACTTACTTTGAGCAGTTTTTCGCGGGTCGCCGCGGAAAGTTTGGTCATCTTCTCGCCTATTGATCAGTAAATATCAGGTTCAGATACTGGCGCACCAAAATCGGTGCGCAAGAAATCAAAATCACAGCCTTCATGTGCTTGTTGGATATGCTTTGAGAACATCCAACCATAGCCTCGCTCATAGCGCGGTGCGGGTGCTTTCCACGCCGCCTGACGACGCGCAAACTCCTCGTCTGAAATTTCAAGGTTGATTGTTCGTGCTGGGACATTGACGGAAATCATATCCCCATTCTTGACCAGCGCGAGTGGCCCTCCCACATACGACTCAGGCGAAATGTGCAACACGCAAGCGCCGTAACTCGTACCGCTCATACGCGAATCCGAAAGACGCAACATGTCCCGCACGCCTTGTTTCAGGAGCTTCTTGGGCATAGGCAACATCCCCCACTCTGGCATGCCCGGACCTCCTTGTGGTCCCGCATTACGCAAGATCAATACATGATCCGCAGTCACATCCAAATCGTCATCATCAATGACCGCTTTCATCGAAGCGTAATCATCGAATACTAAAGCGGGACCCGTATGCTGGTGCAGGTGTTCGGGACAAGCACTCGGCTTGATCACGCAGCCATCCGGAGCAAGATTGCCTTTCAGAACGGCCAAAGCCCCTTCCGCATAAATAGGATTATCTAAAGGACGGATGACGTCATCGTTATAGACAGCAGCGCCTTCAATATTTTCCCCGAGCGTCTTCCCGCTTACGGTGAGGGTGTCAAGATGCAAATGCTGTTTGATACGGTTCATCAAGGCTGGCAAGCCTCCCGCATAGAAAAAATCTTCCATGAGGTACTGATCGCCACTTGGACGCACATTGGCGATCACAGGCACGAAGCGACTAAAGCGGTCAAAATCTGCCAAATCAATATCACAGCCTGCTCGCTTGGCCTGCGCAATCACATGGATGATTGCGTTAGTTGAGCACCCCATCGCCATCGCTACAGCGATCGCATTTTCAAAGGCGGCGTGCGTCTGGATTTTCGATGGGGTGAGGTCCTCCCAGATCATGTCCACGATGCGTCGACCGGACTCTGCGCTCATTCGCACATGATTAGAGTCAGGTGCAGGAATGGAGGACGCACCAGGTAGCGTCATCCCCAGCGCCTCCGCTATTGCGGTCATCGTACTCGCCGTCCCCATCGTCATGCACGTACCATGACTGCGCGCGATCCCGCCTTCGATTTCAATCCACTCTTTCTGGTTGATTAAGCCAGCGCGACGGTCATCCCAGTACTTCCAGGCATCAGACCCCGAACCGAGGATTTTCCCGTGCCAGTTACCCCGCAGCATGGGACCTGCAGGCACGTAAATGGCGGGCAACCCCGCGCTCGTCGCCCCCATCAACAGCGCAGGCGTGGTCTTATCGCAGCCACCCATCAACACCACGCCATCAATCGGATGACAGCGCAACAATTCTTCTACGTCCATCGCTAACAGGTTGCGATAGAGCATGGTTGTCGGCTTTACATATTGCTCTGCAAGTGACTGGGCTGGCAATTCAATCGGAAACCCGCCTGCTTGTAAAACGCCACGTTTGACATCCTCAACGCGCTGTTTGAAATGGCTGTGACAAGGATTGATATCCGACCAGGTGTTCACAATACCAACAACAGGCTTACCCACCCAGTCTTCCGGACCGTAACCCATTTGCATCGCGCGCGAGCGGTGTCCAAATGAACGCAAATCATCAGGAGCAAACCAGCGCGCACTGCGTAAGCTGTCCGGTGTTTTGACGCGCTTACTATCGTTGGACTGAGTCATAAACAGTGTTCCTTTCAGTGTTGTGACGATAACGAGATCCTAGCCCGGCTTAGGGCAGACTTTTTGTTTGAAAGCGGTGTCCGTTCTGATTTTCCAAACACGACCTCCATTGCTTTGGGTAAAGAAAGGCTCAATTTCTCTTAAAAAGGGATAAGCCGCTGGGCCCCAGGCATCAGAGCGTACCCAAAACACCTTATCGTTCGTTTCGCACAACCGTGGCACGAACGCAGCTTCGGTAATCAGCACGATTTTGCCAAGCGCTGGGTCGAAGTTTGCCGCATCCGCTAATTCGTTACGCCAGTTATCGCGCTTGGGTATGGTCGGCCAGTTTTCAATGACCCAGGCCGGGTTGCGGTTGCCAATATAAAAAGGCAGATCAAAAGAAAAGGCTCGCAAGTACACCAAGGTGTCATCAGGTTTCCACTGCGCAGCTATCGCAGCACCGGTGTGGTTCGCACTGTCTTTTTGTGTCACCCGAAACGCCATCAGTCCGATGACACATGCGATCGCTGAGCCCACGACAAAGCCGCGAATCAAGGGGATCATAAAAGCGGAACCGCGCGCCCGACGAAGCGCCCATAGTCCCTCGGCCACCAACACCGCCAAGGGGACGAGCGCAGGGAGTGTGTAGCCGATCAGCTTAGACGCGGGTATTGAAAAAAACACCATGATCACAGCAAACCAGATCACCATGAGAGCAGCTAACGTGGCCCCCGACGATCTCCAAAAGGTCCGGTTCATTATTCCGATCAAACCAACCGACCAGGGCAGTGTCATTCCAAAAATCACGGGTATGTAAAACCAAACAGGCTGAGGATTATTAAAGCTTTCTCCCACAAAGCGTTCGACCTGTTGGTGGATGAAGTAGTAATCAAAGAAGCCTGGATACTTTTGTTGCATGAACCAAAACCATGGCACCGCACAGATAAAAAACACAACAATTGCCGGGGGCCACAACAGTACTGCCAGACTTCTCCAACGCCCAGTCAAGAGCACCCAGCAAAGTAGAACGGCGCCTGGCAAGGCAACGCCGATTAGTCCTTTTGCCAGCATGCCCAAAGCCGCCGTCACCGCCGCGGCGAACATCATCGACTTGTAAGAGACTCCCACTTCTTGGCGCAACACAGCCTCAGCCCCCGCCAAGACAGTCAGGCTAATCATGCTCGCCACCAGCATGTCGAGGTTTGCGTATTGCGCAGCACCATAAAAATAAGGCATGGTGACGAGCGCGATAAAGGTGAGGGTCGCGATGGGGACCCCACGGTACTTGCGCACAAAAAAGTAGGCCGCTGTCGCGCACGACCACGCTGCAAGCACCGAGGGCATTCTTGCCGCCCATTCATTGCGCCCAAAGACCATGAATGAAAGCTGATCCAGCCAATAAAAAAGTGGGGGTTTATGGAAATACGGCATGCCGTTCATTAACGGCACCCAAAAACTATCGGCGCGCGCCATATCCCAGGCCACACCAACATAGCGGCCCTCATCAGGAAGGTGTAGGTCCCTGATCCAGGCCAAACCGCAAAGCCACACGGCAGCCCCCAACAATAGCCAAGGGACAGCCCGAGGCCCTTGGCAAAATACCCAGACGCGATTGGTTAGTAGTTTCATTGGCACTTCGTAAGTGGCAGTCCACCGATTGTAGGTCAGACCGCTACACGCTGTCCGAGCGGCGAGCGCTGTGTGTGGAAAATCTTGACGATCAGACAAAAGCTCGTTTTGGAGTATCGTACCGTAAGCATCTTATTTTTCATTGTCCGTTCGTTTTTGATACTCGTTTCAACAAAATGAAAACCGCAGCAACGCCCATCGATTTCAAGCAGGCCCTCTTCTCTCCACGCGCAGTCGCCCTCGTCGGGGCCTCTGGGAATCTGCAAAAGAACACGGCACGACCGATGCGCTTCATGCGTAAGCATGGTTTTGCGGGGCAGATCTACCCGATTAATCGCACCCAGTCTGAAATCATGGGCGAAAAGGCCTACGCCGACCTCGCCGAACTTCCTGGGCCAATCGACCACGCCTTTATCATGGTGGCAAGCGATTTGGTCTACCCCATGATTGAAGGCTGTGCCAAAGCCGGTGCCAAAGTGATCACCATCTACTCTGACGGTTTTGGTGAAACCGGGCCAGCGGGTATGGCCGAGCAAAACAAGCTGATTTCTCGAGCAAAAGAGCTCGGGGTGCGCATTATCGGGCCCAATAGCATTGGCTTGGCTAACTTACAAAGCGGTCTGATTCTCTCCGTCAACGCAGCCTTCGAGGCTGAAACCCTCATTCGAGGTGGACTCAGTCTCGTGTCGCAAAGTGGCTCGATGATGGGTTCGTTGATTGCCCGCGCAGCAGCGCGTGGCTTTGGTTTTGCGAAATCAGTTTCAGTCGGCAATGAAAGCGATGTCACAGTGGGCGAGATCATTGACGCACTGGTTGACGATGCGGATACAAAAGTCATTTTGCTGTTTTTGGAAACCCTGCGCGACTCACCGACGCTCGCCGCAGCGCTGGAGCGCGCTCGCGCAAACCACAAACCAGTGATTGCCTACAAGATCGGGCGCTCGGAGCAAGGTGACGCGCTCGCGCAATCTCACACTGGCGCATTAGCGGGTAACGACGTTGCGGTAGACGCTTTTTTACGGGCCCATGGTGTGATGCGGGTGCGTCATCTCGAAACCTTGTTCGAGCTCGCCCCGCTAGCAGAACGATATCGTGGCAAGACCCATCCCCATCCGACGCCTGCACGCGTCGCAGTCATCACCACAACAGGAGGTGGCGCCGCTACCGTTGTAGATAACCTGGGATTAAATGGCATGGTCGCCGTGCCACCCCCACCAGCCTTTATCGAACACATGGCTACTCGCGGCATGAACATTCGTGAAACCGCCATCATCGATCTAACCTTGGCTGCGACCAGCGCCCAATACAAAGATCTGCTTGAACAGTTGTTACAAACCGACTGGTGTGACGCAGTCCTCAGTGTCGTGGGGTCCTCCGCACAATTCCACCCAGAGCTGGCCGTCAAGCCGTTGATTCAAGCCGAAAAACCAACCACTAAAGCACTGGCGGTGTTTCTTGCGCCAGAGGCGAACGCTTCGCTTGCCCTACTGCAACAGGCAGGGATAGCTGCCTTCCGCACTCCGGAGTCCTGTGCCGATGCGCTGTCGGTATTCTTTGAGGCACAAACGGAAGCGCCGCCAAACCTTCCTGTCACACCATGGCCTGCAGCGCTGCCGCGGACCGGACTACTCACTGAATACGAGTCAGGGCAACTCTTTTCCACACTTGGACTGACTACCGCACAAGCGCAACGCGTACCACTAAACGATTTAAGTCATACGGTACCCTACCCCGTTGTCGTCAAAATTTCCTCTCGAGATATCCCGCACAAGACCGAGGTCGGCGGCGTCAAAGTCGGTGTACATAATCAGGAAGAGTTGTTAGCAAGTGCAGCGGCTATTGAAAAGAATGCAGCGCATCACGCGCCTGCAGCTAAAGTCGATGGCCTATTAGTCCAAGCGATGGAAGCCAAGCTCCTGGAATTGATTCTCGGCTATCGCAACGATCCGTTGGTCGGACCAACGGTTTTACTAGGCGCTGGCGGCATCGCGGCAGAAATCTCTCCTGACTTCTCCCTGCGTATTGCCCCCGTCTCCATCGAACAGGCACGCGAGATGATTAAAGAGGTACGCATCACCCAGTTGGTGCGCGGCTTCCGCGGCCTACCCCAGGCAGATTGCGAAATTTTGGCGAAAACCATCGCGGATTTTTCTCGTCTGGCCTGTGTGCGTGAAGTCAATGTGCTTGAGGCTGAAATCAACCCACTTTTTGTTCAAGCAGAAAAAGTCATCGCCGTAGATGGCTTGGTGAGACTGGCATGACAAGCTCTGGCGATACAGTGCCCCAGCACTCGAGTTCGCCCAACAAAGGTGCACTTGGCTTGGCGCGATTCCTCGGCATCGCTCAAATCTGCTCCTACGGAACCATCTATTATGCGTTCCCGTTAATCGTCCTGGCCATGCAACAAGAGTTGGGCTGGTCAAAGGCTGATGTCTACGGCGCACTCACGGTCGGTCTGTTACTCGCCGCGGGTCTAGCCTACCCGGTTGGTGTGGCGATCGATCGAGGGTTTGGTCGACACGTGCTTTGCTTTTGCTCCGTCATTGCAGCTCTGCTCTTTGTTGCCTGGTCTTATGTCTCAAATCTTTTTGTCTTCTATGTGATCGCCGCGGCGATGGGCTCGCTTCAAGCAGCAATCTTGTATGAGTCCGCGTTCGCCGTGCTAGCAAGACGCGTGGGGCCGCAGCATTCACGTGCAGGCATTACGACCATTACGCTCTGGGCCGGGTTTGCCAGCACCGTCTTCATCCCCTTAGAACAGTTCTTGATGGACGGCTGGGGTTGGCGCGCCTCCTTGTGGGTCCTGGCGGGCGTGAATCTCGTCTGCGCAGCGGGCTACTGGCATTGGGTCAAACCAGAATTGGACGCCGTGCATGCCTCGCACTCCGTTACAAAAGCGGAAAACATTGCACGAGACAAATCCATCGTACACGCAGCCTTACGCAATACGGTCTTTTGGTTGCTCTTGATCGCACTAACGGTCTACTCCATGGTCTTTTCGATTTTTACGTACCATATGTACCCGATGCTGCTTGATAAGCAGATTCCCACTGGCGAAGTGGTTTTTGCCCTTTCGATTATTGGTCCAGCACAAGTGCTCGGCAGAATCATCATCAGTCGTTTCGCTGCCCGCGTGTCTATGCGCACGTTGGGCTCTATTATGTTGAGCCTTTTCCCCTTCATCTTTGCAGCCTTCATCCCTGACTCTCCAGGCTTCATGCTGGTCGCAATAGTCTTCGCTGCATATGGGCTCGCAAACGGTGTGTTCACTATCGTGCGAGCACAAGTTGTTCCGGAAATGTTAAGCAAACACGCCTATGGCGCGCTCAATGGGCTTATTACGATTCCCACGATCGTCGCCCGTGCGGTCGGCCCTGTTATTGCCGCTTGGCTTTGGGCGGTCGATCAATCCTACGATATCGTCCTCATCGCTCAAGTGGGTGCTGCGGTTCTGCTAGCGATGCTATTTTGGGCCGCGAACATCCGATCCCGCTCGCATCCACCCTCGCTTTAAACAACCCCCTCGACTGCAGGAATGACTAGATGAACGTCGCCTCCCAAACACCAGTGACCGCACAACCCTCAGACCTTGTGGAGATGGATGCGGTCGCGCTATCTAACGCCATTCATCGCCGCGCGGTGTCCTGCACCGAGGTAGTCAACGCATACTTAACGCAAATCGATCGTCTTAATCCACAAGTCAATGCCATCGTGGCCATGCCGCCACGTGAAGAGTTGCTTGCACAAGCGAAAGAGCGCGACGAGCAGCTTGCACGCAAGCAAAGTCTCGGTCCGCTTCATGGGTTTCCACAAGCCCCAAAAGATATTGCCCCCTTGGCGGGCTTAGTCACGACTAACGGCTCCCCAATTTTTGCGGGGCAAGTGACCACAGTAGATTCGGCGGCCAATGCGCGCGTCCGAGCGAGCGGTGCGATTTTCATTGGGCGCACCAACTCGCCAGAATTTGGACTTGGCGCAAATACTTATAACCGTGTTTATGGCATTACCCGAAACGCCTTCAATCCCGCACACACAGCGGGCGGTAGCAGCGGCGGCGCGGGCGTCGCACTTGCTCTGCGCATGCTGCCCGTAGCCGATGGCTCTGACATGATGGGTTCGTTACGCGTACCGGCAGCCTTCAACAACGTCTTTGGCTTCAGGCCCTCGGTTGGCTGCGTTCCGCACGGCCCAGGTGATGAAGTTTTTTTTCAGCAATTCAGTGTCACGGGGCCCATGGCGCGCAATGTACCGGACCTTGCACTGCTGTTAGGCGTCCAAGCTGGTTTTGATCCAAGACTACCGCTCACGCGCAGGCAAGACGATCCGCGCCTCTTTGCGCAACCGCTCGAGCGCGATATGCGCGGTATCCGCATCGGCTGGCTCGGCGATTTGGGTGGTCATTTGCCCATGGAGGCGGAATTATTGACGCTGACACAAGGCTCGCTCGAACACTTTAGAGCAATCGGCTGTTCGGTTGAGGCCGCTCAACCCCGCTTTGATTTTGAACAACTATGGCGCGCTTGGATCACGCTGCGCAGCTTCACGTTTTCGGGCGGACATGCGCAGCACTACCACG
Source organism: Zwartia hollandica (assembly GCF_019923725.1). GTDB lineage: Bacteria > Pseudomonadota > Gammaproteobacteria > Burkholderiales > Burkholderiaceae_B > Zwartia > Zwartia hollandica. The sequence goes on from NZ_JAHXRI010000007.1 coordinate 265,855, forward strand.
ACGCCGCTCGCCGCAGCCAACTCAAGCCTGAGGCCATTTGGGAAATCGAACGCGGCCTCGCGCTGACGGGCACTGAAATCTTCGACGCTGCAAAAATACGGACCGCTTGGTATAACGAAATCATCCGACTCTTCCAACAGTTTGATTTCTTGGTCATGCCCACCACGCAAGCCTTCCCGTTTAGCGCCGAACTGCACTGGCCCAAGGAACTTGCAGGTAAATCTATGGATACCTACCACCGCTGGATGCAGTCAGTCGTTCCAGTCACCATGACTGGCTTACCTACGTTAGGGGCTCCAGCAGGCTTTGGCGCTGCAGGACTGCCCGCTGGCATACAGATTATTGGACCGACACAAAGCGACTTCTCGGTGTTGCAGCTGGGACATGCGTATGATCTGGCGAGTAAATACTCCCGCATTCAAAGCACGCTACTTGCTCGGCCGTAAGGGCTATTCTGACGGACTGGTCAAGGCAAGTTAATATCTCGCTGATGAACCAGTCCGCACCGATCGCACTTGTCACCGGCGCAGCCAAACGCCTAGGCAAGCACATTGCACTCACACTCGCACATAACGGGTGGGATATCGCTGTGCATTATGGCCGGGCGCAAGACGAAGCGAAGCAGCTTGTTCAAGAAATTCAGGTTCTAGGTCGAAGAGCTTGTGCAATGCAAGCAGACTTAAATGATCCGAATCAAGTAGCTTCCCTTATCGAGCGCTGCAGTGCGGAGATCGGTCTACCAACATGCCTGGTGAACAATGCCTCAATGTTCGAGTACGACGACGCCCACACATTTACAGCGGCTACGTTTCAAGCACACATGCAAGTGAATGCGGCAGCTCCCATCGCGCTTGCGACAGCGCTGTACAAGGCGCGCTGCGAGCGGGTGCAACAAGCGACTACTCCAGCTGTCATCATCAATCTTCTAGATCAGAAACTCGCCAATCCGAACCCAGATTTTCTGTCATACACCTTATCAAAAGCTGCCTTACAAGAGGCGACACGATTACTTGCGCAAGCGCTTGCGCCCGAGTGCCGCGTGGTAGGCTTGGCTCCGGGCCTGACGCTTGTGTCGGGCGACCAGACAGAGCAAGGCTTCCAAGCTGCGCATCGTCAAACTCCCCTCGGCAAATCCTCCACACCAGACGATATTGCCCAGGCTGTCGTCTATCTCGCGCGTGCGCACGCCATCACAGGAACCACCCTCTTTGTCGACGGCGGCCAGCACCTTAAACCCTCGGAACGTGATGTCATGTTCCTGACTTCCTGACTCACTCCATGATCCCAACCTCAGCGCAATTCCCCAGTCTTCATCATTGTCGACGTCTGTTCCTAAGTAATTTTGAAGTCAATATGAATATTGGCGTCCATGAGTTTGAAAAGAAAGGTGAGCAACGCGTCATCGTGAACGTTGACTTGTACGTGCCACTGGAAAGTAACACCCCGCAAACGGACGACTTAGCTGAAGTGGTCGACTACGACTTCATGCGTCAAACGATCGCCGACATCATTTCTGCGGGGCATATTCACTTGCAGGAAACACTTTGCGACGAAATCGCAGACAGGATGTTGGCGCACCCCTTGGTCTTTGCAACCCGCGTATCCACCGAAAAACCCGACGTATATCCGGATTGCAAAAGTGTAGGTGTGGAAATTTTTAGATTTAAATCTAATTAATATTTTTATAATTTAATTAAAATAAATCAAATGCTTAAATTAATTTAATCTAGTACATTAATTTTTATAAAAATAGTACATCGATATAAAATAATCAGCAGCTCCCTGTTTTTTTACGACATATCGCTGTGCCAAACGATGGTGCCAAGCGATGCAAGACTGGGATCCGGTCCTTGCATTGTTAGCCAACATGCCTTCGTGCGGTCTCTTCATTTGGTATGACCGAGTCGTGAAGCCAGCCTCAGACTTCGAGTGCAGGCAAAATCACCCAACCCATGCGGATAGGCACTTGGATTGTGCGTTGCGCGTGCGTTGCGCGTGCGTTGTGTATGCGCAAAAAACCGCAAAAGAAAACCGCAATAGAAAACGGGTCTTAGGCGTAAACCTAAGACCCGTTTGTATTGGTCGGGGCGGTGGGATTCGAACTCACGACCCTCTGCTCCCAAAGCAGATGCGCTACCAGGCTGCGCTACGCCCCGAAGACCGACACTATACCAGATTCTTGGCCATCAGCCGAATCGTCCGGTGATGTAATCCTCTGTTTCTTTACGCTGGGGCTTGACGAAGATTTTGTCCGTGGCACCGAACTCAACCAACTCTCCGAGATACATGAAAGCCGTAAAGTCCGATACACGCGCCGCCTGTTGCATGTTGTGCGTCACAATCGCTACGGTGTAATCCGCTTTAAGCTCATGCAAAAGGTCCTCAACTTTGGCCGTTGAAATCGGATCGAGCGCCGACGTCGGCTCATCGAGCAGAATCACGGAAGGCTTAACTGCAACAGAGCGCGCAATACAAAGGCGCTGTTGCTGCCCCCCAGACAACGATAAGCCACTTTGAGCAAGCTTGTCTTTCACCTCACCCCACAAAGCCGCCTTGGTGAGAGCCCACTCCACCCGCTCGTCCATATCTGCTTTGTTTAGGCTTTGGTACAGGCGGACACCAAATGCAATGTTGTCGTAGATCGACATCGGGAAAGGCGTTGGCTTCTGAAACACCATGCCAATGCGTGCGCGCAGCATATTCAAATCTTGTTTGGGATCGAGAATATTCTGCCCATAAAAATTGATCTGACCCTCGGCGCGCTGCCCTGGATACAAACTGTACATACGATTAATCGCACGCAGCAGCGTTGATTTACCGCAACCCGACGGTCCGATAAACGCAGTGACTTTTCGCTCTGCAATATCCAGATGGATATTCTTCAGACCCTGGAATTTTCCATAATAGAAATTCAGATCCCGGATTGCAATCGCAGTGGCGAGGGGCGTGGAGTTAGCTTGGTTATTCATATACATATTCCAGAGGGATCGGCGAATTAATGCCCAGCTTTTTTATCACGTAGCAAAACGCGCGCAATAATATTGAGCAACAAGACTGCGAGGGTGATGAGCAAAGCGCCCGCCCAAGCCAAGTTCACCCAGTTCTCATAGGGGCTCATCGCAAACTGAAAGATCACAACAGGCAAGTTCGCCAGTGGGGCATTCATGTTGGTTGAGAAAAACTGATTATTCAGGGCCGTGAACAGCAGCGGTGCGGTTTCTCCACTGATACGGGCAAGCGCCAACAACAAGCCAGTCAAAACACCAGCGCGAGCGGCGCGCAAGGTCACGTAACTCGTAACTTTCCAACGCGGTGCACCTAACGCGTAAGCGGCTTCACGCAAGCTGCCTGGGACTAGTCGCAGCATATTCTCGGTCGTTCGGATCACGACAGGGATCGCGATCAAACTCAAGGCAAAGGATCCGGCCCACCCAGAAAAATGCTTTACCTGCGCAACCAAAATCGCATACACAAATAGACCGAGAACAATCGATGGCGCGGACAACATGATGTCGGTAACGAAACGCGTGACTGATGCTACGACGCTACGATCACCGAACTCGGCCAGATATACGCCTGCAAAGATACCAATGGGCGTTGCCACAAGGGCCGTCACGCCAATCATCATTAAGCTGCCGACAATCGCGTTCGCCAAACCGCCTCCCTCAGAGCCCGGAGCGGGTGTGGACTCAGTGAAAACGGCCCAACTCAAACCGGCGAAACCGTTCTTAAATAAAATGATCAAAATCCAGATCAGTGCCACCAGACCCAAGACCATTGAAGCCATGGATAAAATCAGGCCAAGGTAGTTTGTAAACTTGCGCCGACGATATAAATTGATGTCGAGATTGGTGGCGTGCGACACGTGCGTTTGGTTTGAATTAGGCATTTAAGTACGTGCTCCCTGTGCCTTTTCGGCGCGCAAAATCATAATTTTGGCGACAGACAACACGACAAAGGTAATAACAAAAAGCAAAAAACCCAACGCAAAAAGCGTGGAGAGATGGAAGTCATCCGCTTCACCGAATTCATTTGCGAGGGTTGAGGCGATCGAGGTGCCTGGCGCGAACAGCGACTCACTCAAACGCTGAGAATTTCCGATCACAAAGGTAACGGCCATCGTTTCGCCCAACGCTCGACCTAACCCAAGCATCACGCCACCAATCACACCTTTGCGCGTGTAGGGCAGCACCACGTAACGCACTACCTCCCAGGTGGTGCAACCCAGGCCATACGCCGACTCACGAAGAATCGGCGGAACAATCTCAAAGACATCTCGCATCACCGCAGCAATAAATGGCAAGATCATGAAGGCAAGAATGATCCCTGCGGCAAGCAAACCGATCCCGTTCATTGCCCCACCAAAAAGTGGGCCAATCAAAGGCATTTGTCCTAAGGTAGATTGCAAAGCTGGTTGGCCATACTCAGCGAACAGTGGCGCAAATATAAAAAGACCAAACATGCCATAAATGATGGACGGCACTGCGGCGAGAAGTTCAATTGCTGTGCCCAGCGGCCTGCGCAACCACAAGGGGCACGTTTCAGTCAGAAAAAAAGCAATTCCAAATGCGAGGGGTACCGCCAGCAACAAGGCAATCAACGAGCTCACTAACGTGCCGTAAATGGCGATCATCGCGCCAAATTCTTCGTTGATGATGTCCCACTCTATGCGCCAGATAAAACCAATGCCAAACTTCTGAAAAGCGGGCCATGCACTCACAAGCAGGGAGATCAGAATCCCTGCCAGTGCCACTAAAACCAACACCGAAAAAAGCAACGTCACTTTATGAAATAGAAAATCTTGAATGCGCTGCTTTTTCACCACAGCAAGCATGCTCGGCTCCATCATGCTTTTATCTGTAGGGATCTGACTCATTCACCACTCCTAAGTACGTGCTCTTTTCGGCTATTACAACTAACGACTTAGTGCTTGATCTGCGACCAAACCTTATCGGCGATCGCTTTCGTCAATGTATCTGGCAGAGGAACATAATCCAGATCCAACGCTAATTGCTTTCCATCCTTAAACGCCCAAGTAAAGAACTTTAAGACATCTTTTGAAGCAGCCTTGCTAACAGGATCTTTGTACATAAGAACAAAGGATGCACCTGTAATTGGCCATGCAGCATCGCCTTTCTGCTCAACTAAGGAGATACCCATACCCGGTACGCTAAACCAATCAGCGCCGGCCGCAGCTGCTGCAAAAGTGGCTTCACTCGGATCCACGAACTTACCGTTTTTGTTTTGTAACTGCATGTGGGGAATTTTATTACGCTTGGCATAGGCAAACTCTACGTAGCCGATCGAACCTTTCACGCGGGACACGTTTGCGGCCACACCCTCGTTACCTTTACCGCCTACGGAACTGCTCGCCGGCCACTTCACTGCTGCACCTTTGCCAACTTTGTCCGCCCAGGCTTTGCTAGCCTCGGTCAGGTAGTCGGTAAAAATAAAGGTCGTGCCAGAACCATCCGCGCGATGCACAACGGTAATGGATTGATCCGGTAATTTTTTACCTGGGTTCAGAGCAACCAACTTGGGGTCATTCCACTTGGTGATCGTGCCCATGAAAACCTCGGCCAACGCCGCACCGGTGATTTTCAGTTCGCCAGGCTTGAAGCCCTCAACGTTGATGATCGGCACAACGCCACCCAGGATGACGGGAAACTGCACCATGCCATCTTTATCGAGTTGAGCACCTGCTACAGGCGCATCCGAAGCACCGAAGGTTACAGTCTTGGCGCGAATTTGGCGCAAGCCGCCGGAGGAGCCGATCGACTGATAGTTCAAGCCAACGTTTTCCATCTTTTTATAAACTTCTGCCCACTTGGCAAAGATAGGATAGGGAAAAGTAGCGCCAGCGCCGGTGATGTCCGCGGCTTGGCTTGTCAAGGCTGCGCCGCTCAAGAGCAAGCCAGCCGTCAGTGAAAGGAGAGCACGTTTAATCATTTGTAGTTCCTCAAAGATCGTTGAAAGAGGTTCTTTCGCTAAATCAGACCGAATACTAGAGGGCTAACATGACGGAATTGTGACAAGCAGAGTCCCGATAAAAAGCAAAGTATTTTTTAATTCTTTGCTTCAGACATATGCGGGCTTCTTCAGGAAGCTCACGACGCTCCGAGCCGCTCAATCAGGTGCTGGTGAAGAGAAAAAACAGCTCCTCGGCGGCGCACAAGGGAATATGTGCCATCCGCTTGCTGCACCCAAGCACGCAAATTGTCTCGTAGCGCCTGGGTAAACGCCTCGTCAATGACACGTTTCTTGAGGTTTTTATCATTGACGGGAAACGCCACTTCGACACGTCGGAAGAAGTTGCGATCCATCCAGTCAGCGGAGGAGAGATAGACCTTTTCTTCACCACCCGCGTAAAAATAAAACACACGGGAGTGCTCCAAGAAGCGACCAACAATAGAACGTACGGTGATATTTTCTGAAAGCCCCGGCACGGCAGACCGCAAGGCACACACGCCCCTGACCACCAGGTCGATTTTCACACCAGCTTGGCTGGCCTTATAAAGCTCTTGAATCACAATGGGCTCAAGCAGCGAGTTCATTTTCGCGCGGATACGTGCTGGCTGCCCCGCGCGGGCGGCACGCGCTTCGGCCCGTATCATCGCAACAACATTGCTGTGCAAAGTAAATGGAGCCTGCAGCAGATGCCTTAACTTGCGCCGCTCACCCAGCCCCGTCAACTGAGAAAACACTTGATCCATATCTTCACATAATTTGGGATCGGCTGTGAGCAGCCCAAAGTCCGTATACAACCTCGCTGTTCGCAAGTGATAATTGCCTGTGCCAAGGTGACCGTAGCGCTTAATGCGCCCCTTCTCACGTCGCAAGACAAGCGCCATCTTTGCATGGGTCTTGTGACCAACTACCCCGTAAACGACGTGCGCACCAACTTCTTCGAGACGCGAGGCCCAGTTGATATTCGTTTGCTCATCAAAGCGCGCCATCAACTCAACAACTACGGTGACTTCTTTGCCAGACTTTGCGGCAGCCAGCAGCAAGCGCATCAATTCGGAGTCTTCGCCCGTCCGATAAATCGTCTGTTTGATCGCTACCACATCCGGATCAATCGAAGCCGCTGTTAAAAAATCAACCACGGGCTGAAAGGACTCGTAGGGATGGTGTAACAACCTATCCCCTTTGGAAATAATCTCGAAAATCGCAGAGGGCTTCGCAGGCGCGCTATTGAAAGGCGCGGGAATAGCACCCTGAAAGTCTGGGAACAATAAATCCGGCTCTTTCACCAGATTACAAATCTGCATCAGTCGCGCAACGTTTGCTGGCCCGTTTACACGATAGGTGTCGGCAGGAGTCAGTGCAAACTCTTTTTGCAAAAACGCTTCGATATGCTCGGGCGTGTTGTGGTCAATCTCGAGCCGCACAGCCGAACCAAAGTTGCGTTGTGAAAGCTCGCCTTGCAGCGCTTGACGTAGGTTTGTGACCTCCTCTTCATCCACGAACAAATCACTGTTGCGTGTGACCCGCCACTGGTAGCAACCTTCCATGTGCATACCAGGAAACAACTCCCCGACGAAGGCCCGCAAAAATCCAGTCAACAAAATGAAACCATGCGGGTAACCAGATACGCTCGCAGGCATCTTAATCAGTCGCGGTAGTGCACGCGGCGCCTGCACAATCGCAATGGTTGCTTTACGCCCAAAGGCGTCGACACCCGACAAGGGCACAATGAAATTAAGACTCTTGTTGTACACCCGAGGGAAAGGGTGGGCAGGGTCCAGACCAATAGGCGTGAGCAACGGCATCACATCACGGTGAAACACTTCTCGCGCCCAGTCGGTCTGCGCTTTGTTCCACTCTGAAGCATGGTGCAAGACAACACCCGAAGCTTTGAGTTCGGGAAGCACCTTGTCATTGAGTAAAGCGTACTGCCTCGCCACCAGGGCATGCACCGCTTGCTGCACCTGTTCAAAGGCCCACTCGGCCGTCATGCCGTCAGGTCCCACAACATTGGGGTACTGCGCAATCTGTGCCTTTAGGCTCGAGACCCGAATCTCAAAGAACTCGTCAATATTCGATCCGACAATACAGACATAACGCAATTTTTCTAGCGCAGGTGTGTCGGCAAGTTCCGCCATGGCCAGCACACGCTCATTGAACTTGAGCAGTGATAGCTCTCGATTGAAATACAGGGGCTCGGGCTTTTTGCGGGCAGGCATGGGTAGGAACCTATTCAGTTAGGTCTGTCTTTTAATCCCTGAAGATTACAGTGATTTGACACAATAGCCTTTTATAATGACATCAAACACACTTTGGTTGGATTTTATGAAAAACCTGCTTGCGGCCGTTGATCTTGGCTCAAACAGCTTTAGGCTCTCAATCGGTCGGGTGGCTGAACAAAATGGTACGAAACACATCTACCAAATAGACCGGCTCAAAGAGACCGTCCGCTTGGCTGCCGGTCTTGACTCGGCAAAAATGCTCAACCAAGAGTCCATCAAGAGAGCAATCGAGGTGTTACACCTCTTTGGGGATCGCTTGCGGACTTTTCATCCAGATCGTGTCCGCGCAGTGGCCACAAACACCTTCCGCGTAGCGCGAAATGTGGCAGATTTTCTACCCGAAGCCGAGGCGGCACTGGGGTTTCCCATTGAAGTGATCGCTGGACGCGAAGAAGCGCGTCTGATCTACACAGGGGTGAGTCATACCCTGCCCGTGTCTCAAACCAAACGTCTGGTCGTCGATATCGGTGGCGGCTCCACCGAGGTCATTATTGGCAAGGGTGACGAGCCGGTTTTGATGTCTTCACTCTATATGGGCTGCGTAAGCTTTAGCCGAAAGTTTTTTCCAGACGGCAAGATCGACGCCTATTCACTCAAGCTCGCAGAAGTGGCCGCACGACGCGAAATAGAGCCGATCACCAAACCCTACCGCAAGATGGGTTGGGACGTGGCCTACGGCTCCTCGGGCACCGCCAAAGCGCTGTATGCCATCCTGACGGAGGGCAAGTTCTCCAAGGACGGAATTACGCGCGAGGGACTTGAGCGCTTAAAAGCGAAGCTTGTGCGAAGTGGTCGAGTCATTCCTGACCAGTTGCCCGGCATTAAAACCGAACGCGCAGAGGTATTAACGGGCGGTTTAGCCATCATGAGCGCTTTTTTCGATGAAATGGGTGTTGAACGGATGCAGACGGGCGACGGCGCCCTGCGCCTTGGCGTACTGGTCGACCTAGCGGGCCGCGAGGAATCTCACGACCGTCGCGACCAAACGGTCACCGCCTTCGTCCGCCGCTATCACGTCGATGCACGTCAAGCGACACGCGTTAAACGTTGTGCCCTCACTCTCTTTGAGAGTTTATTTCCTGAGCGTGGCGAACAAGACGAGTTAAAGCAAACGGTTCGCTGGGCGGCAACGCTACACGAGGTTGGGGTCTCAATCGCGCAGGCTGGTTACCACAAACACAGTGCCTACATTCTGAATAATGCCGATATGCCAGGCTTTTCGAAGGTAGACCAGGAAAGCCTGGGGCTTCTTGCGCTTGCGCACACTGGAAAACTGTCGCGAGCTGACGCGCTGATCAAAACCAAAGATCAATGGCTGGCTATTCTGTGCTTACGCCTAGCAGTGCTGCTATGCCGGCGCCGCGAAGATGTCAGCAAACTACCATTAACAATCGGCGTCAAGAACCAAACGATCACATGTAAAGTCGATAAAAAATGGCTGGCCTCACACCCTCTGACAGACTTTTCTCTGCACGGAGAAGAGGATGAGTGGGTAAAAGTCGGCTATAACTTTGAGCTTATTCCCGTCTAGACGTCGCGCTTAAGCGGTCAAATCGACCGCCGCCAAGATCTCTACGCACTGGCTCGCAAGTGCCTCTTGTTCGGCCTCCACCATCAGCCTAAGTTTAGGCTCTGTGCCTGAGGCCCGAATTAATACGCGTCCCTTGTCACCCAACAGCGACTCCACTTGTTTTTGCGCAGCCTGCAAGCCCGCATGGCTTGCCCAATCTATGCCGGGTTTAAGTGGCACATTAATCATTTTCTGAGGATACATTTTCAGTGCGGACACCCAGGCCTCAAGTGACTCGCCGCTCCGCTTGAGTGCAGCCAATACTTGAAGCGCCGCAACGATGCCATCACCCGTGGTATGGCAGTCCAGACAAAGTAAGTGACCCGAGCTCTCCCCACCATAGAGCCAACCACGCTTACGCAACTGCTCGAGCACATACCGATCACCCACTTGTGCCCGTTCAAAGTCAATCCCTAAGGCTCGAATCTGTTTCTCAAAGCCGAAGTTAGTCATCAAGGTACCCACCACACCGGCAACTGCACCTCGCGTCATGCGCTCGCGCACCACAGCAAACAGCAACTCATCGCCGTTGTAGATCCGACCAGAGGCGTCGACCATTTGGACGCGGTCCGCATCCCCATCTAGCGCAATACCAAGATCAGCGCCACGCGCTTTCACTTCCGCAGCAAGGCTCTCGGGATGCAGCGCACCGACATCCTTATTAATGTTAAAGCCGTTCGGCGATACACCAATTGCGTGCACCTCCGCCCCCAACTCCCTGAAAACATGCGGTGCGATGTGATAAGCCGCACCGTTGGCCGCATCAATCACCAGTTTTAGACCATCTAAGTCCAGATCTGAAGGAAAGGTACTTTTACAAAACTCAATATAGCGACCTGGTGCGTCATCGATACGACGCGCGCGACCAAGCTTTTCGGAAGTGACACAACCCAAGGGCTCCTCAAGGGCCGCCTCGATCGCTGCTTCAGTTTCATCGCGAAGCTTCATCCCGTTGGACGCAAAAAATTTGATCCCATTGTCTTGGTAAGCATTGTGTGACGCACTGATCACAATCCCCGCAACCAAACGCCAAGTGCGCGTCAAGTAAGCAACCGCTGGCGTGGGGAGCGGACCCGCCAAGAGCACCTCAACGCCTGCAGCAGCAAAGCCAGCCTCAAGCGCCGACTCCAGCATATAACCGCTAATACGCGTGTCCTTGCCGATCAGCACTGTTGGCTTACCGCGACGCGTCGCATGCTCTTTGGCTAGCACCTTGCCAGCGGCATAGCCTAGACGCAGGGCAAACGCAGCATTAATCACATCGCCGCCAACTTCGCCACGCACGCCATCTGTTCCAAAATACTTACGTTGACTCATACCGTGTTTCCCGCATCCTTTACCGACTGCCAAATGATCAGTGCATCGCGGGTCTCACCCACATCATGCACCCGAAGTACCTCCGCACCATGTGCGACCCCTGCCAGGGCCGCCGCAATACTACCGGCCAAACGCTGATCAACCGACCTTCCGGTTACTGCACCAAGCATCGATTTACGCGAGGCCCCAAAAACGACAGGATAACCGCTGGATACGATAGTCTCCAACTCGGCAATCAGTTGATAGTTTTGAGCAACTGTTTTACCAAACCCAAAACCAGGATCCAGGCTGATTCGGGCGCGGGCCACGCCCAATTGCTCCAAGCTGTGCGCTTGTTGCAACAAAGCCTCATGAACGTCACGCACAACATCCTCATATTGTGGGTCCTGCTGCATCGTGCGAGGTTCACCCTGCATATGCATGACGCATATGCCGCAATTAGGATGGGCCGCCACAACAGCACGGGCTTGCGCGGACCGCATACCCGTCACGTCATTAATGATGTCTGCACCCGCGGCAAGCACTACGCGCATCACCTCGGCCTTGCAGGTATCAATAGAAACGGCCACGCCGCTGCCTCTAACAGCTTCTAGAACCGGCATGACACGCGCTAGTTCAGCTTCTAACGCAACAGGTGCAGCACCGGGACGCGTGGACTCACCACCAATATCGAGAATATTTGCGCCCTCGGCTACAAGCTTACGTGCATGCGCAATGGCAGCATCCGTCTGATCATGCTGTCCCCCATCGGAAAAAGAGTCGGGGGTGACATTGACGATGCCCATAAGAATCGGGCGCTCGAGGGAAAACTCGTAGCGCCCGCACTGCCATACTTTATGCATACCGGAATGAATCGTCGCGTTTAGACCGCAGCGGCTGGATCACTCGTTGTTCCCGGTGCAGTTCCGCTGGGAGGCGAACCTGTCGAATCCATAGGCACATCGGGGACTTTTGGCTCGCGCGGAGGACGACCTTCAATGATGTCGTTGATCTGATCCGCATCAATCGTTTCCCACTCAAGCAACGTTTTCGCCATCAGTTCAACTTTCTCGCGATTGTTTTCAAGAATCGCGCGGGCCACCGCATATTGCTCGTCGATGATCTTGCGAATCTGCCGGTCGACTTTTTGCATGGTGTCTTCAGACATATGCGTAGTTTTAGTCACGCTGCGGCCCAAGAAAACCTCGCCCTCATTTTCTGCATACACCATGGGGCCGAGCTCTTCCGACATACCGTAACGCGTCACCATGTCGCGCGCCATCGCTGTGGCACGTTCAAAGTCATTCGAGGCGCCCGTCGTCATTTGGTTCATGAACAACTCCTCGGCGATACGACCTCCAAACAACACGGCGATCGTGCACAACATACGCTCTTTGTCCATGCTGTAGCGGTCACCTTCAGGTAACTGCATCGTCACACCGAGCGCACGACCACGAGGAATAATCGTGACTTTGTGAACCGGATCGGTTTTGGGCAGCATCCGCGCAACCACGGCATGACCAGACTCGTGGTAGGCCGTATTACGACGCTCTTCTTCGGGCATCACGAGTGAACGTCGCTCAGCGCCCATCATGATTTTGTCTTTGGCTTTTTCAAAGTCGGACATATCAACCGTACGGCCATTACGACGCGCCGCAAACAAGGCAGACTCGTTGACCAAGTTAGCCAGATCTGCGCCAGAAAATCCGGGGCAACCACGTGCCAACACGTGTGCATCCACGTTTTGTGCCAAAGGCACTTTGCGCATGTGAACCTTGAGAATTTGCTCGCGACCACGAATATCCGGCAGCGGCACGACAACTTGACGATCAAAGCGGCCTGGTCGCAGTAAAGCCGGATCCAGCACATCTGGACGGTTGGTCGCCGCGATCACAATGACACCCACTCCCGACTCAAAGCCATCCATCTCCACTAACAACTGGTTCAGCGTCTGTTCACGCTCGTCGTTACCGCCGCCTAAGCCTGCGCCGCGCTGACGACCAACCGCATCGATTTCATCGATAAAAATGATGCAAGGTGACTGTTTTTTAGCGTTTTCAAACATGTCGCGCACGCGCGCTGCGCCCACACCGACAAACATCTCGACAAAGTCAGAACCCGAAATACTAAAGAAAGGAACTTTGGCTTCACCAGCGATGGCTTTGGCCAGGAGTGTTTTACCTGTACCGGGCGAACCCACCATCAACACGCCGCGCGGAATATGTCCACCAAGCTTTTGAAACTTAGTCGGATCGCGCAAAAAATCGACCAGCTCTTGTACGTCTTCTTTGGCCTCATCACACCCGGCCACATCAGCAAAGGTCACGGCATTGGTGCTCTCGTCAAGCATCTTCGCGCGCGACTTACCAAAACTAAACGCACCGCCTTTGCCGCCACCCTGCATTTGACGCATGAAAAACACCCATACGCCGATCAGTAACAACATCGGGAACCAGGAAACAAAAATACTCATCAAGAAGGAAGGCTCTTCACGCGCCTTACCAGACACTTGCACACCCGCCTTCATCAGGTCAGAGACCATCCAGAGATCACCTGGAGAGGTCAAGGTGTAGGAGCGACCGGAGTCAGGTGTGACATGCAGGACGTCGCTTTGAACATCGACCTTACGAATTTTTCCGGAGCGCGCATCGTCCATGAACTGGGTATAGCTCACCGAGTCTTGCGAAGGCGCACGCGTGTCGAACTGTTTGAACACAGTAAACAACACAAGCGCAATCACCATCCAGACCGCAACTTTCGAAAAAGAATTATTCAAGGCCGATCTCCAGCTTGTATTCTGACGAGAGGCGATTCCTTTTGGCCCAAAGGAGTCACCGCAAAAGGATCCATTGCCCATTCTACCCCGTTTCAACCACGCAATTCGTAGCAATGCCGGTTGATAAGAAGGGGTATAAGAGCTTGAAAAAACAGCTAAAAAAGCACCTACGTCTGACCAAATTCTTGGGCGCTAACCCTTTCGACCCTTGGCAATCAAAAAGGTTTCAGAAGATCGATCCCGCGAGGCCTTTGGCTTGCGCTCCACCACTCTTTTGAAGTGGCGCTTAAAACTTTCCACGATTTGGGAAAATCCGCTTCCATGAAAGGCTTTGACGATTAACGCCCCCTCAGGTTTGAGGTGCATTAGTGAAAATTCAAGAGCTAGATCGCAAACTTGTTGAATTCTGGCCGAATCGGCACTGCCCACCCCGGATAAATTGGGCGCCATGTCCGACATGACGAGATCTACAGCCTGTCCTTGGAGAAGGGCATTTAGCTGCTGCGCCACGCCCTCTTCGTTGAAGTCGCCAAGAATGAACTCCACACCCTCGATTGGCTCCATCGGCAATAGATCCAGGGCAATAATTCGACCATCGATTACACCGCCCTTCACCACCAGGCGTTCGCGCGCAACCTGCGACCAACTACCTGGGGTCGCGCCTAAATCGACCACGACGTCGCCCCGGCGCATGAGTTTTTCGGCATCCAGGATCTCCGTGAGCTTAAACGCCGCACGAGCCCGATACCCTTTTTGTTGCGCTAATTTAACGAATGGGTCGTTGATATGCTGCATTACCCACTCTTTTGAAAATTTGTTCTTGGCCATTCCCGTACAATTCACCTTATGACTATGGAACTCACCCCACGCGAACGCAGTGCGCTGCGCGCCGCCGCCCACCCCCTCAAACCTGTCGTGTTAATTGGCGACAATGGTTTGACTGAGGCCGTATTAAAAGAAATCGATCGCGCGCTTTCTTCGCACGAATTAATCAAAGTGCGCGCTGGTACAGCAGATCGCGACGAGCGAGACACAATGCTTTCGGCAATTTGCGAAGCGCTATCGTGCGCACCCGTGCACCACTTAGGCAAAATGTTGATCCTGTTCCGGTCCGGAGAACAGAGCACCTACCTCCAACCGCCGGTCGAGCCTCGCAGCCCCGCCATACGCAAGCCCTCCGAACCGCACACGCCCAAAAAGCTTGCGGCTCATGGCAAAAAGCTTGAAAAACCTAAACGCCGAACACGTGCCGAGCGAGATCAAGACATTGACAGCGAACGTCCTACAGTGTTCGCCGGAGACAGGCCTGCCCGTCCAAGTACGCGTGCAAACACTGGCAAGGATACAGCACACGGGATTCCTCGCCGAAGCGCCCTATCGTTGCGAGCCGGTGCTCGGCGCGGCACGCTAGCCGCAACAAGTGCGCGCAAGCGCGCGCCGGTGAAACGCTAGTCTGCGCGGCTCTTGGCAAACCAAGGGCTTAGGCGTACTTGATACTCAGAATCTCGTACTCACGCTCGCCCGAAGGTGCCCTCACGGTCACCACATCGCCCTCGTATTTGCCAATCAGTGCACGTGCAACCGGACTGGACACCGAAATCAGGTTCGCTCGGATGTCGGCTTCGATATCCCCAACGATCTGATAAGTGACTTTGTCGCCAGACTCGAGGTCTTCGATCTCGACCGTCGCTCCAAAGACGACACGGCCATCCGCATCAATCGATGCCGGATCAATTAACTGCGCGTTGGATAAGGTCCCATCGAGCTCGCCGATGCGGAACTCGATAAAGCCTTGGCGTTCACGCGCTGCATCGTATTCAGCGTTTTCAGACAAATCACCCTGCGCGCGCGCCTCAGCAATCGCGTTAATCACAGCAGGACGTTCGACGTGCTTGAGTCGGTGCAGTTCAGCTTGCAAGCGCTCGGCCCCGCGCACGGTAAGAGGAATAGTGGCCATAGTGTTTTCCCAAAAAGCAAAACCCCGGATCGAGTCGAAACCGGGGCAATCAACAAGACTGTATTGTGAGGAAAATTTAGGGCAAATGCAAGTACTGCGTTCTTTTTGGCCTTACGAATTAGATAAAGGCATTCTGAGTGCTTGCAACTAGAAGTCCGACCATCCTGATTTTTGTCGTCCAAATCAAACACTTTTCAAAGAAAAAATGTAGCGAACACTAAAATTTAATGTTGTAAATGCTACATTGCAGACACCGTTAAAAAAGCTGTCAGCGCCAAGCCAGTTTGCATGGTGTCAAGGACAGGTTTCTTTCTATCACTTTACGACGAGTCCGCCATGAGTGCCTTTAATGAAGAGCGAGTGTTAACAGTTCATCACTGGACTGATCGACTGTTTAGTTTCACAACAACACGCGATCCCTCCTTGCGTTTTAGCAATGGCCATTTCACGATGATCGGCTTGCGCGTCAACGACAAGCCCTTGCTGCGCGCCTATAGCATCGTCAGCGCCAACTACGAAGAGCATCTTGAATTCTTAAGCATCAAAGTCGAGGACGGCCCGCTGACCTCTCGCTTGCAGCACATCAAAGTCGGAGACTCTATTGTTGTTGGACGCAAGCCCACTGGCACTTTACTCATCGACTATTTATTACCTGGCAAACGTCTGTATATGTTTTCATCCGGGACCGGACTTGCACCGTTTCTCAGCGTCATTCGTGATCCAGAGACCTATGAGAAATTTGAAGAAGTCATCTTGGTACACGGCGTGCGTGAAGTCGCCGAGCTGGCCTATCACGATTATCTGACCCAGACGCTGCCTCAGCACGAGCTCTTAGGTGAAATGGTCTCCAAGCAATTAAAGTACTACCCCACCGTGACGCGTGAAGCCTATAAAAACACGGGGCGTATCACCACCCTAATTGAAAGCGGTAAGCTTTTTTCGGACTTGGACGTGCCTGCCTTAAATCGCGAACAAGATCGCATCATGATTTGCGGTAGTCCTGGCATGTTGCGCGACCTTAAAACCATGCTTGAAGAGCGCAGTTTTAACGAGGGCAACACCTCGAAACCTGGGGACTTTGTCATTGAGCGTGCGTTTGCAGAGCAGTAATTCGTCAACCAATGACCGCCAAGGCCATGTCTAACTCGCAGCCCCAGCGCAAAGTCGGGGCCCGCGAAAAGTCAGCGGAAACCACCCGCGATAGTCTGCTCAGGGCTGCCATCAAAGTCTTCGCCAAGCACGGCTTTGACGGTGGCAGCATCGACCAGATCTCGAAGGCAGCCAACTCACATGACCGAATGATTTATTACTACTTCGGTAATAAAGAAAGTCTATTTGTTGCGGCTCTCGAGGAAATTTATCGACGTTTCAACGTCGCCGAAGCCGCACTTAAACTCGATTTGGCGCAGCCCAAGCTTGCTCTCGAGCAAGTGGTGCGCTTTGTTCTGCACTATTACAAGAAGCATCCAGAGTTTGTGACGCTACTCAATAGCGAGAATCTCCACCGCGGCAAGCATATTGCGCGCTCAAACAAAGCACAGGAATTTTCCTCGCCTGCGATTAGTGTGGTCGACGAGGTGTTACGCCGGGGTATTGCGCAAGGAAGCTTTCGCGCAACAGTCGCCTCGCGCGACCTCTATATGATGATTGTCGCTTTGGGCTATTTCTATCAATCCAATAGATTCACCCTATCCGCTTTTTTAGGCGAAGATTTGGAGACTCCAGCCGTCTTCGAACAATGGGAAACCTTTGTCATTGACGCAGTACTCCGCACGGTACTCACCCCCGCCGCACTGTAAACTGCTCGCTTTGTTTAACTGAGCATTAGCATGACAGAAATCTGGCTAGTACGACACGGAGAGACGCATTGGAACGCAGAGCGACGCGTGCAGGGATGGGAAGATATCGGTTTAAACGAAACAGGTGTTGAACAAGCACGGGCGCTCGCACTTCATATCAAGAAACTCGCACAAGCCGGTCAGCCTCTTGATGCGATTTACACAAGCGACCTAAAACGCGCACATGCGACTGCGCAAACCGTTGCGACCGAAGTGAACTTACCGCTCAATATCCACAAAGGTGTTAGAGAGCGTCACTTCGGCGTGCTGCAAGGACTGGTCTACGACGAGATGGATGCCCACGCTCCGGAAGCTGCGGCCGTTTGGCGCTCGCGGGATCCAAACGCTGAACTCCCAGGTGGTGAATCGCTAGGTTTCTTTCATACTCGTGTCGTGAGCGCAATCGATGAAATCGCGGCACGCCATCTTGGCCAGCGCGTGATGGTGGTCAGTCATGGTGGCGCCATGGATATTATGTGGCGTCACGCTAACCAGGTTAGCCTGCAAGTGCCGCGTCAAGCCCCTCTGTTGAATGCGAGCCTGAACCGGCTAAAGGTTTCACCACAAGGATGGAGCGTTATTCGTTGGGGTGATGTAGATCATTTGGCAAGCGGAGCACAAAACGACGTCACACCTTAATAGAAACTCGCCTGTTAACGTTCCGAACGGCGAGGTTTGCGCGGCGCATTCACGGCCAACCGATCGTACAACCAGTCTGGCAACAGGCGCATGACCTTTGCTACGACGCCCATCTGCCAGGGAATAACGACATAAGAGCGGGCACCGGCAATCGCTTTGGCCGCCCGCCTCGCGAAAGCATCCGCTTCCATCAAGAACGGCATCGCATACGGATTATGCGCCGTCATCTCCGTCTTGATGTAGCCCGGTGCAATGGTGACCACACTCACCTTGTGTGGCTTGAGCTCAAGCCTAAGGCTCTCGCAATACGTCGCCACCGCAGCTTTCGATGCACTATAGGCACCCGCCCCCGGCAAGCCTCTAACCCCTGCGACACTGGCAATCCCTACTAAGGTACCCGCCTGTCTAGCTTTCATCTCAGCAACAAAAGGTTCAAAACTCGAGACAGTTGCATTGACATTCGTTTGCATGATCGAACTGAAGACCGCAAAATCATCCTCACACTCTGTCAAGGTGCCCGCACTAATGCCCGCGCTGGCAATCACCGTGTCAACAAAACCAACTTGCGCTTGAAAGTGATGCGCAGCGGCGTGCAAGGCATCCCGATCGCACACATCGACAGCATACACATGATGCTGACCGGGCAAAGAGGCGGCTAAGCGATGCAGACGATCGGCACGCCGAGCCAACAAACCAAGAGTCTGCCCCTGCGCAGCATAGTGCCGCGCTAGCGCAGCGCCTAGCCCGCTACTCGCACCGGTGATAAAGACTGGCATGAATCAGGCGGCGTCAGACACTGAGCCAGCTTGCTTGACGACACCGGCAGTCAAGAGCCGCTCGATCTCGGGCTTGGCTAGCCCATACTCCATCAAGACTTGAACGGAGTGTTCACCGATACGCGGAGAACTTTGCGCCTTCCGATGATAAGGGTGCGAGGGCAAACCCATGTAGGGCAGCGTACCCACACCTGCCTGCTCTAGTGCCTGAAACATTTTCAGGTGCAAGGCTTGCGGGTGATTCATGACACCCGTGTAGTCGCGCACAGCTGCATGCAATACATCGTGCTTTTGAAACAACGTCGTCCAGTGTGCGGTGGGTTTGAGTTTTAACTGTTCATTCATATCCGCATGCAGTTGCCCACGGTTGTCAAAGCGTATGGCGTTATCGAGATAACGCGCATCCGTGATCCACTCGGGCCGCTCCATCGCACGACAAATACGATGGAAGTGATCTGTATTTACCGTTACAACAGAAATTTTTCCGTCCAAGGTATCAAACACGCCATTGGGTGCACTCACTGCACCAAAGGGCCTTTTGCCTGCCATTGCTTGTTCAAGAAAACACATGCCCTGAAACGATGCACAGGCCTCAAACAAACTGACTTGCACGTGCGTGCCACGCTTACGCGCCAAACGTTGATACAGCGCAGTAGCCGCCCCTTGTGAGGCATAGAGGCCGGTCATCACGTCAGCAGCCAATAAACCAACACGTCGTGGCACACCTGATTCGTCTTGATTAGAGAACATCAAACCGCTATCAGCTTGCATCACAGAGTCGGTAGCGGGCGCGTCTGCGTAGGGACCATCCGGTCCGTAGCCACTGATCGAAACATAGACGAGATCAGGCTTTTCGCGCGATAACTCGTTGTAGCCAACGCCTAGACGCTCTGCCACCCCAGGGCGAAAATTCTGTACGACGATATCGGCCTGTGACGCTAAGCCGCGCAGAATTTTTTTTCCTTCGTCTGTGCGAGCATCCAACGCCAAAGCCTGTTTACCGGCGTTGTACTGGATCGCTAGGGCGTTATGGTCACCCTTCGTCACACCCACAAAACGGATCCAATCACCCGCCGGCGGCTCAACCTTTAAAACATGGGCGCCCTGCTGCCACAAAACATGTGCACAATAGGGGCCCGCGATCCCTTGGGAAATATCCAGGACGCGAAGACCTGCATAGGGAAGGTCGGCGTCGGCGATCATAACGAACGATGCAAATCCTGTAAGGCGTAGACCTTGATACCAAGCCCTTCACGCAAATACTGCATCCCTTCCACCGCCGCCCAAGCTCCAGCGATGGTGGTGTAGTAGGTTACGCGTGCAGCGAGCGCCTGGGTACGAATGGCACGAGAATCGGTGATCGCATTCCGACGCTCTTCGACCGTGTTGATCACGAGCGAGACCTCACCGTTCTTGAGCATATCGACAATGTGCGGACGTCCCTCGGCGACTTTATTGACGACAGCCACAGGAATTCCTGCGTCCTTAATCGCCGCTGCGGTACCACGCGTGGCCACAATCTTAAAGCCTAGTGCATTCAAACCGCGCGCAACCTCTACCGCCTTAGGTTTATCCTGATTCTTGACGCTTAAGAAAACCGTGCCGGAGGTGGGTAAGTTCACACTTGCTGCCATTTGTGACTTTACAAAGGCCTCACCAAACGTCACACCAACACCCATCACCTCACCCGTGGACTTCATCTCGGGACCGAGAATTGTGTCAACACCTGGGAACTTAACAAACGGAAATACCGCTTCTTTTACCGAGAAATAATGGGGTACAACTTCGGTCGTGACACCCTGCGAAGCCAAGGTCTGCCCCACCATCACGCGCGCCGCGATCTTGGCAAGCTGAAGGCCAGTGGCTTTGGAGACGAAAGGAACTGTTCGCGAAGCACGAGGATTCACCTCAAGCACATAAACATCACCTTTCTGAACAGCGAACTGAACGTTCATCAAACCGGAAACATTCAGCGCACGGGCCATCAAGGCGGTTTGACGTTTAATCTCGGCAGTCATCTCGGCTGATAGCGAAAACGGGGGCAACGAGCACGCCGAGTCGCCAGAGTGGACGCCCGCCTGCTCAATGTGCTCCATCACACCGCCGATAAACACCTGCTGTCCATCGCACAAGCAGTCCACATCGATTTCAATCGCATCGTTCAAAAAGCGATCCAAGAGCACCGGTGAATCGTTGCTGACTTTCACCGCCTCACGCATATAACGTTCGAGGTCGTTCTGTTCGTGAACGATCTCCATCGCACGGCCGCCAAGCACATAACTTGGGCGCACCACCAACGGATACCCAATCTCTTGTGCGTGATTGAGTGCCTCACTTTCAGTGCGCGCAGTCCGATTCGGGGGTTGGCGCAAATTCAGTTTATTGAGCAGCTTTTGGAAACGCTCGCGGTCTTCCGCAACGTCAATCGACTCCGGGCTCGTCCCAATAATGGGCGCCCCATTAGCCTCTAACGCACGCGCTAATTTCAAAGGCGTCTGACCACCATACTGCACAATGATCCCGATCGGCTTCTCTTTGTGAACGATCTCTAAGACGTCCTCAAGCGTGAGCGGCTCAAAATACAAGCGGTCGGAGGTGTCATAGTCTGTTGACACAGTTTCTGGGTTGCAGTTCACCATGATGGTTTCGTAGCCATCTTCCCGCAACGCCAACGCAGCATGCACGCAGCAATAATCAAATTCAATACCTTGACCGATCCGGTTGGGACCGCCGCCCAGCACCATGATCTTTTTCCGGTTCGTTGGCTCGGCCTCACACTCTTGCTCGTACGTCGAGTAAAGGTAGGCTGTGTTCGTTGCGAATTCGGCTGCGCAGGTGTCAACCCGTTTATAGACGGGACGCACATTAAACTGGTGACGCAACTTGCGCACCTCAGCCTCAACCGTATCGAGTAAAAATGCCAAACGACGGTCAGAAAAACCACGGCGCTTTAGTTGCAACAAGGTTTCCGCATCGACATCACCGAGAGTGCGTTGCTCGAGAGCCAACTCGATATCAACAATCTCCTTGATTTGCGCCAAGAACCACGGATCGATATGAGTGAGTTGATGCACCTCTTCAAGCGAGAAGCCTTGCGCAAATGCATCACCCACATACCAGATACGCTCCGGGCCTGGCTCACCGAGTTCGATCTGAATTTTCTCGCGATCAGTCGTTTTCTGATTGAGCCCATCGACACCAACCTCTAGCCCGCGCAGTGCTTTTTGGAAGGACTCTTGGAAGGTCCGACCAATCGCCATGACCTCACCCACAGATTTCATCTGAGTGGTTAGTCGCGCATCTGCAGTCGGAAACTTCTCGAACGCAAAGCGAGGCACCTTCGTGACGACATAATCGATCGTTGGCTCAAATGAAGCCGGTGTTGCGCCACCCGTAATTTCGTTTTTCAGCTCATCGAGCGTGTAGCCAACCGCCAAGCGGGCTGCGACTTTCGCGATCGGAAAGCCAGTTGCCTTAGACGCCAAGGCCGAAGAGCGCGACACACGAGGGTTCATTTCAATCACAATCATCCGGCCGTTATCCGGATTGACTGCGAACTGTACGTTTGAACCACCCGTATCAACACCGATCTCTCGCAACACCGCGATCGATGCATTGCGCATGATCTGATATTCTTTATCGGTGAGTGTCTGAGCTGGCGCAACGGTAATCGAATCCCCGGTGTGCACACCCATCGGATCGAGGTTCTCGATCGAGCACACGATGATGCAGTTGTCTGCGCTGTCACGGACAACTTCCATTTCAAATTCTTTCCAGCCGAGAAGCGACTCTTCGATCAAGAGTTCGCTCGTGGGCGATGCCTCGAGACCACGACGGCAAATCGTTTCGAATTCCTCTGCGTTGTAGGCAATACCACCGCCGCTACCACCGAGAGTAAAGCTTGGGCGAATCACCGCTGGGAATCCAGATGTACCAATTTCGATCGCGATACGCTTCTGTACTTCCCAAGCCTCCTCCAGACTATGCGCCACACCCGACTTGGCGGACTCCAGACCAATCGATGTCATCGCCACTTTGAATTTTTGACGGTCTTCGGCTTTTTCAATCGCATGCGCATTTGCACCGATGAGTTCAACGCCAAATTTCTTGAGCACGCCGTGCTTGTCCAAATCCAATGCGCAGTTCAGAGCTGTTTGACCGCCCATTGTTGGCAATACTGCGTCAGGGCGCTCTTTTTCAATAATCTTTTCTACAACTTGCCAAGTGATAGGCTCGATGTAAGTGACGTCGGCCGTTTCCGGATCCGTCATGATTGTTGCGGGATTACTGTTCACCAGAATCGTTCGATATCCTTCAGCCTTCAGGGCTTTACAAGCCTGGGCACCGGAGTAATCGAATTCGCAAGCCTGACCGATGATGATCGGACCCGCGCCAATGATGAGAATGCTTTTTAGGTCAGTACGTTTGGGCATGGTGACTCTTTATTTTTTACTAGCCATCAGGCTCATGAATTTGTCGAACAGAACAACAATGTCGTGCGGTCCTGGGCTTGCTTCGGGGTGCCCCTGAAAACAAAAAGCGGGACGATCCGTCAACTCAAAACCCTGCAAGGTTCCATCAAACAGAGAGACGTGCGTGACGCGTGCATTTTTCGGAAGCGTCTTGGCATCGACTGCAAAACCGTGATTTTGCGCAGTGATGAACACACGACCTGTCGCCAAATCTTGCACGGGATGATTGGAACCGTGGTGACCGGTTTTCATCTTTACTGTTTTTGCGCCGAGCGCCAAGCCCATGATCTGATGCCCAAGACAAATACCAAACAAGGGCAGCTTGCGCTCGAGGAAGACTTTGGCTGCAGCGATTGCATAATCGCAGGGATCAGGATCCCCAGGACCATTTGATAGGAACACACCGTCAGGATTGAGTTTTAAAACGTCGTCCGCCGAACTTTGCGCTGGCACCACCGTAATGCGGCAACCGCGCTCAGCCAACAGGCGCAGGATGTTTGACTTCACACCAAAATCGTAGGCCACAACATGAGGGGTCTTGCCGTCGGTCTTGCCATAGCCCTCGCCCAAGGCCCAGGTGCTTTCGGTCCAGGAAGACGAAGCAGTCGACGAAACAACTTTTGCCAGATCTTGGCCGGACATGCCAGGAAATGTCGCAGCCAACGCGAGCGCACGCTTGGCATCGTCGCCCACCAAAATGCACCCGCCTTGCGCACCGCCCTCACGCAGAATACGCGTCAACTTTCTTGTGTCAATCTCGGCAATCGCAACAATGCCTTGGGACTTCAAATAATCGGGCAAAGATTGGGTCGAGCGGAAATTGGAGAGCAACTGTGGGCAGTTACGCACGATCAACCCAGCTGCATGTACTTTGCTGGACTCAACGTCTTCGGGATTAATTCCGGTGTTACCAATATGGGGGTAGGTCAGTGTGACGATTTGGCCGCTGTAGCTGGGATCAGTAAGGATTTCTTGATATCCGGTCATGGCGGTATTGAAAACCACCTCAGCCACCGTATGGCCTTCAGCACCGATCGAAACGCCCTGAAAGACGGTTCCGTCCGCGAGCGCTAAAATCGCCAGTGGCCGCGCCGTGGAAGAGTTCTGCTTAAAAGCGTTTTGCTTAGCATTTTTTAGCTCTATTTCGTGGAATATATTAGGCAGCACAATCAACCCCGGCGTCAAAATCAGTAAGCAAACCTTGGAAGTATAACCCGATGCCAAGCCTTCTCGAATCCTTAAGATCCCAAACGACCGTTGTCGCCGACACAGGTGACTTTGAGGGCATGCGGCGCTATCAGCCCACGGACGCGACAACCAATCCTTCTTTGATCCTCAAAGCAGTCCAACAAGACACGTATAAGCCAATGCTCGAGCGTTGTGTGCGTGCCAACGTAGCCGCGAGCACGCCCGACATTGTTGATCACTTATTGGTTGCCTTTGGTACAGAAATTCTGAATATCGTCCCCGGACGCGTATCGACCGAAGTCGATGCGCGACTTTCTTTCGACACGCGCAGCACCATCGAGCGAGCTCGCCGCCTCATCGGTCTGTACGAGAAGGCAGGCTTTGATCGCACGCGCATTCTCATCAAGATCGCGGCAACCTACGAAGGCATACAAGCTGCAAGGGTCCTACAGGCCGAGGGGATCCGCTGTAATCTCACCCTACTCTTCTCGTTGGTGCAAGCCGTTGAGTGCGCGGATGCAAAGGTGCAATTGATCTCGCCCTTTGTCGGACGTATTTACGATTGGCACAAAAAACAACAAGGCACAGCCTGGGACGAGACCGCCAACAGCGGCGTCAAGGATCCCGGTGTACTGTCCGTATCGCGTATTTATAGCTATTACAAAAATTTTGGCATCGACACCGAAATCATGGGTGCGAGCTTTAGAAACACAGGTCAAATTTTGGCGCTTGCTGGCTGCGATCTACTCACGATTAGTCCAGAACTACTTGCAAGCTTGTCGACGGATCAAGGCGTCGTGCCTTCTCGTCTAAATAAGGACTTTGCACGCGCCAATCCTGCGCAACGTCTACCGCCAGGCGAACAGGCCTTTCGGTTTCTCTTGAACGAAGATGCCATGGCGAGCGAAAAACTTTCTGAAGGGATACGCGCCTTCGTGGCTGATGCGCGCAAGCTCGATAGCCTGATCGAAGCCCAGCGCTAAAACTTTTTTGCTGGTTTGGCGCAACGACTTTAGGTTGGCTTACGTTCCATGAGGGCCCAGGCAACGGTGCCCGCATCAACGTATTCGATTTCGCTACCTGCAGGTACTCCGCGGGCCAATCTTGTGACTTTTATCCCGCGTGTGCGCAACGCCTCAGACAAATAGTGCGCCGTTGTCTCGCCCTCAGCGGTAAAGTTCGTCGCGAGAATGACCTCCTGAACGATCCCATCCGCCGCGCGCGCGAGCACGCGATCGAAATCAAGCTCATCGGGACCGGTGCCTTCGAGCGGAGCCAGCCGCCCCATCAAAACATAGTAGAGGCCGGTGTAACCATGTGTGGCTTCGATTGAGTTTTGATCTGCTGGTGTCTCGACAATACAAAGCAGTGTCTTATCGCGCTCTGGATGCAAACAAGTTGCACAGATTGGAACTTCAGTAAAACCATTGCACTGCTCGCAATGCTGCAGTCGCTCCACAGCATTGGTCAGGGCCTGACCTAATTGCTGAGCTGCCTGCAGATCATGTTGAAGCAAATGGTAGGCCATCCGTCGTGCGGTGCGCACGCCCACACCAGGAAGTCGCTTCAAGGCGTCTACTAAGGCGAGTAGCGGCTGCGGCTCTGATGTCGAGTTTTCCATAGAATGAAATTAGAAAGGCAGTTTCATTCCGGGCGGCAAAGGCATACCGGCCGTCACAGCCGCCATTTTTTCGGAGGAAGTCGCCTCTGCTTTGCGTAGCGCATCATTAAACGCTGCCGCGACCAGATCTTCGAGCATGTCTTTATCGTCGGCGAGCAGGGTCGGATCAATCACGACACGCTTGACGTCATGACGGCAGGTCATGGTGACCTTTACCAGACCACCACCCGAAGCACCCTCGACCTGAATATCAGCGAGCGCATCTTGCGCTTTCTTCATATTTTCTTGCATTTGTTGCGCTTGGCGCATCAAACCGGCAATCTGCCCTTTCATCATGATAGAGATTCCTCAATACGAGTGATTTAAATTGAATTTGACTGCCCAGGATGAACAGAACCCGGGACAACCTGCGCGCCAAAATCTTTTACCAACGCCTGCACAAAGGGATCAATCTGAACAGAAGCCTCGGCGTCTTGTTGGCGGGTCTGTTGCTCAGCCTGATCCAGCGCGTGCGCAGATTGGCCTTGTACGACTCCAACCTCAAAGGCAACTTGCACGTCTTGACCAAAAAACTCTTTGAGTACAACGCGCAACCTTTCTGCGTGCACACCTTCAGACAGCGCTTTGTTAGACACTCGCAACAAGATGGCACGCCCTTTGACGGCTACGCATTCGGACTGGCGAGCGAGTTGCATGGCCATGCCGGTCAACGGTAATTTGGCAGAAAATGCAGCCCAAGGCTCAGGCAATACAACATCGGATGACGGCGCACGCGCTGGCGTGGGCGTCGCACTCTGGACGGTTGGTGCTTTGACGGAAGCGACCACTGCCGCTAAGGGCTTTGCGACTACTGCGCCAGCAGCTTGGTTTGGTGCGGCGACCGGAGTCGAGTCGATGACTCGCTGTGGAGCAGGCTCAGCTGGGAGAAGCTTTTCTGGCTCTTGCGCACCGCGCGGCACTAGTGCCAACATACGCAAACACGCCATCACAAACCCAGCATACTCGTCGGGTGCGAGGACCAGTTCGTTACGACTATGCACCGCGACGGTGTAGAACAACTGAACCACATCAGCGTGTAAGCTCGTCGCAAAGCGCGACAAGTCGGTCGCGATCGGATCCGTCTGGTCCACCGCCTGCGGCACTCTTTGAACAATCGCAATACGGGACAACATGATGGCTAAATCTGCAAGGGCGGCTCGATACGACAAGCCCCGAGTCGCCAGTTCATCCGCAATTTCGAGCACAGTCGAGGCTTGGCCAGCCTGAAGCGCATCAAGCAAGCGTACCAAGTGGCGCTGATCGATCGTGCCTAGCATGCCACGCACCGCTTCCTCGGTCAGGTTTCCGGCACTGTAGGCGATTGCTTGGTCCGTCAGGGACAATGCGTCGCGCATGGAACCGCCAGCGGCCTGCCCTAGTAATCTGAGCGCTAGGACCTCATACGGCATCTGCTCTTGAGCCAGAACGTTTTCAAGGTGACCCACAATCGCCTCACCCGGCATCTGCTTAAGGTTGAACTGTAAACAACGGGACAACACGGTGACCGGTATTTTCTGCGGATCCGTTGTAGCCAATATGAACTTAACGTGAGGCGGCGGCTCTTCAAGCGTCTTGAGCATCGCGTTAAATGCGTGCCCCGACAGCATGTGAACTTCATCAATCATGTAGACTTTGAAACGCCCTACACTTGGGGAATAAACAGCTTGCTCAAGCAATTGCGTCATTTCCTCGACGCCACGATTGGACGCCGCGTCTAGCTCAAGATAATCGACAAAACGACCTTCATCGATTTCAGTGCAAGCCTGACACACTCCACAAGGAGTTGCGGTGATGCCTTTCTCGCAATTGAGTGCTTTTGCCAAGATGCGCGATAGGGTCGTTTTCCCCACCCCGCGGGTACCCGTAAACAACCACGCATGGTGCAAACGCTGCGTCGTCAAGGCATGCGTCAGCGCGCGGACAACATGATCCTGTCCGACCAAAGTATCGAACGAGCGGGGACGCCATTTGCGCGCAAGGACCAGATAACTCATGAGCTGTACCGACCACAAACGGAAATTAAAGAGGCGAGCCTGACTTCGGCACTGATTCTGCACGACTATGGCTGCTTCGTTCCCGACCTGACCAGGTTTGCCGCCGAACCATGCGAAGGGGCCCGCCAACCTCAATTCTAGCAGGGCTAGCCCGTTGCACGCGGATCAAAGTCAAACCAGAGGTCATCACGCGGAAAATAAAGGGCTGCCCGCGCCGGGCGGCCATCAAAGGCGCTTACCTGATCACAGTAGCGTGCCAACTGCGGTGTGTACCGCGCCAACATACGGGCACCGAACGCTTCATGACTCTCTTGCGGCGCTGGGCGACCAGTTTTGTAATCAACCACCAACCACCCCTCGGGCTCAGAGATCGCCAAGTCAAGTACAGACACCCTCCCAGTTGCATCCAAGAGCGCCCACTCACGACGCGCATCCAAAGCGCTCAACAACGCTCGGCCTTGCTTGCTCGTCAGCATCGCCGACAGCGTTTCAAGAACCTCCTGCGCCAGCTCAGCAATCGCTTCTTGAGGTAAACCAAGTTGTTGGCATTGCACTTCAAGTCGTCCACGCTGCGCCCACAGCTTCTCAACGGTCCATCCTTGGCCAGCGTGCCGTCCTAAATGGTCTAGCCAAGAGTGGATCAAGGTGCCAAGGACACGTTCATGGGATTTGACGGCGGGCCAGGTAAATCCCTGCGAATAGCCCAATCCAGACGCTATGGTTCTGCTTAAATGCTGCTTCGCTTTATCGCGCTGGGCACACACAGCAGTCCGCTCACGTCTCAACAGGTCTGACCCGCGATGGGCGGGGATCGGGTCCGAGGCTCCGCTCGCGTTCAGCAAATCAGGCGGGACTGTAAGAGACGGCCAGCTTGACCACAACCTGCTGAGCAAGCTCCCGCTTGCAGGTTTGGCGATCACACCGTCCTTGACAGAGACCTCAGCAATGAGATGCAAACTCTCTTTCGCGCGTGTCGCCGCAACATAAAGCAAACGGTCCACTTCAAAATCACCGCGGCGTTTCTCGCGCAACCCAAGATAGCGTGAAATAGGATCATGCTCCTCGCTGGCACGTGGCTTAATCGGTCCGAGCATCAACTTCGAACCGACCTGCTCAAAGTAAACGAGGGGAATCTTATCGTTCGAAGGCCCGTGGTGCAGTCCATACAAAATCACTGACTCAAATTGCAAGCCCTTGCATTTGTGCATCGTCATCACTTCGACAGCCTGAGCATCCGTTCCAGGCGATGCAAACAATTTTTTGATCTGTGTTTCAAGTACGCCTAAATCTAAGCCACCATAGGGTGCCAAGCGCTCAATGAGGCCAAACAAACTTTCAGCATCGAGCAAATCCGCTGGCGACTGTGCCAGCGCAGGACCACCGAGATCTCGCCACACCCGTTGCAGCCGCGAGGCATAAGGCAACACATCATCTGTTTCAAGCGCATCAAGTAAGACAGGCGCCACCGCACAAAGCCGTTCAAACTGTGAGGGCTCCAATATTTTCTCGGCCTGACACATTTGGCCATCGTCCGGTACGTGCATTAAGCGATGCAGGACCTGAGGCACTGAAAGTCTCGAGTGCTGAGCAAACAACGCATGCAGGCTCTTCAAAGACAAACCACAGTATGCGGATCGCAAAATAGAAACCCATGCGGCACGATCACCAGGATGTGTGACTGCCCGCACAATCTGAAGCAAATCTATTACGTACGGTCGCTTACCAAGAGGCACCAAATCCACAGCTCGGCAAGCAATGCCCGCCTGGGTGAGTAAGCGCGTCACATCCTTAAGATGCGAGCGGGCGCGAACCAGCACGGCGACAGGATGCTTCGCCTCTGGAAACTGCGCAAGCGCTTGACGAACCAAGTCGACCACAATGTCT
The DNA here is from genome assembly GCF_019923725.1 of Zwartia hollandica. Lineage (GTDB taxonomy): Bacteria > Pseudomonadota > Gammaproteobacteria > Burkholderiales > Burkholderiaceae_B > Zwartia > Zwartia hollandica. The sequence continues at coordinate 296,154 of NZ_JAHXRI010000007.1, forward strand.
TGCGCGCTGGGCGATGCCCCAACCCAAGCATGATGAAACTGCACCGCATCGCCCGGCGACGCGGCCTTAAAAGGTGCTGAGCTCGCATAAGAGATTGCCCCGACTTCAGCATCGTCATTCTGCGGGAACAAAGGTTTAAAGGTCTTGTTAACCCACTGCACAATCCCCGCTTGCGATCGAAAATTATCAGTTAATTGCAAATATTCAGGTATGAGACAGTCGTCACGATAGGCGCGTAGCCCGTGATCCCTAACCTGCAAGAACAAGCTGACATTAGCTTTGCGAAATCGATAAATCGACTGCATCGGATCGCCAACAAAGAACACAGTCCGTCCATCGTCGGGTTGCCAACCGGCGGTAATTTTCTCGATTAGTTGAATTTGCGATTGGCTCGTGTCCTGAAACTCATCGATCAGTAAGTGTTGGATATTTGAGTCCAGTCGCAACAAGAGTTCGCTAGGCTGATCGACGCGACCTAAGGCAAGATCTGCTCTTCTCGCAATTTCAGTGAAATCCACCTCACCGGTCTGCATGAATTGCACGGTGAGTTGACCAGCAGCTAGCCGCAGACACTGCAATTGCGCCTGAAGGATCTCCCACTGATCTTCGCTAAACACAGGACTAGGCGTCTGAGCGATCTCTGCCAAGCGCTCGACCCACTGCGGCACTGGCTCAGTGCGAAAGGGTTCAAGCCATTGCGCAAAAGCTTGTTTTGCCGAAGCAAAGGCCGCCCCGGGTGGAAAGCCAATCCTTACACTGATCTGGGTACGAACTGCCTTACCTGCAGTGAGCAACAAGGCTGCCAACCCTCGCCAACGCTCCAGGTCGCTTGCATCCGCCTCTAGGGGGCCGTCGCTCCAACCCGACAAGGCGCAGACCGGGTGCTCAGGTTTGTCGCGGCTTAGATTGTCGGCGGCGAAACGGGCCAAGGGTGCCAGGTCTTGCCACCATCCTGGTGGCATCTCCGAAAGTAGTCGTTCAAGCTGCTGGGATACGGTCTGCTCAAAATTAGCTTCCAAGAGGGAGCGATCGTTACCCTCTTGAAGCAAGGACAACCATTGATCTCGCTGCGCCAGCATTGAGGCCAACGCGTCGCATGTTGCCTGAATATCCAGATCCATGTGCTCAAGCAACCGCTTGACCCCATGCTCTTGACCAGCCATGGCGATCGTCGCCCGCGCAGCAGCCTGGTAGTGAATATCCGGATCCTCCGCGACGACAGGCAGTCCTCCCATCGATGATAGCCACGGCATGCTGCGCACTAACCCGGAACAAAATGAATCGATCGTTCGAATCGCCAAACGCGCAGGGTACTCAAGCAAATTCCAACCAAACTCTTTATCGCGCTGCAGAGCGCCACGCGCAAGCAACCAGCTGCGCCGATCATGTTCGGCCTCTGGCGGTTCGTGCAGTGTCATCGCGTCCGAGAGTTTTTTAAGGACGCGATCATGCATTTCCGAGGCGGCCTTGCGGGTAAAGGTGATCGCGACAATTTCTTCTGGCCGCCTCACCGTTGCCAACAAAGCCAAGATGCGGTCGGTTAGCAGCTCTGTTTTTCCAGAACCTGCAGGGGCCTGCACCAAAAAAGAACGCCGCGGGTCAACCGCGCTCGCACGGATCAGGGCGTCTGACGGCGGTTGGTTAGACGTCATCGTCGCTACCTCCCTGCGCGTCTTCTTCACTTTGATCGTAGTACCTCAAGAGCGGCAATAGGTCGCAATACTCTAAATTCGCCGTCTTCCAAGTCTGATTCAGCGCCTCTCCCTGCACAAACTCCTGCGCGAGCATTTCGATCACAGCGCGTAAGCGTGAAAGCAAAAGAGGCCAGTCTGCATCCTGATATTTCGCTTCGGCAAGCGTCTTCAAGCCCTTCAATTCGAGATCATCTTGCTCTGCGAGCCCGACTGCGGCACAACCTTTTGCATGCAGACGCACTAGCATTAGGGCACTGATGTGGTTGCGCGCCTCATCGCCAGAGGCTGTCTGCGTATCAAGAATCGCAGCGTAGACCGGAACTTGTAAATTAACTGGACGAATGCTTTCCCAGTCCTTCAACACTCCGGATAACGATTGTCCAGTTTTGTAGTCTATTACTGCAAGACGCGTGACTCGGTCACTTGAATCCGTAGAGACAAGATGATCCAGACGATCTAATCGCACATCAAGCACTAAGCCCTTGACATTAAGCTGACGCTTTTGCTCAATTTCCTGAACGACAAAAGGCGCACGATTCGCCTCGAGCAACAGCCACTCACTCACCAAGCGAATTGCACGTTTAGTCTCGAGCTCTCGTAAAGTCGTGTCGTACGCGCTGAGCTCAGTTGCCGCGACTGCCTCGACAATTTGATCGAGTCGTAGCGAAAGAGTGCCCTGTGCGATTGCAAGCTTCAAACTATCTTGGTCCTGCAATGTTTCCCATACGCGCTCCATGACGCGATGCAGAAATTTTCCGCGCAACGCCATTTGCGGTAACTCGCCGTAGGCAGGTAGTCCCTTGAGACCGAGACGATGCCGGAAGAAAGCCCACAAAGGATTGATGGACTGCGTTTCCAGCACAGAGACTCCGCCCGTCACCTTTTCGCCGGCTTCAAGTGGCGGGCCTTTGTCGTCCTGCCACACTTCCAAGCCAGAAATACGTCCCCCCACAAATGGCTCAATCATCGGGTCATCGAGCATCTCCGTGGGGATAAGGCTCTGAATCAGCGGCGAAGGGCGAAGGGCTCGTTCACCATCAAGGCGGGGAGCACTCACCGTGACAATCGGTGCAACTTTGCATAGATTGGCAAAAATTTGATGGGCCCATTGAATCTCTCGCTCAGGTGTGGCTCGGGGAGCTTGGGCGCGACGCAAAGCCGCCATCGGGATCAATGGATTCGGCTTTGTCGCGGCAGGCAAAACCTCGTCGGTTAAGCCAAGTATCCATACCCCGTCCCACTGCCCCCCTTCGGCTTCAAGAAGACCTAAGACATCTAGACGGGCACCAGGATCTCGCTGTGGTTGAAACATCGTTGTGCGAGATAGGCGGCTCAAAATGCTCAAGGCCTCAGAGGACGGTATCGACGAAAAAAGTGTGCTGAGTGATTCAAAACGCTCAAGCAAGCCATCAATCGCCTCAAGAACCTGATACATCGCAGAGCTTTGCGTACCGCGCCCTGGGAAGCCGAGCGTCGCTAAGCTGGCCCGAAACACAACCGACCACCGATGCAACGCCATCGTGCGAGGCAGCGCTTGCCAATCCTGCCACGCGCGCTGCCAAGCAGGTGATAGCTGGTGCAGAGGCTCTATCGCTGTAGTCCAAGCAGCCAATGAGACACGACTCACCTGCCACTGACGCCAGCCCGCATCGATCATGGCGCGCGCGCCCTGCTCCACGCTATGTCCAATACAGTGTCCAGATAACAATGCAGCACCAAGATCGACTGGCGCTGCACCAAACTGCTCTTTCATCAAAACAAACGTACGCAACCAAGCCAATGCAGCACGACATGCTGCCCAGTCGGACAATGGCCGCGCGACCGCCACATTGAACGCATGTGCGCGAGCACCGTTTACATCGCTCAAACTTGTTTCAAGCACACGTCGTGCAAAGGCTGCTTGTGCGTCTAGGGAAACAGCAACAATTGCAAACCGTCCGTCAGGCTGTGCATCGAGTTGCGCACGCGCCCAGTTTGCGGCAGCCAACCACTCAGCCTGTGTGCTAGCTGCTTGGACTCTGGTCACGACAGACTCTTGCGGCACATCTTCTAGCAGCGTTGAAACAACAACGCCGCGTGCAACGAGTGCTTCGAGCAAGGTCCTCATCCGCGGAGAGATCTCCGTAAAGCCTGCGAGCACGATTTGTTCAGGCAACGGCAAACCGTTCTCAACATACTGAACCAAGCGAGTCAGTGCGCTACTCGTATCCAGAGCGTCCAATGCATGCAGGCGCTCGCGGTAAGCGTCACGCCATTGAAGGAAGCGAGCATATTCCTCGGTGTATTCGTATGCAAAAACATCGATCTGCCACTCTTGAATTAACTGATCAGCTCCAAGCGCCATCGCTGCTGCTTGATAAACATCAAGCAATGCGTTGTCGCCCTCAAGTTGCTCAATGACTTGTGCCCACAAAAGCTGGGCCTCAAAACCATCAAGCAGACGAGAGTAAGGTGTCAAAAACTCTTCGAAGCTAGCGCGCGTTAACTGGTGGGTCACCCAGCCCGACCAGGGCATCACCTCTGGCATCTCAGCAACGCTCTGTCCACGCGCCGACTGCTGCTGTGAGAGCAACTGGATCAAGCGTCGCGCCAAACGATTATTTACCGTTAAGACAAACACATTTCGTGCGGCATGCATCCCAAGGTTGGATGCCTGCACGACAGGGTATTGCGTCGGGGGCCGCATGGTTTGCGGATCAGAAGCCACAGAGCGAGGCAACAGTTTCCCAGTTCAGACGCATCCCTGGTGTCGTGTATCCAATGAGACCAACGACCATGACCACACTCAACGCCACACTGGCCGTGACCCAAATTAATCGTTGCTTGGTGCGTCGTTGCATAACACCTCTAGAACTCTAAGCCGCTTTGGCAAGCTGTTGAACGTTGATTGGATTCTCACGCACGGGAAGACACAAGGCTGAGGCAGCGAGAGCTAACGCAATGGCGATCCACCAAACCAAATCATAACTTCCCGTGATTGCCTGCAAACGGCCACCTAACCAGACACCCGTAAAGCTGCCAAGTTGGTGGCCCAAGAAAACCATACCCGAGAGCGTTGCCGCAAAGCGCAAGCCATAAATCTGACCAATCAGGCCTTGTGTCAGCGGAACGGTGCCCAGCCAAAACACACCCATCCATGCTGCAAAAACATAAACAACCCAAGGAGAGGTTGGCATCACAAGAATCCAGATGAGACAAACCGCTCGCGAAGCGTAAAGCCCAGCGAGCAGATTTTTCTTACTGTAGGTACCACCAAGTTTGCCAGCCGTGAAAGAGCCGAACACATTAAACAATCCAATCAGACCAATGGCGAACGCACCGGTGCTCGCGTTCAGGCCTTTATCGACCACAAAGGCAGGTAGATGCAAGGTAATGAAAGCGGTGTGAAATCCACAAACGAAGTATCCCCAAAACAGAAAATGAAATGTGGGGTGTTTGAGCGCCTGTCCAATTGCAGAAAACATCGACTGCTCTGGGCCCGTGCTCGCCCCAGGCTTCCCTCTAAGAAACCATGCGAGCGGGAGTGTTGCGGCAAACACGATCGAGAGAACCAAATAAGCGCCACTCCAATCTAGTGTGTCAATCAATAATTGACCTGTCGGAACGACCAGGAACTGACCGAGAGATCCGCCGGCGCTTGCGATCCCCATCGCGGTGCTGCGTGAAGAAAGAGGAACTGTTCGCGCAATGACAGGCAGGATCACTGCAAAGGTCGTTCCGGCTTGCCCCAAACCGATCAAGACTCCCGCACTCAAATACAACTCAAGTTCCGTCGTAGAAAATCTTGTGCCCAGAAGACCGATCACATAGAAACCAACGCACAGTGCAATTGTTCGGCCGGAACCCAGGCGGTCTGCCATCATGCCAGCGCCAATCGCGCCAAAGCCCCAAACAAGATTCTGCAGAGCGAACGCCATCGAAAACACTTCGCGCCCCCATCCCCGCTCTAGCCCCATCGGCTGAATGAATAGCCCAATCGTTGCGCGGATACCCATCGCTAGCAACACAATCAAGGTGCCGAGCACGATCGTTCGGAACGCCAGGGGGTTCTCGAGCAAGCCAGGATTACGGTTTTCTGCGTTTTGCGTCATGTTGCGTTGCTACGAAAAGGGGAGGAAATGGCGCCGCCGAGACGAATCGAACGTCCGACTCCCTTCTTAGGAGGAAGGTACTCTATCCACTGAGTTACGGCGGCGTGGCCCTAGTTTAACAAGGTGCGCACTCAGCAGGCGCTTGAACTAGCCCCGAGGATGATGCTGCGCATGTAAGGATTTGAGTCGCTCTCGGGCTACATGCGTGTAAATCTGTGTCGTCGAGATATCTGCGTGTCCGAGCAGCATCTGCACGACTCTTAAATCTGCGCCGTGATTCAGCAAATGGGTTGCAAAGGCGTGACGCAGGACGTGCGGCGACAAGGGCGCGTGCACACCCGCCAACACCGCGTATTTCTTAATAAGCAACCAAAACGACTGCCGCGTCATTGGGGCGGCCCGTGCGGTAACAAACAGGGCGGGCGCTGTGCGCGCGCCCATCAGAATCGGTCGAGACTCCTTAAGGTAGGTCGTTATCCAGTGCGCGGCTTCAGCCCCGAGTGGCACGAGGCGATCCTTGCCACCCTTACCCTGCACGACACGCACCACACCGTCCCCAAGACTCACGTCCAACACCGCTAAACCCACTAACTCTGAGACACGCAAACCCGTCGCGTATAAGACCTCAAGCATCGCACGATCGCGCAAGCCGCGTGGCGTGTGCAAGGGTGGCTGCTTGAGCAACGCCTCAACCTGGCCTTCAGACAAGGTTTTGGGTATCCGTAAAGCTTGTCTGGCCGACGTCAGCTGCAAACAAGGATCCACAGAAACACGCTGATGCCGAAGAGCCCAAAGGTAATAGCGGCGAAGCGTTGCTAGCCGCCTGTTTGCCGTACTTGGTTTCGTTTCCGCATGTTTTGCCGCGAACCATGCCTGAAGATCACCCGCCTGCGCGTGATCAATATCTAGGCCGCGCTCAAGCAGTAACCACTGTTCAAAAGCGACCAAATCGCGTCGATAAGCGGCAAGCGTGTTCGTCGACAAACCGTCTTCGAGCCAGACGGCATCGATAAAAGCACTAATCGCGGCGGACTCAGGTGCACTCATGGCCAGACAATAGTAGCATTCAGTCCATTCATGTCTCAGACAAGCAACTCCATTTCATGTCCCCCGCATTACTTGTTCTGCCCGATTTTCTAATCATTATTTTCGGATGGTTACTCAACCGAAAATTTGGCTTTTCTCGCGATTTTTTTAATAGTCTTGAGAAGCTGATTTACTACGTCTTGTTTCCTGCTCTGCTATTTCAATCGATTGTCCGCGTGCCGATTTCGATGAGCGCTGCGGCAGAGTTGTTTTTTGCGACAGCCTCTGTCGCGGCATGTGGTATCGCCCTGTCGTGGCTTGCCTGGCCCATCCTACGTGCGCCCTCTTTTACGATGGCTTCGGTGGCACAGTGCGGCTACCGATTCAATACCTACATTGCCCTCGCGCTGGCCCCGGGCTTGGCTGGGGCGCCTGGGCAAGCGGTAATGGCTCTGATCGTTGGCTTTGCCGTGCCTATCGTTAACCTCGCTGCGATCTACGCACTCGCGCGACATCAGGGTGTCGGATTTGTAGGTGCGCTCTTGCGCAATCCTTTGCTTGTGTCGACAGTTCTTGGGCTAATGTTCAATCTTGCAGGACTGCAATTACCGCAGTTTATCGATGTATTGTTTGGCAAGCTTGGAGTTGCGGCCATCGCGCTCGGCATTCTGTGCGTAGGTGCGAGTTTGACTTGGGAGCCAGGGCAGACGAACTTTAAACTCATTGGTTGGATGTTATCGATCAAGCTCGTCGCATTACCGATCTGCACATGGTTTGTATGCGATCTTTTCACTCTCAATGCGTTAGAACGACAAATGTTAATTTTGTTCGCCACCATGCCACCAGCAACCGCTGCCTATGTATTGACCGTACGCATGGGCGGTGATGCGCGCGCAGTCAGTCTGCTGATCTCCATCGGGATTCCTCTCTCAGCGCTAACGCTGCCTGTCTGGTTGTCGCTTATCTCCTGAATCAACATGACACACCCACCGCTTACGCTCGAACTTCCGGACGAACACGCAACCGACGCACTTGGCCATGCACTTGCACACCTAGCCGCTGATCTGACCACTGATTCGCATGGAAAACTGCAACCAGGCCCCGCTGCGGGTGGTCGCATTCACCTCAAAGGTGACTTAGGGTCGGGAAAAACAGCACTTGTGCGAGCACTTTTGCGGCAGTGCAGCATTCCTGGTCGAATTAAGAGTCCAAGTTACGCACTACTTGAATCTTATGAAGTTTCTAACTTATACTTCTATCATCTTGATTTTTATAGATTTAGCGAAAATGCCGATTGGCTAGATGCAGGGTTTCGCGATCTCTTTAAAAACAACGCGCTCATTTTGATTGAATGGCCAGAGCGCGCAGGTAATTTGCTGAGCGACCCAGACTTACTGATCGAGCTCAGCTATGCCGGATTAGGCCGCATAGTCACACTTAGTGCGTATTCAGAAAAAGGGCTTTCATGGATCAACGCTTTGCCTCCTCTCTTGATGGTGAGCCGTCAAACACACGAGCGCTAAGCCGACGTCGCCTCCTGGGCGCCGCCACGACTCTTTTATTACTCCCAGTTATCCCGCGCATTGCGATGGCCGCACAGTTACTCGCTGTGCGCACTTGGCCTGCAGACGAATACACTCGCGTGACGCTAGAGCTTGATAGTGAATTACGCGCGGAACATTTCACTCTCGAAAATCCACATCGTATGGTCGTTGATATTCAAGGTATGGATGTCAACCCCGCACTTAACGAGCTCGTGCGCAAAGTTCGACCTGATGATCCCTACATTCAATCGCTACGCGTGGCGCAGAACCGCTCGAATGTCGTGCGTATCGTTTTTGATTTGAAACAAGCGATAGCACCGCAAGTGTTTACGCTCAAGCCGGTTGGGAATTACAAGTACAGACTGGTTCTAGACTTGTATCCAAAGAACGCGCAAGACCCCCTCGCCGCGCTTCTAAAAAAGAATCCGCAGAAGATGGAAGAAGATCCACTGGCGCGCATTCTTGAAGATATCGGACGCAATCCAAAGGGCACAGGCAGGGCAACGATGCCTGTCATCCCAAACTCCGTTGCGCCCCCAATCGAAGCGAAGATCGCACCACAGCCCAACAATCGGCGTGGCCGCACCATAACGATCGCGCTAGATCCCGGACACGGCGGAGAAGACCCAGGCGCAATCGGTAAAGGCGGCACCTACGAGAAAAACGTTGTGCTCGCAATCGCTCAGAAATTAAAAGCGCGGATCGATGCAACACCTGGAATGCGCGCCTACTTGACTCGAGATGGCGATTATTTCGTCCCCTTACACGTACGTGTTGAAAAAGCGCGTCGTGTAAAGGCTGATTTATTCGTGTCAATTCACGCAGATGCCTTTGTACGTCCCACTGCAGGAGGTAGCTCGGTCTATGTGTTGTCAGAACGCGGGGCCTCGAGCACAAGCGCGAGCTGGCTGGCTCAGAAAGAAAACGCCGCGGACTTGATCGGGGGCGTAAACCTCAATGTGCAAAATCAAAATATTGTAAAAATTTTGCTTGATCTATCTACTAGCGCCCAAATCAAAGATTCAACCAATCTAGCCATGCGGATGCTCGACGAACTGAAAAATGTTTACCGTTTACACAAACCTCAGGTTGAGTCGGCAGGCTTTGCAGTACTGAAAGCGCCTGATATGCCATCCATCTTGGTCGAAACAGCATTTATCAGCAATCCGGAAGAAGAGCGCATGCTGCGTAGCCAGGCTGCACAGGATAAGTTTGCACAGGCACTGCATAGCGGCATCAATCGCTTCTTCGCCGCAAATCCCCACTTGATCGCCTCGCGTTAGGTTTTAGCCGCAAGAGCCACGACATAGCTCTAAAATAGGTGCTTCATATTTGTTGCGCCTGCCATGCCAAACCGCCGCCCCATCTGCGCTCTCCCCGACTTACTCATTAGCCAAATCGCAGCCGGCGAGGTCATTGAGCGACCTGCCTCTGTGCTCAAGGAACTCGTGGAGAATGCGGTCGACGCAGGTGCTCAGTCTGTTGAGATTCGCCTTGAAGCCGGGGGTATTCGACGCATCGCAGTCATTGATGACGGCGCTGGAATTCCCCCTCATGAACTTGCACTTGCTTTGACGCGTCATGCAACGAGCAAAATCACATCGCTTGATGAACTGGAATCCGTGCACTCGATGGGCTTCAGGGGTGAAGCGCTCGCCTCGATTGCAGCAGTCTCGCAGCTAACGCTCATCTCACGTACGCGCGATGCCGATCACGCCTGGAGCCTGGCACCTGGCTCAACAAGCCCAGTGGCCGCAGCGGGTGCGCAAGGAACAACCGTCGAGGTTAAGTATCTTTTTGACGCCGTTCCTGCACGGCGTAAATTTCTTCGCGCTGAACCAACAGAGTTCGGACACTGCATTGATGCAATTGAGCGCATTGCCCTCGCCTTTCCTGAAGTTAGCTTTCGCGTTTTTCATAATGAGCGTGCGGTCCGCCAATGGTTACCCGCATCGGCACTCAAACGCATCAGTGATGTGTTGGGTGACGAATTCAACGAACACGGCATCGAAGTCAACGCCGAGAGTGGTCCAATTTCACTGCTAGGGGTCATCACACGTCCAACCGCAGCACGCGCGCGCGCAGATCGTCAATTCCTCTTTGTGAATGGTCGACATGTACGCGACCGTACCGTGTCACACGCCATACGGAGTGCGTACGCGGATGTACTCCATGGCGATCGTCAGCCGGCCTTTGTATTATTTTTACAGATTGATCCAAGCGCAGTGGATGTCAACGTACATCCAGCAAAACACGAGGTCCGCTTTCGCGACACAGGTGCGGTACACCGCTTTGTATCGCACACCATCACCCGAGCTTTGTCCGGCACAGCGGGTGCGCACCAAGTCAACCCTGCAGTCTTCACAGATCAGGGTGCGCAATCTTGGTCGCACATTGGCAACACCCAAACGCCCTACAACACAGCCTCGTCCTTTTCATCATCTGCTCCGCCGGGGCAGGCAACATGGCAACCGACTTCGCAGGCTGCCTTGCATCTTCGCGAGCCCACAGGCACCGCAGGGGGACTTAAAGACTGGGAAACCCTGTACCAACCGGTGGCCCAAGACGCTCCCACTTGGCCGCTGGGACGTGCGTTAGCGCAGGTGCACGGCATCTACATCTTGTCGCAGACAAGTTCAGGACTCGCCCTAATCGACATGCATGCGGCGCACGAACGCGTAGTCTACGAGCAACTCAAACACGCGCTCGACGCACAGACGTTGCCTCAGCAAGCGCTGTTAGTGCCTGTCGTGTTTCGAGTAACAGATAAAGAGATTGCACTCGCCGAGGAGTGCAAAGAGCAACTTGCCATGCTCGGCTTTGAAATGGCTGCCTCAGGACCGCAAGCCCTGACCCTTCGGTCAGTGCCTGCCTTGCTCGCGCGTGGGGACCTTGAGGCCCTCGCCCGAGGCATACTGCGCGATCTCGAACAGGTAGGAGCCAGCAGACTACTGACAGAGCAGCGTAATACGCTGCTTGCGACGATGGCGTGCCATGGTGCCGTGCGCGCCAATCGTCAGCTATCGATCGAAGAGATGAACGCACTACTTCGGCAAATGGAGCAAACCGAACGTGCTGACCAATGCAACCATGGCCGTCCCACCTGGGTCCACTGGAATGTATCGGACTTAGATAAATTCTTTTTGCGCGGCCAATGAGCCAATACACGAGCGAAACGCTGATCTGTTTAGCGGGTCCGACGGCCTCAGGCAAAAGCGCTGCAGCGCGCGCGATTGCTAAGCGTTGGCCGGTCGAAATCATTAACGTCGACTCGGCAACCATCTATCGCGGCATGGACATTGGTACGGCGAAACCCTCGGAGGCAGAACAACGCGAGACCCCCCACCATCTGCTAAACATCCTCGATCCTCTTGAGACCTATTCGGCTGCAAACTTTCGGCGTGATGCGTTACGTTGCGTGCAAGAAATACGTGCGCGCGGCAACATACCTCTGCTGTCAGGCGGGACAATGCTTTACTTTAAAGCACTGCGAGATGGGCTCAACGACTTACCGGGCGCTGACCCGGCGATCAGGCTCGAGCTAGAACAACGCGCAGCAACGATCGGTTGGCCAGCAATGCATGACCAGCTCGCGCAAGTCGATCCGGAAACTGCGAAGCGTTTGTCTCCCAACGACAGCCAACGCATCCAACGCGCACTAGAGATTTGGCGCGTGAGCGGTACCCCCATGTCCGTGCTGCTCAACGCACCAGCGCAGCAAGATATCCCGATCAAGACTCTGACCCTAAGTCTCGAACCAACCGAACGAAGCATCCTGCACGAGACCATCGCTCTGAGGTTTGATCAAATGCTTGAAGCGGGTTTGTTAAACGAGGTGAGAACTTTGCATGCGCGTGGAGACTTGCACACAAACCTACCTTCGGTCCGTTGCGTCGGTTACCGACAGCTTTGGAGTCTTCTTGAGGGTGAAATTGATTATTCAGAAGCAAGATTGCAAGCCATCGCAGCGACCAGACAACTAGCCAAACGTCAGCTCACCTGGCTAAGGAGTCTGCCAGAACGAAAAACCATTCAAGCCTGCGCATCGGCCACGGAGGAAACCGTTGTGCAGGAAGTAGGCAGACTTCTCGATTAAAACCACTGCCTCCGCGACACGCACTTAGACAACGACGGTCTGTGCATCAGTTGTCTGACAACCCTGAATAACACCCAAGCTGTAGACCATCTCACCTTGCGCAGTCAAAGCCTGACTGATCGCTTGTGCATCTTGAGCGCTGACGACAACCACCATACCGACACCGCAATTAAAGACGCGATACATCTCTGTATCAGCTACCCCGCCTTGCTGCTGGAGCCAAGTGAATAGTTTGGGCATTTGCCAAGCATCGCGCTGCAGCTTAGCCTGCAGGCCTGGCTGCAAGATCCGGGGCACATTATCCAACAAGCCACCGCCCGTAATATGGGCAAGCCCTTTTACTTTGGAACCAAACTCCTTCAAAACAGCTAGCACGGGTTTGACATAAAGGCGCGTTGGCGCCATCACCACGTCGGCAAGAGGCTGTCCGAAAAAGTCTTGTGCTGGCTTTGCCCCAGCACGCTGCAAAATCTTGCGCAACAATGAATAGCCATTAGAGTGCGCACCGCTGGAGGCGAGCCCCAACACAACGTCGCCTGGCTGGATCGACTTGCCATCAATCAGCGCCGACTTTTCCGCTGCACCCACAGCAAAACCAGCCAGATCGTACTCACCATCGGGATACATTCCTGGCATTTCCGCGGTTTCCCCGCCGATTAAGGCGCAACCGGATAATTCACAGCCGCGTGCAATGCCGCCGACTACTTGCGCTGCCACATCCACCGAAAGTTTGCCGCAGGCAAAATAATCGAGAAAAAACAGCGGTTCTGCGCCTTGCACCAAAATATCGTTCACGCTCATCGCAACCAAGTCGATACCAACCGTATCGTGGCGCTGCCAATCAAAAGCCAGCTTCAGCTTGGTACCAACGCCGTCCGTACCCGACACCAACACAGGCTCTTTGTAGCGCTTAGGCACCTCAAACAAAGCTCCAAACCCCCCGATTCCCGCAAGGACACCCTCACGCATGGTGCGAGCGGCCATCGGTTTAATCCGATCAACAAGGGCGTCACCTGCATCAATATCGACGCCGGCGTCACGGTACGTAAGAGGAGTTTGTGGTTGAGTCATGGAGAAAAATCGCTGTTGTGTGACAATTGTGGGGTTTGAACCATCATTTTCACCAATTTTACGATGAGTCGATGAGTCGGCAATTACTTCTGGAAATCATCCCCGCTCAGGGGCCGACGTTAGCCGCGACGGTAATGGGTGCTAATGCCGCTGCCATCTCGGCTGTGACGGGCCTAGAACGGGGGCGAGCGCTCTATCTTTGGGGGCCACCAGGCTCAGGGCGCAGCCATCTGCTGCGCGCAATCGCTGGGTCTAGGTCTACCCTATTGCTCGGCGCTGGCACCTCAGCCAGCGCCATGATGGCCCTTGCAACCAACCCCACTCTTGAAAAAGCCGCTGAAGTTATCGCAGTAGACGACATCCAGGAGCTCGACGAGCCACAGCAGGCGGCCGTATTTGCCCTGTACAATCGCTGGCGTGAGTTAGCCTCGACTGCAGCGGCATTCGCGCTTGTCGTTACTGGGGATCGCGCTCCGCTGTCGATGTCGTTGCGCGAAGATTTACGTACCCGCTTAGGCTGGGATCTTGTATTCCGGCTCGAACCCCTCTCGGATACAGACAAATCCGAAGCACTCGTGACCTATGCCAAACAGCAAGGACTACCGCTTTCCTCTGACGTGCTGGACTGGATGCTGACACATTACTCACGCGACATTCGCCAGCTCTTCGCCTTAATCGATGCCTTAGACCGCTACTCTCTGTCCAAGCACCGTACGATCACGGTTCCTCTCGTACGACTGATGCTAGCCGACCGTGAATTTCTCCAATCATGACCTATAAAAAACTCGCTCTGTTCGACTTAGATCACACACTACTCCCTTTGGATAGCGATTATCAATGGGCCATCTTTATGGCCGAAACCGGACGTGCCGGAGACCCTGCAGAGGCACTGCGCCGCAATCAAGAGTTAATGGATCGTTACAACGCAGGTGAGCTCACAGCCGAGCAGGCCGCCGAGTTCATGCTCGGCCTCCTTGCTGCACATCCACCGCACTTGCTTGCAGCATGGCACGAGGAATTTATGCAAAAAGTGATTCGTCCGGCGATGACCGCTCAAGCGATTGCGCTAGTCGAAAAACACCTACAAGCAGGCGATCTATGTGCGGTCGTGACCGCCACGAACAGCTTCGTGACCTCTCCCATTGCACGCGCCTTCGGTATCCCAACATTAATTGCAACTGAACCCGAGTATCAGGCTGGACGCTACACCGGAAAGATTTCAGGCACGCCCAGCTTCAAACATGGCAAGGTTATTCGCGTCGAAAGCTGGCTAGCAAGCCTTGGAAAGACGTTGCAGGATTTTGAAACTTCACATTTCTACAGTGACTCATCCAACGATCTTCCCTTGCTAGAGGTCGTCACGCACCCCATCGCAACCAACCCAAGCCCCGGCCTACTTGCAGTTGCGCAAGAGCGCACCTGGCCCGTGCTCAACCTATTTAATCAGTTGTCCGATAAAAAATCCTGATGATCACCGATACACTCAAACGCTTTGTTGGAAAACTTTTAGGTCAGCAGCCAAAGGCGATGCGCCGGATTGGGCGAGCAAAGCACGGGATCGATCGACGCAATGTTTCACGTCATGCAATCAAAGTATGCGAAGTACTTCAGCACGAAGGTTATCAAGCCTACATTGTCGGCGGCGCTGTACGAGACCTCATCGTTGGACTTGAGCCGAAGGATTTCGATGTGGCAACAAACGCCACACCCGAGCAGATTCGCCCCCTATTTCGCCGGGCCCGGATTATCGGCCGTCGATTCCAGCTCGTCCATGTTGTCTTTGGTCAAGAAATCATTGAGACCTCAACCTTTCGCGCACCTGCGTCTGAATCGCAGGCGACCGACGACCATGGTCGCATCCTACGCGACAATGAGTTCGGCACGCATGCGCAAGACGCAGCAAGACGTGACTTCACCATCAACGCGTTGTATTACGACCCCACCACTGAAGAAGTGATCGACTACCACAATGGTGTAGAAGACCTTAAATCACGCACAGTCAGAATGATTGGCGACCCTCGTACCCGTTACCGTGAAGATCCCGTGCGAATGTTGCGTGCGGTGCGCTTTGCCGTAAAGTTAAAAGGGACAATTCATACCGATACGAAAGCACCCTTGCAATCGATGGCAGAGCTAATCGAGAACGTACCCGCCTCTCGACTGTTTGACGAAATGCTCAAGCTATTGACCTGTGGTCATGCAATGGACTGTTTGCAGCAACTGCGGCAAGACGGCCTACATCAGGGTATTTTGCCCTTGCTAGATGTTGTGCTCGAACAGCCAGGTGGCGAAGAATTCATCGAACTCGCACTCGATCGCACCGATCATCGTATCCGCAGCGGCAAAACTGTTAGCCCAAGCTTTTTATTCGCTGCGCTGCTTTGGCATCAAGTCGATCTTCGTTGGAAAAAGCGTATTCAAGCAGGCGAACCAAGCATTCAGGCTCTCATGGATGCAGCCGACTCGGTGCTAGATGAGCAAACAGAAAAGCTCGCAATCCAAAAGCGTTTCAGCGCTGATATGCGCGAAATCTGGTTCATGCAGCCGCGCTTCGAAAAGCGTTTACCTAAATCGATCTGGCGCATGTTTGAGCAACCGAGATTTCGTGCTTCTGTCGACTTTCTGCAACTTCGCGCCGCTGCGCATCAATTTGATAGCGTCCTAGCGCAGTGGTGGATGGACCTCGCAAATGCCGATGATACGGCGCGCGTTGAGATGCTCGAGGAACTCAGCCGTCTACCGAAGGATACGAGTACAACAGCACCCCGAAGCCGAACGCGTCGACGGCGCCGTAGCCCAACGAGTGGTGACCGAACAGACGGCCCCACCCAGCAAGAGTGACAACAAGCCATGTCGATACTCGCACATATCGGTCTAGGCGCAAATCTCGGGGCCGCCCGCGAGACAGTACAGGCTGCGTTAAATGATCTCGCTGCAGAACCTGGAATCGAGCTCGTGAAAGTGGCGCCGCTCTACTCGAGCGCACCGATTGATTCAAGTGGGCCAAACTACATCAATACCGTGGCGAGTATCCATACATCACTTAGCCCTGAGCAATTGCTTGCAGCACTACAAAAGATTGAGTTGCATCACGGGCGCGAACGTCCTTACGTTAACGCGCCGCGAACCTTGGATTTAGACCTCTTACTGTACGACAAGATCACACTCAATACGCCTATGCTCACCATCCCGCATCCGCGCATGCATTTGCGTGCGTTTGTGCTCCAACCACTGCGCGACATAGCGGGAAATATGACGCTATCGCAAGGCAGTCTTGACACGCTTTTGGGGCAGTGCAAAGACCAGGGTCTTTCGCCCTTGCCCTGAGCACTGTGCCAGGCGAGTCTCAAATCGCTTTATCTGCACGAAGAGTCGCAACAACCTCATCACTCACGCCAAGTTGCTTTAGGATTGCTAGCGTGTGTTGACCGATCCCAGGGATTGGATCCATGCGTGCGTCAAACTGATTATTGGTTGCGGGCGGCAACAACGCAGGTAACGCACCTACGGGACTTTCGACCTGCGTCCAACGCCCACGCGCCGCTAACTGGGGATGCGACCAAACATCCTTCATCTCATTGACGCGCGCATTGGCAATTTGCGCATCTTCGAGCGCTTGCACGACTTGATCAATTGTCATCTTTGAAAACGCAGCAACGATCAAGCCTCGCAGATGCTCACGATTCGCGACACGCTTCGGATTGGAGTCGTACTGGGGATTCGTAGCCAAATCCGACTGCCCAAGCACTTTGTCGCAGAACACTTGCCATTCACGCTCGTTCTGCAAACCCAACATCACGTTACTGCCATCGCCAACCGGGAAGGGTCCGTAAGGATAAATCGTCGCATGCGCCGCCCCTGCACGTGGCGGCGGCTTTTGCCCATCAATCGCGTAATACAACGGGAAGCTCATCCACTCGACCATGCTCTCAAGCATCGAGACATCAAGGTGGCTGCCCAACCCTGTCTGATGACGCAAAAGCAAGGCGTTCAAAATACTTGAATACGCGTAGGAGCCTGCTGCGATATCCGCGATCGAGCAACCAGCCTTGGCAGGTGAGTCCTCAGATCCTGTCACCGAGATGAAGCCACTTTCACTCTGAATAAGTAGGTCGTAAGCTTTTTTTGTTTCGTAGGGACCGCCTTCTCCGTAACCGGAAATATCACAGACAATCAAGCGAGGAAATTTTTTATGCAAAACCTCAAATGACAACCCCATCCGCGCAGCAGCGCCTGGTGCAAGGTTCTGCACCAGCACATCTGCTTGCCCCAAGAGCTCTTCCAAAATTGGACCAGCCTGTTCGTGCTTTAAATCCAGCGTCAAGCTCTCTTTGGAGCGATTCGTCCAGACAAAGTGCGATGCCATGCCGTGGGTCCGCTCATCGTACTTGCGTGCAAAATCTCCAACGCCTGGGCGCTCTACCTTGATGACGCGCGCGCCCATATCTGCAAGTTGTCGCGTACAAAATGGCGCCGCAATGGCGTGTTCTAGACTGATAACAGTCACCCCATCCAAGGGGCGTGGCTTTACGTTCTTCATGCTTCAAACCTCAATTCCGCTTGGTGCGCCAGGGTCGAGTCCTGTTCTGCCCAAAGTTTCGCCTCTCCCTGCGCTACCACGGCACCGGCCACAGAGAACACTTTGGGTGCAATCAGTGGACGCAAACCTCGATAAGCCAGATGTTTTAACGATGCCTTTGGATGAGCATGCGCGAAAGCGCGGCACATCATCGTTGCGATCAGTGGTCCATGAATCACTAGACCAGGATAGCCCTCGGTCTGTGTCACATACGGATGATCATAATGAATTCGATGGCTATTGAATGTCACAGCCGAGTATCTGAACAATAGCACTGGGCTAGGATCAACTAATTCGCTCCATTGCGATGCTGGTGCGGGCTCAGTACCTTGCAACTTCGGTGGGCTTGGCTCGCGGTAGACAATGTCTTGCTCCTCGCTCACGACAAGCTTTCCATTCTGCTCGATATCGTGCTTGACGGTAACAAACAGCAAAGAGCCTGTACGTCCCTTTTTCTCTTGTATCGCGGTAACCGTTGACGTCTTGCGGGCTTCTACACCCACTTCCAGCGCGCCATCAAAACTCACACGTCCGCCTGCCCACATACGATTGCGATTATCCGCAGGTGGCAAGAAACTCCCGCGTGCGGGGTGACCATCCAGTCCTGTTTGTGCGATCGGCACGGTCTCCAAAAAGAAAGCCCAATGCCACAACGGCGAGAGCTTCATCCCCACTTCAGGGATGGGATCGCCTAATGTGACGGCAATGCGCGCCGCATGCCCGGGATCCATCCGATCCACCACAGTTTGTTGTTTACCAAGCCAAGCGCTCAAGTCAGTACTAGACATGCATCATCCTTAATCTTTAATCCGTGAGGTCCTGCAAACGCTGCAGGTGGTAGTTGGTGTCGCCTAGCAATAAATCGACATAGGTCAAGCGCTTAAAGAAATCACCGACCTCCAACTCATCCGTTACGCCCATCCCGCCGTGCAACTGTACGGCAGCTTCACCGACAAAACGCGCAGCCGCAGCCACTTCGATCTTGGCCATCGACACTAGCCGCGCACGCTTGATGGGATCTTGCTCTGCGAGGCCAATGGTTGCCGCGTAGGTCATCGACAAACCCATCTCGGACTGAATCAACATATCGCCCAAGCGATGTTGCAAAACCTGAAAGGCCGCAAGCGGTTGGCCGAACTGCTTTCTAGTTTTCAAATACTGAATAGTCGTGTCGGTCAGTGCCGCCATTGCGCCACAAGCTTGCGCGCAAAGTGCGGTGATTCCAAAGTCGATTGCCAGCGCAAGCAAGGCTTGTGCTTGTGCACCAGTAGCAATAAGCTGATCGCCAGATACGACAACGCGATCAAAGCGTAACGTGGCGGCGCGGCTCCCATCAAACGTCGGGAAATCCTCGCAAGACAAACCCTGGGCGCCTTGCTCGACCATAAACAACGCTGGCTCTCCGTCCAACAACGCCGATACGATCACGCCGTTGGCTGACGCACCATGCCAAACCAGGATCTTTTGTCCGTCTAACGCATACCCATCCGCAACCACGGTGGCACGCGTACACAGCGGGCGTTGCGCGTCGCGCTCACCCGACTCCTGCCAAGCCACTGCTAGCAAAGCTTCACCTTCTGCATGCGCAGAGAGCCAACGCTGCTTGAGTACTTGGCAGTCTGCATGGCCCAATAGCGTGACTGCCATGACAGCGCTCGAAATCGTTGGCTCACTGACTAGTCCGCGGCCCAACTCCTGGTGAACCGCCAACATCGTGGCCGGTGACTCACCGAAGCCTCCGAACTCCTCGGAGACCAACAGGCCACCCATTCCCAATTCGACGAGGCTACCCCACGCCGCTGCGTCAAGCCCACCTAAACGCGACCGACGCTTTGGACGCGTCCACTCGTCTGCCACCAGCCTTTTTAGGCTATCGGTCAACATACGCTGTTCTTCTGAATATGAAAAATCCATGATGTGTCCTAAACCCCGATAATCTGCTTGGCGATGATGCCCTTTTGAACCTCATTGGTTCCGCCATAAATCGCCGTCTTGCGCATATCAAAATAGGCGGCTGCGGCTGCGGCTGCATACTCAGGGCCTGGACCATGAAATGCAGACTCGGCAAACATCCACTCTGGGTCGTAAGGCCAGGACTCTGCTCCCGCCACTTGCATCTGCAACTTTGCGAGTTCCATTTGCAACTCAGAGCCACGGATTTTGAGTATGGATGCTTTTGGTCCGGGCTCCGTGGTGTCGTCTGTCGCTACACGCAGCACCATCATTTCCAACGCCAGGACCTGTGCTTCGACACGATTGATGGCGTCGCGCACCCTGGGATTCAAGCTCACTGACTCGCCGCTGGCCATCATGCGCTCGGCCAAAGATTTCAAAATGGCCAGCTCACGGTGGCAATGCCCAATCCCTGCAATACCACTGCGCTCATGGCCAAGCAAATACTTTGCATACGTCCAGCCGGCATTTTCCTCACCGATCAAGTTCTCAACCGGAGCCTCAACATTCTCAAGCCACACCTCATTGACCTCGGCACTACCATCCAAGGTCTTAATCGGACGAACCTGAACCCCAGGTTGCTTCATGTCGATCAGAATCATCGAAATACCACGTTGCGCTTTAGCCGCAGGATCTGTACGCGCCAAGCAGAACATCCAATCAGCATGATGCGCTAGTGTGGTCCAGGTTTTTTGCCCGTTGATGACGTAGCGGTCACCCACTCGTTCTGCACGCGTTTTAAGAGACGCCAAATCGGATCCGGAACCAGGCTCCGAATACCCCTGACACCACCAATCCTCGACAGTGATGATGCGCGAAAGAAAACGATCCTTTTGTGCTGGGGATCCATATTTCATTAGGACCGGGCCAATCATTCCCAACCCAAACGGAAGCAACCGAGGGGCACCCGCCTTGAAGCATTCGATTTCAAAAATCAAACGTTGCAGCGGATTCCAACCCGTACCACCGTATTCAATCGGCCAACTAGGTGCACCCCAGCCTTGTGCTGCCAGCAATCGATGCCATGTCATATAGTCTTCGCGCTTGAGACGATGATGTGCGAACGTCTTTGCCCGCAAACTTGCGGGAAGCTTTGCCAGCACGAATGCGCGCACCTCTTCTCGAAAGGCGCGCTCTTCTGGGGTCCAAGTCAGATCCATAAGTATTCTCCTATGCGCACAATCTTAACGCCGTGGTCGACCGCTAGCTTCTTGTATTTTGGAACCCAGCGTTCAGGAAGTAAAAATCCTCTAGAGGCCATACAATCCAGCAAAATGCTAAAAAACACCCTTTCCTAGGAGACTACCCATGAAAACCCTAATTCGAGCTGGCCTTATTAGCCTTTGCGCGCTTGCCCTCGCCCCAACGGCACAAGCTGCCTGGCCTGACAAACCGATTCGCCTCATTGTTCCCGCCGCCCCGGGTGGAACAACCGACATCACCGCCCGCCTCCTGAGCGAAAAAATTGGTGCAGAACTGGGCACGACCGTTATCGTTGAAAACCGCGCGGGCGCAGCTGGCATTATCGGCACCCAAGCCTTGTTACAGTCCGCACCTGATGGCTACACCATCGGATTTGGCAACATTGGTCCGAACGGCATCAATTACAGCCTGTACAAAAAGCTTCCCTACAAGCACACGGACTTCAGCCCCATCACGCTCGTCATCTCGGTACCAAACGTGCTCGTGGTCAATAGCAAATCACCCTATAAAACGGTGAAGGATCTCGTTGATGCAATCAAAAACGACCCAAAAGGCAATTATTCGTTTGCCTCCTCTGGGACGGGACAGTCACCACACATGTCGGCTGAAATGTTTGCGCAGCGCACGGGCCTGACACTCACCCACATCCCATTCAAAGGCATGGGTCCAGCCGTTGCAGCCCTGTTGGGTGGTCAAGTTACATTCGCGATTGATAACTTGCCGAGCTCGATTGAATTCATCCGGTCCGGCCAATTCCGTGCTCTCGCCGTGACGGGCGCCGAGCGCTCTGCACAACTACCTGATGTACCCACGATGGCCGAAGCCGGCATTAAAGATATGGTCGTCACAGCTTGGTTTGGTTTCGTTGCTCCTGCCGGTACTCCACCAGAGCTCGTGAACAAAATTCAGCAAGCAACGAAAAAAGTATTAGCAATGCCTGATATTCAAAAGCGCTTCGCGACGATGGGTGGTGTACCAGGCGGAAATACCCCTGCAGAGTTTGGCGCTTTCATGGACAAAGAGCGTGAAAGCTGGAGAAAGATTGTTGAAGCCGCCAAGTTGCAAATGGAGTAATCATGCTGGATAAGGTCAAGCAGTCACTCCAAGAGGCGATCGCGCCGATTCAAGACGGTGCCTCCGTGATGGTGAGTGGCTTCGGTGATGCAGGCATCCCCTTTGAGCTCATGAGTGCCATCATGGATAAGGGCTTGCGCGAACTCACCATCATTAGCAACAACGCGGGCACGCACGAGACCGGTATTGCTGGGCTCATCAAGGCAGGCAGGGTTCGTAAGGTTGTGTGTTCGCACCCTCGTCCTGCGCACTCCGATGTATTTGCTAATGCCTATCGTGCAGGTCAAGTGGAACTCGAATGCATGCCGCAAGGCACATTGGCAGAGCGCTTGCGTGCGGCAGGCGCTGGCTTGGGCCCGTTCTTCACCCCGACAGGCTACGGCACGCTCATCGCCGAGGGCAAAGAACAACGTGTCATTAACGGCAAAGGCTACATCATGGAACAGCCGTTAACAGGCGACTTTGCTTTAGTGCGCGCCAACCTCGGCGATCGCTGGGGCAACCTGACTTACAGGTGGGCCGCTCGAAATTTTGGACCTGTGATGTGCATGGCGGCCAAGCACACGATCGCCCAAGTCAATCGCATCGTACCCTTAGGAGACCTAGCGCCAGAACATGTGATGACGCCAGGGATATTCGTTCAGTCAGTCGTAGCAATCGGAGGGGAGCGATGAGCAACGTTTCAAGCAGCAATTCAGACAGCACTCTCAAGCCACTCTCACGCAGTGAAATTGCCTACCTGGTTGCCAACGACTTCCCGGATGGCTCAGTCGTGAACCTTGGAATTGGCATGCCGACTCAGGTTGCAGACCACCTTCCCACTGATCGCGAAATACTCCTGCACAGTGAGAACGGTATTTTGGGTATGGGCCGCGCCTCCGTGGGAGACGAGATAGACCTCGATATCATCAACGCCAGTCGCACGCCCGTCACGCTACTTGCTGGCGCCTCGATTACGGAGCACACCGTATCGTTTGCAATGATGCGCGGAGGCCATCTCGACTATTCGGTCCTAGGAGGCTTTCAAGTAGCAGCGAATGGTGACCTGGCAAACTGGATCACTTCAGGTCCTGATGCCATCGCAGCAATTGGCGGAGCGATGGATCTCGCGGTTGGCGCACGTAACGTGATCGTGATGATGGAGCATGTGGCCAAGGATCAGACACCAAAACTCATGAAAGCCTGCACTTATCCACTCACAGGAGCCGGCGTTGTGAATCAGGTGTACACCGATTTGGCGATCATTGATATTGGAGCAGAAGGGTTCGAAGTCCGTGCCATTATTGAGGGTCTATCCATGGAAACCCTTAAGCAAAAAACTGGCGCGCCCATCAAAGCATCGTCTAAGCTGTCGGTGATTCGTCGTAATTCGGAAGGAAAGCCTTTTTAC
The DNA here is from genome assembly GCF_019923725.1 of Zwartia hollandica. GTDB lineage: Bacteria > Pseudomonadota > Gammaproteobacteria > Burkholderiales > Burkholderiaceae_B > Zwartia > Zwartia hollandica. Next base: position 319,875 of record NZ_JAHXRI010000007.1, read on the forward strand.
GATCGATAGTGTGAATCGCCATACGCGTTGAATCAAACGGCGCCGCAGGCGCCGTTTTTTTAATCAGGAGCTAAACAACATGACAACAACGATCCTGGCGTCAGCCAAGACAGCACTTGCCTCGCTAGCGCTCGCTGCTAGCTTTGCAGCGAATGCGCAGACAGCAAGTAACCAGCCCATCACACTGATCATTCCCTATCCACCTGGCGGTAGCGCCGATATGCTTGCCAGGCCGATACTTCCCGAGCTTCAAAAGAAGCTTGGCCAGACAATCGTACTCGATTACAAAGCAGGCGCCGGTGGCACCATTGCTACGCAAGCACTCGCGCGCGCCAAACCAGATGGCAACACGATTCTGATGGTCTTGACGGCACACGCCATCAACGATGCGCTCTACCCCTCGTTGCCTTACAACACACGTAAAGATTTTGCACCAGTGTCTCTTGTTGCAACCTTGCCTTTGTTGGTGGCTGCACCCCTGACAACGCCAGTCAATACAATTCCTGAGCTCATTGCCTACGCTAAAGCGAATCCAGACAAACTGTCTTACGCATCAGCAGGCAATGGAAACACCAGTCACCTAGCTGTTGAAGTTTTCAAGAGCAAAACGGGTACGCAGATGGTGCACATCCCTTACAAAGGGAGTGGCCCTGCTGTCATCGCGATGCTCGGCGGTGAAGTCTCCTTGATGTTTGACAGCATTTCCACCTCGTACCAACAGGTTAAAGCGGGCAAGCTAAAAGCCATTGCAGTAACTGGTGCCAAGCGCACCGAGATTCTGCCCAATGTCCCCACCGTAGCTGAAACGTTGCCAGGCTTTGAAGTAAACGTCTGGTATGGAATTTTGGCCCCCGCAGGTACGCCGAGCGCGGCGATCGATCGACTCAACAAAGCATTCGCCGAAGTCGCTCAGGATCCAAAAATCCGGGAACAACTGGCTGCAAACGGCTACCAGATGGTGGGGTCCACCCCTGCTGAATTCGGCAAACATATTGAAGCGGAACTTCAAATGTGGAATAAAGCCGTCAAAGACTCGGGCGCAAAAATTAACTAACACTGACTGTGCACCTTGCTGGGCTGCGCAGAACGCGACAACATGTACTTCGGAGATTCTATGAAAACATTCACTACAAAAAAAATCGCTCGCCTGCTCGGTGCACTCGGCGTAACGTTACTGGCGGGCGTAGCTGGCACCGCTGCGAATGCGCAGGCAAATTGGCCTGATCGTCCGATCAAACTAATCGTCGCTTACCCACCAGGTGGACCCGTGGATGTCTCGGGCCGCGTCTTCGCAAAATTCTTGGGCGAGCAGCTTAATCAGTCCGTCATTGTAGAAAATCGCGCGGGTGCGAGCGGCATGATCGGCGCTGACGCAACGGCAAAGTCAGCGCCAGATGGCTACACGCTTAACTATGTCGCGAGTCCTAGTCTTACTATTTCCCCGATTGTTCAACGCAGCAAGCTTTTCGACCCACGTAAAGACTTCACGCTGATTAGTCCGATCCTTAGCTACACCAACATGCTACTCGTTGGGTCTCAAACAAACGTCAAGACAGTCAAAGAGCTTGTCGAGTACGCCCGACAAAATCCAGACAAAGTCACCTTTGGCTCTGCCGGCTTTGGCGGGTCAAATCACTTGTCCGCCGAACTGCTCAAGCAATCCACCAATACCCAAATGCTTCATATCCCCTACAAGGGGAACGCCCCTGCGATGGTCGACGTGATTAGTGGCAAGGTGACGTTCATGTTCGATATCGTCGGGACAGGCAAAGCGTTTGTTGAAAGCGGCAGAGCACGTGCACTCGCCGTCACATCAAAGACGCGCAACCCAAGCGTACCGACCGTACCCACCATGATCGAAGCTGGAATCGCCGACTACGAAGTGTTGGGATGGTTTGCCGTCATCGGACCTAAAGGCATACCTACCGAGGTCGTCGCAAAACTCACCAAAGCTGTCGAAGCCGCGAAGACAAGCAAAGGGTTTACGGATTCTGCGGTGGCAGCAGGCTACACCATCGACAAAGGCAATGCCAAAGATCTTGAAAAACAGATCAATAGTGAATACGCAATGTGGGAAGGCGTTGTGACAAAAGGAAAGATTTATCCTGATTGATCCACTTTAATCCGCAACGATATTCGCACTCTTTATCGTATCGCTCCACTTCTTCAATTCGTTTTCCAAAAACGCTTTGAATTGCTCAGGTGACCCTGGCGCCGGTTCTGCGCCAGCAGCCATCAAGGCTTCCACCGTTTTTGGAGCGGACAAGACCCGCACCATATCGGCATTGACACGCTTGACAATATCGGCTGGCGTGCCGGCGGGCGCCACTACACCTGTCCAAGAATACGCTTCATAACCTGGCAAACCTGCGGCGGAAATCGTGGGGACCTCAGGGAAAAACTTTGAAGTCTCCGGATTACCAACACCAAGAGCTCTAATTTTTCCGGACTTGATAAAGGGCAAGGCAGAAGGGCCATCAGCAAACATCAATTGCACTTGGCCACCAACCAAATCCTGCATCGCTGGAGCACTCCCTTTATAGGGAATGTGCTGCATTTTTGTACCAGCAAGGCTATTAAATAGTTCACCCGCGAGATGGGTACCACCGCCCGTACCCGAGGAGCTATAAGAGAGCTTTCCTGGATTGGCTTTCGCATAGGCAATCAACTCTGCGACGGACTTAACAGGCAGAGAAGGATGCACCACAAGCACGATCGGAAACCTCGCGGCCATCCCCACTGGCACGAAGTCTTTCTGAATGTCGTAACTCAGACTTTTCTTCAAGCTGGGAAGTACCGCGTGATGGATAGCAGCAAAGAAAAAGGTGTAACCATCGGGCGCAGCCTTAGCAGCCGCTTGCGCACCGACGATACCGCCCGCGCCTGCTTTATTGTCAATAGGGGCAGTGACCGACCACAACTGAGATAACGGTGCAGTCGTAAGACGTGCCGTTGTGTCTACTGGCCCACCAGGAGGAAACGGCACAATGAAGGTAACCGGTTTGTCTGGCCAAGCAGCCTGCGTGAGGCCGGTCACCAAACACATACCAATCAGCGCGCATGTTTTTAAAAGGTAGGTCGCTGCAAATGACTGACTCATTTTTTTATCCTTATCGTATCTGTTTCGTATTCCGACGCTTCTTTTAAATCTACGCCAGTTTTACCAAGAACTCTTGCTTGCGCAATTAACCAAGCAAGTTTCTGTGCAGCACCAGCATAGCTCAAACCCTCGGGTCGGATGTTTGATATACAGTTGCGTTCAGAGTCGTTGCGTCCCACCCTAGGATGCCAAGTCATATAGACTCCCATACTGTCGGGCGCCGACAAACCTGGCCTCTCACCAATCAAAACAACAACTATCTCGGCACCCAAGACCTCACCGATCTCATCGCCAAGCGCTACGCGCGCCTGTGTAGCCACTACAACCGCCGAGTTATCGAGCGGCGATCCGAGAGCCTGCAACGCCTTGAGCGTCGGAAGCGCGTGCGTTTGAACCGCTCTCGCTGAGAGTCCATCTGCAACAACAAATGCGATCGCGCCGGGCGAGAGGCGCGCTTGACGGATTGACTCTTCCAACGTGCGAATGCTGATGTCCGAGAGGCGACGACCCAAATCTGGTCGTAACAGATAGTGCTCTCTATTTTCGGCTCTGCTCGAGACAGCGGTAGGATCAAATCCCATGTGAACCAACCCCTGCGTGAGCGTCTCTATATCGAGTGCCTCATGCACTGCGTCGCGCGCTCTAGCGTGAGCAAGTCGAAATTCAAGAAGTTCGTTTGTCGGAAGACTCACACCTGTGCGTCCAAGCGCTATCCTAGCCCGAGTAAATTCCTTCAGGGCGGACCACGCTGGCGTCGCTTCTAAAAATGAGGGTTGATCCGGTGCTATTTTGTACTCGGTCACGTTAGGTTCCTTCAAATTTCAACAATGCCTGTACATCTGCGTGACGAATAAGATCGCCGCGCTCGTCCGTCACCCCCATCTTCTTAAGCCACGCCTCAAATTCCGGTGCAGGTCGCTTACCCAACACTCGCCGTATGTACAAGGCGTCGTGAAACGAGGTGCTTTGATATCCCAGCATGATATCGTCCGACCCAGGCACACCCATAATGTAGTTAATGCCTGCCACACCCAGCAGCGTGAGCAAGGTATCCATATCGTCCTGATCTGCCTCGGCGTGGTTGGTGTAGCAAATATCAACCCCCATCGGCAATCCTAGCAATTTGCCGCAAAAGTGATCTTCCAAGCCAGCGCGGATGATCTGCTTTCCGTCATAGAGGTATTCAGGCCCAATGAAACCTACAACGCTATTTACGAGAAGAGGTTTAAATCTGCGCGCCAAGCCGTAGGCTCGAGCTTCGATCGTTTGTTGATCAACGCCGTGATGTGCGTTAGCGGATAACGCGCTCCCCTGACCCGTTTCAAAATACATCACGTTATTGCCTACGGTGCCCCGCCCCAAAGACAGGGCAGCGTCATAAGCCTCTTCCAATAAAGAAACACTCACACCAAAACTACGATTCACGCCCTCTGTTCCGCCAATCGACTGAAAGACCAGGTCGACAGGCAGTCCACCCTCGATAGCCTTTAGCGTCGTCGTCACATGCCCCAGGACGCAGGTTTGCGTGGGAATATCAAATTTTTGACGCACTTTATCTAACAACAAAAGGATACGGCTCGTTTCGCGCAGATTATCTGAGGCGGGATTCACTCCAATAACAGCGTCTCCCGCCCCATTCAATAAACCATCGATGATCGAGGCTCCTACTCCTCGCACGTCATCGGTGGGGTGGTTAGGCTGAAGCCTGACTGACAGGCAGCCATCTAATCCCAATGTATTCCGAAATCGAGTGACTACCCGACACTTTGCACTCACCAAAATCAAGTCTTGATTTCTCATGATCTTGGAGACCGCTGCTACCATCTCAGGGGTTAATCCCCGAGCGACCTGGGCTAGATCCTCTGTCCCCACCGCGTCGGAGAGGAGCCAATTACGCAAGTCTCCAACGGTCAGACCTGAAATGCGTTCAAACGAATCGGGTTGGTGATCATCCAAGATCACACGCGTGACCTCGTCCTCTTCGTAGGGGATGAGCGGCTCGTCAAGAAATCGTTTTAGCGGCACCTCAGCGAGAATAAGGGCTGCAGCAATTCGCTCCTCCGATGTGGCAGCCGCCACACCCGATAAACAGTCCCCAGACCGCAAGGGGCTGGCCTTGGCCATCAAAGACCTTAAATCCGCAAACACATAGCTGCGTGAACCCAATGATTTTCTAAAACCCATGGCTGTCCCAAGTGCAATCTAGTCGGTTCGTAGAACAATGATACCCGTCAATTCTTTTCAAACATCTTTCTCGCTGCAGAACAAAAAAATCAGGGTTATCCCTGCGTCTACTGACAACACACCCCGGGCGAACCGCATATTTCCAAAATAACGAACTCTGCCCTAGCAAATGACGAATACCCCTGCCGAAAGAAAAAATCTACTATTGCTTAAACGTCATAGGAACTTGTCTCGCTTTGCCTTGCGCACCGCAGCATGCCGAATGCGTTAAGGTAATGAACAACCGATTTACAGGAGAGCAGTAATGAGCGGAATGTTGGCAGGCAAAGTTGCAGTGGTCACGGGTGCAGGCGGTGGGATTGGGCGCGGAATCGCGCTTGCCATGGCCGCTGCTGGCGCAAAAGTCGTCGTCAATGACATCGGCGCAAGCTTGGCCGGCGAAGGTACCGGTGCCGGACCCGCCCAACAAGTTGCCGATGAAATTATTAAGGCAGGCGGCCAAGCGGTTCCCAATACCGATAGCGTTGCGACGCGCGTAACCGCTAACAACATTATCGAAACGGCTGTACAGACATTCGGACGCATCGACATTGTTGTGAATAATGCCGGCAATTTGCGTGACCGTGTGTTTCACAAAATGAGTGAAGAAGAATGGACACAAGTCATTGACGTTCACCTTAACGGTACGTTTTATGTCAGTCGCGCTGCTGCAAACTATTACCGCGAGCAAGAATCTGGTGCCTTTGTGCACATGACCTCGACCTCGGGTCTGATCGGTAACTTTGGTCAAGCGAATTACTCTGCGGCCAAGTTAGGAATCGCAGCACTATCGAAGTCGATCGCTTTAGATATGGCACGCTACCACGTGCGCTCAAACTGTATCGCTCCTTTCGCCTGGAGCCGCATGACAAGCTCTATTCCCGCGAATACAGACGAAGAAAAAGCACGTGTAACCAAGTTGCAAAAGATGGAAGCCAATAAGATTGCGCCAATGGCCGTTTATCTCGGAAGCGACAGGGCCAGCGAAGTCACGGGCCAAATCTTTGGTGTGCGCGCGAACGAAATCATGTTGTTTAGCCAGCCTCGCCCCATCCGCTCGGTGCATATGAGCACGGGCTGGACGCCTGAAGCAATTGCCGAGATCGCCGCACCTGCGATGAAACATCACTTCATGGCGCTTGAGCGCTCACCCGATGCGATTGACTGGGATCCAATCTAATCATGGATTACCAACTCATCAAAAACTGGAAGTTTCCAGAGGTTGACCGGACCTACACAGAAAACGACAGCATTCTCTATGCGCTGGGGATCGGATTTGGTCAAGAGCCCACGAATCCTGACCACTTGAAATACGTCTACGAACAAGACCTTCAAGCGTTTCCTACCATGTCTGTGGTGTTGGGCTACCCAGGGTTTTGGATGAAAGACCCCAAAGCTGGGATTAATTGGGTCAAGCTTGTGCACGGCGAGCAACGACTGACGATTCATCGTCAGTTGCCCGCTGCTGGTCGAGTCATTGGACGCACTCGCATCACCCACGTCATTGACAAAGGCGCGGATAAAGGTGCGCTCGTGGTCAGCGAGCGCACTCTGCATGATGCCGATGGCAATCTTTTGGTGACGCTAGGATCAACCACCTTTTGCCGTGGCGACGGCGGACTAAGCCACTCCGACGAGAGCCCCGCAGCACTCGACGCAACGCCGGACCGTGCACCTGACATGACCTGCTCGATCCCCACCCTCCCGCAAGCAGCATTGATCTATCGCCTATGTGCGGATAACAATCCTTTGCACGCAGATCCAGCTGTCGCAACACGTGCGGGTTACCCGCGTCCGATTTTGCATGGCTTATGCACGTACGGTGTAGCGGCACGCGCGATTGTCCAGGCAGCTTGCGGCAACGACGCTTCAAGACTTACCGCGCTACACACACGCTTCTCCTCACCCGTATTTCCAGGCGAAACGCTGGTCTGTGAGATCTGGAAAGACACAGCCGAGTCGGTCCGTTTTAGAGCAAAAGTCGCTGAACGCGACGTCGTCGTCTTGAGCCATGGTTTTGCTGGGATCAAAGCATGACGCGACGCGCACCTCTAAGTGGAATCCGTGTTCTAGATCTGTCGCGCGTATTGGCTGGGCCTTGGTGTACGCAAAACCTTGCAGACCTCGGTGCCGACGTCATTAAAGTTGAACGACCCAAACTAGGCGACGACACCCGCGCCTGGGGTCCGCCTTACCTGAAAGACGAGAACGGCGAAGACACGACCGAAGCCGCGTACTACCTCAGCACCAATCGCAACAAGCGCTCTATTGAAATTGATCTAGCGAGTCCCGAGGGAATCAAACTCGTCAAAGAACTTGCCAAGCACTGCGATATATTGGTTGAGAACTTCAAAGTTGGAGGCCTTAAGCAATACGGCCTTGACTACGAAAGCATGAAAGACGAATTCCCAACGCTTATTTATTGTTCGATCACGGGCTTCGGACAAACAGGCCCCTACGCAGAGCGCCCCGGCTACGACTTCATGATCCAGGGCATGGGCGGACTCATGAGCATCACCGGCGAGCGAGATGATCTGCCTGGTGGTGGTCCTCAGAAAGCTGGCGTTGCCGTAACTGACATCATTACAGGAATGTATGCGTCGGTTGCGATTCTCGCAGCGATCCAAGAGCGTAACCACAGTGGCCTTGGGCAACATCTCGATATCGCGCTTCTGGATTGCCATATATCGATGTTGGCAAATCAAAACCTAAACTTCATGACGTCCGGTCAAGCACCAAAGCGGGCGGGCAATGCGCATCAGAATGTCGTTCCCTATCAAGTTTTTAAGACTTCGGACGGCTTCATGATCGTGGCGGTCGGCAACGATTCGCAATTTCGTTCTTACTGCACCGCGCTCGGCATCCCAGAATACGGCACGGATCCGAAGTACGCCACTAATCGCGCACGTATTTTGAATCGCAGTGAGCTGATTCCCTCGCTTGAAAAAATTATAGCAACGGGTGAACGTGACGCTTGGATTGCAAAGCTCGAGGCGGTCGGAGTGCCTTGTGGTCCGATACAAACAATCGACCAGGTGTTTGCGCACCCGCAAGTGATCGCACGAGACATCTGGAAGAATATTCCGCATCCGACCGGCGGCACCGCACCCACTACCGCAAGCCCAATGCATTTTTCTGCAACACCGATTCAGTACAAACGCTCGGCACCCATGCTGGGCGAACATACGGACGAGATTCTTAAAGAGATTCTTGGAAAAAGCTAATTACGCACGACAAAGCAGTCATTTTTTATAACTAGGAGACACACCATCATGAAAAAACTACTTGTAGGTCTAGCCCTACTGCAAACGGCGCTCGCGGGTCCTGTGCTCGCCAAAGACTACACAATAGGTGCGGCATTTCCGATGAGCGGCCCAAATGCCGAATATGGTCAAGTATTTAGCTCTGCCGCTAATTTGGCAGCAGAACACATTAATGCCGACAAAAAACTATCAGGCAAACTCAGCGTCATTTATGAGGACAGCCAAGGGCTGCCAGCGCAAGGTGTCATCGCAGCCAACAAACTCATGAACGTTAGCAAAGTGCCCTATGTGCTGTCAGCCTTCACTGGTGTCTCAAAAGCGATTGCACCGATTGGCGCACGCACCAAAACAGTGATGGTCAATGGTGGTGGCGTTGGTCCTGATCTCGCAACACTTAATGAATACTTTTGGAACGTGATCCCGCTTGCGAACTTTGAAGTGACCGCAATCGTTCCTTTCCTTGTTAAGGAGAAGGGATTTAAGCGCATCGCTTTGATCTACGTTGACGATCCTCTAGGACAAGCAGTCCTCACAGACTTGACTAAAGAAGTCAAAGCAGCTGGCGGCGCTGTCGTGGGCTCTTTCTCTATCCCAACGACTGCGCAACAGTTTTCTGGCGTTGCCGCACGCGTGCGTGACACAAAGCCTGATGCAGTCTATATCGCGACCTATGGCAATCAGCAGGTGCAACTCGTCAAGCAATTGCGTGACAACGGAGTCAGCCAACCACTGGCGAGTTACTCTGCAATGTCTTTGCCCTCTGTCCTGAATTTGCCCGAGGCCAAGGGACTGTACTACACCAGCCAGTTGCTCACACTCGACAAAAATGATCCACTCGTTAAGCGCGTGGAAGAGGACTATAAAAAGAAACATGGCAAAGAGCCAAACATGTACGTCCTGAACTACTACAACGCTGTATTGACGTTTGCAGAACTCGCGGCTGCACTTGAAAAGGCTGGCAAACCTGTCACAGGAGAGAACTTGCTGGCACAGCGCAAAGCGACAAAGTCTTTCCAGTTTGTTGGAGCGAAAGTGTCTTTTGCTGATGACGGCACCGTCAAGTCGCCTATTCAAATCAACCAAATCGTGGGTGATGGCACAAGCAAAGTCGTCGTTGCTGGAAAATAATAGGAAATCGCCCCATGTTGTTTGCTCAACTTTTAGCCAATGGCTTGCAGACCGGCGCGCTCTACGCGCTGATTGCGGCCGGGTTTTCGCTGATCTTTGGCATGACCCGGATTTTTCACGCGGCACATGGGGCAACCTTCACGATTGCAGGTTTTATTTTTTATGAATGCTATTCCGTACTACACTGGTATTGGCCGCTTGCGGCCATTGCCTCTGCAGTCGCTGCCAGTCTCTTCGGCGTGCTGCTTGATCGCTATGTGTACGCGATCATTCAGCGCCACGAAGGCTCATTTTTTACCGTTTTTGTTGCATCCTTTGGTGCAGCGATTGTTGTGCAAAACGTCATCTCGATCGTCTTTGGACGCGGCATGGTGACAGTCTCAACGCCCTTAAGCAAAAGCTTGGAAGTTTTCCCAGGCTTATTCATTGCGCCTATCGCAGCTGTCGTGATCGTTTGCGCGATTATCTCTTTCGCTATTTTGCAGTGGCTACTGACGCGCACCAATCTGGGTATTGCCTTGCGCGCGTTGGGTGAAAACCCCGGACTCATCGAAGTCTATGGTCTTACACCGAGACGGCTTTCCCAGTACGTTTTTTTGATCGGCTCAATTCTGGTGGTGCCAGCTGCGATTTTGACTGCGGCAACATCCGGCTTGAACCCAGCGATGGGCCATCACATCATGCTCATCAGCATCGCTGCGACGATCGTAGGCGGGGTGGGCAGTTTACGCGGCGCAGCCGTCGCAGGCATGCTGTTGGGGCTAGCCGAAAACCTCTGCCTGGCCTTCATCGACCCGCAATGGAGCGAGGCTGTGACCTTTGTCATTCTGTTCTTGTTCATCCTGTTCCGCCCGGGTGGTGTGTACGGTCGCGCTGTCGTGTCGTGAAAAGGAACAACTCATGATCGCCTATCTACAAAACATTGCAGTACTTTTTTGCATCAACGGCATTTTGGCGTTGACCTTGAACTTCATCATGGGCTACGCCGGCATCTTTTCGTTGGCACATGCTATTTTCTTTGGCGTTGGCGCGTATGTGACGGCGTACATCGCACTGAATGCCTCAGATTCGCTCCTGCTCTGCATGGGCGCATCAGCTGCCGTGTCGGCCATTCTCTCCATGGCTTTGGCACTCCCCGCCTTGCGCGTGCGCGGTGAATACTTTGTGGCAGCTTCGCTGGGTCTCCAAGTCATTGGAGTCACTATTTTTTCGGAATGGAAAGCAGCCACCGGTGGCCTAGGCGGTATGATCGGCATTCCGCGACCGAAGTTACTGGGATACACCTTTAACGACGACCTCGCTTTTCTCGCACTTGCCGTCGTCGTATTGCTCATCATGATTGGCATTACCGCGCTGCTTGTTCGCGGCAGCTTCGGTCGAAGCCTCATGACTATTCGGGATAGCGAATCGGCGGCCCAGACTTACGGCAAGCACGTCAACGCCATCAAGACACTCTCGGTTGCTGTGTCGTCTGGACTGGCCGGCATTGGCGGTTGTCTCTACGCTTTCTATATGAGTTTCATTAACGTTGAGAGCTTCACACTTGAGATGTCGATCCTGCTGATGGCGATGGTCATCATAGGAGGCACGGGTACGCTGTTCGGTCCAATTGTTGGGGCCGCGCTACTGATGTCGCTGCCGGCTGCACTCACCTACCTTCCCTTCTTACCACCCGCAGAGCTCGGAACAATTCAGCAAATTATTTATGGCCTCGCAATGATGTTGCTCATGATGTTCCGCCCGGGTGGACTAGTCGGCGGACGTAGTAAGGAGAAATCCGCATGACAACAACAACCAAGCAAGAGATTCTGCTCGAGATCCGCAATATAAATAAAAATTTTGGTGGCCTACAGGCAATTTCAGATGTCACGCTCGACTTACCCGCAGGCGTTATCACGACGCTTGTTGGGCCAAACGGCGCGGGCAAAACCACCCTGTTTAACCTGATCACCGGACACTTAGTCCCATCGAGTGGCACCGTGCACTGGCTCGGTAAACCGCTCAAGGGCATCGAACCCTGGCGGATTGCCCGTATGGGAATCGCCCGCACCTTTCAAGACCTACGTCTCTTTAGCCAAATGACCGTTGAAGAGAACATCATGACGGTGATGGAGCGCAGCAGCTGGCTATGGCAAGGCGGACGGCAAGCAGCAGTGAAACGGGTTAATGAGATTCTCGAGGAAACGCAGTTAACCGAGAAGCGAGCCGAACGCGCAGTCGATCTAGCCTACGCCGAGCGTAAATTCTTAAGCCTCGCGCGCATCATGGCAAGCGAAGCAAAGCTTTGGCTGCTAGACGAGCCTGCTTCCGGCCTTGATCCAAGATCCTTCGATCGCTTCGTGGCGCTATTACGCGACTATGCAAAGCGTGGCATCACGATATGCATCATCGAACACAACTTGGATATCGTGATTAAGCTTTCGGACCGAGTGGCTTTCCTTGATCAAGGCAAGCTCTTAGCCCAAGGTAGCTCACAAGACATCCTCAAAGACCCACATCTAGCGGCGATTTACTTTGGAGACCGCTCATGAGCCTAACCAACTTTCTCGAAGCCAAGAATCTAAAGGTTGGGTATGGCGGCAGACCCGTACTCGATAGTTTCAGCGTCGCCCTCGCGCACAACGAAGTACTTTGTCTAATTGGACATAACGGTGCGGGCAAATCAACATTACTCAAAGCTCTGTTTGGCTTGGTTCCTCTTAATGGCGGAACGATTTTGCTTGAGGGACAAACCATTGACCGGCCAGACCCTCGTGGCATGAATGCCGCGGGTATCGCACTCGTACCTGAGGGTCGTGGTGTGTTTCCAGGACTGACCGTAGCCGAAATCATGCGACTCGGTTTTTGGGCGAATGGGATTCCAGCTGGCGAGCAGTCGGCGCGACTAGATTGGGTGATGAGCGTATTACCCATGATTAAAAAATTCTATCAGCAGCGCGCAGGCACACTCTCTGGAGGACAGCAACAAATGGTCTCACTGGGACGCGCCCTTCTCAGTCAACCGCGGTGCCTGTTGCTCGACGAGCCCTCCATCGGTCTCGCGCCTAAACTCTTTCAAGACCTTGTGGGTCCGATTCGTGCGCTTCAACAAGAACGCAAGATGTCAATCTTGATCGTTGAGCAAAACGTTCGTGAAGCACTTAAGATTTCTGATCGTGTGATTGTGATGAAGTCTGGCGAGCTCATCCGCGAAGGCACACCCGAAGCATTTAGCAATAATACCGAACTAATGGAACTGTATTGAGATGTCCGCTGTAGGGTCGCTTACCTCCCTTTATCGTACTCATCTTGCACAGTTCCCCCAACGCAGCATTCTGATCGAGAATGGGCGGGCGCTGAGTTACAGCGCCTTTGAGGCACAAGTTTCACAGACCTGCTTGTGGCTTTCGCGCCAAGGTGTTGTGCAGGGTTCTCGTGTCGCCGTGTGGCTCGTTAATCGCTCAGAGTGGTTAGTACTATTTTTCGCGCTCGCAAGACTGGGAGCCACGCTCGTTGCTGTAAATACAAAATATCGCAGCCTTGAGTTGCAAAACATTCTTGGTAATTCACAAGCATCGATACTTGTCTTGCAACTCAATTTCCGCAAAATTGACTTTGCACAAGTCATCGAAGGCGTCGATGGCAAGCAACTGCCTTGCTTGCAAAAAATAGTTATGCTCGATGTGGGAAACGATGCGCCTGCTGAACTTTTAGGCAAGCCGGTAACCCCTTTTGACGCGATTTCAAACAATAACGACCCCACAGCGCAGCATCAGCCAAACCCAGCAAATGATGCGGCGCATGCGGACGCCCTCGCAGCATTCTTTACGACCTCTGGAACCACCAAAGGTCCAAAGCTCGTCATGCACACGCAACGCACGCTCACCGAGCATGCAAGAGATGTTGCACACGGCTACGGTTTCGAACAGGCAGGCAATCGCCTGCTCTGCGCTCTCCCCTTTTGTGGTGTCTTTGGACTCAATAGCGCCCTGGCTGCGATTGCGGCAGGCATGCCACTCGTGCTGATGGATTTTTTTGACGCAGCGAGCGCAAGTGCACTTATCCAGGCAGAAAGTGTTACCCACATCTTTGGCAGCGACGAAATGCTGCGCCGAATCATCGAGCACGTCGATCAACAAGCGCTCACCCGTGCGGAGCGCTGTGACATTCCTTTTCCTAGTCTCCGGCTCTTCGGTTTTGCATCGTTTAGTCCCCGCTTTGTCGAGCTAGCGCGATCGCTCTCGGCGCGAGGATTCCCACTGCACGGCCTCTATGGGTCAAGTGAGGTGCACGCACTGTTTTCGCTGCAGCGGGAGAACCTACCGCTTGAGGATCGGGCTCAGGGCGGTGGTACGCCCGCCGCAAGCCCGCGGGCTCGGGTCAGAATACGAGACATCGACACAGACGCGCTTTGTGCGCCTAACATTCCGGGGGAAATAGAAATTTTTTCACCGACACTGTTTAAAGGCTACTTCAACAACGCGGAAGCAACCGCAAGCGCGTTCACTCCGGACGGTTATTTCAAAACAGGTGACCTGGGCTACTTGCGAGAGGATGCAAGCTTTGTCTACCTATCTCGAATGGGCGACACAATGAGGCTGGGTGGATTCTTGGTGGATCCCACGGAAATTGAACATGCTCTCGCAGAACAAACTGGGATCGAAAGCGCTCAGGTGGTGGGCGTTGAGATCAACGGTCAGCTCAGGCCCGTTGCGTTTGCCACAACAACACCTGGTCAACCGGCACCCGATGCGGACAGCGTGCGCGCACAGCTAGCGCAACAGCTTGCGGCTTTTAAAGTGCCGGTCCACATTTGGTTTATCGACGCTTTTCCCGCCACACAAAGCGCCAATGGCTTGAAGTTTCAACGCGTGAAACTCCGAGACATGGCGCTTGCGCGTTTACGCGGTGACGACCGGGATACCCGCGATCTTGGCTGACCACTCTTTGGGGCCAGTCGTATGCACAGAGGTCCCGGTTGAATCAACTGCCACAGTGACAGGCATATCGACGACGTCAAACTCATAGATCGCTTCCATGCCGAGGTCAGCGAAACCGATGACTTTCGCCTCTTTAATCGCCTTAGAGACTAAGTACGCAGCGCCGCCCACAGCCATCAGGTAGGCCGACTTGTGTTTGCGAATGGATTCGATCGTGGCCGGACCACGCTCTGCTTTTCCAATCATCGCAAACAGACCTGTCTGCTCAAGCATCATGTCTGTGAACTTATCCATACGGGTGGAAGTCGTTGGGCCCGCTGGTCCAACCACTTCATCACCGACCGGATCCACAGGCCCAACGTAATAAATCGTTTTGCCGTGAAACTCTACGGGCAACTTCTCACCTTTGGCCAGCATATCTTGAATGCGCTTATGTGCGGCATCGCGTCCCGTCAGCATTTTGCCGTTCAGCAAGAGTGTCTGACCTGGCTTCCAGCTTGCGACTTCTTCACGGGTCAGTTTATTTAAGTCCACCTGCTTTGAGGACTTGTAGTCTGGCGCCCAATGCACATCAGGCCAGTCCGATAACGAGGGACGATGCAGGTGTGCCGGTCCGGAACCATCCAACTCAAAATGCGCATGGCGCGTCGCGGCACAGTTTGGAATCATGGCGACGGGGAAAGACGCAGCATGCGTCGCAAAGGTCTGAATCTTCACATCCAGAACCGTAGTGAGACCACCTAGCCCTTGTGCACCAATGCCTAGCGCGTTGACCTTGTGATAGAGCTCAATACGCAGCTCTTCGATTTTATTTTTAGGACCGCGCTCAAGCAGTTCGTACATATCGAGATCTTCCATGAGCGATTGCTTAGCCATCAAAACAGCTTTTTCAGCAGTCCCGCCCACGCCAATTCCAAGCATGCCAGGCGGACACCAACCCGCGCCCATCGTCGGAACAGTTTTGAGCACCCAATCCACAATCGAATCATTCGGATTCAACATCGCGAGTTTCGACTTGTTTTCTGAGCCACCACCTTTCGCAGCGACCTGCACATCCACCGTATCGCCTTGCACCAACTCGACACTAACGATACACGGAGTATTGTCTTTGGTGTTCTTGCGCAAGAAGATCGGATCATCAAGAACCGATGCACGCAGTGGGTTTTCGGGGTTCAAATAACCACGACGCACGCCTTCATCGCATAGCTCCTGCATGGTTCGCTTGGTATCAAACCGCACACCCATACCGATCTTCAAGAATACGTTGACGATGCCCGTGTCCTGACAAATCGGACGACGGCCCTCTGCACTCATGCGCGAGTTCGTCAGGATCTGTGCGATCGCATCCTTCGCAGCAGGGCTCTCCTCACGCTCATAAGCGCGCGCAAGGTGCTTGATGTAGTCGGCTGGATGGTAGTAACTGATGAACTGAATCGCATCAGCGATCGAGGCGACAAAATCTTCTTCTTTAATAGTGACGGACATATGTGTACCTATCTACGAAACAATAGTTGAAATCAATAACACCAAAAATTTATCTACTTGCCGCGCCACACAGGCTTACGCTTCTCTGCAAAAGCGGTTGCACCTTCTTTGGCATCTTCTGACATAAAAATATGATCTGTCAGGGGACGTTGCAAATCGAACATTTTTGCCGCAGGGAAATCTAGTCCCTGAACCAGCACACTTTTCGATGTACGCACCGCCAATGGGCCATTTTCGCAGATCTTGCGGGCCAGCTTCATCGCCTCTCCCAGCGCCTGACCAGGGTCGGTCATTACATTAATCAACCCATATTGCTGCGCGCGCTCGGCTGGAAACATATCCCCAGTGAGCAAAATTTCCATCGCGATGTGGTACGGAACTTGTCGTGGGAGACGCACCAAGCCACCACCGCCGGCAACCAAACCACGCTTAACCTCGGGCAAGCCGAACATCGCATTGTTCGCTGCCACGATCAGATCACAGGCCAACATCATTTCAAAACCACCTGCGACCGCAAAGCCTTCCACGGCAGCAATCAGAGGCTTTTGAGGTGGCGCCTCGTTTAGCCCGGCAAAGCCCTTGCCCGGCACCGAAGAGCGCTTACGGGTCTTGGCGAAGTCCTTGAGGTCCATCCCCGAACAAAAGGTGCCACCAGCACCAGTCAGGATCCCAATGCGCAAGTCCTCTCGGGCATCAAGCGTTTCAAACGCAACAGACAATTGCTGCGCTGTTTCAAAGCTAATCGCATTACGCGCCTCAGGACGATTAATCGTGATGATTAACACCCCATCTGCCTCATCGACACTCACCAGACTCGACATGAAAACTCCTCAAAAACAAGGCTAAAACAGTTAGATTTTGACTAGATGGACTAAATCATAGGCGATTCACGAAGCTCGGGCGTCGAACACCTCCCTCAACGCCCACACCAAAGCCGCTCGCAAGCTAAAATGGCACGCTTACGGACCTAACCGAATATCTCGATGCTCACCTTTCAGCAAATTATTCTGCGCCTGCAAGAATACTGGGACAAACAGGGTTGTGCCCTGCTCCAACCCTATGACATGGAGGTCGGTGCCGGCACCTCCCACACCGCCACCTTTTTACGTGCAATCGGCCCAGAGCCTTGGCGCGCGGCGTATGTCCAGCCTTCGCGCCGTCCCAAAGACGGCCGCTATGGCGAAAACCCAAACCGTCTGCAACACTACTACCAGTATCAAGTAGTCCTTAAGCCTGCGCCGCCTGATATTTTGGACCTATACATTGGCTCACTGGTCGCTTTAGGAATCAAACCAACAGAGCATGACATTCGCTTTGTTGAGGACGACTGGGAAAACCCAACCCTCGGCGCATGGGGACTAGGTTGGGAGGTTTGGCTCAACGGGATGGAAGTCACGCAGTTCACCTACTTTCAGCAGGTAGGCGGCTTGGACTGCACCCCCACGACTGGGGAGATCACCTACGGCCTTGAGCGCCTCGCAATGTATCTGCAAGGCGTTGAAAGCGTCTATGACCTGGTCTGGACCGAAGGGCCGCGCGGCAAAGTTCTCTATCGTGACGTCTTTCATCAAAATGAAGTCGAACAGTCGACTTACAACTTTGAGCATTCAGACGCTGAAACGTTGTTCCGTCACTTTACCGATTTTGAAACACTCGCCAAACGACTCATGGAAGTCCCCTTGGCTTTGCCTGCCTATGAGGCAACATTGAAAGCTGCCCATACATTCAATATGCTCGACGCACGCGGAGCAATCAGCGTGACAGAACGTGCTGCCTACATTGGTCGGATCAGAAACCTGTCTCGCGCTGTTGCGCAAGCCTACTTTGAGTCGCGCGAACAACTAGGCTTCCCCATGCTGCATACAAACAAAGGGGCGAACTAATGTCCAGCCTCCCCCTTCTTGTCGAGCTCTTTACA
Organism: Zwartia hollandica; assembly: GCF_019923725.1. Taxonomy (GTDB): domain Bacteria; phylum Pseudomonadota; class Gammaproteobacteria; order Burkholderiales; family Burkholderiaceae_B; genus Zwartia; species Zwartia hollandica. The sequence goes on from NZ_JAHXRI010000007.1 coordinate 337,911, forward strand.
GAAGAACTTCCCCCTAAAGCGCTTCCCAAGCTTGGTCAAGCCTTTGCACAAGGCCTGCACGACGCCCTGCAAACACTCGGGCTCACAGAGGTAAACTGTTCTGTCGAACCCTTTGCAACACCGCGCCGACTCGGCGTTAGGCTTAGCGCCGTCCAACCTATCGCGCCCGATCAGACATTCTCAGAAAAACTCATGCCCGTCAAAGTTGGGCTTGATGCAAACGGAAACGCAACACCTGCATTGCTAAAAAAACTAGCCGCCAAAGGCTGGGAGTCCATGGATATCAGCGCGCTCGCGCGCGAGTCAGATGGCAAGCAAGAATATCTCGTCGCAAGTGGAACAGCAGCTGGGGCAAAACTTGGCGATGCCTTGCAAGGCGCAATTGAGACCAGCATTGCCGCTCTGCCGATCCCAAAAGTGATGAAGTATCAACTTGCAGATGGCGAAACAGCAGTTAAGTTTGTACGTCCTGCGCATTCGCTCATCGCCTTGCACGGCTCGCAAATTATTCCTGCAACTATTCTTGGCTTGCAATCCGGTCGGCAAACATTTGGGCACAGGTTCCTACATCCAGGCGCTATAACGATAGAGGACGCCGATACTTATGAAGCCCAGCTGGCGACAACCGGAAAAGTCACGGCTAGCTTTGCCTTGCGTCGTGCGCAAATCGCCGAATTGTTAAACACCCAAACGCAAAAACTTCAGGCCAGCCTTGGCACAGGCCCAGAAGTGGATGCACTACTCGATGAGGTCACTGCGCTAGTGGAAGCACCGGCAGTGTATGTCGGAACATTTGAGGAACGTTTTCTAACGGTCCCGCAGGAATGTCTGATTCTGACAATGCGGCTGAATCAAAAATACTTTCCGCTATTCAACAAAGACACGGGTGCTCTCACCAATCAGTTCCTAATCGTGAGCAATATGCCCACGGACAATCCGAGAGCGATCATCGAAGGCAACGAGCGCGTCGTGCGGCCCCGTCTGGCCGATGCGCAGTTCTTCTTTGAAACCGATCGCAAAACGCCCTTACACGCGCGTGTCGCCCAACTCGACTCAATCGTTTATCACAACAAACTTGGCACACAGTTAGAGCGCGTTAGCCGTGTTCGCGCGATTGCGGCCTACCTTGCACAGACGCTTGGTGCGGATGCAGCGCAGGCTGAGCGCGCTGCTGAACTCGCTAAAGCAGATCTCACGACAAACATGGTCGGTGAGTTTCCTGAACTGCAAGGCATTATGGGCGCCTATTACGCCCGCGGTGACAATGAGGCCCCTGAGGTCGTTCAGGCACTTGCTGAGCAATATCGTATCCGTCTAGATACACCGATCACCGCGAGCAATATGATCGCTACGATCTTATTTATCGCAGAACGCGCCGAAACCCTCGTGGGTATCTGGGGTATCGGTTTAGCACCAACAGGTGAGCGGGATCCCTTCGGTTTGCGTCGTGCCGCGCTGGGTGTTATCAGTGCATTCGAGCAGCTCACCGCAGGCGGTTTCTTAAAAATACAAAATGCTGGGCCACTCTCCCTTGAGGAGTTACTCACGCACAGTGCCAAACAGTTCGCACCCGGCACACTGACTGAACAAACTGTTCCAGAAGTCCGAGACTTCATTCTCGAACGGTTACGTAATCAGTTGATTGCACAGCACGATCGCAACGCGGTCGAAGCAGTACTCGCCCTCACGCCGCCGCTGCACCAAGTCGTGGCGCGCGTGATCGCTGCAGAGAAATTCGCTTTAAGTCCAAGTGCAGCAAGTCTCGCGGCCGCGAACAAGCGGATTGGTAATCTGCTAAAGAAATCGGAAGGCCAGTTACCAACGGTTACACCCAAGCTATTGACTGAGGCTGCCGAACAAGCACTTGCCAAGGCCGTCGCCCAAGCACAACCGATCGCGCAGCAGCAGTTTGAAGCGGGCGATTATGTGGCAGCAATGGATACCTTAGCGCAGACCCGAGAGGCGGTTGACCTGTTTTTTAACGACATCATGGTCATGACCGATGACATCGCAGTACGAAACAATAGACTCGCGTTATTGGATCAGCTGCATCGACTCATGAATCAGGTTGCAGACATTTCAAGGCTCGCTCCATGAAACTGATCATTCTCGATCGCGATGGCGTGATTAACGAGGATAGCGACGACTACATCAAACACCCAGACGAATGGCATCCGCTTCCCGGTAGCTTAGAGGCAATTGCTCGCCTGCATCAGGCAGGCTGGACCATTGCAATCGCCTCGAACCAATCAGGTTTAGCGCGCGGGCTTTTCGATATCACTGCACTCTCGGATATCCATCAAAAGTTTCGCAAAGCACTCTCTCATTTGGGTGGAGCTGTCGATGCTATTTTTGTATGCCCTCATGGTCCCGATGACAATTGCCTGTGCCGCAAACCACTCCCCGGTTTGTTTCATGATATCGGGCGGCGATTTGATACATCTTTAGAGGGCGTTCCCGCTGTGGGAGACTCCCTACGAGACCTGCAGGCATCGGCTGCTGCGGGCTGCGTGCCTTGGCTTGTCCAGACAGGCAATGGCAGCAAGACCCAAGCCAAAGGGGACCTCCCTGCAGGCCTACGCGTCGCCAAAGATCTCGCCGATGCGGTCGACCAAATTCTGTCCGAGACTAATTAAATGATGCTTGCGCTTCGCGCTACTGTTTTTACGCTCTTTCTGATCGTCACCGTGATTCCCTACGCCTTTGCCTGCATGCTTTGGGCACCACTCTCCCTGAGTTGGCGCTACAAGCTGACGATGGGTTGGCCACGGCTCGCGGTTTGGGGCGCAAAAGTGATTTGCGGTGTCCGATGGAAGGTGCAAGGCTGGGAAAACCTCCCCGACGGACCTGCTATTGTGCTGTCAAAGCATCAGTCTGCCTGGGAAACGCTGTTTTTACCCTCCCACCTTCCGCGCGAAGTATGTTTTGTCTATAAGCGCGAGTTACACCGCGTGCCTTTTTTTGGATGGGGTCTCGCTCTCTTGGCGATGATCCCCATCGATCGCAGCAAAGGACGCGACGCCTTCGAGCAGGTCGTGAAAGTTGGTCAACAACGTCTTGATGAAGGGCGCTGGCCAATCTTATTTCCAGAGGGAACGCGTATCGCACCCGGCAAGACGAGCCGTTTCAAAATGGGCGGCGCATTACTCGCCACGCGTACAGGCGTACCGATTATCCCCATCGCACACAACGCTGGCGAATGTTGGCCACGTAACGCCTTCATTAAGAGACCTGGTTGCATCACAGTCTCCATCGGGCCGGTCATTGAAGCAACAGGACTGACCCCAGAAGAATTAAACGAAAAAGTTCAAGCATGGATCGAAGGTGAAATGCAACGCTTGAATCCCGAACGTTATTCAAAATAACAATGAGCCAGCTCGAGCTTTTGCTTTCCGACGCAGACAGCCCCAAGCCCAGCTGGACCATTGCGCCTGCCACAATTCCGCTTGGCGCAAAATGGCGGGTTGTCCACCATGGTGATCAATCTGTCGGCTTCATATTGATGCGCTCGCGTCGCCGTAGCATTGGCTTCGTCATTCTCGACGAAGGCTTACGGGTCACTGCCCCGAACTGGGTCACGCTCTCCCAAATCGACGCCGCCGTTGTTGAAAAAATGCCTTGGATTCTATCCAAACTTCAAGACTGGCAATCCCGCAAACAGCGTTTAGCAATGTCAGAGACGCGTTGGCAATCCGGCGGGGAACTTCCCTATATGGGATGTCGCATCGTCCTGCGTAGTGGCGTACCAGGGCCGCACGTTCCGCATGGATCACCTTACTTCGAGGGCGATCCTGTTGCGCCGCAAGCGGGGCAAGCACTTTGGCTGCCGTTGCCTAATGACGCTGACACCCATCGCATGCGTGACATGACGCAGGCGTGGCTACAGTCTCGCGCAGCGGTGTGGTTTGATGTGCGCATCAAACACTTTCTCGCCACCACCGGATTAACGATCCGACGATGGCGACTATCGTCCGCTGCAACTCGCTGGGGCTCCTGTACGAGTGACGGCAACATCATGCTGAACTGGCGCCTCATTCATTTTTCACCGATGGTGATTGATTACGTCATCGCTCACGAACTCGCGCACCTACGGGAAATGAATCACAGCCAAGATTTCTGGTCGGAAGTCGAACAGCTTTATCCGGATTTCCATCTCGCTAAAAATATTCTCCGCCATCACACGCCGGATGGCATTCCAGAAATCTAACCGTGCGTGCGAACGGTTATCATGGTTAACATTTCCCTCTCAATTCACTTAGGCAATCCCGAGGTCTCATTATGCGAATTCTTCACACTATGCTGCGCGTTGGAAATCTTGATCGCTCAATCGAGTTCTACACAAAAGTATTAGGTATGCGCGTACTTCGAAGCACCGAGTACCCTACCGGCCGATTCACCAACACCTTCGTTGGCTATCAGGACGAGCGCGATGGGCCAGCACTTGAACTCACCTACAACTGGGATACCTCCTCTTACGATCTCGGGACAGGCTACGGCCATATCGCACTGCAAGTCGAAAACGCCTACGAAGCTTGCGATCGCGTCAAAGAGTTGGGTGGAAAAGTAACGCGAGAAGCAGGTCCCATGAAACATGGCTCAACCGTGATCGCCTTTGTTGAAGACCCTGACGGCTATAAGATCGAATTTGTCCAGAAGAAATTCGACTAACCTACACTCTTCAGGTTGATGTGCCCTTTCAAATGAAAATCGTCATCGCTCCGGATTCCTTCAAAGAATCGCTCTCGGCTCCCGAAGTCGCCCTGGCGATTGAGCGCGGTGTTAAGCGCGCGATTCCGCAGGCAACGATCGTGCGTGTGCCGATGGCTGATGGCGGTGAGGGCACTGTCGAGGCCATCTTGGGCGCGACTGCTGGCGAACGTCAAACCCACACTGTGCTAGATGCGCTTGGGCGCCCTATTGACGCCTCTTGGGCGCTCTTGCCGGAAGGCACTGCAGTCATCGAAATGGCCTGCGCAGCGGGTTTAGAACACATCGCGCCCCACGAGCGTGACCCCTTGCGTGCAACAAGCTATGGCGTAGGCCAGCTCATCCAGTACGCGCTTGATGCAGGGGCTCAACATATCGTGTTAGGTCTTGGCGGTTCTGCAACAAACGATGCAGGGGCGGGAATGCTTGAGGCCTTAGGGCTGCGCTTCCTGGATTCAAACAATGAAACGCTTGCCCGCGGCGGATTAGCGCTTGCGCAACTTGCCAGACTAGATGCCAGCAAGCTTGACCCTCGCTTGGCAAACATTCGAGTCACGATCGCCTCTGATGTGAATAACCCCTTGTGTGGCTCCAAGGGCGCCTCAGCAATCTTTGGACCACAAAAAGGCGCGACGCCTGCTCAGGTGCAAACACTTGATGCAGCACTCGATCATTTTGCAGACCTATGCGCTCAAACAGTCGGTCGCGATATGCGCGATGCACCGGGTTCTGGCGCCGCAGGAGGGCTAGGCTTTGCGGCACACGCTTGGCTGCGTACGACCTTCAAGCCCGGCGCAGAGGTCGTTGCAGAGATTGGGGGATTATCCAGCGCCATGGAAGGCGCGGATTTAGTCATCACCGGTGAGGGACGAATGGATGCGCAAACCTTATTGGGCAAGACTCCCATGGGCGTTGCGCTCTTCGCTAAGCGAGCAGGCATTCCAGTCATCGCAATTGCCGGATCGCTGGGCGATGGGTATCAAGCTTTGTATGAGGCGGGTATCCACGCTGCCTTTAGTTTAGCGTCGGGGCCCTGCACTCTCGCCGAGGCTTGTCAGCGTGCGCCAACGCTTCTTGAAGATCGCGCGCAAGACATCATGCGCGTCTGGCTTGCCAGTCGCCTAGGCACGAATACCCGAACCATATAACGCGTCTGCTATCCCGACAAAACCCGTTACCGAAACTTGCTCGGCACGCCATGTCGGAAGAACGCCAAGTTTCTCCCAGGGAATGAGTGTCGTCCACTCACCCAGCACACCACGCAGCATTTTGCGGCGCTGAGAAAAAGCGCGCTGAACAACTGTTGCAAACAGTTTGTCATCTTGAGCCCGCAAACGCTCAGCACCTTTTGGAATCATTCTGACGATTGCAGACGTCACCCGCGGTGGAGGATCGAAAGCCTCCGGTGCAACATCAAACAACTTATAAATCTGGTAGCGGTACTGCAGCATCACGCTTAGCCGACTGTATTCCGAACTACCAGGCTCTGCCACCATCCTATCCACCACTTCGCGCTGAAGCATGAAGTGCTGATCACAGACCAGATCCGCACAATCGACCAAAGCAAAAAGCAAAGGGCTGGAAATGTTGTAGGGTAAGTTGCCGACAATGCGCAACCCTTGACCAAACTGAGTGAAGTCCACCTGCAAGGCATCGGCCTCGATAACCGCCAGACGATCAGCGGAAAACCGCTGCCTAAGCCGTGCCGCCAAGTCGCGGTCTATTTCAATCGCCGTTAGTTTTTCTAGATGATCAAGCAGCGGCGCTGTCAACGCAGACAGCCCAGGCCCAATTTCGATCATCAGATCTTTGGGTTGAGGGGCAATCGCTCTAACAATGGCATCGACCACCCCTAAATCTACCAAGAAATTTTGGCCGAAGCGTTTGCGTGCCTGATGCGCAGTCACGCGTTAATTCCTGTTCAGCCGCTCTGTTTTCTCGAGGCGATTGTCAATGAAGGACAGGTTACGCACGCGTTGGAGCCAAGCCTCAAACTCCGCATCAGAGCGTTGAATGAAAAGACGCTGACGGACTTGATTGCGTAAATACTGATCCGCCATATCTTGAGTACGGCGACCTTCAACAAGAATCAGATGCCAGCCAAATGGACTCTTCACAGGTTCACTGACCTCACCTATCTTCAGCGCATTCATGGCCTTCTCGAATGGAGGGACTGTTTCGCCTGGATTTAACCAGCCCAAATCACCGCCTTGCGGAGCCGAGGTGTCATTTGAGAAGCGCCTGGCCAAATCACCAAAAGACTCTCCACCCTGAACAATGCGCTGGCGTATCCCCAATAGTCGTTGACGCGCGACGTCGTCCGTCATCACAGTCGAACTCTTGAGCAAAATGTGGCGCGCTTGCGTTTGCTCAACAGGCATCGGACCTTTAGGCAGTTGTGGATCCGCACTCGTTGGTGGGGGTGGAGGTGCGGGCTGCGCTTGTGGTGGAGGAGCGCCCCCAGCACGACCGACCACCTTCAGAATGTGAAAGCCGTTTGGACTTTGAAGAATATTACTGATTCGTCCGTCAGGCACATTGGCTACAGCCTTAAGAAAAAGGTCTGGCCAGCCATTCAAAGGGCGCACGCCCAAATCGCCGCCAAGGCTAGCTTCTGGTCCATCCGATGAGGCTTTAGCCACACTTTCAAAGCTCTCACCCTTACGCACCCGAGCGAGTAAGTCCTGCGCCTTTTTACGTAAAGCGGCAACCTCTTCGGCCGAAGCCCCCTCGGGCACCCGCACCAAAATTTGCGCGATGCCCATAATGGCTGGCTGCACTGCCTGCGGCTTCGGTGGGGGAGGCGGTGGTGGTGCAGGCGCAGGAGTCGGTCGCACGGATGGCAAACCGCCGGCCTCACGGGCTTTTTGTTCACGCAAAAATGCATCCACTTCGCCGTCAGTAATCAGAATCGTGCGATCCACGACGGTCTGCCTCAACCGCTCCAACAATAATTCACGGCGAATCAGATTTTCGTAGTCAGACCAGGGAATACCGGACGCTTGCAGTTGTTGCCGGACTTGCGCAACCGTTGCATTGTTGCGCTTAGCAATTGTTTCGATGGCACTATTAATCATCGCGGGTGTGATCTGAATATTCAGCCTTCGCCCCTCTTGCAATTCAAGCTTCTCAGTAATTAAACGCTGTAGAACCTGAAGCTCTAAAACATTATCTGGCGGCGGCTGCATACGTTGTCCAGCCATATCTCTTTTAGCCAACCGTACTCGGGCATCAAGCTCGCGACGCGTGATCACTTCTTTATTGACCACGGCAACGATCGTGTCGGCCTCTCGCTCCACTCCAGCCGCAGCAGTCTTGGGCGGTGTCGTCTGACGCGCAGCGCCGCCCGGTGCAGGCTGGGCATAAACAGACATGCCTGCCGTAGCGCTTATACAAAATCCAATAAGCGCAACCCAAAAACGGTAGGTTTTAACTGCTTGCATCATTCGTACCTTTCAAATTTACTTACGCTTGGGACTGGGGGATTGATCGGCTCGTAATCGGGGATGCTACGCCCGATAATACCCATCGGGTTCTGACCCAAATTACCTAATCCACCTAGCTCAAGCTGGAAAAATACCGCGCTATTTGTTTGATCCACGCTGACGACATAACGCTGGAACACAACACGCCCAGTCCAGCAACAATCACCTTTGTACTCTAATCCCACTACACCCTGCGTAACCTTAGGCATTGCAATAATATTCGATGGATCAAGCACACTGGGCGCGTTCACTTTGTTAAAGGAATAGTCTACGCGTCCGATTGAGTACCATTTCTTCGTTAATGGCCACTGGAAGCCGGCGCTCACCTGGTTCTGACCTTGTGGTTGATACAAGGCGTCAGGTGGTGGATTGACCTGATAACGGTACGACAAAGCAAGCGTCGCTAAACGCTGGGGGCGCCAGCGACTGATGATCTGAGCGCGACTGAGTTCGCTCTTGTAAGGGTTGTACTGAAACAAGGACGACAGGTTCAAGGTGTCGGTTAGCGCAGCGCTGCTACCTACCAGGAACTGAGACTTAGTATTGGTGCGGGGCACCTGAAACGGCAACGTAACATACTGATCTTCAAAGTAAAATTGCTGCGCTACCGAAAGCTGAAGGCGCTCGAAGCCACTATTAGCATCAAGCCAACGGCTGGTTAGCGCCAGTGTCGCCTGATTCGCGTTCGCGATACGATCAAAACCAGCAAAAATGTTTTCCTGGAAGGCCGACGAGAAGCTGAAGTCAGCCAAGGTCGTGTCATATACCGGCAGCTGTGACTGATCGCGGTACGGAACCCTCAAGTAATAGGCGCGTGGCTCAAGCGTTTGTAACGCGGCCTTCCCAAAAAATGTTGTGTCGCGCTCGAAGGTCATACCAGAGTCAACCGACATAATTGGTAATACACGAGAGTTCGACGCTTGCCCATAGCCGTACCATTTCTCAAGCCCATACCAGTCGGTTTGATATTGCGCCATAGTTAGCGCGACTTTAGGCGTGATGTACCAACCCGGCTTGACGATTGGGTAGGCAATCGAGTTGTACGACAAAGCGCGTTGTCCGTCCGGCTTCCAGCGCAACGAGCCCATCGGACCATATGCAAAACGCTGGTCGAGCGGCATTTCAAATTTGGTCAAGGTGTTTTGGCTTTGCACGTCAAAGCCTGCGATATCAAACCGCCCACCATTAATCGTGTATTCGGGCACCTTGTTGTACTGAGGCGTCACAAACGTGCCACTCGGGCGAATCGTTTGAAACGTGACTACCTGCGCAGAGGTATTCCAGTACTCGTTTGCCCAGCCTGCTCCCACTTGACGCGGTAGTGCCGTTACGGTCGCTTGGTTTATGCCAATGTTGGCGAAGTCTTTGAAATAGTTATCGTCAGAAACGCCACTGACGTTATAACCCCCATAGAACCCGTAGCCGAAGCGTTGACCGTATTGGGCAGAATACAACCACCGATCCTCGCCCGTCTTAATATCGTTGGGTAGATACGTACCCGCTGCTAGACCAGAGTAGCTCTCACCCATATAGCGGAATTCACCACCCAATTGTGCCCCGCGCTTGGTCATCGTCCGCAACTGCGCTGTCATATCGTAGTTGGGTGCAATATTGAAATAGTACGGTTGGGTGTAATCGAAACCAGTATTCGTTGTGTTGCCAAACGTTGGAAGCAGCAAGCCACTCTTGCGCTCTTTTTTGATTGGGAAGGTTAGATAAGGCGCCGCCAGGATCGGAACGTTTTTGAAGTAAAGAACACCGTTGCGCGCCACCCCCTCATTTTCGGCGTAATCCAAATCAAGCTTCTCAGTCTCGATATACCAAGAGGGCTGCGGACATGGACAACCACTGTAGGTCACATCCTTGAGACTCATCTGGTTTTTATTAAAGACATCGGCCCACGAGCCAACGCCTGCACCACCGTTTTCTATCCAAAAATTAGGCTGCTCAATACTCGCTGTCCCGTCCTCAGAGTTATAAATAATGCTGGTACCGGAGATGACGTTCCCGTCCCGAATGAGGCGCGCATTTGTTTGCGCATCTAAGACACCCGTGCCTTTGTTGTAATCAATCACATTGGCACGCAGCACAGCATCCTGGCGACGCATCGCAGCGTCACCGATCATGCGCACATTACCCTGCGCATCACCATGGATTTCACGGGCCTCAAGAAAACCAGGCATTTGACTTTCCGCGGGCACAAAACGGTCTAGCTTCGGAGCCACCCGCAAACCCATCAATTGCACTCTAGGCGGGGGAGGAGGCGTCGCAGCCTTTGCTGCTGGTTTGGTCGTATTTTTATTGGCTTGCGGCTTTTTTGGGGGTGCTTTCTTGGGAGGCGCCTGCCCGGAGGCCGCCTGATTAAGCGCATCGCTCGGGGTTGCATCGGCGTTTTGGGCTTGCGCAGCCCCCACACCTATCCCCAGAGTCGTTGCGAGAAAAAGTCGAGCAAAAAGAAACAGCACGCTTTAAACAGCCACCTATTCAGGGCACTTTTACCCAACGTTTGTCGTCAAAATTCAGCAAACTCTCGCTGCTTCAGAGCTATTATAGTTTGAATGCAGCGAAATTTAGGAATTTTTAGACAATGTCAGATCAAAGAATACCATTATTAGTCAATTGGTTAAATCAAATTCCTCAGAAACTAGGTCTAAAGATTGACACTCTTGCACCGGCCTCTAGTGACGCGAGCTTTAGGCGATATTTCCGAATTGCGTCGGCAAGCGGCACCCTAGTAGTGATGGATGCCCCACCCCCGAAAGAAGACTGCCGACCTTTTGTCGATATCGCGGGCCGCTTGAGCGCAGCAGGTCTAAATGTGCCAAAAATCATAGAACAGCAACTAGAACAGGGTTTCTTACTGCTTTCCGACCTGGGGCCCACGACATACTATGACAAAATTATTTCAGGGGCAGAGGACTCCACCCTACAAAAAATGTACCGCGAAGCCCTCGCTGCACTTGTAACCATGCAAGCGGCTAACCACGAAGGGCTGCCGCATTACGATGCGCCGCGACTGAAACAGGAGTTAAGTCTCTTCGTCGAATGGTACACCACCATTCATTGCAAAACCACCCTACCACCAGAGACCCTGCAATCCCTCGATACCGTGTTCGACCTGCTGGTCAAACACAATGCTGCACAACCACAAGTGTTCGTACATAGGGACTTTCATTCGCCTAATTTAATGTTGTGCGAAGCGGAAAAATTCGGCGCCAATCCTGGGGTACTTGATTTCCAAGACGCCGTCGCAGGTCCCATCACCTATGACCTGGCTTCTCTCGTCATGGATGCCAGAACCACCTGGGAGGAGCCGCAGCAGATAGATTGGGCGATTCGCTATTGGGAGCAGGCGCGCAAAAGCAACCTCCCGGTCCCCACGGACTTTGCAGACTTTCATCGAGACTATGAGTGGATGGGGTTACAACGCAATCTGCGGATTTTGGGGGTTTTCGCTCGCCTTAATCACCGCGACGGCAAAGCCGGGTACCTCGCGCACATGCCACGCGTCAATCAGTATGTACGACAAGTGGCCGGGCGCTACATCGCCTTCAAACCCTTAATCCGCGTCCTGGACCAGTTGGATCAAGTTCAAACTAAAGTTGGATACACCTTCTGATGCGAGCCATGATATTGGCAGCCGGCCGAGGCGAACGCATGCGCCCTCTCACCGATCACCTTCCTAAACCACTGCTGCCGGTTGCCGGCAAGCCACTCATCGTTTGGCATCTCGAGAGGCTCGCCGCAACGGGCATCACCGAAATCGTCATCAACCATGCGTGGCTCGGACAGCGCATCGAACAAACGCTCGGTGACGGGGCCGCTTTCGGTGTGCGGATTCAATACTCGCCAGAGCCTGTCGCCCTCGAAACAGCAGGGGGAATCGCCACTGCCTTACCTTTGCTTGGGACAGACCCGTTTCTCGTCATAAACGGAGATATATGGTGCGACTGGAATCCCGCGCATGCCTTGGCAATTGCTGAACAGCTCAAACAAACTGATCACCTTGCGTGGCTGCTTCTGGTCAATAACCCCGAGCATCATCCGCAAGGCGATTTTGGGCTACTCAAAGATGGTCATCTCAGTGCTCAAGCAAGCACTCTCAACACTTTCTCGGGTATTGGCGTGTACAACCCGACACTTTTCGCCAAAACTACACCAGGACAACCGGCCAAACTCGCCCCATTATTACGCTCCGCCATGGCAGAGCGGCGGATCATTGGAGCGCTACACAAAAGCTTCTGGCTCGATGTCGGTACACCCGAACGTCTGGCGGCGTTAGAATACAAACTCGAGAAGCAAAACTAATTTCCTATGGTCATTCGCGTTCAAGCAAAACGTGCGGTTTTCAAACCCGCCCCCTACGATACGCGGAGGCGCCCACGTCGCATCCCTAGCTGGGTGATCGTCCTACTCCTCGGGGTACTACTCGGAAGCGGTGGTGTGCTGTTCCTTCAGGCAAGCTATGGTGCAAAACGCCTCACAACCGAACAAGCACAGAAACTCACTGACGAACTAAAATTAGTTTCAGTCGAGCGGCAAACACTACAAACACAAGTGGATAACCACTCACGTTCGCTCGAGGCAGAGCGTGCGCAGAACGCAGAGATCATCAAAAGCCTGCGCGAAGAACTCTCAACGGCCCAAGCCATTATTACTCCCATGAAGGAACAATTGAACCTTCTGGTCCAAACGCTGCCGTTCGATCCTCGCTTCGGGGTGGTCGGCGTCAGTACCAGCACCTTTAACCAAGCAAAAAAAGGTGGGCAGCTCTCTTACTTGATTTGGCTACTGCGCGCTAAACCAGAGAAACAGGACTTCAGCGGCTGGCTAGAACTGTCGTACGAAGGCCGTTGGCCGACCGGACGGGTTGAGACCATTCCATCGCCTCGTGTGGCGGTGCAATTCAATCATTATTTGCCGATAAGCGGCGTGGCAAACCTTCCAGAGGGCTTCGTCGTTCAGCGTGTCAACGCGAAGGTTCTTGCTCAAGACGGTAAGCGACAGATCACTTGGCGTGTATTGCCTGTGCAAGCCCAATAGCAAACAGTAACGTGCCACACGCCCACCTTCACGTCGGTCACACGCCTGCATGGCATCAGGATCGCCGACTACTAGGCCTACTCGGACTTGGCATCTTCGTTCACCTAGTGTTCGCGACACTGCTGACACTCTCCGTTGATGAAGCGCACTACGCCTACTATGCCGTCCGTCTTGACTGGAGCTACTTTGACCATCCACCACTCGTAGGGTGGATTCAATGGCCATTTGTGGTGCTCGGCGCACCAGACTACCTCCTTCGCCTTATCCCCCAGACGCTTTGGTTGATTGCCTGTCTGTTAGCGCGCGGGCTCGCCATCGATATCAATACGATGGTCCCGAGTTGGAGTTACTCCGCTTCCGCAAAAGAAACAGCAGGTCTCTGGGCCGTTGCGCTCACCCTTTGTGCACCGCTTATGCACGTATTGGCGGTCGGCTTATTACCCGACACACTGCTGATGGTGCTCACCTTGCTGATTATGCGCAGCACACTTGCGCTGGCAAAGGCCCCACAAGATTCGCGAACCACCTCGCTTCAGCACTGGCTGGCGCTCGGCTTATTGCTTGGACTGGCTGGTCTCTCCAAATACACCGCCATCATCCCGGCGCTTACTGTCATGGCGATTCTTCTGCGCAGACACGGTATAGCCCTTCTTAGCAAAAAAGGCCCATGGCTTGCTGTTGCAGTCGCACTGCTGATCGTAACGCCGGTTTTCCTCTGGAATGCTCAACACGACTGGGTATCCTTTGCGTATCAACTAAAACATGGCGGCGGCGGCACCTGGAAGCTGCGTCGCTTAGCGGCCTTCATGGGCATTCAACTGGTCGCCTACGGACCGCTGCTCGTGCTCGGGGCCTATCTTTGTCTGCGCGACATCATCAGCGAAAAGAAATGGCTCGCCGCGGGTTTGACGTTATTTTTTATCTTGCCTTTTTTCGTTACAGCAACACTCTCCGGTGGTGGCAGTCTGCCACACTGGACAGCGCCTGCTTGGCTAGCAATCACTCCTTTCGCCGCAAACGCTCTTGGTGCCCATTGGGCAAGCGGCAAGCAGTTCTGGATTCGGGCCTTCGTGCGTGCGCAGGTCGTCATCTGCCTCTTGGCATTCACCTTGCTCTTTTTTGTTGGAGTCCCCGGCATCGGGCAAGACCACCCCTGGGGAAAAAAGAATCCACTGGCCGATATGTGGGGCTGGAATCAAGCCGGCGTGCTCGCCCAGACATTGAGCCAGCAGCACAACATTCCGTCGCTCTCCGTGCGCAACTGGACACTCGCCAGCCGAATGGCCTGGTATGCACAGCCCCTCCCAGTCTATGTGCTGGACAAGCGTTTCGACCAATTTGACCTCTGGTTCGGCGAAATTCCCGTCGGTGCAGACAGTCTTTTTGTAAACTGGTCACAATTGCGCTTTGACTTACCTACTCAAGCGGGTGCCTTTGAATCGTGTACCTTAATTGAGCAACTCGACATCAAACGACTTGGGCGTTCGATTTCAGATTTTAGTTTCTACCATTGCCGCAACTGGGGGGCTGCCCCCAATTCAAAATAGACGTCGTTCAGTGAAAAAAACCTTTAAAACTCTCTGGCCTTACTTACGCATTGTTTTGTCCTTGCTCCTGCTGTGGCTTGCGGCGAGAAACATTGACTGGCAAGCCTTACGAGAGACCAAGATTGCGATCGAACCGGGCTGGTTTGCTTTGGCGCTTGCCTTGCTTGTATCGGCGAACCTTCTCGCAGTTGTACGCTGGGGATGGATTATGCGCAGCATGGGACTGCGTCAACCTATCTCGCGTTACATCACACTTTATTTTGCAGGTGGTCTGATCAACCAAGGTCTGCCGAGCACAATTGGTGGAGACAGTTATCGCGCTGTCGAGGGCAGTCGTCTAGGCACCATTCGCCAGCGCCAGGTCGGACAACCCGCTGGCGCGCGCACACCAACCTTAGCGCAAGAACTCCACCAACCCATCGATCTCAACCGCGCTCCACCGCGTTTGCGCCTGGGCTTCATCAGCGTGGCACTTGACCGTGGGCTTGGTCTGATTGGCAACAATATTTTGGGTGCTCTTGGCCTGATTCTTGGTGGCATCATGATCGCACCTTGGGGGGAGTCCCTTGGGTGGTGGGCTCTGGGTGCAATGATCGCTGGGGCGACATTGGCGAGTTTAATGCTGGGTTCACCGCGCACACGCCTTTGGATTCAAAAAATCCTCGTCAAACTCGGTATGCCGGAAGCGATGCCAGGACTCAAAACCGCGCTTGGTTGGCCGACCGTTTTGCCTCAATTGGCGATATCGATCGCCACGCACATGATCGCGCTCACCGCATTTTGGTGTTGCTTGCAGGCCTTCGGAACGACAGCACCATTCTCTGCACTCATGGTGGGCCTTCCCGCACTCGGTCTATTAATGATGCTGCCCATCAGTATTTCGGGATGGGGCTTGCGAGAGGCAACCCTGTCCACCACCCTCGCACTCTGGGGGGTCGATAGCGGCATTACCGTGCTTGCCTCGGTGAGCTTTGGGATTGTGACGCTAGTGACGTATCTGCCCGGTGCCATATCCCTTTTGCAGCGACGACGCCAAGACGATCTGAGCACAAAGCATTAAACTACGATCCCATGAGCCTAAGCGTCGACACCATGCGCACCATCGATCACCGGGTCGGTGTTCCCCTGTGCGCCCTCTTTAGCCCACTCGTGGCCCTGCTGGACTGGATCACCTATCTGATTAAGGGTCCAGCTGGCACGCCACGTCGCTTGCTGTTCATCGAACTCTCCGAGATGGGAAGCGCCATCATTGTCGATCCTGCGATGCGTGATGCCCAGGCGCGGGGTGCTGAAATCTTTTTTCTGATCTTCAAGAGTAACCGTGCAAGCCTAACCCTACTCAATACCGTACCCACAAACAACGTTTTCACCATTGATTCGAGTTCGGTTTTTAGCTTAGTCCGAGATACAGTCAAATTCCTGTGGCAGGCACGAGCGCACAAAATTGATACCGTCATCGATTTAGAGCTCTTCTCTCGCTTCACTGCCTTGCTGACGGGGTTATGCGGTGCCCGCAGGCGTGTTGGATACCATATTTTTCATGGTGAAGGCCTATGGCGCGGCACGATGCTGACGCACAAAGTGCACTACAACCCACACACACATATCGCCAAAAACTTTTTGTCACTGATACACGCTGCCTTCGCGACCTCCGCTGAGCAACCTTTCAGCAAGGTACATATTCCAGACTCTGCAATCCGAATCGCACAAGCACAGATTGATGTCCGTGTTAAACAAACAGTACTGGAGCGAATTCAAACACTTGCCACACAAGCACAGAGGCCATTTCAGCATGGGGTTCAACCGCTGCTTCTGGTGAATCCCAATGCGAGCGAGCTTTTGGTGCAGCGCCGCTGGGCACCTGAGAGCTTCTCCAAGCTGATTATTGCGCTCGTCAACCACTGGCCCGATTGCTTAGTGCTCATTACTGGATCACCCTCCGAACACGCCTACGTCGAGAATGTTCGACTTGGTGCCAACGTACCCAATGCCCTGAACTTCGCCGGTCAAGTAAGTTTTGCAGAGCTTCCTGCGTTGTATACGCTCGCAGATGTCATGGTGACCAACGACTCAGGTCCTGGTCATTTCTCGTCCGTAACCGGGCTACATACCGTCGTGCTCTTCGGACCGGAGACGCCTGCCTTATATGGGTCGCTGGGCAAGTCCATTCCGATCACGGCTCAACTCGCTTGTTCACCTTGCGTCAGCGCGGCTAACCACCGCAAAACACCGTGCTCAGATAACGCCTGTATGCGTGCGATCACCGTCGAGCAAGTGATGCAAAAAATGATTGTCCAATTCACGGCGTCACGTGCATGACAGCGCATCCGCGTTCGGCCACGCATACGCGCCATGTCGCGACCATTCAAAAAAAGGACTTTCTTTGGTGTCTGGCGCCTCTGGTAATTTGGGCGCTTTGCTGGCTTTTCTTACCAGAGCCTGGTCTCTTCCTTTATCTCAACCACACCGCCCGTCTCTTGCCAGACATTGTGTGGGTCAGCTTCAATATGCTTGGCAACGGCTGGAGTGCCTTTGCGCTCCTTTCGCCCTTGCTAGTCCTCGCTCCACGGTTACTAATCGGTGCCATGTTTGCTGGTGCAATCGCGGGCGCGCTCTCACGCTGGCCTAAGCATGTCCTTGAGATGCCGCGCCCTGCAGGTCTTTTAGATCATTCCACCTTCTACATTCTGGAGCGTCCTCTCACCTCCTTCGCAATGCCCTCAGGACACACTCTCACTGCCTTTGCTGTTTTATCGGGCATTTACTTCGCGATGGATCGTCACCGCCGCAAACCATTTTTGTGGTTATTTCTAATCGCAGCGTTGGGTGGATTCGCACGTATCGCGCTCGGAGCCCACTGGCCGTCAGACGTCTTTGCTGGCGCAGCGTTAGGGATTTTTGGCGGGATTCTTGGAGGGCATTTCAGCAATCACTTGCCTGATACTGTCGTACAAAACACATCATGGCTGATGCGACTCATTGGGTTTGGCGCAGCATTATGCGCTTACATGCTCATCACAACCAAGATCGATTTCAAGATTGCCGAACCCGTTCAATATCTCTTTGCCATCATTGCGATCGCAAGTGTCACGATATTTGTTTGGCGAAGCTTTCGCCTCGCCAAACAGCTTAACTAAGAAAGATTACTTCTGACCCGTTTCCGCTTTGTACCGCG
Source organism: Zwartia hollandica (assembly GCF_019923725.1). GTDB lineage: Bacteria > Pseudomonadota > Gammaproteobacteria > Burkholderiales > Burkholderiaceae_B > Zwartia > Zwartia hollandica. The sequence continues at coordinate 355,868 of NZ_JAHXRI010000007.1, forward strand.
CCAAATTCTCTGCGTTCGGTGGGTACAAACCAGGCAAAGCCTGCCCATTTTCAACTTGCTTCATAATCCACACTTCTAGCGCCTCTTGAGATGCTGCGCTCGCGACGACGTCGTCGAGCAGTGCGGCAGGAATCAGCACAGCACCGTCATCATCAACAACCACTACATCGCCAGGAAACACCGCAACGCCACCACAACCGATGGGCTGTTGCCAATCCACAAAGGTCAAGCCTGCAACAGATGGCGGTGCCGCAGCGCCTGAACACCAAACTGGCAAACCTGTGCCCAAGACACCCGCTAGGTCGCGCACCACACCATCGGTCACCAGCGCAGCAACATTTTTCTTAGCCATACGCGCGCAGAGAATATCTCCGAAAATGCCAGCGTCCTGCACACCCATCGAGTCCACAACCGCGATACAGCCTTCAGGCATATCTTCGATGGCGCCACGTGTCGATTTCGGCGAAGACCAGGACTCCGGTGTCGCAAGGTCTTCACGTGCGGGTACAAACCGCAAAGTAAAGGCGCGGGCAACAAGTCGAGGCTGACCACTACGAATGGGCTTTGTGCCGCGCATCCACACATTGCGCAAACCTTTCTTGAGCAGTACGGTGGTGAGTGTCGCGGTAGAAATTGCGGCGAGAATGTCTTTTACTTTTGGATCGAGTTGCATATTGACCATAAAGGGTCTCCGAATGCGTTAAATAAAACTAGGGAATAGGTAAACAAACAGGCCAACTATTTCAAGGCAGCGAGCTTCTTTTCCTGTCGTGTCGTTAAGCGTGCAATATCTGCAATGTCCTGAGCGCTAAGCTTGGGACCAGGCTTGCGTATCGCGGCCGAAGCAATCGCCCCACGCTGGGCGAGAATATGTTTACGCACAGCCAGTCCAACGCCGGCCTGCTGCTCGTACTTGGCCAAGGGCAAATAGCAATCAAAGATATCGAAGGCACGCTCGACATCCCCGGCGGCAAAGGCTTTGCAGACATCAACCATCATTTCAGGATAGGCAAAACCAGTCATGGCTCCATTCGCCCCGCGCACGAGCTCTTCTGGCAAAAACAAACCACCACCATTGCCAGTCAAAATCGAAATCTTTTGCAGGTCGCCCTTTTGTATTGCCTGGCAGACGGCAGATAACTTACCCAGACCAGGCCAATCTTCGTGCTTGAGCATGACACATCGCGGTGAGTTCTTCAGAATCCGCATCACCACCGCCGTCGACATTTGCACGCCCGTTGATGTGGGGTGATCCTGTAAACACCAAGGGACATCGGATCCCAAGGTCTCGTTGACCATATCAAAATAGCTGCTTATCTGATCATCTGTGCGTAAACCGGCTGCGGGAGCGACCATCACACCCGACGCACCCATATCCATCACACTTTTCGTGAGCTCGCCCATGGGAGCAAAGCCTGCTGCAGACGCACCAACCACCACCGGTACCTTACCCTGCACACGGGCAAGCACTTGTTTGACAAAAACACGAGATTCCTCAGCGGTCAACTTGGTCGCCTCGCCCATAATGCCAAGAATCGTCAGCCCCGTCACACCGCGTTCAAGACAAAAATCCACCATGCGATCTGTACTCGCCAGATCAAGTTCACCTCCGTCTTTAAACGGTGTGACAGTAATCAAATAAACCCCATCTGCTGAGGGATTAAAAGCATTAACGTTCGTGTTCACAATCAGTCCTTGGTTCGGGCGAAATGCCCCTCGTTCGGGCAAGGTATTCATCACAATAATTGCGCTGTAACATAGCACACACTAGGGCGATAAAGCTCTTGTCACGGCACAGCAAAACCAATAGTCTAAGCCATCCTCAAGATGAGTGCATGCAATGAAATCCAACAGATCGGAGCTAGGAATGAAACTAACAAAAAATTTGCCTATTTTGACGCTGGTCTTCGCCTCGATCGGTGCGGCCCTGGCACCGGCGGCACAAGCACAAGACTTTCCAAAGCAGCCCATCAAACTCGTCGTGCCCTGGGCGCCCGGCGGAAACGTTGATATCACCGCGCGCGCCGTCGCTCCCTCCCTTTCCGAAATTCTGGGTCAACAAGTGATTGTTGAGAACAAACCAGGCGCAGGTGGCTTTATTGGCTCCACAGGCGTCGTGAAATCGACCCCGGACGGCTACACGTTGCTACTTGGTTCTAGCGGCTCCGTCTCGGTTGCACCTGCACTCGTTGCCGCCCCACCCTACAACCCCGTCAAAGACCTTACCGTTATCGGACCAATCCACGCCGTACCGATCGTTCTCAGTGCGACCGCTAAAGGGAACATGAAAACCTTTGCAGACTTTGCCGCCAAGGCCAAAGCAGGCAAAGAGCAAATTTCAGTCGGGTCGGCAGGAAATGGCTCAAGTCAGCATCTCGCACTTGAAATGCTGGCCTTGCGTATGGGCGTCAAGCTCAACCATATCCCATACAAAGGCAGCGGCCCGGCCCTAATCGATCTGGTTGGCGGACAAATCGAGACCATGATGGATCAACTGACCGCCTCGATCTCCCATATCAAGAGCGGCGCGATCATTCCCTTGGCTCAGACGGGAAAAACCCGCTCGCCCCTCTTACCCAACGTACCCACCTTTGAAGAGTTAGGTATCAAAGATTTCGATATGGTGACTTACACAGGGATTTTCGGACCGGCCGGCATGCCTACTGCAGTCGTAGAAAAACTCGCTGCAGCGCTTCAGAAAACAATGCAACAACAAAGCGTGAAAGAGCGTTTCAATAGCCTTGGCGTGGACATCATCACGCTGGATCGCTCGGCCTTCGCCGCCTACGTAAAGAAGGATTTCGAAGAGAACCAAGCGATCGCCAAGGCTGCGAACATCGTCATGCAATAACGCGACGCACACAGCCCTAAAAAGAGAAAGGCTGATCCCCTGTAGGGATCAGCCTTTCTCATTAAAACCAAGCGAATTACACTTTCGCTAGACGTGCCATTAGCGCTTGACCAGTCTCTTTAGTTCCCAGCTTACCGCCCACGTCTTTGGTGGACTCGCCAGCTGCGACAGCCCCTGCGACCGCAGTCTCTAGCACTTGTGCGGCCTGTGTAAACTCGGGACGTCCCTTGCGCTGACCAAACCAGTTTAAGAGCATCGCTGCAGACCAGACCTGAGAAAAAGGATTGGCAATATTTTTACCTGCGATATCCGGTGCAGAGCCATGCGCAGCCTGTGCCATCGCATAGTTCACGCCGGCATTGATCGAGGCTGCCATACCCAAACTACCTGAAAGCTCAGCCGTCAGATCCGACAGAATATCGCCGAACATATTTGTGGTGACGATCACGTCATAGCGCTCAGGCGTACGCACCACGTGCGCCATCATTGCATCCACAATGATTTCTTCGATTTGGACTTCAGGAAACTCCTTGCCAATTAAGCGGCAAGAGTCAATGAACATCCCATCCCCTAAACGCAGTACGTTTGCCTTATGCACGACCGTCACGTGCTTGCGTCGCGTCATGGCCAGCTCAAATGCTGCGCGAGCGATGCGCTCGCAGCACTGACGCGTAATGCGTCTGAGCGAAACCACAACGTCAGAAGTAATGAGCATCTCACTGCCACCAGACTCTACGTTGCGATCAGCATAGAAGCCTTCGGTGTTTTCACGTACGACGACGAGGTCCAGTGGCTTATGCACTGCGCCACTACCTGGAAAGGTCTTGGCCGGACGAATATTGGCGAAGAGATCTAAGCTTTTACGAAAAAACTTTGATGGATTAATCTCGCCCTTAGATTCATCTTTGAAGTCATAGGTAGACATTGGCCCGAGTATCAAGCCATCTGCATTTTTGACAGCATCAAGTAAACCCGCATGAATCGTGGTCCCATGCTTAATCAAGCTCTCATGGCCTGCGATGTCATGATGCAAATTCAAGTTAAGTTTGAATTTCTTAGAAACAAGTTCGAGGGCCTCTACCGCGACAGAGACCGTCTCTGCACCAATGCCATCACCTGGCAGGACAATAATTTTCATGAACAATCTCTCTTTAAAGTGAATACCGTTTATATAGCAAAGATAAGTACCCTTGCCAACACGTTCAACCAAACTTCAACTCATCAGACGGACCAATCAGCTGACGCATCTGCTGCTCCAGCTCTTGACGCGTTTGAATGCCCGATAGCTGGGGCCCATCAAGATAAAACCGCCAGAACAGACTTGTCGTCATGCTCACGCGCTCCCAAATCTGCGCATTCGTCTCACTTGTGACTGAGACATCACGACTAAAGCTTTGGGTATCAACAGCTTCACCCGCAAAACTCATATGATCAGCCGAGTTCAGTTTGAGCTGAATTTTTTCGCCGGCAGGAAGATGCTCGTACACCAGCTCGCGTTGCGCCAGGCTCACGCCCAGACGAACGGACTCCCCACCTTTCTTAAAGGTCACATAGTGGTCATGCGTGCCAGTGACACAGAAGAAAGGGATGTCTACACTCTTAAGTGCTTGCGCACGCTCTGCCGAAATCGCTGTAGGCGATAACGCAATCACTGCGCGCACACGTGCATCACGTAACGACTGAGCCCCACCTGATTGCCCAGCGATAGACTGTGCAGTTAAGGCACCAAAAGAATGTCCGGCTAATCCTATCCGCCCCGCATCAAGACGTGGTGCAAACTCTGCTTTTTCCAGGCAATAGTCAATTACGAAGCGGCAATCGGCAACACGCAATCCATACTGCGGTCCAGCGATCGCATCGCTAACGTTTGTCTTAAAAGACTTGCCGGGTGAGATCGTCCAAAGGGAATCATCAGTCACAGGGTGTGCGAGTGTGACCACAACGAATCCAGCTTGCCGCCAGGCTTCGCACCAAGCCGCACCATTAGAGATCCCACTACCAAGACCAGGCGAATAAAGGATTAACCCCGCTTTGCCGGAGCCGTCGGGAAGTCGAGTGCGTAACTTAATTCGTCGCTTTGTTTTGGGATCGATCAACACCAGCATGTCTGGATCGACGTTTAAACCGTTAGTCGTCGTCCCCAGAGTCTGCCCAAGCACCGTCGCGTTTAACCCCATGGCGCTAGCGACCCAAGTCGCACTCGCGACCACACGTCTACGCAACGGATCGATGTGATCTGTCCCATCGGCATTAAACACGCCCGCTGCCATCACATGGTGATGGTTTTGAACTCACCAGGCAAGACGATCTCAAGCACTTCAAAGTCATCCGAGTGTTCGATTTCGCGGTGGCGGATATGCGGCGGCTGATGCACGCACGTCCCTTCCACGAGCTTGTGTTGACCATGCCCCTCATATTCAAAAATCGCCCAACCCTTCAATACATAAACAAACTGGAAATTTAGCTCGTGACGATGCCATTCTCCGGTTGCGTTACTACCCTTACTGGCACGAATGACATGCATAACCGCTTTGCCATCCGTTGCATCAAAAATACCTAAGTCACGGTAATCAAAATATTCACGTAACCCGTCATGTGCAAAAGCCTTGTCCTTCGCGTGCTGGATGCTGAATTTCATGTTGGTCTCCAAATTAGAAAGGTACGCCTGCTTCGCGCCCTACGCGCTGCAAGTCTTCCAGTGTGTCCTGAGGCAAGAGCAGACCCTTGCCTCGATTCTCGCAGTCAGCCAAACGCTCCATCTCGCCAGGATAATAAACCTGCTTATGTCCTACTGCGAGTGGCACGTCCTTCAACGAGCGAATGTAGGCATCGATTCGCTGATGAAACTCTGCGATTGGCATGAAAGCCGCAACATTGAGTGCCACCATGAAATGCCCCGCACCGCTGGGATTAACAGGGTCGTAGGGCCCATGTACCGTATCAAGGAACTGGCTACCCGACAGTACGCCAGACAAGAGGTCAACCATGACGCCCATCACGTAGCCCTTGTGACCCGCCATCGGCAGGATAAAGCCTTCTAACGCCGCTTTTGGATCGGTTGTAGGACGCCCCTGTGCATCGACAGCCCAATAATCAGGTATCGGCTCGCGACGCTTGTTTGCTAAATAAATCTTCCCGCGCGCAACCCCGGAGTTCGCCATGTCCATGACCACTGGCCCATAGTCACCACCCGGCACGGCAATCGACCAAGGATTCGTGCCGATTTTCTTCTTCAAACCACCCCACGGAGCCATATTCGGTCCCGCATTACTCATCAACATCATGATGCAGTTTTGCTCTGCCGCGATGCGTGTGTAATACATACAGGTACCAAAGTGATTGGAGTTCCGAATCGATACAACGCCCACGCCATGATTTCTTGCGCGGGTCACCGCCTCCTCAACCGCCCGACGCGTGATCACTTGCCCCACACCATCATGTCCATCCATCACGGCGATTGCACCCGCATCGACCGCAAGCGTGGTGTGCGTAACCGGCTTCATGGCCCCGGAGCGCAAGCGTGCGTAGTACCAGCCAAGACGGAGCATGCCGTGCGACTGATGACCCCACAAGTCGGCCTGGACCAACGTATCCGCCGCGAGCGCTGCATCGACCTCTGGAACACCTGCGCTACGGTAGACGGCGGCAGCAAACGCACTAAATACCTTAGGTGCAATCGGCAAGCCTGACGACGGATCAATCATTGAGCTCATTTCATTAGCGCGCCATACACCAAGGTTTTAAACAGCATCCGACTGTGCGTCTTGCTAGTAGGGCCTTGCGTCATGATCAGGGCTGCAAGATTCTCTTGGGGATCAAGCCAAAAACTCGTCCCCCAAATACCCGCCCACATCGCATCACCAACGGAGCCAGGCACCCACCCCATACCCTGCTCTAGCCGCACCGCAAATCCCAAACCGAACCCATAGCCAGGGCCCGTGTTGGCGATGGTGCTGCCACCCATGCCAGCAGAATGGTTCGACAACATGTACTCAACCGTTTTGCGTGACAAATAGCGACGCCCTTCGAACACGCCCCCGTTCAACATCATTTGCAAGAAGCGCATGTAGTCCTGGCCCGTGCCAAGCATGCCACCACCGCCACGCAAATAGGTACGTCCCACAGGGTTCTGCGTTTGGCGATAGCCTTTAAGCATTTCTGCCTTAAGCGGATCACTATCAAGTGCTTCTGCGACACGACCAAACTGATCAGGCGCAACCCACCACGTCGTATCTGGCATCTCAAGCGGATCCGTGAGCAACTCCTTAACGATCAAATCGAGAGATTTATTCTCTAGCCGTTCTAAGAGCAGCCCAAGCACATCAATTGAAATCGAGTACTCCCAAAAGCTTCCAGGTTGATGTGCGAGAGGGATTTTCCCCAAATTACGCAGCATGTCCTGAGCCGTGATGTCGTGTTCGCGTGACTCAATATTTAGGTCTGTGTAAAGCTTTGCGATGCGCGGTGAGGCTGCCCGACCGCCGTAGACGAAGCCCGCCGTATGTCGCATCAAATCCTGCACCCAGATAGGACGCTCGAGTGGGACGTCGCCCTGTGCCGTCTCGACCTTAAGATCTTTTAGCTCAGGTAGCCACTTTACGATGGGATCGAACATATTCATCCGACCACGCTCAACCAGAATCATCGCCGCAGCGGTTACCAACGGCTTGGTCATCGAGGCAAGCCTAAAGATGCTGTCTTTGGACATACGCTTGGATTTCGCCGCATCCAGAAAGCCGTGCGCCGCATAATGCACAATTTCGCCATGACGCGCCACCATTGTGACTGCACCCGGAAAGCAATCAGCCTCAACTTGCTCTTGCATGACACCTGCAATCATGTCGAGACGCGTTGTTGAAAGACCTTGCACAAGGCCAGAATCGGCCTCAGCGAGGTGCGTGTAGGCCGAAGTAGTTTGCTTTGAGGACATTGTCATGATTTTTTTATAAATTTGATGTGGGCGAGGCGCGAGTGAGCACCATCGTATAGTGCAGACTTCCGGCATAATCTTACGGCAAAACCCCTCATCGCACCCCAAAGGAATACGCTGCATGACTAAGCTTCGCCCCGAAATGACCGTCCAAGAGTTGAATAAGCGCAGTGGAGAGAACCTACCCGGCCTAATGGGCGTCGAAATCCTTGAGCTATCTGAGAAGACGCTTAAAAGTCGAATGGTCTTACGTAAGGTGCACTTCGCACCGAACGACTACTTGCATGCAGCAAGCGTGATTGCCTTGGCAGATACGACTTGTGGTTACGCGACGGTTGCACACCTTCCGCCTGGTGCACTCTCCTTTACAACGATAGAACTCAAGAGCAACCACTTAGGTACCGTGCGCGGCGAGGGCGAAATTATTTTGTGCACCGCAACTGCTCAACACCTAGGAGGCAACACTCAGGTGTGGGATGCTATCGTTAGCGATGCCGCGACCGGAAAAAAAATTGCCTTGTTTCGCTGCACACAAATGATTCTCTGGCCGAAACAAGCCTGAGCGGTTACTCCACACGCAACTTGATGGTCCTCGCCACATGCCAAAGAACACATTAATTATTACTGCACTGCCTAACGAACTCGATCAAGCACGATTGCCGACAGGCGCACAGTTGGTGTACTCGGGCGTTGGGAAAATCAATGCAACAATGGTGACGCTCAAAGCGATTGAACAATACAAACCAGAACGTATTATTAACTTTGGAACGGTGGGGTCGGTCAAGCCTCATCTGTCTGGACTACTTGAGATCAATCGCGTCATACAACGCGACATGATTGCAGAGCCTCTCTCGCCGCGTGGACGCGTACCCTTTTGCGAACGTCCATACGAGTATTTTGCGGAATCCGGACAACATACATGCGCCACAGGAGACAGCTTTGTCACGGCCAAAGACCCCTGGCTTGATGAGCAAGGGGTCGATGTCGTCGATATGGAGCTTTACGCCATTGCAGCAGTTGCGTTCGCGCATGGTCTGCCTTGGACCTCACTGAAATATGTGACCGATCACACGAATGAAGATTCAGCGTCAGATTGGAATACAAAAGTGAACCATGGTGAAGAATTATTTCTAGAGCACCTGCGTTCAAACTATTAAAAAATCATAGGGAGACAACATGCAAAAATTAAAACAAAACGCGTTAATTAGGCACGTATCACTTGTAGGCGCAGTCACCCTCGCACTCGCCGCTCCTACCCAAGCCCGCGTGACAAAAATTGTCATCGACGAAACCGTCGCGATGCCAGCAATCAGCAGCAAACACCCTGGAGACCAATCCAATATCACCTACGAAATTATTTCTGGGCGCGCTTTTGGTGAGCTCGATCCCAACAAACCACACAACGCAATCATCCAAGATATTGAACTGGCCAAAGATCCAGACGGTAAGGTTCGCTACGTCGCCTCATTCGTTATTCACAAACCCGTTGATCTTAAAACCGCTAGCGGCCTAATGTGGCACGATGTCCCTAATCGCGGACGCGTCTACGCATTTTCACCGCGAGAGCAAGCGCTAGGCGACATCATGATCGCGACCGCCTGGCAAGGTGATAACAGCGGCAACACGCGCGTTCGTCCCACCAACTCCTCCAAAACGGGTCAGTTCTTACAAGTTCCCGTCGCACGCCAACCTAACGGCGACCCAGTCACAGGTGAAGTCTTTGGACGCATCGTCAACCGCTCGGGCAAGGCCTCTCAAGCACTCATTGTTCAAAGCAACCCCCTACCCTACAAACCCGTTTCACTTGATACGAGCAAGGCGAAACTGACGTCCAGAGGGGGCGAAACCATGCACGGGCAAGTTATTGACGAGGTGCGCATCGCTGATAGTGATTGGGCATGGGCCAAGTGCGATGAGAAGAATCCTTTCCCCGGCACACCAGACGCAACCCAGATCTGTTTAAAAGATGGCTATGACCCAAAACGTCTCTACCAAGTCGTCTTTACGGCTGCCGATCCCTATGTACTCGGCATCGGGTTTGCTGCATGGCGAGATCTGGGACACTTTTTCAAAACCGCCGCAAAGGATGATGCAGGAACAGCCAATCCCATCGCTGGTGTCGTAAAGCACAGTATTGGTCGAGGGGTATCCCAATCCGGAAACTTCTTGCGCGGCTGGCTGCATTTGGGTTTTAACCAAGCCGAGCAAGGCGGCAAGGTGCACGATGGCATCTGGCCGATTATCGCGGGTCGTCGTATCGCGTTGAATTTCCGTTGGGCCCAAGCTGATGGCGTGCTGGAACTCTATCAGGCCGGCAGCGAAGGTCCACAATGGTGGCTGCCGCACCCTGATCCTGTGCGAGGCCTGCCTTCAGCTGGAATTTTGGGCCGCTGTACCGCTTCTGACACATGCCCTAAAGTTGTCGAGCATTTTGGTTCGGCCGAGGTCTGGGCTTTGAAACTTACTCCGGAGTGGGTGGGCACGGATGGCAAAACCGATTTACCACTCCCCAACTCTGTCAGACGGTATTACATTGCTAGCAGTCATCATGGCGGTGGTGCAGGAGGCTTCGATACAAGCTTGCCTGGCGTGGGTTTGGCCAAAACACCAACAACATGCCCTGGCAACAACTTCGGGATGGGAATCTTACCGAGCAATCCTGTGCCGCACACCCAAACAGTGAATGCAATTCGCGTGCACTTTCGCAACTGGGTCATGAAAGGAATCGAGCCGCCTCCTAGCCGCTATCCGACTCTGGCCGCGCAACCAGGGCAGAAGTCTGGAACGCTGGCTTTAGCGAACAAACAGGACATTGGGTTCCCGACGCTGCCAGGTCTGCGGCCCACGGTCCCTGAAGCCGACTTCATCATGCCGGTGCTGGATTACGATTGGGGCCCCCAGTTCAACGCGTTAGATGGCTCGGGCATTCCCACCAATGCACCACCTCCAGTCAAGCAAGTCCTCAAGATGTACGCACCCAAAGTAGATCAGGATGGTAACGAGCTTGGTGGTGTGCCGGTCGCTTTGCTCGATGCGCCGCTTGGAACTTATCTCGGCTGGAACATTACTGCTGACGGAGATAAACCGTTTCACAAGGGACAAATCTGCAACTACGTCGGAGGGATGATTCCCTTTGCCCGTACAGCGGCCGAACGGACGGCGACTAACGACCCAAGATTGTCGCTAGAAGAGCGCTACGGATCACACGAGGGATATGTTGCCGCCTTGATCAAAGGCACCGAGCGTGCCGTGAAAGAAGGATTCCTGCTCCCGATTGATGCAACACAGTTAATCGAGCAAGCGCGCGCCAGTAAAGTTTTACGTTAGTGCATCAACATTCAGGGGTGTCATCACTCGACATCCCTGAGTTCAAGAGACGATCAGAGCACCCAGAAATGATGGGTGCCATCTCGGCCCAGTTGCTCAACCAGACCAAACTCCCAGTCCAGATAAGCCTGCATCGCTGCTTGCGCGTTATCCGTACCCTCATAGGGCCGTTTATAACGATCGATGGGCTCGGAAACTAAATGGGTCGATCCTGACTCAAGTGCATAGCCAGACTCTACCCATGCTTTTGTTCCACCTGCAAGCACGAACACTTCGCCACCCAACAACTCTTTGATTTCTGCTGCGGCAAATCGTGATTGCAATCCATCACCACACGTTAATACATACCGCGTTGCTTTCGGTAACGCCTTCAACGCATCTTTGAACTGCGATCGCAACACATAGTACGCACCTGGCAAGTGACCTTTCACATACTGGGCGTGCTTACCCAGATCAATCACAACGAGCGCTTGCGTTTTCTGCGCTTGTGCCAGTTCGTCCGCTCTAATCGGTTTTACGTCTGGCACCGCCGCTGAGGGGGCCTCCCAGGGTCCGTTTTCTGAGAGTTGCTCTGCCGAGATGCCATCGACTACATACACGTCCCAGGCCATTTGTGCCAACCAAGAGGCCGTCATGTTGGCCCGCACGCCATCGCTGTCTGCAAGCACAATCCGGGCGCCACGAACAGGGGCCACCATCTCGGTCTCCTGAACCAACTGGCCTCCAGGTGTAGAACGAAACGCGGGCAAATGTCCCGAGACAAACTCTTCAGGTGTTCGCGTGTCAAAAAAATAGGTTGTACGTCCCGTCTGCTGTGACCACGCCGCGAGGTTCGAAACGGTGGCACGCTTTACCCCAGCACGATCAGCCACACGACGTGCACGCGATCCAGCGCTCTCAGTCGTCGCGGCGGACACCTCTGTGAACTTGCGTGTCTGTCCGCGATCTAAGGTTTGGCCCGCAAGAGTCCATCCTATCGTGCCGTTACGTAACGCGGCCACCTTGTTAGGGATTCCTGCATTGACTAACGACTGCGTACCGATAATGCTGCGCGTACGTCCTGCGCAATTCACAATAACTTGGGTTTCGGGCCGCGGGGCTAATTCTGCAATCCGTAGCACGAGCTCAGCACCGGGGCAGCTAATCGCTGTTGGGATGCTCATGGTGTTGTATTCATCAAATCGTCTGGCATCGACAATCACGACATCCGCCTTCCGATCGATCAAGGTCTGCACTTCCTGCGCCGACAAGGAGGGCGTGTGATTGCGTGACTCGACAAGCTCGCCAAAGGACTTACTCGGTACGTTCACGTCACGAAACAACTCACCACCTGCCGCACGCCACGCTCTCACGCCGCCCTGAAATACCGATACATTGACGTAGCCCAACGCCCGCAATCGTCGAGCGGCTAGCATTGCATCGCTTTGCTCTACAGCGACATCGCCCTCATCAAACGTCACGATCCACACGTCGCGTCGAGGTAACAAGGCATAGGCGTCGACCTCCACGCGCGAGAGCGGAAAATTTGCGGCGAACAGTGGATGACACTGCGCATGGGGATCTTCCTCGCGAACATCAAGCAAGGCGATCTCTCGTCGCTCAATCAATGCAGAGCGCACATTGGCGTAGTGGGTTAATTCAATCGGTTTACTCACGCTCGCTGACATTTCAATTATTTCCACAGGTTTGGGACCACGCTGTTGCAGTATCCGGACACAAATGACTTCGGTAGACCCGTTGCAGGATCAAAAACATGGCGGTTAATACGACCGATGTTCCCACCATAAACATGGATGCTAATTGATGTTCGATCTTGATAGAAATTCGCCACTTCATGAACATCATGTGTTGCTGGGGATACCGAACCGACTTGACCTGGCAGCAAGACCACGCTCTCACTGGGCAAGTAGCTACCATTGGCCTGCTTGTGATAGTGCGTATCGACCTCTTTGCCTCGCAACATCCCGATCAGTCCCCAAGTCATATGGTCATGAACTGGTGTTTTTTGTCCCGGTCCCCACACAAAGCTAACAACTGAAAACAGGTCTAAAGGATCCGCATATAGGAGGTACTGCTGGTAGTGCTGCGGGTGAGGTCTCGTAAATGGCTCTGGCAACCAGTTGTCGTTTGCCACAAGCGTTGCCAAGAGCTCAGCGCCGCGCGTCAAGATCTCCGGCTCGGCGGGCTTGCCCTGCAACATTCGGGACATTTCTTGAACAAACATCAGCAAACTGGAATGACTCATCGCTCTTTGCTCCATCAGTGATTGATTGATCATAAATGCACAGCCAGTCGATGAGATAAAAAAAGCAAAGCATTGCACTAAACATTACTTTATTTTGGCTTGATTGTTGTTCTGCAACAGCCCGGAAAAGTCTTAAATACAACTATCCCATGTCGAAAGCCTTCCTCTATACTCCAACGCTTTACCAAGTATTGGAAAACACTCACTTTTTTGGGTGGGACACCCCACCATGTGGGGGCAATTCTTAGCATAGGTATTTGGGATGTGGATTGTTAGGACAGCGTTAGAGCGGCCTTACACATTTATTGTGATGGCAATCCTCATCCTGCTCTCTACACCGCTCGCGGTCATGCGCACCCCAGTCGACGTACTGCCAGAAATCGACATCCCGGTTGTCACCGTTATCTGGAGCTACAACGGCTTATCGGCGCAACAGATGGGTAACCGTATCGCTCAAACGCACGAGCGGTCTCTCACCACGACGGTCAGTGACATCAAAACGATTGAGTCGCGCTCAATCGGTGGTCTAACAATCATCAAAATTTATTTTCAGCCAAATGTAAATATACAAATGGCGATCGCCCAGGTTGTTGCGGTTTCCCAATCTGCACTGCGACAAATGCCTCCGGGCATCACTCCGCCACTCGTGATCAAGTACACAGCCTCCTCGATTCCAGTGATTCAAGTCGGGATGTCGAGCAAGACCTTATCCGAAAAGGACCTGTTCGACGCCGCGCTCAACATTCTTCGCCCGCAACTGATTACGATTCCTGGGCTTGCCATGCCATTTCCCTATGGCGGCAAGGCACGCGCCGTGTCTGTCGATATCGATCCAGAAGCATTAAGGTCGAAAGGGATGACCTCCTCAGACGTCATTAATGCTATTACGACGCAGAATTTAACACTCCCTTCCGGCACAACCAAAATTGATGATGTGGAGTTCAATATCTCGATGAACTCGTCGCCCGTCAGCATTGCGGGGCTAAACAACATCCCAGTGCGCACTGTTAACGGCGCAACAACTTACCTGCGTGAAGTGGCGCACGTACGCGATGGCTTTTCTCCACAAATTAATATCGTTCGTCAAAACGGCGAACGCGGTTTATTGCTCACAGCCCTAAAGAACGGAGGTGCGTCGACCCTCGATATCGTCAGCAGAATCAAGACAAGGCTCCCCACGCTTTTGCCGTTGCTACCTGAGGGTATCGATGTCACGCTGCTGGCTGATCAGTCTATTTTCGTTAAACAAGCAATCTCTGGCGTTGTTCATGAAGCGCTTCTCGCCGGAGGACTTACGGCGTTGATGCTCTTGCTGTTCCTGGGAAATTGGCGCACAACCGTCATCGTCGCCATATCCATCCCCCTTTCAATTTTTACTTCCCTGATCGTGCTTTATCTGATTGGACAAACGATCAACATCATGACGCTCGGCGGGCTCGCTCTTGCCGTCGGCATCTTGGTCGACGACGCCACCGTCACGATCGAAAATATCGAACGCCATTTGCACATGGGCAAAGGTCTATATGAAGCGGTGATGGATGGTGCAGGAGAAATCGCTATACCCACCTTTGTGTCAACACTTTGTATCTGTATTGTTTTTGTACCGATGTTCTTTTTGGGAGGCGTCGCACGCTATCTCTTTGTACCGCTTGCACAGGCCGTCAGCTTCGCAATGCTGGCCTCGTATGTGCTGTCCCGGACGCTCGTACCAACGATGGCTTACCTACTCTTAAAAAATCAAGGTACACCAGGGTGGTTCACTAACCGCATTCATCAGGCACATGTGCGCTTCAATGAAGGCTTTGAGCACTTTCGTGCCGGCTATGTCGTCCTTTTGGGTAAGCTACTCGAGCATCGCACGCGATTCATTATCGGCTTTCTCTGTTTTTGCATCCTTTCGTGCGGCATCTATATGCTCCTGGGCAGGGATCTCTTCCCCCCGGTGGACACCGGGCAAATAAAATTGCACATGCGCGCACCAAGTGGAACCCGGGTTGAGCGCACGGCCATCATCTCTGATGAAGTTCAAAACGTCATTCGAAGAGTCATTCCACCCGCAGAGCTCGACGGTATTTTAGATAACGTCGGCCAACCAAACAGCGGCATTAATCTCTCTTACAGCAGCTCCGGAACCATCGGTTCTTTCGATGCAGACATCATGATTACGCTCAAGCGTGGGCATAAAAAGTCGAGCGAGTACTACATGGACAAGCTCTTACCAGAGTTGCGAAAGAGCTTTCCAGGCGTAGAGTTTTTTTATCAAGCAGCCGACATCGTTACGCAGATTTTAAACTTTGGCATCCCAGCAGCGATTGATGTTCAGATTGTTGGCAACAACTATGCCGCAAACCAGCAACTTGCCGCAAAACTCGTGAATAAAGTTGCCGCCGTACCTGGCGCGGCTGATGTGCACATTCACCAACGCCTAGACAGGCCCGCAATCGCGTTAACGATGGATCGTACGCGCATGCAAGCAATGGGGCTCACGCCAGCTGACCTAGCTCAAAACATCTTACTGCCGTTATCTGGGAGCTCGCAGACCTCGCCCAACTTCTGGCTCAACCCCAACAACAACATCAACTACTCTATTCAGGTTCAAGCGCCTCAGGCCAACATTAGTTCACTCGATGAACTGCTCAGACTTCCGGTCGGACCGTCAAACGCGGCCGCATCCAATGCAGCATCGGCACTCAATAGCGCTGCTGGGCGAGGGACACAATTACTTGGAAATCTAGTGACCGCATCGCCGACGACAGAGTTCGCAATCTTTACGCGCTACAACATTCTGCCAGCGATCAACATTTACGCGAACGTACGTGGGCGTGACCTCGCCTCAGTAGCCAAAGAGATTCAAGCCATTGTCGACGAAGCCAAGCCCCTTCTGCCCAGAGGCAGCCGCATTGAAATGCGTGGTCAAGTTGAAACAATGCACGAGTCCTTTAAAGGTCTTGGGGTCGGTCTGATCGGCGCCATTCTTTTGGTCTATTTATTGATAGTGATTAACTTCCAGTCTTGGCTTGATCCATTTATCGTTGTCACCGCGCTCATTGCAGCACTCGCTGGCATCGCCTGGATGTTGATTCTCACGGCGACCAACCTAAGCGTACCCGCCCTCACCGGAGCCATTATGACGATGGGGGTAGGAACGGCAAACAGTGTTCTTGTCATTTCCTTTGCGCGACAACGACTGCTCGACGGGCTGACACCGTTAGCGGCCGCCCTTGAGGCCGGGGCGACGCGCCTGCGTCCAGTCCTGATGACTGCGCTTGCCATGATTATTGGCATGATCCCGATGGCTATTGGTCTGGGTGAAGGTTCCGAACAAAATGCGCCTTTGGGTCGGGCTGTGATTGGAGGACTGATCTTCGCGACAGTCTCCACCGTTTTATTTGTCCCTGTGTTGTTTGCCACTTTTCACGGACGATTGGCAACACGCAAGTTGAACAAGGAATTAGCGACATGACGGACTCAGGCCAAAGCACGACTGCGACCATGCGTCGAATAAAAATCGCCACAGCAGTGGTGCTGATTTTTCTTCTGCTCGGCATGGGTAAGACCTTGTACTCTCGCTGGTCCTATGGCGATGTCTTGGCGCAACGCAGTGAGGAGGCGACCCAACTGCATGTCCTCGTGACACAACCAACTCTGCCTAATCCGAACAACCCGAATTTGCGTCTTGTTCTACCTGGCACATTACTCGGAATCAACGAAGCGCTAATACATGCTCGCGTAAACGGTTATGTCAAAGAGTGGCGCAAAGATATCGGCGATAACGTCAAGCAAGGTGAAACGCTCGCCGTCCTCGACATCCCGGAGATTAATCGCCAAGTTGATGAGGCGAGCGCCAACTTCCAACTTGCGAAGACCGCGTATGAGCGCTGGAGAAAGCTGCGCGCTCAGGATGCGGTATCGCAGCAAGAGCTCGATGAAAAAACCGCCGTGTACAGACAAAGCGAAGCGGTCCTAAAACGTCTAAAACAATTACAAGACTTTGGCACCGTGGTCGCGCCCTTTAGCGGCCGGGTAACTAAGCGTAACGTCAATATGGGCGATCTGGTTAATTCTGGCAACGTCGGCACTGCTCAAGCCATGTTTGCGATGGCGCGCGTCGATAGACTGCATGTCTACGCCTACCTTCCCCAAGATCGCGTGTCGCAAATTAAAGTGGGCGACAAAGTTGACGTATACCAACCGAGCATGCCCAATAAAATCGTCGAAGGCCGTATCGCTCGCACGGCCGGTGCTATCGACATGCAAACACGTACCCTGCAAGTCGATGTCGAAATCGACAACGCCGACAACGCATTAATGCCCGGCACCTATGTTGAAATCGCCTTTAAGATGACGCCTGGAAGCAATCTGCTCATACCGACCAACACCTTGATCTTTGGTGCCGGTGGACCTTATGTCGCAACGGTAGCAAATGATGAGGTCACAAGAAAAAAGGTGACACTAGGGACCGACTTCGGTATGCAAGTGGAAGTGCGAAGCGGTCTCACCAAGGAAGACTGGTTGATTCTAAATCCGCTCGATTCGGTAACAGATGGGCAGCGCGTGATTGTGCAGATTGCCAAACCACCAGCAGCTCCTGCTAGACGCGGTTCATGAAACGCACTCTTGCCCTTGCTCTAGTCACGCTTGCGTGTGCCGGCTGCTCGCCCATTGGTCCCGATTACGAGCGGCCAGAGATCGAACTCCCTCAAAATTGGAAGAGCTTGCCGGGTGCAAACCCTGCACTGTGGAAGCCCGCCACCCCAGCGGACGATGTGCCGAAAGACAAGTGGTGGAAGGCCTTTAATGACAAGATGCTTGAAGACCTGATTGAGCAATGTCTGACCAACAACAATACCTTACAAGTTTCTTTGGCTCGACTCGATCAGGCAATTGCTCAAAGCGAGGCGCGTGGCGCTGCGCTCTTGCCAAGCCTGAACCTAGGAGCCACGGCAACACGTGTGCGCACATCGGAAAATAGACCCACCAATACATACACAAGCGTCAACGCCTCCACCACTCAAAACGATTTTCGTCCTGTAGCGGTGATGACCTATGAAATTGACTGGCTCGGAAAGGTTCGTCGAGATGTCGAGGCATCCTCCAACACGGCCGCGCAAGCGGCGGCAGATACTGAAAACGTTCGATTGTTGCTTACTGCTCAACTCGCTAGTGCGTATTTTTTAATGCGACAATATGATGAAGAAATCCGCATTCTGAGCAATATTGTTGCCATTCAGAAAAAGTTACTGGATCTCATTCAGAAGCGCTACGACCTAGGCGCAGCGGGTCGCACCGAGCTGTCGCAGCAAATGGCCCTAAGTGAGTCGAGTGGTGCGCAGCTTGAGATGCTTCGATCGCTACGCAATGTCCAAGAAAATTTAATCGCGACGCTCACCGGTACGCCTGCTGCTTTATTCTCTATCGCACCCGGTCGCTTGCCCAACCAGCCTCCGGTCTTTCCTGTCAGCTTACCCTCCTCACTTCTTGAGCGACGACCCGATGTAGCTGCCGCCGAGCGTGCAATGGCTGCGGCGAACGCCCAAGTGGGTGTCGCGAAAGCCGCATTCTTTCCCTCCCTCCTGATCGCGCCCACTTTTTTGGGTGCTGACTCGACAAACATTGCGAACTTACTCAGTGTGCCGTCAATCATTTGGACTCTTGGCGTGACCGCAACTCAAACGCTCTTTGATGGCGGACGCACGAGTGCGAACTATCGCTTTGCCCAGGCCGGCTATCGGGCGACAGCGGCGGGCTACCGTCAAACAATTACCGTCGCCATCCAGGAAACGCAAGATGCAATGAGTAGCGTGCAGCAACTTGAGCGTGCGCGCAACAAACAAGACGAAGCCGTACGCAATCTGGACAAGGCCTATCAAATCAGCGCGATTCGGTATCGTGAGGGCCTTGATACTGCTCAAACGCTAGCCTTAATCCAACAAAACCAACTCACTGCGCAGCGTATTAAGTGGCAAATGCATGGGGGCCAGTTTTTAGCCAATATCGCACTCGTCAAAGCCTTAGGTGGCGGCTGGGATGGTTACAGAGATCTCAAGCCTGAATTATCTACGGATAACAAAAAATAGAATGGCTGTTTCTTTCTACCACTCCCTCACAACATATTTAGGGATGCATTAAGCATGTTGATTTTTTCAAGCACTGTTTTTTTATCTGCTTTTCTACTTTTTCAAATACAACCGATCGTTGCCAAAATGATTCTCCCGTGGTTTGGGGGTTCGTCGTCCGTTTGGAGCGTCTGCATGGTTTTCTTTCAAGCAGAACTTTTACTGGGCTACGCTTACGTGCACTGGCTGCATGAGAAACTCTCACCCCACAAACAAGTGCTTGTGCATGTGACGCTTTTGATTTTGAGTTTGCTGATGCTGCCTGTCGCGGCAGACCCTGCATGGAAGGGCGATGCATCGACAGACCCAAGTTGGGCGGTATTTGTTGTACTGACCATCGCCGTAGGCGCTCCCTACCTGATGCTATCCACGACTGGCCCCCTCATGCAAGCATGGTATGCATTGGCTTTCTCCAAGCCAGGCACAGAGATCAAGCCTTATCGCCTGTATGCACTATCGAACCTCGCATCGATGCTGGCGCTTCTTTCATACCCTATCGTGATCGAGCCGTTTTTTGGTGTTCAACATCAAGCCAACATGTGGTCAATGGGCTATGCCGTGTTCGCGCTTGGTGCTCTATTAACCGGAGTCGTTGTTTGGAAGAGCCACGCCCCAAGGGCGGCAAAAAAAGTGGATGCGACACCAGCGGTGCGCCCCTCCTTTCGCGAGTGTTTGCTTTGGGTGGGTCTAGCTGCAACGGCATCGATTCTCCTGTTAACACTGACACAACAGTTAACAAACGACGTCGCACCTGTGCCTTTTCTTTGGGTTTTGCCACTCAGTATCTATCTACTTAGTTTTATTCTGTGCTTTGATGCGCCGCGCTACTACGTAAGACCAGCATTCCTCATCGCATTGCCTATTGCGCTAGTAACGGTGGACTATGTGCTTTCACATGGCCAAAGCGTTCCGGTGATGGTCACGCTGCTAACACTTTCGCTTTTTGTATTTTGCATGGTGTGCCACGGCGAACTCGTCCGCAGAAAACCACCTGTGCGATACCTGACACTTTTTTATCTCATGCTGTCGGTAGGCGGTGCACTTGGCGGAACCTTTGTTGGTCTTGTCGCACCCGCCATTTTCAATGCGTATTTTGAATTACCGATTGGCTTATTTCTATGTGCAGCGCTGACAAGCGTCGTGGTTTGGAAAGAGAGTCCCAAAGCATTACGCATCGGAATTGCCATCGCTTTAGTACTATTTAGCGCACGGCTCGTTTATCTCTCAATCGAGTATGTCAGTGGCTACCGTGTCGTCATGCGTAATTTTTACAGCCAACTCCGCGTTGAAGATGTCCCGACGGCAAATGGCATCAAACGAATTATGCGTCATGGCAACATCATTCATGGCGAGCAATATATGGATGAGAACTTACGCCGCAAACCAACGGCATACTATTGTCCACAGTCTGGTGTTGGGTTGGCATTAAATAGCCTGAGCACCGCGCAGCCACAAAAAATTGGTATCGTGGGCCTTGGTGTGGGCACCCTTGCCACCTACGGACGGCCTGGCAATGAGATGCGTATGTACGAGATCAATGATCAGGTTCTTGATGTCGCACGCGCTGAGTTCACTTATCTAAGCGACAGTCCCGCAAAAATGGTCTCTATTCTTGGAGATGGCCGCTTGATGCTGGAGCGCGAACCTCCCCAGCAATTCGATTTGCTTGCGATGGATGCATTTTCTGGCGACTCGATTCCAACACACTTGCTCACGCTCGAGGCGATGAAAATCTACCTCGGCCATATGAAGCCTGATGGCATTTTGGCCGTACACATCACGAACCAGTACCTTGATCTGCAACCGGTGATGGCGGCGATCGCGCAGCATTACGGTAAAGTCGGTCTGCTTTACAGCCTTCCTAAGAATTCGGGTGAGCCATTTTGCCGACACACAGTATGGGCGCTGTTGATGTCACCCGAGCGCGCCGCAACTTTACCCAAGGAACTGCAAGGTGGCGTCAAGCTGGTCCCTCGCCCTGGCTTTAAGGCCTGGACCGATGGCTTTTCAAACCTAATCGATATCCTCAAGTAGCACGCGCTACTGCTTTACTAACTTCTGCAGTATGGCTTGATTGAGTCGGGCCACGTTACCGGTAAGCGCCCCACTCTTTGTAAGATCGAGAGGCTTGGCGCCTACCTGTAGCTTGGCTTGAGAACTATTTCCGATCGTTAACGAGGTGACTCGATCAAGCTCTACGTCGATAGACTGACCAGCCTGAAAGATACGCTCGGTCCGGCGACCATCCGTCGTGATTAGTGAGGCCCAACACTCGCCGACAAACGCGATACGAAGCGTTGAACTCTTTAAATTAGCGAACGGATCAGCAGTCGATCCCGTAGCAGGCTGCGAGGCAGACACACCAGGTGATGATGCCGCGGGCCCGGCAGTCGTGCTGGCAAGAGGCAGACTAGTCGCTGGCGTACCTGCGCTTGCCGGTGTCGAGGCGGCCTCAGACGCTTTGCCGCCCTGAGAGGTCGCTGTGTTTTGGGCCGTAGTGCTTGGAACCGCTGTTGGTCCAGGCTGCAAGCTCGAGTCGGAGGCAGCGCTTGAAGGGGCCGGCACCACTGTCGTGTCTGCAACAGCGACCTTCTCTGAGTCAGGCGCAGCTCGTTGCTCGACCTCAGAATCCCCAGCACTACTAAAAAATCCGCCTGCGATGCTCACCGTCAGGACAAAGACGGTAATCGCCACAATACTGCCGGCCAAAATATATATGCGACGTCTTTGTGTGTATGCATCGATTGGCGCCGGGCCATGCCCCGCCTTGTACAAACGCGCCACACCCGACGCTGAGGAGGCAACGGACTGCAAGCTGGCCGACTCGAGCTGCTGCAACTTATCGTTAACGATCAGATCACGACTCAGTCCAAGGTAAAAAAGATAGCCCTTCAGTGCATGCACGTAGCGGCGCTCATGATGGAAGGACTCCATCGTGCCGGCCTCAAGGTTAAGCACCTGGCTCGGGGAGAGGATCAAACGTTTGGCGACATCGCCAATCTCTTTCTTCTGTTTGAGTCGCTCTTGACGCAAAAGCATCCCCAACTCGATACGCATTGAGGCGCCGAGCTCTGAAGTATCTTTAGTCTGGTCAACTGTTTCCACGTGCTTTACCTAAGTCAGACCAACATCATAATTCAAATTAAAGTGTTTTTAGATCGCGGGCGATAAGCTTAGCGATGTAACCGGATGGGCTATCCATTTCATGTAAGACGGTGTAGTGATTCAGCCCTGCCAACTCATGCAAGCCGACCTCGCATCCCATCGATTTTAAATGGGCCGCCATCTTGGCTGATTCCCCGATCCAATCGCGTGGCTCCGCCCCTCCAACCACAACCTCGTAATGGATGTCGGGAGCAAAGGGATGCCGCACAGGACTAAGCAGCCGAACATCCGCAGGTTGAAGATGAACCTCTTCGTTCACACTAATTTGCAAGACCGGCTCTACATCGAATACCCCACTGATCAGATAAGCCTTTTTGATTCCGTGTTGCTTCAGCTGAAAACCAGCACCCGTTTGAGCCAAGGTCGCTGCAATGATGTGCGCACCAGCAGAGTGGCCAGACACAAGGATCTTACTTCCATCAACATTCCAACCCGCCGCTTGCTGAGCGACCCACTCGAGCCCACGACGCGTTTGATCGACAATCTGAGCAACAGTCACGGCCGGACATAGGTCGTAATTCATGACCACCACCGAACAGCCAAGCGGCAAGACACCGCTGACAACAAAGGTGTAATCCTTTTTATCACGCGCTCTCCAGTAGCCGCCATGAAAGAACACCATGACAGGTTGGTTTGGTTTTCCTGAGTAAAAAAAATCAGCCGTTTCTAAAGGGCCGGGGCCATACCGCAAGTCGTAAACGCCCTCATACCGGGCGCGCGCCTCTTCACTGGCTCGCGTGCCTTGTTCTGTAAAGGCAAGCAACTGCTCTGGCGTTACTGTGGTGCGCGGGTTGTATTGTTTCTCGACTGCTTCGTTCATCAAAATTATCCCCTAGGTATAGCGATCGATTTACGAGATGGGCGATTATTGACCAACGGTCCAACCACCGCCTAATGCCTTAAATAAATCCACTCCAGCCTGAAGCCGCAATGAGCGATTAATGACAAAAGCCAAGTTCGCTTCATTCGCAGCCCGTTGCGCCTCCAACACATTCAGATAGTCCACATAGCCAGCCTCGTAACGCAGAGCAGCTAGCTCCTGCGCCTTTGTTGCCGCCTTAACTTGTTGCAACAAAAACTGCTCCGTCTCAAGAGTCTGGCTCACTGACACCAATGCATCGCTGACTTCGCCAAATGCGCCACGGACGACCTTAACGTAATTCCCTAATACCTCTTGCTGCTGAGCCCGAGCAAAATCCAACCTTGCCTGCAAGGCACCACCAGAAAAGATCGGTTGTAACAGACCAATACTAGCTGACCATACGGCGCTGCGGCCTGAAAGAAAGGCACTAAAGTCAACCGTCTGCGAACCCAAAACACCCGTCAAAGAAATAGTGGGAAAGAAGTTAGCGGTTGCGACCCCGATCCGCGCATTCGCTGCGCTCAGCTCTTGCTCTACTCGGTTGATATCAGGACGACTTTCAAGAATTGTAGAGGGAATACCGGCAGGAGGCACTGGTGGCAACGGAAGGCTTCTCAGATCCAAAGGCTGAAGCTTCAGATCAAGCTTCCCCGTGAGGATACCCAACTGATTCTGGGCGATTGCACGCTGCCTTTTTAATTCGGATAACGTAGCCTGTGACGCAGAGCGGGCAGCAAGAGCCTGATTAACATCGATCGGTGAAACCAAACCTCCGTCTAGCTTAGCTTGTGCTACCCGCAAGGTATCGGCGCGCGTCTGCACAGAATGGCTAACAACCATAATTTGCGCATCTAGTGAGCGCAAACGCATATATGTGTTGCTCACAAGCGCAGAGACCGTCAACGCAACGCTATCGCGCTCATAGGTGCTCGCAGTGGCTAGGGCCGTCGCAGATTCAATATTGCGACGCACCCGCCCCCAGACATCCAACTCATACGAAGTCACTAGGCCAAGCTGCGACGTATTTGTCTGCAAGCCAACGCCCGAAGGGCTCACCGAGGTCCCGGTCGAGGCCCGGGTGGCCGAACCAGTCATGTTCAAGGATGGATACAACGCGGCCCCAGCCTGTCGCGCTATTGCTTCTGCCTGCGCCAAACGTCCTAGCGCGATTTGAAGATCCGCATTCTCAACACGTGCGCGTTCCACTAACTCACTTAGTGTTTGGTCCTCAAACAGCGTCCACCAATCTTGTTTGACAGACACACCTGAAGAAGGTGTGTCGTTTTTCACCCCACTCACCGTGTAGCCAGTATTGAAATCGGCAGGCAAGGGTACCTCGGGGCGTTTGTAATCTGGCCCAAGAAGACAGCCGCTTAAAACGAGCAATACCCCGGCCGCACATAAATGACGCATTGGCCTCATGACTTAGGCCCTGCCTCGGGGGTGGATTCTTCGGCTCTCGCACTAGGCTCTTTTGCTTTGACCACGTCTTGCTTGCGAGTCAGCCACAAATAGAACATCGGCACAAAAATTGTCGCGATAAAGGTAGAAACCAACATCCCCCCAAACACCCCAGTCCCCATAGATTTCCGAGCTGCTGCGCCCGCACCAGAGGAAATCACTAAGGGAAAAACCCCCAGAATGAACGCCAAAGAAGTCATCACAATTGGCCTAAAGCGCTGTTTTGCTGCAAGCAGTGCGGCATCCATGTTACTCAAACCTTGTGCGCGCTTTTGGGCAGCAAACTCGACGATCAAAATCGCATTCTTCGCAGAGAGTCCGACCAATACAATCAAGCCAATTTGAAAGTAAATGTCATTGGGCATCGAACGTACCCAAATAGAAAACAAGGCCCCAAACAATGCAAAAGGAACCGCAAGCAACACAGCAAGAGGCAAAGACCAACGCTCGTATTGCGCAGCCAAGATCAGAAAGACCATAACGATTCCGAATGCAAAAGCTAAGCCTGAGGCAGTACCCGTGCGAATTTGCTGATAAGCCTGACCTGCCCATGCCAACTCATAACCCGTCGGCAAACTCGCTCCTGCAACCGCTTGAACAAGACTGATCGCTTCGCCTGAACTCACACCAGGGGCAGCACTTCCAAGCACCTTCGCCGCCAAGAAACCGTTAAAACGCTCAAGCTGCTCTGGCCCGACAAGACTCGACACGGTAAGCAACGCTGCAATTGGAACCATACTGCCGTTATCAGCGCGAACGTAAAGCTCACCGAGATCGGTGGGCGAGGCGCGATATTGGGAATCAGCCTGCATCTGCACGCGGTAGGTGCGTCCGTTTAAGTTGAAATCATTGACATACAGCGAGCCCATCAGCGCTTGTAAACTGAAATACACATCTGCCACCGCTATACCCAGAGACAGCGCCTTCGCCTCATCCACTTCAACGTACAGCTGAGGCGATGTCGGCCTAAAGAACGTATTGATACCCGTCAGCTTTGATTGCTTTTTCAGTTCGTCAATAAAATTATTTGTGACAAGCGCCAAATTAGGCACCGATGGCTCGCCTTTAGACTGCACGTAGAACTCAAAACCTCCAGCCGAGCCTAAACCACGAATTGGAGGTGGGTTGAATACGAGCGCCATACCGTCGGGCAATGTCATTCCCAGGCCAGTAAATTTTTTCGCAAGCTGGTCCGAGGAGGACTCACGTTGATCCCAGTCTTTTAAGGGAATAAAAATCGTGCCTGCATTCGTACGACGCCCCCCTCCGATAATGTCATTACCAGCGATAACAAATACCCTCGCCACGCCTGGATCTTGGGCAACTTTTTTCTGAAAGGCATCCCCTGTGGCTTGTGTTCGCTGCAAGCTTGCACCGTCGGGCAACACGAGCGCGCTAATCAAATAGCCCTGATCTTCTGGCGGAACAAAGCCACCCGGTACCAACCGAAACATCACAAAACAACCTACGACTATTGCTCCGAACACAGAGGCACCAAATAGTCGGTGATACAGCGTGAACTTGACCAAAACAGTGTATTTCTCTGTGAAGGCGGAGAAGGCGCGATTGAACCAACGAAATCCCTTTGGCTCGTGATGACTAGGCTTGAGCAGCACCCCGCATAGTGCGGGCGTAAGCGTCAGTGCCACGACTCCCGACAACACAACAGCAAGCGCAACTGTCACGGCGAACTGCTGATATAACTTGCCAGCGATACCGCCCAAAAATGCGACAGGAATGAATACGGCAGACAAAACAAGAACAATCGCCACTACGGCGCCTGACACTTCCTGCATCGCTTCATAGGCTGCATCCTTCGGAGACAATTGACGCTCCGCCATCAACCGCTCGACGTTTTCTAGCACGACGATCGCATCATCCACCACAATGCCAATCGACAATACCATTGCAAATAATGTCAGCGTGTTGATCGAAAAGCCAAAGACCCAAAGACCTGCGAACGTGCCAATCAAGGATACGGGAACCGCTATTAGGGGAATCAGCGTTGCACGCCAATTTTGCAAGAAAACAAAAACGACTATCGCCACCAGCACCATTGCCTCGGCGAGCGTTTTCAACACCTCATTGATTGAGGCGGTCACAAACTTTGTGGTGTCAAAGGGAATTACATACTCAATACCTGGCGGGAATTTTTTCTCAAGCTCTTGCATTTTCTTGCGGACACTTTCCGCAACCGCAAGCGCATTTGCGCCCGATTGCAGATACGTCGCCACCAACGCAACCGGCTTACCGAGCAGCATCGTATTGGCGTCATAGTCAGCCGCTCCGAGCTCGACACGCGCGACATCCTTCAAACGCAACACCCCACCCGCACCCGTGGATCGAATCACGATTTCGCCGAATTGCTCTGGGGTCACAAGCCGCCCCTTGGCAGTAACCGTGTAGACGAGCTGCTGCCCCTCTGGGGCGGGCTCCTGACCAATCTTGCCGGCCACATTCTGCTTGTTTTGCGCAGCGATTGCAGCAGCCACATCGGTCGCAGTCAAACCCAACTGCGCCATGCGATCAGGTTTGAGCCAAATACGCATTGCATAATCTTTAGCGCCCAAGACTGCCGCATCACCTACGCCAGGCAAGCGCTTGAGCTCATCTAAGACATTGACCAACGCATAGTTGGACAAGTAAAGATTGGAGTGCTCATCCTTGGGCGAGGTAATTGCGGCCACCATCAAAATGTCGTTAGAACGCTTTTGAGCGGTAACACCAAACTGACGGACGATATCCGGCAAACGCGGCTCTGCGATCTTGACGCGGTTATTGACGTTGACCGTCGCTGTGTCAACATTCGTACCCACCTCGAACGTTGCCGTAATCACCAAGGTTCCGCTCGATTGCGCAACAGAATTAAAAAAGAGCAAATTTTCGACGCCAGAAAGCTGCTCTTCAATGGGGCCAGCGACGGTTCGCGTCAACGTTTCAGTCGAGGCCCCGGGGTAGTTTGCGGTGATGATGACCGTAGGAGGTGCAATCTGTGGGTACTGCGCGATTGGCAATCCCCGTGCAGCCATCAAGCCCGCGATAACGATGGTGATGGAAATCACAGCCGCAAAAATCGGCCGGCTGATGAAGAAGCTCGAAAAGCTCATCGAGTGTCCTTCGACGCCTGGGTTTGTTGCTCGAGCGGAACCACCGTGGGCTGAACCACCGCGCCGGGGCGTATCTTGATAATCTGATCAACGACAACGCGATCGCCCTCTTTCAAGCCAGACAACACCACCCAGTTTTGCCCGAGCCACGTCCCCATCTTCAAGGGAGTTGGCACCACTTTGTTGTCGTTGCCCACGGTCCAGACCATGTAGCCGCGATCATTTTGAATGACCGCCCGCTGCGGAACTAAAAACACATTATTGAGACTACCTGTCGTAATTTTTACGCGCAAAAACTGTCCCGGCAATATGGCACGGTCTGGATTAGGAAACTCCGCTCTGAGCTGCTGGGTGCCCAGCTTGGGATCAATAAATACCGATCGGAAATTTAGTTTGCCTGGCTGATCGTAGACTCGCCCATTCCCTAACAACAATTGGACCGGCGCGTCGATTGGCGCTTCTGACTTTCCTGACGGCAATCGGGACGCATCTGCACTTGATAAACCAAACCGTACCCAAATCGGATCAACTTGATAAATCGATGTCAGCCAGCCGGCATCACCAGTGCTCGTAATGAGATGGCCCTCAGGACGTAATGCACGACCTGACACACCTTCCACTGGTGCCGTAACCGTTGTCCAAGCTAGATTTAACTTTGCAGTCTTGAGTGTGGCTTGAGCAATCTCATTAATTGAGGTCGCATCGTCAAACTCTTTCCGGCTAACGGCTTGTTGGCTAAAAAGTTTTTTGAGTCGCGCAGCTTCGCGCTCTGTTTGCTTAGCGCGCGCCTGCGCTTCATCTAAAGCATTTTGAAATGGAACTGGGTCTATTTGAAACAGTGGCTGTCCCTCTTTAACGACGGACCCCTCGACATACAAGCGCTTCAGTAAAATACCGTTCACGCGGGCGCGAACTTCGGTCTCTTTTGCGCCTTCGGCTTGCCCAGTGACCTCAATCGTGCTCGGCACCGAGGTGGCACGCGCCTCAATAACGGATACCGCCAGCGGTGCTGCGGGTGCGCCCTGCGACCAAACAGGGGGTGCGACCGCGACCAGACACACCGGCACCACTAACTTCATCAGCCAAGACGCCTCGACCAATCTCTTGAAAGAGATCGCTTCACCCGCTACTGCTTTGATCATGAAAAATCCTAGCTTATATGCCTGAACTTATCATTTTATACGGGTAAACCTCAGCAATCCCTCCGCTGCAAGGCTTACTTTAAGTTTCTGCAAATCGCCTGCGTCATCTCGGTGCATGACGCCAAGCCGCCCAAATCTCTCGGAATCGTCTTTCCTTGTGCCAAGGTAAGCTCGACCGCCCGATCCACTCGCTGTGACGCCTCAGTCAAACGAGGATCAGCATGGCGATCCCCCAACCACTGCAGCATGAACGAGCCCGACAAAATCGTCGCTAAGGGACTCGCAATGTTTTGGCCAGCAATATCAGGGGCAGACCCATGCGCCCCCTGAAATAAGCCGTGGTGGTCACCAAGCTCGCCAGAAGGGGCGATACCCATTCCACCGACCGTTGCTGCGCCCAAGTCCGAAATGATGTCCCCAAAAAGGTTTTCTGCCACGATCACATCATAAAACTCGGGACGTTTTACTAAATGCACTGTCATTGCGTCGACATACGAGTAGTCAATTGACACGTCAGGATAGTCTTTCGCAACATCATCACACACCGAACGAAAGAAGGCGTAGCTGCGCAGGATGTTGGCCTTATCGCATACCGTTATTCGTCGCTTGTGATCAGACGGCGCACCGTTTCGCTTGCGTGACAAGTCAAAAGCAAAACGTGCAATCCGCTCGCAACCTTTTCGAGTGAGCACCAGCGTGTCCGTCGCGACTTCCCCGCGCAGCAATACGCCAGCGCCTCGACTTGCGTATAAACCTTCCGTGTTCTCTCGCACGATGACATAATCAATGTCCCCGGCACGGCGATTCTTGAGTGGTGAAAAGTCCGCTTGATACAACCGAATTGGTCGCACATTGGCGTATAAGTCGAGCTTGAACCGCAACTGCAAATGCAGATCGTTGCCCACCTCAGTACCGTCGGGATAGGTCACATTGGGCAAACCCGCTGCACCATGCAACATAGCGTGTGCATTTTTACAGGCTTCAAACGTGTCAGGCGGAAGCACTTGGCCAGACTTTACGTAATGGGTTGCGCCCCCAGGAAAATCATCAAACGAAACGATGCCTTCCCCTAACGCCTCCTTCAAGACCAGAACTGCTGCCTGACAAACTTCGGGACCGATGCCATCCCCTTCGATTGTGGCGACTTGATATTTGGCAAGCATTACATCTCTCCTGAACGGTGGCGCACACAAAAGTGGCTAATTAACAAGCAAGGAATTTTCCCATGATACAGGCTTCAAACCCTTCTCCAACGGGCAATTGGGCTAACATGGCACGAATGTAATGCGCGCACAAACTCGGAAAGCCCATGACTGTCAAAATTGATTATGTTTCAGATATTGCGTGCCCCTGGTGCGCGGTTGGTCTCGGCGGCCTCGAACAAGCCATCAAAAATATTGGTGACGAGTTTGAAGTTGAGATTCACTTCCAACCCTTCGAGTTAAATCCCGATATGCCACCGGGCGGACAAGAGGTTTTTGAACATCTCACCCAAAAATATGGCAAAACGGTTGAGCAAGTGCGCGCCACGCAAAACGACATTAAGGCGCGCGCCGCGGCGGTGGGGTATCCCTTCCATCCCGAAGGGCGCAAACACGTCTACAACACATTTAATGCACACAGATTGTTGTATTGGGCCGGACTTGAACATGGTGCACAAGCGCAGCATCGCCTTAAACGTGAATTACTCATCACCTACTTTCAGTTGGCGGTCGATCTGGATGATCCCAAGAACGTTCTCGACGCAGTCAGCCGCGCGGAATTAGACACAGACCGTGCGGCAAGTATCTTGGCGACCGATGAGTTCGCTGCAGAGGTACGCGCACAGCAAGTGAAATACACCTCGATGGGGATTCATTCTGTCCCCTCGATCATCGTTAACGAGAAATACTTGCTGCAAGGCGCGCAGCCTGCTGACGCCTTCGAACAAGCACTCAGGCAAGTCGCTGCCGAGAATCAAAATAACTAGTCAGCAGTCCGGTATTTCGGTAAAACTGATAACAATTTACAAATATCTCAACGGAGACATCAAATGGATCTCGGACTAAAAAATCGGGTCGCACTCGTGACAGGCGGATCACAAGGCATCGGTAAGGCCTGTGCGATCAAGCTAGCCGAAGAAGGCGCCACCGTGGTGATCGCTGCACGCGGCCGTGAACTTTTGGATCAAGTTGCTGCAGAAATCCGCGCAGCGGGCGGCAAAGTGCTAGCCATTGCAGCAGACGTCAGCCAGGACGCAGAGTGTGCTCGTATCATCCAAGAGGTCCTGAAGGCTTATGGGCGTATTGATATTCTGATCAATAACGCTGGTACCTCAGCGACCGGCGAGTTTGAATCAGTGACCGACAAAGACTGGCAGGCTGATTTTGATCTTAAATTATTCGCTGCGATTCGTTTGTCGCGCCTCGCGATTCCAGAAATGCGCAAAAACAAATGGGGTCGCATTATCAACGTCACAAATATCGGCGCCAAACAACCCAAGGCCAAGTCTATGCCTACCACTGTGACGCGTGCGGCAGGCTTGGCAATGACCAAAGCACTGTCTAAAGAATTTGCAGCAGACAACATTTTGGTCAACAGCGTATGTATCGGTCTGATTCGCGCAGGTCAACATGAGCGTAAGGCAGCAAAAGCGGGAATTCCCGTCGAAGAGCTGTACGAAAAACAGGGCAAAGAGGTTCCACTCGGTCGTGTAGGTCGCGCCGAAGAGGTCGCTAACGTCGTGGCGTTCTTTTCTTCAGAGGCTTCGAGCTACGTCACGGGCAGCAGCGTCAATCTTGACGGCGGCACCTCGGCGGTCATGTAATCATGAGCGCACTCACCTCTAGCGTTAAAGCAATGGTGTTCGACACCTTTGGCTCCGTCGTGGACTGGCGCGGCAGCATTACGCGCGATCTCACTCGTTGGGGCGCAGAGAACGGCTACAGCTGCGACTGGACTGCACTTGCGGTGAAGTGGCGCTCGCTCTACCAGCCCTCAATGGAAAAAGTACGGAGCGGCCAGAGGGAATGGACCATTCTTGATGTATTACACCGTGAGTCACTCGAGCAATTATTGCCAGAGTTTGGTCTTGAGAAAATGACAGAAGCCCAACGCCAGCATGTCAATAAGGTTTGGCATCGGCTGGACGGCTGGCCAGATGCCGTTGCAGGTCTGACACGCCTAAAGAGCAAATACATTATTGCGCCACTGTCTAACGGAAATGTTTCGCTGCTGACCGACATCGCCAAATACACAGGCTTGCCTTGGGATTTGAACCTGTCGACCGAGGTGTTTCGTTGCTACAAACCGCAGCCACAGTCTTACTTGGGCGTTGCCAATATCCTGCAACTCGACCCAAGCGAAGTCATGATGTGTGCCGCACACAATGACGACTTAGCCGCGGCGCGCAAAGTGGGACTAAAAACGGCTTTTTGGCCACGACCGACAGAACATGGCCCTGAACAAAAGACCAATCTAAGTGCTTCAGAGAACTGGGATATTGTCGCCAAAGACATCCGAGATCTCGCTACCCAGATGGGTGTCTAAAGCAGCGTTGGGGCTACTCCCGCCAGACCTCTTGCTCAATGGTGAGCTGACCTCGATCACTTGACACAAATAGCTCACCATCCTGAATGTTTACGTGCAGTGTCATCGTGCGCTGCGCCCAGGAAGCAAGCTCTTTTGTTTGTTCTGAAGGCAGGCAGACCACGCGAAGATTACGCGTGCGTTCGAGTTTACTGCGCACAGACTCCCACCAAAGCTTACTGTTATGTCCCGCATAACAATAAACAACAACTTGCTTAGCGCGACCGCAGGCCTTGAGGATGCGGCGCTCCTCAGGTTGACCCACCTCTATCCACAGATCGATCGCGCCAGTTAAGTCCTTGAGCCAAACATCGGGCTCGTCCGTGTCGCTCAAACCCTTTGTGAATGCCAGATCCTCTTGTGCATACAGGGCAAACGCGAGCAAGCGCACCATCATGCGCTCATCCGTCTCGGAGGGATGCCTAGCCAAGGTCAGCGCATGGCTTCCGTAATAGTGACGATCCGAGTCCGCCACGTTGAGTTCAGCCTTATAAATCGTTGCACGCAGAGCCATAGGAATTCTTAGATTGTGGACGACAGCGGGGTGCCGGCAAGAGAGATCTGGATTATCCTTGATTCCCGACCACAGAGTGAAATTTAATGACAAATTCGCATATTGCTGCAGTCACACATGCCTTGCTTGCAGCTCGGGCTGACAAGAGCCCCATCGATCCTACGCCCTTGTTAACTGAGCTACAGAACGCACAAGAGGCACAAGCAGTGCAGGAGCAGGTGTTGGAGGCGCTTGCGCCCAACCAACGTATACCAGCGCGCTTCTGGAAGTCAGGTGGGCCCTCTAGGCAAAGTGACATCGCCAACACGGCACTGCTCGAAAGCGGTATTTGGTCAAGCCCGGCCAAAGCAGGCGATCACGCCTTCAATATCCGCTTGATCGAAATTGAAATCGCCTTCAAAACCAAACGCAGCGTGACGGCTCAAGAAGCAGTCAATATGACACAAGAACAAGGTCATGGCCTTATCGATGCACTGACAGTCTCTATCGAACTTGTCGACTCGCGCTGGATCCAGAACGACAAAGCTTCGCCGCTACTCAAACTTGCTGACATGCAATCGCACGGCGCGTTAGTCTTAGGTGACTGGCTACCCTACAGCGAACGCGAGGTACATCGAGACTGGTCCAAGCAACGCTGCACCGTAAAAATCGGGGACAACCCAACGCGCGAGTTTATCGGAACCCATTCGTTACAGGATCCACGCTGGGTCATCCCCTTTTGGATACAACATGCCACTAACGGTAACGTCACCTTGCCTGCAGGCTCAATTGTGACTACTGGCAGCTGGTGCGGTATGCCCGCAGCCCAAGCCGGTGACTTAGTCGTTGCCCAGTTTGACGGGATCGGTACTGCTAGCGTTCAACTCTAAATCAGATACATTCTTAATTAAATCAACAATTCAAATTTTATTTACTGGAGACAACCCGTGAAGTTCGACGAAATTATTTACGAAGAAGATGGTCCCATCGGTACCATCACCTTAAATCGCCCTCAAGATGGCAATATGTTTACCGAAAAGATGTGCCACGAAATTCGCGATTGCATCAATGAAATTAGAAGGGAAACCCGTACTCGCGTCATCGTACTGACGGGTGCAGGCGACCGCTTTTTTTGTTTGGGTGGCCGCAAGGACGGCATGGAAGACACGCAACTCTATGCGGGCGTTCTACCAACGCTCGAAATGTACGAAAGCATTGATCGTCTGCAAAAACCCGTGATCGCTTCTGTGAATGGCTACGCAGTTGGAGGAGGCAACGTTTTACAGATGGTGTGTGACGTCACCATCGCCGCTGACAACGCTATGTTCCGTCAAGTAGGACCGATGGTAGGCAGCTTTGATGCAGGTTACGGCACCTGGTATCTGGAAGACTTGATCGGTAAGAAACGAGCAAAAGAGATGTGGTACTCGAACCCCAAGATCTCGCCACAACAAGCCGTGGATATGGGCTTGATTAACCGGGTTGTGCCGGCAGCGGAGCTCCGCGCCGAAACACGCAAATGGGCACTTGAAATCGCTGACCGCGGTGCGTTCGCACTCGCCTCGATCAAAGCAGCCTTCAATGCACGTCATGGAGGTGTCGGTGGCCTTTCACGCATGGCACATGATTTACTTTTGCGCGGATACCTCGACACAGAGGAGCACGACGAAATGGCCGCGTCCTTTGCTGAGCGTCGTAAGCCTGACGCCTCTAAGTTTGGTCAATAACGGCTTGCCTACGCTGAAAGGAATCATCCGATCATGATGCTGACTTTGCATGATCCACAAAAAACGCGCGAGCATTACGCAAGCGGAGCATGGCAACACGACACGATGTACGGCTTGCTGGCAAAGCACGTCGCACAAAGACCAAGCGCCGTGGCGTTGCGAGATAACTTCACGACGCTCACGTGGCGTGAAGTGTTCCATGCCGTCGAGGCCTTGGCTGAGACACTGCACAACACAGGCCTTCAGGCTGGCGACCGTGTCGCAATTTGGTTGCCCAGCCGAGTAGAAAGCGTCATGATTTTGTTGGCCTGTTCGCGTAACGGCTATGTGTGTTGCCCCTCAATGCATCAAAGTTACACGGCAGATGAAATCATCACATTACTCAAGCGTGTTGACTGCAAGGCCTTCTTTACAACCCCAGGCTATGGATCGGATGCTGCCAAACATCCAGTTTTTGAAAAACTCGGTGAAGTGAAGTCTCTGCGTGCGACCTTCGTGTGTGGTGCGCACTTCGATCAAGCAGCTTCGCCAATCGTGGGAACCGTACCCTACCCCAAGGAAGCGGCTAATGTCGGCTCACAACCTGCACCAGTAGAGAATCCAGACAAGATCGTCTATCTGGCATTTACCTCTGGTACAACAGGCTTACCAAAAGGTGTGATGCACAGTGACAACACCTTGCTAGCGAATGGTCGCAGCATGGTGAAAGACTGGCATCACAATACGGACACCATCCTGTTGACGCTAAGTCCGCTTAGCCATCACATCGGCACCGTAGCAGCCGAACAATGGTTAAGCGCCGGCATGCAACTCGCCATTCATAACTACGCATCGGGGATACCCGCCATTGAGTGGATCATCGGCAGCCAAGCGACTTATGTGATGGGGGTCCCAACCCATGCCATGGATATTCTTGAAGAGTTCCGCAAACGTGGGCTCTCAACACTCGGCCAGGTGAAATCTTTTTACATGGCAGGCTCCCCCATTCCACGAGAAGTCGCCGAGCAGTTTCTGCGCATTGGCATTACCCCGCAGAACGTGTACGGCATGACAGAAAACGGCTCACACCAATACACCTTACCCACTGACCCGACCAACACGATTGTCGCGACCTGCGGTCGCTCCGGTCTTGGTTATGAAGTTCGTATTTTTGATGCAGAACATCCGGACAATGAAGTGCCGATCGGTCAAGTCGGTGAGATCGGCGGACGAGGTGGTGTCTTAACCTTAGGCTACTTCGACGATCAGACGGCGACCGAACGCTCCTTCAATAGCTCGGGCTGGTTCATGAGTGGGGACCTGGGTGTCTTGGACGAACAAGGATGCCTGCAAATCGTCGGTCGCAAGAAAGATCTGATTATCCGCGGCGGACACAATATTCATCCAGCACGCATTGAGGACTTAGCGCATCGGCACGCAAACATCGTTAAGGCTGCAGCATTCCCGATCGCCGATGATCGGCTAGGTGAACGTGTATGCCTAGCTGTCCTCAAACGCACAGATGACGATCTCAATCCCGAGGAAGTCCTGCAGCACCTGTACGCCGTTGGTTTGTCAAAGTACGACATGCCCGAGTTCTTTATCGTGATGCCAGCGTTTCCCTTAACTGCCAGTGGCAAAATCCTGAAACGTGAACTGGTAGAGATGGCAAAACGCGGCGACCTGCAGCCTACCCCCGTACGCTGGAAGAATCCTGAATCAGCTCGTAGCACCTAGGAACCCTTATGGCCATTGAACTTACTATTGCGGACCAACTCGCTCACCTGCATTTGAATCGTCCTAAAGCACTCAACGCCTTGAGCTTTGAAATACTCGGTCAGCTCAACACTACCTTGGGAAAAATTGAAGAAGGCATCGAGGCGGGTCAGGTACGCGGCGTCTTTGTGACCGGCGAAGGTGAGAAATCTTTTTGTGCGGGGGCAGATATCACTGAGCTCATGGGGCGTACCTTAATGCAAGAACATGAAGGCGCGCGCTTTGGTCAGAGCGTCTTTGATCGTTTGGCCGCATTGCGCGTCCCTTCAGTCGCAGTCATCCACGGCTACGCCTTCGGTGGTGGACTTGAGCTCGCGCTATCTTGCACCTTTCGCGTCGCAACCGCCGGCGCCAAAATGGGGCTACCTGAACTCAAACTTGGTCTCATCCCTGGATACGGCGGCACGCAACGTCTACCTCGGTTGATTGGCCAAGATCGCGCAATGGATATGATTTTGTCCGCGCGCACAGTCGATGCAACCGAAGCCGAGCGCATCGGACTTGTCACGCGCGTCGTCGACTCACAAGATCCTACCGCTGTCGGTCGCGAGTTTTTAAAGCCCTACCTCAAACATGGGCTGATCGCGCTGGACATGGCTAAGCAGGCTATCCTGCGCGGCATGCAAACCACGCTTGCCGAAGGGCTTCGGATCGAACGCGATTGTTCAACACTGGCTTTTCGTTCAGGGGATGCGACGGAAGGCATGTCCGCTTTTCTAGAAAAACGGCCTCCTGTATTCAAGGATCAATAGCAATGACTGTCTCAACTTCAAAGGGTTGCATCATCGTGACTGGGGCAAGTCGCGGCATCGGTGCCGCAATTTCGCTTGGGTTAGTACGTGCAGGCTATACCGTAGGGTGCCTATCGCGATCGGGTGAAGCTCCCCAAGTCGAGGGCGCCACCGAAGCCGATCGCTCACAGTGGTTTAGCGCAAAATGTGATGTCAGTCGTCCTGAGCAATTAAAAGAAGCCTTCAGCGATGTCGTGAAGCGTAGTGGCCAACCAATCGTTGGGCTAGTCAATAATGCAGGAATACATTCGCAAGGTCGCGTTGAGAATATCGCGGAAGCGGAGTTCAAGAACGTCATGGATGTGAATGCCTATTCAGTCCTTGCCGCAAGTCAGGTGGTATACCCTCACTTGCTTGAAAACAAAGGCGGTTTGATCGTTAATATCGGCTCATTTTTTGACAAGCTTGGTATCAAGCAACACCTCACCTATTGCGCAACGAAAGCGGCTGTTGCTGCGATGACGCGCTGCATGGCCGTTGAATGGGCGTCGAAAGCGATTCGCGTATTGAATGTGGCGCCTGGCTACATTCAGACTGACTTTAACCGCGAGATGATCGAGAAAGGTCCGCTTGGCGAATTTCTGTCCAAGCGCATTCCCGCTGGTGTCCCCGGTAATGCGCAAGATGTCGGTCAACTCGTGACCTCGCTTTTTGTACTGAACTCACCCTACATGACCGGAGAGACCATCTATATCGATGGTGGGCACGGTATGTTGCAATAACTTCGGACACGCATCATGAATGTATTAACCCGCCTCGACGCCGCACAAAACTGGAATCAAGAGGAGTCTATGTTGCTTGATTCCGTCCGACAGCTTGCGCGCGAAAAAATAGCTCCACGTGCTGCCGCCTATGACAAGTCTGGAGAATTTCCTTGGGATAACGTCCAAGAGATCAATGCGCTCGGTCTGAACGCGATGTTTATTCCTGAAGAGTACGGCGGCGCTCCACTCTCATACGCATGCTATCTCGCCTGCGTACGTGAGCTGAGCCAAGCCTGCGCTTCAACTGGCATTATCTGGGCAACAAATTTTCACGCAATCAAACCTTTAATGGACTTTGGTAACGAAGAGCAAAAAAATCGTCTGCTTCCCCGCATCGCGGAAGGCGGACTAGCTTCTCTTGTGATTACCGAACCCACAGCGGGCTCCGACGCCACAGGGATGAAGACAACCTTCACACCAGATGGAGACTCGATCATCGTCAATGGGAGCAAGATATTCATCTCTAATGGAGACGTCTCTGACCTCTACATTATGTTCGGCAAGTGGAGCGAGATTCCTGGTAGCAAAGAATCCATCTCTGCCGTTGTGCTAGAAAAAGGCACACCCGGCTTCAGCGTCACTGGCACTGAAGACAAGATGGGCACACGCGCCTCTGGCACGGCCTCACTCGCCTTCGATCATGCCCGCATCCCCCGCGCGAACCTACTCTGCGCACCCGGTGATGGTCTTAAGATTCTGCTTGCTTCCCTGAACAAATCCAGACCGAGCGTCGCAGCCCATGCCCTAGGCATTGCGCGCGCTGCCTTTGAAGATGCGATTGAATACATGAATAATCGCAGCCAGTCCGGCAAACGCTTACTCGAGTTTCAAGGGTTACAGTTCAATGTTGCCGATCTCGCAGCCGAACTCGTACTGGTCGAGTCCTGGCTTTGGCGTGTCGCACAACTGATTCAGGACGACGCGCCCGACGTGGGTATCGAAGCCTCGATCCTAAAGTTAAAGGCGACTGATCTTGCAATGCGCATGGCAACTGACGCGGTGCAGTTCTTAGGTGGCTACGGCTATTGCAAGGACTATCGTGTAGAGCGTCTGATGCGCGACGCGAAGATTACTCAAATTTGGGAAGGCACGAACCAAGTCCATCGACAACTAATTGGACGCAGTTTCTTACGCAAGGATAAAAAATGAACGCCACGCAAACTATTGGTATTGTTGGCTGCGGCACGATGGGTACCGGCATTGCCATCGTGGCAGCCCGTGCCGGCTTTAAAACGCGCATTTACGACTTGAAGCCTGAGCCACTAGAAAACGCTCGGAAACAAGCAGCCGCCTTCTTAAAAAAATCTGTCGAGCGCGGTAAGCTGGCCGAGGGCGAAGACACGCTGATTATGGCGCAGTTCTTAACCACCACCAACATCCAGGACTTCAGCGATTGCGACTTAGTCATTGAGGCCGTATTCGAAGACCTCAAAGTTAAGCACGCAATTTTCAAACAACTCAATGGCGTTTGCCCTGCGCATACGATTTTTGCCTCAAATACCTCGACAATTTCCATTACCGAAATTGCCGGTGGAACAGGTCGCGACGATCGTTTTGTAGGAATGCATTTCTGCTTACCCGCGCAGCTCATGAAACTTGTGGAAATGTCCCCGGGCATGAACACCTCAGACGAAACCTTTAAGCGTGCCTGGCAGCTGTGCGAAGCATTGGGACAACGTCCGGTACGCACGCGTGATACCCCAGGCTTTATTCTTAATTACTTTCTCGTCCCATGGCACAACGACGTGATTAACTTAATCGACCAAGGGGTCGCCGAACCTGCCGATATCGATCTTGCCGTCAAGACAGCACTGGGCTATCCCTTAGGCCCCCTTGAACTACTTGATATGGTGGGTATGGATACGCAGCTCTTGTTGTGTGAAGCACTTCATGGGGTGACGAACGAACCCAGAGCCGCCTGCCCGCCGCTGGTCAAGCGCATGATTGGTGCAGGACGCCTCGGCCGCAAATCCGGCAAGGGTTTCCACACCTACGATAGCAACAAGATTTTTGGAGCCTGACAGCATGACCTATCAAATCATCGCAGCGGGTGACAGTCACTCTTTTCCAGACAAGCATGCGTTTATCAATCAAGCGGATTCCAAAGGCAATAGCTTGGTCTACCTCGGCCAAGATGCCGCAGACGCCTTTGCAAATTCAGTGTTTGATCACGAGAAGGCGGCATTCATCGCGATCGAACTAGGCAACGAATGTTTAGGTGTTCATATTGATGACGACAACGGTCCTCAGAATGTGCTTGGATTTGCACGTTTCCGTATAGGTGATGATGCGCCGACAAAGCTCGTGGAGCTCGTGCGCAAGCCCTACACCAGCGATCAAGCGCTTGCCGCCGCGCGCGCGGCATTTGAGGCTGCCGGACTGGTCGTGGCAGTTTGTCATGATTTTCCAGGCAGAATTCTGAATCGTCTCGTGCGTCCTTATTACAACGCAGCGCTGCGTCGTCTAGACGAGGGGCTCGCAACAGCCAACGACATGGACATGACCCTTAGACTTGGTCTCGGATACCCGGACGGTCCCATCGCCCTTCTCAACCGCTCTGGCCTGCATCATCATTTCGAGGTCACACAAGACCTCTATGAGCAGCTTGGTCAAGAAGCCTATGCGCCCGCCAGACGTGCGCGCAACGCTTGGCTAAAACAGAATCTTTTGATTGAGGACGATGATGCAACCGCTTGAGGGGGTCAAAGTACTGGACTTCAGTACGCTCTTGCCGGGACCCATGTGTACGCTTCTGCTAGCGGATGCGGGCGCAGATGTCATTAAGATCGAGCGCGCGTCGGGCGACGATATGCGGGATTACGAACCAAAGGTTGGCCCTGACAGCGTAAATTTTTGCCTTCTGAATCGTGGAAAAAAATCGATCGTCGCAGATCTAAAGGATTCAGCAACGCGCGCAAAAATTGAACGTCTGATCGCCGAGGCAGATGTCATCGTTGAACAATTTAGGCCGGGCGTGATGGATCGCCTGGGTTTAGGATACGAGGCTGCCAAGGCGATCAATCCAAGAATTATCTACTGTTCAATCACTGGCTTTGGTCAGCACGGCCCCTACGCGCAGGTTGCGGCACACGACATGAATTATCAGTCTCGTACCGGGATGGTTGGTCTGGGAGGCGACAAAGCAGGCGCGCCTTTTGTGCCGCCAGTGCTTACCGCCGACTTAGCGGCCGGCGCCTATCCGGCGGTCATGAATATTCTTTTGGGGCTGCGCAGCCGCGATCAAAACGGCACTGGCTGCCATCTTGATGTGTCCATGTCTGACAATCTGTTCCCGCTGATGTACTGGGGTTTAGGCGCAGGTTGGGCGGCCGGTCAGTGGCCCAGACCAGGAGACGAACTGGTAACCGGCGGCAGTCCGCGCTATCAGATCTATCAAACAGCTGACAACAAATACCTTGCTGCCGCTCCGCTTGAAGATAAATTCTGGAATAACTTTCTGAATATTCTTGGCGCGACTGAGCTGGAACATATCGACAATCCAGCACTTGTGAAAGCCAGTGTCGCAAAAATCATCGCTCAACAGCCCGCGGCTTATTGGCTCGAGAAGTTTGAAGGAAAAGATACTTGCGTCACAGAGGTCATTGGACTGGAGCAAGCCGTCTCAGATCCGCACTTTAATGTGCGCGGAGTCTTTAAGCGAGGGCTCATTGCCGCCAGCGGACAACGCATGCCGGCCTTGCCAACACCTATTAGCGCGGTCTTTCTTAGCGAAAACCCCGATAACACTAGTCCCAAACTGGGTGCGCACACGCAAGAGGTTTTGAAATAAGATACGCGGCAGACGATTAAAACTAAAACAGATAACACTTGGAGACTTTAGATGAAAAAAATTAAGTTCTTATTTGCACTTGCGGCGAGCAGTTTCGCGCTCTCAAGCTTCGCACAAACTGACTGGCCGAATAAGCCCATTCAAATCATCGTCACCTTTGCACCTGGCGGCACCTCAGACGTACTGGCACGAGCGATCGCTCCCGATCTCTCCAAAGCACTCGGACAGCCCGTGCTCGTAGTAAATAAACCAGGTGCGAACAGCACAATTGCGACCCGTGAGGTTGCAAGGGCGGCGCCTGATGGAAACACAATTGGTCTGTTCATTAGTGCGCACGCCATTAATCCGCACATCACCAAGAGCCTGCCTTACGACACCAAGAAGGACTTCACTCCCCTTGCAATGCTCGCGCTGATGCCTGGCATTCTTACCGTCAACCCTAGTGTGCCTGCCAAGAATCTACAAGAACTCGTTGCTCTCGCAAAAGCGAAACCAGGCTCCTTGGCTTACGGTACACCAGGTGGCCTGACCTCGGGCCAGCTCTCTATGCAATACCTGATTAAGCTTGCCGCCGTAGACATCACCGAGATCGGCTACAAGGGTGGCGGTCCAGCACTCACAGATCTGCTTGCTGGACATATCCAGATGTTGATCAACAGCCCAACCTCTACGATTCCACACGTTAAAAGTGGAAAGCTTCGTCCTATCGCAACGACGGGTGCGACACGACCTGAGGCCTTAAAGGATATCCCAACGATCGCGGAGTCAGGTTTCCCAGGCTTTGAGTTGTATGAGTGGTACGCACTCTTCTTGCCTGCAGGCACTCCAAAACCAATCGTAGATCGACTTTACGCAGAAGTCATGAAAGTCATGGCCTCTCCTGCGATGGTCAAGCGTATCGCCGAGATCGGTGCGCAAAGCAGCACCGATACACCGCAACAATTCGCTAAGTTTCTCGAAAAAGAAGACAAAGTCTGGGGCGATCTGGTCAAACAGATCGGCATCAAACCAGAGTAAGTACGCTTAGGTTACGCGCGAAAGCGCGTACCCGCATCCACCGAGATCACGTCGCCACTGATGTATTTGGCCGCATCAGACGCCAAAAACACAGCCAGGCTTGCGACCTCCTCTGGCTTTCCCATGCGGCCATACGGAAGATTCGCCATAACCTTTGCATAGGCTTGGCGATCGACTTCGGTTTTTGGATGCAACAGGTTATCTGTACGACCAGTGTGTATCAAACCGGGATTAATTCCCAACACACGCACGCCGTGGTCAACGCTCTCCGCACCAAACGCTTTTGTAAAGGCGATGAGCGCAGCATTCGCCACTGAGGTGCCGATCGAATTAGGGTTGAGTTTTTCTCCGGCAATACCAATGATATTGACGATCACGCCATACTTACGTTTGATCATATTTGGATAAAGGGCTCGGCTAAGCATCATGCTTGCGGTCACCTTGCCTTCAAAGCCTTCGCGGAAACCGGCAGGATCAATATTCAACAAACTCCCACGTGCAATCGCGCCCGCGCTGTTTATCAAGATATCGGTCTCGGGAAAAGCTGCAGCTAAGGTCTCGGCCGCTCCCGCCTCTGACAGGTTTGCCGACTGCACCTCCACCTCTACTGGGTAACTGGACTTGATTGCATCGCGCGCCACATTTAAGGAAACTATATCGCGCGCCGCTAAGCGCAGATGACAGCCCTCAGCCGCCAGCGCCTGGGCAATCGCAAAACCAATCCCCTTTGAGCCACCTGTGACAAGAGCTACCTTTCCCTTTAACCCTGAATCCATCGCACCCTCTTTTTTTGAAAGAACACTGAAATTGCGCATATTTTATAGATTTCAGCTTAGTCCGCGGCCGCCAATTAGCAAGAAATTTGTGTATCGTTGCACTCTATGATTCACATTACCGAATTACGCTTACCCGTCAATCACACTCCGCAAGATCTTGAGACAGCAATCCTTGAGCGTCTCGGCATCTCTGCCAGCGAATTATTGGATGTTGAGATCTTTAAGCGTAGCTATGATGCCCGAAAAAAGGCGGCGCTATCTTTTACCTATATTGTCGATGTCTCTGTAAAAGATCCCATCGCAGTCCTCAAGCGTCATACAGAAGACGCGCGGGTTACCCCAACACCAGACACGGGCTACCATTACGTCGCTCAAGCCTCGCACGACACCTCATCCAAGCGGCTTCGGCCAGTTGTTGTGGGCTTTGGACCCTGCGGCATCTTCGCAGCGCTACTGCTTGCTCAGATGGGCTTTAAGCCCCTAGTACTTGAGCGTGGCAAAGCAGTCCGGGAACGCACTAAAGACACCTGGAATCTTTGGCGCAAAAACGTACTCGATCCAGAGTCCAACGTACAGTTCGGTGAAGGTGGGGCTGGTACCTTCTCTGATGGCAAGCTCTACAGCCAGATCAAAGATCCGAAATTCTACGGTCGCAAAGTCATCCGCGAATTCGTCAAGGCTGGCGCCCCCGAAGAGATCGTCTACGTCGCCAAACCTCATATCGGTACGTTCCGACTGGTGGGTGTCGTCGAAAAAATGCGGGAAGAAATCATCGCCCTAGGTGGTGAGATTCGATTCGGGCAAAAAGTCGTTGGATTGGAGATTGACCACCAACAACTGCGTGGGCTGACACTCGAAAGCGGCGAACACATTGCTGCAGACCATGTTGTGCTGGCTCTAGGTCATAGCGCTCGCGACACCTTCAAAGTGCTGCACGAGGCTGGTGTTTATATGGAAGCCAAGCCGTTTTCAGTTGGCTTTCGTATCGAGCACCC
The DNA here is from genome assembly GCF_019923725.1 of Zwartia hollandica. Taxonomy (GTDB): domain Bacteria; phylum Pseudomonadota; class Gammaproteobacteria; order Burkholderiales; family Burkholderiaceae_B; genus Zwartia; species Zwartia hollandica. The sequence continues at coordinate 400,749 of NZ_JAHXRI010000007.1, forward strand.
ACAGTCTATGATCGATCGCGCCCGACTCGGCCCCCATGCGGGCAACAAACTGATCGGTGCCGCAGACTACAAGCTTGTGCACCACGCTAATAATGGCCGTAGTGTCTACAGCTTTTGTATGTGCCCAGGCGGCACTGTGGTTGCGGCAACCTCAGAGCCTAATCGTGTTGTGACGAACGGCATGAGCCAATACTCACGCAATGAGCGTAATGCAAATGCTGGGATTGTCGTCGGCATCACACCCGCTGACTATCCGGGTGACGCAATGGCAGGGATTGAGTTTCAACGTACGATTGAATCCAAGGCGTTTGAATTGGGCGGCGGCACCTACGAAGCCCCAGGCCAACTCGTGGGTGATTTCCTTGTTGGCAAGGCCTCCACGGCTTTTGGCAGTGTGATCCCATCTTATAAACCTGGCGTGCATCTTACCGACTTAGCGTCGAGCCTACCTGATTATGCGATTCAAGCCATGCGCGAAGCGTTGCCTGCCTTTGAGCGTCAAATCAAAGGCTTTTCCATGCACGATGCCGTGCTGACGGGTGTTGAGACACGCACTTCGTCACCGCTGCGCATTACGCGTGGCGACGACTACCAAAGTTTGAATATCAAAGGGCTCTACCCCGCAGGCGAAGGTGCGGGATACGCTGGTGGGATTTTGTCAGCTGGTGTCGATGGAATCAAAGTCGCGGAAGCCGTAGCACTCAGCTATACGGCGCCTTAGTCAATGCCACGAACGCGCAAACATCCGGAGTTCGATCCGACCACGGGGTATGCGTACCCTGAGCACTTACGCGGGTACCTGAACGATCTGCCGCAGACACCGGGTGTTTATATCTTTCACGGTTTAACCGATAGTTTGCCGCTTTACATCGGAAAAAGTATCAATATCCGTACGAGGGTGATGTCTCACTTTCGCACCCTCGACGAAGCGCGCATGCTTCGTCAGACACAGCGCATTACTTTCATTCAAACCGTTGGTGAGATCGGTGCACTCTTGCTTGAAGCCCAATTAATCAAAGAACAACAACCACTCTTCAATCAAAAACTACGACGCACACGTCAAATGTGCTCCATCAGACTGCAAGACGATAAGCCTGAGATCGTATATTCAAAGGACATTGATTTTGCACACACACCGCATCTATACGGACTATTTGCGAGCAGACATTCTGCGCTTGAAGCACTCAAGGATCTCGCGGATGAAGCCAACCTGTGTTGGGGAATACTCGGCATTGAAAAAGCGTCTGCCAATCGCCCTTGCTACAGACACATGCTCAAGCGCTGCGCTGGGGCCTGTTGTGGCGTCGAAACGGTTGCAGTACACCATAATCGACTCATACAACAATTAGAAAATCAGCGTATTGAATGTTGGCCTTATGTGGGGCCCATCGGTTTGATCGAAAAAAATGACACGCATACCGATATTCATGTGGTGCACAACTGGCTGTACTTGGGTAGCGCAATGACGATTGAACAAGCTAGAGAGCTCAGCACCATCGCCGCTGCGTTCGATAGCGACGGCTACAAGATTCTATGCAAACCCATTCTGACTAGCTCGTTGCCAGTCGTGGAACTTTAAAGGCAACGCCTAGGCGAAAGCCTTCGCACACAAGCGGCTACGCGGCAATGGGTTGGTATACACGAATGCGCGATTGCAACGTTTTTTTATTCTCTCGAATTGCGACACGGACATCATATTCCGCTTGTAAGTTGATCCAAAAAATCGGATCCATCGAGAAATAAATTCCAAGCCTCACAGCAGTATCTGCCGTGATCGGTCGGTTGCCATTCAAGATTTCACTAATGCGACTCGCTGGAACATCTATATCACTAGATAAGCGTCGACCGGTTATCTGCAGAGGCTTCAAGAACTCTTCGTTCAAAATCTCACCTGGGTGTATTTCTTGCAAACGCCTAGTCATCATTTTCACTTAGTGATAATCAACACTTTCCAACGTGAATAGTCCGAAAGAGTGCCTGAGTATCGAGGCACCGGAATGAAGCAATCATAAATAGTATATTCCGCCAAACAGATTCTGTAAAACAGAATATTTGCTGATAAGCAAAGTGTAGCGAAATAACCATGGTTACCGATCTGACGGGTAGACAAATTAACCCACGGGTTCGAGCATCAGCTCAGCGTGATTTACTCAGGCGTCAACGCAACGTTATTCAACTTGTTGAGCGTCTCTGGCCACTGACGTTTTTGTGCCGATTGCAGCAACACACGTCCCCACGACATCCAGGCATCCCAGCCAATCCGCTTATCCCAAGAATTACCCCAGCACGAAACTAACTGAACGCCAGCGGCAGCGTAACGCTCACCTTCCTCAAAGTTTCGGAACGTCATGTAGAGCTGTGCCAGCACAAGATAAGGTTCAGCAACGTAAGGGTTCAAGGCAATCGTTTGCTTCAACACGGCGATTGTCGCGTCAGGCGACAGCATCGGTTGGTTTTGCTGCATCACGGACCAGTACAACGCAGCAGCCGACGCTTCATTCTCGCGGGTAAGCACCCCCTGCCCCAACTCAAACACTGGCGGTGTTGGCAACAAATCCTTCAAACCAGGGTGCTGCAAAAGTGTCGCTAGCTGTGAAATCTGACTCCAGCGATACGTAGACGGACGCATCGGTCCTGGCCATAAGGCGGCCCCCCAATGCAACTGAGCGTTATCCGCCTTGTAGTCTGGGTAGCCCATGTAGATATCATCTTGCCAGCTGTACCACTGCTCACAGATATCTGCCATCGTTACAACGATATAGATTGCGACATCGCGCGGTGGCAAATCAAAAGGGGCACCGTTCAAGGTAATCGTGAGGCTACCGTCTTGCTTGAGATTACCTTTGAATAGTTCTCGCACGAGCTCAGTGCGCGACATGACGCAAAAGAGGTGAATGAGTCGTTCGGCATCTTCACCAACAGCTTCTTGTAGACGTCCTCGCTCACTCTTGGGATCGAACTTCACCAGATCCACATGTGCATTACCGTAGACACTGTGCAAGAGGCCAAGCTGACGCACCACAAGTGGCTGTTGCCACAGAGTCAGTGTACGGGTCACGCCCACCAAATGATGGCGAAACGTTCCCGCCTTGTGCCAGTCTTGCCCGACACCTCGCCCAAGAACCAAAGGCATAACCGGCCCTAACTCAGGATCATGGGCCAACCATTCCTCGTCGAGCAGGGCTATCGCGCGGGTCAGTTGTGTGGAATTAAGCGTTGGCAACTTAGTCGTCATGTTGATAGGTCTCAAGCAAAGGTTTTACAGATCGTTCTAAATAGGCTCGAAAAAATCTTAGCTCAGCGGTCGAGACAGCACACGTCCTGGTCTCGCGCCCGTTGCCTTGCCGTCATTCCAGACAATATCGCCATTCACAATAACCGTGTGGATGCCTTTGGCCAACGCAATCGGATTCTCATAGGTTGCAACTTCATCGACGGTCTCTTCATCAAAAAGCGTCAGATCCGCGAATGCGCCCTCTTTGATGACACCGCGGTCTGCAAGACCAAAGTTCACAGCCGTCAGGCCCGTCATTTTATGCACCGCGGTCTCAAGTGAAAACAAGCCGAGGCTGCGACGATAGTGCCCAAGCACGCGGGGGAAGGTTGACCACAAACGAGGATGTGGTGAGGAGTCATGTGGCAATCCATCTGAACCAATCATTGTTGGCGCAAATTGCAATATCTTTTGTACGTCACCTTCATCCATACGGAAATAAATCGCACCGGCAGGCAGCAGGCGCTCAATAGCTTCATCTTGCGATACACCCATCTGCGCCGCGATCTTATCCAGATCCTGGCCTGCATACTGTGGCAAAGGCTTAGACCACGTCACGATCACGCGTGCGGAAGTAATGGCACGACTAGCGGATAGCACTGTTGAGCCTGCAGTGTAGGGGTAGCAGTCGAGACAGATCGGCTGCATCGCCATGCTCTTACGAATGAACTCAAGCGTCTCATCCGAACGGCCGTAGTTCTTCTGCCCAATCACCTTGTGATGTGAAATCACGACCGGCACACCCACTTCACGTCCGATCCGGAAAGTCTCTTCCAGCGACTCCATCACACCATCGGCCTCATCGCGCATATGCGTGCAATACAAGCCATTATATTTTTTGAGTGGTTTGCAGATTTCGATCACTTCCTCAGTCGGTGCAGCGACAGCCGGCTCATAAAACAAACCGGTCGACACTCCAATTGCACCTGCCTGCATCGCTTCGACAACAAGCTCTTGCATCGCGTGAATTTGTTTGGCATTCGCTGGCTGCTCAAGATCATCCATCGTAGCTACACGCAAGGTTGTGTGCCCCACCAACATCGCGCGGTTGGTGGTCGCAGGCTCAGCCCTCAACGCATCGAGATACTCTTTAAAACTACGGAAACGAAACCACTTACCTTCGTCGTCCAACAGATTCAAGGGAGGCGTCACGGGATCAGGAATCGGCCGTGGCATTGGCGCTAACGAGACACCACAATTGCCACCAATAATAGTCGTCACACCCTGACTGACTTTGGGCGTCATCTCCGGATTCGACAACATCAAGCGATCATCATGCGTGTGCGCATCAATAAAACCAGGCGCTGCCACATGACCTTTAAGATCAATCTCCTTTTTAGCGGTGCAACCCGAGAGGTCACCTACTTTGGCGATCCGATCAGCATTGATACCGATATCCGCGGTGTAGCGATCGGCACCTGTGCCGTCAATAACGGTTGCATTGCGAATAAGTAAATCAAACTTGGTTGTCATGATTTAAAGGTTTCCAGTGTGTGTCTTTTCAAATAGTATTTTTGTCAGGCCAGTGCTTGCGATAGCTTTACGCAGCGATTTTTGCGCCCTCGTCGCCCAAGTCCCAGAGCAGTCCAGCCATCAACTGCAAGGACTCGCGCGCAACGGAACCCAGCATGTGCTCATTAGGCGCATGTTGCGAACATGCTGCATACGAATGCGGGACCCACACCGTGGGCAAGCCCAGAATTTTTGAAAACGCATCGTTAGGCAAGGTACCGCCAAGGTTAGGCAAAATATCAACGGTCTTTCCGGTCGTACGCGTAATCGATGCTGCCGCCATCTTGACCCAAGCGTTATCGGGATCCAGTCGCGTCGCTTCGGCGGCTTCGCCACGACTCGCTACCGCTTCGACATCGGTAAATCCATGTGCATCGAGATGCTCACGAATATGCTTTAAGAAATTCTCATTGTCACTACCCACCACATACCGTAACTGGCAGAACGCAATCGCATAGCCGGGGATCGCATTGACGGGTGCATCGGGGTTGCCCGTCTTGAACGCAAGGGTCTCAAAGGTGTTCCACGCAAAGACACGTTCGGTCGGGGTCAAACCTGGCTCGGCCCAATCAGGATCGATTTCCGGGTCGTTAGGGCCACCACCGACTTCAATGTTTGCGAGCGCCTTTTTTACGTTGTCGGGTAATGAGCTGGGTAAAAGTTTTGGAACGAGAATCTTCCCCTTAGCGTCGACCATCGATGCGATCGCGTGTGCCAAGCGGATGCCAGGGTTCTTAAGCAAGCCACCCCAGTTGCCAGAGTGATGCGCGCCCTGTCGGACATTGAGTTTGAGCTCAAAATTGAACGCCCCACGCGAACCCAAAAAGAGTGTTGGGCGAGTCGCTGACACACGTGGACCATCCGACGCCAAAAATAAATCGGCCTGGAGTAAGTCGCCATGCTGCTCGCACATTTCGCGCAAACCAGGCGAACCCATCTCCTCACCCATTTCAATCAACAGCGTCACGTTGTAGCCAAGCTTGCCACCACGTGCAGTGATGACCTGCTCTAGCGCAGCAAGGTTGATGGTGTGCTGGCCCTTGTTGTCAGCCGTACCACGACCATACCAGCGGTCGCCTTGTATTTTTAGCGTCCAGGGCTCCAGGCCTTCGATCCATTGTGGCGCGTAGCCCCGCACCACATCACCATGACCGTAGGTCAAGACGGTAAAGGCTGCCGCTGACTCCGTCCGACTTGCAACCATAAAGGGTGCACCACCCTCGATCGGGTTCGGAATAATCTTGCAATCAAAGCCAAGCCCTTTAAGCGTGGGTGCCAACTCCTCGGTCAGATAAGACGTGAGCACTGGGATCTTTCCCGGCTCTTGGCTTTCGGTCGCTATCGCGACGCGGCGCGCCAACGTCGACTGAAAGGTGCCTTGATCAAAATAGGCGGTAGCGGAATCAATCGCTTGCTGACGGCTCATGGCTTGTCTCGTGTGTAGGTTAAATAATGGAACTAAATTTTGCTTATAAATCGTAATCTTTTCGCAAGACTGCCACTTATATTACCGCCATGTCTAAAAATTTGGACTGTCAGGAGGGTTCGGCGTGACATCTGACCCGTATCACATTAATTTGGCGACACGGTTAGCGTAAATCGATAGAAGAATGCAAAAATAGGCAAACATCACAAAAACCAAAACATGAATCTCCGCATCTATCGCGCTGTCGGCTTCACGGGCATCGCACAAGTCCTGGCGAGCGCGGGCTCTCACTATCTCCCTGCTGTCACCGTCATCCCAGCGAGCAAAGATCTCGGTTTGTCGCCTGCGACGATATTCGCGGCCTTTTCTTTGGCGCTTTGCGTCTCTGCTTTTGCTGGTCCCTACGTGGGTCGACTTGTTGACCGTTTTGGTGGCAGACCGGTCTTGATGATGTCAAGCGTGTCGTTTGCAATCGCACTCACCTTATTAGGTTTTTCTCAAGGATTGCTGTCCGTACTGATCGCCTATGCAATCTTAGGTTTTGGGATGGCGTGCGGACTGTTTGAGGTCGCCTTCGCCACGATCGTCCGCTTATTTGGCAAAGAGTCACGTAATCCGATCACAGGCGTCACACTGATCGCTGGCTTCGCAAGCTTGGTAGGTTGGACAACGTCGGTCTACATCGAATCCAAGTTTGGTTGGCGTGGAACCTGTTGGTTCTGGGCTGCCACGCATGTGCTCATTGGCTTGCCTGTCAACGCGTTGGTACCCAAACCTGACACCACGACTACCCAAAAACCAACGCCTGCGGCCACTGCAGAGGCCGTGACTACACCAGCAACCGCAACAACGACATCCCCTGTAGTTCAACATAGTCCTGGCAAATACACTGGCGTGCTGCTTGCCTTTGTATTTGCGGCCAGTTCATTCGTGGGGATGGGTTTGATGACGCACATGCCGCGCATGTTGGAAGGTATTGGAGTGCCACTCGCAGTCGCCTTTGCCATTGGCGCTTTTGTTGGGCCGTCGCAAGTTTTAGGTCGTCTACTCGATTTCTTTTTTATGCGACGCTGGCATCCATTAATCAGTGCCCGAATCGCCGCGTTTGCACATCCTGTTGGCGCAACGCTACTCATGATCTTTGGTGCACCGGTGGCCGCATTATTTGTTGTACTGCATGGCATCGGCAATGGGATTCTTATTATCTCGCGTGGGACGTTGCCACTTGCCATCTTTGGGACGCGCGGCTACGGGCAACGCCAAGGCTGGCTAATGATGCCCTCTAAGTTTGCACAAGCGGCTGCACCCTTTTTATTCGGCTTAGCTGTGACTGAGTGGGGCTCTGGCGCGTTATGGCTGTCTGGAGGACTTGGCCTCGGAATCTTTGCCGCACTATGTCTCATCTCAAGCAAGTACAAACCAGATTAAACACACGACGCATAAAAAATGAGCAACCAATCAACTGACACAATTCGTTCCGTACCGCTCTACAAGAAAGATTTTTCTTTTTTTGAAGCGGTAACCTTACGCTGGGCAGATAACGATTCTTATGGGCATGTCAACAATGCTCACTACTATTCATTTTTCGACACGGCAGTCGATGCATTTTTATTGCATTACAACCTGCGACCATACATTGCTGGGCCCTACCAGACGCTAGTGGTTGCCTCAGAATGTCGCTACTTCAGTCAGGTATCGGCGCCGGGCACGATTCAGGTGGCTGTGCGTCCTGGTCGCCTTGGACGCAGCTCGATCACTTACGAGGTTGCGGTCTTCACAGCAGACTCAGACCAAGCCGCAGCCCAAGGTCTATTTGTGCACGTCTGTGTAGACCGGCAATCGCAACGTCCAGAAGCCCTACCCGAGCCGTTCTGTAAAGAAATCGAGAGACTGAAATCGATGTGATCTCAGCCTCCTAGCCATAAAACTTACTGACGCTCGATCCCAGAAATCTTGACGAGCTCGCCCCACAAATCATAGTTCTGCTTCACGAATACACCAAAGTCAGCTGAGGTGGGGCTCACCACAACTTCAGAGCCCAAAGCGACAAGCTTTTTACTGGTTTCTGGATCTTGCAGCGCACGATTCAGCGCTGCATGAATCTTTTCGACGACAGGTTGTGGCGTGCCCTTGGGTGCGAACATACCAATCCACGCGCCCAGGTTGAAGTCCTTGATACCTTTCTCTTCCAAGGTCGGTATGGCTGGGTCCATTTCAGCACGCCGGTTCGTACTCACCGCGAGGGCATTGAGTCGGCCAGACTTATAGTGAGGATGCACCGTGACCATCGTGTCGAAAGTCGCATCAACGTTCCCGCCAATCACATCCGCTTGCGACTGCGAGCTACCTTGGTAAGGTACGTGCACCATTTTTATATTTGCTTTCGTCAACAGCATCAGCATCACGAGATGACTTGTCGTGCCATTACCAATCGAGGCATAGGTCAATTTTTCTGGATTGGCACGTGCATAGGCAACAAATTTCTCGAAAGTATCTAAGCCTTTCGTTTTGTTCGTCACGAGCATCATGGGTAGCCATGAGGTCTGCCCAATAGGCACAAAATCTTTCAGCGGGTCATAAGGCAGACTCTTGAACAGATGCGCAGCCGTGTTCATTGGAGCGGTCGCGCTCAGCAATAAGTTATAGCCATCAGGTTTCGCTTTAGCGACCTCGGCCGGCGCTAATGTTCCACCGACCCCTGGCTTATTTCGAACGATGATCGGTTGCCCCAGATCCTTGCTCATCTTCTCACCCAGAATCCGGGCGATCGAGTCCGTCGACGTGCCTGGCGGGAAACCTACATGAATAGATATTGGCTTATCGGGGAAACCAGCCTGAGCCCAAGCCCCTTGCATGCCCACCACACTTAAGGCACCCGCCAACAGCATTGTTGTTATCGATTTACGCAGCTTTACCATTTAAATATCTCCCAACTCAGTTTTTCTTATACATTAATTCGAAGCGCAATTATGCCCTTTTTACGGGCCGTATCGACAGGTCCTCACGCCAGCGGGTAAGATTAACCTCATTGAGTCCGTCGTAGAAAAAGGATTACTGAGACATGTCACACGTCGTCACCCGAGAGCAAGCCCTCAAAGAACGTCATTACTACAAACTCCCAAATGGCACAGACACGTGGGTATCCTCCTGTGTCGGGATGAACTCTGTCGAGCGCCGGGCAAAAAACATGCCGCCAAGGGCCCCAGAGGCGTTTCCCCCACCGCTGGAGCCGATCGCCTTTCTAGTTGAACAAGGCGCTCACTCCTCGATCCCTGGCCACTACCATCAAGCGGACCAGTTTCAAGTATTCGTTTCCGGTGAAGGAAAGTTTGGAATCAAGCCAATCGAAGGCATGACTGTGCATTACGCCATGGCGTTTACTCCTTACGCACCAATTCATGCTGAAGGCACCAATGTCGAGTACTACACCTTGCGTAATGGCTGGGATCCCGGCGCACGCTGGATGCCCGAGCACAAAGAAGCACTGAAAGGCAAGACCAAGTCCTACCGACACGGTCTGGGATTAATTCCCGCGTTGATTGGCGATACCGACGGTCCAAAGAACATTGATGGAATCAAAACACATGCCGTCGTTCCAGCCGAGGCTGACGGACTCGGCGCGACACTTTTCCAGACGACCTCAGCACAAGTGATTACTGGCCCGGCACCAGACACTGGGCGCGGTCAATATTGGATGGTATTGCGAGGCGCATGCACCATCAACGGAGAAGATGCATTTGAGCGCTCATTAATTTTTATCGCCCCCACAGACAAGGCGCCCGTCGTGCAATCCTCGAGCGCTGGTGTTGCGATTATGTGCATGCAATTCCCTAAGCGTGAAGGCGCATAGAATCACACGATCGTAAAAAAAGGCGCCTTCAGTGAGGCGCCTTTTTTTTAATTAACGACCTTTAAATTGCGCAGGACGTTTTTCCATAAAAGCCGTCCGGCCTTCTTTGAAGTCTTCGCTTGCAAAGCAATTCTTCACCATCTGTACCGCGCGATCCATGTCCTGTTCATCAGGATGCGCACACACTTGGCGTATGTTGAATTTACTTGCCGCAACGGTTAATGGTGCGTTCTCAGCGATCATCTTAGTGTACTGATCGACGACAGCATCAATCTCGCTACCGGCACAGACGCGAGAGACAAAGCCCATTCGCAACGCATCTGGCGCATCGAAGCGACGCGCCGTCACAAAAATATCGGTGGCATTGGCCAAACCAATGATGTCGGTAAACCGCTTGATACCCTTATGCCCGTACCCTAAACCCAAGCGTGCGGCCGGCATCCGGAAGGTTGCGTCTTCGGAGCAAATCCGGATGTCACAAGCGGCCGCTAAGCCCAAGCCACCACCAAAACAAAAACCACGAATCTTGCCAATAATGGGTTTGGAGCACTCAACCGGTGCAACCATCGAATCAGCCACTGCGTTGTCGTAGTCGTCTTGCGTCTTTGCTGAGCTGCGGAGCTTGTCGAACTGCGAAATGTCTGCGCCCGACACAAAGGCCTTATCACCCACACCCGTAATCACAATAACCCGCACCTCGGGATCAGCATCAAAAGCCCGGATCGCTTTTGGCAAATCGGTCCACATCTGCACCGACATGGCGTTCATCTTGGTAGGGTTGGAAATCGTAATCGTGCCAACAGCACCATTTTTTGCGGTCAAAATCTCGGCCATGAGGGACTTCTCCAGTTATAGTTGTTCACATAGTAGTATCCCTTGCAATAATACTGAAAGCAACTTATAAAACCGTCTCTAGCCCCAAAAAAACAACAAGGCTCGATCCAATTTTTCGCAATCCTCTCTGAATCACTTCCAACAAAGCCATGTCAAAAATTCAAGCATCCTCTGCCCTGTCAAACCTCAAAGTTTTGGATATGTCTCGTGTTCGTGCGGGCCCAAACTGCGTGCGTCTTTTAGCCGACTTTGGCGCCGATGTGATCCGCATCGAACCTCCCAAAGGGGTCGACCCCAACGAAGGTATGTTTGCAGCGAATCGCGAAGGGGGTGACTTTCAAAACCTCAACCGCAACAAGCGGGCGATGACCTTGAACTTAAAGAAGCCTGGTGCGCTTGATGTCATGATGCGCCTAGTTAAAACGGCTGATGTGGTCGTAGAAAACTGGCGCCCAGACATCAAAAAGAAGTTAGGCGTCGATTACGAGTCACTCGCAAAAGTGAACCCACGGATCATCCTGGCCAGCATCTCCGGCTACGGCCAAGAAGGCCCCTATTCCTCGCGTCCCGGTTTCGATCAGATCATGCAAGGCATGGGCGGATTAATGTCAGTCACCGGCATCCCCGGCCAAGGTCCCGTGCGCGCAGGACTGGCCGTCGCAGACATGAGCGCAGGCCTCTACGCTGGTATCGGTATTTTGACTGCACTGCTTGAGCGCGAGCGTTCAGGCAAAGGCCAGTGGGTTCACGCGTCTTTACTCCACGCACAAATCGCCATGATGGATTTCCAGGCGGCACGCTACCTCAACGAAGGTGACGTCGCAGGTCAAGCAGGCAACGATCATCCTACATCGAGTCCTATGGGCTTGTTTGAAGCGAGTGATGGCGTGTTTAACCTCGGTGCTTCAGGCCAAGGCAACTGGGTCCGTTTGTGCGAACTGATGCAACACCCAGAGTGGATGAACGATCCTGACTTCGCCAATGAAAAAACACGCGCGGTGAACCGTGCGAAGTGCAACAAGGTACTCAACGAAGTGTTCCGTACCAAAACGGTTGCCTACTGGGTGGAATCCCTCAACAACGCAGGCGTGCCTGCCGGTCCGGTCTACAACGTGCCGCAAATGTTTGCAGACGAGCATGTCCAGCAGTCGAACATTTCAAAAATGGTCAATGACAAAAACGGAAAACAAAAAGGCTTTATTACACAACCCGCAGTGTTGAGTCGTACCCCCGCCGATGTCGTGACCACTGCACCGCAGTGGGGTGAGCACACCGACGAGGTCTTGGGAGAAGTTGGCTACTCCGCCGACGAGATCGCCAAGTTCCGTGAACAAGGCGTCGTCTAACGTCGTTTAGACTTCGTCACTGACGGGGTTGGACAACACACCAATCCCGTCAATTTCGATTTCAATCGTGTCGCCCTGCTTCATGAAGACTGGCGGCTTTCTCGCGTAGCCAACGCCAGCCGGCGTTCCAGTAATGACGACATCACCAGGCTCTAATGTCATGCACTCTGTGATCAACACCAGAGTTTCGACGATGCCCCACAAAAAGTTTTTGGTATTGGCATCTTGCATGATCTGGCCATTCAGGCGCGACTGAATCCGTAAACCATCCGCAGCGCGGGGTAACTCATCGGGTGTCACGAGCCAAGGGCCAAAGGCGCCAGTACCGTCAAAGTTTTTACCGATCGTCCATTGTGTCGATTTACGCTGATAGTCACGCAAACTGCCGTCATTAAATGCGCTATAGCCCGCCAGATAGTCCAAGGCATTTTGCTCGGTAAGGTGGCGCGCACGCTTGCCAACAACAAAAGCCAATTCCGCTTCGTAGTCGAACTTATCTGAGACCTTAGGGCGAATCATCGGTGCGAGATGCCCCACCATAGAGCTTGGCCCGCGCATAAAAAATGCCGGATACTCTGGGCGTGCATGACCACCCTCAGCCGCATGGTCTGCGTAGTTCAAGCCAAGGCAAATAATTTTGCTGGGCTTGTCCACCAACGGAATAAAGTTCACACCTGCCAGCGGTTGGATCACGGCGTTCGATGCCTTGGCGAGTTGAGCAACACGATCCATCGCACCCGCTGTCTCGATGATTTCAAGCAAGCTTGTCGGTAAAGCCGCATCGGTCGCACCTAAATCGATAAACTCTTTAGCATCAGGCGCACGCAGCAAACCTACTCGCTTCTGTTTGTTTTTATCTTGATAGCTAAATAAACGCATGTCGTGCTCCGGTTATTTTAAGAAGGTATCGATTGAATTAATTCAAATAAAAGTGTAACCACCCAACAACTAACTGACCTTGCGCCCTAACCCGTTAACGCCAAGTGAGCAATATAGCCTGAGCGCGTTTCACCAAGAGAGCGAGCTTTGGCATCCAAGCGCGCTAGTACTTTCTTTGGTAAAGAAATATTTACACGCTCAATATCATCAGAGAGCAATGCCGGATCAATTTCCACAATTGCCCAGATCCAGCCCTTGAATTGCTTGTTTTTTCGATGCAAAGCAATGGGCTGAGGAGGCGGAATGACTTGACCTTGATCGATAGCAACTTCTATCCAAAGCTCAATTGCTACTTTTGACTGCTCGATCGCATCATCAATACCAACATCAGATGCTGAAAAACAACCCGGCAAATCCGGCACAACCACTCCCCAGGAGGAGGAGTCATCAACCGGCTCAATTGCAATTGGATATTTCATGATTTTCGTACCTCAAGCCATCCAAAGCCAAACACCGACAATAATCCCCAGACCTATCCGGTACCAGGCGAATACTCGGTAAGTATGCTTTGAAACGAACGCCAATACTGCGCGAACCACCAGCAGCGCGCAAAGAAAAGCGCTAATAAAACCCACAGCAATCGCAAGCATGTCCTGTTGGCTCAGCAAGCCAGCGTGCTTATAGGTGTCGTAGAGCGCGGCTGCGAGCATCGTCGGCATCGCGAGAAAGAAAGAAAACTCTGTTGCCGTCTTGCGTTGAATACCAGCCAACATGCCACCAATAATGGTGGCACCCGAACGCGAGGTTCCAGGCACCATCGCCAAACATTGTGCACATCCCACCGCCAATGCCTGTTTCCAGCTAATTTGCTCAAGCGTACGTGCCTGAGGGCGCGCCGCAAGCGCGGCGGCCGCTGCAGGAGAGCGACGGCGTTCAACCCACAACATGATGAAGCCACCGAGCACCAGTGTGACCGCAACAACGCCAGGGTGAAAAAACAAGGCCTTGATCATTTTTATAAACAGCAACCCAATAATCGCTGACGGCAAAAAGGCAATCAATAGATTACGTGTAAAGGCCACTTCGACTGGATCCAAACGCAATGTCCCGACAATCATCTGTATTAAACGCTGCCGAAAAATCCACATCACCGCCAGGATTGAGCCCAGCTGAATCACCACCTCAAAGACTTTTGCCTCATCAGACTCAAAATTGATCCAGTTGCCAAAGAGGATCAAATGTCCTGTGCTTGAAATAGGTAAAAATTCTGTTACGCCTTCCAACACACCGAGGAAAAACGCTTTGAGCAAATAAATTGTTTGATCAGTCATGAAAATTTAGGATGACCTAATGAGCTTACGGACGGGGACTTGCAAACGTTTGATGCGATACATAACGGCCTTCCGGCGTAACACGCGCCACTACAATATCGCCCACTCCAATGGCTTGTCCGGTGAAGGCCTCAATATTGACGTGATGTGTGACATAAATAAGTGGTTGCTTCGGATGTGCCTTTAAGTTGGACGCAATCAAACTTTGTAAGGCGCGATTTTGCATATCGCGCCGACTCATATCACCAAAAAAAGATCCAAGTGCCGCTTCAATCTTGACCGGCCCTTTATTCATCAAGGTGGCCGTATCAATACAACGACACCAAGCGCTACTAAACATCTTTGCGCTCTGAACGTTTCGGTCTGCCAGCCACTGTCCAATCGCAACCGACTGCCTGCGACCATACTCCCCCAGATTGCGCTGGGTTGCGCATTGGTCTAACTTGTATCCAGTTGGATCACCCACGCCCGGAGCATCGGCATGCCGAATCATCAGAACATGTTGACCATCGGTCAAGTCTCCAAGCAGATCGGCTTGGGCCACACCAATGGCACTCAGCCCCAACAGGAGCATCAAAAATATTTTTTTTAAAACAGTGACAGAATAATTATTGAACATAACGATCACACCTTATTCTTTGGACTGTCGCTCAAACTGTCTCAACTGTTTTGAATACCAAAACGGTGACACAGCAAGAATCACGTTCATCATGGAAAAAATAATACTCGCCTTGTAGCCACCCGAGAAGTCATAGATCAATCCAGAAATCATTGCGCCGGCCGCGGCGCCCAGCGACATACAAGCGTAGATCGCTCCATAAATTGTCGCAAGCCCATGTCGTGGAAACAGCTTGGTACATAAACCAGACACAATCGGGCCACGCGCACCTTGAGCAATTCCGAAAAAAACAACGAATGTCATCAACAACCATTGTGATGGGAAATACATTAAACCAAGCAGCGCACAAAGCCCGATCGAGGTACACGTAAAAGTTAGCGTCGCAGTCCACCGTGCGCCAAGTCGATCTGCAAGTCGACCAGCAGAACTGACGCCAAGCACAGACAGAATCCCTGCCAGACCAAACGAACTTGCAGCCTCTAGCGCTGAAAATCCAACGCTCACTAAATACGGAATAATTTGTACCGTCACGGTGTAAACCACGACAGAAGTAAAAAAGAATGCTTGAGCCAACGCCCAAAATCCTGTGGTCTTCATCGCGCCTAGCAATGGAGATCCCGAAATTGTGATGGCAGCTGCAGGAGAGGTATCCAGACGCTTCGTAATAGTCTCGGCCTGTACAGGTCGCCCAGCTTGGATAATGGACCAAGGCAACGCTAACACCAAGGGCAGTAACGCGATCAATATTCCGCCCAAAGTGAAATATGCATTACGCCAGCCGATCACTTCATTCAGATACTGCGCGAAGGGAACAATCGCAAGCGTGCCCGCGCCAAAACCGGCATACGCAATCCCGATAGCAGTGCTTGTATTGTGTGGAAACCAACGACCAATCAAGCTTGCGGACGGGACCATGCCCAAAGCGCTAACACCAATACCACCTGCCAACCCTACACAAAGATGAAACTGCCAAAGCTGGGAGAGATTCCCCGCGAGAAAATATCCAACGCCTAAGCTTAGAATCCCTAACAAATAAACAAAGCGTGGCCCACGACGATCGAAGAGCATTCCGATAAAAGGTGCCGACAGTCCATTAGCAATGTTATAGATTGAATACACGCTCGTCAGCTCAGAGCGTGTCCAGCCAAATTCTTTCTCGAGTGGCAGAAGGAACGTTACATACGCGTCACCTACTCCGCGACCAAGCATGTTGAACAAGAAACAGATCAACAGCACGATCACCGCCATCCTGGCATCGGATGGACGTTGATGGATCATGCGGGACGGCACTTCATAAAGCCTGAACGACGACAGAGGCAGACAACTTCGTCGCGTTGGTTGATGCCACGATGTTCAAACTCAACGATGCCCGCATCGCCACGTGACTTGCTCAAGCGCTTAGAGATGATCGTCGTCTCTACACGAATCGTGTCACCATAAAAAACAGGATGTGGAAAACGCGTGTCTGTCATCCCTAGGTTTGCAATGGTCGTACCTAAAGTGGTCTCACCCACAGAGATACCAATCACTAGGCCCAAGGTAAACAAACTATTGACTAGAATCTGACCAAACTCCGTCTTGGAGGCAAACTCTTTGTCCAGATGCAAAGGCTGGGGATTCATTGTCAACGTCGAGAACAGAACGTTATCCATCTCAGTGACGGTGCGAGTCAGGGAGTGCTTAAAAAGCTGACCCACTTCAAACTCTTCAAAATACAGACCTGCCATTGAATTTCTCCTAATAAGATTTAGGCAAGCCAAGCACACGCTCGGCGATAAAGCACAACACTAGCTGGGGGCTCACAGGCGCAATACGTGTGATCAAGACTTCGCGCAGGTAGCGTTCAACATGGTATTCCTTGGCATAGCCAAACCCACCGTGCGTCATCACAGCGGTCTGACACGCATTGAAACCCGCCTCGCCGGCCAGATACTTCGCGGCATTCGCCTGAGCACCGCAGGACTCGCCTTTATCAAAAAGCGTTGCAGCCTGCATTACCATCAGGTTCGCAGCCTCAAGCTCCATCCAGCATGCTGCCAAGGGATGCTGGATCCCTTGATTCTGACCAATCGGTCGATCAAAGACGACACGCTCACGCGCGTAATTCGTTGCGCGCTTAAGCGCGACCTTTCCAAGACCAACCCCTTCTGCGGCGATTAAGATTCGCTCGGCATTCATGCCATGCATGATGTATTGAAAACCTTTGCCCTCCTCTCCAATACGATCAGCCACAGGCACCTTCAATCCATCAATGAATAACTCATTTGAATCTACGGCCTTGCGGCCCATTTTTTCAATTTCATGGACTTTGATGAAGTTACGATCGAAGTCGGTGTAAAAAAGGCTTAAACCATCCGTGTGTTTCTTTACCTCTTCAAGGGGCGTCGTACGCGCCAGAATCAACATCTTCTCTGCCACTTGTGCCGTTGAAATCCAAACCTTGGTTCCACTCAACACGTAGTGATCACCCGAGCGCTCAGCCTTAACTTTAAGCTGCGTGGTATTTAAACCTGTGTTCGGTTCGGTCACTGCGAAACAGGCCCGCTCTGCACCTGAGACCAGAGGCGGCAACATACGCTTTTTTTGCTCTTCCGTGCCGAACTGCACAACGGGATTCAAGCCGAAAATATTCATGTGCACAGCCGACGCGCCACTCATTCCAGCGCCAGATTCGCTAATAGTCTGCATCATGATCGCGGCTTCAGTGATTCCGAGTCCGGAACCACCGTAGGCCTCGGGAATGCAAATGCCTAGCCAGCCATCCTTAGCGAGTGCTTGATGAAAGTCTGCGGGAAAGCCACCGTGCCTGTCTTTCTCAAGCCAATACTGATCATCGAAATGCTCGCAAATCTTTGCGATTGCTTCGCGAATCGTTTCTTGCTCTTGCGATAAGGAAAAGTCCATCACTACACCTCAAATTCAAAACACTATTCGAATACTATTTTTCTTCTGGCGCTAGCGTCACACCCTGCTTGAGCAGGTCAGCAATTTTCTGCTCGGAATAACCAAGCTCGCGCAACATCTCGACACTGTGCTCGCCTAGACGCGGTGCATGACGTCCATGCTCAGGTTGGCTTTCAGTCCAAGTCGTCGGCACGTCAACCATACGAATACGCCCCTCGGTCGGATGCTCTTTCCATTTAAAAAACTCAATCGCATTTAAATGGGGGTCATCGAATATCGTCTCGAGAGAATGCAGAGGCATGGTCGGAATATCCGCAAGCTCTAAGAGCTTGAGCCAGTCCTCAGTGGTGCGCTCGAGAAAGATCTTGGCTACCAAAGCCTGCAGGTCGTTAATGTGTTGGGTACGGATACTTAAATTCTTAAATCTTGCATCCGTTTCGAAAATCTCTGATTGCCCAATCGCTTTAAAAAATGAAGCCCACTGCTTATCGTTGTAGATGACCGCACACACATAGCCATCAGAGGTTTTGTAGGGACGACGCTCTGAGGCCAGCAAACGCGGGTAACCAGGCGGACCGTTAGGTGGGTCAAAGGTTTGGCCACCAATGTGGTCGCTCAATAAATGGCTGATCATCGTTTCGAACATAGGAATATCGATCCGCTGCCCAACACCTGTTTTCTCACGGTGATACAAGGCCGCGCACAACGACGTTGCTGCATACAGACCAACGGTACGATCCACGAGGTTCGATGGCACGTAACGCGGCACGTCTGAGCCCGCTTGCTTAATGAGCGAAGGCAAACCAATCGCTCCTTGAATCAAATCGTCGAACGCTGGTTTGTGCCCGTAGGGTCCGTCTTGACCAAAACCAAATGTACCTGCGTACAGGATGCGAGGATTAATGCTCTTGACTTCGTCGTAGCCGAGTCCGAGGCGCGCCATTGCTTGCGGACGTACGTTGTAGAGCAAAATGTCAGCCGTTGCGATCAATTTTTTGATCGCCTCAAGCCCCTCTGGATGTTTGACGTCCAACACCATCCCACGCTTGCTGCGATTAACGTGCAGATATAGCGACCCCATCCGTGGATGCTGCATCGGCCCGACGTCGCGCACCATATCACCCGAGGGAGACTCCACTTTAATGACATCCGCTCCCATGTCGCCGAGTAGCTGGGCTGCGTACGGGCCCATCAAGATCGCAGTCATATCGACCACGCGTATACCTTTTAGTGGACCACTCATGATGTCACAACCTTTTGAAACGTCATCTCAATATTTACGCTAATTGCGCCGCGGCAATAATTTTTTTAGCTAACCGCAAATGCGGCATATCTAGCATTTTGCCGTCTAGGGTAGCGACACCAACCTTGCCACTACTTGCAAAGGCAGCGACGACCTTTTGCGCCCACTCTTGCGTAGCAGCATCCGGAGTCATTGCTTGGTTAATCACAGGGACTTGGCCAGGATGGATTGCAGCCTTGGCCGAGAACCCGTCGCGATAAGCTCGTCGCGTTTCCCGCGTGAGCGCTTGTGCATCGTTAATGACAGTAGGGACAGTGTCGATTGCAGGGACACCAGCTGCCGTTGCTGCAAACAAACAGAGCGAGCGCACCAAATTAAAGGGCGAAGTCCATTCCCCGGAACCGTCCTCTTCCTTGTTCGTTAGCGCACCAATGTCGCCGGACAAGTCTTCTGCTCCCCACATCATGCCAGCCAACCTAGGCGTCGCACCGCGATACTCATTCAACCCAGCAAGTGACTCGGCATTTTCAGTCACGATGGCAATGATCGAGGTTAAGTCGTCCCCTTGTGGATACAGATGCTCGAAAGTTTCAAGATAAGCCGAGAGCAACGCGAGATCTTTAGCACCGCTCGCCTTGGGCAAGACAACCCCATCTGGCCGACAACGCATGACCGCTGCCAGATCTGCCAGCGTCATTCCGGTACCCAGCGCGTTGACACGCACATACAGCTTGGGTGTCGGCACAGCACTTTGCTTGGTGTGCGTCAGAAACTTGACCAGTTCATCTCGGCCGTCTTGTTTGCGTGCCATCGACACCGCATCTTCCAGATCAAAGATCAACACATCTGCGCCGCTCTGCAAAGATTTCTCAAGCTTGCGCGAACTATCCGCAGGCACAAATAGCAGGGATCGCATTGCAATTCTCCGTTTTTGATCTAAAGGCGTTTAGTGCCTCTAAAAGCTTGGGTTCGAGTATAGCTTGGGTGGATTGGGCGATAATTAGTCAACACTCTCAGAGGGATTTGCCTGCACCATGAGCAAAGTTTTAACACTCACGATGAATCCTGCCCTCGACCTGTCGACTTCAATCGATAAAGTTGTACATACCGATAAATTGCGCTGCACAGCAGCAAAAACTCAACCAGGCGGGGGTGGCATCAACGTGGCCCGTGTGCTCTCCCGACTGAATCCAAACTCTGCCGAAGCCTGCATTGCCGTCTATCCAGTCGGAGGTTTAACCGGACAACTTCTCGTCCAAGCATTGAAGGTGGAGGACGTTCGTAGCGAACCCGTTCCAATCTCTGGAGAGACCCGCGAAGCCTTTTCCGTGCACGAAACATCAAGCGGAAAGGATTTTCGCTTCTTATTGCCGGGTCCAACGCTCATCCCGGCTGAGTGGCAAGCGTGTTTGAACAAGCTGCTAAACCTCACGCACACCGATGACACTGTGATTGCCAGCGGCAGCCTTCCGCCAGGCGTACCCGATGACTTTTTTGCACATCTTGCTACAGCGGTGAAAGAAAAGGGGGCTCGCCTAGTCTTGGACAGCTCCGGAGTTCCACTCAAGCTTGCCCTTCAAACTGGGGTGTATCTCGTCAAGCCTAGTTTGCGCGAACTCGAGGAGCTGGCCGGACAGGCGCTTGAGACCGAAGCGCAATGGCGCTCGGCTGCGCAGTTGTTGCTTGACGCACAACAAGCCGAAATCGTCGCGGTATCCCTTGGAGCAGAAGGGGCCCTTGTGGCAACACCCACTGGAATATGGCGTGCAACCGCTATTCCCGTTAATGTTGTGAGCACCGTGGGTGCGGGTGATAACTTCGTTGCGGGCTTTGTATGGGCGCTGCGCAATCAAGAGCCCCTTGAGCAGTGCCTTTCCTACGCGATGGCGAGCGCCGCCGCTGCCGTGATGAACCAAGACTCTAGCCTGTGCGACCCTGAGTCAATGCACAGGCTTCACTTGCAAGCACATGTCACTCGACTAAGCTAGACCTTATCTGGCCCGGTGTAATGCTGCGGCCACATCTGCTGAATCACTTGTGTATGACTAGCGTAGGCGTAACAGCTGTCCACTTTTAAAGGGCGACCGTTGGCATCAACCGGATCGGGGCGTGTGCGTGTGACCGGCCACAATGCCTGATACGCCGCCGTAGCCATTGGCCCAAGCAACTCCATCATGTGAGTACATCCTGCGGCACCTTTTAAATGCCCCCGGACGATCTTGCTCCACCCTGCACCAATTCGCTCTCCCTTTAACTTAGCAAGCGTCGAGGGAGCCTCTTTGCACACACCGAACGGCGTGGCATCGGACGATGCTGCTACATCATGTATCAAAAAGTGGTCGTCAATAACGAGCCGCACCCAGATATCATGAATATGCTGCCCAGCAGGTTTTTCTACTTTCGCGAGCGGAGCCAAAAAAGGTATGGGCTTGGAATCTTCCACGCGGCCCTCAATGTCATACAAACCATCCGCTCTGCGATAAGCGCGCATCGTGATGTGCCTGGTATGAATTTCTTCGCGTTCGACGGTTGGGACTAAAGGCACGGCAGACCTCTCTATTGGATGACGGGATTTTACGGGTTTCCCCGACCACACCACAGAACACTAAGTCGTGCTTTATTCCTGCGGTGCGCCCAACAACCTCTCGCGTGCCGTAAGGTAAATCGGTAATATCAAATCGTCACCTTCTAGGCGTTCGCATGGCCTCCTTGCTGCAAACCTTCACCAATGTACGCCGCGATGAACTATCTCGGACGCTTGTGGCTGGGCTATTTTTCTTTTTTGTCCTCAGTGCCTTGATGGTGGTGCGTCCCGCTCGCGAAGCGCTTGGCATGCAACGCGGTATTGAAGCGATCCGCTGGCTCTTCTTTGGGACGTTGTTTGTCACACTATTAGTCAATCCCATTTTTGGCTGGCTAGTCAGTCGCTTCAAGCGGCAAGTATTTATTTCAACAACTTATCTTTTTTTTGCAACTGGCCTACTAGTTTTCTATTTATTGCTAGTCTTGAGCCCTACGCATGTTGGCCAAATTAGTGGCCAAGTGTTTTACGTTTGGTTTAGCGTCTTTAATTTATTTGCCACCATGCTGTTTTGGGCGCTGATGACTGACAGCTTTACCAAAGATCAGAGCGAGCGGTTATTTGGCGCAATTTCTCTTGGTGGGACACTCGGTGCGATCTTCGGCCCTTGGCTAGCGAGTCAACTTGCCAAACCCTATGGGACCGCAAGCTTACTGCTCGTGGCCGCTGGCTTTTTAGTACTCGCAACACTTTGTACCTGGTGGATGTCAACGCTGCGGAAGTCCCTGCACAGCCACGAAACGACAACAACGTCAGACACGCAAATCGATTCGGCGTTAAACAACCCAATCGGGGGCAACGCTTGGGCGGGCCTGGGCGCCGTGCTTCGCTCACCTTTTCTGCTGGGCATCTCAGCTTACGTGCTCATCCTTGCAGTCGTCGCAACGCTGCTGTATTTCACACGCTTACAAATGGTGGC
Organism: Zwartia hollandica; assembly: GCF_019923725.1. Classification (GTDB taxonomy): domain Bacteria; phylum Pseudomonadota; class Gammaproteobacteria; order Burkholderiales; family Burkholderiaceae_B; genus Zwartia; species Zwartia hollandica. The sequence continues at coordinate 423,467 of NZ_JAHXRI010000007.1, forward strand.
TGCCTTAGCACTCGACACCGACACCCGCACCGAGACGTTCGCTCGTATCGATTTCTATACACAAGTGGCGACCTTCATCTTGCAAGGTTTTCTGACTAGCCATTTAATCAAACGCTTCGGCATTGCCTTCACCATGGCGCTTCTACCACTGACCGTCATATTCGGATTCGTGGGCCTCGCAGTTATTGGGTCACTGGCCGCACTCATTGCAGCCGAGGCTAGCTTCAAAGCAGTCCAGCGCGGAGTGATGCGACCAGCGCGTGAGACCCTCTTTACCAATACGGCGCGCGAAGAACGCTACAAAGCGAAAGCCTTTATCGATACCTTTGTTTACCGGGGCGGAGATGCTCTTGGCGCTCAAACTGAGGGCTTACTAAAGAGTCTAGGCATGGGCCTTGCTGGACTGGCTTGGTTCGCCGTTCCACTTGCTGTTCTTTGGATGGCGCTCGGACTCTGGCTTGGCTCATCACCAAAACACCACTTTCTTAATCGACGCAGGAACGAAAAATGATGAATCGACGCACGTGGCTGCAAACTGCAGTCGCCACAGCAGGTGCTGCTGCACTCCCTCAGTCTTGGGCACAGTCCCTATCCGGCAGGGGGCAACTGATTACGCGCGCTATCCCAACAACCGGCGAGCGCCTACCGATTATTGGTCTAGGCAGTTCGGCAACATTTGCACAAGTCGCACGCTCGGAAGATCACGATGCGCTTAAAGCCGTGCTCGCTAAAATGACTGAACTAGGGGGAAAGCTTTTTGATACGGCCCCGAGTTATGGTGCCTCCGAAGAAGTCGCAGGGAAAATCGCACAAGAACTCGGTATCAACAAGACACTATTTTGGGCCACAAAGCTCAATGTTGCCCCGCGCGGTGGCAAAGCCGACGCCGACGCAGCACGCAAACAGCTTGAGACATCTTTTAAACGCATTGGCCGCCCCGTTATTGACTTAGTCCAAGTCCACAACATGGGAGATATTGCGACCCAATTGCCAATCCTACGGGAAGCTAAGCAACAAGGTCGTATACGCTACCTCGGTATCACGACTACGTTTGAAAACCAGTATGCCGAGCTCATCGAAACGATGCGCACGCAACAGGTGGATTTCATTGGTACTAACTACGCGATTGATGATCTGTTCGCAGAAAAAACCATTTTGCCCCTAGCCAAAGAGCGCGGTATCGCAGTTCTCGTTTATGCACCCTTTGGTCGCGCTCGGCTCTGGGCTCGCGTAAAAGGACAACAAGTCCCTGAGTGGGCCAAAGAGTTTGATGCCACCACCTGGGCACAATTCTTTCTAAAATTCGTTGCGAGTCATCCAACGGTGACATGCATCACACCAGCCACCAGCCGCGTTGCAAATATGGTGGATAACATTGGCGGAGGGATCGGTCGTCTTCCCGATGAGGCAATGCGCAAACGCATGATGGACCATATCAATAGCCTACCAAACGCCTGAGACTGCAGCGCATTGTGCTAAATTCTCCAACCTAATGTCTTTATTTAAACGTTCCGTCGTCTCCGAAATCACCAATCACACAAGCGTCGTCCTTTCGACGCTAATCGTGATCTGGCTGAGCGTCGTGCTTGTTCGACTGCTAGGCGAAGCGGCTGCAGGACGCATCGGTGCAGATGTCGTTGTGGGACTGGCCGCCTTTACAACCATTGCAGCCTTGCCCGTTATTCTTGCCGTATCGCTTTTTATTGGCGTGCTTACCACCGTCACACGCAACTACCGCGAATCCGAAATGGTGGTGTGGTTTTCAAGCGGATTATCCCTGCTTAACTGGATTAATCCCGTACTGCGCGTAGCCATTCCCGTCGCGTTTTTGATTGCCTTCTTAACGCTTTATGGCACGCCCTGGGCGAACCGTCAGATCGGTGAATATCGAGCCCGTTATGAATTGCGTTCCGATCTCTCCAAAGTCACTCCCGGTCAGTTTCTCGAGACAGAAAAGGGATCACGCGTATTTTTTGTTGAAGGTCCTGCAACGCCGGACGGTCCGCTCGGTCAGGTATTCATGCGACTGATTGATCCTGATTGGTTCAGCCTAATCACCTCGAATTCGGCCGACACCGTAATGCAAGACAACGGTGATAAGTTCCTAGTGCTTGGTGAAGGACATCGCTATGACTTCAAACTCGGCACACCTGAAGTGCGGATTGCAGAATTTGAGTCGTTTGGCGCACGTATAGAAAGCAAAGATGGCGAGGCGTCGCTCAAAAAAGCGCGCGAAGACACCTTAAATAGTCGACGTTCAAGGCCCACACCATGGTTGATTAGTGACCGCGTGCCCAGCTCCTCCGCACAGTTGATGTGGCGTGTGGCTGTGCCCATGGCCGCCTTGAACCTGGCGCTAATGGCCATTCCTTTGGGCGCAGTCAATCCGCGGATCGGACGCTCTGGCGATCTATTAATCGCTGGCTTGGTCGCCATGCTTTACCTGAACCTGATTAACCTCTCGCAAGGCTGGATCATCCACAGCAAACTGTCCTTCGTCGTGGGGGTCTGGCTCGTGCATGCCATCTTTGCTGCCTGCACCCTTGTATTGTTATGGCATCGGCTGCGCGTAAAAACTCCTAAACCGCCTACAGTGGCACCAGCTTAATCCTCTAAAAAGTAAATAAGGAAATCTCATGAGCGGACTTCAAAAAATCGATATCACACTCGGCAATGGTGCCGAAGCGGCAGCAGGTCAACACGTTTCTGTCCATTACACCGGCTGGTTGCACGACGCAACTGCAGCAGGTAACAAAGGCGCTAAATTTGATAGCTCGGTAGATCGCGGTGATCCCTTTGATTTTCCGTTGGGTGCCGGCCACGTTATTAAGGGCTGGGACGAAGGCGTTGCCGGCATGAAGATCGGTGGCAAACGCACCTTGATCATCCCTCCAGAAATGGGCTATGGTGCACGTGGTGCAGGCGGCGTGATTCCACCAAACGCCACACTGGTATTCGATGTAGAACTACTCGCGATCAGTTAATCCGGAGACCACTATGCAGCCAAACATCTTTTCAACGATACGTGCCATTGGAGTGAGCAGCGTCGCTGCTTTAACGTTGTTTGCGACTTCGCAGGTGAACGCACAAAGCGCGGCCAACTACCCAAATAAACCCATCACAATCGTCGCTCCCTTCGCACCAGGCACGCTCACTGACATCCTGACGCGCACGATCGCGAACAAACTTTCGATCGCGCTAGGTCAACCCGTTGTCGCAGAAAACAAAGCGGGCGCTGACGGCAACATTGGTGCAGCCTACGTGGCCTCTGCTCCTGCAGATGGCTACACATTGTTAGTGGGCGCAACCAGTATCGGCTCGATCAACGTGTTGCTGCACAAAAATATCAAATACGATCCTCAGCGTGATTACGTTGGTATCACTAACCTAATCAGCGTGCCGAATGTGCTCGTCGTTGGCTCGCATGTTCCGGCTAAGAACATTAAAGAGTTGCTCGCCCTACAGAAGCAAAAGAGCTTTAATTACGGTTCAAGCGGTGCAGGGGGCAGCATGCACCTTGCAGGCGAGATCTATAAGAAGATGGCCGGCGTAGAGATGGTGCACATTCCCTACAAGGGTACGACACCCGTCATTAATGACATCATTGGTGGGCGCGTTGAAATGATGTTCTGTAACTTGCCGGTCTGTCTGTCATTAATCAAGTCAGGCAAGCTGACTGCACTTGGTGTCACGTCGGCCAAGCGTTCAGCACTTTTACCAGACGTTCCAACCCTCGCTGAATCCGGTTTACCTGGGTTTGACGTGAGTGGCTGGTTCGGTTTGTTCGCACCAAAAGGCACGCCACCAGACATCGTCGCCAAGCTCAACGCTGAGACGGTCAAAATCCTGAACGACCCTCAGTTTAAAGAAGAGTTCTTGAGCAAGGGCGCCGTCACGATTGGCGACTCCTCAGCCGCCTTCACCAAGTACGCAGCAGACGAGCGTACGCGCTGGGCCAAGATTATTGAGGAAGCCAAGATTACGTTGGAGTAACACGCTTAGTTTTTTAAGCGGCTAAATCAGCAAGCCAAGACGCTGCGTCAACAATAAGCACCCCTTGCTTTTCTTGTTGTTGACGTAGCTGCCCCACTGCCTGCACTGCAGTCGCGTCAGGGAATTGTTTTGCAAAACGCGCTAAGGCGCTGTGCAACCGATCGTCACTCGCTTTGCACTCGATCAGATGCGTCAATTCTTGTTTTTCACTAAGAACAAAATCGACCTCAACACCGTCTTTAGTTCGTAGATAGTGCAAATCGACTTCTCTGCCAGCGCTATCTTGCAAAAAATGTGCATGCTTTTGAAGCATTGTTGCCATCGCATTTTCTAGCCGTACACCCTCGTCTCCTCTGACCAGTCCCGTGTCATAAAAGTACACTTTCGGCGTCTTAAGCAGAGCTCTCGCAATATCTCTATGCCAAGGATGGATCGTGAAGACAATAAAGAGGGCCTGTAGAATCTCCAGATAAGTCGATACGGTCGCTGGCGAGATCGCCAGGTCACGCGCAATCGAGTTCAAAGATAAAGGCGAGCCGACTCTATCACGCAACAACTCGACGAATAGGCGCATCGCTCCAACTTCACGCAATCTAGAAAACTCCAGTACGTCATCACGGACAAGACCTGTTAAGTACTGAGCTCGCCATCTATTTGCATCTTCATCCGAATCCGCCGTACACGGTTCAGGGAAGCCACCACGCTCAATCAAATGCGACAGTGCCTGAGAGGGCTCTGCTCCAGTCACGGCGCACCACTCCCTAACTGAGAAAGGATGCAATCGATAAGAAAAAAAACGTCCCGCCAGCGATTCACCTGTGTGCCGAAATGTATCCATTCGGGCACTGCCGGTGACGAGCAGTGCCTGCGAAGAAGGACGACCGTCTACGACACCTTTAAGCCAATTTTTCCAGAGATCCATCTTATGGATCTCATCTAAAACCAATAGTCCGGCGTCTTTTCGCCAAGATTGATCAATCAAAATCCTACGATCTTGAGCAACATCCCAATTGAAATACTGTGAGCGGTCAAACTGCGGCATGCACTGTTTCGCGAGCGTGGTTTTACCCACCTGGCGTGGTCCAGTGACGATGACCATCTTGCGATGGAGATCTTTCAGTACTAATTGATCAAGATAGCGCTTCATGCGACTATTTTAATGTGAATTGCAAAAAAGTCGCGACTTTTTTGCAATTTACTTCATAAAAGTCGGAAAATTCCAGTCTTGAGAGCGCTCTTACCCACGCATTCCGCAGGCTTTAGCCTGACGCGCCTCAAACTGCTTACAGCGCTCGTCGTGCTTAAAACCACGAATCCCACCCCGGACTGTCCCGGGCTCACAGCTTCGGTACAGGTCTCGCCAAGACTCAGGCATCTGATCGCTATCTGGTGGCGCAATCCAAAGCCGGTATAGCAATCTTTTTTTAGCTGGGTCTTCATGATCCACGAACTCAGTACGCGAATGCAACGTCACATGACTGCTAATGATCTGCACATCACCGGGCTCAAGCCACATCTCGTAAGCGACATCGGGGCGACGCATCACTTGATCGAATTGCTCCAACGCGGCGAATTGCTCGGGCTTTAACTGTGGCGCACCTTCAATTTTTTGCGCACTGCGCACGCGATTCCAGTTCCAACGGCCAAACCACTTGCCTTTGCATTCTGAAAAAATCGGCATCACCACATAAGGGCCCTCGTCGGGCGCCTGCTCGCCTTGACGACTAAACGCAATGGGTTCGTACAACCATTTAACTTGGTCTGGGTATTCACGCACCATCACGTCGTGTCCAGCCATCGAGCTACTGATAATTGTCTTGCCGCCAGATACCGCTTTGTTAAAACAGCTCAGAAAAATGATGTCCGACGAATCTGTATGAAAGTCTAGGTCTGCATTCGAGGAATAGCCCCGTCCCGTACCGGTTCGGTAATCCATTCCTGCATTACGTACGGCAGAGATGTATTGCGTCTCTTTACCTTGTGGTCTTGGCACGCCTGAATGCAATCCCAAGCCCCACGTCAAAATCTCAAACTGATGCGCAGTGAGCTCTTCTCGTGGCAGACCTTTGATCAAAGCGACTCCGCGCCCGCGCTTGACCTCTTCTAGCGCAGCCGACAAGGTCTGTAATGTTTTGCTCCAAGCAAAATCCGCAGGACTGTAATCGAACAAGGTTTTATTGGTATCAGCGATGGCGGTAACTGTTCGCACCATCTCTTGACGCGTCTCGTCATCAACCCTAAATATCCAGCGCTGATCGTTCTGCAGATCAGCCGTACGCCAATTTGAAGGATGTTGTAAGGAAAGCATAGTGTTCTACCTGACCTGCCGATTTAGACAATTCATTCTATACCAGCGATAACAGGGAACAACAGATGCAAACCGCTTCCATGCACCCCAACATTAGGAAATTACCGTGACCAACTCAATTCTTGGTGCCGTTGCGCGTACATATTTTTGAATGCCATGCCCGGGATTTGGCCGACGCTGCGACACTAACAACCCAGCTCTCTCTAGCGCACAAATATCTTTTGTTATTGCTACTCGATCGCGTTGCAAGATATCCACCAACTGAGATATCGACTTCTCATTTTTTACAACTGCAAGTATTAATTTTTGACGAGCGGCAGAGATCACTGCAAGCAAATCGTTCGGATCCTCAAATGACAAGGTGATTTTTCTTTCAAAAACTTGTCCCGCATCCGCTCGCTTTGCAGCTTGCCTAGCCCGAGAAAAAAAACCTTGCTCTGTACTTGTTCGCACGATAGCTTTTGCCATAATTTCATTTCCTTGAAGCAACCAGTTCGCGCCAATCTGATTCAAAACGACGCACAGTATCCTCGTAGCTAACGAAAGAGACTGACTCTACATATCCAAAATAATGACGATGATGGTAATCGTGAGCATTGTCGTACCCGATCACTCGTCCATTGTCACCTTGATAAATCAGTTTATTAATGTACGCGAGGTTATACCGCGTGACGAACGTTCGCTCGCCCTCTAAATAACCCCAAACCTCGTAGCTTAAGACCCCACCTCCAGCTTTCCTTTTGGGAACGTATCTCTCACGCTCAAGAAGGGTTACTACTTTATTAGTGCGACTTTTAACCAAGGGAAGTATTCCATACTCAGATGTAATTTGCAAAAACACATCTGAATCACTGTTTAAGATGTAAAAAGACGAATAGCCAATGATCCACCCAATAGTCGCTGGCGCATATACGCATAACCACGCTACACGAGAAATACAAATGTCGATCTCAAGATCGACATGTCGTTATACTATCTATAACTATCTACCCCACTACTGGAAGCCAAAGTCCGATGCAGAATGGTCCAATCCTTGCTGGCGTTCCAATTATTGAGTCTCCGTTTTTTTCTGACTTCATCGCGTCGCATTATTTTGACGATGCGCAGCAAAGCATTGCGCAAGATCTCAATCTTTACGGCTTTGCCGTCCTACCGAACTTCTTCGCCCAGATCGGGCACCAAGCCCGACAAATCCGGCAAGACCTTCAGCCCTTGTTTGCTCAAGGCCAGCAATCGGGCGAAGATGCTAAGCAAGGCGTTTTTACCAACCGCATCCAAGATGCGTTCAAACACAGCCAAACGGTCAAGCAACTTGCTACCGATCCACGCATGCTCGCTCTACTGAGCAAACTGTATGGTCGGCAGGCGTTTGCCTTTCAGACACTGAATTTTGAATGCGGCAGTCAGCAAGCCGTGCACAGCGATGCGGTTCATTTTCATTCGCTCCCCGAACGCTTTATGTGCGGCGTATGGGTCGCCCTCGAAGATGTCACGTTAGATAGCGGACCACTCTGCTATTACCCTGGCAGCCATAACCTCCCCGTTTACGATAGCCGGCAGGTAGGCTTCACGCCGTCACAACGTACCCAGCAAGACGTGTACGAACCGCTCTGGAATAAGCTGATCGAGACACATCGCCTACGCAAACAAGTGTTCACTGCCAAAGCGGGTGACGCTTTGATCTGGACTGCGAATCTATTGCATGGTGGTGAACCTATCTTGCGGGCTGGCTCAACACGTTGGTCGCAAGTCACGCACTATTATTTTGAAGGGTGTCGCTATTACACCCCAATGCATTCAGATCTTATCGAGGGCAAGGTTGCACACCGCGATCCGGTCAACATCGCAATGGGCGTCAAAAGCTCCGAGGTTCCGAGCCTGAGACAGCAGCAGGCTGGCAACCAGACGCTACGTGGCTTTAAAAAAGCCTACGCTGCCCTGCTCGACACACTGATGCCCTTTAGTGCGCGTGCAAAGCAACGCACGCGGTGGCCGGAAATTCCGCTGCCGCCTGACTTTGATGCACAAACCTACGCGCATCTCAATCCCGACATCGTAGAAGCTGGACTAGACCCAGCACTACACTATTGTCGTCACGGCTATCTTGAAGGTCGTCCGTACAAGATTTCCGTACCAATAGACTTTGATGCTGAAGCCTATAAGGCACTGAACCCGGATGTGATTCAGGCAGGCTTTGATCCCGTGCGACATTACATCTTGCACGGCCATCAAGAAAACCGTCGCTACCGGAACTGATCCCTTGGTCGCACGTCGCACCTACATTGTCGAAGAAGGCCCCAATCCTTCTACTGACTACTTTGTACTGCCCGCGCTCAAACACGAAGTGAATCCTGTCATTCGCTGTACGTGGGCAGATCTACCGTCAGAGCAAGACCTCGCCTATTCAAGTGTCATCTTCGTTCGCTACGTGCCAGCGAACTGGAAGCAACGCATCGCGCAGGTGCGCTCAACCCTGGCACGGCTTGTGTATTTCATGGACGACGACTTGTTTGATTATCAAGCGTCTACCGGTCTGCCCTGGAAATATCGCTACAAACTCGCCGTACACGCTACGCGCCATCGAGCCTGGTTGCAACAGATGAAGGTGAGTCTTTGGGTGTCGACACCTTGGCTAAAAGCCAAGTACGCGAGCCACAACCCCGCGCTCGTCGAACCAGAACCCATCGAAGCCCCGAGCCCTGCTTGTCGGGTTTTCTACCATGGGAGTGCGTCTCACCGTGATGAGATCGAATGGCTCAAGCCAGTGATTGAACAATGCATCGACGCAAATCCAAGTATCAGCTTTGAAATCATCGGAGACCACACCGTCAATCAACTGTATCGTTCGATACCCCGCGTGACTGTCGTGCATCCCATGAAATGGCCCAGCTACCAAACGTTTTTAGCCACTCCCGGTCGCGACATTGGTCTTGCACCGATGCTAGATCACCCGTTTAACGCATCTCGGTCGCATACAAAGTTTTTTGACATTACGCGAGCAGGCGCAGTCGGCATCTACGCAAAACCAGGCCCGTGGGAACACCTCATCGCGCACGAAGAGAATGGCATGCTTTGCCCTATGGAGCCCCAGTCTTGGGTCGACGCAATTTTGAAACTTGCGGAGGCACCAGCGATTCGGCAAGCACTAGTACAAAATGCGAAAGAAAAAATCACCTTTCTTTCGAACCCAAGGGTATTGTGATCCACGAACGTCCCGGATCTTTTTCCACCACAATCCGATTATCTTGGAGCCTATAGGTCAGGTGGCAGTCATGGCGCGGATTAGACAGAACATTGGAATTGAAGATGGCGACGTTTTCGCCATTAGGTCTGCGAACAGATGGGGTCAACAGACCAGGATGACCTTCTCGGTTGACGCGGGCACCCACCGACTGACACAACGCGTAGTCAGTGGGGTGTAGCAAATTAGGTTCACTCCCGACAAGCTTTCGCAAATCTAGCAACGCCGCGGCGCATGCCACCTTGTAAACTTTTCGCTCAGCAACAACCCCCGTGCGCTCAAACCCCGCGTCACGTAACAAACCTATCTGCCAATGGTAGACAGTCTCATAGACCGTCGTTTCGACTGACTCCGAGCCATACCAGACACCGTAAGAGCCATCCGAATAACGACTCGAACGCCAGTTTTTAAAAGGCCAAGTAATCGCGCCGAACCACTCAGTGTCTTCAAAGGGACGATCGATCACCGGAGTAGCTGAACGATACGAGGGAGGTTTGACGTCTTGCTCTGCCCTGTGCGCGACCACCCAATCGTTTGGGTTCTGGCTGAGGTCATCAAACAAATCTTGTGCTACACGCAGAGACACAACATTGCGGACGATATCTTGATCGACATCGACTAAAGCCAAACGATCAAACACCACGCGCACGATCCAAGTAACCGCGCACCATGAGCAGCCCCGCAAAACCCCATTCTTTAACGACTTCCACTGGAGTGCGATGATCAAACGCCTTGTTGCGTGTTGTCATCCAACTGTACGCAAGGTCTCGATTCTGCGGAAACAGCAATCTCAAGTTTTTATGGATGCCGAGCAAGTGGCCGACTCGTTCATACTGATCACGACTCGTGCCAATCGGCTTGCCGCTGCGGTAATTAGAGAGCGCGGCGCGGTTCGTGGCTGCAAGTCCCAACAGGGCCGCCTGATCTTCTGTACTTAGTTTCCAATGGTCCAACAATGTCATTACCATCTTCGCCAACGCGCCACGGTCTTGTGACGCGAAGATTTCGCGCTCCAGCACAGCAGCCATGGCTAACTCCTTGGGTTGAGTTCCTGATGGCCTAAGTTTAGCAGATTAGTATAAAAGTTACAATTTTTGTTTTTATAGTATCAAAACTGAATCCGTATCCCTATCTGACCACCGTATAACGTCTGCGCACTTCTTACTTCACCTGCGAGCCCAGCATAAGCATAGATATTGTCCTCAATGCGCAACGTGCCGTAGAGGCCCACTTGCACGAACACTGCGCCCGCTGTCGGTGTAGTCACTGCCAAAGATTGGCTTGCTAACGTCGCATTCATAGTGGGATTCAATAAGCCTTGCGAATCTGCACCCACAGCGATGTTCGCCCGATAGGTGTAGGTGTCGCGCAGTGGGTCTTTGTTGGGGGAAGAGAGTGCCACACCTAGTGCCCCACGCGCTCCGTTGCCGGTGTAGCGATCAAGCTGAAGCGCGGCCGCGCCGCTGCCTTCGTTATAGCCATTCTGATTCACTTGCTGATAGGTCACCCGCACGTATGGCGTAATACCCACGCCCTCATACGAAAAGTCTCGACTTAACCCGAGACTAAGCAACACATCATTGCCTATCACCGCTTTGCTTTTAAAGCCACTCGTCAAACCCGTCACATCGCTTCGAGACAAATCCGTTGAGCTCAAGCCCACGCTTGCAACGCCGTCAAGCACGTACGCATCAAACAGGGACATCTTGCCGTAGGCAAAGAGTGCTCCCTGTTGCAGGTTGCTGTTGCCTCCATTAGCTGAGACCAAGGTATTTGCTAACGATATACCTGCCCCGAGCTTAGTTTTTTGCTGTGCGTCTGAATAGAGATCTGAACCAAACACGATTTGATATAAGTTGCTTCCATAACCGCTACCACCAGTATTGCTCGTCCGATCCCCACGCTGATAGGCGACCTCACCCCACAGCTTGCCGTCCGACACAGACTGGCCAGCATTGGGCAACCCCATGGGTATCGTCGAAGGCAAATCACCAAGCCGAGCCAGCAAGCCCTGTTGCAGCCTCTGCGTCGTTTGTGGCAACACTGCTACTGAGGCTGCATGCACTTCGCCCGCCAAGCCCTTTACAAAATCCTGCAGACTTCCCGCTCGTTCCCCAGCGGTCGCATACAGAAGCTGTTCTTGCAGACTGCTCGAGGTACCCGCTTGGTTTAAGCTCACCAGGCGATCAAGCACTGCGGCTGTTGCGTTGATATTGTGTGTTGTGTCCGCCAACGTATTCGTATAAGACAACGGCGCTGTAAAAAGATCTACGCTATTGCTGTTGCTCATATTGTAAAAAGCAAGTAGCTGGGTACCTGCGGCGAGTTCAGCTGGTTGGACAATGGTAGTGAACCGCCCAGAGATAGCTTGCGCAGCGGTGATGATTCTAAATTGATCACCCAATTGCGGCACATACACCGCGCTGCCGTACCCACTTTCAGAGGCACTAAAGAGATTACTAAGAGTCGGCCTAAGCGTTACACCAGAGTCAATCACAAACTGGCCGCTTAGGACATTCATATAAGCGTAGTAACCACTCGCCCCTGCGGGTGAACTCGCGGACGACTGCAGTACCCCAGCAATATCTTGCTGAAAGACCGAGCCCTGTTGCATAGTCACCGGCGCATTGGTAGCTAGATAGCCGGGCGATTGCCCTGGCTTTAATACACCCGCGACAGTCAACGCACCCTGGATCGTGCCTGTACCCATCAGTTGAGCTCCACTTGCGACATACACAGGGCCCGTACCGGTCGCAGAGCTACCTTGTATCGACAAGGTACCCGATGCCACAGTTGTGCCGCCTGCGTACGTATTAGCGCCCGTCATCACTGTGGTGCCGTTACCCGTAAACGTTAAGCCTCCAGCACCAGAGAACACGCCAGATAAGGTTGCGCTTCCAGAAGTTGGATGGGCAATTGTGCCGCCTGCGCTTGTGACACTGAAGCTAATACTTGAACGATCACCGTTTTGTAGAAGTAACGAACCGCCCGTGAATATTGGATTGACGCTCACGCCCACGCTGCTCAGCCAAACGCTCGTGCCAGCAACCATGTCTGGTAACGTCACCGCCCCCGTGCTTGGCACACTAACGACTAAATCCCAAATCGTTGACGATCCGGTTGCATTCACTAACAACCAGTTGTAGCCGCCGTAACTACCCGAGAGACTGCTGCTGGTGATGTTTGCAGAAGTTAAGCCGCTCAAAACACTCAGGTAACGCTCACTGGTAAGCACCGAACTGCTATCAATCCCGAAGGTCAGTCCGCTGGTGCCCGCAGCATTGGTCACCGAACTCGCAGACAATTTGCCGTAATTGCTAGTGCTAGCGACGATGATGTTGTAATTCACCGGTAAAACGCCGGTGTAGGTCAAGGCACTGCTACTGGCACCTTGCTTATTGTTAATGGTTGTAATCGTGCCCGCGTTGTAAATTCCCGCGGTGCCGCCAGTAATCGTACCAGTATTGATCAGGGTACCGATGCTAGCGCCATTGTTATTCTTTATGCCGTACGCCGTACCACTAATTGAACCTGCATTGGATAGGGTTGTGATCACTCCAGGACTGTTATTCACTATCCCTTCCGCAGCACCAGAGATCGTGCCGCCACTTGTCACATTAAAGGTGGTTGTTGTTACATTATTGGTGCATGGACCCGTGAGTGGCGCGATGACATTGCCGCATCCGTTAGCGTATGAAACCCCATGAAAGAAGAGGCTCAATACAAACAGCAGGGCGTGTACCTTGCGCAAGGCACGGCAGGCTAGGCTTGAGGGCCTAAGGCGCAGTAATGGCGGAATCGTCTCAAACATCTAAATTTTTTCTGATCTTATAGAGAAGCTTTGCTATGCTTTGTTTGAGATTGATCTCTAACATTCATTCGTTTTCAGTCTACCATGTGATGGAACTGCCACCTCTCTTTCTATAGCTAGTTAAACAGCAAGAGACCCCTTTAAATCGCCGATGCTTCCCCGAATTCTTCGTTCTAAGTTATTCATCTTCGCGCTCGTGCTGCTTGCACTGAGTGCGAGTCTTTATGCGTATCGACAACCGTTGCTCGAGCGAATTATCCAAGTAGCCGTTGGACATCGGCTGTCCGTGAGCAACGCAGCCTACCTACCTGATGGTCTTCACATCGCCCTGTGTGGCGCTGGCTCTCAGTTTTTGGTCGATCCAAAACGCAGTGAGCCTTGTGTACTGGTGCTCGCAGGGCAACAACTCTTCGTGGTCGGTGCCGGCAATAAAAGCACTCAAATCATTGAGAGCATGAATTTCGGCGCTGGCGAAGTCAAAGCAATCTTTTTGACTTCATTCCACTCGTATCAAATAAACGGTTTAGGTCAGTTATTGAACTGGAACTGGTTACTCGCAAAGTCTGACATCCCTTTGCCCGTTTTAGGTCCCAAGGGAGTAGAAGATGTTGTCTCGAGTTTGAATCTGGCGTATGCCATTGACAGCCGATTCAAGCTCGACACCTTGAATCCAAAAAATTTATCGTACGTTAGTTATGGTGGCCGACCCATCACCATTCATTTTGACAAGCCTGACGACGTCGCGACTATTTCTAAGACAAAAGATCTAGAAGTCTTGGCCTTTCAAGTCAACGCAGACAGCAATGCGCAATCTCTTGGCTATATTTTTCGTTATAAAGGTCGCAGCGCTTTAATCACCGGCGATATTTCCAAAAGCGCAAATATCGTTGAGCGAGCGAAAAATGTTGATCTGCTCGTACATGATGCCTTATCGCCAGTGTTGATGCAGGCGTATTTGAATGGCGCCGTTAAGTCTGGCCTGACACATGTTTCCGACCTTTTTTCAACGATCATGACGCAGCACACCTCACCGGAAGAGGCCGCTCAAACTGCGTCGCGTGCAGCTGTCAAATACCTACTGCTGTCTGGCATCACCCCCCCGCTGCAATTGCCAGGCGCGGAGGGCATCTTTATGGGCCAAGCCAAAAAACTCTATAACGGTCCCATCAAAATTGGGGTCGATGGCGACGTGGTGTCAATGCCTGCGTACTCGGATGAGTTCAACCTAAGAAACCTCATCACGCGGTTCTAAGTATGGCGACAAACATCATTCAGTTATTTTCTAAAACACAGATCTTTTTTATCTGTCTGGGTGTACTGGCACAAATTTCATTTTTTGATACCTTGCGTTATTTTTTCGAACGCGGCGTATGGGGATATCCAAAACTAGGCTGGCTCATCCCTCAAAAAATAGTTCATTTAGGTTTTTTTGAAGTTAACTCCACTACGGTCATTACCTTGCATGCCGCAACGAGCTTCTTGTTGTACGGCGGGGTACTTTGCCAGTTAGGGATCATGCTTTTTGTGCGCCCGTCGCCTGCAAAGGCGCGCTTTCATAAGCTCTTTGGTCGAACGCTCGCCTTTGTTTGCTTACCGATATTCGCGTTGTTTGCGTTGATTCTCAATAGCCAAATGATTCAATCACCCGCCAATCAACTGTTATTCGGCGTGATTCCGCTGTTGGTTCTCTGGGGCTTTATTCAGGCCATCTGCGCCGCGCGCTCGCATGACCAGACGCGGCATATCGATGCCGTGTATTTAATCCTCATGTGTTTGAATGCCGCGGCGATCACGCGTCTATGTGTCGGATTGCTCTATGCGGCTGGCCTATCGACCACCTTTTTGATGCAAAATCAAGAACCAGCGGTGATTGGTCCAATCTTTCGAACCGTCTTGCTCATTTTGATCTTGAGTGCCTCTTATCTGTCTTGCGACAGATTTAAAGCCAACTACAAGCCGATTTTGTTGTTAGGTACTTTCTTGGGCGTCGCGATTTGGGTGGCATAACGCGACCCTGAGGGAGGGTCACAACGATTTTTCAGAACGACCTCTCCGAAATTTAAAAAAAATTTAACTAACATAGATATTATTTTTATCATTATTTTGATAATATCTATATATGCCTAAGAAACCACAAGCACTTACTATGTTGCCGCCGTTGGTTCAGGCTCATTTGCGTGAACTGGGTGAGAATCTCGTTATTGCACGCAAGCGTCGTGGCGAATCTCGTCGCCAGTGGGCAGAGCGGATCGGTGTGTCAGAACCAACCCTCATGCGCATGGAACAAGGCGACGCATCTGTCGCATTAGGTATCTATGCGACTGCGCTTTGGTTAATTGGCCGCTCTAATGAGTTGGCCACACTGGCCGCACCTGAGTTTGATCTAGGAGCCCTCGATCTAAGCGTGCAGGCCGCCAAAAAGAGATCTGTCCGCAAGCCAGTTTCTCTGGAAAGCCGACTACGCGCAAAGGCCACCCCATGACTGTCGCCTCACCGTATCAACCTCAAGATGAGATGAGCCTCTGGTGGCTGGGTGAACCTGAGAATCCCGCACTGATCGGGCGTTTGCAATTCACACAGAGCCTGCGTGGTGTTGGGTTGCGCTATGACTCCGCGTGGTTACGTCACGGCTTTGCCCTGAGTGAAGACTTACCGCTTCGTGATCATCTATTTCTGCCCACCACGAAAGACTCAGCCGCTGGAGCAGTAGACGACGCGCGACCAGACCGCTGGGGCGAGCGCATCATCCGAGCCTTCGATCGGCCGGTCCGCTTATCCGTCATGGAGTACCTGTACTTTGCGGGTGATAACCGATTTGGTGCCTTGGGTGTATCCGTCTCCGACAACACATACCGGCCACATATAACGGGCCCACTCCCAAAGTTACCCGACCTTGGATCGATTGAAGCCAGCATCGCGGAGGTTTTTGCTGGTGCACCTGTAAACGAACACTTGTTGCGCCTAATCAAACCGGGGGCCAGCATGGGCGGTGCTCGGCCAAAGGCACTCATCGATCTTGCGGGGACGCAATGGGTTCTTAAGTTTCGAGAAGAAGGCGAGTCAACTGACACCCCTCTAATTGAACACGCCACCATGACTCTTGCGCGCAGTTGCGGAATTAATGTTGCAGAGACAAAAGCGTTACCTCTACGCAAAGGTCACGCAATCGCTGTCAAACGCTTTGATCGCGTGGCGAATAAGCGAATTCACAGCCTCTCTGCCGCAGTCGTGTTGCGTGCCTGCGCAGAAGACTTGAGCTATCCTACGCTCGCCCTTTGGTTAAGAAGAAAGGGCTCAGTCAGAACTGGCCAAGCCACACAAGACATGCGCGAACTCTTCCGACGGATGGTTTTTAATATTCTGATCGATAACAATGATGATCACGAAAAGAACCATGTTGTGCAGATGGACGACACGGGAAGTTACCACCTATCACCAGCCTTCGATGTCCTGCCAACCGGTCAGGCACTCGGATTTCAACAAATGCGCGTTGGTACCCTTGGCACCGAGTCCACTCTTGAAAACGCCATCTCGGAACACAACCTCTTTGGTCTAACCTACGACCAAGCTCTTGCGGAGATAAGTCGGGTTATACGTTGCGTAGACGGATGGGAAACACACTTCAGAGATAACGGTGTATCCGAATCAGATTTAATTCAACTCAGAACTCAGATAGATCGCCCATTTTTACGTCAACAGCGCTTAGGTTGGTTGAAGATTAATTGATTTAGCTTAGTCAGTTATGAATCGGACACCACTTTGACTAGTTAGCCACTCTTGTACAAAAGCAAGCACTATGCCGCCAAGCGCCAACCGGCCCTAGTATCATCAGATAAGACTAACTTTACATTTTGACGATCATCTAGCTCGATTAGACGATCAATGAGTTCCTGGACCTTTACATTGCCATCGATATTTTCCAAATACAACAATCGTATCAATCGGTCATAACCTGTGGGAATGCGACCCCGGCGCTCCCATAAGGACACCGTTTGTTCAGTGCTTCCCAATAAATCTGCCAGCCGCTTCTGAGATAGGCCAAGCTCCTTTCGCAGGAAGCGAATTTCGGCGGCACTTAATGTGGACTTGGCAGCCAGCGTCCTTCCGATGACCTCGTGAAGTTGCTCTGCATCTGTAATCGATACCGCTTTTTCCCCATCAAACTTACAAACTTGGTACCCGTTTGTAAGCCAGACATTTTTCAATCCGCACTCAGTGTAGTGATACATAACGTGATCCGCACCGATTTGATCCCAGTGTTAAACGAAGACAGCAAAGAAGACTCGCTTAGAACTATGTTCCATAGACCTAAATAAATCCACGCCTTTTACACAATCAAACACTTGTCACCTTTCGTAACGTCCGGCACCATCGCATCTAGATCAAGTAGCTGTTTGCGAGCACTACATACGTCCATGCCGATTGATTTAGAGCGCCATAAAAGTTATACTTCGTCTACTACTTCCCTGAATACTTTGATGTTCAGGTGCAGGCCCCCGCAAGGGGGCTTTGCTTTTTTGTATGAGGCAATATTGCGCACGACGGTCTACATTGATGGATTTAATCTCTACTACGGCAGTCTCAAAAAGACTCCTTACAAGTGGCTAGACCTCTGGAGCTACTTTCAAAGAGCATTGCCAAAAGACTGTAACCTGACAAAAATCAAATACTTCACCGCACGCGTATCTCCGCTCCCTAGCGACCTAAGCGCGCCTGCGCGCCAGGATGCTTACATAAGAGCATTGCGCGCCCTGTACCATGACAAAATCGAGATAATTGAAGGCCATTTCAGTACAAAAAAAGTACGTATGCCGCTCTCAATTCCGCCGCACAACACAGTTGAGGTCATTAAAAGCGAAGAGAAAGGCTCTGACGTTAATCTCGCTGTAGAGCTTCTAAACGACTCTTGGAAACAGCTAATTGATTGTGCCGTTGTAGTCTCCAACGACGCTGATCTCGCGAGGTCTATGGCGATCGTTAAACGACAGAAAACTGCAAAAATTTTACTTCTGACTCCCGGTGGGCCGATCCGAAAACCACTTGCTGTACTAACAAAATGGGCACATCAGCAGCTCAACGTCCTGCCTGGTGATCTAGCGCAGTCACAGCTTCCAAGCCGAATACTTGGAACAACAATTACCAAGCCAAATAGCTGGTAAGTCTTTCGACCATTTATAAGCGGCCAAGCCACTAGTAATTCCCCAACGACTGCGCACAGCTGGCGCCACCCCCCCGTAACTCGCCCCCCAAGCAGTTATACTTTCTACAACTAAAACCACCATCCTTTCTAGAGCGGACCTTGGTCAAAGCGGTTTATCTCGCTGGTAACTCTTATCCCGGTGACCGCGCTCTTGAAGAGCGGGTTACGCAGTTTTTATCTGCACGCCTGGGTATCAGCACCTATCCGCAAAGCTGTCTGATTCCACCGCCAGAGCAACTGACGGTAGACCCCTTGATTCACTACACCTTGCACGGTCTACAAGAAAACCGGCGCTATCAAATAACATGAGTGCGCGCCATCACTCGTACAAAAAGCTTGGGGTGTTTTCTCGAGCGATCGCAAAGATTGCCGACATTGAAACTTTGCTTGACGCAAAACTCATCCCTCAAAGCTTTGGGCACTTTAAAGAACCCATTGATGCAGTCGCCGGCTGGGGACACAAGCCTACCGCAGATCGTGCGCGCGCCTATGCAAAAGAAAAGAACCTACCCTACGTCGCCATCGAAGACGGTTTTTTGCGATCGATTGGCCTGGGCAAGGATGACCCGCCTTTATCTGTTGTGATCGATGACATCGGGATTTATTACGACGCGAGTCAACCCTCAAGGCTCGAGCAGCTAGCCAAGGTAGAGATCACCCCCAGGGAGCAAGAGCGTGCCACAGCACTCATCGCCTTATGGCGAGAAGCACGCGTCTCTAAATACAACCACTTACGAGAAACAGATCATCCCTTACCCATCCCCTACATACTTGTCGTTGATCAAACGCTCGGGGATGCCTCTGTCACCCTAGGGCAGGCAGATGCAAGCAGCTTTGAAACCATGCTTGCCGCCGCCTTAGCGGAACATCCCAACAAAACCATTCTGATAAAAACGCATCCGGAAGTACTGGCGGGCCATAAGAAGGGATTTTTTGATTTAACAAAGCTTCAAAGCGAGCCCAGGATTCAAGTCTGGCCACACGACTGCCATCCCGTATCTTTGATCGAACAGGCAGAAACCGTCTATACCGTCACCTCACAACTTGGGTTCGAAGCCTTGCTATGGGGTAAGACCGTTCATGTATTCGGTATGCCGTTTTATGCTGGCTGGGGCTTGACCAAAGACCGCCTCCCTCCCCCAACAACAGAAGGCATAGCACGCAGGCGTGCGATTAGTCTTACACAATTAGCCTATGCAGCCTTAATTGCGTATCCGCGCTACCGCGATCCTGAGACCTCGGCGCCTTGTAGCGTTGAAGAATTGATTGCTTGGATGGAGCGGCAACGCGCACTGCGCCAGCAGTTTGCGCCAACCGTATATGGGTTGGATTTTTCTTGGAACAAACGCCCGAACGTGCGTAGGTTCTTGTCGGGTAGCGACATCAAGTTTGTATCTAAAGAAGCCTCAGTGCCAGCAGGTGCGACACTTGCCGTTTGGGGTAGTCGACCCGTTACCCGAACCGATCTAAAAGTATTGCGTATAGAAGATGGCTTTATACGTTCCGTAGGGCTGGGAGCAGCCTACGCACGCCCTCTGTCGTGGGTGATGGATAGCTCTGGTATCTACTATGACGCGACGCAACCGTCTGACCTTGAAAACATTCTGCAAACCTTTGAGCCCACGCCCGAGTTACTCGCGCGCGCCAAGAAGCTGCGCGAGCAAATCGTAAGTACCGGCATCACCAAATACAACCTTAACAGCAAGAAGGATTGGTACCGACCCAGTACAGCACAAAAGGTGCTTTTGGTTATCGGGCAAGTTGAGACCGATGCATCCATCGCCAAAGGCGCAACAACGATTCGCACAAATATTGAATTGCTACAACAAGTGCGCAAACTCAACCCCGGCGCCTTTCTTGTATACAAGCCCCACCCAGATGTCGTCGCGAAGCTTCGCAAACAAGGTGTGCAAGAAGACAAAGCTAAGCTGTATTGCAACAGCATCGTGGCAGACACAAGCTTAGACGCCATACTAAATAAAGTCGATGAAGTCCACGTCATCACCTCGCTCAGTGGCTTTGAAGCACTACTGCGAGAAGTGCCCGTCGTCACCTACGGCTGCCCCTTTTATGCCGGTTGGGGACTTACCCACGACCATACTCAAATCGAGCGCAGAAAAAGAAAACGCAGCCTAGACGAACTGGTCGCAGCTGCGTTGATTTTGTATCCTAGGTATTGGCTACTGAGGCAGAGGTCGCTAGTTCAGGTAGAGGCAGCAGTCCATAAACTTCAGCAACCACATCGGGATGAAAACCTTCTTACGAAAGTTAAAGCCTATATCTTCCAACAGATTGATCGCTATACGTGAAGCTCGACACGTACAGCGTGGGCTGCACTACGCCGAATGGAATGCGATAGGGTGCTCCCCGTTGGATTAACTGAAATTTTCAAGAAATGCCTTCCAACTTGACTTGGCAACTTGAAAATCAAATAGAGAAATCGCATCTCTGCGCCCGTTTATTGAAATCGACATCGCCAAGTGATCATCATTTAAGATCAGTTGAAAAACTTCCTTGGCCTCTTTGACGGTTTCAACTAAAAAACCGTTCACGCCGTTAACAATAAAATCGTCAATCTCAAACTCACCAGCGGCAGCACCACAAAATTTATCCCTGCCCACATGGATGACAGGTGTACCAGTCATCCATGCCTCGATAAAACTTAAGGTATACGGGGCTGGCCGACTTCCAGTCATAAAAACTGCCCGATAATCCCTTAGCGCCTGAAGCTGCTCCTCGTACTTTAAAACTCCTCTCCAGTTTGGTATCCCGTCGTTACCGACACCATATAAATCAAAAGGTTGACTATCAACACATAATTGATGAAACCCAAAATTTAACTGATCGCCGCGATCGTAAAAATTATTATTAAATGTAATGATCCTTTTTATCTTACCGTTCCAGTTAGACCACTCTGTGCAATCCTTCGCAGCGCGAATAACTGTATCGCCTCCGATGTAGTCAGCAATTTGACTCTCGACAGGCGACCATCTAACAATACTCACACCTTGATCTCGAAAATCCTTCATGGCGTTTTCTGTCCAATGAATACCTTGGCCAATCGATCGCCAAATCACCCTCTTGTCTTGGATTTGACTCCAGTTATTCTGTAAGAACTGGTAATCATGATGCACGACAATCAAATCAAAATGCGCTATAAATTCCTCAGTGATTAGCCAACCTTTCTCTGAGTCCCTGCTGCATCCAAAATGACCAAAGTCCTGCAAGCACTTTGCATGCCAAGCGCTCCCCTGCAGTCTAGGTCGAAGTTCATTATCCGAATTGCGATCTAGATAAAATCCGCAACTAAAAACGTTATAGCCTAGGGATTCAAATATTTTTATTTCATCGAATTCGAGAACGGGATGAACCGAGATTATTAAAATATTATTGATTTTTTTATTCAAAAAAATTCCAAAATTAATGACAACGGACTTACTGCGGTTATTTCTCGTTGATTAACCTTCTATATTCTAACTGCATGTTCAATCGATAAAAAATATTTTTAATCAAAAATGACGCACTATCACTGCTTGTTGGCAAAAACGGGTAAAACAATAATGCTAAATCAGGCGCATCCACATTATTGGGCGCATCTAGATGTGTCGGATAAAATGTCTGCGACTGGGTGCTAGTTACCAGGTCTTTTCTAACGAAAGACACCTCAAGCACATCGGCAACTGCAATGTTATCAACCAATACAATTGGGGCGCAGTTATTAGCATGAACATGAAATAACAAGAAATTGTCCGTCAGCTTCTTCAAAGCAGTATATGCACTTGCGTACCAAGCTTCTTCTTTAATTTTTCTAAAGTCATGTAGTTCTAAAATAATTTGCTCAGCGCATAAAAGTGTTTCCAGCGGAGCCTTCTCTAATACCTTCCACTCCACACCTTCTATATCCATTTTTAAAATTATGTTTTTTTCTTGTGCAGCGAATTTACTTAAATGATCTTCTAACGTGGACATTGGACCCAAGACGTCAGTTTCAGTTGAAATCCCTTCCTTCGCCCAGTGAAAATAAGGATGCTGCACAGTCAGACTTTCGATAGTGTGGTCAAACATGTAGACATTATGGCCGCGTTGCGCGAGGTCATAATCGAAAGCAAGATTCCACGACAACCCATAACTGAAAATTTTCTGAGTCGGATTTAGCTTGTCCAAAACTACATATCCGCCATCGTTAGGCGCACCGATTCTTATCTTTTTAAAATCTAGTATATCTCTCGGTGTAAGCAATGATAATAGGTTAATAATATGATTTGAGTTCATATCTACTTAGACTATATATTTTTTATTAATTAAGCTTTGACACTAATTCAAACAAATACTCTTCGCACACTTTGCCTAGTTTCTTCGGACTTAATTGCTGTCTGATAGACTTCTTCGCCACTGCAACATACTGTCGACGAAAGTCACTATTTAACATTTGCCGCATCATGTCAGACGCCGCCTCGATATTCGGATCTCCCCATATAGTGCCTGGAGGGTAAGGTCCGAACGCTCTATCAGTCTGAACGATTGGGGTTTCAATTAAGAAACTGTTCTGACTACTCATAAAATCAAGATTGCCAGAATAGTTACTTGCAATGACAGAAACGCCCAACGCCATTGCCTCAGCCAAGGTTAAGCCAAACCCCTCGGACCGGTGCAGAGAGACGTAAACATCCAGTGACTTAATAAAATTGAATGTCTCGGCTCTATCAAAATCTCCATATACAAATATTACGCGCTCATTCTTATTTTCTACCTTAAGCCGCTCAAAGTCATACGAACCGGATCCGTAACGACCATGAATTTTTATTACTAAATAGGCATTGTCATCATGCTTGAATGACTTGTTAAAGGCCGAGATCAGGCCTGCTATATTTTTTCTCTCAAAACCACTCCGAGGGTCACACAAAAACCCGAATAACAGCGCATCTTCTGGAAGCTTAAAATACTGACGATCTCCTTTTGCCGCAAGCATCAACTCCCAATTGAGTGTGTAAGGTAGAACCTTCACGACCTTCCCGATAGTCGAACCGATAGAGTCCGCAGAGTACTGCGAGGGCGTCCAAATCTGATCAAAGGACTCAACCGCGCCTAACCATTGTTCTGGGAAGTTTTCAGTTTCCCATACCCAGTAGCCCACACTCCTATTACCGAAGAAATTACTTGGCAAGAAAGTTTTCGATTGACTGACCATGTCGGCATTAGCAATCAATATACTTACGTCAGATTGATAGTAGCAATCGCCAAAGTAGTCCTCTCTATATTCACCAAGGTAGGAAGATGAATTACTATTTGGAATCGCCAGGGCACGATACGGAGCATGACTGGCCTCCAACGTTGTGCAAATACTCCTAGCGGCCTCACCTACACCGCTAGAGGCACCTAAATATCCTGCGATATTTAAGCGTAGATCTTGCTTTTTTGATGCCAAATGATTTTTTACTTGCAGCAAG
The DNA here is from genome assembly GCF_019923725.1 of Zwartia hollandica. Taxonomy (GTDB): domain Bacteria; phylum Pseudomonadota; class Gammaproteobacteria; order Burkholderiales; family Burkholderiaceae_B; genus Zwartia; species Zwartia hollandica. The sequence goes on from NZ_JAHXRI010000007.1 coordinate 447,467, forward strand.
ACTTTGTAGCTATCTTCGATTTCCAAATCTGACACTGCACACTTTGAAATGTTTTTCAACGGGTCTTCAACACTGCCAAACCTCTGAATATACTCACCTAAAAAGTCAAAAGAGAATGTCTGCTGATGATCTAGGTTGAGCAACCATTTGGTTAAATCATTCGCAGATTCCTTTGTTCCGCAAAATCTTCTTCGCGCATCGATATCATAGATAGAAACGACAGGTTTATTTTTATCTTGGTGATTATGTTGATATAAAAATTGCATTCGCTCAATAAACTGAGCTTCAGTTGTTGCAAACTCATAAAACAACGATATATCTGTTTCTCGCAAATTAAAATCGTGACAGTTGGTTTTACACCAATTTGTAAATGGCACCAAGTCAGAATCGAGCGTTAATACTGGAAACTTCAACTGAAGCTCGCCACTTAAAAAGTAAACGTTTAATATCGATCCGATTTTAGGGTAAGAGTCTTGCAAGGCCAAAACATGTTCAACGGACAAATCAAGCTCATTCGTTCCATGCGCCAAGATCCAAATACAAAATTCGTCGAAGACTTTGCGAGATCTCCACATTAAATTGAATGTAGTAAAAATGTCGTTCCGATTTGACGACTGTAATTTGACGAATACGTCTTCGACATAGTTCAGCGGCTTATTATCTCGAGCCAAATTCAATAGCTCTTCACTTATTTTTAACTCCTTTTTACCGGACTCGTTCAGCCATGCTTCAAAAACAGTCAACCCATTGGGCCCAGCAAGCTCCTTGAGCTCAGCGGCTACATCTGGCCTCAGCTCTAACACCGCGTTATAAAAAATGGGTAAGTTAGGAAAAGTTAAGCTTGGATCATAAGAAAACAGAAAGGCACAGAACCTATCTGGCGCACTCAGAGGCAAGGGAATATCTACATTATTGTTATCTGCCCATCTCACTGCGCGGTTTACGACTGTCAAGGGCATTGACACGCCATTTGGCAGAGTTTCAAACGCATAACTGTAACTTGAAGACTCTAGATAACCTTTTTCTAACAACTGAGTTGCGTAAAAATTTGTGAGCTCACTCAGTGCTTTGCTGTGTGAACTAATAAATCTATTTTGATGTTTCGAAAGTCTGTGCGGAACTAAGGGATTAAAGCCAGAGAAATGGAAGAAATATAATTCTTGTTGATCACAGCGCCAAGCTCCTCCTTCCTGCGTGATCGGGCGCTCGTGTAAATTCCAGTATGCCGCGTTGTAGCCAGGGTCTCGTAAGATGAAGTGGTCTGCAAAATATGAAGGGACCAAATCGATCCACTTTTGATCGACAAAAAGGCCGTTTGATATATCTACAAAACAGTGTTTGTATAACCTTTCCTTCCACCAGTTTAAAAAATCAGTGGTAACGGCTGAACGCTTTAAGCCAATAAATCCTAAATTGAACGTTCCACTTTGTAAGATATTGATTTCCGCTGGAAACTTATCATCGTAGTAGGGCTTTCGCAAATGCGGTGTCAGAACTATAGAGTTATTTTCTAATTGATCATATATTCGTGTTAAAGGCTTAAAAACATATATATCTGGATCTAAATATACGACTGATTCGTAATTAAATTGTGTAAATAAACTATGAATAACGTATGGCTTAATCGCGGTATTAAGCTCCATTATTGAATGTCTATAAATGAAAATTTCAATGGTAGGTATGTTGAAATTTTCGAACTCAATTACTTCACTACCATTTTCAAGCAGGCCACCCACAATTCCTTCTGCTCTATCTACGAGCACAACTATGAAATCATGATTTGGATGCTGTTTAAGATATGAATCCGATAGAACCTTTGCATAGCTGATGTAGTTTTTCGAAACAATTGTCACAGCTACATTATCGCTACGTTTTTTTTGTGCTCTATTTTCTAAACTACGTTCCGTAGTTAAGTTTTTACTTAGGCTGTTTTTTTTATTTTTAATTTCTTTAGCAATTTGTTTGACATCTTTTCTTTCATTTTTGATGTTTTTCATAATGTCCTGAGAAGGGTATTTTTCTCTACTTTATAGACGAGCAGAATTCAGTGTTATGAATGCGTATATTGCAGAAGCTTTTCACTAACGGCTGGGGACGCAGAAAAAAACAACTCATACCGATGCTATCGACATCACTCTGACTTGCATTTATACAACCCCTAATCAAAACACTCCGCCTCCGTCAGTTTTACACCCGCTTGATCTTTTGCAGACAACACCGGCGCGACCGTTAACTTAGGCCAATCAATAGCGATCTGCGGATCGTTCCATGCGATGCATCGCTCGGCCTGGGGGGCGTAATAATCAGTCGTCTTGTATAAAAACTGGGCACGATCCGTGAGCGTTAAAAACCCGTGTGCAAAGCCCTGAGGGATCCACAACTGCTGTTGATTCTCTGCAGACAAGATCGCAGAGGTCCACTGACCAAAGTTGGGAGAAGATCGGCGAAGATCTACCACGACGTCAAACACGGTACCCTCGACTACTCGCACCAGCTTCCCTTGCGCATGGGGTGCCAGTTGATAATGCAAGCCTCGCAGCGTACCCATCACCGAACTTGAGTGGTTATCTTGCACAAAGGTCATAGGGCTACCCGTTCGCTCACCGAACAACTTTGCATTAAAGCTCTCGTAAAAATATCCGCGTTCATCACCAAACACTTTAGGGGTGATAAGCATGACATCTGGAATAGATAGTCGCTGAACGTTCATTAACGCCCCTCATGCTTTAGAAGATTCAACAAATACTCGCCATAGCCAGTCTTGGCTAGTGGCGTTGCTAGGGCCTTGAGCTGGTGGGCATCAATCCACCCACTTCGATACGCGATTTCTTCAGGACAGGAAATCTTTAAGCCCTGACGCTTCTCGATCGTCGCGATGTATTGACCTGCCTCAAGCAAGGATTCATGGGTACCCGTATCTAGCCAGGCATAACCACGCCCCATGATCTCAACACTTAACGCATCGAGTTCAAGGTACTTACGATTCAAGTCAGTAATTTCTAGCTCACCTCTCGGCGAAGGTGTCAGGCCTTTTGCAAGCTCTACCACTCTCTCGTCATAGAAATAGAGTCCAGTGACCGCATAGTTCGACTTTGGATTAACTGGCTTTTCTTCTAGTGACAAGACCTTACCCGCACCGTCAAACTCTGCGACCCCATACCTCTCCGGATCGTGGACATGGTAAGCAAAGACCGTGGCGCCCGTCTGATTGGCGTTTGCGCTAGACAGCAGTTTCTGAAAATCATGCCCATAGAAAATGTTGTCCCCAAGGACTAAGGCACTTGGAGATCCCGCTAAAAACTTATCACCAAGAATGAAAGCCTGCGCTAACCCGTCAGGGCTCGGCTGAACAACATAGCTTAGTTTGAGTCCCCAGCGCGATCCGTCGCCCAGCAACTGCTCGAAGCGTTGTGTATCTTGCGGTGTCGAGATAATTAGTATTTCGTTAATGCCCGCCAGCATCAACGTGCTAAGCGGGTAATAAATCATCGGCTTATCGAATACTGGCAAGAGTTGCTTTGACACAGCAATCGTTGCAGGGAACAGCCGTGAGCCTGAACCACCTGCTAGGATAATACCTTTACGCTCTTTCATTTGACTTCATCCTCACAAATACTTCGCTAACAATCTTTACGCGCCTTAATCGTCACTACGTTTGGTGCTGCTACTAAATAGGTCACGTGCGACCACTGCACTTCTCTCTTGCAAAGAGAACGGCACAACACCATCAACATAAAGAGGTCGATCAAGGGTCTACAAAAAACCAAACCGAACTGAGAGAGTCTCACGTCCGGACGATCGCGATAGCCCAAACATGAAGCGATGCTCAATGAAACAAGATGTTTCATACACAAAAGAGAAAAAATAATCGCTATAGAACTATACAAAATAATTCTATTGTCACTGCAAGTGAACATCACGAGCCAGCAAGCTATCAGGAGCGTAATTCTTACAAACTCAATCAGCCACAAGCCTGGTCGATAGATTTTAATAATTTGCAATTGCCGGACCGCAAAGTTCCAGACCCGAAGTAAGCCCGTGGGTGGACGAGACGGCACCAACAGCACTCGCCGATTCAACACACGGTAGTTGTTTTTCGTGGCGTAGTCGGCGAGCATCAGATCGTCTGACACCGTATTTTCTAGAACGTGATCTGCAAGAATTTTTCTTAGCAGTTGCACAGGCATCGCGAGCGTTCCGCCCCACAAGAGCGTTAAGCCAGGGGGTCTGACAGACAGCGCAATTGCGCGGTCGATAAAGGAAATTAGATTCTCAGCAAAACTATTGGCCGCCGGAACTTGCCAGCGATAACCGCTGACGATATCGTATTGCTTCCTCGCCAAAGGCTTAATCACCGCAGCTAACCACCACTGCGGAGGAGCAATGTCGGCATCAAGCATCACCACGTAGTCCTCGCCCGCATGGAGTTGCCTAGCGGCAGCCACGAGGTTGTGGCATTTTTGAGAAGACGACTCAGCAAGCCCAGCGATTACAACCGACACGGGAAAGCTCACGCTTGATGCCAAGCTCAAAGCAAAGGGATAGGCAGGGTCTGTGTCAGACTCTATTGCGATGATTAGACGTTTAGGCCTCAGTGTTTGCTGCTCGAGCAAACCCAAGAGATTTTGAAAACTATCGTGCCGCCCTGTGAGCGGCAAAATCAACGCCACAGAGGCGTCGACATGACCAGTATGTTTTTTTAAGCACAGTCTGTAGTAGACCGCACTTGCAAACGAAGCGGTGCTATAAAAAATCAGTAGCCCGATAGCAACTAGACTACTGAGATCAGCACCGACATTAATTTTGACATCCTCTACGACTGAACCGACCCATAACCAGATGCTGCTCTATCGGACGGTTCCGTAAATTGATGCTGCCTATTTCTGCAGCTCAAAATTAATCGTTTTAGGAAAGAATTCAAACGATGTGCCATCAGGAATCGTCTTTTCGGTGACCTTGACCGTGGCGGGCTTAAACCCCTCTTTGTTTGCGGTAAAAACGTACTCGCTAAACCAGCCAGCCCGATCTTTAACCACAAATTCAAATGGGGTGACTCCCATAGGTGTGACATTGTCCGTATCGCCCCAACCTCTACAACCATTACACGTAACGGTCGCACCTTGAGGATTTGATTCGAATTTAACTGCCGATGAACATCCAGTCAAAGCAATTAACAAACCACCCACAGCCGCTAATTTTTTCATTTTCGTTCCTTTATTACCTAGTTGACTAACGAGAGCGGGCGACTGCACCCTGTCTTGAATAGAGATTTTCTGCACTTGTACTTCAGATGGTAACAGCAATACTTATAAATTCAACAAGTATTTCGTCTCTAGCGGCCTACATAGCGCCTTTACAGGCAGTAAAACAGCGCTCAAACCATTTAAAAGATGCAACGCGTGACGCTTCTTTTAGACCAAATCTCCTTCAACCGCTTTTTATAACGGTCACCCACGACCTCCGGCGCAAAAATACTGCAATCCATCGGCGCTAACGCACCACCCAAGGAAAGGTTAGTTTGCGTGCAAGCATTCTCATAAAACTCGCGCATTAATTGTGCCGCATGACGGACATTCGGTTCTGCCCAGACCTGACCACTCGCGCGCGGATACTGGCTTTTCTTGACGCGTACTAGCCGATATTTCACTAAATCTGCATACGGTGGTTGGCAGAAATCCACGTTACCAGAGTAACCGGTACAAATGACATGCAATCCAAGCTGCAGCGCTTCAGCCATCCCACGCCCAAATCCCTCGGCCCGATGCAACGACACATAGCAGTCGCAGGCACCATACAAAGCAAGCAAGGCGGGGCGATCTAACGTCTGCTCAATGATACGAATACGTCGATCGCTTCTAGCGATCTTCTTAAGCTCTGACCAAGCTTCGTTGTAAGCACGGGGCTTTTGCACCTTTACCACCAGGCCAACTTGCGCAGCTTTGTAATCGGCCTTTGGAAACGCCTTCAAAAACGCTTCCACACAAGCCATGGGATTTTTACGTTCAATATAGGAATTCAAATCAAACGCGAAGCAAAAGAGCTTTGCTGACGTATTGAGCTTAAAACTTTCTCTCGCTTTGTTACGTGATCTAAATTTTTTGACTACACCGAGCTCTACCGCCATAGGCATTAACTGCAGAGGCTTTGTACATACTGGCTTAAGCGCATCATACGTATGCTGCGTAGAGACCCAAACCTCATCCACGAGCTCAAGCATCATTTCCCATTCTTTAGGCCACGCGCCAAGCTCCCAAGGCCAGTAACCAATGTTGTAACGACCTAGAAACTGGCTCTGGCCACGTTCGGCATAGAACCGCCCTGTCTCTTCGGCCGTTAAACAGAAAATATTGAAGGCAAACTCACCTGTGTCCGATACATGACGCGCCATGCTTCGCTCATTCGTATCAACGTTATCTCCTGGCGGAAAATCGAGCATCGTCATAGGAACTTGGGCTTGTAATAAAGCCTTGCCCGCCATGCGCAAATCTTCACCGATTCCCAAGCGACCGAACGCATAACCTATTAAATTGACGCCGTAACCCCGCTTTTTAAACGGAGCTCTTGAGAATGCAGGCGGCTGCGCTCTGTGAGTAACAGTCTTCAGTCGCGTTGCCCAAGGCTCTGGCAGACCGAGTACGTACGCCTTTTCTTCTAAACTCAAGAAATCCCAGTAGTCATGCTCCTCTAGGCCATAGGTGTAGAACCAATCTTTAAATGCCAGGGTTCCCTCGGGCATCTGAAATGCTTCTTGGACATCCGGCCGAGCTATCAAGGTAAGCTGCTGAACACGGGTCAGCCCCGGTGTGCCGCGACCGTAGGATGTTAGAAGGCTTTGTATAAAACGTATATCCCCGCTAATTGCTTGGTATTCTTTTTTTCCAGTCGTGATTAGCCATGCACAATACGCGTCATACGCCTCGTTACCCAACAAGGAAAATCGCTTTTGCAAGTCTGGACGCAGCGTAAGAATCAGACGCGAGAGGTCAAAGTTCATATTTTTTTAAATATCGTCCCAGAAGGTAATTAGAATCATACCGCCCTACCCCATCTTGTTACTTTGCCCAGAAAAGTGCATTATTCGTCACAGTCTGGAAACTTAAAATTTGAAATGAGCTTTCTCGTCGTTTTAGGCATGCACCGATGCGGTACGTCTGCATTAACAGGCACCTTAAATCTGCTGGGATTTTCCGCAGGAAGCCAATTAACGCCGCCAGATACATTCAATGCGCGCGGCTATTTTGAAGATATTCCTCTTAATAGAGAACTAGATCATTTCTTGTCAGCAATAAATCGTTCATGGAACGATGAACGCCCCTACCCAAACGACTGGTTATCTAGTGATGCGGCTTTAGCTACGGCGAAAAAACTGGAAGCTCTGTTCCGAGACGATTTCGATTTTAGCCAACGCACTGTTTTAAAAAACCCTAGGTTTTCTCGTCTACTCCCGTTGTTACAACCAATCTGGCTAGGGACGGGGCTAACTCCCAAGTATGTACTGAGCTTGCGCTCCCCATTGGCAGTCATTCAATCACTCGCTCGCCGCGATTCTATTTTGCCGCAACGTGCTGCTCTTTTGTATGTAGCACACATGTTGGAGGCAGAATTGAATACGCGAAACCAACCACGCGCATTTGTTGAATACGATGCTTTGCTGCACGACTGGAGAAAAGTCGTCGAGCAAATTGGTTCGAAGTTAACCGCTGACGTTCTCTCCTCATGGCAGAGCGACTCTGTGCGCTCGGCAACCATTGATGCGTTTTTAACCACAGAGCTGAATCATTTTTCCGACGAGCAGCCCAGACCCTCTGGCCCAGCTATTGATTTAGCACTGGAAGTCTATGATTTATTGCGTGCACCGCAAGATGATTCCACCTTATCTGCTTTAGATGCAGTGCGGCTGCGCTGGTGTAATTATTTAAGCTCGCTCGAGCCCTGGTTAAGCGAAACCGTGAGGATGGAGCAGATCACCAATAATTTAACTAGTGCCTATATCACTCCATCAAAAGAACTTGTACTACTGCACAGTTTGAACGCCATATCTGAGATGTTCTGGGCCTGCGATGGGGAGGAGTTTACACAGGCTCGCAAAGTGTTGGCTGGTTGGTCGTTTAGCCAAAGAAATTGCCAACGCTTTATTATCCCCACCCTTACACAACCCCTCAGAGCACTTAGGTGGGACATCACAGATAGACCAGCGTTTTGTATCATCAAAAAAATATGGCTTGAGGACATATTGGGTGAGGTCCACTGGGTTGCTGAACTAAACACCTCCCTTTTTACTCAAAACGGTGCAGAGTCCAACGTTGTTGCCGAGAAAGACAACGGCTACCTACAAATATTGGCGCTAGGTTTTGACCCAAGCTGCGTATTGAGCATCCCTGAGGCCGTATTAAGTCGAATCCAGCCAGGTTGGGCTATGTGCACCGATTGGGAAGCCAAACTACCAGTCGAGGGCTTACCCACCGTCATGAAACAATTTGGTATTGCGCAGAGGCAACTCACACAAATGAAAGCAGCGCTAGACCAGCTTTATGTCAGTTTCGAGCAACGCCTAGAAGATCCGGTTCTTGCTGAGAGTCAACTAGCTCTCTTGAAGGGTCTGCTGCTTACCGATAAAGAGATAGATGGAAAGGTTTAGTTTTATTGACTTCGTTTAATACTAAGGTGAACACTGATGCAGGCTGACAACTCTCGCGATGCAATTACACAATTCGTATTTGTCAGTCATCAACCTGCGAAGGTAGACATTGCACTTGTACTAGGATCGCCTTCGATCAGCAATATACTGCCCGCGATATCGCTTTATTTACAAGGCAACACAAACCGCATCGTCATTAGTGGCCACGGACCCGACGATCAACATACCCCAGAATGGAGTGTTTACAATGACTATGCGCTCGCAGCGGGGGTGCCTGCTTCGGCAATTTATCTTGAGCCTAGTGCTCGAAACACATTAGAAAATTTTGTTTTCTCTTCACAACTAATTGAACAATTGATTGGATGGCATTCAGTTAAGTCAGTTGCAATATGTTGTAAGCCGCTACATAGTCGCCGCGCACTCATGACGGCGCGGCAACATTTACCTAGGCATGTGAATCTACTGATGACCCCACCCAAACACCCAGATGATATTCAAGCGGATGACTGGTGGAGCACTGCGCATGGTCGAGATCGGGTCATGGGGGAAGTGACCCGTATCGGAGAGTATGCGCAGAAAGGTGATCTTTCGCTTGATTAAGATACCCCCGCCATTTAACCAAGTACATATGGTCGGTGTTGCTGGATCAGGGATGAGTGCACTCGCTAGATTATTTGTCGAAATGGGTGTTAGTGTCTCAGGAAGTGATCATGCCGGTTTAGAACGCTTGCAAGAGCTACGTCATATCGGCGTCAAAGTCCATGATAGACACTCCCCGGACAACGTTGGAAGCCCAGACCTCGTCGTATTTAGTCCTGCTGTAGCCAGAGACAATATTGAGCTTTGCTATGCTCGCGAGCGCGGAATTCAATTGCGCTCACGCGGGAGTGCACTTGCCAATCTACTAAAGGCTCGCGATTATGTGAGCGTTGCTGGCAGTCATGGCAAAACTACTACCTCTGCAATGCTGGCAAGTATTTTTGATCGCGCAGGCCTGTCGCCAGGCTTTATGCTCGGTGCCCCAATACCAAATTTAGAGAATAGAAATGCCCAATGGAAGGATGGGGCGATTTTTGTTGCTGAAACCTGCGAGGCATTTCGTGCACTTGATTACTTTTCTCCAACACACTGCATTGTTACTAACATCGATGATGAGCATAGTGATCATTATGGCGGACACGAGCGTCTAGAACATGCCTATGCGGATTTTATTGATCGCGTATCCAAAAAGGGCTGTGTAGTGCTGTACGGCGAAGATATTCGACTCATCAATATATCGAAAAAGATTGCGCAACCTGCGATCACATATGGATTCAATAAAAATTCAACATGGCATGCTGACGACCTAACACTAGAGCACGATTCCTCAATATTTAGGGCTGTTCATCAAAATGGCTACTCCGTTTCTTTGCGGTTAAGAGTCCCCGGCAAACACAATGTTATGAATGCACTTGGTGCACTCGCTATGGCCCACGCGCACGAGGTCCCGCTTGAAGTTATTGCCAGTGCTTTGGAATGCTACCAATCCGCAGAGCGTCGTTGGCAACGACTTGGCCGTCCAAATGATATTGAAATATTCGATGATTTTGCTCATCATCCCACCGAGATCGCTGCGACTTTGGCGACTGCACGGTTAGCCGCAGCCGATACAGCTAGAGTGATTGCGCTGATTGAGCCACTATTACATTCTCGCGTTAACCGTCTTGCACAAGAATTTGCCACCGCCCTGGCAGGCGCAGATGAATGCATTGTTCTCCCAGTAAATGGTAGCGGTGAGCCTGTCCCTGGCGAATTATCAGATTGGCTTTTACATGCAGCATTGAGGCAGCACGGTCGCTCTTTCCGTGTTTGTAGCGATGTGGATCAGGCAGCACTGATTCTGGCCTCCGTTGCGCGAAAGGGCGATGTTGTGGTGACAATGGGCGCAGACAAAGCCAGTCTGTGCGCGCGCGCGGCATTAATGGCCTTAGTTAAACCTAATAACGAGGACTCCATACAAGTTCTTGAGCCAAAAGAATCGATCAAGCTTGACGGTCCGGCGCATGAGCAAGAGCGACTGCAGTCGAGATTTGAGCAGATGGTGTTACGTCATCCCAATGCCACCTGTGTGCTCGATGGCGATCGGGAGTGGACTTATCACGAAATTTCAATGATGGCCGATCACGTGGCTGTCCAGTTATGCAATCGTGGTCTAGCTCCAGAAGATCTTGTGGTTCTAAGGCTTAAAAAATCTGCATATTTGATTGCTTTGATTTTGGGAGTGCTAAAAGCAGGTTGTGCATTCATACCGATTGATCCCTACTTGGAAAGAGCAGGTATTCGCAATTCTCTTTTACGCGTCAGAGTCAAAATTGTTGTGACCGATGAAAATGCGTGGAACGCGTCGGGTTTAGGCATCCCCTGCATAAACGCTAACAATTTTTTCGATTCAACTCCTAGCACTGCGGTGGTGCAATGCCTGGCTTCGAGCAGTAATCTTGCCTATGCGATTTTCACTTCGGGCTCAACTGGGGAGCCAAAACTGGTTGGTGTCGAGCATCGAAATGTTGTGAATGTTATTGAGCATGCAGTTCAAGAACTCACAGAGCCGTCAGATCTTGAATTTGTGCCGTTTATCGACTCTATCGGTTTCGATGCAAGTATCCACCAAATATTTGCCACGTTTGGCCATGGTGGGACCCTTCTTATCACACAAGACTTGCAGAGTCTTGTGCGATCACCCCACTTTGCAAGAGTGACTGCGCTTGGCGGAACCCCGTCCGTTATATCTCGCTTGGCTGAGTCTACAAACCTACCTGAAACACTCAGGATCATCATGCTCGGCGGCGAAGTGGTACCTAATGCACTTATTGAACGTTTACGCCAAGTCACTCATTTGCGACAGGTATTAAACCTTTATGGGCCGACTGAGACAACAATTTACTCCACAGTTGCTATGATTTTTGACGCGGCGCTTGTGAGGACCGGAGAAAGCGATCTGTTGCAAGGGCGGTATATTGGAAATCCCATTCGTAACACGCGTGTCTCGATCATCAACGAACTGGGTGGCACAGTTGAAGACAGTGTCGAAGGTGAAATAACGATCTTTGGAGACGGCGTATGCAGAGGCTATCTTGACGATCCGACGCTAACACGTAAGCGGTTTGGAGAAGAAGCTCTTACCGAGTCGTTAACTGTACGTTTCTATCGTACCGGAGATCTCGGTAGGAGACTCCCAGATGGAACGTTACAGTTCATTGGACGTAAGGATGACCAATTAAAGATACACGGAGTGCGATTCGAACCTATCGAGGTGGAGAACGCCCTTGAGACATTTCCGGGCATCGAGCGCGCTGCGGTTGTTATCTCAGCATCCGATGACTTGAGGCCACAACTCGTTGCCTATGTGACTGCAAAAAGCAACTTGGACCTAGCGTTGGTTCGAGATTGGCTTAAGTCTAAATTACCTAAGCCTCTCATACCAGGCCTTATTTTGCGGGCTGAAGACCTGCCCCTCTCCGTTCATGGCAAGCTTGATCGCAGCAGGATTGCGGAAATAGTCCCCCTCGCGGATATGCTGCGTCCCAATGCTCCACCGCGGGATCAGATTGAGCGAGATCTGATGGTTATTTGGCAAAAAAATCTAAGACTCGCAGGCCTCGGTGTTGACGAGGACTTCTTTAGTGCTGGTGGAGACTCACTGTCTTCCTCTAAGCTCGTACTCGATGTTGAAGATTTTTTTGATTTAAGAATGCCCGCAGAGGCGTTAGAGAACCTATCAACCGTTGCCGTCATGGCAACATATCTGCGCAAGGCATTAATGTTGCCTCTTGGTGGACGAGAGAAAGCCGAGGTGGCATTTGCAAATATCCGAAATTTCATCGCCGCATGGAAAGGTGCACGCCTTAAACCTGACTCTTTTATTGTGACACTTAATCACTCCAACACACAAAATGGTTTTTTCTGGTGTTGTCAGTCATTCACTGAGTTGCTTTCTCTCGCGCAGGCAATGGGCGAGTCTCAGGTTATCCACGGCATGCGCTCTGGGCACTTAGCTTTTGAATATGAACCGGAGACAATTGATGCACTTGCAGTTGCTTACGCTCGTGAAATTATGCTCCTCCAACCCGATGGCGACATCATCATTGGAGGTAATTGTCAGGGGGGGCTGATCGCTCGTGCCACTGCGAATGCTCTAAAAAAACAAGGAAGAATTGTTGGGAGGCTGATTATGATGGAACAAAGCACTTATTGGCCTTACGACCAGTATGTTGACCTATTGTTTGGTTATGAAAGTACTTTCAACCCAACCCATCGCGTGAGTCATCCATCAGTTGTCTTAGAAAAGGCCTACCCTGCAGGCTATTCTTTACACTTTATTTCGGGCAGCCATGGGACTTTTTTCAATCCAAATAATGTTGATAGCTTGGCCGACAAAATTCGATTGATATTAAAGCAGACTGTCTAGATTACAAATTATTTTGGTCTGAGCAAGCACCGGTTACGCATGCATAATAGATCGGCGGCGTCGCGCCCGACACTTCGCTGCAGATCCACGACATCAAATCCCGCATCTCTTATTAAATCGATCGTATTCGATAGCGGTTGAAAGAATTCAAATCTCCCCTCTGGTGGAGTAATAAAAATTAGATGATCCTCCAGATCGCCTTGAAGAGTCGATCCGATTAGATTCAACACCAGCTGTTTCAATTGCGCAGGAGTATCTGCAAGCTCGGTAAGTCCTGAAGCATTCGGCTTCCAGGTCACGCCAAGGCGATTCACGGCCTCTCGTATAGAAATGCTCGACCGGAGGCAGGACGAATCCGTAAAGCTAACCATGGCAATACCATCAGGCTTTAAAACCCGCCGCGCTTCTTTGAGCAGCCGATGTGCAAAAACTGTTGGTGAACAGTTAAGTATGAAATCTTGAATCACGATGTCTATTGAGCTCGTGTCAGCACAATTGGTCAAGTCACCGGCATCCCCTTGAACAAACTTCATTTCCGGCATGGAGACACCTAGGCGCTTGTAAATGCCTGGGATATCCAAGAGATCGATCGCAAGTGTGCTCTTTAGTTTGATACCGAAATTATTTAAAAAATGTTCGAGGGTCAGGCTGTTGTAAGGAGCCGTATAGCCCTGAAAAAGGCATGAGACATCTTTGGGCAAAGACTCGAATACTGTTGCAATACCCTCGCTTTGTTTGAAGACATCAATGCTGTTAGCAAACGTAGGTAATTTAGGAAGATGATGCTCAGATGACGCGACATACCTTGCAACGAAATGATCGTCACTCTTCAATTCAACTGAGGCTAAAGTCGGGAGATTCATGCACGGCGGTTTTTAGTTTGACAGGCCTTATAGAAACTAACCCATATTGTAGTGATCCCAGCAACGGCCTCGCTATGCAGGCAGGTCAAGTTCACAGGTGATCTTGAAGATTCAATTGCCATCAACCCACTGTAACCACCCCCGACGATTGCTATTGCCTTTGTCCCAGCCAAACTATTTTTATGCAATGAACCAATCAATGCCTCATTGGCATCGCGAGCGACATCGCTCATGACCCGCTCCGTAGCGCACTGAGGGCTACCGAAGCAGCAATGAAACTGGGATTAAGACAGTTCGGCTTACCGTAGCGCAAACGAGTCCCTGAAGTGTCATAAACACACCCGCCTGCGCCCTCTAAAACTGCGTGGGCCGCCGCAGTATCCCACTCACACGTCGGAGCAAGACGCGGGTAAACATCCGCACGCCCTTCAGCGATCGTGCAAAGCTTTAGAGAGCTACCAACTTGAACCAACTCAGTCGCGCCTAGCTGCTCGATGAAACCCGAGGTCGCAGCATTTAAATGGCTCTTACTTGCAACCACTCGATACGATTGACCAAACTCAACTGGCGCTGCAACCCGAATTGAATCAACCTTGCCCTTGTGCTTACGGTAGCTGCCATAGTCAAGACCACCCCAAAACATTTGATCTAAAGCTGGGGCGTACACAACTCCCCACACTGGCTCCGAGTTCGCAATCAACGCAATATTGATTGTGAACTCGCCATTGCGCGCCAAGAATTCTTTCGTGCCATCCAAGGGGTCAATCAACCAATAGGACCCCTCCGCCATTGACTGGGCGATGGAATCTGCATCTTCTTCCGACACGACGGGCATGGTCGGCTGCAAACGGGTTAACTGCTCAACGATCAAGTGATGTGAGGCCAGATCTGCCTTGGTGAGTGGACTGTCGTCAGCCTTGTTCGCCAGCGCGGCATCGCTTGGGCTTTGACCTTCATAAATACGCATCACTGCAGAGCCGGCATCCTGTGCGATCTGGCAAAGTTCGTGTTCTAGCTCAAATACCTTATGTCGCATTTTGTATTATTCATAAAAATAAGTGTTAATATTTATAACATATTAAATATAGTTAAATATTTATAAATAAAATGCAAAATGCGACAACCGATCGAAACACACCTCAACCGACTCAGCTCTGGGGGCTAGACTCGCCTGAGGTTTGGGATACACAACGAGCGTTTGAACACCTTCAGTCACTTGGCAAAGCAGATACAAAGCGCACCGCAGAACGCCGTCTGACTGAATTACAGCTGTTGCCAACTGAGCTCAACGAAAACTTAATCGAAGACGAGCTCGGTCGCCCGGCAAACAAAATAGTGCTGCATGCCGCCCTCGCAAAAGCCAGAAGCCAGCGCAAACTCGTACTCTTTATTCAACTGTTTCCGCTTCCAACGGGCCAGGCATGTTTGCATGCGAACGACGCCAGAAGCGGACGTTACTGGGTCCCGTTGAGTGACACCACGCAAGATCTAACGACCAACGCAATACTAGACGGCCTTCGCAAACTACAACAACACCTCGGCAAAGACATTGCCGTCTTCCCGCATGGCAACTTAGCGGGCTTGCTCAGAGACCAACAATCAATAGAAAATATTAGCCTCTCCCCGTCGAGTTATCTCCCCACACTAAACTTACCCGTAACGAATAAGCAAAGAGGGGAAACCACCCCACACCTCAGACGGCTTGAAGCGGAAAGTATCCACATTCTTCGCGAGGCTGTCGCAGAGGCTGAAAACCCTGTCATGCTCTATTCAGTGGGCAAAGATAGCTCTGTGATGCTGCACTTAGCACGCAAGGCTTTTTACCCAGCCCCCCCGCCCTTTCCATTACTTCACGTCGATACACGCTGGAAGTTTCAAGAAATGTATCTCTTTCGCGATCACATGGCTAAAGAGAGCGGTATGGATTTACTCGTACACATCAATCCGGATGCGATCGCAAAGGACATTAACCCGTTTGATCATGGCTCGGCCATGCATACCGATATCACTAAGACCGAGGGCCTCAAGCAAGCTTTGGATCAAAACAAGTTTGATGTCGTTTTTGGGGGTGCACGCCGAGACGAGGAAAAGTCCCGCGCCAAAGAACGTATATTTTCCTTCCGGAGTCAGACACACCGGTGGGATCCCAAACAACAACGCCCCGAGTTATGGAATCTGTTCAATACAAAAAAGAACCCCGGAGAAAGCATCCGAGTCTTTCCGATCTCCAACTGGACGGAGCTCGACATCTGGCAATACATCTACCAAGAACATATTCCAGTCGTGCCTCTGTACTTCGCTAAAAAGCGCCCTGTCGTTATCCGGGATGGCATGATCTTGATGGTGGATGACAGTCGCTTTCGTCTTCTACCAGACGAAGAGATTCTTGAAAAAGTCGTTCGCTTCCGAACGCTAGGTTGCTATCCCTTAAGCGGTGCGATCGAATCCACCGCTACCAACCTACCAGAAATCATTCTCGAGATCATTAACGCACGCAGCTCTGAGCGCCAAGGCAGAGCTATCGATAGTGACGCATCAGCCAGTATGGAAAAGAAGAAACAAGAGGGGTACTTCTAATGGGTCAGCACGCTAAAAAACGCGCAAGCCAGTCCTTAGATACAGAAAAGCGCCTTGCGGCTAGGCACCTCGAGCAGCCAGCCACCATCGAGGCATTTTTAGCACAGCAGAAAGGACAAGACCTACTGCGTTTTATTACCTGCGGCAGCGTCGACGATGGCAAAAGTACCCTCATCGGACGCTTGCTGTGGGAGGCACAACAACTGTTTGATGATCAGCTAGCCGCACTTCAAGCAGATTCAAAAAAGCACGGCACCCAAGGCGAAGACATCGATTTTGCACTTCTAGTTGATGGTCTCGCAGCCGAACGCGAGCAAGGCATCACGATTGATGTGGCGTACAGATTTTTTGCGACATCCAAACGTAAATTTATCGTGGCTGACACACCAGGCCACGAGCAATACACCAGAAACATGGTGACTGGGGCATCCACAGCAGACGTCGCGATATTGCTAGTCGACGCACGCGCGGGACTTCTTGTACAAACGCGCCGACATGCCTTTTTAACGTCACTGATGGGGATTAAAAAGGTTGTCCTAGCGGTAAACAAAATGGATTTGGTGGGTTACAGCACAAAGACCTTTGCGCAGATCAAAGAGAGCTTTGAATCATTCGCCCTGACGCTTGGCTTTGAAACCATCACCGCTATTCCCATTAGCGCGCTCAAAGGCGACAACATTACAGAAAGGTCGGCGCAAACACCTTGGTATCAAGGCCCAACACTGATGGGATACCTAGATACTGTTGAAATCAACACAAGTAAAAATGACAAAGCCGCTTTCCCAGTGCAATGGGTGAATAGACCGAACTCAGATTTTCGGGGATTTAGCGGGACGCTCGCGCAAGGCCGAATCAACGTAGGGAACGAGATCCGCGTGACCGCCTCAGGGCAGACGGCTATTGTTGCCGACATTGTGACCATGGATGGATCGTTAGCCTCCGCGAATGCCGGAGACGCCATCACACTTTGCCTGGACCGCGAGATCGATGCCTCCCAGGGGGATGTTCTGTCACTGGCGAGTATCCCGCTCGAGATGACCGATCAATTTGAAGCAACGATCGTTTGGATGCATCAAGACCACGGGATGCCGGGTCGCAATTACGACCTGAAGCTATCTAGTCAGTGGGCCGGTGCGTCCATCACCAATATCAAATACCGGATCGATATCAATACCTTGGCACAGGTTGCGAGCAAAAGCCTAAAGCTGAACGACATCTCCGTCTGCACCCTCTCAATGGCGAAACCGATTGTGTTTGCGCCCTACACCACGTCACCTACTTTAGGTGGCTTCATTCTTGTTGATCGCTTCACGCATGCGACTGTCGCAGCGGGCATGATCAGACATAACCTGCGCCGAGCGCAAAACATTCATAAACAAGCACTATCCATCACCCGCCCTGACCGTGAGAGACTCAACGGCCACAAAGGTAAAGTCATTTGGTTTACTGGGCTATCAGGCTCTGGGAAATCAACACTGGCCAATGCGCTTGAGGTGGAGCTTCACACCCGCGGGATGCGCACGTATATCTTAGATGGCGACAACATCCGCCATGGATTGAATAAGGATTTGGGTTTTACCGATGCCGATCGTGTTGAAAACATCAGACGCATCGCAGAAGTCGCCAAACTGATGATGGATGCAGGGATCATTGTGATGACTGCATTCATTTCACCGTTTAAGCGTGAGCGTGAAATGGCACGCGAGCTAATTGGCGCTGAGAGCTTTGTAGAGGTCTATGTCAGCACCTCGTTAGAGGTTTGCGAACAGCGAGATGTGAAAGGGCTCTATAAGCAAGCGCGATCGGGGAAGATACCGAATATGACGGGGATTAGCAGCCCTTATGAATTACCCAAAAATCCGGAGTTTGTTGCCGACACCGCCAAAATGTCTGTCAAGGATGTTATATACAACGTAGCTAGACTCGTCGTGCTCGCTTAGTTTTTTGAAAAACAGACTCTTCGTACAGCACAAAAACGAACGTGATCCAAATAAGGTGATAGCAAAGACACAATGTGCACTTCAAACTACGTTTCGCTTGCGGAAAGCTTAGCCGTCACGTTCGTCGCTCTGATTTTTCGTTAAAATAAAATGTAAAAATGGATTTACGTTTGAACCTAACACATCGGTGTTCGACCTCAAGTATTCTTGGGTGGAAAATTCAGGATTAGGATCGCTACCTTCTCTCCAGCCAGCACGACAGAAATGCTCAGCAGGCCCCTCTCCCGCATCTGCGACATCTCTAATATTTTTAAGATAATAGATTGGATCAAAACTAGGACCAATTAAATCCATTTTTTTTCTATCAAATTAATACCTAGTTTTAAATACTCTATCGACGAATTTTTTTTCTTTGATATCATTCTTTAGTCTTTTCCTCCTCAAGGCGAATTCTAAGTTAAACCGAATACATTTAACTAGTGGTCCTTTCGTGGTGGCTAGAGATAATTGATAGTGCCTAATCGCATCGTCGACGTTTTCGTTGCGAAGAGCTGTATTAGCAATGAGGAAAAATGAGTCAATCGGTGCTACCACATCAAGTCCTCCTGAAGGTAGATGGCGTCAAATCGACAACAACAGTAATCATTCACAAGCTTAACCAAGCCTAGGTTCAAAAAACACCCTGCAGACGAAGAGTAGTGCTCTTGACCTGCCTCGGGATTTTCAGACCAAGCAAAATTAGAGACAATGAGTCCTTGACGTCGAGGAGCCATGATGAGGAAAGCACGATTTACAGACGAGCAGATAGTTCGCATATTGCAGGAAGCTGATCGAGATCCAATTCCAGCTGTCGCCAAGCGGCATGGCGTCAGTGAGGCCTCAATTTATGTCTGGAGCAAGCGATTTGGTGATATGCGTACGGACGACGTTAAACGGCTGCGCAACTTGGAGCAGGAGAACAGCCGGCTAAAGAAGATTTTGGCTGAACGGGATCTGGAGATCGAGGTCATGAAGGAGATCACTGCAAAAAAGTGGTGAGCGTGCAGGCTCGATTGGCTCAGGCTCGTTATGCCATCGAGCGCGGAGTCAGCCAAAGACGGGCCTGTGCGCTGCTTCAAGTTGCAAGATCTGGTTTGACCTATGCGTGCAAGATGCCGATCAAGGATGCACCGATTGTTCAGGCCATGCGTCACTATTCTGGCAAGTACCCTCGGTTTGGGGCTAGACGGGTGAGAATCTTTTTACGGCGTGATGGCATAGCGCTCGGACGAGATCGTACTGCTAGGATTTGGGCAAAGCACGGGCTTCAGGTGCCAGCAAAGAAGCCAAAGAAGCGTTATCGCCCTGAACGTACGCAAATCGGCGCATCTAGCCGACCGAATGAAGTGTGGAGCTATGACTTTGTCTTTGATGCTTGTGCAAACGGGCAGAAATTGAAATGTCTGACGATGATCGACGAGTTTACGAAGGAAAGTTTATTCATTGATGTTGCAGGTTCGATCCGAGGTAAAAGGGTTGTCGAGGTACTGCAGGCTGTTGCAGCAGAACGCGGATATCCGACCTATCTACGAAGCGATAATGGCCCGGAGTTTGTGAGTACGGTGCTGCTGGAGTGGGCCAGTACAAATGGCATGACGAATATGCTGATTGAGCCAGGCAAGCCTTGGCAAAATGGTACGAACGAAAGTTTTAACGGCAAGTTTAGAGACGAATGTTTAGCAATGAACTGGTTTCATAGCCGAAAGCATGCGAAGGTTTTAATCGAGCAGTGGCGGGAACATTACAATACGATCAGACCGCATTCAAGTTTGGATTATCAAACGCCGCTTGAATATGTGTCTGGATGGAACAGCAGTTCAACAACCGGAGCCTTCGTTTCTAAATGAAAATGGTCCGATAAAACCAGACAGGTCAGTAGTTCAAGCGCTTCAACACAAATTAAAATGTAAAATCACAGGTTATTGTTGTTTCGCTAATTTTCAGAAATTTATACAGTTAACATTTGAAATTTTTTAGTCTATAACCTAATAACGAAAGATAAAAATGAGAAAATTATTTTTACATATTGGTGCAAATAAAACAGGATCGACTGCGCTACAGTTTTTTTTAAACTCAAATTATTTAAAGCTCTTAGAAGAGGGTTTTCTATACCCACGAGTAGGCTGTATTGGCGATAGCCACCTTGGTATTTCCGCGAAACTTGGATTTACCAGTGACCCAGAATTAAAAACATTGGCGGACATAAATCTTGCAGAGATACACACTCAATTTAACAAAGAGGTGAATTTGCACACACCACACACCGTCATTGTAAGTAGTGAATCGTTTGTTTTGCCTGGAGATCCAAAAGCAGTAAAACGTTTTTTTTGTGATTTTGATGTCAAAATAGTACTGTATTTACGACGCCATGATCATTGGTTGAGATCCTTGTATAACCAGGCAGTAAAGACAAGCTATAACCCAAGTTGGCCTCGCGGTATTAACGGCTACCTACAATATCTCTCCACGCCTAACATTGCAAAACAAGTAGCATACATAAACTACAGATGGTTAGTATCCCGATGGGCGAAGGAGTTTGGCGAGAGTAATGTATTTTGTATACCTTATGAACCGAAGTTTCGTGAGAAAAGCTTATTTGAAGACTTTCATGAAATTGCAAAGATACCGCAATCAATAGATTTTAGTGCCGCTCATAGATTAAATGAAAGTATTCCTGAAAGAACGCTTTTTGCGATAGATTATATAAACAGAACAAACTTATCAGTGGACAGAAAAAAAATGCTACGTTCGTATCTTTTAAGTCAATCAGAAGATAACAAGAATGAAAAGAAATTTGACTTTTCTAACGAGTTGAAAATAAAAATTCTTACCGAACACATTGATTCTTATAATTGGATTGCTACCAACTACGGTTTTTTTTGCGGTACCACATTTTTTTCTGAGCCTTGGCCCAAAGTTGATGTTTCTGATTGATTTTATCCAAATAATCAACATCTAAAAAGACGATTATATCCATGAAAAATTCAATTTCGATCCGAGCGATAACTGGGCGGAATGACTTTTTATTCCTTGACGGTGACAATAATAATGTGATTAAACAAACCGAAGGTAAGTTGCTGTTTGATCGCCGTCAACTTATAATGTGGATAAGTTTAATCAAGTCGAGGATTTTATTATTTAGAGAAATGGGTATCGACTATAGATTTATAGTTCCACCTAATAAAGAATCAATTTATTACGATTTATTGCCAGATAATATTAAATTTTCCAGTCTAAGGCCGATCACACAAATCTTATCAGAGGTTAAACATTATTCTAAATACATATATTACAATTCAAATCGAGACGATTTCCCACAAGTTGATCCATCACATGGTTTTTATCCTAAAGGAGAAACACATTGGAATGACGGGTTTGCGTATGAATATATAAAACGTGCATTGTTGGGCACCGTCTTTAATCCCCTCGCTCAAACACAGCTTATGCAATATAGTAAGCAGGAGCTTCGGTTTGATCTTGGATCTAAGATTTCCCAGAGTTACACTGAACCGATCTTAGGAATTCGGCCAAAAGAACCAAAGTCCCGCCTCGTAAAAAAAAATGAATTGCAAAATATGGGATCGATTGAAATCTGGGAGAACTCAAATCGAAGTTTACCGACAGCTGTAGTGTTCAGAGACTCTTTTTTTACTAATTTAACGAGTCTTTTTGCCGAGAGCTTTTCACGTGTCGTCTATCTATGGCACCCTTGGGTGGACTATGAAGTTATAGAGGACGAGAGGCCAGATTTAGTTCTAAACTGCACTGTTGAGCGATTTATGATGAGATTGCCATGTGATTTCACCAGTCAATCATATAGGGATATAGAAAAAAGCAAAACTTGACTGCCCCTAATCTGATAGAAATTTTGGGCCTATTGACCTTCTCCAACTAAAAAGGGGAGAATTACCCGATTACCTGTGCAGCTTCAAGTATGGCTTACAAACAACCGTCGATAATAACCGTCAGCATTAAATGTATCAGGTAAAAATAGCGGCCTAGGGCATTTAAAACCGAGACTTCTACGAGGCTTGGTATTTAATGCTCAAGCAACAGTATCTAGTTCAACTTAGTTAAACACGGATAGGCCGATTCCTTTGAGTGAATACTGTCTTAGTAATCCGTTAGTCATCTCGTTGATGACTCACTGCCAAGGGCTGTGTTGGTCTGCAACGCACACTCAGACCCGTACGTTCAGAGAACTTCTCATGCAAAGACACCCACGAACTTAGTCAAGGTCGCAAACAAACTTGTGTGTTCAAGGAGCGTGCCGACCGCGGAAGCGAGTCGACCAGCACCAAAGCGCAGGGATTTTGGAATACACCATACGCAACGCGCCAGCTCTCAACTCACGGAGCTGGGCCATCGATCCAAGCTTCCAGCCGCTGTCCGAATGGTAGGTCCTTGCTCAAGATTCAATTGAATCAAAGTTCGCTCTTTACAATTAAAGACTTATATATTTGTTTTTAATCGCAACACAGCACCTCAGCGATAGTGCTGCGCTTCCATTTTTTTGAGCTCGCCCATATCGCTTACTGCCAGTATTATAAACACTATAACTAGAGCTTCACATAATACGAAGTGCAAGAGTTCCCATGGAGAACTCTTGGCAAAGATACAACTCACATAATATTCTTCAAAAAATTAAATACCCGATTTTTGGTATGATCGGAAAATATCAATCTACACTAAGTACTAAACTTGATTTATTTAAGCAATGGTCAATAAACAATTGATAATTTCTTCATCAGTTGAATTTATTTCTATTAATCTACCGCTCGAATAATTTGTTAAAAATTCTGCTTGTCCACCTATATTAAATGCAAACACAGGCAGTCCAGTAGCAAAACATTCTCTAACCGTAAAGGAGAAGGTCTCAGGAATTATCGAAGGATGAAACCATCTGTCAATTTTGTATTTTTTTGCTAAGTCTGAAACCTCTTCGATCGCATATTTTCCATGCACTAATATATTCTCATTTGAAAACTTTGGGTCAAGCTCCCCTAAAACAATTATTTTTACTCTTCCATTTGAAATTTTAGCTATGTTTTGTAAAACACCAGCACCTTTATGATATCCAATATTTCCCAGAATACCGATGGTCGGCAGATCATTATTTTGGAACTCAATCTTTCGCGGCAAGATCACAACCTCGTGGGGCTTGATCGATATTTTTTCTTTTAAATCAGGCCAAACTTTTAATAAAATGCTACGACTTGAGTCTGAGAAAACAGTAATACAGTCTGCCTGATCAATCCTTTTTTTCCATTCAGCTCTCCAGCTAGTGACTGATGTTTCATATAGACCATCGAAAGAAGGGCTCAACCCTTCGTAACACTTTTCACAAGATTTTATGTTTGGAATGCTGCAAAACCTTCCATTGGTATCACAAAGTGTATATGATTTGCAAATGATATAGTAATCGTGAATCAACATCTCAAATTTTTCATTTTTATGAACTATAGATTTGAGTAGTCCGTCAATTATTGCAAAACGGTCATAGGCTCCCACAAGGCATGAATAAATAATTCTTTTATTGCGTAGAAGGCTAAAATAGTCATAAATCTCATCTATTAGAATACTTCCGATCGTTACGCCGTGATCACCATACAGTTCAAGATTGACATGAGAACTATCACTTGATTGCCTAACTACAACTGCAGATTGATTTGAATTTGTTAGGTTTTTAATTTGATTACTAAGCCAAATATCAGCCCCTCCACCTAAAGTGTGGGCAAGATATATATTAACGTTACTTTGCTCTTTAACCAATCTTGCGAAATATAATGAAACACGAATCCCGAAAAGTGAATCCGCTTTTAATGTTGCCTGCACGTCTAGATCATATTTAGGATATCTATTCAAAATAATTTTAGAATTTTCAAAAATCCTACTTTGTTTTTCGCTTCCGAACGACGCACCCCCGCGATGCTCAACAAATAATGCACCTGTCAGAACATTTTTTCCTTTCAACTTGATTATTTTTTGGCACCAGTCAACCTCTTCACCGTATCCTCTTCCAAATATAAGATCAAATTTAGGCACTTTATTTAACCAACGTCTTGCAAACGCCATGCAAAACCCGGTTCCAGTGGGTACAAGCATAGTATTTTCTATAGGGTCAAACTGAGCCGCAATTTCATCAATGTAATCTGCAGTACCTTTCTGCAGGCTTACCGGAACACACATCAATGGGATATTTGATAACTCGCCATTATTACTCATAGGTGTTACAGACGCGATATCTCTATCGTTATAAATAGGGGCCATTAACCTCTTTAACCAATTATTAGGTACAAATGCATCAGTGTTCAATACCACTATATCATTATTAGATAATTCCATTCCTTGGTTAACGGTTTTTATAAAGCCTAGATTATCGAAATTATTAATGTAGACTGAAGATTCATTATTTTTCGCATACTCGCTTAAATATTTACTGACTCTAAAATCTGTTGATCCATCATTGATTATAATTAATTTTGAATATTCAGGAGTATGCAAATCAAAACGCGTCAAACACTCTACCAAGTCTTCAAACGCATTGTAAACGGGAATTATTATATCGACTTTGTTTATTAAATTTATATTTACATCAATATTATTTTTAACTCTATGAAGATTTTTTTTTGCTCGCGCATGCAACACCAGTTGATTTATTGGTTTACCTAACCTACCTTCTGTTTTTCCGAATTTAATCCAGTGATAAAACGGATTGATACTAATTTTTTTTACATCTGAATTTGTATCTAAATACCAGGCGGTATCAAACTCTCCATTTGGATTCCTGCTCTCACACCAACCATGATTGCAGTAATGATCCAGGGGGTCAACGCCTGATTGTTTTACATCACTATTATTTTTAAGATAATAATCTACATCAAATTCATTTTTAACACTTTCTTTTAAATGATTATAAAAATAATCCAATGCTGAAATATGGCTTTCTGCATGACAAACATTTTTTATTTTACTTGATTTTAATTTTTTAATTGTTAATTTGATATTGATCAATATGCTTTTATTTAAATAAGTGGATAGATCTAAATATTCAACATAAAGCCTCAGGGCCTCTGTATAGTCACCGCTCCTGTATGCCATATTTGCATTATGTAAACATAACCTTCCACTTCGATTCGTCATATTGTGCTTCAAATATTTTCTTGAAAATTCACTCACACCATTACGCTTGGCTACCGCTGCAATTGGGTCCTGATCAGCTTCTAGTAATATGCGAACGTTTTTTTCGGCGGTAAAATGTGCTTTTTTCATCAATCCCACTTGCTCTCACGGGAGCCCTCTGCTGCAACCTCACTTGGACTGAAAATCGTAAGACTGGTCATAGTAGGAGTTTAGCCAAAACTCAGATAGAAAAGAACCCACCGAATGCCGGTAACTCTCCCCTAGAAGTAGCAGCCTAATTAACAATACCTCAAGTTTTTTGGGACAAGGTCAACTTCAACATCAACCAATATACAAAATTATGAATTTCCCAATTTCATTACTGAAGTGATTTATTGCATCTATGTTCATATTTGAGGCTAATTCTATTTGATGTCCGCGCGATTCCAGGTCACACCTGTTCGTACCACCTTGGCAGGCACGCCCGCTATAATACTATTTTCTTGTGAATATATATTTCTTACAAATGCTCTTTCACCTATTATATTATCGTGAGCGATTATTGAATTACCCATAATAGTCGATTGACTCCCCATCCAAACATGCTTTTGAATCGTAACAGCTCCTCCGAATGGATTAATGCGTTTTCGAGTTTGAATATCTATTATGCTATGACAATCATCACTCATTATCTTACACCCGTTTGATATTAATATATCGTCATTGAGAATAACCGATCCGGAGTTCCTTACATTTATAATGGTTTGACCAGCAGATGTAACGCCGTCGCCAACATACACCAATCCAGACCCAACCGCTATGGTCGCACTTGGAAGCGAAGATCTAGGCGAGATGTATAGAAAATTACCAGAATTCCAAAGCACAATATTATAGTTTGTCGCACCATTCAAATAAAGGATTGAGTCTCGCGCAGGAGGCACACCTGGATGCAGATTGATACTGGGGATATTTTTTTTACTTATGGCTTTAGGTAGGAAAACTTTATTATTATTTTCATTAAACCAATCCGGCAAATTATCGATTTCAGTAAGTATTTCATACCCATCTAATCGCTCAAGAAGTGTCGTTCCTGAAATGGTTCGTTTTATTGAATCGATTATATTTAGTTCATTCACTATTATATCTGATTGTTGAGTTCTACCGCATGCGATATTGAAACGATATTGTATGTTTTGTAACATTTCAAGCTGATCATCATTCATTTTTCTATTACCATTTGTTTGAATTTTTTTTATAATTCAGGTTGTGTTGATCGCAACTTCAACTAGCTCGCCCTCGATCAATTTGCGTTATGTATTTTTGAGGTAAAGCGTGATCATTACAAACCAACAGTCTCGAATGCGCGCCTTACCGCTCTCATTGTTAACAGATTTACCCTCGTATTACCGGGCCACGTTTCTCAGCTAGTTAATTGCCTGTCTTTCCCGACGCTTCCTTGGCGAAAGCTATTTCAATCCACTGTGAGAGTGTTTTTGATTGTAATGCGCCAACAAAACTTTCAACCTATCCATAACAATAGCCGACGCTGAGCTATCGGCCAATCGAACAGAAATCTGGTTTGGGGATGTAAAGAAAACTTAAGCGCTATCTCGTTTATAGATTAACGATATAAGGTCCGAGTATATTTGATAAAGCCGTTCGGATGAATAGAAATTATTTAAATCAGCCGCACATACAGGAAAATAATTAAATAGCTGAGTTTTATCTTTAAAGTAATTTTCCTTTACCCACTCGTTGGACTTATTATAAAAATCGTAGTATTTTTTTCTAATTGAATTTTCAATAATGGTGGGAGAAGGATCGATTTTACGAAAGTATTCAGATACTTGTTCTATTAATTTATGTCGCAAAGGGTTTATTTTTCCATCTATAAAATACGGAATATTTTTATTTATATAAGCAAGCGTTTTGATTCCCAAGTAAGGAAGTGATTCATTTTGTCTTGGTGGAATAGCATACTTGTCGTTTAAATTTATAGATGTGGCATAACAAAAATCATTTATCAATGCTCCTCCAACAAACTGATCGCTATCGAATAATCTCACGCAAACATCTTCGGAAAAAATTGATGACCACAGCTGAATTGTTCGCCTATGATCAAAGGCGTACGAAACCTCGCTAGGCTCAGGGAAAAGAGTCCATGCAAGCCCAGAGGACACAGCTGTAGACCAAAGAGAGCATGCTGCATCAGCCTGATTTCTAATATAGAGGACGACATAAATTTTATTAAAAAATGCCGATAGAAAAGTTCTTAGCCGTTCAACTTCTTCCTTTGTTTGAAGCCTTGCTTGCAAAAATTCGCTTGAAATTATCCACTTGGGATATGTCGTACTGATTGCATGGTTAGAAAACTCAGCGCGTACTTTCTCAATATATTCAACTTTCTCTTGAGTGCTTTCAGAGTCTTGGCACTCGGTAATAAATAAATCATCCTTACTGTAATGATTGAATGCAATTCCAGTAACTTTTCTATGAGCCTCCCCCAAAAAATCTGCCACATAAAAACCATCCTCTTGTAGTAATTCAGCATTAGTTGATAGAAAATTTTGGATTGATTTTGTTCCAGTTTTTTCAGTACCAATATGCAAATATAAAATTTTTGATTTCATCGTGTTAATTTCATTTAATTAAGTTGTGTCTAACACTAAAATTTAAGGCGACTTATTAGGCGAGATAAATTCCATCATATTGTTTAAATACTACCTGCGTCGCAATCAACAAGGCACAGAACTACATCTACACTGGATTTAAAAAAATTCATTTAATATATACAATTAGTCTGTTAAATAATGCTAACTTAAATTTGATTTTTAAAATATTAGTTATAGCCGATATTAAGTTGAAAAAATCTGATCTATTGAAAGGCTGCTTTTAGACTTACTGATAAATTTTCCTGATTAAATTTTTTTGACATTTCAATGTATGATTCAGAAGGCATATTTTGAATGAAATTAACTAGATTTGCAAAACTCGATGTGCTTTCATCTGAAACAATAGCTAAACCCGTGAGATCAAACTGATCAAGTAAGCGATATACAGAGGAATTTCGAGGCCCATGATATATCGGAATTAAACCGGCTTCAATATAGCTGACAAATTTACTAGGAAAACTGTATTTTACCGTATTAACAAGAGATGCATCTGTTGGATATGGAACATACCCAATATGGTAATTTTCTTCAAATCTTTTCTGCAATTCATTATGTGGCAAATAATCAAAAATTCCAATTTTTAATTTTTTATCTATATTAATAGGTTTAAGTATTGCTAGGAAAGTTTGTTGTGCCTTGCTATCGCCGTATAGATCAAATTGTATATTTAACTCACTGCTTTTTGTATACTCATTTATTTCATATAAAAATTTATGTAATGAATCCTTGGCATACACTTGTCCTGCTAGGGCTATTTTTACTCTCGCTTTTATATCTATTTTTTTTGCTAGCCTTTGATTAAATTTTCTACGAAATGTTGAATACGCAGTGAATAATTTACTCTTATTCGTAAAAATACTAAGAATTTCGATTCCACTGTCTGATGCGCAAAGTACCGCATGTGCATTTTTGATTAAATCCATGAATGAATCATTAATTATTTTGGTAGTTTGTTTTGAAATATTGAGTAAAGATACCCGCATTTCTGGCAAATCCATAACTATTGGTACTAATGTCAAACCTTTAGATATTAATGAGTTAGCGAGAAATATTGAATATGGCTCATGTGCAAAAATCACCACTTTCTCGTAACCTTTTTCTAATATCCATTTTTGAATAATTTTCGAATCAACAGAAGAAATAAATTTTATTTGATTGATTATTATAGACCTCTCTAAATCGGTCGGGTAGTTATACTCATGATCGTAGTATGTGCTCGTTGTAAAATTATAATATATATAATTTTCTTGAATGCATTGTAAAGGGCGTCCCTTGGGTACAGAGACTTTTTCACCATCTATAAATGCGTTTGTGTGCCGATAAATGTTACTTACTTTAAGAAATGTACAATCAGCAAAAAGTTTTGCATTCGTATAAATGTCGAAAAAATGCAAACATCCGCTCGATTGAGCATTTAAATCAAATTCGGAAATGAATAATATTTTTTTCATTGCTTAGTTATAAGATCAGATCGTCAACTAATCGTTTAAGTCTGAGATTCTCCTCTCGCGACTGCCCTAGCCGTCGAACTTCGGTAGCGCCAGGCTTTCCATACTTCTTTTCTAATTGTAGAAGGTCACCTGTCAGATACCCATGCTGCGGCAAATATCTTCAACCGCGGTCCCGTACCCCGCCTGGCGAAGAGCGTAGGCAACTTGCGCTTCGGTAAATTTCGATCATTTCATCGCTTTCACTTTTCAACGCTTTGACTATTGGCTAAATTGATAACAAACGACATTTCTATAGCTTTGACTACCCCAAGTTTTAGGGGCAAGTTCACTGAAATTCGCAATAAGTACCGTGTTATCTATCGGTTGTCGTTCCAGTGAAATTTCAATTTTCTGAAGTCTCACTATGATCAAAAGTTTAATGGTCAAAAAAGTTCAAAAGATTACTGACTTCAATTTACGAGCATAGTTAAATAGCTCCAACAAAAAATTAGGCTCTTTTACACAAAGATCCTCAAGAAGGTGCTCAACATCATCTGCACAGTTTAGAGCTTCAACAAGCTTAGTAAGCTGATCTCCCCCGCCATACCAATGACACCCTAGAACATGACAGTTATTAATAAAATTTTTCGTGGAGATCCTGTCAGATAGAAGCTCAGTCAAGTGAAGCGAATAGAGTGCATGATTCGGCAAGTTGAGAATTTTTATCTGGGGATGCTGGTCATATATTTTGTGGAATTCAGGGTAAGTCGCGTTATACAACATGGATCCATACGCTTGATAATCAGAGCTTTGATCAACCATCAATATTTTTTGTAAAATTTCATTGAAAAAATTATTATTTTTTGATGCGGCAAGGAAACCGATACGATGCGATTGGTACGGACAGATTGAACCAAAGCTTGTTTGTGCGATTATTGTGTTTACATTATTATTTTCTGGCAATGAAAGAAAAGAATTATCTAGTGAGCTCGTGAATATTATATCGCTATCCATCCAATAACCACCAACGGTTGAAAGTAACCACACACGAAGAATATCTGAAACATGTACGGCAGTGTGCATCTTGAACGGAATGATAGACATAAACTCATCTGGAACTTTTTTTATAGTTACATTATGTAGGGCTTCAATTTCACTAAAGAAATCCTTTGTTATATGTACAACACTTTGTTCGTGCGTATTGAATGCGCGTCCGGTGAGTAAGTCATTAGCTGTATAAATATTTAAATGTATATTAGGGTTGTGTATGGCAAAAGATGCAATACTTAAATACCTTAAATAAGGTAATCCATAAGGACCATACCAAAAGCAGTGGGCAACTAATGGTATCTCAATCGGTAGCATTTAACGTCATCTCGGAGTCTAGAAAGGGATTGCGAGCAATAAACTGATAACCTAAATCGTTTAATTTTATAACTGAACTATGGCTAGTTTTAAGTGCATCTTGAACGGAATCTGATTGATCAAATTTTCGCAAGTCCTCTAAGAAATAATTTAAATTGTTATTAATCAAAAGCGAGTCACTGTCTACGATGATCAAATATCGGTATCTTTTTATTGCAAAATTAACGGTATCGTCAATTGACTGCTCGAATTTGATGCTGTATGTAAATGGAAAGCCACATATTTTTTCTATTCCCTCCGTGCTGTAGCTATACCCATCTAGAAACCAACCTAATTCAGGGTCGGGGATCTCGTTGATAAATTTCGCTGTTTTCTCAATTCCCTCTTTGAGCACAACAGCAACTTGATGGCAGATCATTGCTGCATCAGTACTATTCAGTTTTTGATCATTTGAATTGATGATCAAACAATATTTAAGCAAGTTGAGCTCATGCTCGCAAAGTCGTGTTAGATTATAGTTTTCATGAGAAGAAAAAGGAGTATACAGACCAGTATTACTAGGAGGAAAATAAAATACTTCACGCTGCTCGGCAATTGATAAATTAGTAAGTTGTTTTGCGCTAGTAATAATTGAGAATATATAGTCCTGCAAAGTGTTTTTTTCGAACTCGTGAATTTCTGATAAGGTTTTTGACTCCATCTGTGGATGGACGGTGGAGGTCATACCGGCAAACGAATCGACAAAAAAACGAGGTTTCCGGCCTATTAATCTTGTCCAAAATACATAATCTTGTGTAGTTCTAAACTCCTGAGGAAAACCACCGACATCATGCCAGAGTTTCTTACTAAAAAGAGCTGTGCACCCGGATATTAACCCTTTGCTCAAGCAGTACTCTGCTAGAAATTTACTATTGAACTCTGCAAGCCAATTTATATCGTGTATTTCTCTTGTCTGCGTTTCAAGATTAAATAGCTCAAAACTACTTATGAGAAATAATTTATCTAGCTCTTCATCAGTACAATGTTTTTTTTGCAAAAAATTATACTGCCTTAATAATTTAATTTCGGAGTAGATATCGTCATCTGACAACCAAGAAATTAATTTAGTAGTTGAAGAACTTATTGCAAAGTTGAGATTCGCACCAACTCCGCCAATATCGTTAATTAAGACACGATAAGGAATGGATTTATTTTGTGGCGGTAAACTAAGCTTTACATCTTTATATTTTGCGTCAAGTACAATAATTATCTCTTTTACAATGCTGCCTCTCTGTGCTTGCGCTGACTCTACTGCGTTATAGAGGATGTCCCTACCAATAGTTGGTATAACGATTGTAATTTCTTTAGTTTTTAGTTCATTCATAAGATTACCTCAATTGCTACTGCTAACAGTTAGTCTTACGTCTAATATTTTCTAGAGAGGAGTCTTTAGTCTTATTGACGGATCGGCAAGGGTATTGGTTGTAAGCCCTGAAAATCATGCTTCACCCAAGCGCTTGTCGCGATACAAAATTCAGCCCCGTCAACCAGGCCGTTAGTCGCTGCCAAATTCTTCCATAATGAAGCGCCCACTTCTCAAGTGGCAAAGGGGATTTTATCTTGTACAGTACAGCGTGCAGTGCATCATCCATAGCGCTTTTCATGGAATTCCGATGCATTCGGTAATTATTTTTAATGTGTAAGGTCGACGGCACAAGAGTGGTTCTATAATGCGGATGCGAATCCAGATGCCAATCAACGATGACCCACGTGTATAAAGTTCTGTCTAGGTCTCCTTAAAATCAGGGCTGGGATAATAAACAATCGAGCGTCTAAGTAACTAAATCTGAACTATCGTGGCTAAAATATTTACACATTCGTTACTTTGGTTAAAGTACGTCGATATATAAAAATGGACCCGAACCAATTAACACTTTGAAGAGCTTAATTCGAATGCAATAAAAAAGCTCGGTCACTTAAGTCAAGCTGTCGAAGCTAAAAACGCAACCTGCGCTCGAAAAGTGGTGGATTTTGCCGATAATTTTTTTATAGTTATTAGACAGCATTTTCACACGACACAGTTGGAAGTTTGTTAGGAACAAACCGTAATGAAATCAACTAAAACAACAGCGATGTCATGCCCCCCCCCCCTGAACTGAGGTGAATTTCTTGGGATTTACGCAAAAAGGCTTCGTGAGAATCTTATCGATTCATATTCCCCGATTTATCTTACAAGCCCCCACCACAAACTGATGGGCAGAGAGATCAACTCGCGTGCTGTACTTAATGCAAGGCAGATCAAGCTTACTCATCTATCGTAGCTCCCAAGCGGGCGATCTCCGTTCGGACATATTTTTGCGCCATAGCTTTGACGGCTACTGGCGCTAGGCTGCGCTTACCGGCGACAAACTCTGATGCCATACGTTTAATTAGTGAGTCTTCGTCGCATGCACCAGCAAGAAGTTCAGCACAGCTTTTCTCCAGCGCCTGAGATATCTGTTTGTGCCATAGTTGAAAAAGGCGCAAACTATTTTTTTTATCTCGGTCCTCTTGAAGCCCACGCGTCTGGCTCACGTGATGCCACACTCGACTTGTGGGCACGATCCAGCAAGCTCCACCCGCTTGGGTCACTTTCATGCATAGGTCGACGTCTTCGCCACCATTTATGTACACCTCATCGAAGCCGCCCAATGTCTCGAAAGTCTGGCGTTTAATTAAACAACAAGCTCCCGTGACAGCAAAAACTTTCTCTGGCTCAGTTGAGATGGATTCGCGTCGGTGCTCTATAACCGGGCGGTCTGACTCAGTATCAAAGCGCACGTCAAAACCAGCGTGATCTAGTTTATTGGTACATGGCTGAAATTGAAGGTTACCAACAATAATGGGCCTTGATGGGTACCGTTCAAACATGGAGAGCATCGGCTCTAACCACTCTTGTTCGAGCACAAGATCGTTGTTGAGTAACGCCAAGATTGCGCCCTGGGCTTGCTCAGCCGCCAGGTTGTTACTTTTGGCATAGCCGAAGTTATGAGCATTCCTCAAGACTAACAACGATTTTATCTGTGGGGATGCGAGGTCTGCTTTACTAACCGTAGCGAGCCAGGAGGCAGTATCATCTGTAGAGGCATCATCCACGATGATGACCTCTACAGAAAGGTTCTGGGGTAGCGTTTTAACCAGAGACGCGAGCATATTTTGCGTCAGCGTCAGTTTGTTAAACACCGGAATGATGATGCTTATATCCACAGATTGAATGATTGGTGACATTCAACTAATTGTATTCAATTGCTGGCATCAAGGCCAAGGCACTGGCGCTGTTGGCGCACTCGGGCACGAGATAATAATTTAAGGTCTGTGCCCGGCATCTCGGTCTGAACTGTTTTTTCAAAAAACAATTTAACGCGATCGGTTTGGCCTGCTGCCAGCGATGCCAGCCCCGGGCTATTTTGCACCCCCGAAATCAGCACTTGACTAATTAATTTACGCGAACAACCCCAATCTTGAGCTAGGCGGATAAATTGCTGAAGTTTTTCTTGGTTGCCGAGCTGACCGTGCCCGGGGGTCACCAACATAGCAAGCCTTTTGCGCTCGGGGTGGTGCTGAAGAGCCTCTCTAGCAATAGAAATCTCGAACACTGCGCTAACGCATTCTTTGCCAGAGCTTGCAGCCATATTGTCCATTGCTTGCTGACGCCATTGCGAGATTTGGTTCTCGTATACTTCAAACTGTACCGCCAACTCCGTCAGGTCCTGTCCCCGCGCAGCGCTGCTAACACTACCCTAGCCTAGCGGTCGGCCGTATGATTCCTTCCGATTCGTCTCATCAATACCACCTTAGACACTCTGCGCCAAAACGACCAGTGACTTTTCATAAGTTATTGGGCGGTCCAGTTTGGCCAGACCAGATCTGTGCGTAGAGGAGCGAAGTTTTCTTGCAATGCGCGCAGTCAGCATCAATTTTTGTGCCAAACCTTGCGGTTAACAAAATCGGTATAACTCTGAATAATGCGTAGTACCTTTTCAGATACATTGTTGGGTGCGTAGTCGGTTACCAAGCGTAAACTACGCTGTGAACCCCGAGTCTGGGTTTCCAAAATACCTAAGCCCTGCATAACGCGGTCTATACTCATACCTACAAAAATCACAACGCCCTCTTCAAACCCCTCAGGCCGCTCATGTACTTCACGCAGATTTAGCGCTGGAAAGTTCAAAATAGACGATTCCTCGGTAATCGTGCCGCTATCAGACAAAACTGCATGAGCTTTCGTTTGCAGCTTTACGTAGTCTAGAAAGCCAAAGGGCTTAAAGAATTTAACCAGAGGATGCGCCGTCAAACCCATCGCATCCATACGCTTTTTTGTGCGTGGGTGTGTTGAAAAAATCACAGGTTCCCTGTAACGCTCGGCCACAGCATTCAATATCGCGAAAAGCTTTTGCAAATTTTCAGGAGAGTCGACATTTTCTTCTCGATGCGAGCTCACAACAAAGTACTGCTGTGCCTTTAGCCCAAGCTGCGTCAAGACGTCTGAAGCCTCAATACCCGACATGTAATAGTCAATAACCTCGCTCATAGGGCTACCGGTCTTGATCACCTGGTCTGGCGGCAAACCCTCACGCAACAGGTATTCACGGGCGATATCGCTATATGGCAGATGGATGTCTGCTATGTGGTCAACAATGCGACGGTTGATTTCCTCGGGTACCCTGAAATCAAAGCAACGGTTGCCTGCCTCCATATGAAATATCGGAATCTTGCGGCGCTTGGCGGCAATGGCCGCCAATACGCTGTTGGTGTCTCCCAACAGAAGCAAAGCCTCTGGATGGTAGCGCTCCATCGCCTTATCCGCTGACATGATGACTTGCCCAATGGTCTCGGCTGCGGTTGCTCCTGCGGCTTCCAGAAATGAATCAGGCTTGCGAATTTTTAGGTCATTGAAGAAAACTTCATTCAACTCATAGTCGTAGTTTTGCCCAGTGTGCACCAGAACATGATCGCAGTGCTGATCCAACTTGGGAATCAAACGTGACAGGCGAATGATCTCTGGCCGAGTGCCAACAATGGTCATGACCTTGAGATTATTCATTCAAAGCCGCCCGGATGATGTCCAGTTTCATCAAGACCTGTTTAACACCGTCCAAATCTAGGCGGTGCGTGTTGTGGGAGTTGTAATCATCAAAAGTGGGGATCGCCACTTCCCCCTCCACAAAGTACTGAGCGTATTTGAGATCACGTGACTCTGCTGGAATACGGTAGTAATTACCCAAGTCATCGGCCCGAGCCCTTTCCTCACGAGACAACAGCGACTCATAAAGCTTTTCACCGTGTCGGGTACCAATCACCTGCACTTCGCTTTTACTTTTTAACAACCCCTTCATCGCTAGCGCGAGGTCACCAATTGTCGACGCGGGCGCCTTTTGCACAAAGATGTCGCCAGGTTGAGCATGCTCAAAAGCGAACAGAACCAAGTCAACCGATTCTTCCAATGACATCAAAAATCGAGTCATATTTGGGTCGGTAATGGTTAAGGGCTTACCCGACTGCAGTTGATCCAGAAAAAGTGGGATCACCGACCCACGAGACCCCATCACATTCCCATAGCGCGTGGCGCTTAAAACAGTTCTACTAGGGTCGCATAGACGAGACTTAGCGACCATTACCTTTTCCATCATTGCTTTGGAGATACCCATTGCATTGATCGGGTAGACAGCTTTATCAGTGCTTAGCACTACACAACTTTTTACACCGTTGGCGATAGCTGCACGCATTACGTTTTCAGCGCCCTGCACATTGGTCCGCAATGCCTCCATGGGGTAGAACTCGCACGAAGGAACTTGCTTGAGCGCAGCCGCATGAAACACGTAATCCACACCCTGCAGGGCATCATCAATACTCTCGTAAATACGTACATCACCAATATAAAATTTGACCTTGTCATTGTTTAAGGCGATACGCATATCTTCCTGCTTTTTTTCATCCCGACTGAAAATGCGTACTTCGCGTACTCCACCTGAAAGAACACGTTTAAGAACGGCATTACCGAACGAACCTGTTCCTCCGGTAATCATTAATATCTTATCTTTGAGCATAGCTATCTCTTTTTATTAACCGAAAGCATGCATTCTTTTGATCATTTCCAACCAGCTGGAAGCAGCATAGCCTGTCTCACTTCGGAAACGCTCCGCATTGAGTGATCTATTAATTACCACTCGCTCGTCAGGGATAACATCAATAGATTTTTTGTATACGGAAGCAATTAATTTAATCAGTTCGTATTTAGAAATAGGTTCAGACGCCACGTGATAAAGTCCCGACAATTCTTTATTGGGAATCACAAAATCACGAATAATTTGTGCCAAAACAACAGTGGGGAGACCTGAAAAAATCGCCCTCGTGTAACCGTTGCATTGTCCTTCCTGCGACAAGAACCATCCGACCAATCCATTTGCACTCTGCAGTTCGTGGCCGATAATTGATGTGCGTAGGGTCACAGCATGCGAGTAAGTAACTTCGCCCAACAGTTTAGAGAGTCCATATAAATCTTGGGCATCAGGTCGATCAGATTCTCGATAATTGCCAACAGCGCCTGAAAATACGCAATCCGTACTAATATGAATCAGACGCGAATTGATGAGTTTGCATATGCGCGCAAGACGGTGCGGCAGTAACGCGTTCATAGGTATCGCTTGTAGTGGGTCTTCTGCATCAGCCAGTTGCTTAATTAAGCCCACACAATTAACGACGACATCTGGACGAATGTGACTGAGAACGTCAATAAGCGAATCTTGCTGGTTAAGATCAATTCCGAAAATAAGACGATTACTAAGTGCTGGATTAAATAACTTCTTGACGCTCTCCGAGCGGGCAGTACCGAATATCTCCCACTGAGAATTTTCGTTCAGCAATCTAAAAATCGCATTCCCAAGCATCCCATTTGCACCAATAACCAATACCCTCATTTTAAAAATCTCCGTACAGACCACGGGCACATCAATAGCACCTTCATATATTTTTTGAAAAAAACATTTTCATTCATTTATGTGTACTTTAAAAAACTGGGCATTACCTCTCTTGATTTACATCGAGAGCCTGTCATAAGTCGTACACCATTCCATCATTTGCGATTAAAGTGCAGCGGTATGCACATACCAACAATGCTCCAAATGAAAGCCCTCGAAGAAACGAATCGATGACACAAGCCTATATAGATCTAAGAACGGTTGACGGTAAAAATCGTTCCTGCGGCTATTGCAAAAAGTGGCGAAGTGCTCGATCGTTTTAAACGGATGAACATTCAAACACTACTCTCTCATTCTGTCGTTAAGTGCTTCACAAATTCCATTGTCTGTAGGATCTCTGAATTGAATCGTTACTCGTTTTATAGATCCTTTTCGAGAGCGTACATCAAATCAAACCGTCATGGTTCACGCCGACCAAGGCAGTCAACTCTCAGATTATGAGTGGCAAGGATTCTCGGAACAGCAAAACATAGTTGCAAGCATGGGCTGGTGTGGAAACTGTCATGACAATGCGCTAGTGGAAGGCTTTTCAGTTTCCCAAGCTTGGGCAAATCAAACGTCAGACATAGGCGAGTCGAGATCAAGCCCGTCAAAACATCTTCGACTAAATAGAAATTTTTCAACTCTATTCACTATCACAGTCACAACGACGGTTTGTCACCGATAAAATACGATCAGTAGTTTATTCAGAGGCTAGCGAATGTCTGGTAAATTGGTAGCGATTCAGAATGCTTGGTGATATTCTGTTAATGGTATTCAGTTGCTGACATGAAGTCCAAGAAGCTGACGCTGTTGGCGTACTCGGGCACCGGACAGCAATTTAAGGTCTGCTCCCGGCATCCCCGTCCGAACTGACTGTTCGAAAAACAATTTAGCCCGATCGGTTTGCCCTGCTGCGAGAGATGCCAGCCCGAGGCTATTTTGCACTCCTGAAATCAGCACTTGGCTAATTAATTTACGCGAACAACCCCAGTCTTGAGCTAAGCGGATAAATTGCTGAAGTTTTTCTTGATTACCTCGCTGACCGTGCCCAGCGGCCACTAATACAGCAAGCCTTGCGCGCTCGGGGTGGTGCTGAAGAGATTCTCTGGAAATCGACGCCAAGCTTTCCCAGTCACCGAACTGCCATTGGGTACGGGCACGCTCTAGTAAGCTTTCGTCGAAGGCAACCCAAGATACTCCCTCGGGAGTGATTGCCTCCGTATCTATCGTAGCCTCTCTATTGACAACCGAAGCTTCGCGAGATGGGTCTACCGAGGAGTGCATCCCTTTTTCTGCGAGCGAAGATTGCAAGTCCTCAGAGGGCTGAGCTTTACGGAACAAACGTAGTAACCAATTAAACATAGCGCTTAATCTAGTTTTTGGACGAGTAAAGTGTTTGAAACCATCGATGCAGACGCGCCAATGGAGTCGTCTTCGTAAAGTTCACAAACTCGACACCCGGCGTTTGCGACCAAATTTAGAAGTTCAGCCTGGGGGAAGAAGTGCATCTCCATATCGGTTTGATTATCTTCTTGTAGATACGACTCGAGCAAAAACTTATACCCCGCTTTAAAAACAGGGATCTGAAAAAAACCGATTCCGCCTGGTCTTAAAGCAGTAAGTAAGTTTTTAAGCAAGACGTCCATCACAGGCGGAGGGTTATGCTGGAGAACAATCTTTGAGTAAAAAAGATCAATCGGACCATACCCTTCAGTCTGCTCAAGAGATGTCAAATGCTGGTATGTCACGTTACTGACACCCCGCATAGATAGCTCTTGTTCCGCAAGACGCAAGTGTGGTTCCGAGATATCAACCGCAATCACCTCTTGATAGCGTTTCGCCAACGCAGCAGTAACGCGCCCAACGCCGCAACCCAGTTCGATACAACGCCCTAACGGACGATGTTCAAGAAAATGGCGCTCAAGCGTGCTGTCTAGCAATTGAATTTCTTGCTCGCCAGTGGCGTAAAAGACTTCCCTGCTTTGTTGGAAATGACTTTGCAAGTAGCTTTCTTGCGTGATGACAGACCAATACGGCTCGGTCTCTCCAAGATGATGCCACTGAGCAGCTGTCTTAACATAGAGCATTGCCAACTGTTCGTCCGTTGCTTTGAGCTCTACCTTCATGACGGGGCCGTAAAAGCCTCTGCGAGAACGTTTCGGGGCGTGAATGTGCTCAAACTTTTGCCGAAACTCATTCGAACTCAAAAACATATCGCGTAAGGCATTCAGGTCAGAGAGCTCTGTTGCGTATCGATTCACTGACTCCTGACTTTCAGGCTCACGACCGAGAATGAGTCGATAGGCGTTAACAACATCTTGAGGATCAATCATTCTTAGCGTTTATATACTTAGAGACCCTGCTCTCTTAGCAGCAGGTCCTTAATCAGGGTGATTTGTCCCTCGGCCTTCACAAGCTCTTCATTCATCAATTTTTGTCGATGCGTTAACTCGTTGTTTTCCGCCGTGAGGCGCTGTACTTGCAAGAGCTCTGACTCAAGGGCTATTTCTTTGGCTTTAAGCGTAGCCGTTAAAGCATCGCACGACTGCCGCATATCCGCAAGCTGGTGCAAGGCCTGCTCTTTTGCTTGCGTTTGTTCTTTTAGCTGGGCTCCTAGCGCAGCACTACTAGCCTGAACAGTATCACGCTCCAACTGTGTCGTATCTAGCTTGGCTTGCAACACTTGCTGATCTTCGGATGCCTTTAGTAGGCATGCAGTTAACGCTTCGGCAGATTTATTTATCTCCGCGAGCTCATTCAATGCTACATCCTTCACTTCTATTTGCTCTTGAAGCTGCAAGTCTAGCGCAGCACTAGTCGCTCTCGATGCGTCTCGCTCTTGAAGCGTGACGTCTAACTTAGCTTGTGTAGCTTTCAGACCTTCGGCGGACTGCTGCAGAGAGGCGGTTAAGGCGTGCATAGATTGTTTTGCCTCCTCAAGCTGTTGCAATGCCTGC
Source organism: Zwartia hollandica (assembly GCF_019923725.1). GTDB lineage: Bacteria > Pseudomonadota > Gammaproteobacteria > Burkholderiales > Burkholderiaceae_B > Zwartia > Zwartia hollandica. The sequence continues at coordinate 488,494 of NZ_JAHXRI010000007.1, forward strand.
TCTTTTTCTTGCGTTTGTTCGTGTAGCTGGGCTCCTAGCGCAGCACTGGTCGCTTGCGCTGCATCGCGCTCTTTAAGCGTTACGTCCAACGTCGCGCGCGCTGCGTCACGCTCTTGAAGTGTGGCGTCTAACTTAGCTTGTGTAGCTTTCAGACCTTCGGCGGACTGCTGCAGAGAGGCGGTTAAGGCGTGCGTAGATTGTTTTGCCTCCTCAAGCTGTTGCAATGCCTGCTCTTTTTCTTGCGTTTGTTCGTGTAGCTGGGCTCCTAACGCAGCACTGCTCGCTCTCACTGAATCGCGCTCTTGAAAAGTTGCCTCTGCCGCCGCTTGAGCTGCGTCACGCTCCTGAAGTGTTACGTCTAACTTAGCTTGTGTAGCTTGCAGGCTTTCCGATGTCTGCTGCAAGGATACTGTCAACGCTTCGGCAGCTTGTTGAACCTGCGAAAGCTGAAGTGAAGCCTCCGATTCAATCGGGCTTTTTACCTGAATACTTCGTTTACGTGCATATAGCGCATGGCCAACCTTTGGGTTTAAGCCGGGAAGGTAAATGACTCGTATAAATCCCTTTTCTTCCAGAAAACGATCAACTGCTGCAAGATCAGCCCCGGCTGGCTCACCCCGAAACCCGGCTTCGGCTAGCGCTCGCACACACACCAAACTGCTCACATCGAGCAACTTCGTACCACCACTTAAGATGCTTACCGCAGGTAGCGCATCAACAATTAACCACAAGGGCTCGGCGCCCACATCAATAGCTGTATCCAACATTTCTGCTGCAGCACGATCAAGCGTGCTGGAATCCCGCTGAACTTGATGCGAAAGTGTCAGGCTTGGCCAAACCATTCTGAGTAGACTGGGATCAATCAAACCATTCTCAGAGGGGTTGCTTGCTACAAAATAAGCAACCCTACCTTCAGTTTCACCGATCACGTGGGATTGCACCTCAATGACCTCTTGGGTCTGAGGGTCAGCGTCAATCGCTAACGCTTTGGTTAACGGCCAGTCAGTCCAAACACAGGACTCGCCTTTGCCATCACCGATCCCAATATGCACAATCCGTGTCGGTCGCTGAACGACTGCCAAAGCGTTAAGCCATACCGATAAAGACTGCCCTGATCCACCCAAAGGGCTGGTGGTGCGTAAGCTCACTACAAGTGGTTTCATTTACGCACACCTTTTTTAGCGCGGGATGCTGTGCGTTTTGGCGTCAACGGTGTAGACACTTGTAACAAAGGGCTTTCAGAGCCCCCCTTCAAGATGCGAGCAACATCGCGCACTAACTGCCGCCAATCTTCCCAGTCACGCTTAAGTTTTACACCAGACATTTCTAGCTCAGATAGAAATGCAGGCATATTCTGCACAAGTTCCTCAAGAAACGCTCTATCCGATAATGAAAGTCGTCCCCATACCTCTATATCCATGGCAGCTGGCAGGGCAAATCGCAACTCAAGCTTCGGGCCAAAATCATCATACGATTCATCAAACCACTCAGTGAAAGCCGCCCGGCCACTTGTTTCTGGAAACTCTAGTTTCGGATGCCTCCCAAAAACATTCGGGCGTAGATTCGCGCACGAAACCCTAAAATCAAAATCAAATAACCGTCTATCACCAATCGCGACATGCCGGAAATTTAGCCACAAATGTTCGTAATCGTGATTCACTTGCTCGCGCATTAGTGTCAGTTCGTCAAACCGGAAAACTCTGGGCATTTGGCTCAGCTTGGACTGCAACGCACCAAGCGCCGGGAGGGTATTCTCCGTAACAACGACACCAGTACGCTTTAATATTCCGGGAGTATTCAGCGAGGTACGCAGTGCTGTGATGATCACTTGGATCAAATCCCAATCGCTGCGCCCTAATTGTCGGAGTGTTTGGGTCAGCTTCTCATCTGCGTTCGCATCGCCAAGCCAGGCAACGACGAGGGTCTCGTCAGACGCAACCACAGCAGGCCAGCGCTGGATGATATTGTGTCCGCCCATTTTGCGTGGTAACTCTAACCCTGCAATGCCATCCACGACAAAGGTGGTCAATTCAAGTTCTGGCAGTTTGCGTCCAGCCGCCTCTAAACCCTTTAAATGCCACCTTAAGGTCTCAGCACTGACCCCTTCAATGCTCTGCACCTCTATGGACTCGAGGTCGAAATAATCAGGCGTTCTTTGTAACATGCGCTTCCAACGCAACGCTGCGGCCTCAAGCTCTTGTTCAGAATCCTGGTACTTGAGGAAATAATGTTCTAACTCTTCTTGCACTTGATGCAGTTGCGCAAGCAAGAGCTCCGACTCTTCCTGAGTATCCTTAAGTTGCGCCTGAGTACCCTTTAATCGAGCAGCCGCATCCTCCCGTTGTGTGCGTTCGTCATTGAGGAGGGTGTTAAGCGCCTGTTCTACGGCCTGCTGCTCTGTCAACTGATGTTGTGCAATGCTAAGAGCAGATACAGATTTTTCTGAATCTGCCAGGCTTCGGCCCAGCTGCTCTTTTAATGAATTGTTTTCTTCACTCGAAACTCCGACTGAGCGCTCCGCCATCTCAATATTCTTTTTAGAATTTTGCAGCTCAAGGAAATTATTTTTTAACTCTTCTTGCACTTGAGGCAGTTGCGATAACAACAACCCGACCCTTTCTTGTGCCTCGTTCGATTGTACTTGGGCAGCCAGTAAAGCGGATTTCGATTTTTCTAAATCTGCCAGGCTTCGACCCAGCTGCTCTTTTAATGAATTGTTTTCTTCACTCAAAACTCCGACTGAGCGCTCCGCCATCTCAATATTCTTTTTAGAATTTTGCAGCTCAAGGAAATAATTTTCAAGCTCTTCTCGCACTTGATGCAACTGTGCAAGTAGCAAGTTTGCTTCTTCTTTGGCGTCGTGTAATTGAGCTGTTAACGCTTCCAAATCAGCTGCATGTTTCGCTCGCGTCTCCGTTAACTCGGTGTTAAGGTCCTGATTCTTAGTCTGCCACTCGATCAGCGCCTGTTGCGCAGCGTTGAGCAGTTCAATCTCTTTAGCAGAAACGCTCGGCTCAATTTTTAGATACTTTTCATCGCGATAGGCATGTACCGCGTCGGCTATATCGATACGCGATGGTTTTTTCCAAAGGGTGCCGATCGCTGTTGCACTCGATGACAGTTCATTTTGTAGCGGCAGCCACAGCGGATCTGTTTGACTCAGATTCTCCGCCAGAAACCGCGACATAACCGACAAAGTCGGTGCAGGTTGGCTCGGAAAATGCACTTTGCTTAAACCCAGTTGCCAGGACTGTTGGCACACTTTAAGCAGCCCGGCCGGGTTGTCAATACAGTGATCAATATCCACCAGCACAGCTTTTTGCGGAAAGCGATGATAAAAATGAAGCATCTGCAGGTGTTGTGCGGCCCACTGCTCAAGCAAAACACTGGTCGTTGGAACAGCTTCACCTGACTCCAGGGCGCTGGCAATAAACCGCTGTGCCGAGCATGCCACCAAGATAAACCGCAATTGCGGATCAAACGCCTGCCAAAAATCCAACAGCGCGATTGACTGCGCGTTTGACCATCCCCACACTGGCTGTTCTAGGTTAGATACAAACAAGTCGCTGGCCAGTTGCTCCCACACCCGCCCCAGCTCTGCAGGGCCTTGCTCGGTAGCGATCTCTTTGACTCGACTCTGAATCTTCTCGTGCCAACGGCCTATCGTGAGCGTCTCGTCACGCTGCGCAGGTCGGGGCAGAGCCATCCCAGCTTGTACGAAGATGCCCTCAATAAACGATAGCTCGGCTGGATTCACACCAGTAATGCAGAGTGTTTTCATAAGATGCGTACAGTCGTAGGTAACAATTCAAGACTCATTAAGAGAGTCGTCTTCTCAAGATCAGAAGCCATTAACAATATTCCCCACATTAACAATGGGATAGATCACTGAAACCAAGATGTTCAAAAATTTCTGTAGCTCAACGGCTGAAGCATTGGAGACGTACAGCACATCCCGGTTGCGTATCTCAAAGTTCTGCGCCACAAAGAAAGCGGCGGGGTCGCTCATGTCGAGCCGATAAACGATCGGTAACTTACCTTCGCTATTCGCCACTTTTGCAATGAACTCTGCGCCAACGGCATCTCTGCTTTCAAAACGGAAAACATACACACCCGACGCGTTGGCGCGCGCGTCTTGCACACCGCCGACCCTGCCGATTGCTTGTGCGAGCGTGACGCCTTGTGCCTCAAAATTAATCTCGTCATTTTTACCGGTGGCACCCAAGGCGGTAAAGCTAAGGGGTTGATAGTACGCCGTCACGACATCACCAGGATAAAGCTGGATATTTTGTTTGGGATCTTGAATGACTTTTTCCAGTGCAATGTCTCTGACGACACTGCCTCTGGACAGTTGCAGTGTGATTTTATTAACAGGCTGTCTCACTCCGCCTGCGGCGGCAATCGCATCGAGCAAGCGTTCACCGCGGGGCGTAATAGGTAGGAGCGCACTTTGCGTGACTTCGCCCACTACGGTCACGTTTGAGGTCGTGTTGCGTGTCATGCGCACAATTACTTGCGGATAATTGGCTTTACCCTCCAAGGCCTTCGCTATATCGGTTTCAATTTTCTGCAAGTCTTTGCCCGCAACCTTGACACGGCCTGCAAACGGTACGTTGATATAGCCATCTGCGCCCACCATTTGCTCAGGCAAGGTGCTTGCCTTGCTGCCAGAGCTTGCGCTGAAGGCGGCCGCGGCTGGCGCCACACCAAACAGCATCGCGGGGCTTGCCTCCCAGATGCTAACTTCAATAACATCACCCGGGTTCACAAGGTAGGAATTCACGCGACGCTCTGTGAAGGACTCTGCGAAAGACTGCTTCTTTTGGCTAAGAGCCAGCCGTTGCGTAACCGTTGGGGTAATGTCAACCAGCTGGATTATTGACGTATCTGCCTCAGCGGCCTCGTTCATTTTGATGGTGGATGGACCCGAGGCCGGCAACCAGTGCGAGCACGCGCTTAGCACGGGAAGCAATACACTAATCGAAATTTTTGCTAAGGCATTCATTGCAAAATACTCCGGTAAAACGCATACGCGCTATCAATATCGTCAAAATGATGCAAGGTCTGCTCGTGCAGCACACAAGCTTTGTCACAGAGTTCACGAATCGTTTCAGCTTGATGGGACACCAACACTAAAGAGCGATCCGCACGCTTCACAATCAATTCTTCATGGCAGCGCGCACGAAAACGTTCGTCACCAACCGCCAGGGTCTCGTCGATTAAATAGCAATCAAACTCAATCGCCATCGAAATCGCAAAACCAAGCCGCGATCGCATACCCGCGGAATAAGATTTAGCGGGCTCGTGGAGGTACTTGCCCAGTTCCGCAAAGTCTTCAACAAACGGCAGCACTGAATCAATGTCCGCGCCATAAATACGGCAGATAAACTTAAGGTTGTCATACCCAGTCAGCGAGCCTTGAAATCCACCATCTAAAGCTAGGGGCCACGAGACACTCATCCCACGCTCGATCGTGCCTGAATCGGGCAAGCTGACGCCGCCTAACAATCGGATTAGTGTCGACTTGCCTGCTCCGTTTAGACCTAAGACACCAATTTTTTGACCCTGCTCAACGTTCAAATTGATGCCGTGAAGAACGGTGCGCCAGCCACCACGCACCTCATAGGATTTGGATACACCTTCGACACGAATCACCGCTGGATCGTCCATTGAGAGCGCGGAAGCCTATTCATCTTCGAGGCCTCTACGTATTTTGCGTACCAGTAACAGCCCGAGTAAAGTCACGCCAGCATTAGCTTTCACGAGGTATTGAATGGAATACACGACCTGGATTTCAGTACCAAAATAGCCTTCTCGAAGCATCTCAACGGCGTTCACCATGGGAGACCACAACAAAATATCTTGCGCCTCTGGAGGCAACCACGCCGTCATCGAAAGTGCACCCGTAAACGGTATCGTCAGATAAAGGGCTACGTGCCAAATCCGATCAAAGAGTTCCGATACCACACCAAGATATGCCGCTATCATTCCAACACCAAATACAAACCACATCAGATAAAACCAGCCTATCACCGCCGTCAAGGGTGCTGAGGGCATTTCCATCAGCCCAAGTTGTTGAAACACAATCGTCAGAATCACCAACGACGTCGTGACACTCGCGAACTCTAATAGACTGCGGGCCAGCACAATATCTAATATTTTGACTTGCTGGTGATACAGCAAGCCTTTGTTTGACGATGCAGCACCAGCCATCTTATTCACCGTATTACGCCACAAGACAAGTGATGAATAACCCGTCAGTGCAAAGCCCGCGGCCGAGATGGAACCTTTGGATAACCCTGTGTACGTCCAAAGAATCGCGATACCCACCGAAAACAGCATAGGCTCTATAAACAGCCATAAAAAACCAATATTATGGCGACCATAACGGGTCAATATCTCGCGTAATACTAGGCCGTGGATCACGCGGCGCTGAATGGCTAGACTTTGCAAAAACGAAGTCTGACCAATCCGGACGCGACTGCTGTCAGACATTGTGCTCACGCACACCAGAAACGAGCAGGGAAACGATTCCCCAGAAGAGCAAACCCAGCACAAATGTCGTCAGAATCCCACGCACGCGATCAGGCTCAAGCGAGCTATCAGGGACTTGGGGCTGCGCAACACGTTCGATGTATAACTGCTGGCGCAAGGCCTCTGAGCGCGCTTGCTCAAGTGCAGCCATGGCGGCTGCCAACTGCTTATCCGCAAATTCTTTTTCTAATAAAAGACGTTGTGCCAAGATAACCTGTCTATCGCCATCAAGCGTTTGCTTGGCAGTGCGCATCGCGGTTAGCTGTAATGCTTTAGCTTCTAGCCGTGTCTGTGCCAGGTCTACTTCTTTTTGCGCCATTTTCACGATATCGGTTCGGGCGCGTTCGTTCAACCTGTTCACAAAACCTTCGCTCAATTCCAACAGCTTCTTGTTAATACGCATTGCCGATTCGGGATCAAAGGATCGAACCGTTAAGCTCGCGATCGACGAACCAGCCTCAACCAACACGCCTACTTGCTTTTGATAATAGCGATAGAACGACTCACCACTGGTTTCCCAATAGCGTAAGCCAGGAAAACGCGCAAGCATATCAATAGTGGGGCTCGAGTACTGCTCTTTGATATCAAGTTCTTTAATCAGAATATCCATCGCATCACGCGACAAAATATAGTCACGCACAATGTAAGAATCATCGTCAGATTTAGAGATGCCCACCTTGCTAAAAAAATCCGTCACCGACCCGCCTTGCTTCTGCGGGCTACGCACCACAAAACGGGACTCGCTAATATAAATATTAGAAGCGTAGGTTGCATAATAAAAGACGGCGATCGCAGTCGGGATCACAACAGTGATCAAAAAAATCACTAAGCCTTCGATACTTTTTTTCTTTTTCTTCATGCGTAGGCACTCAACAAGGGATTGGCTTTCGGGACACGGTCGGTACCCCAGCGCGCCTTCATGATGGCGTGCTCATAGCGCTCGCGTTGGTCAGAGGCGCTGGACTGATCCAGGTTGCGCGACTTAGACTCATGATGAATCAGCCGAGCGTGGGGAGTAAATACAATACGCTGTCCCCGTTGACGCAGTTTTAGACATAAGTCGACATCATTAAACGCAACAACAAGGTGTTGCGCATCAAAACCACCCGCTGCTTGAAACAACTCTTTGCGCATCACCATCGCAGCTGCCGTGACGGCATCTGGATTATGCACGGACTGCAACATCCCAAAGGGGTCCGCCCGCTTGTCATTGAGTCGAACACCTTTGAAGGCGTGATCCGCCACACCATGCATACCAACCACCACACCTCCGTGCTGTACGGTGTAGTCCGGATATAACAATAACGCACCGACCACCCCCACCTCGGGCCGCAGCGCATGGCTCACCAGTTCGGTCAGCCAATCGTTATTGAGTACTTCGACATCATTATTAATGAAACCAACAATTGACCCCGAGCACTGCTCGACAGCGTAGTTGTTAATAGCTGAATAATTAAAGGCGTGGGCGTAGGGCAGCACCCGGATATGCGGATGTCTTTTACTGAGTTGCCGCAAGTAGCGCAGCGTTTGCAGCTCTGTTGACTGGTTGTCGACGATCAGAATTTCATAATTCGTGTACGACGTGCCTTGCAAAATCGACTCAACGCAAGCCTTTAATATCTTGTAGCCATCCCGCGTAGGAATAATCAAACTCACCTTGGGCTGCGCAGAAGGAACAGGCCATTTGTTTCTCAGCACGTCAGAACGACATACGCTTGTTTGCACTCGTCGTCGTTGCCGTGCGAAGTGCCGCCGCACTGCTCTGACCGTGTGTTCATTCCACTCGCGCCGATGGGTCGCACTCAGCTTGGCCCGTCGCCTATAGTGCAAGATCTCTGGTACATGCATAACGGGCTGTGACACAGCGTTCGTAGCTTGCGTGAGGCGCAACAACAAATCATGCGCCCACGCAGAGCTAAATTCTGCCTTCACGCCGCCAATGGCCTTGATCGCCTCGGCGCGTACAGCAAAAAAATCGCCTATATATTGTTGACTACAAAGCAGATCTTCAGAGAAGGCCGGTTTAGCATGCACGAGTGGCAGTTTGGTGGTGCCGGATACAAAGCCATGATCCCCATAAATAACGTTCGGGGTCGGACCTTCGAGTGCCGCTTTTAATAAGAGGTACGTGGCGGTTGGTGCTAGGACATCGCAGCCGTTGATCACAGCGACCCATTCCGTCGCAATGCCTTCAAGTGCGCCCGCTAGCCGCTTGAGCGCCCCTCTTTCAGAGCGAACAACGACGGAGATATTTTTACTTTTTTGCGCAGATGCATGGACATTCAAAAGCGCTTGGATCTTGCGCGCTAGCTGCGCTGTGACACAAATCTGTAGCTGCCACATCGGGACACTTTGGTTCATGACCGAATCAAGCGTCTGCAAAAAACACTTCTCATCCCAAACAAACGGCTCGCCCACCCGCTCAGGCGACCAGAGGTATGTCAATGTTGGGCGTAATTGCTTTCTACTCAACGTCGTGCCGCTAGAAGACGCAAGATTTCTTGCAACTGTTCGTTGGCGCTAGGTGTTGCTGCAATGGGTCGTGGTACGCCATGAGGTCTATGCGCCGCTTCCGGTGCAAAACGTTGCTCATACTGCTGCCAATAGTCCGCAACCTGCGCGTTGGATATTTTACTGTCCCGCTTGATATCAAACGTTAATCCAAGCTTTTTATACAGGCGGCTTAAAAAGAAATTGCGCGTCAATCTGGCAAGGCGCAAATGCGTCACTTCCGCCTTGAGTACGTGAGTGGCACCGGGTGCGCTGACCGCAATCGCTAAGTCGCCATCCCGCTTTAGCCAAAGCAGGCGCTTACCCATCGTCGCGCTCTTCACACGCAAAGGGCAGTCTTCGTGGCTGCTCGCTCTTGGGCGCGTCGAACCTTGCGTGTTGAGGTAATCGACCCGCGTGTCGACTTGTATGCGTGCGCTGAAGTGGCGTGGGTCTACTGTTGCCTCAAGCATGTAGTACCCGTGCTGGAAAGGCGCTTTTGACGTAAACAACCCATGACCATCGCGCTTACTGTAGGTAAAGTCATTGAGGTCGTGCGAGAGTCCCAGCGACCGCAGGGGCAAACGATGTTTAAAACGCTGAAACAGCGCAACATCAGTTGAGTTCAAACCGTTTTCAATAATGCTGTGTACAAAGCGACGAAACTTTGTATCCCGCATGGGCTCGCCCAAACCAACCCGATTAGGGTCATCAAATATCTTCTTTAGTAAGGCCTTATCCTCAAGGTTCCAGCGAAATTCGGCGACGTTACCCTCATCTACCCTATTTTTAAAGCCCCAATCGATGACTTTACTGACCAATTGATCATTTAAGATTTGCTTAATATTGTTTGGCTGTACGTCGATCACTTGATCTTCTTGTGCGGATTTAGGTCTAGAAGGCACTCACCCCCCCCC
>NZ_JAHXRI010000007.1:498633-552240 GCF_019923725.1 Zwartia hollandica
TACTACTTTATAGAACCATACTATACATTAGTCGGTATTCATTCAGCCATTCGCCAGGACACGCCTTTTGAGCCGAGCAGTCGCAATTCTTAGTCAGGCGTTTCGCTTTCCGCAAACAGATACGCGCACCTTCGCGCAAGACCTGCTGGCGGGTAAAGACTTAGTCACACAGGTGGCCGCAGACCGCTGGGTGCATGCGCGCTATTTCCATACAGACAAAACACAACCGGGAACCTCTTATACGTTTCAAGCGGGTTCCTTGGGTGACATCAGCAGATTTGATGCGAGCTTTTTTGAGATATCGCCCAGAGAAGCGGCGCAAATGGATCCCCAACAGCGGCTCTTACTAGAACTAAGCTGGGAAGCCTTTGAAAATGCCGGCATCACCCCCTCGCAGATGCGTGGCAAAGCCTGTGGTGTCTATATAGGCATTTCAAGCGCAGATTATTCTTATCGTCTCGCCGAAGACTTAAGTGCAGTAGACAGCACGGTCGCGACCGGCAATACCGCAAGCATTGCAGCGAACCGTTTGTCTTACTTTTTTGACTTACATGGCCCCAGCATGGCCTTGGACACGGCCTGCTCTTCCGCAATGGTGGCGTTTCATCAAGCTTGCCAAGCAATACGCGCCGGAGAAATCACACACGCCTTGACAGGCGGGGTCAGCCTACACGCGCACCCCTATGGCTTTATTAGTTTTTCTAAAGCGTCGATGCTCTCTCGAGCAGGTCGATGCAATGTGTTTGACGCGCAGGGCGACGGTTACGTGCGCTCGGAAGGTGGCGGAATCTTTTTACTAAAAGACTACGAGCTGGCATTGCAGGATGGCGACGACATCCTAGCCGTCGTTGCTCATAGCGCTGTGAACACTGACGGTAAAAAGTCAGGCCTGACCGTACCAAGTGCGGACGCACAGGCGCAGCTGCTCGCCCAAGCCTACCGCGATGCCAAGATACATCCGGACCAAATTAGCTATATCGAGGCCCACGGCACCGGCACAGCGGTCGGAGACCCGATTGAGACGCGCGCCTTAGGCCAGGCTGTCGGCCAAGCGCGCACTGCGCAACAACCTTTACCAATTGGTTCGGTAAAGAGCAATATCGGGCACTTGGAAGCGGCCTCCGGCGTTGCGGGTCTTGCAAAGGCCTTGCAAGTGGTCACGACGCGCATCATCCCACCCACGATCGGGATCACGACACTTAATCCAAATATCGATTTCAACGGCTTGAACCTCGATGTGGTTCAAGAACCGCGCACCCTGCCCGACAACGCGCCGATTATCGTCGGGATTAACTCGTTTGGGTTTGGGGGTGCAAACGCGCACGTGATCTTGCGTGAACCCGATAAACAACCCGAGACATCCGCTGCGCCAGTAGCACCCAATGCACTGCGCTTACCTTTCTTACTGTCGGCTGCCACGCCCGACGCTTTGCGTGAAACAGCTGCGTCTCTACTCGCGCGCAACAACAACGCAGCGCAGCGATACAGCCTGGCGCACCATCTTTATCACGCACGCGAACACTTAGAGTATCGCGCCGTGTTTTATTGCGATGCCGGTTCGGCAGACGACGGTAGCCAAGCGAATGGTCTGCGTGAGCAGCTCAGCATTCTTGCCGCGGGTGGGGAACACCCGGCAGCCTGTGTATCTAGTGTTGTTCCAAGAGCGAAGGGGCCTGTCTTTGTTTTCTCGGGCAATGGCTCGCAGTGGTTGGGTATGGGCTGCGCGTTACTCGAGCATCCGGTTTTTGCCAGTGCTCTGCAAGAGATTGACGCATTATTTGAACCGCTAGCAGGGCTGCGCATACAAGATGAGCTTAAGGCGGCGCGCACAGACGACTCCAGCGCTGAGCACCGCTATGCTCATACCAATGTTGCTCAACCTGCCCTATTTGCGGTGCAAGTCGGTGTCGTGAAAGTGTTGGCAAGCCTTGGCGTCTATCCACAGGCTGTGATGGGCCATAGCGTTGGTGAAGTTGCAGCGGCCTGGGCTGGCGGGCACCTTGATCTTGCGACAGCGGTACACGTGATCTTTCACCGCAGCCGACTACAAGAAACTACAAAAGGTCAGGGGCAGATGACTGCGGTCGCTCTAGATTGCGACGCCACGCAGGCTCTCTTGCTCGAACACGGCCTGCAAGATCACGTGCACATCGCGGGCGACAACAGCCGCAAGGGCGTCACACTCGCCGGACACGCCACCGCGTTAGAGCAAGTGGAAGCCGTCTTAACATCCCGCAGAATCGGTTTCCGAAGACTTGAGCTTGATTATGCGTTTCACAGCCCTGCGATGGATCCCATCCAAGAGCAACTCTTTGAGGCGCTGCGCGACATCACGGACCGGTCGAATACCCAATCGACCCTGCCTTTTTATTCCGGCGTCTCTGGCCGCCATATCGATGGGCGAGACTCGAGCCTCAAGCTTGAGGCTGACTACTGGTGGAACAACATTCGCCAGCCGGTGCTGTTTCGCTCAGCTGCCGAAGCAGCGCTCAAAGACGGCTTTAATATTTTTCTTGAAATCGGACCGCATCCGATTTTGCAAAACTACCTAAAAGATGCACTAGGAACGCAACCAGGGTTGATCAGCGCCACCCTCTCACGCCAACGCGCGGATGCGGATAGCGTCTTGCGCGCAGCGTCCCAATGCATCGTCGCGGGTGGGCACGTCGACTGGAGTGCGCACTTTGCACACAAACCTGCGTACTCCGTGCGCGCCCTCGATCTACCCAACTACCCTTGGCAAAAAGAACGCCATTGGTACACCACAAGCGCAGAGACAGCCAATACGCTTATGCAGCCACGCGTGCATCCTCTGCTTGGGTATCGCATCGACAACCATGATTGGATCTGGGAGCAAAAGCTCGACCCAACTGTCTGTACATACTTAAAGGATCATGCCATCGGTGGCGGGGTGGTCTTGCCTGGCGCAGCTTTTGCGGAGATCGCGTTAGCAGCGGCCAAGCAGTGGCAAAAGGATGCCACAAACTTGCGTCTGAATGACCTCGATATTTTGGCGCCGATTCTATTTGGCTCGGACCGAGTGGGTGAGCGCTTTCAAACGCGCGTACTACGCACACAACTCGATGCGAGTGACGGTACGGTGCGGATTTCTTCGCGCGCACTGCTAAGCACTGAGCCTTGGACACTGAACGCCATGTGTCGTGTTGTGACACAAGCGCGCATGTCGGTCGCCTCAGACAGCACTGCTGCCGTGTCATTACCGTCTTTACTTCCTGACTTTAACGCCGACACGCAGGCGGCGCTTACTAAACGCGTAGGCTTGAACTACGGACCGAACTTCGCGCTAATCGCGCAAGGCTGGTCGATCGGCGATGATCGCACCCCGCAAGTGCTTGCGCGCTTTGCGCTGGATGACAAGCCGACGCTCGATCTTGCCAACCACCTTGTACATCCTGCGGTGTTAGATTGCAGCTTTCAGCTGATCATTCAGCTACTTCGTGAGCACACCGATTTCAGCGAAGGGATTGCCTTTGTACCCACACAAATTGGTACGCTGCACTTCGATACCCAAGCGGGTCAGCCTCACAGCGCGCGCGCAACACTCATCCGCCATCTGCCACATTCGCTCGTGGTGGATTTCAGTCTATTTGATGCTGCCGGTCGTTTGGTGTGTGAAGTATCGAACGCACGCTTCAAACGTATCCGCCTACAACAAGATTCAAAGCGCCCGATTGAGCGCCTGTTAGAAACGCTTACCCCCGCGCCGAAGTACCCAGCGTTCACGCCCTCGCGCGTTGACTTTACCTTGCTCGCGAAGGCTGCCACGCAATTTGAACTGCGCTTGAAGCAAGATCCCGCCCAACGGGTGTTTGCACAAGAACTGGATCCCTTATTGGATACCCTCTGCGCACGTTTGGCGTTTGAGTTTCTGCATGACCCGACTAGGGCGAGCGAGCGGCAGGCTTGTTCGGACGAGTATCTTGATATGTTGACCGGACTGGCAGAAGAGAATATTGAACACGCCGGGGCGAGCGCGAACGACATCTGGAATACGCTCGTGCGCGATTACCCAGATTTCTCGCAAACAATCCGCTACGTTGGACAGCTTGGCCAAGCGCTGGCCACAGTCAAGGCACTCCCCCAGGCGCACTTCGCAAGCGAATGGCTAGGTAACACGGGTCTCAGTCAATTTGTGAGGCTTGTGTCACAACAAGTGACTACCGCACAGGCACAATTACGGGCGCAAGATCGGCTCAGCCTTTTAGTCTGCGCCGCAGAAGATGCACGACTGGCATCACACCTGAGCATTAACGTAGACACCACAGCACTCGATATCGTAATTGGGTCGACGGTGTTTTCAAACGCGTCTTTAAGCGCAGAGCCTGCGGGTGGCATCTCTGCTGATCTGGTCATTTTTTGGGCAGACTATTCCACGCAGGGCGAACAAGACGAAGCGCTGCAGCAGGCGCTGCGCAGCATGAAACCTGGCGCGACCCTGTTGCTCCTGGGACAGCACCCCAGCCAGTGGATGCGCTTTGCCTTTGGCCAGTTTGATCTGCAACCGCGCAGCCGAAGCCGCTGGATGGCGACCTTGGCGAGCCTGGGCTTAGAGGAAATCACCCCCTCTGCGCACTCTGATGATTTATTAGCGGGTCCCTTCGTACTAGTCGGCAGAAAACCGGCTCTCGCGAATACGGAACGCAATCGTCCCCCGCGCATGACAGCGCAGGCTGACACTCCCCAAAGCTGGCTCATCCTTGCGCATGAGGAACCCGCGCAGACGAAGCTGGCGGACAAATGGACGCGCTTACTGCAAGAGCAAGGCGATATCGGGTCAGTGCTGGTCTTACCGCCCTCTGCCGAGAGCGGTTTTGATCCTGCTACCGTTACTTCAATCGAAAACGCACTCACTCACTCGCAAACGCAATTTGGCACCTTAGACAAAATCGTTTACTTGGGTGGTGTTTGCCTTGCAGCGGACGTATCCACCATTACCGAAAGGTGTCTGACCCTCGTCGCGGCTTTAAAGGCCTGTGAGTCGCAAGCGATCGAGACACCCGTTTGGTGTCTAACGACAAGCGCGAATGATCGAACCAAGGCGGTCAGCGGCGCTGCTGCGCTACAAGGCTTTGCGCGCAGTGTGCTGAACGAAGCCGCCGCGGGACGTCTGCGCCTGCTTGACGCAGTGCTGTCTGAGCCCGCAAATTTGTTCCTCCAAGAGACGCTTGTGCAGGCGTTAGTTCAAGAATGTACGGATCCGTCACTGGACGAAGAAGTCGTCCTGACCGAGACCGGTGGGCGTTATGTTTCGCGCACTCAGGTCGAGACAGACACGCGTAAGCAAAACACCCTGAACCACCCAGAGCTTTACTGCGCACTGGAATTCGCACAGCCTGGGCAACTGCGAAACCTACGTTGGGTTGCAGCCGAGCGACCAGCCTTGCAGTCAGACGCGATTGAGGTCGCCGTCGACGCCACGGGTTTGAACTTTAGAGATGTGATGTACACCCTCGGGCTGTTGTCAGACGAAGCCATTGAGCAAGGCTTTGCTGGCCCAACCCTTGGGCTGGAGTTTGCAGGGCGCGTGGCGCGCGTGGGTGAAGCTGTGACCCACCTCAGTGTCGGCGATCGGGTGGTCGGCTTTGGGCCGAGTTGCTTTGCCAACTATGTTGTCACCGCAGCCGCCGCAGCGACACGGATCCCACGTGCTTTATCCAATAAGTCGGCAGCAACGATCCCGAGCACGTTCCTGACAAGCTATTACGCGCTGCATCATCTGGCAAAGCTCTCAAAGGGCGAGCGCGTGCTGATTCATGGTGCAGCAGGTGGCGTGGGCTTGGCCGCGATACAGATTGCGCGCTGGTGCGGCGCCGAAGTGTTTGCCACCGCAGGCTCAGAAGAAAAGCGTAACTATCTACGTATGCTTGGCGTGCCGCACGTACTGGATTCCAGGACACTGGACTATGCCGACGACATCATGCGCCTGACGGATGGGGCAGGCGTAGACGTGGTGCTGAACTCCTTGTCTGGCGAGGCCATCACACGCAACTTAAGCGTCCTTAAGCCGTTTGGTCGCTTTTTAGAATTAGGCAAACGGGATTTTTACGAGAACACCCGTATCGGCTTGCGCCCTTTCCGTCAGAATATCTCCTACTTCGGCATTGACGCAGACCAACTGCTCAAACATCGCCCCGCCTTGACGCAGCAGCTCTTTAGCGAAGTGATGGATCTCTTTGAAGACGGCACGCTCTCGGCCTTGCCTTACACGCGCTTCGAAGCGCATGAGATCGTCGACGCCTTCCGCTTCATGCAGCAATCCAAGCAAATCGGCAAAGTCGTCGTGACCTACGGCATGGGCATTGAATGTCAGAACACCCCGCCCAAGCCTAAGTCTCTGACGCTATCCGCCGACGGCACGTACGTCGTCACAGGTGGCATGCGCGGCTTCGGTCTGCGCACAGCGCGCTGGTTAGTAGAAAAAGGTGCGCGACAGCTGTTGCTGCTTGGGCGAAGCGGTGTCGCCCCCGATGATGTCGAAGCACGCGATACGATACAAGCCATGCGCGATGCCGGTGCTTGCGTCGAACTCGTACAGTGTGATGTCACGAATCGAACACAACTCGAGACAGCCCTCGGTGATCGCGACCTGAGAGGTGTCATCCACGCAGCGGCGGTTATCGAGGATAGTCTCGCCTTTAACCTGACAGCCGAGACACTGCATAAAGTGCTCGCCCCTAAGATCCTCGGCGCGCAGCACCTGCACGACTTGTCGTCTAAGTGGAAGCTAGACTTCTTTGTGCTGTATTCCTCGGCAACGACATTTTTTGGAAACCCCGGGCAGGCAGCGTATGTTGCAGCCAACCGTTGGCTCGAGGCCCTCGCAGAGACGCGTGCCCAAGCGGGCCAGCCAGTCACGTGCATGCGTTGGGGTGCGATTGAGGATGCTGGTTTCTTGGCGCGCAACTCGCAAATTAAGCAAGCCTTATCACAGCGCATGGGCGGTGCGGCCTTACCCGCTGAGCTTGCACTGCAGTATCTTGAGCAGGCCATTGTCGCCGGCATACCCAACCTAGGTGTACTCGAACTTGAGTGGGGTGCGCTGCGCAAGTTTTTACCAAACGCCACCTCGCCGCGCTTCGCAGCGCTTGCGGAACGCGCGGGCGAAGCTGCGCATCAAGGCGATCAAGCAACAGATATCGCTGCCTTGGTGCGCGACTTAGACGACGAAGCCTTGACGACAAAATTTGCCGCCATGATTCAGGCCGAGTTGGGTCAGATACTCAGGCTCGATCCAGAAAAAATTCCTGTCACTAAATCGGTCTACGAATTAGGTCTCGATTCCTTGATGGGGGTAGAGCTCATCACAGCGCTCGAGGCACGCTTTGGGGTGCGCCTACCTGTCATGGCGATTAGTGAGGATGCAACGATTGAGCGTTTGGCGGTTCGGCTCATCGGTCTGCTGCGCAAAGATCAACAGACCGATGCAACCGTACAGGCAATCGAAGACATCGCGGCCCAACACGTCGCAGACGTAAGCCCCGAAGAGATTGAAGCATTTGCTCAGTCCTTGGACAGAACAAATGGCCGCTCGTCGGAGCAAGCGCAGACGCAGGCTGATACAGCAGCTGACAAGCAAGACGGTCAGCGGAGTCTGTTGTCATGACTTTTAAGCTTCCTTCGTTGCCCTCCTTGCCGGGCTTAACTGGGCAAATTAAAGACAAGTTGATTCAACAAACCTTGGAGCGGCGTCTCGCCAAGGCGGGAGAACCGTTAGAGAGACCCGCCCAAAGTGGTGACGACGCGGATGCCAATCGGTCAGGCAGTCAGGCTCAAACAAATCCCGACACACCAGAAACAGACCCGTCGTGCCGCTTTGACTTGTTCCCTGGCTATAAACAAATCCAGATTCTGCATGGCGGCGCCCAACGACTTGGGCTGGCCAACCCGTTTTTTAAACTGCACGAAGGCCTTGCGGGCGCGCGCTGCACAATCGACGGGCGTGAGCGCATCAATTTCGCGAGCTATAACTACCTGGATTTCTCGGGCGATCCGCGCGTCAAACAAGCCGCAGTCGAAGCGATCGACCACTACGGAGTATCCGTGTCGGCGAGTCGCGTCGTGTCTGGCGATCGCCCTGTGCACCATGCACTAGAAGAGGCCATTGCAAACCTGTACGGCACACCTGCGGCCGTCGTGTTTGTCAGCGGCCACGCGACCAATGTGTCGACCATTGGTCACTTGTTTGGCCCGCGCGATCTCATTGTGCATGATGAGTACATTCACAATAGTGCCTTACAAGGCATACAACTATCCGGCGCCAAGCGACTATCGTTTCCGCACAACGACTGGAACGCTTTAGATGCCTTGCTAGCCAAGCAGCGCGCGCAGTATGAGCGCACACTCATCGTCGTTGAAGGCCTCTACAGCATGGACGGTGATTTCCCAGACCTGCCACGCTTTATTGAAGTCAAAAGACGGCATCGTGCGCTACTGATGGTCGATGAAGCACACTCGCTAGGCGTCCTGGGCCAAACCGGGCGCGGCATACGGGAGCACTTTGCCCTAGACGCCAAAGAGGTCGATATCTGGATGGGCACCTTAAGCAAATCGCTCGCAGGTTGCGGGGGCTATATCACCGGCGAGCGTGCGCTGGTAGAACAACTCAAGTACCTGGCACCCGGCTTTCTGTATAGCGTGGGTATGTCACCGCCGCTTGCAGCGGCCTCGTTGGCGGCCTTGCAATGCATGTTAGAAGAACCTGAACGCGTGCAGGCACTGCAACACGCTGGTCAGTTGTTTCTGCAGCGCGCGCAGGCAGCGGGAATCCCGACCGGTACGAGTGTGGGCCTCGCGATTGTCCCGGCAATCGTAGGGAGTTCAATTCAAGCGACACGGCTGTCCGCCAAACTGTTTGAGCAAGGCATTAACGTGCAACCGATCCTGTACCCAGCCGTGCCAGAGAAAGCGGCGCGACTACGCTTCTTTATATCGTGCAAGCACACTCCCCAAGACATTGAATACACTGTCAGTATCCTAGCAAAAGAATTTCAACAAGCCGTTCGTTAGTTTTGTATGTCAAACTGGTACGTCATCCACACCAAACCCCGTCAAGAAGCCCGCGCACTGGAAAATCTTCAGGCGCAGGGGTATCACTGCTATCTGCCCCTGATCGCTGTCGAGAAAATTCGTCAGCATCGCCTTTCGATTGAACAAGAACCACTCTTTGCACGCTATCTGTTCATCGAACTTGATTCTGATGCCAGCGGTAAAAGCTGGTCGCCTATTCGCTCAACGCTAGGCGTATCAAAACTTGTCTCGTTTGGAACTGAACCCTTAAAGGCTTCGCGTGAACTGATCGAAGCATTACGCCAACGGACAGAGACGGTTGCACAGACGCCGATCGCCCTACACCAGCCTGGCGATGCCGTCCGAATCACGGATGGTCCTTTTACAGGACTTGAAGGGGTGTTTCAGATGACGAACGGTGAAGCCCGCGCCATGGTGCTGCTTGAACTGTTGAGCAAACCTACGCAAGTCACCCTGCCGATCGCAAGCCTGACTAAAGCGCGTTAGTAGCCTGCAACAACGACTGCCCCAGCATGTCGATAGAGGCCTCAGCGGGCGGGCAAGCCGCAGTGGCTAAACGGTCACTTCGCCAAACAAAGTAATCCGTGCATCCCGCGGGTGCGCCAAGCTTAGCGTAGGCCCCATCCATAATCGGTACATGGTCACCGTACCAGCACAACACACCTGGCCGTGTCTGATTCCTTGCTAAGGCTTCTGTCAGTCGCCCCACCATGGCATCCGCATTGGCCAAGTGCCTGAGGTAAACAGGAATATCCGAGCAACCTGCGGGTAGCTCCGAGACTAACCATCGTTGGGCTTGCTCTGCAGACAAGTTCTCGAGATGCAGCGGCCCATGGTTTTCCATGGTGATCACAAAGATAAAGAGCGGTCGGGTGTCACCTTCTCTCTCATGCTCTTGCAGTAAGTGCTCAATCTTTTGCGCAACCGCGAGATCCCCTACATAGGGATAGCCTGCCTCCGGCGGCTCAAACTCGCTGATGTCGATCAAGCGATCAAAGCCTAATAACGGAAACAACCGATCGCGATGATAAAACTTACCTGAATAGGGATGAATCGCCACCGTCCGATAGCCGCGCTGTTGATACTGGCGCGCAAGACTCGGTGTTTGCGCAGACACCAAGCGACGGTAAGGGTTGAACCGATCGATGCCTAAGCGCTCCAGCGCGATACCCGTCAAAAACGAGAACTCCGTGCGAACGGTATTCGCCCCCCAAGCTGGCACAGCCATCACCCCGCACGCGACCGACTCTGCACACGCACGATCAAAATGCGTCAAAACACTGGCATCGATTCCCGAACACCAACGTCGAATATCAAAAAACGATTCACTTTGTACAACGATGAGGTGTGGTGAAGTTAAATGCGGTGAAGTTAACTGCAGTTCCTCAGTCTCCCCCACCAACGATGAGATCCCTTCAAGCTTAGGTACCGCTTGCCGCTCCGCACGACAATAAAGCCATAGCGCGGGCAGCAGGCCATAACGACGGATATCCTCTTCGGGTCGAAAGCTCAACGTGAAGACACTGCGCGAGCCTATCAACACCAACACCGCACCAAGCACTGCGAAGGCTACACACAGTACAACCGCAGTCCAAACGCCCGACTGTTCGGTAACGGGCGCCTCAAGCCGCAACACGACGAGTAAACCAAAGATCAACAACCCAATACAGACTAGCGTGCGCCCCCACCCAAAAAACGGAACGTAAAGCCGAGGAAAGCGGCAGGCATCCACCAAGTACTGCACATCTTGATAGATGAAGGGCTCACGCAACGCTGCATATTTAGCGTGATTGATGATCACCAGCACACACTGGATAGTCGCTGTCAAAAAAGCACTGACCCACAGACGCTGAAACTGCATGAACTCGATCGCGAAGACGATCAACCATAGGCCGCAATGAATCAAGAGCGCGCCCATGGGGCGCCTCCAGCATTTCTCGGCTTGGGGCGTGACAAAGTCATCAATCACAAAGGACGATAGCAGCCCAACACCAAGCACAAGCCCAATCGTCAGCGCACTATCAAGCACGGTAGCCCATCCAGCGCAGCAGCCGAATCGACCAATCCATGGGCAAAACGCTCAGCAACCAGGTCCCGACGTTCAGTGGGAACGGAAAACGAATCGTCGCCTGATTGCGTGCTACGCCCTTTTGAATCACCGCCGCTGCCCGCTCGGCAGACCAAAGCCAAGGTTTGGGTCCTGGCATTGCCGCAGACATCTCCGATTCCACATAACCAGGCAACACGACCGACACACCGACCCCTTCAGGCGCGAGCCAGCCACGCAAAGACTCGCCATAACTTTTAAGCGCGGCTTTACTCGCACAATACGCAGGAGTCGCGGGCAAACCGAAATAGGCTGCGAGCGAACTGATCAAGACGATTTGTCCTGCACGACGCGTACGCATGCCAGGTAATACGGCTTGTACCAGAGCGATGGCAGCGCGCAGATTCACATTGAACAGGTGGTCCGTGTCTTCCCACGACTCACCCTTCCCGTCTGCCCCAATATTGATATTGATGCCTTGGTTGACGATCACGATGTCGAAGGCCAGCGTTTGCTCAAGCATGGACACCCATTGCTGGAGGGTTTCAATCTGCGTAATATCGAAAGCACCGACGACAACCTGCGCACCACGCGCCTCACACTGTTGGCGCAAGGACTCTAGGGCCGGAACCCGACGTCCCTGCAACACTAGTGTCACGTCCGGCGCCGCATACTGAAGCGCGAGTGCCTGCCCAATACTGCCCGACGCTCCGGTAATTAAGATGTTACGCATAGGATTTACTTATCCACACTTCAAGGGGTGAACGCTCTGCTTGCAGCACCTGCGCACTGCCCTGTACAGCCAAGGCTATGCCTTGCGCACAATAGAACCCACCGTTGACTTGCGTCGTGCTCAACACCACTGCTTTGAAAGAAGCAAACAACAAGGGATCAGGCGCCGGCAAACTTGTCCAAAAGGCATCGAGCCCGCACTGCGCTGTTAGCCCTGGCAGCTGATATGTTGCATCGGCCAGGCATAGGGTCGGGCAGCCATGTTCAAGCGCCACGCTACCCACGGTGCTATTGAGGGTGACGGTACCGCTCGCACAAGCCAGAATCTGATACAAATCGCCCGCTTCGCAATACTGCACACGGCCTGCGAGATCATATTGTTGGATCAGGCGTGCCAGTAACGTTGGATAGCGGACCCGTCCATCATCCAGGGGATGATTCTTAACAAGCAAACAAGACGATGCCGGTGCGTGACAGGCAAAAGAGGAGATTACGTGCTCAAGCACAGCGCTCATGCTGTTCAGTACGAGTTGATCGCGAACCTGGAAGTCACTATCAAGTTGCAAGGGCAAAAAATACAGTGCTCCACCCTTGCGAATACTCTCTAACCAGTGCGAGAAATCACGCTGTTGCGACGGCGTGTAGAGCCGCGTCTCGATCTGACGGCGAACATAACCAACATATTCATCGGGCGCCCAGCTCAATGCATGCGTGCGGTAAGCGGGAAAGAGCAACGGGTTCAACGCGCTCGCAGTGTGATACAACACATCATGTCCCGCGCGACGCCAAAACGCAGACTTGAACGGCTGGGCCACGGGCAACGTGTCCTTGGCGTGAAGCAATTGCTCGCCAACACGACGATACCAGTCAGGGTCTTTAGGCAACTGCGAGCGTGCATTGACCCCTTCGCGCTCCAACGTAATCCAATAAGGCCGGAAATAGCCTTCCTCAAAGACATGATTACGCAAGGCATTCTGGTGGGCCGCCTCAACGGCCCGTTGATGGACGGGCCTGCGATCCCCAAACAGCACTTGATCTGTAATGCCAAACTTGCGATAGATTTCAGCTAAGAACGACGGCAACTCAGACAGCGCACCTCGGAACCAGCGGGACGTACGTGGCGCCCAATAGGCGAGGTCGCCACCGTTGAAACTTACCTTGTGCACCTGGTGGCCGTCTTGCTCAAGCTTGTATGCCAGATGCTTAAAAAATGGTGAGCTGACCCCCTGCAAGAATAGAAAGGATTTTTTCTCAGGCGCGCTTCTAGGGGCCGTGACCTTAACCATAGGACATAGGTCCGACAACGGGATGCGCGCCATCGCTTGCAGCGCGATAGGGGCGGTTTTCCTCTCGACCGTGGAGCGTGTAATGCACGTCCGCCTCAGGCACTCCGCATTGCACATCGGGATTCAACGCAAGATATTGCACCGGATCAAAATCGCTCGGCACATCCACTTTATAAAGACGTTTCTCTGCACGACCATGCCATACATAATGGGCCTCGAGGTCAGCACGAGAACCTTTTACATCCGGATTCAGACGCAGATATTCCTCAGCCTTGAAATCGAGCGGCAAGCGCTGCGGTTCGACACTCGCGAGATACGGTTTAAATAAGGCCTTTTTTTTCCAGAAGTACAAGCCATCGCCACCGCGCTCTACCGCTCCGTAGGTGATTTGCTCAATACCTTGGACCAAAGGGTCTGACCGTTCTAGCAGCCACTCAATTATGTGCAGATGCAGTTGCTTCATCACACCGTGAGGGACGTGTTCAGCATGGCCAATGAAATCGCGGCAAGTCACCGTGTTGCCGATTCGGTAGAGTCGTGCGTAGCCAACCAGTTGCTGCTCAGTCTGTAACGCTCCCTGGCGATATCCTGCTTTGGGCAAAAACACCCCAATTATTTTTTCCCAATGCTGGGTGCATTCTGGTGCGTCAATCCTTGCATAGTGTTGTGGCGGCCCACCCAGGTGTTCTAATCGCATCAAAAAAGCATCTAAGTACACACCAAAACTGCGTAACTTCGCCGAACGATGAATCGCCAGAATATCTGGGGAGTAGTTTGCCAGCTGAACGTCCTGCACGCGATAACCTGCACGCTTAGAAAGCGCGGCATTCCGCAGGAAACTTCCAGACTTGCGGCGCATCTCCGTTTGATAGTCTGCGTAACGCGCATAATGGATCAAGGGTATGGCGTGCAGTGTGGCAGAACTGCGAAACTTCAGTTTTGCGGCTTCAGGGCGTGTGCGATGGGTACTGCGCAATTTGCCATAGGCCAAGTCATAACGGCGTATGAGTGGCACACAGGCTGCGCATCCGCAGGCTCCGGTCTGGCCCAGACGAATCGACACAGAGGGTAAACGTTCAGATTCCTGTGCGACATCACTCCCCTCCCGACGTCGCCAACGCGGGGCGTAGTGCCAGGGTTCCCAATATCGAGTGAAGTTGGCGTATAAGAACGTCTTGAAGCGATCCATTAAACACGCAAAGAAAACTGCATTGAGGGCTTCAAGTATACAACTGGAATCCTAAATTAAACCGCCAATATTCCACTAGCACCCAACAAAGCCCCAATCCCGAGCAACCAAAACATATTGATTTTGGTGCGCCACACAATCAAGGCCACCACCGCCGTCAACACCCACAGCGGCCAGTCGTGCACACCATCGGTATTCGCTGTCGCAAGCAACCAACCAGACGCCACCATCAACGACGTCACGATCGGCCCCATGCCCTGCTTAAAGGCGCGCACAGCGCGCAAATCTTTATTACGGTGCACCCAGCTCGCAGTAATGAAGATCAAGGTAGAACTCGGCACCAGAATCCCGATCATGCTGAGCGTCGCTGCAAAGAGCGCCGGGCCGAAACCGCCTGCATTCAAACCGATATTCCAGCCAATCAAGGCTACGAACAATACATTGGGACCTGGTGCGCCTTGCGCGATCACGACTGACGCACTGAACTGTGCATCGGTTAACCATTGCTCCTGCGTGACAAGGTGATGGTGGATTTCAGGCAGCATCACCAGCGGGCCGCCGACGGACGTCAACGAGAATTGCAGGAAATATCTTAAGAGATCAAACCAGTCCGACCACTGCATCAAAATGCTGATTGGCGGATTCATAGCTTTGCCTTCTTCGCAGCATCTTTAAGCTTGATGTACGCGATCACACAGCCAATGCCACCGAGTCCAAGCAAAACATACGTCATCCGCCATTGCAACAAGGCTGTACCGACAAAGCTTGCCACACCCAATATCGCACACAGCACGGGACCCAAGATATTATTTTTTAACCCCGACAACAACTTGATACCGGTTGCAGTGATCAGACCTGCAGCGACTGCACCCATGCCACGCAAGGCTGAAATCACTTCCGGGTGGTGTCCAAAAAACGTGTATGCGACCGCCAACAGCAACACAATCACCGACGGCATGGCGAACATGCCCACCACCGCAGCCACTGCACCGCGCCAACCAAAGTAGCGTGAACCGACAATGACAGCGATATTCAACGCAGGCGGCCCCGGCATGGTACGCGCGACCGCCCACTCTTCAATAAACTCTGCGCGTGTCAGCCATTTTTTCTTTTCAACCATCTCGCGCTCAATAAACGCGAGTACGCCGCCAAAGCCCTGAATGGCTAAGAGGCTAAAGGTAATAAACACCTCGCGTATCGACTGCGGACGAGGTCTTTCCAACGAAGTCATGCTGCTTTGCTTCCAACGATTAATTACGTAAGGCCTTCAACACCCGTTGTCCGGCGCGGCCATCTACGGGCATGCCCACTTTAGCCTGAAAATCACTGATCGCCTTGCGCGATACCGCACCGATCAAGCCATCGACTTCGCCGACGTCATACCCGCGTTTGATCAACAGCTGCTGAATCTCGCGACGCTCCGCACGACTTGTGCCCGCATCCTCCGTAGGCCAAGGAGTCTTGAATACGCCCCCGCCCCCAATACGGTCTGCTAAGTGCGCAATCGACAAGCCATAGGATTCCGCCGCGTTATAGCTATAGATTGCGTCGAAATTACGGAACACTAAAAACGCTGGTCCTTTCGGGCCTGACGGTAACAATAAAGCGGCTTGCGTTGTATCCGTTACACCGGCAGCCTTAGCGCGAGATGCATCAATAGGCTTGATGCCTGCAGCGGTCCATTGCGACAAAGGCTGCTTGGTGCGTCGACCCGACGGGCCGGCGTAGTCCGCCGGGATCTTGACCTCGTAACCCCAGGCCTGGCCCTTTACCCAACCCGCCTTTTGCAGGAAGTTAGCTGTTGAGCCCAAGGCATCCGGAACAGAGTTCACGATGTCACGCTTACCATCACCATCAAAATCAACGGCTAACCGTTGATAGGTCGTAGGCATGAACTGAGTCTGACCAAACGCCCCAGCCCAAGAGCCCACCAACACCTCAGGCGCAATATCGCCGCTCTGCAAGATACGCAACGTAGCGAGGAGCTCGCCCTTAAAAAAGGCCTGACGCTTATTTGCACATACTAGCGTAACGAGCGAACGCACAAGCTCACGCTTGCCTTGTATACGACCATAATTGGATTCAACACCCCACACCGCCACGATGATGCGTGCATCGACACCATACTGTTGCTCGGCCCGCTGCAACACTTCGGACCATTTTTTTTGCATGGCACGACCATCGTCGACCCGCTCCTGATCAACCAGGCCAGCGACATAATCCCAAATCGCGGTACGGAACTCCGGCTGAAAATCAAACGCCTTCAGCACATCTGGATCGGACTCAACACCCTTAGTTGCGCTATCAAAGGTTTTAGCGGTGATCCCTTGTGCAAGGACCTCTTTACGCAAGCCCGCCACACAGGCGTCTACATTCTGTCCGTGGCTCAGGCCAGACCATAGACCCAGCACACTCAATAGCCCTGCGGCAACAGCTTTAGTAAGAAAGGTTTGCATGGGTGCTATCGCAGTCTGCCTCATCAAATTTCGCCTCTTCAATTTCACCTCTGCATTACCCGCGACGCATTTTTGCCATCAACGCCGTCACATCCGACGCAGAATGCTTTTCAAGTGAAAGCAATACTTGCAGCAGTTGCTCAACGACAGTGGGGTCTTGTCCCTCAGCATTGTGACGATACTTCGCGATGATGTCCTCGTCCGAAGCTGGGTTCTCTGGCTCACCTTTGGCAAGCGGCACGTCAACGTTATACGTGGCACCTTTTGTTGTCTTCAAGACAATCGAGGCGCCGCGACTAGCTGGATAGGCCTTCGCCCATTTATCGTCAAGCGTCGCATTGATACGGTTTGCCAAGCCCTGAATCTCTTTGTTGGCCACCACCGATTGCACGTAGCGATCTTCACCCACATCGCCATAATAGGCAGCCATTGCGACCGAGTACGCCAGACTAAATTTCGCACCTTCGGCTGAGTCAGGGATTTCCTTTGCACCACAGAAACTAATCGCAACAGGATAGGTTGCGATATCAACCGATTCAATGTCTGCAAACGTAAGTTGCTGCTTACGCATGATTTCTTGCACGCCATCCACGGTGGGATGTACGTGACGACAGGCCGCATGCAGTTTGATGTACTGATCATGCAAATAGAAATGAGACCCGAGGCCTTCAAATAGCGCATCAAGTTTGACTTCATCGGCCATGGCCTTGAACAAACCCTTTTGGCCCTCAAGCGCCGTCACGGGTCCGTTCGCGCCACGCTTAGCCAAGTCTACCGACAGCACGCCCGCCATCGCCGCTTTACCCGGATGCAAGGGCTTGACCATCGCGCCTTCGGTCAAGATCTGCAACAAACCAGCACCTTGCAGCGCTGCGATCGACATCGCGCTCGCCATCTGCTCTTTGTTCAAACCGCCAAGCACACCACAGGCGGCCGCAGCACCCAACACACCTAGAGTTCCCGTCGTATGAAAGCCGCGACTCAAGTGCGAAGGATTCATCGCCTTGGAAATACGGTTGACAATCTCATAGCCCATAATGACCGATAGCAAGAGTGACTGGCCACTCGCCTTGTTGGCTTCGGCGTACGCTAAGGCAGCGGGGATGACAGCTACACCCGCGTGCACTCCACCGAAACGATAGCCATCGTCCATGTCGAGCGCATGTCCACTCACGCCGTTACCTAGGGCAGCATGCAGTGCAGGAACTTTAGCTGTCGAGCCAAAGAGTGTGGCTTCAGGTTTGCCCTGGAGATCCGCCAGATACTCAATCATCATCTTCGGAAAGTCCATTTTTAGACCGGCGATCGCGACGCCGACTAAATCAATCATCAGGAGTTTGGACTTATGTACGACCTCAGGAGGAATCTGCTCAAATTTCCCTGCGCAGAAATAGTCTGCGAATGTTTGCAAAATAGTTTGTTCTTTGGTCGTCATCACAAGGCTTCCGAGATTCAGTTAGGCAAGAGAGTAAAGAGAGTTAACAATACAAAATTAGTTATTTGCTTGAATATTGGCGTCACGTGCCACTTTGCGCCATTTTTCAACTTCAGTTTTTACATAGGCCGCTGTCTGCTCTGGGCTATAGGGCATGGGCTCGGCGCCCTCCTTGGCAAACAACTCCTGCATATCTGCGTCTTGGCTCACGTCGCGAATCGCTTGATTCAAACGATTGACGATCACCGTAGGTGTTTTGGCGGGCGCGAACACGACCCACCAGACATCGACTTCATACCCTGGCATTAACTGCGCAGCAGGAGGTACATCGGGTAAGAATTTTGATTTCTCTAACGACGTGACAGCAATGGCCCTGACCTGTCCGGATTTGATCTGGCCCCCTACAGAGGCTAGGGTCGTGATCATGTAATCAATATTGCCGCCGATCATATTGACGAGCGATGCAGCGATGCCTTGATAGGGAACATGTAAGGCTTGTGTTCCGGAGATCGCCTTTAAGTATTCGACACTAAGTTGGCCAATGGAGCCAATGCCAGCAGAGCTGTAGTTCACCTTATTATTTTTATCTTTGGTCGCATCGAGTAATTGCTGCAAGGTCATATAGGGTGTTTTGTTACCCACGATCAAGACCATCGCACCTTTTGCAACCAGTGCGACGGGCTTGAACGATGTAACGGGATCAAACGGCAAGTTAGGCCTAACGGCCGCGTTTGTTGCGATCGAGGTCGATATCAATAACAGTGTTGAACCGTCTGGCTCCGACTTGGCAACCATATCTGAGCCAATACTGCCGCCTGCACCTGGCTTATTCTCGACCACCATCGTCACGCCAAGTTTGGTCGACAGCTTTTGCGCCAAGGCACGGGCATAGACGTCGTTACTACCACCCGGTGCGAAAGGCACGATCAGTTTGATCACTTTAGGTAGCGTAGGCTCTTGCGCAAAAGCCGGTTGCGCAAGCAGCCCGACGCAACCCATCACACCCGAAATCAACCAAACACAAAGGGTTTGTATCGATCGTCGCATTGCTGTCTCCCCAAAAGCACCGCACAAATTTATGTTTTCTTGGAAGCCGCCAATCTGGCAACAATTTCACTTTCGCTTGAGTTTATTCCTTTTCCGGACTCACCATAAAGAGATATGCTTTAGGTCTACCATCCCACCAACTAACCCATCCCGATGAAACACGTCCTCCTTCAAATATCCCTTCTTCTAGGCCTTGGCATCGCGAGCGCCCCTAGCCAAGCAGCCCAAGATTGCGTGGTAATTCTGATGCATGGCAAATGGGGCGGACCCAAGTCCCCCTACCTTAAGGTGCTCGCTGACAAAATCGAACCAACGTGCAAAGTTGAGCTTAGAGATATGCCATGGTCGCGTTTCCGCAATTACGACCAAACCTATGAAAACGCCTTGCGCGACATAGAGCAGGCGGTCAAACGGTATAGGGACGGCGGTTATAAAAAGGTACTCATTGCAGGGCAAAGCTTTGGCGCAAACGCTGCCATGGCCTACCAAGCCTATATTGGTGATGCAGACGGCATCATCGCCCTATCGCCAGGGCATGCACCGCAATATATGTATACCTCTGGCATTACCCAGCAGGCCATAAGCGATGCAAGACAGGCTGTGGCCTCTGGCAGTACCGACAAAACAATCAACATGACTGACTTTAACCAAGGCCAACGCAAGGATTTTCAAATAAGGGCGGATGTATTGCTGAGCTATTTCGAACCGGACGGCTTAGGCAATATGGCTCGCACCGCAGCAGAGTTCAAACGCCCTACTCCGTTCTTATGGGTGATCGGAACACACGATATTCTTTACCGCGAAGGCAAAGGGTATGCCTTCGACAAAGTCCCCAAGCTGCCTGGCAACAAGTATCTGGTGGTCAACGCCACCCACGCCACCGCCCCTGAGGTGGCTTCAGACCAGGTGGTGGAGTGGATAAAAGAAGTTTTGCGCTGAGTGCGTTATGCAGCACGTCTTAAGCGGCTTGGTGAATACGGCGCAGCGCGTTTATGGACGACCGTGATTGGAGATTTTTTCTTGGCTGGAGCACGCGCTATTGAGCGCGACGACACCTTGGCTTTTCTAACTACGGTTTTGAGGGGGACATCAACAATTTTTAAATCTAAAGAGCCACCTGTTGCTCGAGCTAACTTCACCATCGTTTCAATCGTCATATTCGTGTCACCCCGAAAAATTTTAGTAATGTAGGCTGGGCTTGAGCCAATCAGGCGAGCGAGGTCTGCATAACTAAGCCCAACCTCTCTTCTACGCGACTCAAGAGCCAGGGAGAATTCAATTTTGAGCTTCTCTGCAACATAACTATCCGAACTTTGTGCTTTACGGATAAAGCTCTCGACAGTATTACCGCGTTCCATTTGTATCCACCTCTAAAGTATTGCGCCTAACTGCCTGCTCGTATCTATTGCGAATATTGATGGCTTTTTGAATTGATAATCGATCTACTTTTTGTGTCTTCTTTCTTATACCGGTCGTGCAGACAACAAGCTGTTTTCCCTGCCCTCTAAAAAAGAAAAGCCTAAGGTCTCCTTTGACAAACTCAAAAATTTTATTTCGCTTATCCACTTCATGAAACCAGGCAGCGGGCAATTTACTTAGCCCTAGTTCAGCAGCCATTTGTAAAAAAACGACCAGTCCTTCACGGCTTGCAAGCGTACTTTTTCACCAAAAAACAGAAAATCCTCAGTAGGTGAGCGCTCATTTTCAACAAACGTCACGACCTGATGCTGGGCAGTGGCAGCAAAAATCCGCACTTTCAAAATATTAACCTATAAGTTAAATAAATTAACTAAAGATTGAAAGGATAGGATAAGAAAAGTTACGTGAATAGGTAGCTGACTTTGTCCAGGCGCTAAAACCGCCCCACCCGCCGCCACTAGACTGTCTGCACCTGCGACGCCGAGTGTCATCAAACTAGTCCGGTGGGTGATGGCGGGGCAGCGCGTTACGCGTACTCAACGAATATTTACTTTAATGTATGTAAATAAATCGGGATACAAAGCGCAATCACGCTCAGGCACATGGTTGCTACGCCGCCGCTGATCCAAACAATATACTTATGGGACGTACGTAAGACGGACACATCCGCTCGAAAGCTCAAGAACTCCTCTTTGCATTCGTTAACCGTCTTGGCCAAACCAGAGATTTCAGCAGACAACTTCACCTCGACCTCTGTGATCTTGGCTTCGATACGGTCAGTCTTGATTTCTAATTGATCGGTCTTCGCCTCAATCTGATTCATTTTGGCCTCAATACGATCCGTCTTGATTTCCAATTGATCGGTCTTTGCCGCGATACGATCGGTCTTTGCTTCAAGATGAAGAATCTGCTGCTTGACCTCTTGACGCAATTCTAAAAAGTCTGCCTTGGTCGCGTACTGTTTATGTTCCTCCTCGTATACGCTTTGCAACACAAACGCGTGCGCCTCTGCCTGATCACGCGGCACGCCCGCGTCAACCAGTCTAGTCGCATAGGAAAGAGAATTGAATGTACTCACTGACTGCTCCTAAAAACTGCAGGCAACATCACCTACAGCGAGCAGTCTGAAGCATTTCAATAAAGAAATAAATAGCTTCCGAGCAACTGTTGCACTCTTTTACAATATAGTCATACGTACGCAATATCCTTCAAAAAGCGATACATATTTCATGCAAACACACGGCATTGTTGAATCCGAAGCGCCCGGGCCAATCTCCAAGCCGGCTAACCTGGCTCCCGCTGGAACTACCGATACGCACTTTCATATCTTTGGGCCGACCGACCGCTACCCATTGAGCCCAAAGCGGCTCTACAACCCATGCTTATCTGATGTGCCAGCCTATCTAAAAATGGCCAGCACAGTCGGCATTGAGCGCATGGTGATTGTGCAGGCTAGCATTTACGGAACGGATAACAGCTGTTTGCTTGATTCAATTGCCGAGTTCGGACAACACCGCGCCCGGGGAATCGCGGTTGTGGATGCAAGCATCACGCCTGAACAATTAGCTGACATGCATACGCGTGGCGTGCGAGGCATTCGCTTCAACGCAATCACAGGCGTGACCCCACTAGAGTGGCTACCGAATATTGCAGAGATGATTGCGCCGCTAGGGTGGCATATTCAGCTTTGGATCAAAGCGGATAGGCTGCTTCAGATTGCAGACATGGTTCGCGCACTTCCCGTTGATGTCGTGCTGGATCACATGGCGCAGGTACCGATTGAGCGAGGACTCAACGATCCACAAGTCGCTTGCGCACTCAAACTTATGGAAAGTGAGAACTGTTGGATGAAACTAGTCGGCTATCGCATTTCTAAAGTGCCCTACCCTCACGGGGATGTTGACGCCTTTGCACAAAAAATCATCAACGTTGCGCCAGACCGTTGCCTGTGGGGCACCGACTGGCCGCACATTTATCTTGAGGGGAAGCCCATGCCCGATGCTGGGCAATTGCTTGATAGTCTTTATCGATGGTGCCCACCAGACGCGGCGAAGAAAATTCTGGTGGACAATGCAACCAAGCGTTACGGGTTTTAAAACAGAAATTTACTTTAATGTGTGCAAATAAATCGGGATGCAAAGCGCAATCACGCTCAAGCACATGGTTGCCACGCCCCCGCTGATCCAAACAATATACTTGTGCGATGTGCGTAAGACGGACACATCAGAGCGAAATCTCAAGAACTCATCTTTGCACTCATTAACCGTTTTAGTTAAGCCAGAGATTTCAGCAGACAACTTCACCTCTACCTCATTGATCTTAGCTTCGATTTGATTCGTCTTAGCTTCGATTTGATTCGTCTTAGCTTCGATCAGATTCGTCTTAGCTTCGATCAGATTCATTTTTGCTTCGATTCGATCAGTCTTAAGTTCGAGCTGATCGGTCTTGGCCTCAATCTGATTCATTTTGGCCTCGATGCGATCTGTCTTGATTTCTAATTGATCGGTCTTGGCCTCGATGCGGTCGGTCTTTACTTCAAGATGAAGAATCTGCTGTTTCACCTCTTGACGCAGTTCTAAAAAATCTGCCTTGGTCGCATACTGTTTATGTTCTTCATCATGGACGCTTTGCAGAACAAGCGCGTGGACTTCCGCCTGGTCACGCGGCACACCCGCGTCGACCAGTCTTGTCGCATATAAGAGAGAGTTGAATGTACTCACTGACTACCCCTGAAAGCTGTAGGCAACATCACCTACAGCGAGCAGTCTGAATCATTTCAATAAAGAAATAAATAGCTTCCGCGCAACTGTTGCACTCTTTTACAATTTCGCTCGTCTAGCGATGCCTTATAAGGCTGGGCACTGCAAATTGGCGCGCTCGTCACCAACCTAAGTCATTGAGGCAGAGCAGCCAATTTTGCTCGACCGTTGGCGCGTACATGTCGCATTGCAGTCATGCGCAATGTGTAGAACGCACGCAAATCCCCCTCCTCGTACCAATTCTTTAGGATTGCTGCCTCGAGGTCATCCAGCTCATTTAGGTAATGTTCGATTTCTTCACGCGTACGCGCCACCAACAGATCCCCTTCAATATCCCGCAGATCTTGAAAGTAGTCTCCTAGCAGCTTGTCTGAAGGGAAATTGCGCCAGTTCAGCACAGCCTTAAGCAACGGATATATCAACGCAAACAACGCTAAGGCAATAACCCAAACACGGTTGAACAGAGTAGCAATCCAAAGAGGGAAATAGTTAAAGACCGTGGGAATCCCACTTTCATAATACTGACTCGCGATCGGACTCAAAGGGATACTGCGATCGAGATAGGCGGGGAAGAAACCAGGCTTCGCAAAGAATGCTTGTTGCTCATTGCTGATTGCCTTCGCTGCCATCAAAAATAGCCATTGATGTACAGGGTGCATCTGTTTTTCAACCAGTAAGGTAATGCTCGTTGCGAGCAACTCTGTATCGGCAGGAGGGAAAACATCTTTAATACTGACTGCACCGCGAGGGAGCTGTACCTTTTCAAGAAAGGGTAGCTTCTTTATATAGGCATCGATCAAACTAAAGTTAAAAATCTTCACATCCGGAAGCGTTAATATCGACTGGACTGTTGGAGAGTTGATGTCATCTACTACGAACACGGCCTCTAGCTTCTTCTCTGCAAAATCACTCGCTGCTTGCTGGTGCGGAATTTCAATGAAATTCGGCTGATTTGTATCTTGAATACCATGTAGCCCTAGCATTGCGCGCCAGATCTTATTTGTGTTGGTATCTCGCATACCCACTGCGATTCGCATTTTCCTCAGTCGCTCAATTGCATCTGGGCCTGAGAGCTCAGATCCTCGATAAATCAACCATACAGGCGAATACTGCAAACTACCCAACGAGACTAAATCCGGATAGTCGACTTCCTTTGCACTACCCGCAGTCAAGAACGATGCATTAACCGGGGATTTTTCATCAGTCAGTTTTAAAAAGCCCTGATCCAGCCCAGGCGTGGGTACCATCACAAGTTCAAAGCCATTTTTTGCAAAGAAATCGGCGAACTTTTGCGACAGTACATGGTACGAGGATCCTGGTTGTCCGGTGGCAATGTATGCCTTCTTAGGCGGCATCGGATCAACATAAAAAAACAGCACGACTAAAGCAATTAATACGAGTGGCGTGAGCATTCCGTAGTAGCGGATCACATACCGCCAACCAAGCAGCTCACGCCAAAAGTCTCTTCGGAAGTAATCAAAAAAATCTGGCCATACGGTATCCGTTTCTGGTCGCTTTTTAATCGCCATGGCTCATCTTCTTTTATGCTGAAACTTCAATTGAAAAACTCAGGATTGTTGTGCAAACGTTGCTGCAAGAACGCTTTAATCGCGATCGATTGAATAGATAAGCGCCGCGGACCTCAACTTTCCTTTGAACGAATACAAACGCTCATTATCATCACGCGTGATCGCCTTCGGCATCTGAGTGGAACTCAAGACAGCTTGATCGCCAAACACACCCTCCAAAGTCACCCAACAGCCAGAATACAGCTCAACAAATGATGCACCGTCGTCCGTTTCAAGATCAAACAAATCCCTGTCCTTCGCTTTTGTCTTACGCAGATGCATCCTGAGACTATGATGAATCTCGACCCGACTGCTGCTTATATTCATCCCGTCCTCGACAGGCAGCGTAATCTGAAGACGTTTTAAACTGATGTGGGAGTTCGTTACATCGAATGCGTCATCAGCAGAATGAAAAGACCTGACCTCAGAGATATTCCACTCAGCTTTCCCTACCCCCAACACTGAGAACCCATCAACGTCATCAGTTCGCTGAGCCCGCTTAGTGCGTTTCGAAGGAGTTGGATCATCTGGTCGACCTAAGTAGTAGGTCGCAATCAGTTTCGCAGTGAAACTAGACAACGGGTTTCTTCGGTTCGTTTTGACTGAAACACCGTCTTTGCTTGCATGACTGTAGTTACCCAGAAACCACACGCCACCGTTGTTAGCCAACTTCACTGGTTTATAGGTTTGTGTGCAAGCTCGTACATAAAGGCGATCTGCAACGAGGATCGAGCCTTGATCAAAAATCAACGTCGAGCGACGCACACAACTTTTCGGAAACTCACCATTAACGAGCAATATGGTCGTATTGTCTTGAACGGTTAGCCTAACGCCTTTCTCAACACGAACCTCGCCCTCAATCACGTAAATTTTATTGCTATGCAAAGTACGTGTCTGCTTGATATTACGGCTAATCACCTCAACAACAGACTTCATGTGAGCGCTTCTCTAAAAAACCTTGTTATACAGCATACGAAAGAAACGACATCGCAAAAGCTGTCTTAGCAAGGCTTTCTCTAAGCATATTACCGCTGTAGTGGATTACCCATCGCGGCGTTTGCCTCAGAAGCTTTGGCAGGGCCGCGTAAAAAGCGCGCGACGGCTACTGCAACCAAGACACCAATCAGAGACCCGCAGGGGTAGACCCAATACGTTGAAAGATCGCCGCGAGCGAAGTCGGGACCAAACGCACGGGCAGGATTGAACGCAGCCCCATCGAAGGGACCGCCCATGGTTCCCCAGGCCATCACATACGCACCGACTGCTAACGGCACCGAGCTTCCGTCCAGTTTCGGGCCGTTTGTCATCCCAAGTACTAACAACACCATGCCAAACGTTAGGATTGCTTCAAAAATGACAGCCTGAAGCAACATACCAGGCTGCGGCGAAGTTGCTGCCAAGTTTCCACCTGTACCGAACAGGTACGCAGCCATGCAGGACCCAGCAGCAGCAGCAACCATTTGTACCGCAATGTAAGCCACTGCCATCGGGACACTGATATCGCCACGCAAACAAAAACCAAGCGTCATAGCGGGATTGAAGTGCGACGAGATATCGCCCAGAAAAAATACGGCAGCCACCAACCATAGCGCAGCCACCGTCGACAAAATGAATGCAAATTGGTAAGGTGCGAGCGATCCACCACCATACCCAGCAAGAATCGCTGCGCCACCTGACAGCACAAACGTCAAACCAGAGGTGCCGATAAATTCCGAGACCAATCGTCTGGCACGGTGGTCATTGCTCTCCCAGTCTGCAGAGAACCGTTCACCAACCTGCTGCCGCAGTGCTTGCTGACCCGTAAGATTTTCTTGCTTATTTGCATTCATCTTTCCACTCCAATTATGACTTTGCAGGCACGTCTGCCGAACCAGGTTTAGTCATATTAATTGGAACGACAACACGGTCGAACAAGGCCTCATCAACACCATTGGCAAGCGCAGCTTGTTTTAGCGTCAAGTTGTGGTCAATCGCGTAGTGTGAAATAACCGATGCTTTGTCGTAACCAATCACAGGCGACAGCGCCGTCACCATCATGACCGAACGGTCAATATTTGATTTGAGCTGCGCTTCATTCACGACCGCACCTTCGACCATAAACTCACGGAAGTGATCACACATATCAGCCATGATCAACGCTGAGTGCAAGTAGTTATTGATGATGATTGGACGGAAAGCGTTCAGTTCGAAGTTACCTTCGGAACCACCCATTTGTACGGCAACATCCGAGCCCATGATTTCAATACAGACCATCAACATCGCCTCGGCCTGTGTGGGATTGACCTTGCCTGGCATGATCGAAGAACCAGGCTCATTAGATGGGAATGTCATTTCCATCAAACCTGTGCGTGGACCCGAGCCGAGCCAACGCATGTCATTGGCAATTTTGTACAACGATACGGCCGCACCCTTAAGCCCAGCGTGCGCACGCACCATACGATCAAGCGTGCCTTGCGCAGTGAATTTGTTCGTGGCAGTCTTAATGGCAAAACCTGTCAGCTGAGACAACTCCGCAGCGACCGCGTCACCGAAACCAACGGGTGAGTTCAAACCTGTACCCACCGCAGTGCCGCCCATCGCGACCTGCAGTAACCCCTCAGTGACGTACTCAACGTTTGCAATCGAATCATCCAACGCACCCACATAACCAGACCATTCCTGTCCGACTGTCAGCGGAGTTGCATCTTCCAAATGCGTACGACCGATCTTGACGATGTTCGCCCACTGTTTCGACTTGGCATCCAAGGCATCACGCAAACGCTTAAGGGCAGGAATCGTTTTTTCTGTTGCCATTTTGTAGGCAGCGATGTGCATCGCAGTCGGGAACGTGTCGTTACTCGACTGACCCATGTTCACATGGTCATTCGGGTGAATGGGCTCTTGCGCACCCAGCGTGCCGCCGACTAACTGAATACAACGATTGGAAATCACCTCGTTTACGTTCATGTTTGATTGCGTACCCGAACCCGTCTGCCAAACGTAGAGGGGGAACTCGCTGTCCAACTTACCGCTAATCGCTTCATCTGCCACTTGCTGAATCAACTGACCTTTCCAAGGCGGCAGACGGCCCGCTTTCGTATTCACGATGGCCGCTGCTTTTTTAACGAAGCCGTAGGCGTGATAGACCTCTTTGGGCATCTTGTCATGACCGATATTGAAGTGGATCAGGCTGCGCTGCGTTTGCGCTCCCCAATAGTGGTTGGCTGGCACATCAACTTTGCCGATGCTGTCGAATTCTTGACGCATTCCCGTCGCTGACAGGCCGATCGGTAGATTGAGAATTTTTGGGGTGGATTGCGTCGCCATGAGGCCTCAAGAGTTACTTCGCTGAAGGGGAAATTCTTTACTCATTAGGATGCTACCTTGAAAGCTAAATAAAAAATAGCTTGAAAAGTTGTGCTTACTTTTGGTGCAAAATAAATCTTAGCTATTAGAATGGAAAATCGCAAATAAACAGCAAATCCGCCACCCCATGCCGTTAAAAAAGAAAAAGCCCGCTGCCGACTCCCTAGCAAAGCTAAAGCCGATCACACAGCGCACCGTTAAGGTTGTGCGAGACGAAAGTTATGCCTGGTCGCATTTTTTTCGCCAAGAATGGCTGCCGATCATAAGCCTGCTCATGGGAGTGTGTCTGCTCGTTTTTTTCTGGGAGCCCATTCCACCTAAAGTTGTCGGAATCGCAGTCGGGCGCGAAGGCACTTCCGATGGAATTTATGGCGAGAAATTGGTCGCGTTTTTTGCCAAACACGGGGTCAAACTTAACATTACCTACACCGAGGGCGGCAAGCAACCTATCGCCGCAATGCATCGCGAACGTTCAATTAAAAGTGCACTCATACTAGGTGGGCTCTATAAAAAAAATGAAATCGATGACAACGCGATTTCCCTTGGCAGTTCACAATACGAACCTTTGTGGTTGTTTTATCGAGGAGATGCTGTCACCGTTGAACAACCTATCGTTC
Organism: Zwartia hollandica; assembly: GCF_019923725.1. GTDB lineage: Bacteria > Pseudomonadota > Gammaproteobacteria > Burkholderiales > Burkholderiaceae_B > Zwartia > Zwartia hollandica. The sequence continues at coordinate 527,582 of NZ_JAHXRI010000007.1, forward strand.
ACTTTGCAACAACCTCGGGCATTGCGATTGGCGAACCTGGCTCAGGTTCTAACGCGATCATTCAGAAAATCCTGGCGTCTGGCAGGCCCAACGCAACCTCCCCTTACAAGCTATTAGAGTGGCCCTACCTTAAATCGTTTGAGGCGCTACTGGCTGGCGAGATTAATGCCCTGAGCGTCGTAGATGGCATTGACTCACCCATCATCAAGAGGCTGCTGGCCGATCCAAACATACATCTTGCAAACTTTCCCCTTGCCCCAGCGTATGTCAAACACATCCCCCAGCTCGACGTTGTTTCGGTGCCGCGCGGCTCTTTCACGAGCAATCCGATTTTTCCTGCCACTGACATCAGTATGGTCTCAACAAGTTTGACACTTATTGTTGAAAAGGACTTGCACCCCGCACTGCAGCTTTTGTTCTTGATGGCGATGGATGATTTAAGTGACTCGCGAGATCAGTTTTTTGCCAAACAAGATGAGTTCCCCTCTTACAAAGACAGCAATATCCCGCTAGCGCCAATTGCAAAACAGTATTTCACCAATGGCGCACCGGCCGTCTTGCATTACGTCGGCTTTAGGGTCGCTAGCCTAGCCGATCGGATCTGGTTTTTTATCTTAAGTGCCTTAGCGATTTTGTATCCCCTCTACCGACTCATTCCGAACTTTCGTTCCACGCTTGGTCAAATAAAAGCCGACGATGCAGAAGACATGCTGTACGACATACAAGCGCGGTTTATGCATGCAGAAAACAACGTAGAGTTTGATGCCGTCACACATGACTTCATCCGACTACAACATGAGGTCGACACATGGATACCGCGCCTCAGCGTGTCGCACTACTACAAAGTCGTTCGGTCGATCGAGTACGTAAAAAGGGTCGCACTAGAACGCAAGGCACTCCTTAACTCTCGCCAGGCTTCTGGTCAGACGCAATGATTGTTATGCATATCCTGCTATCGCACGGTCTTAGCATCCTGACCAAACAATATCGCCTTTGCTTTCTCATCCACCGTCGGTGAAACATTAATCGACTTAGCAATTTCATAGGCCGTTTTCGTGGCCGCTCGGCTTTTAACGCGGACAAACCAAGCCTCCACCGCTGGGAAAATCTTGAGATCTTGACGTTGCCGCTCGTGTGGAACGATCCACGGGTAAGCCGCCATGTCTGCAATCGAATATTCGCCACAAATGTAGTCGCGGCCGTCGGACAATCGCTTGTTCAGCACACCATACAAACGAGAGGTTTCCTTGACGTAGCGCTCGATCGCGTAGGGCAACTGCTCCGGTGCGTACTGTACAAAATGGTGATTTTGACCCGCCATCGGACCCAAGCCACCCATCTGCCAGAATAGCCATTGCAGACAATCATTTCTGCCGTGCAAATCCTGGGGAATGAATCGTTTAGTCTTATCCGCCAAATACAGAAGAATCGCACCAGACTCAAAAATACTCAAGGGCGCACCGCCGCCCGCTGGAGCATGATCGACGATTGCCGGTATGCGATTGTTTGGCGCAACCTTTAAGAAATCAGCAGCAAACTGCTCGCCCTTGCTGATATTGATCGGCTTGATTGTGTAGGCGAGCCCGCACTCCTCCAAGAACATCGTAATTTTATGCCCGTTGGGGGTCGTCCAATAATAAAGGTCAATCATTTTTGTTTTCCGTTATTGTGCGTTCGAAAGGAGTTTTGCATAAAACCGGTCATCAAAACCACATGCAGCAGTCTTAAACCATGGTTTAAGACCAAATCCTGTTGTATAACCACGCCATACTCACTAATCCGGAGAAACACATGCGCTTTATTTCTTCCACCACTCGTGCACTCATTGCAGGTGCCGCTTTGGCCGCTACATTTGTTGGCACAGCCTCTGCACAGTCAGACTACCCAAATCGCTCCGTGTCTGTCGTGGTTCCTCAGGCAACAGGTGGCGCGAACGACACCATTGCACGCATTGTGGCCGCCAAGTTAAGCGAAGTGCTTGGCCAACAATTTGTTGTAGAAAACCGTCCGGGTGCAGGCGGCAATATTGGCACCGCGGCCACGGCTAAAGCTAAGCCTGATGGCTACACCCTTTTGTTGACGACCAACAGCACGCAAGTGATCAATCCCTGGCTGTACAAGACGACAGGCTTTGATCCACTCAAGGACTTCACTCCCGTGGGTCTAGTTGCAAGTGCTGGCTATGTATTGGTGGTCAACTCCGCTTTTCCTGCGAACAACGTGTCTGAGCTGATCGCACAAGCCAAAGCAAATCCAGGCAAGATCAACTACGCCTCAGCAGGCAATGGCACACTCAACCATTTGATCGTTGAGATGTTTAAGCAGAAAGTCGGCATTGATATGCAACATGTACCGTACAAAGGTGCTGCGGCGGCCGCTACAGACGTAGCCGGTGGTCAAGTGCCCGTCTCCGTCCAGAGCGCGCCCTCTTCGTTGTCTTTACTCGCCTCAGGAAAAATCAAAGCCTTAGCAGTCACCAACGAAAAGCGCATTGCTGCGCTACCCAATACACCCTCCATTAGCGAAAGCATTCCCGGTTTCGGCTCAACGCCTTGGTATGGCATCTTGGCTCCAGCTGGCACACCAGCGGCGATCGTTGACAAACTCAATGCCGCGATCAAAACCGCCTTGGCAGATAAGGACGTTCAAGACAAGCTAATCAAGCAAGGCTGCGAAGCGATGCAAAACACCCCTCAACAGTTCGCCGCCCTGCTCAAAGATGATCTCGCGACCTGGGAAAAGATCGTTAAAGACTCTGGCGCACGGGTAGACTAAGCGCCATCTTCACCTCAGAGGTTTCCCAGCAAGGGAGCCTCTGAACCGGCCTGTCCTGTCGTGTCAGATCCACGCCATGACAACAATCATCACAGCTCGTCAAGCGTGATCTTCGCATCCGCAATAACTTTTGACCACGCTGCTGTGTCATCTGCCATTCGTTTTACAAACTCAGCGGGCGTTCCGCCGACGGCATCAATTCCCATTCCTGCGAGCTGCTCGCGGATCTTCGGATTATTGAGCGCCGCATTAAATGCAGCGTTTACTTTGTCAACGATCGGTGCGGGCAATCCTGCTGGTCCGAGTACACCAAACCAAGTCAACGAAACAAACCCAGGTAACTGCTCTGAAATGGCAGGCAAATTGGGCACAAGTGGTGAGCGCTCAGCCGATGACACGCCTAGCGCACGAGCCTTGCCATCCCGCACATGAGGGTAGCCAGACGAGAAGCTATCAAATATTACGTCGAGGCGACCGGCTAGCAAATCCGGCACTGCTAGCGCTGTACCTTTGTAAGGGACATGCGTCATCTTGGTTCCAGACAAAGCCTGAAAACGTTCACCAGACAAGTGAGGAATCCCGCCAATCCCAGCGGAGCCGTAGTTCAGTTTTCCGGGATTAGCTTTGGCAAGTGCGATGAACTCAGAAACCGTTGTGGCTTTGGAGCTCAAGGGTACGATCATGATCGAGGGCGAATGCACCAGATAAATGATCGGCGTAAAGCTTTTCACCGGCGAATAAGGTGTCTTTGGATTGAGCAGTGGACCAATCACATGCGTGCTGTTGGTAGTCATCAGCAATGTGTAACCATCAGGCTCTGCCTTCGAAGCGAGATCGGCACCAATCACCCCTGCGGCACCAGCACGATTTTCAATCACGACTGTCTGTCCAAGTCGTTGCGAAACTTCCTGAACAAACAAACGCGCCACGTTATCAGTGCCACCAGCAGGCGGGAAAGGGACAATCAACTTGATTGGCCGATTGGGGTAGTCTTGAGCAAAGGCTGCTGAAGAAAAAGTCGAGAGAGTCGCTAGCAGTAAAGTAAAAATCAGTTTCATTTGCCTATCAATCCGCTTTAAGATTCAAAAGATCCGCCTAAATAGATCATCACCACGCTCGGCACTTTACCTGCGTGAGTCCAATCGCCAACTAATTTATCATTCTAGAAAATCACCATGCAGACTTCTGTGAACGCGCAGTTTCATCAAGCACGCTCAGCCACACCAACGCCTATTTTCACACGCCAGACCATACTGAACAACCCTGGGTTTGGGAAACACTACTCTGACCATATGGTCGCAATCGACTGGGACGTAAGCCAAGGGTGGCATGACCACAGAGCTATTCCCTACGCACCGCTCACCCTAGATCCAGCCTCGCTTGTATTACATTACGCACAAGCTGTCTTCGAGGGGCTCAAAGCCTATCAACATCCAGACGGCTCGATTTGGACCTTTAGGCCTGAGCTAAACGCACAACGTTTCATCAATAGTGCTGAGCGACTTGGACTACCCGAGCTACCACAAGACTTATTTGTTCAGTCGTTAAAAGAGCTGGTACAGCTCGATAAGGAGTGGGTGCCCAACACCCCAGAAAGCAGCCTCTACTTTCGCCCGTTTATGATCGCAAACGAGACTTTCTTGGGCGTGCGCGGTGCGGATAAGGTTGCCTACTACGTCATTGGTAGCCCTGCGGGGCCCTACTTTGCCAGCGGTGTTTCACCAGTACCGATTTGGGTATCAACCCAGCGTACCCGGGCAGCCAAAGGCGGCACCGGCTATGCCAAATGCGCAGGCAACTATGCGGGTTCACTCGCCCCCTTAAATGAAGCGCGCCGGAACGGTTGTCCACAGGTGCTCTTCCTCGATGCTGAGCACGGCCAATATCTCGAAGAGCTTGGCGGCATGAACATTTTTGTTGTCCTTAAAAACGGAACACTTGTCACGCCCGCGTTGTCAGACAGTATTTTGCCCGGCGTAACAAGAGCAAGCGTCATTGCGCTTGCTCGGGCCTCTGGACATGACGTCCAAGAGCGTTTGGTTAGCCTAAACGAAGTACGCGATGGTCTGGCGAGCGGGCAAGTTACAGAAATTTTTGCCTGTGGAACAGCAGCATTAATTTTCCCGATCAACGCACTAAAAAGCGATCAGTTCAACTATCGCCTCGACGCTCAAGCTGCCGGCCCCATCACGCTAAGTCTACGCAAGCAACTCATCGATATCCAATATGGCTTGGTACCAGATACGAACAAATGGATGGTGAGGCTAGCGTGACCCATTGACGGTAGCGTTTGTCCCGTGTTAGTTTGGATTGCGTAAAAAAATTCAACAATCGCGGTGTAAGGAGGCGTTAGATGAAGACAGAAACGAGTTTCGGTCAACCGCTAGGCGGCATAGCGCAAGTGGCTTACGTGGTGGAAGATCTTCATCAGGGCATGAAAGACTTCGGAGAGAAATACAACATTGGCCCATGGTTTTATTCAGACGAATACGCACTGAAAACGGCAAAATATAAGGGCCAACCCACCGAAATGAAGATGGGTCTGGCGCTAGGGTTTTCCGGACATATGTGCTTTGAGCTGATCCAACCGTTGGATGACAAGCCTTCAGTCTACCGTGACGTCATCAACAAACGCGGCTATGGATATCATCATTTAGGACTTGCAACGCGAACGTTTGAAAAAGAAGTAGCCCGTTTTCAGAAAATGGGCTACGAACTTGCCTTCGAAGGCTCAACGCCTCGCGGCATTCGTTTTGCTTATTTCGACACAACCACAGACATGCCTGGCATGCTAGAGGTGATCGAGGTTAATGATATGCAAGATCAGTTTTTATTACTCATGCAGCAAGCATCTCTCAATTGGGATGGGACGAATCCTGCAAGAAAGCTTGAGACAATTGTTTCGCAGTTGAAGTAAACACTAAAAGCAAAAATCTAATGAATCACAAATAGATTCATAGACATCTAACAAAATGGAGACAAATATGACTAGCGCAAAATCATATAAAAAAGTAGCACAATGGTTAACTAGCTCTGTTGCTGCGTTGACAATTTTTTCATGCAACGCTCAGGCTCAGACCCTTCAGTTTGCGACAGCATTCCCCGAGACCGATTTCTCTTCTCAGCTTGTCAAACGCTGGACCGATGGTGTCACGGAGAAAACTAATGGACGCATTAAATTTCGGATTCATTGGGCTGGCAGCTTAGTGGGTAACAAGATGGTCGACGGCATGAAAGATGGAGTGGTCGATGCTGCGCTTTCGTTTACGCCTTACGTTTCTGGCGAAATTATTGACTTAGCGCCTTTAGATGTTCCTTTCAGCTTCCCGCTCGACGTGCAAGGCTTGTCCGCGTTTAACAAAGAAGCTATGCCTATCTTAGATGCCATTTATGAAAAGCGTGGCTCTCGCGTAGTTTCTGCTCCACCCGTGCTCTTGCCCGATCCGGTGACCTGCAGCAAGGACTTCGTGAGTAGCGCTGAAAAATGGAAGGGCGTCAAAATCAGGACTGCCGGACGTTGGCAAGCAGAGACAATTAAACGCTGGGGTGGCAGTCCCGTGGTGCTTCCACCTTCCGATTTATACACTGCTTTGAATTTAGGTACGGTTGACTGCACCCTGATGATTTATAACGGGGTACTCTCATTAAAACTGTACGAGCCTGCTAAGTTCATTACACGTATTGACCACTCTATCGCCTTCGGAACGATCAACGTATCGAATGCTGCTTGGAAGCGCTTATCTGAAGCTGACCGCAAAGTTATGTATGCCGTAGGCGAGGAAACGATGGCTTGGGGTATCGCTGAATATTCCAAGGTCTATCTTTCAACAATGGATAAACTGAGTGCTGCCGGCGCAAGAATGTGTGTTCCAAAACAAGCTGAATTCGATCGCCTGATTGCTGCTGCAAACGATGTATTTAAGGTTGAAATCGAGCCCAAGGCTTCATCTGACGGCAAGCGCCTAATCGCGTTGATTAACAAGTATCGCGGACAAGTATCAGCTCGCCCAACAGCGGGACCAATGCAAGAGTGCCCATAATGAGCACAGACAAGCCAAGAAAAGATGTGATCATTGTCACGGGAGGCGGGCGAGGGATTGGCGCAGAAGTAGTAGAGCAACTCGCCAAACGTGATGTCCCAGTCTGCTTTAGCTACGTCTCTCGCGACTCCGAGGCAAATGCCTTGGTCGCCCGATTGCAAGCCGAGGGCTATCAATGCGCTGCCATCAAGGCTGATGTCGGCCACCCCGCCGACATCGAAAAGATGTTCAAGTTTGCTCAAGACAAATTTGGTGTCCTTGGCGGTCTAGTCAATAACGCAGGATATGTCGGACAGGTTGGACGCAAGATTTCTAATGTTGACCTAGAAACCTTGCATAAGACCTTCGATGTCAACGTAATTGGCCCGATACTCTGCGCACAGCACGCCTTGAAGCAGCTATCCACCGCCCATGGCGGCAAGGGCGGAAAGATTATCAATGTATCGTCAATTGCCGCGCGGACAGGAAGCCCTAACGATTGGGTTGACTATGCGGCTTCTAAGGCTGCACTGAACACTTTCACCCTTGGCCTCGCACGCGAAGTCGCTAAAGAAGGGGTCCAAGTCATCGGTGTCGCCCCTGGCGGTGTTGCCACCGAACTGCATGCGCAGGCGGGAGGGCCTGGTCGTATTGAAAAGTTCTCGACGGTTACGCCGATTGGCAGGGCTGCGCATCCATCAGAGATAGCCGACGTAGTGGTGTGGGCGCTGTTAGATGCGCCTTGTTATATAACCGGCACCACAATAGATGTGGCGGGAGGCCTATGATTGCTCAGTCAAGGTCTCTGACAACCGCGATTACCTGGATCACCCGCTTCAATAATTTAATGGCTTATGTTTCTGGCTGGATAATATTACTGATCACTCTAATTAGCTGTTACGGGGTCTTTACACGCTACGTGTTGAACGCCCCTGATACATGGTCTTTTACCGTTTCTTCCTACTTGATGTGCTTTGTTGTTTTCTTAGCAATCAGTAACGCACTCCAAGAAGGCGTGCATGTCAGAGTCGACATCATTCAAGAATGGTTTCCCGGCAAAACCGCACACGTTACTCGCGTGCTTGCTGACATCGCCTGTTTGATTTTTTTATGGTTTTTTTTCGAACAGGTTTGGACCGTTTTTCACGACTCCTTATCACGTGGTCGCATTGATGAAACAACGCTAGCTTGGCCTGTGGCCGCTATCCAGTGGGCGATGCCATTTGGTGTAGCACTCACGCTCCTTGCGCAAGCCATATTGCTGATTGGAAATATCGCGACAAATAGTGCAAACAAGTCTGCCTGACTTAATCTAGCGAGAAAAATATGGAATGGCTCGGCTTAACAATCACGCTTTTTAGCATTCTTATTTGCCTTTTGCTTCTTGGTATTCCGGTGGCATTTGCGATGGGCATCACCGCATCGATCATGGTGGCCGTCTTCCTAAGCCCGAATATGCTGATTCAGATGGCTAGAATCAGCTTTTCCATATCGACTAGTCATTTATTTTTGGTCGCACCACTTTTTGTATTGATGGCGGCGCTTGTCTCTCACTCAGATATCGCAGAAAAAGCATTTCTGTCAGCAACGAAGTGGTTCAGTTGGATGCCAGGGGCGTTACCGGTCAGCACTGTCGTTGCGTGCACCGCCTTTTCAGCCATTTCTGGCTCTAGTCCTGCCACGGCGGCGGCGATCGGCTATGCCGCAGTTCCCGAGATTCGCAAAGCTGGCCACTCAAAACGTCTCGCTGTCGGTGTGGTCGCTGCAGGCGGTACGCTCGGGATATTGATACCTCCCAGTGTTGTCATGGTTATTTATGGGATTCTCACAGAGACATCGATTGGTTCGCTTTTTATTGCCGGCATTCTTCCTGGATTTTTCTTAGCGACACTGATGATCATCTACTCGGTTGTCTATAGCATGCGAGAAGGGACTGCTAGGCCCTTAGCCATCCGCCCTTCATGGGGAGACAGGTTCGGTTCCCTACGAGGTATTTTCCCGATCTTGCTGCTATTCATAGTGGTGATGGGTTCGATCTATACAGGAGCTGCTACCACCACAGAGGCTGCTGCACTTGGCGCAGCGGGGGCATTGTTGCTTACTATTCACCGCGTCGACATGCGACTTAAAGGATTGAACAAGGTCCTCATGCGCACTGCCCAAACCACAACGATGCTAATGATGTTAATTATATTTGGGAGTTTTTTTGGGTTTGTAGTGTCACGACTTGGTATCGCACATGGGATGGTTGAGGCAGTTTTGGCAGCTAACTTCGAACCATGGATGGTATTGGCTTTTTACATCGGAGGCCTTCTTTTATTGGGCTGCGTCATGGACCCAGCTTCCATGATGGTGATCACTTTACCGCTGGCATTTCCAGTATTGCAGCAGCTAGGTTTTGATCCAATCTGGCTTGGAGTCCTAGTAACGATCGCAGTTGAAATCGGAATGATTACCCCGCCCGTTGGACTCAATCTATTCGTGCTAAAAGGAATCGTAGCCGATGACATCACGATGACCGATATCATGCTGGGTGCAGCCCCCTTTGTCGGCATCATGCTAATCGGCTTGTTAACCATTATCTTGTTTCCATCGATTGCGACTTTTTTACCAAGCCTGATGACGAAATAACAGCGTCGGCAATGGATCCTGGCGCCGTATCGAAGGCATCAAGAAGCCCGCGACGCCGAATAAACATTGCAGACTGACGACCCTGAAACGGACCGCCGCTGCCGAAACAGCTCACAGACAAATGAGTCAGTCCCAGGCATCGATCAAATAACTGCTGTCTGCACGAGGCTGCGAAATACTGCCGCCTGTTCCGGCATTTCAAAAGATAGCCGTGCGGAATCATTGGGGCTTTCCCGTCAAATTAAATTCCGCACCCTCCGAAGGTACGTAACAGCTCCTTCGCTATTTTTTTGTCACGATACATCTAGTCCGCTTTAGGAATACGTTCGGCCACCTTAGCCCACTTTTTTGAATCTGCCGAAATAAGTGCACCTAACTCTGCCGGACTGGAAGGTGTGACATCCATGCCAGCCGCTGCCATACGCGTCTTAAAGGCATCTGTTGCGAGCACCTTGGCCACTTCGGTATTAAGCTTGCTGACCACCGCTACAGGCGTTCCCGCTGGCGCTAATAAGGCAAACCAAGACGCGACGTTGAACTGCCCAAGCCCCGCTTGCGCAAAGGTAGGCACAGCAGGGAGCGCTGCGTTGGGCTGCGCGGAGGGCACGCCCACTCCGGTAACTTTGCCATCACGCACGAACGGCGCTGCAACTGCAATTGAAATCACCGCAGCGGGGGTGCTACCACCAATCACGTCGATGATGAATTTTCCGCTACCAGAACCACCGTAAGGAACATGCACCCAGTCTAAACCGCCCTCTAGTCGTAATTGTTCTCCCAGCATGTGCGCGGTGCTACCCACACCAGGCGAAGCATAAGAAAGCTTGCCGGGATTCGCTTTTGAGTACGCGACAAGCTCCTTCATATTCTTAGCAGGAATAGAAGGATTTACGACGACAACAAAAGCGACATCAGTGAGCTTGGAAATCGGCGCAAAGTCTTTGCTCGGATTAAAAGCGACATTCTTTTGGATGAATGGCGCGATGGTGAGCGTTCCATCGAAACCTAACAACAAAGTGTGTCCATCCGGCTTAGCACGCGCGACCTCCGTCGTACCGATAACTCCGGTAGCACCAGGCTTATTCTCTACTTGAACCTGTTGTCCAAGCCCTTTGGACAAGCCTTCGGCTAAAACACGGGCCAGCATATCGGCAGATCCACCCGGTGCGAACGGTACGATCAGCTTTACAGGTCGCGAGGGATACGCTTCAGTTTGCGCAAACACCGCGCCAGCGGCTAAGCTCAAAGTAAGCATTTGAAAGGTAATGAGAGCATGTCGAAATAGACAAATCATGTTTGTTCTCGTGTTGGGTTGTAGTCTCAAAGTATTGCCTCTATCCTCACCAGTAAGTGCTAGGGGTATCCCTATGGCGATCAATCTTAATAAGCGTGTCTCCCTAAGCGAAGCGGAACAAATACAATCGATGGAAATAACGTAATAAATGCTTGGTCGCTCACCCATACTTCGCGTCCGAAATTTCACGTGACGCACTACAAGGAGACCTTATGACTATCCGCTCCACCTTACGCACTCTTCTATTTGGCTGCATCGCGACTGCTGCTGCGTCAATCGCCAGCGCTCAGTCGTTAGACACCTACCCAACCCGTCCAGTCACTATCGTCGTCCCGTTTCCACCTGGAGGTGGCACTGACGTCGGTGCGCGACTGGTTGCCCAAAAGCTGTCACTGAAATGGGGACAACCGGTGATTGTTGAAAACCGCGGCGGTGCGGCGGGTCGCCTTGGCGCTGACGTTGTCGCCAAAGCAAAGCCAGACGGCTATACCCTGCTCGTCGGCAACGTGGGTACACAATCCGTGAACCCCGCGCTCTACAAAAAAATGCCGTACGACGCTGACAAAGCATTCGCTCCGATCGGCATGATCGCCGAGTTGCCTTTGGTCATGCTGGTCACCCCTGCCCTGCCATGGCAAAACATTAAGGATGTTGTCGAAGCCGCCAAACAAGAGCCTGGAAAAATTACCTTTGCCAGTTCAGGCGCTGGCGGAGCTCCCCACCTTGCGGGAGAGATTTTTCAGCAAGCCTCTGGAACAAAAATGCTACACATTGCCTACAAAGGCGGCGGTCCCGCAGCGCTGGACCTGATGGCTGGCCACGTCAATATTTACTTTGGAACCGTACTCGAGTCCGTCGGACATGTGAAAGCAGGCAAGCTCAAGGGCCTAGGCGTGACAAGTGCAAACCGTTCGCCCGCACTGCCAGAGCTGCCAACGATTGCTGAAAGCGGCTACGCTGGTTTTGATACTGGCTCATGGATTGGACTGCTAGCGCCGGCAGGAACGCCTGTCGCAATTGTCAACAAGGTTTCTGCGGACCTACGCGAAGTCTTAGCACTCCCTGATACGAAGAACACGCTCATCACCCAAGGCGCGACGCCCTGGCCGATGACACCAGAGCAATTCGCGGCTCGTATCAATAGTGATCGACAGCGTTACGGGAAAATCATCGAGGAAAATAACCTTAGTGCAGACTGAGATGAACCTTCTTCCTAAAGACGGCAGCGGGCTCTATATTCCTGGAGTCTTTGACGAAACCAGCTGTGCCGCCTTATTTGCTTCGTTACTGGATACGGTTAACTGGAAAGAAGATCAGTTAATGATGTTCGGAAAGTTAATCACCACAAAAAGAAAGGTAGCGTGGGTTGGCGATGCAGGCTGTTCTTACACGTACTCGGGCGTCAAAAAATTTCCACAAACCTGGACACCCGCCTTGTTAGAGATCAAACAACGAATCGAAGCGCTCGCCCATCACGAATTCAATTCTTGTCTACTCAATTTGTATCACGATGGTAGCGAGGGCATGGGCTGGCACAGCGATGACGAGAAAGAATTGGACCAAGCAGCGCCCATTGCGTCTGTAAGCTTTGGCGGCGAACGTAAGTTCGCGTTTAAACATAAGTCCGATAGAACCAGTGTATCCCTTACGTTAGCAAACGGCAGCGTATTGCTGATGCACACACCCACACAGCAGTTTTGGCAGCACAGCCTAACCAAGACGAAGCGTGCTGTTGCGCCTCGTATCAATCTTACCTTCAGAGCTATCAGGCATGACCATCACTAAACCATCAAGTAAAGCAATTGCCATCGTTGGCGCTGGCATAGCCGGCCTGAGCTGTGCAGTTCGTCTCAAATCACTCGGACATCGTGTCGAGCTTTTTGAAAAAGGCCGTGGCCCCGCCGGTCGTATGAGTACAAAGCGTGGCGATGACTGGACCGCTGATCACGGCGCGCAATATTTCACCGCCAGGGACCCGCTTTTCATGAAACAGGTAGAGCAGTGGTTGGCGAGCGGGGTGGCAGCCCCTTGGAGCCCAAGCTCATGGTCTTCGAGGCGGACCAATGGGAGACATCGCAATCAAAAGACATACGCTATGTAGGTATCCCTGGGATGAACGCGCCGGCTAAACAATTAGCCCAAGATTTGACCATTCACTCCAGTCAAACCATCGATGCGCTCAATCATAAAGAGGGCAAATGGCATCTACACAGCGCAGAATCGGGCGACATCGGTCAAGCGTTTGATGAACTGATCCTAGCAACTCCCGGGCCGCAAGCCTTTGCCCTGGCTCAGCATATTCACCCAGATATCAAAACGCTTACTGAAGCCTCCAACATGAAAGGTTGCTGGACAATCATGGCGCGCTTCAAAGAAAAACAGAATGTCGCCTTCGACGCCGCCTTCGTTAACCAAGAGCTCATTAGCTGGGTTACAAGAAATCTATCAAAACCCAATCGTAAAGGTGCCGAATCCTGGACAATCCATGCAAATGCAAATTGGAGCCAAGAGTTTATTGAGTTAGACAAAAGCGAAGTCACAGCACAAATACTAGCCTGCGCAAAAAAGCTGGGACTAGATTGTTCGACTGCTGATATTTCAATTCATCGCTGGCGCTACGCGAGCGGCTCTTCTACGCCCGCACCAGGTTATTATGCGAATCGTCAAGTACAACTAGGCATGTGCGGTGACTGGTTACATGGAGGCCGCGTGGAAGGCGCTTGGTTAAGCGGTTATCTCTTAGCCAACCACTTATCCCGTCCACTTTAGCCGGACACTCCCCGTGATAAAGTCAAACTAAGATTGCCTAATATCTGATTGCGAGACGAAATGAGTTTTGACCCAAAATCAATCCTAATTACTGCGGCATCAATTGACGAATTGATGCGCTCAAACTACCAAGCAGCAATAGGTCAAAAAGATAGCTCTGACCGCGCAGGCTTGCGACTAGCTGCGTGGTGTCGCTCAGCCTCTAGCGGGGACTGGGGATTATTTTTTACTCGGCTCAAGCGCGATGGCTTATCGCTCGAAACGGTTATTCAGAAATTTTCCGAAGTCGCGGCTCACGCCAACTCCCAGCAACCAGCTTGGTATATCGATGCACAATGGATTTATACGGCGCTAACGGGCCCCTATAGTTGCAGCGATGGATTTTTAACCGATAAAAATGCTCAGCCGTTCGAGCAATTGTTTTACGCGCTCGTTCAGACCGCTGAATCAAAAGTTAAAGCCATTACCTCTGACAATGCACGTGTACTTTTCAATGATCACGCAGCCAAGGACTTACGCGTCGGGCTATTAAAACTCCTGACGGAACTATATGGGCCACTGCTGTACAGTAAATTTGTTGCTCTCTTAAAGAAACACTCTATAGATGGAAAGCTTCCAGCCTCTGCAGAAAGCAAGGGACATACTCACTACGATGCATTGATCGAGCAACTCAGAGCATCCGAATTGGCAACAATCTTTGCCGACAAGCCCGTGCTGCTCCGATTGACGGCGACGATCACACGACAATGGATTGACACGACAGCTGAATTGATCAACCGCCTCGCCACCGACATTGACACGATCAAAGCCTCTCTCACCAAATCGGCGGCCGAGGTCAGGGTACAGGCTGTTGGCGGCGACCTATCCGATCCGCATAATTTTGGGCATTCGGTTCAGATTATTACCTTTGAAGATAATAGTAAAGTCGTCTACAAACCAAAAGATTTAGGGCTAGATATTGCGTGGTACGAATTAATTCAACAATTTAACGCGAGCAAACCACCGGTAGAGTTAAAGCCAGTCAAGACTATTTCATGCTCTGACTATGGTTGGACCGAATTCATACCGCACACAGCTTGCGACTCTGAGCAAGATGTCGCTCTGTTTTATCGACGTTCTGGTGCATGGCTCGCTATTTTCCATTTGTTAGCAAGTAGCGATATGCACTTTGAAAACATTTTGGCGCATGGCGCACACCCTGTCCCAATTGATCTCGAAATGATTTTGCAAGCGTCAACGCCAGAAGCAGAGCAATCTACGGCAAAGACTGAAGCGCATATGGTGACAAACCAGCGTGTAGCGAACTCCGTACTCATGGTCGGTATGCTGCCCTCTTATACCAAAAGTCCGAACAACAAGGTATTTGATGCGGGCGGCCTAAATGCCGTAAAGAGCACAGCACCGATTGGTTCCTGGAGAAGCATCAACACCGATGGTATGCGCTGGATGCAAGCACCAAACGACTCGACCGAGATCCCTAATGTGCCGCATATCGGTGGACAGTATGCGCAACTGGGAGACTACCTTACCGAGTTTATAGAAGGTTTTGAGCAGTACTCGTTATTTTTGTTAAAGCAACGCGATGCCATTGGGACAACAAATATTCTGAATCCTTTTAGAAAAAAGCCTGTTCGCAAAGTCATTCGCAACACTCGCTTTTATTACATGCTGTTGCAGCGACTAAAAGATCATCGTCAGATGGGCGACGGTATTACTTGGAGCGCACAAGCCGACTTTCTAGCGCGACTCGCCGACTGGGATAGCGCAGTAGATTTGATTTGGCCCCTGCAAGCGGCAGAGCGGCTGGCCTTAGTTAATTTGAATGTCCCTCACTTTGTTTCACCAAGCGATGAGGACAGGCTCAGTGCCATCACAGGACATTGCACCAAAACTAATGCGATACCTGGACTACAGCGTGCGACCTTACGCTTTGATGAATGGTGCGAAGCGGAGATCGCGCATCAAGTTGAGATCATTCGCGTCAGCACGTCGTTCGTTTCTACATCCGATACGTCCGATTCAAACCGTTACATATTTAGTCGAAAACTTAAACAAGCAGTAAAACCGTTTGACGATGTAGCGCTATTGGAAGAACTTAGTTACATCGTCTCGGATATTCAGCGATATGGCACGGTGCGAAATGAAAGTGCTGCCTGGCTTGGCTTAGACTGGCTCGGCGATTCGGAAGTCGGTCAACTTGTCACCATTGGACCCGATTTGTACAACGGTGCCGGCGGCATCGCCCTATTTCTTTCGGCGTACAGCCGGCACACTAACGACCCTGCAAGCCGCGAACTCGCGATCAAAGCAATCGCTGCAACGAGGCAGCAAATTACCCAACCGTCGGCGTTGAGATGGGTACGGAGTCTGGGTATTGGTGGCGCAAGCGGCTTAGGCTCAGTCGTTTATCTACTCACGCAAATTGCGATCTTCTTAGATGACTCTGCCATATTGGCGGATGCCACGACAGCCTCTAATTTATTCACAAACGAAGTCATCGCCTCAGACCGCTCGCTAGACATCATCGGCGGAAGCGCTGGTGCAATTCTCGGTTTGTTAGCGCTCTATCGTAAGACGCAAGCACCCAGTGTCCTAGCCAAAGCGATCGCCTGTGGCGATCATCTCTTACGTACACCACGCACAGGAGAGGTTGGGCAGCGTTGTTGGATCGGGATTGGTATGGGAGACCATTGTTTAACTGGCTTTTCTCACGGTGCTGCTGGCTTTGCTTTTGCACTTTCTGCTCTCGCAAGCGCGAGCGGTCGCAAGGATTTCGCCCAAGCTGCTGACGAGTGCAGCGCCTTTGAGACTAGCTGCTACAACGCACTCCAACTTAACTGGCCAGATTTACGTAGCGCTTCGCAAACCAGCAGCTGGCCAAGCCAGTGGTGTCATGGAGCTGTTGGTATCGGCCTAGCCCGCGTAGCACACACTAAAACGGATAGCTCTGGATTATCGAATGTTTTGAACGACATTAGTAACGCTGTTAAGAACACGACTGCCAACTGGCCGCAGCCGGCGGACACCCTTTGTTGTGGCACGCTTGGCTCAATTGAGTTACTAGGCGAGGCCGGCCGTCTGCTGAAGGATCCCGCACTGAGCGACTTGTCAGATCAGCGTCTGGCACAAATCATTATCAATAGACAGGAATCGGGAAGCTACAGCTGGGCTGGTGGCACGAGCTTGCCATTCAATTTGGGGCTATTCCGAGGACTATCCGGGGTTGGATACACCATTCTCAGAAAACTAGACAGGACGCTACCAAATGTCCTGCTTTGGGAATAAGCAATCTATCCGCGTGCCGTCGCTTAACGACGAGGACCAAAGAGACACTAACTAGAAATGGTGTTTATTAGGTATGGCCAAGCACTTGTAATAACGGCTCATAAATATTTACGACATTAGTTTGATCCTGCAAAACCCGAGTCGTTCTAAATAGATTGCTTGCGGCATGGCTTGCCGCCCGATCAGCACCCATGCAATCAAAGAATTTTTCTTTCAACAGTTCTTCCGTTAGCCAATTGCCGGGCTTGCCACTAGCAACATCAACCCTGACAGATTCGCGTCGGCCAGACATCAGCTCAACCGCAACGATTGCTGCAAATTCGTGATCGTCCGCAACGAGCGGGTCAATTTCCACTGAGATTTTAGGCATCAATTCTCTTGTGCTATCGCGCTTAATCTGTGGCTGCGCAAAGGTACCGATCTTTACATTGCCATCAAGCAATGCAGCGGCAACGCAGTAACGCATACTGAACTTCCCCTCCAAACCACTCTGAGGGATATCGTAGATCAAAGGTTGCATCGCAAAGCGCGAAGCGCCTACCCGCACCGACTTGATTTGTTCGGCGGAGGGGCTATTTAATACATCGCGCAGAGCACGCGCGGCATCAATGGCCGGATGTGTTGCGGCACAACAGGGGTACGCCTTCAATCCAATTCCTGCTTCAGTCTCAATCTCCAACGGTTGGCCCCACGGCTTTGCGTAACTGGCTGGTGCCGTGCCACCAAACACTTTCAGAAAACCAAACTTCCCTTCGATCGCGTCGGCAGCACAGGTGAAATCCTGCTCAGCCAGACGTGTAGCCAAGATGGCTGAGCGAGCCGCTAAGCCCGCATGAAGAGGCTTGGTCATTGTTCCAAAGTTTTGACGGACGCCACTCGCCAAGGATGCACTCACACCCAAGGCCCCGCGCATTTGATCATCGGAAAAGTTTTCTAGAAAACTCAGCGCCGCCGTCGCACCGATTGCCCCAAACGTTCCAGTGGTGTGCCACCCACGCTCGTAGTGTGCTGTGTTTAAGCGTCGGCCCAATTGTCCGAGCGTTTCAATACCCAAAATATGTGCGCGAATAAGTTGGTCACCACTGACCCCCAGCACTGCCCCCCGAACAAGCAACGCAGGCAACAATAATGCGCTAGCGTGGCAGTACGCGGGATGACTGATGTCATCAAAATCTGCTGCGTGCGCAAGAGTGCCTAAGTAAAGTGCCGCCGACCCAAGCGCATCGGCCGATCCCAAACGTAACTCTGCCGTGCTTAGCTGGCTTAATAGTTGCGAAATCGTCCGTTGTGCATATAGGGCTCGACGCAATTTAGGCTCAAGTTCCTGGGCCGTCCCCAAAGCCATGCACGCCAATGTGTCTGTGATTGCATCTGTAGAGCGACGCACTGCCTCGGCTGAAAGCTGTCGCCCACGCAAACTACGGCAAAATTCAACCAGACCATCTGTGAAGCTCGTATCCAGGCTCGTCGCCCCTAAACTTGTCTCATTTATCGCCACAGCGCTTGCTCCTTAGGAGTGGGTCTCAACTTATTGGTCGCACAAAACTAGAAATATTTTGGCATCGCGACTATTATCAATCCAGAGCTTAGCCGTTGTATTTCAAAAAGTGGATGAATCATGACGATACGCAACACCGGAAAGACAATACTTTGGATAATAGCTTCGCTCTTGTGCGCCGCGCATGTTTCGGCCCAGGATTTTCCAAATCGCCCAGTCAAAATCGTCGTGGGATACCCACCGGGGGGTGCGGTAGATGCAAATGCCCGCATTCTCGGTCAGTTACTTAGTGAACACTGGAAACAGCCTGTTGTCATTGAAAATCGCGGTGGCGCCGGTTCAACAATTGGCACCGGAACCGTAGCACGAGCGCCGGCGGACGGCTACACACTGCTACTGGCATCCCCAGCACACGCAATAAACGCCACACTTTATAAAAACTTAACGTTTGACACCGCCACGGCATTTGCACCCGTAGCCAAGATTTCGTTAGCTCCTTTGGTATTGCTGCTACATCCATCCGTTCAAGCACAAAGTGTTACCCAACTCATTGCACTCGCAAAAGCACAACCTGGGAAGTTAAATTACGGGTCATCTGGTGTCGGTACGAGCGTCCACCTCGCGGGCGCCCTCTTTAATATGATGGCCGGCACTTCGATGCAACACATACCGTACCAGGGGGGTGGGCCAGCGATCACTGCACTGCTGGCAGGTGACACGCAGCTTATGTTTGCCGGTATCGAAGGATTAGCTCACGCTAAAACAGGCAAATTACGCGCACTCGCGATTACAAGTGCGCAACGTGCCGAACTCTTTGGAGACATTCCCACGATTGCCGAATCCGGACTACCCGGCTTTGATGTCGAGAGTTGGTACGGCCTTTATGCTCCAGCCGCTACACCACAAAACGTTGTCGCGCAGATTAATCAAGCAACAAACCAAGTCTTGAAAACTGCGGCTGCCATTGAGCGTTTTCGCAAGCTTGGTTTTGAAGTATTTCAAAGTACACCGGAGCAATTTTCGGCCTTCAACCAAAGCGAATTAAAAAGGTGGGGGGAAGTGATTCAGTCAGCGAAGGCAACACTGAACTAGACGCTTTGACCTCGTAGATGACGAATATGCTTAAACCAATGATCGCCTTATTGATGGTGTTGTTTTGCCAATCTTCTGCCGCGATGGATATCTCTGTTGTGGGCACAACAGTCCGACTGTCAGGGCCAGTCGTAGGAGGCGAATGCGACAAGCTAAAGCAAATTATCAGTGAAACTAAAATCGAGCTAGTCGTACTCAGCAACTCAAATGGCGGCAATGCAAATACCGGTTACTGCATCGGAGAAACAATCCGAAAAAATAAGATCTCTACAAGTATCGAAGGATTTTGCTTGTCTTCCTGCTCACGGATGTGGCTTGGTGGTGTGACACGAAAACTCGAAGGTGATGACTCTACCGTAGGCTTACACGGCAACTACAAAGGCGTTCATTTGATCGAAGAGAGTACTGCACGCTTGCGCGCGTGGATACCGCGCTTTGCGCCCGACGTCGACGTCGAGCTGATGAACCGGTGGACCGCCCTGTTTTACAACAAAGAGATGATGTACTTCTATAACAAACGAGCAGCGTTATGCAGAAATGGTAGAAACGAATGCTCAAACATTAAAGACAAAAATGTTTTCAATGCGGGCTTAGCAACCAAGTGAAGCTGCAGATTAAATGACGGTGTTCAATACATTGGGCTGCGTATTTTGAAATACACCACGGCAATCCGCGTTGCTAAGCCACCCAAAATCACACCTACGACTGCAGCGGTCAAATGAATCAGCTCATATTTAGGTAAAAACGAGTACCAGTTTAGAAACAGTGACAGTACCAATCCCCAAATCAAGGCAACCTCAGCGTAGAAGGATCCTTTGAGTCCCGGGTTATCAGCGTCGGCGCGAATCACGTCTCTCAAAATCCCACCGCCAGCGCCTGTTAGAGCCGCCAATAGTGGGCCCCACATCCATAACGGCTGAATCTTCGCTTCAACCGCAACGATCACACCTACAACAGCGAATGTCGATAGCCCTAAGGCATCAAAAAATGTAATCGCTGCATGGTTGGATATCCGGCCAATGAACATATGCTCATGGTCAGGCGCATTTTTTTTCTTACGACGATACCAATCATCTAATTGAAAAACAAAATAAAAAAACATCACCGTCGCAAAGATCGTCGCCAAATAAACTGGTGACGCTACTACCGATAACGTCTCACGGTTAATCAAAATATCGCGCAGCACTCCGCCACCAACTGAGGGGAGTGCTGCTATAACGAGTGCGCCGAACAAGCTGTATTTACCCTCGCGCGCCAGTAGCACGCCTGATATGGCAAAAGCGATTGTTCCAAGAAGTCCAATGATAAAGAACCATGTCTGCCCCGCCGTTTGGCCTAGCAAAACGGGTAACAGGTAATCTCGCATCACTTCGTTGTATTCGCCACTGTTCTGCATCTGCAGTAGTGCTTGATTAAAGCGCTCGACCAATTCAGGGGTCGTCGTTTTCTTGCTAAATAAAACGTGGATAGAATCCTCGAATACAGGATTTGGCATTTCTACGACCTGCTTTTGCCAGCCATGCCGCCAGCCCAAAGTTGCGCCGACGAGATGATCAATCGGGAAAGCGTCAATCTTATGTTCTAACAAATTAGTGAAGTTTTCCTTATCGTCTTTTACCTTGACGATCTTACCGGCATTCTTGGGATCATTGATGTATTGCATCAACGGCGTGCCATAAAAATATCCATCAATAACGCCAAGTTTGTACGATCCAGACTCCAGCTTCTTGACGAGCTCAGCTGCAGTATTGAATTTAAATTTCTGCTGCTCGTCCTTTCGTACATACAACATGTCTTTTTCTGAACGATAGGGCATCGAATAGTAGGCATACATCTCGCGCTCTTTACTTTTAAACGCGCCACCTGCGATATCGCGCCTACCGTCTTTTAAGTCCTCCTGATGTTGTCTCCAACCGACCGGATCAATCTGTAGCTCGTAACCCATCTTGCCAAAGATGGCTTTGAGCAACTGGACATCCAGACCGGTCAAATGCTTAAGTTCGCTCTTAACAACCTCGTATTGATAAGGATCCCATTGATACCATCCGCTTCTCAAGATCTTTGACTCTTGCTGCGCTAAAGCAGGAAAAGCGACCAGCATAAAAAGCAGGCCACACAGAATATTCTGCAATTTCCGCACAGACAAACACCTTCCCGCTTCGTCACTCATCGCTTATCCAGATAATTCGGTAGTTTGGGTCCTGCATACGTTGAGTCTTAAGCATAGTCCATTAAAACTATGCTTTGAACAAAAAATAGCGGTATGCTCCTGAGACTTCCGTCGCAAAGTGTTTGAATCTTGTACAACCCTAGTATTGCCGCGAATGTCCGTAGACTTTCCGTCTGTCTGATTGTCATATGTCAGATAGCAGCGATGGCCTTATGGTTCTCTGCTTCCGCTGCGGTGCCGAGCCTGTTAGACGCAGAGCAGATTTCGGTCAATGCCGCTGCGGCCCTGACCTCTGCTGTTCAACTTGGCTTTGTCGCGGGGACTCTAACCAGCGCCCTATTTGGCCTGGCCGACCGCTTTGACTCCCGCACAATTTTCTCTGCTGCCGCAGTACTCGGCGCAATGTTAAATGGAGCGTTGCTAGCCTATGGCCTGGATCATCCGACTGCCCCTGTTTTAAGGTTTGCCACGGGTGTCTGCATGGCGGGTATCTATCCGGTCGGCATGAAACTCGCTGCTGGTTGGGCCGCAGGAAACATGGGCCTACTGATGGGCTCTTTGGTTGGAGCGGTAACGCTAGGCTCTGCCATGCCTCACCTTTTTTATGCCTTTGCAAGTGTGAGCTGGCAAGTTCCAGTTTCTCTGGCTAGCGGTTGTGCGCTCATTGCTGCAATCTCTATTCACTTCGTGCAACTTGGACCTAAACATGCCAAGTCAACCACATTTCACTGGTCGGATCTCAAGTCCCTCCTGCATAACAAGCCAATTCTCCTCGCACAAGGAGGTTACCTCGGTCACATGTGGGAGCTCTATGCCATGTGGGCGTGGCTAGGCAGCTTTCTTGTCTGGGCACTCCCTGCCTCTGGTATGCAAGTGGAACTCGGTCAATCTTCAATATCACTCATTACATTTCTGGTCATGGCTGCTGGAGCCCTTGGCTGCCTACTTGCAGGTCTGCTTGCCGATCGTTTTGGCCGTACCCTAACAACTATTGGTGCGCTTTTGCTGAGCGGCGGCTGCGCACTCCTCATTGGATTTTCTGTAGAACTTGGTCCGACAGTGGTGCTCGTCATTGCGGCGATATGGGGGATGACCGTTGTCGCCGATTCGGCACAATTTTCAGCGGCGACGGCCGAGCTTGCTGACCCGCGCTTGATAGGAACTGTCTTGACCATACAAACGAGTTTGGGCTTTCTTCTTACTGCCGGGTCAATCTGGTTTATCGGACAAGCAGCCGAATTAGTTGGCTGGCGCTACGCCTTTATCGTGCTCGCGATCGGTCCCTTGTTAGGCGCACTCAGCATGCTGACGCTACGACGACAACCCGAGGCCACCAAAATGGCGGGCGGGCGGCGTTAGAATTTAACATCACCATCACTTAAGCAGCCCAATGGGAGCGCAATATTGAAGATCTACGTCGCCGGTTATCAGCATGAAACGAATACCTTCGCTCCAACCAAAGCGGACTGGGCCGCTTTTAATCGTGGAGAATCCTTCCCGGCCTTCATAAAAGGCCAACCGATGCTAGATAGTTTGCGCGATGTGAATATTCCGATTGCTGGCTTTATGGAAGTGGCACGGCTCGAAAGATGGCAACTATTACCTGGCTCCTGGTGCGGCGCGATCCCCTCTGCACATGTCACACGAGATGCATTTGAGCGTATTAGCGATTCGATTTTGACCGATATCCGTGTAGGCGGGTTTGATGTTGTCTATCTTGATCTACACGGCGCGGCAGTCGCTGAGCACCTTGATGATACCGAGGGTGAACTCATTGCACGCATACGAGCGATTGTCGGACCAAATCTTCCCATTGTTGCAAGCTTAGATCTACACGCAAACGTGACACATCGTATGTTGGCGCAAGCCGATGCCCTCGCCTCTTATCGCACCTATCCGCATGTCGACATGGCGAAGACAGGTGAACTCGCCGCAAAGCTTTTAAAGCGACGCCTACAGCGCGGTAAAAAAGAGTCGCTCGCTTACCGTCGGTTGCCCTATCTGATTCCCCTCAATGCGCAAAGCACTTGGCTTGAACCTGCAAAATCCCGCTACGCGGAGCTCGCTGATCTCGACCGTGAATTCGACACAGTTCTGAGTTTCTGCATGGCGTTTCCCGCTTCAGACATTGAAGAGTGCGCTCCGATGGTTTGGGGATATGGAGATAGAGCCGAAGCAGCAGTTCAGCGGCTATACAAAAACGTAAGCGAACCCACCCAATGGGCTTTGGAAATGCTCTCCGCGCGCGATGCAGTCGAACGGGCTTGTTTACTCGGTGAGACAAATGAAAAACCCGTGGTGATCGCAGATACTCAAGATAATCCCGGTGCAGGTGGCGACAGTAATACGACCGGTTTGTTACGCGCTTTACTTGAAAAAGGTGCCGGCAAAAGATTACCCGGTAAAGTGGCGCTCGGCCTACTTTTCGATAGCGCTACAGCAACCATGGCCCACGAAGCAGGCTTAGGCGCCACCATCACGACAGCAATTGGTACAGCGGTGCCAACCTTTACCGGACAACCCAGCGACCCACCGGTGCAGGGTAGCTTTAAAGTCAAAGCGCTCTCGGACGGAAAAGTCACGCTCAAGGGTCCGATGATGACAGGCTCGACCATCGCGCTAGGGCCCTGCGCCTTGTTAGAAATTGAAGGCGTACTGGTAGCAGTCGCAAGCGGCAAAAAGCAACTGCTAGATCGTGAGCTCTTCAGAATGCTGGGCGTGCACCCCGAAACAATGAAGGTGCTAGTCGTGAAGAGCTCAAATCATTTTCGGGCAGATTTCACACCGATCGCATCGCATATTCTGGTGGCCAAGGCGGCTGGGCCCATGGCTGCAGACCCTGCTGATCTGCCCTGGACCAAGCTTGCCAAAACGACTCGAACTCGGCCATAAAGTACTCAGAGACCAAACGTCATCACTATTAAAACGACCACTGCAACTGCGCCTGTAGCATTTGGCTAGTGGATTGACGTGCCAGAGTAGCGGAGTAGACGAGGTTGAAGCGGCTTGAGTCACCAAGGCTGGCACCGATACCGACTTCAACAATGGCTGCATCTCGAGCCATTGGTGCAGCACTTACGGTAAAGCCCGGGCCTGTGGCAAACGCCAAAGTTGTTGTCGGAGATA
>NZ_JAHXRI010000008.1 GCF_019923725.1 Zwartia hollandica
CGCGAAGTTGCTCGAGACGCTGCCCGAGTTTATGGTGCCGCAGGCGTTTGTGACGATGGAGAGTTTGCCGCTGACACCAAACGGCAAGCTCGATCGTCGTCGTCTGCCCGAGCCCAGCGCGGCGAGCAGCACAACCGAGCATCGCGCGCCACGCACCGAGACCGAGAAGGTGTTGTGTGCGTTGTTTGCCGAGGTGACCAACAACACCCAAGTGGGTCTGGACGATAACTTCTTTGCCATCGGTGGTCATTCGTTATTAGCAATACGCCTTATTTCCCAATTACGTCAAATGCATGGTTTGGAGCTTGTGTTGCGAGACTTGTTTTTGCATCCAACGCCCGAGGCACTTGCACCGCACCTCAATCAAGTTAAAGCGACTCCAGCACCATCAATCATTGCAGGTGCTGGTCGACGCAAGCGTAATAAGACAGATAGCTAAAATATGAAGCGTTTCAAAAATATGGATAGCAGTACAGCAATCGATTTGATCTTGTCGGCCAGATCGATTGTGCCTGTTTATAGCGAAGATAATGAAGTCGTGCTGTCCTTCGGGCAGCGCGGGCTTTGGACGCTCGATGCTCTCGATGGACCCTCAGCAACGTACAACATTCCAGCCGCGCTTCGACTAAAGGGCCTTGTCCATCTCTCGGCTCTGAATCTGGCGCTGCTTGATGTACTAGAGCGGCACGAGCCCTTGCGAACGGTTATTGCTGAAGATGGTGAAGGCGAGCCGCGAGGTTACGTTGTAGATTTGCCTGCTGATGTTGTGGTGATTCGTCATCTAGAGTTGGATCAACAGGAGTCACTAGACGAGCGTAATCGAAAAGCAAATGAAATTTTGTGCCTTGATGTTGCGCGGCCCTTTGATCTTGCTCGCGACATTCCCTTGCGTGCGCTGCACATCAAAATCTCAGAAGAGGAGGCCATCTTTTGTTTGACGCTCCACCACCATGCAGGTGATGGCGCGTCGATGGGGATTTTGTTCCGTGAGTTGACTGAGGCGTATGCCGCGAGATTAAGCAATCAGGCGCCCGAATGGCCTGAACTTCCCGTGTTCTATAGTGACTGGGCTGCTTGGCAAGAGAGCACGCTTTCCGAACACATCGATGCGAAATTAGAGCGCGCTAAACACCGTCTCGCAGATTACACAGAGACACTCAATCTTCCCCTAGATTTTTCTCGAAATCCGAATCGTTTACGAAGCTCAGGGGAAGTAAGACTTTCTATACCCGCCACTGTCGTAAAAGGTTTAGAGACTTTGGCACGGCAACATGCCACGACCCTATTTACGGTTGTGTTGGCAGTGTATGCCGCGACGCTTTCACGTATCACCGGGCAACGTAATTTAGTCGTTGGTGCTCCGGTCGCTGGAAGAAGCCAAACGGAAACTGAAAACCTGGTTGGGTTCTTGGTCAATACAGTTGTCATGCCGATTTCAACGCCACTAGGATGCACGGTTGAGGAATTGGTTGTCAACGCCCGTAACAGTGTTGAAGGCGCTTTGGCTGATCAAGATCTACCCTTCGATAGATTGGTCGAGCACGTTGGTGGCGCACGCTCGTTGACTCAAACACCAATATTTCAGACGATGTTGGCCTTTGAAGGGCAAGATGCAGAGGCGCCTCAACTCGCTGACCTAACTTGCAGCTTTGAGTCCGTTCGCTTACCTCGGGCAAAGTTCGATTTGATGTTGATGTTAGCGAAGAATCAAGGCGGCGGACTTGTCGGTGCATTTGATTTTGACTCCGACTTGTTTGACGTTGCTAGCGTAAGCGACTGGGCGCAGATTTTCAGTGCGATTGCGCAGGCGATGAGTCATTCAGATGGTGATCTAGTCGATGCTATTCCGGTATTCAATTCGGTCAGGCGCAAAGAATTGCTTGTTGCGTCCGCTGGCGTAGAGCTTATCGACGCAAGACTACAGCGCACGATCCCTGCGCTCTTTGCTGAGCAGGTGCGGTTGTCGCCAGGTGCAGTCGCTCTTGAGGTTGCGGGCGAAACGATGACTTATGCTGAGTTGGATGAGCGTTCAAATCAGCTGGCTAGGCTCTTGCTCCAAGAAGGTATCAATTCGGATCAGATTGTTGCACTGTTCTTTGAGCCTACTGTAGATTTAATCGTTTCCATCTTTGCTGTCTTGAAGGCAGGGGCAGCCTATCTGCCGCTCGATGTCCAGTACCCGCCATCGCGTCTAGCATTTATGCTTTCAGACAGCGGTGCAAAACTT
The DNA here is from genome assembly GCF_019923725.1 of Zwartia hollandica. Lineage (GTDB taxonomy): Bacteria > Pseudomonadota > Gammaproteobacteria > Burkholderiales > Burkholderiaceae_B > Zwartia > Zwartia hollandica. Next base: position 2,228 of record NZ_JAHXRI010000008.1, read on the forward strand.
GTGTTATCGACTAAAAAGTATGAGCAGGCGCTTCGTACGGCGTTAGACTCGCGTCAACAAGATGAGGAGCGATCACATGAGATTGACTCGTTCGATGTTTTGCCTCGATTTGTTTGCTTAGACACAAGCGTAGTCTTAGATCGCTTACGCAGTTGTGATCGAGCGTCATTGACTACAGACACTTCAATATATCGTTTGCACCCAGCTAATCTCGCTTATTTGATTTATACCTCGGGCAGTACTGGCAAGCCGAAGGCTGTGGGCGTTGCACACGCTAACGTCGCGAACTTTGTGGTTGCATTTGAAGCGGTGTCTGGTCGTACGCAGCCATTGCGTGGGGCGATGATCGCGTCGCCCGCTTTCGATGTCGCCGTCTGGGATATTTTCAATAGACTTCTAACAGGCAGTACCCTGGTGCTAGGGCTGCCGGGCTTGGCTGATCTAGACGCACTCGTGCGGGAGTTGGTCGCACAGCGCATTGATTCAATCTATTTGCCAGCAGGCGTTATACCAGTGGTCTCGGACCTATTGAAAGATGCCAAGCTTCAGCTACCGCTTGAGCAAATGTTAACGGGCGTTGAGTCTATACGACACGATCAGTTGTCTCATTTTATTCGACAGGCGAAGCAACCTGTCGTCGTGAATGGCTATGGTCCTACCGAGGCAACTGTGTGTGCAACGTGGACACGTGTGAGTACAGATAGGGATGATGGAACGCGAGTCTCGATCGGACAGGCTGTTGCAAATGCACAGGCCTTCATTTTAGATTCTCACTTAGAGCCAGTGTTCCCTGGAGTTGTTGGGGAGTTATACATCGCCGGAGAAGGACTGGCACGTGGATACGTGAATCGCCCAGGGATGACAGCGGAGCGTTTTCTGGCATGCCCATTCGGTAAGTCTGGTCGTCGGATGTACCGCACGGGTGATTTGGCTAGGCGTACAAAAGATAATTTAATTGAGTTTATCGGTCGAGGCGATACCCAGGTCAAAATTCGTGGATATCGTGTCGAAACCGGAGAGGTAGAAGCTGCGCTGCTCAATGCATTTTCGAGCGATCTTGCGCAGGCCGTAGTCGCAGTTAAAAACATCGCTGGTGAGCCAAATCTAATTGCTTATCTTGTTCCACATCTTGGCAGGTCTGTTCCAGATTTTTCGCAAATCCGGGCGGGGCTCGCAAAGATACTGCCTGAGTACATGTTTCCCAGCGTGTGTGTGGCACTTAGTTCTTTGCCCTTAACGAATAATGGAAAGCTAGACTACCGAGCCTTGCCTGAGCCCGATGTCCAGGCGAGCCTCAGTCAGTATCGCGTACCAAAAACGTCAACAGAGATCTTGCTTTGCGACTTGTTTGGAGAGCTAACTGGATCAGACAGGGTTGGACTTGATGACAGTTTTTTCGCAATAGGTGGGCATTCGTTGCTTGCGATGCGCTTGATTGCCCGTCTGAGAAGAGATCTAGATCGTAACGTCTCACTTCGGACGTTATTTGCCTACTCGACGCCCGGTACGCTTGCGCCACAAATTGATCTGCTTGGTTTGGATGAAGGGCCTGCTCTCTTGCCTGGTGCGGGTCATAAAGATAATGGTGAGCTTGTATTGTCGTTTGGTCAGCGTCGACTGTGGACATTGGATCAAATTGAAGGCGAATCGGCGACTTACAACATGCCGATTGCGATACGCATGTCGGGCGATCTTAATCGAGCTGCGTTGGAGCAGGCTCTGGTGGCACTTGTTGCTCGCCACGAACCGCTGCGCACGCGCATGATCCCTGGTTCAGATGGTATGCCAGTCGGGTCTTTGATTGAAATTCCTTCATCAAAAAACTTTCTGACCTATTCTCGCGTAGAGTTCGAAGCGGACGCATCGGAAGAAGAGAAGAATATTATTACGCGTCAGGCACTGCTTGAGCAAACCTCGATACCCTTCGATTTGAGTTGTGAGTTGTCGCTGCGAGCGCATATAACTGAGCTCACCGCTACAGAGGTCATTCTTACAATGACGTTGCATCACCAAGCGGGTGATGGAGCCTCTGCCCTTGTATTGATTCGCGAACTCGCGCAGGCATACGACAGCTTTTTAACAACCGGCCTCGCTCCCGAATGGGATCCTTTACCGATTCAATATAGTGACTGGGCTGCATGGCAGCAGGCCAGTCTATCGCATGATCTTGATTCAAAAATTGCAAGGGCAAAAATGCGCCTTGCAAACGCTCCTGAAAGCTTGACATTGCCTGTCGATCATCCTCGTGATCCAAGCAGAGCCAGACGAGCGGGTTACGCACCAATTTCAATTCCCGAGTCGGTTGTCCAGGCTCTTGAGTTTGTTGCGCGTCAGGAAGGTACGACTCTCTTTGTTGTGATGCTGAGCGCCTACGCTACCTTCTTAGCTAGGCTAGCTGGACAACAGGAGGTCGTCATCGGCTCGCCGGTTGCAGGTAGGAATCGCGTAGAGACCGAGGGCCTCGTTGGTTTTCTAGTAAACACACTTGCGCTGCCCGTTTCTCTTGCTGGAAACTGTACAACGAAAGAGTTGGTTGCACGAACTCGTGTAAGTGTAGAAGAGGCGCTTATCGATCAGGATCTGCCCTTTGACCGGCTCGTCGAGAGTTTGGGCGTTGCGCGATCACTTTCACACACTCCGGTGTTTCAGGCAATGTTCGCGCTCCAACCAAAGACGTCAGTCGAGCTTGAACTTTCTGGATTGAAGTGTAATTTTGAAACAGTCGCCCCACCGAACGCGAAATTTGATATCACGCTTTTCCTGGCTCCAGCCGAAGACGGGCCGTGTGTGGGTGGATTCGAGTATGACGCAGATCTGTTTGACGCGGGTGTCGTTGGAAGCTGGGCGCAATCCTTCAGTACATTGCTGTCGAGCTTATGTGATTCGCCTGACCAGTTGGTCTATGAATTGCCGCTATTGAATGCTCAAGGTGTCACGAGTCAAATTGCGCTATCGCAAGGGCCCTCTGTTTCGCTAGCAGAGCAACCCGCATCTCTGCCGGCGTTGTTTGAGCGAATGGCTTGTGCACATCCTGATGCAGTGGCGGTCGCGTATGAATCAACACGATTGACGTACGCCGAGTTGGATACTCGATCGAACCAGTTCGCACATTACTTGTTATCACTCGGTGCAGGGCCTGACCAAGTAGTAGCCATTTTGTTGGACCGAACGCCAGAGATGGTGGTGGCAATCCTCGCTACATTAAAAGCTGGTGCGGCCTATCTTCCTCTTGACCCAGACTATCCATCTGTACGATTGGAGTTCATGCTTAGTGACAGTCACGCAGATATACTGGTCACTACACGGCTCGGGCACGACAGTCTCACAAAAGGCATTAAAGAGGCGCGCGCTCAAGGATTAGAGCTCGTTGCTGATGATGAAAACGTAATTCCAGATGCGATCGTCTATTTAGATAGTGCGCAGCACCTGGCAGCAATTGAACGATCGTCAACGGCCCGTCTCACGGATGCGCAAACAGATTATTCCGTTTCTCCCGAACATCTTGCTTACTTGATTTATACGTCAGGTTCGACCGGTAGACCCAAAGGTGTTGGCGTTTCTCGACGTTCGCAAGCTCAGATGGTGCTTGAGCATCAGCGACAACTTGATATCCGCCTCGGTGATCGATGTCTGCAAGTTGCGCGTCCTGCATTTGACGTAGCGTCTGCTGAAATCGGCATGGCTTTAGTGTCTGGCGCTTCAATTGAGCTACTCAGTGTGGCCGAATCAGCACTTGTTGGCGTTGATTTTGCGCAGTTGTGTGATCGACGAAAGATTACGCATTTCATGTGCGTGCCGAACGTCCTGCAGTTGATTCCGATACAGTCAAAGCTTCCTACGGTTCGGTGCATCGTTGTCGGTGGAGATCAGTGTCCACCAAGCATTGTTGCAAGATTTGCGACCGATCGGGTCATGATCAATGCCTACGGTCCGACCGAGGCAACTGTTTGTGCAACGATGAGTGTTCCGCTGGATGGTAAGCGCTACAAGAAAGGTGCTGATCCGCTCGTACCGATTGGTTTTCCTTTGGCTAACGCACAAACTTACTTGTTGGATCCTAGTCTTGAGTTGGTTCCCCGAGGTGTGACAGGCGAGCTGTACATTGCTGGGATTGGCCTGGCACGAGGCTATCTTGGTCGGGCAGGCATGACGGCAGAGCGGTTTGTGGCATGCCCTTTTGGGGCGCCAGGCGCGCGAATGTACCGTACGGGAGATCTGGCGCGGCGTCGGGCAGATGGATCGATTGAGTTTATCGGACGTGTCGATGATCAAGTGAAGATTCGTGGGTATCGAATCGAGCTCGGTGAGATCGAAGCCGCGTTGCTCGACGCCTTCTCAGAGGTGCTCTCTCAGGCGACTGTTATTGCACTTCCGTATATGGACGAGCACCGGCTCATTGCTTATCTCGTTCCACAAAAAAACGCGACCGTGCCTTCGTCTGCAGTTTTGCGCTCAACGATTGAGTCCAGATTACCTGACTACATGCTTCCCGCGGGATATGTTTCGCTTGAGAGCTTACCCCTCACTCCGAACGGTAAGTTGGACCATCGGGCATTGCCTAAGCCTGAATTGCTTAGCAGCGGACATGCATATCGTGCGCCGATAACGGGTACCCAAGCGGTGATTTGTCGGCTGTTTGCTGAGCTGACGAATACAGACGCTGTCGGACTCGATGATAATTTTTTTGAAATTGGTGGGCATTCACTTTTAGCAATGCGTTTGATTGCTCGGGTGCGACATGAGACAGGTTGTGATTTGCCGTTGCGATCCTTGTTTGCACATCCAACCCCCGAGGCACTTGCTGTGCAGCTCGACACGCTTGAGGCGGATCAGGGGCCAGTCCTGGTCGGTGGAGCAGGTAGGCGCGAGGATGGAAAACTACTGTTGTCCTATGGTCAGCAACGTCTTTGGACGCTGGACCGTCTTGAAGGTCCGTCTCCGGTTTACAACATTCCCATGGCGCTCCGCTTGGAAGGCCGACTCAACATAAACGCTCTTGGAAAGACGCTCGCTGCGATCATCGCGCGTCACGAGCCTTTGCGTACCGTGATTGTTGAAGACAATTTTGGTGATACGCAGGGCGTCTTGCTGCCAGCGCCTGATGCGCAGACGCTGATTACGGTGACGGATCTGAGTGGTATCGACTCAAGGCTAGAGCGTGAGCGACAGTTAAGCGAACTGATTAGGCTCGAGACAGCAAAGCCCTTTGACTTAT
>NZ_JAHXRI010000009.1 GCF_019923725.1 Zwartia hollandica
GCAGACAAAGAGACGCTGCTGGATATGGATGCGTTGAGCGAGCTGATGGTTGAGCGCGCAGTCACGGATTTACAGCTCGTGCCGTCTCTGTTTCCGATATTTAAAACCGCACTGTCGCGCGCTCGTCCCCGACGCGTATTCTGTGGTGGAGAGAAACTAGGCGCCGCACTGATTCAAGAGATTATTGAAGCCACGGGTGGCACGGTGATTAACCTGTACGGTCCAACTGAGACCACCATTCAGGTGATTCATCACGCGTTTGGTCCTGAGACACGTGCGCTGGCGTTCGACGCCGAAGTGCCAATTGGTAAGCCCATCTGGAACACGCAAGCCTACATTCTGGACACAGCGCTTGAGCCCGTGCCGCAAGGCGTAGTGGGGGAGTTGTATATCGCGGGCGCGGGTCTCGCGCGTGGCTACCTGGGTCGTGCGGGGTTAAGCGCCGAGCGCTTTATTGCGTCTCCGTTTGGGGCGCCCGGATCGCGGATGTACCGCACGGGTGACCTAGCGTATCGGGCGGCCAATGGGGAGATCGCGTTCCTGGGTCGCGCCGATGATCAGGTCAAGATCCGTGGCTATCGGATCGAGACGGGCGAGATCGAGGCGGCGTTGCTGCATGGGTTTGAGTCGCAGTTGGGTCAGGTCGCGGTGATTGCCCGCGGCGTGGGGGGTGAGCAGCGTCTGGTGGCGTATGTGGTGGCCCGCGTGGGCCAGGAGATGCCCGAGCAGTCGGTGCTGCGCGCGAAGTTGCTCGAGACGCTGCCCGAGTTTATGGTGCCGCAGGCGTTTGTGACGATGGAGAGTTTGCCGCTGACACCAAACGGCAAGCTCGATCGCCGTCGTCTGCCCGAGCCCAGTGCGGCGAGCAGCACAACCGAGCATCGCGCGCCACGCACCGAGACCGAGAAGGTGTTGTGTGCGTTGTTTGCCGAGGTGACCAACAACACCCAAGTGGGTCTGGACGATAACTTCTTTGCCATCGGTGGCGACAGTATCTCTGCCATCCGCTTGGTCAGTCGAGCTCGGGCGCAGGGTTTTAAGCTCAACACCCGCGATATCTTCTTGCATCAAACGCCCGAATCACTCGCAAGCGTCACGAGTCAGTTAGACGCCTCACAGATTGTGACAACCTGGGTGGAGGATGGGCTCGTTCCCGCGCTACCGATTTACCAACAGTTATTGCGCGGCAGTGGGTCAATTAAGCGCTTTCACCAAGCGGTGTGGCTCGATGCGCCCGAGCGGATGGGGCACCAAGACGTTGTCAAGGCGTTAAACGCTTTGCGCGCGCACCACGGCGCACTGCGTTTGCGCACGCAAGGCAATGGACCCCAGACCCAGTTCATGATCGACCCAGTCGTTACGCTCGAGGCGCTGGCGTTGCCGACGCTCGATGTCAGCACGCTGCCCGCAGCGCAAGCCGAGCAGACCGTGCGCGAGGCATTCATGCAGATGTCCTCGCGCTTGAACCCGAGCGCAAGTGGTGGCATGGTTGCCGCCCTTTGGGTTGAGCGCGACAAGCGCCAAGGCCCCTTACTGTTGCTGGTGATCCATCACTTTGCGATTGATGGGGTGTCGTGGCGGATTCTGATTGAGGACCTCATTTCCTTGACGCAGCCGACTCCGCAGGCGTTGCCCGCACCCACGCAGTCGTTGCGCGCTTGGGGTGAGACGTTACACGCCCAGGCAAGCACAGGCGCGCGTCGCACGGAGCAGTCTCTCTGGCTCTCGCAACTAGAGGGTGCACAAGCCTTGCCGCTTGATCGCACTATCACGCCTGAGCAGAACACGCAGGCACATGCGGCGCACATCGCAGGTGGGTTGGAGGCTGGGCGCACGCAGCAATTGTTACGCGCTCCTGCGGTCTACCATGCTCGGATTGATGATGTCTTGCTTGCCGCGCTAGGTTTGGCCTTACGTGACTGGAGCCACACGCAGTATCAGCGCGACCTGCATTCGCCCCTTATCGCGCTTGAGGGTCATGGGCGTGAGACGGACTCGGATCTGACGCGTACGCTGGGGTGGTTTACCAGCATGTTCCCGTTAAGACTGCGCTTGGGAGAGATCGATCTGCAGGAAAAGCAACGCGCCGGTCATGCGGTGTTGTCCGTGAAAGAGAGCTTGCGTGCGTTGCCCGACAAGGGACTCGGTTACGGCGTGCTTCGTTACCTCGATACGGCAAGCGCGATACACGTCGATGCGCCCCGTAGCGCCTTGATCGATCCGCAGGTGGTGTTTAACTACCACGGCCGCTTCGAGCACGGCGTGCAGGCCGATCGGAGCGCGTGGCGCATGGCACCTAACAGCTTGGCGGTTGGCCAAGATGATGTGACTCGTGGTCGTCAGCACTTGCTCGAGATCAATTCGATGCTTGATGCGAGTGGAGCCTTCCAGTTCCAGATTGAGTATTGCCACTTGGCGCATGATGAGCAGAGTATTGCGATGCTGGCACGCGCGTTTGAAAAGAATCTCGCTGAACTGGCCGAGCACTGCTTGAATGATCCGCTGGCCGTCACGTATTCGCCT